>CANLCX010000002.1 GCA_947489315.1 uncultured Sphingomonadaceae bacterium
GTGTGAGAATGGTGTGAACTTTGGGAAGAGACAAGCAGGCAAAGCTAGCGGTTGGTGCTCCGCACTTGATGCGGAGCACGGGGGTGTGTGAGCTATGGGGAGGTGATTGTTTATTAGACCTCAAGTGCCGGGCGGCGACGTCCGTCGCCTTGGCTATCGCGCCATAAGGCGCGGCGGCCAGTCGGCCTTGCCGCCGCGGTGCGTCGGTTTGGTGCCAAACTTGAGAGCATCGTCCGAGCGGAGCGAGGCAAGCGCGACTGCGCGCCCGAGCTTATGCGAGGAAAGCCAAGCGGGCGGATGCCCGCGCCCGGCGCCTGAGGTCCAACAAAAACTCCCCCACAACACTTGCATTCATCGCGCAAATCCGCCATGAGCGCCGCTTCCGCGTCATTCGACTATTCGAATCACCTGGAAAAACAAAGAAGGCCGGAGGGGCGTGTCTGCATGGTGCGGCGTCAGCGATCGGTAATATGAAGGAAATACTGCATGCCAATGTATGAGCATGTCTTCCTCGCGCGTCAGGATTTGAGCCAGTCTCAGGTCGATAGTCTCGCCCAGGAAGCTACAAAAATTGTTGAAGCCAATGAAGGCAAAGTCGTTTTGACCGAGACTTGGGGCCTGCGTACGCTGGCTTACAAGGTTCAGAAAAACCGCAAAGCACATTATGTCATGCTGCGTCTCGACGCACCGACCAATGTGATTGCTGAATTGGAGCGTCAGACCCGTATCAACGAAGACGTGATCCGTTTTCTGACCATCCGCGTGGACGAGCATGAAGAAGGCCCATCAGTGATGATGCGCAAGCCTGAACGTGACACCCGCCGTGGTGGTGGTGATCGCCCCCCTCGCCGCGACCGCGACGATAGTTAAGCTAGATAAGGAGTAATAAACATGGGACGTCCATTTTTCCGTCGCCGCAAAAGCTGCCCCTTTTCCGGCAAGAACGCACAACCAATCGATTATAAAGATGTGAAAATGCTGCAGGGATATATTTCCGAGCGTGGCAAGATCGTACCTAGTCGTATCACCGCCGTTTCTGCGAAAAAGCAGCGCGAATTGTCCAAAGCCATTAAGCGTGCACGCCATCTCGGCCTGCTGCCTTATCTCGTTAAGTAGGAGCAAGAGACATGGATATTATTTTGCTCGAACGAGTCGAAAAACTAGGCGGCATCGGTGATGTTGTTACTGTGAAGAACGGCTATGCCCGTAACTTCCTGTTGCCTAACAAAAAAGCCTTGCGCGCTAATGCAGCCAACAAGAAGGTTTTCGAAGCCAATCGCGCACAGATTGAATCAGAAAATGAAGCGAAACGCTCAGAAGCTGAAAAAGCCTCTGGCGGTATTGATGGCAAACAGATTATTTTGATCCGTGCGTCTTCTGCCAGCGGCCAGCTTTATGGTTCGGTTTCGGTTCGCGATATTGTCGAAGCTTTGGCTGCCGATGGTGCCACTGTTGAAAAAAGCATGGTGATCCTCGAGAAACCAATCAAAACGCTTGGTGTTTTCGACGTTCGCGTCCGTTTGCACCCTGAAGTTTCTGTCAACGTGCAGGTCAATGTGGCCCGTTCAGATGATGAAGCAGAGCTTCAGAAAGACGGCATCGACGTCATCGCACAGATGTTTGAAGACGAGCAGGCTGAACTGGCTGCAGCGGCTTTGGCGCCTGAAAGCGAAGATGACGGCGAAGGCGAAGCAGCTGATACCGAAGAAGCTTCTGATGAAGCGGCTTCCGAGGAAACTGCTGAAGAAACAGAAGAAAGCACAGAAGACAAAGCATAATTTGTCAGCAAGTGATTGAAAAGCCCGGAGCTGGTGCGTTACAGAGTAACAATCCGCCTTCGGGCTTTTTCATGGATATGAGGGCGCATTGACCAATAGCTGGCAAAATCAATTTTCTCAGGATGCGCGGCTGCTGCCCCATCTGATCGATTTGCCGACCGATCAAGTGCTGTTGTCTCATTTGACCGAAGACGATTACCGTCAGGCCAGTTTCCTGGACCAACGGATTATTACACCGCAATTGCGCCGCCAGTTGGTACCGTGGTCAGAACTGTCGCAAGTTGCGCTGCCAGAATTGGCCACGCCTCAGTATATTTTCCATATCGGCCATGTCGGTTCGACATTACTTTCCCGACTACTGGGAGAGATTGATACGGTGCTGGCTCTTAGAGAACCGCAATTGCTGCGGACCTTGTGCGAAATATCGCAGATCCGGGACAAACCGGAAAGCCCTTGGTCGCCAGACGTCTACGAGCAGCGCTTTTCCGAGACGGTCCGCTGGCTATCACGACCATTTCAGCCCAATCAACGGGTCATGATCAAAGCAAGCAGCTTTGTGAGTGAATTAGCGCCACAATTATTGACCGAAACCACAGATGCGCTGATCCTATATGCCCCACTCGATCGCTACCTTCCAACGATATTGGCGGGCGAGGCCTCGATGCAGGAAACTCACATGATGGCCGCCCCTCGATTAAACCGGCTCGCACATCATCTAGGCCAAGCACCAGCCCGTTTATGGGAATTATCGCTAGCGCAGCGTGTCGCGATGAGCTGGATGTGCGAACTGGTCACTCTCTTCGTGGCGCAACAGAAAAGCCCTTCCTCCAACATATTATGGATGGATTTTGAATCGTTTCTCTCCGACCCTGAAGAGAAATTATCAACATCGGCAGAGCATTTTTCGCACCAATTATCGACGGAGAAAGCGATAGAACTGGTATCTGGCCCAATCATGTCTTCCTATTCCAAAGCACCAGAACATGATTATAGTCCAAATCTAAGACAAGAATTGCTCGAAGAAGCGAACCATAAACACGCCACCGATATTCGCAGCGCGATTCTATGGGCCGAAAAAATTGCTGCCAAATTTCCTTTGGTAGCTGACGCAATGCAATGGATTGAAACGAGAAAATAATGTTCAAACAACTGAAATTACTCGATCAGAGCCAAGTCAACGAAATCAAAAGGATCGCCAATAGCGGCAAATTTGTTGATGGAAAAATTAGCAATCCCCACTCAAAAGTGAAGAATAATCTCCAGCTTCACGATCTCGATGCCTATAATAAAACATCCAAAATTCTCCACGATGCATTGATGTCTAATCCTGAATTTACGGACTTTGCTTTTCCAGAGAAAGTCGCTCCGCCGCTCATCACCCGTTACCAACCGGGCATGCATTATGGTCTTCATGCTGACAGTGCCATTATTCCTTTACCGGATGGGCCGCTCCGGTCGGATATCAGCTGTACGATATTCTTAAACGGCCCCGATGACTATAAAGGCGGTGCACTGCGCGTCACACAGGGCGAAGCGGGAATGCGCTTCAAAGGATTAGCCGGGACTGCAATCGCTTATCCATCCCACACGCTCCATGAGGTCGAAGCAATTTCCGAAGGAGAGCGAATGGTTGCAATTACCTTCATTCAAAGCAAGGTTCCAGACGTTATGAAGCGCAATTTGCTTTATGAACTAAACGAGGTTGCGGCTTTGGAAGGTTTGAACATGAAGCATGAAAATTACACCCGCATGCAAGCGTTACAATATAATCTCATGCGTATGTGGATGGATTAATATTACTAGTAGCCCATCAGGCTGAGCACTTCTTTCCGGCTACGTGAATCATCCAAGAAACAGCCTAAAAGCCGGCTGGTGGTCATGCCAACACCTGGTGTCCGCACACCCCGCGCAGTCATGCAGCTGTGGCTAGCTTCGATAACAACCGCAACGCCATGGGGCTTTAAATTGTCCCAAATGCACTCGGCGACTTCCGCCGTCAGACGTTCCTGCACTTGCAAGCGGCGAGAGAAACCATGCAGCACGCGCGCTAACTTGGAGATACCGACAACCCGGTCGGTCGGCATATAAGCGATGCTCGCCTTGCCAATAATCGGTGCCATGTGATGCTCGCAATGCGAGTGGAAAGGGATGTCTTTCAACAATACCAGCTCATCATAGCCGCCCACTTCTTCAAAAGTCCGTGCCAGATGTATGGCCGGGTTTTCCTGATAACCTTCGCAATATTCCTTCCATGCACGCGCTACTCTCTTTGGAGTATCACGCAAGCCTTCGCGTTCCGGATCTTCACCCGACCAACGCAAAAGGGTCCTCACGGCCTCTTGTACCTCATCGGGGACAGGCAGTTTGGCTGCTTCGCGAGCAGCTAGGGCATCTTCAAAAGTGTCTGAATAATCGGCCAAAAGGCAATCCTTTACGCGTAGAATTAATACACAATGTCGATAAGTTACGCTCCACCGCGCAGCAGCGCAAGTGCACCTAATGCCGTATCATCAACAATATAAGGTAAAATGGTGCGCCCGGAGAGATTCGAACTCCCGACACCCTGATTCGTAGTCAGGTACTCTATCCAGCTGAGCTACGGGCGCACATTGAGGCCGTGAGATAGGGGGAGATTATACCTCTGGCAAGCCATTTTATCTGTTTTTCATCCCTTTTTTGCGAGCGCCGCCTGAGCCGCCGCAAGCCGCGCAATTGGGACGCGATATGGCGATGCACTGACATAGTCTAATCCGGTTTTTTCGCAGAACGCTATAGAGGCCGGATCACCGCCATGTTCGCCGCAAATGCCCAATTTGATGTCAGGTCGAGCGGCCCTACCCCGCTCTGCCGCCAGTTCGATCAATTGTCCGACGCCTTCAATATCGAGACTGACGAACGGATCACGCGGGAAAATGCCCTTATCGACATATTGGGTCAGGAAACGACCGGCATCGTCGCGGGAGACGCCGAGCGTGGTCTGGGTTAAGTCATTGGTACCAAAGCTGAAAAACTCTCCATGCTCAGCAATTTTTCCGGCCATCAGCGCGGCACGCGGCAGTTCGATCATGGTGCCGACCAGATATTCGATCCGGCGACCTTTTTCGGCGAAGACTTCCTCTGCCATGCGATCGACTGCGTCTTTCATCAATTCCAGCTCTCGGGCGGTAGCTACCAGCGGGATCATAACCTCTGGAATGGGCGCTTCGCCGCTGGCTTCAGCTATTTCACAGGCGGCTTCAAATATCGCGCGCGCCTGCATTTCGTAGATTTCAGGATAGGTGACACCCAGGCGACACCCGCGATGACCCAGCATGGGGTTAAACTCATGCAGCTCATTGGCCCGCTGTTTCAGCGTTTCTACACCAACGTTCGCAGCAGCGGCCACTTCTTCAAATTCTGCCTGATGATGCGGCAAAAATTCATGCAATGGCGGATCGAGCAGCCGGATTGTGACCGGCAATCCGACCATGACTTCGAAAATCTGACGGAAATCTTCGCGTTGTTCCGG
The DNA here is from genome assembly GCA_947489315.1 of uncultured Sphingomonadaceae bacterium. GTDB lineage: Bacteria > Pseudomonadota > Alphaproteobacteria > Sphingomonadales > Sphingomonadaceae > Parasphingorhabdus. The sequence goes on from CANLCX010000002.1 coordinate 5,287, forward strand.
CAATAGCTTGGCCAGCGCTTCCCGTCTGCCTGCTTCCGTGGAGGCCAGGATCATCTGGCGAACCGCAGTAATCCGGGATGTTTCAAAGAACATATGCTCGGTCCGGCACAAACCGATACCTTCTGCTCCAAAATCACGCGCAACCCGGCAATCCTGAGGCGTTTCAGCATTGGTACGAACACCCAGACGGCGGACTTTGTCGGCCCATACCATCAGAACACCAAAATCACCGACCAGTTCAGGCTGGATCGTCTTCACGCGCCCCGCCATCACTTGACCGTTGCTGCCATCGATGGTCAGGACATCGCCTTCTTTCAGCTCCCGATCGCCGATTTTCAGCAATTTTGTCTCATTGTTAATGCTCAGGCTACCCGCGCCGGAAACACACGGACGGCCCATGCCACGTGCGACCACAGCAGCGTGTGACGTCATGCCACCACGGGCCGTCAAAATGCCTTTTGCGGCATGCATGCCGTGAATATCTTCCGGCGAGGTCTCTACCCGCACCAAAATCACGTCCTCGCCCATTTCTGTGCGGCGTTCAGCGGTATCAGAATCAAACACGATGACCCCGCAGGCGGCACCGGGAGACGCTGGCAAACCGGTGGTCAGCACATCGCGTTTGGCGTCGGGATCAAGCGTAGGATGGAGCAACTGGTCCAGTGCCATCGGATCAATCCGCGCAACCGCTTCTTCTTCGGTAATCAGGCCATCATTGACCATATCCACCGCTATCTTCAGCGCCGCCTTCGCGGTGCGCTTACCCGAACGGGTTTGCAGCATCCACAATTTGCCGCGCTCTACGGTGAACTCAATATCCTGCATGTCACGATAATGGCGCTCGAGCAAATCGAACACATTCGTCAGCTCGCCATAAGTCTCCGCCATCGCCTCTTCCATCGACAATGGCTTGGCATTGGCTTGTTCGCGTGCGGCTTTGGAGAGATATTGCGGGGTGCGGATACCGGCAACGACATCTTCGCCCTGCGCGTTGATCAGCCATTCGCCATAATAAGCGCTGTCGCCCGTAGACGGGTTGCGGGTAAAGGCCACACCGGTTGCCGATGTTTCGCCCATATTGCCGAAAACCATCGCTTGCACGTTGACGGCGGTGCCCCATTCCGCGGGAATATCGTTGAGCCGGCGGTAAACCTTGGCGCGCTCGGCCTGCCAGCTGCCAAAAACAGCGCTGATTGCGCCCCAGAGCTGGTCATTCACATCTTGCGGGAAAGGCTTGCCCCATTGTGCTTCAACAAGGCCCTTATATTCCGCAACCAGCGCCTTCCAATGCTGAGACTCCATCTCAGTATCAGTGAAGAAGCCATTATCTTCTTTGATAATTTCTAACGCTTCTTCAAAAGCATCATGATCCAGTTCCAGCACCACATCGGAATACATTTGGATGAACCGGCGATAGCTGTCCCAGGCGAAGCGCTCGTCACCAGAGGTTTTAGCCAGACCTTCAACCGTTTGGTCGTTCAGGCCGAGATTAAGAACCGTATCCATCATCCCCGGCATCGACGCGCGCGCGCCGGAGCGGACAGATACCAGCAGCGGGTCAGCCGCGTCGCCAAATGTCTTGCCGGTGACGGCTTCGATATGCGCTACGCCCTGCACCACTTCAGCGCTCAGACTGTCGGGATAGGCCCCGTCATCCTGCATGAAGCGCGTGCACATTTCGGTCGAGATCGTGAAGCCGGGAGGAACCGGCAGACCAATATTGGCCATTTCGGCGAGATTGGCGCCCTTACCGCCCAAAAGATTGCGGGCTTCGGTGCTATCGGTTGGCGCGCCATCTGCGTCCACGCCACCACCGAAACGATATACATATTGGGTCATATTATGATCTATCTCCGAAATTTATCGGCGCAAAGTTCACACACATCACAGGGTGCAATTCGCCAGCCATATCATCATTCTGATTCATCATGTGATCCACCTTCGCCTTTTCAAAGTTCACACGGTTCACAGGCCTATTCTCGCCTAAATCTCCCCACACCAGTGCTCCGCACTTGATGCGGAGCCTAGGATGGCTGTCACGGCCGTCTACCTTGGGCTCCGCATCAAGTGCGGAGCACGGGTATCCTGATATATGTGCGTTCTCTGCCCCAAAGTTCACACAATTCACAGGGTGTCGATCGGCAATCACATCATCCCTCAATCTTGGAAAAGTCAGCGACCTGATGCACCGCCGCGCGGAAACGGGCGAGCAGCCCAAGCCGCGCAGTCCGTTTGTCGTCGTCGCTGTCATTCACCGTCACATCCTCGAAAAACTGGTCAATTGGCGCGCGCAGATCGGCGAGCGCGGTCATGGCTTTTTCAAACGCTTCCGCCGCAATGGCAGCCGTCACATTCGGTTGCGCCGCATCCAGCGCGTCGATGAGAGCCTTTTCGGCTTTTTCGGGCGTGTAGGAAAGGGTTTTTACGCTGCTGTACTCCTGCGAAGGCAGGAGTCCATCTCCGGCGGTTGCGTCTGTCTGCTCGAACGGGAGATGGGCACCTGCCTGCGCAGGTGCACTGCCTTCTCCCAACTCTTTCTTCAAGATGTTCGAAGCGCGCTTATAGCCGGCGAGCAGGTTTACGCCGTCCTCAGTCACTACAAAAGCCTGCAAAGCCTTCACGCGGGCCAGTAAGCGCACCAGATCATCTTCTCCGCCCAGCGCAAAAACCGCATCGATGAGGTCATGGCGGACGCCCGCCTCGCGTTGTTGGACTTTTAGACGGTCGGTCAGGAATTCTAGAACATCATCGATAATTGGGCCGCGGGCTTCTATTTCCGCGGTCACACTTTTGGCGGCAATCGTGGATTTTTTGACAGCTTCCATAGCAAAGGCGGTGCCTAACTTCCCATCACCCATATATTCTTTTGCAATCTCAAGTCCAGTTGTTGAATCAGCCAAACTCGGGAGAGGGATAATTTCACTCAATGCCGAAGCAACAGTTCTTTTTACAGGAAATGTGAGATCTCTCTCGATTAAAATCCTAATGATACCAAGCGCCGCGCGTCTCAAAGCAAATGGATCCTTCGACCCCGTCGGCTTTTCACCAATCGCGAAAAACCCAACCAGCGTATCCAGCTTATCCGCCAAACTCACGCACACCGTCACCGGATCGGTCGGCACATCATCGCCCTGCCCAACCGGCTTGTAATGATCGCGGATCGCATTGCTCACCGCAATCGGCAAGCCCTCTTTCTCTGCATAATAGCCACCCATTAAGCCTTGCAGCTCGGGGAACTCGCCGACCATTTCGGTGACGAGATCAGCTTTGCAGAGACGTGCAGCCAGTTGAGTCTGTTCTGGGTTGGCACGGTGTAACCCAGTCCCTTCTAAAGACGCCAACCTCTCAGCCAACTTGGCTACACGCTCTACCTTGTCGGCAACCGTTCCCAATTTCTCATGGAACACAATGTTGCTCAATTTCTTGGCATGATCTTCCAGCGCCGTCTTCTGGTCGAGTTCCCAGAAGAATTTGGCGTCGGACAGTCTTGCCGTCAGTACTTTTTCATTGCCTGCCGTAATCGCTTTGCCACCATCGCTGGCGTCAATATTTGCGGTACAGACAAAATTCGGAGCCAGTTTACCCGATTTATCGCGGCAAATGAAGTATTTTTGGTTCACTCGGGCGGTGAGCTGAATGACCTCTTCCGGAACATCCAAAAACGCCGGATCAAAGCCGCCCAGCAACGGCACGGGCCATTCGGTCAGGCCAGCATTTTCAATCACTAGGCCCTCGTCGGAAACCAGTTCCAGGCCGCCATCGGATGCCGCCTTGGCCGCACCGTCCCGAACAATCGCTTCGCGTTCGGCCTGATCGACCAATACATGGCAGGCGCGCAGTTTTTCGGCATAATCACCGGCATTGCCGATGGTTATCATGCCCTCATGGTGGAAGCGGTGGCCGACGGTTTCATAACCTGACGTCACGCCGTCAATTTCACAGGCGACCAGATCATCACCCAATATCGCGACAATGCCTGACAAAGGCCGCACCCAACGCAGGCTTTCCGTCGAAGCACTAGCATCGCCCCAACGCATGGATTTGGGCCATGGGAAGGCTTTGATAATCGCCGGGATGGCTTCGGACAGCACATCGCTGGTTGCCCGGCCTGGCTTGTTGATCACCGCGAACAGGGTCGGACGACCCTTGACGTCGCGCACCTCCAGTTGATCGCGGGTTACGCCATTTTTGCGACAGAATCCGTCAACCGCTTGATCGGGCGCGCTTTCTGGAGGGCCTTTGGCTTCTTCGCTCACGGCTTCGGTCTGCGCTGGCAGGTCCTTTGCGATCAGCGCAAGCCGCCTTGGCGTCGAGTAAACGGTAACGGCACCGGCTTTCAGGCCAGCATCGCTTAGTTGCGCGACAAACAGCCGCTCTAGATCAACGCGAGCCTTGGCCTGCATGCGGGCTGGAATTTCTTCAGAGAGCAGTTCGAGCAGGAAATCAGCCATTATGCCGCGCTCCATTTCGGATGACGCAACTTCCAGTCTTCGGCGTTCTTCGCCATATAGGCCTCACAGCTGCCTTTCGCGAGATCGCGGACACGGCCCATATAGCTGGCGCGTTCTTGCACAGAAATCACGCCACGCGCTTGCAACAGGTTGAACACATGGCTCGCCTTGATCGCTTGCTCATAGGCCGGAAGGGGAAGTTTAGCCTCGAGGCAATTCTCACATTCCCCGACCGCCTTGTTGAACAGATCAAACAGGGTTTCGGTATTGGCGACCTCGAAATTCCATTCCGACATCTGCTTCTCATTATCTAAGAAGATATCACCATAACTGACTCCATTACCGTTATAATCCAGATCATAGATACTATCGACGCCCTGAATATACATGGCGAGCCGTTCCAGCCCGTAAGTCAATTCACCAGCAACCGGTTTGCAATCAAAGCCGCCCATTTGCTGGAAATAGGTGAACTGCGTTACCTCCATGCCGTCACACCAGACTTCCCAGCCCAGACCCCAGGCGCCCAATGTAGGGCTTTCCCAGTCATCCTCAACAAAGCGAATGTCGTGGAGCATCGGATCAATGCCAATCGCGGTCAGGCTGTCGAGATAAAGCTGCTGGATATTTGGCGGCGATGGTTTGAGGATCACCTGATATTGGTAATAATGCTGAAGCCGGTTGGGGTTTTCACCATAGCGGCCATCGGTGGGCCGGCGGCATGGCTGCACGAAAGCGGCATTCCAAGGGTCCGGACCAAGCGCGCGCAAGGTGGTTGCCGTGTGGAACGTACCCGCGCCCATTTCCATGTCATAGGGCTGCAGGATTGCACAGCCCTGATCACTCCAATAATCATGGAGTTTCAGGATGATCTGCTGGAAGCTGAGCGGCTTCTGTTCGGTCAATTTGATAGCTTTCTTCGCAAGTGCAATAAGTCCGGCAACGCTTTGGCTTATGGGGCTGCACGGGTCAAGAACCCATATCTGTTCATATGTACATTATCTATTATTGATATTCCGGTGTTAATCTGGCGTTCAGTGACAATATCTCAACAAATTCAAATGATTAAACCACTTTCTGCATCGCCACGGATACTCGCCATATGCGCCCTGTCCGTCTCCATATCTCTTGCCAGTCCGTTATATGCACAAACCGCTGATGCATCCAAGATCAAGGAATCTGCAGAGCCTGCCCCCCTATCGGCGGCTGAAGAAGCGGTAGCGGCAGCCGCTGAAGCAGCGGAGGCCGTGGCTGAAGCAGCCGGTGACGCGGTTCGACCGGCAACTATACGATCGTCAGAAGCCCAGATAAAACGCGAGAAAGAACGAAAAGAGCGTCAGGCCGCTCGTGAAGCCGTCTTTGATTTCACGCCCAGCCCTGCGCTCTGGAGAATGGCCGACGCCGATTCTACCATCTATATATTTGCCGGAATTGAAGGTTTTTCAAGTCCGATCAAATGGAAAAGCCAAGCCATTACGACCGCGCTGAAAAGCGCAGACAAGGTGTATTTAGAAACCGTCTATTACGATAAAAGAGACCGGGAAACGCGATGGCAAAATGAGCGCGAAGCCTTTCGCAAACTCATCCGCCATGACCGCGACCTAGTGGAAGATCGCTTTGACCCGGGCTTGTTTGACAAGATCAAAGGGGATTTGAAGAGCGACTTTTTAGTTATTGGTGATTTCATGCCGACGTGGATGCTCATTACTCTCATTTCTGACACCGACCGGATGTTCCAGCCCGGGCGCAATAATCAGTATCTCGACTATAGAATTACAAATGCAGTGACAGATCGCGACCTCAAGATCGACGGTCTGGAAAAGCCGTCACACCTGATCGATCTGCTAAACGGTCTCGATGAGAAAAAGCAGCGAAAGTGGCTCAACGATTTTACCCGAGCGGAATTGACAGTGGAAAAATCTCAGCGATATAGAAACAGAAAACGTGGTCCTTACGGCCGAGTTGGGCCATTGACTGCGCAAGAGCATCAAGGAATTGCTTGGGCCAAAGGCGAGCCGCCAGAAGCCCCGCCGGTCAAGACAGAGGGTCTCAGCAACCTTTATGAGCATATCCGCCAAAACCGGATGAAAAACTGGTCGGCCAAAATCGGCGCAATGCTGGACGATGAAGGGACCAGTCTTATTATCGTCAGTCAGGAATATCTATACGGCGAAAACAATCTGCGAACCGCGCTGGAGAAAAAGGGATATCAGCTCGAGCGCATGCCATAGATCGCTTTATCGCGACTGCCAAACAGCGCTCATTCTCTTGTTGAGGCCACCATTTGATCCAATCACTCAGCGGCCACCATCTCGACCGCCCGCTCCACAGTGACTGGCGTAGCGTTCAATACGGCATTGCCGGACAGCGGATCAAAACTTGTCGGATCGGTCAAATCATTGAGAGAAACGCCCGGTTTTGAGGCGGCGACCGACAATCCCACTCCCTTTCGGCCATGACCGAAGCCATGCGGGATCGACACCACGCCGGGCATGACGTCATCCGTGACTTCGACAACGATCTCGACATTATTCACACGGCTTTCAACCGTCGCCATATCGCCATCAGACAGACCGCGCTCTGCAGCGTCATCGGGATGGATCATCAATGTGCAGCGATCCGGGCCTTTGAGCAGCCGCTTGCTGTTGTGAAGCCAGCTATTGTTACTCCGCACATGGCGGCGGCCAATCAGCCGTAACATATCCGAACGCAGATCCCCGAGTGAACCACTGAAACGCTGCACCTCGGCCAGAAAATCAGGATGGGCGCACTGGATTAACTTGTCTTCCGTCATCAAACGATCCGCCATACAAGGGCGCAATGGCCCGAGATCAATCCCGTTCGGTGCGGCTTCTACCTCGGCCAAGGTCAGACCAGCAGGCGAGCTTTGCAGCATATTGTCCAGCACATCCCGCGGTTCGCGAATATTGGGTACATCCTGCCCATCGGTCGCCAAGATTTCCCGAGCGAGTTCGGCAATAATTTCCCAATCGGCTTTTTCGCCATCCTGAATGTCGAATATCGCTGGCGAATAGCTAGCATAGTTGCGGATCGCGAGCGGCCCGAAGAAAAACGGATAATGGTCTTTTTCCAGTGGCCCACAAGGCGGGAGAATATAGTCGGCATGGCGACTGGTTTCGGTGACATACATGTCAAACGACACCATCAGATCAAGCTTCTCAAGCGCCCGATCCAGCTTAGCTCCGTCTGGTGATGAGAGCACAGGATTACCGGTGATCACGAACAATGTCCTGATTCGCTCTTCATCATCGCGCAGCATTTCGTCCGCCAAAGTAATTGTCGGCAACTCGCCCATGACCACTGGCATTTCACCACGTATGGTGTCGATCTTGCGCACAGAACCCCTGCCCACCAGATTTATCGTATCCAGTGCAGGCTCGGGAACCATCGTTCCGCCTTCGCGGTCTAAATTACCCGTCGCGATGTTGATTACCTGTATCAGCCACTGGTTGAGCGTACCAAATTCACAGACAGACACACCCATTCGGCCATAAATCGCCGCTGGTTGGTCCGCGCCCAATTGCGCGGCCATGGACTGCATATCCTCAACCGATATACCGCAATGAGCGGATAGTTCGGCCATATCAAAGCCGGCAATGGCTGGTTCGATATTGCTCCAGCTATCATCCATGATATTATCAAGACGAGAAATATCAGCATGGCCGCCGTCGAAGACTGCTTTCAATATTCCAATGAACAATGCCGTGTCCGTTCCCGGCTTTACGAAATGATGGGCATCGGCCAGTTTCGCCGTTTCGGTCCGGCGGGGATCGATCACGACCAACTGGCCATCACGCGCCTGCATTTCTTTCACGCGTTTCTTGAAGTCGGGCACGGTCCAAATACTACCATTGGAAGCCGCTGGATTCCCGCCAACAATCAACAGATACTGACAGCGGTCAATATCCGGCACCGCAGCCAAGCTAACATGGCCGTACATATGATATTGCACCACATGATGGGGAATCTGGTCGAGTGTGGAGGCTGAATAGATATTTTTCAGGCCCATAGCACGCCGCAAAGTGCCGATCTGCGTCGAAATACCATAATCATGCGCGCTGGGGTTGCCCATATACATGGCCGGTTTTGCGCTAGCTTGTTTCAAGTCGCTCAGTTTGGCGGCAATTTCCTGAAACGCCGTTTCCCAGCCAATTTCCTGCCACTCGCCATTCACTTTCTTCTGTGGCTTGTGCAACCGATCCGGATCATCCTGCAAATCCGCAATGGCCGTGGCTTTAGGGCAAATATGCCCACGGCTCAGCACATGATCAGGATTGCCTTTGATCGAGAGGATTTCGCGCCCTTCGACTTCAACCAAAACACCGCAATTGGCTTCACAAATATGGCAGGTGCGGGCATGTACTTGGCTCATCGATCTTCTCCTAATTTAACTGAGCGATTAGCAGACTGCACAAGGACATGCCAATAGCAGCTGGCGTTTTTTATCGCCAAAGTGGAATATTGCTATGCTTTCGGTAAGGATTGCTCGATTAACACGGACGATATAACAGAATCTCAAACTCATAAAAATAATGGAATTATGCCCATGATGCGCCGCTGGTTTTCTCCCCTTTTGTCCTTACCGTTCCTTTTTGGATTGGCCGCATGTCAGCCTGAACCGCCCCAATCCGCTGGCAATTCTGCTCCTCAAGTCACCGAAATTGCTACAATACCGGATGATCCAGACCCGGCCCTATGGGTGCTCAAGGATGAAGACACGACTATCTATCTGTTCGGTACGGTTCATATACTGAAACCCGGCCTCAGCTGGTTTGACGAAGCGATCAAAGATGCGTTTGATGCGTCCGATGAACTGGTTGTTGAAATGATCGAACCAGAACCCGCAGAGATGATGAAAATCGTCAGTGAATTGGCGATCGACACGACCGGCGTGCCACTGCGCGACAAACTCGACGCCGAAGACCGAACAAAATATGAAGCGGCCATGACATCACTGGAACTGCCGTTAAATGCTTTTGATCCCCTAGACCCCTGGTTCGCTAGCGTCAGCATGTCCCTCGTTCCGCTGATGAAAAGCGGTTATGACACAAATAGCGGTGTGGAAGATGCCCTCACCTCGAGCGCCAAGGCGAGGAATATGAAAATCGTCGGGCTAGAGACGCCCCGGCAACAACTGGGTTTTTTCGACAATCTTCCGGAAGACGTCCAAATTCGCTTCCTGAATTTCAATGTCTCATCGATCGGCGAAATGGCTGACGGCATGGAAAACATGGTCGCGCATTGGGCCAATGCCAATATTAGCGCCCTTGCAGAACTCATGAATGCCGGTTTGGAAGAGAAAATCCTGTATGAAACACTTCTCTCCAACCGAAACGCCAATTGGGCTGTTTGGGTGGACGACCGGATGGACGAGCCAGGCACGGTCTTCATGGCTGTGGGTGCGGGGCATTTGGCGGGGGATGCCAGCTTGCAAGCCCAACTCAAGAAACGTGGATTTCAGGTTGAGCGGATCGAATATTAGAGGCTAGCAAAGGTGACATCTTTCATTTTCCCGCTATCATAACCAAATAGCACTTATGAAATATATCCAAACCTTATTGACGCTGATTGCCACTGTCTGTTTGACCGCATGCTCCAATGCACAAGAACCGGTGCAGTTGAACACGGTGAAAGAGGGCAAACCAGCTCTCTGGAAAGTAACCGGCACCAAGCCTGAACAAGTTGGTGAAGCCTATTTATTCGGCACCATCCACATATTACCAAAGGATGTGAACTGGCGTACTCCTCTCCTTGAAGAGGCGCTAAAAAAATCGGACAGGCTAGTTATCGAAGTGCTTGGCCTCGAAGACACCAAAAATGCCGCCAAGATATTTTCCAAACTGGCCATTTCGCCCAATCAACCAGAGATTGAAAAACGGGTCAAACCATCGCTGCGCGAGGATCTTGATGCTGTTATCGACAAGAGTAATATACCTGAATTTGCTCTCAATCGGATGGAAAGCTGGGCCGCAGCCTTATCTTTGGCTTCTGCACAGACCAACAATCTGGGACTGGATTCGAGCGAAGGCGTTGAGAAAAAATTGGTGGCACAATTTGGTGAATTCAAAAAACCTGTCGAAGGTTTAGAAACTATCGAACAGCAACTGGGCTATTTTGATACATTGCCAGAAGCGCAGCAGCGCGACATGCTCACCAGCGTCGTCGAGGAAGCATCCGACGCCAAGAGCTCCTTCGAGAAACTGTTCAATGCCTGGATTTCAGGGGACACGGATATGATCGTCGAGCTTTCAAACGGCGGAATATTGGAAGACCCCAAAACGCGCGAAAAACTTCTGATCGGTCGCAATCAGGATTGGACGGACCAGTTAGACAAAAACCTGCAAAGCCCTGGCATGTCCTTCGTCGCTGTCGGTGCCGCACATTTGGTAGGTCCAGATGCTGTCCAAGCCATGCTAGAGAAGCGCGGATATAAAATCGAAAAAATTCAATAATATAGATTTCAGGGCAACTTCATGACATTTCTATTCGATCGCGAGACCGCACTCATACCGTGCGGCGACGGGCAATATATTATCGAGGCCAGCGACGTATATCGCAATCCAACCGGCGCGGCCTTTGGCGGCTGGGTCGCTGCGATCATGGCTAGAGCGGTGGCAAACCATCTCGAATGCAACAGTCCTATCGTATCCCTGCAGGCCACTTATATTGCGGGCATTGGTCCGGGTGCAGTCAATATAGATTCAAAGCTACTCAAGTCAGGGGCGTCCACCCAATTTTGGCGTGTTGAGTTAAGCCAGGCCGGTAATCTGGCCATTATCGCCGATATTGTTACCAGCAACCGACGGCCGACCGAGCTGAACTATCAGATCGACATGCCAGAAATTTCTCCACCAGAAGAAAATATCAGGCTGCAGCCGGTTCCGGGTCAAGCACCCGAATGGATAATATCCTACGACCAACGCATTGCGAAAGGCGTTCCCTTTCAGGTCAATGATACACCAGAAACCATCGTCTGGATCAAGGAAGCAGATGGACGGCCGCTGGACCGGATCAGCATCACATCTATTTGCGATGTACCGATGCCCCGTACGTTTTTTCTGAGTGACGAATTTCACCCCGGATCGACCGTCGCCATGTCGACCTATATATTCGCCAGCGAAGAGGATATTGCCGCAGCGGGATCGGATTATCTGATCATGCGCGTCACCGGCGCTGTCGTCAGAAATAGCAAATGCGACTCCCGCGTTGAACTTTGGTCGGGCAATGGAACCCTGCTCGCCACCAGCAATCAGATTGGCTTTTTCCGGTAACAGGAAACCGCTTCAATTTGCCTTGCTTTTCCGCCCTTGCCTGCTTATAGCGCCCTCTTTCCGACCATGAGCACCCTGGAGGCGTGGCGGGAAATTCGTTAAAACTATATTTTGGAGCAACATTATGAGTGATCAGCTGACACTATCAGCCGAGCCTCGCGAACGGGCTGGCAAGGGAGCCTCCCGTGCACTACGTCGCGAAGGCCGCATACCCGCCGTTATTTATGGCGATAAAAAAGAACCTGTGACGATTCATTTGGACGAACGTGCGCTGAACAAGCTGCTCGGAACCGGTGTATTCATGAACTCGCTGGTCATGGTGGATGTGAACGGTGAAATAACCCGTACCCTGCCAAAAGATGTTGCTTTTGATCCGGTCTCTGACCGTGCTCTGCATGTTGATTTTTTCCGCCTCGCCAAAGGCGCGAAGGTACAGGTCAACATCCCTGTTATGTTCGTAAACGAAGAAGAATCACCTGGTCTGAAACGTGGCGGCGTGTTGAACGTTGTTCGCTTCGAACTGGACCTTATGTGTGACGCCGACAAAATTCCTGATCAAATCGAGATCGATGTGACCGGTTTGGAAATTGGCGATTCAATTCACATTTCCAACGTTACCCTGCCCGATGGTTCTGAAAGCTCGATCACTGATCGCGACTTCACCATTGCTGGTGTAACCGCTCCATCCGCTCTGAAATCTTCCGACGACGAAGCAGAAGAGGCCGAAGGCGAAGAGGGTGAAGAAGGCGCAGAAGGCGAAGCAGCTGAAGGCGGCGAAGGCGAAGGCGAAAAGTCAGACGACTAGACCTTACCGCATAAATCAATGTAACGAAAAACCGTTCATACTAAGCCTATCACCGGGCTTGTCGATGTATGAGCGGTTTTTTGTATCTGGACTTTAAGGAAACCAAGAAATGCAACTATGGGTCGGCCTTGGCAATCCCGGCGCGCAATATGCGCTCCACCGCCATAATGTCGGATTCATGGTGATTGATGCCTTGGAAGAAATACATGGCTTTCCTGCCCCCAAACAGAAATTCCAAGGCTGGGCGATCGAAGGCCGGCTCGGTTCAGAAAAGCTATTATTGCTTAAACCCGCAACGTTCATGAACGAGAGCGGACGAAGCGTTGGCGAGGCCATGCGTTTCTATAAGCTGGAACCGGAGGATGTGACTGTCTTCTATGATGAGCTTGACCTCGATCCGTTCAAGATCAAAGTAAAACGTGGCGGCGGTACAGCCGGACATAACGGTATTAAGTCCCTGGTGGCCCATATCGGTCCGGATTTCCGTCGCGTGCGCATTGGCATTGGTCACCCCGGACACAAATCGCGCGTCCATGGTCATGTGCTTGGGAACTATACGAAAGCCGAGATTGATCCACTGGCCGGAATGTTGGGCGCTATCGCATCAGAGGCCGAATGGCTGGCCAAAGATAACGACGCCCGGTTCCTCAGTGATGTCGCCCTGCGGCTGCAGGACGACTAACACTGAAGCTATTGATTTCCCTAGCTATAGCTAAGTTGAACCCGCTTACGCCGGCGGATGGCTGATCCGGCCATAAAGAAACCAAAAATCATCATAGCCCAAGTTGTTGGTTCCGGCACCGAACCCAGCACATTAAACTGACTATCGATATCCCGAGCCAAGGCTTCATGAATCGGTGCTGAAAAATGAATGCCATCAAACGAAAATATACCGTCACAATCATTGGCAATCGCTGCGGGTCCGGCGGCTTGGCAAGTTATATCAAGCCTTTGCGATGGCAATCCAAGAGCGCCTGGATCGGTTAATATACGATCAAAAAAATCAAAATAGCTGTAGCGGAACAAACTTGTATCGCCCGTAAGACTAAGCCCGGCTAACTCTTCCGTCAGATACTGCTCGGCACTGAAACCCAATGGTCCGGCAACTGGGAAGCCGGTCAACAGAACGTTCCTCACACCAAGATCATTCAATGCCTGTACGCCCGCAGCATAATCCTGCGCGGACTGACGAATGAACATATCAGCAGCGGCCGGATCATCCGGCGCATTGAAAACATCGTTGCCGCCAAAGTTGAGGATATATAGTCCGTTCGAATCCACCTGGTTGCCCGCTGCCAAATAGCCGGCATAGAGACCCAGCTGCTCACCAAAATCGGGAACTTGTGGATTAGTGTTCGAAGCACGAGCACCGCCAAATGCAAAATTGGTTCCGCCCTGCAAGGAAGCAACGGTGGGCGCACCGAACAGCTCGATGCTCAACAAATCGGTATAATCATAGCCATTGGTGAAACGACCATTGAAATAGCCTTGCGAAGCCGCAGGAATAGCGCCTCCGGTTGCCGTAAAAATATTCCCCGCATCAACAAGACTATCGCCAAAAACGGTGAGAGAGGTGAACCGCGCTGTGTCACGCTCGGCTTGTGCCGGTACCGCAGATGCCAATATCAGCCCGCCTGCGATCGCCCCTAAAAGTCGTGCCTTCATACCCGTTCTCCCCGTTATTAATCGTTAATTTTCGTTAACCTGCACGGATTTAGCAATGAAAGCAATCGCCATTGCATGTTGTTACTGGTAATCGCAAAGGAGGCCCGCTATCGAGCACGCTTAATTCCACGGAGTGACATAAATGGGTTTCAAATGCGGTATCGTTGGCCTTCCCAACGTTGGAAAATCAACGCTGTTTAATGCGCTCACCGAAACGCAGGCGGCGCAGGCGGCCAATTATCCATTTTGTACGATCGAGCCCAATGTCGGACAGGTGGCTGTGCCAGACCCACGCTTGAACAAGATTGCCGAAATTGCTGGCAGCGCAAAGATTATCGAAACCCAGCTTGCCTTTGTCGATATTGCTGGCCTTGTAAAAGGCGCATCACAGGGCGAAGGTCTGGGCAATCAGTTCCTCGGCAACATCCGTGAAGTGGACGCGGTTGTGCATGTCCTGCGTTGTTTTGAAGATGATGATATCCAGCATGTCTCGAACAAAGTCGATCCGCTGTCCGACGCCGAAATTGTCGAAACAGAATTGCTGCTCTCTGATCTCGAAAGCCTTGAAAAACGCGTCCCGGCTTTTGAGAAAAAGGCCACCAGCGGCGACAAGGAGGCCAAAATTGCGGCCAGTGTTCTTGGTCAAACATTGGAATTGCTCCGTGATGGCAAACCCGCGCGGTTGACCAAGCCCAATGATGATGAAGAACAACGGATTTTTGATCAATCGCAACTGCTAACCGCCAAACCCGTACTCTATGTTTGCAATGTCGATGAAGGTGAAGCGGCGAACGGCAATGAACTGAGCGCACAGGTTTTTGAGAAGGCCAAAGCAGAGGGCGCAGAAGCCGTTATTGTGTCCGCTGCGATCGAATCAGAACTGGTTGGCATGGAAGCCGAAGAACGCAGCGAATATCTCGCAGAACTGGGTTTGGAAGAATCGGGCCTCGCTCGGGTTATCCGCGCTGGATATCAGCTGCTCGATCTGCAAACTTTCTTCACCGCTGGGCCCAAGGAGGCCCGTGCATGGACCGTCCATAAAGGGGCCAAAGCACCGCAAGCGGCTGGCGAGATTCACACCGACTTTGAACGCGGCTTCATTCGCGCAGAAACCATTGCCTATGATGATTATGTCTCACTGGGCGGTGAAAGCGCCGCGCGCGATGCCGGGAAGCTGCGTCAGGAAGGCAAAGAATATGTTGCTCAGGATGGCGATATCATGAAT
Source organism: uncultured Sphingomonadaceae bacterium (assembly GCA_947489315.1). Lineage (GTDB taxonomy): Bacteria > Pseudomonadota > Alphaproteobacteria > Sphingomonadales > Sphingomonadaceae > Parasphingorhabdus. Next base: position 20,722 of record CANLCX010000002.1, read on the forward strand.
TTCAAATTCAATGTCTGACTTGTCATAAAAGCTCGTTAGACTGGCAACAGTCTAAGGGGAAAATAATGATTCGATATATATTACAGGCATTTGTTGCTGGCGCTTTATTGACAGGGTGCGCGTCTGCCCAGACAACCGGATCCTCTGCAACTGGCGAAGCCCCCCTGCCCACTGCACAAAACCGCGATCCGGTTACGATATTGATATCCATTGACGGTTTTCGTCCTGATTATCTGAACCGCGGCATCACCCCTAATCTGAGCGCACTGGCAGCATCCGGCATTTATGCCGACATGCGGTCGAGCTTTCCGACCAAGACCTTCCCCAATCACTGGACATTGGTAACCGGCAAGCGGCCGGATAATCATGGCATTGTCGGCAACAGCATGGAAGATGTGGCCCGGCCAGGCGAAAAATTCACCATGTCCAACAAAGACCCGTTCTGGTGGGATCAGTCGGAGCCCATCTGGATAACGGCGGAAAAGCAAGGTGTCCGGGCAGCCACCATGTTCTGGCCGGGATCTGAAGTCGAGCTGGATGGAACACGTCCGAGTGACTGGTGGCCCTTTTCACAGGCCCTTTCCGACGACCGCCGTGTCAATGCCGTGATCGACTGGATGCGGCGACCGACAGCGACGCGCCCCCAGCTGGTCACACTCTATTTTGATTCGGTGGATACAGCGGGGCATTTTTTTGGACCAGCGCCGAGCGAAAAACTCCATGCCGCGATCAGCGCGATCGATAAGAATATTGGAAGCCTCGTTGAGCAATTTGCTGCGTTGGGACAACCCGTCAATTTCGTGATCACATCGGACCATGGCATGGCCGAGACTCATCCCGACCGGGTCATCTATCTTGATCGGATATTACCGCGCGACCAATATCGGCTGGTTGTTGATGGGAATTATGCAGGCATCGAACCGCTGGCGGAAGACATGAGCGCCATCGATGCCGCCTTCCTGAAACCGCATGAGAATATGGAATGCTGGAAGAGAGAAAATATTCCTGCCCGTTTTCAATATGGCAAAAACCCGCGCGTGCCCTCCATCATTTGCCTGCCGACAACCGGCTGGGTTGTTTATCAGGATAAACCGGAATGGATGACCGGAATTGGCGGCGGCCATGGCTATGATCATCTGCATCCGGACATGATCGCGTTTTTCCTCGCCAGCGGCCCTGACATTATAGGCAATGGCAAGATTACGACTTTCGACAATGTGGACATCTATTCGCTGCTGGCGCATTTGATCGACATTGATCCGAACAAGAGCGACGGCGATATCTCTCCATTTGAACAGGGGATAAAACCCTGAAGCCTTGCCATAGAAACATGGTGTCATCAGAAAGAATATCCATGCTCTATTACGAAGATATCGAGATCAACGTCGTCCAGAAATACGGGTCCTATGAAGTGACCCGAGAAGAGGTGATCGAGTTCGCCTCCAAATATGATCCGCAGCCTTTTCATCTCGATGAAGACGCAGCCGCCAAGACCCATTTTGGCCGTCTGTCCGCCAGTGGCTGGCACAGCGCGGCCATGATGATGCGGATGATGGTTGACCAGATGAACGCCAACAAGCAGGCGGGATTGGGCTCGCCGGGTGTTGAGAACCTGCGCTGGCTAAAGCCCGTCTATCCCGGCGACACGCTGCGCTGCGAACATGTCACGCTGGAGAAGCGGCGGTCCGAAAGCCGCCCGGATATGGGTATCATGAAGGGTAAAATCACTGTGCTTAACCAGCATGACGAGCAAGTCATGACGATGGAAAGCACAGGACTCATAAAAGTCCGCGGGGACTGATCAGTCCGTTACGCGCCGCATTCGTAAATGCCTTCATACATGTTGGAACCCGATTCATCCTGACTGATTTTCAGCGTCGCTGGCCAGAAATAGGTGCCTTCTTTTTCGCTGCTGGGTTCGCCGCCGGGATGTTCGATTGTCACTTCAACCGCTTCACTGGAAAACACGCCACCGGCTTCCACTTGCGCAAGGCCAACACCATTACGTTCCAGGACCACGACCGTATCGTTGATCTTGATCGCGCCTTTGCCCGCGATCTTGTCGCTATCCGGCGCGGTGGCGGCAAATAGAGGTTCTGTATTGCCTTGAGCAATAAATGCGCATCCTGCGCCTGCCTCTATGGCCTGGCTAAATTCATCATAGACCATCGGCATTAACATCGGGCGACCGATGCCATCACCGATGCTACCATCGGGTTCCACGGGCAGGACCTCTTCTTCTGATTCTTCTGCAGGGCTAGCCGGTTTATCGCTCTCAACCGGAGAACAGCCGGCAAATATCAATGCGGCAAGAGCCAAAGCCAAAATTCTCATCACTTTCTCCCAAAGAGCTTTTCAATATCGCCATGCGCCAGTTTTACCCATGTTGGGCGGCCATGATTGCACTGGCCTGAATGCGGAGTGACTTCCATTTCACGCAGCAAAGCGTTCATTTCAGCAACATTGAGAACCCGCCCTGCCCGCACTGATCCGTGACAAGCCATAGTCGACGCAACATGGTCTATCCGTTCTTTGAGCGACAGTGCCTCGTCATAAGCACCCAACTCGTCAGCGAGATCGGTAACCAGGCCTTTGACGTCACCGGATCCCAGCATTGCCGGAGTGGCCCGTACCAACATGGCAGACGGACCAAAGCGTTCCAGTTCCAAACCAAATTCGGACAGTTCAGCCAAGCGTGCTTCCAGTCGGTCGCAAGCATTTTCATCCAGCTCGACGACTTCCGCCATCAGCAAAGCCTGAGACGCAACCGTGCCGCCTTCGACAGCCTTGCGCATGCGTTCCAGCACAAGCCGTTCATGAGCGGCATGCTGATCGACAATCACCAGCCCGTCTTCTGCTTCGGCGACGATATAGGTCTTTGAAACTTGGCCGCGGGCTATACCAAGCGGGTGACTGACGGCTTCGGGCACCGGCTCTGCTGCCTCTTCGGCCCGGCCCATCAACGGAGCAAGCGCATCAGCATCCATAGCGCTATATGCGTCATTATTATCCCGTACAGCCGACGGATAGGGTTGTGACTGGATCGTCGCCCTGTTTCCCATATGCTGCTGCTGACCAAAAATACTCGTCTGGGGATCAGGTGCCGAGGTTTCCGTTTGCCAGTTGGCCAAAGCGGATTCCGCAGGGCGCTGCACCGCGCGAAAGCCGCCTTCGTCCAGAGCGCGCCGCAAGCCGCTGACAATCATCCCGCGGATCATCGCCGGCTCGCGGAAACGAACCTCGGTTTTGGCCGGGTGCACGTTCACGTCCACAAGCTCCGGCGGCATATCAATAAACAGGGCCACAATAGGATGACGATCCCGCGCCAGCATTTCCGCATAGGCACCGCGAACCGCTCCAACCAAAAGCCGATCTTTGACGGGACGCCCATTGACGAACAGAAACTGATGGTCGGCTACCCCACGATTATAGGTTGGCAAACCTGCCACACCAGAAAGCCGGACGTCTTCGCGCACCAGATCAACCGCCACGCTATTGGCGCGCAATTCCTTGTTGGTGAGCGCAGCCACCCGGTCAGGACCGCTTTCACCGCCCTGAACCGCAATGGCCTTGCGATTTTCATGAGTGAGCGTGAATCCGATATCGGGCCGCGCCATAGCAAGCCGGCGGACAACATCCACGCAGGCGGCATATTCACTGCGCGGCGTACGCAGAAATTTCCGGCGGGCCGGAACTTTGGCAAATAGCTGCTCAACCCGCACTTTGGTGCCCGGCGGAATAGCAGCGGGGCCGTCATTTTCAACTTCACCATGATTGACGATTCGCGCCCAACCATCTTCGCCCTCGACTCGGCTTTCGATAGTCAGTCGCGCAACACTGGCAATGGAGGGCAGAGCCTCACCGCGGAAACCCAATGTTGCGACCATTTCGATCGCTTCATCCGGCAGCTTCGATGTCGCGTGACGTTCGAGCGCCAGGGCAATGTCATCGCGGGTCATGCCGCAGCCATTATCGGCAACCTCGATCAGGTCGAGTCCGCCTTGTTCCAATCGGATATTAATTTGGCTCGAACCGGCATCTATCGCATTTTCGACCAGCTCTTTGAGCGCGCTGGCTGGGCGCTCGACAACTTCACCGGCAGCGATCCGGTTGATCAGGCTATTTGGGAGTCTTCTTATTGACATATCGGCATTCCTAGCCCAAGCGATCATGCCAAGCGACCCTTGATTGTGACTTAGTTTTTCGGGGTGTTTTGCTGGACGATGCATATGGTTAACTTCATCCCCCGTTCAGCCAAAATATCGCTATAGGTTTAGGGATCGGCTTTCGCCGTAAATATAAGAAAACACGGGTAAAAAAATGGTATTTGGAAATCTGTTCAAGTTCAGGTCTCAGGACATGGCAATCGATCTGGGGACAGCCAACACGGTTGTCTATGTACGCGGCCAGGGAATCGTTCTTAACGAACCATCGGTTGTCGCGATCGAAACCATCAATGGCATCAAGAAAGTCAAAGCGGTCGGTAACGACGCCAAGATGATGATGGGTAAAACACCCGATAGCATCGAAGCGATTCGCCCGCTGCGCGATGGCGTGATTGCCGATATTGATGTGGCCGAACAGATGATCAAACATTTCATCCAAAAGGTGAATGGCAAGAGCAAGCTGTTCAGCTACCCGGAAATCGTGATTTGCGTTCCCAGTGGCTCCACCTCGGTCGAGCGCCGCGCCATTCGTGATGCTGCTTCTAACGCCGGAGCCAGCCAGGTGTTCCTCATCGAAGAACCGATGGCAGCAGCCATTGGCGCTGACATGCCGGTTACTGAGCCTATTGGTTCGATGGTCGTCGATGTTGGTGGCGGAACGACGGAAGTCGCGGTCTTGTCCCTGCGCGGTCTGGCTTACACAACTTCTGTTCGCACCGGTGGAGACAAGATGGACGAGGCAATCGTGTCTTATGTCCGTCGTCATCACAATCTGCTTATCGGTGAAACCACCGCCGAGCGTATCAAGAAAGATTTCGGCGTTGCACAGGCTCCGGCCGACGGCGTTGGCCACACGATCCACATTAAGGGCCGGGACCTCGTTAACGGTGTACCCAAAGAGATTTCAATCAACCAAGGCCAGATTGCCGAAGCTTTGAGCGAACCAATTGGTACTATTATCGAAGGCGTCAGGATTGCTCTGGAGAACACAGCTCCTGAATTGGCCGCAGATATTGTGGATCAGGGCATTGTCCTAACCGGCGGCGGCGCTTTGATTGCTGGATTGGACGAAGCGTTGAGCGATGAAACCGGCCTACCGGTAACAGTGGCCGAAGATCCATTGGCCTGTGTTGCGATCGGCACGGGGCGAGCCATGGAAGATGAAATGTTCCGCGGCGTGCTCACAACAGCTTAAGGGACAAAATACCGACATGACGAAAGTGGAAGGATAAGCAGGAATGGCGCCGCCAAATAACCGGCGCCCAGGATTTTCCAAGCGCGCGCAATATAGTATATTCGCTAGCTATTTACTGGGCATATTAGGAGCTGTTGTCGGGCTCCTCTTGCTGCTTATCTCTATTTTCGATCCCCAGGGCTTTGCGGTCCTGCGCACCATTGGTGCAGAAGCAACAGCACCTGTCAGCAAAACCCTCTCAGAAGTCGGCGGGGCCACTGGCAATGCTGGCGAGAATATCTCCGCCTATTTTAACGCCGCATCAAAAAATGCTGCGATGAAACGCGAGATCGAGAAAAGCCGCATCGAAATATTGGAAGCGCGCGCTATTAAGCAAGAAAATGAGCGGCTAAAACGGTTGCTCGATCTGGACAAAGAAGTCCCTGAAGCCATCGGTATGGCGCGATTAATCAGTTCCACCTCCTCTAGTTCCCGACGAATGGCTACTCTGGGACTGGGAACCACAGATGGCATTTTAATCGGCCAGCCCGTCCGGGCGCCCGAAGGCTTGGTTGGACGGGTTCTGGAAGCCGGTCCCACAACTGCCCGAATATTGCTTGTCTCAGATGGCCAGAATGTGACGCCGGTAAAAAGGGCTAGCGACGAGCTACCGGCTTTTGCAACGGGTCGCGGTGACGGCACTGTTGAAGTGCGCCCTATCAACCTAGGCACAAACCCCTTTAAGGGCGGCGACCTATTGATCACATCTGGCAGCGGCGGCCTATATGCACCGGGGATTCCAGTCGCTGTCGTTATTCGTAAAACCGAAACCGGGGCCATCGCCCGAATATTGGCCAACTCAGCAAAAGTTAGTCATGTTATCGTCCAACCCATGTTTCAAGCCGAAACGGTGGCCGCCATTAAGCAGGAAAAAATTGACGAGGCCGAAACGGCTATCGAAGGCGGAGAATAATGGCGAAACCCTATCGTTCCCGTATCAATCGGCAACCTTCCCAATTTCGCATCAAATTCATTCCGTCTATCACCGTCATTTTGGGTTCGATGGTTACAGCACTGCCCTTGATAACCGATTATCCGATATTGCCGCCTCTGGGCCTATTAGTATTGCTATCTTGGCGGTTGATCCGCCCAGGCTATTGGCCGGTATGGGCAGGCTTCCCTTTGGGTATGATGGATGACATATTTAGCGGACAACCCTTTGGCAGCGCCGCATTTTTATGGTCGCTGGTATTTATCGCGCTAGAGACCCTCGACCGGCGCGGTGTTGGCAGAGATTATTGGCAGGACTGGCTTATCGCCTCCCTTTCGATCATTTTTGTGCTAATATGCGGTATGCTGATCATAGACTTTCAAAGCAATTTACTCCGGCTCGAAATATTAGTGCCACAAATCTTGCTTTCGGTCCTGCTCTATCCCTTCGTAACGCGCCTGATCGGAGCCATCGATAATTGGCGAGTAGCGGCATGAGTATCACCGGCGGCAAAACCATTAGCGGAGCAGTACAGGCTCTTACCTTTTCGCGGCGTGCCACTATCATCGGCGGGCTGCAGGCCAGTATCGGCGTCCTGCTAGCCGGGCGAATGGCTTATATTTCGGTTGCCGAAAACGAACGCTACCAGCTTTTGTCTGAAAGTAACCGGGTCAACCTGACGCTTGTACCACCGCGACGCGGCTGGCTGATTGATCGCAATGGCAAACCGATCGCAAATAATAAAACAGATTTCAGGGTCGATCTTATTCCCGACCGGATGCGCGACAAGGACAAGACCGTTGCGACACTGGCCCAGCTATTATCTCTGGATGAAGAAGAAATAGACCGGATCAACAAGGAACTTGAACAAGCCACCAGCTTTCAACCGGTTCAGGTCGCTACGGGACTGGATTGGGAGAGTTTCGCCGCCGTTAGCGTCCGCCTTCCTGATCTTCCCGGCGTATCACCGCGACAGGGATTTTCTCGCTTTTATCCGACGGGAGCAGCTGTCGGCCATCTGGTCGGTTATGTGGGCATTGCCTCTGCCGAGGATTATAAAGAAAATCCCGATCCTATCTTGGTTACGCCGGGATATAAGATCGGCAAGGATGGTATTGAAAAAACCTTTGAGGATCGTCTGCAGGGGAAACCGGGAGCAAAGAGGGTAGAAGTCACGGCGCGCGGCAAAATCGTTCGCGAGCTTGATAGTCGCCCGGATATCCCGGGCAAAGCCATGCAAATGACGCTCGATATTGATTTGCAGGAATATGCAGCCCGCCGCCTTGGCCCTGAATCCGGTTCTGTAGTGGTTATGGATTGCGAAACCGGCGACATTTTGGCGATGACCTCAATGCCGTCTTTTGATCCGAACAGCTTTTCCGATGGCATTGGCCAGACCGAATATGGGATGTTGCGAGACGACGACCATGTCCCGCTGCGCGACAAATCTTTAAAAGGTCTGTTCCCGCCGGGCTCGACCATCAAGCCGATGGTCGGATTAGCTTTTCTCGAAGCCGGCCTGAGTCCAGACGAAGCTGTAAACTGCAACGGTGGTCTTCGCGTTGGCAATCGTCGCTTCCGTTGCTGGAACCGGCGTGGCCATGGCCGGGTCGATATGGCCAAAGGCATTTATCAAAGCTGCGATGTTTATTTTTATCATTTTGCCCAGAAAATCGGGATGAATCCGATTGCTTTAATGGCAAATAGACTTGGTCTGGGTCAGGAATTCCCGCTCCCCGTCACCAATCAATTTTATGGCACTGTCCCTGATCCCCAGTGGAAGATGAAGAAATTTGACAAGTCCTGGCAGGCCTTTGACACCGTCAATGCAACCATCGGCCAGGGCTATATGCTCGCCAATCCTTTGCAGCTTGCGGTGATGTCAGCCCGTATTGCCACTGGCAAGAAACTGATGCCTCATCTGTTGCTGGGCGGCAAACGCAAGCCCGTTGAGACGTTAAACATCGAACCAGAACATATGGCCTATATCCATGAGGCGATGAGTCAGGTTGTGAATGGCGGAGGTACGGCGCGGCGAGCCCGATTGCCACTCGATGACGTCAAACTCGCAGGGAAAACCGGTACGGCACAAGTGGTCAATCTCGATTTTGGCCGCGGTGGTAAGGACGTGGCATGGAAGTTTCGTGATCACGGACTGTTCGTCTGTTTCGCGCCCGTTGACAATCCGCGCTATGCTGCAGCCGTCGTAATTGAACATGGCGGAGGTTCTGGTTCAGCCTATCCTGTTGCGCGTGATGTCATGACGTTTCTCTATGATCGTGAGAAAGCCATGAGCGTGCTGACCGATCTCGAAAAAAGTTGGGGAGGCACGATCAATGAACGCATGGACAAGAAAATGACGGCCTATCGCGCGAAAATCGCTATCGAAAAAGCCATCGCCGAAGGCCGCATAACTCCCGAGGGTGCGGTAGCAACGGGTGACACAGCAAACCCCGAAATGGGCCAGTAGAGAAATGGGCCAACCGAGCAAATGGAGCTGTAGGCTTTGAACGACTTCATTCCTGCACCCATTGCGCAGCTTCCTTGGAAAACAATTTTACTGTTGCTGGTCATGGCCAGCTTTGGTTTTGTCGTCCTTTATTCGGCCGCAGGCGGAAGCCTGACACCTTGGGCGGGTCTACATATGGTCCGGTTTTTGGTCTTTCTCACCATGGCGATTATCTTCTCCCGGTTGAAAGAAAATTTCTGGAAGACCATTGCTTTCCCCGTCTATATCGTCGTCGTCATCATGCTGTTAGGCGTTGAACTGATCGGAGCCGTAGGTGGTGGCAGCCAACGATGGCTTAATCTGGGTTTCATACGAATACAGCCTTCAGAGCTGATGAAGCCCGCGATCATCCTAGCTGTCGCGCGTTTTTATGACCTATTGCCAGCGGGCCAAATCCGGACCTGGGGCGCGATATGGCCTTTGCTGGCGCTTCTTGCTTTTCCTTGTGCATTAATTTTGCTGCAACCCGATCTCGGCACAACGATCACTGTTGTGGCGGGCGCAATGACTGTGGCTTTTCTCGCGGGCCTCCCCATGCGATTATTTGTCGGCGGAGCTGCTGCCATTGCGGTCATCGCTCCCCTCGCCTTTTTCTTTGGGCTTGAGGAATATCAGCAGCGCCGCGTCACCACGTTCCTGAATCCGGAAAACGATCCTTTGGGCGCAGGCTATCATATCAGCCAATCAAAAATTGCGATCGGGTCCGGTGGCGTATTTGGGAAAGGTTTCCTAAATGGCACCCAAAGCCATCTCGACTATCTGCCCGAAGGACATACCGACTTTGTTTTTGCCACCATGGCTGAGGAATGGGGCCTGATGGGCGGCGTTGCCGTCTTGTTTGGGTTCTTCCTGCTGTTCCGCTGGGGCCTCGGCGTGGCGATGAGAGCCAAGACGCGCTTTTCACAGCTTGCAGCCGCAGGCCTCTCAACGACGATATTTTTCTACGTCGCCATCAACCTGATGATGGTCATGGGCCTCGCGCCAGTGGTCGGTATTCCACTGCCTTTTCTCAGCCACGGAGGGTCATCCATGATGACGATCATGATCTGTATCGGAATATTGATGGCGATAGACCGCCATCCCGGACGACGGAGCGGAACATTCGGATAAGTCAAGATAGCCTATCAGGCGGTTGTGCTTGAGACTACCACGCTTATATATATCTTATATCAAAGACATGGACGCTTAGCTCAGTTGGTAGAGCAGCTGACTCTTAATCAGCGGGTCACAGGTTCGAACCCTGTAGCGTCTACCATTTTCGCGGGAAACAATGCGGCGCATTGTTTCCCGCGAAAATCCCGAGCGCAAGCGAAGGGTGACCTGGCGCAAGAGTAACGCTTTCCAGAACCTCATTAGCTCTCTCTAGATACCGCGAGACATTGCCAAAAACGAACAGCAACTTTCACAACCGCTCGCCAACCAGATCCCAACAATCCCAAACCAAAATGAAAAAAGGCGGGCTCCGATGGAACCCGCCTGAATTTTTCAGAACAAAGTGCGAAAAATAGGGAGAGCGCCCAGGCACTCCCCCAATTACTTATTTGTTAACGGCGTCTTTCAAGCCCTTGCCGGCTTTGAATTTAGCTTGCGTAGATGCAGGAATCTGCATTGGCTCACCCGTACGTGGGTTACGGCCTGTAGAAGCTTTACGCTTTGATGTAGAAAATGTTCCAAAACCGACGAGACGGACTTCATTGCCGCTCTTCAGTGAACCTGTGATAGAATCGAAAACTGCGTCAACGGCTTTGCCGGCATCGCTTTTGCTGAGACCACTGTGATCTGCAACGCTACTGATAAGATCCTGTTTATTCATAATGGGTATCCCCCCTTTTCTAAAAGCAACTCTTGATTGAATCGCGACTTTGTCTACCGGCAGTAACTACAAGACCCACCCTTGAGTCAAAGGAAAACCGCCAATTTCTGGGTCAAAGATGTAATATTTATGTCAAATGGTTAAATTTGATCCAAAATCGGACATTTTCGGGCGATTTTTTTGGCCAACTGTCACTTATCCTAGGAGTAACAACCGGTAACGAATCGCGCTGATCTGCGGTTAATGTCTTGCTGTTGACCCTGTGTCATCTGAAACGGGAGCCGTGGCATGGCTAGCTAACTCATCCGCATCGCTCCATTCGATCGGCTGAACTTTTTCAACCAAAGCCAGAGCGAGCACTTCATCGGCATGTTTAACCGGTATGATTTTCAGAGCAGACGTTATGGTATCGGGTATTTCGACCAGATCTTTCTCATTCTCTGCCGGAATCAATACCGTTGTAATGCCTCCCCGCAAAGCAGCGAGCAATTTTTCTTTCAAACCACCAATTGGCAATACGCGACCGCGCAAAGTCACTTCGCCAGTCATCGCAACATCGCGTCGAACAGCGATGCCTGTCAACGTGGATACAATAGCCGTCACAATACCAACGCCTGCGGATGGACCATCTTTTGGTACAGCCCCTTCCGGCAAGTGAATGTGGATATCCTTTCGGCTGAAAATACTGGGTTTAATGCCATATGTTGGCGCCCGGGCCTTCACGAACGACAAAGCGGCCTGAACCGACTCGGTCATCACTTCGCCGAGCTTACCTGTTGTTTTGATCTGCCCTTTGCCCGAGACAGTAACAGATTCGATGGTAAGCAGCTCACCGCCAACTTCCGTCCATGCAAGACCGGTCACGGCCCCCACCTGGTTTTCTTCCTCACCGACACCATGACGATATTTACGGACACCGGCATATTCGGAAAGATTATCGGTCGTAATTTCAACGCTTTTATATTCCCCTTCGAGAATCCGGCGCAACGCCTTGCGGGCTAGCTTGGCGATTTCACGTTCCAAGGTCCGCACGCCTGCTTCCCGTGTATAATAGCGAATCAAGTCGCGCAACGCGTCCTCATGCAGAGCAAACTCGCCCTTTTTCAAACCATGGGCATCAATCTGTTTTTGAGTCAGGTGACGTTTGGCAATTTCAACCTTCTCATCTTCGGTATAGCCCTCGAGCCGGATGATCTCCATTCGGTCCAGCAACGGTTGCGGAAGATTGAGCGAATTGGCTGTCGTTACAAACATGATGTCCGACAGATCGATATCAATTTCCAGATAATGATCCTGGAATTTATCATTTTGTTCGGGATCCAGAACTTCCAGCAAGGCTGAGGCGGGATCTCCACGGAAATCCTGACCCAGCTTATCAATCTCATCCAGCAGAAACAGCGGATTGGAGGTCCCTGCCTTTTTAAGATTTGATACTATTTTCCCGGGAAGGGAACCAATATAGGTCCGGCGATGTCCGCGAATCTCGGCTTCATCGCGAACGCCGCCTAACGATTGACGGACAAATTCGCGGCCTGTGGCACGCGCAATGGAACGACCAAGCGAGGTTTTACCGACGCCCGGAGGACCGACAAGGCACAATATAGGGCCTTTAAGCTTATTGGTCCGCGCCTGTACCGCAAGATATTCGATAATCCGCTCTTTCACTTTCTCCAAAGCAAAATGATCGTCATCAAGAACAGCTTCCGCTTGCTTAAGATCTTTCTTTAGCCGCGACTTCTTGCCCCATGGCAATCCTAACAGCACATCGAGATAGTTGCGTACAACTGTCGCCTCTGCTGACATCGGCTGCATGCCCTTGAGCTTCTTATATTCAGCTGTAGCCTTGGCTTTGGCTTCCTTAGAGAGCTTAATCTCCTCGATTTTCTTGCCGAGCGCCGACATTTCATCGCCTTCGCCGTCTTCGCCATCGCCCAGTTCGCGTTGGATCGCTTTCATCTGTTCATTGAGATAATATTCGCGCTGGGTTTTCTCCATCTGGCGTTTTACCCGGCCTCGAATTTTCTTTTCGACCTGAAGAACACCAAGCTCGCCTTCCATGAAGGCAAAAGCCATTTCCAACCGGTTGATAGGATCGCTCTCAATCAAGAGGCTCTGTTTATCAGCCACTTTGACGTTAATATTCGCCGCAACGGCATCTGCCAGACGCGATGCTTCCTCAATCTCGCCGAGCTGTACCACGGTTTCGGCAGGCATTTTCTTGTTAAGTTTGGAATAATTCTCAAACTGCTCGACCACAGAGCGCATCAAAGCCGTTGCTTCCGGCCCTTCGACAGATTGTTCATCGATCAATTCCACATTGGCTATCACAAAGCCGTCGCTTTGTTCATCCAACGAAACATGTTTTGCACGCTGCTTGCCTTCAACGAGCACGCGAACGGTACCATCGGGCAATTTTAAAAGCTGCAGCACCGTCGCAACCACGCCGAGATCATAAAGCTGATCGCGTCCCGGATCATCTTCAGCAGGGTCCAGCTGCGCCACGAGGAAGATTTCCTTGTCGCTGTCCATCGCCTTTTCCAGAGCCACAACCGATTTATCGCGCCCGACAAAAAGAGGCACGATCATGCTGGGAAACACCACAATATCGCGTAATGGCAATAAAGGCAGCGCCTTGGCTTCGGGATTAGAGGCAGGTGTGGACTCGGACTGGGACATTAATACTCCAAACTATGGCGCTACATTCCGCGCTTACCAGCTTATATGGGGCGCACTGAGATGACTTCAACCATCTTAAACACCCGCGTGTGAAACGAGCAATACCGCTAAAAGGGTAGCTTAAAGCCTGCTGGCAATCCCATTCCACCGGTCATTTTACCCATTTCTTCGTTGCTGACGGCATCTGCCTTGTCACGAGCATCATTAAAGGCGGCGGCGACCAGATCTTCCAAAATGCCTTTTTCTTCTGCTTTCATCAGGCTGTCATCAATGCTGACACCTAGGATACGGCCCTTGGCAGTTGCTTTAACCGATACAAGACCGCCACCAGATTTGCCTTCAACCTCAATGCTATCGAGTTTGATCTGGGCTTCTTCCATCTGGGTTTGGACCGTTTGCGCCGCTTCCTGAGCCGCTTGGATCATTTCTTCCATAGATTTCATGCTTGTGAGCTCCTTGATTCAGGTCCGGAATCAGCTTGGGCCTGATTTATATCATTTTCGAGTAGTTCCGCATCCGGAAAAGCCTCAAATGCGGCTTTCACGAACGGCGTGTCCAATATTGCCTGCGTGGCAGCATCCTTATCAAGCTGGATTTGTTCCGAAATGCTTGGCTGTGCCTCGCCCTGCCCCTCTTGAAAGGTCCAGATCGTATCGGTTGCGTCATTTAGGGCATCGGTGATTTTTTTGAGATCTGACGCTGCGATGGGACGCGCGGATTGATATTCGATAACCGGCGCGGAGAAGCTGATTATACGCATATCCGCTATTAATATGCTTTCCAATACAGGCGAAACACCACCGATGATCTTGATGACCGAACCAAAGTCCTTCGGCAGGCTATCCTTTGCTGCGGCTTGTTCTTGTGGCGACTCAATTTGTTGCGGTTCGATTGCCGGAGCAGGAACATCTGCCAATGGCGCAGGGTTATTGGCCACAGGGGTCGGCGGTGCTTCGTGGACTGGCAGTGCTATGGGTGCCGGGGCTATGGGTGTTGAAGCCGCTTCCATTGTTTGCGGGGCAGCAGGACCCGTACCTTGTTGCAGCATCTTTGCCAATTCGCCGGGGTCGGGCATATCAGCGGCACACAGCACCCGTAAAAGGGCCATATCACAAGCCTCACGCGGCATATGTGCTTGTTGCACTTCTTCATAACCTTTGAGAAGAAGTTGCCATAACCGGTGGAGAACAGGATAGGATAATTGTTCAGACCAAGCGCCAAGTTGCGCCTTTGCTTCATCCGAGAGGGTTGGATCATTGGCGCGTCCAACCTTAAACAAGGTCACCTGATGGCTCAGTGACAATAACCCATTCATCAAAGACAAAGGCTCCACACCGACGCGATATTGTTCGTCAATCGAATCCAAAAGCGCCTGGGAGTCTGCTTCCAAAAGTAATCCAAACAGCCGCCGTATGGCGCTACGATCAGACAGACCCAGCATTTCACGGATCTGCGACGCCTTGACGTCACCGCCGCCCTCCATATCGGCATGAGCAATTGCTTGATCGAGAATGGACAGGCCATCGCGGACCGATCCCTCGGCGGCCTGGGCAATCAGGTCGAGCGCTTCCTGTTCTGCCTGAACGCCCTCTTTCTCAACAATATGAGCAAAATGAGTCGATAACTGTTCGGCCTTAATCCGTTTCAGATCGAAACGCTGGCAACGGGACAGCACCGTAATCGGGACTTTGTTCACTTCCGTTGTTGCGAAGATAAATTTCACATGGGCTGGCGGTTCTTCCAGCGTCTTCAGCAACGCATTAAAAGCGTTTTTCGACAACATGTGGACTTCATCGATAATATAGATCTTGTAGCGCGCCGAAACCGAGGAATAGCGAACGGCTTCGATAATCTCGCGAACATCGTCGACACCAGTATGACTGGCAGCATCCATTTCGATCACGTCGATAAAGCTGCCCTCGGCGATCGAGCGGCATGGCTCGCATTTCCCGCAAGGATCAATGGTCGGACCGCCCCGTCCATCCTCACCAATGCAATTCAGCGCCTTGGCAATCAAACGCGCGGTAGATGTTTTGCCGACTCCGCGTACCCCGGTCATCAGGAAGGCATGGGCCAGGCGATCGCGTTTAATCGCATTGCCCAGCGTCTGAACCATCGCATCCTGCCCGATTAACTCAGCAAAGCTGGACGGCCGATATTTGCGCGCAAGCACACGATAGGGCTGCGCAGCAACCGGCGCCGGATCAATGGGTGCTTCAACGCCGCCAGCGGCAAATATGTCGGGTGAATCGGACATGAGCAGAGTTTAGGCGCTCACCATCAGCTTGTCGAAGCCTAAACCGCTATAGAGCACAAAAGCCTGTGTAAATTTTTTAAGTAGGAGCCGGGCGACCCGTAGAAAAATCGTTACGGCTGCTTCCTTCCGGATCTGACCGGGTTGGCGAACACTACGTCCACCCGACTCCCGCTGCGCATATGGCGAGGAGTCGCACATAATTCAAGTGTGCTTTTGCGCTGGATTTTTAATCTATACCAAAGATTAGCTGAACAACTACCCGGGCAACTTCGGCCATCGCCGCGTCGACTTGCTTCGGCGGCGCTGTCGGGCGATCAATATAGATGGTGAGCGTGAGCGGCTCTAAAGGAAATTCGGCATTCGGCGGTTTAAAGATGGCAATATCGTTACGCGCTATGCCGCCTGATGCTGTCCCGGTTTTATTCCCGACAGACCAACCCTTCGGTAAGCCTGCACGAATGCGGGTTGCGCCCGTTTTGCTGTCTTCCATCCATTTTCGGAGAGTCAGCTTGTCGATATCTAACGGCGCTCCGTTTACCGCCAGCTTATGCATTAACTTGGCCATAGCTTCAGGTGTGGTTGTATCACGCGGGTCGCCGGGCGCATTTTCGTTCAGTTCCGGCTCCATTCGGTCCAGACGCGTCACGCTATCGCCGTTTGCCCGTACGAATTTCGTGAACGCTTCGGGCCCGCCAGTGGCTTTGAGAATGAGATTTGCTGCTGCATTATCGCTGGTCATCACCGCCGCACCGGCCAGTTCATGCAAGGACACGGGCAGTTTCTCAGCAAGCTTCTTTTCAACAAACGGCATGTAAGGCACGCGATCGGCTTCTTTCAAATCAAATTTCTTGAACATATCGACCGTGCCGGCTTCATGAGCTGCAAACAGCACCGATGCCAAAGGCGCTTTGAAAGTGGAGCACATCGCGAAGCGCTCGCCGCCCCGATGCGACAAAATCAATTCGCCATCGGGAGAAACCAAGCCGACACCCAAACGCCCACCGATAGCTTCTTCTATTTCTGCAAATGCTGCGACATTCGAAATCGCTGGTATTGAAGACCTGTCATCGCTCGCATTGGATCGCCCGACGCAACCACCAACCAAAAGCAAACCGGATGAAAGGATGAACGTTCTGCGATCGACCATCCTTATACTCCCTGCATATTGCGGCTTTCAGACGGAATATGCACCGTAAGTCCATCTAATTCCTTGGTTAGCGTAATTTGACAAGCCAAACGGCTCGTCCGTCGCGCACCAGCAGCGAGGTCGAGCATATCCTCTTCCATCTCTGTCGCTTCGGGTAACTTGTCAAAATCTTTTGCATCCACGATCACGTGGCAAGTGGAACAGGCCATCTGGCCTTCGCAGGTTCCTTCCAGCGGTTGATCATGGATCTGCGCAACCGTCAGCAGGTCATCGCCGTCCGATGCGTTTGCAATCACTGTCTGTTCGCCATCTGCGCTGACAAAATTTACTGAAATGTCACTCATGCAAGCTGTGCCTCGACTGCTTCATTGATATATTTCACTGCTGTTTCAATATCTTCTAGGCTATTATAACGACCAAATCCTAAGCGGATTGATGACTTGATTTGCTGTGCTTCCAATCCCAGCGCTGCCAAAACATGACTGGGACGTCCTGAACCACTGGCGCAGGCCGAACCTGCGGAAAAAGCCACACTGCGGACGTCCGACATCAGGCGCGCCACATCCAAGCCGTCGCGGCGGATATTGAGATTGCCCGGATAGCGATATTCGGTGGAGCCATTAATTGTCCAATCTACAAAACAGCTGCGCGCCTTATCGGCTAAAGCCTGAATGTGGGCTGCATCGCTATCGCGGCGTGACATACAAAGCGCTGCGGCTTGACCAAATCCCGCGCATAAGGCCGGTGATAACGTGCCCGAGCGGATACCTTGTTCTTGTCCACCACCATGAATTGCCGGCGGCAGGCTGATCCCATTACGGACCCACAAAGCGCCGATGCCCTTGGGGCCGTAAATTTTATGGGCGGATACCGCTGCCATATCGACATTGCCTGGAATATCGACGCGGCCATAGCCTTGAACGACATCGCACAGCATCAATGATCCATTGGCATGAGCCAGTTCGGCAATAGCTTCGATCGGCTGAATGACGCCAATTTCGTTGTTTACGAGCATGGCGGCAACAAGTGCTGTTTTATCATCAATCGCGTCCTCCAATTTCTCCAATGACGCAATGCCATCAGGACCAACCGGATGTCTTTCGACCATGAAGCCATGTTTTTCATAGGATAAAGCTGTATCGCGAACGGCGGCATGCTCGGTATCCAGAACGATAATCTTGTCTCTTCCGGCTGCTTTCAAGGCATGAACCGCTCCAAAGCCCAAGTTAATCGCTTCGGTCGCACTGCCCGCGAACAAAGTCTTTCCATCATTAGGTAACAATCCGGCCACCTGTTCCCTAGCGACTTCGACGGCTGCAGCGGCTTTGCGGCCTAATATGTGGGCGCTATGCGGATTTCCGAAATTGTCGCGCAACCAGGGTACCATGACGTCAAACACTTCAGGAGCGAGCGGTGTCGTTGCCTGATTATCAAGATAGATCGGGTCCTTGGCCATCTGATTATGCTGGCCTAGCGGCGCCGAAAATGGACTTCCACTGCTCGATAAAGTCATAAATATGCGCGCGTGTCGTATCACGGCCAATGCTGACGCGGATCACCTCGCGTGCTGTGCCTTCATCAAGGCCCATGGCCTCAAGAACATGACTAGGTTTTAATGTGCCGGAAGAACAAGCGCTGCCTGCCGATACCGAAAAACCGGCCATATCGAACTTGATCAGCTGCGTATTCGCCGCGACCCCGGGCATGTGATAGCTGCCAATGGTCGCAATGCGCGGTGCATTTTCAGCAATAATCGTACCGCCCTCGGTTTTGATAGCATTGTCGAGATGGGCACGTAACTCAGTCGCCCGCCCTGCCCAATTGGCCGGTGCTTCCAGCGCTGCTACCATTGCCATAATATAGGGTAGGTTCTGGGTCCCCGAGCGATAGCCCTGTTCCTGCCCGCCATGGGCATGCAACAGGTTCAAATCCTTTATCAGCAAGGCTCCAACGCCCGGCGGACCGCCAAATTTATGTCCCGCTACGATGATCATATCAGCATCGGGAAGCGGCATTTTCCCAGCAGACTGCGCGCAATCTGCCAATAAAATTGCGCCTCGATCTCGGGCTACTTTAGCCAGCGCTTCCATATCCTGCATCACGCCAGTTTCATTATTAACCGATTGTACGACCACCAACGCCTGTTCTTTTTCGCCTTTCAGCATGTGATTGAGCCGCATCGGCACTACCAAGCCGTTTAGATCAACCGGAACAGCAGCAGCGCCTTCAGAAAAACGCAGAACGACATCATGTTCGATCGGGGAAACCAGCTGCCGCACCGGCTTCGTTTGTTTGAGCGCCATAGCGATGGCCTCACTGGCTCCACTGGTGAATATGACTTCACCATCCCAGTCCAGAGCCGCCTTCAACCGCTTCCGCGCGTTTTCGAGCATTGATCCAGCGGCGCGTCCATCTGCATGGGGTGAAGATGGGTTCGCCCAATGCGTAAATCCTTCCAGACAAGCCTGCCGGGCAACGTCCAACATCGGCGTAGTCGCCGCATAGTCGAGATAGATACGTTTCTTTTCAGACATAAATACGGGCAAGACCCTTTGGCAGTTGCGGGATAGAGTTGCGGATTACTGTACTCTCTCTATATAGGCGCTTCATTTAGCGCAAAAGCTTATCTGCCTTTTGTCGCCATTCAAATCGTAATCTTGATCATAGAATTGAAAAAGCCATGCCTGACGTTATTTTTACCGGACCCGAAGGTCGCCTCGAAGGCCGCTTTAGCCCAGGACCGCGCGACCGCGCGCCCGTGGCCATGATCCTGCATCCGCACCCCCAAGCGGGCGGCACGATGAATGATCGCATCACGCAGGCAATGTATAAAACATTTGTGAAACGCGGCTTTGCGACTTTACGGTTTAATTTTCGCGGAGTTGGCCGGTCACAGGGCACATTTGACAATGGTATTGGCGAGCTGTCCGATGCTGCTTCTGCGCTGGATTGGGTCCAGAGCATCCATCCGGAAGCCCAAACAACCTGGATTGCCGGCTATAGCTTTGGTGCCTGGATCGGCATGCAACTTTTGATGCGCCGCCCAGAAGTGCGCGGGTTTATCTCGGTTTCGCCGCCAGCGAACATGTATGATTTTAACTTCCTTGCCCCCTGCCCTTCATCCGGAATTATCATTCAGGGCGTGAATGACGAAGTTGTGACGCCAAGCGCCGTCCAAAAGCTGGTCGACAAATTGCGGACGCAGAAACATATCACCATCCATCACGACGAAATTCCTCGCGCGAACCATTTTTATGAAAATGAAATGGAATTGCTGATGGGTTCGGTCGACAATTATCTCGATATGCGTCTCGCGCCGGATTCGCCGATTAAATAAGCCTAATTCGGTTTATCGGGAATATTGCTTCCGGCTTCCGATGGAGCGCCAGAGGTTGGTATTGTCCAAATGCCAACATTTGCAAACATGACGGCTGATGCCACAAGCATAAGCACGCCTTGCTTCTTATTCTTTCCTGTACGGATCAAATAGACTCCGCCAGCCAAAAGACCCGCACCTGCCAGCATTAATATCGACAATACCCAATCAGCCAAACGCCTGCTCCTTCAAGGGAATATTGCAGCCATAATGCTCTGATATCAAGCGATGATGACTTTCGATCCGTTGTGGACCAATATCGACTAGCGCGCATATTATGCTATGGACATATGTAGCGTAGAACATAAAAAGAACATTGGCTCTTGCGGGGATTAAAAGATAAACGTCGATGGTACAGCAAAATCCACCTTTAATGCTTATGGTTCCCGTAGCAGACACGTTCCGTCTGTCCGATTTGAAATTGCCGGACGAAGTCGCCACCCGAGTCACACTTAATCATTCGAAATATGCTGACCTGGACGTTATCGAGGCCATTGTGGGCGGCATGAGCTTTAATTTAACCCATCATGCGGCGCAGGACGTTTTTCAGCATTTTTCCGCTAAAAAGCTAAATCATATTTTTTGCAGTGCGCCTGCAAGCCCAATTCCTGCCATCGGAATAGCACTAAGCGACCATATCGCAAACGCAAAGCACGACAGCACCGTCAATCGCACGTTCTTGGAACTGGCGTGGATTATCGGTGAAGCTCTCAATGCAACCAGCGTCATTTGGCAGCCTGCTAAACTGCACATCGGATTTGAATATTTTTCTGAAGCGAGCCATCAATATATCACCGGCGGCCCATTCCCAGTACTCATCCAGATCGCAATTTCGGAAAACCCTAAAGGAACGTTCCACACTTATGGGCTATCCTATTTTAGCGGACAGGAAATGCGGCTTAGCGCGCCAGCGGGTTATCCGCCAAACCAAGTGGTCAAGCGGCTAGTCCGTATTGCCCATGATATTGCGACCAATGGCAAGATCGACTCGCAAACAGAGGCGCAAGGGTTTGTTCCGGAAGAGATGCTGACGCTAACGCCCAGTAAGGATCTTAGCGTGGTCGATATTACAATTATCGCGGGCAAGCCGGGACAATTACACTAGCGAAGCGCCTCCGCTCAAGCTGCAGTTGGTGCCGCTTCCCGAACATTTTGATCCACATGCTCAGCAAATTGTTCAAAATTATCGATGAACAATTTGACCAGCTTCTGGGCGGTTTCGTCATAGGCCGCTCCATCTGACCAGGTAGAGCGCGGATCAAGGATCGCGCTGTCAACACCTGTTACCGATACCGGTACTTCAAAGCCAAAATTACTATCGATGCGGAATTCGCCATCATTCAAGCTGCCATCCAGCGCTGCATTCAGCAAAGCCCGGGTCGCCTTAATCGGCATCCGATTTCCTTCGCCATATTTACCGCCGGTCCAACCGGTATTCACCAGCCAGCAACGAACGCCGCCCTTCGCGATACGTTCTTTCAGTAGGTTCCCGTAAACCGATGGATGACGGGGCATGAAAGGAGCGCCGAAGCATGTAGAGAAGGTTGCTTCTGGTTCCGTCACACCGATTTCAGTACCAGCCACCTTAGCGGTGTAGCCGGACAGGAAGTGATACATGGCCTGCTCTGGCGTCAGGCGAGAGATGGGAGGCAAAACACCAAAAGCATCAGCCGTCAGCATGATGATATTCTTTGGAACCGGTCCCATATTCTTTTCAGACGTATTGGGAATATAGTCGATTGGATAAGCGCCGCGGGTATTTTCCGCTTTGCTGTTGTCATCCAGATCCAACTCTCGCGTTTCCGGATCCATAACGACATTTTCCAGCACCGTACCAAAACGGCGGGTTGTCGCGTAGATTTCAGGTTCTGCTTCTTCCGACAAACGGATCATCTTGGCGTAACAGCCACCTTCAAAGTTGAACACGGCGGTATCGGACCAGCCATGTTCATCATCACCGATCAGGGTACGGCTGGCGTCGGCGGACAAGGTCGTTTTGCCGGTACCGGACAGGCCAAAGAAAATCGCGGTATCGCCTTCTGGTCCCATATTTGAGGAGCAGTGCATCGGCATGACCGAATCGAGCGGCAGCAGATAGTTGAGCAATCCAAATACGGATTTTTTCATCTCGCCAGCATAAGCGGTGCCGCCGATGAGAATAAGCTTCTCTGTCAGGTTTACAGCGATAACCGTTTCACTGCGCGTACCGTGGCGCTCTGGATCAGCCTTGAAGCTCGGCAAATCAATAATTGTATATTCTGGGTCAAATCCGGCCAGTTCTTCTCCAGTTGGGCGGACGAGCATGGTCCGAATGAATAGGTTATGCCAAGCCAGTTCATTGATCACACGAACATTCACGCGATGCTCTGGCTGTGAACCGCCGAAAAGATCCTGCACAAACAGAGTCTCTTTATCAGCCACGGCTTTCAGGAAATCTGCCTTCAGAGCCGCAAAATGATCTGGTGTCATGCTGACATTAGTCTTGCCCCACCAAACGCTGCCTTCTGTCTCGCCATCACGGACGATAAATTTATCGTTGGCAGAACGACCGGTATGCTTTCCGGTTTCTACAACCAAAGGGCCATCTTTAGCCAGATGACCCTCACCGCGAGATACCGCAGCCTCAACCAATGCGGGCGCGCCCAAGTTCCAATGCTGCTCTGCCGCTGTGGCAAAGCCCTGATCATTTAACGTTACAGACGAAACTTTTGGCACGGATATTCCCCTAGGCTTGAATTAGGAATGGATGATTGCCGGATTCGGCAGGTTTGAGGAGGCGCTTAACTCACCATTACGAGTCGGTCAAATTACCAGATTGGCTAGCCAAACCGCTTGTTTCGATCTGGGAATAATGACAACGATGGTCATTTTGACGGCGCTGTAACAGTTCCACATGCGTCCTTGTGCCAAAGCCTAGCTTCAATTAGGTCGATTTAGAGTTGAACTAAATAATTGATAACGGGATAAACCCATTTAATGGCCGCAAATATTGCCCTTGTTGATGATGACCGGAACATATTAACCTCTGTATCTATCGCTATGCAGGCCGAAGGCTTTGTAACACGCGTCTATTCTGACAGCGAAGCGGCTTTGCAAGCAATTATCGATAATCCGCCGGATCTTGGCATTTTTGATATTAAAATGCCGAAAATGGACGGGCTAGAGTTGTTGCGTCGCGTGCGTGAAAAGAGCAATTTGCCGGTCATATTCCTAACGTCCAAAGACGAAGAGCTGGATGAAGCGCTTGGTCTCGCCATGGGCGCGGATGATTATATCAAGAAACCTTTTTCACAACGACTTCTGATTGCTCGCGTGAAGTCCATATTGCGACGCGCTGAACTGGTCAAATTGTCGGATGAAGAGGTTGACACCGAAGGTCTGGAGCCGCTTGTGCGTGGCGGCTTGGAAATGGATCCGGCGCGCCATCTGGTTAAGTGGAATGGCGACAATGTTACGTTGACCGTGACCGAGTTCATGATCTTGGAAACCCTCGCCAACCGTCCCGGCGTGGTTAAAAGCCGTAACCAGTTGATGGATGCCGCCTATCAGGATGACGTCTATGTCGATGATCGAACCATCGACAGCCATATCAAACGCCTGCGCCGTAAATTCCGAGAAGTCGATTCCGACTTTGACGCCATCGATACGCTCTATGGAGCCGGTTATAGATACAACGAATAAGCCTATGAAGAATATTGACGATCCGGAGCTCTCGCTAAGATGGTCTGCGCGACTATCGCTGACCTCGCGCATATTGGCGGTCAATATTGTCGCGATCGCCCTTTTGGCGGGCAGCTTATTTTATCTCGACAATTATCGCGACGAACTGACCGATGAACGACTGTCACAGGCACGGCTGCAAACCCACATAATCGGCGATTCCCTCAGTCTGCAAACACCAGAGAATCGCAAAAATCTGTTGATTGGTTTTGCCCAAAACCTGGAAAGCCGGTTACGTCTATATGATAAAACGGGCGCAAAAATCGCAGACAGTTTTGAACTGGCCGAACCCACATATCGGTTTAGAGACCCGGAAACCCAGACCTGGCAAAAAGATGTGGCCCGTACGCTGGATCAATCCATTGAATTTGTTGTCCTCAGCAAACCCATCACAGAATTTGCAGAACCAGTGGATGATATCGTCTCCTCTTGGCCGGAACTGCGGACACTGTCAGAGGGTCAGCAAACCAATAGCGCCGTTCGCTATGCACCCGATCGCACCCCGGTGATCATTGCTGCATCAAGACTTCCCAGCAATGGCGAAGTGCTGCTGCTGACCAGCAATGCCCGCGATATAACACGTATTGTGCGCGCCGAACGCTCCAATGTCGTGCTTGTTATCTTCCTGACCGCCATCGTATCAATTTTACTATCTCTATTCCTGGCCCGAACGATCGTACGGCCGATCAGGAAACTGGCCCGCGCGGCCGTGCGAGTGCGATTGGGGCGAGCCCCCGAGATAACCGTTCCCCGCATGCCCGGTAGGCGTGATGAAATTGGGCAGCTTGCACGCGCGCTTGCTGATATGAGTGGGGCGTTGCGCTATCGCATAGATGCGACCGAAGCCTTTGCCGCCGATGTGAGCCATGAAATCAAGAACCCGCTGGCCTCGCTCCGATCAGCGTTGGAAAGCCTCGACCGCGTGGATGATCCTGATTTACGCAAGCAGCTTTTGGACATTGCCAATGATGATGTGCGGCGGATCGATCGGTTGATCAATGATATTTCCGAAGCCTCCCGCGTCGATGCAGAACTCGCCAGAACGAAATTTGAAAAGGTTGATATTGGCAAGATGCTGGATCAGCTACTAGCCGCCCGGGAACAGCGCGACACCAACGAAAGCGTGAAAATCGCCTTTGCTCGACCGGGTCGCGGTGTCGCTACTATTATGGGAGACGATGACCGGTTAGAGCGCGTTTTCAGCAATATACTCGACAATGCAGTTTCTTTCTCGCCGGAAGATGGCTTGATCGAAATCCTCGCAACGCCCGATGCGGACAAAGTGGTGATACAAGTCTCTGATGCCGGCCCTGGAATTGCCAAGGAACAACGGCAGAATATCTTCAAACGTTTTCACTCGGATCGCCCTGCCGGAGAGGCTTTCGGCAAACATAGCGGCCTTGGCCTCGCTATCGCCAAAACGATCATCGAGGGACATGAGGGCACAATCGAGGTGATCGACAGGCCCGATGGCCAAAAAGGAGCCTGTTTCGAGATACGCCTACCCAAGGCACCGGTAACATGACGACCAAGAAACCATATGAAACGCGTCATGCCAGTTGTGTCGCAATCCAAGGAGCCGGCATAATGCTTTCGGGTCCATCAGGCGCAGGAAAATCCGACCTCGCCCTTCGCTTGATTGATCGTGGCGCGATACTGATCAGCGATGACTATGTTGAACTGCACAATGATGATAACCAAATAGTCTTAAACGCTCCGGCTAAAATCGCAGGAAAAATTGAAGTAAGATCACTAGGTATTTTTGACTGTAAACATGTTTCACATGTTCCGCTAAAGCTGCAGGTGATATTGAAACCAAAGACCGAACGCTTTCCATTGGACAGCCAAATAGAAACGATCATGACCATGGCCATTCCAACCATTACGATTAATCCCGCTGAGACCAGCGCCGCGATCAAAGTTGAAATGGCGTTAAAGCGACTCTTGCAAGACTCGCGGAGCGTGTAATCATGTCCAACAGCAAACACGTCCTTTTGGTAACCGGTCTTTCGGGCGCAGGGAAAACAACCGCCCTCAAGACACTGGAAGATATTGGTTGGGAAACAGTCGATAATTTTCCAATCCGACTTGTTGAAGGGCTTTTAAATACACCACCATCCAGTTCACGCGGTGATGCAGATCCGCCATTGGCGCTCGGTTTCGATAGCCGAACCCGCGGATTTGAGCCTGATAAATTGATCAACCGCATCAAAAAATTGCAGGAAAATGATAATTACCAGATATCGACGCTTTATCTTGATTGCGCGGGTGGTGAACTGGAACGGCGTTATTCCGAAACGCGACGCCGACATCCGCTAGCACTGGATCGACCGGCCAAGGAAGGCATTGCGCTTGAACGTAGCCAGTTTGAACCTTTTCGACGCTGGGCCGACCATGTCATGGATACCAGCGGCCTATCGGCCAATGACCTGCAAGGCCAAATTCGTGAGCAATTTACGTTGCAAGATACCAAAATCACGACTGTCACCATAACAAGCTTTGGTTTTTCGCGGGGACTGCCCAATAATATCGACCTGTTATTTGACGTGCGCTTTTTGTCGAACCCCTTTTGGGATCCAGACCTTAAACCACTGACTGGACTGGATAAAGCCGTTGGAGATTACATATCAAAAGACCCAGCCTATGCCGAAGCGCTGGCAAAATTTGATGATATGATCACATTTCTGCTGCCAAAATATATTAAGGCGGGAAAAGCCTATGTGAATATCGGTATCGGTTGTACCGGCGGGCGTCACAGATCGGTACACATTGCAGAAGCCCTTCGCAAAAGCTTGCATGCCCAAGGGTTTTCGCCCACTGTCTCGCATCGCAATCTAGCGTCACGACCAATGGAATCGCTGGAAACTATGCAGAATTTGAACGGGAATAAGGGTATTTAATCGCGATGATCGGTTTGGTTCTTGTTACCCACGGCCGTCTGGCCGTCGAATTTATCACCGCAATGGAACATGTTGTCGGGCCGCAAAAAGCGATCCTGTCGGTTTGTATAGGCCCACACGACGATATGGAGCAACGACGTCAAGAAATTGCAGAGTCCATCGAAAAAGTGGAAGATGGCAAAGGCGTCATAGTCCTCACGGACCTATTTGGCGGCACGCCTTCCAATCTCGCCATTTCGTTGATGAACAAGGGCAAGGTCGAAGTCATCGCCGGCGTTAACCTGCCCATGCTCATCCGCTTGGATGGTGCACGCAAATGCATGGACGTTACCGATGCTGTTGCCGCTGCCAAAGAAGCCGGTCAAAAATATATTAGCGTCGCTTCTGAAATATTGGGAAGCGATGCGTGAGCGAGCATCGCAAAACCGTCGCCATCACTAATAATCGCGGGCTCCATGCCAGGGCCAGTGCGAAATTTGTCACCTATGTTAGCAAATTACCTGAAGGCCTCTCGGTCAAAGTCGGTAAGGACGGCACCGAAGTGACCGGCACGTCCATCATGGGCCTGATGATGCTGGGAGCGGCCAAGGGCGACAGCGTCGAGATTATCGTAGAGGGCCATCAGGCGGAAACAGCGCTTGAAAAGCTCGCCGGACTGGTCGTCGACGGTTTTGGCGAGGATTGAATCCGTGTCCTCGCCTGAAAGACGCCAAATTACCGGTTTTTCCAACCCGACAATCAAGCGGTTAAAAAGCCTGCGCGAAAAGAAATATCGTAAGCGCGAAGGCCATTTTCTCGCCGAAGGTCTCCGCATCCTGACCGAAGCGCTGGATGCCGGAAAGACGCCGAAGTTACTGGTGGTGGTTGAAGATACAGAGCTTCACCCACTAGCGCAGAAAATAGAAGCAGCAACCTTTGATGCTGGCGGTGAAGTGATTGAAACAAGCGAAGCGATTATCGCAAAGCTGTCCGGTAAATCCAATCCGCAATCGATCATCGGCATTTACGAAGACCACCCTACCCCGCTCGCTGATATTGACCGCAACGCGTCCGGTATATGGCTGGTCGCGCAGGCGTTGCGCGATCCCGGCAATTTGGGGACGATATTGCGCACGGGTGATGCTGTTGGCGCTGGCGGATTGATATTGATTGACGATTGTGTGGATCCCTTTTCCGTCGAAGCTGTGCGGGCCAGCATGGGCGCTATTTTTACGCAGCAAATTGCACAAGCATCCTGGCCCGATTTTATCGACTGGCTGCGCTCTGGCGCGGGACAGCTGGTGGGAACCAGTTTGAATACGGACAAGGATTATCAAGCGGTTCGGTATGAGACACCGACATTCTTGCTCGTCGGGAATGAAGCACAAGGCCTGCCACAGGACTATGAAGCCGACTGTGACGTGCTGGTTAAAATGCCTATGATGGGCAAAGCCGATAGCCTGAATGCGGCTATTGCTAGCGCTGTCATGGCCTATGAAGTGCTCAACCAGCGCCGGAATTAATCGCTATTTTGTAATATTGATCAATATGCTATCCTGTTACCGGGAGAGAGAAACATGAAAAATGCACTATTGGTTATGCCAATTCTACCACTTTTATTGGTGGCTTGCGGTAGCGACAATGAAAAAGCACCGGCACCAGAAGAAAAACTGACAGAATATAAAGCTTATGGCACTGAACCGGGCTGGACAGTTGAGATCCAGAATGATGAGATCATTCATACGTCACAAGATGGCAATAATGATTTTAACCTGGCGATTCAGAGGATGAAGGCGACACCAACAGGCTGGGAAATAAAAGGCTTTAGCGATAAGAATAATATTACGGTCACCATCACTTCAGACGAAGAATGTAATGATGGGATGAGCGATCGAAAATATGCCGATACAGTTACAGTTTCCGTCAGCGGAAGCGGTTATCATACCGGCTGTGGTGGCGAGATATTATCAGACCCGGAAGCTGCCTAGCCAGTAACCTTCTTCATCCAGAAAGCTACTCGGCGGCTTCGTCTTTTATTTCCCGATCATCTTCGATCAACGAGGATTCCACTTCTGAGGAATAGCGCGGCAGAGCTTCGATTTCTGCAACAGGCTCAAGGTCTTTCTTGCCGGTCTCGATGTTGAGTTCTGCAAATTTGCGCCCTGTCGCCATGACATTACGTTCGAAACTGCCGACAAATTTATTGTAATTGCCAACGGCGCTGCCAAGACCAGAACCCATGCGTTTCAAATGCTCGCCGGCAACCGCAAGCCGGTCATACATTTCCTTGCCCAATTGCCCGATCTGCTTGGCCTCTGCCGCCATTTTCTCTTGCCGCCAGACACCAGCAACGGTTCGCGCAATCGCTACCAAATTTGTCGGCGTGGCGAGCAATACTTTTTTCTCGAAAGCATGATCCCAAAGGGTCGGTTCATGCTCCAGAGCAGCGGACAGGAAATGCTCGCCGGGGACAAACATGATCACATAATCGGGCGCATCTTCAAACTGGTCCCAATAAGCCTTTTTCGAAAGACCATCGATATGAGCCTTCATCGAGTTGCAATGACGCGCCATGGCGAAGTTCCGTGCCGCCTCATCCTCGGCCTCAAACGCATCCTGATAGTCATTGAGCGAGACTTTGGCATCGATCACCAGCTTGCGACCACCAGGCACACTGATCACCGCATCGGGACGCAAACGGCCGTCTTCGGTATCAACGCTCTGTTCGGTCACGAAATCCGTATGTTCCGACAGACCGCAAGTCTCGAGCACATTTTTCAGCTGTTGCTCACCCCAGCGACCGCGCGATTTCGGCGCATTGCGCAAGCTGTTGACGAGCCGAGCCGCTTCCTGCTGCACTCTGTCCTGCCCCTGACGCACTTGCTCGATCGTCGCCGTTATTCCGGCGTAGGATTCAGTCCGCTCTTTCTCGATTTTCTTGATCGATTCTTCATAGGTAGCGAGCCGTTGATGCACCGGTTGGAGCAGCTTAGCGATTTTCTCGCCGCCTTTTTCATTCGCCTGATCAAAACGTTGATCGGCGCGCTCGAGAAACTGGCGCTGCGCCGTTTCCAGCATTTTCGCACCGACTTCGGAAAATTGCGCCGTCAGCGATTCTTTCGCTTCGACCAATTGTTGTAATTGTTTCTCATGATTGCGGGCGTCGGCTTCCAAAGACGCAAGACTTTGCCACGCCTGATCTCTGTCATCACGGATGGAATCGCGTTCGGACCTTGCCGTATCCCGCTCTGTCTGCACGCCGTCCAGCATGGTCCGCAGGGAAGTTGCTGTTTCCTCAGCCGCCTTGGTCGACGCCGTTGCAGCGCGTCCACCGACGAACCAACCTGCCCCCAAGCCGATGATGAGAGTTACAATAGCAATAAGGAGAGCGACAATAGCGTCCAAAACAGGCCCTTTCAGTTGGAACGAAACAAGAACCTAGGCCGGATAGCCATTATAAGCAAGCCTGTCAGAGCAGTTTAAGCGGCTTCTTTGCGCTGCTTGGCAAGCTTCTTGAGAACCATCTGCCGTTTCAGGCGGGAAAGATGGTCGATAAACAATATGCCTTCGAGATGATCCATCTCATGCTGCAAGCAGGTTGCGAGCAAGCCGTCCATCTGTTCTTCATATTGCTTGCCGGTTTCATCCTGCCAGCGCGCGGTGATCGCTGCGGGGCGTTCAACATCGGCATATTGCTCCGGCACCGACAGACAGCCTTCGCTATAAACGTTTAAATCCGCCGAAGGGTCAAGAATTTCGGGATTAATGAACACCTTAGGTTCACGCACTACCTCATGATCGTGATCGCAATGCTCGCCGTGCTCGTGATCATGTTCCTCCGGTTCCTGAAGGTCGATCACCAATATCCGCTTGGGCACACCCACCTGAATCGCGGCAAGGCCAATGCCCGGCGCGTCATACATGGTTTCAAACATATCTGCGATGAGCGTCTTTAGCGCATCGTCAAATTCTGTGACCGGCTCTGAAACAGTTTTCAGACGCGGGTCGGGCACTTCAAGGATCGGTAAAATAGACATGGGTCAAATTTAGGGATTATGCCGAGATTCGTCAACCGGTGACCGCGCCGCTTCGCGAACAAAGAAAAAGGGCCCGCCAGATACTGGCGAGCCCTTTAAATTTTTCTGTTTATTAGACTTAGAACCCGACTTTGGCACCGAGACGGAAAACACGTCCCAGAGTATTACCGACGAATGGGTTATAACCCAGTGGCAAACGCGCCGCTGAAGCTTCTTCATTTGTGAAGTTTTCGATCGAGAATTGCAGCTGCGCTTCAAAAGCACTGATCGGCAAGTCGTAAGCGGCATGGAAGTCATGCTGCGTATAGTTCGAGATATTCCGGCCAAAGTTCGTACCACCGAAATTGGTTGTGGCGCAGAATTCTAGTCCATCACATCTTTCATCGCGTACACCTGCAATATAAGTCGCACCGTAACGTAGGTTCAGCCCAGCAACATTATAGTTGATATAGGCATTGGCCCGCCATGGTGAGATAGTGCCTGGTAGCCGATCGAGATTAGCCAACCCCACGGCACCGAAACCATCGCGCAACAATGTGCCATTCAAGTTAAAATCACCAATGTCATATTTCAGGATATGACTGGCATTCACTCCGATGGAATAAACGCCCGGCCCGATATCAGTGGTGTAGCTTGCCGCAAAATCGAGTCCAGATGTATTCGTTTTCGGACCGTTGACCCACTGCGTCAAAATACGCGAGATATTGGTGCCGTTGGTCGTGCCCTGAACACAGGCGCCGCCATCAAAGGTAATGAGAGGCGCAAACACGCTAGAGCAATCGGCTAGACCGCCAGCAGTAGGGACAACAGCATTGGCAATAGCTTGCGCATCCGTTGTGGTGATTTCATCTTTGAAATCAAAGCTCCAATAATCAACCGAGAAGGTAAAGCCACTGAAATCAACCACTGCACCAAGGTTATAGCTGAACGCTTTTTCCGGTCCCAGATCGGTTGGATTCCCGGCAATATCAACTGCTTTGAAATTGCCGTTTGCAGCGCTAATCGCCGCAAGAGCGGTATTGGCATTATTGGAAACCTGTGCCGCCAATGGTCCACGGAAAGTCGTGCCGACTGATCCGCGCAATACCAACCAATCGGTTGGCTCCCAGCGAACCGCGCCTTTGGGATTGAACGTAGACCCAATGGATCCACCATAATCTTCAAAGCGAGCCGCCGCTGTAATTTCCAACGTGTCGCTCAGTGGAACGGCCACTTCGACAAAAACAGCTTTCACATCTTGGTCCAAGCGTTCCGGTCTGGAACCGCCGAGGAAGATGAAAGAACCGGCACCGTCGAGAGCACCGCCAATGCAGCTTTGATCACCCAATATGACGCAAGGGTTTAGATCCAGATTGGATTCTGGCCCAAGCGGACGAGAAAGAAAATCCACTTTGCGATATTGCGCGCCTGCCGCCCAACCGATGTTGCCGCCGCCCAGATCAATATTCATTTCACCGGAGAAAATAAGGTCTACAACGAGTGAATCTTCGGTTTCCTCAACCCCGTTTGGCACCTGCAAAAATTCAATCAGATCAATCGAATTTTCGTTGCCAGGAACATAAAAGGGATTTGTCAAATCCAAGGAAGGATGACCAGGCCCGGCGTTGATGAAAGGGTTAAACCACTGACATCCGCCAACACCCGGTGTACCCGTAGCCGGATCACAATCGGCGCCGCCCAAACCGTTCAAGGCGTCCTGCAAACGAGAACCCACAACGCCCGGTGAACTGCGACGCCGTTCATAATTTGCCCATGTTACTGACAATTGACCGCGCAATGTGTCGGAAAAATCTTTTTCCAACGTACCAGACAGACGGAAAGCTTTGTTGTTCGCCGTTTGACGTCCTGAGCCTCTGCCAGGGTCGGTTGGATTTCCCAGATTACCAAAAGGCCGCCAAAGAAATATACCAATGGGCCCGGCAATCGGAGCAGTCAGGCCAATTTGATCGGCGAAAACCTGCGCGCCCGGGTTAGCCGGGTCAACCGTAAATCCGCCGCCTAATCGAGCGCCACCGGGTCCTTGAAGCGGGGGGTAACCCGGCGATGTTCCAATTGAGTCCAGATCAGTCTGTGCATAAGTAAATTCACCATGAAAACGGAACGTATCGGACAGGTCGATATCCGCTTGGATATAGCCCTGATAACGATCCTCTTCCTCGATCAAATTATCAAAGGGAATGAAGCTAAAGCGACATATGCCATCAGGGGTTCCGCCTGTTTCAGCACAACCCACATCAGGCCGCGCGCCCACGCCTGGAACGATGAAAAACCCTGGCGTCGCTAAAGCTGACCATGCCGATGGATTCACTTCATAAGGCTGAAACCCGTATGAACGATCCGTCGATTCCAGTTCGGAGCGATGCTGCCAGCCAAAGCCAGCCATGATGTTCAGATCCCCGAAATTCTGTCCGACCAATATCGAAGCAGTATAGTTGCCATCAGATCCTTTGATAAAGTCATAGTCGCCTTGCAACTCAACACCTTCAAAGCCCGTCTTGGTTACAAAGTTCGCCACACCAGCGATAGCATCAGAACCATAGGTCGCTGCGGCACCATCTTTCAGGATCTCAACACGGTCGAGAGCGAAAAGTGGAATTGCGTTCGTATCACCAAATCCGCCGCCAACTGCGCCCGGCGCTGTCAGCGTACGCCGACCGTTAAACAATACTAACGTTCGCGTTGGCCCAAGGTTACGAAGGTTTATCGACCCGAAGCCTTGGTTCGCCTGAGCGGCAGTGGAAAACTGATTGGAATCACCAAGAACGCTGCCAACTTCAGGCAAGTCTTTGATAAACTCTAGCGGTGAAGAAACACCATTTTGTGCCAGATCAGCGCTGGTATAAACATCAACGGGAACGGCAGCATCTTCGGGCGTGCCGCGGATATAAGAACCTGTAACAACGATGACATTCTCAGCGTCTGTTTCTTCTTGCACATCCTGGGCAGAGGCCATTCCTGGCGTAACGCCCAAAGCCAACGCCAAAGCGCCAAAGGCGCACCTATTACGTAAAGTGGAAGTGTTTTTCATGCTCTCTCTCCTGGTTGTCAGTCTCTTTTTATATTATGGGGAGGACCGACTTCTTATTATTATGTTGTGCAATGTGCTCCTAACACAGTCGTTACGTCAAGAGCGTTTAATTAGGCGTTTAATTATTGTTCAGAATCCCCGTAAATGCTTGGCTTTCAACATCTAAAATCAAAATAACTCATCACTTGAGCGCCTAATTGTTACCAACAAGCCACAAATGCAATGCTAAATTACCTGAGCAGATAACATTTTAGAGATTCGGATTCGTTGCTGCATCAATCCTGATTAATCGGCCTGCGTGAACGCAGCGCTTGGGCTAATGTGCCTTCGTCTAGATAATCGAGCTCTCCGCCCACCGGGATGCCATGGGATAGCTGGCTGAGCCGCAGCGGATAATTTTCAAGCCGCTCGGCAATATAATGGGCGGTGGTCTGTCCTTCCAATGTCGCGTTCATCGCTAGCACAACTTCATCAATACCGCCCTGCTCCACCCGCTTGATGAGCTTGTCGATCGCAATATCTTCAGGCCGCACACCATCCAGTGCCGACAGCCGTCCGCCCAGCACATGGAATTTTCCGGGAAACAAACGGGATTTATCGAGCGCCCACAGGTCCGATACTTCCTCGACCACACAGAGTGATTTTTCGTCCCGTCGAGGGTCGTTGCAAATCTGGCAGGGATCCTGTGTATCAACATTGCCGCAAATCCCGCAGGTCACGAGATTGGCCTCGACCCGCTCCATCGCCGCCAATATCGGTTTCATGGTGGTTTCAGGTCGCTTGAGCAGATGCAACACCGCGCGCCGCGCCGAACGCGGGCCCAAGCCCGGCAGTTTGGACAGAGCCTGAACCAGATTTTCGATTTCCTGCGATGCCATGATTTGACCTTTAGGGCCATGAGGTGCGTGCTGCCAATATAAAATCATGCTGTCCTACACGGGCGAGTTTGGTTAGGGAGACAACATGACTCACAAACTCTCTAAATTCCGGACATTCAAGGCGTTAGGAAACGAATCCGCTTTATCTCGCCAACCGGATGCGAGGAGTGAGAATTGTGTGAACTTTGGCGCGGCCACAGGCTGGAACGGTAACAGAAACACCCCTGTGATGTGTGTGAACTTTGGTTTCGCTTTCCATAAAATGGCGCGTGTGATCTGTGTGAACTTTGCAGCCAGGCTATTGTTACAGAAAGCGTATTGATGACTGCCGAGACAACCAAAAAACTGCGTCTCGCCTTTATGGGCACTCCGGAATTTGCCGTACCAGCGCTACGCGCGCTACATGCAGCGGGGCATGAAATTGCCGCCGTCTATTCACAACCCCCGCGCCGGGCTGGACGTGGAAAGAAACTGACGCCCTCACCTGTTCAGCAAGTTGCAGAAGAATTGGGAATAGAAGTCCGCGTACCGGCGTCTTTGAAGAACGAGGAAGCACAAGCAGACTTTGCCGCGCTTGATCTCGATGCTGCTGTTGTCGCTGCTTACGGCCTCATCCTGCCGCAGGCGATATTGGACGCGCCAAAAATGGGATGCCTCAATATTCATGGCTCGCTGCTACCCCGCTGGCGCGGCGCAGCGCCGGTGCAACGCGCGATATTGGCTGGGGATGACGAAACAGGCATCACCATTATGCAGATGGAGGCGGGATTGGATACGGGGCCGATGCTGCTTAAATCCAAAACCCCTGTAATAGGAAAAACAGCTGGCGAACTAACAGACGAACTCGCCCAGACCGGTGCAAGGCTAATGGTGCAATATCTATCATCTCCCGAAGATTATCCGCCGGAGATTCAAGACGATGCGCTAGCGACTTATGCCAAGAAGATCACCAAGGAAGAGGCCCGTTTGGACTTCAGTCAGTCGGCAATAGAGGTGCATCGCCAGATCCGAGCGTTTAATCCAGCGCCAGGTGCATTTTTTGAATATGATGGTGATCGCTATCGTATTCATTCTGCCGAGATCGTGAATGCTTCCGGCAAAGCTGGTGCGTTAGTCGATGATCAGATGAATATTGCTTGCGGCGATGGAGCGATCAGACCTAATCTTATTCAAAAAGCAGGGCGACCAAAACTAACACTCCCTGAATTTCTGAACGGAACAAAAATCCCTGCGGGCACTTCGCTGCAATGACCCGCTTCGCACTCACACTCGAATATGATGGCCGTCCGTTCATGGGCTGGCAGCATCAGGATCACGGGCCCAGCGTCCAACAGGCCGTTGAAGAAGCTATCAAGAAAATTACGCAGCAGGATATTCGCGTTTTTGCTGCGGGCCGGACCGACGCGGGTGTGCATGCGCTCGGGATGCGGGCGCATTTTGACCTGGAGACCAAGCTAACACCTTTTCGGTTGATGGAAGGCCTGAATGCAGGTTTGCGGCCGCATCCTGTGGCAGTGCTCAACCTCGATATTGTCGACGACGAGTGGCACGCGCGCTTTGCCTGCATTGGTCGGCGCTATGTCTATAAGATCATAAACCGCCGCGCGCCGTTGACCCTCGACAAAGGGCAAAGCTGGCAGGTGGTAAGGCCATTAGATGCTGGGGCGATGCATGCTGCCGCACAAGAACTGGTGGGCGAGCATGACTTCACGACTTTCCGATCCGCCCATTGTCAGGCGCAAAGTCCGGTGAAGACATTGGATAGTATCTCCGTCACCCGCTTTGGCGAAGAGATTGAAGTCGAGGTTGCGGCGCGCTCTTTCCTGCATCATCAAGTCCGTTCGATTGTCGGTTGCTTGAAACTGGTTGGCGAAGGCAATTGGACACGGGGTGATTTGCGCCAAGCGTTACAAGCCAAAGATCGCGATGCGCTGGGTTTCAACGCGCCACCGGACGGACTATATTTTGTCGATGCGATCTACCCCCAAGTTGAGGAGAAGTCAGAGACCGAATAAACGTTGCAATGCTTTATCGAGCATCAGCAATTGCCAGAGCAAGCGGCTATTATCTGACTTTCCGGCGATGTGGTCATCAGCGACTTTGCGCAGCGCCTGCTCGTCAAACCAGCCCATGCGGGCCAATGCGCCAGAACCGGATATGTTCCGCGCTTCCTCGGCCAACGGTCCGCGAAACCATTGGGCTATCGGCGTGACAAAGCCCATTTTCGGGCGATAGAGTATGTCTTGCGGCAAATAGCGTTCCATCGATTTTTTCAGCAGATATTTGCCGGTGCCACCGCGCACCCGCAAATTGGTAGGAAGCTGGGCGGCAAATTCCATCAGCTTGTAATCCAGCAAAGGCTCGCGCGCTTCCAAGCTCACTGCCATGCTGGTCCGGTCGACCTTGGTCAATATGTCACCCGGCAACCACATTTTCATATCGGCATATTGCGCCTGATCGAGACCATTGCGAGCGGGCGCTTGCTCCATCAGATCGATCATCCGAGATTCACCCTGATAGCCATCTAATTGCTTGGCCATCGCATCCGAGTAGATCGCATGACGTCCGGTGGGCGTTGTCACACCAACGGCTTCGGCATAGCCTTCCGGTCCAGTGCGAGCGAGCGATAGCAGCGTCGACTTGGCGCGCAGCGGGCGCGGTGCCCAATCGGCTTTCGGGTACATACGACCGAGCCAGCCTAAAGCAGGTCCACGAATGGACTGTGGTAACAAACCCCTCACCCGTTCTTCGGCATGGTGAAATACATGACGGCGATAGCCCGCCAGCGCTTCGTCCGCACCGTCGCCAGATAGCGCCACCGTCACATCTTTACGGGCCAGTTCCGCCACGCGATAGGTTGGTAATGCTGATGCGTCGGCAAAGGGTTCATCGAAATGATCGGCCAACGTGTCGATCAGGCCAAAATCATCCGCAGCCACAGTCCGCGAACGATGATCGGTTTTGAACCGCTCTGCGACGCGTTCGGCATAGCTGGTCTCATCGAGCGCCGCCTGATCAAAACCGATCGAGCATGTCTTGACGGGCTGACGGCTCTTTTCCGACATCAAGGCGACAACGGCGCTGCTATCGACACCGCCTGAGAGGAATGCCCCGAGCGGCACATCAGCAACCATGCGCGAGCCAACCGCGTCCTTCATCAGAGCAACCAGCTCTTCCTCAAGGGTGGCAGCTGATGCCTTACTCCGCTGACTGAAATCCATATCCCAATATTGGACCGGCGCGGGTTCGGACTTGCCTTGTTCAAGCAACAGATAATGGCCAGCGGGCAGCTTTTTTACGCCCTTCAACAGCGATATATGATCCGGCACATATCCGAAAGCGAGATAATCATCGACCGCCCGGATTTCTGGTTCCCGGCGTAGCAAGGGATTGGCAAGCAAAGCTTTCAGCTCGGACCCAAAGATTATGCTGCCATCCGACACAGGCGCATAAAATAGAGGCTTCACGCCCAACCGGTCCCGCGCCAAAAACAATTGCTTGGAACGCTGATCAAATATTGCGAAGGCGAACATGCCGTTGAGCCGTTTCAGACAATCCACGCCCCATTGGCGCCAAGCATAGAGAATGACCTCGGTATCGCCACTGGTGTTGAACTTGTGGCCGAGAGATTCTAACTCAACCCGGACATCCTGAAAATTGTATATCTCACCATTATAGCTGATAACCTGCGCTTCGTCAGCGGTCAGCATGGGCTGCGCACCGCCTTCCAAATCGATGATCGATAGGCGGCGATGACCCAAACCAACGCCTGGCGCAGTCCAGATACCTGACCCATCTGGTCCGCGATGAGACAGGCTATCAGTCATCTTGCGCAGGCGTGATGGATCAATCGGCTTAGCCGTCTCCAGATGAAATATACCAGCAATGCCGCACATGAATTGCGCCCTAGCGCAGACCTGCCATTTCGTCAGCCAATTTATCAATCGGACCAAGCGCTTTGCGAAACGCATCCATCGAAGCCGTCGGCCCGTCCTCATCGATTTTCTCAGCCGATATTAGGACGGCTACGGCTTGCTGGTTACCACCTAGCAATTTGGATTTTAGCGTTTCGATCTTCACCGTCGATCCGCTGCCGGTCAATCTATTCCCGACGCGATAGAAGGACTGCACATCTCGGACTACCGGACCCGGCGCCGTTATCTGAATGGCTTTGCCAGAATCCGGAGCAGCCAGATTGCGGCTCCATGACCATTCGCTTCCTGGGTCAAAAGCACCTTGCCCATATCCGACAATCTCACGACCATCTTCTTGGCGGTCATAAACGGCAATTGCGAGATCAACCTGAACACCGCTTGACGGATTACGATAGCGACCCAGCAATTGGTGATTGGCGCCATCAAAACGGGGTTGCCAGTCAAATAGTGGTCGATAATCTACCCGTTCCCATCCTGCAACAGTCGGCAATGCAATCTTATCTGGCACCGTCGAGTTTTGCGCGGCAAGAGTGGAAGTCCAGAGTACCGGTGCTGCGATCATGGCCGCCATGACGATCATTGCTGCCTTGGGTGTCAGTTTTGATTGGACCGATGCACGTCGTTCAATCGCATCACCATCGATCATCGGCTCGTCAATCTTGCGATCAAAAAACGGCCAGCCGATGGCCATCACCAACGCTAATACAAAGGCAAAGAAAAACCAGCCGTAAAATATATGGTCAAAGCCAGAAGCAAAATCTGTGGTGGTGTGATGGGCGATGTAGATCGTACCAAATGCACGAATGCCATTGGCCAGGACCGGGACTGCGACCGCAGCGATCAGGAACAGCGCACGCCGCTTCCAGCTTTGGAAACAAAGATTGGTTACCAATGCACCATAAGCGACCATCGCGATAAGGAACTTCACGCCGGAGCACGCCTCTGCCACTTCGAAATATCCGGTCGGTGTCGAAATAAATACGCCATCGATAAAGGCTGGAATGTCGGTCCAGCCCAGAAAGGTCATCGACATTTTGGCCGTTATCGTTTGCAAGAAAGGAACAAATTCTTCGCCAAATGGCACAAGGAAAAAACTGTAACATATCGGAAAGATTAGTCCGCGCATAATCTTGACGCCAAGCAGTGTTATCACCGCGCCCTGCAACATCATCACTAGTCCAAGCTGGCGGGCAAAAGAAACACCTGCTGCTTCGCCCAGTAACCAGCCGACAGACGCGGCGGCCATCCACAGCAATCCGGGCGCCCAAATCATCGGTGTGATTTTCGCCAGTTCCTCTCGCCGCTGCTGTACCAGCCAGATGATGATAGGTACTATCAATA
Source organism: uncultured Sphingomonadaceae bacterium (assembly GCA_947489315.1). Taxonomy (GTDB): domain Bacteria; phylum Pseudomonadota; class Alphaproteobacteria; order Sphingomonadales; family Sphingomonadaceae; genus Parasphingorhabdus. The sequence continues at coordinate 60,649 of CANLCX010000002.1, forward strand.
GGCAATGATTATAGGTCGAAACATTCCACCAGGCGTCGAGCATCGCCAGACCATCGCGCCAAAACAGGATTAATATCGCGGCGACTGCCAAACCCAGCAGCCGCAAATGCTGTGTCCACATAGTCACGCCAGCTTTGCTTGCTGGTAGATCCAAGGGTTGCTCGACAGCAGCGCTGCTCATTCCGCTGCCTCGACCAATTCCGGTTCATGGATACCGCATAGCGCAGCTATATCTGCAAGCTGGGTTTCCCAACTGTAGTTAGAGCGGATTAATGCACAGGCTCTATCACCGAGCGCCTTCGCCTTTTTCGAGTCCGACAATAAATCGCATACCAGCATTGCCTCATGCTGCGCGTCGTCGGCGACACAAAAATGCTCCCCGTTGACGGCTTCTATGCCTTGCGCTGCCGGAGCAGAAGCTACAACTGGCTTGCCCATCGCCATCGCTTCCAGAACCTTGTTCTGAATTCCCCGCGCAATGCGCAAGGGAGCAACCACAATATCAGCGGCCATCAGCCAACACCGGATATCATCAACACTTCCGGTAACAATCGTGCCATTCATCCCGTCCAGTCTAGAAACATTCGCTGTGGGCGCACGTCCCACAATTGCGAATTGCGCGCTAGGATGCTGTTTCAATATTTGAGGCATCGCCTCTTTTGAGAAGCTAACCACAGCCTCGACATTGGGACGATAATCCATCTGTCCGGTAAAGATGATCAACGGACCGCTAATACTCCGCGTTATCGCATCAACCTTAGCGGGATCATAAAAATCTAGGTCTATCCCGTTGCCCACGGCTTTGACCTTTTGGTCATCCAAACCCGAGCGTTGCCGAAACAACTGTGCTTCGGCTTCGCTAACGAAAAGCGAATGGTCAGCGACAACGCCAATCCGTTTTTCAAAAGCGCGAAGCAATTTCCCTTCGCGCCGATTGACCCAAGCCATCGGACCAGAACCATCGTTCGCATAGCTTTCAAATTTTGCGCTATCGACATCGGCAAAATCCATAACCAACCGGCCAGAAAAGTCCGCAGGGACAAATTGGGCCATCTGTCCGGAAAACACAAAGATGCAATCAATCGAGTGGGCCTTCAATGTGTCCCGGACATACTCACGAATTTCGGAACTCTCAAAAGACGTCAGCGATACTGGCTTTCCGGAAGCAAGGGCTTCGATGCCTGCCTGCCAATTGGGTTTGCTGCGCCGGACAATCTGCATTGACGCCAACGATACTTTGATATCGCACTCTTCAGTCGCCTCGGTGTCATCATCAGCGAAACAAGCCAAATGCATTGGCTTATATTCCATCAGTTTACGCAAGATATGGTGCGAGCGGATTTTGTCGCCACGGTTTGGTGGCCAAGGTACCCGATGGGTCAGGAATAAAATCTCACCCATTAGCCAAGGCCTTTGGCGATAATCGGCCCCAGACGGTTTGCAACAGAAAGAGGCAGTTTTTGCCACAAGGCAACTTGCAGCTGATATTTTGGGCTCATCGGATTAACGTCGCGCGCTTCTTCGCCGTCTGCCGTGCGAATGGCATAGGATAATGGTTCCGGCTCAAAGCCCCAATTTTTCTTGAAAGAAAATGCGCCCGTCCCAACTTTTGAACGACCGAAATCAAACTGGTGGCAACGCCGCCCGCGAGCGTGATTCATAAGCGCATAATACATCACATCATTGGCACGCAGCCGCCGCGCGGTGAAACTTCCGCCACCCCAATAGGGCATGACAGTTCCATTGTGATAAAGGCTCAATACGCTGGCGACAGGCTTACCCTCGCTTGATACGGTCAGGATATCTGCATCCGAACCGAAAGCGTCCATGACCGCATCAAATAGTGCCTTTGGAAATACGGGCGTACCCAGATTGCGCACGCTTTCCGCATAGACGCAATAATGGTCGGTACGATCTTGCTCATTCGTCCCTACACGAACAACAAGTTCGTTTTTCAATCCCTTGCGAACTTCTGCCCGCTGCTTGCGCGGGATGGCGAGCAATTGATTCTCATCGTCGTCCGCTAAGTCCGCCACAAACCCGGCATAGACACCCTCTTTGTTCTGCCATTTATCGCAGGGCGTTGGTCCGCCTCGCAACTCAACGGTTGGAAAACTATGCGCCTCTGCAAATTCCCATACGGCATCGGCAAGCAATTGTGTTGCCTGATCGCTAACGCTTAATATCCCGCCACCAACTGCGAAACCCGATGAAACCAGTGCCCGCCCAAATAACGCAGAATGGATAAGGTTAAGAGGCAATATGGCCTGCAAATCCCCTTCGGTATTTTCGGCCAACATATAACGCCACTCATGACCGCAAGCCTTTGCGACAGCCACTACCCACTTTGGCCTGTGAAAAGCAGTGCCCCCCACATGATCGCCAACAAATTTATCAATCCGCGCTAGCTCATTCCGATCTTCCTGATCCAATGTACGAACTATGATCGCTTGCGGCGAGAAAGGCATATTCATTGGGCCAACTCCCCTTCGAGAGCAGCCAATTCATCGACCCTCCCCCATACATAGTCTTTGCCGACGAGAACCAACTTTGAGCGCATCGAACGAAGCTTTGTGTAGTGGCGCAGCTTTGATTTAAGCGGAGCATTATCAACACGCGGTTGCTGCGGATCTATCTCCCACGGATGGAAATAGAATATCGCGCCACGGCCATCATCCGTTTGCATTTTCCTAATAGCCCAATCATAAAGCGCATAAGGGAGCAGCCGAAAAAAACCGCCGCCGCCTGCAGCTAATATGCGACTTCCAATCTTCACCGTCGTCACAGGCAATTCGATCAAATCGGAGCCCGCCACTGGCTTCCACGCAAAGCGCGGCGAACCACCCCAGCCATAGTGATCATGTTTGATCGGCGCGACACTCGACGAATAGCGATAACCCTGCTCCGCCAATATTTCATGGGCCCAAGGTGTACGTTGATCGATGGAGAAACTCGGCGCGCGATAGCCAGTAACAGCTTGCCCAGAGCTATCTTCCAAAATCTTGCGGCTGCGTTCCAGATCCTTGCGGAACTGATCTGGCGTCAATGTGAAGACACGCGCGTGATCATAGCCATGGCTGGCCACCTCATGACCCGCCGCGACAATCCGCTGCATCAGTTGCGGATAGCGTTCAGCTACCCAACCCAATGTAAAGAAAGTTGCCTTAATCCCTACTTCATCGAACAAGTCCAAAACAGCATTGCTATTCTCTTCAACCCGATGTTCCAGGCTATCCCAGTCGGCGCGATCGATTACCGTTTCAAAGGCACCAACCTGAAACCAGTCCTCAATGTCCACAGACATTGCGTTGAGCAAAGCATTTGCTTTTTTCGCCCTATTTATAGGTTCAGGCCGCGCGTCCTGCATTGACATAGCTTTCCTTGCTCCGGATATCGCTTTCGACCCAATCCACGAGCATCGTCAAGATACGGTGCAGATTTTCTTCCTGGCTTCCCATTCGGGATTCCATCGCAGATAACTTTTCTGAAATAGCGTCAATACGAGCTAAAACTGCATCATCTGCGGCAGATGCGGAATTGATCAGAGGTTCTTCAGGCTGCACTGGCGGCAGTTCTGAGATACTGTCAACGCTTCGCAGGGATATAGGCTCATGTTCCTCTATAGCCGGAGCGACCGGCTGTTCGGTAACAGAGGAAGGAATGGACACAGCAACTTGCGGCTCCACCGTCTCAAAAACAGGTTCAGCCTCTTCGTCCGTTTCAGTTTGAGTTGAACGCGCCGGTTTCTCCCATAGCGGACTTTTAACTGTTACCGGATCAATGACTTCTCCAGGTTCAGCAATATCCACCTCTTCACCGTTCAAATCGGCCAAGACACGGCCAACCAAAGCCTGATCTATCAGCTCGGCTTGCTCGACTGCGCCCATCAACAGAACGCGGCTCATCAACGTGTTGATCTTTCGCGGCACACCAGCTGTTTCGCTAAACAAAAGGTGAAATACATCAGATGTTATTTTTGGCCGTCCGGACCAGCCGCTTTTTGACAATCGGTGGGTGATATAAGGTTCGATTTCATGCGCTTCCATCGGTTCGAGATGGTGATGTGCAATCACTCGCTGACGCAATTGTTCCAATCGGTCTGATTGTTGCAATGTGTCGCGAAATTCTGGCTGACCCAGCAGAAATATCTGCAGCAGAGCTTGACCACCCAGTTGGAAATTGGAGAGCATCCGTAGCTCTTCCAAAGCACCGGTTGGCAGATTTTGTGATTCATCGACGATCAGCAAACACCGACGACCGGATCGAGCTTCGCTGTGCAAAAATTCTTCGAACGCGCTGAGCAGCTGCGCCTTGTCCATATTGTCGGTATCAATATTGAAATTATCGGCCACGACGCGAACAATATCTTTGCTATCGAGCGCAGTCGTTACGACGTTGGCAGCAGTCAGTCGCTCCCGATCAATGGTTGCCATCAAGTGGCTTACCAGTGTGGTTTTACCAGCACCAACATCGCCCGTAATGACAATGAAGCCTTCGCCTTGAGCGAGGCCGTAGCCGAGATAGGATAATGCCTTCCGGTGAGTAATACTCTCGAAATAATAGTGCGGATCCGGAGTCAGCTGAAACGGCCGACTTTTCAATCCATAAAAGGTCTCATACATATTGGTATCTCCCACCTACTCTTGCGGTGATGCTATTAAAATTCATATTGCAGGCCAAGCAATGCAGAGGCCGTGAGTTCGCTGTCAAAGCCATCCTGTTGAAAGCTGTCGAGACCAACGGCTGCCGTTCCGGTCAGGCCCGGAATGATCTGCCGATAGTAAGCCGCGTTGGCACCCAGAGCGAGCACGTTCGGTGCACCTGCAAAACCGCTATCCAGCAGATTCGCATAGACGTTGGTGTCAAAGCTGGACCGGGCATCAATCTGGCGACCGATTGAGAGATTGGCGTAATAATTTTCGTCCACCAAGCCATCTACACCAGACAAGCCACCCAGTTGAGAGGCAAAGAACTTGCGGCGTGAATAACCGGCTGCCGCTGAAGCATTCCAGCCGTTATAGCCATAAGCCAGCTGCGCATTTACGCCGCGGGCACGGAATGACGAAGATGAAGCCGATTGCAAGGCATCGTTGAAGCAAAGGCTGCTCGTCTGGCCAAAGGCACAGCCGTTTAGCTCACCGCTCAATGGATTGCGACTGCTGGAAAAACTGGTTCCCAAAGATGCCAGATTATCATTCAGCAAGTTACCGAAACCCGACACCGTGTCATAAACCGAAACATTCAACGATGTGTTCTCATTGGGCTGGTAACCAAGACTACCCGAATAAGTGGTGCTGCCATAACGACGACCAACGCGTGCTTCGAGAGATGTCCGCCGACTAGGGCGCCACAATACTCCAGCATCCCAAATCAGACCGTCCTCATCATAAGAAAGTAAGCGCGGAGACGCTTCATCAGTCACCAGACGACCATCATTGTCGATTACTGGATCCCCATTCACATCACGTAACGCATCGCGTTCCGAAATCTCAATATCTTCATAGCCGACACCGCCTACTAGGGCGACAGTCGGGGTAACAGGAACTGTAACATCGGCGCGGACATATTTGCCCTCGAACCGCTGATCCAATTGCCCTGCATCTTCCCTTTCATAGCCTCCGCCAACCGACCAGCCGAAAGGTAAGTCACCTGGTTGCATACCAACGCTGGCGCTGGCTGAATGGCTGACGCTGTCGTCGAAAATATCTATTGGCAACTGGCCGGGAGGCAATATGCCGGTGTCTTCGCTTTCTACCTTCGTATAGCCCACACGGTAATTCGCATTTACATCCAAAGCGCCAATATTGGTCGATAAGGAAGGTCCGGCATAAACCGAATATACTTGCGTGACATTGTCAATATTACCGACTGTATTGGACGGTGCTTCACCGCGTAGATCAATACGGCTGCGGGTGGCAATACCGCCCGCTTCAATGGCCAGGACGTTGGGCACGACTTGGACACCGCCGCGTGCCAAACCGCTCAGGATATCATCGTCACCGATATTGTCCTGATAGAAGAAGCGACGCTCATAGCGCAGGTTCACTTGTGCTTCTGCCTGGCGAGTCTGGATCGATGTCTCAAGACCAGCGGCAACCGTCGTATAAGTCAATACATCAGAACCGTCTTTCAGATCGGCTACGAGTACCTGCTGCACTTCCAGATAAGGCGTAACGTCAACTTTTCGGTCACGGGCTTGCGCTGGCTGCACTGCAATCATCATCAACGGCGACAAGACCGCTCCGATTTTCAAAATACACATGGCTTTACGGCTGGTCACGGTTACTCTCCATATCCATAATAAGACCCAAAGCTCCGACCTGTCGGCGAGAATTTCGTGCCATTCAGGAGCAGTTGGATATTGTCGCAACCAGCCATCAGGCTAAGTGCGTCTCTTAATGCTGTTTCAGTTGTTTCATCGGCTTTCACGACCATAACCACTTGTCCGACATGGGTCGCGAGCACGGATGCTGGCGACGCGGACAATGCAGGCGGTGAGTCAAAAATAACGATCCGGTTAGGATTGTGCTGGGTTAATCGGTTCAGCACCTCCTCGGTCCGAGATGATGCCAAATATTCAGTGTCGGCATTGGTTTGATCGCCAGCGGGTAAAATCGCAAGGCCGGCAATGTCCGTATGAATGATGCACTGTTCGACCGGCAGTTGCGGATCAGCCAGTGCATCCATCAGGCCTTTACTGCCTTCGAGACCCAGGCTCGACAAAATGCTCGGTTTTGCAAAGTCGGCATCGACCAGCAAAACTTCGTTATCTTTCTCTGCCGCAATCGAAAGCGCCAGATTCAACGCACAGAAAGTCTTGCCTTCGTTCGGATGAGCGGAACAAATTAATATCCGCTCACCATGCGGCAAGGCTGCTTGCTTTGTGCTACCTTTGGCAGCCATCAGCAATTGGCGCTTGATGATCCGAAATTCTTCAGAAATGCCGCTTACAGGCCCATCTGGAACGACAAAGCCGGACTCGCGCAACTTGTCACGATCAACGATAACGCGCGGGCCATCATAAGCAGCAGCCCGCTGAGGGACAGTCCGCACAACCTGTTTGGATTTTGCGGCTTCTGGCGGTAAAATATCAGGCCCGTAATTTTGATCTGGGCCACTCGTTTTGGAGGGCACATAGTCATAGACCTGTGCTGCGCGTTCCAGCAGAGAGCTGGATTTGCTGAGGGGATTATATTTGTTCATCTTCTCTCCTCAAGCAACCATGCCGCGCTGGATAAATTCAACGACCATCAACAGGCCAAACACGCCAAATAGAGCCCCGCCCGCACTGTAAAACAGACGCATTTTCTTTTGACGAAGGACGCGCTGGCTGTTGGTCAATATTTGTGAAACGGAACCGATAACAGGCAATCCGCTGGCTTTCTCAAGTCGAGCCGCCGTCGGGTAGCTTGTCCGCAACTGACCCAACGCAAAGGCAGCACCTACTCCTCCGCCAATACCTACAAAGAGCACCATCGCGAGCAGCAACGGGCGATTCGGCGCCGCAGGTGAACGCGGGCTAGAAGGTGGATCGATAACCTTGAATTTTACCGAATCTGTTTGTGATTCAACCTGCCCGCGTAACTTGATCTGCTCGCGGTCCTGAAGCATTTTATCATATTGGTTTTTCAGCACATCATGATCGCGATTGATCCGCGCCATTTCCGCTGCAACGCCGGGTTCCAAAGACTGCTTTGAGGCGAGCTGCGCCATATCCGCCTGAATGGCGTTTTTGCGCGCCTGAAGCGCCGCTACAGAGGCTTGACGCTCGGCACGCATGCTCTGCAAAGAACTATAGGCTGGATTAGGTGTCCGATAGCCAGAGCTACCAGACCCTTTAGGTTGCGCTGCAACTTGCGCACGCAACGCCGCTATCTGGCTCTTCATCGCGATTATATCGGGATGACTGTCCGTCCATCCCCGCGCGCGGGCTGACGCCAATTGTCCTTGGGCTTGCGATAGCTGTCCACGAGCGCCGCCACCTGAGCTTCCGCCATTGAATCCCGGCGTGGCAATAGTCGGCGGTGTGCCCGATAACTGACCGTTTAATGCCGCGAGGGAGCTTGAGGCAGAACCCAGCTGCGATTCAATCTGGCTTAACTCTGCTCGAGACGCCTCGATACGTTGGCTGATTGAACCGACACCCGGTAAAAGGCCTAGGTTTTCGGTCTCGAACTGAACCCGTTTTTGCTCGGCCTCCTGCAAATCCTTTTCGCGACTTGCCAGCTGCGCATCGAGAAATTTCAGGGTCTGACTGGTTTCATCGCGGTCACCTGACAGGTTTTCCTCAACAAATATATCAATCATCTTTTGAACAATTTCACGCGACAGAACAGCGTTTTCTGCGTCCGACAAATTACTCGCCGATGCAGTTGCAGTGATCTCAAAAAGATTGTCTTTTTCTGATTTTATTTCGATACTCTTACGCAGCATCTCGACTTTGCCGGCCAATTCGCGATCACTGGCGACAGAGAGATTTAAGTCCGTCCCGCGCACAACTTTTTCCAGATTGATGGTCGAAGCCAGTGTTTCCTGAACCCGGTCCATATTTCTTTTCCGGTCGCGCGATTCAATCCCCACCTTTTCAGACAAGATAGATTGCATTTCAACAAACACGCGCGCTTTGGATTCATAACTGTTCGGGATCAATGCAACGACAAGCCAACCCAATAGGCAAATGCCCCAAGCCACCGCCAATGCAAGCCAACGCCTGTTCCAGACGCTGTGCAATGCTATTCGAATTTCATCATAAAGGCCGTTCATGGGTCTTTTCGATTCCTATCAATGGGCAACAAACGCGGACTAAAACATGCTCTTTGGGATGATGATCACATCACCAGGACGCAGCATGACATTGGCTTTGGTTTGGCCGCGTTCCAGCAAATCAGCGATGCGCAAGCCATATTCCTGCTGTTTGCCAGTCCCGCGATTATAGCGAACGAGGCGCGCCTTATTGCCGGATGCAAATTCGGAAAGCCCGCCCACTGCGATCATTGCATCGAGCAATGTCATATTGGCGCGGTATGGAATTGAGGCTGGTTTCTCCGTCGCACCGACAACCCGGATTTGCTGGGAAAACGTGCCCGAAAAATTATTGACGATAACCGACACCAGCGGCTCGTTAATATATTCCGACAATTGCAGTTTCAGATCTTGAGCCAACATAGCGGGTGTTTTGCCTACGGCTGGCATATCGGTAATCAGGGGTGTGGTGATTCGACCATCGGGACGAACCTGAACCTTCGCGCCCAATTCAGGGTTGCGCCAAACAAAGATGGTGAGCTCGTCGAGCGGTCCGATGACATATTCTTCACCGGGACCTTCTTGCATCGACACAAAGGAAGCTGGCGGCAGCTGCGGGCCTGAAGACACGCCAGAACAGCCGGCTACCGCTAGGGAAGCCAAACCCGCACCGATCATATATTTCGGTAGCTTCTTATTTTTGAACGCAGCAGTCATTTTCAATTCCTCGCAAACAGCCGTTGGCGACCAACCGATTCCACGAGGAAATAGGTCGATCACGCATAATCACGAGGAAGCTATCGGCGAAAATAGTGAAGATAGCGTTAGGATTGACAGAAATTAGGGTTAATATTTGGCTGTTTTCATGGGATTGTGGAGTCTGACCAGTTCAACTGACAAATATTTCCTTCGCCGGTCCCTGCCCTAGGAAGTTTGCGGGACTGGCCGTTGCGCCATAGGCACCAGCGCAGAATATAGCGACAATATCTCCAACCTGCGCTGCCGGCATTTGTGCACTATCGCTAAGCAGATCGAGCGGTGTGCAGAGACACCCTACAATAGACACGACCTCATTGGAGGGCTTGTCATATTGGGTTGCGATCGCTGCGGGATAGTTCCGGCGAATGACGGTTCCGAAATTGCCACTGGCGGCAAGTTGATGATGCAGCCCGCCATCGGTAATCAGAAATGTCTCGCCTTGGCTTTCTTTGCGATCAACGATTTGCGTCAGATAAACCCCCGCTTCCCCGACTAGGTAGCGCCCGAGCTCTAGGGCGAATTGGGTTCCCGACAATATCGCTGGCAGATCGGACAACTGCTGGTTCAGAGCAGCACCAATTTCCCCGATGTCCAAAGCTTCGTCCTTGGGAAAATAGGGTATGCCAAAGCCGCCGCCCAGATTGACATGCTCTGGACCATGACCGATTTCTTCGGCCAGTCGAGCGGCCAGCGCAATAGTCTGCGCTTGAGTTTCGATAATGGCATCTGCTTTCAGAGCCTGCGAACCTGCGAAAATATGAAAGCCCCGCCAATGCGCTCCGGCTGCCAGAATTTTATGCACGGTTGGCGCTACAAGGCCGACATCCATGCCAAATTGCTTGGCCCCTCCACCCATTTTCATGCCGGAGCCTTTAAGATCAAAGTCGGGATTCACCCGAACGGCGAGCCGGGGCTGCAGCCCTTTCTTTGCGCCAATCGCTAACGCGCGGTCGCACTCGGTGGGAGATTCGATGTTGATCGTGATGCCGGCCTTGATGGCTGCAAGCAATTCATCATCGCGCTTACCGGGACCAGCAAAGCTAATTTTCTTGTCGGCCGCTCCAGCTTTCAACGCCATCACCAATTCACCGCCTGAGGCAATATCAATCCCGTCAACAAGCCCGACCATATGCGAAAGTACCGGCGCATAGGGATTGGCTTTCATAGCATAGTGAATATGCAATTGTTCCGGCATTGCAGCCCGCAACGCGCCAATACGCGAGCTTAACAAGCGTTTGGAATAAACAAATAAGGGCGAACCATGTTCGGCGACCAAAGCGCTAACTTTCGCGCCGCTAATCGCTAGCTCTCCGTCTAGGCTGTCATAGCCGCTGGGTATCGGACCGATAGGTTTGACTCTGCTCATAGTTTTTCATTCTTTGCCAAAGCGTTACGATCTATCTTACCATTGGGGTTCTTAGGAAACTCTTGGAGTATAATAATATCGCGAGGGTACATAAAATTGGGTAAATTCCGCTTGAGAAATTTGCGCAATTCCTTCTCAACATCCTGATGTTCCTGAACTTCTGTCGGTCGAACATAAAGACAAATCGCGTGCCCTAACCGCTCATCAACCACCCCGACAGCCACAGCTTCCGCAACAATCCCTGATTCCACAGCAACTTCTTCAACTTCTGTGGGACTAATCCGATTGCCGGAACTCTTGATCATATTGTCGGTCCGCCCGACAAAATAGAGCAAGCCATCTTCATCCCGACGAACCGTATCTCCCGACCAAACCGCTATCCCCCCATATTTTGATGCCGAGGGCGCTGGTTTAAAGCGCTCGGCAGTCCGTTCTTCATCTTGCCAATAGCCCTGGGCTGCCAACGGTCCGGCATGAACCAATTCGCCCTCTTCGCCGACAGCGGCAATTTGGCCGTCTGAGCCCACCACCATGATTTCAGCAAAGGGAATCGCGGTTCCCATGCTCGTCGGATTATCGTCAATCAACGCGGGATCAAGATAGGTAGAACGAAAGGCCTCGGTCAGGCCATACATGGCGTATATATCTGTCTGATCACCAAAAATGAACCGCAACTGCTTCACCAAAGGTGGCGTCAAAGCCCCGCCGCTATTGGTTAGTCGCCGCATCGATGTAGTCGCTTCCTCAGGCCAATCCTGATCCACCAATTGCACCCAAAGCGGCGGTACAGCAGCCAAAGTCGTTATCTGTTCACGAGCACATGCCTTGATCACATCACGTGGTGTCAGATAGTCCAGCGGATAGGCGCAACCGCCAGCATACCAGGTCGAAAGCAACTGATTCTGCCCATAATCAAAACTGAGCGGAAGAACGCATAACGTGCGGTCATGCTTCTCCAGCTTCAAATATTGCGCAACACTAATCGCGCCAAGGCTCAGATTAGCGTTGCTAAGCATAACTCCCTTGGGCCGTCCGGTTGATCCGCTCGTATATAAGATCGCCGCCAAGGCATCGGAGTTCTCAGAAATCTCGCTAGGGTCCAAAGGACCGTCGATCTGCTCCAGGTCGCTGGATGCGGCGGCATCGTCCCAAATCACGCAAGCCTCATCCAGAGGCGTATCTGCCAATGACTTTATGCGTCCGGCGTTGGTAATGAGAAGTTTGGCATCACTATCAGCAACAATATGATGTACTTGTGGCGGTTTTAGAACCGGATTGATCGGTACATGGACCAATCCCGCCCGGACTGCTGCCAAAGGCATAATACAAGCCAATTCGGTCTTTGGCAGCCATGTTCCCACCCGGTCGCCCTTATCCAGGCCCTGACCCAATAACCAACGCGCCAGCGTACCCACACGATGATTTAACATCTTGTAGCTAAGAGACCCTGAGCGCGTGACCAATGCCGTCGCCTCAGGGTTCTCACCCATGGCAAGACGATCCAAAGGGAATGCCGCGTTTGTGAATTGAGTGTTCAAATGCTTGAGCCTATGGGAAAAAGTACAAAATTGTGACAGACATGACGGTAACGATGAACAGTGAATATCACGATAATTTCCAGTCGGCGCAAGCCGTGGCTGGCGAAAAACTTGGCCGGACCGGTCAAAAGTCTCTGTTTGACCGGCTGGACTGGTTGAAACAGCTGCATGAACTTTGCCTCCCGGGTAACCAACCGCTTATTGTTCAAAGCGCTGAAAATGACGCGCAAGCTTGGTTGTTCCTTATGAAACAGGGATTGGGCCACTATAGCGCCCTCGCCAACTGGTATAATTTTACCTATCGACCGATTTTCGCTGATGAATATGATGAAGTCACCAAATTGGCTCTCCTTGCCAGCGTGGCCAAAAAACTCACTTCTCAATGCCATCGCATAGAAATTTCTCCGGTTCCGGAAGAAGACAATGCGGCAAGCCTGACCGAACGAGCCTTTGAGCAAGCCGGTTGGGTCGTTTTCAAGTCGAAGGCGGATGACAATCATATCCTTTCCGTCAACGGTCGCACATTTGACCAATATTGGGCTACACGGCCGGGACAATTGCGCAATACTGTCCGCCGCAAAGCCAAGAAAAATATCGTTTCCATCCGGATTGAGAGCGAGTTTTCCGAAGAGCATTGGGCAGATTATTGCGACGTTTACAGCAAAAGCTGGAAACCCGAGGAAGGCAATCCGGATTTTCTGAGAAACATCGCAAAACAGGAAGCCAGCGCCGGATGTTTGCGCCTCGGTCTCGCCTATATTGATGGCGTTCCGGTAGCCGCACAATTCTGGACGGTAGAAAATGGCGACGCGCTGATTCACAAGCTGGCCCATGTTGAAGATGCGACCAAATCATCACCAGGCACATTGCTTTCGGTTGCCATGTTTCAGCATGCCATCGATGTCGACGGTGTTAAGCTGATTGATTTTGGCACCGGCAATGATCCCTATAAACGTGAATGGATGGAAGATGTTCGCACCAGATATCGTCTGGACATGTTTTGGCCCAACAACCCCCTTTCATGGCTATCTATTCTGCGGTACCAGATGTCAGCCCTTGTAGGAAAGCGTTGATCGCTTTAGGGAAGCGCCGTTATCCGGGAGTCGGGGGTTAATTAATGTCGGAAAATCTTGATTTGACACCAGAGGCCGCTGTGCGTGCCGTCATGCAAGACATATTAGGATTAGACGCTGATCAAGTCAGCGCGTTTACCGCAGATACCGAGCTTTTCGGAGCTTTGCCAGAGCTCGACAGCATGGCTGTTGCCGGGCTACTCACCGAACTTGAAGATCGCCTCGACATCATGATCGAGGATGATGAGGTCGACGGGGAACTGTTCGAGACTTTCGGCAATCTCGTTGCCTTTGCTGAGATGAAAGCAGCTGAGTGAGCGCAGCGCTCGAATATGCGCGTTACGAGTTTGAGGGAAATGACGAGCTTTGCCTGAAGGCGGGTTCTCACCATCCCAAAAATATTCTTCTGATCCCTCCCCTATTCGATGAAATGAACCGGATGCGGCGGATGCTGCTCGACGTGATGCGGCTACTCGACGCTAAGGGCATTGGCAGCGCCTTACCGGATCTTCCCGGCACTAACGAAAGCCTTTTTCCGCAGGAACACGCCAGCCTCACGATATGGCGGCAAGCCCTTCTTGCCTGCAGCGCCCAACTGCCACTACCGCTATATGTCGCTTCCTTCCGTGGAGGATGTCTCATCGATGACTTTACCGAGGATGCAAGGCAATGGCGGTTCTCCGCAGTCAAAGGCCAAATGCTGCTGAGAACCATGATGCGCACGCGCATTGCCTCCGATAAAGAGGCGGGGCTATCAACCAACATGGCGCAATTGAGCGCAGAGGCCGGCCAAGGCCAGGTCAATTTGGCGGGTAACAGCATTGGGTCTGCTCTGTTTTCGCAGCTGGAAGAGGCGGTCGCTTCGCCATCACCCGATGTACGAGCAACCCAATTGGAGAGCAGCACCCGAGCCGCTGATACAAAACTGCCCGGTTCCGCGCTTTGGTTACGGGCAGAACCTGACGATGACCTGTTGCTCTCGGCTGCCATTGCCGATGATCTAGCCTCTTGGGTTTCAGCATGACGCGGTCCTTTCATCCCTTTGAATGCGAAGAACAGATGCTCGCTGGCACGCTTGATGAAGGCCCCTTGACGACCGGTCTGCTCATCGTCAGCGGCGGCAATGAAATCCGCTCTGGGGCGCATGCCGGCATGGCTAAATTGGCCCGAAATATTGCGGAGCGCGGCTATCCGGTCTTCCGTTATGACCGCCGGGGTGTCGGGGATAGCACTGGCGCCAATCAGGGGTTTCTGGAAACACAGGCCGATATTGGCTCCGCCATTGAACAGTTTCATGACATCAACCCTCAAATCCAGAAAATCGTCGCCTTTGGCAATTGCGATGCAGCGACTGCCTTGGCGTTGTTCGGTGCGGACATAGCCATGGATATGTGCGTACTGGCCAATCCTTGGGTTATTGAAGCCGCCGATATATCGCCCGAAGGCCCGACCGCTCCACCACCATCGGCGATACGGTCGCGCTATTGGGAGCGCCTGAAGAATCCAAGGTCGATTATCGATCTATTTACCGGTAAAATAGACCTAAGAAAACTTGCTAAAGGCCTTAAGCAAGCGACTCAAAAACAAGAGAATACAGCCCTATCAATCCGGCTCAGCGATGGTCTGATCCGATTGGGCGTTCCTACCCGCATATTGCTCGCAAACCGCGATACGACGGCTCGTGCTTTCCTCGCGGCATGGAACAGCAAAGGCTTCAAGGCGGTCAGAGCATTGCCGAACATCTCAACCGAAACACTGGACAGTGCATCACACAGCTTTGCCGATGACAATTCCAAGCTATGGTTAGAAAACCAGCTTTTGGAAGCCCTCGAAAACGCCTGACTTATTGGCCGGACCTATTCAGCCGCCAAAAGCTCAAACTCTTCTTCCGCCAAGAAACGCTCCGCATCCAAAGCCGCCATACAACCGGTTCCTGCAGCGGTCACAGCCTGCCGATAGACATGATCCATCACATCACCACAAGCAAACAGGCCCGGAATCTTAGTCTTCGGCGTACCCGGCTCAACTTCAATATAGCCGCCGTCGATCAGATCGAGATGTTCTGCAAATATCTCCGTCGCCGGCGCATGACCAATGGCCACAAAAGCGCCCTCGGTCTCCATATGGCTTTGTTCGCCTGTCTGCGTATCAATCAGATCCACGCCAACGAGACCCGCGGGATCACCACCGCTGACAAATTTCTCGACTGTCTTGTTCCACAGCACGGTGATTTTCGGGTTGGCAAATAGCCGATCCTGCAAAATCTTCTCCGACCGTAGGCTGTCGCGGCGATGGATCAGCGTCACGTCATCGCTGTGATTGGTCATGTAGAGCGCTTCTTCAACCGCGGTATTGCCGCCGCCGATAACAACCACTTTTTTGCCGCGATAGAAAAAGCCATCGCACGTTGCACAGGCCGAAACGCCCTTGCCACCAAGCTCTTCTTCACCCGGAACACCTAACCATTTGGCTTGCGCGCCGGTTGCGATCACCAGCGTATCGCCTTCATAAACCGTCCCGCTATCCCCGGTCATCCGGAAAGGGCGCTGCGATATATCGACATCAACAATGATATCGAACATCGTCCGCGTACCGACTTTATCCGCCTGCGCCTGCATTTCTTCCATCAGCCACGGGCCTTGGACCACATCGCGGAAGCCGGGATAATTCTCCACATCCGTTGTAATGGTCAGCTGACCACCTGGCTGCAGGCCCTGAACCACAATCGGTTCCAACCCCGCGCGTGCGCCATAAATAGCGGCGCTCAGCCCAGCAGGGCCAGAGCCCAAGATCAGCATTTTGGTACGATGTGTTTCGGTCATTTTTCTATCCTAGATTCGCGAGATTCGTTTGTTGCTCCCACATAAGGATGCAAGGCGGCACTCGGCAAGTGGGGATGCGAGAAGAATCGCTGTTGGCGGAGATGTTTTTTGTTTGTGTGGGGGTTGTTTATTTTACCTCAGGCGCCGGGCGGCGACGTCCGTCGCCTTGGCTATCGCGCCATAAGGCGCGGCGGCCAGTCGGCCTTGCCGCCGCGGTGCGTCGGTTTGGTGCCAAACTTGAGAGCATCGTCCGAGCGGAGCGAGGCAAGCGCGACCGCGCGCCCGAGCTTATGCGAGGAAAGCCAAGCGGGCGGATGCCCGCGCCCGGCACTTGAGGTCTAATAAACAATCACCTCCCCATAGCTCACACACCCCCGTGCTCCGCACTTGATGCGGAGCCAGGGTAGACGGGCGTGACAGCCATCCTGGGCTCCGCATCAAGTGCGGAGCACCAACCGCTAGCTTTGCCTGCTTGTCTCTTCCCAAAGTTCACACCATTCTCACACCATCATTTCTCCATCTAACCCCTCCAAAGTTCACACAAATCACACAGGCTCGGGCAGCTCATCAAACAGCCCGCTGCGCTTAAGCAAACCGCTGCGATCCGCGCGTTCCCATTGAAGTTCATCCCACTCTTCCCGCTCGGCAATATCGAGATCAGAGACATTAATATCCTCCGGTGCCATGGCCATGATCCGCTCGCGTTCCGCGTGGAAACTGATAGCGGCTAGCAAATCGCTATCGGACCGCTGATCTATAGGCACGCTCGCGGTTCGACCCGAACCATCAATCTCTTCGACCAGCTCCGCGCAATCACTGCCCTGTCCGATGCCTTCGAGCAGCGCATCAAAATGCTCCGCCGCTGCCCGCGCCGGATGGCCTTTCATGTCCAAGCCATCCGCCATCTTGTCGAGCCGCGCCAAGGCTGCCAGAAACAGCGGCGCACTCCAGCGTTCCCGTGTTCCCACTTCCTCTCCCTGATGCCAAACCGCCTCGCTCCAGCCATTAAGCCCCTTATCGAGCAACTTATCCTGAAAAATATCCCGCGCATGGATGAGCGCCGCATCCCACGCCCGGGCAAAGGCCCGTCCATCGGGCCGCCGCCGCAGCTTGTAAGCGCTTTCGCGAGACAATCCCGCATAGGTCGCCGCCGCCCGCACGTTACCGGTGCGCGCCAAGGCTTCGAGGAACGTCACCTGCTTGTCCGGCGACCAGCCATCATGGCGCTCCTTGGGGTGCGCTAAATCAGCGGTTGCAGGGATTTCAGTAAATTGGGCTTGTGTAGGTTGGTCGGTCATATGCATTTCCTTTGTAGAGGGAGAAATGCACTGATATAACCTATTTGGTACTTTGTAGGAAAGAGGGGATATCGGTGCGCGCCGAATACCTAGTGACCGCTTTATCCCGAAAGCGGACATTAGCCCGCACTTTCAAGAGTGACCGGAGATGGGGTGAAAGCTACCTTTCTCCAACTCGTTCGTTTGCAGGGCACGCGAACAGGATTCTCCAAGGGGCCGATGTGGGATATCGCGTAATAGCTGGTCCGATATGGGACAAGCTGCAACTCATGACATTAAGATCTTGCTCCTAACATGAATGGGCTGTTAGGCTTAATGCGTTCGGCATTCTAAAGGGGGAAAATGATGATTCGCAAGGTACTCTACATGACATTGGCAAGTGGTCTCGGGTTGATGGCTGCTTCTGCGCAAGCAGCTATTGTTGTCTATTCGGGCTATGACGAAGGTGCTGCTGCTCCCGGAGCAAACACAAATGCAGCGGAATCGGCTTTTCTGGCCGCAACTGGATCGCTCGATATTATTGATTTTGAGAGCGCTTTGCCGTCTGGCGTGACTGTGACGGGAGGCACCGTCCGCAGTACTCCACCGGGCGCGCCGCAATTCTGGGGTTCAAACGTAACGCCTGGAGGGTCGTTCTATCTTGACTTTCGTGGCGATGTAACATTCGGTTTTGACGCTCCGATCGACTCTTTTGGTCTTGTTATGGGTGGATTGCAGGGTCCCAACACGATTAGCTGGGTTAATTCTTTAGGATCACAGCAAGTCAGTGTAGTTAACAATGGAGGAGGAAGCGGATTCGCCTTTCTCGGATTTACTGATGCAGGTGAAATGATAAGCTCAATAACGGTAAGCTCGCCTGGAGATTTTGATGGGCTTGATGATGTCCGCTTCGGAAGAATCGGAATACCTGCAGTTCCTGAACCGGCCACCTGGGCAATGATGCTTGTGGGCTTTGGCTTTATAGGCGGCGCAATGCGAGCCCGCAAACGACAGCCGGCGAAAGTGCGCTTCGCCTTCTAACTTCGCGGCAATTTCTGCAATAAGCAATGACCCGGCCAGACGTTCTGGCTGGGTTTTTTGTTTCAGCTACTGGCTGAAAGCAGCAAATAGCATCATCCGACTGAGACTCGACCGGTATAGACGCGATGGATTTATCGGGAAGTCCGCAACTGGGTCGTTTGCTGACATGTCGATTCTGGATTTCCAACGTCCGCTTTTGCGCCCATAGCGGACATTAGCGTTGTGTCTGCAATATCCCGAAAGCGGACATTGGTGTTTTCAGAAAAATCATCTATTAAGTGACAGAAATTTGAATTTTGCAGGCGAAAGAAATCAAATCGATGTATCGATTCTCAATTGTTTTGTTTTTCGTTGGGCTTTTGTTTTCTAGTCGTTTGGATTCAAAAGAAATAAATCAATCTGACTTAGAAAACATTCGATTATCTGCCACGAATTGTACAGGCGGATATTATCGCGACGGACAACTCCATACACCAGAACAGATCGCCTCAGCTCTGAACAAAATCAATGGCCGAAGAGATTTGATTAGCGAAGATGAAGCGCGCGACATTTATTATGTTGCGAAAGGACTTTTGCTGAAGAAAATAGTCAATCCAGAGCGTGCGTCTGACCCCAAGAGACTATTGGAATGTGCACCAGACGAGAGGGGAGGAGTTTGGCTTTTCAAATTTCTAATCGGCCGTTCACCAGATGAATTGAAGGGGCCTTCAAACTCATTTTACTGGTTGGGGCAAGCCTATCGACGCGGAATCGGCGTTCGACAAGATAATGAGCGTGCTCGGGAATTGATGCTCCAGGCAAGAATAATGGGCAATCGAAAATTAACGTCGTCGGATTGGGGTAACCATCCCAATGACGAATTGTTGACGGTCATTAAAGATTCAAATTACCTCCCGTATTTAAGGGAGGCTTCGCAAGGAAGAAGGGGCGGAGAAGCAAAGTTATTACTTGCAGAAAATCTCATCACAACCAGCCCAAATGAAGCACAACGGTTGCTAAGGGATGCATCAATCAATGGTTATTTTCCTGCGAGCAGATTTTTATTGGAATCCGAGCAAAGCGGAACACTGAAGAAGCAGCATACCCATGAGCAAGCGGTTTTCTGGGCATTGCTGGCTTGGCGTTCGGCACATCGACCTGAGTTCAGGCACCGTTTGGTGGAAACTATAGTAAAATTGAATCGATCTGGAACAAACATTCCAATCAGCAACCGCTCTTTAACATTTGAGGAAATTGGCGGAGATTCACTAATAGGTGACCCAAATGAAATAATGTTAGATGGCCGGCGAGGCATTGTGCAAGCTAGAGCGCTGGTGTCTCCAGACGGAAAAATCATTTATGTCGAGCTTGTCAATTCATCCAGTTATCAGACGCCTATGGGGGCTGAAACACGGAAAATATATAAACCGAATAAGCTGACGCCAGTCCAACCCGAACTTTATGAAGGAAGAGCAGTATATTCATGGATGATGCTTCCTTCGATAAAGTTTTCCAGAGTAAAATCGAAATAGTTAGTTTCAGACCTTTAGGTAATAGCGCCCCATGCAACGACAATCCTAATGTCCGCTTTTGCGCCCAAAGCGGACACTAAGACTTCTCATCAGATGGTTGACATCCTAGTCGATCCTGTTTACGCGCTAGGCCGCAGAAAACTGCGATTAAGAGGAATTTCCTAAGGCGCGCGCCCGTAGCTCAGCTGGATAGAGCGCGAGACTTCTAATCTTGAGGCCACAGGTTCGACTCCTGTCGGGCGCGCCAATCCTTTTCCGCTATTTGTTAAAGCCACGCTGGACCGCGTCCATTGGCTCTGAGGTGATCGGATAGCCAATCCCCTCGGGTATGCACAGATGCACGCCGTCATCGCGCTTCTCGATCGTCGGCGAGACCATTGTTACCGGGTGCTGGCTGCTATGCTCGGCCGCTTCTGCAAAAGAGCCAAATTGGGCGAGCCGTTCCAGATTACGTTTGGTCGGGAAGATGATTTTCACCTCTCCGGCGTCCGCCTTTTCCAGCACGCCTTGCGCGCTGCTCCAGAACAGATTGTAATTTTCGGTCTCGTCAACGGTCGCTTCTGCCGCGTGATCATCGTGGGAGATCATATAAAAACGCGTATCGAACACGCGCTTTTCGGCAAAGGGCGGGCACCAGCGAGTAAAGGGCACCAGTTTTTCGAGGCTGAGCTGCCAGTCGAACTGACCGCATATATCAGACAATATAGTGCCGTCATGGAGCGCTGCACGGGCCTCGACAACACGGCTAGCCGCGAGGTCGCCTTCGACCGCCACAGCTATGCCGGTTTCCTCAATCGACTCCCGAATCGCCGCAATACGGCCAGCATATTCGTCGAGATCATCATGGCCGAGCATCTTGGCAAAATCATAGTCGGCATCATCCACACGGCCGCCGGGAAAAACTGCCGCACCTGCCGCAAAAGCCATTTTTGCCGAACGCTCCACCATCAACAATTCCGGAGCGGCGCTGCCGGGTTGATCGCGAAAGATAACCAATGTCGAGGCGGGAATGGGCTTTGGCATCGGTTTTCCGGTCAGGGCATCAATGCTGTTCGGCTTATTATTATCTGTCATGCCATCATATGAACAGCATGGCTCCTGCAATGTAAAGCCATTGCGCGATGCCAGTCTTTCATGCTGCGATTTGCCAAGCCGGACCGTTCGTGGCAATCATCGTCCGATGGGCATTATTGAAATCTTGGGTTTAGCTGGCAGCGTCAGCCTTTTATCGGGCTGGCGGCTCTATCTCACCGTCTTTGTGACCGGCCTCGCGATGCGGCTGCAATGGATCAACCTGCCCGAGAATTTACAAATGCTGGATGCCCTCGCCAATCCGTGGGTGCTTGGCATCAGCGCGGTCGGCGCCTTGGCAGAATTTTTTGCGGACAAGATATTATGGCTCGATAGCATTTGGGATACGATCCACACGGTCATCCGCCCGCTAGGCGGCGCGCTACTCGCGCTGGCTGTTGTCGATTCCAGCGATCCGGCCTGGCAGGTCATCATCTTCCTGCTCGGCGGCGGCGCAGCTTTGATGAGCCATGGCGCGAAAGCAGGCGCACGTGCGATTGTGAATACGAGCCCGGAACCGGTCAGCAATGCGGTGGTATCTACGGGCGAAGATATTGCAACAGGCGGATTGCTGATCCTTGCGTTCACCAATCCGATCGCGGCGCTGATCATTGCATCGCTGCTGCTGATCTTGTGTTTGTTTCTGGTTTATAAGGGTTATCGACTCTGGCGAAAAATCGTTTCGAGCGGGAATTAGCGCCTAGCCTATTTGCGCCCATGCCGCATGAACTTCAGATATGATCTTATGCGCAACGCGATTATTTTGTAATTGGGTTGCGGGCTCTTTATCGGCAATCAGCGCGCGAACTTGACCGTAGGTCTGCCGCAGATTTTGAGCCAATTGGCCACCTTTCTCCATATCCAGACTGGCGATCAGCGAGTCCACGATCGACAGGGCCATAGCCTGCTGATCCGCAATATCGCTAGTTTCGCCGCGTTTATGGATGACTTGGATTTCGTCCAGAAGATTGAGCAGCTCTTCAAATAATATCGCGATTAACTCATGCGGATTGGCATTTAAAACCCGTGCGTCTTTTCCGGCAACAGCGTAGCCGGATTGCACCGAGCGCATCATATTCATGGCCTGTACTTCATGATGGAAGGTCAATTATTATCCCCATTCCAGACGGCAATTTGCTGGGTGAGATAGCTTTGTGTCGCTTGCAAGATCGCGAGCTGGCGATCCATATTGGCAAAGGTTCGCCGCAACTGTGTTTCATATTGCG
Source organism: uncultured Sphingomonadaceae bacterium (assembly GCA_947489315.1). GTDB lineage: Bacteria > Pseudomonadota > Alphaproteobacteria > Sphingomonadales > Sphingomonadaceae > Parasphingorhabdus. The sequence goes on from CANLCX010000002.1 coordinate 83,075, forward strand.
CGCTGTCTTGATCTAGCTTCTCGCGCGCTTCCAGCAAGTTGGCCTTAATCTCCTCGTACCGGTTCTGACTTGCTTCCAATGCTCCATCATCCCCTTGCAGCCGGTCTCTTATCGACTGCAATAGGCCTGCGATTCCGGGATTATTGCTATCGGCTTTCAGTGGATCGAGCATATTGGATACCGCCTCAGGATTAGCAGCCAAAACGTCATCAAGCCGGTCTTTGTCGATGGACAGCGTCCCGTCGCGATTGGTCTTGATGCCGATATCAGACAGGGCGCGATAGGGTCCGTTGTCGGCCAGCGCGGTTGCACCAATCTGACTCAATGCGCGCATCATTTCACGCACTCCGTTGTCGCCAGAAAGAGGGCCGGCGGAGTCCCCAGCTCCACCGGGTGCGGTTGCCGCATTCAGCGCGGTTCGCAATTGATTATAGGCATCGACAAATTCACCTACCAAAGCCGATATCGTCTTTGTCGGTTGATCGCCGCTAATGGTAATTGCCGTTCCCGGTGCAGCGGCATTGAGGTTTATGGACACGCCCTGAATCGCATTCTCGATCGTGTTGCTACCAAAGCGCAAATCCACGCCATCAATTTTGATGAGGGCATCGACCGCTTCACTGACCAACGTCATTCCGGCCCCGCCCGGGGGATAATTATAGTCGGCAAAATCACCGCTGACCGTAAATATGTTACCAGCGCCCTCCTGCCCTTCCAGCACAAGCCGCGCGCCCGTATCATCGGTGATGATGGAGGCCGCGACGCCAGATTCCGACTGATTTATGGCTTCCGCAAGATCACTCAAACTGTCGGCACCATTGACCAATGTGACGTTAAAATTTCCGCTGCCGCTGCTGATCGTCATCGTTCCTGCGCCTAGCGACACATTGCTGTCAGCGACGACCCCGGAGGCGAGCCGCCGCGAGGACGCCAACTGTGTTATTTCGAGCGTGGCGGGAAGGCCTTGGGGACGCGCATCGTCTATAAACCCAACGGTGGCGAGCGCTGGATTGCTGGACACCAGACTGCCCGCAAAGGCTCGTCCGTCCAGCAAGTCCGAAAGCGCAGTAGCGAAGGTATCAAGCGATGAGGATGCCGATGCCAAGGCTGAAATTCTCAGGCTATTGGCTTGCTCGCGGCTGCGCAATATGGCCTCTTTGGGTTCGCGGGAGGCGGCCAACAAATCTGCGATGAGTTGCCGGCTATTCACGCCTGTGCCGGAACCGATGAAATTGGATATTGAATCAAACATAGGTCTCAAAACGACGAGCGCCTGAATAGCTTTAGATTAATTTTCGCAATTGCCATCGCTATCGAACCGCAGCTCATCCGGCAGATCGACATGCGGCTGCTCCAACGCGTCCGCAATTTGCGCATCAAGCCGAAACAAGAAAGCCAACACCGTGGCCACCGCGACATAAAGCCGCTCGTCAATCACACCGCCAACCGGTGTGGTGAAATAAATGGCACGGGTCAGCATCGGAAACTGCAACATCGGCACCGCTCGTTCTTCGGCCAATTGACGAATGGCGTCCGCCGTCTCACCTTTACCTTTTGCCAACATGGTTGGCACAGCATCCATGCCCGGGCGATAGCGCAATACGACCGAAAAATGGGCAGGATTGTTAAGCACAACAGTGGCTTCGTCCATCGCTTTACGGACGGATTGCGACAAGCTCTCCTGTTGCCTTTTACGCTGCGCCCATTTTACCTCTGGCGCACCCTCAATATCCTTATGCTCATCCTTGACCTCTTGCTTGGTCATGCGAAGCCGTTTGCTGCGCTGAAACATTTGTGCCGGCACATCTATGCCCGCAATCGCAAAAAACCCAACCGCCATCACCAGCATGATGATGACAAATAAATCCCCAAATTGCCCGACAGCGCCGCGCATATCCTGAGGACCCAACGCAAACATATAAGGCAGATTGGTATAGACCAGCCAAAGTCCGATACATCCCAGCAATAGGACCTTCGCCAAGGACTTGCCCAGCTCGATCAGCCCACGCGTTCCGAACATCCGCTTCAGCCCATTGATCGGATTGAGCTTATCCCCTTTCGGTTTCATTGCCGACCAGCGGAAACCCAGTGAACCGAGCAATATCGGCGTCGCTATGGCCGCCAGCATGGTCATTCCAAAAAGGCTGAGAAAAGGGAACAGGATCTTGCGGATATGGCGATAGGTTTGCTCGCTGGGATTGAAATTCTCGATATCGGCTCTTTCAATCGTCAAGCCGTTCGTCAGCATTTCGGCGATCGCATCCATCAAAAAACTGCCCAATGCCGCGAAACCCAGCGCGCCGGCCACGACAACCATCGCGCCGCCCAGCTCCTTTGATTGCAAGACGTCGCCTTTTTTCGCGCTATCCTGAAGCCGCTTGGGGGTTGGCGCTTCCGTTTTCTCGCCGCCGCCCGGCGGTCCATCTGCCATTAGCCGCCCCTCGCTATTGTTTCGCTATATTCGAGCGACTGGATGAGCGCTTGTCCAATGCCGTCGATCATTAAGGGAGCCGCCATAGCCAACATGACCAATCCCAATGTGAGTGTAGCGGGCAAGCCAACCGCAAACAGGTTCATCGACGGAGCCGAGCGCGCTAACAATCCAAGAATGATCTGCACCAGCAGCAACGCCGATCCGACGGGGAAAGCAATGGCCAGTCCTGCAACAAATAAAGACCCGCCGAAATGGGCCAGTCTCAGTGCAGCATCCGCCGACAACAGACCGCTGCCTGGCGGCAAAAATTCATAACTGCGTACGATGATCGAAGCGAGGATCAAATGGCCGTCCATCGCCAGAAAAATAAGTGTCGCAATGATCGACAGAAACTGGCCGATGACCGGTGTGGATTGCCCGGTTTGCGGATCAGACATGGATGCAAAACCCAAACCCATGGCGTTGCTGATGGTCTCGCCCGCAACAAAAGCGGCGGCATATCCTATCTGGATAGTGAAACCGATGGCGAGGCCGATGATGATCTCACCGGCAATCAAGGCAAAGCCGGAAATACTGATCAGGCCATCCTCAGGAAGCTTGATATCAGATCCGCCTATCGCCGCCATCCCGACCGCCAAAGCGATAATCAAGCGCAACTGGATTGGCACCACTTTCGCGCCCGTAACTGGTGCTGCAAAAAAGGCGGCACCAGGCCTGATCATCGCGAAAAGCCACAACCAGAGCTGGTCTTCCAATCCTGCAAATCCCGGGGCAATCATCTCAGGCTGTCAAACCAGCAGCGCCGGGATCCGGTCATAAACATCAACGGTAAAATCGACGATCAAATACATGATCGATCCACCGAATATCCCCAGCATGATCGCAACAATCAACAATTTGGGAACGAAGCTGAGCGTTGCTTCATTGACCGATGTTGCGGCTTGGATCATCCCCAGCAATAGACCGCCGAGTAGCGCCGGGACCAATATCGGCGCGGCCGCCAAAGCCGTAATCCACAGCGTTTGCTGCGCCATGCCAATGAAAAAATCACCACTGCCTGCCATATGCTGCGCCTTCCTTAAATTGCAAAAGAACCGGCTAACGTGCCCATGGTGAGCGCCCATCCATCAACGAGTACGAACAGCAAGAGCTTGAACGGCATCGAAATGATCGTGGGCGACAACATCATCATCCCCAGCGCCATCAGTGTAGATGCGACCAAAAGATCGATGATCAGGAATGGCAGAAATATAAGGAAACCGATTTGAAAAGCGGTCTTGAGTTCGCTTGTCACAAAAGCGGGCAGCAAAATCGAAAACGGAATATCCTTTGGTTCAGCCACTGGCGGTGTGTCTGCCAATTCCATAAACAGTTTCAAATCCGACTGCCGTGTCTGTTTGATCATGAAACCATGCAAGGCATCGCCGGACCGGCTAATCGCTTCTTCAATGGGTATCTCGCCTTCGCCATAGAGGGAATAGGCATCGACATTGATCGTATCGATGACCGGACGCATGACAAACAGCGACAGGAATAAGGCCAGTCCGACCAAGACCTGATTGGGTGGTGTTTGTTGTAACCCCAAGGCCTGGCGCAGGATCGACAAAACAATGATGATCCGCGTGAAGCTGCTCATCATCAAAACGATGGATGGCAATACCGTCAGCAAGCTCATCAGCAGTAAAATTTGCAGGGACAAGGTCAACGGCCTGCCATCACCGGAAATATCGTCCAGCGCCCGGCCCAGTCCCTCTGACAGATCATCCTGCGCAAACGCTGGGTCTGCAAAACCTAAGAGAAAAACTGCAATCAGTGCAGCAATCCGAAATGGCTTCGTCATGGTTGACCTACACTGGCTGCAAGTCGATCAACCCGGTTTCGGTTGACGGATATCAACAACGTCTGGCCTTCAAATTCTATCACCGCCAATTTCGTAAAACCGCCCATGGGAAGCGTTTCGAGTATCTTGACGCGGCGATCCTTTTGAGCGGTCATCAGCGCCGGTTGATATTTACGATACAGCCACAAGGCGGCGAATATCAGCCCGCCCATGACCGGTAAAAGAACCAGCAACTTGATGATATAGGCGGTCATCATCAGCGTCTCTCCACTGCCGGAAAGCTGAGACCTTCATTTGCCAATTCGGCGATGCGGACGCCAAAGCGGCCATCGATAGTGACCACCTCTCCCTTTGCGACCAATGTCCCATTGATCATGATGTCGAGCAGATCATCGGATTGCCGGTCCAGCTCCACAACTTCGCCTTCTTGAAAGGCCATGATCTCGGCAAGCCGCTTCGATATCGATCCGACTTCGACGGACAAACGTACGGGAATATCCGCCAGCAATCGAAAATTTTCATTCTCGGCCCAAGGCGTTGTTTCAGCCTCTTTGGCTGTCTTAGCCGCAGGCGTTTCTTTCGGACTACTCATCGCGCGTCTCCTCGTTCAATATGTTCAATCTTGAAGGCGGCACAGCCGTTTTTCTCACCCAATGTGCCGGTTGCAAATTTATGATTGGCAACAAATAGCGGTGGCTTTACGCGCGGCGTAATCGGGATAACGTCACCCGGTTTCAGCTCGAACAGCTCTGGCAATTGCATCACCGGTTGCGCCAAAATGGTGCGCAGCGGCAAATATATTTGTTGCAGCCCGTTATACCATTGCCGCTGCCAATGGGGATCCGACGCTTCGGACTGTTCCATGCTTTTATTCTGGATAAGCTCGATAGCGCTTTCAGCCGCGTCTGCAGAATAGACCACATCAATCTGCCACGAGATATCCGGTCTAATGGAAATTTTGAACGACTGGCACATAACCTGCTCATCTCGCTTGCAGACTGTTACATGCAACGGACTGGTTTCGTGATGTAGCAGCGCATGTTTCATCACTGCATGGTCAGCGAAACAGTCCCCCAGCTGCTGGATCAGCGCGCCTTGAAGCCGCGCAATTAATTGCAATTCAGCTTCCCGGAAACAGTCTTTATTACGCGCCACCAGCGGGCCGAGAGTGCCACCAAAATACAGCTCAACCAGACTGTTGATCATAGCTTCTTCAAGGCGAAAGATCAGTGAACCGCGTAACGGCAATAATCGGAAAATTGAGAGGCTGGACAAGCCGTCCAATTCATCCGACCAGTCTCCATAGGACAGGAAGCGGATGTCCTGAGCGATGACATCAACCTTCTCGCCAACCAATTGCTCGATAGCGATAGCCAGCCCGCTTTCATATTTGTCCGATATCCTCCTCATAGGTGACATGTCGGCCAAGCTATGGTTTGATTTTTCAGCAAATATATGGGTAACAGGTGCCGTCATTATTGCACCACGAAGCTGGTAAAATAGACGTTGTTGACGCCCCCGAAACCGGTCTTCTCTTCCAGCACTTTATTGATCGAACTGGTCAGCAACCCCTGCAACATTTCCTTACCTTGATGGGTACTGAGCGTTGCCGATTCCTGTTCTGCCAACGTCATCAGGATAGCGGATCGAATAGCGGTTTCGTGCTCCTTGATATTCTCCAGAACCCGCTCGTCATAATAGGTCGCGATAGAGATGGAGAGCTGCGCAAAATTATTGCTGTTTTTTAGATTGGATGTGAACGGTCCATCAATTGGATAATAGGTTGCCTTGAACGCGCTTTCGGAAAAATTGGGCGTCCGTTTATCACCTTTTAAATCGGATAAAGTGACGGCTATTTTACCGTCATCCTTGGCCACGAGTTCCGGTTTCTCGACACCCTGTTGTCGCCCGGCTCCACCATTGGCGAGGAGGTATCCGACGGCCATTCCGCCGCTGCCGAGAAGAACCACGAACAGCGTTCCCATAACCGCTTTTCCAATCCGCCTGTCCCCGACCGGTTTCCCCAGCTTTTTTTCAATCGTATCAGCCATATTATTCTCCGAAATTGTGTTTTCAGGGGTCAGGCGTATCGCGCGCCGAGATGGGAAGAAGACCCATCAGGTCCCCTTGTCGCGGGCAACAAAGGCTCCGCTAGAGATCCATCGTTCGAGGCATATTCGCCCCGTTCGATCGCCGGTCGGCGGCCCTGCGTATCCGGACCATTATGCCCCGATTGTGATCCTGATTGTTCCTGATGGGTCACATCCACACGCACTAACTTCGAGCCGGTGAGCCGGATATCCTGCTCCAGTCGCCCTTGCGCGCCCAAGATGAGTTGTTTGGCAATTTCGCTGTCCGTATCAACACGCACGACATTGCCTGCTGCATCGGACATTATCTCCACATGCAATTTGCCAAGGTTTTGGGGTTTCAACTGAAAACTAAGCCTCGTTTTTTCGCCGGTCAGTTTCCCGATTTCCTGACTCAATCTTGCAACCCACTGATCATCGATCACGGTATCCAACGTCGGTAGTGGTGGAGCAGTTGCAGCGGTCGGCCTGATTGCCATTGGAGCAACCGAAGCAATGTCGATCAGCGGTGAAGATGCCATTGGCGATAGCGTCTGGTTGATCGGCAAAACAGCGCGAGCTACTGATACGGGAGCATCGTCTTGCACACTGAATTTATTCGCCGATTTTTCACCAGCTGACTTGATCAAATGATTGTCTGGAAACGACTTCTGATCCCTCGGAATAGCATTTTCAAACAGCGGAGCAGCTGTCCTTATTTTCTGATCAATCAATGTACCAGATGTTACAAGCGACTTCGCCATGGGTTGATCATCGCCGCCCTGCCCCATCCCCAATATGTCCTTCGATATATCCAGCGCAGCCTGATTTCGCCGGCGTCCAATTCGGTCAGATTTGGTATCTGAAGGGACCGATGTTTCGTCGGTCATATTCTCACCCTTCAGGCTTGGCGCCGAGGAACCGTTTTCCCCTTGTGCAATAGCTATGGTTGCAGGCTCTTTCACATCAACCACAGTATCCGGATGGCTGGGCGGACCCGGTAACAAAATGTCAGTTTCTGCTTTGTCCAATAGCATCTCCGCTGACTGTTCGCTGTCCAGCGCATCACCATCAACTGCCCGCGAAGCATCGGCAAAACGAAGCGCAAACTCATGCCCATCACTCGAAGGAACGGGGCGTTGCAACGGTGAACCAAGGGCTCTGGCATCAAAATTTTCCAGTAAGCGGAACAAGCCATTCATGATGACAATCCTCTCTTCAATCCAATGGGCGCGATGCGGGGTTTCCCGATCCGATACGGCTGCTTTTCCAGCACTCGTTGGTCATGGGAATTTCTGGCTCGCCTAAAATTTAGTTCCGCGCGTTCTTCGCGAAGGGTCGAGATATGCGCCGATGACCGGAGGGTCGCTGCGATGTGTTGCGCCTCAGCGATCTTCTGTTTCTGGACGCTGCTTAGCGTTATCAACCGATGCCCAAATTCCAACCTGCTTGCGAGCATAGCCGACTGGCTGCAATCAATCGTGCCGAGCATGTCGTCCGCCATCGCTAATATTTGAGCGTGCGACATTTCCAGTCGCACGGCCTGACTCTCGGCATGGACCAAATCCCGTTGGGTCAATTTGGCTTGCAGCCGGCAAACGCCGAGTAACCGCTTTTTTGCGTGCATATTGTTCATGAACCGAAACTCTCAACAAGCCTGGCCACTGAGCTTTCAAGGCTGGTTTTAACGTCAATCGTTTGTTGCAAGAAAGACAGCTGGTCGGGACGCCGCGCAATCGCGTCGTCCAGTAACTTATCGCTGCCGGGCCGATAGGCACCCATGGTAATTAGATCACGATTTTCCGCGTACCGGCTCCACAAGGAGCGAAAGGTTCGCAATGCCAAGCTATGTTCCTTTCCGATAATATCCTGCGCAACCCGGCTGATCGACTTGCCAACATCTATGGCGGGAAATACCCCTTGCTCGGCCAGTTCGCGCGACAGGATAATATGTCCATCCGCAATGGCGCGGGCGGCATCTACAATTGGATCGTCGAGGTCATCGCCATCAGCAAGAACGGTATAAAAGGCTGTTACGAAACCGCCTGTCTCTACATCGCATCCGGCGCGTTCCAACAATTGCGGGATGAGCGCGATGGCGCTGGGCGGATAGCCTTTCATGGTAGGCGGTTCACCAGCAGCCAAACCGATTTCTCGCTGGGCATGCGCAATGCGGGTCAAGCTATCGATCACCAGCAAAACACTCTTGCCCTCCGCCCGGAAATATTCGGCGATGGCCGCGGCGCGCTGTGCTGCTTTGATCCGTAGAATCGGTGAATGATCGGCAGGCACCGCTATAATGATCGCTTTACTGGCAATCCCGCTGTCCCTGCTTGCTGACACAAAATCGCTAACCTCGCGGGCGCGTTCTCCGATTAGCCCGACCACGATAACATCCGCCTGCGTCCCGGATGTCAGTTGTCGCATAAGTACTGTTTTTCCTACACCAGAGCCCGCGATCAGCGCCAAGCGTTGGCCACATCCAACCGGTAACAGTGCATTAATGGCGTGTACGCCAACATCCAGTGGCCGGGTTACACTGCCGCGATTGAGAATATTGGCAGACTTGCCCTTAAGCGGCCATTGCGCGTCGACTTGGATCGGCCCCATGCCATCAAGCGGGCACCCCAGCGGATCAATGATGCGTCCCATCAACTGAGGGCCAACCGCGACCTGTGCCGCTTGCAAGGTCGGCCGAACGCGCGCATCGACACGGATATCGACATGCTGGTCGAACGGCGCCAGCGTCGTCATATCCCCATCAAAACCGACAACCTCGGCACCAATTTCACGTCCGTTCTCGGACTGTATCTGAGCGCCAAAACCAATGGGATAATCAAAGCCGCTGGCATTTAATAATCCACCGGAGCAGACCTTCACTTTCCCCCATTTGGTCAGCGCAGGAGTTATAGCACCCGTTTCAATCAGGAGTCGCGACAGCCGATCATAATCAAGGTCTAACATGATCCGCCTTCCCGAGGATCGATCCTGGATTCGATCTCTTCTGTCATCGCATTTGTACCGGATAATATTTGCCCAGCTGCATGGGTCAGACGAACCGAACCGGGCAGTAGCGCCGGATCGACCATGATCGGGATATCGCAATCATAATCTTGCAAAATATCCGCATCGCTTGCCGCAATATGCAGGCAAGCTTCTCCGATATTTTCATTGATCGATGCGACGGCTTCGTCACATCGTTGCTGCATCAATTCTCGGTCCATATTGGCGTGGCCAATGGCTTGCTCGAATAATGAGAGAATGACTTCCCAAAACTGTTGCGTAAGCTTGGCTTCATCGACAATTTTCAGACGATTGAGCGCCGCGGCCAGCAAGTTCCTAGCATGGTCATCCTGATCATCGTGGACCATAGCGGCCTGTTGCCCATTCAAATATCCTTGTGCGTATGCATCCGCGATTTCTTTGTTCAGTCCGTTATCCGATGACTCGGATCCTTCCTCAATATCGTCTTCCTCGGGAGGCTCACTTCCGCAATCCAAACGCCAATCATATTTCGGATGGAAGGCTGTTTCGCGCATTTGCAAAGAGCCGGTCATGTTAAAGTCCGGACTATGCTCTGCCGAAGAGAATTCATTGTCAGACAAATTCATCATTCTGCCCCCCTAAGATAATCGTTCCATCTTCGGCGAGCATGCGAGTCTGAGCCACGATCTGCTTTTGAGCCGTGCTAACCTCATCCTTTGAAACCGGCCCCATATCCGCAATTTCATCTTCTATCGATTGGGCGGCGCGCTTTGACATGCAGCCAAACATTTTCGCAGCGAGATCGGGATCAGCGCCCTTGATTGCCAGAATAAGGACTGCATTCTCGATCGATCGCAACACCATGCCCAGGTTTTTGTCATCCAGATCGATCAAATCTCCGAAGACAAACATTTCTTCTTCGATTTTGCGAGCGAGCGCCTTGTCCCTTTTGAGCAGCGCTTTAATGATCCGCTGTTCCGTCTGTTTTTCAACATTATTCATGATCGCAGCAGCCTCGCTGGTGCCGCCAGATTTCTGACTGGTTGTTGTCGCCGGCTTCTGTGATTGCCGGGCTATCAAGGCTTCGATATCGCCAATCGCTTGTGCGCCGATAGAACCCATATCCGCTACCCGGAACACAACATCATCCTGTATATCATCGGCGAGCTGTTGCAGCACATCGCCCGCCGTTTCCGGCTCCAGAAAAGACAGGATCACGGCCATCATCTGGGGGTGCTCATCCGCTATCATGCTCGCAATTTCATCGGCGGACATCCAGTCTAGCTGGCGATGCAAGTGGCTGAGATCCGAGCGCGATTGATGTGGGGCGATCCGGGTCAACATGTTGGCTGCGCGACCGGGGCCAAATGCCTTGCCCATAATCGATGTAATTTGCTGATGCGCGCGATAGCCAATGGCGGTACGACTGCGCGCTTGTTGAACAAAGCGATCAAATACGAAATTCACATCATCTTCACCAACCTTGCTGATGGCCAGCATGGCTGCACCAAGGCTCTGCACCTCGCCCGGTCTGAGACGCGATAATATGTCGGCGGCTTCATCCTCGCCAAAGGTCATCAGCAATATCGCAGCTATCTCACTGCCGGACCATGTGGGACCGGTTGTAATTTCCGCTACGGGCAGATTGTTTACTTGCGCCATGCTGTCGCTTGCCGGATCAGCCATTGGCCGCTTCCTTTCGAACGTCAGCATCGACGCGCTCTTGTCCCAGCAGATCCTGCACTGTCAGCGCCGCATGATCGGGGTTTTGGCGCACAAAATTTTGGATCAGTGCAGCGCGCTGCGCATAGCCATCGGCAGAGCTGATCATATCCAGCGATACCGGATCAACTGGCTTATTCGCGGCTGCGCTCTCGCGGCTCAGTTCTTGATCGATATCAGACGCCAGTTGCAATTGCTCTGCATCCGACAGGTTTGACCGGTTGGTGCGGACTTTCTTTAGCAGCGGCCGTCCAAGACCAAAGATCAATGCTAGCGCCACCAGCAATGCCGAGACATTACGAACGAGCAGAGAAACCCAACTGGCTTCCCACCAGTTTTCCACCGTTTCTTCCACAGGCAGAAAGGCCCGCGCCTCTATCGCCACTAGATCGCCGCGCTCCGCCTGAAAGCCAATGGCCCCTTTAACCAGCGCTTCTACAGCAGCCAGTTCTTGCGCCGAGCGTTGATTTTTCCCCATCGGCGAGCGGAGCGCCACGGCAACGGACAAGCGCTTCAATGAACCGGCAGCCTGTTTGGTCACCGACACTTCGCGGCCCAGTTCATATTGGCGAGCGAATTTTTCCGATGTGCGGCTGGTTTCCTCTTCCTCTGCCGCGCCGCCATCGCCTTGGAACTCGTCCGTCAGTTCTGGCTCTTCTGGCGGACGATTGGCGAGCGCACCGGGAATACCATAGCTGGCTCGCTCTCCCGGTTCATTGGACCAGCTTCCTTGTTCCGTCCGGACACGCGCATCTTCTGGCGGAAAGCTCTCGCGGGTCGCTTGATTTTCAGAAAAATCCATTTCCGCTGTTACTTCGGCGGTGAAATTATCTGCGCCAATCATTGGTGTGAGCAATGACGTAATGGTACGGCGATAGCGTTCTTCGACTTGGCCCTGCACCATCAGATGCTGCTCGGCCTGATCCGATGCGCTGCTCGATCCATGCCGCGACATCAGGCGACCATTTTGATCGACCACGCTGACGGTATCTGATGACAGTCCAGGGACTGAGCTCGACACCAGATATATGATTGATTGCACCTGTGCTTCGCTAAGCTGGTTCCCGCCGACAAGTGTTAGCATAACCGACGCAGAGGGCTCAGAACGATCCCGCACAAATATACTGGGCGCCTCGACCGCGAGATGAACGCGCGCCGAAGTGATATTGTCCATCGCCTCAATAGTGCGCGCCAGATCGAGTTCGCGAGCAGCGCGCAGCTTTTCGTTTTCGACCGCCCGGCTTGCGCCCATCGGCATCGATGAAATCAAACTGTCTCCGTCAGGCGCTGACTTGGGTAGATTTTGCGCCGCCAGTGCCAGCTTGGCCCGATGATAGTCATCCTGCGACACCGTCAAACTGCCGTTCGACTGGTCAATGTTGAAACTGATGTTAGATTGCTGGAGCGCTTCTGCGACCGCGGCTTTGTCGGATTCAGGAAGGCCGCGAAACAAATCTCTTTGCGGTGGTTCGCGCAAAGCCAGCCAAAAGGTGGCGGCCAATGCGGCCACGGCAAGCAATCCCAGCCACGGCAGAGCACCTGTTATGGCTGGCTGTTTGACCAATGCCTGTATACGATCACGCCAGTTAGCATCATTTGGATCGCCGTTGGGCGGCCAGAGCGGCGTCAAATCTTGAACCGGCTTGTCGACCTGTTGATCAGTGGTGAGACTAAGTTCATTCATATCACACCGGCATGCTCATAACATCCTGATAGGCTTTGAGCAGTTTGTTCCGGACCTGCAGGGTCAGCTCAAATCCCAGCGACGATTTTTGTCGCGCCATCATCACGCCGGCAATATCGGTTGTCTTGCCCATGGTGTAATCCTGGGTCATGTCACCCGCAGCATGCTGCACGTCGTTAATCTCATTGAAGGCTGCGGTCATCGCCGCACCAAAGGCGGGCTGTATATGGGTCGCTGCATCAGTGACACCTGCCGACGCTGCTTTTTGCAAAGCGTCATTCTGCGCAATAATATCCTGACGCATGGCCATCAGCCCGTTCGTTTCTATCATTTTCATGGATCAAATCCCTCCCGCCAAGTCCGCCACGTATCGCGTTGACACCAAGGGGCATTTTGGTGCCAGAAAAGCGATACGCAGCGGTAGACCATGGCTCGCCCTGACCAGTTCGGGAGAGTGATTATCAAGAGAAGAAGGGCTGTGGCGATGGTTGCGGCCTAATGTCTCAAGAAAGGTTCGCGCACCCATGTGGGAACATATTTTGTGCGCGAACCTTACAATCTGACAAATGGCTTTTCGCGAGCCGAGCAACCAATTTTTGATCGGCATTCGGCCCGCAAGCGCACCATCACATAAGATTATTACAGTCATCATCTTCCCCAATATCTGGTCCTAAGATACCGCATCTGAAACTGTGAAATGCGGCTGACTATGGCTTCGCAAACGCTGTGCCAATTTCTATGGGAGAATATTTTTCTGACTTTTCAATGACTTTAAAGCTGGAATTTGAATCAAAGCCAATTTTCTGACTCCGCTCCGTCAAACTACTGACAAACCGCTATTTTCATGACGCGCTCTTGGGCGGTTAAATCTATTCTGACGCTATCCGTTCTTTCTGCATGAGGCCGTCGCTCATCGATAATCGTAGCGACCAGCCCGTTATTGAAAGGAAAAGAAATGACAATTATCGGAACCAATGTTGCGGCTCTACGCACAAACTACGCCGCCAATAGTGCGGAAATGAGCCTCGCCAAATCCATTGAGCGCCTGTCTACAGGCCGCCGCATCAATAGCGCTAGCGACGATGCTGCTGGCTTGGCCGTTGCCACACGGATGACGTCTGAAATCCGGGGGCTTAACATGGCTGTCCGCAATGCCAATGATGGTATCTCGCTAACCCAGACCGCAGAAGGCGGCATGAACGAAATCAACAATATGCTGCAACGTATGCGTGAACTGTCGGTTCAGTCTGCCAACGGCACATTGGCAAATAGCGATCGCGTCAATTTGCAAGTTGAGGTTGCAGCTCTGATTGCGCAGATTGACGATGTCGCATCACGCACTACCTTCAACAATGTTGCCCTGCTCAATGGCACGAATGCAACCTTGGATATCCAGACCGGAACCAATGCTGCTGAAATAGTTTCCATCGCACTCACTGATGTCACAGCGACAACCTTGGCCGTAGACACTCTGGATATTAGCACGGTCGCCGGCGCGAATGCTGCCCTGACCGCACTCGGCACCGCAATGGATTCAGTGACCACAGCGCAGGCTTCTTTGGGTGCTTCGCAAAACCGTCTGCAGGCAACCGTATCGAACCTCAATGATCGCTTGGCCAATATCACAGAATCCCGGTCACGAATTGAGGATGTCGACTTTTCCGGTGAAACCACCGCTCTCGCCAAGGCCCAGATATTGAGCCAGGCATCCACGGCGATGCTCGCTCAGGCCAATCAATCACAGCAAGGCGTACTTAGTTTGATCCGTTAAGTCACTGGTCCGCTTAACTGGTCTTAAGGTCCCCGGCGCTTATCAAACCCCACTATGAGCGCCGGGGGCTATTCATGTTGTGCGAGTATCTGATGCAGTTTTTCAAGCGCTGCCTTTTTAATCTGGCACACGCGCGAGGCACCAATATCGAGCGTCAGCCCAATCTCTTCCAGATTCATTTCTTCAATAAAATATAGTTGCAATATTAAACCATCGCGTTCCGGCAGAGATCCAATGGCATCGGCAATCATCTGCTGCCGCTGATGCCTTTCCACCCTATCGTCAGCCTTTTCCGATAAATCAGAGAACCAGATATTCTGATCAGAATAAACTTCGTCCATCGACTGCAGGTCGACGGCTTCGGCATTGTCTGTCGCAACGCGAAAGCTCTCCAAGTCCATATCCATAGCCGCCGCGAGAGCGACTTGGTTAGGGGCGTGTCCCAATTTTTGGGCGAGCTCCTCGCTCACCTCGCGCAGCTTTTTCTGAAATTGCATTGCCGATCTGCTGATATTGCTCTGTTTACGCAATTGATCAATCATAGCACCGCGAACACGCAGTTTTGCATAGTTGGTAAAACCCAGTCCGCGATCTTCAAATCCCTGAGCAGCTTCGACCAATGCAACCATTCCAATCTGTAGCAAGTCTTCCACTTCGATGCTCGTGGAAAGCCGGGAATGGACGTGCCAGGCGAGCTTGCGGACGAGCGGCTGGTGGCTATTGATAAGCTGCTCTTGACTATGCGCGGAAGGGCTTGGGCCATAGGTTAAGTCGGCAAGCTTGGGATCAAGATATGTCACGCTATGTCCTTTTTATGATCGACTGTTTCAGCATTTTTTTGCTCTGAGGTAGGTAACTTTCCGGACCGGCCACCGACGACCGCAACGACTTCGACCGCCTTGTCATCCGGCAATTCTTCGAAGGATAAGATGGGCGTTCCGGGGAAATTGGGCTTTAGGATTTTCAACAAAGTTCTGCGTGCGACCGGTGAGGTTACGATCGCAAAACGCCGCGCTTCTGCCATGATCGGGCGGGCTGCATCTTCAACGGAACTCACTATTTTTTGCACCAGACCGGGCTCGACCGGACGGGAAGCAGTGCCGCTGGATTCGATCGCTTGCGCTAACAAGCCCTCCAGTTCTGCGTCGAGCGTGATCACTGGCAAAGGCATATTGATCGGAACCAGTGACTGGATGATCAGCGATCCAATGCGCTTCCGCACACCGTCCACGATATTGTCGAGCGACGGGGTTTCACTAGCTGCATCATCCGCAGCTGCGTGGATCATTGCTTCACTAAGGCGGCGAAAGTCTTTGAGCGGGACACCTTCGCTCAGCAGCGAACGGCAAATGGCGGCGACCTGAAACAGACTAAGCGGCTTTGGCGTCAGCCCTTCGACCAGTTGCGGGGCCGTATCTTTCAGACTATCGAGCAAGCCTTGCGCTTCATCCATGCCAAATAGCTCAGAGGCATTGAGCCCGACCAGATGATTAAAATGGGTCGCGATTACCGTCGAAGCGTCAACAACCGTATATCCGGACACAACAGCTTCGCTGCGCTTTTCTGGTGAAATCCATAGAGAGTCCAAACCAAAAGTTGGGTCTTTGCATGCCTCTCCATCAACAATGGTGTCAATGGCACCACTATCGAGCGCCAACAGATCGTCCGGCCAAGCCTGATCCTCGCCCAAGGTCACACCGCTAATTTGGATACGATAAGCGTTCGGGGGCAGCGCCATATTGTCTTTAACCCGAACCAGCGGAACAACGAAACCCAGTTCGCGCGAGAGTTGCCGCCTAATCCCCGTCAATCGTTGCATCAACGGTGCGCCTTTACGCTCGTCAACCAGCGGCACCAACCCATAGCCAATTTCTATACTAAGAACCGCTGCGTCAGTGACATCGCTCCAGGCAATATGGTTTTTTTGTTCGGGCGATTGTAGTCGCGGTTCCGGCACATTGGCGGCCTTCGCCTTATTCAACATGCGCCAAGCCATAAATCCGGATATCCCCGCAATCGGGAGAATGATGAAGTGGGGCATGCCCGGCAAAAATCCCATGACGGCGAGTATCGCAGCCACGGGAATCCAAGCCTTGGGATTGGCAAATTGGCTACCGATCTGTCCTGATAAATCCATCGGGGAGGCAACCCTGGTAACAATCGCAGCAGCAGCAATCGACAGCAGCAAGGCCGGAACCTGTGCGACCAATGCATCACCGACAGCTAGCAAAACATAAGTCTGGGCCGCATCGCCAACCGCCATATCGTGGCTAAAAATGCCCAAGATCATGCCGCCGATAATATTGATTATAAGGATAAGCACGCCGGCCACTGCATCACCTTTTACGAATTTGGAGGCACCATCCATCGATCCGTAGAAGTCGGATTCCGTTGCCACTTCTTGACGCCGTTCTTTGGCTTCCTCTGGAGATAGCAGGCCCGCGTTCAAATCAGCATCAATCGCCATTTGCTTGCCGGGCAATGCATCAAGAGTGAAGCGAGCGGTCACTTCAGAAACGCGCCCTGCCCCCTTTGTTATCACCACCAGATTGATGATCATCAGAATGGCGAAGACGAATATGCCAACAACATAATCACCGCCGATGAGAAAATTCCCGAACGCCTCAATCACCTGACCGGCAGCATGGGGACCAGCATGGCCTTCCACTAACACCACGCGGGTCGACGCTACATTCAGGGCAAGGCGCAACAAGGTTGCAAATAGAAGAACCGTCGGAAAGCTCGAAAAGTCCAAAGGCTTGGCGACGTTTAGTGCAACCATCAAGACCGCAAGTGCGATGGTGATATTCGCAATGAAACCGATATCAAGGACCGTGACCGGCACCGGCAAGACCATGAAAATAACCAGCAGCAATGTCGCAACAGGCAATATGCCCGCCTTGGCTGTATCGCCCAGCCATCGCTGATGGGATGATAGAAATGTTAGCATTGTACCGTTTCGCTAACGAAAAATGTTGATCGACTTGGCCGCATGAGTGATCCCAAATATTGTTCAATTTGAGATCAGCAAAGCTTGTGCCAATCGATCAGCCAGCCTTGAACTTACCGTGAAAGTATTTTTATAACAGTAAGTTACAATAATCTATCGTAGGTTGATGATATCCCCGCGCCCAAAGCAAGTGACAGATTATTGGCGCGCTGTTCGTTTAAATTCGTCAATTTATTGACCCGGAACCGAGCAGCATCAATGAGTTTTGAAAGGGCTATCAATCGGTTTTTGACTGCATCATTGTCATGCCAAACGCCCGTTTTTTCTATCTCGGACACCAAAGGCCGGATGGCAGCGGCGGCGGCGATGATCAACTCCGGGTCTTGCCCGTCCAGAGCATTGTTCAAGTCCTTAAAAGCTTGTTCGAGACGATCCAATAATAGCATGATTATGAAACGTCGGTGCCAGGTCGATCAAAAGCGATCATCTTGTCAGCGATCAACATAGGATCAATGGGATATTGGCCATCCGCTATCGCATTCCGAATGGAGTGGATGTGATCGATATCAATCGGCAAGCCTTGTTGCACCATATGTTTAACAGCCCCGGCCAAAGAACCATCTGCTCGTTTTGTGCTGGAACTTTCTGGGACGTTAGAATTGCTCAACGGCCGAGCAATATCGATGCTTCCTGTGCTGACTGACGGGCTGGGTCCCGAGTTTATCTTGTCTATCATGACAGTCTCCTGTGTGGCATGCTTGCCTTCTAATACGGGCGCGCGGCGGTTAGATTTAATCTGCCTGATAAGATGGTAGGGAAACCCGACCCTGCCCTGTTATTTCGACCAATATCGGTGATGATCTTCTTGCCGCCCGTACGGGAATAATATCTCCGATGCCGCCGTTGCGGTCAGCCTGCATCTGCCGAGAAATCATGAACCCGTTTTTCTCTATGATCAGCAATACCGGCTGTCCGCGCTTTACGATCATCTGGCCTCTTGAAGAGACCTGACGACCAGCGACGGGCCGCACGAGCGCTATCGGAATACGCCAGTTAAGCGGTTTACAGCTTATGATGACTAGGTTTTCACTCCGCATTTCGAACACCGGTGGCTGAGTGCATTTCGTTAATCTCAACCGCGGATCAATATTGCTTCGGGGGCCGCCAACTTCGCCTTTCTGTTTGCCTAGAAATAAAGCCAACTGCTGTTCAAGCGCCGGAAGGGATTCTATCGTTTTCCCATGAACCGGCGCACCAACAATCCCAATCAACGCGCTCCCAGCCAAGACTATGTATTTCACAACCGGCATAATCACTTCTCCTTTGTTGATGATTTTTGAGAAGCAAACCCCGTGCCATCCGCCGCCATACTATTCGGGTGATCATATGTAATGGAAACGATTAACTGTTGCGGCGCATGACTATCGATCTGGTTCTGTTCGCCAAATGTGATTGCGGAATCTTTGACACCGTTCGCCTTTAAAGCACGCGCAAAAGAAGCCATGCGTGCAGCGGACAATTCCCATGCGTCAAGCCGTGCCGACGCATGAGCGCCGCCGGTGATCGACAATATTATACGATCAGAGCGCCCGTCCATAGAACGGGCAACCGCCTTGGCCTTTTCCTTTCCCATCATGGTGAGCATCGCTTCACTGGACTCAAAAAGCGATGCCGTAGCCCATTCGAATTTCTTTGACGGCGCTTCGGTCGCCGCAACGTCTGCAAAGGTTGCTGGACGAACAAAAGATAAAACCACAAAGCCGAGCATCAACAGGCTGAGGTCCGCAAAAGCAAGGGACCAGCGATTGGTGTGGTTTACGGACATGCCTGCTTTTCGTTTCGAAGTGCGAGTGCAATGAGCTTGTCGGTTAACACCCTCTGCCACTGTAACTCTTCCGATGACAGGCGTTGGAAACGATGGGACACCGGCGCAGCAACAACATTAGATAGCAGCAACCCATAGAGCGTCGTCAGCAGCGCCAACGCCATCGCTGAACCCAGGTTTGCCGAGTTATCAAGATCGGAAAACAGGCGCACAAGGCCTATGATAGTCCCGACCATTCCGATCGCTGGCGCCACGTCCGCAACCGCCATCCAGAAACGGATAATATTGTTATGGCGCCTTTCGCGATCATCCAAATTAAGCCTGGCCCAGATGGCAAACCGCCCGGCGTCCTGCTCGCTTGCAAGATAGGCAGCAGCATGCGCGACAAAGCTGCTATCCGCGTTGATGCGATCAATACATTGCAGACCCTTTGTATCAACAATGGACTCCACTCGGCGAAGCGCCTGTCGTGCCAATTGGGCATCGCGGGCGGGATTAGAACGGACAAGGGCTTGCCAAGCCGAAAAGCTTTGAAGCAAACCCGCTCGTCCCTCCTGCAGGCCAACCACCGCAATCGCCCCCACCCAAACCAGAGTTAGGGCGAGCGGATCAAAAAGGGCGATCAACGGCTGCACGTCAAACTCCGGTCCCATAGAAAACGGCGGTGCCAAATAAATGGCGCAAACCGACAAAAAAATGTCGCGATAATTTGACGCTTTGAACCGGTCCTATCGGGAGAAGGGCAGAATTGCTGGACATTGGGACTTTGGCACACCCTTTGCTGAGTGACTGGGACAAACGCTCTGCCTTTCAAAACGGACGGCACAGGCGCTCGTTTAACCTTGAACAGAGGGAGCATCGGTTCCGGCTATGGACAAGATATTCGGTATTTACGGGGATGCGCTGGCGCTGCGATCGCAGCGCCTCAATATGCTGGCATCCAATATCGCCAATGCAGCCACGCCCCATTTCAAGGCCCGCGATCTGGACTTTGACAAGGCCATCGCATCGGTTGCTGATGGAACTACACTGAGTGACAGTGCGACAAGCCATATTGGTTATCGTATCCCTCTGCAGCCAGCGATGGATGGCAACACGGTGGAGCTTTCCACCGAGCAAACGCTCTTCGCCGAAAATGCAGTACAATATCGCACCACCTTGTCTTTTCTCGATGGACGCATTGGCACGCTTCGCCGAGCGATGAAGGGGGAGTAGATGGCCAATCCGATAACTATCTTTGATATCTCCGGACGGGCCATGGCGGCGCAGCTTACCCGGCTCAATACGACAGCCTCGAACATGGCAAACGCCCGTTCTGTTGCGAGCAGCGAAGCGGAATCCTTCCGCGCGCTCAAGCCTGTTTTTCGAACCCATATCGACAGTCCGGACATGGCCACTGTCGATGTCGAACGGATCGTCCAATCTGACACCCAGCCCAAGAAAAGGCACGATCCGACAAATCTGATGGCTGATCCCGATGGCTATGTCTGGGAAGCCGGCGTCGATGAAGCCACCGAAATGATCGAGATGATCGAAGCCGCCCGCCAATATCAGAACAACGTGCAGGTGCTGCAAACCGCAAAATCACTAATCTTGGAAACCATAAGGATGGGCAAATAATGACGACCATATCAGATATATCATCAACCAATGCAGGCACCGCCGCGACTGGTCTTTCAGGTAACAACCTCGATCAAGCTGCGTTCCTTCGCCTGATGACGGCACAACTAAAAATGCAGGATCCGTTCAAGCCTCTCGATAGCAATGATATGGTCGCGCAAATGGCACAATTTTCGACCGTGGCTGGTATCGAAGAAATGAATGGGTCGCTGAAAAAATTATATGAGAATAACCGTATCGGCGATGCGTCAAGCTGGCTGGGAAGGAACATATTGGTTCCAGGCAATATGGCTGTTCCCAATGATGCAGGCCAATATGCTGGTGAATTTTATCTGACAGCACCCGCTAAGGATCTGTCCATCGATTTCCTGAATGATCGCGGTGAAATTGTCCAAGCCATCGAGTTGGGTGAACAGAAAGCCGGACCGATTGTCTTCGAATGGGATGCCCTCGACGGCAATGGGCAACCTCTGGACCACGACCAACTCAAGGTACGCGTGAATGGCGGCGTTGTTGCAGGGCTTTCTTCATGGGCCAAGGTCGAAGCCGTCCAATCGCCGACCGATGGCGCAAACGCCCGCCTGATCACCACGCGCGGAGAGTTCTGGCTCTCTGACGCCATCCGCCTCCGTTAAATTACCCCCTCAAATCAAGGAGAACGCCCCATGTCTTTTTACACATCCCTGTCTGGGCTCAAAGCCTCACAAACCGATCTAGCAACCATTTCCAACAATGTATCCAACGCTGGGTCTGTCGGATTCAAACGAAGTCGGGCGGTATTTGGTGACCTGTTCGCAGCTTCGCCCACACAATCAACAAAAACCGTTGCAGGCCAAGGTGTAAGACTCAATGCGATTACCCAACAATTTTCGCAAGGCACCTTGGAATCAACTGGCAGAACATTGGATGTTGCAGTTGCAGGCGAAGGCTTCTTTGTTGTTCGCGGCCAACCACCCCGTTCCGATGTCAGCTTCACGCGCAATGGCGTTTTTGACATCAACTCCGATAGAGAGGTGATCGACACTTTGGGAAGCAAGGTGCAGCTACTGCCCGTAGATGCCAATGGCAACATCACATCGACAGCGATTGGCAGCATGATTGATTTTGAAGTCCCCGAGTTCGATCCCGCGGACCCTACCGCAGTACTTGCCAATATCTCTATCGCCAACAGCGGATTGGTCACCGCGACATTTGCTAATGGCAATACCCTCAACCTCGGTTCGATGGCCATGGCGTCGTTCACCAGTTCAAGTGGTTTAAGACCTATTGGAGACGCGCATTGGCAAGCGACCGGCGAGAGTGGTGATCCACAAATCAACGGCGCAGGTCAGGGACAAATGGGCGAAGTGCGCTCCGGTCTTCTGGAACGTGCAAACATCGATCTTACGGAAGAACTGGTCTCCCTTATTGGCGCACAGCGTAATTTCCAGGCCAATGCCCAAGCGATCGAAACGGCCAACACACTGACCCAAACCATCATCAACCTGCAGGTCTGATAAAATTCGGAGAGTTTGAAAATGGACAAAATGATCCATAGCAGCCTGACCGCCATGCAAGGCATAATGGCACGGCAAACGGCCATTGCCAATAATATGGCCAATGCAGGAACGACTGGCTTTCGAGCCGAGATTGTCAATGCCAAAGCCCGGCATCTCAGCAGCGCCGCATTTGACAGCCGGGCCATCGCCTATGAGCGAGTATGGGCTGCTGATCTCACCTCGGCGTCTGTTACCAATACGGGTCGCCCGCTCGATATTGCACTGGACAGGGATGCTATGCTGTCGGTCCAGGGTGGCGATGGAGAACCGGCTTATACCAGACGCGGTGATCTGCAGCTGAGTGAAACAGGGTTAGTCACCACCGGTGCAGGCGATCCTGTAATGGGTGAAGCTGGTCCGCTGATCATTCCACCCTCCGACAAGATCAGCATCGCAAAGGATGGCGGTGTCTGGATTTTACCGCAAGGTGATGTTGGTGATGAAATGCAGCAGATTGATCAGGTAGCGCTGGTATCGTTCACCGGCAGCGACATCGTCAAAGGCCATGACAATCTGTTTCGGGTTCGCGGTGGCGGCGCCCTACCCAATGATCCCGACGCCAATCTTACGGCCGGGGCGCTGGAAGGATCCAACGTCAATATGACCGCATCCTTGGTCGATATGATCGAAGCGAGCCGGGCTTGGGAAACGCAGGTCAAATTTCTCTCCACAGCCAAAGATATCGACAGTAGCGGCGCGAGCCTGATGCAACTGCCGAACAGTTAGAAAGGAACGGAAGATGAGTAACGGAGCCCTGCAAGTCGCGCGCACAGGATTGGACGCGCAAAATGTAAAAATGCGCGTGATCGCCAATAACCTCGCGAACGTGAACACCAATGGTTTCAAGCGGCAACGTGCCAGCTTTGAAACATTGGTTTATCAACACAACATCACGCCTGGCGCTCCGGTAGATGCACAGAACCGATATGCCATCGGATTGTCACTCGGTACGGGCGTTGCCGTTCAAGGGACCGCGCGGATAGAAACACAAGGCACGCTACAAACGACAGGTAATACGCTCGACATAGCCATTGAAGGCCCCGGTTATTTTCAAGTGGAAATGCCGGACGGGGAAATTGGTTATACCAGAGCTGGCAATTTCAGCCGAACATCCGAAGGCATTATTGTTACAGCAGGCGGACTTCCTCTCATCCCCGAAATTCAGATACCGGAAGGCGCCACTGCTATAACCATAGGTAGCGACGGCACCGTCTCTGCAGCTCTGGCTGGCGACACTGAAATTACCGAACTGGGTCAGATAGAAACGGTGTCTTTTGTCAATCCTGCTGGTCTCAACCCGATGGGTGACAATCTATTGGCCGAAACCGAAGCCAGTGGCGAACCCCAAGCAGGAGCAGCCAACGAAGAAGGTCGCGGTAGTTTACGGGCTGGTTTTCTGGAGCAATCCAACGTGAACATCGTCGAAGAGCTAGTCGATATGATCGAGACCCAGCGCGCCTACGAAGTGAATAGCAAAATGATCTCTGCCACAGATGAAATGCTGCAATTTGTGAACCAGCAATTGTGACCCGATCGGATATGAAAGGCTTTTCCATCATAGCTGCTGCCATGGCTTTATCGGGTTGCTTTGCGGGAACTGACGATGGACCGCGGCCGGGCTTCTCACCCACAATTGCGCCATTAGTAGTGGCTTCAATACCCAGCAATGGTGCTATATTTCAGGCCGTAAACGGATATGCCCCACTGACCAGCGGTGCGCGTGCATCGCAGATTGGTGATGTCTTGACCATCCAGCTCGTCGAACGAACATCCGCAATCAAAAGCAATAGCGCCGCCACGAATAGAAGCGGCGAATTTGGATTCACCCCACCAACGACCGGTCCGCTGGCAGTTTTTGAATCAAGCGACGTAAATATTGGCGGCGATCAGTCGTTCTCTGGATCGGGACGGGCAGCACAAGCCAACAGCCTGTTCGGAGAAATCAGTGTCACAATTGCGGAAATCTATCCCAACGGCACCATGAAAGTGAAGGGTGAGAAATTGTTAAATCTGAACCGTGGTGAGGAATATATCCAGATGACTGGTATTGTGCGCGCTGCTGATATCAGCACGGACAATCGCATATTATCGTCGCGTGTCGCCGATGCCAGAATCGCTTATTCCGGTTCAGGTGAAATTGCCCGCGCGAGCAAACAGGGCTGGTTGCAGAAATTCTTCTCCGCAATCTCACCCTTTTAGATCGGTTCATCGCCATGAAGCTTTCCCTATTTTTCTGGCATGCCAAATTGTTCCTTGGAATTGCAATCGGTGCGGCTTTGCTATGGACCGCACCGGTTCATGCAACACGCATCAAGGATATCGGACATTTTGAAGGCCTAAGAACCAATCAGTTGACCGGCTATGGGATCGTTGTTGGCTTGGCCGGTACGGGTGATGATAGCCTGGAATATGCCACCCAAGGGATTAAAGGAACAGTTTCAAGATTTGGGCTGACATTGCCGCCGGCTATTAATCCATCCCTGAAAAATGCGGCAGCCGTTATTGTGACTGCGGAGCTGCCACCGTTCGCTAAGCCAGGGCAGAGACTGGATATCACCGTATCGGCGCTCGGCAAAGCAAAGTCGCTGCGCGGCGGCACGCTCATTATGATGCCCTTGCTTGGCGCCGATGGTCAAATCTATGCGATGGCTCAGGGTAACTTAGCTGTTGGCGGGCTCGGTGTTGATGCCAATGATGGTTCGCGGACTTTGGTCAATACGCCTAGTGCCGGGCGCATACCCGGCGGTGCGACAGTCGAGCGCAGTGTGATAACGGGTTTTGCTAATGCTCCTCATCTTACGTTCAACCTTGCCGAACCCGACCTCACCACTGCCCTGCGCGTTGCTGATGCCATAAACCGCAAGACAGCCAGTAAAATGGCCGAAGCGATTGATGCAGTATCCATTCAAATTCGCTCCGAACCCGGCGCAACCCAGCGCATCATGCAAATGGGACTAATCGAAAATATCGAAGTCAGTCCCGCGAAGAGCGCAGCGCGCGTTATCGTCAATGCGCGCACCGGTACCGTAGTGATCAACGATATGGTGCGTATCACTCCAGCAGCGGTTAGCCATGGAAAGCTAACTGTCAAGATTCAGGAAAGCCCACTGGTCGTCCAACCGGCGCCCTTTAGCCGCGGCGAGACGGCGGTGGAACCGAATAGTGAAATTGATATCGAAGAGAAGAATGCGCCAATGTTTGCATTCGATCGTGGGGCTTCGCTGTCCGAAATTGTCGAAACAATAAACACAATCGGGGCAACGCCGGGAGACCTAGTGGCCATATTAGAAGCGTTGAAACAGGCCGGCGCGATGAAGGCGGAGCTTCTTATCCAATGATACCGATCATAGCCCCTAATCAGAATATAGCTCCTCAAAGCACGCCAACGGATGAGCAGAAACTGGAGCAAGCTGCCCAAGCTTTCGAGGCCATTTTTGTGCGCAACATGATCGGTGCAATGCGCTCGGCCAGCCTCGGCGAAGATTTATTGGGTAACAGCGGGTCGGATCAATTTCGCACTTTGATGGATGACCAAATCGCCGATCGGATGGTCCAGCACAATGGTCTGGGCATTGCGGATCTGCTGATTTCACAATGGAAGGATAAGATATGATGGACATGTACTCAATCGGTACGTCGGGAATCCGGGCTTACCAACGCGCCCTGTCGACTATTTCAATCAATATCAGCAACGCAGAAAACCCCAATTATGTGCGTCGTGATCTGCGACTAAACGAGCTGACGACGACTGGCATCAGCCCTTATTTTATTCAACAATTTGGTTTCGGTGGTGTCGAGATTGGCGGTATTTCAAGAGCCACGGATCCCTTTCTGGAAGCGAATGTCCGACTGACAGGAGCAGCCCTATATGGGGCGGAAACGAGATCACGATGGATGAAGGGGACCGAAACCGCCCTTGGCGATACCGAACATGGAATTGGTGCAAAACTAACCAAATTATTCGCCATTGCCGAAGAACTCGCCAGCGCACCATTTAACGCTGTATTGCGCAACCAATTCATTAGTGAAATTGATGCTTCCGTTACAGCGATAAACCGCACCGCCAATGATCTTGCCAATCTTTCCAGCCAGATATCCGGCGCAGCGGAGCAAGAAGTCAACACATTCAATCAGGCTTTGGATGATCTTGCAAAAACCAACCTCGCCCTGCGTATCGCAGCCGACGGATCGTCGAAACAGGCCGCCTTGTTGGACCAACGTGATGCGGCTCTTGCCGTGCTCAGCGAACGCATGGATGTCACAATCAGCTTCGCCGACAAGGGCGTCGCTAACATAAGCTATGACGGCCAATCACTGGTTGATGTCGGTCAAACAAACAGTTTGTCAGTTGTAAACGGAGCGAACGGCAGCATCGGTTTTGCTGCCAACGGAAATCCGGTGGCAGCTCCTTCGCGGGGATCGCTTTCAGCGCTTACATCAAGTGCAGCGACGACGGTTCAACGGCGCGCAGAGCTTGACAATCTTGCGACCCAATTTGCTGCTGATATCAATGCTTGGCAGGCCGCTGGCGAGACCAATGCCGGAGCCGCAGGCCCACCTATTCTCAACGCAACCGGCGGCGCTGCAGCACTGAATATGCTAACGCGTGACCCAGCGGACCTTGCGCTCGCGACACCCGGCGGTGCTTCAAATGGAAACATCATCAATTTTTCTGCTCTACGGGGGGCAACCGGTGTCGAGCAGACCTGGACAAATATCGTCGGCGCCCAAGCCATTGCCACCGCATCAGCACAGAGCGAAAATGCGGCAGCGAAGGCGCAATATGAAGCCGCTCGCGAAGCGCGTGATAACTTGTCTTCGGTTGACCTTGATAGAGAAGCTGCTGACCTGCTCCGTTATCAGGAAGCCTATAATGCCTCTGCCCGTGTCATTCAGGTTGCACGCGAAAACATCCAAAGCATTCTTGCCTTATTCTAGATCCGGAAGGAATTTCTGATGCAATCCGTCAATCGCGCTCGTCCGTCCCATGCTATTAATCTGCAAAATCAGCTCGCTCAGCTTATAGCTGATCGTCAGCAGCAAATTTCGACCAGACGGCGCTTAGATCGGGCTTCGGAAGATCCTGCAGCTTGGTCGCAAATTTCGAATATAGCGAAGGTCCAGGCCAATATGGGTGCCTGGTTGCGCAACATAGATCGCGGCTTGTCTATTGCTGCGCAGGCTGATGGTGCAATGAACGGAATAAGCGCCCAGTTGATCCGCGCAAAGGAGCTTCTGGTTCAGGCCAGTAGCGAAACGATCTCAATAGCGGATCGCGAGACTATCGCGCAGGAAATTGAGAGTATTGGCGACACGATCTCAGGCCTATTGGCACAGGAAAACGCTTTTGGGCGTCCTCTCTTCAGCAATGGACCTCCGCTAGAAATTCCCATTGATGATAATGCCATCGTCACACCAGCGCCCTCGAGAACAGACTTTAATGCACTGGCCCCGCTGATAGGGACGATGGCAACCACCATACGGACCGGTACGGCTGCCCAGCGCAGCGCATTACTGAATCCGCTGGATACCCAAATTTCCGCTACTGCCAATATATTGGGCAAGCATGGTATTGAGAATGACAAGCTCAAACAAGGGGCGGCGCGGCTGGAAGATCGCCAGATTGACGTCAGCGAATATCGGGCCACGCTTGAGGAGACTGACCTCACTTTAGCGATAACCGAAGTGCAAAAAATGCTTATCAGTCTTGAGGCTGCACAAGCCGCCTATGCGCGTATCGAGCAATCAAGCCTGTTTGATCAACTCCGCTAAAAGCAGACGGTTCCAATCCGTTTTATGGACAGGGACGGATGGCCACATGGCGTAAATTCCCACCAAATCTAAATGGCAGGAAACATATATGTTCGCAGCGATCGGTATTGTCATCCTCTTGGTCATGGTCTTCGGTATATTCACGCTTTCCGGTGGAAACATCGGTGCGGTCATGCAAGCGCTTCCCATAGAAATGGGCATTATTGGTGGCGCGGCCATTGGCGGCCTGATCGTTGGCAACAATGCAGATGGTTTGAAACAATTGCTTGGCGGTGTTGCCAGAGTCTTTAAGGGACCCCAATATAGCAAGCCCGACTTTCTCGATTGCATTTTCCTGGTCTCGAAGCTGATGAAGATATTGCGATCCGACAGTCCGCTTATACTGGAAAAGCATATCGAGGACCCTCACAGCTCTATTATTTTTGCTGAATATCCAAAGCTACTCGCAGACGAAAAACTGATTTCTATCATCTGTGACACCCTTCGATTGGTTGTGGTTTCGTCGGGTATACTTGATCCCTATGCGGTCGAAGATGTCATGGATAACAGTCTCAAAACAACGCACGACGAAGCTATTGCTCCTGCAGACAAACTCCAGAACCTTGCTGATGCCTTGCCAGCGCTCGGAATTGTTGCTGCTGTCCTGGGTGTCGTCAAAACCATGGGAGCGATTGATCAGCCCCCAGAAATATTAGGCGCGATGATCGGGTCAGCGTTGGTCGGAACATTTCTTGGCGTATTATTATCTTATGGTTTTGTTGGCCCCATGGCCGGGCGCGCTCGGCAAGTGATCGAGAGCGATAATGCCATATATCACGTCGTGAAGCAGATTATCGTCGCTTCCCTGCATCGCCATCCGCAGCCCTTGGTTATCGAAGCCGCGCGATCCGGACTGATACGCACGAACCAGCCTGCTTTTGTCGATGTGTTTGATGGCATACGTGGAAACTAGCGATGGCGCGTGGCAAAAATACAGAAAAACCCCGACCCATAATTGTCAAAAAAATCATAGCGGATACAGGCCACACACGCCCGGCGGGCGCATGGAAAGTTGCCTATGCTGATTTCGTGACCGCCATGATGGCCTTCTTTCTTCTTCTGTGGCTGCTCGGCGCAACCGATGACGAAGAGCGAGAAGCTTTAGCAGAATATTTTACGCCGACATTGGTTCAGATGCGCGACAATAGCGCGGGCGCCGAGGGCATGTTCGGGGGAGATACAATCCTGTCCGAAGAAGATTACCGCAGCCGCGCGAGGCAAGTCGGCGAACGCTCAATAAGCATTCCTAAGCACAGCGCTAATGGCAATAACGTCGACACCGGGAACACTATCCAAGAAGATCGAGCACAGTTTGAGGAGATAAAGCGCCGGATTGAACAGCAACTCCGTGAAAGTGAAAACCTCAGGGAGTTATATAAGAATATCCGCTTTACTGAAACGCGAGAAGGATTGCGTATAGAGCTCATCGACAAAGCCGATTTTTCTATGTTCGCTCTTGCTACGGACACTTTATTGCCTCGCGCTCGGCAACTGCTAAGAGAAGTTGCGCAAGCCATTAAACCAGCGCCGAACCCTTTGATGGTAAGAGGCCATACCGATGCCCTGCCCTTTTCCTCCGGACGCACCATGAACAACTGGATGCTCTCAACGGCTCGAGCAGAAGCTACCCGCAAAGAACTTCAAGAAAACGGGATACGTCCCGGTGCCTTTTTCAGGATAGAGGGTGTCGCCGACCGGGAACCTTATACGCCGCATGACATCTATGATCCTCGCAACCGCAGAATTTCAATAACTTTGGGTTGGCAGACAGAAGCTAGTTTAGATTGAGGATCAACGATGCTCGCAATCCGCCTTCTTCTCGGTTTTGCAGGACCACATCACCGCCATGATCGCGGACAATCGCGCGTGCCAATGTAAGGCCCAGTCCTGAGCCACCGGTTTCGCGATTACGCGATATCTCCGCGCGGACAAAGGGTTCGAACATGGCTTCCATTTGGTTTTCTGGAATACCCTGACCGGAATCATCAACATGAATCAACAGCTTATCATCGGTTTTATCCACAGTAATCGCCGCCTGCTTGCCATATTTTACGGCATTGCCGATCAGATTCCGCAACGCGCGGCGGATCAGTGTGGCGCGGATGTTAGCCGTTATGCGGCCGCTGCGGGTAAAGGAAACATGCTCGCCCATATCGGAATATTCGTCAGCCACTGTTTCTATCAGGGCGCTAATATCCGTAGGCTCTGCCGTTTCATCCGTTCGACCTAACCGCGCCAGCGACAATATGTCGTCCAGCGTCCGGTCCATGTCGTCAATGCCGGCGATCATGCGTTCGCGTTCATTATCATCGTCAACGCTTTCAACGCGCACACGCAAGGCAGCAAGAGGTGTGCGTAGATCATGACCAATCGCGCCCAGCATCACGTCTTTTTCATCCAGCATCGCACCGACGCGCCCATTCATGTCATTAAAGGCAGCAATTAATTGTTTCGTATCGGGAGGTCCGCTTTCTTCAATAGGGTCACTAGCGCCGGGTTTGAAATCCTGAGCCCCCTTGGTGAGCGCCTTTAACGGGCGTGAGATATAGCGGCCCAACCAGATCAAGGGTATCATCAATATCAGATAGATTACCGCCGTTTGGAAAAAGAGGGTTCGGACCAGCTTGGGATTGCGGTCCCTAACAGCCGACGCAATGTTGAGCCATTGCCCGTCGGCTATTTGCGCGGACATGATAATATATCCATCAATCTCATTGACTGTGCCGCGATAACCAATGGCCCGCAGCCGTCGCCGTTCGCGACCCAGCCCAATGACGCTATTGGTCATGTTGGCTGGCACCATATCCACCAGCACAACTTCCACCGCCCGCACATCAATCCCCATATTGTCAAAGGCGCGGGCCGCGCGCTCTTCCACCGCCGGCAATCGCCGCTGTCCCGCTTCTATGGAGCTTTGGGCGGTAATATTGGGACGGTTCCTGCGTACGCGCGGGCTACCGTCCCGCCGGACGCGACGCTCACGAAAGCCGCGTTCGTTTATTCGTTCAACTTCGCCCGTAATTCTGCCCACAGCGGAGACGGAAGCTTCCACTATCTTTTGATTTTGTGCACCGCGATAGAGCAACACAATGTTGATCGCTTGGGCGATTAACAGAGTAATCGCGACCAAAGCCAAAAGCTGACCGATCAGGCTTTTGGGAAGCAACCGCTTCATAATGTTTTGACGTCCCCGGCAAGAACATAGCCGCCGCCCCAGACGGTTTTGATAATTTCAGGGTTTTTGGGATCAGCTTCGATTTTGCGGCGCAAACGACTTACCTGGTTGTCGACTGCGCGGTCAAAGGCATGCGCCTCACGTCCTTGGGTGATATCGAGCAGCTGATCTCTGTTCAGCACTTGGCCAGCACGCGAGAGCAGAGCAAGAAGCATCTGATACTCACCACTGGAGAGCGGAACAGCAACCCCCTCCCCATCGATCAAACTGCGCTGATCGGTTTTAAGCGTCCAACCGGAGAATTGGTAGATCGAACCGCTTCCAGGATTGATGCCATTGCCATTATTTGTTCGCCGCAAAACAACCTTGATCCGTGCGACCAATTCGCGCGGACTAAACGGCTTGGTGACATAATCGTCTGCGCCCAGTTCGAGCCCAACAATACGCTCTAGTTCTTCGCCTTTGGCGCTAATAAAAATAACTGGTGTTTCGGTTTTTTCGCGCACATGGCGGCAGAAGCTCAAACCATCCTCACCGGGCATCATGATATCCAGCAATATAATGTCAAAATTAAACGCATTCATCACGGAACGCGCTTGGCTAGCATCACTGGCTTGCTGGACGCGAAAGCCTTGTTTGGTGAGATATTCGGCCAATGGTTCCCGCAAAGACGCTTCGTCATCAACCAATAATATGTGCGTTTGTCCCGACATTATGCTTACCTAGCATGGGTTTAATAAAAAGGAACGGACCACCGGGCTTCTTAAGGGAGGGAGATAGCCGATGATCCGTTCACAAAAAGAGTGGTTCAGGGATTAACCGCCTCTTTTATTCCGTTCGCCGCGACGTGCATCGCGAGCTGCTTTGCGCTCTTCGGCGGTGACTGTGCCATCGCCATTGGTATCTGCTTTTTCAAAACGCGCGATGGCTGCGGCTTCGAATTCGGCTTTGCTGATCATCTGGTCACCATTGGTGTCAGCCGCTTTCATCATGCCGCCGCGCTTGCCTTTACCGCCGCGTTTTCCCATGCCTTTGCCGCCGCCGCGTTTGCCGCGCATGCTCTGCATTTCTTCTTGGCTTAACGTACCGTTGCCATCAACATCAGCTTCGGCAAAACGTTCGGCTTTGCGGGTAGTGCGATACGCTTCCATTTCCGCCTGGGAAACACCGCCGTCGCCGTTGCTATCCATTTCTGAAAAACGCTGAGCCTTGCGGGCGTCGCGATCGGCTTGGGAAATCTGTCCGTCCTGATTGACGTCCATTTTTGTCCAGCGCGCTTCCAAGGCTGTGGTCATTTCGGCGCGGGTGATTTGATTGTCATTATTCGCGTCAGCCCGCATCATGCCTTTGCCGCCACCAGGTGCTGCAATAGCAACGCCGCTTGCGATCAAAAGAGCCGCTGCACTCGAAAATAAAATTGTCTTTTTCATTATATTCATCCTTATCTATTCATTCAGGGTAGCGATCCTTTGTGGCCGCCATGAATATTCTTCTAAGGGTGATATGTCTTCCAAGTTTGTCAGAACAGGACAAAATTGTCGCAAATTGTATCACTTGCAGCAAATCGTTCATTTTGCGGACAGTTTGCCACAATGCTTCATCACAAAATAGACGGTTGCCGGGCAAAATTGCATGCGACAGCGTGCCGCAGTGATCCGATTGACCTGCTTCCGGGCGGGCCTTTGTGGCCCTCTATTTGGGTTATGGGGGCTTTCCTACAACCCCACAGCTGTGATAATTCTTACACTGGCTCTTTCTCAGCTTTGAATATACCCAGGACCCTCTCTTGCGCAGCATTGCACATAGTTTTTTAAGTCGATTCTGTGTAGAAACTGTATAATCTCATTCAGTTTTGGCGACCATTACCTGAACGAATAAGTATAACCCTAAGATTATCAATATGATAGCGAAAATTCGATTCCACAGCCCATAAAATCAAGATCGGGAATCGCTTCACACTTGCGGGCTATGACCATGTATTACGGAATTTTAGGCTCAGCTAGGTTCCGAAATCAGACGTTGGGCCAATCATCATACCAAAAGCTTGGAGCGGGTGAAGGGAATCGAACCCTCGTCGTAAGCTTGGAAGGCTTCTGCTCTACCATTGAGCTACACCCGCCTGTTTCCAAGCGCCGCTATTGCCATCGCTATGACGGCGCGTCAATCAGGAAACGGCGTTGACCGTTTTTGTTTTTATATCCTGCTCGGAAAACCAATCCGCGACCGATACTTTCTCAGCTTCGCTCATATGCAGCCCAAGCTTGGACCGGCGCCAAAGCACATCTTCTGCGGTCGTCACAAATTCATGCGCGATCAACCAACGTAACTCAATCTCATAAAGACCGGCGCCAAAGTAACGGCCCAAAGCAGCCGGATCGCTCGTATCGGCAAGCATGGTCCCAACATCAGTACCGTATGCCCGCACTAACCTTACCATCACGTCGGTATCAACAAAGGCCCAACGCTGCCCATATTGTGCGACCAGAGCATCAAACCCGTCTGCCGGAAAATCGCCGCCGGGTAACGGCGCGTCTTTGGTCCAGTCATCGGTTTCAACGTGCAAAGCCGCTTTGAGCGTCTTCATCGCCTGCCGTGCCAATACGCGATAGGTCGTTATCTTGCCGCCAAAGACCGACAATACCGGTGCACCATCGTCATCATTATAATCAAACACATAATCGCGCGTGACGGTCGATGCAGACTGGCTGTGATCATCAAATAGTGGCCGCACGCCGGAATAGGTCCACTGAACATCATCGCGGGTGACGGGTTCGATAAAATATTCGCTAACCGCTGCGCAAAGATAATCAATTTCGCTATCGCTAATCTTCGCCGGACCTTCATCATAGCTCCACGGCTGGTCGGTTGTGCCGATCAACGTGTGATCGCCTTCATAAGGAATCGCAAAAATGATCCGGCCATCTTTATTCTGGAATATATAACTGTGATCGCCCTCAAACTTGCGGGCGACGACGATATGGCTGCCTTTCACAAGGCGTAATTTCGCGGCATTGCTGCTTTGGTCGTAAAGCGCAGTGACCGGATCAACCCAAGGACCAGCGGCATTAATCAACACTTTGGCCTGTTCAGTTGCTTCGCCATCTTGCCCGCTCAGCTCCAACGCCCAATGATCAGCGCTACGTTCTATTCCGACACATTCGGTCTGTACCCGAATATCCGCGCCACGCTCTTTGGCATCACGCGCTATCAGGGACACCAACCGAGCATCCTCAACCCAGCAATCGGAATAGGCGAAACCTTTTTTCAATCGCTTTTGTAGAGGTTCCCCGCGAAAGTCCTTGAGCAGATTGAGGCTCTTCGTACCCGGCAATAGCGAACGGGACCCGAGATGATCATATAGAAACAAACCCAGTCGCAAAAACCAAGCCGGACGCATCCCTTCATCGACCGGCAAAACGAAACGCATCGGCCAGATGATATGCGGTGCGTTACGCAGTAAGATTTCACGTTCCTGTAGCGCTTTACGCACCAAACTAAACTCATAATGCTCTAGATAACGCAGGCCACCATGGACCAACTTGGTGCTGGCGGACGAGGTATGCCCTGCCAAATCGTCGCGTTCAACCAATAGGACTTTTAGTCCTCTGCCCACCGCATCCCGGGCGATACCGACACCGTTTATGCCGCCGCCAATAATTGCCAGATCATACATAAGTCGCCTCATAAAGCTTCTGGCCAGATGTTCAATGTTGCAGTGCAATATAATTTATATGCTTGGAGATAAAAGCCTCCATTGTTCGGTTCTGGAGTCAGGATATGCCCCCGGTAAAATAAGATAGCGACACTCCTTTCTTCAAACTATTGCTCACTCGCGCTTTTGCTTGCGTTTTGGAGGTGACAATTTAGCGTGCTGGTGGATTAACAGGAGCGGGTTTTTATGGTGGCACAACAGATTTTAGTGATTGATGAGGGCACAACATCGACGCGAGCCATGCTCTTCGGTGCCGATGGCAAACTTCACGGATCACAGCAGGAGGAAATACAGCAATATTATCCCGCTCCCGGCCTGGTTGAGCATGATGCCGCTGAAATCTGGGACAAAACACTCCGCAGTTGCCAGAAGATGATCGAGCAAGCTGGTGGTGCGGAAAAAATTGCGGCCATCGGTATCACCAATCAGCGCGAGACAGTGGTCGCCTGGGACAAGCGTACCGGTGAACCACTCAGCAAAGCGATAGTCTGGCAAGACCGGCGAACAGCAACCATCTGTGATGAATTAAAAGCCAAAGGGTTGGAACCCATGGTTCAAGCCAAGACCGGATTGCTGCTCGACCCTTATTTCTCCGGCAGCAAAATCGGCTGGATGCTAAAAAATTGGCCGGAAGCTAGTGCAGCGGGTGACAATCTAGCATTCGGGACGATCGAATCCTATCTCATCTTCCGGCTTACCGGTGGTCAACATATTACGGATGCCAGTAATGCCAGTCGTACGATGCTGATGGCATTGGATGGGACAGATTGGGATGACGAGTTGCTGGGGCTGTTTGATATTCCTCGAAAAACTCTACCGGATATTGTCGATTGTGCTGGCGATTTGGGTAAGACATCAACATCTTTGTTTGGCGCACCGATAGCAATATGCGGATCTGCTGGAGATCAACAAGCTGCCACCATTGGCCAGGCTTGTCTTGAAGTTGGCCAAACTAAAGCCACCTTTGGCACCGGAGCGTTCATCCTGACCAACAGCGGCGCAACACCCCCGGTATCGTCCCATCGACTGCTCTCCACAGTGCTCTACCAATTAAACGGAAAGCGCGTTTATGCGTTGGAAGGCTCCGTTTTTGTTGCCGGTAGCCTGATGCAATGGTTGCGCGATGATGTCGGCTTGTTAAAATTTGCAGGTGAAAGCGAGGATCTTGCGCGATCGGTTGACGATAATGGCGGCGTTTATCTGGTCCCTGCCCTCTCTGGTCTAGGCGCTCCATATTGGCAGGCCGATGCTACTGCAACGATATCCGGCCTTAGTTTCTCAACCACAAAGGCACATATCGTTCGAGCTGCGTTGGAAGCGATGTCCTATCAGTGTCATGATTTAAAATCGGCATTCTTGGCAGATGGCACGGATTGGGAAAGCCTGCGTATTGATGGTGGCATGGTCGCTAATGACTGGTTGGTGCAAGATCTAGCTGACATTTTGAATATTCCGGTTGAACGGCCAGAGTTTTTTGAAACCACTGCACTGGGCGCAGCAATGCTGGCTTCAGTCGGGTGCGGGATCCATAGCTCCCTCAGTGAAGCTGCTGTGATGATATCGGGACTCGAAACCTGCCATGCGACTATAGAGCCATCCGAGCGGAAAGCTCGCCTTGCAGGCTGGAAGAAAGCCGTGCAAGGCGTGATTAATCACTGAACCAGGCGGTCTATTTTGTGCGAAAGCCGGGCCGTTTATTAGACGTATCGGTGTGAAAGCCGTGCCAGACATGCCCGTTATCAATCTTTTTTACAAAATGCCCTCGTGCGTTCTGTGAACCGAAATCAAACTGTTCAATATCTATTGGTTGATCGAATTGCATGCCGAATTCGCCGCCACGAACCCATCTAACGGTACCGCTGACTTTGCCATAACCGATTTTTCCAATCTCGATAGATTGGCCTAGCTCTAATTTTATCGGCATGGTTGCCCGGAGACCGAAACGCGACAAATTTCGAACAATGGAGGCATGTGAACCGCCATCATCTGCAAACAGCTCTATCTTCACCAGTTTACGCACTCTGGGCTCCCGATAGATCGGGATTATATTCTTGCTATTGTTAGCCTCGATTGATTCAACCATCACTTTCATCCGACACGTCTAATTACACTTTTTTAACGGTAATAGGCGCAGGAATTTAAGGGTCGATTGATGATCAGTGCGATATAGACTAAGCCTTGGGATCCAAGAGTTTACATTGTAGAGTAGTTATATTTCTCTATTTTCCCTGACATAAGGCGCTTTTTGTTTCCCGATTATAGACTTCGCCCGAAATACGACTATAAAAGAGACAGCTTAGATTCTCAGGGGTGAGAAATTTACTGTGGGTGAGTTTAGGGTTGATTTAAGCCGATTTTGGCAAATTGCATTGGTCATAGCTGCGGTTTCGGCCATTTGGGCGGCACTATGGTATATCGCTTCGATGAGCATTGATGGACAGGATAATGCTAAGCTAGCAGCTACAACCGTCAGCTCAATATCAGCAGAAATTGTCGATCAATCTCCACAAGAATAGGCCCTAGAGGCTGAGAGTGCGTATATGGAGCACCGGCCGATGATCTTTCTAATCCCACGAGCCACCATAAAAAAAGACCCACCATTAGGCGGGTCTTTTTTTTGTTTTTCTGACGAAAGCTTACGCTTCCTTTTTCTTCTTCTCGGCTTTCACATCCGCCCAGATTGACTTGTAAGACAAGAACGCAAGAATTGTTGCGATCAGCAGGAAGGCCAGAACAGCCCAACCCGTTTGCTTCTGTTTCACCAACGAAGGTTCTGCGGTCCAGATCAGGAATGCTGAAACATCCTGCGCCATTTGCGAAACGGTGGCATTCGTACCATCCGAATATGTCACTTGATCATCGCCAGTAATTGGCGGCGCCATAGCAATGTTCAAGTTCGCAAAATAAGCATTGTAGTGCAGACCAATTCCAGGACGGTTCGCTTCTGGAAGTTCCGCTGGCGGATCACTGTATCCGGAAAGCAGCGAATAGACATAAGGTGCTCCGCCTTCACGCGCTTTCGTGATCAGTGAAAGATCAGGTGGAATAGCATTATTATTAGCCGCGCCAGCCGCAACATCATTCGCGAAAGGCTTAGGAAACTTGTCAGCAGGAATCGGCGGACGAGTCGAGGCTTCGCCCGTAGCCGGATCAATAGCCGGCGCTTCAATCGGCCAGTTTGCGGCAATAGCCTTCACTTCATCTTCGGTGTAGCCGAGTTCTTCCAGATTACGAAAAGCAACTAAGCGGATACCATGGCAGGCCGCACAAACTTCTTTGTATACCTGAAAGCCGCGCTGAAGCTGCTGATTGTCAAATTTTCCAAAGGGACCATCACTTGTAAAGGAGACGTCCTTCGGTTCCTCATGGAACTGATATTCTACTGCTTTAACGGGCGGGTTGGAGATATATTCCACCGCGCCGCGTCCGAATGAATAGACCAGCATTCCAGCAAAGAACAAACCGATCAATATTCCGAAAAATCTTACCATTACTCAGATCCCTGTTTCTTAGCTGGCTTGTTGTAGTGGTTTGCCGGTCACTGCTTCGGTAATCGAATTTGGCAGCGGTTCAGGCTTCTCGATCCGAGAAAGCAACGGCAATATGATTAGGAAGTGTGCAAAATAATAAGCACTGGCAAGTTGGCTCATCATCACAAATGGCTCTTCCGCTGGTGCGCCGCCGCAATAGCCGAGAATGGCAATGCAAGGGATCAGACCAAACCAGAAGAACTTCTTGAAGCGCGGCCGATAGTCGCCCGACCGCACCGGTGAACGATCCAGCCAAGGCAGGAAGAACCAGACCAATATGGCGGAGAACATTGCCAAGACACCCAATAACTTCGCAGGAACAAACAGGAAGTCGAAGGTAAAGGCGCGCAATATGGCGTACCATGGCCAGAAATACCATTCCGGAACAATATGCGCCGGTGTCGAAAGCGGGTTCGCCGGTATATAGTTATCTGCATGACCCAAAGCGTTTGGCATGAAGAACATCATCGCAGTAAAGAAAATCAGTGCCAGGCCAACGAACCAACCATCTTTCGCCGTATAGAAAGGATGGAATGGAACAGTGTCCTGCTTTCCCTTTACATTCACACCGGTTGGGTTGCTCGAACCCGGAATATGAAGCGCCCAGATATGCATGATAATTACACCAGCAATTACAAATGGCAGCAGATAGTGAAGAGAGAAAAACCGGTTGAGAGCTGCATTATCCGGCGCAAAACCACCGAGTAACAATTCCTGAATCGGCTTCCCGACTAGCGGTATCGCCTCAAACAGGCCGGTAATCACTTTCGCGCCCCAGAAGCTCATCTGACCCCAAGGTAGAACATAGCCCATGAACGCGGTTGCCATAGCGAGCAGGTAAATAACCACACCAAGCAGCCAAATCATCTCACGCGGTGCTTTATAAGAACCGTAATATAGTCCGCGACCAATGTGGAGATAGATGGCAATGAAGAAGAAGCTCGCGCCGTTTGCGTGGGCATAACGGATCATCCAGCCACTGTTGACGTCGCGCATGATGTGCTCGACCGAATCAAAAGCGATATCTGCATTGGCGGCATAATGCATTGCCAATATGATGCCGGTAACAATCTGCACCACCAGGAAAACCCCAGCGAGAGAACCGAAGTTCCACATATAGTTCAGGTTGCGCGGAGTCGGATAACCAGCACCAAGGCTGTTATAGACCAGACGACCTATTGGTAGTCTATCATCCATCCACTGCCCGAATTCGGTGGCTGGTTTATATTGCTGTGCCCAAGGAAAACTCATTTTTCTTGCCCCTAGCCGATTTTCACGACGGTATCTGTTAGGAAACTATATTCCGGTACTTCCAAATTGGTCGGCGCTGGCCCTTTGCGGGTCCGTCCTGCCGTATCATAGTGCGAACCATGGCACGGGCAGAAATAGCCGCCATATTCGCCCTTAATTTCGCCCTGCGCTGCGCCTAGTGGCACACAGCCGAGATGGGTACAAACGCCCAGCGTAATCAACCAATTCTCTTTGCCGACCTGCGTCCGCTCAGCCAATGTCTGCGGATCACGAAGGCCCGATACATCAACTTTATTCGCTTCTTCAATCTCAGGAGCTGTCAGGTTGCGAATGAATATCGGTTGCTTACGCCAGCTGGTTTTAATCGCCTGTCCCGGCTCAATAGCCGAGATATCGACTTCAATCGATGATAGCGCCAGAACGTCCGCGCTGGGGTTCATCTGATTCACCAATGGAAAAACAGTAGCAACCACACCTACTCCAGCAAAACTGACCGCTGCGATATTAATAAAGTCGCGGCGACGTACGCCGCCGATTTCTGGTTCCGAAATAGTCGAATCACTGGGTTCAACCGCGGTATCAACACTAGCCATGCAAACATGCCCTTACGTTTATTTAGTATCCCTGTCTGCCAGATCGGAACAAATGCCTCAATACGTTTCAATTGGCAGGTATTTGCGCGCCTGATAGCCGCGATGACTATGGTTTGCCAACAGTCAATTTTTGATTGACCGCACATTATAAACAACCCCATGTTAAAAGGCTGATGAGAGTAGCACTATACCAACCCGATATCGCCGGAAATTTAGGAACGATTCTAAGAACATGCGCGTGCCTAGACGTACCTGTTGATATCATCGAACCCTGCGGTTTTCCGTTTAGCGATCGTAGCCTGAAACGCGCAGGAATGGACTATTTTGACCATGTGGATTTCACCAGACATGCCGATTGGGATGCGTTCCTTGCATTTGTCGATTCACACTTAGCAAGAATAGTACTGCTTACCAGCAAAGTGGATGAGGCTTATCATGAGTTTAGCTTCAAATCAGACGATATCTTGCTTTTTGGATCAGAAAGCACTGGCGTTCCCAATGATGTAAATCAACGCGCCGATGAACGAATCACCATAAAGATGCAAAACGGCATGCGTTCATTGAACCTTGCCGTCTCTGCAGGCATGGCGCTAGGTGAAGCGCTCAAACAAACGGGACAATTTTCCAAATGACGGCACAGCCTCCTATCCGAAAAAATGACCAGCCACTGGATGACCAGCAATTGCAAGCACAGACATGGTTCGCAAAACTGCGGGACGATATCTGCGCTGAATTTGAAGCAATCGAAGCCGAAGCGGGCAGTGATGCGCGGTTTGACTATCTGCCCTGGGATCGGAAAAACCCAGATGGCAGTCCAGGCGGCGGTGGTGTTCGCGGAGTTATCAAGGGCAAAGTTTTTGAAAAAGCCGGCGTCAATATATCAACCGTTGATGGGACGTTTAGTGAGGAATTTGCCAAATCCATTCACGGAGCGTCAGAAAATCCACATTTCTTCGCCACCGGCATTAGCCTTGTGGCCCATATGGCGAATCCGCATGTCCCTGCCGTTCATATGAACACGCGATTTCTGTGCACCACGAAGCGCTGGTTTGGTGGTGGCACTGATCTAAACCCGCCCATCCCTTATAACAAGGATACCGCAGATTTTCATGCAAGGATGGAGCAAACCTGCGCCTCCCATGATCCAGACTATCATGCCAAATTTAAAAAATGGGCGGATGACTATTTCTATATCCCACATCGGCAAGTCCATCGCGGCGTTGGCGGTATATTTTACGATCACCTTGAACTCGAATCAGATGACGACTTCGACAAGCACTTTGCCTTCACACAGGACGTAGGCCGCGCTTTTCTGGATATCTTCCCCAAACTGGTGCGGCGGCGTATGGGATTAGCTTGGACAGATGATGAAAAAGAGCAGCAACTGATCTGGCGGGGTCGCTATGCCGAATTTAACTTAGTCTACGATCGCGGTACGACATTTGGATTGAAAACTGGCGGCAACGTCGATGCCATATTGATGAGTCTGCCACCCGAAGCGAAGTGGAGCTAATCCTTTGACGATGATCCCCGTCCCCGATGGCCACTTGGCAGATATTGTGACTCATTTGGAAATGACTGCAAAGCCGGTGATTACGCGGAAGGATTCGTCCCTTTCGGTCAAGGCATGGAAACAGCCGGACCCGGACGCCTATCTGACGCTGTTCCGTAAAGT
This sequence comes from uncultured Sphingomonadaceae bacterium, assembly GCA_947489315.1. Lineage (GTDB taxonomy): Bacteria > Pseudomonadota > Alphaproteobacteria > Sphingomonadales > Sphingomonadaceae > Parasphingorhabdus. Next base: position 125,260 of record CANLCX010000002.1, read on the forward strand.
GGGCGAACCATGGCTTTGGCAATCGCGATTATTGATGAGCACCGAGGAACTTACCGCTGCTATCCGGCATCCTGATGTCGAGATTTTTCTCGTTCAGCAGGACGAACGGCACGTTGGTTTTATCGAGCTGGATTTCCGTGAGGCTGGCCAATGCGAAATCGGGTTTTTCGGGCTGATACCCGAGCTAAATGGTCAAGGCCATGGCCGCTGGCTCATGGCAGAGACGTTAACCAAGGCGTGGCGTGAAGGGATCAAGCGAGTTTGGCTGCACACCTGCACATTGGATTCGCCGCGTGCCATGATCTTTTATCTAAATTCCGGCTTTGTCGCCTATAAGCGCGAGATAGGGATTGGTCCCGACCAGCGCTTAACTGGCGTTCTGCCGATGGATGCGGGCCCGCATATTCCAATTATCAACTAAAAACCTCAGCGACGTCAGAGCCTTTGCCAGTCAATTGATAGTAGATGGATCCGATTACTACCGTGAACAAAACCTGCAGAGCAGCCCCGCCAAGCGCGGAAACAAGGTTCTCGATCAGCGGCCAACCTTCACCACCTGTGGCAAGTCCGGTAACAACTCCGATAAGCATCTGAATAACCCCAACCGTGATCGCCCCGATAATCGCGATGATAAGGATCAACAAAAGGATAGAAAAGCCATTGTCTTTTGTATGGTCCCAGCTTTTTTTCACGGCTTCGAGAGGATTTTTTTCTCCGCGGTCGGCGATGATGATCGGCACCAATACCAAACGGCAGGCGACATATAGTCCCGGAATGACAAGCAATAGAAAACCAGCAAATGTTGCTAGTCCCGTTAAAATATTGGCAAGCAAGAATATCAGGAACAGCCGCATTGCTTTGCTCAAATCGTCTGCCACTGTTCCACTATGCGAAGGAGCAATGGTAAAAAAGATGACGAACCCGCCAAAACTGATCAACAGGTTCGATAGAATGATCGCCACTGCATTCTCGCTAAAAAATGTCGAATATGCCGCAGTAATCGCATTTAGATCTTCCGTACCTGACAGAACGGGTTGCCCTACAAATTGAGCCATCAATAATGTTGGCAGGAACACAAAAACACCGGCTATCGCCAGAATGGCTTCCTTATGATCACGCAATAATGCCATCGCACCATTCCAGCATTGCATATAATTCAGCTTCATTGGCTTAACTCTCAGGTTTGAATTTCATCAAGCGCACCCTTGCCACCGGTGCGTCAATTGTGCACGGAAATTTTATGACCAACTTGTTCGACATTGAATGGCGCATCAGCGATAAGCAAATCGCCTATCCCGACGCCTTGTCGGAAATGGAAGAGCGCAACGCCGCAATTTATCTGGGCCAGCTCCCCGAACTCATCTGGTTGCTGGAACATCCGCCGCTTTATACTGCAGGAACCAGCTCTGATCCCGCCGAATTGCTGAGCCAGGATTTTCCAGTTTATGAAACCGGCAGGGGCGGGCGGCATACCTATCATGGCCCGGGTCAAAGAGTCGGTTACATTATGCTCAATCTGAAAAAGCGTCAGGCAGACGTGCGCAATTACGTGCACGCTTTGGAAGATTGGGTGATCGAGGCGCTTGCGGAATTTGGCGTTAGTGCCCGGGCCGTTGAAGGGCGTGTCGGAATTTGGTGCGATACACCGCAAGGCCAGGAAGCAAAGATCGGTGCGATCGGTATTCGCATCCGCAAATGGGTTACAATGCACGGTTTTTCAGTAAACATCGATCCCGATCTCAGCCATTTTGGCGGCATCGTTCCCTGCGGGATAAGTGAGTATCCCGTGACCAGTCTAAGGCAGCTGGGCATAGCAGCTACCCTAGATGATTTCGACGCGGCACTCAAAAAAACTGCACCGGCTTTTCTCTCGGCAATTGATAAATAGACGCGAAGCGATATGGTCATCGCCAAATCAGGTTAGGAAAAATAATGATTAAACTAGTTAAAGCCTCAGCGTTGGTCTTGGCAATGACATCCGTAGCGGCATGTTCGGGCGATCCGGAAGCACCAGAGGCCGATACGGTCACTGAAACCCGCATGGATGAAGTCGATGTCATTGATGGGACCATCAGTGACGACATGGTCGATGTAGATGCACAAGCAACCGGCGATGAGCTTGCCGAAGGCGCCGATGAAGACGGCAAAACTGCTGACAATGACAAGCAAGATTCCGAAGAATGATAGGCTAAGCCAGACCCAATATCTTGTGAGTTTGCAGGGATAGCCGCCATTTCGGATGGGCCTGCACAAAGGCAATCGCTGTCTGCAAATTGGCTTCATTAGCCGCTTCATCCAAACGCGCATCCATGGGCTGCAGCAAGTGATTGGCAAAATCCCAATCCTGCATCGCTTCCCAATCGCTTCCGGATTGCGGCCAGACCAGTTTCAATTCATCTCCGGAGCGCTGTATCGTTTCGCTACCCGCTTTTGGGCTGATGCAAATCCAGTCGATTGAACGCGGCACCGCGAGCGTGCCGTTGGATTCAATAGCGATTTCAAATCCGGCAGAATGAAGTGTGTCGATCAAAGCATCGTCAACCTGTAACATCGGTTCGCCGCCCGTGAGTACAACAAAACGATTATCTTCGCCCTCACCCCAGGTTGCTGATATTGCAGCAGCAAGCGCAGCAGCATCTTTAAAACGTCCGCCGCCATCGCCGTCCATACCGACAAAATCTGTATCGCAAAATTGGCAAACGGCTGAAGCACGGTCTTTTTCCAGACCTGACCACAAATTACATCCGGCGAAGCGAGTGAATACGGCTCGGCGCCCGGCCTGCACCCCCTCCCCCTGCAAGGTCAGGAACATTTCCTTGACGGCATAGCTCATGGTACCAGTGCATAGCGGGTGGGGTCTGCAATACCTGCCTCTTCAAAACCCTTTTGACGCAACCGGCAACTGTCGCAGAATCCACAATGCAAATTGCCTTCCGCCGGATCATAGCATGACCAGCTTAGCGCCGGATCGATATCCAGCCGCCGCGCTTCCTTGGCGATATCTGCTTTGGTCATATATTGCAGAGGTGTCTGTATCGTGAAACCACTGCCCTGATCGCCCGCTTTGGTTGCGAGGTCAGCGAGCCTCTCAAATCCCTCGATAAATTCAGGTCGGCAATCCGGATAGCCGGAATAGTCCAGCGCATTGACCCCGATGAAAATATCTCTGGCATCACGAGCTTCTGCCAGGCCAAGCGTCAGCGAAAGAAAAATCAAGTTGCGCGCGGGCACGTAGGTCACTGGAATATCATTGGTGACACCGGATTTGGGCACATCAATATCATCCGTCAAAGCAGAACCGCCAAAGCGGCTGAGGTCGAGTGGCAGGATGATATGCTCGCCAACATCGAGTTTCGCCGCGATCTGAACAGCGGATTGGAGCTCAATTTTGTGCCGCTGATTATAGTCAATGGTCAGCGCGACGATATCATAGCCCTGCTCCCGCGCCATCGCGGCAGATACCATGGAGTCGAGTCCGCCGGACAGCAGGACAATGGCTTTTTTTCGATCTTGAGACATGCCCGCCCCGCTAATCCTCTTCGCGGCGACAATCAAGTATTCTGGCAAGCATTCAAGCAACATTTGACGGCAAGTGCCAAAAAAATAGGGCCGCAGCTTCATCGAAGCGCGGCCCAGTTAGGCTTCTAGTTCAAGCCAAAAGGGAGGAAGTCATGCCTAAGCATGATTTTTATGGCTTAGCAGAAACATGGTAAATATTTGGTTAACGCTCGACTTCAAAAGCCTAAACTCAGCAGGTGCCCGTTCTGCGACCTTCAACATTGAAGGAAAATGGAGCATTGCCTTCTATGCCTTGTGACTGAATCTGCACCAATCCACTGGATTCGCGCTTGATTGTCGTCACTCCATGATCGGAACTGCCACATTTATAGCTAACACGGACACTATTCGGCGTATCTTGAATAACATAGCGCGAACAGGTCGTTCCGCGATGTTGAATTTGTAGTAATATTCCGGGATCGCCGAGACAGACTTTCCTGCCAGCATCCTCAGAACCGCGAGCTTTCAGCGTCCATTCACCCTTTTGTAGATTGTCGAGAAGCGCTAATTCAGGAGCCTGAGCCGGCGCTGAAACAGAAAATGCCAGAAATGCTGCAGTCGATGCGCTGATAGTCTTTATCAGTGTGATGCCCTTCATTCCCTGATCCCTTTCTTTTCCAATAAAAACGGAAAATCCGCTTCATCGTTTAGTTAGTGTATGATTATGGCGATTATCGCGCCCAATTGCGGCGATGAATTGTATGATTTGGACAGATTTTAGGAAAAATCCAGAAATCTCAATGCAAATTCAATTATTTAAGCTTGCACTGGAGATAATGAATTTCTTGCTACAAAACGCACAATCGATTGAGATTGTGCCATCCTCGCTAACCATATCCTCCTTATCTTCTTTTGGGAATCGTGCGATTACGTCCCGGATATGATCTTCATTACAGCGGCAACCCTTAACGAGCGGTTTACCGCTCAAAACCCTCACTTCGTCGCTCTCACTAAATAAACGCCACAGCAAATCTTCCAGCGGTAGACCAGCATCAATAAGTTCTTCGGCCTGAACACTGCCGCCCATGATCGCAACATGCTCCCATTCCGGGTGGTTCATGCGGACGTGCAGCCGTTCTTTGCCTTCCTCCCCATCTGGAAGATGTTGGACCAGCAAGCCGCCAGCAGTCATTCTGTTGCCGTCCGTCTCAAGCGCAACGCGAATGACAGTCGGTATTTGCTCGGACTGCATAAAATAACTTTGTACAGCCTCAGCCAGGCTCGCGCCTTCCAGCGGTACAATACCCTGCGAACGTCCGCGTGGTTTGGGATGATCAAAGGTAATCGCCAGATAGCCCTTGCCGAATAGAGCCATCAGGCTGGGTTCTAGCGGCTGGCTCGCAAGCCGTTCGGCATCAAACTGAACATAGCCGCGTACGTCGCCATCCTTATAGTCGCAAGCTAGCAAACTGATGACGCCGCTCTCGGTCTGGGCCTGCAAAGTTAGCTGCGCGTCTTCCTCTTTTAGAAGAGCACCCAGTAAAGATGTTAGACACACCGCTTCGGCCAGCAGGGATTTAATTTGCGAAGGATAATTATGGGCAGACAATATATCGTCGAGCACGGGACCAAGTCGTACGGCCCTACCTCGGCAATGTTTTGAGGGGATCGAAAAGGATAAGTTTTTATCAATCAACGTCGGAATATCTGAATTTGCAGCCATCAGATTTGACCAAAGACCCAGCGCAGAACGGATTTCTGTGCGTGAATACGATTCTCCGCTTCATCCCAAACCAATGACTGCGGGCCATCAATGACGGATGGCATAACCTCTTCACCGCGATGAGCGGGAAGGCAGTGCAAAAATACGGCATCAGCTTTGGCTTTTTCCATAATCACATCATTGACCTGAAACGGCATCATAGCCTCTATCTTGGCTTCGGCATGCGCCTGCCCCATCGATACCCACGTATCGGCGACAACCACATCAGCGCCGGCTGCGGCTTCCATTGCATCACGGAACACGGTGATGTTGGCGCCAGCTGCCTGCGCCGCCGTAATGAAGCTCTGGTCCGGATCATAGCCTTCCGGGCAACCAATTCGTACGTTGTATTTCATCAAGCCTGCGGCCTCAACGATGCTGTTGAGAACATTGTTGCTATCGCCCAACCATGCCACTTCCAGCCCCGGTAGCGCCTTACCATGTTCGATCAGGGTCAGCAGATCAGCGACGATCTGACACGGGTGCGACAAATCGGTCAGGCCGTTTATCACCGGCACACTGGCATTGGCCGCCAACTCTTCGATTTTGGCATGGTCGTCGGTACGGATCATGATCGCATCGCACATACGCGAAAGCACTTTGGCCGTATCAGCCACTGTCTCACCGCGCCCCAATTGCATCGACCCGCTATCCATCACGATGCTTGTCCCGCCCAATTGACGGATCGCAATGTCGAACGACACGCGGGTTCTTGTACTGCTCTTTTCAAAGATCATCGCCAGAACGTGATCAGCAAGTGGCGCGTCTGCATCTACCTTGCCCTTGGGCCAGCTCTTACGGGCTTCCTTGCGTTCCATAGCATCGTTGATCATGGCGGCAAGCACATCGCCGCCGGCATCCGCTAGATTCAAGAAATGCTGGGTCATGATTCAGGTGCCTGATAATCAGCGGCACCGGCTGATAATTTTTCGATAAACGTCGCAATATGGCTTTCGTCAATGTTGAGCGGCGGCAATATCCGCAAAGTATTGTCACCAGCCGCAACCGTCAGCAGTCCATGATGATCACGCAAATGCGCGACAAAGGAACGGGTTTCCCGAGTCATGGTGATACCGAGCATCAAGCCGTGTCCCCGTACACCTGTGAACAGGGCAGGATAATTACCGATAAACTGCTCAATCGCGGCGCGTAGTTTTCCGCCGATGTCACGGACATGTTCCAGAAATTCATCATTGGCGACCACATCCCAGACCGCATTACCAGCGGCCATGGCCAACGGATTGCCGCCATAGGTTGAACCATGGGTGCCGGGGACCATGCCCCGAGCCGCTTCTTCGGTCGCTAGACAAGCGCCAAACGGAAAACCGCCGCCAATACCCTTTGCGCTCGCCATGATGTCTGGGGTTATGCCGTAAAGCTCGTGCGCATAAAGCGCTCCGGTTCGCGCAACGCCGCATTGCACTTCGTCGAGAACCAGCAAAATGCCATGCTTATCAGCCAAAGCACGCAGGCCTTTCATAAAGGCTTCCGATGCCGGACGCACGCCGCCCTCGCCCTGAATAGGTTCAACCAGGAAAGCAGCGGTTTTTGGGCCAATCGCGGCCTCCGCACCCTCTAGATCATCAAAATCCACATATTTGAAGCCGCTAAGAAGCGGAGAAAAGCCATGGTGCATCTTCTCTTGGTTGGACGCGGAAATAGTCGCCATCGTCCGGCCATGAAACGCATTCTTGAATGTGATTATTTCAAACCGATCACTGCCCGCTGATTGATGATAGACCCGCGCAGCTTTGATCGCGCATTCAACCGCCTCGGCCCCGCTATTGGTGAAGAACACTGTGTCGGCAAAAGTTGTATCGACCAGTCTTTGCGCCAGTTTTTCGCCTTGCGGACTACCATAAAGATTTGACACATGCATCAGCGTCGCTGCCTGCTCTTGTATCGCCTTGGTCAAATGCGGGTGGCCATGACCCAAAAGGTTCACGGCAATGCCAGTGGCGAAATCAAGCGCGCGGCTGCCATCTTCGGAAATCAGCCAGGCGCCCTCGCCTCGCACAGGACGAAAACCACACCGGGGATATACGGGCATGAGCGGGGTAATCGTCATCTTACTTTCCTTCCAAAAAATGGTCGCAGAAAAAACAGAAAAGGCGACCCGATTGGCCGCCTTCTTCAACTTGATCTTCTTATATGCATGAACAGGATAGCGGTCAATCATTGCAAAAGGTCGCAAACGATCTTTGACTGGCAATTGGCTTAATCGACTGAAACAATCAAACAGAGTGTTTTAATTGATTTAGTGGACCGAACGATCTGTATTATAAGGGGTCATCATTTAACGAAATGTACCCCCTGTATTTTATAAGGAGAGACCCAAATGGATATGAAAACACCCGGAGCCAAAATCGAAGGTTGCCCTATGGGCTTTGATGGCGGCGTACGCTCGCTACTCGGACGCCAGAACCATGATTGGTGGCCCAACCAGTTGCAACTCAACATCCTCAGCCAAGGCGGAACGTCTCCTGATCCGATGGGCGATGATTTTGATTATGTCGAAGCATTTAAGTCCATCGACTATCAGGGTCTTAAGGATGATTTGACCGCTTTGATGACCGACAGCCAGCCCTGGTGGCCTGCAGATTATGGGCATTATGGCCCGTTCTTCATTCGTATGGCCTGGCATGCCGCTGGTACATACCGGACGGCCGATGGTCGCGGTGGTGCTGGCGAAGGGCAACAGCGTTTTGCTCCGCTCAATTCCTGGCCCGATAACGGCAATCTCGACAAAGCGCGTCGTTTGCTGTGGCCGGTCAAACAGAAATATGGCGAAAAAATCAGCTGGGCCGATCTGTTCATCCTCGCGGGTAATGTTGCTATCGAATCAATGGGTGGTCCGGTCTTCGGTTTCGGCGGCGGCCGTGCCGATACTTTTGAACCTCAGCGTGACATTTACTGGGGCAATGAAGACAAGATGGTCAATGAAGGCGTACAGACGCGTATTGACCCCGACAAAGACCTGGATCTGGAAAACCCGCTGGCGGCAATTCAGATGGGTCTGATCTACGTCAATCCAGAGGGCCCAGGCGGCAATCCTGATCCTGCACTTTCGGCACGCGACATGCGCGAGACCTTTGCCCGGATGGCGATGAATGACGAAGAGACCGTCGCTCTTACCGCCGGCGGTCATGCTTTCGGTAAGGCACATGGCGCTGGTGATGCTAGCCTCGTCGGTGTTGAACCAGAAGGCGGCGATATTACGGATCAAGGTTTGGGCTGGCTGAGCAGCCATGCAAGCGGGGTTGGCGGTGACGCTATCACTTCCGGCCTTGAAGGATCTTGGTCTTCCACTCCGACCGAATGGAACGGAAACTATTTCCGGCTGCTGCTCGACTATGAATATGAGCTGGTGAAGAGTCCTGCCGGTGCACAGCAATGGCAACCGATTGATCAGAAGGAAGAAGATATGGCACCGCATGCCGCTGATCCTTCCAAAAAGGTTCCAACCATGATGACCACCGCGGACATGGCACTGAAAGTGGATCCGGAATATCGCAAGATTTCCGAGCGCTTCCGCAATGACCAAGCTGCGCTGGAAGATGCCTTCTCCCGCGCATGGTTTAAATTATGCCACCGCGATATGGGACCTAAGGTCCGTTACCACGGCCCCGAAGTGCCTGCAGAAGATTTGATCTGGCAGGATCCCATCCCGGCTGGCCAAACGATCAGCGACAGTGATGTTGCGGGTCTGAAAACGGCCATATTGGACAGCGGTCTTACCGTCAGTGAACTGGTCAAAGCGGCGTGGGCTTCGGCTTCCACTTACCGCGGCTCCGACCATCGCGGCGGTGCCAACGGCGCGCGTGTTCGTCTCGCTCCGCAGAAAGACTGGGCGGCCAACGATCCCGATGAACTCGGCAAAGTTGTTGCCAAGCTGGAGGAAATCAAAGGCGATCACAATGTCAGCATTGCCGACCTTATCGTGCTTGGCGGAACAGCTGCGGTGGAAAAAGCGGGCAAGGATGCTGGCTTTAACGTCAATGTGCCGTTCGCAAGCGGACGCGGTGATGCGACCGACGAGATGACCGATGCCGACAGCTTTGAGCCGCTTGAGCCCAAAGCCGATGGCTTCCGCAACTATCTCTCGGCCAAGCATAGCGTACCAACTGAGGAACTGATGCTGGACCGCGCGTCTCTGCTAAACCTCAGCGTGCCGGAAATGACCGTGCTGGTAGGCGGTTTGCGGGCGCTTGGTGCCAATAGCGGCAACAGCACACATGGTGTCTTGACGAATCGTCCCGGCCAATTGACCAATGATTTCTTCGTGAACATGCTCGACATGAACACCGTCTGGGAAGCCGTTGACGGCAGTGACGAAGAAGAATTTGTCGGCAAGGACCGGAGCAGCGGCGAACGACGCTGGACCGGAACCCGCGCCGATCTGGTCTTCGGTTCCAACTCGCAGCTGCGTGCGGTTGCCGAAGTCTATGCAGAAAGCGGCCATGAAGAGAAGTTCGTAAATGACTTCGTCGCAGCATGGACCAAGGTCATGAACGCGGATCGTTTCGACCTCGCATAAGCAGGCCTTAGGGCTGCAGACTTAAAGACGGCTCGCCGGGAAACTGGCGAGCCGTTTTGCGTTTACAGACTGGCTTTGGATGCTTCCCAATTCTGTCCGTCAAATTTCATGATGTTCGGTTGCAGATCATGCCCCGCATCCAGGCAGTTATAATTGACGCTATAACTTTCAGGGTGGGAACGCGGCTGGTAGAAGCTTTTTATACCGCAATGGCTGCAGAACAGATGATCGGCCTGACCGCTCCCAAATTTATAGCTGGTCAGGTCATCCACACCTTTCAGCAAATTGAACCGTTCATGCGGGATGAACAGGTGCAGATAACCGGTGCGCGCGCATATCGAACAATTGCAATCAAGCATCTCCGGCTTTGAATCGGCCATGGCGGTGAAGCGAACAGCCCCGCAATGGCACCCACCAGCGACTTCGATCATGACCGTACCTCGGTGGAATGGATATCAATCCGGTTCTCCAACGTCCGGTGAACCGGACATTTATCGGCAATTTCGAGCAACTTCTGGCGCTGCTCGTCCGATAAATCCCCTGTGATGGTTATGGCGCGATCAATCACATCAATCCGGTTGTCATCATTGCTACACGTGCTGCAATCATCGACATGTTCGCGGCTATGTTCCAGTTCAATATGCACGCCTTTCAGCGGTATGCCTTTGCGGTCTGCGTACATTTTCATTGTCATGGAAGTACAAGTTCCCAATGCCGCGAGCAGCAGATCATAGGGGGATGGCCCGCTATCCTCTCCACCGAATGAAACGGGTTCGTCAGCAAGAAAGACATGCTTGCCGACACGGACAGTTTGCTGAAACTTGCCGCTCGCGGTTTCAACCGTAACGAGCGAGGGATTGGTGGCCATATTCTACTCCACAGTTACCGACTTCGCGAGATTGCGAGGCTGATCAACATCCGTACCTTTTGCGACCGCCACATGATAGGCGAGCAATTGGACGGGCACAGCATAAACTAGCGGTGCGATCAATGGATGAACCTTAGGCATCTCAATGGTCGCCATACACCCCTCTCCTGCTTCCGCCAAACCCGCTGCATCGGAAATCAGTACAACCTTGCCGCCGCGCGCCATCACTTCCTGCATATTGCTGACCGTTTTTTCGAACAATGGCCCAGACGGCGCCAGTACGATCACCGGTACGGCTTCATCAATCAACGCGATGGGGCCGTGCTTCATCTCGCCCGATGCGTAGCCCTCGGCATGGATATAGCTTATTTCCTTGAGCTTCAGCGCGCCCTCCAATGCCAGCGGGTAATCCGGGCCACGGCCGAGATAGAGTACATCCCGTGCCGGCGCGATGAGATGCGCCATATCGGCTATGTCCTCATCATGGGCCAGCGCTGCATTCAGCGCAGCTGGCGCTTCCGTAAGATGCTCGACAACTTCATGCTCTTCATCACGGGTCATCTTGCCTTTGACCACGGCGAGATGCGCGGCGAGCGCTGCCAGTACCGCCAGCTGGCAAGAAAATGCCTTGGTTGAAGCCACGCCGATTTCCGGGCCAGCATGGGTGGGCAGCAACAGGTCAGCCTCTCGCGCCATCGAACTGGTCGGGACATTGACCACCACCGCAATTTTTTGGCCTTGCTCCTTGCTATGGCGCAGAGCGGCGAGGGTATCAGCAGTCTCACCAGATTGAGAGATAAACAGCGCGAGGCCGCCCGGTTCCAAAACTGGATCACGATAGCGAAATTCCGATGCGACATCCAAATCCACCGGAACGCGCGCAAAAGTCTCGAACCAATATTTGGCAACCATACCGGCATAGTAGCTGGTGCCACATGCGACGATGGTAATCCGTTTGGTATCCTTCAGATCAAAATCCATCTGCGGCAGCGCCACTTGCTGTTCCAGCGGCCGGATATAACTTTGCAGGGTCTGCGCAACCACGGTGGGTTGTTCAAAAATCTCTTTCTGCATGTAATGGCGATACTGGCCCTTCTCGATGGTCGCTGCAGACACGCCAGATGTGGTCACTTCGCGCTCGACCGGATTGTTGGCGCTGTCGAATATCTTTGCGCCGTCACTCGTGACAACGACCCAGTCACCTTCTTCCAGATAAGCGATTTTCTGGGTCAGCGGTGCCAGTGCGAGTGCGTCCGATCCCAAATAGGTCTCGCCCTCGCCATAGCCGACAACTAGCGGCGAGCCGAGCCGCGCGCCGATCAGCAGATCAGGATTGGACTTGAAAGCAATGGCCAACGCAAAAGCCCCGCGCAATTGTGGGAGAACAGCCTGCACCGCTTCCTGTGGAGACTTGCCCGCTTCGACCAGCTCGCTGACGAGATGGGCGACCACTTCGGTATCGGTTTCGCTCTCAAAGCTGCGACCTCGCGCCGATAATTCTTCGCGCAGCGGCTTGAAATTCTCGATAATCCCATTGTGGACCAATGCAACTTCGCTGGTCGCGTGTGGATGGGCATTGCTCGTTGTCGGCGCGCCATGGGTGGCCCAGCGGGTATGGGCAATGCCAATCATGCCCGGTGCATCGTCTTTTTTCAGCACCTCGACCAGATTGATCAGCTTGCCCTCAGCGCGGCGGCGGATCAGTTGGCCATCATGAACCGTACAGACGCCAGCGCTATCATAGCCGCGATATTCCATCCGCTTCAGGCCATCAACGAGACGATCCGAGACCGCATCCCTGCCAACAATTCCGATAATTCCGCACATAGTTCTGAGGCTTTCTTTTTAAAGAGTATAGGGAACACGAATGCCCGGCATTTCCGCCGGAAAATCGCGCGTGTTTCGTGTGATCAGGATGCGCCCGGTAAGCTGGGCAGAGGCAAGAATGACAGCGTCCATGGTTTTCAGCCGCCGCCGGTCGCTGCGCAGCAAGGCAGCGCGCCGACCGATTTCTTCATTGACCTCAATGACATTGAAAAAGGAGAGAAACGCCTCCGCCCGGTCGCCATCATCCGGTAACGCGCGCGTCAGCACTTCAACCCAGGTCAGGCGGCTGATATAGCGGCGGTCATAGCGCTGCAGCTCGACATTGGCGCGGCCAACATCGTTAAGCGCGTCAAACAGGATGTTGCTGTCGAATACCGCTTCGTTCACGAGGCGCCCTTCATGCGATAGCGCTCGGCCTCGCGGTCATCATTAGCGTCGAAAAGGTCGGGAAATTCCTTGCGCACATCCCAGTAATCAGGGTCCCAGGGCCGCGTCCACGACGCCCGCTCGCGCCGCTGCCAGGCAACCGGATCGCCGACATCGCGGCGGTCGCGCCAGATACCGAAATATTTCTCGATTCCCTGCTTGGAGGCATCCGCCCGAAACGCCGCTACCGCGTCACGAAGCAATTGCGCCCGCGACGTCCCCTGCGCCGCCGCCTGTGCGTCGAGCCACTGGACATCTTCTTCTGATAAATCGGCGAGTATGCGAGTCATGATATAGTGATATCATATCATGATATCATGTCAATCTCCGTTTCAAGTCTTCCCGCTCTGATGCGGCACGAGGAAGACCGATGTCCCAGACAAGACCTATTTTTCCCAGACCGGAGATAACCCACCATGCAGGATCGGATTGACCAGCTTCGATACCAATTCGAGCCGATTCTGGAAAAGCATGATGATTGTTGTGCCAGCATTCGCCGTAGGTCAGCCAACCTAGGCCGGGTAGATTGGAGGCTTGGACTGATGCCTTTTGAACATCCCAACGCCCATTGCCAGGGCGATGACAAAAATAGGTGATCGTCCAATGCCCAGCCACACTGAAAATAATACGTACAAATATTCCCCAAATGACCCACGGCAACCCTCCGATGGCGAACAAAATCAGCGCCAAAGGCAACTGGTGCCAGCGCCATGTATTTTCCAGAAACTGGTAAAATTTATCCTTCGCGATATTCTCTTCAATCGCAAACTTTGGTGGCCTGTCGAACTCGAACCGATAGAATAACTGCCAAGTCAGATCTCTTACTAGGGATTTTCTATGAGCGAAAAAGTCGTGACATACAGACTGGCGTTGAGCCCAATCACGGATGTCATGAACATATAATATGCCGTGGGGACCAGCCACCCCGACCAATGTACCGAGATATATCAACGATCTCTCTAAAGATTTGGAGCAAGCGAATGTTCGGTGGATCATCATCCGATGCATCCCAACGCTATGCCCCAATAACAGCGATACATATGTCAGGATCAGGAACATCAAAAATGCTCCCATGGTGAAGAAAGGGATGGCCAACGTCAGGGTGAGAAGTAGCATGGAACCATTCCATAGCGTCTTCTTCGCATCAAACATGAGTCGCCCCAATTCGGCAGATGCGGATGATCCATCCACCCGGATTACCGGTTCCATCATAGCAGGACTAAGACTTCCCCGCCTTCTTCTTCGCACTCACCGCATTAAACCGATCCGCCCAACCCTTTTTCGCGGTCTGTTCCGCCCGCACCAGCGCCAGGTCGCCAGCCTCAACATCCTTGGTGAGCACTGCGCCAGCGCCGACAATCGCGCCATCGCCAATTATCACCGGCGCCACCAGGGCGCTGTTGCTGCCGATGAAGGCACCCTTGCCGATCTTCGTCCTATATTTAAAATAGCCGTCATAATTGCAGGTGATTGTGCCTGCGCCGATATTGGCGCCCTCGCCCACTTCGGCATCGCCCAGATAGGTCAGATGATTGGCCTTGGCGCCCTTGCCCAGCACCGCCTTTTTCATTTCTACAAAATTACCGACCTTGGAGCCTTCTTCCAGCACCGCACCAGAGCGAAGCCGCGCGAAGGGACCGACATTGGTATCGGGACCGATTGTTGCCCCTTCAATATGACTTTGGCCGTAAATTTTTGCGCCGCTGGCGATCGTGACACCAGGGCCAAAAATGACATTAGGTTCTACGACAACATCTGAAGATATTTCTGTATCATATGAAAACCAAACGGTTTCTGGTGCAATCAGGCTAACGCCATCCGCCATTGCCTTTGCTCTGCGACGCCCTTGCCATTCGCTTTCGACCGCAGCCAGTTCCGACCGGCTATTCACGCCGGCAACCTCGGCTGGATCATCCACTTCAATCACGGCGCTTTGCTGACCCGGCAACATGACAATATCCGGCAGATAATATTCGCCCGCCGCGTTATCATTGCTGATCTGGTCAAGCAAAATGAACAAATCGGTCGAGCGCGCCGCCATCAGGCCGCTATTGCACAGATTGACCGCTCGTTCCTGCTCATTGGCATCTTTAAACTCTACCATTTTTTCGATTTCGCCCTGATCATCGGCGATGATCCGGCCATAGGCGCCGGCGTCATCGGGGCGGAAACCCAGCACAACCGCACGCGGATCGGACCCGTTATTCAGGCGAAAAATCATCTCCTGCATCGTCGCGGCGCTAACCATCGGAACATCACCGTAAAGGATGAGCACATCACCAGCGAAGCCTTTCAGCGCATCATGGGCCTGCGCGACCGCATGGCCGGTGCCCAATTGATCGTCCTGCACGGCAATGGCGACATTGCGCCCTTCAACGCTCGCCTCAATCTGCTCGCGCCGCGCACCAACGACCACAACCGTGCGCTCGACACCAATAGAATCAACCGTATCGAGTAAATGATGAAGCATGGGCTTCCCGGCAATCGGATGCAGCACCTTGTGCGTCTCCGATTTCATCCGTGTGCCTTGTCCGGCGGCTAATATAATGGCTGCTAAAGGACGATCACTCATGCCACAAAACTCCGAATATATGTTCACTACGCTGAATTTGCGCCCCATGCCATGATGCGGTTGCATATGCCAGCCAGATCGGTTCTATGCATGTTTATGACAGAAATATCTTTCGAAATCATCGGCTTTGATCTGGACGGCACCTTGCTCGACACCAGCATGGAACTGGCCGCCTCGCTCAATCATGCCCTCGACAGCGCTGGTCGGCCTCAGGTCGATGCAAAATCCGTGCGATCGCTAGTCGGCATGGGTGCACGACATATGCTGGAAATGGCGCTGGAACAGTCTGGCAGCAGTGACAAAGAGATGGTCAAGGGCCTAATGCCGGTGTTGATCGACCATTATGAGGCCAATCTCGGTAAAAACGCACCTGCATTTGCTGGACTGCTCCAAGCCATGGACGCACTGCAGGATCAGGGTATCAAACTGGCTGTTGTTACCAATAAATTCGAAAGCCTGGCAGTGAAGCTGCTCACCAACGTCGGCATGGTCGATCGCTTCGTCACCGTCATCGGAGGCGATACCATGGGCAAAGGGCGCAGCAAGCCCGAGCGCGATCCGATTGACGAGATGATCCGGCGCTGTGGTGGCGTAGTGGACCAAACGCCCGCGGCTTTTATTGGCGACAGTATATTCGACATTAAAGCAGCGCAAAATGCCGGTATTGCCAATGTTGCGGTAAGTTTCGGCTTTCTGCATCAGCCTGTCGAGGAACTAGGCGCCGATGCGATTATTGATCATTATGACGAGCTTATGCCGACCTTGATCAAATTGGCGCGCTAGCGATCATCCCTTGCGCCACTTTGTCCATAAATGGCGAGTGAGCATAAGCGGCGGCATTCTTAACCAATGGGAACGGATATAGAAGGCTTGCCGTGTGAACTTTCGATTTTCCCGGCCCCACCCGTCTCTTGCTAACAGACGGCGAACGTAAAGAAAATCGGCAAACTTGGCCTTACCCGCGCGACCTTCACAAACAGGCGTGCCATATAGCCGAGCAGCCATTCGCAGCGCGCGCTTAAGATGCCGTTCCAGTTGGTGTAATTTGGCGCGCGTGCCCAATTTCGTCCAAAAATCTTCCTCTTGCTCGGCAAATTGCCGCACCAGCCGATCAATATCCCACAAGTTGCGCAATCCCCCCGCCAAGTCACCATCAGCAAAAAGATGCGCAATCGAGTGGAGCAGCATATCAGCCGGCGCCATCACGTAGAGGTCAGAATCCAGCTTAACTGCAGCATTTAACATCGCACTGGCATTGGGCGTGGGCGCGGCGGTCAGCGGCAAAGTCGTATGATGCACATCGATCATCCGATCCCGCTCCCGGTGGATCAGCGGCGGCAGCTCATGCATATGATCGCGGTAATATTGATCGTCATAAGGGTCCGGTTTCACCCATTCCCAGCCGGCGTCCAACAATAGTTCTTCGACAGCGGGCAACTGATCCCGTGCGACCATGATATCAAGATCGCCAATGCTCCGTCCAATGCCCGCATCGAGATTCGCTGCGACATAGGCGGTGCCTTTCATCAACACCGTCTTACAGTTTAGTGGTGCAAGAGCACGACGCGCACTATCCGCCTCCCAAATCGCTTGTTGTCGAGCAAGGTCAGTGGCTTGAATCGCATCCTTCAGAATTGGTTCAACCTGTACTGGAACCTCAATATCTGCCAAGCGATGTGCCAAACTGCCGATTAGCGACTCCGCCCGGGCAATACTGATGAGGTCCGTCCACCCTGCCCCGTCAAGCGCAAGAACCGTATCTGGCGCACGAAGAGCATCCACCAGAGATTGAGCATTGTGCATCATGACAGCTCGCTCCAGAGGCCATCGATCAGCTCTTCCGCCTGAGCCCCCGATTGATAGTCCATTGCCTTAACCGCAACCGTATCAACAAACTTGGTCAGTGCACGAAAGCCCGTCTCGCCCAGAGCAACATAATTGGTCGATGCTTGCGTCAAGCGCACAAAAATCTCGCTCTTCCCCATATCGCGCAGTGCGGGATCATAGCCGAAACGCGGAAATAACAGCAAGGCTGGCTTCGCGGTGCTCGCCATCTTGTTAACCGAATCCAACGGCGGAACGATATGACGAATGTCGCCTTTGGGCGTATCCTTCATCAACGGACCAAACCGGTTATCAGGCACAATTGCTTGCATAGCTGCAATTGCCTCATTTTTCAGACTGATAAGGCGCGGAAAGCTGTGCACCATGCCCGTATCAGGGTTAAGCAATGCAAATTCATCGCCCATGAATCGCCAGCCTTTTTCGGCGAGCATTGCGGATAACGTTGATTTGCCCGAACCGGACAGCCCGGTCATCAGCAAGGCCTTGCCGTCTTTTTCCACACTGCTGGCATGCAACAAAAGGTGCCGGCGCCAACCCAAAGCCATTTGCAGGTTCATCCCCATTTCAGCTGCCAATAAGCTTTGGTTCAGCGGTAACGGCGCAGCATCGGGTAACCAATAGTCACCCGAAATATGGACCGATGGCCGTATATAGCGCCGCCATGGCTTCTCAGGCTCCAATCGGACCGTAAAATCCGCATAACCATCTTGCGATGCAGGATAGTCCTTATACAGCGCCGCCAATTGATCCAGAGGTTGTCGCCAAGTCGAAGCAACTCGGAATCGTGCGGGGCCGACGGCTAGATATAGATGATGAAGCTGCGCCACCTGCCCTAAACCTGTTCCACAAGACCAAGCGAACACAGCTCAACCAGCCTTGCCAGCACGATATCAGCTGCATCAACGGTATCTTCCAAATCAAAGCTGGAGGAGAGCCGCTGCGCGACATCAGCAGCAGTCAATATATCCTCAGCCATAGCCTCGATTATCGCTGGTACCGGATCAGCAACCATATGCGTGATCCCTGATGATCTCTGGAAAATCAGAGTCATGCTGTCCAGCGGATGCTGGATTAGCCCATCAGGGGCTGTGGCGCGATAAAGTTGGCTCATTTTCGGTTACACTATTCCTGATCAAGGCAAGTCATTCAAAACAAGCCCGTCTGGTAGCATGAATATGTTAATAAGCGTTGGCTTTGAAGCCGAAAATCAACGCACTGCCTATCGCGGCATTTGCAAGGAGGCGTAACAAGTAAAACCGCTTTGTCCGGACTGCAGTCGACGGATATAATTCACATAAGCCTTGGACTGGTCGTATGATGTACCGGGCAAGGACCGACCATTCATCGCGCGCTTCACTTCTTCACCAGTAAAATTGCGGCCAGCAGGTGGGAATGCACCTGGTGTGTCAGGTGATACGATTTTGCCGTCAGGACCGATAAAACCGCCCGCAGCGTGATTGCCGGGTACTGGTATCTCACAATTGAGAACAGAACCGGCAGTTTGCGCCAAAGCTGGTTTGATGCTGACAATAGCGGAAGCTGTTACTGCACCCATCATCAAGGCCCGACGGCGCGTTACGATAGAGGCATTCTTAGAACCATCGGTGGATTCTAAAGACTTATCATTCTGATTTAAACTGTAGGTCATTGCGCAAAATTTCCTCTATATTTCGTCCTTAAAGAGGAAAACGATTAAATGCGAGTAAACAGTCTTTGCTAGACTTAGGCGTCCAAAAACGGGACAAAACTGCTAAATTGATTAAGCGGCAGCATGACAAAATGGAGGGAAAAAGGGTGGCGTTTGAATTATGGACGATATCATTGCTCTTTTTCCACAAACCCGCGTAAACACCACTGACTGAATTTTAACATAGCTGCAATTATGAACTCGATTTCTCCGTTTCGCCTGATTTTCGCGATCCTTCTTATCATCGGAGGGTCGGTACTGGCTGCACAAGTGTCAGAAGCGTTGACGAAAATCATCATTATGTCAGCCTTTGGTGTTGTGGCCCTTGCCGTTGTAGCATTGGAAGATCATGTGGCACCCCAGCCAGACTTTAGTGCCTTGGAACGTCAAAAAAAACGACTGTTGTATCAAGGGCGAGCTGAGGCCTATCAGGATGTCATCGACCCGATTACCGATCCGATACTATTGATTCGCAACGCAAAAGTTGCAGCCGCAAACCCGGCAGCGAGCAATTTCCTGGGCAATCACATCATTGGCGAAGATGTACGGGTCGCTATCCGGCATCCAGCGGCGGCTGACCGGCTCGCCAATCCAAATGCCGAGCATACGGGAGAACCGATATTATTGGTGGGCGTCGGCAGCGCAAATCAAAGATGGGAACTGCGGATTCACACGCTGAATGACGGATTGAAGCTCGTGCAATTATCCGATCAAAGTAGCCGTTATGCAGCCGAACGTATGCGCACCGATTTTGTTGCCAACGCTAGCCATGAGTTGCGCACCCCTCTCGCCGCTATCAAAGGCTTTATAGAAACACTGGAAAACCCTGAAGCAGGTAAAGACGAAAAGACCCGCGTCCGTTTTCTACAGATTATGTATCAGGAAGCTGATCGCATGCAGCGACTAGTCGAAGACTTAATGTCTTTGTCTCGAATTGAGGCTGAAAAATATCAACTGCCGTCAGAGCCCGTCGACCTTGCAGCATTGGTTGCTGACGTTAAGGGCGACTTTCTTAACGGACGATCAAAGAAGGACCACGATTTTCAGACGTCATTGCCCGATAATATTCCGATGGTTCAGGGAGATTATGCGCAATTATCCCAATTGCTGCATAATTTGGTTAGCAACGCTTACAAATACGGACATCGCGGCACGCCGATATCGGTTAGCATAGAGCCCAACCGAAACGGATCCATGTTGCGCCTGTCGGTCACCGATCAAGGCGACGGAATAGCACCCGAACATATTCCTCGGCTAACGGAACGCTTTTATCGCGTAGATAAGGGGCGTAGCAAATCTATCGGAGGCACCGGACTGGGTTTGGCCATCGTCAAACATATAACGGAACGGCACGGCGGGCGTATGGAAGTGAACAGCGAATTGGACATCGGCACTAGCGTATCGATATTTCTGCCGGTTATAAAATAGCCTAGCGATGCCGATGACGGGCACTTGTCACATATCTGTCATAAATATGTAACTATTAGGACACTGGCCACTTTTAAACCGTGCCCAGCAAGCCAATTATCCGAATCGATTCTTGGCCGATATTTCAACACTCCATAGAAAACGGGGATATAATGATGTTCAAGAAAATCGCTCTTCTGGCGGTATCTACACTCGCCTTGGCAGCATGCCAGGACCAAGCTTCTGGCGGACAAGGCGGAACTCGCAGTGAAATAAGGATCGTTGGTTCTTCGACTGTTTTCCCATTTGCCAAGGCGGTGGCCGAACAGTTTAGCGCCAGCGGTGAGAACACGTCACCAATTCTAGAATCAACCGGCACCGGCGGCGGAATGAAATTATTCTGCGCGGGCGTTGGCGCCAACACACCGGATATTGTCAATGCGTCACGGCGGATGAAGGCCACCGAATTTGAGATGTGTAATGGAAATGGCGTAACCGATGTGGTCGAAGTCCAGATCGGCATTGACGGCATCGCCGTTGCGCAAGCCAATGAAGGACCCTCTATCAAATTGACGCCAACGCAGATTTACGAAGCCATTGCGGAGCGGCCGTTTGGCAAAAAGAATGAAGCGAAAAACTGGTCTGATATTGATTCTTCACTCCCGAACATTGCGATTAGCGTTTATGGTCCGCCATCGACATCTGGTACCCGCGATGCGCTGACCGAATTAATCATGGAAGTGGGCTGTAAAACCGACGCTGCGACCAAAGCGCTCAAAGAAACAAACGAAGATGAATATGATGCAATCTGTCACGATGTCCGCGCTGATGGTGCCTATATCGATGCTGGAGAGAATGATAATCTGATAGTCCAGAAACTGAAGGCCAATCCAAACAGCCTCGGCATTTTTGGCTATAGCTTCCTGGAAGAAAATACAGACTCCGTCCGCGGCGTCGCCGTTTCCGATGTTGAACCTGCTTATGACGCGATTGCATCTGGTGAATATCCAGGCGCCCGCCCGCTCTATATCTATGCCAAGAAGCAGCATGTTAATGTTATTCCCGGTCTGCAAGAATATCTAACCGAATTCGTGAGTGCCGGCGGGAAAGATGGCTATCTTGTGAAAGCTGGCCTGATTGCCTCACCTGATGATATTCGCACACAAATGGGCGCGGCTGCAAAAGACCTCCCAACCCTAACCGGTACCGAACTGAAATAATTATCTATCGGAATGCGGTCTGTTATTTTAAGGCAGTCCGCATTCCGATCTACATATTCCTAACCAAGGATCAGTTATTTTACCGTGACAGGCTCTATTCTCTTCCTGCTGATCATTGTCCTTGGCGGCATTGCTTGGTTTTTTGGTCGCGTTAAAGCGAGAGGCTTTTCCGCGACCAACACAAAAAGGGGAGCCGTTCATTCGCTTCCCACTTATCACGGCTGGTATGTTGCCCTTTGGGCAATCGGCCCTGCCCTTTTGTTCCTTATTGTCTGGAACATCGCCAGCCCAGCCCTGATCACCGACGCGGCGCTAGCTAGTCCTGCGGCAGAGCAGCTTCCCTCAGATCAGTTTGCACGCGGTGCAATATTAGCAGAAGCGCGGTCGATCGCATCGGGACAGCAAGTCAGAGCGTTTAATCCTCTCTCCCAATCCATGGTCGAACCCTATAGGACAGCCATTTCCTATTATCAGATGATAGGCATGGTTGCCGCTCTGCTGTTGGTCTTTGCTTGCGGCGTTTTTGCTTGGTTGCGGCTAAAGCCCGAACTTAGAGCGCGTACGAAAATTGAACGTATCACCATGATGACGCTGCTTCTCGCATCGCTTATCGCTACAATAACAACCGTCGGCATATTTGCCTCGCTTATATTCGAATCAGCAAGATTCTTTTCGATGGTATCTCCGATAGACTTTTTGTTCGGAACCGAATGGAATCCCAAAGCCGTTGCTGGGCCACGCGGAGAAACCGGCTTTGGCGCCATTCCGTTATTTTGGGGCACTGTATTTATAGGTGCAATCATTGCGATGATTGTAGCCATCCCTTTGGGTTTAATGAGCGCAATTTATCTTACTCAATATGCTGCACCTGGTTTCCGGGCTTGGATGAAACCAATATTGGAGGTTCTCGCTGGAGTTCCGACAGTTGTTTATGGGTATTTTGCGGCATTGACTGTCGCGCCTGCTTTGCGGGACTTTGCGGTTTCGATTGGTATTTCCGGAGCTTCTTCGGAATCGGCGCTGGCAGCGGGTGTCGTTATGGGTATCATGATCATCCCGTTTGTATCTTCAATGGCGGATGACAGTATCGCTGCTGTTCCGAGCGCGATGCGCGATGGATCACTTGCCATGGGAGCCACAAAAAGCGAAACCATCAAGAAAGTACTTATCCCGGCGGCACTCCCAGGCGTCGTTGGCGGGGTATTGCTAGCTGTCAGTCGTGCGATTGGCGAGACTATGATCGTCGTTATGGCGGCGGGTCTAGCTGCCAATATGACTGCCAACCCTTTCTCAAGCGTAACAACTGTAACCACCCAAATCGTCCAGTTGCTGACCGGAGATCAAGAATTTGACAGTCCCAAAACCCTTGCTGCTTTTGCACTGGGATTGGTTTTGTTCATTGTGACTTTGCTGCTCAACTTGATCGCTCTCAGGGTCGTCAAAAAATATCGGGAAGCTTATGAATAGCACCGCGGCCTTTGTAGAAGAGCGCAATCCAACCGATTGGCAGGGCGATGCAATGCAAAAACGCATCCGTAAGCGCTATGCATCTGAACGGAGGTTCAAGGCGCTGGGCCTTGGCGCGATTATTTTATCCGCAAGTTTTCTCGCCTTCCTGCTCATCGTGATGGTTGGCAATGGTTTCCGCGGCTTTACCCAGACCGAACTTCCGGTTGAGATTGATTTTCCCGCCATGACGGGCGGCGCTTCTGCAAGCCAGTTTGAAGGTGCCAATGCGGTAGCGAACGTGAGAACACTAGGCGTGCGGGACATCGTAAATACCAGTGTTCAAATCCAATATGGAGAGCAAGGCACAGAGCTGTTTTCAGCTGGCAGTTGGCAAACTGTTCAATCAGAAATTCTTGATAATCCGGACATCGTTACATCTAAAGCTACGCTCTACCTCCCCGTGGAATCCGAAATTGATGTTGCCTATAAAGGCGACGGCAGTGCTTCGGCTGAGGAAAAAGTTGCTGAATTGGAGGGAAAACTCAGCACGGGTTTCAACTCGAATTTCCTTTTCAATTCGGATGCCACAGATCCCATGCAAGTAGGAATATGGGGGGCGCTCAAAGGGTCGCTGATCACGATGTTCATAACATTGCTTATCGCCTTTCCCGTTGGTGTTTTGTCCGCTCTTTATCTCGAAGAATATGCGCCCAAAAATCGCTTCACTGATTTGATAGAGGTTTCAATCAACAACCTTGCGGCCGTCCCGTCAATCATCTTCGGTTTGCTCGGCCTTGCCGTTTTTCTCAATCTATTTGGATTGCCGCGATCTGCAGCTTTGGTCGGCGGCCTCACACTTGCGCTCATGACTATGCCTGTGATTGTGATTTCGGGGCGTAACGCAGTGAAAGCTGTGCCGCCATCTATTCGCGAAGCAGCATTAGGAATTGGTGCCAGCCAAATGCAAGTCGTGTTTCATCACGTCTTGCCGCTCGCACTACCGGGCATTCTGACCGGTACCATTATTGGTATGGCCCGCGCCTTGGGCGAAACCGCGCCCTTGCTGATGATTGGCATGCGGGCCTTTATCGCGACACCGCCTGGCGGAATTGTCGAGCCGGCAACCGTGCTCCCTGTCCAGATTTTTCTCTGGTCTGACGAGGTCAATCGCGGCTTTGTCGAAAAAACCTCAGCTGCCATTATCGTGTTGCTCTTGTTCCTTCTCACTATGAACGCTCTTGCGATATATTTACGCAATCGTTTCGAAACCCGCTGGTAGATGATAATATGACTGAATTGATTGATAACGCCAGCTCCAGCGAAAGTCCGATTATGACTGAAACCGCTCCGCCCGCCATCTCCGCTGGCGATGGACCTTTAAAAATGACGACGCGCAATGTGGATGTTTTCTATGGTGAAAAACAGGCGATTAATGGTGTCTCCATCGACGTCACGATGGATAATGTAACAGCTTTCATTGGCCCCTCAGGTTGCGGGAAATCTACGTTTTTGCGCTGTTTGAACCGGATGAATGACACGATACCGATTGCGAAAGTGTCCGGCGAGATCACGCTGGAAGGTGAGGATATTTATGCCCCGAGCATGGACGTTGTGCAACTGCGCGCTCGCGTCGGGATGGTCTTTCAAAAACCCAATCCTTTTCCCAAGTCGATTTATGATAATATCGCCTATGGTCCTCGTATTCACGGATTGGCGAGCACAAAAGACGAGCTCGATAATATAGTCGAAACATCGCTCCAGCGCGCCGGCCTTTGGGGCGAAGTATCTGACCGGCTACAGGACAGCGGGACCGCCCTATCGGGTGGTCAACAACAACGGCTATGTATCGCCAGAGCCATCGCCGTCGACCCTGAAGTAATTTTGATGGACGAGCCTTGCTCAGCGCTTGACCCAATCGCAACCGCAAAGATTGAGGAGCTGATTCACGAGCTGCGCGGCAAATATGCTATCGTGATCGTGACACATAATATGCAGCAAGCCGCCCGTGTGTCACAACGCACCGCCTTTTTCCACTTGGGAACATTGGTCGAATATGGCGTAACGTCAGACATATTTACCAATCCGACACAGGAAAAAACGCGAGATTATATTACCGGACGCTACGGTTAAGCGGATCGAAAAGGGAAGGAACCCCAGAAGATGGCAAATACCGGAACAGAACATACCGTCAAAGCCTTTGACACCGATATTAACGAGCTACGCGGAATGGTCGCGGAAATTGGTGGCCGCAGTGAACAGGCCATAGCCAAAGCCATGCGTGCCTTGGAAAAACACGATTTGGAATTAGCTGCAGAGGTTGTCGCCGAAGATAAGCTGATTGACGAACTTGAAAAGCGCATTGATGAGCTGACGTTTCAGACCATTGCCTTGCGGGCTCCGATGGCAGACGATCTGCGCGAACTCATAGCTACTTTCAAAATATCAGGTGTGGTCGAACGCATAGGTGACTATGCTAAAAAT
The DNA here is from genome assembly GCA_947489315.1 of uncultured Sphingomonadaceae bacterium. Taxonomy (GTDB): domain Bacteria; phylum Pseudomonadota; class Alphaproteobacteria; order Sphingomonadales; family Sphingomonadaceae; genus Parasphingorhabdus. The sequence goes on from CANLCX010000002.1 coordinate 150,839, forward strand.
ATTGCCAAACGCGTACCAGTTATTGCGGGTACCCATAAGCTTGGACCAGCTTCCTTGCTCCCATCCATGTCCAACATTGCGTCAGAACTCGTCCGTGACTCACTCGAAGCTTTTGCACGGCGCGATGCGGACCTTGCTCTCGAAGTCAGTGAGCGAGATCAAATTGTTGACGATTTCTACACCAGTATTTTCCGGTCCGTGATTACATATATGATAGAGAATCCCAAAGATATTGGCGAAGCGGCTCATTTGCTGTTTATCGCCAAAAATTTGGAACGCATTGGCGATCACGCGACCAACGTCGCTGAAATGGTCTATTTCGCTGCAAGAGGCGAACCGATGCCAGAGCGCGATCGCGGCGAAAACCCTACCGATCTTTTGGAAGAACCGAGCAACGGAAGATAGCAATATGTCCAACGCAAAACTATTATTGGTAGAAGATGACGCGGCACTGGCCGAGCTTTTGTCATGGAACTTCAAAAAAGAAGAATATGATGTGATTCATACAGCAGACGGCGAAGAAGCGTTGTTGCTGGTCAAAGAAAACCGCCCTGATGTTATTTTGCTAGATTGGATGATAGAAAACCTCTCCGGTATCGAAGTATGCCGTCGTCTGCGCCGCTCGCCCGAGACAGCAAATATTCCCATTATAATGCTGACCGCGCGCGGCGAAGAAGAAGACAAGATCCGTGGGCTCGAAACCGGAGCTGACGACTATATCACCAAGCCATTCAGTCCTCGCGAACTAATCGCCCGTGTAAAGGCAGTATTGCGGAGGGTTCGCCCTGCCCTGGCTGGTGAAAAACTGGCTTTTGGTGATCTGGAGATGGACACAGTTGGCCACAAAGTGAAGCGCGATGGTGATATGATTCCGCTGGGGCCAACTGAATTCCGGCTGCTAAGACATTTTCTGGAACACCCTAATTGGGTATTTTCCCGCGAGCGCTTGCTAGACAGCGTATGGGGTCAAGATAGTGATATCGAGCTTCGGACCGTCGATGTGCATATCCGACGCCTTCGCAAAGCGCTCAATGCAAATGAGCGCCCGGACATCATTCGGACTGTCCGATCTGCTGGATATGCTCTCGATACGGAAGCTGCTTAAGTTAACTTTTCTTTACATTATCAGCACAAAAAAGGCCGGATAGCACCGGCCTTTTTCAATTGATTTGTGGGCAGCTGCTAGAAAGCAATCTGCGCCCGTGCGCCAATAACGTCGACCGAAAAATCATCCGGTGCTCCCGTGACGATACCAAGCGCATTGCCATAAGATAGATGACCATAATTCACGAGAAAGCGAACATAGTCGACCGGCGTCCAAATCAGCGAAGCCATATAGCCATCTTGCGTGCCGCCGATGACGCCGGCGTCCGTCAGGTCGAGCCGGTCATAGCGGACATTGATCTGCCACGCTCCGGAGCCACCGGAGCCGACCGGGTTATTGACCTTCACACCTTTGAATACACCGTCCTTATATTCCCGTTTGTCATCCGTTAGGAACAAGCCTGCTTCCACTGAACCACCAAAGAAGGTCGGATTTGCCAAACCAGGGCGACTGACCTTAGCCCAGTGGGTTTCTGCAGCCGCATGGAACCGGCCAGAGATTACCGCCGCTTCCAAGCCATAGGTTAGTTGCTCTTCCGCAGAAATATTGTCCGTATTGATAAAGCGTGTATCGACGCTGTGGATCAACGGTCGTTGGCGATAACGCACAGAGTCAATCGCATCGCCAAGATCTGTCCAGTGAACAGAACCACCAAGATGAAGTTGGGCACCACCCAGTTTCGGAGCGAAAACTACCCGGCCATCAAGCCCGATACTGTCATTTCCGTCGCTTAGATCGTCAATATTGTCAGTAAAAACACCGCCCTGCAACAATAGATCACCGGTCTTATAAGCCGCCGAAACGCCGACTTTACGCTGAAAACCAAAAGCGTCCGTAAATGCTGAGCGCTCGATGAAGCTGGTATCGTTACTGCTTGATATTTCTTCCAGCGACTGGAAATTGTTATGCTGTCCGACTGTCACCGTCAGACCGCCACTTTTATAATCAAGATAAGCGTCCGTTATTTCCACGCCATCCAAAAGATCAGCCTCAAGCTTATATCCAAAGCCACCTGGAATTTTACCCTGAACGCCAAGCCTGACCCGGCGCGCTTCATTGGAGAAGCCCTCGCCTGCAATATCAATTGTCGATGGCACGGATGACAGATTGTTGAAGTCATAAAGTATGCGGCCCCGCGGCTTAAAGCTCCACCCACCATCCGTTTTAATCTCTGGCGCACCTTTGAAATTGATGCTGGTCGTTTCTTTTGCCTGCGCGACTTTTTCGACCTCAGCAACCTGTTCGCTTTGCTGCTGTTGTACGGTTTCGACATTACCCAGCTGCGTGCGCAGGCTCACGACTTCCTTTTCAAGCTGGTTTAGTCGTTCCAAAAGCGCGGCCGCTTCTTCATTGGAAATTGGGGCTGCGAAAGCCTGACTAGGCAATAGTGCCAAAATAGCTGCGCCGGTTACAAGATTAGATTTTAAGTTCATATTTATAGAGTCCCCAACCAATATGCTGAATGATTGATGACGGCTCTATGTTCTTTGCGTTTCGAAAAAACGTCATTTTTATTGCAGTTTTTTTACGAAGCTATCTTTGCGAAATATATCGGATGAAAACGCGCTATTCTGAGACCAGCTTCATCAACCGACGTTCCATTGGCGCCAGCACGCCGGCAAGATCGTGCCCACGCTTTAATATCTGTCCATGCTCGCCGTGCAAAGTCCACATACCTTGTTTGTTGCGATCGGCAGGTCGTTTCTCTATCCGCATTTGCGGTCTTTCGGATGTTCGGCGAAAAGCGGCGAAAATAGCGGCATCCTTGCCCATGTCCATGGCATAATCGCGCCAATGACCGGCAGCGACCATCCGTCCATAGAGATTTAAAATCCGCTCCATCTCTTTCCGTTCGAACCCCACTTGAACAGGCGACGCCTGTCGATTGGGAAAGGATGAGATATTAGAATTTTCAGAGCGCATCAGGCGCTATCTCGTTTACTTTCCGATTCGTCTTCATCCGCCAGATCGCGGCCTTCCGCAAAGGCAGCTATGCGCTTTTGCAGTTGTTCCATTTCACATTGCAAGATTTCCAGCTTCTGTGTCGAAGGGTCAAAAACCTCACTGCAAGGAGTCCCATAAGGGGTAAACTCTTCTTGATATTGCTCTACTTGAACCAGCGTAGGGCGCGCTCGAACGCCAACCATTGTTGCGCCCTCGGGAACATCTTGTGTCACAACCGCATTTGCACCGATACGCGATCTTTTACCGACGATAATCGGGCCCAATATCTGCGCACCAGAACCCAAAATGGCGTCATCCTCAATGGTCGGATGTCGCTTTCCGCCTATGCCATTGGTTGGATTGGTTCCACCCAGCGTCACGCACTGATAAATCGTTACATTATCTCCAATTTCAGCCGTCTCGCCAATAACCGAGAAGCCGTGATCTATAAATAAGTGGCGACCAATCTTGGCGCCTGGATGAATATCAATTGCCGTAAATAGACGGGAAAAATGATTGACGAAACGAGCGAAGAAATAAAGTTCGCCCTTGAACAACCAGTGAGCCACACGATGCAAGCCAACGGCCAAGACACCTGGATAGAGTAGCACTTCCCAACGAGAACGAGGTGCGGGGTCACGCGCCTTTATGGAGTCCAAATATTCACCTAAGTCCCGAAACATATTTTTCTCCGGAGATTTTACAAACTACAAACTAAGGTTAGGGACACAATATTTCCAGTCCTTTCTTGCAACTCATTTGAAACCTGTCCTTTTGCACTCGTATTTATCATCATATTGAATTACCGAGAGCCTATTCATCGAAGGACCAAATGATGTCAAACTATCTGCCCACGCTTAAACAGCTGCAATATCTGGTAGCACTCGAAGAGCATGGTCACTTCGGACGGGCTGCCGAAGCCTGCTACGTCACCCAATCAACATTGTCCGCCGGCATTAAAGAGCTAGAGACGTTGCTTGATGTGATGTTGGTGGAACGGACCCGCCGTGTCGTACGCTTTACGGAACTTGGCAAACAAATGGTCGAGAAAGCACATCGCATTCTTCGTGAAGCCGAGGAGCTCTCTGATATGGCGCGCTCTGCCGGCCAGCCACTAGTAGGGGATGTACGAATGAGCGTCATTCCGACAATCGCTCCCTTTTTATTGCCCCGGCTCCTGCCCCGCCTGCGCAAAGAACGGCCAGAGCTTAAACTCTATCTGAAAGAAGAAACCAGCCATGCCGCTTGCGACTCGCTCAGCCATGGCAAAGTCGACTGCGTCTTACTCGCTCTGCCCTTCCCTTGCGGCGACATAGAATCAGAAGTTCTGTTTAACGATGAAATTTTCATTGCCTTTCCAAAAGATGACCCCCGGGATCCTCCCAAATTGGTGGACCCAGCCAATATTGACGAAAACCGTTTATTGCTGCTCGAAGATGGTCATTGTTTGAAAGACCATGCACTGGCAGCCTGCAATCGCCCTGAATTGAGGGCCTCGGCCCGAATGATGGGCACCTCGCTTCATACTCTGGTCCAGATGGTCGACAACGCGCTTGGCCTGACGTTGTTGCCCAAAATGGCAATAGATAGTGGCATTTTGGCGCATACCGATATTATCGCGCGCCCAATCAAATCTGATCGCGCATTTCGCGACATTGCGCTTGTCTGGCGTAAAAACAGCCCGCGCCGGGAAGAGTTCAAGCTCTTGGCCGAGATTATGCGGCAAGGACAAAGCTGGGTAAAAAAAACTGCGGCTTAACTCTTCCAATATTGTGCTGCGTCTAAATCAGACTGGCGCTCTTCAACCCAATTTTCGGTGCCATCCTGCAGTATTTCTTTTTTCCAGAACGGCGCAACTGTTTTCAGTTGGTCCATGATATAGGAGCAGGCTTCAATCGCAGCCTGCCTATGATCAGAACAAGTGCAAACCAATACAATTTGCTCTCCCACTTGTAATCGCCCAACCCTGTGGATGATCGTAATCCCATGCAACGCCCATTGCTCTGATGCTTTAACTGCAATTTTGCGCAGGGCTTTTTCTGTCATCGCTGGATAATGCTCCAGTTCCAACGCACGCAACTTCCCGTCGCCTCTCACCTGCCCAACAAAACTGGATATGGCGCCGCCGCCTATCGCTGCCAGTCGATTGATTTCCGCACCAGATTCAAAATCATTTTCTTGAACTGTTATGGAAATCATCCGCCTGTGACCGGTGGAAATATAGCCAGTTCCTTTGCTGACCGTAGCGGGGCTTCTAGTCCTACAAAATCCTGATCCAGCGCAAATCGAAGCTTGTTGAGATCAGCGAAAACATCTTGATAAACGGCATCTTTGATTCGAAGATATTCAAGAAGCTGGCCGACAGTCTCAGCATTTTCCGGACAATCAATCACATCTTGATCGCGACCAATGCGTTCCTTGACCCAGGAAAAGTACATGATGCTAAGTTGATGCGGCATGGTAGCGATCACCTAATCCATATGCTTGAGACCGACCCGAAGATAATCCCAGCCGGTGATAAGTGTCAAAATTGCAGCGGCCCAGAGCGTCCAGATACCGACAATCTGGATGAATTCAAATTGCGGCAAACCACCAGCAAGTATCAATGCGCCCAATGAAATCAGTTGAAATGTTGTCTTCCATTTCGCCAGTTGAGAAACAGGCACACTAACCTGGAGACCAGCAAGAAACTCACGCAGCCCGGAAACCGCTATCTCTCGTAGCAAGATAATAAGGGCTGCAATGACATTATAGCCTTCTATGTCACCGCTGGCACAAAGGATAAGAATGACGGACGCCACCATAATTTTGTCGGCAATCGGATCAAGAAATATACCCAATTTCGAGACGGTCCCTTGGGATCGCGCAAGATAGCCGTCAAAATAGTCCGTAATGGCCATTAATGCATAGAGCACAGTTGCCAGCAAATATCCCAGCTTCCAGTCCGGCCACCACAAAAGCGCTACCAGAAAAGGTACTGTGAAAATCCGCGAAAGCGTCAAAATATTTGGAAGATTCAACATATTGTCCGCAGCCATAACGAGATTTCGCACAAAGTTAAATCTTATCCTTGTTATCCTGACATTAGTGATGAAATTTTCGAACATTCAGCGCCTTGCGCAATCGATTAACATCGCTAGGGTAGCGATCAAATTCATCCCCTGTCTGACAGCGTTCAACAACAGGAAATCTCCAGCATGTCATCAGCTCTTCGTCTATTAGCCAAACGTCGTTTTTGGCCGCTTTTTATTACTCAAATGCTTGGCGCTTTTAACGACAATCTATTCAAATTCTCTATGGTGATTTTGGTAACCTACGGGATTTACCAAGATCCCGCTCAGGATTTTCAATTTAATGCGCTGGCGTCAGGAATTTTTATCTTACCTTTTTTCCTGTTCTCATCTCTCGCAGGGCAATTAGCCGATAATTATGACAAGGCTCGAATAACAAGGCTCGTAAAAACATTGGAGATAGTGATTGCTATAATCGGCGGGGTCGGGCTTTGGATTCAATCCATTCCGATCATGCTCACAGCGCTATTTTTGCTTGGCTTACAATCGACATTTTTTGGTCCGATAAAATATGCCATTTTGCCACAGCATCTTAAAAAGGATGAAGTTCTTGCCGGGACAGGGCTGGTAGAGGCTGGTACTTACATCGCGATATTGGCAGGAACAATATTGGGCGGCATCATAATCGATAGAAACGGAAATGGCGTAGAGATAGCTGTTATTTCGGTATTTTTTGTAGCTTTGATCGGACGCATTGGCGCGCAGTTTCTTCCAAGTGCGCCGCCTCAGAAAGAGGTCGAAAAAATTGATTTCAATTTTATCCGCTCATCAATCAAATTAATCTCGGCAACACTTCACATAAGGCGTCTATATCTTGCGATTGTGTCTATTAGCTTTTTCTGGACCATCGGTTCAGTGCTGATCATTCAATTTCCACCTCTGGTTGAAAATGTCCTGACATCGACACCTGCTGTCGCCAGCCTCTTTCTCGGCGTCTTTTCCATCGGCATTGCGGTCGGATCCATCTTGATAAACCGGCTGCTAAAAAGCCAGGTGTCTGCGCGCTATGCGCCGGTCAGTGTCATAGCGATGGGTGTATTCGTATTGATATTATTTTTCATAGCGCGCGGTTGGGAAGGTCTACCGAACGGCGAGCTCTATACGTTCCAAACTTTCATGCAGCATGACGGTGCTTGGGCGCTTTTGGGAACATTGGCTGGTGTTTCAGTTTTTGGCGGCATGTTCGTTGTCCCGCTTTATGCCTTTCTCACCACGACCGTTGATATTAGCGAAACAGCGCGAACTATAGCTGCCAATAATGTGGTCAATTCCGGGTGTATGGTACTGGGAGCTCTGGCGGCTTTGGGATTAAGCATGCTCGGCGTATCAACGACGGAGCAATTGCTACTTGTCGCCAGCATGTGTTTAGTAGCTGCATGGCTAGGCTGGCAACTTCATCTCGCTTGCGATTAAATAGGTCGCAATATTTCTTTAGAATATGAACAGATAAAATGCAGTGAAAAAGGCTGAAAAACTAAGTACGAAGAGACTTGCATCTTCGTTCAACCATTTTTTGGGTGGCGCCACCGCTTCCACCGCCATAACGTCGTCTTGGGCGACTGTAAGAACTTCCAAAGGCAGAGAGAGCCGAAATGGATGCTTAGCACCTTCATTGTGCAGCACGAGATTTCTAGTTCGTTTTTGTTTCATGGAAAAGTGTTAACAAATTGTTAGCTATAAAATCCACGCTAAACTTGCCCTTGGATTGAGTTGTCATAGGATGGCACAGTTATTCAAGCTGCTCTCCATGCCAGATGTTAGTCCGAAATGGATCGAAAATGGGATTGTGTGATCTTTGCAACAATGATTAACAATCGGCACCGCACGCCTAAATGTTGTTGATTTCAAACAATTGTTATGGCAGTGAACTTGTCGTATTAAGTGAAATGCGAAAACCCTGAAGGAGCAAAATATGCGTTTCGGTAAAATTGGTATGGCTGCAGTAGCAGCCTCCGCTCTGGTTGCTACACCTGTGTTCGCACAGGCTGCTCAGCCAGTTTCTAAAGTTTCTCAAGCTGTTCGTGCTGATGCATCTGCAGACAAAGAAGAAAAACTTGCAGGCGGATCGGGCATCATCATTGCCGTTCTTGCTGCTGCTGCAGTAATCGGTGGCATTGTCATCGCTGCTGACGGAAGCGACGACGATCCAACAAGCCCCTGAATTCAGGCGCTAAGCTAATTTAAAATGGCGGCCTTTTGGTCGCCATTTTTTTGCTTTTAGGGCAAAACAATTGACACTAATCAATCGAAGCTGAACACAACCGGTTGCACTTGATCATCATATTTCCCATATCCGGTTTATGACAGAAAATCAGCAGCATGGCATGCAACAATGGCATGGCACCACAATCCTATCCGTCCGCAAAAATGGCAAGGTTATCGTGATCGGCGATGGTCAAGTATCCATGGGCCAAACGGTCATGAAACCCAATGCGCGCAAGGTTCGTCAGCTCCATGACGGTTCCGTGATCGGCGGTTTTGCGGGTGCGACCGCAGATGCATTTACCTTGTTCGAAAGGTTGGAAGCAAAACTGGAACGCCATAATGGTCAGCTGATGCGGGCCGCTGTGGAGCTAGCTAAGGACTGGCGCACCGACAAATATTTGCGCAATCTGGAAGCGATGATGATCGTTGCTGACAAGGAAGTTACTTTGATACTGACGGGCAATGGCGATGTCTTGGAGCCCACTCAAGGGATAGCAGCCATAGGATCGGGCGGTAATTTCGCGCTCTCCGCGGCTAGGGCTCTGATCGACTATGAAAAAGATGCGGAGGCTCTCTCACGAAAAGCGATGACAATAGCCGCAGAGCTTTGTGTGTATACCAATGACCAAGTCACGGTAGAAACACTGGATAGCGACACTTAGTTTTGAACAGCGGCCAGAAACCACTTTTTCAACCCCTTCAAATTTGACTCCATCAAAGGTTCAACATGCTAGATAATCTCACCCCCAAGGCCATTGTTCAGGCACTGGACGAACATATTGTAGGCCAGAATGACGCCAAACGCGCGGTGGCTGTCGCTTTGCGCAATCGCTGGCGACGCCAGAAGCTTCCTGCCGAATTGCGTGAAGAAGTGACGCCAAAAAATATCCTAATGATAGGCCCGACCGGCTGCGGTAAGACAGAGATATCGCGCCGCCTCGCCAAACTGGCCGATGCGCCGTTTATCAAGATCGAAGCAACCAAGTTTACCGAGGTCGGCTATGTCGGACGGGATGTGGAGCAGATTGCTCGTGATCTTGCCGAAGAGGCGGTTCGCCTCGAACGTGAACGCCGCCGGTCAGCAGTCAGCGATGCTGCTACGGATGCAGCGATGAAGCGCCTACTCGACGTACTATGCGGTGAAAATGCTAGTGAAGCGACACGAGAAAGTTTCCGTCAGCGGGTTGTCGATGATCATATGAACGACACCGAGATCGAAATCGAAGTTGAAGACACGCCTAGCGCGCCAATGGATATACCTGGCATGTCTGGTCAGGTCGGCATGATAAATTTGTCGGATATGATGGGCAAGGCATTCGGTCAAAACGCCATGAAACGGCGCAAAATGAGGGTTGCCGATGCATGGGACAAATTAATCGAGGAAGAATCCGACAAACGTCTCGACGATGATGATATCGCTCGCGCTGCTATTACCGATGCGGAATCCAACGGCATTGTCTTCCTGGATGAGATTGACAAGATTGCAGTCAGTGATGTCCGCGGCGGATCGGTTAGCCGTGAAGGCGTACAACGCGATCTCTTGCCGCTAATCGAAGGCACAACGGTTGCCACCAAATATGGTCCGATGAAGACCGACCATATATTATTCATCGCCTCTGGAGCTTTCTCAATCTCCAAGCCCAGCGATATGTTGCCGGAGCTGCAAGGGCGGCTTCCGATCCGCGTAGAATTACGTGCGTTAACAGAAAAGGATTTCGTTCGGATTCTAACCGAAACAAAAGCCAATCTGCCCAAACAATATATCGCACTATTGGGTACGGAAGAAGTCACCATCGAAATCACACAGGATGCGATTGAAAAGCTCGCGCAAATAGCCGCTAACGTGAACGAGACCGTCGAGAATATCGGCGCACGGCGATTACAGACTGTGATGGAAAAACTGCTCGAAGATATCAGCTTTGATGCTGAGGATCGCAAAGGTGAAACCATCATAGTTGATGGCACCTATGTCGACAACCAGCTTTCCGATGTTGCCAAAGACACAGATTTATCGAAATATGTGCTATAACAAAGCCCATATTTCAATGTGATGGAGGATAAGATGGCTGAAGGTGGATGTTATTGCGGATTAGTTCGCTATGAAATTTCGGGCGAACCAGTCAACCAATCCATCTGCCATTGTCGTGACTGCCAAAAAAGCAGTGGCGCAGCCTCCGTCGCCTGGATCATGCTGGATCAAGATGCGTTTTCGATAAGCAAGGGCGAACTTAAAACGATTCAAGGTCAAGGCGGCGCGGAGCGTCTATTCTGCCCCGACTGCGGGACCGGAATAGCTTATAAGAATGGGGATATTCTATCAGGAATGGTCGACGTGCAAACTGCCACGCTGGATGAACCCAGTGACTATATTCCGGAAATGAACATCCAACTTGCTGAACAAATCGGATGGGAAAAAGTCGCACATGAAATGCCGGGCTTTGATCGCTTTCCACCACAAGAATAGTTTTATATGTAACCTTTCAGCTTTGCCTATCGAATACCCGAGACAAACTATCAGGAGTGTCTATTTTGAAACGGATCGCCTCACTATTTGCTTTAGTCCCTGCCCTTACATTTGCAGCCTGCTCTGAATCTGGCCCGCCGCCGGCAGACAACAGCGACATCACTGAAACTGCGGAACCGATAGCAACAGATGAAGTGGCCGAACTACCAACGATTGATGCGGGCTTAGCCATCGGTGCTACCGCCCCGGTTAATGTAAAATTTCAAACCGGCGATGGTGAAAAAACGCTCGCAACCGTTTTGGAAGATGGCCCTGCAATTTTTGTCTTCACCCGGTCCGTTGAATGGTGCCCGTTTTGTCAAACCCAATTAAAAGGCATAAATGCCATCGTCAGCGACCTTAAAGAGCGCGGCTATAACTTATATGGCGTGAGCTATGACAGCGTCGAAAGCCAAGATCGCTTTTCCAAAAATCAGATGCTTGAATATACGATGTTATCTGATGAAGGTTCCGCGGCAATTGACGCCTTTGATATACGCGATCCGCAATATACCGAAGGCAAAGCTGTAGGCGTTCCTTATGCTTCTGTTATCGTCGTCGACAAAGATGGCAAGATAACCGCAAAATCGATATCCGGTGACTTTAAGAAGCGTCCCACCAATGATCAGCTATTGGCGATAGTAGACGCTATCTAACGTCTGACTTATCGCGAATGCACAGAGGAAGTCGCGTCTTTGTTGACCGCGGCTTTTTCATTTCCTTCTGGCAAAACTAGCAGCTTCCATTCCGTCGAATCCTTCAAATATTTCTGCGCAAGTTGCTGAACCTCTTCCGGCGATATCACAGTATAGTCGCTTAGCAATGTTCTCAGGACGGTGAACTTCTTGGGGTTAAAGCTCGCCCCTTCCAATTGACTCATCCAGAAGCTGTTTCCGCTGCTAGCGCGCGAAATAAGCTGCCGGAGTGGTTCGACGATACGTTTCAACTCATCTGGACTTACCGGGTTTTCCCGTAAATCCTTCGCAATCAACTCTGCTACACCATAAAACCGGTCAACATTGCCCGGTGTCAGCTGACTGGATGCACTGATATAACCACCAGTTTGAAACGCTACTGGCCAGTTGTTGATCACTTGAGGGCTATAGCTTGCACCTTCCTGCGACCGCAATATCTCAAACATCCGATCATTGAAAATCGAGACCAGAACCTCAAGCCTTCTGCTTTCTCTGATATTTTCAAGCCCGCCACCGGTCGGCCAAGCAATCAATGCAGCAGCTCGCTCAGCATCTCCCTTGTGCACCAGTATTTCAGGTGCGGCGCTAGATTTCGGGAACATAGGCGACGTGACACCATCGGGCATTTTATCAAGTTTTCGCTTTTTCAGCGCGCCGAAGGTTTCCAGTATCGCTTCAACTGCCTCATCACGGTCAAAATCACCGAAAAGCATCAACTCAACTGGCCCGCTCGCCAATATCGGTTTCCAGAATTTCTTAAAATCCTTAGGCGTCAAGGCATTGAAATCGTCCTTATTTGGCGTTTTCCAACGAGGGTCCTTACCCCGCACCAGCCACTCCAGATCCCGCTGCAATACGGCTTGGGGAGAGGCGGCAAAGCTATCATAGCCGATCAATGATGCTGCACGTCCGCGAATGACGGGGGCTTCGTCCCAGCGAGGACGTTGCAACTTAGCCGCTATCAAATGAAGTTGGTCTTTCAGGTCGGCCGCTCTGGTATCTGCCTTGATTTCATAGGCATCATCATCAATTTCGAAGCTGAGACCAATGCGCCGTCCAGTCGTGATCTTGTCCAACTCTTCTTGCCCGAGTTTACCAATACCGCTCGCCATTAAAGCCATACCGCCGGTCCAGGCTAAATTCTCTTCGCTGGCATCAAGACCACTATATCCTCTACCAAAGCGCGCATTGACCATGATCTTGTTGCGTTCCGCCTTATTGGGGAACAGCAATACACGCACCCCATTGGAAAGAATGAGCTTCTCGATATCAAAACGGGAAATTTTTTCGGTTGATTTCACTTTGCCAGCACGACCGATCCGCGGCAGCGCGTCGAAACCAAGATTAGCCTGTTTCACGCGCGCATTGCCATCCGCAGTGACTTCTTCACTCAACGCAGCAGCAAGCTTGGCTTTACCGTCATCCACGACGGTTGGTGAGGTCAATAGTGCCCTTGTCGCCGTCCCATCAAACAGTTTTTGTGTAGATTCCAGTAACCGTTGAGGTGTGTAAAGGTCGCGCATTGCCCGAAAAACATCCAGCGCAGTTTGTGGTGTGGCGACGGTTTCACGAATATCCACTGCATTGACGATATCGTCTGCCTGCTTCCGTGCCGCTTCCGTTGCATAGCCTTCGGTCCCTATTGCTAAAGCAGCGTCAAATTCGGCTATCTCTCTAGCAATATCCTCTTCGGATGGTGCCTGCGTCGTGGCGTCCGCAATCACGCCGCGCACATCTTTCAAAGCAGCGGCCCAGTCTTCGCCCAGCGGAACTATGTTTATGAAAGTTCCATCAACCGATCGGCTGACATCCTCTTGATTTACACTAGCCTGTAAATAACTTCCTCCACCCCGTGCCCGCGATTCTAACCTCCGGTTGATCATTTGAAGAGCTAAAAGGTCGATCAACAATTGTTGATTATAAGCGATGGTATCATCAACCTGTTCCCAAGGCCGAGCGACAAGCATCGAAATATAGCGAGGCAAAGTGGGTTCGATAACCAACCGGCTGCTATCGCCGCTGTCGTCAGGGTCACCAAAATCCGGTGCGACGCCAGCTTCTCCCGCGCCTTTCCACTTAGAGAAATGCTTTTTGATCAGCGCTTCAAATTCAGCTGGCTCTCCGTCACCAGCAACGACAATCACTGTATTTTCGGGGCGATACCATCGTTGATGGAATAACTGAAGCATCTGCGGAGTTGCCGCTGCCAGCGCTTCGGGTGTGCCAATCGGCGCCCTGCTCGCAAGCCGCTGACCAGCAAAAAACAGTTCCCGCGTGGCGTCCTGGACTTTGGTCTGAGGCCCCTGTCGTTCCTGCAATTCCGCCATAACAACCGGGCGCTCGGAGTTAACCGATATGGTATTGAGACCTGGCGCGCTGACCATACCGGAAATAATCTTGATGCTCTCATCCAGACTGGTGGGATTGGCATTGGGCAGATCAAGCTTGTAAACGGTCTGGGTAGGCGTCGTTTCGGCATTGCTATCGCTGCCAAAAGTCGCACCCAAACGTTGCCAAACCCGCTTCGCTTCTCCATCCGGCACATAGGTCGATCCGCGGAATGACAAATGCTCCATAAAATGCGCAAAGCCCTGCTCATGATCTTGCTCCATCAAGGAACCGACATCAATCCGGACTCGAATGGAAACCTGCCCTGGCGGGACACCATTATTTTTCACGGCATAGCGTAGCCCATTGTCGAGCACCCCAAAGGTCCAGCTCTTATCAATGGGAACATCACTGCCTTTGTACAGCCAAGGCTTTTCGGCAATAACCTCTGCCTTCGTTTCCTGGGCCTGTACCGCGACTTGAGATGGAATCGTCAGTGCAGCAAAAAGGGTGAATGTTGTAAAAAGGCGACCAAATGCGCGGGTGTGTTTGTTCATATGACCAGTTATAAGCAGGGCATATCTTACTGGCCAGTGAATAAAGCCAGTTAGACCCATGCAAAAAACTTATCGCTAAGACTGCATGTTTTGATGGCTGCGAGGCAATTTAACCTTGATAGCCCGGGCAAATGCTCCCACATATCGAACATGCTGATAGAAACTGAAAAAACTCCCAACCCCTCCACGCTCAAATTCTTGATGGGCCAAACCGTTATGACTGACGGGACAAGAGATTTTGCGTCACCGGAAGACGCCGAAATTTCCCCCCTTGCAGAGGCGTTATTTACGCTGGGCGACGTGACCGGCGTCTTTTTCGGTTCAGACTTTGTTTCTGTTACTGCTGGTCCTGGATCGGAATGGACCGATGTTAAACCCCAGGTGCTGAGTATATTGCTTGATCATTTTTCCGCCGACCTGCCTTTGTTTAAGCCCGGATCAGCGGGAGAAATCCATATTCCGCCGGAAGAAGAAGTGAATGATGATCCAGAAGATGCCGATATTGTTGCACAGATCAAGGAATTGATCGAAACGCGCGTTCGCCCCGCTGTTGCGAATGATGGCGGCGATATTGTTTATCGCGGTTTCAACCAAGGCGTGGTGTTTCTGAAAATGCAGGGTGCCTGTGCTGGATGTCCATCATCATCTGCAACGTTGAAACAAGGCATTGAATCGTTGCTTAAACATTATGTGCCGGAAGTGGTTGAAGTCAGAGCCGCATAACCAAGTTATAAGCCGAAACAAATGAACGGGGACTTTATGAATCAGCCACTTGATGATGCTGCACTGGATCAGCTTTTCCGAACAGCGCGCACTTATAACGGCTATCATGACAAGCCCGTCACCACAGATCAGCTTCACGCCATTTGGGATCTCATGAAAATGGGACCTACCAGTGCGAATATGCTGCCTGCACGGATGGTCTGGTGCCATAGTGAGGATGCAAAACAACGCCTTGCTGACTGTTCAAGCCCAGGTAACAAAGACAAAATTCTAAAGGCGCCAGCCTCTGTCGTCATAGGAATGGATCAGGATTTTCACGAACATCTGCCGGAGCTATTTCCCCATGATGATGCAAAAAGCTGGTTTGCCGGCGATGCTGACGGCCGAAAAGTTCATGCAATGCGGAATAGCTCGCTACAAGGCGCTTATTTTATTCTGGCGGCTCGCGCTCTGGGACTCGACACCGGCCCGATGTCAGGCTTTGACAATGCAGCTGTCGACCAAGCCTTTTTCGGCGATCAGCCTAGTGTGAAGTCAAATTTCATCTCCACTCTTGGTTATGGCGATTCTTCGACAATTTTTGACCGCAGCCCGCGACCTGGTTTCGATAAATTCAACGCGATCCTCTGACGGTCAGCGCCAGATCAATGGGCAAACGCGTTCTCACGATAGACACTGCGACAACGGCTTGCTCCGTTGCTCTGCTCGAAGACGATCAACCTATCGCAAGTGCCTATGAGGAAATTGGCCGCGGTCATGCCGAGAAATTGGTGCCCATGATCGCCCAATTGCCGGAAAAAGGGCGCGCGGATCAAATTATAGTCAATTGCGGTCCGGGAAGCTTTACCGGCGTTCGCATCGGCCTGTCTGCCGCAAAAGCTCTCGCTATGGCTTGGCATGCCGAAATTTCCGGATATCAATGTCTTCATCTCGTGGCTGCGCAGGCTTTAGCTGATATGAAAGACGTTTCCCCAGTTTTTGTTGTTATGGTCGGTGGCCATGGCGAATATTTTGTACAGAATTTTGCTGCCGACGGCAGCGCGGTTGATGATCTGCTTTCGCTTTCACCTGAGTCCGCCTTACATCATGCGAAGGTCGATTTTTTTGCGGGCTCCGCAGCGCAATCCCTAGCCAGCTTAACCAATGGTGTCACATTTTCTAATGTCTTACCAGACGCTGCCAAATCTGCGCTGTTAACCAGCAATGACAAATTTTTGGACGCCTCGCCTGTTTATGGCCGTGTTCCAGATGCCCAACCGGCTCATCGGGCCTAGACTATGTCCCAGCTCAAACCCGATCTCGAAAATGACGCAATCCCAGTGGATCTGGGCGAGACAATAGAGCTGGAATATGCTGGGTATGACAAGCTGCGGGTTGTAATGCAGATTATGGGCAAGTCGTTTTCTAGCGTTTACGGAGAATCTTGGAACGAACATCAATGCCGATCCATGCTGTCTTTACCGGGCACATTATTGATGATTGCGGCTAGTGATGAGCAGCCCTGCGGCTTTGCAATCAGCAGAGTGATCGCGGGCGAACAAGAACTATTGATGATTGCAGTCGATCCGGATTATCAAAATAAAGGAATTGGCCTCGCAATCCTGAAAAGACTTATCTCAGATGCCGAAGATAACGGGACTATAGCTGTGTTCTTGGAGGTGCGTTCTAACAACCCTGCCCAAAGCCTCTATCAAAAACTTGGGTTCGAGAAGATTGGACTTCGGCCTGCCTATTATACAGGTCACAACAAAGAAAAGTTTGATGCCATTACCTACAAGAAATCTTTGTGATGGTGAAAGCAACGCAAATTCAACACACTATATAGTATGATCGTTGATAATCCGACTTGTCCGTGCAAATAATCGTGCAGCAAAAAATTGCTCAAAACCATAAAATGGTCGCACGAAGAGGTATATATGACAGAGGAAGATATTGCTCTGAATGAGACGTTGATTACGCTCACTTCAGATATTGTTGCCGCGCATGTTAGTAATAACAGCGTTGCTGTTTCAGACTTGCCGCTCATCATCAATAATGTACATGGCGCGCTATTCGGCCTGTCAGGAAAAGCTGCTGAGCAAGCTCGCCCGGATCCCGCCGTACCAATCAAATCATCGATCAAGCCTGATTATGTCGTCTGCCTGGAAGATGGTAAGAAATTGAAAATGCTGAAACGGCACTTAATGACCCATTATGGCATGACGCCAGACGAATATCGCGTAAAATGGGGATTGCCGAGCAACTATCCGATGGTGGCCCCCAATTATGCCGAGAAACGCCGAGAATTGGCCAAGGCCATTGGTTTAGGGAAGAAAAAGAAGAAGAAATAAACCACGCGTTTCGTTAGATTTAATCAATGGGAAAATTGCGCATAATATCGCAGTTTTCCCTTTGCTTTATTGTCGGCGGATAATAGGGTATTATCCAACAATCGGGATGGAGCAAATGCCGGATAAAATTGACCTTGAAAAATTATGCGCAGAAAAAGGCCTGCGAATAACGGACCAGCGCCGTGTTATTGCGCGCGTTATATCTGACGCGGAGGATCATCCTGATGTGGAAACCCTTCATGACCGGGCCTCTGCGGTTGATTCACGCATTTCCATTGCCACTGTTTACCGGACCGTGCGGTTATTTGAAGAAGCAGGAATCCTTGATCGTCATGACTTTGGCGATGGCCGCGCACGGTATGAAGCGGTTCCAGAAGCGCATCATGATCATCTGATCGATGTCGAAACCGGCAAAGTGATTGAATTTGTCGATCCCGAGCTTGAAGCCCTGCAGAAACAAATTGCTGAAAAACTGGGCTACAGATTGGTCGATCATCGCATGGAACTCTATGGCGTATCCTCTGACCGAAAGAGCTGACGCCGGTCAGCTTTCAATATCAGTAGTGGGTGCACTGCTTATCGGATTGCGTGTGTTGGGCATTTTGCTCAGCTTATTCATTTGCCTCCCCATGCATTACCTCTGGCGACTATTCCGCTTGCCTTCTCCATGGCCGCGCTTCTTCCTTTGGTTGGTCGCAACCAATTGCGGCGCTGTGATCAAGACCAAAGGCAACCGGCTGAAACAGGATGTGTTCTACGTTTCCAATCACATAAGTTGGTTTGACATTCCGGTAATCGCTGGAGTTACCGGCTGCACGTTTGTGGCGCAGGATGGCATTGCTAGCTGGCCCATTATCGGATGGCTTTGCCGGATCAACAAAACGATTTTCGTCTCTCGGACCGACCGGATGCAGGTTGGTGATCAGATTGGTATTATTCGTCAAGCTATCGAGGAAAAATATCCGATTACGGTATTTCCCGAGGGCACGACTACAGATGGGCACAGTTTACTGCCCTTTAAACCGTCTTTGTTTCAGGCCATGGCACCGCCACCGAAGCCAACCATGATCCAACCTGTGCTGTTGGATTATGGGAAAATCAGCAAAGATATTGCTTGGGTTGGTGATGAATCGGCTGTCGACAATGCTAAGCAGCTATTTGCAAGGCTGGGTATTATCCCGACGACCCTGCACTTTCTTGAACCCTTTGATCCTGCGCGATTTGGCGATCGCAAGACGATTTGTGCAGAGGCAGAACGACGGATTGCCAAAGCGCTTTCCGCTTCCCTGTCTGGAGAGCCCATTGTATAGGCAGCGGTTATGAATCGATCTGATCCCAAGAAATTCCGCGTCAAATCCTTTGGCTGTCAAATGAACGTCTATGATGGCGAGCGCATGTCTGAAATGCTTGTTGATCAGGGCATGTCTAGCGCCGCCGATGGAGAAGACGCTGACCTAGTTGTCCTGAACACCTGTCACATTCGAGAAAAAGCCGCCGAGAAAGTCTATTCCGACATCGGCCGGTTGCGTGGCAAAGACGGCAAGAGCCCAATGATCGCGGTCGCTGGCTGCGTCGCACAGGCGGAAGGCAAAGAGATCTCACGCCGCGCGCCCAGTGTTGATATTGTCGTGGGACCGCAAGCATATCACAGGCTGCCCGAACTTATCGAGCGTGCTAAAACTGGAAAGAAAGCACTAGACACGGACATGCCTGCCGTGTCGAAATTCGATGTTTTGCCAACCCGCAAGAAACAAGCCCGACCGAGTGCTTTCTTAACGGTACAAGAGGGTTGCGACAAATTCTGCACCTATTGTGTGGTCCCATATACACGCGGAGCAGAAATCTCCCGTCCTTGGGGCGATCTGATCACCGAAGCTCAGGCGTTGGTTGATGGTGGCGTCAAGGAGATCACCCTTCTTGGTCAGAATGTAAATGCCTGGACCAGCGAAGATCACAAGGGTCAAAAACAAGGTCTCGATGGCTTGATCCGTGCATTGGACGGAATTGATGGTCTGGAGCGCATCCGATATACAACGAGCCACCCAAATGACATGACAGACGCGTTGATCGCTGCCCATGGTGAAGTTGCAGCGCTCATGCCTTACCTGCATCTTCCGGTACAGTCCGGCAGTGACCGCATTCTGAAGGCAATGAATCGTTCACACACAACTGAAAGCTATCTCGATATATTGTCGCGTATGCGTAAAGTCAGACCAGACATTGCGATTTCTGGCGACTTCATAGTCGGATTTCCCGGCGAAACTGATGCTGATTTTGAAGAAACCTTGGCTGTTATACGCGAAGCCAATTATTCGCAGGCCTATTCTTTCAAATATTCACCGCGGCCGGGTACGCCAGCTGCCGTAATGGATGAGCAAGTCGCACCAGAAATAATGGATGAGCGGCTCCAACGGCTGCAGGCATTGCTGAACGAACAACAGCATGAATTTAACAAACAGGCACTTGGTCGGCAGACCGATATTTTGCTGGAACGCAATGGCAAACTCAAAGGCCAACTTGTGGGTAAGACACCATGGCTGCAATCTGTTCATATCATTGCGCCTGATCTAGCAATCGGCGATATGGTCAATGTAACGATAGAAAGCGCGGGACCAAACAGCCTGCAAGGCAAGATGACACGGAGAGAAGCTGCTTAATGACCAAAAAGAGCATTGCCGAAGACAAAATGAAGCTGGTGACGCTGGACGTAGAATTTGATGATCCTCAGATTTTGGGTGAACTTTTTGGCGAATATGATCGTAATATCGTTGCCATCGAAAATCGATTGGGTGTCTATATCGCGGCCCGTGGCACAAAGCTGAAAATCGAAGGTGAAGAGGAATCTGCAACCCAAGCTCGTGATGTCCTAACCGGCATCTATAATCGCTTGGAAGAAGGTCAAGAAATCGACGCTGCGGCCGTGGAAGCGATTATTGGTATGGTTGCCGATCCAAGACTTTCCAAATCAGCGAAATCGGAAGATTTGCCAAGGACAGTTAAAGCCGACATCTCCGCGCCGCCCAAAGTCATGATTAAAACGCGGAA
Source organism: uncultured Sphingomonadaceae bacterium (assembly GCA_947489315.1). Classification (GTDB taxonomy): domain Bacteria; phylum Pseudomonadota; class Alphaproteobacteria; order Sphingomonadales; family Sphingomonadaceae; genus Parasphingorhabdus. The sequence goes on from CANLCX010000002.1 coordinate 171,345, forward strand.
AAAGACTATTTTTCCGCGCTCTGTTCGCCAGGCCGACTATATGGAAAAACTGGCTCGCGATGATATGATTTTTGCACTCGGACCAGCCGGGACTGGCAAAACCTATTTGGCAGTGGCTCAGGCCGTTTCACAACTCATCACCGGATCGGTGGATCGCCTTATATTATCACGGCCCGCAGTGGAGGCTGGCGAAAAAATCGGCTTTTTGCCGGGCGACATGAAGGAAAAAGTCGATCCTTTCCTCCGCCCACTTTACGATGCACTCTATGATACTTTGCCTGCCGAGCAGGTCGAACGACGGATCGAAAGTGGTGAAATTGAAATTGCCCCTATTGCGTTCATGCGTGGTCGGACTTTAGCCGATGCCTTTGTGATTTTGGATGAAGCGCAGAACACAACCGCGGCTCAAATGAAGATGTTCCTCACACGTTTCGGTATGAACAGCCGGATGGTGATATGCGGAGACCCCAAACAGGTCGACTTGCCAAGCGGAGCAACCTCTGGCCTAGCCGATGCAGTGCAGAAACTAGACGGCGTCGATAGCGTCAGCACTGTACGGTTCGGTGCCGCCGATGTCGTCCGCCATCCATTGGTCGGCAAAATAGTCGAAGCCTACGAAGGCAAAGATGCTGCAGATTGAACTCAACACGGGTCCGGATTGGCAAGACAAGATTGACTGGCAGAAACGGAGCGAAAAGGCCGTAGGTGCGGCGCTTTCCATCTCACCTTATGGTGAGTTAGCTCAGCAAAGTTTTGTGTTAGAGATCAGCGTAAAGCTGTCCAACAATGATGAAGTGCAGCAACTGAATGCCGCTTATCGCGGCAAGGACAAGCCGACCAACGTGCTTTCCTTCCCCTTAGTGCCACAAGACCTATTGCAATCCTTGTCCAACAGCGACGATGGCGAGGTGCTTCTCGGCGATATCATCATGGCTCATGATGTTTGCGCCAGCGAAGCGGTAGAGAAATCTATTGCTATGGAAGACCATGCATCCCACTTGTTGGTTCATGGTGTTTTACATTTATTGGGCTATGATCATGAAACCGAAACCGATGCTCTGATTATGGAAGCATTGGAAGTCAAAGCGTTACAGAATTTAGGCATTGCCAACCCTTATACCGATCAACATATATGATGAGTGACCAAGAACAAAAATATGTCAGACGATAACAATAATAACGGGAGCGGCGGACGGTCTTCGTCTTCGTCACGTAATGAGGATGATGAACCAGGGCGAATATGGCGCAGCCTGAAAGCCATGGTTTTCGGGGAAGCGGAAGATAATTCGCTACGCGCGCAACTCGAAGAAGTCATTGATGAACATGAAAGCGATGGCGAAACCGACAAAAATGGTGACCCAGACATCTCTCCTGTCGAGCTGGAAATGTTACGCAACCTACTCCAATTTGGGGATCACCGGGTTGACGATATCGCGGTACCGCGCGCCGATATAATCGCGATTGAGGAAAGCGCTCCGTTCAGCGAAATTGTTGAGATATTCTCCGAACATGGTCACAGCCGCATTCCGGTATATCGCGATAATCTCGATACAATCATCGGTATGATCCATATCAAGGATATTTTTGCTCTGGTCGCGAAAGGCGGAACGCCGCCCACCGATATTACTCCCTATCTCCGCCAGCCCAGATTTGTTCCAGAATCGATGGGTGTACTGGATCTGCTCGCCGAAATGCGTGCTACTCGAATCCATCTGGCCATTATATTTGATGAATATAATGGCACGGAAGGGTTGGTCACGATTGAAGATATAGTTGAAGAAATTGTTGGCGATATCGAAGACGAGCATGATGATGAACCCGTACCGATGCTGAAACCGCTAGACGGCGGCATTTGGGAAGCAGACGCGCGGGCCGAGCTGGATGATGTTGGTGAGGCAATAGATTCGGCGCTGGCCGAGATTGACGAAGATGTTGATACGATCGGTGGCCTGGCCTTTGTTTTGGCTGGTCACATTCCAAAAACGGGTGAAATGCTGGAACATCCAAGCGGCTGGCAATTGGAAATATTGGAAGCTGATGACCGGCGGGTAACCAGACTTCGCCTGTTACCGCCCAATGCTGACATCGCTGCCGCCCACCAATAAGGCTAAACCGCGGCCAGTTGAGCTGCGCGCTTGCGCCAAGTTTCTGCCAGAACCGGCATCTTAGATAGCGCCAATAGCTCGGCGCTTTGCCCCTTATGATTACCGCCAATTATGAGACCGAACAGACGCTCTAGGGGCCAGTCGGAATGAGGCCTGTCCTGCTGGACCAATCTATCACCAGCCTTCACTGCACCGGGCTCCAACACTCTGAAATAGCTACCAGATTTGGACGTCTTGACCACGGTCTTCAACACATCGGGCTTCCCAAAATGATGATTGAGCTTCCAGCATGGCTGGCGAGCATGACTGCACTCTATCAAGGCTTCGCCGAGCCGAAAAATATCGCCTAGGCACAGTTTGTCTTCCGTCAGGCCGGCACAACTCAGATTTTCGCCAAAGGCTCCAGGCCGATTCAGGAAATCAACATCCGGATATTTGTCTTTCCAGAAGGCATAATGTTCTGTGGGATAAAGATGCACCGCTTTATCTCGCCCGCCATGATGCAAGGGATCAGCGACTTGATTGCCATCTAGACCAAAAAAGCCCAACGCTACGGGCTCTAAAACACACTGTTTAACAATGGCACTCATTTCGCCATCCTTACGAAATGGCTTAGGTGTGCCGATCAGCAGGTTATCAAGCTTCGTTTCAATCATTTACCTTGGTTAGCTGCACAAGTTCATATTGGCAATTTCCCGTTGATTATGCTTCAAGGCGCAAATGGAAATAAGCGACCTGCGCATTGCACTGTACAGCGGCAATTATAACTTCGTGCGCGATGGCGCCAATCAAGCATTAAACCGGCTAGCGGAGTATCTTTTGCGTCAGGGTGCTGCGGTCCGGATCTATTCACCCACCACAGATACTCCCGCATTTGAACCCACTGGTGATTTGATAAGCGTGCCTTCCGTCGCGTTTCCGGGACGCGGCGAATATCGCTTTCCGACCCATATCTCTGCCAGCGCAAAACGCGATCTCGCTAACTTCAATCCCAATATCATCCAGATTTCGAGTCCAGACCGAGTCGGGCATAAAATGGTAGGCTGGGCGCGAAAACATGGTGTCCCGGTGCTCGCATCTGTTCATACGCGGTTTGAGACCTATCCACGCTACTATAACCTCGCTTTCCTAGAACCAGTTATAGAAGCAATGTTAAGGCGTCTTTATCGGCGCTGCGACGCGCTGGTCGCGCCGTCTGAATCGATGGCTCAAGTGCTCCGGCAACAACGGATGAACTACGACGTCGGCATTTGGTCACGCGGCGTGGACAAAACCGTGTTTAACCCATCAAAACGGGATCTTTCGTGGCGCCAGTCATTTGGCATTGCTGACGATGAACCGGTTATCGGCTTTCTGGGCCGGCTGGTGATGGAAAAAGGACTCGATGTCTTTTCTGATACTATTGATGAATTAAAGCGCCGCCGGATCAAGCATCGCGTCATCATCATTGGCGAAGGTCCTGCGAAACAATGGTTTGAAGAACGGATGGAAGATGCGATTTTTGCGGGCTTCCAGCAGGGCCATGATCTCGGCCGTGCCGTCGCCAGCATGGATATGCTCTTTAATCCTTCGGTGACCGAAACATTTGGCAATGTAACACTCGAAGCCATGGCCTGCGGACTTCCCGTTGTCGCGGCGAAAGCAACCGGCAGTCAAAGCCTAGTCAAAGACAAAGAATCCGGGCGATTGGTTACTCCTGGTGCAATTCGTGATTTTGCAGATGTGCTGCAGCTCTATTGCCAGGATGAAGTCATCCGCAAAGCGCATGGCGCTGCTGGCGAAAACCGCGCCGACGAGTTTAGCTGGGATCAGATCAACAACGCGGTTGCCGAAACCTATATTCGCCTCATTCGACAGCGGCAGTCAGGTCAGAGCCCGATCAAACAGGCTGCGGTTCGCTAGGCCTATTTAACGCAACACACCCTTTGCAGTCATCATCCGTGCATACCAGATGAGTAAAATGATCGACAACCAGATGACAGCGGTAAAAATCAAAATAGCTGGTGTATTCAAGCTGGCTGGCATGTCGGCTGTCATCTGATAGATTGATGAACCAATTAATCCGATGAAGGATATCACAAATGCCGCCACCGCATGACGGCTGCGCAATAACAACAACAACGAACCAATAACCGCGCCCCATACACCAAGCGCCCAGACAGCGTCAGCCCAAGCAGGAAACGCGTAAAAATAGTCCAGTTGTTCTGGCGTAAATGCACTCATATAAGATTCGTTTCGTGACTGCGTCATTGTGTAGTCAAATGCGCCACCAGAATTCCAGAGCGTTGCAATGATACCAACAACCCATAAGTGCCAAGGTGTTGCTGGCCGAATGTCGTTCCCGGCCACATTCTCAACTGTCTCAGACATGTTTTTCCTCCCTATTATCCAACCACATCATATCACGAGCCCAGCTGACTACAAAATTTTGGCAGAAGTATAGGAACATGCTGGTTTTCAGGCGAGAAAATGCCATAACGACAAGCAATGGACGATTTCTTCACCACTGATGATGCACCGCAAGGAACGGACACGCTTCCTGTCAATGCACCCCTTGCGGAAAAACTCAGACCGAGAAACCTCGACGAGGTGGTTGGTCAAGATCATCTGGTAGGAGAAGAAGGCGCACTCAAACGTATGATCGTCGCCGGAAAACTATCTTCTATCATTTTCTGGGGGCCGCCTGGCACGGGTAAGACCAGTTTAGCGCGATTGCTAGCCAATGAAACAGACCTGCGCTTCAAAGCAATTTCAGCGGTTTTTTCTGGCGTTGGTGACCTTAAAAAGGTTTTTGCAGAGGCCGAGCAACGGCAAAAGACTGGCAAACAGACCTTGTTGTTCGTGGATGAAATCCATCGTTTTAATCGCTCTCAGCAAGATAGTTTTTTGCCCTATGTAGAGAAGGGCACGGTGATATTGGTTGGTGCAACCACTGAAAATCCATCGTTTGAACTCAACGCAGCCCTGTTAAGCCGGACGCAGGTATTGATCCTGAATCGACTGGATAGCGCCGCACTGGGACAGCTTTTGACCAAGGCGGAAGCATTGACAGAGAGCGCCCTGCCCGTGACGGACGGGGCGCGCGAAGCATTAATCGCCAGTGCAGATGGTGATGGGCGCTTTTTGCTCAATCAGGCCGAGACTCTATTTTCGCTCAGTATCGATGAACCTCTGGATTCCGCTGCGCTGGCAAAATTGCTGCACCGGCGGATGGCGGTCTATGACAAGGACCGCGAGGGTCACTATAATCTGATATCCGCCCTGCATAAATCGCTGCGCGGATCGGACCCGCAGGCCTCGCTCTATTATCTCGCGCGCATGTTGGTGGCAGGTGAAGAACCGCTTTATATCCTGCGCCGCATAGTCCGCTTTGCAAGCGAGGATATCGGCCTGGCGGATCCGCAAGCGTTGGTACAAGCACTAGCCGCAAAAGACGCCTATGACTTTCTGGGCAGTCCCGAAGGCGAACTGGCAATAGTACAAGCCTGTCTCTATTGCGCCACGGCTCCGAAATCCAATGCAGCTTATAAAGCCCAGAAAGCCGCCTGGAAATCCGCGAAACAGACTGGTTCTTTGATGCCGCCGCAGAACATCCTCAACGCGCCGACAAAGCTGATGAAAGAAATCGGCTATGGTGAAGGGTATAGCTATGACCATGAGAGTGATGAAGGCTTTTCCGGTGACAATTATTGGCCAGAAGAGATGGAACCGGAACAATTTTACAGACCGGTCGATCGCGGATTTGAGCATAAAATTCGGGAAAGACTGGACTATTGGGAGACCTTGCGGCGTGATAACAAAGTTTAGAAGTTCGACAGCTGCCATATCGATATTTTCAGCATTACTCGCAGCCGGACCGTCTTATGCCGAGACCAAAGCAGCGGAAACAGCCTGGTATCTTGTAGATGAAATTATCGAAGACGAAGCACCGGACTATCGCAGCGATATCTTTTTCGCCGACAAAGCCAGCATCAAGCAGGAAGATGGGTATACCTCTGTTTCGATTTCCCACATCATTATGGCGCGAAGCGAGATCAAAGATATGCGCTCACGCATTCTGATCGATTGCAATCAACATATCTACGCGGCGATGGAAGTTGCTGAATATGATCAAGATAACAAACTGGTCACATCCAAAGCTATCGATTTGGAAACGGTAGAATGGATATTGCCCTATGCCAATTCTGGTTATGTCAGTGTTTTCCGATTTGCGTGTGAGCCGAACATAAAATTTGGATCGCAGAAATTTCGCGGTGATATACAGCCGCTGACATCTGTAATGGCTTACTTAAATGCCGATTGGAGCAAATAAATGGCGAGCACCTATCGCGCAGCGGTCTGTACAGCATTGACGGGACCAGATTCTATTCGAGTGGAGGACATCGAAGCGCCGCCGCTGAAAGCCGGAGAGGTTCGGATAGCGGTAAAAGCAGCGGGCCTCAACTTTCCCGACTTACTAATGACCTATGGCAAATATCAATTTCGTCCCGACCCGCCCTTCATACCGGGACTGGAAGTAGCTGGAACCGTGATCGAGATAGGCGAAGCTGTTACCGGCCTTTCCTTAGGTGATCGCGTGATGGGTGGAAGCAAAGGAAATGGTTTTGCTGAACAGATCGTTCTGCCCGAAACGGCCATTCGTTCATTGCCCGCTGCATTGTCCTTTGCTGAAGGGGCGTGTTGGCATGGGGCCGCTATCACGGCATGGCATGCACTAAACGACAAAGCAGCATTGCACGAAGGAGAAAGCATCCTGATCCTCGGAGCAAGTGGTGGCGTTGGCATGGCGGCGGTTAAACTCGCCAAGCATAGAGGCGCTAGGATCATCGCCACTGGTTCCAGTGACAAAAAGCGCAAGGCAATTGAAGATGCCGGTGCAGACCATAGCCTCGACCCCGCCGACCCGGAACTGGCGGCCAAAGTAAAAGCCCTCACCGACAGCAAAGGCGTCGATGTTGTATTTGATCCCGTTGGCGGCGACTTGGCTATAACCGCGACGCGCTCGATCAGCTGGGGCGGCCGTTATCTTATCGTCGGCTTTGCCAGCGGAGACATCCCTTCCTTCCCGGCCAATCATGCTTTGATAAAAGGGTATAGCCTCATAGGACTGCGTGCAGGCGAAAGCGCTCGACGCGATCCGGAACTCGCTAAGCGAAGTGAGCAAGCACTCCGCAGCCTGGCAGAACAAGGCGTGATGCGCCCGCATATCTCACACAGTTTCGCACTGGACGATGCCGCCGATGCGCTGCGCGTCCTCGAACAACGGGCCGTTATCGGTAGAGCGGTCATTGAAATGACGCTCTAAGCTATCGCGTTACATATGATTACACTATCTCGCCGCCCAAACGCTACTCAACACTATATCTCACATAGGGAACGTGTTAACGTTTTTCCCTGAACTGAAGTTTTCATAATAGGGGAATAGAAATGGATGGATTGAGAATAGGTAACTATGCGCTCGATACCGAGCTCATGATGGCATGGGGAGAAAAGATCGGCATTGCACTTATCATTCTCCTGGTTACTTGGGTTGTCGCAAAAGCAGCGAAATGGGCCTTCGCAAAGTTGGTCGATAATATCAGCCTTCTCCAACGCGACACGGGATCCGGTGAGTCCATCGGTATGTCGCTCGGTAAGATTGTTTCGCTTTTAATTTGGTTGTTCGGTCTTATCGCTGTCCTGCAGACATTCGGCCTTAACAACGTAATCGCACCGCTTGAAACGTTGCTCGACAATGTAATGGGCTTCATCCCCAATATTGTTGGCGCTGGCATCATTTTCTTTGTTGGTTCGATTGTTGCAAAAATCGTCAAGCAAATTGTCGAAACCGCTATGATGACCGTAAATTTGGACAAATGGGCGAACAAGGCTGGCGCTGAAGAAGTGACTGGCAACAGCACGATCAGCAAAACCATTGGCACGGTCGTCTATGTTCTGATCCTCATTCCGATAGCAATATTGGCGCTTGATGCATTGCAAATGTCTGCGATCACCAGTCCTGCGACAGCATTGCTCGATACGATCTTTACTTCCATTCCTTTGGTCATTGGCGCCGCCATCTTGCTTGGCATCGCTTATTTGATCGCACGTTGGGTTGGCGGACTGATTGAAGAAGTTCTGCCTGGCCTTGGCGTAGATCGTTCGGTTGATGCGCTTGGAATTTTGCCGGAGAAAACAACGATTTCTTCGGTTGTTTCCAAAGTTGTGGTTATTGCGATCATGCTTTTCGCTGCAATCGCTGCTACCCGCATGCTGCAATTTCCAGAGCTTACCAATATCCTGAATGAAGTGTTGGGACTGGGCGGCAAGGTAATCTTTGGCGGCGTGATCATTGGCCTCGGCTTCATGATCGCGAACATCCTATCCAAGGTTGTCAGCGGCGCGTCTCAAGGCGGAATGGGTGGTCAGATTGTCAAATATGCGACCATCGTTCTCTTCGTTGCAATGGGCCTGAAATATATGGGCCTCGCAGATTCGATCATCAACATGGCCTTCGGTGCCTTGGTAATCGGTGGCGGAGTTGCAGCAGCCCTGGCCTTTGGCCTAGGCGGACGCGACGCAGCGGCGAAGACGCTGGAGGATTTGCGTGCAAGCAAGCCTAAAGCGCCTGCCGCGCGGAAACCAGCTGCTAAAAAATAAGCTGAGAAGCGTTTGAAAGATTGAGGGCGGGCCCATTGGGCCTGCCCTTTTCTTTTGTCTATTTCCGTCTGCCAATTTCCTTTCGGCTGCGGGATAGTTTAGAGATCGCCCATGCGCCGCTTCTCTCATTTCACCTGCGTCGACTGGTCTGGCGCGAAAACCGAACGCCCCAATGGAATTGCGGTAGCAACTATCGGGCCGGACGGGCCGCCTGCCCTGCGCTCTCCTGACCCCAGATGGTCCCGCGAAGACGTTCGCGATTGGCTGCTCCAGTTAGCTGCCGTAAAGCAGGACATGCTGATCGGCTTTGATCTTTCGATGGCTTTACCGTTTCAGGATGCCTGCAGCTATTTTCCAGAATGGGATGCCAGTCCACCCCACGCGACGGCGCTCTGGCAATTCGTCGACCGTTTATCGGCCACAGATCCTTATTTGAACGTTCTGTCCTTTCTTAATCACCCTCAGGCCGCGCGCCATTTCCGCCATAGCCGCGATCATGTCGGAGACTTATTTACCGGCAGCACGGGTCGTTTGCGCGTGGTCGAGCAATATCAACGTGAAACCGGTCAGGCAAATAGCGCCAGTTGTTTTAATCTGGTGGGCGCTGCCCAGGTCGGAAAATCGAGCCTGACGGGGATGCGGATGCTCCATCAACTAAATGGCGCTATCCCGGTTTGGCCTTTTGACCCGATACCGGACAGCGGGCCGATGATTATCGAAATCTATACAACTATCGCCGCTCTTGCTGCCGGATTGCCAAAGGGCAAAAGCAAGATCAGGGACCGAGATGGGCTAGAAACAGCACTTCAGGCACTGAACACGCCCCTGCCCGCTATGTTGTCGCAATATGACGATCACAGCACAGATGCCCTGATCACCGCGGCGTGGATGAAGAACGCGAGCTCAGACCGGCGGTTATGGCACCCGCCAATGCTGACGGATGAAATAGCGCAAAAAGAGGGCTGGACCTTTGGTGTGTTTTGAAGCAAAGAGCGCTCGTTATTGGCTAAAGCCACTAAACCAGCGCCGAATTAGCTCAGCTGGTAGAGCAACCGCCTTGTAAGCGGTAGGTCATCCGTTCGAGTCGGATATTCGGCACCATTTTTTCGGAAAGAGCAATCATCCTGAGGATGATTGCCCGAAAAAATCCCGACTGCAAAGGAGGGTGGCTACAAGCAACAGCAACGGCCACTGATACCTTTCGAGCAACTCAAACCAAATCTGAGACACTCCTCCGACATGTTCATGATGAGCATCTCTACAAACCTCTCGCAACCCAACAAAAAAGCCCCGCCAGTTTCCCGGCAGGGCTCCTTTTCACGCGACGAATTCTTTTTAGAACTTAATGCCAGCTGCGATGCCATAACGGCGTGGGTCCAGCGTAAAGATGTTCGTAAACAGACCTGAAGATGCATCGGTCAGATATTGACCGGTAATAGAATTGCTATCGAAGATGTTCTGTACAAACAACCTAGCAAACCATTTGTCTTCCGCACCGTTTAACTGCAACGACGCATTGGCTTGCGTGAAGCCTTCAATCTTGTTCACATTTCCGTTGAAGATGCTGCCCGTCTGATCGCCGGTATAGGCTAGATCAACACGCGGTACCAAAGTCCAACCGCTATCGAAGTTATGTGTATATTGGATACCAGCCGAGACTTTCACATTCGGTGCCTGTGGCAGATCGTTGCCCTTCAAGTTAACTTGTACGCCTGGGCTAAGCACCTGAATGCCAGCGGCATCAAAGCCTGCACCAATTGCAGCTGCCTGCGCTTCGAGAACTCCGCAAATGCTAAATGCGCCCGTGGAGGCAATGTTACCGTCGGCTGGAAATGCAGTTGTCCCTTGTAACCCTAGTCCGGGGTTGATGGCGTTGACGAAAGCGTTAGCCCCGGCCGCATTGCCGGCTGTTCCCGGCACCACCGCACAGTTCGCACCATTGGTGATATCTTTGATAATCACCGCATCGGCCCGTCCACCACCTGGATCCCGCGGATTGCTGAAGAACTCGTCGCCAGTCACTTTGGTCTTCAGATAACTGAAGCCCAAGTTGATCAGCCAATCTGGATCCGGGCGAAGAACGGCTTCAATTTCCGCTCCATAAATATCAGCGTCAATTGTATCATTCACCGCTGTCCGGGCGATAATCCGGCTTAACTGCAGGTCTTTATATTTATAGTAGAATGCTGTGGCATTCAGCTGGAACATGCCGCCAGCAAATGTGTTTTTGGATCCAATCTCAAACGAATCAATCTGTTCGGGTGCGAAGGATTCAGGAACTTCAAAGATGGGTTGCAACGGTGGATTGATCCCCCCTGATTTGTAGCCTCGCGAATAAGAGATATAGACCAGATTGTCATCGGTCACCTGCCAGTCAAGCACAGCGCGACCGGTAATTTCATCAAAGGCCACATTACGCTGTTGGACAATCTGATTTCCATCGGTACCCGGATCCGCATCGAATGCACCAACAAAAGGTGAGTCAAATGCATCAGCAACACCCGTTGTCGGTACTAAAAAGCTAGCGAGCGTTGATCGCGCTTCGACAAATTTCTTGTCATTATTATACCGCAAACCACCGGTAAACTTCAGCGTATCGGAAATGTCGAAATAGACTTCACCGAAAATACCATAGGATTTTAGTTCAAACTCTCTTGTATTATTCCGAAAATAGGGCGTTCCAAGGAATGATGGTGGTAGTGCGTTAGGAAAGGAGTTAAACGCGCCCAGAAGGCCGACAATATAGTCAATTGCAAATGCATTCACATAGTAGCTATTTTGTCCGAGATTATTTTCAGCATAGATACCGCCAACCAAAAAGTTGAATGGGCCATCAAGGTCGCTCGAAACTATACCTTCAATCGACCAGCTAGTGTTGTCCTGATTAGACCGGTCTAGCGATATCGGGCTATCTGAACAGATCCGATTTCCGCCAAATGAACCAAGACCGGATGTGTCGGTATCGGACGTACAAAGCTGCCCGTCTGGACCATCTGGAATAATTGCATTTGCTAACGGAGCGAAATATTCAGCTGGCAAACCCGGGATCTGTCCTGCGGCCGCAGCGGCCAAAGTATTTAATCCCGGAGCGAAAGCCGTTCGATCCAAAATAGACAGGTTATAGTCTTGGCGGGAATCAACCGCAGTTTCCTGGTATAGCCCGGTCAGTGAGACTTGTATCGGACCGAAATCATGCTCAATATGGGCTTGTAGCTGCAACTCATCGGTGAAATATTCCGGTGTGAAGTCGGTGTTCACAGTCCGAACATCATCCGGCTCGTCAAAAAATGCGTGACCATCTGGTCCATAAAGACTGTTTAGGCCAAATGCCGCCGGAATTCCGTTAACAGCCAAAAATTCGCTAGAACCCAGTGTACCCGTAAAGTTCGCGTTGGTATTATTCTTGTCGGCATCAAGGCGATTGTTCAGACAACCGAGTACACCGGTCGGATCACGCTGACAAAGCTGCTTCTGAATCCGCAGGCGATCATCGTTCTCCCGGAAATAATAGGCCATCAAATTTACCGTTGTATCTGGCGTCGGCTCCCATTTTATCGAACCGCGTACGGCATACATGTCGCGCCCATCTATATTGGAGCCATCAAATAGATTGGTCGTATACCCATCGCGCTTCTGGTAAAAACCTGCGGCACGAAACGCCAATGTTTCGCCAAGCGGTACGTTGAGCATACCCTTAACCTGATAGGCATTGAAATTGCCATAGCTGCCTTCGACAGCGCCCTTAAACTCACCCAGCTCTGGCTTGGCTGTCACGACGTTGACCACACCAGAAGTAGCATTCCGACCAAACAAAGTGCCTTGCGGACCGCGAAGGACTTCGACCCGTTCCAGATCAAAATATTCTGTTTCAAACAAACGAGTGTTGAACAGAGGAGCGTCGTTCAAGTGAATGGCAGTCGCCGAATCACAAGTCACACCGACGCAAAGATCGCCAATACCGCGGATGGTGAAGCTGGATGCTGTAAAGTTGCTTTTCGTAAAAGACACATTGGGCAGCGTTAGTTGCAGATCAGAGGCGTTCTCAATCTGCTGTGCTTCCAGTGCTTTTGAATCAAAGGCGGAAACCGCGATCGGCACTTCTTGCAGGCTTTGTGCCTGGCGCTGTGCCGTAACGATGATCACATTGTCATCGAGATCATTGTCTGCTTGTGCCAATGCCGGTGAAGCCACTGCAGTTATAGCTGTGGCGGCTAATAGTAACGATTTACGCATCATTCTCTCCCAATCCCGAACCATTTTGCTGGAGAGTGAAGCTTTGGCTCATCCCCCCAGATGTGCTGATCTTCAACTAATCGATCGATTAAGTCCAGACTGAAATGATAAAAATGCACCAGAGCATTACATTTTTGCACCTTTGTTGCTGAAATTCATAGAGTTCTGGCACAAAAAAAGCCCCACCAGTTTCCCGGCGGGGCTCGCTTTTTAGACGAAAGTTATTCGATTAGAACTTGTAGCGTGCTGACACACCATAAGTCCGCGGCTGGTTTGGATAGCCAGAAAAGCTTCCTCCCTGACCCACTGACGGGAATGCTGTTGTCAGATATTCCGCACCGGTCAGATTACGACCCCAGATCGTGAAGTTCAGATCTTCGTTGTAAGTCAACGTAGCAGAAGCGTTTAGTGCGTTGACTTCACGCGTAAAGTTGATCGCTCCTGGGTCCGTCGGATCATCATCAAACAAATTCACTTTGGACTCATAGTGATAATCAGCGCGAAGATTTAGACCCAGGCTATCGCTTAGGAAAATATCATAATCGACGCCAATTGTAGTCGACAATGCCGGGATCGTTGATGGTGTTGTTCCCGACAGATCAAGGCCAGCGGCTGTGATAAAGTCGTCATATACTGGATCCAGATACACCATGGCGACACTGAATTTCAGGCCGTCAATTGGTGATACGGAACCATCAAATTCGATACCATCAGTGGTCTGTTTACCCGCATTGTCGAGCTCAAAACCAGTGCCGTTGAAGGTGTTGGATTGGAAACCTTCGATAGATTGACGGAAGAAGGTCAGGTTAAATGCAGCCTGATCCCATTTACCCTTGATACCAAGTTCATACACTGTGGCATTTTCAGGAGAAGCAAACCGTGTACCAAATGCCTGATTTGGTTGCAGCAATCCAGCAGCACCCAGAGCCGCAGCATCTTCTGCAAAGGGACGGCTATCGCGAGACAGATTGATCGAACTTGCTTTGAAACCAGTTGCATAGCTTGCATAGACATTCAGGCTTGGAGATACCTCATAGGCCAAACGTGCTGTGTAAGTTAGCTTGTCATCCTTCGTGCGACCATCTTCAACCGAGTTTGGCAAATTGACCAAAGGTGGCTGGAATTGGAACGCCCGCAAGCCATCAAGCGGGTTTGCGCCCGGTATCGTGGGGTTGGCAGCCAAAAATGCCGCCGTCGCCGCATCTACGCCTGCACCCAGCAAAAGAGCTTCGCGGAATGGTGTATATTGCGCCGCATCAAAATCGATTGAAGCGTATGTTTCTGTCGCAATAACAGTATTCGAGAAATTCTTGCGATCGTTAGTGTAGTTCAAACCGCCGGTCAAAACCATGCCATCTATGATTTCAAAATCGACCGTACCGAAAATCGAGAAAGCTTCGTTTGAGAACGTGTAGACTTCATCATAACCGGTTCCGCTTGCGAAGAACTGATTTGCGTAGCTCACGCCGTCGGCAGCGCCAAATGCGCCTTCCAATGCGGCAAAACTCAATGCACCGCCTGTAGCGGCACCAATAAGCGCATCGCCATAAGCACGGAAATCATCACCAAATTCAATGTCATTGGCGATATCGATATCTTCGTTGAAATAATAACCACCCAACAGGAAGTTGAACGGACCATCAAAATCAGACGTCACTCGGAGTTCCTGAGTGAAGGTCCGGATTTCTGTATCGTTGATGTTCTGGCTAAGCAAATCGGCTGCTGTAAAGTCAGAGTCCTGATTACTAAAGCTATCAACACCGCGATAGGCCGTGATTGATGTTAGGCTCAGTGCACCAAGATCATAATCTATCTGTGCTGACGCGCCATAATTTTCAATCAGATTTTCAGATGGCAGATTGGTGTAGACATCATAGGAAAACGGGTTTTCTGCATCAATACCGATGCCCCCAGCCAAAGCATTTACAATCGCTCCGGTTGGTCCGTTGACAATGTTGCCTGCAACACAGCAATCTTCGTCAATCTTGTCATAGTCACCAATGATACGGATTGACAGATCATCGGATGGTTCGATCAACAGCTGACCACGAAAACCATAACGATTACGCTCGTTGACATCGGTGCCCAAGTTAAGGTCGTCGGCATAGCCATCACGCTTGTTGAGATTTGCTGCCAAGCTAAATGCGATGCTATCGCTAATCGGACCAGTAATATCGGCTTTTGCGATAATGGCGTTAAAGTTGCCGTAGCTGAGTTCAGCTGAACCGCCGAAATCAAATTGCGGTTTTTGCGTCACGATGCTGATCACACCAGCAGATGCGTTTTTACCGAAAAGTGTAGATTGCGGTCCACGCAGAACTTCAACCCGCTGCAAATTGGGAAGATCGCCAATGGCCGCTGCGGACCGTGAACGATATACGCCGTCGATAAACACACCAACTGATGGTTCGATACCAGCGTTGTTCGCGCCGTTACCAAAACCACGAATAATGAAGTTGGTGTTGGCCGAGCTCTGCAGCTGATTAACACGAAGCGTCGGTGCAATGGTTTGAAGATCGCTCAAATCGCGAACCTGCGCTTTGGCAATGTCTTCCGCGCTGGTCACGGAAACAGCAACTGGAATTTCTTGCAGCGTCTGCTCACGCTTAGTGGCGGTCACGATGATAACGTTATCATCAATCGCTTCGTCTTCCTGCACATCCTGCGCATAAGCAGGCACAGTCGACATTAGGCCACCGATAGCGGTAGCAGTCAAAAATTTGGTGATGTTCATAATATACTCCTGAGCGTCCCCGATTTACGGGGTCTAACGAACTAAAGTTGTCCTCCAACTGTTCGCCGCACTGATAGAAAAGGCGGCATTAGTCCACCATTTACGAGACTTTACAGCCGTGTGCCTATCATTATTGTGCAGAGCTCGCTGAAACCGTTGCAACAAAGCAACATATATGACGAAAATACCGGAATGGTGCCCCTGGCCCGACTCGAACGGGCACTCCTTGCGGAACTGCATTTTGAGTGCAGCGCGTCTACCAATTCCACCACAGGGGCTGATAAGCATCGCCGTAGACTGGCATTTGCAAAATCGACGCCCTGTTAGCGGAGGGAATTTGTGCTGGCAACCATCTTTATGCTGACCATTTGCCTAAAGTAGATTTGTTTCGGTAGCGGTCTGTATGATCCATAGCGGAAAGGCGGAAACCGCCATGAAACTGCCCAATGGTAAAGCGCTATCCGCCGTCACGGCCTGCCCGCGCCTGTACATGGTCGCAACGGCCAGCAATCCAACAAGACCGGCACCTAGCATGACCAGCGGTAGCGCGGACCAACCGAGCCAGCAGCCAATTGCGCCTAACAGTTTCGGATCGCCGCCACCCAGCCCCTCTCGCCCCCGCAAATAGCGATACCCCCAGCCGATAAGGAAAAGGGAACCAAAGCCAATGATTCCGCCAATGACACGGTTTAACAAATCAGGATCATTGCCAAGGAATGAAGCAGCTAGCCCGCTGACCGCCAATGTTAGCGTCAACCGATCGGGCAACCAGTGATGCTGCGCATCCAGCGCGGCTAAAGTGAGCAACAACCAGCCAAATATGGCGCCCAAAAGCCCGCCCAGCCCTGGATCAACGAACAATGCCAATCCACCGATCAGGCCAGCGCTGAGTTCAATGACAAGATGGTCGGATTTTATTTCCCCGCCACATGCAGAACATTTTCCCGCGCGCAAAACATAGCTAAAAGCCGGAATCAGATCGACTGCACGCAAGGTCTGATGACAATGATCGCAGCGCGACCGTCCCGACATCGCCGAATGCCCTTGCGGCCAACGAATGATGAGAGTCGCCAGGAAGCTGCCGATGATGAGGCCGATTATGGCTCCTGCAATAGGAAAGACAAAGATTGGCACTATCGGCTCCGGTAAATCGCGAGACCACCGATTGGCACGGCATGACCGGTTGTTCAATGCCGCGATTGAAAAAGCGAAATGCCGCGCCTATGTCAGGAACAAATGAAATATGCTGCGAATGCAGCGACAATATTCTTTGAAAGGTAGCCTAAATGTCTCAATCTGATCCCGTTGTCATTCTGTCCTACGCCCGCACGCCGATGGGCGGCATGCAAGGCGCTTTGGGAGACGTTAGCGCCCCGGATTTGGGGGCGGTTGCCGTTCGCGCTGCTGTCGAACGAGCTGGCATTGATGGCGCGGATGTGGAGCGCATATACATGGGCAACGTCCTCTCCGCTGGACAAGGCCAAGCCCCTGCCCGTCAGGCAGCGATATTGGGCGGCTTGCCAGAATCAGTAGAAGCGACGACCGTCAACAAAATGTGTGGATCAGGCATGCAAACCGCTATCATGGGCGCAGAAGCTCTGGCCGCCGGTTCGGTGGATATGATTGTGACCGGCGGTATGGAAAGCATGACCAATGCGCCTTACTTGCTTCCCAAAATGCGCGGCGGTGCACGGTTGGGCCATGCACAGGTTATCGACCATATGTTCCTTGATGGATTAGAAGATGCCTATGACAAAGGCCGGGCAATGGGCAGCTTTGCCGAGGAAACCGCTGGCGAATATCAGCTCACGCGCGAAGCACAGGATGAATATGCCATTGAATCGCTTAGCCGTGCCAAAGCGGCTGTCGAAGGTGATGCTTTTGCAGATGAAGTGGTAGCCGTCGAGGTCAAGACCCGCAAAGGCAGTGTCACTGTCGATAAGGACGAGCAACCGCTAAAGGGCAATCCTGACAAAATCCCGCAATTGCGCGCTGCATTTGCAAAGGATGGAACGATTACAGCCGCCAATGCTTCCTCGATATCTGACGGCGCAGCGGCGATGGTGTTAAGTCGCGCGAGTGTCGCGGAGGCCAAAGGATTGAAACCGGTTGCGCATATTGTCGCTCACGCCGCCCATGCCCACGCTCCGGCGAAGTTTACCACAGCTCCGGTAGCAGCGATCCAAAAACTTCTCGAAAAAACCGGGTGGAGCGTGGACGATGTTGATCTTTGGGAAGTGAACGAAGCTTTTGCCTGTGTTGCCATGTTTGCAATGCAGGATATCGGAATCTCCCGAGACAAGCTGAACATTAACGGCGGCGCGACCGCTTTGGGTCATCCGATTGGTGCTAGTGGCGCGCGGATCATGGTCACGCTGGTCGCCGCCCTCAAAAAGCAAGGCCTGAAAAAAGGCGTAGCCGCTTTGTGCATTGGCGGTGGTGAAGCGACGGCGGTGGCTATAGAGCTCGCCGACTAAACTCCATTCAAGCGAAAAAAAGGGGCGGGAAAGCAATGCTTTCCGCCCCTTTTTTGTTTGTATGTCTGCGTTTAAGCGAAGCTGACCGTCTGCCGGTTCTTCTTGCGGCGCAACGCACCACCGACAGCACCAAAGCCAAAGATCATAAACGCCCATGTCGCAGGCTCTGGCACAGCAGCCAGATTGAAGTTCACGTCCCAGTGCCCAGGCTGCTCGCCATTTTCGCCTTCAACCAACAACCATGATGATCCGCCAAAAGCACCATTTTTAGCGTTAGCGCCCTGTCCATATTGAAAGGCATGGCCGCCCGCAAAAGGGTTAGCGCGTAACATGTAGGAATAGCCGTCAATCGCAATCGACCCGCTCGCAGATGTGAAGAAGTCCACATCCTGCATGTCGGTCACCGGATCATATACCAGACCGCCTTCCTGCTTATAGGTAAAGGCCGACCCCAGAGTCGTTTCCAGAAAACCGCCCAATCTCAAATTAATCTCAGCAACATTATTCGCACCGTTAATCGCCGTGCCGGTTAGTGACCCAGTCCCTGTATCCGTATCAACCGTAAAAATCATATCGGGTTGAAAAGCATAAAAGCGATCTGCACCAACATTGGTGTTGTTCGTCCAAAGGCCATGCTTGTTGTTGCCGGCTTCATAGTTGCTGGCATTGAAAATCAGCACTTCTGCTGACGCAGCCGTTGCTGACAGTGTCGCTGCGGCCATAGCCATAGCCGCCATTTTCAATATCTTTTTACTCTTCATCATATTTGCCCCCAAATATTCATGCGAAACCAGCCCGAAACAGTAAAAACTGTGACAATCAACAACATCCAATGAATGCTAAAGATCGAGCCCGCATGTTATCCGGCTTACGCCTTGTTGTTCAGCGAGAATGATTCTCGCCTTCGACCCAACTCGGTCTTAAACCAATGTTAACCTTTTAAGCAATCGGGCAGCCGCCAGTTTTATCAAAATTTACCAATATTGACATTGCGTTAGCTTGAGAACGCTCGATAATTGTGCCGCGGTGGATCCAGATGTTTCATTTTGAGACAGTTGTCATTAACCATTACCGACGGTGTTAATCATAGACTGATTTGAGAAAAAACCGACAATATTTTACTTCAGCGGTTCATCACCCCAGATCATATCCTGATCAACATAGCCGCGTCTTCCGGTGACATCGAACAAGCACCAGCCATTTTCACATTGCGTAATTTTACCGACAACGCCTGGCTCGACCCGCCAAATGATCTTGGCATCGGCTTGCGGATTGGATCGCAATGGCTGCGCTTGTCCCTTTTCACCAAGCACAATCGCGGTCTGGGTTGCGCTCAACAACCGCGCATGCATCCATCCTTGCGCACCGTCGGGGTCTTCGACCTTGCGCCATGCCTTGTAGCGCGCGAGGATCTTAATGGGTAAACGCTCCCGTTTATATATCCACATTGTCGGATATTCGGTGCTTGGCCCCGTGCGCATCCGCGCTTCTGGTTCATCAATGGATGCCCAATAAGGTGGCTCCTGCTGCGCCATTGCCGGCGATGAAACGGCAAAGCTCAGCGGCAAAAGCCAAAACCCCGATAGTATTTTCGCTATAAATTTACGCATGTGCCAAAACTAACTCATTGCCCCAATAACCCATAGCCATAAACAGAAAGCCAGGAGCGCATCAAGCGCCACCTGCTTGACCTAATGTAAAATTCAGGCATAGCAATCGCCCTATGGCTGAAACAACCCGAATTGAAGAACCTCGCCCCACAAAGCCGCGCGTCATTGTTACCCGCGAACTGGCCGATGCCATCCATGACCGGATGGGCGAGTTGTTTGATGTTGTTCCCAATTTAACCGATCGTGCCTTTACCCGCGATGACTTGATTGCGGCGATGGCTGACTGCGACGTTCTGGTTCCGACTGTGACGGATCAAATTGATGCAGAGATGATTGCCGGAGCCCCAGATCGCCTAAAAATGATTGCAAGTTTTGGCGCAGGTGTTGACCATATCGATCTCGCTGCCGCGCGCGAGCGCAAGATTTTGGTGACCAACACGCCCGGCGTTTTCACCGAAGACACCGCCGATATGACGATGGCGCTTATTCTGTCTGTTCCCCGCCGCTTGGCAGAGGGCGAGAAATTGATGCGCTCTGGCGAATGGGAGGGATGGAAGCCTTCTGGCATGCTTGGTCATTGTATCGGCGGAAAGAAGCTTGGTATTATTGGTATGGGCCGTATCGGTCAGGCAGTCGCCCGCCGTGCCTCCGGCTTCGGATTGTCGATTTTCTATCATAATCGCCGGCAATTGCCGCCTGCGGTAGAAGAATCGTTCAACGCTAGCTTTATCGAAGACTTGGATGAATTGATCCAGACCTGCGATATCATCAGCATCCATTGCCCGCATACACCGGAAACCCACGAGCTGATCAATGCGGACCGGATCGCGATGATGAAGCCCTCCACCTATTTGATCAACACCGCCCGCGGTGATCTGATTGATGAAAATGCAATGATCGAAGCACTACAACAAGAGATGATCAGTGGTGCTGGCCTGGATGTCTATACCCATGAGCCGGCGGTGGACGAGCGGTTGCTCAAGCTCAAAAATGTTGTCCTGCTGCCGCATATGGGCAGCGCTACGTTTGAAGGGCGCGAGGCATCCGGTGAACGCGTTATCGCCAATATCCGTGTGTGGGCTGACGGTCACCGGCCACCGGATCAGGTGCTGGAAGGCTGGGCCTGACTAAAGACGCTTATTCATCAGCTCTGAAAATAAGCAATGCGTTGCCGGTTGAGTCTCAAGCGGCTCTCGACTAGAAAACCGCCAAATATGATTCGTTAAAGCGGACATGTGTAATAAAATTATGTCCTTGGGGGATTTGATGAAATATCTGAGTAAGTTTCTGGCCACTATCAGTGTTGCGATATTGGCATCGGTTCCCGCTGTTGCGCAGGATGTGATCGATCCGACCACGGACGTTGCGAATACCGGTGACACGGCATGGATATTAACATCAACAGCTTTGGTGCTGCTGATGACCCTTCCCGGTCTCGCGCTATTTTACGGCGGCTTGGTCCGTTCCAAAAACTTTCTTTCGGTCCTCGTCCAGTGCATGGCAATCGCCGCTGTTGCCTCTGTTTTGTGGGTTGTGGTTGGATACACGCTAGCTTTCGGAACCGTAACCAATGGTATTTTGGGCAATGGTATCAACTGGATGTTCGGCAATCTTGGTAATGTCCGGGAAGATACCACCATTCCTGAATCTGCCTTTGCGATGTTCCAGATGACCTTCGCGGTTATCACCCCTGCCCTAATGGTCGGGGCTTGGGTTGATCGCGCCCGCTTTGGTTGGGTAATCGCTTTTTGTTCGCTTTGGCTTCTGGTCGTCTACGCGCCTGTGACCCATTGGGTCTGGGGCGGCGGCTGGCTATCTGGTCTGGGCGTGCTTGATTTTGCAGGCGGTATTGTCGTGCACACTACTGCGGGCGTCTCTGCGCTGGTTGTTGCTATCATGATGGGCAAGCGCATTGGTTGGCCTAAAACGCTTATGCTGCCACATAGTCCTGCCCTTACGGTTGCCGGTGCTGGCTTGCTCTGGGTCGGTTGGTTCGGCTTTAACGGCGGTTCTGCGCTGACGGCGACCGACGATGCATCTTCCGCGATTATCAACACCCATATAGCAGCCTCGATGGCGGCATTGGTGTGGATATTGATTGAACGCATCAAGGTTGGCAAATCCACCGCTGTAGGCGTCGCGACGGGCGCCATCGCAGGTCTCGCAACGATTACACCAGCGGCTGGTTTTGTTGGCCCTGGCGCATCCATTATCATCGGCGGTGCAGCCGGACTGGTTTGCTTTTTTGCAGTTGGACTGGTCAAAAACAGCTTCAAAATCGATGATAGTCTCGACGTTTTTGCGGTTCACGGTGTCGGGGGCATGTTGGGTTCATTGATGCTCGCGCTGTTCATTAGCGAAGGCATGGGTGGCACAGGATACGTAGATGACATGGCCTTCGGCAGCCAGTTTGTTGCACAGCTCATTGGTGTCGGCGTCGTAGCTATCTGGTCGGCGGTCGCGACGGCCATCCTCGGCTATGGTATCAGCTTCATTCTTCCGATGCGGGTCAATGAGGACGATGAACGCGATGGTCTGGACATTGCCAGTCATGGCGAACGAGCGTGGGATCTGGACTGATCAATTAGCGCGAAGGCCCATTCGCTAAAAGTTGAAAAACTCTGGCCGAAGCACTGATCCAGCGCGGGCAAAGAGCAAATCAATTTGCACCAAGTGATTACGTGGGCGGCTGAAACCCGAAACTTCTGTTGGGAAAAAACCGCGATCAGCCATAAAGGAAACCACTTCGGGTAAGAGTGGCGCTCCCTCGTTATATTGCAGCATCGCGGTTTCTAGCTGCACTAGTCCGGTGCGTTCTAATAACTTGCTCGCGCCTTCCAAAACTTGCAATTCTGCACCCTGCACATCAATTTTCAAAAAGATATTATCGACGGGCTCCAAATGCTCGTCCACCACATCATCCAGTGTGCGCGTTTTCAGTTTTAATTCCTTGCGCGGTGCATCGCTGGCTTCGGGCAGGAAAGATGACCCCGTACCCATCTCGTAAAATGTTACGTCTTGCCCTGCCGTTGCACCCAATACCGCTGACTCGCATTTCACATGCGGCAATTCGCGGATCACGTCCTCCAGCCCGGCGCGCAATGCCGGTTGGGCTTCAACCATCAACATCGGCATGGATCCGAATGTCTTGCTCGCTAGCCGCGTCCAGTCGCCCTTATAAGCACCAACATCAATGATCGCCTTTGGTTTAAAGCCGCTCTCAACCAAACGATTATAAGTGATCTCTTCAGAAGATCGTGCAACCATATCGGATACATGTCTTTGAAGTGTCGGCGAACCTGTACGAAACAGGCGACCGATAATGCGTTGTGCTAATGATGACGATGACATGCTTTGGCTATTGCCAGAAATGCAATGACTGTCAAACAAACTGAAATTCTGTAACCATCTTCGTTAGCCAACAGAGTAAAGCCTTGCACTAGCTAGCAAAAAAAGCCTTCCAGCCAACATAAGCCAGACATGGGAGACCAATCATATCCGCAGCCGCAATCGATCGCAGCGCAACCGGTTGACCATAGATGCCATAAATGACCAGAAAACTGACCATGGAGAGCGCCGTCACAACTGCGGCTAGTTTGCGTGTACTGGGATCAAAAGTTGCCCAGATACAAGCGATAACCACAATTCCAAATAACGCGGCGCGATGTTGCAGCAAAGCGAAATTCACATCATCAGGCGCGACGCCATAGAGACGGGTAATCAGGGACGGAACGAAAAAGGCAGCGAAGGGCGGGAGGTGGATAACGCCCAATATGACCCAAGCTATCCGGTCCAACATGCTACCACTCCCGATTGCTACAATGTCTTATGTAGAAACTGATTAAATTCGCTCGCAACATAGCCGCCAAAAGCTGCGCCGTTTTCAAAACCTCGTTTACGATAAAGGCGAAGAGCTGGTTCAAACTCGTCCCCGGATCCGGTTTCAAGGCTCAACCGCTTATATCCGCGCCGTTTTGCTTCCGCAATTATATGGTTGAGAATTGACAAACCAACACCTTTTTGAAGGTGCTTCGAGTCCGTCCGCATCGATTTAATCTCGCCAGCCGTGCTGGAAAGTTCTTTCAGCGCGCCAACACCCAGAAGCATATCGTCATTCCATGCACTCCATACGGAGACATTGGATTCCTTTAGCCCGGACAGATCAAGGGCATGGACGCTGCCGGGCGGGGAGTTGCTTTGCATGCCGGAGAGGTGGGCGGCGAGCAACGAACGAACCGCCTGCCCGGTTAGATCATCCAGCTTGATTTCCATGACTCGCTCTTTCCTACAACGCTCTGGAGAGATATATACTGGTCATGCTCTTTGACAGCATAAATCAATTTCTTCGGGATGTTATGCCACGAATCTCATAGGGATTGTTGCACGCTAATTTGCGCAAAAGGACGTGTGATGTGTGTGAACTTTGAAAAGCGACAAACTGCCGCTGGAGTTAAGACGCCAGCGTCAAAGTCCGCAGCACTTCTGTATCGAGCGCATCAGCAAAACGGCACCCTGCCTGCTTTGTTTTTTGCCAGATCAAGGTGGCCTTTACAGGCGCATGTTCGTCAACGGTCACGGTTACTTTTTCGCCTTCTTTGAAGACTGCATCGGCTTCGAACCGGCATCCGTAGATGGAGATATCCAGCAAGGTGGCGACAACGGACATATTGCCCTTGCGCTTCAACGAGGCACTGGAAATGGAGACCTCATGACGAGGTATCGCGCGGCGGTTAAGCGCTGCTGGCTCCACTTTACGGTATCTTGTCGACTTAAGCGCCATGCCTACCTCCTACATGTTTCCGTGTGTAAACGAAAAAAGGTATCAAAAAGGTTAACGGCGCTAAAGCATATCTATTCTCCCGTGAGAATGCGATCCACCAGTTGCTTGACCGTCGGCACAAAACCGTTGGAATAGAAAGGATCTTTGCCAAAATTATAGGCGCCATGTCCCGCGAACATTAAATGCTCTTCAATTGGTGAGCCGTGGACAATTTCCTGCAAGGATTTCTGAATACAGAAGCTGCGCGGATCAGCAAGCCGGCCCGTGCTGAAATTATCATGGTCTTTCCAGGCGGAGAAACCACAATGTGACAGGCAGCCCATGCAGTCCGCCTGATCCTTGCGGATCATCTTGGCTTCGTCCGGTGTGGTGAAGACAATGGTATTATCAGGTGTCTTGAGCGCCATGGTAAAACCGAGGCCGTCCCATTCGCGCGCGCGCAACAGGTCATTGCGCGTCACCCAGAAATTCTTGCCCTTCACACCGACATCCAGTTGATGTGTATGCTCCCCTGCCTTTTCGGTAGAATAAGGTATCTGGCGTTCGGAACGCGCTTCAAGGCTGCGCAGGAATTCATTGCGGACGGCTGATGAATAGAAACCAGTCGGCGAGAATTTGTGTAGCAACACATCGCCTTCCTTAATCTTGATCAGCTCGTTCTTCCAGCTGTCCGGAATCGGACTTTCTTTGGTCAACAACGGTCTTGTACCAAATTGGAAAGCAATCTGGCCGAGCTCGTCATTACCGATCCAATTATCCCAGTCTTTCAACGCCCAGACACCACCCGCCATGACAATCGGTACGCTGTCGGCTATGCCTTCGCCCCGCATAACATCGCGCAGCGCCTTGACCCGGGGATATGGATCTTCTGGTTTACGCGGGTCTTCGGCATTGCTGAGGCCGTTATGCCCGCCTGCCAACCACGGATCTTCATAAACCACGGCGCCCATCAAGTCAGGGACCTTATGGTAAGCCCGCTTCCACAAGGCGCGGAAAGCGCGGGCCGAGCTGATGATCGGCAGATAATTCACGCCATATTGCTGGGCAATTTCTGAAAGCTTATAGGGCATGCCGGCACCGCACGTGACGCCAGCCACCATGCCTTTGGTCTGTTCAAGCACACCGTGCAGCACCTCTTGCGCACCGCCCATTTCCCATAGGACGTTGATGTTGATCGCGCCCTTGCCATTGGACATTTCAAAGGCGCGTGTGACCTGTGCAACCGCACCGTCAATTGCATATTTTACGAGCTCTTCATGGCGCGCGCCGCGGGTTTTACCATGATAAATTTGTGGGATGACATTGCCATCGTCATCATAGCTGTCCGCATTAACCGCAGAGACAGTACCGATACCGCCAGCCGCTGCCCAAGCGCCAGAACTGGCATGGTTGGTTGCAGCAACCCCTTTGCCACCCTCGATCAACGGCCATACTTCACGACCGTTATACTGGATTGGCTTGACCCCTTTAAACACTCTACTCTCCTAAATGCCCCAAGCACGTCTTATAGACGGTGCACAGCAAAATTGTGCGAAAAAATATGAAAATATCGAAGTTATTTTTCTTTGAAATACCCTAAACGAAGCTCGGCCGTCCCAGCGCATGACCATAAAGCAAAGCATAGCGCGCCAACATCTTGCTTTCATTATATTCTGCCTGCGCCTTCATCCGGTTTTGCGCGCCGATATCCTGCCGTAACTGCTCGTGCTGAACCAATGTCGTAAGCGCTTCGGCGAATTGGGCTTCATCATTTGTGGACTTTATGAACCCCTGGTTTGCCTGACAAACCATCGATTTTACGTCGCCGACGTCAGTGGCCACCACCGGGCATCCTGCTGCCATAGCTTCGATCAACGATATCGGAAATTGCTCACTGTCAGAGGAAAGCGCAAAAATATCAAACAGCCCAACATAACGCGACGGATCCGTCAGAAATCCTGGCATCAACAAGCGATCCGCCATTCCGCAACGCTCCGCTTCTGCTAATATCCCGGCCTTTTCCGGTCCCTCGCCGACAATCACAAGGCGGACATTATCGCCAGCAGCTGCGCAGGCCCGTACCAGTCGCGGCAGATTTTTAACGGCGCGCAAACCGGCGAGTGTTCCAACAACAATATCATCCTTACCCTTCTTGAAACCGGGTAAAGCGCCGCGTTGTGGTTTCTTTTCAAAACGCTTCACATCAATGCCATTTGGAACACGATGGACTTTATCTGCTGGCTGCTTCCAGACCGACTTGGCAATTTTTTCCAATCTTTCAGAAGGGACCACCAAAGACTGATTTCCCCCAAGCGCGAATTTGCGAAACATATTACGTTTCCAATTCAACTTCCTGAGTTCGTCCTCATTGAAGCCATCTTCATGGTGAATCAGCGGTGGCAATCCTTCCACGCGAGAAAATAAAGTCCGCGCCATTACGCCGTCCATCGCCCCCCAATTATAGGACAGGATCAAATCAAATTTCCGAAAATAATCAACTAGCTCACGATAGCGCTTCAACGATGGCTTCCCAGCCAGAGCCGGGGCATCTTTGGGAAAATGGACCTTGACCTTGGCATCAATCGCGTCGCGTGCAGACAGGCTATCAGGCTCAGCGGATAATATACTATGCTCCGCTTGCGCGCCAAAATGGTTCATCAACCTAACCGCTCGGGCTTCTTTGCCGCCAAGGTTGAACGTACTGTGCAAATGCAGAATTTTGGAAGATTTCATCAGTTTAATTTGGTTTTTCGAATGTTAGAAAATCAATCGACTCGTTGAAGCAATGCAGCAATCGCGTCAAGCGATGTTGGCTCCTCCAAACTGGGCGCATGTCCGACCCGAGCGATCGTGACGAGCTCGCCCTGCTGCAATATGCTCATCATTTTCTTGGCAGTCGCGTCACTGAACAAATCCGACAACTCGCCCCGCAAGATAAGTGTGGGCCGGTTTTTCAAGGCTTCCAGCATCTGCCACATGGCATCGTTACCGCCGCCCTTGCGTTCAAACGGTTCGGAAATTTTCATATCATAGTCCAGCTTGATCCGGCCGGAGCTGTTCATCCGGTAGACTTTCTTGGCAAAAGCTATCCAGTCTTTCAGGGTATAGTCCGGAAAAATATCACCACCCGATTCTGCTAGATCACGCGCAGCATGGGCCCATGTTTCAAAACTGCGCCCCTGCCCGACATATTCGCCTATTCTGTCTAAGCCGCGCTGATCTATTTCGGGACCAATGTCATTCAGCAATGCGCCAGCTATACGGCTTGGGTGCATGGATGCCATGATCATCGTGATAATACCGCCCAGCGATGTTCCGAAGAACACTGCCTTCGGCAAATCAATTTCATCCATCAACCGAACAATATCATCGACATAAGTTTTCGGGTTATAGGTCGCGCTATCCTTTGCATATTCGCTTTCACCACGCCCACGCAGGTTGACCATGATGACGCGACGATCACCCTTCAACCACTCTCCAAGATGTTCAAAATCACGGATATTGCGCGTCAATCCAGGCACACAGATAATCGGCGTTTTAGCGCTATCAGAAGAATAGTCGCGATAATGCAACTTCAATCCGTCTTCGGATTGCCAATATTCATCCTGATAGAGTTTCGCTTCGATACTATTTGTCATTCATCCCCCGGTTCTGACTTGCCGCGCCCCTGATTAGTCCCCACTATCAGAAAATGCCATATAAACCGCAAGCCGAACCCGCCAAATCGCCCTATCGCGCAGATGTCAAAATAACCGATCTGGGTGAAAAGATCGGAGATCCCGTTAGCGCGGCGCAGTTTCCTAAGCATATTCTGCGCTTTCGTAATGATCGCTGGGATCAGACAATCGGCTTATCCGATCTGAGCGAAGAAGAGTGGCTCAATCATTTTGGCCGCTTTGCACCCTTGCCAGATAATCTCGATCCTCCGCTTGCCCTGCGTTATCACGGACATCAGTTTCGCAACTATAATCCCGAAATCGGGGATGGCCGCGGATTTCTATTTGCCCAATTGCGCGATCATGAAAACAGGCTGATGGATTTAGCCACCAAGGGTTCCGGCACCACGCCGTGGAGCCGTTCGGGCGATGGCCGGTTGACTTTGAAAGGCGGCGTTCGCGAAATCCTTGCAACTGAAATGCTGGAAGCACTTGGCGTTGAAACATCCAAAACTTTCGCACTCGTTGAAACTGGGGAAAAATTGGAACGTGGTGACGAACCCTCTCCCACGCGATCTGCTGTCATGACCCGGCTCAGTCACAGCCATATCCGCTTTGGCACTTTTCAAAGGATAGCGGCAGAACGCAATGAAGAGCTGATGCACGTGCTGGTGGATTATTGCCTGACCCATTTTTATGGCGGAAAAAAAACCGATAATCCTGCCATCGAACTGTTTGAGCATGTTGCTGCCAAGGCAGCGCAGTTAGCCGCTAGCTATATGACAGCAGGATTTGTTCACGGCGTTCTCAATACCGACAATATCAATATCACCGGCGAAAGTTTCGACTATGGTCCCTGGCGGTTCACGCCCTATTGGGAACCTGGCTTCACAGCCGCTTATTTTGATCAAGAAGGACTCTATTGCTTTGCCCGACAACCTGAGGCTTTGCATTGGAACCTAGCCCAATTGGCCAGTGCGCTGAGACTGATTTGCGATAGTGATCCCTTGGTGGCCGTGCTGGAAGGTTTCCCGAAATCCTACGGCGAAGCATTTACCGAACATTTCTGCTGGCGGCTGGGGGTCAAATCGGAAGGTTTTGACAAAGACAAACCGCTAGTGGTCGCCGCTGAACAAGCGCTAAACTTGAAAACGGTCACGATTGATCAGTTCTTTCTCGACTGGGGCCGCAGCGTGCCTGTCGACAAAGAAGAATATAAGTCCGATGAATTCAACGCCTTCGCCAAAGAGATGGGCGAACGAAAACGGGTAAGAGCAACAAATCATGATTACTGGAAATCAGACACGCCTTGCTCCCTGCATATCGAAGAAGTCGAAACAATCTGGGACGCCATTGCCCAAGATGATGATTGGCAACCGTTAACCAGAAAGGTTGAGGCAATAAGAAATATGGGTCGGGCACTGAGGGATATGTAACATAAGGTAACCCAATATATGTAGTGGCACGAAAGAAAATAGCTCTATGGTTACTGGATTTTTAAGCTGTATCAGCTAGTTAGGTTTTCGCGCATGATAGCGCTAAGGGCTTGATTAGAACAATTTTATAACGGATTGATTTTGACAAAACTTATCTCAATAGAACCAGCAACGGGCGCAACTCTATGGACAGGCGACGAAGGCGACGCCGATGCCGCTGTTGCCAAGGCCCGGAAAGCTTGGCCGACTTGGGCCGCTTTGCCGCTCACGAAACGGATTGAAGCGGTTCGCCGTTACGCCAATCGCATTAGAAGCCAGTCGGAACAGCTGGCAGAATTAATCGCCCGTGAAACGGGAAAGCCGATTTGGGAGTCGAGAACCGAAGCAGAAGCGGTGATCAGAAAAGTCGATATTTCCGTGAAGGCTTTTGCGGATCGCACTCCACAACGGCAATTACCAAGCCAGCCCAATATGCGCGCGGCTTTGCGGCACAAACCCCACGGCGTACTGGCTGTACTCGGCCCGTATAACTTTCCTGCCCACTTACCAAACGGACATATTGTACCAGCCTTGATTGCGGGCAATGTCGTTGTTTTTAAACCGTCAGAAAAAACGCCCGCCGTCGGTGAGTTTTTGGCTGATGCATTCGTTAAATCCGGTCTTCCAGATGGTGTCGTGAACATTCTGCAAGGTGGTCCCGACGTCGGTAAGAAACTCACCGCCAACGACGATATTGATGGCGTATTATTTACCGGATCAGCGCAAACCGGCGTCGCTCTCAATCGGCAATTTGCGTCGCGGCCCGATAAAATTCTGGCGCTTGAAATGGGCGGCAACAATCCGATCATTGTTTGGGATACTGATGATATCCACAGTGCCGCTGTACTGGTCATACAATCTGCATTTCTGTCGGCTGGACAGCGCTGTTCTGCGGCAAGCCGGATGATCGTGAAAGATGAACTTTATGATCGCGTGGTCAAGGAAGTAAAAAGGATCGCAGATCGCTTGATAATCGACGAACCTTTCAGCAAACCTGCTCCGTTCATGGGCCCGGTCATTGATAATGATGTCGCAGACGGATTGACCGAGAGCTTCCTTGCACTGATGAGCCATGGTGGCCGTCCCATCAAGCATATGGCGCGGCCAATTGACGGTCGCCCTTTCCTAACGCCGGGAATCATCGACGTCACCGATATGGAAGAGCGGCCTGACATCGAACTATTCGGACCGATATTACAGATCATTCGCGTGGCTGATTTTGAAACCGCCATTGCCGAGGCCAATAACACTAGATACGGCCTTTCAGCGGCCCTGATCGGCGGCAGCGCTAAGCTATATGACCAATTCTGGTCCAATAGCAGGGCCGGGATTGTCAACTGGAACAAAATGACAGTCGGTGCTTCTTCCGAAGCTCCCTTTGGTGGCGTCGGACTTTCCGGAAACCACCGCCCAAGCGCCTATTATGCCGCTGATTATTGCGCTTATCCGGTCGTATCGATGGAAGCAGAACAGACCCGGGCATCGATTGGCGTTGGGTTGAAAGACGAAGATTAGGCTGTACCCTTGCTGACAGCGAATAGTATATCTTAGGCCGCTGAAAAAACTTCTGCTTTGATCATGGCGGTTTAACGAGGCATATCAATGCCATGGAAAAGTTTGAACATCGTAAAGCTCCTTCGTCGCTTGAAAAAGGCATTGTCTATCTGGTCGGTGCCGGTCCGGGCGACCCAGAGCTGCTAACGCTTCGTGCAGCCCGCTTGCTCTCTGAGGCTGATATTATTGTTCATGACGGACTGGTCAGCGCCGATATTCTAGCGATGGCGCCTGAAACGACCACAAGGATTTCTGTAGCCAAGCAGCGATCTCGCCATAGCATGCCACAGGACGCCATTAATGCGCTGTTGATCGCCGAAGCCCAAAAAGGTCATAAGGTGCTACGTCTTAAAGGCGGTGATCCTTTCATTTTTGGCCGCGGTGGCGAAGAGGCCAGCGACTGTATCAAAGCTGGCGTCAGTGTAGAGGTTGTTCCAGGCATCAGCGCCGCCTTGGGTTGTGCCGCTCAGGCAAAAATGCCGCTCACCCATCGCGATGCCTCCAGCGCCGTCTCTTTCGTCGCGGGACAATGCAAAGGCCTGTCCGATCAAAACTGGTCGGGTTTGGCCGGGAAAGGCCGCACACTTGTTATCTATATGGGCGTCGCCAATGCTGAAGCGATTGTCGAAAAACTAATTGCTGACGGCGCATCCCCTGATTTGCCGGTGGCTGTCTTGGAAAATGGCACCCGCGATGATTTCCGCGCCTTACAGACATTGCTGACCGATCTCGGTGACCTTGTTCAAAGAGAAAATGTAAAAAGCCCTGCCCTGTTAGTGGTCGGCGAAGTAGCGCGCTATGGCGATGCGACAGATAAATTTCGTGAATATGCCCAGATGGCGGGAGTAGAATCTTGAAAATACTGACAGGAAATGACCTGAAGACAGGCGACGTAACCTGGTGGACCGGCAGCGACTGGTCCCGCCATGTTGAAGACGCCGTGGACGTCGGCGAGAGCTTCGAAGCGATTTTGCATGAAGAGGAAGCCGCGCGGCGGGTCAATGTTCCTTATGCCATTGCCGCCGAAATGACTGACGAAGGCCCCCGACCTGCCCACATCAAGGACCGCGTAAGGGCTTTGGGACCAACTGTAAGACCGGATTTGACATTAAAGCCAGCCGACCCTGAGGCTGGAAACTGGGTGATCTAACCATGTACCAATATGATAAATATGACCAGAAAATGGTCGACACACGGGTTGCTGAATTTCGCGATCAGGTGGAACGCCGCCTCGCTGGTGAGCTGACAGAAGATCAGTTTAAACCATTGCGCCTGATGAACGGCCTCTATCTGCAGTTGCACGCTTATATGCTGCGCGTCGCCATTCCTTATGGGACACTCAGCGGCAAACAGATGCGCATGCTGGGCCATATCGCGCGCAAATATGATCGCGACTATGGACATTTCACCACGCGCCAGAACATCCAGTATAACTGGATCAAGCTGGAAGATGCGCCTGATATCCTGGCCGACCTTGCTTCGGTCGAGATGCACGCGATCCAGACCAGCGGCAATTGCATCCGCAACATCTCCTCTGACCAATATGCGGGGGCAGCAGCCGACGAAATTTCTGATCCGCGCCCATGGGCAGAAATCCTGCGGCAATGGTCGAGTTTCCACCCCGAATTCTCATATCTGCCGCGCAAGTTCAAAATTGCGGTAATCGCCAGCGATGAAGACCGTGCGGCGATGCGCCTGCATGATATCGGTATCCAGCTGATCCATAAAGACGGCGAACTGGGCGCAAAATTCTTTGTTGGCGGCGGCATGGGCCGGACGCCGATGATTGGCCCCGAAATCCGGGACTTTGTGCCTGCAGACGAGCTTATCAGCTATGCCGAGGCCTGCCTGCGCGTGTACAACCGCTACGGACGGCGCGATAACAAGTATAAAGCGCGGATCAAGATCCTCGTCCATGAATTGGGCAAAGAAGAATATACCCGTCAGGTCGAAGAAGAATTCGCTCATATGAAGACGCTGGGTCTCAACCCTCCAGTAGAAGAGCTAGCGCGAATTTCGGAATATTTTGCCGATCCGGCTTTTGAGCCGGATGCAAGTGATGATCTTGATCTGTCGGATCCGGATTTCAAACTTTGGGTTGATCAGAATACCGTCGAGCACAAGCAAGCGGGCTATGCAATTGCAGTCATCAGCCTGAAACCGCAAGGCGGCATTCCCGGCGATGCATCCTCTGCGCAGATTGATTTGATGGCTGATCTGGCCGAGCAATATAGTTTCGATGAACTGCGTGTCACGCACAGCCAGAACATCGTCCTACCGCATGTTAAAAAGAGCGACCTTTATGCGCTCTGGCAGAAGCTGGATGAAGCGGGTCTCGCACCAGCCAATCTGGACCTGATTACGGACAGCATCGCCTGCCCTGGTCTCGATTATTGCAGCCTTGCCAATGCGCGCTCGATCCCGCTGGCACAAAAAATCAGCGAACGCTTTGCTGATCTTGGTCGCCAGCGTGAATTGGGCGAGTTGAAGCTGAAAATTTCCGGCTGCATCAATGCTTGTGGACATCATCATGCCGGCCATATCGGTATATTGGGTGTCGATCGCAAAGGCACCGAAAATTACCAGTTACTGCTTGGCGGATCGGCTGCCGAAGACACTAGTCTCGCCAAAATTACCGGCCCCGGCTTTAGTGAAGATGGCGTGATCGACGCGATTGAAACCGTGACCGACTTATATCTGAAAGAACGGCAGGAGGACGAGCGTTTCATCGACACCTATCGCCGTGTCGGCATGGCAGCGTTCAAGGAGGCTATTTATGGTTGAGGCAATCCGTTTTCGCGATGATGACGTCCATGAAGAGCCAGCGGTTTCGCTCGATGCGGTTCTGGATCAGTCCAATGCTACTGCTGTGCGGATTGAGGCGGGTGAAGATGCCCGGCTGCTGCTCCCACTGTTGGATCGCTTGGCATTGATTGAGGTCGACTTCCCGGTCTTCGGCGATGGTCGCGGTTACTCCGCAGCGCAAATATTGCGCGAAGCAGGCTATAAAGGCGAATTGCGCGCCAGCGGTGACGTGCTGGTCGATCAGATTGCCTATATGCGCCGCTGTGGTTTCGATGCTTTCGCACCTGATGCTCCCCTTGATCCTAAGGTCATGGACAAAGCGCTGGAACTTTATGACGCGGTCTATCAGGGCACCACCGACAGCCGCGCGCCCATTTGGAAATTGCGTCATGGGTGAGCCAGCACGCAAAATCGACGTGATCGATGCTCGCCCTGATTTTACGCAGGCAGACGCTGATGCTCTGAACACGCGCTTTGAGGGCGTCCATGCATCGGCCATGCTGAAAGCCCTGTTCGAAGAAGGCAATCTCGGCGAAATAGCGGTTGTTTCCTCGTTCGGTACCGAAAGCGCGGTCTTGCTGGATCTGGTCGCCAAGGCTGATCCCTCCATTCCAGTGACCTTTGTCGATACGCTGAGAATGTTCCCCGAAACGCTGGAATATCGCGAAACCCTGATCCAGACACTCGGCATTCAAAATGCGAATGTCGTGAAGCCGGACCCGGTCGTTCTCGCTGCAAAGGATGGGAATGAGCTGCGCTGGTCGTTTGATCCCGATGGTTGCTGCGAAATCCGCAAGGTCGAACCTTTGGCGCGTGCCAAATCCGGCCTGAATAGCTGGATTTCTGGCCGCAAGGCCTTTCAATCCGTCACCCGCCAAAACCTGCCACGCTTTGAGATCGAAGACGGCCGCCTGAAGATCAATCCGCTTGGCGATTGGGTCAAAGATGATCTCGAAGCTTATTTCGAAGAGCATGACCTGCCCCGCCACCCGCTGGAAGAGCAAGGCTATCTCTCCGTCGGCTGCGCGCCTTGCACGTCCAAAGTCAAACCCGGCGAAGATCCTCGTGCCGGTCGCTGGCGCGGTTGGGACAAAACCGAATGCGGTATCCATGAGGATGTAACACCGCTGCCGGTTGCGGATAGTGACGAAGATGGCGCGAACGATCCGATTTTTTAGTTTGTAGAAGAATTGTTAGTGTTAAGAAAAAGCACAATTCGAATCTCGTAAACCAATGTAAAATAACAATTTATAAACACCTTGTCGCTACCAGCCGACCAATGTGGAACTTTGTCGACCAAAAAAATAGGCTGCGCTATCTGGAACAATCAGATCGAGATCTTGTTTCGCGAGAACAGCTGGCGGAACATGGTAAGTCGATCAAAACCGCGATTTTGTCCAACGCGGTAACGGCTCTTGTTGTATCGACTTTATTCTTTAACCAGCTCCACATAGCGGCTCTGATAGGTTGGATCCTAGTCTTGGCAGGTGCCTCAATCCACCGGTTGCATTTGGGAACGCAGACGCAAAAACCGATTATCTCGCGCGGCAAGGCACTCCGTCTGAAAAATAAGCTGACGTTCAATGCCTCAATTTATGCTTCTATATGGGGTGTCGCTATTGCCTACCTGCTAACACTAGCTGACGGAACCCAGTTTGGACTGCTGGCGGTAATTGGCGCGGGTCAACTGAGTGCCGGCACCCTCACTTACCGGCATCTTTCCGAAGCATCACGGGCGTGGGTTCTTATCATCTACATCTGCGTTGCGGTCGGCTTGATCGCGCGGGGTGGGATAGACGGCTATGCTGCACTGATCCTGCTGACCATGTTCGCCATGGTCCTCTACAAAAATGGCGTGGATATCTTTAACGGCTTCGTCAATCAGTTGCTGACTCGCCAAGAAAGCAGTCAATCTGCAGAGACAGTAAAGCTATTGCTGAACGACTTTGAGGAGCAATCAGCAAACTGGTTGTTCTCGATAGATCAAGAGGGCTTTTTGATCGATGTCTGTGACCGCTTTACTGAAGCGGCCGGTCGGCCCAGAGAAGAGCTGGAAGGGCATCAGTTGATCGCTCTTTTGGACGACAAAGAAGACCGCTGGCATCTCACCAACGAGATTACCAAAACCCGTTCTTTCCGAGACATACCCGTTGCCGTCAATATCCAAGGCGAAAGACGTTGGTGGACAATCAGTGCGCGCGCCGCCGACTCTACGCAGCGTAGTGGAAATATAGCCATGCGAGGCGTTATTGCAGATATTACTGCCCAAAAGGCTGCCGAAGAAAAAGTCAGCTATATGGCGCATTTTGATGGCTTGACGGACCTGCCAAATAGGCGGCTTTTCAATGACACACTCAATCGCACTATTCACCGAGCCAAAGAGGGTGATAATATTTCTCTAGCCTTCTTCGATCTTGATCACTTTAAGGCCATTAATGACACCTTAGGACATCCCATAGGTGACAAATTGCTCCAGAAAATATCGAGAAGACTGGAAACTCTGGCGCAACCAGGAGACCTGCTAGCACGCATGGGCGGTGACGAATTTGCATTTCTGCTGACGGGCGACCAGGCCCTGAAAGCAGAAGAAATTGCTAATTTGATCGTACAGGAAGTGGGCGTTCCGTTCGTCATTGATGATCATAATATTGTCACAGGCGTTAGCATCGGCGTTGCCCAATGGAAGCCGGAAATCGACGATCCCGACAAGCTTTTAAAATATGCCGATCTTGCCCTTTACTCTGCCAAGCGCGCTGGGCGCAATCGGGTCACCATATTCGAAGAGGGTATGGATATTGCTGCAGAAAAGCGCCGCGCGCTGGAACTAGACCTGCGCGCTTCATTGGGCCTTCACGAGATGCACCTGCATTATCAACCGCTGGTAGATATTAATACGCTGAAAAAAACCGGCTATGAAGCTTTGTTGCGGTGGAAACATCCTGAACGCGGTACAGTGATGCCGGATGATTTCATCTCGGTGGCAGAAGAAACCGGAATGATCATCCAATTGGGTGAATGGATAATCCGCAAAGCCATAGAAGACGCGGCTTCATGGGACGACGATCTGACCGTAGCCATCAATCTTTCACCGTCGCAGATGCGCAGCCCCAGCCTGGTATCAACAATCGTCAATGCTCTAGCTCGAACCGGGCTCAATCCGGACCGGTTGGAACTCGAAATCACCGAGAGCGTATTGATGCAGGATAGCGAAGATAATATTCGGTTGCTGCACCAATTGCGCGACCTTGGTATCCGGATATCGCTCGATGATTTTGGCACCGGCTATAGTTCCTTGAATTATCTACGTAGCTTTCCCTTCGACAAGATCAAAATTGATCGCTGTTTCGTCAACGAAATCGACACTCGCGAGGATTGCAGAGCGATTATCCGTTCCGTCATCGGACTAGCAAAAAACCTCGGCATGACGACTACCGCAGAAGGTGTTGAACGGCAGGATCAGGTTGAGGAATTACGTCTCGAAGGTTGTGATCAGGTCCAGGGCTTCCTCTATGGACGCGCAGAAGACCTGAACGCGTGCACTGATTTGAGGTCCAGTAACTCCGTTTACCCGATAGCGGAAATACCAGCTACGCAGCCAAAGAACGTGGAAGATGATACTAGAAAAAGGCGCAAAAGCGCATAGTCTTTTCAGCAACAGCGCTAATCGTTTTTAGCCGTCTAAACCACCTTTGCCGCTCAATATTCCTCCGGCCCATCGCCATAAGCCAGATCGCCAAATTTGGTAAACTCGCTCAGGAAACTCAGCTGGATATTGCCGGTGGAACCCTGACGGTTTTTCGCCACAATAACGGTTGCTTTGCCGACCTTACTTTGATGGTCGGTTTCCCATGCCGCATATTTGGCCTTTTGTTCCTCAGTAGAATTTCCGTCCGGATCATCGGGTTTTATCGCAAGGTGATAATATTCATCGCGAAAAATGAACATCACGATATCCGCGTCCTGCTCAATCGAACCGGATTCACGCAGATCCGATAGCTGCGGGCGTTTATCTTCGCGGCTTTCGACTTGCCGACTGAGCTGCGACAGCGCGATCACAGGACAATTCAGCTCTTTCGCAAGGGTTTTGAGGCCCCGACTAATCTCTGAAATTTCGTTCACGCGGTTGTCATTGGCACGGCCAGAGCCTTGCAGAAGCTGAAGATAATCGACAACGATCAAGCTGATATCGCTGCGCCGTTGCAATCGCCGTGCGCGGGTTCGCAGAGCCGCAATGGTCAGCGCAGGCGTGTCGTCAATGAAAAGCGGCAAATCTTGCAGTTCTCGCGATGCCAATGCCAGCCGGTGCATCTCGTCACGGCTAATCGCGCCCATCCGCAGTTTCTCTGAACTAATCTCTGCCTGCTCGGACAATATCCTCGTCGCGAGCTGATCAGCGGACATCTCGAGACTGAAAAACACGGTCTTGGCGCCCAGGGAATCGATCGGCTCAATCCCGTCCTGTATATCGCGGCGGTACCGGTTTGCAGCGTTGAATGCGATATTGGTCGCAAGCGACGTCTTACCCATGCCGGGACGTCCCGCCAATATTAGCAAATCACTTTTGTGCAGGCCGCCCATTTTGGCGTTGAGATCGGTCAGGCCAGTGGTGATGCCGGATACTTTACCGCCGCTGTTAAAGGCGCGTTCGACATTGGTAAGAGCCTCGGTAGACGCTGCGAGAAAGGATTTAACGCCACCCTCTTGCGCTTCACCCTCGGACACCCGGTAGAGCGCCGACTCCGCATCCTCAATCTGAGTCTTGGGATCAACTGTTTCGCTGGTATCCAGCGCGCTATCCACCAATGTCCGGCCCACGCTCACCAGTTCGCGCAACAAGGCCAGATCATAAATCTGGTCGGCAAAGTCTCTCGCGCCAATCAGACCTGCGCCATCGCCAGTCAATTTGGCCAAATAGGAAGGTCCGCCGAGCACCTTCATCGCCTCATCGGCCTCAAAATAAGGCTTTAGCGTTACCGGTGTGACGACCATATTGCGATCGAGCAGTTTCAACGCCTGCTCATAAATGCGCCCATGAAGCGGTTCGTAGAAATGCTCCGGGCGCAGCTTGATCTGCACATCCTCGGCGACACGGTTGTCAATCAACAACGCTCCCAAAAACGTCGCCTCTGCCTCGACATTGCGCGGCAGGCGCTGGGTTTCTTCTTCTACTGCATCAAAACGAACTAATTCGGCCATGCCCTTATCATTGACGCTCAGGCGATTCAGGGCAAGTCTGTTCCTGTAAATTTCCAAATCAGGCGGGGACAGTCTTGTGGATAAATGCTTTTGTTTTTGTGACGCACTGCAAAAAAACTTGTCCTAACCCCGGTGCTGCGGCAACAGAGCCTGAATGTCCGATCCACGCATCATAAATGTTGAACTCGACGAAGCGACCATCTTGTGGCGCAATGCCGATATCGAGCAGGAACGGCGTATTGCGATCTTCGATCTGATCGAAGAAAATCACTTTAAACCCTTGCGAGAGCATGAAGATGGCTATGCTGGCCCCTATAATTTGCACCTTAGCGTACAGGAAGGCCGGTTGGTTATTTCCATTGCCCGCGAAAATAGCGAACCACTCGAAACCCTGATCCTTGCATTGGGCCGGTTTCGCCGCCCAATCCGGGACTATTTCGCAATTTGTGATAGCTATTATCAAGCCATTCGCAAAGCTACGGCACAGGAAATAGAGACGATTGATATGGCCCGACGCGGGGTCCATGACCATGGTGCGGAATTGCTGACCGAACGACTTGAAGGAAAAATCGAAGTCGATTTTAAAACCGCCCGTCGCCTCTTCACTTTGATCTGTGTATTGCATATCAAGAATTGATCGATTCTCGGCTAATCAGTGCTGCCGAGTAATGCGCTAGGGAAATAGAGTGGCGGACCAGAGTAGAAAAAAATCCTTACTGCGGTTCGGGCTGATCTTCATCGCGTTATTGGTTATCGCCTTTGTGCTGCGCAATTTGGCGATTGGCTGGGCACCTCCGCGGGATCAATATCCGGTTCAAGGCATTTCGGTAGACGCCAGCCATGGCAAAATCACCTGGCATGTGGCGGGCGCAACGGGCGTTGATTTCGCTTATGTCCGTGCAACCAATGGCGCCGAAGAACGTGACCCGAGTTTCGCCACCAATATCAAAGGCGCACGCGATGCCGGTATCCGCTATGGCGCCGTGCATGAATATAGCTTGTGCCGCTTGGCGAGCGATCAAGCGACCATGTTTGTGACCACGGTTCCTCGGGAAGAAAATATCCTGCCGCCGGCAGTCCGGCTGGCTTATGATAATGGCTGTAAGGACCGTCCCGGACGCGCTTTGGTGCTGAGTGAGCTCAATACTTTTCTCAACCAGATTGAAGGGCATAGCGGTAAACCCGCCATCATCATTGTATCCAAGAAGTTTGAGGAAGAATATAGTCTCAGCAGCGGCATCAGCCGTACATTCTGGTTGGAAGGCAATTTCTTCCCACCTGATTATGCGACGAAGCCATGGGTGATGTGGCGCGCATCAGACATGCGGCGGATCAGTGGCATAGACGGTCCGGTAAACTGGAATGTTGTACGGCCTTAAGCTTGCTGGCATGAGACGTTAAACCGCTAAAGAAAGAGAGATATGAGCATACTTTCCGATAGATGGATCCGACAGGAAGCCAAGCATAGCAACATGATAGAGCCGTTTGTTGAGGGCCAGAAGCGCGATGGCTGTATCAGCTATGGCTTGTCCTCTTATGGCTATGACGCACGCGTTGCCGACGAGTTTAAGATTTTTACCAATGTGAACAGCGCCGTTGTTGATCCCAAAAATTTCGATGCGGGCAGCTTGGTGGATCGCAAGACAGATTGCTGTATCATCCCACCCAACAGCTTTGCCCTTGCGCGTACGGTCGAATATTTTCGTATCCCACGCGATGTTCTGGTCATCTGTCTCGGTAAATCGACCTATGCGCGTTGCGGCATTATCGTAAATGTGACCCCGCTGGAACCGGGCTGGGAAGGCCATGTCACGCTGGAATTTTCCAACACGACCCCCCTGCCCGCCAAAATCTATGCCAATGAAGGCGCATGCCAGTTTCTGTTCCTCAAAGGCAATGAGCCTTGCGAGACCAGCTATGCCGAGCGCTCGGGCAAATATATGGGGCAAAGAGGCGTGACTCTACCAAAGCTCTGAGTCATAAGCTCGTTTCGAAACAAAACTAAAATCAGGAGGGGCTTTATGTCCGACGCACGCGAATTTGATGTCATTATTTATGGATCAACTGGTTATACGGGCCGTCTGGTCGTCGAATATATGGCGCAGCAATATGGCATAGGCGGAGACGCGCCCAAATGGGCCATGGCCGGACGTTCGATGGACAAACTCGAAGAAGTCCGCGACCTCGTTGGCGCACCAAAGGACACACCTTTGGTTGTCGCTGATTCCGACGATGCAGCCTCTATCGATATGATGGCGAGCCGCGCAACCGTTATCCTGACCACTGTTGGACCTTATCAGCTCTATGGCAATGAACTGGTTACCGCCTGCGTCAAACATGGCACGCATTATGTAGATCTCTGCGGCGAACCTGGCTGGATGCGCGAGAAAATTGATGAACATCAGGAAGCGGCTGAAAAATCTGGCGCACAGATTTGCTTTTCCTGTGGCTTTGACTCCATCCCATTTGATCTTGGCGTGTTGGCGCTACAGAAAGACATGCAGAAACGCTTCGGCAAGCCAGCCACACGCGTCAAAGGACGTGTTCGCGCGATGGAAGGCACCTTCTCAGGTGGTACAGCGGCAAGCCTGAAAGAAACAATGAAGGCGATCGCCAAAAACCCGGGTCTCGTCAAGATATTGGCGAGTAGTTTTGGTCTGACACCCGGTTTTGAAGGACCCGATCAGCCGAATATGATGATTCCGAAAAAAGACAAGACGCTGGATAGCTGGGTTGCGCCTTTCATTATGGCTCCGATCAACACCAAAAACGTGCATCGCACCAACTTCCTGCTCGAATTTCCTTATGGCGAAGATTTCAGATATGATGAAATGGTTGTCACCAGCCCTGGTGAAATGGGCAAGCAAGCCGCAGAGATGCTGGCGAAAGCCAACCCGTTGGGCGGTGACGATGCCCCAAAACCAGGCGAAGGTCCGACGAAGGAACAGCGCGAAAACGGTTTTTATGACGTGCTGTTTCTCGGCGAGACCGCCGATGGTGAAACCGCCAGCCTTTGTGTGAAAGGTGATAAAGATCCCGGCTATGGCTCGACATGTAAGATGATTGCAGAATCGGCTTTGTGCATCGCGCTAGATGGTAACAAACATGGCGGCGGCATTTGGACTCCGGGCGCATTGATGGGGAAGAAACTGACCAAGCGGCTCGAAACCAATGCTGGCCTCAGCTTCACAGTGGAGAGTTAACACTCTACATTAGCCATTCAGATAAACTAATATATAGGACAAGGGGTAGGCGCTAAATTAGCGTCTGCCTCTTGAATTTTTAGGAAATGAAACGAAGTTTGTCGGCACTATGTTGAAGCGCCTGTTTAACAAGAAAGCACCTGCTCGCCCTTTGGACACTGCCATAGTGCCGGAAGGACGGCGCATCTATGCCATTGGCGATATTCATGGCCGCAACGATTTGCTGCAGCAGCTGATCGAGAAAATCATCGATGATGATTTTAAACGCGGTGAGATTGTCAGCGAGATTATCTTTCTCGGAGATTTAGTCGATCGCGGCCCGGACAGCGCCGGCGTCATTGAAACCGCTATGAAACTCAAACGGGAATTGGGCAACGTCCGCTTCCTGATGGGCAATCATGAAGAGGTTTATCTCAAAGCCGCAACAGGTGATGAAAAGGCAACCCGCTTTTTCAACCGCATCGGCGGCAAGGAAACTATCCTCAGCTATGAGATCAGCATGAAGGAATATATGGATCTCGACAGTGTCGGCTTGGCCGAGCGGCTGCCTGACCTGATCCCACCTCATCATATTGATTTTGTCAAAGGTTTTGAGGATCAAATTGTCATCGGTGACTATGCTTTTGTCCATGCCGGCATACGCCACGGCGTGTCGCTTGAAGAGCAAAAGCCAAAGGATCTACGGTGGATCCGAGAAGAATTTCTGTCGATTGATGACCCATTTGAAAAAGTGATCGTTTACGGCCACACGATCAGCGATGACGTGGTCGAAAAGGGCAACCGGATCGGCATTGATACCGGGGCCTATTATACCGAAAAGCTGACGGCTTTGGCACTAGAGGGCGATCAGCGCTGGTATCTCGACACATCGCTCCCTGATTAATCAGACACAATAAAAAACGGCGGAACCGTTGAAGGTCCCGCCGCTAGAATTTTGGGTAGTGAGTTAAAAAGTCTTAAGCGACCTGAACCTCAGGTCCGACGATTTCTTCTTCCATGTCGCGAAGGACATAGCCGCGGCCCCATACAGTTTCGATGTAGTTTTCGCCGCCGCAAGCGAGAGCCAGCTTCTTACGCAACTTACAAATAAACACGTCGATAATCTTGAGTTCGGGTTCGTCCATGCCGCCATAAAGATGGTTGAGGAACATTTCCTTGGTGAGCGTCGTGCCCTTACGCAGGGAGAGCAGCTCAAGCATCGCATATTCTTTACCGGTCAGGTGAACACGGTTGCCATCGACTTCAACAGTCTTAGCGTC
The DNA here is from genome assembly GCA_947489315.1 of uncultured Sphingomonadaceae bacterium. GTDB lineage: Bacteria > Pseudomonadota > Alphaproteobacteria > Sphingomonadales > Sphingomonadaceae > Parasphingorhabdus. Next base: position 215,050 of record CANLCX010000002.1, read on the forward strand.
CAGGTTCACAGCAAGCTTGCCGGTACGGATAACCGATTGTGAGTGGCCTTTTGAGCGACGCACAACAGCGTGAATACGAGCAACCAGCTCTTCGCGGTGGAAAGGCTTGGTCACATAATCATCGGCACCAAAACCAAAGGACCGCACTTTGCTATCCATTTCGCTGATACCGGAAAGAATGAGAACAGGTGTCTGCACCTTGGCGACGCGCAATTTTTTCAGCACATCATAGCCATGCATGTCAGGCAGGTTCAGATCGAGACAGATAATGTCGTAATCATAAAGCTTACCCAGATCGAGGCCTTCTTCGCCCAAATCGGTTGTGTATACATTAAAGCCTTCGGTCGTCAGCATCAGCTCAATTGCTTTTGCGGTCGTTGGCTCATCTTCAATCAGCAGCACACGCATTGGGCAGCCCCTTTTCTTAATTTACGCACCGGCAACAGGTACACTCCCGAAGCCCCTCGGATCATTTATTAACCATAAGATAGATGAACGCAAAAGGTTAATTTTCAATTAATGTAGGATTCAACGCGAGTCGCGAGGGAGCTGTGACTCTGTAGACCGCAGAAATGAGTCGTTTCAGGACTCTCGAGTGCCTTGAAAAAAAATTAACTTTTCCTCATGAAAATAGCTTCGAAATGACTGTCGGAATGATTTTACACATGTTTTCCGAAGCAAATCATTGCATTTCGACCTGCACGGTCAGCCCAATATGATGGCGATGACACCCCCTATGCTGCTCGTTCCTAATCGACTAAGGATCTACCATGGCCTTCGACATTCCTGAAAGTGCGATAAGCGAAACCTTCCTCGCCGCGTCCGGACCAGGTGGTCAGAATGTTAACAAGGTCGAGACCGCCGTGCAGATGCGCGTTAATATCTACGCGCTGCGCTTACCTCAATTTGCTTTTCAGAAATTGCGATTGCTTGCTGGTCGTAAAATGACCAACGGCGGCGAATTGATTATCACGGTGCGCGAACATCGCACCCGCGAGGCCAATCGCGCAGAAGCACGCAAGCGAGTTGAGGACATGTTGGTCGAAGCGCATCAACGCGATGCCTATCGGATAAAGACACGGCCCAGCCGAGCGGCCAAGGCGCGCAGGGTCGATTCCAAGAAGAAGAAGTCAGGCGTCAAAAAGATGCGCGGCAAACCAACGCTGGACTAATGAGGATCGCACTGCCCAACGCGCTTGGCTAACAACTAATCTCAAATCTCCCAAAATCACCCTGTTTACAGGGCGTTACGTCTTATGCCTAATATCGGTTAACTATAGGTCAACAGCGTCGATTAAAAAGTCGCCCGTAATGACCCTCATCATGAACAATTTGAAACGCATATTTGCCGAGCGGCAATCGAAGCCTGTATTTCTGGCTCTGGCAATAACCCTTGCAGGCTTGTCTGGCTGTAAATCACAATCGGCCGGAAGCAGCGACAGCAGTGTAACGTTGCCTAATTCGACTGCCCCGGTAGCAACGCCCACAACAACTCCTACTCCGGCACCAACTCCCGCACCCACGCCAGCGCCAACCCCTACGCCAGCACCTGTCCCTGCTGGCTCGCTGGAGGGTTTGCCGTCGATACCCAGCAATTTCAATGTCGCAGACTATCTTCAGCCATCTTGGGGCCATGGCGACGTTCCGGTTAGCGCCGCGCCCGACGTTGTCGGTGCATTTCGTTTCCTGTGCATGCCTAGCCACAATGCCTATAATGATCCCATCGTCTATCCCGGCCAACCCGGTAAATCCCATCTGCATACGTTCTTCGGCAACACCGAAGCCGATGCCAATTCGACATATGAATCGCTACGGACGACGGGCGAGAGTACTTGCAACAACATCTTGAACCGTTCCGCTTATTGGATACCGTCGATGATGAATGGCCAGGGCCAAGTCGTCATGCCAGACTATGTCTCCATCTATTACAAACGCCGCCCTGACAATGATCCGGAATGTCAGCGCATGGGCAAAGCCTGTGTTGCCCTGCCCCGCGGCCTGCGTTATGTTTTTGGTTATAATATGCAGGATCCCGCCAATGGATCACCCTTTTATTTAAATTGCCAAGGGGAAGGCTCAACGCCCGGGAAATATGCCAATATTCCAGAGGCGGCGGTAAATTGTCCTTCTGGCGCTCAACTCGGCGCTATATTGTCTGCCCCGTCTTGCTGGGATGGCGTAAACCTCGACAGTCCGGATCATCGCTCACATATGGCGCGGGCTTCTTATGGAAGCTGGGGCTATTTAAAATGTCCCGATACCCACCCTTATGTCATTCCAACTTTCACCTTGGGCGCATGGTACACAACGGATGACACGCTGGACCGCACGGGCAATCTGGATCCCATGACCGAAACATGGCATTTTTCATCCGATCGCATGGCTGGAATGATGCCGCATACACCAGGATCGACCTTCCACTCCGACTGGTTTGGCGCATGGGACGATTCGATCATGGATAAATGGACCGCAAACTGCGTCAACAAACTGTTGAACTGTTCCGGCGGTGACCTTGGCAACGGGGAACAACTGAAATTATTCGACGGGTACACGACCAAAGCCAATCCGCGTCTGGTTGCCCCTCCCATTCGGACATAAGTCAAAAAATGGGACGGGCCGATTAGACGCCACTTGGCTTGATCCCTGGCAACGCCTATAGAAATCCACAACGTCTTACGAACATCCTAGCAGGGTTCATAGTGACGAAAGCGGATCATCTATGGTCGACCCCGGTGGCGACGAATATAAGGATCAGAGCGCCAACGATATTATATGGCTACATGGCGCTGGCCTGTCCGGCGACACATGGCGCTCCGATGTCGGCGGCATTAAGCCCGACCTTCCCGGACACAAAACGGCTGACTGTATCGCAAACCCCTCGGTCGAGCGTTACGCAGACAGTATCGAGCCCTTATTACCCAACCGTTTTGCGCTGGTTGGCCATTCTCTTGGCGGTATGGTTGCGCTGGAATTGGCGGCCCGACATCCGCAGCGGGTGCGCGGACTAGTGCTCGCCGAAGCCGTGCCAACCGTTTTGCAATCCCCGATCAGCATTTTTCTGGCCGGTATCGCCAAGGCCATCATGAGCCTTATCAGCCCGGAGCGATTGGCCTGGCTTTCCGGCCTGTCAGAACCGGAACCAGTCAAACATCATCTGCGTCAGCAAACCGGATCAATGACATTACAAGGGATACGGGACGGGCTGCAAGCCGCGATGCTCTATGATGGTCGTCGGCATCTGCCTGATATCCAGGTTCCAACATTAATCATTGTCGGCGAGCGAAACAAAGCGACTCATGCGGGAGCAAAATTGCTGCATGACGGCATTCCCCATTCGCAGCTGATGAAAATGCCCGGCGGTCACATCATCCATATTGAAAATGCTGACCGGTTTTACGCCACTGTTACGGATTTCCTGGGAGACAAAATATGAAGCTACATTGTGAAAAACGCGGCGATACCAACGGACCGCCAGTCGTCTGGCTTCACGGTGGCAGTTTTACCGGGCGGATGTGGTTGGAGATCGCCGATATATTGCCGGAGTTTCATAATATCATCCCCGATCTGCCGGGTCATGGCAAAAGCCGGGAGCGCCCGTTGCTGTCGCTGGAGCAGGTGGCCGATGACGTGGCCCATCTGATCAAGGAAACATTTGGCGACCAACCGGTCGATTTGGTTGGGCTGTCCTTTGGCGGTTATATAAGTCTGGTCCTGCTTATCCGACATCCCGCTTTGATAAGACGCGCCATGATCAGCGGCGTACACGCCGGCAATATGCCCCATCCAAAGCTCATGGTTTTGGCAATGACTATCTCGTCACCGCTGATGAAGTTTCAGTGGTTCCGCGAAAAGATGGTCAAAATGATGGGGCTGGACGATTATAGCTTGGCATCCGACGAAGAAGGCCGAGCGAATGCCAATCCAAAAACTATGCGCAAAGTGGGAAAGCTGGCGATCGAATTTGATGCGAGAGAAGAAATTTCATCGATTGCGACACCCGCCTTGATCGTCGCTGGGGCAAAAGAACATGATAGCATATGCAATGATCTGGTTCTGTTTCAGAGCGAAATGCAAAATTGTCGTGCCATGACAGTTCCGGAAATGGGTCATGGATGGTGCGGAGAAGATCCGAAGCTTTTTGCAGAAACCGTTCGCGCTTGGTTGAACGGCAAACCGCTGCCCGAGAGGCTCCTATCGGTTTGACATCAACATTTTGAATCTGGATCGGCTACTAGGCCTTTCCTACACTCTATAAACTCTGATAGTCTCAATCCGGTCGCTCGAAATGGTCTGCTGCGTTTATCTGTTTTACCGGCGTAAAAGCGAAAAGTGTTTTAGGCGATTCTGTGTATAAACTGTATAAACTGGAGAACGACAGATTTTTGACATTTCCCGACCAGCCGATAAAATCGAATATTTAATCCATAATATCAAATGCTTAAATGAATTCCATCTTGAACGCCGCCTCCTCAAACTGATAGCGACCTGTGATGCATGATTTTTCCATTACCCAAGACCAGTCAACAGACATTTTATATGGAGACCTGATCTCTGCAGCCCGCGCCCTGACCGATGGGGAGCCGGATGCCATTGCCAATATGGCGAATATCTCTGCACTCATTTGGCAATATATTCCTGATCTAAATTGGGCCGGCTTCTACCGGGTGATGGAAGATGAGCTGGTGCTCGGTCCCTTCCAAGGCAAAAGCGCCTGTATCCGGATCGCAATGGGCAAAGGTGTTTGTGGGGCCGCTGCTTCTACCAATGTGGTGCAGCGCGTTGCCGACGTTCATGCTTTTCCCGGCCATATCGCTTGTGATGCCGATAGTCGCAGCGAACTGGTCGTGCCGGTTTGCAAAGACGGGAAAGTCATTGCGGTGCTCGATCTCGACAGCCCCCTGCCCGATAGGTTTTCGGCTGCGGATGAAACCGGCATGACCAAATTGATTGCCACCATTGCTAACAGTCTTGGTTAACAGACCTGAAACCATATTGCCCCATTTCGAGACAGTCTTCCAAAACTACTCTATTTTACAAGCTGCTAATGGCCAAACAGCCCTTAAAATGGTAACTATTGGTTAACCATTACAAGGCGGACCTTGCCGATCAAATGGTCTGAAACAGGGAGTTGTTAACCATGAAGACCCTTTTATTTGCTGGCTTGGCTGGCGCTATGGCGATGATGCCAGCAGCGGCATCCGCAGCTATCGACTCGGTGCCAGTTAGTGCCGCAGCCAAGGCGCCAGTGGATATGTCGTTCGCTTCCGCCACTGCGCTTGCCTCTGGCGCGCAAGGCGCGAAAAAGATGATGAACCGCATGGGCACGCATAAAATGGGCGGCAAACAGATGCGTCATGCTGTACGCGGCGGCCGTAATTTCCGCGATGGTGCTAACGTTCGCATGGGACGCGTTGGTAATCAGCGCGGATATAAACGCCCGCACCGTGGTTTCCGCCTGCCCCGCACCTTCATTCAACCGAGTTTCTTTATTGCCAATTATGGCAATTACGGCCTGAGGCAGCCTACTGCCGGATATGGCTGGTCGCGCTATTATAATGATGCTGTACTAACCGACCGTCGCGGTGTGGTGTATGATAGCGTCAATAATCTTGATTGGGATCGTTATAATCAAGGCTATACCGACGGCTATCGTGCTGGTCAGGCCACCTATGACAACAGCGTTTTCATGGATGATGATCGAGTTATCGCAACTCCGTCCGGCGCTCATGGCGGATCAACCACCTATCAGGGCGACTGGGATGGTAGCTATCGTGAAGATGGCAGCTATCAAGGCGACTGGCAGGGCACCTATCGCGATGCCGAGGGCAAGGTTTACGAAGGCCAATATTCCGGCACGTTCATCGGGAATGGCGACGCTTCACAGGTTGGCGCCAGCTATGCAAATGGACCACATTGGAGTAATGAGGGCCCGGTTCGCGAAGCGCCGCGCTACGACGACCAGCGCTATAGCGCCCGTGACGAAGAGCTCGCTTATCTGGAACGCTGCAAGAAAAGCAGCGGCATTGGCGGCGCTGTTGTCGGTGGTGCCATCGGCGCACTAGCTGGTAATCGTATCGCTGGGCGCGGTAATCGTCTTGGCGGTTCGCTGATTGGCGGCGGTGTTGGCGCTTTAGCTGGCGCAGCGATTGACCAAGGCACGGATCGGTGCCGCAAGTTGCTCAAGAAATATGGCCAAGAATATCAAGCGCGCGAACAATATGCACGAGCACCAGGGGCCGACTATCGGGCGCCTGAATATCGCGCGCCACAATATCGCGCGCCCGCTCCACAACCACAATATCGGACACAACAGGCTTATCCGAGCGGATGGCAAGGCGGATATTATTATCCCGCTTACTATTACCCACAGGCACAGCCGATGGTAACAACCGTTGTGATCCAATCGGCACCGGTTACGACAACAACCACAACGACTTATATTGAAGAGGAAGTTGTCTACACTAAGGCCAAATCGGCCAAGAAACGCTGGAAGCCTGCTCCGAAAAGAGTCTGGAAACCAAAGCCAAAGCAACATGCCCCGGCGCCGGTTAAAGGCTGCCAACAGGAATGCTGTCTCTATTGCGATTGATTGAGCAACAACGAAATCAAGAAAGCCCGCTGATCATGAGTGATCGGCGGGCTTTCTTGTCTAATATATAGTACGTAAGGTGATACCGGTGAGAGCCCTACGATCAGGTGGATTTTTTCAAGTCTACCTTTGGGTCAAAACGCCGCCATCCGTCGGGGCCTAATTGTTCAAGCGGCTGGAAACGAACCTTATATTCCATACGGCTCGATCCATTGACCCAATATCCGAGATACACAAAAGGCAAGCCGGCTTTGCGCGCACGCAAGATATGATCCATGATAATGAAATTACCAAGACCGGCACGGTTCGGATGATCAGCGTCGAAGAAGCTGTAAATCATCGATAGGCCATCGCCTTGTTGATCCGTCAAACAAGCGCCAACCAAACGGCCTTTTACACCATCTACGGCCGGTTCACGATATTCGACGACATAGCTTTTAACCGGCGACTGCTCGATCATGTCGGAATAGTCCATCTCGTCCATTTCCGTCATTCCGCCGCCGGGGTGCCGTTTGGAGAGATATTTTTGCAACAAAGAGAATTGTTCTTCAGTCGCCCATGGCTCGCACGCTTCGACCACCAGATCTTGATTGCGGCGCAGCAATTTGCGCTGAGTACTATTGGGTTGAAATTCATCAACCACCACACGGACTGAAATACAGGCTTTGCAATCTAGGCAGCTGGGTCGATAAGCGACATTCTGACTGCGGCGGAACCCGATACGGCCCAAGGCATCATTCAACTCATCGGTATGCGGGCCGCTCAACTCCGTAAAAACTTTCCGTTCGCTTTTACCCGGCAAATAGGGGCACGGGCTGGGGTTTGTTACAAAAAACCTTGGGAAGCGAACGGGTGCAGTCACAGATGAGAGCCTTAAGTTACATGTTTAAGAATCAGTAAATCTAATATGCCTCGTGCCAACCCACATGAAAAGGCAATTTACCATGATGTGAATTTAGCTACGATCAAAGCCCAGTTGTCGAGCCGATACAATCAACCAGACAAAAAAAACGGGACGATAAACGCCCCGTTTCTTAAAAATCTCGTCAGGCCTCAAGGGCTTGTTGGATCGTCGTCGTCATCAGCAATGATGATGATGCCAGCGATAACCGCAGCAGCTGCCAAAACACCAATGATGATGCCTGAGCTACCACCAAGCTTTTCAGCGTCGGCATCTGAAGTAGCGCCGATGCGTTCTGCAACTGGAGCTGTGCTCTGAACAGCCTGAGCCATTGCAGGGGCAGTCATGAGGGATACGGCGGCTACGGAAGCTGCCAATTTATTGAACTTCATTATATACTCCAATCAGAATATTACATTTATCAAAAGGTAAGCCGAACGCCGACTCAGAACCCCCTGATAGGATAACAACGCTGCGCGACTCTTTATTGGTTGCATACGCTATTGGTGACTTTTTACGTTTAGACTCCGCCAAACGCAAGTATTAAACCATAAAAATAGACGAGCTAAATGAATAGCGCGATGTTTCGATAGTTATTGCTTTTTTGTGACATAAACGGGTCGCCCACCTACCCATGTCTGTTCAACCACAATATCCCTGATCGCTTGCGGTGCTGCGAGCATTATATCCTCACCGATTATCAGGAAATCTGCGCGCTTCCCTTTGGTTAAGCTGCCAATCCGATCCTCAGCAAAGGCTGCATAAGCGGCATCGATCGTATAGGCTTTCCAAGCCTGCTCGCGAGACAATTTCTCATTCGGCAACCAACCTCCGAAGGGCTGACCGTTCGCATCCTCGCGTGTTATGGCGACTGCTAATCCGGGAAATGGGTTTGAAGACTCTACCGGCACATCAGTTCCAAAAGCCAATTTTGCACCCGATTCGACAATCGATCGCCATGCATATGCGCCAGCCAGGCGATCCGCTCCCAGACGGGCCTCTGCCATCACTCGATCAGACGTTTGATGAACTGGCTGCATCGAAGCAATTGTTCCGGTCTTGGCTATTCTTGGCAAATCTAATGGATCAACTATCTGCGCATGTTCTATCCGCCAACGCCGGTCGCCCTTAAAAGTATATTGTAATTCTTCAATAGCAGACAAAAGCTCTTCATTCGCCTGATCCCCAATTGCGTGCACAGCGGTCTGGAAACCATCCATTGCCGCACGGCTCATTTTGTTTTTGAGCTGAGCCGGCGTCAGCAGCGCAAGGCCTTTCTCCCGCGGCTTATCGGCATAGGGTTGCTTCAACAAAGCACCGCGCGAACCCAGCGCACCGTCAATATATAATTTCACCCCTGCAAGCTTTAGATGATCCTCGTAGAGCCACGGTGATGGCCCCGGCCCGCCAATCGCAACCATATTACTAATTTCACCAGCATAGGAAATGATCCGGACTTTCAACTGTCCTTTATCCCCTGCCCGCCGAAAGCTCTGCCAATGCTGCATCGTCGTGCCCATATCGGCAATTGTGGTGACACCCTGCGACAGCAATATTTCCTGTGCTTTCATCAGTGCCAGATCATTTTCCACGGGACGCGGCGCTGGAATGCTACTTGCAAAAAGATCCTGCGCCTTGTCGACGAAAATACCGGTAGGCTTCCCGCCTGCCTTCTCGATCGCTCCACCCGAAGGTCTTTTGGTCGCAGCAGTAATAGCTGCGGCTTTCATGCCAGCGCTATTAACCCAGGCCGCATGGCCATCGACACGCTCTAAGTAGACGGGACGATCGGGAATGATTGAATCGATATCTGCCGCTGTTGGAAAACGTCCTAGCCCCCAGGTTTCCTGATTCCATCCCCGCCCAATGATCCACCGGCGATTGGGATATTTCTCGGCATATTCGCGCAACGCCTGTTGCGCTTCAGCAAGAGACTTTGTCCTTGAAAGGTCCAGCGTTAGCGCAGCGAAACCCAATCCCATCACATGGCCATGGGCGTCGACAAAACCAGGGATTAGGGTCTTGCCTTTGCCGTCAAATTGGAAGTCGACATCCTTGGGGCGCTTGTCTTTGCGATCTAGTAACTCTTTTACCCGGCCGTCATCATCGATGATCATGGCAGCAAAGCGTATGACCTTGCCGTCCTCATTGAGGGTCATTCCATTAACATTCTCAATCAGGCTATCGGCCTGTGCTGGCACGCCCGCAAACATTGCGGTCACATATAAGGCCGTGCCGGCCTTCAATATCGAAAAAATACGCATCACTATCCCCTAAACTCGATTACCCTGAAACTACGCCCTGCCCTTGGCTATTCTCGACACCAGCGAACTCGTATCATTCCGGCCGCCACCTGCCGCCTGTACTTCGGCATAAAATTGATCGACCAATGCGGCCACTGGCAAGGTTGATCCGTTGGTCCGTGCTTCTTCGAGCGCCAGTCCGAGATCTTTGCGCATCCAGTCGACCGCGAAACCAAAATCAAATTCATCCTTGGCCATCGTGGCCCAGCGATTATCCATCTGCCAGCTTTGCGCCGCTCCGCCGGAAATCGCTTCATAGACTTTATCGAGGTCGAGCTTGCTGGCTTGAGCAAAGCGCAAAGCTTCGGATAACCCCTCCAATATTCCGGCAATTGCAATCTGATTACACATCTTGGTCGTCTGCCCTGCCCCAGGTCCCCCGACATGCACGATACGCGATGCATAGACAGCCATGATGATTTCGGCAGCGGCAAAAGCTTCTTTGCTGCCACCACACATGATTGACAGTTTGCCATTTTCCGCTCCTGCCTGCCCGCCTGACACCGGCGCATCCACGACATGGATGCCGCGTCCTTGGGCCTCAACCGATAATTGCCGCGCAATTTGTGCCGATACCGTTGTGTGATCTATGAACAAGCATCCGCTCTGCATCGCCCCAAAAGCACCGTCGCGACCCATGGTGACCGCGCTCAAGTCATCATCGTTACCAACACAGCTAATCACAATCTGCGCCTCTTTGGCGGCTTCTGCGGGACTAGCCGCAAAGGCTCCACCATGGTCCGCCACCCATTTTTCCGCCTTTGATTTGGTCCGATTATAGACTGTCAGATCATGTCCAGCCCGGGCCAGATGCGCTGCCATCGGCCCGCCCATCACGCCAATTCCGATAAATGTAATTTTTGCCATGGCTTACACGCATAATCATTGTTTCCCTGAATGACCAGATGCGTTAGGGGCGTTTGCATCATGACAGAAGAAAACACCGCACCGCTCTCTACTTTCGACTATGCCGATGTCCAGGCCGCCCATGCGCGCATTGGTGACCGGATCGTGCAGACGCCGACGCTGAAAAGCATTACGCTGTCCGAAATGGCAGGCGCAGAAGTCTATCTAAAATTTGAAAACCTTCAGTTTACGGCCGCTTATAAGGAACGCGGCGCGCTCAATGCGCTACTTCTTATGGATGAGAACAAGCGAGCGGCGGGTGTCATTGCAGCATCAGCAGGCAACCATGCCCAAGGCCTCGCCTACAATGCCAAGAACCTGAACATCCCCGCAACCATCGTGATGCCCACCACCACACCGATGGTGAAAGTGGAACAAACCCGCGGCCATGGCGCAGAAATCGTGATGGCGGGCAGCAACTATGATGAGGCCTATTCGCATGCACTGGAACTCGCGAAGCAGCGCGGCCTGACCTACATCCATGCCTTTGATGATCCGCGTGTTGCTGCGGGCCAAGGCACTGTCGCGATCGAGATGCTCGAAGCAGTTCCCGATCTCAATCGCCTGATCATTCCCATTGGCGGCGGCGGGTTGTTCTCCGGCATGGCGACCGCCGCACACGCGATCAACCCCGACATCAAGATGACCGGCGTACAAGCCGCGCTCTATCCTAGCATGTATGGCAAGCTAAACGGCAAGGAAGTAACGGCTGGCGGTGACACGCTGGCCGAAGGCATTGCTGTGCGCAATCCATCCGAATTTACCGCTGCGATCATTCAGAAATATGTCGATGAAATTTTGCTGGTCGGTGAAGCGCAACTGGAAGGCGCGGTCAGTCTATTGCTTCAGATCGAGAAAACCGTTGTCGAAGGCGCTGGTGCTGCTGGTCTCGCAGCCCTGCTCGCCAACAAGGAAAAATTTGCCGGTGAGAAAGTCGGTCTGGTGCTGTGCGGCGGCAATATCGACACGCGGCTATTGGCGAACGTGTTGCTGCGCGATCTGGCCCGCTCTGGCCGCCTCGCCCGCCTGCGGCTGCATCTGCGCGATCAGCCCGGCGCGCTCTATAATGTCGTGAAGCAATTTGCCGATCATGAAGTCAACATCATCGAAGTCTATCACCAGCGCGTATTCACCAACCTGCCCGCCAAAGGGCTCATTACCGATATCGAGTGCGAGGCAAAAGATAAGGCGCAACTGGACGGCTTGATCGCGGACCTGAACAAAGTCGGCTATGATGTGCGCCAGGTGGAACTAGCGGACTAATCCTGCTTCTTCGCCTTTACCGGATCATATTTGGCAAACCAGCCCATAATATTGTCCACCTTGGCAATCAAATTACTGGGCCTTCCAGCAATTAGATGCGGGGCACCGGGAACCTTGACCAGCACAGTATCAACATTCTGGACTATCAAAGCCGTATAAAATTGCTCTGCTTCCCAGGCTGGTGTGCGCCAATCCGCTTCCCCAACCATCAGCATCGTCGGGGTCTTCGCATTGCTAACAATGGATAGCGGGGACCGCCGCCAATATTCCTCCGGCTGTTCCCAAGGTTGCGCACGGAACCAGTGGCGACTGACAAATCTCGAAATATCTGCCGCTAGTGCCATGGTCGTCCAGTTAATCACCGGTTTGATCGACGCCGCAGCAGCAAAACGGTCGGTCTTCCCAACCGCCCATGCCGTCAATATGCCCCCACCAGAGCCACCGGTTATGAACAACCGGTCTTTGCTGACATAATTTTTCGCGACCAGTGCATCGACGACAGACATCAGATCATCATGGTCTTTGCCCGGATAATCGAGATCAATAAGCTGCGCAAACTCTTCCCCATAGCCAGTGGATCCGCGTGGATTTACATAGACAGTGACATAGCCTTCTGCCGCAAAGCGCTGAATTTCGGCCGCAAAAAATGGACCGTACATGGCATAAGGCCCACCATGGATTTCGAGGATCATCGGATGGGATCCGTCAGCCTGAAATCCAGGCGGCAGCGCAACCCAAGCCTGAATATCACGGCCATCATGGGTGGATTTGGTGACAATTTCTTCAACCCGCGCGAGTTGAATATGATCCAGAGCATCATCGTTCAAATTGGTGAGAACTCGGCCCACTTTACCGCCACGGGCAAGCGCAACTTCCGCCGGCCGATCTGTGCTGGCTTTGGTATAGGCAATAACCGGTGAGCTCCCGCCCGCTTTTGTCGCGACCGAGAAGCTACCCGATGCATAGGGCCGCCCAATGGCAGTTCCACCGGCATCACGCACGAGGGTTTTGACATTTCCGGATAGATCGATCGACACAAGAGTCAGCAAACCATCAACCTCAGCCTGCGCAATTAGTGCTTTGCCATCGGCGCGCCACTGTGCGGAATCGATAGAACGGTCAAAATTGACCGTCAGGTTGCGTGAACCAGACCCATCGGCATCCATCACGTATAGTTCCGTATGCTGATAGGATTTCAGCTTATCATCATAGCCGAGATAGGCGATTTGTGATCCTTTGGGAGAGACGCTTGGCGCAAAATCCGGGCCATCGCGCTGGGTCAAAGCGGTCATCGACAAATCGGACAGATTCACGCGATATATCTCGCTTTCAATGGGATCGAGATAGGCGTCATCAACATCATTGCCGGTTACCAGAAGCGCACCATTGCCGAGCCATTCAGGCGAACTGAAACCATTTTTACCCTTGGTCACCTGGCGCGGCGTTCCGCCTTCGGCACTTAACACAAAGACATGGCTTTTCCCTTTGGGCAGATATCCTGCGCCATCGAAGCGAAAGACGAGATCATCGAATACCCGCACCGGTTTTGCCCATTCGGCACCTTTCGGGCTTTTGACCGGCTTGGCGAAGGAAGCCGGCTCATCCGGGATGAACATGGAAAAGGCGATCGACTTGCCATCAGGAGACCATGTAGGCGCGCTGGGATTAGTGCCCAATTGAGCCAGCGAAAAGCTCTCGCCGCTATCCATGTAGCGCACGCGCAAATCTGGCTTGCCACCGGTTGTGGTAAGATACACTAACCGATCCCCATTGGGCGACCAGCGGACCGACGAACTGGACCCCTTGCCCGAAACCAACGGCCGATGATCGCCATTGCGCGTATCAATGGACCACAGATCGCCAACTACCCGGTCACTGCGTTTATCCATGGATTTGCGGGCATAAACGATCGTCGCTCCATCGGGAGAGATTTGAGGATCGTCGGCATATTCCAGATCAAAAACACGCTCGGATGTAAACTTGCTGGCATCGTCGGAGGCTTCCGCCTGCCCCGCACTAGCGATCGAAAGAAGCGAGCAAGCGGCGAGCAAATAGCATGTTTTCATTATGTTTCCCTTTATTCCGGTCAATCCTATGGGCGTCGTCCGCCCTTTGCCAGCGAGAATTTGCATTTACAAAGAATAATCGTGACACTTGTCCGTTTAAAAACAGGACCATGCTTGTGCTAGACAGGCTTCCAAGCAATGGTTAGCCTGGAATCTAATCAGGAGCCTGCACATGTATGAAGTTGCGCTAACCGAATCCTATTTTCCAGCGCAAGGTGGGCCAGAACCATCACCTATGACTATTGGCGATATGCTGCGCCAATCGGCCGAACGAGCCCCGGATCAGCCTGCCCTGAAAGAGTTGACCTATGAAGGCGCAATTGCCCGCTGTTGGACCTATGCCGAACTGCTCGCCGATTCAGAGCGATTGGCCCGCGCGCTGGCCAGTCGCCATGCCGAGGGAGCCCGTATTGCGGTTTATGCGAATAACGTGCCGGAATGGGTGCTTTTGGAACTGGCATGCGGCCTCGCAGGCATCACGCTGGTCACCGTCAATCCCGCCTATCAGAAACGCGAACTAAAATATGTTCTCGAACAGTCGCGCTCCGAAGCGATTTACTATGTCGCAGACTTCCGCGGAAACCCGATGCAGGAGATTGCAGACGCGGTATGCGATGAGATTCCTGCCGTCGCGCACCGGATTCTATTGACCGACCATGATGCGCTCTATGCAGGTGAAAATACCGGCGCTCTTCGCGATCCGAAACCGGAAGACGCTGTGCAACTTCAATATACGTCAGGCACAACAGGCTTCCCAAAGGGCGCGCTGCTGCATCACAACGGCCTCGTCCGCAATGGCGTCGATACAATGACCCGGGCCGGCTTGGAACAAGGTGATATTTTTGTTCATAATATGCCGCTTTTCCATACGACCGGCTGCGCCATTCTTGTTCTGGGCGGCTTTGGTAGATGTGGTACGATGTTGCTCGCGCCGATGTTTGATCCAGCGGTAGTTGCACAGGTGATTGAACGTGAGCGTGCGACATTCATTCTGGGCGTTCCCACCATGCTGGTAGCCCTGATCGACGAAGTGCGCCGCTCGGGCCGGGACGTATCGTCGACGCAACGGATGATGTCCGGCGGCGCCATGGTTGCGCCTCAGCTCTGCCGCGATGCCAAAGAGGTATTCGGTGCCCCGATCCAAATTGTCTATGGCCAGACCGAAACGTCGCCCGTGCTGACCCAGGCCTGGCACGAAGACACGCTAGAGGATTTGACCGAAACAATCGGTCAGCCAGCAGCCCATACCGAAATTTCTATTCGAGATCCCCAAAACAACACCGTCCTGCCCATTGGCCAGCAGGGCGAGATCTGCGCCCGCGCTTATAGCGTCATGCTTGGTTATAATGACAATCCCGATGCCACGGCTGCCGCCATCGACGGCGAAGGCTGGTTGCATACCGGTGATCTTGGGCGAATGGATGCGCGCGGCTACGTTAAAATCACCGGACGCGTCAAAGAGATGATTATCCGCGGTGGCGAGAATTTATTCCCGGCCGAGATTGAAAACGCCATGTTGGAGCATGAAGCGATTGATGAAGTCGCGGTTGTCGGAATCCCGGATGAAAAATGGGGCGAGCAGGTTGCATGCTTTTTCCGTAGCAGCTCGGGATCCACCTTGCAGGCTGCCGATCTAAAGGCTTTCATTCGCGAACGCTTGTCGCCTCAGAAAACGCCTGCCTATTGGATAAGCGTGACCGAATGGCCGCTTACCGGATCGGGCAAAATTCAAAAGTTCAAGCTGGTAGAGGCATTTGAAGCGGGTGAATTTAATACACTGGCCTAATCTTGTTCGTTAGGTCGTCGTTGGTATATTTCAAACCTGATCAACTTCGACACCGTCCAGAACCCTGCTTAAACCCGCGCCGTCACCCCGGCGTCGCGCATCCCGCGCCACACCTGCACGGCTTGGACCGTTTCGGGCACATCATGCACACGCACGACCTGTGCGCCTTGCTGAATGGCGTGATGGGCAAAGGCTATTGAACCGCCGAGCCTTTGATCAACACTCGCTTCTTTGGACAGCGCCCCAATCATCCGTTTGCGACTAGCCCCGATCAGCAGCGGTTGGCCGAGAGCATGGAACAGGGCAATATTGTTCATCAGCGCCAGATTGTCGGACAGCGATTTGCCGAAGCCGAGGCCCGGATCAACGATTATCTTTTCGCGCTCAAAGCCTGCTTCGACAACATCGGCTATGCGTTGTTCCAACCAGTTGAACGTATCGGTCACCACATCGCCATAACCGTCACCCTTATGCGGGTCTTTACCGCTGGATGGCGCGTGCATCAGAACGACCGGCCTGCCCGACACGCCAGCCACTTCCAGTGACCTTTTGTCGTGCAGCAATGCTGAAACATCATTGATAATATGGGCGCCTGCGGCAATTGCCGCCTCCATCACCGCCGCCTTGCGGGTGTCGATGGATATAGCTGCGCCGCATTGGGCCAGTTTTTTGATTACCGGCACGACGCGTTTTATTTCATCGCCTTCCCAGACAGTGTCCGCACCGGGCCGCGTTGACTCGCCGCCAATGTCGAGGATTGATGCGCCTGCCGTCGCCATATCAAATCCAGCGTCGGCTGCGATTTGCGGATCGCCATCATGTTTGCCGCCATCGGAAAAACTGTCCGGCGTCATGTTCAGGATGCCCATCACATGGGGCTGATCAAAGCGCAACACCCGGTCGCCACATTGCAGCGGCGCGCGGGTTTTGATCAGATTGGCAAACAAAGTCGCCGCGCGCTTTTGCAGCGGTTCAGGCAATCGCGATACAATCTTGTCCCATAGTTCTACCGGAACCAGGCTTCTGATTGCCGGCTTGCCCTCCTCAAATATCGAATATTCGACTTGAGAAAACCATAATAAACTATTGTTTAAACGCTTATTCTGATCATCAAAATATTGCGGACTGTCGAGAAACCCAACAGGCTTCAGATAGAGTTTTGCATCGGGTCCGACAGAATCCACCATGAAATTTGTCCTAAGGCTCTGTGGCTAGCAAATAGGTCTGACGCAGATCATCCACCGGTTTCAATCGCTCGCCATCGTCATAATACCAATAGGTCCAACCGTTGCAGCTCGGTGCATCCTGAACCGTTGCACCGATTTTGTGGATCGAGCCTTCTTGCCCATTCCATAGCAACGAACCATCTGCGCGTACTTTTGCCTTGAACTTGCGGTTCTTACTGCACAGCTCCGTACCCGGCTTCAAATAGCCAGTTTCAACCAATGTTCCAAAAGCCACGCGCGGCTTGGACTTGGGAGATTGCATGGTTTTGAGGTCACTTTCATCCAGTGGCAAGGCTGCTTCGATACGCTCTTCAGCCACTTCGCAATAATTATCTTCTTTCTCACAACCGATCCAGTTGCGGCCGAGGCGCTTGGCCACAGCACCGGTTGTTCCCGTCCCAAAGAACGGATCAAGCACGACATCGCCCTTGTTGGTGGTCGCCAGCATCACACGATATAGCAAAGCCTCTGGCTTCTGGGTTGGATGCGCTTTGACGCCATTGCGTTTCAGCCGTTCTTGCCCGCCGCAAATCGGCATGACCCAATCGCTGCGCATTTGCAGCTCGTCATTGAGATTCTTCATCGCGCGATAGTTGAATGTATATTTGGCCTTCTCGCTTTTCGACGCCCAGATCAAAGTTTCATGGGCGTTGGTAAAGCGTGTGCCCTTGAAATTGGGCATCGGGTTGGCTTTACGCCAGATAATATCGTTGAGGATCCAGTAGCCCAGATCCTGCAACGACGCACCGACCCGGAATATATTGTGATAACTGCCAATCACCCACAGCGAGCCATTGGGTTTCAATATACGGCGGGCTTCTTTGAGCCATGCCTTTGTGAAAGCGTCATAGACAGCGAAACTGTCAAACTGGTCCCAGGCATCATCGACGGCATCCACCTGTCCGCCTTCGGGCCGATATAAATCACCGCCCAATTGCAGGTTATAGGGCGGATCAGCGAATACCATATCGACAGATTCATCTGGCAAAGACTTCATCGCTTCAACACAATCCATCTTCAAAATCTGATTGAGCGGCAACTCAACCGCAGGCTTTTTTACGCCCTTGGCTTTTGCCTTCGCCTTTGTTTTGGGCGTGTCGATACGCTCAATTATACCCATGAATTTTTCGCCTTTTTGACTGAATTGAACCTCAGGGTGAGTCCTCAGCGGCCATCGGTCAAGGCCGTTAACTTAGGTTAAAGCCGTATCTTTATGGTTAACGAGAGATTGAAAAGGAGAACGAAACGAGTCCCCCACCAGATATGGAGTCTTGGACCGCATGTCGGACTCAATCCCTAGTGGTGTGTCCCAAAGGACTCGCTCGCGAACCCAAATAGGAAAAAAATAAAATTATCGTATTTCACAAAGACTAACCGTAAATTCTGGTTACGCAGTGGTTAACTTGTTTGCCGGGTTCGACAAAACATGGTTATATTGCACCAGTATTTCAGCTGATGCTGGCATTTGATCATACGGGGCGCGTAATGACTATTGATTCCAATGTAAAAAACACGGGCGATACTGTAAAGCCAACCACCCAGAATAATCTCTTCAAAGCAAAAACCAGCAACAGCGAACAGACGCTGCTACAAGCCGATAATGACCCAAAAACCGTGCCTTTTGGCGCAAAATTTGGTGGCAAAGCGGCGCGTGCGAAGTTGCGTGAACATGCCATACTTTCCACCACGAAAATCGGTGGCTCTATAGCGGCTATCTATTGGATGATCGCCTATGGTTCCGGTTGGGTGGAATGGTCCGCCTTTCTCGTCGGCTATTTCATTTCCATGGTCGGATGCATTGTCGGCTATCACCGTTATTTCTCGCATCGCGCTTTTGAAACATCTAAGCCGATGGGCATATTCATTGCGATCTTGACCCAATCAGCGGCGCAAGGTTCTGCGCTGCACTGGGCTGCAAATCACCGCCGTCACCATGCTATGACCGACAAGGTTGGCGATGCTCATAGTCCTCATTTTGACGGCTATGGCAAACCGCTCAAGGGCTTTGCGAAATTTCACCATAGCCATGTGGGTTGGTTGTTTGACCGGACAACGACCGATCTCGATATCTATGGCAAAGGTCTGGTCGATGACGAAATCGTGATGTTTGCCCATCGCACCCGCTGGTTCTGGTATTTTGTCTCCGCAATTGTCTTTCCAACGCTTTGGGCTTTGGCCTTTGCTGGTCCCGAAGCGATTATCGGAACAATCTTGATCGCCGGATTGTTACGGATTTTTGCAGTCCTAACCGTATTGCAGAGCGTAAACAGCATCTGCCATCTGTTTGGATCGCAACGGTTTCATGGACATGGCACGGCCAAGAACAACCTGCTGATCAACATCCTGACCATGGGTGATGGCTGGCACAATAATCACCATCAACATCCCCGCTCCGCCACATCCGGTGTAGTATGGTGGGAATTTGACATATGTGCCGGCATCATTCGCATGTGGGAAAAAATGGGTCTGGTGTGGAACGTCAAATGGGCGCCGCGCTATACCAAGGATGCCAATGGTGATTGGGTTCAGGAAAAATCAAAGACAGCGACCAAACAGACCGCTTGAGCTAGAGCAATTCGAACTGGGCCACCGGCGCGAAGCTTTTGCGGTGTAGCGGTGTAGGGCCGTATTTCTTAAGCGCTGCCATATGCTCAGCCGTGCCATAACCCTTATTCCGTTCCCAACCATATTCGGGATATTGCTCGGCCGCCGCGATCATCATCCTGTCGCGATATTCCTTCGCCAAGATCGACGCGGCTGAAATGCAGGGATGGATGGCATCCCCACCGATCACGGCTTCCGCTTGATAGTCCCATTTGGGTAAGCGATTACCGTCGACCAGTATATGGTCTGGCTTTTGCGATAACCCCTCAGCAGCGCGCGTCATTGCCAGCAATGTTGCCTGCAATATATTGATAGAATCAATCTCAGATTGGTCACATAAACTTATATGATATAATGTTTTTTCTAATATTTCTGCTTCCAGAACGCTGCGCTTCTTCGCAGTTAGTTTCTTGCTGTCATCCAGCCCTGTTATGCCATGTCCGTCCGGTAATATCACGGCCGCAGCCACCACAGGACCTGCCAACGGGCCCCGGCCCGCTTCATCAATCCCGGCGATCGTTTTGACCGTCATGTTTTCGGTACACCCATCGGACCATGACCGGAACCGAAGCCCGGCGCGGTTTCAAGGCTGGCTCTGACATAATCGCGCGCCTTGCCAATAGAAACGCTCAAGCTATCGCCGCCTGCCAAATAAGTCGCGATCGCTGCCGACAAGGTGCAACCAGTTCCGTGACTGTGCCGCGTATCAATCCGACTGCCTTCCCAGCGCTCCAGCTCGCCATCAGCACCGATCAGCCTATCAACCAAAGTCTCGGCCTCGCCATGGCCGCCCTTGACCAGAAACGGCACTGTGAAGTTTGAGACCGCCTCCTCGCCGCCCAATCGGGCCATTTCGTCGAGATTAGGCGTCACAAGGCTACTCCGCGGGATGATCTTTTGGAATGCCGCAATTGTGCGGTCATCCGCTAGTGTCGCACCGCTGGTTGCCACCATGACGGGATCGAAGATAACCGGTTTGTTGCCCACAGATTTCAGGAAACCCGCAACAGTCAAAGCGATCTCCGGCGATCCCAGCATCCCGATCTTGATCGCATCAGCACCAAAATCGTCCATCACCGCCCAAATTTGGGCGAGCACCATATCTGGCGTCATGAGCTCAACCGCCGTCACGCCCGCACTATTTTGGGCGGTCACCGCCGTCACCGCCGTCATGGCATGCCCGCCCAAATTAGTGATGGTCCGGATATCCGCCTGTATCCCTGCTCCGCCGCCGCTATCAGAACCAGCAATGGACAGAATGCGCGGGCAACTATTCGTCATATGCCGAACAGCAATAGTACCATTGCAGCAAATAACAGAAAGTCGGCAATCCCTATGCCGATAATGACGGCGTTTCGATTGGCGCGAAACCAGTCCGGCACAATGATGAACAGCGCCAGTCCCACGGCAATCGGGATGAACAGCACCATGACGATGATGGCGAGGAATATGATGCTAAACAATGTTCATCCTTTATATTTGCGTTCGGTAGAGGCCGGGAATTTCTTAAGCAATTCCAAGGACCGCGTCGGCCTTGCTACCAAGCCACCTCCACAATTGGGACATATGCCCCTATGCGTGTTCGCATTGCAATCATCGCAAAAGGTACATTCGAACGAACAGATAAGCGCGCCGCCTTGGTCTGCAGGCAAATCCCTGCCGCAGCTTTCACAGTCCGGGCGCATGTCGAGCATCAGGCCGCGACTTCCTCAACTACAGTACATATACGGTCGACCACGGCATTGACCTGATCGCTATTGTCGCCCTCCGCCATCACACGGATAAGGGGTTCTGTCCCTGAGGCGCGGATGACGAGCCGTCCTGTGCCGTTCAGTTCTTTTTCTGCCTCAGCAATAACCGCCCTCACACTGTCATCATCCAACGGCGCTCCAGCAGAGTAACGGACATTTTTGAGCAATTGCGGAACCGGTTCGAACAAATGCAATAGCTCACTGGCTGGCTTACCGCTGTCGACCAACTCCCGCAGAACCTGCAAGGCAGCGATAGTGCCATCGCCGGTTGTACCATGGTCGAGCAGGATCATATGTCCCGATTGTTCGCCGCCGACATTATAACCGCCTTTTTTCATCTCTTCGAGCACGTACCGATCACCCACTTTGGAACGGATCAGTTCCAGATGCTGCGAAGCCAAAAAGCGCTCCAGCCCCAGATTGGACATAACTGTCGCTACAATACCGCCACCGCGGAGCAATCCATTGCGGTTCCAGCTCGAGCCGATAAGCGCCATCAACTGATCGCCATCGACGATCTTGCCTTTCTCATCCACCACGATCAGGCGATCTGCATCACCGTCCAACGCAATCCCGATATGCGCGCCGCTGGCAACAACGCTTTCCTGTAAGGCCGCAACATCGGTCGAACCACATTTGTCGTTGATATTCTTGCCATTGGGATCAACACCGATGGTGATTACCTCGGCTCCCAATTCCCAGAAAGCTGAGGGTGCAACCTGATAAGCAGCGCCATTGGCACAATCGACCACCATTTTCAGTCCATCGAGCCGGATGTGGTCAGGCAGCGACATTTTCAGCGCATGAATATAGCGCCCGCGCGCATCTTCAAATCGTTTGGCGCGGCCAATATCCTCGGCCGGGGCCAGCTTGGCATCTTCAGAGAGATAGGCTTCGATTTTCAACTCATCTTCATCCGACAATTTAAAACCGTCGGGGCCAAATAGTTTAATGCCGTTATCATAATAAGGATTGTGGCTCGCGGAAATCATCACCCCGAGATCCGCTCTCATCGACCGCGTCAGCAGCGCTACGGCTGGCGTTGGCATTGGTCCCACCTGCACCACATCCATACCCACGCTGGTAAAGCCAGCCACCAGCGCATTTTCCATCATATAGCCGGAAAGCCGCGTGTCTTTGCCAATCACCACCCGGTGACGATGATCGCCGCGCAAGAAATGACGTCCCGCGGCTTGCCCGACTTTCATTGCGATTTCGGCGGTCATCGGACTCTGGTTGGTTAGTCCACGAATGCCGTCGGTTCCAAAAAATTTCTTAGTCATAACAGACAGCATACTCCAATTGATGCGCAAGCCAATTTAGGGTTGGCATTGCGGTTTATTAAGCCTTAGCGTCTGGCCCGAGTAGGATAAAGCCGAAACAGGGGCGTACACGTAAAATGATCGAAATTCTCAACGGCCTTATCGACCGCTTGTCTGATTTGGTTTTCTATAAAACGAACCTTTTCGGGATTGATATTGAGCTGGTGGTGCTCTGGCTCGCTTTCCCAATGCTGTTTTTTACGGCCTATCTGGGTTTCATCAATGTTCGGGGCATGGGCGCTGGCTTTCGGGTGCTGCGGGGCAAATTTACGGGCCCCGACCAACCCGGTAATATGTCACCCTTTGCTGCGCTCACCACGGCCTTGTCCGGCACGGTGGGACTTGGAAATATTGCCGGTGTTGCAATAGCGCTCTCGACCGGTGGACCAGGTGCAGCCTTCTGGATGTTCATCATTGGCTGGGTCGCTATGACGGTGAAATGTGCAGAAGTGACGCTCGGTATGAAATATCGCGAGATCCAGCCTAATGGCGACGTCCGCGGCGGGCCGATGTACACGCTGAAAAACGGATTGGCCGCAAAAGGCTTTGCGAAGATCGGACTGATCATTGGCGGCATTTACGCCTTTCTGGCGTTGTTCGGAGCGATCCCGTTGATTCAAGTGAACCAAAGCTATGCGCAGGTCGCCGATGTTACCGGCTTCACCTATCCGCTTGCCTACGGGATTATCATGGCCGCGCTCGTCGGACTGGTCGTGATTAATGGCGTCGGTTGGCTTGCCCGCGTGACGGCATCGGTTGTCCCAGCCATGGGCCTTGTCTATCTCGGCGGCGTTTTTGCTATTCTCGCGATGAATTTTGATCAGATTCCCGCGGCCATTGCCCTGATTGTGTCCGACGCCTTTACGGGTGAAGCCGCCGCTGGCGGCGCCATTGGTGCTTTTGTCGTCGGCATGCGCCGCGCCGTCTATTCATCCGAAGCCGGCATTGGTTCGGCGGTTATCGCTCATACTCAAGCACGTGCCAGTGAACCGGCATCAGAAGGTCTCGTGGCTCTGCTCGAACCGTTTATCGACACGGTCGTCATCTGCTCGCTCGGCGCGATAGCCATGGTGGTGGCCGGGACTTATGTGGGCGATGTCGAGGGCATTGAGATTACATCAGCCGCCTTCGCGACGGTCGCCGACTGGTTCCCTTACCTACTCGCGGTTGCGGTTTTTCTGTTCGGATTTTCCACCCTTTGCGCTTGGGGCTTTTACGGCCAACAAGCTTGGTGCTATTTATTCGGGCATAGCAAGACGGCGGTTTGGTCTTACAAGTTGGTCTATGTTATATGTTTACCGATCGGTGCGATGCTGGAACTGGGCCAGGTCATAAAGCTTGTCGATAGCGCTTTTTTCCTGATGGCCATCCCCAATATCATCGCGCTCTATATTTTCGCGCCGGAAATTAGACGTGAGATTTTCGGTTATCTTGATAGACAGAAGCTGCCATCAGAGGAGCAATCAAATGAAGTATCGCAAACTCGGTAAAGAGCTAGAAGTATCGGCCTTAGGGCTCGGCTGTATGCCGATGTTCGGAATTGGCAGTGGCATGTATGGCCAAGCCGACATGACCGAAAGTCTGGCCACGCTCGACCGCGCGATTGAACTGGGTGTGACGTTTTTTGATACCGCCGAGGTTTATGGTCCCTACAAGAATGAGGAACTTCTGGGTAAAGCGATCAGGGGCCGCCGCGACCGCCTAATCATTGCCACCAAATTTGGCTTTGACCTCACCAACCCGGCCAAGGTCGGAACAGACTCCTCGCCCGAAAACGTCCGCCGTGCTTGCGACGCTTCGCTCCAACGTTTGGGCGTCGACGTGATTGATCTGTTTTACCAGCACCGCGTTGATCCTGATGTGCCGATTGAGGATACGGTTGGTGCAATGGCGCGCTTGGTTGAAGAGGGTAAAGTGCGCTATCTTGGTCTGTCCGAAGCCGGTGCCGACACGATCAAACGAGCGCATAAAGTCCATCCGATTGCGGCCTTACAATCCGAATATTCGCTGTGGGAGCGTAGTATCGAAGAGGAAATCCTGCCACTCTGTCAGGATCTGAATATCGGTTTTGTGCCCTATAGCCCACTGGGACGAGGCTTCCTGACCGGACAGATTAGCAGCCGCGATGATCTGGATGCAGACGATTACCGTCTGCGCGATCCGCGCTACTCGGAGGAGAATTTCGATCAAAATCTGAAGATGGTGGAAATCGTCAAACAGGTTGCAGGGCGCCACGGCGTTTCTCCTGCGCAAATCGCGCTGGCTTGGCTGTTGGCGCAAGGGGATTTCATTGTCCCAATACCCGGATCCAAACGCCGCGCGACGCTCGAAGACAGCATGGCGGCGGTTGACGTTGCCTTGACCGATGCTGATCTGGACGAACTAGAGAAAGCCGCGCCAGTCGGCGGAACCTCTGGCCCGCGCTATGGTGATGCGATGATGGCGATGGTTCGGCTCTGATAGCGAGCATAAGCGCTTTAGCGCTTTCCTACACGGCTGACGCTATGATAAATATCAGCGCTATTCTTTCTCAGCTTTGAATATTTATTGTGGTGCTGAACCGCGCGCATTTTTCACGTTTGCCACATCGTGCAAAAGGGCGTGTGATTTGTGTGAACTTTGGAGTTTGCCAGAGCCGTCACGATGCCGAAATCAAGATGCAAATCATCTGCACAGGACGGGGTGTGATGTGTGTGAACTTTGGTATGAAATAGCGGTATCGTTGATCGACCCAAATGGGAATAGATCTTCACCCCGCTAAGACGCTACACAAAAGGCTCATAGACCCTGAGAACTGTGTGAACTTTGACTCAATTCCGGCAGGTTCAAAACCCACTTTCTTTAGCGATCATAGGCCTTTGGCAACGCCCCCGGGGTGGGATTGCGATAGCGTTCCCGCAAACGTTCCTGTCGATTGGACAGCGACTGCTCGACACCGTCGATAAAGACGCTTTCAACCTGCGTAGAAAGCTCTAGTGGATCGCCAGTCCAGATCACGACATCACCCTTGCGCCCTGCTTTCAAGGAACCCAATTGGTCGCCCATACCCATAATCTCGGCCGGTTTGGAACTGATTGCAGCAAACGCCTCATCCCAGCTCAAGCCGGTTGCGCGAGGAACCTTGTTCAGCGCCACTAAATTACCGGCATATTGCATCGAATAACGCAGTTGATGCGCATCACGGTCGTTGATCATGCCAATGGCCACATTGACGCCCGCCTGCTTCATCCGGCCAATATTAGATTGTGTCGCGGACAGATCTTCAAAACTATAGGGCAAATCGCTCAATGCCGAAGCCAGCACCGGTACTTTCGCAGCAGCAATTTCATTTGCGACGCGCCATCCTTCATTGGCTCCCACCAGCACTAATTTCAGCGAAGGAAAATCTTTGCGTAGGTCGAGCACCTTCAAAATATCATTGGCACTCTCGACATGAACCAGCAGCCGGGTTGAGCCATTGATTACCGGCAACAAAGCCTTGGCGTCCGATGCTTTCATCAAGTCGCTATCGAACAGCGATGGATTACGGGAATAGGTACGAGCCTCGTTCAACATCGCGCGGAACAAAATATGGGCTGCAGCACGACTGCCCCCTGCCCGGCGGTGTCCGGTTTCTCCCAGCTCGACAAATTGAAACGCCTTTGCTTTGGTGATCGGATTGCTGTCCTCACCCAGATCAACAATCGCGCCATAGCCGCCAAAAATTGATTTCCCGGTACTCGGCGAAACGACCGCACGAGTAACACCGGCAGCCCGGTTTACCGCGACAGGTGCAGCGAAGGGATTGACTGCATATTGAACATCCAGCGCCGCGGAAAAAACCGAGTCAGCCGCGTTGGTATCGTTGGTGGAACGAACTGCTCCTACTTCAACAAGGCCGATGCGACTAAAGCCGGCAAAAACACCGGGCGTGACCCATTTACCCGACGCATCAATGCGGCGTGCATCGGCGGGGACAGCGACATTAGTGCCAGCAGCGACCACACGGCCATCGCGAATGACGACGGTTGCGCCATCCATCGGTGCACTGCCGTCACCGACGACAACCTTGCCTCCCGTAATGGCGATGGTTTCTGCCGCAGCAGGAACAGCCATAAGAGCGAGCGTGGAAACGAACGTTGTTACAAAGCGCTTCATTTCACGTCTCCTTCACCAGGCTGGCCAAGTTCAAAATCGCTCACTGGCCTGCGGCTTGCATCATTGGCGTCAAACAGCATCGCGCCGTCAATCCAGACTTTTTCAGGACGGGAATAGACGCTGAGTGGGTTATCGTTCCACAAGACAACATCAGCCATCTTACCGGGCTTCAGGCTTCCGGTCTGGTCAGCGATGCCCATAGCTTTTGCGGGATTATAGGTGATCCACTGGATTGCTTGTGCGTCGGTTATCTCGATGCCCATGGCTCGTCCGTCAGCCAACGCCTTGGACGCCTCCTGATTGAGCCGCTGTATCTGGTTCTCATCATCCGAATGGATGATCACGCAAGCGCCGGCCTGTTGCAGCAGCGCGGCATTTTCCGGAATGGCGTCATAGGCTTCCATCTTGAAGCCCCACCAGTCTGCCCAAATAGCCGAACAGATTTCCTCTTTCGCAAGGATATCCGCAATTTTATAGCTTTCGACGGCATGGTGAAAAGCTGTCACTTTATAGCCGAATTCCTTAGACATATCGATAATCTGGTTCAGTTCGTCAGCGCGATAACAGTGGTTGTGCACCAATATGTCACCGTCGAGGACGCCCGCTAGAGTCTCCATAGCCAGATCACGTTTCGGCGGTTTGGCGCCCTTTCTTTTCTTCTGGTATTCCTGCGCATTAATCCAAGTCTGGCGAGTCAGCGACAAGCTTCCCATCCGCGTAGAAGGTTTGCGATTGCGTCCGCCATAGACCCGCTTGGGGTTCTCACCACAGGCCATTTTCATGCCATAAGGTGCTCCTAGAAACTTCATCGCTTGAACCGTGCGCGCGGGAACATTTTTGAGCGTTACAGAACGCCCACCGAACAAATTTGCTGAACCAGGAAGTATCTGCAACGACGTAATCCCGCCATTTGCCATGGCCCGTGAGAAACCAGGATCCTGTGGCCAAACACTATGTTCCGCCCATACTTCCGGTGTCACCGGAGACGTCGCCTCATTACCGTCACTATGCGCCGCAACGCTTGGTGTCGGATAGTCACCCAAATGGCTATGCACATCAATGATGCCGGGCGTCACATATTTACCGGTTCCGTCAATGATCGTGCTGTCGGTTGGAATCACAGTATCAGGGCCGCCTACGGACACAATTTTGCCTGCCGACATGAAGATCACACCATTGTCGAAACGCTGCCCTTCCCCATCAAATATTGTCGCTCCGGTGATGACGATATTATCAGAGGCATAGGCTTTATAGGTTGAAGGAAATGCCGGACCTGCTGAACCTTTGCTTGAACTGCTCGCCGACGCACTGGCTGTTTCGGTTTCAGCCGCCGTGGCCGCGCAGCCCGTAACCAGTGCTCCGGCAGCAACGACTGCCAGCAAATCCTTCAATTCCATAATCAACCTCTAAGCTATAATTAATCCGTTCAAGATTTTGTCGTCGGGTGGATACCTGCGGCGCCTGGTTCGCCAATTTCGCTTTGGCCTTCCAAACCATCATCGATGTTATCGTCAGCCAGCGTATCAAGATGCATGAGCTTCTTGATCAGCGGCGAAATAACGATCACGCCGACACCGACACCGACGGCCAGCCAACCTACCGAGGAATAGACTTCGAGAACACGGTCCGGTCCAGCACCTTCTGCACCAACGGCAGAAGCAATCAGGCCAGCAGCAAAGTTACCGGTGGCCGAAGCAAAGAACCATGTGCCCATGATCAGGCTCGCCATATGCGACGGTGCCAAGCGATTCATCGCGCTGAGCCCCACTGGTGACAAGCAGAGCTCACCGGTTGTATGCAGCAGGTAAATTAGGAAGATGAAAATCACTGGCGTTAAATTGCCAGAACCAGCCGCCAATGCGCCAGCCACCAGAACAAGGAAACCCGCGCCGAGTTGGATCAAGCCCAATCCAAATTTTGCCGGTGCCGATGGCTCCAACCCACGCCGTCCCAGAGTAGTCCAAAGAATGGCGAATAGCGGAGCCAGCAACACGATATAAATCGCGTTGATCGACTGAAACACTGATGCCGGAACATCAATGCCGAAGAGATTCCGGTCAACACTGCGATCGGTAAACAGGTTCAGCGAAGACCCGGCTTGCTCGAACAAGGCCCAGAAAAGTATCGAACCAAAGATCAGGAACATGGCTGCAAAAATGCGATCACGATCTTCCGGTGCCAGTTTGGCAACCGCCGTATAGAGGACATATAATACTAATATGGCGCCCGCTATTCCCAGCAAGGAACCAACCAGAGCCTG
Source organism: uncultured Sphingomonadaceae bacterium (assembly GCA_947489315.1). GTDB lineage: Bacteria > Pseudomonadota > Alphaproteobacteria > Sphingomonadales > Sphingomonadaceae > Parasphingorhabdus. The sequence continues at coordinate 244,164 of CANLCX010000002.1, forward strand.
ATACTGGATCAAAACCCAGACCAAACCGACAGTCGCGAAGCTCAATATATAGAGTACCCATTCAAATTTAATGCCGCCGACTTTTCGTTCCAGACGTGCCGGATCGGAAGCTTCGCCGCGACCAACCAGCAATGGTTTACCCCAAACAAACACGACCAGCCCGAGCAGCATGCCGATACCTGCTGCACCAAAACCATAGGACCAGCCATAAGTTTGACCAAGCCAACCAGCGATAATTGCACCCAGAGCAGCACCGAGATTAATGCCCATATAGAAAATTGTATAAGCAGGGTCCCGGCGAATATCAGTCCGTGAGTATAGTTGGCCGACGATCACGGAAATATTGGCTTTCAGGAAGCCCGAGCCAACAATGATAAATGCCAATGCCAGCCAGAATATATTAAGTGCTGCATCATCTTGACCACCACTCCCTTCGAAAGCCATGAGAAAATGACCAAAGGTTAGCAGCAAGGCCCCGAAGGCAACGGCCTTACGTTGCCCTAGATAGCGATCTGCAAGATAGCCACCGACAACCGGAGTGATATAAACAAGGGCAGTATAGGCCCCATAGATTACCGATGCTTCACTGTCAGAGAACATCCAGTGCTGGACGAGGTAAAAGATGAGCAAAGCCCGCATGCCATAATATGAGAAACGTTCCCACATTTCCGCGAAAAACAGAACAAACAGACCTTTGGGATGCCCGAGGAATGTTCCTCTTGCATCTCCAGATTCTTGATACCCACTAGCCATTACATCGGCCTCCCTTATAGTGATGCGAGCTGTCTATTGCAGCTCAGTTGGACCGCACCCTAATCAAAAAATGTCGCGTGTGAAGCATATTGTTGCGCTTGTGACCAGTTTGTGAACAAAAAGCAGCTTGCAATCATCCACCGCCATTACGAGATGAGAAATATGTTCAATGATCTTTCCAGCCTAAACAGCTATTTCTCTTCCCGTCGTTCCGGGCGCCCCCGCGATATGATTGCACCTGGACCAAATGAAAAACAGATTGAAGATATTGTCACAACAGCGCTGCGAACGCCGGATCATGGCAAGCTAGCCCCTTGGCGCGTTGTAAGCGTCGATAGCGATCAGCGCGGGCTGTTAGCAGCCGAACTAACCAAAGCCTATCAAACTGAAAAACCGGATGCGGGGCGCTTGGAGTTGGAAGCCTTGGTAACGATGGCGCACCAAGCCCCTACCTTATTGGTAATACTTTTTTCTCCTGTCACATCGACCAAGATACCGCTTTGGGAACAAGAGCTTAGCTGCGGCGCCTTTTGCATGAACATCATTCATGCGATCCATGCTCGTGATTTTGTCGGTGGCTGGATTACTGGCTGGCCCTCGTATAATGATGATGTCCGCGACCTGTTCGGAGAAGCCCCTGAGCGCATTGCCGGATTTATATTCGCGGGCACGGCAAATTGTAAACTTACCGAACGTCCACGTCCTGAACTCGCCAGTGTTCTGTCGAAATGGAAAAGTGGGCGGCCTGGCTAACTGGTTTCAAACAATACTAAATAACAGGAAAATCAGACTTATCTCTTGCCTGCATCGCTGTATTATGGCAGTGAAGCAGTATGAACAACACAAGCAAACCAGTTTATTTGAAATTGCGGGATATTATCTCCGAATCAATCCTTGATGGTGAGTATGGAGAAGGCGATATGTTGCCCTCTGTCCGTGCTTTTGCGGTGGAGCAAGGTGCCAACCCGCTAACGGTAGCGAAAGCCTATCAAGGTTTTCAGGAAGATGGCTTGGTCACGGTAAAGCGTGGCGTGGGAATGTTCGTAGCGACCGGAGCAAAAACAAAACTGCGTGATGCGCAGCGTACTGATTTTATCAAAAATGTCTGGCCGCCGGTAGAACGCCAAATGAAGCGCCTAAACATCAAACTGGATGAGCTGCTCGAAAATGAAGCCTGAATTCGCTTTAAGATTTTCCGGACTTTAACTTTGCTCAACGACTGAAATAGCCTTCGCAAGGCTGCGGCGGTATGTAGCGTTTTCCGGAACGATGGTCACCGCTTTTTGGATCAAATCGATGGCGTCTTTGCCCCGTGTCTCGTCGGCTAAAAGAGCAAGGCCATATAAGTGAGAAACAACCGGACTTGATGGTTGAACGCGATATGCAATACGCCCGGCATTAATAGCCTTTTCCGTTTGCCCTAGCCCTGTATAGGCCTGCGCCAGGCCAGCCATGATCAAAGCATCATTGTCACCAATCCGTTTGCGTAGATTTTCCAATATGCGCCCTGCAATCTCCCAGTTTTCCGTCTCAAGATGTTCATAGGCCATCCACCGCAAACCCGCGATGCTGTTAGGGTTATAGCTCAAATATTGCGCTAAGACTTCACCCGATTGTTGCATGGCGCCCGTCGCTCGAAGTACATCAATCATACGGAGCATAACTGACTCAGAAAAATGGATTTTTCGGGCGCTTTCAAGCGCTGCGAGAGCCTCGCTATAATCGTTGCGGGCCATCGCTGTGTCAGCCACCAAGATATGCGCATCGCTCGCCCCAGGATTACCCGCTTGCAGTTGCTTGGCCTTAGCATAAGCTTGATTAAAATCTCCTCTGTCATACAGAGCGCGGATATAGGGGATGACCACGCGGGCATTGCGCGGTTCGCGATTTGCCTCAGCCCGCAGAATTTCCATCGGAACATCCGGTGCAAAAGCAGCCTTCGGGCCAATATCATGACGGGCAGCACGATTGAGTACGCCAGCCGATTGTTGCCTCTCGCCCAACGCCTCCAGTGCGCGGCCAGTCAACCAAAGCGCGTAGGGATCTGCTCCACTATTATTAACCTGCAAATTCAAGGCCGCGATGGCGTCGTCAGCATTGCCTGCGAGATATAATGATCGCGCCAACAAATTTTGCGCTTGCCGGTTATTGGGCTGAAGTGAGACCAACCGCGTAAATTTATCGATCGCGGCATTATAGTTGGCTTCGCCATGCTCTATGATACCCTGCACCAGCAAAACTGCTGGCATATCATCAAGCTCACCTTCCGTTTTCTGCATCAATACACGCGCCAAGTCATATTTTCCTGCCCGTGCTGCCAAAACCGCCTGTATAAAAAATGCCCGGGCGTTGCGGCCATCTAGCGAAATGATTTTTCGCGCGACGGTCAACATATCCGTCATTCGCCCCATATCGCCCAAAGTCGCGGCATATTCAGTCAATAGTGCAACATCATTAGGATCGATTTGCAATCCCCGTTCGAACCACGGCAATGCCGCTCCAAGGCCAAATTGAAACCGTAAAAGCTCTCCACGATATTGTAACGCGCGGATATTATTTGGGTCCAGCCTCACCGCTTCATTAACCGCTGCAATCGCTCCTGCCTGGTCGCCAGAGCCAGCGCGGAATCGAGCAATATCGACCCACAGGTCTGGATCAGCTGAATCCAATGCGATAGCGCGGTCGAAAGCCCGTGTGGCCAAAGCATCATCGCCAGTCTGTAACGCTAAACGGCCAGTTATCCGCGCCGCGTAAGCCTGATGTTGACTGGGAATATCATCTGCAAAAAGCTGACCCTTGGCTCTGTTCCAATTCCCCTGAAGCTGAAAGGCATGCCCATAGAGATGTCGGACTTCTGAAGGATCGAGCCCGAGATCAAACGCTCGTTCTAGCTCTGCTTGAGCGCCGATGCCATCGAACAGTTTCAACAATGTCTCAGCCTGCATTATCCGCGCGTCGATCCAATCGGGATCAGCCTTAATCGCGTTCATTAATTCTATGCGAGCGGATCTGGCATCCCCGCGCGATTGATACTCTTGTGCTTTTGCGAACGCCCTTTGTGCATCTTCATTGCCACCGCTGGCTGCATTTATTGCTGATGACAGGCCTGCAACAGATAATCCAAGCAACGCCGCCAGAGCTATTGCCCCGGGACGTCGCTTCGAAAGAATCCGCAATAGCGATGGCATAAACTTAACTGGCCTGTTGCAACTGATATTGTTTCAGCAAATCGTAAAGTGTGGGCCGACTGATTCCCAACAGTTTAGCGGCATTGGATATATTGCCATCAGTTTGTGAAATGGCTCGAATAATGGCTGCACGATCCGCTGCTTCTCTAGCCGCTTTCAAGTTCAGCAGGTCCGTAGCGTCATCATCATTGGCTTCGAGATCCAAATCCGTTGCGCCAATCATCTTGCCGTCGGCCATAATGACAGCGCGCTTTATACGGTTTTCCAATTCGCGAACGTTTCCAGGCCACTTCCAAGCTTCCAAAGCGGCGAGCGCATCGGGCGCGATACCTTTGACTGCTGGATTAATCTCTTCCGCAAATTTTTTCTGGAAATGACGTGCCAACAAACTGGCATCACCAGATCGCTCCGATAACGCCGGTATCTTTATAACAATCTCTGCAAGCCGGTAATAGAGGTCTTCCCGGAAGCTATTATCTGCAATCATCTCGTCAAGATTCTGATGCGTGGCGCAAACTATCCGCGTATCCACAGCTATCGCTTTGCGGCCGCCAATACGTTCAATCACACGCTCTTGAATGAAGCGGAGTAATTTAACCTGGAGTGGAAGCGGAATATCGCCCACTTCATCGAGGAATAATGTTCCGCCATTGGCTTGCTCAATTTTACCTTCGGTGGTTTTGATAGCTCCCGTAAAGGCACCTTTTTCATGACCGAATAATTCCGATTCAAGCAGGTTCTCTGGAATAGCGGCGCAGTTTATGGCGACAAAGGCTTGATCTCGCCGGTCACTGGAATCATGTAGACCCCTCGCCAGCAACTCCTTACCCGTTCCGCTCGCACCCAATAGCATAACAGAGGCGTTGGTATTGGAAACGCGTTCAATCATCTGGGCGACTTTGAGCATTTCAGGGGCGCCGGTGATAATTTGTCCCAGCACTTGATGACTGCCGCCCTGCTTTGCAGAAAGCGCCGAGTTTTCCACCTCCAACTTGCGAACATGAAAGGCGCGACGGACAATCAGGCCCAATTCATCAATATCGACGGGCTTCTGATAAAAGTCCCAAGCACCACTGGCTATCGCACGCAGCGCGCTGTCTTTTTCACCATGACCAGAGGCCACAATGATTTTCGTATCCGGTTTTAGGCTTAATATCGCGTCCATGGTTGCGAAGCCCTCCGTCGTGCCATCAGGGTCTGGCGGTAGGCCCAGATCCAGCGTCACGACATCAGGCTCTTCGGCGCGAAGCATATTGATCGCGGTTTCTCTATCGCCGGCGATGATGACCTCAAAATCCTCATAGGCCCACTTTAACTGCTTCTGCAGTCCCGGATCATCTTCCACTATCAGAAGCTTTTCCGGTGTTTTTTTGTCTTTGTCAGACATGTTAAGCGACCCTTTCATCTACTAATTTATCGTCGGACAGCGTGCTGGCGAGAGGCAAGATCAATGTAAAACGGCTGCCCGCGCCCTCTTTGCTCTCAACCTCCAAACGTCCGTTCATCGCTATCGCCAACGAGCGCGCTTCAAACGCGCCAATCCCAAACCCGCCTGCCTTACTCGATGCAAAGGGTTTGAATAATTGACTACGAATAAATTCACTCGACATGCCTTTACCGCGGTCTAAAACTTCAATGGCGACGCTCAAATCTCGGCGGCGCGCGTTCAGCATTATCGGTTGACCATCGGGACTAGCATCAATCGCGTTTTGTATGAGATGTCCCAATATTTGATCAACGCGCGTGGAATCGGCCATTGCGGTCAAATCATCTATCTGATTGCTTTCGATGGCATGCAGCAGCCGCTTTTTTTCTATAATGGACTGCAACAATGCCGCTACTTTTACCGGCTTTGGTTCTTCGGGCTTTGCCTTATTATGTTGAGAAAGGCGTTCCAACAAACCATTCATTTTATCTGCAGAATCCTGCAGCGTAGAGATCATGTCAGTCTGAAATTCTGGATTATCAGCATGCTTTTTTGCATTGCGAGCAAGCAAGCTTAACTGGCTAACCAGGTTTTTTATATCGTGCATGATGAAGGCCATTCGCCGGTTAAATTCATCAAAACGTTGTGCTTCTGAAAGAGATTCCTGACTGCGCGCCTCTGACAGATAGCTTGCCACCTGTCTTCCCACCACACGCAACATATCGAGATCTTCCCAATCCAGCGTTCTGTTCACACGGGGCCGTGCCAGCAAGACAATTCCAGCAAGTCGGTCAAAGTGCACCAGCGGCACCGCTGCCCATGTTTCTGGGTCATTGGTCATCCATTCAGGAATCGCACCAGGATCGATTTCTTCGACCTGGTCTGCCCGCAAAGCATCAAATTCGATAATATGTCCGGTTTCTTCAAAAAACGGCACCGTTCGTGACGTGCAAGCGCGTGCAGGTACTTGGATGGTCTGCCAGTTCCACCGCGATTGTAAGGTCAGGCGACCCGAATCGTCTGGCATAAGCAATATACCGGCAGGGGAATCAGTTATGTCCGCTATCGCTTTGACGACACGTTCATGAAATGGAGCGCTATCATTGCCGGGTCTTCCGATTGTATCAGTAAATCTGATCCACTCAGCTCGATAATCATACCGATGCTGGAAGAAATTTTTGGCCATTTTCACTTTGAACCAGGCGCGAAACTTTCCGGAAGGCAGCAGCACTAAGGCGGCAACTGATGTGGCAAATAAGAAGCTGATCTGAGCCAATCGAGCATAGTCACCCCCGATGATCTGCAGTGCGGTGGCGATTATGATCATCATCAAAAGATATCCGCCAATCGCCACCAACGACAAGGAACGAAACGCAACGCTTCGCGATAACTTGATCGTCCACTCGGTGTTGCGAACGGAAGCTAGTGCCAAAATCGGTGCGATACAGGCCATTGCTGGCCCGCGCATTGCGGTAAGCTCGACCGAGAATTGCTGTGTTAGATAGGTGATTGTGAAAAGGTTTAGATCATAGGTCCAAATCGCTGCCAGGGACGCCATCGGAAGTCTGATACCCCAACGTGTCTCCGGTGCCGATATCGAATAAAGGTTATGCACTAGCACAAGAGCGCCAACAGCAAATAACATACGCAGAACCAGAGCGGTATAAGCTGCCATACTCACAAGCCGCGGGCTTCCGGCAAAAACCGGGATCAGCGAATCCACAACGATCTGACCGACTAACACCAGTGCCAACGCGACATAGATTACCTTTACCGCTGTTGGTTCGTCACGACCCTCACCGTTTCTCAACAGGACAAACATGAATAGCAGCCATCCCATGTTTCTTAGAGACTCGCTGAAATTCGAAATCGGTGAGAACGCGCCTTCAACCGCAATCGTTAGGGCCCAAAAGCTGGTCAATGCCAGCGCAATAACAAGCGACATTTGCGTGCTGTTACGATCTGTCTTGCGCTGGAATTGCCAGATAGTCAAAGCGCCAAAGAGCGCCGCGGCTAAGCCATGTCCCAAAATACTGACCTGGTTCAACATCGCGAACACCTCAGCGAGCCCCCTCAGGCCAAAGGACAACACGGATGGTCTGCAGCAATATCAATATATCGAGAAAAGGCGTATAGTTTTTCGCGTAATAGAGATCATATTCCAGCTTGTGCCGGCTATCTTCAATAGATGCCCCATAGGGATAGTTTATTTGCGCCCAACCGGTAATTCCCGGCTTCACCATGTGGCGCTCTGCATAATAGGGCATTTTTGTTTGCAGATCATCGACAAATTGGGGGCGCTCCGGGCGAGGTCCGACAAAACTCATGTCGCCCTTCAAAACACTCCAAGCTTGGGGCAATTCGTCGATACGGACCTTGCGAATGAAATTCCCCACATTTGTAATGCGCGGATCATTTTCACTCGCCCAAACGGCTTGGCCGGCAATTTCAGCATCTGCACGCATTGAGCGCAATTTTAGGATGCTGAACTTCTGACCATAAAGACCAACCCTTTCCTGCTTAAAAAATGCTCCGCCTCTGCTTTCCAACTTTATCAAGGCTGCGAAAACTAATATGATGGGACCGGTAAATAGCAGCAGCAGCAAACTCAGGAAAATATCGAAACTGCGTTTAAAAGCAGTCGAAATTCGCCGCCCAGACGAAAAGCCATCCGAAAAAATGAACCAACTGGGATTCACGCTGTCGAGATCCACGCGCCCTGTCTCCCGCTCAAGAAAGCTGGACATATCATTTACGTGAACACCAGTAGTTTTGATCGTCAATAGATCGGCGACAGGCAGTGAGTTACGCCGTTCCTCAAGCGCCAAAACAACCTCGCTAACTTCCAAATCAATCACGTGTTGTGGCAGATCTGAAATGTCGCACCGCTTTACTGCAGTACTCACTATTGCAGGACCTTCATTCATATCAACAAAGCCGCTGACGATGAATCCACTTTCCGGCTTGATTGAAAGTTCAGCAATACGGTTTGCACGAGGACCGGCCCCAAGAATTAGCAACCGACGTTTAAAAACGTCACTGTCTAATATTCTAACGAGAATTATCCGAACTGCCATCAATAGAAAGATCGAGAGAACCATCGCGTATAAGGAATTGGAGCGCCAAAGCGTTATACCGGGCAATATAAAGGCCATGATCGACAAGAAAATAACACCCAGAGAAATAGCGACCAATATCCGTGCTGCCGCGAATCTCAAAGATTGAAGAGCTTCTGTCCCATAAACACCAACAGCTATCAGCGCGACTTCCAACGCCAACGCGAAACTAATAATTGGTGCGGGGCGATCAAAAATCGAACCCGCAGCCATCTCGATTTGGCTTGCGCGAAAAATCCAACTGATTTCTGCAGCGACAACGAGCAAAAACAGATCCAAAAGCCCCAGAAATAGGAGCGGATATGGAATATAATGTTTGAACAACCTAATCATTGAACGTGCAGACTTTCGTTTATGCTCGCTCGCGATAACCAAAATTAGTAAGCTGTCGGTTAATTTTACACATTATTTCAAGAAAAATGCTTGGATTTCATGAAAGTTGTTCAGTTTTCCGACAGATTATGAGCTAGTCGGCAACAAAATTGTAAGGCGCAAACCCCCTTTCTCTTCCATCAAATTGTAATACACGGCTTTTAGGCGGCGCCGATCGCTGTGAGCAATGCGGCCGGGTACAGGCAGGACAACCCAACCCGATCAAATCAGCATTTGCCGAAGATAAGTCGATGCCTCGGGCATCGTGTAATGGTGCAGCAAGTTCAGCTGAGACCCCCAGGCCGATTACAAATTCTGCCGCATAACCGCCAGCTCCAGAACCCAATCCTTGAACCGCGCGAGACAATGTGAACCAAGTTGATCCATCTTCCAACGATACCAATTGAGATTGCACCTCCAAGGGCCGTTCAAATGCGCGATGAATGTTCCATAACGGGCAGCGGTGCTGGCTTTCAGCCAGTGACGCGTTACTGGCTCCAGCGAACCGCTTTGAGACCAAGCCCGATCGATCAATTCTAATCATAAAAAACGGCAGGCCCCGCGCACCCACACGCTGTAATGTAGTCAAACGATGCGCAACTTGTTCAAAACCAGCTCCAAAGCGCCGCTGTAGCAGCTGTATTTGATAACCGGTTTGTTCGCATGCCTTCAGAAATCGAGCATAAGGCATTATCAAAGCTGCCGCAAAATAACTGGACAAATGTCGATGATATAGCCGCTTTGCTGCATTATCTGAAAGATCAGCACCGGCTATCAATGCCTCTATTTCCGACTGTGCCTCTATTTCGGCGAGTAAAATCGCCGCCTGAAAAGTGCGAGATGCAGGGTCGAGCATTTCTGATAACTGCAATTGCCGCGCGTGCAAATCCAACCGCCTCAGCAAATCTGGCATTACCGTCTCTGGCAAGATTCTCACCGCGAGTTGATGTTTTACCCGAAGTCGCTCCGTGATTGCGCCATAGAGATCTGCAGTACCCAAGCGCAACTCATCTGCCAGAGTTTCCGCCATGGCATCGAGGTCTGCGAAGTGGTTCCGCCATCGCTCGATTTCGCTCCGCACGAGTTGGATCGAATCCAGCGTTTCTAGCCCGCTTGCATCCTGCCCTCTAACTTGATTGTCAAATATTCTTACGAAAGCTTCTACCGTATTTGGTGCCATCGCTAACCAGTCGTCCAGTTCAGTCCGATCAATCGAGAGGTCATCAAACATCGAATCTGCAAGACGCTTGCTGATGCCGTCCAATCCACCGCCAGGTTCATCAGTGACTAGTTGGCGTGGGTCAAAATCAAAACGATCCGCAAGCAACAGCATCAACCGCGCGCTAAGAGGTCGTTGATTACGCTCAATCAGATTTAAATAGCTGGCCGAAATGTCCAGAGCATCTGCCAATGCTACCTGAGTCATTCCCGCACCACGGCGCAAACGCTTGATTGATGCGCCCGCAAAAAACTTTCGATTCACCATAAAGAGCATTTATGTAAACTAATTTACATATTTACAACGATAAATCAGAATATCTCGTAAATTTACAAAATTTTTTGTAAATTTCCTTAGCTCTGATGTCAGTAGTTCGGGTACCAAGATGAAAATCTAATTCGGAATGAAGTCATTTCACAAATAGTTTCCTGGGGAGGAAAATCTATCCGTCGGAGCCTTGCCGCTCCGACGGATTTTTTATGCGATGGCCGAATAGCTTTAGGTAAGTATTTTTTAATCGGAAGGCAGTAAGAATACGAGCCAGCTTTCGCAATCGGGTATTCAAAATGATCAAACAAGCAGTTCTCTTTGTCGCGTCGACAGGCGTGCTAATTTATTTTATTACGCCCGTAGACGATGATCAGAAACGCCAGCCTGCTGTTCAAGAAGCATCTGAACCAAAAACCCGTGACCAACAGGATTTATCTAACTCGTGGGACGCTAATGGCGACGACGAGAATGAAGAATTTGTTTTTGGGGAACCGCTAGTTTATTCTGAAAATGATAGGCCATCTTCAGAGAATGAAGGCGAAGAAGAAGGTGAATATAAACCTGCGGCCCCACAAGTAACCAAACTTGTCAGAAGGGCAAATTATGTAAGCCCAGCGGTTTACTCTAAAGCTCCAAAGCCTGGCGGGCTTGGCAGCAAAGAAAACCCTATAGACATGTCTCCTCCTGGTGGGCGGCAGAAGAACTAATCTAAATCCCTAGCCATATCGCGACGGCATTCATCGCTGATGATGGCAGCATGGCCATAGTTAGGATGATCAATTTGGATCATCACCTGACCCTCTCCACTTTTCCAAATCTTGGCCTGCTCGTCAGTTAATGAGAAATGTAAGAACTGAACTGCACTGGCCTTCCCATCAGCCCGCGTACGATCAATGTCCTGCTCAGGTTCTGCCGTGACCTTATGATCACCGATGATCACATGTATGTGCTGATCAACACCGCCCAGAGTTTTCAGGAATGCAGTTCGCCGCTCCTCTTCATCAATTTCGAACATTAATGTACCGGTGAATTCCGACCCGTTGGGTATCATGGGATTATAGGCGTATAATTCATCAACTAGTTGCTCATCGCCGCCTTTCTCAATTCGCAACATTTCCTGGATTTGCAGCCACATGCTGTCCCAACTTTCAAACTGAATAGTTGCATAAGGCCCAATCGCGAGTCGGCGGAACTTCTTGCGCAAAATACTTTCTTGGCGCTTTTCGTTACGGATCAACTCATAATCGTTGAGCGAAATAATATCATCTTTAGTTATTACATGTTCGTCACGGGGCATATTTTGCGTCCTTAAAATCCATAGGCTTTGGCGAGCAACTCAATCGGATGACCGATACGTTCCGGAATTTTTGCCTGACCACCCATTTCCATCACCTGCTTCAAATGTGGTCCGGCAAGCGGACATTCACTTACCATGTAGTCAGGATCGTTCTTTGCAAGAGCACGGGCTGCAGGGCGACCGACTTTCACGGCTTTATCAAAATTTTCTTTGAAAATCCCCCACTTGCCACCGTGACCAGAACAGCGCTCGGCAATAGTGGGCTTAGCATCTGGAATGAGTTTGAGCATTTCCAACGCTTTCGGACCCATGTTCTGGGCGCGACTATGGCAAGCAAAGTGAATTCCGATCTGCGCTGTCATCGGCTTAATCGGCATCATGCCTTTGTCCTTGGACAATTCGACGACATATTCGCTGAGATCGCGGGTCGCCTGCGCCAATTTTTTTACCGCCTCATTGTCGGGCAGCATCAGTGGCCATTCAAACTTCATCATAAGCGCACAGCTTGGAGTTAGCGCCACAACATCAAAACCCTCGTCAATTAATGGGCTGAAATGGGCTGCAACTTGCTCTGCCGATGATGCTACCGCCGAAAGGTCACCGTTCTCAAACTTGGGCATCCCACAACAGCCTGGATATTCGACACGAGTCTGAACGCCATTATGAGCGAGCACATTGAGCGCCGCTTTACCGGACGTTTGATCATTAAAATTACCGTAGCATGTAGCATATATTGCGGCTTTTTTACCAAAACCCGGAGCACCCGCATTTGGTATGGGACCGTTACCCGGGTGCTTATGGGTTAATGGCACATCTTCAAATTCGGGCAAATGGGCTCGCGTGTCGATACCGGCTACTGATTGCAGAACGCCGCGCGTAAAGTTGTTTTCTTTCTTCGTCACCCAATTGGCCGCGCCAGAGACCAAACCTGCAACTTTCGAGTTACGGTCAATCTTCGCCAGTTCTTTGTCGACAAAGCCGATCTCACCCTTTCGGTGTTCGATAGCGCGATGGCGGAGCATTAGATGCGGAAAATCCAAGTCAAATTCATGCGGTGGCACGTAAGGGCATTTCACCATGAAGCACATGTCGCAAAGCGTACAGGCATCGACGACTTTTTTCATGTCACCGGCGGTTAGGTCTTCGACTTCTTCATTGGGGCTTTCGTCGATCATATCGAAGAGTTGCGGAAAACTGTCACACAGATTGAAGCAGCGGCGGCAACCATGGCAGATGTCAAAAACGCGGCGGAGTTCGCCGTCTAGCGCTTCTTCATCGTAGAATGATTCTTCTTGCCAAGCTATGGGATGACGCGTTGGTGCGCCTAGGCTGCCTTCTTTCATGACATGGTCCAATCCTGCGGAAAAGTTGCGAAAGTGCCGCGGAACGCACCAATTAAAAGGGGCGGCCGCGGCACCATCAAATTACTTTATTTAACAGACACTTACGCGTCCATTGATTCCAATGTCTTCTGGAATTTTCCAGCGTGGCTTTTTTCCGCTTTGGCAAGCGTTTCAAACCAATCGGCAATTTCTTCGAAGCCTTCTTCACGGGCTGACTTCGCCATTCCGGGATACATGTCGGTATATTCGTGGGTTTCGCCAACGATTGCCGATTTCAGATTTTCTTCGGTGTTACCGATAGGCTCGCCGGTTGCAGGATCGCCAACTTCTTCGAGAAATTCAAGGTGACCGTGGGCGTGGCCGGTTTCGCCTTCAGCGGTTGACCGGAATACAGCTGCGACATCGTTATAGCCTTCAATATCCGCTTTCTGGGCGAAATAGAGATAGCGACGGTTGGCCTGGCTTTCGCCAGCAAAAGCGTCTTTCAGATTCTGTTCAGTCTTGCTTCCTGCGAGTCCCATGGACTTCTCCTTGAAAATAATATGTGTTTGAATGACACCGATAGAAGAATCGGCTCGCGCTCTAAGTAGGTTGAAAAGCCACGCTTCTCTATTCAATTTTTTGATTATTCATCATCGATAAAATCGATTACAGTTATGCGATTTATTCGCAATAGCGATAAAGTAATTTTCCTATTCGCAACGCTTCATAACATAGCGATCTGGTTCAATCGTGAAGACAAACTGATCTGGTCCGGACATCGAAACCGGCCCCTCCATCTGGAAGCGACCGCCCGCTTCTCCGGTTTCTTCATCCACTGCAAAATCGGTCAGATTAAGTGTGAGCTGCCCTGCACCCCATTGCCAGGTCCCGGTCAAGTCTTCTGAGATAAAATTACCGCCAGCCAGCAGAGTCCAGTTGGTCGGCTGATCACAGGTTTCCTCCGCAAAGGCCCAGCGCCCTTCAAAATAAGACGCGTCCGCCACCTCCTTAGAATCCGGCGGAGGCACATTGGCAATCAACACAAGCGCTGCAAAAGCGCTCATAACGAAGGCCTTCGACGGTTGCATGGGCTTAGCCGCCCTTTTTCATCAATTTAAGGGCCGCTGCGGTGAGCGCTTCTGCACCCGTCGCGACGACTTTTTCCGCATCGGGCGCCCAAAGCGGACTGTGGAGCGAAGGCAATTTCGTACCCGCTTTCTTTGCCGCTTGATACTCATCCATCGGAACGCCGCCGACCCAGAAAATCATACTTTTGATCGATTCATCGGCGCGGCGAAAACGGCTAAAATCTTCACCACCCATCACTGGCTTGGATTGTACAACCCGTTCCTTGCCAAAGCGCGTTTCAAACAGCTTTGCCATCTCCATGCTGAATTCGGGACTATTATAGGTCGATGGAGTAAACTCATCATCGCGTGTCCGGACGATGGGCATTCTGTCTTTAGGAAGGCCAGCCGTCACCGCCTCCCCTTCCGCGATACGCTTGATCCCGGCGAGAAGCTTGGCCCGCGTCTCGTCGGAATAGCTCCGCACAGTGAGCAACAGGTTCGCCTTGTCAGGAATGATGTTGTGTTTAAAGCCTGCCTGAAAGCTGCCGACGGTAACCACTGCCGGATCTTGCGGATCAATTTCGCGGCTGACTAATGTTTGCAGGGCGCCAACGATACGCGACGCAAGCACAATAGGATCTTTGGTTGTATGCGGATAGGCACCATGGCCGCCCACACCGCGAACTTCAATGTCGACACTATCGACATTTGCCAGCGCATAGCCCGGCGCATAACCGATATATCCAGCAGGCGCGCCCGCTGCATCATGAAAGGCCAACACATATTCGGGTTTTGGGAAACGGGTATAGAGCCCGTCGTCCAACATCGCCTTAGCGCCCTCACCGGTTTCTTCCGCCGGTTGCAATATCATCACCAACGTGCCTGACCATTCGTCCTTGCGCGCTGACAATTGCCGCGCGGTGCCGACCCAGCCGGTCATATGCGTGTCATGACCACAGGCATGCATTACGCCCGTGGCAACGCCTTGGCGGGTTTTCGCCATCACTTTGGATGCAAATGGTAATCCGGTTTTTTCGACCAGTGGAAGGCCGTCCATATCCGCGCGGATCATTACCGTCGGACCATCCCCGTTTTTCATCACAGCGACTACGCCGGTGCCACCAACTTTTTCCGTGACATCAAAACCTAGGCGACGCGCTTCAACGGCAAGCTTGGCGGCGGTTTTAAACTCTTCACCACTGAGTTCGGGATTGGCATGCAGGTCACGATAAATTTCCATCAAGGATGGCAAATCGGCTTGGATCGCATCCTTCAATGGATCGGCTTGCGCCGGTGTACAGAACAAAACAGAGGCGGTAGCCGCCAAAGCGACTTTAGAAAATTTAAGCATCACTATCCCCGAGCTATTATGTGATTGCCCGGAACCTAACCGCTAAGTCGACGCTTGCAAGCCATAAATTTATTCGGTGATCGGTGTCAGTTCCATCACGTTGGCCTTTGACTCATAATAGGGATAGGGGAAGACCATTCGCCATTGTTTTGGTCCTATCCGCTGAACCACCGCTGCCTGATCACGCTCCTCCGTTTTACCATAAGGGGTCAGGCTGTCCTCATACCCATAGATAAGTGTACCGAGATAGATGGAATGGCGGTTGCCCGCTTCATAAATCCAACCGATTGTACGCTGTGATCCGATAAGTTTTGTAAAATGCCGGCCATTGGCGTCCACCGTTACGCGGCATCGAAAGGCTGGATAGGCAATATAGGGCAAGCCGCCAGTGGGATCACCGTCCAGCTTGGTAACCGAGCACGCATAGAGGCCAACCGGAATATTACTGTCCGGCAAAGCCGCAGCGTCTTCGAACAACGGGTTTCTTGCGGCCAGCTTGTCGCCCTCGCCGCCCTGCACCGCGCCATCGCGGCCAATCTCTAAGGCATTCCGCCAGTTGTCCAATCGCTTTTGATCCGCTTCCGTCGCCAGATCACGCCATTGCGATTCTGGATGCGAGGCATCTGACTCGGCAAATGTCGGCGTTGGTGCTGCCAGCGCAAATACTAAGACAGCTATAACTCCAGACTTAATCACTGCGCCGTCCAGCCACCATCAATCGAAATATTTGCGCCGGTCATCGCGCTCGCTTCATCCTTGCAAAGAAACACCGCCAAGGCCGCAATCTGGTCAATCTGGACAAATTCCTTGCTGGGCTGTCCGGCCAGCAATACATCATTAATCACTTCTTCGCGTGAAAGCCCCCTCACCTCCATGGTATTTGGGATTTGCCCTTCGATCAGCGGTGTCCAGGTATAGCCGGGTGAGATTGTATTCACCGTAATCCCTTGTTGTGCGACTTCCAGCGCAACTGTTTTGCCAAATCCCGCAATCGCATGTTTGGCGGCATTATAGGCCGATTTATAAGGGCTTGCGACTTTGCTGTGCATCGAGCCTGTATTGATAATCCGGCCCCATTCGCGTTCTTTCATGCCCGGCAAAACCGCTTTGGTTGTGTGGAAAGCGCTGTTGCAGATGATTTCCATAATCGCATACCACTTGTCTTCGGGAAACTCATCAACCGGAGCGACATGCTGGATGCCGGCGTTGTTGATGAGAATATCGACTGCGCCCAGTTGCTCGGCACAGTCCGCGGCCATCTGCCGGATTTCTTCGGGCTTGGTCATATCGGCATTGCTGTAAGCGGCTTTGGTGCCGCTAAGGTTTTCCAGTTCTTGCCGCAATGTTTCGATTTCGCCGTCATCGCCGAAACCGTTGATCATCACTGCGGCCCCCTCGGCGGCCAATGCCTTTGCATATCCACCGCCAATGCCAGAGGTCGACCCGGTGATCAACGCCGTTTTGCCTTTTAGAAACATTCCTATTCTCCTTTGCGCGACCTTAAAACAGTCGCGAGTGACTGCAACGGCTTTTTGTAAAAGAAATGTTCGATGCTTGCGCTTTTGGCCGATTCAGGCAAATTGGGTTGCAACAGGAGAAGAAGCCGATGCGTTTAGATGATCTGGATCCCAGCAAAAATGTCCGCGACCACGGAAGCGGCGGCGGACGCCGAGGATTTGGTGGCGGCGGAGGCGGTCTTGGACTGCTCCTCAGTTTTCTACCGATGTTGCTCGGCCGCAAAATGGGCTGCGGGACAATTCTCCTAATTGGCGGCGCAGCACTGGCCTTTATGTATTTTGGCGGCGGCGCGAGCATGTTGACGGGCGGAAGCCAGGCCGGTGGTTCTGGTGATGCGGTTGCTTATGACACGCAGGAAGAAGTTTTTGCTGGTAGGGTGCTGGCCTCAACCGAGCAAACATGGTCGAAATTATTTCAGGCGAATGGATCCCAATATCAACCCACGACGATCAACTTCTATCAGGGCGGAGTTGAGGCAGACAACTGTGGTTATGCAAGCTCAGCAGCAGGACCATTCTATTGTCCTGCCGATCAAGGCATTTATCTCGACACATCTTTTTTCAATGAGCTTGAAACAAGGATGGGCGCGAAAGGCGATTTTGCCAAAGCCTATGTCATCGCACATGAAGTCGGCCACCATATCCAAACGCTAAGCGGCGTCTCCAAACAAGTACGTCAGCAGCAAAGCCGCGCCAGTAAAGCAGAGGGCAATGCCCTTCAGGTCCGCATGGAATTGCAGGCAGATTGCTATGCTGGTGTCTGGGCGGCACAAAATGCCAGTCGGATGGAGCCCGGCGATGTCGAAGAAGGCCTGACCGCGGCTCACGCCATTGGTGATGATACTTTGATGCGCGGGGCTGGACAACGTCCAGTGGAAAGCATGTTCACCCATGGCAGTTCCGAACAACGCATGGCGTGGCTCAAAAAAGGCATGCAAACAGGCGATCCGGCCACGTGCGATACGTTCGCACGTGGCGCGGTTCGCTAGGGTGTTCGCTTAGGTTGCAGGATTTTTCTGCAAACTGCGCGACCAGTCGAGCCGGCGGGTGACAAACATCACCCCGGCCAGAGCGGCAAAAATCAACAATGATCCGATGAGCAGAGAGTAAGCCTCAAGGCTCAGCAGGATATAGATCACACCGTAAAGCGCGGCGAGCAAGCCGCCGATTATCGATGCCCTTCGCCAACTGGACAGGACCGATGCAGCATAGGCCGTGATCAATCCGATCGTCGCCACCGAAGCCGCGATATAGGCCAAGGCAAAGCCGATAATCTCGGCAAAAGCGAGCAGCAGGATGAAGAACAGCACCAAGGCTACGCCGACCAATATATATTGGACAGAGGAGATACGCACGCCGCCGATCAGGTCGAACAGTAGAAACGCGACAAAGGTAAATCCGATGAACAGGAAGCCATATTTGGTCGCCCGGCTTACCTGATCATAGAGATCAACCGGTTGGATCAAATTGACCGTTACGCTGGAGGCGTCTCCGACACCGCCACCATCATAGGAGCTGTAGGGCCGGTCGCCGCTTTGCGGATAAACCTGCTGTCCCGCCTGCGTAGATGTCAGTGAGCTGCCGAGCGCCAGATTGGAGATACCATATTTTGCAGTAAATCCTGTTTCCGTGACTTCATTGTCGGGCAGGAAGCCTCCGGTGAAGCTGGGGTGCGGCCATTTAGATGTAACGGACCAATTGGTTTGACCAGCATCCGGTACCATTGTCAGGCTTTCGGTCCCGCGGAATTTCACATCAAAATTCACAGCTATTTCGCCATCTGCGAGGGCCGTTGCATCTAACCAGGAAAAGAATCCGGTATTGCCCGTTTCGCCCAGGCCTTTGCCGGGTTGCAGGACCAAAGACTGTCCATCAACGGTTAGCTTGTTATCAGCCGACAGGCCTCTTGCGTCGGAAAGACCAAAGCGAATTTCCGCCCGGGCAAAATCGATATCCGCCGGATCAATGCCAGACCGGTCAAAATCTTCCGGCAATTTGAACGAGGCGGAACCGGTCACATTGGTATTGTAAATCACCACCTCATAGATGGAGCGGCTTTTGACTTCGGTCTGGATGTCGCTGTCGAAGGTCATGACTTCCGGCGAGATATAAAGCTCCCGCGTTACGACATTGGTGCGGGTGACCGTTTTGCCATCCTGTTCCACCGATTCCTGCACTTTCGCTTTGTAAGGCAGAACGATTTTTGGCCCAGCGAAGACTTGCTTGCCGCCCCAACCTGTCACGATAGACTGCTCGGCCTGAGTACTCTGGCTTTGACGATCGTAAATAAGAAGCCAGCTTGCGAACAACGGGATCGCAAGCAAGAAGCCGGTTAGCAGTACCAACAGAAACTTGGCGCCCGGCGATCGTTCCGGTCTTACCGGTTGCTCCGGCTGTTGAATATTGTCGGCGGTTTCAGTCATTGTGAATTTTCCCTCTTAATCCCTGTATTTCTATAGCCACCACTCTTGCAAGCCGCTGCCATTGCTCTAATCATAAACCCCATGCTCTTCCACCCGAGCGACGAATCGAGGCTTACGTGCGACGAATTAACACATTGACCGATTGCCACAATGTGAACGACTTTCGTTCGCTGGCCAAAAAACGCCTACCTTTTCCGATCTTTGACTATATTGACGGTGCCGCTGACGACGAAGTCACGCGCCGCCGCAATACCGAAGCTTATGAAGCGTGTGACCTCATACCCAATGTCCTCGCCGGGGTCGAGACGATCGACATGAGCACGACGGTCATGGGTCAAAAACTGGCCATGCCCTTGTTCCTTTCCCCCACCGCCCTGCAACGCCTGTTCCACTGGCAAGGCGAACGTGGCGTGGCGCGAGCCGCCGAGAAATTCGGGACGTTCTTCGGTATCTCCTCCCTGGCGACGGTCAGCATCGAAGAAATTGGCGAGAGCATCAGCACGCCCAAAATGTTCCAGCTCTACATCCACAAGGACAAGGGTCTCAACAAATCGATGGTCGAACGCTGCAAGGCCGCGAAGTTCGATGCGATCACCCTGACGGTCGATACGATCGTCGGCGGCAATCGCGAACGGTGCCTGCGCTCCGGCTTTACAAGTCCACCCAAGATCACACCCGCCAGTTTCCTAAGCTACGCGACCAAACCAGCTTGGGCGCTCAACTATATATTTCGTGAAAATTTTGAACTGTCCAACCTCAAAGACCATGTAGCAGAGGGTACTAATGTCGCCCTGTCAGTGGCGGAATATTTCTCGACCATGCTCGATCAATCGCTCGACTGGAGTATGGCAGAAGAGGTCCGCAAAGACTGGGGCGGCGAATTTTGCCTGAAGGGCATCATGTCCGTCGAGGACGCGAAACGGGCGGTGGATATTGGCGCGACCGCCATCATGGTCTCAAACCATGGCGGGCGACAGCTGGATGGATCGCGCGCACCTTTTGATCAACTCGCCGAGATTTGCGATGCGGTCGGCGACAAGATTGATGTGATTTGCGACGGCGGCATAACTCGCGGCAGCCATGTGCTGAAAGCGCTAAGCGTCGGCGCCAAGGCCTGTTCCGGAGGACGGCTCTACCTTTATGCGCTCGCGGCGGCGGGTCAGGCGGGGGTTGAACGCAGCCTCAGCTTGCTGCAAGCTGAGATTGAGCGAGACATGAAACTGATGGGCGTGACATCCGTTGATCAGTTAAACCGCGATAATTTGCGGTACCGGTCTTGAAGGCAAACAGGGAATATGTGATGCGAAACATAGCGAAATTGGCAGCAACCTCGGCGGCAGCGTTACTTTTACTAGCTACTCCGACCCAAGCACAAAAAGCTGATCCGGATCAGTCGATGGAAGAGCATGCAGAAGATGCTGCGACCACACCGGTGAAGGATGTTGGCCTGAAAAAGACCAAAATTCCTGCCAAGCTTATCGCCATTCAGGATGATCCCTATTCTCTCGATGGCCTGCGCCGCTGCTCTGCGATCATTAAAGAAGTTAAAGAGCTGAATGCGGTTCTGGCGGCTGATGTAAACGAGAAAGTTGACAAATCCAAAGCCGAAAAACGCGAAGAAACCGCTGGCCGTGTCGGTGGTGGATTGCTGGGCGGGTTGATACCCTTTCGAGGGATAGTGCGTGAAGTATCCGGCGCAGCGGGTGACGAACGCAAATATAACGCGGCCGTCTACGCTGGCGTTGTCCGGCGCGGTTTCCTGAAAGGCGTTGGCCTAGAACGGGGCTGCAAGGCCCCTGCCCGTCCTTAAACTAACATAGCGGGGCATAACCTAGGGGGCAGCTAGGGAAGGACTCATGTCCATCAACAAAGTTATGGCCGGTGCTTTTGCCGCTGGCGCTCTCTGTCTTGCGACAAGCGCACAAGCCGAAATGCCGCAAAAAGACCTGCCAATGGAGCGACACGCCGAAAATGCGGTGATGCAGCCGGTTAAAGATATCAATCTTCGGAAAGACCCGATTCCTGCAAAGCTCCTCACTGTTCAGGATCATCCTTATGATCTGGAGAACATGCGCGGTTGTCGGGCTCTGGGAATCGAGATTGCACAGCTCGATGATGTGCTTGGCCCCGATATCAATCAGCTACAGGAAGAAAGCCTGGTGGAAAAACGCGAAGAAGGCGTCAGCCGGATTGCCGGTTCCTTGATCGGAGGCCTCATCCCGTTTCGGGGTGTTGTCCGCGAGCTAAGTGGATCCAATGCAGCAAAGCGCCGCTTTCTAACGGCAATAGCGGCAGGCAACGCTCGGCGGAGTTTTTTGAAAGGCGTGGCTGTGACAAAAGGCTGCCTCGCCCCTCCCCAACCATTTAAGGTTGCGTTAGCCTATGATCTAAAAGGTTTTTGAGACAATTTGATGCGTTAAAGGTGCCGGTACTTAGCTTGCTTGCACAATCCAGATACCACCGTCCAACGCAACCCGGCCTCCATCATCATAAGGAGCGAGAGCCTCTTTCAAAGCAGCCAAAAGCTGGGGCTTCAACACCTCATCAACCTCTCCCAACACTCGGGATGCAGGGCCGATTTGTGATGAAAAATAGACGGCCCCGTCAACACCACCGGATTGCGACATGCAAATATCAACGCTATGAGCGATCATCGAAACATCATCAAAACCTGCCTCGGCCAAAATAGCTTTCAGCCTGTCCGAATCTGCAAATGCAAAAGGACCGGGTGCATAGGGGTCTGTCTCTGGTGCCTCTGGCAATAACGGCTTAATCGCCGCCATGGGAACCATCACCCACTTGTTCAGTTTCGGGTGATCCCAGCACACAAAAACCATGCGGCCGCCGGGCTTCAAATTGGCTTTGATGTTGGTGAAGGCAGCAACGGGATCATCAAAGAACATCACGCCGAAACGCGACATGATAAGGTTGAAACCTTCATCGGCACGATATTCGGATGCATCGGCCAATAGGAGTTCACCGCTGCCATTGGCACGCGACCGCGCCAGATCAAGCATCGGTTCCGACACATCAACACCAGTGACATCAGCGCCAGCTTCAATCGCAATCAAGCTGGTCTCGCCGGTACCGCACCCAATATCCAAAACGCGTTCGCCCGGTGCGATAGCAGCAGCATCCATCAACAAGGACGTTACCGGCGCCAACAAAGCATCCATTACGTCCTGTTGTTCCGCCCATTTCAGGCCAGCATTATCATTCCAATATTCGATCTGCTCTTCATTGGACATGATCGGCCTAAACCTCCGCTAAAATGGATGGAAACGGTAACCAGTAACTAGAACAAGGGCTTGAATATAATCAATAAACCCGCTTCTTCGGTTTCACATATTCCGCTTCGTCGGTCAGTGTATAATCATGGACCGGACGATAGCTGATATCGACTTTGCCGGTGCCACGCGCCTTATCGGGACCGCCCCAACCATTAAATGTCGCAACCGTGTGCTTCATCCATTCCTTGTCATTACGGTCTTCATAATCTTCCTGCATATGCGCACCGCGGCTTTCCTTGCGGTTCGCAGCGCTCTCCATTGTCACGACCGCCTGCGCCATCAGGTTATCGAGTTCCAGGGTTTCAATGAGATCGGTATTCCAAATGAGCGAACGGTCAGAAACACTGACATCGCCCATTTTATTGTTCACCGCCCGCATCTCTTTGACGCCTTGGGCCAGCAATTCGTCATCGCGGAACACGGCACAGTTTTTCTGCATCGTCTTCTGCATTTCCAAGCGCAGCGCAGCGGTTGTTGTGCCGCCTTTCGCATAACGGAAATGGTCCAAGCGAGACAGCGACAGATCGGCTGAATCTTTCGGCAATGGCTTATGCGAGGTGCCAGGTTTTAGTTTTTCTTTCAAACGCAGACCGGTCGCGCGGCCAAAGACCACAAGATCAATCAGCGAGTTGGAGCCAAGACGGTTTGCACCGTGCACCGAAACACAGGCTGCTTCACCCACGGAATAAAGCCCTGGCACCACAGCATCAGGATCATCCTTCGTTGGATTCACAACTTCGCCATGATAGTTACAGGGTATACCGCCCATGTTGTAATGGACCGTCGGTACCACCGGCAGCGCCTGACGAGTGAGATCCACACCAGCAAAAATCTTACCGGTTTCGGTAATGCCCGGCAGGCGCTCAGCCAGCACGTCCGGAGCGATATGATCGAGGTGGAGATAGATATGATCTTTCTCTGGTCCAACGCCGCGACCTTCGCGAATTTCTGTTGCCATACAGCGAGACACCACGTCCCGAGACGCGAGATCTTTTGCGCTTGGTGCATAGCGTTCCATGAAACGCTCGCCTTCGGAGTTGGTCAGATAACCGCCCTCCCCGCGTGCGCCTTCAGTAATCAGCACGCCCGCGCCGTAAATGCCGGTCGGGTGAAACTGAACAAATTCCATATCCTGCAGCGGCAGGCCTGCACGCAACGCCATGCCGCCACCATCACCGGTACAAGCATGAGCAGATGTCGCACTATAATAGCAGCGGCCAGAGCCGCCAGTTGCCAGCACAACTGCATGCGCGCGGAAGCGGTGAATAGAACCGTCTTCCAGACAAATAGCAATGACGCCGCGGCATTCGCCGTCTTCCATGATCAAGTCGATTGCGAAATATTCAATGAAGAAATCCGCGTCATATTTCAGGCTCTGTTGATAGAGCGCGTGAAGCATCGCATGACCGGTCCGGTCAGCCGCAGCACAGGTCCGCTGTACCGGAGGACCGTCGCCCATATTCTGCATATGGCCGCCAAAGGGACGCTGATAGATAGTGCCATCTTCATTACGTGAAAACGGTACACCAGCATGCTCAAGCTCATAAACCGCCGCAGGCGCTTCACGGACGAGATATTCAATCGCGTCTTGGTCACCGAGCCAATCAGAACCCTTGACCGTATCATACATATGCCAGGACCAATGATCCGGCGTGTTGTTACCCAGTGAGGCAGCAATACCGCCCTGTGCCGCAACTGTATGCGAACGAGTTGGGAAAACCTTTGTAATACAAGCGGTTTTCAGTCCAGCTTCGGCGGAACCCATGGTTGCGCGCAAACCGGACCCGCCGGCACCGACGACGACTGTGTCGAACGTATGGTCAATAATCTTATATGCGGGCTTTGAATCTGTGTCAGTCATTAAGCGACCACTCCGGTAAAGGCGACCTTGGCGACAGCGAAAATCCCTAGCGCTGCTCCGCCAATGGCGAAAAAGTTAAGCAAGATGATGATGCCGAATTTCAGGCCGTGATCAGGAATATAATCCTCAATCAATACCTGCAGACCAAGCCGCAGATGCCAGAAGATGCTGACCAGCATCAACATCATCGGAACCGCAACTAGCGGCGAGGAAAGCCAGCCGATGAGCAGTTCATGTTCGTAATTGGGTAATCTCAGCAAAGAGATGAGAAGCCATGCGATCAACGCGAGATTACCGACCGCGGTAACCCGTTGAAGGATCCAATGATGCGCGCCGTGCTGGGCAGAGCCAAGACCGCGAACCTTACCAATATTTGTTCCTGATCCCATCGTCTTATCCAATCAACTTTGAAGAGATGAAAAACCAGAGAGCAGCAGTTGAAAGCAGCGCCAATACGGGCACAGCAGCCGACCACAGCTTGTTTGTCTGGAGTTCATAACCTGCCCCGGCATCAAGCACAAAATGGCGCAGGCCGGAATATGTATGTTCGAACAGGGCGAAGGTCATGCCGATCATCACAATGAAGCCCGGAATGCTGGTCATGATACCGGTGAAAAATTCATAAGATTCCGGTCCAGCGGAGATGCTGTACAACCACCACACCAATATCGGTGCGCCGAGCAAGGCGAGTGCATCGCCCGTGGCGCGATGAAGGATGGAGACCAGCATAGCCGGACCCCATTTATAAATTCCCAAATGCGGCGATAATGGCCGGTTCGTTGGCTTAACCAATTTTTGTCCCCTGATCAGAGACTCCGCAACGCGCTGGAGTCTTTGTAAACGAACCAGTGCTTTAGCGAAAACGCAGCCGCATGCAAACAAGATAGCGGGGTTTTTCTGCCCCGCATGTCAGGTTTTTATATGCAAAGGCGCGCCGAGCGCATGCGAATCCAGAAAGCGCTATTAAAAATATCAGCCGTTCGGCATCTCTTGTTGGACCTTTGGCCATCCGCGCCTTATTCACTCGCCGCATGACAGATAGAAAAACACATATTTTAGTGACAGGCACCAGCCGCGGGATTGGTAAGGCGATACTGGAAAGCTTTGATGGAGCCGATGTGGTGGCGGTGGGCCACAGTACCACTGGCGAAGCGGGGCTCCTGAAATCCGATTTTTCAGACGCTGATGATGTTTCGCGATTGTGGCAGACAGCGCTGGATCAGCTGAATGGTCGGATTGATGTCCTGATCAATAATGCCGGAATCTTTGATTCGAACCCACTTACCGAGAGCGACACCGACTGGTTGGAAAGCTGGGGCCGAACCCTGCAAATCAATCTCACTGCGTCGGCGCAACTCTGTCGATTGGCAGTGCGGCATATGCAGGAACGTGAGGCTGCAGGTCGGATTATAAACATTGCTAGCCGCGCGGCCTATCGCGGCGACAGTCCCGACCATTGGCACTATGCCGCGTCGAAAGGTGGGATGGTCGCGATGACCAAGACGATCGCCCGCGCCTATGCCAGCGAAGAAATTTTGGCCTTCGCCATCTGCCCCGGTTTCACCATGACCGGCATGGCGGAAGATTATCTGGAAAGCCGTGGCGGTGAAAAGTTGCTGCGGGACATACCACTCGGCCGCGTTGCCCAGCCTGAAGAAATCGCTTCGATGGCGAAATATTGCGCGCTCGATGCGCCGCCATCGATGACGGGCGCCGTGCTCGATGCCAATGGCGCGAGCTTTGTGCGATGATCGCTCGGGAACTGATGGGGACCGCCAAGATTCCCGGCGGCAATGAGCATGGCGGCGAATTGCGTCTGTTCCGGCGCGAATTGAAACATGCCGACGAATTTTCAATCATGCTGGGGCGCATCGAATTGATGAACAGCCGTTTGAGTGGATCAGAAGAGGCATTGGCCACGCTCAGCTGCGAACGGCTAACGAAACCAAATCCGCGTATCCTGATTGGCGGCTATGGCATGGGCTTCACCCTTCGCGCCGCGCAGGCCGTGCTGCCGGACGACGCCACAATCGTGGTCGCCGAGTTGATCCCGGCCATATTGGATTGGGCACGCGGCCCAATGCAGGAGCTGGCTGACAACTGCCTCGACGACCCGCGTGTGGAAACGATTATTGGCGATGTCAGTGATATCATAGCCAATGCCAGCAATGAATATGATGCCATCTTACTGGATGTCGACAATGGCCCCGATGGCCTGACCCAAGATGATAATGAACAGCTTTATGGTTTCAGCGGGCTGAGTGCAGCCAAATCAGCGCTGCGGAGCGGCGGCATCCTCGCCATCTGGTCCAGCGCCGCCGACCCAGCATTCACCCGCCGGTTGCAGCAATCGGAATTTGCGGTCGAAACGAAGACAGTTAGCGCCCGAAGCAATGGCAAAGGGGCCAAACACGTAATCTGGCTGGCCAAAAAACCTTAACTTCCTTTCACTAGCCGAATCCTCAAAGCTCCGCTAACGAGCGCCCATGCTCAATTTTAGCAATATTACAGTGCGCCTTGGCGGCACGGTCATTTTGGACGGCGCAACCGCCGCCCTGCCCCCTGGCGCACGTGTGGGGATGATTGGCCGCAATGGTGCCGGCAAATCCACCTTGATGAAAGTGGTCGCTGGACTGCTGGAACCGGATGACGGCAATGTCGGCATACCCAAAGGGGCCCGCATGGGCTATATTGCGCAGGAAGCGCCCGCCGGAGCAGAAACCCCGCTGGACACCGTTTTGGCCGCTGACACAGAACGCGCGGCGCTGTTATTAGAAGCGGAAACCGCTGACGAACCGGACCGGATTGGCGAAATCCACGAGCGCCTGAATATGATCGAAGCGCATAGCGCCCCTGCCCGAGCCGCAAAGATCTTGATCGGTCTGGGTTTCGATGAAAAAGCACAGCAACAACCGATGGACAGCTTTTCCGGCGGTTGGCGTATGCGTGTCGCGCTCGCAGCCCTCCTGTTTTCACAGCCCGAATTGCTGCTGCTCGATGAGCCATCAAATCACCTCGACCTTGAAGCGACTTTGTGGCTGGAAAATTTCCTGACCAGCTATCAGGCAACTATTTTGGTGATCAGCCATGAGCGGGATTTGCTCAACAATGTCGTCGATCATATCCTCCATCTCCAAGGCGGAAAGACCACGCTCTATCCCGGCGGCTATGATGCATTTGAAAAACAGCGTGCAGAGCGTCAGGCACAAATGGCCTCATCACGTGAAAAACAATTGGCGCAGCGAGAAAAACTGCAGGCATATGTCGATCGCTGGGGCGCCAAAGCCCATAGTGCAAAACAAGCCCAAAGCCGCGTCAAAGCGCTCTCCCGTATGGAGCCGATTGCAGCTGCGATTGAAGACCCATCGCTCAGCTTTCATTTTCCTAGCCCGGCGGAGCTCAAACCGCCGCTGATCACTTTGGACGATGCTGCTGTCGGTTATGGCGACAATATCATATTGTCGGATCTGAACCTGCGCCTCGATCCCGATGATCGCACCGCTCTGCTTGGCCGCAACGGCAACGGCAAAACCACCCTCGCCCGTTTGCTAGCCAGCCAGCTGGAACCGAAAGCCGGCGCGATGAATAAGTCGGGCAAGCTTACGGTCGGCTATTTCACCCAATATCAAGTCGAAGAGCTGGATACGACCGATACCCCGCTGGAACATATGACGCGCCTGATGAAGGACGCAAAACCGGGCGCCGTCCGCGCGCAACTGGGTCGGTTCGGTTTTTCCGGTGACAAAGCGACAATGAAAGTTGGCAAACTGTCTGGCGGCGAACGCGCGCGTCTGGCCTTGGCCTTGATCACACGAGATGCGCCGCATCTGTTGATCTTAGATGAGCCGACAAACCACCTTGATGTCGATGCCCGCGAAGCCTTGGTGCATGCTTTGAATGAATATACCGGAGCCGTCATTCTCGTCAGCCATGATCGCCACATGCTGGAACTGACCGCCGATCGTCTGGTCATGGTCGATAGCGGCAAAGCAGCTGAGTTTTCTGGTACACTGAACGATTATACCGATTTTGTACTGGGCAAAAACCAGGCAGCCAAACCGACTGCTGGTGGCGGTGGTGGTAACCGCAAGGAAGAGCGCCGTCTGGCCGCCGAACGTCGCAAACAGCAATCAGAATTGCGTAAGGCAGCCGGCACTGCCGAAAAGAAAATCGAGACACTTGGCAAAAAATTATCCGACATTGATCAGGCGATGTTTGATCCGGCGACGGCGGAACAAGAGTTTGCTGATTTGACGATGACCGAATTGATGAAGTTGCGGTCCACAATTCAGGACGAACTCGAGCAAAGTGAAGCCGCTTGGCTAAAAGCCAACGAAGCGTTGGAGACGGCCAATGCTTAAGTGGATTTTTGACCCGGCCTTAATCCATTGACTGATAGCTGGAAAATCAGCCTGCCCTGCACCCGGGCTGAAGCTGAAACGCTTTCCGAAGATAATTTGTTCATCAGCTCCAGCGACACTGTGCCGACAATAGTCACCCAAGAGGTCGACGAAAGCAAACCAGATGCTTGGATGATCGATATCTATTGCAACGCGGCACCTGACACCGACATGCTGCGAAACATAATGGAACTGTCGCCATCCGCGAAAACGGCAGAGATCGAGCCCATTGTGGAAAAGCTGGCGGATGACGATTGGGTGACCATGAGCCAGCGGGATTTGGAACCCCTGCGCGCGGGACGTTTTTATGTGCATACGTCAGACAGCCAACCGCTTGGTGATCCGAAAGTCACGAATATCTGCATCGATGCCAGCCAAGCCTTTGGTACGGGCCATCATGAGACGACATTAGGCTGCCTGGAAAGCCTTGATCGACTGAAGCGCAATGGCCAATATTATCGCAATATTGTCGACGTCGGCACCGGCACGGGCCTACTGGCCTTTGCAGCCCACCATTTGTGGCCAATCGCTCAGATTATCGCCAGTGATATCGACCCGGTCGCGATACAAGTCAGCGAAGAAAATGCAGCGGTAAATGGCATTGCTATCGGGACAATGCCGCATGCAATAAAATTACTCACTAGTAATGGCCTTGACCATGCGACAATTGGTCGGCGCGCACCCTATGACCTGATCATCGCCAATATATTGGCGGGCCCGCTCATCGCCCTCGCTCCGCAAATCGCTAATGCCGCAGCGCCAAACACCGTTTTGATCCTGGCTGGCCTATTGAAAGCACAACAGTCCGACGTCGTGCATGCCTATATCAGGGCTGGTTTCCGTTTACGCGATGTCCGGGTAGAGAATGAATGGCCCTGCCTTACATTTGTCAAAGCCCGGGAATATGGTCCTGCCAAAACCCGCAAAACTATCCGATCCCCTTTGGCATCAGACTATTTTGGCGAGTGCTGAACGCTTAAACGACGACAGCCTTACCTGACTGCGCGCTGGGATGATCCTGCGTGCCACGCGTCAGCACCTCATCGCCCTCGACAATATCAGCAATCGCAATATCAGCCATGCCCGATATTTTCTCGTAAACCGGCTTAAAATCGGTCTCGACAGTCACGCGTAACAGCTCATCCAGACTGGGAATGACAAAGTAATTCTGCTGGAAATCATCGATCCGATATTCGGTCCGCAACACCCGCTCCAGATCAAACATGATGCGATTGGGACTATCATCATCCAGCGCGAAAACACTTTCGCCAAAGCTGGAGACAATGCCAGCGCCATAGATACGCAAACCGTCCGCTTCCTGAATCAAACCAAATTCGACCGTATACCAATAGAGCCGGGCCAGTTGTTTCAAGGTGCCGAAATTCAGCGCCCGAAGGCCGCCTCGCCCATAGGCCTCCATATAGTCGGCAAAACGTTGATCCGCGAGCATTGGCACGTGACCGAAAACGTCATGGAAAATATCGGGCTCTTGCAGATAATCTAGTTGATCAGGCCGCCTAATAAAATTGCCGGATACAAAGCGGCGATTGGCGAGATGATCAAAAAACACATCATCTGGCACCAGTCCCGGCACGGCAACGACCTGCCATCCGGTCGCGTCCATCAATATTCGGTTGAGTTCGTCAAAATCCGGAATGCCTGGCTTTGATAGGTGCAAGATATCAATTCCGTCGAGAAAGGCCTGTGCCGCGCGGCCGGGCAACATTTCCCGCTGACGCGCGAAAAGCGTGTCCCAGGTATTATGGTCTTCTGCGCTATAAGCAGACCAGTTCTGGTCAATCGTCCAGTCAGCATTTGCCTGCGCTGGCGGCTTGTCATAGACATGGGATTCTGGATCGGGGGCTGTCAACATGGCACCATCCTACAGTAGAAAAGGTTTCAATGGCAACTTTTCGGATGAAATGGCCCAAACGTATCACAGCCAGCCTCTTGGCCGTTATCATGCTTTATCTGGTCGCCGCCCTGTTTGGCAGCATCTTGCCCGCCAATCAATTTTGGAAAAGCCCGGATGATGGCGTAGAGTTATTCATAGAAACCAACGGCTTGCATACCGGTATCATCATGCCGATCCGCAGCGATGTGCATGACTGGAGTGTGTTGATCCGTCCCGAGCATCTCGATGATCCAACCCAATATGGCAGTCATATCCTGGTCGGTTGGGGCCATGAAGGCGTCTATCGCAACACGGAACACTGGCAAGACCTGCGGTTCAGCGATGCCGCCAGCGCCATTTTTGGCAGCGATGAAGTCTTGCTGCACGTTTATCACCTGAACTATCCACAGGCTTATCCCCATTATCGCCGCGGCTTTAAAGTCAGCGAAGCAGAATATCGCAAGATTGTGGATGCCATCAAAGGCCGCTTTGTTCTGGATGAGGCAGGCCAACCGACTCCCTCTTCAGGTTACGGAAAATTTGATCTATTCTACGAAGCACGTGGTCATTATTATGCCTTTTATACCTGCAATAGCTGGACGGGTGATGTTCTGCGTCAGGCCGGCATCAGAACCGGTATTTGGACCCCATTTCAGGGCGGCGTGATGCGCTGGTTTCTGGAAGCGGAGCCGGACAACTAGTCTCGCGAAGGAAGAAGCGCATTCCAGTCCGGCACCGTGATCCGTCCATAATGGCGCTGTATCACACCATCAGCCTCCAGCCTCCCAAGAGCCTTGCCCAGCGAAATGCGAGAAACCCCGACCAGTTCAGACAATTCCTGCTGTGTCACCGGTATCGCGACATCGCTGTCTTCTTCGCTACGCAGTTGAAGCAAAGCCTGCGAAACACGCTCGACCGTAGACAAATTTCGTCCCGCATCAATAAGGTCAAAGGCTTGCTGGACCATATTGGCCATGGCTTTCAGCATGATACGCGCAACGCTAGAATCGGATTCAATAGCCGCCAGCAATTCCGCCTCACCTATCTCAATCAACGTAGTCTCGTTGCCAGCAATCGCGTCTACCATACGTGGGAATTCACCTAAAAAGCCCTGCTCCCCAAAACTCTCTCCTGGCCCCAACAAAGCGAACAGAGTCAGCTTTCCATCAACCGAGTACCGACCAATTTGCACGACGCCGCTTTCAATATACCAAAATTCCCGAGCGGTATCGCCGCGTTGCAGGATGAGTTCGCCTTTTGCAAACCGACGGACACTTCCTTGGTCCAACAAGCGGCGGCGCACATCGTCAGGCAGCACCGAGACAAACCCGGCCGCCGCGAAAGTTGATTTGGAATATTGGCGCGATTTACCCAATTGCAAACCTCTTAGCATTTGAAAGCTCAGTTATCTGTTACAAATGATACCAGAGCAAGTACTGTTTGGATAGAAAGGATAGCGATGCGACCAGAAATCTACGCTATTCTTGGAACGTTCCTGTTCTTTGGATTGCTGGAACTATTCCGCACCAACCTATTCAACAAACCTGATCAGACCCGCAAAGATGCAATTGTTGAGATTGTCGGTTCGCTAGTGTTAACGCTACTAACACAGCCCTTCATCATTGTGTCAGCACAATTTATAATGGGCACAGCCGCCCCACAATGGGCCGGCGCACTGGCTGGTATCCCGCTAATCGCAGCAATCGCATTGTTCCTGATTTTTGACGATATGACGCAATATTGGATGCATCGGCTCACCCACCGCATCCCGTTTTTATATAATCTGCACCGCGCGCATCATGATGCGAAATATATGAGCGTTCGTTTGGTGTACCGTAACAATATTTTCTATTATTTCCTGATGCCCAGCATTTGGCTCTCGGGTATCCTTATCTATTTGGGCCTTGGCTGGGTCTATGTCGGATTTATCGCAATCAAAATGACCGTCATTATCGCGGCACATAGCGATGTTACCTGGGACGAGCCGCTTTATAAAATTAAATGGCTGTCTCCCGTAATGTGGCTGGTGGAGAGAACCATCTCGACACCCGCAACACACCATGCCCATCACGGACGCCATATGGAAGATGGCGCGACCAATTATAAAGGCAATTACGGCAACCTTTTGTTCTTTTGGGATATCCTGTTTGGAACGGCAAAAATCACCCGCCGTTATCCGGACAGCTATGGCGTTGAGAATCTTGCACCTGCAACCGCAGGCCAGCAACTGGCCTGGCCGCTTTTCGCCGAGAACAAGCAAGGCGGTTATGGCGTGAAAGAGCTGGCAGCCAAAGAAGCTGCGGCAAGGACATGATTTAGAGTTGGGTGGGGGATCAGGGCGGCTGACGGTTCGGGGGAAATTTCGTCAGCCGCCTTGGTCGTTATCTCGCCAACATGGCTATTGACCAGTTCAGGGTGGGGACCCAGGGCGACTGACGGATCGGAGGAAACGTCAGTCGCACTAATTATTCCGCCCGATTATTTTGTCGATAATTTAGCTATAAATTACACTTAATATTCAGGCTTCTTGCGGGTCAGCGGATAAGCAAATTGTTTCATATATCCCTTCGGCACATCTTCCGGAATCCCGTAATTTTCCGGCCATTTTGATGGCGGCAGATAAAATGTCCCGAACAGCTTGTCGATCCATGGAAAATGGATCGCAAAATTTACATCAAATGCTTCCCGCTCCAGTCCATGATGCCAGTGATGAAAACGCGGGGTGGCAACCCAATGGCCGAGCCAGTTAAAATCGCCCTTGATATTGGCGTGTAGCAGCGACGAGTAGATATAGACGAAAGCGATATAGGCCTGAAGCACCGATGGGCTGAAACCCAGTGTCATCATTGGCAACGCGGTAATGCCTCGCAACAGGATAATCTCAATAAAATGCATCCGCGCACCGGCGAGCCAGTCCATTGACTTGGCCGAATGGTGAACCGCATGAAAGCCCCATAAAAAGGGCCAACGGTGGAACGTCCGGTGAAAGAAATATTGCACCAAATCGGTCAGGATCAACACGATCACAAATTGCAATATCCACGGGATCGAGGCGACCCCTGCGCGAAACGCATCCCAGCTGTTCGTATTGGCAACCACCACAGTGGACGGCGCCAGCGCGAGGAAGGTCAAAGCCTGCACCATCATCGAACTGATCAGATAGTAGAATAGGTCCTCCCGCCATTCGATACGAAACAGGCGTTGCGCGCGTCTATGCGGCAATATCCGTTCCAGCGGCGCGAACATCAGGCCGGTGACCACCAAATTGACGACGAAAAAATCAAGACCAAAAAAAATGCCCCAGCTTTGGGTATCTTCTGGCTGAACATTGGCGCCGCCAAGAAAGGCTGCGGTAACTCCAATGGCAAGCGCGACAAAACCCAAAGCCTTGCGCGGGCGTAACAGCAAGCTCAACAAGGCAAGTGCGTAAGACCCCAATAGCAGTAAATGAACCGCCCCGCGAAAGCCGGCCCAATCCTTGACCGCTTGCAGCTCCGGTGTCGCGAACCATTCGGGGAAGCGCAATGCGATCACCATGGCCAGACCGGTAATCGCCATGAGCACCGCGAAAAAACCAGCCAACCAGCCACTGCCGAAGCGGCGCACCTCTGGCGGTGCCTCCAAATCCTTGGCGAGCTGCTTCAATATTCCTTGTTTTTTAGCCACGTCTAACCCCCGCAATATTCGGCTTATTCTGCCGCTTTTACAATTTCCGCCCATGCCGCTTCATCTATGACGTCTATGCCCAGTTCTGCGGCCTTTTTCATTTTCGATCCGGCACCGGGGCCAGCGACAAGCAAATCGGTTTTTGCGCTGACGGAACCGGAAGCCTTCGCTCCCAAAGCCTCTGCCTGCGCTTTGGCTTCATCACGGCTCATCGTTTCGAGCTTGCCCGTGAAGACTACGGTCTTGCCCGCCACGGCGCTGTCTCGAGTCTCGACGATATAATCCGGCGGCGTGACTTCACTCAGTAGAGCTTCCCACAATTCGCGATTATGCGGTTCATGGAAAAAATCGGCGAGAGAATGCCCCACGGCCGCCCCTACGCCATCCAGTGCGATAACCTCCGAAACAGCAGCATCAATGCGCTGCCGGTATTTCTTATCCTCTTCTTCCGGTATTTTCTCGACGCCAGATCGCTCTGTCTCAATGGCTTCCGCGAGCGAACGAACCGCTTCCAGTCGCGTCACTTTTTTCAGCAGATCGCGCGCTGAGACCGCGCCAATATGTCTTATGCCCAGACCGAATAATATGCGCGCGGCATCGGCGGAGCGTTTCTTTTCCACACCAGCCAACAGATTATCCACAGACTTATCCTGCCAGCGATCACGGGCCAATATCTCTTCGCGGTGCTGATGCAGGCGGAAGATGTCAGCAGGACTTTCGATGAAACCAGCGTCGATAAATTCGGCTATGGTCTTTTCGCCCAAGCCATCAATATCCAGTGCTGCACGCGACGCGAAATGCGCCAATCGCTGGAACCGCTGGGCTGGACAGATCAAGCCGCCGGTGCAGCGTACATCGACTTCGCCTTCTTCCGCGACGGCCTCGCTATTGCATATCGGACAATGGTCGGGGAAGTGATAGGGCTCGCGCTCTTCGTCGCGGGTCAGGTTTTCCGCCACCTGGGGAATGACATCGCCCGCGCGCTGGACCAGAACGCGATCGCCGGGACGTACGCCGAGCCGCTCTATTTCATCGCGATTATGCAGCGTCACATTAGAGACAACCACGCCGCCCACCGTCACAGGTTTGAGACGCCCAACCGGGGTAAGCTTGCCGGTGCGTCCTACTTGAATATCAATGCTTTCAAGGGTCGTCTGCGCCTGTTCAGCCGGAAATTTATGCGCCAAGGCCCAGCGCGGAGCCTTTGCGACAAAGCCAAGGCGCTGCTGCCAATCAAGCCGGTCAACCTTATAGACCACCCCGTCAATATCATAAGGCAAGTCCGCACGTTCCGCTTCAATATGCCGGTAATGCGCCAGCATCTGCTCCAGCGTTTCAAATCGTTTGACCAGCGGCGATAGTGGCAGGCCCCAGGAGGCGATTGCCGTCATGACGTCAAAAGCGGTTTCACCGGGCAAAGCGCTTGCCACGCCCCAGCCATGGGCCCAGAAACGGAGCGGCCTTTTGGCGGTAATCTGTGCATCTTTCTGCCGCAACGATCCTGCCGCCGCGTTACGCGGGTTGGCAAATTGGCGGATTTTCTCTGGATCAAAAGCGACGTCTTTGGCCACTGCATCGGCTTTGCCTTCATCCATCAGGCGGGTGTTGAGGCCATCAAAATCTCTCTTGGCCATATAGACCTCACCGCGAATTTCGAAGACATCGGGAATATCAAAGCCCCTCCTCTTCAGAGGAGGGGTTGGGGTGGAGGAATCTATTTGCTGCACAAGCGACACCTGCGGCGTCACTCCCACCGCTTCCCCCTCCCTTGAAAGGGAGGGGCTTACATCTCCAAGTACTTGCGGGATGTCTGCGATCATTCGCACGTTCGCGGTCACATCCTCACCAATCTGGCCATCACCGCGCGTCGCGGCCAATACCAATTCGCCTTTCTCGTAGCGCAAGGAACAGGACAGACCATCTATCTTGTCCTCCGCCGTCACTGCCACGGGCTCGCCCTCTGGCAGGTTCAAGAACCGCCGCACCCGCGCGAGCCATTCGGCGATATCCTCATCGGAAAAGCCATTATCGAGGCTCATCATCCGCTGTTCATGTGGGACTTTGGACAGCGGCGAACTGGCAACTGCTGCGCCAACAAGTTTGTTCGGGCTATCATCGCGCACCAGATGCGGAAACGCCTCTTCGAGTTCGTTATTCCGCCGCACCAACGCATCATATTCCGCATCGGCAATTTCCGGCGTGTCTTCGGCATGATAGAGCTTGTTATGCTTGGCGATGGTGCGAGCGAGGCGCATCAGTTCGTTGGCGGCTTCGGCTTCGGAGAGAGAACTACTCGTCATTGGCAGCAACCCAATTGTCCAAATTCGTATCTTCAGTAGGTTCTCCACCGCATCT
Organism: uncultured Sphingomonadaceae bacterium; assembly: GCA_947489315.1. Lineage (GTDB taxonomy): Bacteria > Pseudomonadota > Alphaproteobacteria > Sphingomonadales > Sphingomonadaceae > Parasphingorhabdus. Next base: position 280,957 of record CANLCX010000002.1, read on the forward strand.
CTTCAGAGCCCACTCCAATAATCCTGTATCTACGTCCCACCAGTCGAGTAGGGATTCCAAAGGTGAAACAAGTGTTTTGTCTGCTAGAGTGCCAGCTGACTGAACATCAAGTTGGCCTACGTTGTTCGAACACAGACGATCGATCAATATTGGGATTGAACGACGGTCTCGACGCCGGGCCAAGCCCAACAATGCTTCAGATACCGTGTCAAAATCACCGTCAAGAGCTCGATGCAAAAGCGCCTGTCGAATTCCTTCGGAATCTAGTTCGGTTAGCGAGCCGAGACTAAAGGTTGCCCAATCGCGGATTTCGGGGTCATCGTGTTCCATCCATTCGCGCAACTGAGCTTCCGAGAAACTGTTCGAATCACGGTTTTGAAGAAGTAGAAGAATGTTCGTCTTGTCGCCGGGTTTATGGGCCATGCGCATCAAACCCCCTCGAGCAAACGATCCGCCTGCGCCCTCGCCTCATCCGTTACATCTGCTCCGGACAGCATCCGGGCAATCTCTTGCCGCCGGCCTTCACTATCCAACGCATTCACATCGGTCCGCGACACGGTGCCGTTGGAGCTTTTGTTGATCAGCATATGGGCATTACCTTTGGACGCCACTTGCGGACTATGCGTGACCACCAGCAATTGCGCGCTGTCCGACAGGCGCGATAGCCGGTCGCCAATGGCCGAAGCCACCGCGCCACCGACACCGCGATCAACCTCGTCAAAGATGATCGTCTTCGCCCCGCCCTCTTCCGCCAAGGCGACTTTCAGCGCCAATATGAACCGCGATAATTCGCCGCCCGAAGCAATTTTGCCGAGCGGTGCGAGAGGCGCGCCGGGATTGGTGGAAATCAGAAACTCGATCCGGTCCATGCCGTTCGCACCCCAACGGTCTTCTTCGAGAGGCTCCAGCAGAGTTTCAAACCGCGCTGCGTCCAGTTTCAGTGGCACCAGTTCCCCGGCAACCGCTTTGTCCAACGCCTTCGCCGCCTTGGTCCGCTTGATCCGCAAGGCTTCTGCCACTTCCACATAGGTTTGCTGGGCGGCTTTCACATTCAGCTCCAAAGCCCCCAATGATTTCCCGCCGTCGCTAATCGCTAATAGGCGCGTTTCGAGATCAATCAGCAATTGTGGCAAAGCATCGCCCTCGGCCCGATGCTTGCGAGCGAGAGCCCGCAGATCAAAGAGCCGCGTTTCCATGTCATCGAGCCGCTGCGGATCAAAGGTCAGCGCATGGGCCGCGTCATTGAGCTTTTCTTCTGCCTCGCTAGCCTCGATCACGGCGCGGTCTAGCGCTTGCAACGCCTCCGTCAGCAAAGGATGATCTTCGGCGATCCGGTCAAGCCGCCGCGCCGCCGCGCGCAACGATGCGAGACCGCCGTTTGATCCATCAAAGGCGGCTCTGATCGCCTCAAGGTCGCCGGTTAGCTTCTCGCCCTTCATCATCGTCGCACGTCCCAGGGCAAGCTCCTGCTCTTCGCCCGGCTGCGGTGCAAATTTTGAGAGTTCCGCCACGCTATGCTCGAGATATTCGCGGTCCTGTTCCGCTGCTTCTTGATCATTCAGCGCCGCTTCCAAAGCCGCTTTCGCAGACTGCCAGCCTTCAAAAGCCTGCCTGACCTTCGCGCCATCGGTGCCCGCATAAATGTCCAGCAAAGCCCGATGCCCTGCGGGATTAATCAAACCGCGATCATCATGCTGTCCATGGATTTCAATCAGCTTGCTGCCCAATTCGCGCAGCATGGTCGCAGAACAGGGCTGATCATTGACGAACGCACGGCTGCCGCCATCGGCCTTAACCGACCGTTTGATAATCAGCGGTTCACCGTGCTCTACGTCAATATCATTATCTTGGAGATACAGCGCCAATTTGCTGCCTGCTGGTGGCGCATCGAAACTCGCTGTTACCTGAGCCTTTTGGGTGCCTTGTCGTACCAATCCACTATCAGCGCGATTGCCGAGCGCTAGGCCCAGAGAATCCAGCAGGATCGATTTACCCGCGCCGGTTTCGCCGGTCAGCACCGAAAGACCAGACCCGAATTCAAGATCGAGCGCCTCGATAAGAACAATGTCACGAATGGAAAGGGACTGCAGCACAGCCCTCTCTTAAATCACGTTTATCTTAGCTGCAACGCCCATGGACATGGATCGTGGCAATTTACATGAAATCAGGTCGCGCCCTGCTTATTCCCATGCTTGTTAACCAGGTCATAGGCGCGCTCATACCATTTCGAACCGGGATAATTGGCACCCAGAACCGCAGCGGTTTTCTTCGCTTCCGAGGGTATGCCCAGCGCCAGATAGGATTCAGTCAATCGCATCAAGGCCTCAGCGGCGTGGGTCGTGGTTTCATATTTCTTGATAACAACTTTAAAACGAATCGTTGCCGCAAGCCAATTGCCACGACGCTGATAAAAGCGCCCGATTTCCATTTCTTTGCCAGCCAAATGGTCGTTGACCAGATCCATTTTCAATGTGGCGTCGGCAGCATAGCGCGTGTTGGGATAACGGCGCGACACTTCACCCAATGTTACGAGGGCCTGTTCCGTAATCTTCTGATCCCGGGTCACATCGCTAATCTGCTCATAATAGCTCAGGGCTATCAGATAAAAAGCATAGGGCGCATCTTTGTTACCAGGATGGATGGACAGAAAACGCCGCGAAGATTCGATCGCCTTGTTATAATCACCGGCGACATAATAGCTAAATGCGCTCATTTGCTGTGCACGGCGAGCCCATGGAGAATAGGGATGTTGGCGTTCTACCTCGTCGAACAAAGCAGCTGCGACCTTATACTGGCCGCGATCAAGCCGGTCTTTTGCGGCGTTATAAAGGGTGTTCACGTCGCGAGCGACATAGCGAGTATCTGCGCTGCCACCGCCGCCGCCGCCAAGTGCCGCACAGGCCGAAAGAGTGGTAACCGAAAGCCCCAACAGAGCCGCTTTGATGATCATGTTTTTCATAACACTTCCCTTAACCACTAATCCGCTGCCCGCCAATAGCCTAATTATCGGCGCGGTCTATCGAATGGCGACATAACCACCTCTTGATATCTCCAAGATGAACGATCAGAATAAAGACATGACAAAGGCCCCGAAAAATCCGCAAAACCCATCTTCTCAAAATAATGGCGTCGTAGTGGCCGTCGACGGCACTGATCCATATCAGCGAGAGGAACAGACGTTTCCGACCTTGAAAGAGAGCCATCTCAACCGCATCCAATCCTTTTGTGCAAAAGAAACCCTAAAAGACGGCGCATTATTATTCGAACGCGGGCAGCGCGGCATCGATTTTTTCATCGTACTTTCCGGCGCAGTCGAAATTTTCGATACCGATAGTGACGGCAATGCCAATGTCTTCACCGTACACCGGGAATATCAGTTTACCGGCGAGTTGGATCTGTTCAACGATCGAGAAATCTTGGTCAGCGGCCGCGCATCCGGCGTCACCGAAGTGTTGCGATTCAAGCGCCCCGACTTTCGCCGGATGGTCGTGACAGAACCAGATATTGGCGAAATCATCATGCGCGCCTTCATCTTGCGCCGTGTCGGCTTGATCAAACATATGCAAGGCGGGGTGACAGTCATCGGACGCAAACAAGATGGTGTCACTTTGCAAATTGATCGTTTCATGACTCGCAATGGCTACCCTCACCGAATGTTGGATATCGATGTCGATGAAGACAGTGCCAATGCAATGGAAGGATTTAGCATCAATCGTAGCGATCTACCGGTCGTCATTCTGCCCGACGGGCGGCTGTTAAAGGCACCGTCCGACAAGGAATTGGCCGACGCACTGGGCCTTACCGAAGAATTGCACCCCGACCATGTCTATGATCTTGCTGTTATCGGAGCCGGACCGTCCGGCTTGGCTGCCGCTGTATATGGGGCATCTGAAGGCCTAGAAACCATCATCATCGAGAAATTGGCGCCCGGCGGTCAAGCTGGCACCAGCTCGAAGATCGAAAATTACCTCGGCTTTCCAACCGGGATATCGGGTCAGGCATTAGCCGGGCGCGCGCAGATTCAGGCACAGAAATTTGGAGCAAAGCTGGCGATTTCCCGTAATGCCATCGGGCTGGACTGCGGCGGAGAATATCACAAAATCAAATTGGAGGGCGACGAAGCGATTTGCACACGGGCTTTAGTTATCGCAACTGGCGCCAGTTACCGAAAACTTAATCTCAAAAATGATGAGAAGTTTGAAGGTCAGGGTATTCACTATGCCGCCACGCCCATGGAATCCAAATTATGTCATGATGAGGAAGTCGCTGTGGTTGGTGGCGGAAACAGTGCCGGACAAGCGGCCATGTTCCTCTCCCAGACCGCCAAACATGTGCACCTGCTGATCCGCAGCAAAACACTAGCGGCGAGCATGTCGAGCTATTTGATCGACCGTCTCGAGGCCTCACCTAAAGTCACTATACGATATGAAACGGCAATTACCGAATTGATCGGTGAAAATTATCTGAAAACTCTGCGCTGGAAGGGACCGGATGGGATTGAGAATAAAGACATCCGCAATGTCTTTGTGATGATCGGTGCCGTCCCCAATACCGGATGGATTGGCGATTGCCTGCAACTCGACGATGGCGGCTTCGTCCGAACTGGCAGCGATTGCCAGGGCGAACCAACCGACAGTCCCTATATGACTAGCCGTCCAGGCATAGTTGCCGTGGGTGATGTGCGATCCGGGTCGGTCAAGCGCGTGGCCTCCGGCGTTGGCGAGGGCTCCGTGGTGATTCAGGCTGTGCACAAATATCTGGCCGAGCAAATAGAGGCCGAGCAGGCCGAAAAACAAACCGAACCGGCGTGACGACGGCGCTTCCTGCTCCTTGCGATGAAAGCATCGGCTTTCAGGCAGCAGATGAAGCGTGCGAACATAAAAACGGTGTTTTGACGGCAACGATATTGGGTTCCAGCCTGGCGTTTGTGATGGGTTCGATTGTCAACGTCGCACTGCCATCCATGCAAGCTGATTTCGCGACAGATGCTCAGGGAGCGCAATGGATTATCAACAGCTATCTTTTGCCCGTCGGCGCATTGGTTTTACTCGGCGGTGCACTCGGAGATCATTATGGACGCAAGCTGGTCTTTCAAGCCGGTTTGATCGTTTTCACGCTGGCAACCATAGCCTGCGCCTTAGCGCCTAATTTCGCCACGTTGCTGGCCATGCGGGCTATTCAGGGGCTAGGTGCCGCCCTGCTCGCTCCTAACAGCCTGGCAATTATCTCCACCAGTTTCAGGGAAGCGGAACGTGGGAAGGCGATCGGGACATGGGCTGGCATGGGCGCCTTTGCGGGTGCCATTGCGCCGGTTCTTGGCGGTTGGGCGGTAGATTTGGCAAACTGGCGCTGGGCTTTTGCTATTATCATTCCGCTCGCCATATTGGCGCTGGTCGTCAGTCACCGTTCCATTGTCGAAAGCCTAGATGGCAATGGCGAACGCTCTCCGCTGGATTGGGCCGGCGCTTTTCTGATCACCCTTGGCTTGGCGGCTTTGGTGTGGACACTGACTGCTCTGCCTCAAACGAATACGGCCAACTGGGCGAAATGGCTTGTTGGAAGCGCAACAGTGGCGACCATCGGCCTCTTTGTGATTGTTGAAAAACGCAAGCAGGATCAAGCAATGGTCCCGCTCGACCTGTTCAATACGGCCAGTTTCGCCGGTATTTCTCTGCTTACGTTGTTTTTATATGCTGCGCTGGGCGGACTATTGGTTTTATTGCCCTTTTTGCTGATCAATGCGGGCGGCTATTCGGCGACACAAACGGGTTTTGCTATCCTGCCCTTTCCGCTGACGATGGCTCTATTGTCCCGCTATGCCGGTGGCTTGAGTGATCGGTTTGGGGTGCGGGCGATATTGACAGTCGGTCCCGCCATTGTCGCGGTTGGCTTTCTCTATTTCAGCTTTCTGGACAGCATTCAGATCAATTACTGGCGAGATATATTCCCGGCCCTTATGATTATCGCATTGGGGATGACAGCTAGTGTTGCGCCGTTAACCACCGCGGTAATGGCTAGTGTCAGCGACGAGCATGGCGGAATAGCCTCAGGCATCAATAACGCGATTTCACGATCCGCCGGGTTGATCGCGACGGCTTTGCTAGGGTTCGTATTGGTCGGCAGTGATAGCGGTAATGGCGCGTTGGTGGCAGGTTTCGCCAATGCCGCGTTGGTTGGCTCGATATTGGCACTGGTGAGCGCCATCGCGGCTTGGTTCTTAATCCGGCTGAAGACCGCCCCATAAAAAAGGGCCCCGCTTTCACGGAGCCCTTTTTCTTTAATCTTTGAACAGACCTAGTCTTCGGTGATCGAGCTTGGCAATGGAATATCGCCGCCTTCATCCTTTGGACCGTCATTGTTGCGACCACGACCGCGTCCACCGCCGCCTTCGCTTTTGGCACCGCCGCCATCACGACCACGACCACGACCACCGCCGCCTGCGCCATCACGACGCGGACCACGGGGCTTGTTTTCGCGTGGAGGACGGGTGTCTTCCAGCTCTTCACCAGTTTCCTGATCAACAACCCGCATGGAAAGGCGAACCTTGCCGCGTTGGTCGATTTCGAGAACCTTGACCTTAACTTCCTGACCTTCGGACAGTTCGTCGGCAACTTTCTCGACACGCTCGTTTTTGATTTCCGAAACGTGGACGAGACCGTCTTTGCCGCCCATGAAGTTCACAAATGCACCAAAGTCGACGAGGTTCACAACTTTACCATCATAGACTTTGCCAACTTCGGCTTCTTCGACAAGACCTTTGATCCATGCGATTGCCGCATCAATCTGGGATTTGTCGGAAGAAGAAACCTTGATCAGGCCTTCGTCATCAATATCCACTTTCGCGCCGGTTTCGGCCACGATTTCGCGGATCACTTTACCGCCGGTACCAATAACTTCACGGATCTTCTCTTTGTTGATCTGCAATGTTTCGATACGCGGAGCATGTTCGGACATTTCGGTACGCGTGGTATCAAGCGCCTTAGCCATTTCACCTAGGATGTGCGTACGGCCGCCACTGGCTTGTTCCAGAGCAGACTTCATGATTTCCTGCGTAATGCCAGCTACCTTGATGTCCATCTGCAAGGATGTGATACCTTTTTCGGTACCAGCAACCTTGAAGTCCATGTCGCCGAGATGATCTTCGTCGCCGAGAATGTCGGATAGAACCGCAAATTCTTCGCCTTCGAGGATCAAGCCCATCGCAATACCGGAAACCGGACGCGCCAATGGCACACCAGCATCCATCATCGCCAATGAACCACCACAAACGGTCGCCATCGAAGATGAACCGTTGGACTCGGTAATGTCAGACAGCACACGGATCGTATAAGGGAATTCTTCCACTGTCGGCAGAACCGGACGCAGCGCGCGGAAAGCGAGCTTACCATGACCGGTTTCGCGGCGACTGGTGAAACCAAAGCGGCCCACTTCGCCAACCGAATAAGGCGGGAAGTTATAGTGCAGCATGAAATTGGTGTAGCTCAATCCGTCCAGACCATCGATCATCTGCTCGGCATCTTTGGTGCCAAGCGTGGTGGTTACAATCGCCTGTGTTTCACCGCGGGTGAAGAGCGACGAACCATGGGTCCGTGGCAACAAGCCAACCATGGCTTCGATCGGGCGAACCTGATCAAGCTTACGGCCATCAATACGGGTGCCATCTTTGATGATCGCACCGCGAACGATTTCCGCTTCCAGTTTCTTGACCATTTTACCGGCAGTCATCTGGGTCTGGCCGTCTTCATCGGCATATTTTTCTTTGGCTTTGTCGCGAACCGCATTCAGCGCGTCGGAACGCTCTGATTTGTCGGTTTTCTTGTAAGCCGCAGCAATATCGTCACCAACCAGCTTGCGCAGGTCTTCTTTGATGTCGCTATTGTCTTCGCCAGCATCCAGCTGCCAAGGCTCTTTCGCAGCCTGTTCCGCCAGATCGATGATCAGGTTAGCAACGTCTTTCGACGCTTCATGAGCAAACTGGACAGCGCCAAGCATGACTTCTTCGGAAAGCTCTTTGGCTTCCGATTCCACCATCATCACAGCGCCAGGTGTCGCCGCTACAACCAGGTCGAGTTCGCCTTCGGCAACTTCTTCCATCGACGGGTTCAGCTGATATTCGCCTTCTTTGTAACCCACGCGAGCCGCACCAATGGGTCCCATGAAAGGAACACCGGAAATGGTCAGCGCAGCAGAAGCCGCAACCATTGCCAGAATATCGGGCTCGTTCTGACCGTCATAGCTCATCACCTGACAGATCACGTTGATTTCATTGTAGAAACCTTCGGGGAACAGCGGACGGCAAGGACGGTCAATCAAACGCGATGTCAGCGTTTCTTTTTCCGTCGCACGGCCTTCGCGCTTGAAGAAACCGCCTGGGATACGACCAGCGGCTGAGAATTTTTCCTGATAGTGGACGGTCAGCGGGAAGAAATCCTGTCCTTCGCGTACCGATTTAGCGGCGGTCACTGCGCACAGTACAACCGTTTCGCCGAGGGTCGCGAGAACCGCGCCATCAGCCTGACGGGCAATACGGCCCGTTTCCAAAGTGAGGGTCTGTCCGCCCCACTCCATTTCAACTTTTTTTACATCAAACATTCGTATTTTCCTTTGTCCCGCCTGCCCTATGCAGTGCGGGGGCTTTCATGTGTCCAGCAATCCGGCTGAACAGCGGTTCGGGGTCATTTTTGCCCCAATTGTCACCAAACTCACCTTATTGCGAAATTCGGTGTTTCCGTACCCCTGCGTAGGCAGGGGTCCATCTCCTATGTCATCATCTATTTGAAATGGCGGGAGATGGGCACCTGCCTGCGCAGGTGCACAATACGAAAACGGCCTCCATCGGGAGGCCGCTTCCAAAACTCTTATTTCCGGAGACCAAGGTCTTTAATCAACTTGGAATAGCGTCCCGCGTCTTTCTTGCGGAGATAGTCCAGCAAGCTGCGGCGCTTGTTGACCATCATCAGCAAACCACGACGGGAGTGGTTGTCCTTGTGATGACCTTTAAAATGCTCGGTCAGGTTCACAATACGCTCGGTGAGGACTGCAACCTGTACTTCCGGGGAACCGGTATCGCCTTTTGTCTGGCCGAATTTTTCAATCAGTTCCTGCTTTTTTTCTGCGGTAATCGTCATAATCTAATTTTTCCTTCGAACATCTTTACATATTAAACCCGCGAATGACCTTGATGGTCCCATTAACAGACTCTGCCAATGCAACCGGAGAACCATCTTCGGTTGCTAGAAAAGTCCCGTTTATGGCGGGGTTCCCAATCATTTCCTGTTCGTCCAGCACTTGGCCTTGCCGAAGCAGTCTCGCCTGATCAGGAGTGAGGTCAAAAGCCGGGATGTCGTCCAGCCCCGCCTCAAGCGGCAAGAGATAATCTTTAATGTCCGCGCCCTTACCAATTTCATTGAGTTTGTCCAGTGAAATCGCATGTTTCAGCGAAAACGGCCCCGCCTTGGTGCGGCGGAGCATCGACACATGGCCGACGGTGCCGAGTGCGCGCGCAATATCACGCGCCAAAGAACGGATATAAGTGCCTTTGGAGACATTGGCGATGAGGGTGACAGAATCCATCCTCTCCCCGTGAGGGAGAGGAAACGGAGACTTGGCAGCTTGCTGCCCTGGTCGCGTTGGAGAGGGGTTTGGCTGGGTGCGCCCTCCCGCCCCCTCTCCAAGCTTTGCTAACTCGCTTTGCTCGTAAGCATCGCTGTCCTCTCCATCTATAGGAGAGGAAATGGAAAGCGCATATATCTCCACCGCCCGCATCTTCATCTCAACCGCCTCACCGGCGCGCGCTAGGTCATAGGCCCGCTTGCCGTCAATTTTCAGCGCGGAATATTTTGGCGGTATCTGTTCAATCGGTCCGGTAAATTGCGGTAATATGGCCTCCACCTCGGCCAGCGTTGGAAGATGATCTGACGTTTCGGACACATCCCCCTCGGCGTCCAGCGTCTCGGTCTCGCTGCCAAATGCAATCGTGAATTCATAAATTTTCGACGCATCCAGCATCCGCCCGCACAGCTTTGTCGCCTCACCCAGCGCTATCGGTAAAACCCCGGTCGCCAGCGGATCCAGCGTCCCGCCATGGCCGACCTTGGTCTTGTCCTTGCCTTTGCCGAGCAGTCCCGCCTCGCGCAAGTTGCGTTTCACTGCGCCGACAGCCTGTGTCGACCCCAATTCAAGCGGTTTATCGAGTATGATCCAGCCGTGCGGTTTCAAATATATTTCCTAGAGAACGATATCACGAATTGGGCCATGCCAGACCAATGGCGTGATCGCGGACAGAAGCCGACCATTGCTCAGAAAGCAATTCAAAACGTTCCTTATCATCGGCATATAGGGCCCGTATCGCTTCCTCAAATTGTGGCCAGTCCCCGGCAATAACAGTCAGAAAATGGTAAGCTGCATCCTGTCCGGTTCGTTTGTCTGTACCGGTTTTCCGCGCCTGTTCAACCAGTCGGCGTAATGTTGCCGATGCCCCGCCGGATTGTTTAGCAAGCCAGTCCCAATGCCGCGGAAGCAAGGTGACTTCTTTGGAAACCACGCCAAGCTTAGGACGGCCCCGCTTTGCCGGTGCTTCTGTTTCACTGGTAGCTCGCAAATCAAAGTCAATTTGATTGCCGGTCTCGTCATCGAAAACCAATATGTCCGAGCTGCGTTTGACCTCGGGCAGAGCACGCAAGGTGTCAATAATTTCTGAGCGAGTCCCCGTTGCTAACCAATTTGCTTCTGAAAATGCTGTGTAAGTGGTCATGACCAATCCTTTCGGACGTGCATTTATACCCCGATAATATTCGAGTCAATATACCCGGGTAAAATATTTACTCGCGCCGACTAAATCGGCTTCTTCCACTCCATGACCAGAAAACCGGGTACTCGCGTGTAACGGTCACTTTTCGGATCATTCTGGTCGGGCGGCGTTGGTTCTGAAAAATAGGTGAGTTGCAATCCATTGCCCAGAAAAGCCTCAAAATAGGCGCTTAGCGGGCGATGCCAGTTGAGGATATCAATGCCAGCCCATTTTTCGCGTGTCGCACGTTCCTCGGAATAATTGTCCATCTGAAAGCTTTTCGCGGCACCGGTGAGGCTGCGATTCCAGGTGCCGGCGGTGAAAAAGCTGGTCAGATTGGCGATGAGCAGGCAACCACCCGGTTTTGTCACGCGGGCCATTTCTGCGATGGCTGTTCGAAAATCTTCGATATCGATCAGTGACAAATAGCCAATAGTCAGGTCGTAACTGGCATCTTCAAAGGCCAGTTTTTCGCCAAAACCAATGGCATAATCGCCCTGTGGATCGCGCTCTTGCGCCTTTGCAATAAGACTGGATACAGGATCAATGCCCGACCCGGACATGCCGCGTTCCTGCAGCATGCGGACAAACCGCCCCTCCCCGCAACCGACGTCAAGAAATCGCCCTCCAATCGCGGTTGCGCGATCAAGCATGACAGCGTCCAAAAAAGTGCGCCTTGTCCAGTCGCCGTGGTCACCGATGGATTCAATCCACGCCTCGGCCGACTGCACCCAGCCATTCACATCATCTGTCATTACCGGTTCGCCCACTCCTCCTGGAGCAAGCCAAATACAGCCGTGTCACGAATAAAGCCAGTCCAGGTAATCCGGTTCTTGCGTAACGTCCCTTCATGCTTGGCACCCAATTTGAGCACGGCCGCCATGGAGCGTTTGTTGCGCGTATCCACGCGGAATTCGATGCGGGTGAAACCGCAAGCAAAGGCATGATCGATCATGAGCTTTTTCATGACATCATTAAAGCCGCTGCCGCGCACGGAAGGGGCAATATAGGTTCCGCCTATCTCCGTGACTTTGGTGGTCAGATCGGGATTGATATAATTGCTCATTCCGACCAGCATATCGTTCTCGGCATTTATGACGGCGAAGCGCACCCAATTATCGGTGCGATGAAATATCTCCATCGCCTTGTCAAAATGCTCGCCCAGCATCGATACAGGATAGATATCCCAGACTTCCTGATCTTCCGCACAAGCCGCGCGCAAGGGTTCGATATGATGCTCGGCCAATGGTTCAAGGCGTACCGGGGCGTGTTCCAGTACGGCCGATAAATCAGCCATTGAGTTTTTCCATGAAATGCTTGCGGCACAGCGCAACATATAGCTCGTTGCCGCCGATGGCAGTCTGTTGTCCGGCCAGAACCGGATTGCCTTCCTCATCCACGCGCATGTTCATTGTGGACTTGCTGCCGCATTCGCAGACCGCTTTGAGCTCCACCAGTTCATCCGCAATCGCGAGCAATTGTGCACTGCCGGGAAATAAAGCCGCCTGAAAATCGGTTCGCAGGCCATAGGCCAGCACCGGTATGCGCAATTGATCCGCAACCAATGCAACCTGAAAAACCTGATCCTTGGTCATGAATTGGGCTTCGTCAATAAGCACGCAGTCCAATGTTGCTTCTTCATGTCCACTGCTAATCTCTACCAGCATATCTGTTTCTTTATCAAACAGATGCGCTTTTTTCTTCAGACCAATGCGAGAGTGAATCCAGCCCTCCTCTTCGCGATCATCCAGTGCCGCGGTCCACAGCATCGTCTGCATGCCGCGTTCGCGATAGTTGAAATCCGCCTGTAGCAAGGTCGTCGATTTGCCTGCGTTCATCGAGCTATAATAGAAATAGAGCTTAGCCATCGGATCGCCTCAGTTTTCCGCCATGTTGAACTTGTTTCAGCATCGCGTAAGACCCTGAAACAAATTCAGGGTGACGATCAACCATTAATTGGGATTTTCCGGTTCAATCTTCCTTGCTCAAATCCTGAGCAACCTTCGGATTGCTAAGCAAATTCTCGATATGCTCGGCTGTATCAAAGCTATCGTCAGCAAGGAATTTCAGCTTCGCCGCATATTTCATCTGCACCCGGCTGGCGACTTCCTTCTGGAAATAGGCCGTATTGGTTTTCAGCGCTTTCAGCACATCCGCTTCATTTGCACCGAGCAGTGGCTTCACAAAAACCGTCGCATGGCGCAAATCCGGTGACATACGCACCTCGGTCACGCTCACGCTATGAGAGGTCAGCACCTCATCATGCACTTCGCCGCGCGCCAGCAGTTCGGACAATATATGTCGGACTTGCTCGCCCACGCGCAAGAGACGCACCGAGCGGCCTTCAGGAGATGTATCGTTATATTTCGCCATTATTCTATACTCACTATCCGCGCTGTCGAAGTCGCTCTCGCCAAGAGTTTTTCGCTCTCATCAAACAATTCAGCCTCCAGAAATGCGGTGGCTTTGGTTCGGGAGACCACCCGGCCCCTCCCGATGACACGCCCGACCAAAACCGGATGAATGAAAGTTACGTTCATATCCATTGTAATAGGCGCTTCTTTACCGTGTGTCATAGAGACTAAAGAAGGTCCCATTGTATCGTCCAACATCGCGGCCACGAACCCACCTTGGATCGTTCCGCGAGGATTAAGCATGGTTTCATTCGGATGAAACGCTATTTCAATGCGGCCTTCCGATGGAAATTCGTTCAAAAGCTCCCATCCAAGCGTCTTTGGTGCGGGCGGAACAGGGTGCTTATCAAAGAAACTTTCGCTCATTGCATCCCTCCAAAGTCAGTCTATCATCATTTGATCGTCGGCCCCACCTTCGCTGTAGATGTAGCCTTTACCAAAAGTGCACCGGCTTCGTCATAAAGCTGCGCTTCCAGAAAAGCGATCGTCCGCCCCATGCGAACAATCTGCCCTTCCCCATAGACCCGGCCCGGCAGAACCGGCTTGATGTAGGTCACGCTTAGATCCAGCGTCAGCGGCGCAATTTCGCCACCAGACTTCACCAGCACCGGAATGCCAATTACCTCATCGACCATGGCGGCAACAAAGCCGCCCTGGATTGTCCCGCGGGGGCTTGTAAAGGTCTGAGGCGCATCAAATTTCATCCGGACAGCGCCGGTTTCCTTGTCCGCTTCCAGAATGACGGCATTGACCGCTTCGGAACAGGGTGGGCGTTTAAAGCCCAACACGTCCTCTTGCTTCAAAGCCTCAACCAATTCCGTTCCCCAGAAGGACTGATCCGCCGTCAAATTATGCGTTCTTTCTCTTCAATCTCAAAGACTTCGAGCATATCGCCTGGTTTGATGTCGTTGGTGTCTTCGAGCACCGCACCACATTCCATGCCGGCACGGACCTCTTCGACATCGTCTTTGAAGCGCCGCAGCGACCCGATGGTCGTTGCGCTGATGATAACATCGTCGCGGGTAAGACGGGCGAATAGACCCTTGCGAAGCGAACCTTCGGTGACCAACAAACCAGCGGCTTTGTCTTTCTTGCCGGATTTGAACACCTCTTTGACTTCGGCACGGCCCATGACGTTCTCGATCTTCTCTGGACCAAGTTCACCAGCCATTTCAGCGCGGATTTCATCGGTCAGATCATAGATAATGTCGAAATATTTGAGCCGCACACCATCACGCTTCGCGATTTCGCGCGCTTTCGCGTTGGGACGCACGTTAAAGCCGATAATTGGGGCCTTGCTGGCGCTCGCCAGGGTCACATCGGACTCGGTGATCGCACCAACACCGCTATGCAAAATCCGAACCTTGATATCATCATTGGATATCTTGTTCAGCGCCTGCACAATCGCTTCGGTACTGCCCTGCACGTCGGCTTTGACCAGCAGTGGGAATTCCACGGCACTGTCGGCTGCTGCAGAGAACATATTCTCAAGACTGGTTGGCGCTTGCGTCGTGCGGTGCAGTTTCTCTTGCTCCGCGCGGTAGGTTGCAACTTCCCGTGCACGCGATTCATTCTCGACCACGGTCAGCTTGTCACCAGCGGATGGTACACCAGAAAGACCAAGCACTTCGACCGGAACAGATGGACCGGCCTCTTTGGCTTGCTGCCCTTTGTCGTCGATCAAAGCCCGGACTTTACCGGTTTGCGAACCAACAACGAAGATATCGCCGCGTTTCAAGGTACCGCGTTGCACCAATACGGTGGCAACCGGTCCGCGTCCCTTATCAAGCTTCGCTTCGATCACAATGCCTTCGGCCGCACGATCCGGACGGGCTTTGAGTTCAAGCAATTCGGCCTGCAAGTGGATTTTCTCGATCAGCTCATCCAAATTGGTTTTCTTGAGCGCAGAGACTTCAACATCCTGCACATCACCGGACATGGCTTCCACAATCACTTCATGTTCGAGCAGACGGGTACGAACCGTTGTCGGGTCAGCGCCTTCCTTGTCGATCTTGTTAATCGCCACAATCATCGGCACGCCGGCCGCTTTCGTGTGGTTGATCGCTTCAATCGTCTGCGGCATCAAGCCGTCATCCGCAGCAACCACCAATATCACGATATCGGTCGCATTGGCCCCGCGCAGACGCATGCTGGTAAAGGCTTCATGGCCTGGCGTATCAAGGAAGGTAACCTTGTCACCCGATTTCATTTGGACCTGATAAGCACCAATATGCTGGGTAATTCCGCCAGCTTCACCGGCAACCACATCGGTTCCGCGCAAAGCGTCCAGCAAGGATGTTTTACCATGATCAACATGGCCCATGATCGTTACGACAGGAGGACGTGGTTTCTGCGTTTCGATGGGATCGACATCTTTTTCGACATCAATTTCAACATCAGCCTCGGACACACGTTGAATATTGTGGCCAAATTCTTCGACCAGCAATTCGGCGGTATCCTGATCAATCGTCTGGTTGACAGTGACCATGGAGCCCATGTTGAACAGGGATTTGACCAAGGCAGCGCCTTTTTCGCCCATACGTTTGGACAGTTCCTGTACCGTAATCGCTTCTGGAACGATCACATCGCGGATCTGCTTTTCACGCGGTTCACGCGGTTGACCGGATCTTTGCGCACGCTTTTCTTTCTCACGCGCACGTTTGAGCGCAGCCAAAGAACGGGCACGGGCCGCACCATCTTCACCGCGCAGCGCACTGCTAACGGTCAATTTACCGGACTGGCGACGATCATTACGATCGCTGCGTCCGGTTTTTGGTTTTTCCTTCGGCTCAGGACGCTTTGGCGTCGCCACTGGCGTAAATTTACGCGCTGGCGGATGCTTCGCGGTCGTCGCAGCCGGCTTCGCTTCCGTCGATTCTGATGTTTCAGCAACTTCGGCGACAGAGGCTGCCGCTGCTTCTTCCGCAGCCTTGATTTCTTCCTGCGCCTTTTTAGCCGCTTCTTCTTCGGCTTTGGCCTTTTCTTCCGCCCGCTTCTTATCGTCGGCGGTCTGGTCTTTCTTGGCCTTGGTGTCGCGTTTGCGCGCGGCCTCCATGGAGTTCAGGCGCTCTTCTTCTGCCTGACGCAACAATTGGGCCTGCTTTTCCTGACGCGTCATGACGTCTTCTTGCTTTGGCTTGGGGGCCGGCGCAGGTGCAGGTGCAGGTTTTTTCGCTTCAACGGGGGCGGGCGCAGGCGCAGGAGCAGGTATCGGCGTTTCCGGTACGATATCCTTGGCAGCTTCCTGTGCACCAGGTTTGCCCACTAGCTTGCGGCGCTTGACCTCGACGACGACCTTATTGGTCCGTCCGTGGCTAAACGTCTGTTTGACTTCACCAGGCTCTACCGAACGCTTTAGTCCCAAGGGCTTGCGTGCAGGTTTTGCGGTATCTTTGTTATCTTCACTCATCGAACAGACTTAATCCTTAAAAAATTCATTACTTCAATATCTTAACTGACTAACTTACAATCAGTTCACGCAACTTTCTTTTCCGCCTCGCTGTCGCCATCGACTTTATCATAACCGATAAAGCGACACCATCTATCCAGCATGTGCGATATTCGCCCCGCTGCGCGCTTGTCGGTTATTCCGATATGCACCACATTTTGACGGCCCAATGCCACAGAAAGGGTCTGTCGGTCCACCGGCAATATCTGACCGCGGATATCCTGGCCTTCGCGGTCACTGCCGACGCGCCAAGCCTGATCCAGTTTCGCAGACCCGTCACGGCCAGCATCCGACGCATGCAGCAACATGTTGAGTGCGCCCTGTCTTGCCGACGTTTCAATCTTTTCCGAGCCAGTCAGGAGCATCCCGCCGCGCGATTCAAGCCCTAACCTGTCTAATGTGGCGCGTTCGAGCGCTTTTTCAACCTGTTGGGGCAGATCATCTGGGATAGCGAGCTTGCCGGTTTTGAAAGCGCGAGATAATGCGCCTTTTAGCGCACCCTTAGCCTGCGCCTCTTCCAACGCGCTGCGATCCACACTGATCCAGGCCCCGCGGCCAGGCGCTTTGGCCCGCACATCCGGTGCAATGGCATCATCGGGGCTAAGCGCCAAACGCACTAATGCTTCCTGAGGAAAGCTTTCCCCAGTCAATATGCATTTTCGATGTGCTGCGCGATCTAAAGGTTTAGAAGGCGTCTCATTGGGGAGCTTCCGCATTAGCGTCCTCCCCTTTTTCTGCCTCAGCAGCAGGTGCCGCTGCATCATCTTCGTCTTCGAACCAGTGCGCACGAGCGGCCATGATAATCTCATTGCCCTGCTCTTCGGTCAGACCATAGGTCGCCAAAACGCCATCGGGCTCTGGCTTACGGTTGTCATTGCGGCGGCGTGGTTCGGATTTGCGCTTCAGTACCAACTCGTCGGTCGCCAAATCAGCAACATCATCGAGGGTTTTGAGGCCCGCTTTACCCAAAGTCACCAACATCGCTTCGGTCATGTGCGGCAGTTCGGCGATCGCATCTTCGACACCAAGCTCGGTCCGCTCTTCTTTCGCAGCCGCTTCACGGCGTTCCAATGCTTCAAGTGCGCGATTCTGGAGTTCGGCAGCCAATTCATCGTCAAAGCCTTCGATATTCGAAAGCTCTTCAGGAGCCACATAAGCAACTTCTTCCATCTCACTGAAGCCTTCAGCAACCAGAAGCTGCGACAAGGTTTCATCCACGTCGAGATCTTCCTGGAACATCGCGGTGCGCACGGCAAATTCAGCCTGACGCTTCTCGCTGCTATCCGCTTCGGTCATGATGTCGATGGCCAAACCGGTCAGTTGTGACGCGAGACGGACATTTTGTCCGCGGCGACCAATAGCAAGGCTGAGCTGATCATCAGGAACAACCACTTCGATGCGGCCTTCTTCTTCGTCGATCAGCACGCGGCTCACCGTTGCAGGCTGCAACGCGTTTACAACAAAGGTTGCGATATCATCGGACCAAGGAATAATGTCGATTTTCTCGCCCTGCATTTCCTGCACGACGGCCTGAACGCGGCTACCCTTCATACCCACACAGGCACCAACCGGATCGATCGAGCTGTCCTGGCTGATTACACCAATTTTGGCGCGGCTGCCGGGATCACGGGCGGCGGCTTTAATTTCGATAATGCCGTCGTAAATTTCAGGCACTTCCTGCGCAAACAAGAGCTTCATGAAATCAGGATGCGCGCGGGACAGAAATATCTGTGGTCCACGGTTTTCCCGGCGGACATTCATAATCAGCGAACGGACACGGTCGCCAACACGAGCGGCTTCACGGGGAATTTGTTGGTCGCGGCGGATAACGCCTTCGGCGCGGCCCAAGTCAACGACGACATGGCCGAATTCCACCGATTTCACGACACCGGTAATGATTTCGCCAGCACGGTCCTTAAATTCTTCAAACTGCCGCTCGCGCTCTGCGTCACGGACTTTCTGGAAGATAACCTGTTTCGCGGACTGTGCATCAATGCGGCCCAGATCAACGGCAGGCAGCGGATCAACGATAAAGTCACCGACTTTCGGATCTTTTTCGAGCTTTTCAGCCTGCTTCAGGTCAACCTGTTTGAAGTAATCTTCAACTTCTTCGACCACCTCAACCACACGCCACAGACGCAGGTCACCGGTTTGCAGGTCGAGCTTGGCGCGAATATCATTTTCAGCACCATAGCGTGCACGGGCCGCTTTCTGGATCGCCTCTTCCATCGCTTCGACCACAATGGCCTTGTCGATCATCTTTTCCGATGCGACCGCATTAGCAATCGCAAGCAGTTCGGCTTTATTTGCGGAAATGGCACTGGCCATGATTAGTCTTCCTGTTCTTCGTTTAGAGGTTCTTCTTCAATTTCGTCCGCGCCATCGGCAGTAACCGGGATGGTCGCAGCAATCAGAGCATCGGTCAGCATCAGCTTTGCGCTGTGTACATTATCTAGGTTGGTCGTTTGACGCCCCGCCTTGCGATCGTCAATCGCTATTATCTCACCTTCGATGCCTTCAATCAAGCCGCGCAACTGTTTCTTGCCCGAAACAGCTTCAATAAGGTTCATCCGCGCTTCATGGCCAGCCCAATTCGCATAGTCTTTTGCACGGGTTAGCGGCCGATCAATGCCGGGCGAGCTCACTTCGAGCCGGTAGGCATTTTCAATCGGATCACGGCCCTCTTCTTCCAGCTCATCAAATTTCGCTGAAATACGCCGCGACAAGGCTGCGCAATCATCAATGCCGAGCTGTCCGGTTTCCGGACGCTCCGCCATGATCTGCAAAGTTGGTTCATCCGAACCAGAGACAAACTGCACGCGCACCAATTCAAAGCCGAGAGCGTCGCTCTCAGGCTTGATCAGGTCTACAAGGGCAGTCATATCAGTCAAATTTTGTTCCAGGTAAAATGCAAAACTCTTTCGTGCCGGCCCCGTTTGGCGCCAGCCCCTTCAAAATCTCACAATGTTGGGATGACTGCTATTTAGGGACTGATTCCCAAATTTGCAATGGAAGAATTGCCGATAGGCTAGTTTGCTTCTAATGCGGCAAAATGAGGCCCTCTATTTACAAGATTAACAGCCCGACTCTTGGCTCGCTATTTCAAATGCCAAAACCGTCGGGTGAATGGTTGCGGGATGATCTGAAATTTTATCAGGCATCGGGAATGGATCATATTATCTCGTTGCTAGAAACCGAAGAAGAAACCGAGTTAGGTCTTTTGCGTGAACAAGAAAATTGCAATCAGATTGGGCTGGATTTTACGTCGTTCCCAATACCGGATCGCCAAATTCCAGATTTGGATAGATTCAGACCAGTGGTCACAAGTCTAGTAGCAAAATTGTCCCAGGGTCAGTCGCTGGGTATTCATTGCCGGGCAGGAATTGGGCGATCAGGGCTGCTGACTTGTTGCATCCTGAAATCTGTTGGATTGAAAACAGAAGATGCAATTGAATTGGTTTCCCAAGCTCGAGGATTGAAAATTCCGGACACACAAATTCAGATAGATTTCATCGAATCTTATTGAGCGGAACAATCTAGTTCCTGAAACAACCAGCGCGTAGCCACCCAGGCCAATGTTGCGCCGACAAATTGAGCAGTGACAAATCCGGCAACATCCACAGGTGCAATTCCGGCAAAGCTGTTGGAAAAAGCGCGGCCAACGGTAATCGCCGGATTGGCAAAACTGGTCGAGCTAGTGAACCAATATCCTGCGGAGATGTAGAGCCCTACCGCCGGTGCTACCCAGTCCGGCCGAAACCGGACGGTGCCTAATATCGTGAACAACAGCCCAAATGTGGCAATGAACTCGCCAAGCCATTGACCGCTTCCGGTTCGCGCTTTCTCGCTCAGCTGGAAAACCGGTAGTTCAAACATGATATGCGCCGCCCAGACACCGATCAGACCGCCTATCAGCTGCATCGCAACGAACAACCCGCCATCAAACAGTGATAGCTCTTTCCGCAACACCATCACGAACGTGACAGCGGGATTGAAGTGGGCACCGGATATCGGCGCTAATACCGCGATCAGCACAAATAATATCGCGCCCGTGGCCAGCGTGTTGCCCAGCAGCGCAATGGCGATATTTCCACCGGCCAGTGATTCCGCCATAATTCCCGACCCGACGACGGTGACAAAGAGAAAAAATGATCCCAGCGCTTCAGCGCCAAGCCTTTGCGCTCGCGAAAATTCCACCATGTTTATGGCGCCTAGCTCAGGCCACATGCCTTATCGGAGCGGCTACCATCAAGGTCTGGCAATTTTCCATAATGAGTTACCTGTCCGTCGGAATAAAAGGCTTCCCAGATCAAGCCGTCAGGGTCCTGCGTCCAGTTTTTCTCCGACGAGGCATAGCAGCACGTGGTTGCGCCTTCCTCAAACCGGGGACCAGCCGCTTCCTGCACCCGTTGATAGACAGCCGCCAATTCTTCGGGGTTTTCTGCCTGCAGGCCGACATGGGCTATGCCCGTTTCATCACTGGCAGGCTCAATCGAAAAATTAATATACGGATCATCGAGCATCCATTTTATATAATCCGGCTTTACGACCGCTGGCTGCTCGCCAAACAGGTTTGCATAATAAGCGCGGGATTTTTCGAGATCCGATACTTTCAGGTTGAGGTGAAATCGTTTCATAAGACTTGTCCTTCCATACAATCCGGGGCCGCGTCCTCGGGCAGACAGTCGTCGCCTGCGCAGCAATTTTCCAAAAGAAACGCCATCAACCGGTTCATCGCCTGAAAATCAGCGCGATAGATAATCGAGCGCCCGTCCCTCTCATCGCTCACCACGCCGCCATTTTTGAGATGAGACAGGTGAAAGGATAGCGAGCTAGGCGGCAGATCGAGTTTTTTCGCGATTTGACCAGCGGGCAAACCGCTCCGCCCCGCCTGCACCAGCAAGCGGAATATCGCCAACCGATGCTCCTGCGCCAGCGCAGAAAGCGCATTAACGGCGGTGTAATTTCGAATCATTTCCATATTTCCAGTATTATCGAAATATAAGATGAAAGTCAAGCTGCGCGGACCTTTCGCAACTTTCCGACAAGGATGAAGTTAAACAGCCACCACGTTATAAACCAACTGCACGACATAGATGACCAGCAAGATACCGCCCTCCATCCGCGTTATTTTCCGCCCGGTTGCAGCGAAAATCATCAGCAATACGGAAGTCGCTATCAGCAACGGCAGGCCATAGTTGGTAATCTCGCCTGGGATAGTCCCAGGCGCAATCACTGCGGTCACACCGCCGATGAGCAGTAGGTTAAAGATATTTGAACCCAACACATTACCAAGCGCAACAGCACTAGCGCCTTTATAGGCGGCAATGACCGAGGTCACCAGTTCCGGCAGTGATGTACCAATCGCAATGACCGTCAATCCAATGACAGCCTCGCTCATGCCAACCAGACGGGCCAAATCGACGGCACCCTCGACGAGCCAGCGACCGCCTAATACGATCAACACAATACCGCCGACTAAAATGAGAATGGAGCGCCAGAGCGGCTCTTTATCATGCAGATGCGTGTCGGTGACTTCAAGCGACTCTGCTTTTTCATGCAGGGCGCTTGCTCCAACGGGTTGGGTACGCTCAGCCCAATAGGCATAGCCGAGATACGCACAGAGGAAGGCCAGAAAGCCAACACCGATGGCTACAGTAATTCCCGTAGTGCTAGCGACAATCCAAAGGACGATCGTTGCAACCAGCGCTAAACCACCATCCCGCCATAACGGCCCACGAGGCACAACCATAGGTAGGATCAAGGATGCTGTTCCCAGGATCAAAAGGCTATTGGCAAGGTTCGAACCCACGACATTACCCCAAGCAATGCCGGGTGATCCTGCCCGGGCGGCTTCCACACTAGCCACAAGCTCTGGCGCAGAGGTTCCGAATCCTACAATCGTAAGGCCAATAAGCAGTTCCGACATACCCGCCCGCTCTGCCACACGGACGGCGCCGCGCACTAGCAATTCGCCGCCGACAATCAGGACAACGAAACCGACCAACAACAAGAAAAGCGCGACTAACATGTCAGATCAGATCAACCGTCTCTTTTGCCGAGCAACCGCAGGCGCAAGGCATTGAGCTTTATAAAGCCTTCTGCATCTTTCTGATCATAGGCACCTGCATCGTCCTCAAAGGTCACGACATCTTCACTGTAGAGGTTGAAATTCACATCCGCCTTGCGGCCAACCACGTTGACCGAGCCCTTGTAGAGTTTCAGCCGAACCGTTCCGGTGACCCGCTCTTGGCTTTTATCGATCGCGGCCTGCAACATCTCGCGCTCTGGCGCGAACCAGAAGCCGTTATAAACCAGTTCGGAATATCGAGGCGCCAGCTCATCCTTCATATGCATCGCTCCGCTATCGAGCGTCAGCTGTTCAATCCCGCGATGGGCCGCGTGATAAATGGTGCCCCCGGGCGTTTCATACATGCCGCGTGATTTCATACCGACAAAACGGTTTTCCACCAGATCAAGCCGGCCAATGCCATGCTCGCGGCCATAGTCGTTGAGCTTTTCAAGCAAGGTCGCAGGGCTCATGCCCTCGCCGTTAATCGCGACGCCGTCGCCGCGTTCAAAATCAATCGTAATATATTCAGGCTTATCGGGCGCATCTTCAGGATTATTGGTCCGTGAATAGACATAATCCGGCACTTCTTCCCACGGATCTTCGAGTATTTTGCCTTCGGAAGATGTGTGGAGCATATTGGCATCGGTCGAGAAAGGCGCTTCCCCGCGCTTATCTTTAGGGACTGGAATCTGATGCTTTTCGGCAAACTCGATCAATTTCGTCCGGCTGGTCAAATCCCATTCCCGCCACGGCGCGATCACCTTCACATCCGGGTTCAGGCCATAATAGCCTAATTCAAAACGGATCTGGTCATTGCCTTTGCCGGTTGCACCATGGGACACAGCATCAGCGCCGGTTTGCTTGGCAATCTCGATCTGGCGCTTGGAAATAAGCGGACGCGCAATGGAGGTGCCCAGCAGATACAGGCCCTCATAAAGCGCATTGGCGCGCATCATCGGAAAGACAAAATCACGCACAAATTCTTCGCGCAGATCGTCAATGAAAATGTGTTCCGGCTTAACGCCTAGCGTTTCAGCAACTTTACGCGCAGGGCCAAGCTCTTCGCCCTGCCCCAAATCGGCGGTGAAGGTCACAACCTCACACTGGTATTCCTGCTGCAACCATTTCAATATGACGCTGGTATCCAGGCCGCCGGAAAAGGCCAAAACCACACGTTTAACGGAATCGCTCATGCTCATACTTTCGAAAAAGGAATTGCCGCGCGCCTAACAGGCTGAAAGACACGGCGCAATATGATATGCAGCTTAATGGAGGAGAGAAACATGGCAAAAACACAGGCAAAAAACAAAACCGCCCCAACCGACGCAGATGTACAAACCTATCTTGATGCTGTGACACCCGAATGGAAACGGGAAGATGCCAAGACCATTGCCGCAATGATGGAACGGCTTTCGAGCCACAAACCGAAAATGTGGGGCCCCACCATGGTTGGTTATGGTCAATATCATTATGTCTATGACAGTGGCCGCGAAGGCGACATGATGCGCACCGGATTCAGCGCCCGCAAGACCGCCCTGACGCTCTATTGCATCGGCGGGTTCAAGGACAAGGATCCGCTGCTCGCAAAACTGGGCAAACATAGCATCGGCAAAAGCTGCCTTTATGTGAAGCGTCTATCCGATATTGATCTCGGCGTGCTTGAGGAAATTATTGTTAAAGACTTGAAATATATGGCGGACAAATATCCCGAATAATCAGCTTTTCAAATGCTTTTCCGTCTCACCAATATAGTCCCGAGTCAACGGCAGCGTATGGCGGTTCCGGCTAAACTGAATCTGGTAATTGCACATGCTGCCGCTTTCGAACGCGGCCGTGGCTCCAGCCAAGTAAAAGGTCCACAAACGAAAAAAGCGCTCATCATATAGTGCAACAATCTTGTCTTTATTTGCCACCGTCCGTTTATACCATTCGCGCAGAGTAAGCGCATAGTGCAGCCGCAAGGTTTCAATGTCCGTAGCCATCAGACGAAAATGCTCACTCGCCTCGACAGTCTCACTCAGCGCCGGAATATAACCGCCGGGGAAAATATACTTGCGGGTGAAGGCATCGGTCGTCCCCGGCTTGCCCATCCTGCCAATCGTGTGGAGCAACATCACACCATCGTCGGTCATCAGATTGGCGGCACAGCGGAAAAAGGTTTTGAAATTCGGCGTGCCAACATGTTCAAACATGCCAACCGATACGATCCGGTCAAACTGTCCGGCTTCCCGCTCTGCTAGGTCGCGATAATCGATCAGTTCAAATTTGACTTTGTCAGATACGCCCTGTTTCTCAGCGCGTTCTTGGGCAACTTTCAACTGTTCTTCACTCAACGTGATGCCAAGCATTTCGACACCGAATTTCTGATGCAGATAAAGCGCCATCCCGCCCCAACCACAACCGATATCCAGCACCCGTTGGCCCGCTTTCAAATCGAGCTTGGCCGCGATATGGGCTTTTTTGTCCAGTTGCGCCTGCTCCAGCGTATTGGCCGGGTCCGTCCAGTAAGCGCAGCTATATTGCATGTCTTCATCAAGAAACAGCTCATAGAGATCCCGGCTCAGATCATAATGATGCGCGACATTGGCCTTCGACCGTCTTTGTCCGTTGATGCGGTCAAGCCGGCCAGCAATCAGGTTTTTCGCTTTCTTGAAAGCACTCGGGTCGCTTAACCGGCCGCCGCGGTCCCAACGCCGATTGGCACGGAGCAATTGGACCAATTCCATAATATCGCCCTGCTCGACAATAAGACGGCCGTCCATGAATGTTTCCGCTGCCCCCAGGCGCGGATCCAGCAATATCTGGCGCATAACGCCCTTATCGGCAAGACGCACTGTGACATCGGGAAAGCCCGACTCCGATTGCCCAAATTTTTCTGTCGATCCGTCCGCGTGAATGACCGCAATCGACCCTCTTTTTACCACGCTTCCTAAAAAGCGACCTAATATGGACATCTATTGCTCCTCAGCACATAATATCCCCCATCAAAACCCCGTTAAATTCCTGCATACCATTCATAATTGGCGACATCTTCCCAATATCCGCCTTTGCCTGAACCGATATTGTCCAGCGTCGCAACCGCCTCAATGCCGGTCACATATTTGGCATGTTTATAGCCTAGCTGTCGTTCGACCCTGAGCCGCAATGGCGCTCCATTTTCAACCGGCACAGCCTCGCCATTTAACCGGTGCGCCATAATCGTTTGCGGATGAAAAGCGTCGAGCAGATCGATACTCTCGTAATAAGGTCTTCCACCAAGACGATCCGCGCAATGGAACACCAGAAACTTCGCCTTGTCCTGCAATTGCGCCAGATCGAGCAACAATTTGAGCGGAACGCCAGTCCACTGGCCAATCGCGCTCCATCCTTCGACACAATCATGGCGCGTAATTTGTGTGCGCTGGGGCATAGACTGCAACGCCGCAAGCGAGAAAATTTGCGGCTTGGCAAACAGGCCGGTCAGACGCAATTGCCAATCGGCAAAACCCTGCGCGGCGCTCGCTGTATAGTCAGGCGTACCCGGGTCACGGGTCCCGTTGGCCCGGAATTTGGGGGACAGATCAGCAATAGTATATTCACTGGCGAGCTCCATCCGGTCGCCCAAGGCCCTTTGCACGAGGAAATTGGCATCCTCGGCGCTACCCAATATATTTTGGAAAGCCGGGCTACGGCTCAGCGCGTCACAGCCACTCAGCAAGCCCCCAGCGCCAAGAGCCGCACCAGTAATGAGCGATCGTCGGGTCAGTAATTTACGCATTGGAGCCGCCTTCCCTTTTGCCGCCGGTAATCATCGCCCAAGTCTGCTTGAGCGGTCCCGCAAGGACAAGTGCCATCATATGAACAATGAAAAACAGCACCAACAGAAACATGCCGATAAAGTGGATCGACCGCGCCGATTGTCGACCGCCAAAAACATCTGTGAGCAAGGGCCAGTTCGCATCCATTGCCGGTGACATAGCAAGGCCGGAAAAAATCATCAGTGGCAATAAGACGAAGATCACCCCAATATAGCTGAGTTTTTGAAGAATATTATAGACGCTGACGGCACCATCATCATGAAACCGTAAACGCGCATGATTTTTTACATCCCGCCAAATATGAGACGGACGCCATTCGGTGCGGGTGATGTGTAAGTCCTTCTGCACGTGCCGGTTAAACAAGGACCGGATCATGAAAAATGCTAGTCCGACACTAAAAATCCACGCAAAGAAGAAATGCCAGCGCCGCCCTTCGGCAAGGCTGTAATAAGACGGGATAGTAGCCCAGCCCGGAAACGCCCAAGTTTGAACCTTGCCTTCGCTGTCCTGCCAATTGCCGATAAAGCCCGTGGTGTCGATCTTCGTCTCGCCGACCCGGACATAGCCTATGGTTTGCGAAGACCCAACCGCTGCCCAGGCATAATCATCATTAGCCCCATATTCGCCCCAATAAAGACGCGGATGGGCGTTGAAGATCGTCAGCCCGCTCATGATCAAAACAAGCAGACATAATGCATTGAGCCAATGCCAGAGGCGAGTGGTCAGCCGGTGGCGAACGGCGCGGTTCTTTGATCTGTTTTGCATCTGGCCCATATTATAAGCTAGTTCGCGTTTTGGAAACAGAAGGTTACACCTGCAATTGTTGCTTATTTATCACGTAATATAGTATCTCTGGAAAATTCTATTTCATGATGGTGACATTTATTTACTGTATATCATTGTCTTTTTATAGGCTGTGACAATTCAGAAATTCGTTACGCTCGATTATTATTCTATTTTAATTTCAAAATCCCAGGGGCAACCATAAATGAAAAAACTTATTATCGCGGCGTCTATCGTCGCTTGCACTATGGCATCTCCTGCCAAGGCGCAAAACACCAGCGATTTTTCGGGTTTCAAGGGCACGATCGTTGCTGGCTACGATAATGCAGACTTCGGCTCATTCAATAATGGCGACGGAAGTTTTGATCTGGAAAACGCAAAAGGCCTCTTGTACGGAATTAATGTTGGTTATGATCGTCAAACAGGAGGGTTTGTTTACGGTGTCGAGCTCGAAGCTACTGACTCCGCTGCCGACGTTGATGATCGATTTCTTGGCCAAATCGAAATGGGGCGCGAACTCTATGCTGGCGGGCGCATTGGTTTCGTGGTCAGCAAAAACGCTCTAATCTATGGCAAGGTTGGATATGCTGACGCTCGTTTGCGTACGGTTGGTTTTCAAGCCGTTAATCTGGACGGTTTCCGAGTAGGTTCAGGCGTTGAATATAAGCTCAAAAAGAACCTGTTTGTGCGGGCGGAATATCGCTATTCAGAGCTCGGTCGCGGCTTGAAACGCAATCAAGGCGTCGTGGGGTTCGGTATTCAATTTTAGTTAGAACATACGCAATGGTCTGCCATGACGATGGGCCACATGCCTTTTTTGTGGTCACCGCAAGTCTGCAAAGCTAAGCTTTCCGATCATCGGATTGATTGGAAAAGCCATGGAAAAGAAACAAGTAATTGCGTTAAATCCCGACCCGCTCGCTCCCTACGCGATTGCACCTGGATGGCGGGTCGGTGATTTGCTTTTTCTGTCTGGACAAGCAGCCATTGATGAAGCTGGCGACATAATCGGCACCGATGATTTTGACCAACAGGTCGCGCAGGTTTTCGTCAATATCGATCGTGTGCTAGCCGCAGGCGGTAGTAGCCGGGACAAGATTGTAAAAGTCACCATCTATCTGACCGACATGGCCAATTTCCCGCAAATTGTCGAAGCCCGAAAACGTTATTTTTCTGAGCCCTACCCGGCCGATACGATAGTCGAGGTCAAGGCTCTAGCGATACCTGGATTGATGGTCGAAATCGATGTAATTGCTACCGTTTAGGGACGATAGCTTAGCCCAACGCCGCCTGTTTTTCTTCGGCCAGCCGATCCAATTCCGCGCGTGATTTTTTCTCGCTGGCAGATTTTAGCTGACCGCAGGCCGCCATAATATCACGGCCACGCGGCGTCCGCACGGGTGCGCTAATCCCCGCATCAAAGACAATCTTGGAAAAGGCCTTAATACGCTCCGGTGTGGAGCATTCATAATCAGAGCCCGGCCATGGATTGAACGGGATCAGGTTGACCTTGGCTGGCAAATCATATTGGCGCAACAGACTGACAAGCTCGCGCGCGTCCTGATCGCTGTCATTCTTGTCTTTCAGCATCACATATTCGAAGGTAATCCGCCGGGAATTGCTGGAACCGGGATAATCAGCGCACGCTTGCAGCAATTCCTCAATCGAATATTTGCGGTTGAGCGGGACGATCTCGTCGCGCGTTTCCTTGTTTACTGCGTGCAGCGAGATCGCCAGATTGACGTTTATCTCTTCGCCAGCCCGCGCAATCATTGGCACGACACCACTGGTCGACAAGGTGATCCGGCGGCGCGAAAGAGCCAGACCAGAGCCATCCATCACCACTTTCATCGCATCGCGGACATTGTCGAAATTATAGAGCGGTTCACCCATGCCCATCAGCACAATATTCGTCAGCAGACGTCCATCAGACTTATAAGCCTGATTATATTCCTTGGTGCTTTCCGCCTCTTCTTCGTCGGCAAAATCCATCACGCCCTTGGGCCACTCGCCCAAAGCATCACGCGCCAGCATGACTTGGCCGACAATCTCGCCGGGGCTGAGGTTCCGCACCAGCCGCATGGTTCCTGTGTGGCAGAAGCGACAATTCAGCGTGCAGCCCACTTGCGAAGAAATACATAATGTCCCGCGATCTTCGTCGGGGATGAAGACCATCTCATAATCCTGGCTATCAGCGGACCGCAGCAACCATTTGCGCGTTCCGTCTTCTGATAAATGCGCCTCGACAATTTCCGGCCGTCCAATCACAAACCGCTCCGCCAGCCAAGGCCGCAAGGTTTTGCTCATATCGGTCATGATCGCGAAATCATCAATTCCGCGATGATACATCCAGTGAAACAGCTGTTTCGAACGCAACTTGCCCTGCTTCTCTTCCAGACCGGCTTCGATCAGCACATCCCGAATTTCGGCAACGCTCAGACCAATAAGGTCAACGCGTCCATCTTCACGAGGCGTGACTCTGGCGGGAAGCGGGACGGGATCAATATGGCCGGGAATCTGCATGGGAGCGCATATAGGGAGACATCGGACGAAAAGCTAGCTGGGATAAAACGCCATGCATAAGGGTGATGAAAGCAAACGAACCGCTCTGGACAGAGTTGATGATCACGAATATCAAAAATCCATGCGATATATTTTATCAGCCTTGACCACCCTGACCTTGGCAATATCATTGGCCCAATCGGCCACCGCGCAGACCACAGCTGCTCCCAATGTTTCTCCACCACCGGGATATGTGGAACCGAAACCAGTGGACCCCGACGCCCCACTTATTGAACAACAGCGACCTGAAATACTCGATTTCGATATTCCCGCTGCAAAACGCGCTGATCTTTCAACCTGCCGGGCTGATGCTACTTATCAGTTGGACGATGTTATCAAAACATGCTGGCCGCTGTTGCAGGCGGCCAAGCTATTTACCCGCCTTGATTTTGCGGCTCATGAAGCGAAAGAAAGCCTCCGGCGAGACAAAAACGATATAGCCGAGAACAAAACCAAGGCGCTCGCACTTGCAACAGAGTTAGTCGCCCTTATCGGAGAACCAGAGTTCCCGCTGGAACATTATTATCTGATGAAAAGCTATGAAACCAAGGCCCACTTACACAAAGCCTTTGGCGAGTTTGAAAAAGCCCTTGAAGCGGTCGACAAACGAATTGCGCTACTTATCGATATACCGGTTTATGACATGGAATTTCATCTTGCTTTTGCCCATCATAATCGATCCCAATATCTTTTAGAATTGGGCCGCCGCGCCGAAGCCCGGCAAAATTTTAAGACGGCCTTTCCATTATTATTCACTGCTTCCGGATATAAAAACGGCTGGCCGATATCGAACCATAGCGAAACAATCATCATCGATGCGTTACGCTCTGGTGATCACGACTTCGCTCTGGAGGCGGTTAACAGCTATCTGGCAGCGACCGAGAATATGGAGAAAGGGATGCAATTCGGTCTTACCGGCCACATTGACCTCAAACTATATATTCTGGCTGGGCGCGGAGATGTGGAGGAAGTCGTTGCCCTCATCAACGAACGCAACGCACAAAATGCTGGTCGCTACTCGCTATGCCCCAACAGTGGCCGATATTTTCCTTACGTCCTCGCCCCCCTCCACAAGAACCCGAAAATTGCAGAGAAGCTCTCCGCCATGAAATGCAGCGCAAAATCTCTTGCGAAAATGGATGATGTCGCTGGCAAGGGTATTTTTAGCTACGGCGGAAAAACGCAACTTCTACCGCCGCGTTCAGAGACGCGAACCCTTGAGTGAAACATCCGCCTTCGCCCAGATAACGTCCAAAGCTGCCTGCGCCTTGGCTGATTCCTCCGCCTTACCCTGACCGTCCAATGCCGCGACTAACCCGGACATAGACCAGCCATTCCTTGGATAGTCCTCAAGATCGCGACGATAAACCGCCTCGGCCTTGGCAAATTCACCGGCGTCCAAAAAGGCCTGCCCTAGCGATTGGCGCGAGGGATAATACCAAAATGGCGGCTCCATATAGGGCAGCGCATCCTGCTTATCGACAGCGCGTTGAAAATGCTCTGCCGCAAGATTGGGGTTGCCGGATTTCAACGCAATTTCGCCTTGAAGCAAATCATCTGCAATGTTGAGCAGCACGCTGGCGGGATAATCGGCATTGTCTAGAAAGCGTATCTGAACACTATCCTTCACCGCTGCAAGCTTGTCGCGCTCCGCCTTTGCGCCAGTGCTATCTCCCATATTCGCTAGAGCAATACCCCTCGCGTAACGCCAAATCGCATTGGAATAATCGAGATTTTCGGGCGGAGCGGGCTCTGCCATTATTTCAGACCACTTACCAAATTGGGTCAGCGTCAACATCGGTATTGTCTTGAAAAACTCTACGGTTGGAAATTGTTCAATCTGCTCCAGACGAACATTGGCCGCTAATTTGCGCGCCGATCCAATCGCCATCTCGCTTTGTCCAGCCATGCTGGTTGCTGCCCAAAGGAAATGAATGTTGTGTGGATAGTAAAGCGCTGGATAAAATCCCTGTGCATTGCAAGCCGCGATATATTCCTCATCCACAGCCGCGGCTCGAATATTCGCCGTTGCCGCATCATCATAACGACCGACCCGCCAGTAAATATGGGCTGGCATATGCACCAGATGCCCGGAACCCGGAACCAGACCAGAGAGCGCATCGGCTTCCTCTTCGGCCCTGCCTGGGTCTTTGGAAGCTTCCACGGCATGAATATAGAGATGCAATGCCAGCGGATGTTTCGGGCTACGCGCAATGATACGCTCCAGAGCGCCGATGACTTTTTCGGTCTCAGGCTTCGGGTTGCCATCTGCTGACCAATAATCCCACGGCATGGTGTTCATTAGCGCCTCGGAATAAATCGCCGCCGCGTCGTCGTCCTCTGGATAAGTCTGCACCACTTGGCCCATGGCCTCAGCATAGGCGAGATCCAAAGCCCGTCGGCTTGTCGATGGATCACCATTATACCGTCTGGCTTGTGCCTCGATAAGCGCTTGCTCCAATGGCGACGCGGTGGTCTTCAATTCCAGCGCGCGGCTGATGGCCTTAAACGCGGCACGGCGATCTTCGTCGCTCATGACCGCTTTGCCTTTCGCGGTCACATTAATATTCGGCCCAGTCGCCAAGGCCTCGCCCCAGAAGCACATAGCGCATGTGGGGTCGAGCTTCTGCGCGGCCCGGAATGAACGAATACTCTCAGCATGATTAAACCCGAAAGCGAGCACCATCCCTTGATTGAAATAGCGCTGAGCGCCTTGCGAAGATGTCGTGATGGTACGGTTGTAATCGCCCATACCTTCAAATAGCGGCGCTCCAGCCTGCTTCACGAGATCGGCGTCAACGCTGGCTTCGGCAGCAATCGCTTGACCGAAGCCACCGGACGCGATCCCGCCAAATGAAACGCCTAACGACAAGAAAGTTGCGCCTAATAATATCGTCGATTTCTTCATGAGTCCCTCCCAAGAGCCATTGCTATCCCAATGCGGATTACGCACCGATATAAGTGACAATGATAGGATATTTCGCCCGATTTTCCGAATCTATCGCAATTTTCCAGCCGTTCAGCTTATGCTAGCAACGGAATATCTCTTAGTTGGATCATGACGATCAGCGGTTATTTCAAGCGCGAGCAACCCAATGACGCGGCATCAATCGCGGTTGCGGCTCCGCGGAGCAGATAGGCATCGACAATAGGTTTGCCGTTACGGCCTGTGCTTTCAATCGTCATGCTGTTGGCAGAACGCAGCGCCGCGATAATCGCAGCGTCCATCCGCTTATCTTGTGACCAACCATCCGACCGGTTGGCGGTTAACTGGAACCGGCGACCACCAATTCCAACCATGACCCGGCTGTTGCTGGATCGATCCCGGCTCAGCCGCACGTGGAATTGGGCCCGAATATTGCGCTTGGGCCAAAAGCCGACAGAGGCATAGGATTTGCGTTCTGCTTTGCCGGTGATTTCCTCTGACTCGGCAAGGGCATAGCAGCGCGGGACGTTTAGATCGCGAAAAGCCCCCCAGCTGTTGAAAATTCCGAGCGAGTCTTTTGCTGCAATCGGCGCGGATAGCGTGGCAAAGCACAATGCAAGAAGGATCACCGAAGCCCTCACGCTTTCTCGCCCTCTCCTGCACCCAGATGTACGATTGTTTCCACGCCATCGACAATTTGCACCATCGATCCTTGCGGCAAGCTATCCGCCATTGGCGCGTCAATTAACGCAAGCGGCGGCTGTCCCGTCAACAACCCGCGCAAGACCCGGCTGGTCATACCATGGCTGATGAGCAGCATATCTCGCTCAAACGGCTGATCTACAATCCATGTTCTCAGCCGACTTACAATGTCGCTATAGCTTTCCCCGCCCGGTGCTTGCGTCAGGAACAAGCCTTGATCATGGTCAATCCGCAATTGGCCGTTGAGGTCATTATAATAAATGCCTTCCCAATCACCCATGTTGATTTCTCTCAGGCGCGAGTCAGCTGTGACCTGATGCCAGTCCATTTCTATATGCTCGCACACAACAGATAGGGTTTGCAGCGCCCGGCCCGTGTCGGAGGCAACAAGATCAAGTCCGGAGAAACCACCCAGATAGCGCGCCAGTGCCCTGCCCATTTCATCCGCCTGTGCAAAGCCGCGTTGCGTCAGCGGTGTATGGGCATCATTGCCTTGGATACGACCCGCGAGATTGAAAATTGTCTCGCCATGGCGCGCGATGAACAGCCGTTTTCCTCTTGTGCTCAAATCGCTGCTTAAACTGTTCATATCTATGATCTAATTTATCCCTTTACGGCGCATCTGGCCAATATCTTTAGGGGGTTTAACGGCATTATTGGTTTTTTCCACAGATTTTCACCGGAATAAGCTTCTTCTACTCTGTATCGGGCTTGCCCTATTGGTTGATATTGTTAATGAAGCGATGACTAACTGTGAATTTGGTGGAGTCTCTGACTGCGCCCCTCACACAGCCATTGGGGTAGAAAACATCGCCTCAAGACAGGAAATGAAGGACGGTTTATGAAAGCGACAATTGAACGCGCAGCACTGCTAAAAAGTCTGGGTCACGTCCAGTCGGTGGTCGAGCGGCGCAACACTATTCCCATCCTGTCCAACGTATTGATCGAAGCTAGCGCCGGCGGCGGCATCAAATTGATGGCAACCGACCTTGATCTGCAAGTCGTTGAAACCGTTGAAGCGCAGGTAGAAACAGCCGGTTCCATAACCGTTTCAGCCCATACGCTGTTCGATATTGCTCGCAAATTGCCAGACGGATCACAGGTTCAGCTGGATGCGGCCGAAGGCAAGATGAAAGTCAACGCAGGCCGTGCGCGGTTCAATCTGCAAACCCTGCCCCGTGATGATTTCCCCATTATTGCCGAAGGCGATCTGCCGACCAGTTTTGAACTGCCTGCGGCATCGCTTGTGCAGATTATCGACAAAACAAAATTCGCAATCTCGACAGAAGAAACGCGCTATTATCTGAACGGCATTTTCTTGCACGTACAAGACGAAGAGACACCGGTATTGAAAGCTGCAGCGACCGATGGCCATCGCCTAGCCCGTGTCACTCTTCCTCGCCCTGCCGGAGCGGAGGGCATGCCAGACGTGATTGTTCCACGCAAATGCGTCAACGAACTGCGCAAACTGCTTGATGAGAATAGCGAAGCGTCGGTGCAGATTGACCTGTCCGCTAGCAAAATTCGTTTTACCTTGGGTACAGCGATCCTGACCAGCAAATTGATCGACGGAACCTTCCCGGATTATACCCGTGTCATTCCAACGGGAAATGACAAAATCCTGAAAATTGATCCGAAGAGCTTTGCGCAAGGCGTCGACCGCGTATCGACCATCGCCACTGAAAAGACCCGCGCGGTCAAGATGGCGCTGGGCGATGACAAGATCACCCTTTCTGTGACGTCACCTGAAAATGGTACGGCGGCAGAAGAAGTGCCGGGTGGCTATAAGGAAGACGAGTTCGAAATCGGTTTTAACTCGCGTTATCTGCTCGACATTTTGAGCGAGATTGAGGGCGACAGTGTCGAATTGCACTTGGCCGACGCGAGCGCACCAACACTTATCCGCGAGAATGATAAGAGCGCTGCGCTTTATGTATTGATGCCAATGCGGGTGTAACATTTTGACCAGTGTGAGAAAGCATTTGGTTTTTCGTGATAATTGAATACCTTAGTCTAAAAGAAAACGGCGCTGTCAGAGCATCTCAGGCCGCATTGGCTATCTTGACAGAGCTAATCGAACTAACCGAAAAACTTCCCTCAAATGAAGCAGGGATACGCCTATCCAAAATCGAAGCACTCGATAAACTTTGCTTGCCTAAATCCACTATTGGAGAGGTTGCGGCAAGGTATCTGGGGCCAAATAACCGTCCGGTTCGCGCCCTTTTGTTCAACAAATCTCAATCAATCAACTGGTCGATAGGCTGGCATCAAGATCGAACTATTTGCGTCGAAACGAAGAGCAAAGTCGATGGTTTTGGACCTTGGTCGATCAAAAAAGATATGATCCATGTAGAACCGCCCTTCGAGATTCTCTCGCGAATGCTGACACTTCGGATTCATCTTGATGACGTTCCCAATACAAACGCGCCCTTAAAGGTAGCACTTGGTTCCCATCTATTGGGTAAGGTACCACAAGATAAAATTGAAATGTCTGTCGCAGATGCTCAGTGTTTGGAATGTACTGCGAGCGCGGGCGACATTTGGATTTACGCTACTCCGATCATTCACGCATCCGAAATTGCAACTCAACCCAGCTCTCGAAGAGTAGTACAAATCGATTATTCTGCTGATGAGCTACCTGACGGCTTGAATTGGGTTGGCATATAGCAAAAAATCGAAGTTTCCTGTCCATCATCAAATCAAGACTAGCAAGAAGTCTTCAGCGGATTTATAGATCGCTCGGCAATCACATAGTTAAACAGCGATCACCATTTCAGTTTATGCAGAACAAATTGACACCTCATTTGATCGCCTTCCTCGCGCTGCTGTTAACCGCACTGGCACCACAAGGCTTTATGCCCACGCAAACCGCGAATGGCTTTTCCATCGAGCTTTGTTCCGGTCACACAGATAAAACCCTAGCGATTACTCGAGATCATCCAGACTATGCGCTGCTAGAAATGGTCTATGGTGAGCCCGAGCAACAGGATGAACCAGAATCCAAAGCAGACAATTCTGTCTGTACCTATGCAGCAGGTTCCGGGCCAAGCCTTCTTGCATCCGCGCCAACGATCGCCCGCACCAACATTGTCGCTGCGCGGCACGAACCCACAGCGCCGCGCCATTTCACCGTCCGCAACCGGATCAATATTCCGCCAGCCACCGGACCACCTGTCACTGTCTGACTTCGCTTTTATCGGCTGTTTGGAACGTTTCTGACGGCCAGCAACCAGACAATCACAGGAAATATCCATGAAATACCCTAGTTTTGCAGGCGCGATGAGCGCTGCCTGCGCTCTTGCAGTCCCTGCATTTTTCTCACCGGCCCGAGCCGAAGAAGACCCCCTCACCTATATCATCGTTACCGGTCAGCGCGACATCGACACAATAGATATCATCGACGGTGAAAAGGAAATTATGTCTACCCCGGACGCCGCATCACTGGTCGCCCGCGCGCCGGGCGCAGCCTTGATCGACAATGGCAGCCTTTCCGGTCAGGTCCAATATCGCGGCCTATTTGGCGATCGCATATTGGTTCGCGTTAACGGTCAACGCTTTTCCTCTGGCGGACCGAATCTTATGGACCCACCGCTTCATTATGCGCCCATGGCATTGATCGAACGGATTGAACTGGATCGCGGCATCAGCCCGGTTCGCAAAGGGCCCGGTCTGGGCGGCGGTGTTAATGCTGTGTTGAAACAAGTCAGCTTTGGCGATAGCCGCGACTTGAAACCAACAATTGATCTGACCGCTGGTTATCGTAGCGGCGATGACAGCTATTTGCTTGGCGGCATCGCCGGACTTTCCAACGATCGCCTGAAATTTGGCGTCATTGCATCCTTTGAGGAAGGCGATGACCAGCAATTTCCCGGCGGCACCATTGCCTCAACCAGCTTTGAGCGGTTAACCTATGGAGCAGTGGCGGGGTTGCAGGTTGGTAATGGCAATATCACCCTTTCCTATCGCAGACAGGAAACCGACCCCACTGGCAATCCCCCCTTCCCGATGGACATCCAATATTTCAACACGGATTTTCTGAGCATCGCTTATGAGGGACAATTAAGCGATGGATTATATCTTGAACTAGACGCTGGCCATGTTGCCGTGCGCCATTTGATGGATAATATATCGCTGCGGCCCGTCCCGGCAAGCCCGATGCGTTTCCGTGCCACTTTTGCTGATTCTGATAGCAGCACAGCCGCAGTGGCATTGCGTATTGGTGAACCGAACCGACATGTGCGTATCGGCGCGGATGTCGAGACGGTCGACAAGGATGTGCGCATTACGAATCCGGTCAACGCTGATTTTTTTCTCACATCGCTTAACAATATTACGGGCAGCCGAATTGGTGCCTTTGTCGAGGGCCGCACCGGCTTCGGACTGGTGGAGGCAGAAATCGGCATCCGTTTCGACCATCATCAGATGGATGCCGGAACCCCGCAACTGGGAAGCGCGGTACCCATGGGGGCCCGCATAGTTGCGGACGGTTTTACCGCTGCGGATCGTCACTGGTCTGATGACACGTTTGACGTGGTTGCAAGGCTCTGGGGTGACCTTGGCGTGTTCACACCGCGTTTGACACTGGCCCACAAAACCCGCGTCGCCAATGCGGTCGAACGCTTCTCATGGTTACCCACGGGCGCCAGTGGCGGCCTGGCGGACGGTAACATTTATGTTGGCAACCTCGGTCTGGACCATGAAAAAGCCTGGATTGCCGAAATTGGTTTCGACTATGAAAGCGCAGATTTTTACGCAAGACCAACGCTTTTCTATCGGCGCGTCGATAACTTCATCCAAGGCGTTCCTTTTGATGAC
This sequence comes from uncultured Sphingomonadaceae bacterium, assembly GCA_947489315.1. Classification (GTDB taxonomy): domain Bacteria; phylum Pseudomonadota; class Alphaproteobacteria; order Sphingomonadales; family Sphingomonadaceae; genus Parasphingorhabdus. The sequence continues at coordinate 319,266 of CANLCX010000002.1, forward strand.
ACGCCGGGAGTCATCGACAGCCCGGTTGAAATGATCGCTAATATGAATGGCGATGCAACGCCGCTGCGCTTTGCCAATGTCGATGCGGAGCTTTACGGTCTGGATTTTGATTTTGGCTGGAACATTACGGGTCCACTCCATCTGGATGGCACGGCGAGCTATGTCCGAGGCAAACGCCGCGATATTGATGACAACCTGTATCGCATCGCACCGCCTAATGCTCGCATGGCCCTATTTTGGCAGGAAGAAAACTGGCGAGCAGGTTTTGAATTGCAAGCCTTTGCCGACCAAAATAAAGTCTCCGTCACCAACAGCGAACAGTCCACCAATGGCTATCTGCTCGCAGGTCTTTTCGGACATGTTACGATCACTTCGAATCTGTCCCTAGATGCCAATATTGAGAATTTGTTCGACAACAACTACACCCAACATCTTGCAGGCTATAACCGGGTCAGCGGTTCTGATGTGGCTTTGGGTGACCGTATCTCAGGTGCGGGACGCTCGGCCTTTATCCGGTTGCACTGGACGGGGCTTTAATTCTCCCAACCGCAAAATGACTCTATTGTGCTCCGCACTTGATGCGGAGCACAAACTATAGGCTATTCCGCCGCTTCGAGCATCTCGGCATTTTGCGGACCACGGATCAAGCCGCCGGGACGTTTGTCGGTCACAACGCCGCCCTTGAACGTTACCTGCCCCGACTTGATCGTATAATCATAGCCATCGGCCTTTTGCAGCAAACGCTTGCCACCAGCTGGCAGATCAAAGGCCAACCAAGGCTTGCCCAGTTTTATCCGATCCATATCGATCACATTTACGTCAGCGAGATAGCCCGGCTTCAACACGCCCCGATCGTTCAAGCCGTATAGTCGCGCAGTGTCGAGACATTGGCGTTTGATGGCATGTTCCAACTTCAATGTACCCCGCGAACGGTTTTTAACCCAATGCTCCAACATGAATGTTGGTGACGCCGCATCGCAGATTGTCCCACAATGCGCGCCACCATCGGACAGGCTGTTCACCGTGTCATCAGACTGTTGCAACTCTTCCAGAAAATCCAGATTGCCATCCATATAGTTGAGCAGGGGGAGATAAATGAAACCTTTGCCATCATCCGACATCATCAAATCATAGGCATATTCTGCGCCCGATTTTCCGGCTGCCGCAGCGCGTGTCGCGATGCTTTCATCCGCCTGTGGTTCGTAATTAAAATCATCATCCATTTCAAACTGCATCGGCCAGCCATTGGTGATGACCATGAATACGGGCACCATATCGACTTCTTCGGGAGGCTGCCCCGCTTCGCTCAGCAATTGCGCCTTGAACGCGGGGTCTTTCAGCTTGGCATATTTCTCATCCCAGCTCAGGTCTTCCATCGCCATCCAGCTGGGGTGACGAACAAAGGGATGTACCGTGCCCTGCCATGCCATCACAATACCGTTTCCGCGCAACGCTATTTGCGCAACGATATTCGCGCCATTGTCATTTTGCGCGCGCATATTCGCGATCTGCTCATCTAATGTCTGGTCTTTCGCAATGGACTGTAGCGCAGCGAAGGTCACCGGCATGCCGGTTTCACGGCTGAGGTCGCCCATCCATTCAAACTCATTCCATTCCTTGTTGAGGTCGGACGCCATTTCAAATACGCCATAGCCCACGCGGCCCATTGCGCGGCCAATACCGATCAACTCTTCTTTGGTCGCCGTGGTTCCGGGAACCAGTTCGCCGTCGATGGACCGATGCAAAATGGTGCGTGATGTTGAAAAACCAAGGGCGCCAGCTTTCAATCCATCTTCGACAATTTTCGACATCTGCTCGACTTCATCATCAGTCGGTACGGCGCCCGGCTTCTCCCGGTCACCCAAAACATAGGCGCGCACGGCTCCGTGCGGCACATGGGTTGCCACATCAACGGTACGCGGCATTTTTTCCAGTTCGTCGAGATATTCCGGGAAAGTTTCCCAATTCCAGCTCATACCCTCGGCTAGCGCAGTGCCGGGAATATCTTCTACACCCTCCATCAGGTTGATTAGCCATTCATGCCGGTCTGGTCTGGCAGGGGCAAATCCGACTCCGCAGTTCCCCATCACAACAGTAGTAATGCCGTGCCAGCTGGATGGGGCCATTTCATCATCCCATGTCGCCTGCCCATCATAATGGGTGTGCACATCCACAAAGCCGGGAGAGACAATTTTGCCGGTCGCATCAATTTCTTCTCGGCCTTGTGCCGTCACTGTACCGACTAAGGAAACGCGATCGCCATCAATGGCCACATCTGCTGTAAAGGGCGCACCGCCTGTGCCATCAACCACCGTTCCGCCGCGAATTACCAGATCATGCATCGAGTCTCTCCTGATTATTTTTCTCATCAATAACAGATTTAACTGGATGATTAAAGCTGTCTCCTGCTATCTGTTTGACCATGGTAAGAACAGCATCTTGGAACCCCGATCCAATCACCGGCATCGCGATCAATTGGGTCGAGGCCAATGGCCAGACATTTGAAGTGGCACAGGCCGGTGAAGGCAAGAAACTGGCGCTGTGCCTGCATGGTTTTCCGGAGCTCCATTATTCATGGCGTTTTCAAATCCCACTATTGGCGGAACAAGGCTATCGTGTCTGGACACCCAATATGCGCGGCTATGGTGGGTCGAGCAAACCGGACAGCGTGCGTGATTATGCGCTGGATCATCTCTGTGCTGATGTGGCTGCCCTTATCGATGCCAGCGGTGCGGAAGAGGTCACGCTGATCGCGCATGATTGGGGAGCGATTGTCGCATGGGCTTTTGCAATCCAGCAAATCCGTCCCTTGAAACGCCTCGTGATCATGAATGTGCCGCATCCGATGGTTGGTCGGCGTGAGATACGACATTGGCGGCAACTGAAGCGCAGCTGGTATATCTTCTTTTTCCAAATTCCATGGTTACCGGAATTTCTGATCTCGCGCGGTGGTGGCAAAGCAATTAAGGGGGCATTCTCTAATATGGCGCGCGACCAAAGTAATTTTCCAGACGAGGCTTTGGAGTTTTACGCAAAGGCCGCCATGCGCCCCGGATCGCTGACTGCTATGCTCAACTATTATCGCGCCTTGCTCCGGCATGGAGATACAGTTGATGTTGAGGATAAAATGCTCGACATCCCGACGCTGATGATCTGGGGTGAGGAAGACAGCGCGCTGAATATCAAATGCACTGAGGGCACGGAGCAGTGGGTTCCCAATTTAGAACTCCATCGCCTACCCGGCGTTTCCCATTGGGTGCAGCAGGAAGCCCCAGAGAAGGTCAATGCAATTTTGCGAAAGTGGTTGGCCTAGTTTTTCCGCGCCGCAATCATATCCGCAATATCGGTAAACTTCTCTCGCGGCGCGCCTTCGCGGGCATTGGCGACTTCGGCTTCCTCAATCTTCTTCCAGTCACGAAATGTCACCGCCTCAACACCGCGGCTTTCGAACAGGCGGTCTAGCCCCTTGCGGCCCTCTTTATTATTTCCTGCGCCAATATCTTCTGCAACCGCTTCGATAATCGCAAAGCCATCCGGCTTGTTAGTCCCGATGGTCCCAGACGGTCCCCGCCGTGCCCAACCGACGCAATAGAGCCCCGGCAATATCCGGCCATCAACATTGGCAAAGCGGCCGCGGCTATGTTGGTAAGGCACGCCTTCAATCGGCGGTGTGCGATAGCCGATGCAGCTGATTACCATGGAGCAGTCCAGTTCGTAATGTTCGCCGGTTCCTTTAGAGCGCAGATCCGCATCCAATTCGGTTTTTTCGATGATCAGTTTTTCAACCTTGCCATCGCCCTCAATCGCGACCGGCATAGCGAAAAAGTCGAAGTCAATTTCAACCGGTTTTTCAAGCAATTCCCCCGCACGGGTGAAAAAGCTGCGTAAATGGGTCACTGACTTGCGCATACCGGGTTCCAGCATCGCGTCTGCGCCCTCATCGGGGAAATCCAGCGTGTCGATCACTGGCCGCGCCCGTTCCAAATGACCCAGTTCACCGAGCTCTTTTGGGGTCATCGCAATTTGATGCGGGCCACGGCGGCCAAGCAATGTGATTTTTTCGATGGTGCTATGCTTCAGTTGGTCGAGCGCATGCGCAACAATATCACTGCCGGCAAATTCATTCTCCGTCTTCGCCAGTATACGAGCAACATCCAAAGCAACGTTGCCGTTACCAATGACCGCCACGGATTTGCCATCTAGCGGTGGGTCCAGCTCTCGAAAATCGGGATGCCCATTATACCAGCCAACAAAGGCCGCACTGCCGATCACGCCCGGTAAATCGCTGCCTTCTATTTCCAAAGGCCGGTCATTGGGCGCACCTGTCGCCAATATCACGGCATCGTAAAAACCTTGCAGTTCTTCGATGCTGACATCCTCCCCGACAGTAACGTTTCCGGCAAAATGAACATTGTCGCCCAGCGCCGTTTTTTCGTAGCGACGCGATACCGCTTTGATCGATTGATGGTCAGGAGCAACGCCAGTGCGGATCAAACCAAAGGGAACAGGCAACCGGTCAATAATGTCGACCGTAACATCATCGCCATATTTTTTCTGCGCCGCTTCAGCCGAATAATAGCCCGCTGGCCCGGACCCGATGATCGCGATATGCCGCATGCACGCTCCTCCCTGACTCAAGGTCATTTATCGTTCAATGCATGCTAACGGCATAATTCTAAAAGGAAAGACTTACGACCCAATCCTATTTTTTTTTGTTGGCAGACAGATCAAAAATGACCATGTCTAAAACGTGCTATAGATCACAATCGAGGGAGCTTATTAACGCTACTACAGATATCAGAGCTCGTAAGCTGCATGACTAGCATTATATCTTCATGCAATTTTTGGGGTCGCAAACTCGCCCGCCGCTTGGCACGAGCCAATAGGTTCAGTCCATTCACGTAAGCAGGGCATTTTAATTCGGAGGGAATAACATGATAAAGAAAATTATCACAGCCGTTGCTGTATCATCCATTGCACTGTCAGGCGGCACTGCCTTGGCAGCGGGTAAATCCAAGGGACAAAAAGCGCAAGAACGCGGCGTCGCAGAAATTCCTGTTTGCTATAAGAAACTCGGTACCATCGCCATTGTTGAGCCAGAACAACGCTGGTGGGTCAGTTATAAATTGGGCTCCCCCGAAGCATTGATCAAAACCTTTGTGGCACGGTCTGGCTGCTTCGGCCTGGTGGATCGCGGTCGCGGATTGGCTAGCCGCGCGGTTGAGCGTGCGCTTGCCGACTCTGGCGAATTGCAGCGCGGATCCAATATCGGCAAACGTCAGGTGAAGGCAGCAGATTATGTCATCGTACCTGATATTATTTCAGCCAACGCCAATTCTGGCGGCGGCGGTGTCGGCGGCGCTCTTTTGGGTGGCCTTGGACGTCGTGCCTTTGGCGGAATTCTAGGCGGTGTTAAGATCAACAAGAAAGAAGCCAATGTGACACTTTCTTTGGTCAACGTGCGTACCACTGAAATGGAACGCATTACCGAAGGGTATTCGCGCAAATCTGATCTGAAATTCCGTGGCGGTGGCGGCGGATTCTTTGGCGGCGCGCTCGCGGGAGCCGCTGGTGGCGGATATACGGATACACAAATCGGTCGGGTCATGGCACTCGCCTATCTTGACGCTTATACAAAAATGGTGTCGCAGCTTGGCGGTCTTCCTGAAGATGCCAGCGCCGCTGCACCAGAAGCGGAATAGGACATATTTGACCATTTAAGATATAATCATCCCCGGCACGGTTCATAACTTTGCCGGGGGTTTTTAAGGAGACGGCACGAATGAATAAATTTGCAATCGCTTTGATATCAGCAACTTTATTTGCTTCGTGCACTGCCACAGCGGAGCAATCATCACCCGATAAGCAGCATCCAGCTGGAACTCTGCTCGTAGGCAATAAAGGGGAAGATACGCTCAGCTTCATCGACTTGGAAACAGGCCGCGAAGTTGCTCGCCGCGATACCGGAAAAAACCCTCATGAAGTTGCCATTTCACCTGATGGCCGCCTGGCTGCCATTGTGTCCTATGGCGCAGAGCATATCGATATTTTCGACATAGCCGCGCGCGAAAAAATCGAAACTATTGCTCTCACGCCTAATAAAAGCCCGCATGGCATCGCTTGGCTCGACGACGGCCGGATCATCGCCTCGACCGAAGGCAGCGACAGCATCGCCATTGTCTCCCCACCAACTGGCGAGACCCAAACGCGCACAGTCAGCCAAATTTCGACCGGTCAAAAAGGCAGCCATATGGTGGTGGTCACACCTGACAAAAGCCGTGCCTTTGTCAGCAATATGCAGTCCGGTACGGTGAGCGTGCTTGATTTGATCAAAAGCAGCAAGATTACTGACCTTCCTGCTGGCACCGAGCCTGAAGGTATCGCGATTACGCCAGATGGCAAAACCGTTTGGGTCGCAGATCGCCGGGGAGATAGTCTGCGTGTATTTGATGCCAATACGCTTGAAGAACTCGCTGTGCTTAAAACCGGAAAATTCCCGATACGGGTCGCGATCAGCCCCGATGGAAAGACTGCTGTCACATCTAACTATGCGGACGGTGCGCTCGGGCTGTTCGATGTCGCAACCCGTGAGCCCAAAGGCGAGATAAAGATTAGTGGCACACCGCAAGCCGGACAGGTTACCATCCTCTTTTCACCCGACGGGACGCGGCTTTACGCCGCCGAAACCGGACTGAACCGAATTGCAGAAATTGATATGGTCGAAGAAAAATTAATTGGCCGACTGGCCGGAGGAACCAATGGCGATGGATTAGGTATTGCTGGAACTATTGCAACCTCCAAAACCGACTAGGGTAATAGCCCGCTGATATTTTTCCGGGGTCGCACTTAGGAAGATAGACATGCAGAAACCATTTAATCCCCTGCAAGCGCGCATGCTGAAAGCGCTCACCCAGGCCATGTTCCACGATACACCGATGGCAATTTCGCCTTCGCAGGTCGTCGACAATTTACAGGAGCATTTCTCCAACATTGATGGCGACAAACCAAAAGAAATCGGGCTAGCGCTTTATGGTCTATTTTTGATCCTGGGCGGCCCGTTTTTCTTTCTCGCGACCCCGAAATTGCGGCAAACTTTGATCCGTCGTCGCCTTCAAAATTCACGCGTAGACCTGTTTCAGGATATCGCCCGAACCAGAGGCGTCATCCTCGCCGGCTATTACGGCCATTGGGAACATGGCGACGAGGAAGAGAATTTCGATAATCCGATTTATCAGCGGTTGAAATACCAACTCCCCGCGCAACGGGATCGGTCTGCTCCGGATGAATTGCCGGTGAAGCGGGAAACCAAACGCGATCTCAAAGCAGAAGTCTTTGTTGGTCATGATGCCATTCCGGAAACGGTCGATGTCATCGTGATTGGTTCCGGGGCCGGTGGCGCGGTGGCCGCCGCATCTGTGGCCGATGAGGGGCATGAAGTGCTTGTCCTTGAAGCCGGCCATAACTACCCGTCCTCCCGTATAACCCACCAAGAAGCGCGGATGACCGCCCGGCTGTTCAAGGATGGCGCTCTGCAAACCACCAAGGATCGCGACGTTATCGTCTTTCAGGGCCGCGTGGTGGGCGGTTCGACGGTCATTAACAATGGCATCTGCTTGCGCATGAAACATGCTGGCCTCGTGCACCCACAGGCAGAGGATGTTTATAAAACCTGGGCCGATCTGGGCGCACCCATATCCGAAGCAGAGCTGACGACCAGTTATGAGGCGGTGGAAAACGCGCTTGAAGTCTCCGAAATATCGGCTATTTCCGGTCGCAACAACGGCCCCCATCTAATCAACGGATGGAATAAATATGCCGCCCAATCCAACGATCCGATGGACAAGCAAGCTATCTCGGCCTGGTTCCAGAAAAACTATGGTCCCAAAACACCGGATAGCGAATGCGTCTATTGCGGCTATTGCAATACCGGCTGCCCCTATGGCCGCAAGAAAGCGATGCCTGAAAGCTTTCTGACCCATGCCACCAGCACAGATCGCCAAAAGCCTGCGCGGATTTTAGACGGTGCGGAAGCGACCGAAATTATCTGGAAGGACAGCAGCGACGGCGCCCGCATAGCCGAGGCCGTCGAGATCACATTACGCGATGGTCGTAAACGCAGAATAGACACGCGCAAGGGCGTGGTCGTCGCAGCGGGCGCTTTGGCCTCCAGCAACTTGCTGATCAACAGTGGGATTGAGAATAGCGGCAGTGGTATATCGCTCAATATCGCCTGCCCGGTCGTCGCGCTCATGCCCGAAGGACAAGACATGAATGTCTGGAACGAGGATCAGATGTCCACCTATGTCGATCGCGGCGACTATCTGATCGAAAGCCATTTTCAGCCACCGATGAGCATGGCGACGCTGGTCCCGGGCTGGTTTGACGAACATTTCCGGCGGATGCTCAATTTCAATCGTCTGGTTTCTGCCGGTGTGCTTTTCCCCGCAGACCGTCTCGGCAAGATGGAGGATGGCAAGCTGAAGCTAAAAATCGGAGAACCCGAACTGGCTCTACTCCGTCGGGCATTAGCGACGATGACCAAAGTGCATTTCCTGAATGGAGCGATCGAGGTCTATCCTGCTCTGCTCAAAGGCCAAACCCTGCGCATGGGCATGAGCGATGCCGAAATTGACGCTTTCTATGAGGAAGCCATTGTCGAACCGGATGATGTTGTCCTGTCCAGCTCTCACCCCCATGGCGGCAATGCGATCAACGCCGATCCAGCCAAAGGCGTGGTCGACCTGGACCAGCGCGTCCACGGCACCACAAACGTTTATGTGACCGACGCCAGCGTGATGCCCAGCTGCATTCGCGTCAATGCACAGCTGACCACCATGGCGATGTCACACCGGGCAATGGCTGGAAAGAAGCGCTTCGGATAATCAAGCTGCAAGGTTATGATTTCCTTGCCATGATAATCGCCTTGCGGCAAACCGCTGATGATGGGGATCTCATGGAAATATTTACTGCTGATCATCGGCATATCGACGCTGACGATACGGACTTTGCTGGATAGTGAATTTGGCACCGGCACGCTGCTGTACATTGCCATTCCGTTCGTCATTTCCTTGGCTTTGGCCTTTTTCACTAAGGTGAGCGAAGGGACGACGATTTGGAAACAATATCTCAATCACATGCGCCTGATGACCATTATATTTCTAGCCACATCGGTCGTCCTGTTCGAAGGCTTCATCTGTATGCTCATGTTCATGCCGATCTATTATCTATTCGCTTCGCTCACCTTCCTGTTCCGCTGGCTTTCGCGCGATAAATCGGATGACTCTTTGGATAATATCTTCAAAGTCTCTGCCTTCCCGGTTCTGGTTCTTTTGCTCGTCAGCGAGGGCATGATCCCGGCGACCACCGTGGAGCGCACCAGCACCGCGACCTTTGTCGCCGAGAGCCCGCTTGATGTTGCGCAATTGCAGGCCAATATGGCCGCGCCGATAACATTCTCAAAAGACCGGCACTGGTTTTTGCGGCTGTTCCCGTTGCCAGACAATGTTCAGGCGGGCAGCCTCAATGAAGGCGATGTCCACCACATGGCTTTCACTTACAAGCGTTGGATATGGACCAACACCCATACGGGCCAAATGGATGTGACCATCGCCAAGGTTACGCCGGAGCATATTCAGACCAAAATCACCCGCAATGACAGCTATCTCAACAGCTATATGGAAATTGACGGCACCGATGTACGCTTCACGCCACTGGCCGATGGCGGCACGCGCGTGGCGCTTACTGTTCGTTATGAGCGGCTGCTCGACCCCGCCTGGTATTTTGGCCCGATGCAAAATCTCGCGGCCAAACAGAGTGCCAAGCAATTCCTGCGCGATATAATCTTCCGCCATCCTGTCACAGAGGTGCAAAATGGGACGTGATCTGCAGAGCGGCAGCGCCGCGTTCAAAGTGAATTCGTTGACCAATCTCGATCAAGCCAGCCCCGATGAAGGTGACGTTCTATGGGATGCTGGTCGCTCCATTTGGAACATGGGTTTTCTCTTGAGCGCGATCATCTTGGGACCGCTTTATTTCACATGGGGTGCGCTGGCCGCCTTTCTCGCGCTATCCGCCATCACCTTGTGTGCAGGCCATTCGGTTGGCTTTCATCGCCGGCTCATCCACCGGAGCTTTGAATGTCCGAAATGGCTGGAACGAACGTTGGTCTATTTCGGAACGCTTGTCGGCATGGGCGGACCTATCTGGACGATCGGCCTGCACGACAGCCGTGACTGGGCACAGCGGGAAGAAAAATGCCATTGGTTCCTGCGTCATGGCAAGCCCCTGTGGACGGAGGGTTTCTACTATCTCAATTTCAAACTGAAGCTCAAAAACCCACCCGGCTTTGATCCTGGCCCCGAAATTGCGGATGACCCCTTTTACCGGTTTCTGCAAAGCACCTGGATGCTGCATCAAATTCCAGTCGCGCTCATTCTCTTTGCAATGGGTGGGCTGCCTTGGGTGATATGGGGCGTTGTTGTGCGGGTGGCTGCCTGCACCACCATGCACTGGTTCATTTCCTATTTCGCGCATAGTCGCGGACCACAGGACTGGCATCTCGATGACGCGGCTCTACAGGCCCATAATGTGCCGGCGCTTGCCATACCGACCATGGGTGAAAGCTGGCATTGCAATCACCACGCGTTTCCAAGTTCCGCTTGCCACGGTCTCTATCCCGGGCAGATTGATTTGGGCTATCAGTTTATTCTGCTGCTGGAGAAAATGGGCTTGGCTTGGGATATCAAACTGCCATCTAACCTACCACCACGGCCCGGTATTTCACCCGTTAGCGAAAGGGCACTGTCAATAGCAGCAAAGGGCCAGGACAAATTGTCCAAGCCCTTCGTTTCTAACGATGGCCGTTAAGCGAATTGCGCGCCGATGGAACAATTGCTCTGGCCAAAATCGCCATAGACCTGCGAGTAAGACGAGACGCCGACTTTCGTCAGCGCCTCGTCCCTATCGGTTAACCTCCAAAGGGAACCGAACTGTGATGTAGGTTGATTTTCAGCTCACCATCTGCACCGCGCACATATCCAAAGCTATATTCCACTTTGGTATCGTTGCCCTCGGTATCGGTGAAGTAATAGTTGCCCATGGCCATTGCGCTGTCGCTATCAACCACGGTGCCTTCGTTTTCCCAACGCACAGCAGTCCATGGCGCGATAGCAAAGCCTTTGTCTTCAGAACCTTCCGTCCCGACAAAATAGCTCATCGCTTCATCAAACGTGCCGCGGAACTGGTCTGCGGCTGCCAGAGTTGGTTTGAAAAGAATTGTCGCGTCATCACCATAAGCATAGAATTTTTTGATATGCTCGTCAGCAGCGGCCCGGTAATCACCTTCTTCGGTGAACGCCTTTCCAATAGCAACAATACCTTCGCCCCATGCCGTTTGCGCAGCAGTTACTTCTTCAGCGGTTATGGGTGCCGCTGCCTCTGAACTTTCCGCCGTGGCGTCCGCCGAGGTCGTCTCAGACGTGCAAGCCACGAGAGCCAGGGGCGCTGCTGCGAGCAGAATAGCAATTTTCTTCATATTAATTTCCTTGTTTAACTTAGCGCTAGATCCCACCATGTGCGAACTTATAAAAAAACCGCGAGTTGATCTAGCAAAAATACCTGCCCCTCCAACTCTTGCTGAAAAATACTAGCCAGGGGAATTCATGTTACACTCCAATTGTCACACAGAATATTTCTACTCGGTGTTATCCGGATATTGACGCGACCGGATTGAAGAGCAAATCAAAAATATCGGCTACTTTTGATAGAATTCATCAATGATGCAATTTGCTTGATTCCGCTCCAAGTCTCAATCAAAGTCGCAAGTTCTGGGATGGTTAGACTCCTGATGTGGATCGATACTTTACATCACCGCCATATCGTCTAATCGAAGCGCCAAGAGATATTTGGAGACTTTATAATGCGTGCGGAAGCTCAGGCGCATGTGGACCGGATCAGCGCAGCGCTCGACCTGCTGAAAACCTCGCTCAACTGGGATGTTGCGTTGCGTCGGCTTGATGAGCTGAATGCACGGGTCGAAGATCCTACTCTGTGGGATGACCAAAGCGCTGCACAAGCCGTCATGACCGAGCGACGGCGGCTGGATGAATCCATTACGGCCGCGCGCGAAATTCAGCAGGAAATGGACGACGCGCTCGAATATATCGAAATGGCCGACGAAGAAGGCGACAACGCACTGGCTGATGAAGGCGTAGAAACGTTGCACCAGCTGGCCGACCGCGCGGACCGCGACAAGGTTCAGGCACTGCTATCTGGCGAGGCCGACAATCTCGACGCTTATCTCGAAATACATGCTGGCGCTGGCGGAACAGAAAGTTCAGACTGGGCCGAAATGTTGCTGCGCATGTACCAGCGCTGGGCCGAGGCGCGCGGCTATAAGGTCTCGATGGTTGACTATCAGGCGGGCGATCAAGCCGGCATCAAATCCGCCACGCTCGAAATCAAAGGCGAGAACGCTTATGGTTTTGCCAAGACCGAAAGCGGTGTCCACCGCCTCGTGCGCATCTCACCTTTTGACAGCGCTGCCAAACGCCATACCAGCTTTTCCAGCGTCTGGGTCTATCCGGTGATTGACGACAGTTTCGAAGTCGAAATTAACGATGGTGACCTGAAAATCGACACCTATCGCGCATCCGGTTCCGGCGGCCAGCACGTCAACACCACTGACAGCGCTGTGCGCATCACCCACCAACCCACGGGCATTGTCGTCGCCTCGCAAAATGACCGCAGCCAACACAAGAACCGCGCCACTGCGATGGGCATGCTCAAAGCCCGCCTGTTTGAGGCCGAATTGCAGCGCCGCGAAGCCGAGGCCAGCGGCGAATATCAGGCCAAGACCGAAATCGGTTGGGGCCACCAGATCCGCTCTTATGTCCTGCAACCCTATCAGATGGTCAAAGACCTGCGCACCGGCGTTACATCAAGCGCGCCTGCCGATGTGCTCGACGGTGCGCTTGATCCGTTCATCGCCGCGGCGCTGTCGCAACGCGTGACCGGTGAAAAAGTCGATGTCGAGGATGTGGATTAGGCGCAAAAACCGCTTTCCTACAAAGTACCAAATAGGTTATTTGTGAGTCTTTCCATCCGAAAGGCGCAGCATGACCGACGACACACACCCATCCGACCCCCTCCCCGACTTCACCCCCGTCCCGAAAAAATATTATCGCCACGACGGCTGGACACCTGAACGCCAGCGCAAGTTTATCGACGCGCTGGCGGAATGCGGCAGCGTGCCAGAGGCTGCGCGCCATGTCGGGATGAGCTTTGGCACGGCCTATACCCTGCGCAACGAACCGGGCGCAGAAGAGTTTTCAGCCGCCTGGGATGCCGCACTTGTTAAAGCGACCAACCGCGTCCACGACGTGCTGGTCGATCATGCCGTCAACGGCGCGGCCGAACCGATCATGTATGGCGGCAAGCAAGTCGGTATATTTCGCCGCTATAATTACCGCATGATGATGTGGCTGCTCCGCCATCACCAGCCGGAGAAATTTGGCGGCAGTGCCAATGGCGCAAGTGACAGCGCCCTGTCCCGCCACCGCATGAAGCTGCTCAAGGAGCAGTGGCACGAAGAATGGCAGGCCGAGGGCGAAGCGCGTGGCAAGCGCCTGATCGCAGAGCACCGCAAAAACGCCGACCAGCGCCAAAAAGAACATGATGAGCGGTTCCACGCCAAGATAAACGACATGCGCCAGAGAATGATGGCCCATTATGTCACCAAAGACCCGGCAACCGGCGAGCCCAACAACCGTTTCAATCCCAAGGGGGCCAGCCCGATGGAGCTGCTGATCTATGACGAGGTGAGCGGAGGCGGGGACAGCAACGGCAAAGAACTACGCAAGGAAATGGGATTCCCGCCGCGAGAGGGGGAAACGGATAGCGGGGAGAATATCGAAGAATAGCACCAACTGAAGATGCAGAGGAAAAATGATGAAAGCCCAGACGCCCGCAACATCTCGAAAGCAGACACGAGCATATCTGATATTCTCATCATCGCCTACTAATACTCGGCACACGGCCACTGCTCCGGCAATCTGGCTGCAAGGCACTCACTACTAATAATAGTCTAAAACCCCTTGCCAAAATGTGACCTACAGGGGAAAGAAAAAAGTATGATTATTGGTATAGATTTAGGCACAACAAATAGTGCCTGCTCAATTTGGCGCGATGGGAAAGCAGAACTCATTCCCAATGCGCTTGGGGATTTCCTTACGCCGTCCGTTGTGGGATTAAATGATGAAGGCGAGCTATTGGTCGGCAAAGCCGCGCGTGATCGTGAAGCCTATCATCCAGAATCCACCACATCGGCATTCAAGCGTTTAATGGGTACGGACAAAAAAATTTCCCTCGATATGAAAACATTTTCGCCTGAGGAACTTTCCGCATTGGTCCTTCGTCAGTTAAAAGAAGATGCCGAAAACCATTTGGCGGAAAGCGTTAGCGAGGCGGTTATCACCGTCCCTGCTTACTTTAATGATCGACAGAGAAAAGCGACGCGGTTTGCAGGCGAACTTGCCGGGTTGAATGTGCAGCGCCTTATCAACGAACCGACAGCCGCCGCCTTGGCACATGGTATCCACGAAGAGGACGATGAAGACCCCTTTCTTATTTTTGACCTTGGCGGCGGAACTTTTGATGTGTCGCTTGTCGAGATCTTTGACGGCATTATAGAGGTGCACGCCTCGGCCGGTGATAATTGGCTTGGTGGCGAAGACTTTAACGATGCGATGATCAAATTGGCCCGCAGCCGGATAGATACCTGGGGCTCTATAAAGATTGACGATGAAACTGCTTTCCGGGAAGTCATGCGCGCTGCCGCAGAACGCACGCGTCGGGCACTCACCGATGAAGAGACTGCTGAATTCTCTATTGTGTGGAAAGACCAGAAACATCGCTGCTCCATTTCACGAGCATTATTTGAACAGGAGGCTAATCCGCTGATTGAAAGATTGCGCGGACCGCTTACGCAATCCATTCGCGACAGCGGACTGCAAGCAGATCAATTGGGTAAAATCATATTGGTCGGCGGTGCCACAAAGATGCCGTTAGTGCGTCGTACGGTTACCAAATTATTTGGACGCTTTCCTGACACGTCCCTTGATCCGGATCATGCGGTTGCTTTGGGCGCAGCGATTCAGGCCGGTCTAAAACAGAAAGATGCTGCTCTGGATGAAGTTCGACTGACCGACGTTTGTCCATTCACACTTGGCGTTGATACGTCTCATCAAGATGCCAACGGCAAAATCCTCGAAGGCTTTTTTGCCCCGATCATCGAACGCAACACCGTGATACCCGCCAGCCGAGAAGAAACATTCTATCCAATGAACGCTAACCAGCGAAAAGTTCTTTTCAACATCTATCAGGGGGAATCGCGCCGGGTCGACGGCAATGTTTTTCTAGGACGAATTGAAGTTTCGGTACCCCCAGGGCGGGAAGGGGAAGTCTCGCTGGACGTGCGCTTCACCTATGATGTCAGCGGATTGCTGGAAGTGGATATCCACGTCCCCAAAACTGGCCTGCGCCAACAATTGATCATCCAAGATGGGTCGGAAAATCTTTCACCGGAAGATTTGCAAGACCGGCGCCAATCCCTCGAAAAGTTGAAGGTCCACCCCCGCGACGAAAGTGAGAATGCCGCGATCATGGCGCGTGCGGACCGCTGTTTCCAAAGCGCTCTCGGAGAAGAACGGGTTTATATCGGTGAACTTATTTCTCAATTTACGGGAGTCCTGGAAAAGCAGGATCCCAAGCAGATCAAGCAATCCCGAGATGAAATTTCGGAGAGGCTGACTGAAATAGAAGGTGCGCCGATATTGTGAGCCGCAGCGACTATCCCTGGAAAGACCTGCAAATTGACAAAACCGATGACAAACGGACGATCAAGCGCGCCTATTCAAAAATACTAAAAACGATAGACGTAGAGGGTAATCCCGAAGCCTTTATCGCATTGCGCGAGGCTTATGACTATGCGCTGGGACCGGCCCAATGGGAAGATGATTATAATGATGAAGACGACGGCTATAAAGACGAATATCCCTCCAATGTCGAAAATGAGGGCGACGACTATCAACCTGAGATAGGACAGGATTTTCTTTCTCAGATCGGTGCTGAACTAGATATTAAAGGCAACGAAGAACAGGACTTTCAGATTGAAATTGATTCGTCTGCTGCAATAAACGAGAATTTAAGCGCGCTTAACAAATTGCTCAATTCCACAACAGATGAACCGCTAGATACTTCAGCGATGAAGTCCCACTACCGCGCCATCCAAAGTGATCCGGCATTGGAACAATTATATATTGCAGAGTCCGTCGAAAACGCATTGGCCGATATGGTCATTTATGCCGATCAGAAAGCCGCCACATTGTTACGAATGGCCGACATAGATTATGGTTGGGCCAAGCGGGCAAATATGATCGGCCTGCAATGGCCTATGTCCCAAGCAGCTGAAATGGCTGCTGCCCAAATCTGGCTCGACGAACAAGATAAGGGAGGCCGGTATAAAAACGCACTGAAAATATTGCGAAGTGGAGACAATGAGCCCTCCCGATGGGACCGCTTCGTCGAAGGCGATGAAATCCAGGACTTTCTGGATGAAATGGATATAAATTATCCAGGAGCCGCATCATTATTGAATGAGGATGCTATTGATGTTTGGCGTCGCCCCCCAGAAGAACCTTCCGCGATTTGGGTTTCGGCGTTTCACTACTTCATTTGCTTACCAATCTTTGCCTATATGCTGAACCTGCAATATGGCGACCAAATTCGTATTATTGCCTTTGAAGATATCAGCTTCCGTTCGTTGTTTTCGTTCACCAAATTGGCAATTCCGTTCATGCTTTTTGCGTGGTTGCGAAAACACCTGATTAACAACCAGGTACTGGTGGCAGGTGAACGGCAAGGCAGCACACAATCACTGGTTATAGAAATAGTCAGCTATCTCTGCCTGATCCTGTTGCCTCTTGTCGCGGTCTTGATGCCCGCCTCGCTCATGGCAACTGTATCTCTGGCACTTTTGTCCGGTGTAGCTGTTATCGGAAGTGGCGTACGTTATGTTCCTGATCCTGAAAGCTTCCTGATCCGCTGGTATCTAAGGATTGGGCCTTTGCTCTGTATCTTGTTGCTTGCCGGTTATCAGACGAATCAGATTTATGAGATAAATGCGCAGGTTCTAATTCCGGCCTATGCGTTAATCTGGGTAATGATATATAGCCGAAATCGCTTTGACGAGTTGCGGTTCTTAGTGAATGAAAAGATACAAAAATCTATCAGTTGGGTGGTTATCCTTGCTGCAATTTCGCTCTTTATCGCAAATATCTTTAATCCCGAGTTCTCGATATCCGGGATAGGCACAGAAATTTTTGGATATCCTATTCCCTATTATAGTGGGACAATGACTATGTTGGTAATGGGACTGTGCGCGGTCACCGAATTTTTTCATGAACGGGAAGACGGAGAAATCCAGGTTCATTTCTATCTTGGCTATGTGTTCGTACTCGGCATCATTTTTGTTTTTGCTGTGCCAATCGCTTGCTTAGTCTGTGTGGCCAGAATGAAACAGACATTGGATCGGTTGGCCTAGCTGAATTTGTTTTCCAATGGTTCATCAGGAATTTTGAGGATGCTGATTTCGCCCGTCTGGCCGTCGAGAGCTTCGGTTAGAAAACTGCAAATTCAGTCTGCAATCAGAGTGGGAACCCGGAGATAGGTGCAGTTTCTACAACGTCCGCTTTTGCGCCCAAAGCCTACAGAACGCATTGTCTCGTGAATGCAACACAAAACCACGGCTTCCTGATAGACCAACATTAACACCATTGCCCCCATTGCCGCCATCGCCTAATTATCTTCCGATGAGTATGTTCACCCTGCACCGCGTCGCCCTTCCCTTCATGGCGCTGGCCATATTGACGGTCACCGCGCCGCTGGCCGGGTGCAAACGCATACCCGATGATGATGCGAATCGGCCAGAGACCGCGCGGGCTTATCCACCCGCCTCTCGGCCTGTGGCTGATCTCGCTGGCAATCAATGGTCGACCGAAACCGCGCGCGACAAGCGTGGGGAAGCGGAAGAGATTATGAAGGCCGCCGGACTTGCGCCCGGCATGACGGTTGCCGATATCGGCGCGGGTGAAGGTTATTACACCGTGCGGCTTGCCGAAAAGGTCGGAGATGAAGGCCGGGTGCTAGCGCAGGATATCGATGAGGATGTGATTAAACGTCTTGCCGACCGTGTCGCACGCGATGAACTGGACAATGTCTCGATCAAGCTCGGCGCGCCCGATGATCCGCGTCTGCCCGAGGACAGTTTTGACCGCATTTTCCTGGTCCATATGTATCATGAAGTGCGCGAACCTTATGCGTTTCTCTCGCGGTTGCGTCCGTCTATACGACGGGATCAGGACGGTGCAAGCTATGATGGCGGCGAGGTTATCGTGGTCGATGTCGACCGGCCATTTGCACAGCATGGCATCCCCCCAAAGCAGCTTTTTTGCGAGTTTGAGGCGGTCGGCTATCAACTCATCGGCTATATGGAGCGCCCCGAACTGGGCGGATATTTCGCCCGCTTTCGCCCCATCGGAAAATCGCCGCTGCCGGGCAAGATCAAGCCTTGCGAGCTGAAGCAATAGTCCGAGCCAACACTGCTTACGAATGAAGTATTTAGGGTTTAATATTAGTGACTTAACTAATTTTCATCGCCCATTTTCAATGCGGCAATAAACGCTTCTTGCGGGATACTGACATTGCCATATTCACGCATCTTGGCCTTGCCCTTCTTCTGCTTGTCGAGCAGCTTCTTCTTACGGCTGATATCACCCCCATAGCATTTTGCCGTCACATCCTTACGCATCGCGGCAATGGTTTCGCGCGCAATGACCTTGCCGCCAATGGCTGCCTGTACAGGGATCTTAAAAAGATGTCGCGGGATCAAGTCTTTCAGACGCTCGCACATATGCCGGCCGCGTGCTTCGGCGGCGTCGCGGTGGACAATCATACTGAGCGCATCAACCGGATCGCCATTGACCAGGATGTTCATTTTGACCAGATTGCCAGAGCGCAGGCCAACCTGATGATAGTCGAAACTCGCATAACCGCGCGAGATGCTCTTCAGCCGATCATAGAAATCGAACACCACTTCGTTGAGCGGTAATTCATAAACCACCTGCGCGCGGTCCCCAACATAGGTCAGGTTCTTCTGTACCCCACGCCGGTCCTGACACAACTTAAGGATGCCGCCGAGATATTCATCCGGGCAATAGATAGTCGCCTCGATCCAGGGCTCCTCGATATCAGAAATTTTGACGACATCAGGCATATCAGCCGGATTGTGGAGAAACTGCTCCGACCCATCATTCATCACCATCCGGTATACCACCGACGGTGCCGTAGTGATCAGATCAAGATCATATTCACGGGTCAGGCGCTCCTGGATAATCTCAAGATGCAAGAGTCCAAGGAAACCGCAGCGAAAACCTTGCCCCAAAGCAGCGCTGGATTCCATTTCAAAGGTAAAGCTGGCATCATTGAGACGCAGCTTGCTGATACTTTCACGCAGTTTGTCAAAATCCGCCGCGTCGACCGGGAAGAGGCCGCAAAAAACCACGGATTGTACTTCCTTGAAACCATCCAACGCTTCTGTTGCACCGCCCTTAACGGTGGTAATCGTATCACCGACCGCGGTCTGAGACACTTCCTTGATCTGCGCGGTAATGAAACCAATTTCACCCGCCGCCAATTCAGGCAGTTGCTCAATCTTCGGCGTCATACAACCAACGCGGTCGACCAGATGCTCGGTGCCTTGCGCCATGAATTTGATCCGCTGGCCCTTGGTCAGCACACCGTCGATGACGCGCACGAGAATGACGACACCCAGATAGGGGTCATACCAGCTATCCACCAGCATGGCTTTCAGTGGCGCATCGCGGTCACCGCCGGGGGGCGGTATCTTCGCGACAATCTGCTCCAGAATATCTTCGATGCCGATGCCGGATTTCGCAGAAGCGAGCACAGCTTCGGAGGCGTCGAGACCAATGATTTCTTCAATCTCGTGGCGGACGCGCTCTGGTTCCGCTGCCGGCAAATCAACCTTGTTCAGAACCGGAATAATCTCATGGTCATGTTCAATCGATTGATAGACGTTCGCTAGCGTTTGCGCTTCTACGCCCTGCGCCGCATCGACCACCAGTAAGGCGCCTTCACAGGCGGCCAAACTGCGTGAAACTTCATAGGCAAAATCAACATGGCCCGGCGTGTCCATCAAGCTGAGCTCATAAGCTTCGCCATTCTTCGCTGTGTAGTGAAGACGAACCGTCTGCGCTTTAATCGTAATACCGCGCTCGCGCTCGATATCCATATTATCGAGCACTTGCTCGCTCATCTCACGCGCGGTCAAACCTCCGGTATGCTGGATCAGGCGATCCGCCAGCGTTGATTTGCCATGGTCGATATGCGCGATGATCGAGAAATTACGGATATGGGAACGTTCAGTCATGACCGCGCCGATAGCAGGGGTTTTCGCCGCTGTCAGCAGGGAAACGCGGAAAATGCGCGCCGCCTGACGATAGTTGTCGAGACGGCGCGCATATTTTCAGATTGCAGGGATCATATCACCCTAAAATTAGCCGCCGCCAAACGGAATGCGGAAACCAACATTGAACAAAGATTGTTCGCTCTTCACGCCCAATGTGGCCGGAAGCAGGTTAACGTCATAATCTCCGCGATCCATATTGCGATAGGTATATTGGCCGAAAACTTCGAATGACGGGCTCAGCTTGTAAGTCACACCAGCCATCGCCTGATAAGCAAATCGGGTTTTCTTATCATCGACAACATCGATCGCTGAAGGCTGATATTCGACATCCTGCCGGACAAAGCCGACGCCCGCCCCAACATAGGGGACAAACGTCTCACTGATCTGGAAATCATAAAGAGCGTTGGCAAACAGACCATAGTTTTTGATCTGGCCATCATCGGTACTTAAAACAGCGCCAACGGTTGGGTTCGCTGGATCCGCGACCCCGCGCGTCAAGACAGCTGAATCCAAGGCATCAATCACAGTCCCGCCGACCGCTAGATCACGGTGCAAATCAACATTGGCCTTGTTGTAAAAGCCCTGCAATTCGATCCGAAAGCCATTATCAAAACGGTAGCCAGCATGTAAATTGAGGTCGAGGCCATTGTTCAGCTCGGTTGTCCAATCGAGATCGGTTCCGGCTGCAATGGCGTCAAAGTCGGCTGTAGCAGCGACATCCTCATCAAATTCTCCGCGATTTTTTGAATCGCTTGGCAGATTAAGACCAGCCGACGCACCCACATAAGGTTCTCCGGCATGGGCCGCGCCTGCAAAAGCAAAGGATGTTCCAACGGCTACGGTAGCTAATATTTTTAAAGAACTACGCATATTCAACTCCAAACCCCTGTTCGGTGTTGCCCCGCTGTAATCAGAGTTAAGGAAGTATCTGTCGTTTTCAATAAGGTGACGTTCGGCTCGTCGCGGAAAAAGGTCGTTTTTCTGGAGTTTTCTATTCACGCAAGGAATATGTTGCAGACTTGCATCAGTAAGGCGCGCTATGAAAAATCAATCGGCGCAAGCCCGCTATTCTTAATAGATGCCGCCTTCATCCTGCAGAAAGTCATTGTCGTTTTGGGCTGGTCGATTGCCACGCCCATTGTCCCCGGACCGGTTACGCGCTGCGAGCTTTGCCGCTCGAATCTGGGCTTTCTTTGCTTCTAATCGCGCGAGTAATTCCTCTTTGCGGATCGAGCGTCTTGGCTCGGTTTCCGGTTTGAATACATCCCATATCACCGCTGATCGGGGGTCATCGGACGGCCAACCACCGAAAACGCGCTTGCCGCTTTTCCGGTCTACCCGAACCATCCGGATACCGCGCGGCGCTACAAAAGGTGTTTTCGGCATGCCAGCCATGGCTTTCTGGGCAAAGTCCTTGAAAATTGGCGCGGCCAAAGTGCCACCTTGGGCATAGCCGCCCATATTGGCGGGTTGATCAAAGCCCATATAGACACCGGCCACCATATCCGGTGAACCGCCTACAAACCATACGTTGGTTGGCCCACTCGCCGTTCCGGTCTTGCCGAATAGCGGACGATCGAGGCTTTTCAGATTTTGCGCTGTTCCGCGAGTAATAACACCCTCCAAGATGTTGACCATCTGATAGGCCGTCATCGGATCCATCAATTGCTTACCTGCAGGTCTTGGACGTGGCATCAGCTCGCCGTTCCAATCGGCCTGGTTACAATCTTCGCAAATCCGTTTATCGGCACGGTAAATGACTTTACCCTGACGATCTTGCACAAAGTCAATCACGGTTGGCTCTAACTCGCGGCCATGATTGACCAGCATCGAATATGCGTTTGTCAGCTTTGCCACAGTGGTATCCCCTGCACCCAATGCAAAGGCGAGATAAGGTTTATAGTCACCAATCCCCATCGTCTTGATGGTCTTGACGACATTTTCCATGCCTGCATCATTGGCGGCCCGTACAGTCATAAGGTTACGGGACTGCTCAACCCCCCAGCGCAAAGTTTGCGCCCCTGCCCCGCGTGAACCGCCGAAGTTTTGGAAGCATTTGCGTCCCAATGCTGCCGATTGATAAACACAGAAGGGGCTGTCGACGATGATTGTCGCTGGCGTCATTCCTTGGTCAAGTGCGGTCGCATAGACGAAAGGTTTGATTGTCGAACCCGGCTGCCGTTCGGCTTGCGTTGCGCGGTTGAAGGAGCTCATTCGATCGTCAAACCCGCCCTGCATTGCCCAAACACGTCCATTACGAGGATTTTGCACGACCATACCGCCAGAGACTTTTGGCACGTTGCGTAGCATATAGCTGCTGCCACCAGCCGGACTGACAGCGATGATATCACCCGCAGCCAGTTTACTCGGCGCATTGCCCAAACGGCCAGTGGTGCCGTCTGTAAAACCAATTTCAGCGCTATTGCCCTGACGGGTCAACGCAACAGCAATACGCCAATCGGCATGATCGGTATTAATAAACGTCGACGCCAAACGCTGCGCCCACTTATCATCCATTTCGATCTTGTTGATCGGCCCGCTCCAAGCCTTGCCACGGCTATAGCGCAGCAAGCCGGTACGCAGCGCATCTTTGGTATATTCTTGCAATTGGGGATTAAGCGATGTCCGGACCCAGAGTCCGCCTGAGTAGACGCTATACGGGCCAGCTTCTTCATTCTCACCAAATTGCTCGATCAACTGACGTCTTACTTCTTCAATAAAATACCCGCCAACTCTCTGGAAGCGCGCTCCACGAGAGCGAATGGCACCGAGCGGTTGAGCGACCGCCTGATCATGCTGTATCTGCGAAATCCAGTCATTATCGAGCATCCGGCCCAAGACCCAGTCCCGCCGATTAATGGCTCGCTGCTCGTTATTTTCCGGCCGATAGTTAGAGGGCCCTTTTGGCAGAATCGCGAGATAGGCCATCTGATGCAGAGCCAGCTCATCGACATCCTTGCCAAAATACGCCTGTGCTGCAGCTTGTACACCATAGGCATTTCGGCCCAAGAAAATCTGGTTGAGATAAAGTTCAAGAATTTCCTGCTTGGTCAGCACTTCTTCAATGCGATAGGCCAGCAATGCCTCGCGCACTTTCCGACGATAGGAAACCTCGTTGGTCAGCAGAAGGTTCTTGGCGACTTGCTGCGTAATTGTGGACGCACCAATCGGTCTGCCACTGCTGGAAATATTGCTGACGATCGCGGTAGCGATACCGGGATAGTCAAGGCCACCATGCTCAAAAAATGTCCGGTCTTCTGCGGCCAGATAAGCGCGGACCAGCAATGCCGGATATTCGGCATATTCCAACTGCACCCGACGTTCACGCGCATAGCTGTGTACCGGTTCACCATCATAAGCACGTACCATAGTCGGAAGCGGCGGCTCATATTGTTGTAGCGTTTTCGCGTCCGGCAAGTCGCGTGCGAAAATAACCCAGATCAACAACCAACCCAACAAACATAGCGCAATGAAGGCAAGAAACAGGCGGAACAGGCGCTTTTGCCACAGCTTTTCCATCCAGCTCAAAAAACCGCCAGTGTTGCGCTCTAGCTTATACGCGAGACTTTCCGCTGTTCCGGCGCCATCATTATCGGGTGTGTTTTCGACCATATCTCGCGCTATCTAGCACTATCGGAAGCATTTTCCAGAAAATATCGATGAAAATTTTTATCGACCCAGCCAGAGACAATTGCGATACCGCTATGCAGGCAGGGCATAGTGCAGAAATTGCAGTCGCCTTTCGGGCGCTAAATCAACGCTGTGCCAGTTTTCGCGCGAAATGGGCCTCAATCGCGTTGGCGATACCAATTGCGACTTTCGACTGACCAGAGCGTGAACCGAGCAGTTCCACATCTTCCTTGTTGGTAAGATAGCCTGTTTCGAACAAAACCGACGGTGTATCCGGTGCTTTCAGAACGACCAGTGATGCAAAGCGATGCGGATTAGCGCGAAATTTAATCATGCGCTGCCCTTCCCGGATCAACAATTTGGCAAAATCTGCAGATACATTCATTGTTTCGCGCTGAGTCAGATCGATGAGGATCGAAGAGACATCCTGATTGGCTCCGCCTAAATTCACACCATTGATGATATTGGCCCGATTCTCACGGGCCGCCAATTTGGCAGCTTCGCGGTCAGAGGCTACTTCAGAAAGCGTATAGACCGTCGCACCTGAAGCGGACTGGTTGCCGGCGGCATCAGCATGAATGGATATAAACAAATCCGCGTCGAGACGCCGAGCGATGCCGTACCTCTCTTCGAGAACTAAATACTTATCTGTATCCCGGGTCATCGCCACCCGGACTCGTCCACTAGCAACCAATTGATCACGAAGCGCCTTCGCGATGGCAAGCACTACATTTTTCTCATATTTGCTACCATGAGGTGAAACAGCGCCAGGGTCATGACCACCATGCCCGGCATCGATAACAACCAAAGGCCGGCTCTTGTCTTTTGGTCCAGAAATTTTGGGAAGTTCTACTTCGTCTTGCGGCTTACCCAGTGGTACCTTTACACTATACGATTTCTTTGGCGGTTCTGCGCGAAACTGAACCGGCGGAAGGAAGGACTTACGGCCTTTTTTAATAGCTTGGCCGCCAACAGACTGCAGGCTTAGCTTCAAACTTTTTCCGTCGGCAGAAAAACCACCATCAGTAATAACCGCCGGGCGATCGAGATCAAAAACAATCCGCGCCGTATTGGGACCATATTGCCCCTGACGCACCGATTTGATTATGCCTGCCGCTCGACCACCGCGTCCTGCTTTGCCGCCTTTAATATCTAAGGCAATCCGATCCGGGCCAAGCAGCGAAAATGTCGATGCGCTCTCAACCAGGCCATCAAAAGAGACAATGATTTGGCCATCATTGGCATCGATACGACTAACAGAGCCCGCATTTGCAGGGTTCAAGGTCAATAGCGAGGAAGCTAAAATTGCTGCGAATGGCATGGCCGCCTTATGCATTGCGCCTGCCATATCGGTCCAGTTAAAATTCATGTTCGCAGCATCATCCTTAGTTTCTCGCCGCAAAACGCGGTAAAAACTCCATTAACGATAGACCAATAAGCACCCGTAAAATGACATGGTTAACAGGAAATTTACTATGTTTACGATAGGCTTAAACCTCTGTGCAACCTCGTGATATTGGTGGTCCGATCCGGTGATAGTTTGTGTTGCCGATTTGCTATTGCGGTGCTAGCACCCCATCTGTGTTGTTTGAAATATTTTCAAAACGACGCGAGTTAAGCTGGGCATTTATCCAGTACATACAGGTTGAAGCGACATGAGGCATGACATCTCCGGCTCCGAAACTCTTCCACAGGGAAGTGTTTCTATGGACGGAAAGACCCTGGCTAACGGCCCGGGCCATGCATTTGTAGCAGACACATTTTTTTCAGAAACATTTGAATTTAACCGGATGACGCCGCCCGCTCCCCCTATTTCGGCAGCGCGCAAGAAGACGTCATCCCTTTTATATTGCATGGTCCCGCCGGGAGCATTTCCGCCGCACCATGCCAGGAGTATATTTAATGACAACGCGCATGTTAATCGACGCGCGCCACCAGGAAGAAACCCGAGTGGCGGTCGTAAAAGGGAACAAAATTGAAGAATTTGATTTTGAATCTTCAGAGCACAAACAACTAAAAGGCAATATTTATCTAGCAAAAGTTACGCGAGTAGAACCCTCGCTACAGGCCGCTTTTGTTGACTATGGTGGAAACCGTCACGGCTTCCTGGCCTTTAGCGAAATCCATCCCGACTATTACCAGATTCCAAAAGAAGACCGCGAACGCTTGCTCGCTGAAGAAGCCGAGCATGCTGCTGAAGAAGCACAGCTGCGTGAACGGGAAGAGGAAGAAGGCGAAGGTCCTGCAGATGTTATCGCATCAGAAGCGACCGAAGAGCTGGATGACAGCGTTGAAGATGTTGAGAAAGACGAAAGCGTTGACACCATTGATGTGAGCGAAGGCGAAGTCCCTAGCGAAGAAGCGAATGAAGACGACGCCAATGACGATGACGATAGCGATGATGATACATCCGATGAAGACGCGTCCGACGAAAATGCCAAGCCCAAGGGCCGTGGCGGACGCGGCAAAGGTCGTAATCGTGGACGCAGCGGCGGTCGTGGTGGCAAAGGCAACGTAGCCAAAGCCAGCGATCAAGCGCGCCAGAAACGTATGGCTCTGCGCAAGCGTTACAAAATTCAGGACGTTATCCAGCGCCGTCAGGTTGTCCTGGTGCAGGTCGTCAAAGAAGAGCGCGGCAATAAAGGCGCTGCCCTCACCACCTATCTAAGTCTGGCCGGTCGTTATTGCGTTTTGATGCCAAACACCTCTCATGGCGGCGGTATCAGTCGGAAAATCAACAATGCCGGTGACCGTAAACGGTTAAAAACAATCATTGCCGATCTCAACCTGCCTAACACCATGGGTTGCATCGTACGGACAGCAGGCCTGTCGCGCACCAAACCAGAGATTAAGCGCGATTTTGATTATCTCGCACGCCTTTGGGATGAAGTTCGGGACAATACGCTCGGTGCGGTAGCTCCAAAATTGATCCACAGTGACAGCGATCTCGTAAAACGCGCGATCCGCGACATTTATAATCGCGAGATCGAAGAAGTCCTGGTCGAAGGCGCTGATGGTTATGCGGCGGCCAAGAATTTCATGAAACTGCTGATGCCTAGCCATAGCCGGCGGGTGAAAAGCTATGCCGATCCGGTATCCCTGTTCCAGCGTTATGGCGTAGAGGATCAACTGTCCGCCATGTATCAGCCGGAAGTGCAACTGAAATCCGGTGGCTATCTGGTGATCAATCCAACCGAAGCTCTGGTATCCATCGATATTAACTCAGGCCGCTCAACCCGTGAGCATGGCATTGAAGCGACAGCGGTCAAAACGAATATGGAAGCGGCAGCAGAAATTGCCCGTCAATTGCGTCTGCGCGACATGGCGGGACTGGTGGTCATCGATTTCATCGACATGGACCGTCACGGCAATATCCGCAAAGTCGAACGGGCGATGCGCGATGCGTTGAAAAACGATCGTGCCCGCATACAGGTTGGCCGTATTTCCAGTTTCGGCCTGCTCGAAATGAGTCGCCAGCGTTTGCGTACCGGCGTCCTCGAAGCATCGACTAAAGTTTGCCCGCATTGCGAAGGTACTGGCTTGGTTCGTACAGCCTCCTCGTCTGCGCTCTCGGCGCTGCGACTGCTCGAAGAAGAAGCCGCCAAAGGCAAAGCCAGCCAGATTACGCTTACTGCCAGCCAGGAAGCGACCATCTACGTGCTGAACAGCAAGCGGCATGAAATTGATGACATCGAAAAACGCTATGGCGTTTCGATTGAAATCACGCCTGACGGTGAAATTGAAGGCGCTCGCATGGAAGTCAAGGGCTCCGGCGGGCCGCCCAAAAATGCTCCGAAATTCGAGCCCATTATCGACGAAGACGATGATGAGGAAGAAATTGTCGAGGCCGTCGAACAGGATGAAGAAACCGAAGAGCGTCCTCGCAAACGTCGTCGTCGTCGCGGACGGCGCGGACGTGGTGCCGATCGCAATGCCGAAGGCAATAACGAAGCGGGTGAAGGCGATAACCGCAATGCTGACAACCAGCCAACCGGCGAAGCGAAAGCGGAAACTGCAGAGCAAGGCAACGATGATGGCGACAAGCCAAAACCGCGCCGATCTCGTGGCGGACGTAACCGCAAGCCAGCCGGCGACGCGGTAGCGGCTACAGAAGGTGCAGAAGCACCGACATCGGCACCGGCAGCGGAAGCCAGTTCTGATCAGGCTGCTGAACCCGCTGAAAAGCCGAAAAGAGCAAGCCGTTCGCGCAAGAAAGTCGATGCGCCAGCTGCTGCATCGGACGACGCACCAACAGCGGACGACACCATAGCGAAAGATTCCGAAGAAAAACCAAAACGCCGTCGCGCCCCGCGCAAGGCCAAAGTGGTTTCGGACGCTTCGGCAGAAACGACGGATGATGCAAAAGCTGAAAAACCGGCAGCCAAAAAGGCTCCGCGGTCGAGAGCGAAGAAAGCTGATGCAGATGGCGCTGAAACGGCCGAGAAGCCAGCAGCCAAATCTGCTGCGAAACCAGCCGCCAAAAAGCCAGCTGCTAAAAAAACAGCTGCAAAAAAAGCGGATGATGACTCAGCAAAGACTAGCACGACCGAAAAAACTGACCCGCCCCGTGGCGGCTGGTGGCAGCGTACATTTGGTTGATAGAAAACTATCTGGCAGACAATAATATCTGGGCCCTTGCGCAAGCAGGGGCCCATTTTACGCTGGCAACACGATTATTGCGCAGCAGATAGATTGCAGCTCATACAGGAATAGATAGATTTCATCGCAGGTTAAGCCTTTTGATGCTATGCGAAGTTACTATTCGCTATATCTTCATCCAGAGGAAATTCATGTCATTGCCGAATGATAATAAGCGCCAGCCTTTTGCTCGCCTTTCACTGGCCCGCATCGGACAGCTGATCACAGCCCTATTGGCGATGATCGCTATTACCGTTCAGCCGGTTGCAGCCCAATCTATCCTCCGCGATGCAGAAACAGAAGCCCTGTTCAGCGATATGGTAGCTCCGTTGGTTGCGGTTTCGGAACTGGATGCCAAGGATGTCGAGGTTATCCTGATCAACAGCAGTCAGATCAATGCCTTTGTCGCCGGCGGCCAGCGCATGTTTTTCTATTCGGGTACTATTGCTGCAGCCGATACAGCAGTCGAAATTCAAGGCATCATGGCCCATGAGCTTGGCCATATTACCGGCGGTCATATCATCCGCTTTGATGAAGGTATTAAAACGGCCACCGGGATTACCATTCTCAGCTTGATATTGGGCGCTGCAGCAATTGCCGCCGGTGCAGGCGATGCAGGCGCAGGCATATTGGCAGCAGGCCAGCAAGCAGCGACGGGTAAGTTTCTTGCCTTTAGCCGGGTACAGGAACGCAGCGCCGATTCCGCTGGCGCACGCTATCTTTCTGAAGCGGGTATTACCGGCCGAGGTTCGATCGACTTTTTCAAAAAACTGCAGAACTACGAATTCCGCCTCGGCATTCCGCAAGAAGATAGCTATGGCCGCACCCACCCTCTATCCGGGGAACGTGTGACATTGCTTCGCGATGTATACCAAGCGGATCCTGCTTGGGACAACCCTCCGGATCCCGATATTGAAGCGCGGTTTCAGCGCGTGAAGGCGAAGCTTCTCGGCTTTACCAACGAAGCAGCGACGACGTTGCGCGAATTCCCGGAGAGCGATCAGAGCGTGCCAGCACGCTACGCCCGCGCCTATGCCTGGCACAAGACCGCTTATCCTGATCGCGCTCTGAAGGAGGTAAACAACCTGCTGAAGGACGCGCCAAATGATCCCTATTTTCTGGAATTGCACGGACAGATATTACTGGAATCCGGTAGGCCGACCGAAGCCCTTGCCTCTTTGCGTAAAGCCGTACAACTGACCAATAACCAACCCCTGATCGCTAGTCTCTTTGGTCATGCGCTGATCGCTACTGAAGATGAAACGCATTTTGCCGAGGCACAGCGGGTCTTGAAGGCTGCGGTGGTCAAAGATAACCGCAATCCCTTTGCCTGGTATCAGCTAGGCGTCGTCTATTCACAGCAGGGCGATACCGCGCGTGCCCAGTTGGCAACGGCGGAAAGCGCGTTGCTGCAACAAAATTATGGCAGTGCGATCCGCAGCTCACAAATCGCCATGTCGGGCATCAAGGAAAACACACCGGAATGGATCCGCGCGCAGGATATTTCTTTAATCGCGAAAAACGAATATGAGCGGTCTGACAAGCGCCGACGCTAGGCCCAGCCTAATCAATTTCGCACCCCATCTGTAACAATTGTGGACAAGCGGACGAAGCTTCGACAAGGAAGTTTTGTCCTTAGGGAATGGTAGAACGTGGAAAATAATAATAGAAAGTGGATGATTATGGCAGGGGGCATTTTAGCCATAGCAGCGGCAGCGACCGTCTGGTTCATGCAGACAAGTGGCGCGTCGTCAAGCGATGAAGCCGCAAAGGCCGCACTAGCGGCAGGCATTGACAGCAAAGAACAGGCCGCAATCGAAGCTATTGTCCGCGACTATATTCTCAAAAACCCGGAAATCATTCCCGAAGCGGTTGAGATATTGCAAACGAGGCAAAAAACCGCAGCAATTGATGAAATTCGCAAGGATATAGAGGCTCCCTTCGCCGGCGCGGCCTTTGCCGGCAACCCCAATGGTGATGTCATTGTCGTCGAATATTCCGACTTTGCTTGCCCCTATTGCAAACAAACCACAGCCGATATCACTCGGGTGATAAAAGAAGACAAGAATATCAAAGTCGTCTTCCGCGAACTTCCCATTCTGAGCGAAGCGAGCAATGACGCAGCCTTAATGGCTTTGGCTGCGGCCAAGCAGGGCAAATATTTCGCCTTTCACAAAACCATGTTCGCAACCGGACGCCCTACCCCGTCCACCATTGAAAATGCGGCCAAAGAAGTCGGTATCGACATGGCTGCAGCGCGTAAATTTATTGCCACGCCCGAAGCGCAACAGGAAGTGCAACGCAATATTGAAGTTGCCCGCAAGCTGCAATTTACCGGTACGCCCGCCTTTGTTGTGGGCAACGAAACAGCGGTTGGCGCGGTTGGCTATGATGGTCTGAAAGAATTGATCGCCAAGGCGCGCGGTTCGAAATAGATTTATCCTCACTCGCAAATCTTGCGTGCGGCACAGTGAGACTTGTATGAACTTTGAAAGATAATTGCCCAAGAGAAATGCCCAAAAGGACCTTGTCCACATTGTCAACTTCACCCTAATCAGGCGCTTTCTGATCGCCCCTTAAACCCCTGCGCCACAACATACCATTCGGATGATCCCTTGCGGCTTGCAGGCGGCTTGGCATGTTTGACGGTCTTGAAATGCTTTTTGAGCAGGGTCAGCAAATCTTTATCGGTACCGCCGGCCAGAACCTTCGCGACAAACGCGCCGCCTTCTTGCAGATTTTCGACCGCAAAATGGGCTCCCGCTTCCACCAGTCCCATAGTCCGCAGATGGTCGGTCTGCTGGTGACCGACAGTATTGGCCGCCATGTCGGACAAGACCAAATCCGGAGCGCTGCCCAAAGCATCAATAAGCTTATCCGGCGCGCTATCGTCCATGAAATCCATTTCGAAAATCGTGACGCCCTCAATGGCATCTACCGGTAACAAATCGATACCGACAATCTTTGCCTTTGGAACAAATTTGCGGATAACTTGCGCCCAGCCGCCTGGTGCAATCCCCAGATCGACAACGGCGCTGGCTTTACGGACAAATTTAAACCGCTCGTCCAATTCCAAAATCTTATAGGCGGCGCGCGAACGATAGCCGTCCGCTTTCGCCTGTTTGACATAAGGATCATTGAGTTGCCGCTCCAACCAGCGCGTAGAACCGATTTTACGGCCCTTGGCAGTCTTCACCCTTTCCCTTTGTCCTGATCTGCCTCTACTCACGTCAGCTTCCTATTCATGACTGTGGCCTTCGTTCGTTAGAGGACATGAGCGACCGCAAAATACCTTCTCTGATCCCGCGATCAGCCACGCCAACCCGGCTGGCGGGCCAAATGTCGAGAATTGAATCCAGTATAGCACAACCACCCACGACCAGATCGGCACGCTCTTTACCAATACAAGGTATCGCCGCGCGCTCATCCGGCGAACAGGCCGCCAACATCGCGCTGATATCACGCATCGACTCCGCCGGGACGATCAAGCCATCGATCAACTTCCGGTCGTAATGCGGCAATTTGAGATGCAGGCTCGCCAGCGTTGTCACTGTACCGCTGGTTCCCAGCAACCGGAAATCGCTATTGTCAGATAGTGGCAAGCGACTGGCAAATTCCGCAAAGCTGTCCGTAACCCGCGCGCGCATATTCAAAAAGGCTTGCTCGCGCGATTTCGCGTCATTGCCATTAAATTTCTCACTCTCGGTCAGCGAAACCACGCCCCAAGGCGCGCTCAACCAATCGATAATCTCTGGCGCTGCACCGGATGTGTCTACCAACACCAACTCTGTCGATCCGCCGCCAATATCGAAAATCAGTGCAGGCCCCTCGCCCGGCTCCAGTAAAATTTGACAACCCAATACCGCCAGCCGCGCTTCTTCTTCGGCCGTGATGATATCCAGAGCAATGCCAGTTTCCTGACGCACGCGGTCAATAAACTTTTCACCGTTGCTGGCACGGCGGCAGGCTTCCGTCGCCACAGAACGCGCCAATGTCACATTGCGACGTTTCAATTTGTCGGAACAAATAGACAATGCTGCAACGGCACGATCCATCGCCCGATTACTGATCCGCCCGCTTTCGACGAGACCTTCGCCCAGTCGTACAACACGCGAAAAAGCGTCGGTAACAATGAAACCGTCAGATGAGGGTTTTGCAACCAATAATCGGCAGTTATTCGTGCCTAAATCAATCGCTGCATAGGACCGCAGCTTTGGCCAGCGGGCCCCATTTTTATGGGAAGGAGACGCATTTCGACTCCCGTTCTTATGTGTCGCCGCATTTTTTGGACGGGCCACCTCATTGGGTTTTCCGCCGTCCTGTTGTTGCGGCGATGGGGATGCTTCATCCGCCATGACCGTTACTCTTATATTCTCCGGATCGGATAATACCGCCGGTACTTGCGAACAGAGATAACCGCAGCCCGGCCGATGTGCAAGAGTTTAGCGACAACCGGCCACTTGCAGCAGGCTTTTGAAAAGTCTTGACCAGCCAAGGGGGGCAGCTTATTGCGCCCCCGGCACTCCCCTGTCGTATAATGGTAATACCACGGACTCTGACTCCGTTAATTGAGGTTCGAATCCTCACGGGGGATCCAAATGCGGGGGTTCATGGTGGGCAAAAACACACTGGTTCTGGCTAAGTGACGCAGTCGCACGAGCCAACTGCTATGAATTCTCCGAACGGAACAGCGGACGAAGAAGCCGAAAAGACGACCATCAGCTTTTCTCTCGGTCTCGCCGATTTTCTGGCCACGAACGACATTTCCATCGGCTTTACATCTTACCAAACCGGGCGGCTTTACCTCGTGGGTCGCGGACCCGACGGAAAGCTAGCCGTCCACGAAGCCATTTATCCTCAAGCCATGGGTGTCACAGCCAGTGTCGACCGCATTTACTTGGGAAGTTTGACGCAAATTGTTCGTATGGAAAATGTCTTGGCGCCGGGACAGCTGGTGAATGATCTGCATGATAAAGTCTATGTTCCGCGCAACATTCAAACGACGGGCAATGTGGACATTCACGAACTGGGCGTTCGCGAAGATGGTCAGATTGTTTTTGTGAACACATTGCATAATTGCTTGAGCATACCGAGTATCACGCACAGCTTCAAACCAATCTGGAAGCCCGACTTTATCTCCGATCTGGTGTCCGAAGACCGCTGCCATCTCAACGGTCTGGCAATGGTTGATGGCCAACCGAAATATGTTAGCGCCGTTTCCAAATCCGATACAAAAGACGGCTGGCGGGACGGACGCCGGGATGGCGGGGTGATTATCGATGTTGAAACCAATACGATATTGGCAGACGGTTTATCGATGCCGCATAGTCCGCGGTTTCATGTTGGACGCGTGTGGCTTTTAAATTCCGGCACAGGCGAATTAGGATGGCTGCATCCTTCCGACCATGCATTCACGCCCGTGGCCTTTTGCCCTGGTTTTCTGAGGGGTTTGGAATTTCATAACGATCATGCCTTCGTCACTTTGTCAAAACCGCGCCATGGTCATTTTGAGGGACTGGCGCTGGATCAAAAGCTGAAAGAGAAAAATACCGAAGCTTGGTGCGGTATCCAGATATTGTCACTCTCCTCAGGCGATGTCGCCCAATGGATGCGCTTTGATGGTCCGATCACGGAATTGTTCGATATCTGCGTCCTGCCGAGCGTAAAAAATCCGATCACTTTAGGGCCACAATCTACAGAGATCAGGGATTTCATTACGATTGAACAGCCGGATTGGTAGACTCAGTTGGCTTTTTTCGGACAACAGACACATCCGAGCCATTTTTTGCGTCTTACCCTTCAAAATCTCGCCAGTTGACCGTTCTAAAGCATAGGACCAACAATTTGGACGGGATAATGGATCAATTGCAAAGCGCCGATGATTTTCAAAACTTTCCACTCGGCAATAGAAGAAACACTCGCGAAATCGTTGAAGCGGAGATATTTGTCCGGCAATCGGATTCTCAGCTCTTTCGCGCAACACTCTCGGATTTGTCGGTTTCAGGCTTTAAGATGACGAGCTATACCTATCTTGACGACAAGAAGCCTGTTTACATCCGATTACCCGGAATTCAGACCCTCACCGCCACAATCAAATGGCATGACCATCAGGATTACGGATGTGCCTTCGACAATGATTTACATCCCGCCGTGCTGGAACATCTCGTCTCGAAGTTACGGGCATTTGAATAAGCCAGATTGTTTAATAGATCAGTTTTATTCCGGTTCACCAGTCTTGTCATATTTCAGTTCAAGATAACGGCCACGGATCGATAAATTGTCGATATCGCCTTTGGCTATTTGCTGGGTAACTCCGGAAATTTCTTTTTCGATCAATGACAGCCCGCTGATCAACTGTTCGTCCGGCGATTTGCCGCTATCATTGTTTTTTGCGCGCATCGACGTCGGTATGGCGCGATAGCCGGAAATCAATTCCGGCAGATGCTCACCCATCAGCTTGCGCACCTCATAGGCCGCCGGTTCCGCTTCATCGAGCTTTTGCAATTGCGGTGACAGCATATCAAGCTGCGTTCCGATATCATTGATAATTTTAACCGCGGGTCTCGGCAATGCCGGGCGTTGGGTTTCCAGCCAGATCTCTGTCTTACCGGCCAGTGTTTTAAGATCCGATTGTACCAATGTGGCCGGTGTCGGGATTTTCATTTTCGGGAATTTCATCGCCGCCCAGATGCCGCCAGCGATCAAGCCAGCCGAAATCATCACACCCCAAAAACCAATGCCATTTAAAATGCCGCCGATAACGCTGGCACCGACGAGCACACCGACCGTGATCAACGCGGCTCGCCCTAGTTTTTTGCGAAAGTAACCGCGTTTCAAGCCTTTGGATCGCTCACCTATGGATTCTGCAAATTTATAGCTGCGATAATAGTTCGCGGCATTGTCATAAACTTGCTGGTTGCTTTCGCTCATGCGTCCTATTCCTCAAGCGCGCTCAACGGGTTTTCTGATGGCGCTTCCAGCGCGGCCTTATCTTGCCCTT
The DNA here is from genome assembly GCA_947489315.1 of uncultured Sphingomonadaceae bacterium. GTDB lineage: Bacteria > Pseudomonadota > Alphaproteobacteria > Sphingomonadales > Sphingomonadaceae > Parasphingorhabdus. The sequence goes on from CANLCX010000002.1 coordinate 355,079, forward strand.
CGGCCCGAGCGATATAGCCTTTGGATTTCTCAATTTCGCCGGACAAGCTAGTGACGGTGGTTTTCATATTCTCCAGCGCTTTGAGTTTGAACGTGTCGATATTGTCCATCGTGTCATAAACATTCTGGAACGCGCGTTGCAGCGTTTCTATCGGAATGGTCGCCGATGCCGCCTGCTCGTGTATCTGTGCCGTCTGGTTTTTCAGCATATCACCCGTGCTATCGATAATACCTGCTGTGGTGGTATTGAGCGAGGTTATCTGGTCGAGAACCAGTTTTTGATTGGTGAGCGCCTGAGCCACTGTCACGCCGGTGCGCAACGCGCTGACCGTAGTGGTGCTGGCCCGGTCCACGCCTTTGACCAGTTCGACATTGTTTTTCTTCACCAGATCAAGCGCCAGATAGCCCTGCACCGTCACCGCCATTTGGGTAAGTAAATCTTGGGTCCGCTGGCGCACATAGAATAGCGCGCTTTCACGGATCGCTTTCGCTTTACCGGGATCCGTCGCATCCAGTTCGGCGGCCTTATCTTCAAGCCGCTGGTCCATAACTTTGGACACATGGATCATCTGCTCCAACCGGCCCATCGCCGCCCAGAGGTTTTTGCGCTCCACATCAATGGCCGCATTGTCCATCAACAATTCATCTTTCCCGCCCTGCAAACGTGACAGGATCGATGAAATATGGCCTTGCGCGCTTTTATAGCCGTCAAAATAATTGCGCAGCTTGGAACCGAAAGGGATGATTCCAAACAGCTTGCGGGGTGCCAGCAAATTCCCGCGCTTACCGGGATCGAGATCTTCAACCGTCCGGCGCAGCTCCGAAAGATCTGCACCGATGCCAGATTCTTCATCCATGGAACGGATCGGACGATCCAGAAAACGATTGGATTGGCCGGCCGCATCAACAATTTCCTTGCGGCCCATATTGGTAATTTGGTCCACTTTTTTGCCAAATTCCGGGCTATTCTCGTCCTGTGCGATAAGGTCATCGATAAAGCTATCGACTTTTTCTTCCAGCTTGGATTTTACCTCGTCACCAACCGGCACAAGTCCCGCCGCTTTAGTAGGCGCCACGGCCACAACCGGATCAGGTGGTGTCAGGGTCAATTCTTCGGTTGCGGTAATCGTCTCGGTCGCCATTGGCTTAATCTCCATGTCGCTGTCTCTAGTGCAGCACTCCCCTCATAAATGGATGCAAATGCAGCACTTTTCAAGCGTTTCCCTACTGTGTTATAAAAATAATACAGTTAATGCAAGGTTGGGCGTAAAGCTTCCAGTGTTTCCAGCAGTTTGGCCAATGGTTTAGCAGCTGTTGTGGCAACTAACCTTGCAGCGCCAGTTCGACGCTGGGTGTAATTCTTTCAACAATCACATCTATACCGTCAGCATTGGGATGAATACCGTCCGGTAAAATCAGGTCAGAGCGCCCCACCACGCCGTCCATGAAGAAAGGATAGAGGTCTGCTTCATATTTCTTGGCGAGCGCCGGGTAGATCACGTTAAACTGATCGCTAAATTCCTTACCCAAATTGGGTGGAGCCAGCATTCCGGTCAGCATCACCGGGATATCCTGGTCGGACAGTTTTTTGACCATCGCTTCCATATTCGCTCTGGTTTCCGATGGCTTCAGGCCGCGCAACAGATCATTGCCCCCCAGTCCCAGCAATACCAAATCCGGCTTTTTAGTGAGACTATCGAGTACAAAATCCATGCGGCGCAGACCAGCGGCAGTCGTATCGCCTGACACTCCAGCATTGTGTACCCTGACATCCTGACCGGCATCGTTGAGTGCTTTTTGCAGTTCGGGAGCAAAGCCCTCATTCGGGGCCAATCCATAGCCAGCATAAAGACTGTCACCAAAGGCCAATATTAGTGTTTTCGCCTCTGCAACGGGCTCATCAGACGTGTCGTTTGCCACTTGCTGCTGCTCAACAACAGCAGAATCTTCGCCAACGGCAGGACCACAAGCAATCAGAAGTTGAAGAATTGCAAAGCAAAACCCATATGTCATAAACCTGTTCAACATCGGATACACCTTCCCACCATGTTACAAAAAACCGCCGCAACCAGCGACGCCGCAAATTCCAAACCCCATATTGCCATTGAAGCGCATAATGTCACCCTCTCTTTGGGCGAAGGCGATGCGCGGGTTGATATTTTGGGCGGGATCGACCTGTCAATTGACTCCGGAACGACGGTTGCCTTGCTTGGCCCCTCGGGATCAGGAAAATCCTCACTCATGGCGATCTTGTCTGGCTTGGAACGGGCAACCGGCGGAACGGTTAATATAGCTGGTGCCGACTTTGGCGCGATGAATGAAGATCAGCTTGCCATTGCCCGGCGCGGTCGGGTGGGCATTGTTCTGCAAGCCTTTCACCTATTGCCCACTATGAGCGCGCTGGAAAATGTCGCAGTCCCATTAGAACTTGATGGTCAGGCTGATCCATTTGGAATTGCAGAAAAAGAATTAGAGGCTGTTGGCCTTGGCGACCGGCTTGGTCACTACCCAACCCAATTATCCGGCGGTGAACAACAACGTGTTGCTATCGCTCGGGCGATGGCTTCGCGGCCCTCGATTATCTTTGCTGATGAACCCACCGGCAATCTGGACGGCGCGACCGGTGAAATAATTATAGAATTACTCTTTGAGCGTCAGCAAGCCAGCAAAGCCACATTGCTGATCATTACCCATGACCCGGAACTGGCCAAACGCTGTGACCGGATCATCGAACTAAGAGATGGAATGATCGAGAAAGACAGCGCCCAAAAGCTTACAAAATCATGAGCGCTGATCTTGCCAAAGCCTGGACGATCGCCCGACGCGATCTGCGCGGCCGCTTTGTCGGTTTGCGGTTGCTTATCGTCTGTCTGTTTCTGGGCGTAGCGACGCTCGCAGCCATAGGCAGCCTCACCAGCGCGATCACCGACGAACTCGCTAATCGCGGCCAATCGATATTGGGCGGCGATCTCGAAATTTCCGTGGCCCAACGCGAAGCCACTCCGGCGGAACGAGAAGCTCTCAATGCAACAGGTGAATTGTCCGAAACGCTTCGCATGCAGGCGATGGCGCGCTTACCGGATGGCAGCGATACCCAATTGGTCGAACTGAAAGGTGTCGACGCCCCCTACCCACTTTATGGCGATTTTACGCTGGAAGACGGGACGATCGCACCGCCGCTGGGACCAAACGACATTTACGTTACACCTGCGCTTATCCAGCGCCTAGCGTTGAAAGTTGGCGACAAAATCGAATTTGGTGAAGCGGATTTTACGGTCGCTGGCGTCATTGGTGACGAACCGGACCGGCTGAGTGAAGGTCTGTCCTTGGGCCCCGTAGCGATTACCTCTGTCGAAGGATTACGCGCCACAAATCTGATCCAGCCGGGTAGCCTGTTTCAAAGCAAATATCGCCTAAAATTGCCCGCTACGGTCGATCCCGCTGCCCTAGGGGATCAACTGGAAGCACAAAATAAGAATGCCGCTTGGGAAGTCAAAACCCGCGACAATGGCGCGCCTAGTACGCGGCGTTTCATCGAACGCATGGGACAGTTTTTGACGCTGGTCGGCCTCGCATCCCTTGTCATCGCAGGCATCGGCGTCGGCAACGGGGTTGCCTCTTACCTGCGCGGAAAGCAGGGCGCGATTGCAACGCTGAAAATATTAGGCGCGGACAGCGCGATGGTCTTTCGCATCTATATGTTCCAGATTTTGGCGGTTGCGTTGGTGGCCATATCGGCCGGTTTGGTCGTTGGCGCTCTCGCACCTCTGGCCATCATTCAGGTGGCTGGAGACGTACTACCGATCAAGCCGGAATTCGCTCTCTATCCCCTGCCACTCATCGTTAGCGCGGCCTATGGCTTGCTGATAGCGATCATCTTTGCCCTGCCACCGCTGTCACGCGCAAAATTAATTCCTGCCGCCGGATTATTTCGCGGCGAGAGTCGGTCTTGGAGACTGATCGATAAACCAACATGGATTGCTGTCACGCTCGCCATTGCTGCGATCGTGACACTTGCCGTCGGCAGCGGACGAGAACCAATGTTCTCGCTGGCCTTTATCGGCGCTGCATTGGGCATATTGCTGCTACTCAGCCTGCTCGGTATGCTGATCCGCTGGCTCGCCAGCAAAGCGCCGCGTCCCAAACAGCCCTTGCTGCGATTGGCCTTAACCAATCTCCATCGGCCCGGCGCACAAACCGGCCAATTGGTTGTCGCATTGGGTCTCGGCCTGACCTTATTTGCCACACTGGCCGCCATCCAGACCAGTCTCACAAATGAAATCCGGCTGAGTGTCCCGAAACAGGCTCCCAATTTCTTTGTCCTCGATATTCCGGTCGAGCGTGCTGATGAGTTCAAGGCGCAAGTCGCGGCAAGCGCCCCTGAGGCGGAAGTGAACATCGTGCCCACGCTTCGCGGTATTATCACCGAATATAGCGGTCAAATCGTTTCGGAACTGGACGAAATACCGGAAGGCGCCTGGGTATTGCGCGGCGACCGCGGCCTGACCTACAGCGCGGATTTGCCAGAAGGCAGCGAGATAGCCGAAGGTGAATGGTGGCCCTCGGATTATGATGGTCCGCCGCTGGTTTCGGTCGATGACGAACAAGCAGCAGCGCTCGGCCTAAAGGTCGGAGATAGTCTGACCGTCAGCTTGCTCGGTGTAGAGATCAAAACCACGGTCGCGTCCCTGCGCAAGATAAACTGGCGCAATTTCGGCTTTAACTATGTGCTGGTGTTCCCGCCCAATGTGCTGGTCAACACGCCGCATAATGTTGCCGCTACCATCCAGCTAGATCAAGCCAGGGAAGACGGGCTGCTGGGATCATTGCCGCGCGAATTTCCATCCATTTCGATGGTGAAGGTCAAGGAGATCGCCTCTCAGATCGGCACGATATTGGATCAGATGGCTACCGCCATTGCCGCTGCAGCTTCCATAGCGATTTTCTCAGGCATCGCAGTGTTGATCGGGGCAATAGCCGCTTCCCGCCAATCGCGGGTTTATGACAGCGTCATCCTGAAGCTGCTAGGTGCCACCCGCTCACAGATATTATCAGCCCAAGCGATTGAATATGCCGTGCTAGCCTTGCTGTTATCCGCCGTTGCCTTGGGCCTAGGCCTGCTCGCTGGTTGGTTTGTCATTACCCAGATTTTTGAGTTTACCTGGCAGCCTGATTGGTCCGTTGTGATAGTGACACTCGGTATTGGCGCTATTGTCACCTTGGGCATCGGGCTGCTGGGATCGATACCGATACTATCCGCGAAACCAGCGCGGGCACTGCGCGAGCTTTAAGATTTCGACAAATGGACCGCCAATGGTGCCGAGAGCACCAGGCTGGACAGATGATATAATAAGAGCGGAATCAGAACAAAACCGGCGGCTTCTGGAGGAAATAATATCGCCGCCAGCGGCGCGCCAACCGCGATGCTTTTTTGCGCTCCGCCAAATAGCAAGGCCTTGCGGTCATTTATCACAAAGCCTGCAAAACCGCCCAACAGCCAGGCGCCGCCAAAGGCAAAGATCAACAGTCCGGCAATCGCCGCAGCAATGATCAGGAATTGGTCACCCGGCACTTGTTGCCATATGCCCGCCACCACCGCGCCGGAAAAAGCAACATAAACGGCCAAGCTAATCGCGATTTTGTCGGACCATCCCACTATGCCCTTATGCCGCGCCGCCCAAGGACGCGCCCAACTCTGGATCAGTTGACCGATCACAAACGGTAACAATAGCATCGTCATGATTTTCACAAAAGAAGCGCCGGTAATCACGATACCAACGGAGCTCGCCAGCAACGCGAAAAAGACCGGTGTAATAATTATGGATGATAAATTGACGGTCGCCGCCGCGACAACGGACGCGCCTACATTGCCTTTGGCAATGGCGGTATAGCTCGCCGCCGATTGGATCGTGGACGGCAGGCATCCGAGATATAAGAAGCCGACCGCAATCAAAGGCGCAATATACCCGTCCAGAACATGCGACAGAAGGAGCCCGGCCAAAACCATAGCACCGAAAACAAATCCAAACACAGCCGATTGCAGGCGCCAATTGCGGAAGCCCGCAACCACCTCTTGCCGATCCAGCCGAATTCCGTGGAGTAGGAATATCCAGAAAATACCCGCTGTCACGCCGAATGCCGCAATAGGTTGAGCCGGCCCTTCTACTGGGAGTATAGTCGCCAGAAGGACACAACCCCCTAACAGCCAGATAAACTTATCGGCTAAAATCATTCTTATAGTTTGCATTGCGCCTTCGCCAATGCTCCACTGCAGCAGCCGACGCAAGTCCAAGAAACGGATATTTAGAGAGTGATCACAAGAACATGCATCTCTCTGCTGATCTCAGTAGTTACCAACTGCAACCTTGAACCAGAGCGGACTGTAAACAATGTCTAAGACCTGATCCGATGCACAATCGCACGCATCAGATCTTTCAACAGCTGGGGCGATGCTTTGAATACGGTCCACGGGTCGCTTGCCAAAGCCTTGAGCAGCAGCCTGACATCAAAATAATACCAATCAGACAATATCCGATGGACAAGCGCTTTGGCGCGCAAGGTTTTATCATCGACATGATCCAATTCTCGCAGCAGCACTTTCGATACCAGTTGCCGGATATCTTTGCTCCGCTGATCGGTCAGGCTGCGGTCGTGCCGGCGATAAAGATAAAGGTCGCTATCCACGGGCACCATTTGAAATTGATGCGCGGCGCGCAGCCAATAGTCATAATCCTCCGCGCCAAAAAGCTGTTCATCATATCCGCCCAGCGCTTCGGTAACATGGCGGCGATAGAGAAAGGCGGCCCCGACCGGATTGCAGAACCAGCGCTCCTCCATCGGCGGCGGCGCGACGTAACGCAGGATATTCTCAGCATCATCAATCACGCTATAACCCGCGTAGACGAGATCTGCCTCAGGCTTGGCCTCTAGTTCCGCCACCAGCTTTGTGATCATATTGGGCCGCAAGATATTGTCATCGCTAGTCCAACTGTGCAGCGCACCCCGCGCTTCCAAAAAGCCGCGATTAAGCGTAGCGGGCAGTCCCATATTGCGTTCATTGGTCAGATGCCGGACCCTCGAGTCTTCCATCGCATGACGTCCAATGATCTCGCTGCTTTCGTCCGTGGACGCATCATCAATACAGATAAGTTCCCAATCGGAATATTGCTGCCGCAAAACCGAATGGATCGCGCTATCCAGATAGCGAGCGCCATTATAAACAGGCATCACGATAGTAACAACGGGACTAACCTGATTAACCGATGATGGATTCTCGATTTTCATATTCGATCTATATTATGGTCGACATAGGAGAGCATGAATTTTAGACTATCTATTCCAAAAAACCCTATATTATTTTCATGTTACAGCGATAGACAATATCAAAGCGGGTTTCTGATGTTGCGGCGCAGCACAAAACAGGTTAAGGGCGCACCCAATATAAGGCGCGGCAGTGAAGCCCCCTTTCCTCTCTTTACGGCAGAATTTAATATGTCTCTTCGCAATATAGCTATCATCGCGCACGTTGATCACGGCAAAACTACCCTTGTGGACCAGCTTTTCCGCCAGTCCGGAACTTTCCGCGACAATGAGCGTGTCGAAGAACGCGCGATGGACAGCAATGATCTGGAGAAAGAACGCGGCATCACGATTCTCGCAAAATGTACGAGTGTTGAGTGGAAAGGCACGCGGATCAATATTGTTGATACCCCGGGCCATGCCGACTTTGGTGGTGAAGTAGAACGCATCCTGTCGATGGTCGATGGCGTTATTTTGCTCGTCGACAGCGCAGAAGGCGCGATGCCACAGACAAAATTCGTGACCGGCAAAGCCCTGGCGCTGGGCTTGAAGCCAATCGTAGTCGTCAACAAAATTGACCGTCCCGATGGCCGTGCAGAAGAAGTGCTCGACGAAGTGTTCGACCTGTTCGTCAATCTCGACGCCAATGACGAACAGCTCGATTTCCCGTCGATGTTCGCCAGCGGCCGTAATGGCTATGCCGGCCCTACCCCGGACGTACGCGAAGGCGACCTGTCTCCCTTGTTCGACAAAATCATCGAACATGTACCTGAGCCAGATGTTGATCCGGATGCAGAATTCAAATTCCTCGTCACCCTGCTCGACCGCGACAATTTCGTGGGCCGCATTTTGACTGGCAAAGTCGAGAGCGGCAAAATCGACATTAACATGCCGATCCATGCGATCGATATGGACGGCAAGGTCATTGAAACCGGCCGTGCTACCAAGATTATGGCCTTTAATGGCTTGGAACGTGTCCCCGTCGAGAGCGCCAAGGCGGGCGATATTATCTCTCTTGCCGGCCTGACCGATGCAACGGTGTCCAACACCATTTGCGACATTTCCGTCACCGAACCAATTGCAGCACAGCCGATTGATCCACCGACATTGTCGATGCGCTTTGCCGTGAATGACAGTCCAGTTGCAGGCCGCGAAGGCGACAAAGTTACGAGCCGCGTCATTCGTGACCGTCTGGCGCGCGAAGCAGAATCGAATGTTGCCATCAAAGTGACCGAAAGCGAAGACCGCGACAGCTTTGAAGTTGCTGGTCGTGGTGAATTGCAGCTTGGCGTGCTCATCGAAACGATGCGCCGCGAAGGTTTTGAGCTTGGCATTTCCCGTCCACGTGTTCTCTATCGGGAAGAAGATGGCAAACGTCAGGAACCTTATGAAACGGTCGTTATCGATGTGGATGATGAATATGCCAGCACCGTCGTTTCCAAAATGCAGCGCCGTAAAGCCGAATTGACCGAACAACGCCCCTCTGGCGCCGGCAAGACCCGTCTGACCTTCTCCGCGCCTTCTCGCGGCCTGATCGGCTATCATGGCGAGTTTCTGTCGGACACACGCGGTACCGGCCTGATGAACCGCCTGTTCGAAAAATATGGCGAGTATAAAGGCGTTATCGAAGGCCGCCCGGTTGGCGTGCTGGTATCAAACGGCACCGGCTCCACAGCGGCTTATGCGCTGAACATGCTCGAAGAACGTGGCATCATGTTCATTGGTGCGCAAACACCAGTTTACGAAGGCATGATCATTGGCGAAAATGCCAAGCCCGGCGACCTCGATGTCAATCCGATGAAGTCAAAAGCGCTTACCAACTTCCGTGTCTCGGGCAAGGAAGACGCGATCCGTTTGACCACACCAAAGGTCATGACTTTGGAACAGGCGATTGCCTATATCGACAATGATGAACTGGTCGAAGTGACGCCGAAAAACATCCGCCTGCGCAAGCGCTATCTCGATCCCAACGATCGCAAGAAAGCTTCACGGAAAGCGGAGGCAGCTTAAAACCCGAAGGGTTCGACAGCAAATATTTCTCCGTCGGAATCGGCGATGACCAGCTCATTACTCTGATCAGTGCCAAATGCCACAATACCGTCGATACTGCCTACGTCGGGCTCGAAATCAGCGTTTAACAATTCGTAACTTGTTGAGGGGATTATTTCTCCGGACAACAGGTCAGCAAGCCGAACAGCCCATATATTGCCGTTTGAGAAATCCGCGAAGATATATTTCGATTGCAGGCTTTGAACTGAACCTTGATAAATCACGCCTCCGACAATTGAGCTTCCCTCCCGATCGCCATTGCCCCTTGCATATTCAGTTACTGGCATAATCAACGGACCTGCACTGCTACCCATAAATGGCGAAATGCCCTCAAAAAATGGCCAGCCAAAATTTTCACCACTACCGGTATGCAGCAGAAAGTTGATTTCTTCGGCAACCGAGCCTCCTCTGTCACCAAAATATACTCCGTCACCAAACAAAAAACCATTCTTGGGGTCCTGCATACCAAGTGCATAAACAAACGGATCTCCGCCGCCAGCAGCGAATGGATTTCCCGCTGGGACAAGGAATAGAGCAGGCGCTGCACCAGCAAATGGATCTGGATTTGGCTGCAGTCGCAAAATTTTACCCAATTTTGAATTGGGATCTTGGGCTATATTGGGATTACCAGAATCGCCAACCATAACGTAGAGATTATTGTCGGGATCGAACCCAAGCCAACCTCCATAATTCGTGTCAGAATCATGTGGTATCTGGAGCTGTATCCCCGTACCTAATAAGCCTTCGGGGATCGCGCGGTTAATTTTCCGGATCGTGATGTCACTTCCTGCGGTGGCGAATATCCCCGTCCTTGCCGCAGTGACAAATGCCCAGTAACTATTATTGGAAGAGAAAGACGGATCAACCGCTAATCCCAGAAGCCCGCCTTCACCAGCTGTGTTCACGTTCAGAATAGTGCGATCAAGAATACGCGTCCCATCAATTGTATCAAGTTCATAAATGTTCCCGTTGCGCTGTGCCACAAACACCTTTGCCTGACTCGGTATAGTAGCAATGGCCGTAACATCGTTCATTCCTGTCGTCAGCCGTCGGACACCGATACCTTCCCGATCATTGTCGACTGTAATGGTTAAATCGATTGTATCACTGGCACTTCCGTCGCTAACGCGGACCGCCAGATGATATACATTATCTTGATCAGCATCTGTTGGAAGTTCAAAATTTGGCTGTGACGCGAAACTAAGGGCTCCGGCTGCAGAAATCGAGAAATCGTCCGCATCATCACCGCCTGAGATCGAAAAGCTTAACCCATCACCATCAGCATCCGTCGCTTGTACGGTCAAAACTGTCGTCTCGTTTTCCGTTACATTGCCCGTTGGACCTGTTGTGATTTGCGGGGCTGAATTGACACTGGGAGGCAGCACCACAGGCGAAGAAGAATCGCCACCACCACCACAAGCTGCCATTGAAAATAGTATCCCAACGGAAATCAATCGACGCATATATAGCCCCCCCCAATTCGAAACAATATACAGCTATCTGTAAAATATAGGAGTTACAAGACCGAGCCTGTATTCAATATAGTTATTTATTGAAATAGCTCTATTATGTTAAAAATATCGATGGTACCGCCCTTGATATAAAGGAACTAATGAACCTGTGCGAAGCACAAAAACCGGAAATCGACGATCGCAAGAAAGCGTCACGCAAGGCTGAAGCCGCCTAAATTCGACTATAGTTGCATCATGGGCTGAGATGGATCATCATCAGCGCATGACAGCAATTTCAAAAAATCTGCTGCGCTGGAGCGTGGCTGCGGCCGCCTCGGCGCTGCTAATCTCGTGCGCTGAGCCCATCACCAACGATGACATGGTTGCAGATGACCCTGCGGCATGCCGCGACAATGCCCTGGCTGTACAAGTTTTGGGCTCCGGCGGCCCCATTGCCGACGATCATCGCGGCGGCGCTGGCAATATTATCTGGGTCGATGGAAAGGCCCGCTTAATGGTGGATGCAGGTCCGGGCAGCTTCATTCGCTATGGTGAAGCCGGCGTGGATTTCAAAGATCATGACGCAATCCTTCTGACCCATTTCCACGGAGATCATGTCGGCGGTCTTCCAAGCATATTGAATAGTGGTAGCTTTGCGAAGCGCACTGAACCTTTGTTAATCGCAGGACCGGAGGGGTCGGCCAGCTTTCCATCAACCAGTGAATTTTTGGGCGCATTAGTCGGCAAAGACGGTGCGCTTCGCTATCTGAGTTCCTATCTTGATGACAATCCTGCTCTGCCCAAGTTCACTATTCGTGATATCGTTACCAGCGGCGATGACATGCAGCCGGTGCTTCGGAAGGATGGCTTGAATGTGGACGCCGTTGCGGTCAAGCATCTCGAAGTTCCCGCTCTTTCTTATGTTGTCCGAATTAAAGGAAAGCGGCTTTTATTTTCCGGTGACCAGAGTTTTCTGAGCGAAACATTTGAAAAAGTAACCGGCAATGGCCAACCCGATATCATGATCATGCATAACGCCATATCCATGGCCGACGGGCAACCACGTGGCCTTCACCGGGATGGGGAGTCCATTGGCGAGGCTGCTCAACAAGCAGGTGCCAAAAAACTCGTCTTGTCCCACCATATGCAACGCGCCCTCAACGATCGCCAAGCGATCATGGACGCGATCCGACAGAGCTATAAAGGGCCAGTGGAATTTGCTGATGATCTATCCTGCTTCGCTGTCATCGAATAGATCGCAGGCCTGCAGGAAAACCCTTTCCTACAGGTATAGAAATGGGTTATTGGAGTAGCGATATTATAAAATGTTCTAAAACAACTAAATGCGGCCACCTCTTAACCTCGGAACTGCGATAATATTTTAGACGATTCTGTGTAGAAGCTGTATAATCTTGCACAGTGGTGGTAAGTGCTGGATTGAGAACGGAAACGAACTTTACCCTAATGAAATAGACGCTTGATTTTCATTTTCGGCTGGCTAGGCTCAGCGCACAAGAAATAATAAAAGATAATGATGAGGGGAAGACCGATGGAATGGATGTTGATGCCGCTGAAACGCTATGCGGATTTTAATGGAAGATCGCGGCGCAAAGAATATTGGATGTTTTTCCTTTTCCAAATGATTGTTGTTTTTGGGATTGTGATCATTGGCGGCATTTTAGGTGCTTTTTCACCCGACGCGTCGGGTGAAATGTCTTTCGGCGGAAGCCTGATGGCTGGACTGTTTGGGATATACGCACTGGCAATGTTCATCCCGACGATAGCTGTCCAAGTCCGGCGTCTTCACGATACAGAAAGAAGCGGCTGGTGGGTGTTACTAGGTATCGTTCCCATCGTAAACTATATTGGTTTCATCGTTTTGCTTGTCTTCTATTGCCTAGATGGAACCAAGGGCAAGAACCGCTTCGGTGACGATCCGAAAATGAGCGACAATGTCGGTGATGTATTCAGTTAAGCCAAAAACCAGGACTATCATGACATGTGGTAGACCTTGATTTTCCTTAGGGTTGTGGCAAAGCGCCGCAACCCTTTTTTGGAGACCATGATATTATGACCGACACCCCCGATGAACCGGCAAAAGAAACCAAATCCGGCGCCGACACCCCGCCCGACCATCTCGCGATTAATCCGCGGAGCAAATATTACGGTGGCGAATTACTGGAGCGCGGTATTGGCATTAATTTCCGCGGAGCACGCAAGCATAATATCGAAGAATATTGTGTGTCTGAAGGCTGGGTCAAAGTGCAGGTTGGCAAGACGATGGACCGCAAAGGCAACCCCTTGCTGATCAAGCTCAACGGTGACGTCGAGGCCTGGTTTGAAGATCTGGGTGACGACGCCCCAACGATCAAGAAAGACGCTTAGGAGCAAGCAGGCAGCATATGACACCCCAGCGCATTCAATATTTCATCGCGCTGGTGTTCTTCATATTAGGCGGATGGGCAGCCCTGTTTCCGCAACATGTCATTGATACTGTCTTTCTGCCCGAATATCGTATCGGTGGACGCATATTGCCGTTCATGATGGCCTGTTTCGGGGCACAGGCCCTGCTTGCAGGTTTATTCGCGGCTTTCGCCCGGTTCACGGCCACGACATTCCTCGTCTATGGCGTGGCTTTATTGCCGTTTTTTGGCTTCAACTATTATTTCACATTTCACGACCCGGTGTTCACTCAAATGGGCCTGATTGACGCTTTAGGTAATATCATCATGCTGGTGCTCTGCTATGTCGGTTGGCGGAAAATCAAGGCATCCGAACGGACCGACAACCAAGGGAATTGAGCGATGGACTTTACCGATAAAATAGTCTGGATCACCGGCGCCTCATCAGGAATAGGCGAAGCGCTCGCCAAGGCCTTTGCCGCGAAGGGCGCACATATCATTTTATCCGGTCGCCGGGTTGAAGCTTTGCAAGCGGTCGCGGCGGACATAGCGACAGATACATTGCTGCTGCCTTTTGAAACAACCGACTATGACGTGCTGCCAACCAAAATCGCCGAAGCGCAGCAATGGAAGGGCCGCGTTGATATATTGATCAACAATGCCGGTATCAGTCAGCGAAGCCTAGCGCTCGATACCGATCCCAACGTCCATCATCAGATTGTCAATGTCGACCTGCTCGCGCCGATTTGGCTGACCCAGCTGTTACTACCTCATATGATCACCGCGGGCGGCGGCCATATTGTCGGGATTAGTTCGGTAGCAGGACGAATTGGCGTACCGTTGCGCACCGCCTATTGCGCCGCCAAGCACGGCTTGATCGGATATATGGATGCGTTGCGCGCCGAAACCGAGACGCGGCACAATATCCATGTCACTAATATCTTGCCGGGCTCTATCCGCACTAATGTCTCCCGCAATGCTCTGACCAAAGATGGATCAAAGCGCGACAAGTCTGATGATGTTATCGACAATGGTATGGAGCCCGCCGAATGTGCCCGTCAAATAATCGAGGCTGTCGCCAATAATGTGCCGGAGCTCATCATCGCCGAAGGTCCCGAATTGATGCTCGCGCAATTGCGGCAGAGCGATCCGGAAAAGCTCTTCGAAATGACCGCTGGCCTCGGCGCGCAAATTTCCGCGAAATATGAAGCTGGAGATGACAATTAATGGCGTTGGTGCTTCTCGATAAGACTGATGGCATAGCAACGATCACGCTTAACCGGCCTGAGGCGATGAATGCCCTGTCCCATGACTTGCGCAGCCAGTTTTTCGATGTCTGCCAAGATATTGGGGCCGATGGTGAAATCAGAGCCGTTGTCATCACGGGTGCTGGGGACCAGGCTTTCACCGCTGGCCTAGATCTGAAAGAATTGGGCGAAAAGGGTCTTGGTGCAGCGACCGACCAACAGCCGGCAAGCAACCCCTGCAGGGCGTTGGAGAAGCTACAAGTACCAGTCATCGGGGCGATAAATGGTGTTGCGATTACTGGCGGCTTTGAATTGGCTCTGGCATGCGACGTCCTTATCGCCTCCAGCAATGCGCGCTTTGCTGATACCCATGCCCGCGTCGGCGTCATTCCCGGCTGGGGCCTATCGCAGAAGCTTTCGCGTTACATTGGTGTATCCCGGGCTTGCGAACTGAGCTTTACCGGCCAGTTTCTGGATGCCGACACCGCTTGCAACTGGGGTTTGGTGAACCATGTTTATGCGCCAGAGGAATTGATGCCAGCAGCTCGGGCTATGGCAGCCGATATGGCAACAATTGATCCAGAATTTCTCAAGACCTACAAGAAGCTAATCCTCAACGGCTATGATCGCAATTTCAAAGAGGCGATGGCTTTAGAGACACAAGTCACCGATGCTTATAATGATAGCGTTAGCGCCGAAGAAGTCGAGCGACGGCGGCTCGGTGTTATCGAACGCGGCCGGGCCTTGAAGGGCTAGGCTTTAGGTACCGGGCCTCAGCGGGTGATGAAATCGATTATCTGGGCCTGCGCCAGCTTTGCTTCTCTGATCGGTAAGAGCATCCAAACATGCTGCATCTCTTCCCCGACATGGAGCGCAATATCAATATCCTGAGCATCGGCCTTCTCTTTCAGCCGCAGAGCATCGGCGTAAAGCACATCATGACTGCCCGCAAATAGGGCGATAGGTGGTAGCTTATCGATAGCCGCAAACAGCGGGCTAACCGGAAACGTCGCCGGATCATTGCCCTCACCCGCCCAAAGCTGACCAGCGGTCCGAGCGCCTTGGACCGAAAGTAAGACATCATGCTTCTCAAGCTTTTGCTGCAACGGATCGCTGGCAGTGGCATCTAACCAGGGAGAAAGAAGAATGATCTTGCCCGGCATTGGTTTGCCTTGATTGCGCAGCATCTGAGCTAGTCCCAAACTATAGCCGCCACCTGCACTATCGCCCATGATCGTGATGTTCTCGGCACCATATTTGTCGGCTGCTCGTTCGTAAGCCTGCAAAACGATGGGATAGCTTTGCGACCAATCATGCTCTGGTGCCAGCGGATAGAGCGGAACGGTGGCGCTAGCGCCCGTGGCCTTGATCAGCTTCTTGATCATCGCCCAATGGACGAAGACGATGTTAAACGCATAGCCGCCGCCGTGCAGATAGAAAATATGACGCTGGCTTGCACCCTGTTTCGGTTCAATCTCATAGACCTTATGACCATCGATCCGCTGCTCATTGATCACGCTATGCTTAGCAAACCATCGACCAGGCCGCGCAGGACCGTTTTTCCGATCACGCCCGAGAAACTTCATGCCTGTGTCGTAATCTGCCAAACGCTCTTGTATCTTCAGCAAGCGTAACACAAAATTGATAAAACGCGCCCGTTTACTTATCACCTTGCGGCTGCCTCTAAATCGGCATTAATAAAAGCAGCAATCTGCTGGCGCGCCTTCTTGGCTTCGGGGATCGGAAACAACATCCAGACATGCTGCATGGCGGGAAACTCATAATAATCCATCGACAGGCCAGCCGCATCCGTTTTTTCCTTCAACCTTCTCGAATCCGGCCAGAGCAGATCGAATGTTCCGGTAAAGACGGCAATCGGCGGAAGGTTATCAAGACTACCAAATAACGGACTCACCGGCGGCGCATCGACTGCACCATTTTCGCCTGCCCACCATTCGCCTGCCGCACGAAGGCCATCAATGCCCAATATTCCATCTCTCTTTGTCAAAGCCGGCTGCATCGGATCGGTCATAGTGACATCAAGCCATGGCGACAGCAGAACCATTTTATGCGGTATGGGTTTTCCCTGATCGCGTAACATCTGGGTCAGACCCAGCGCGAAACCTGCCCCCGCACTGTCACCCATTATCGTGATGTTATCCGCACCGACTTCAGCTACAAGTTCATCATAGACTTGCGTCATCCAATCGTAGCTTTGCCGCCAGTCATGTTCTGGCGTCAACGGATAGCAAGGCACGACAACCGCGGCATCGGTGCGGTCCACCATCTCACCTAACAAGCCCCAATATCCGGCCTGAATATCCAGCACATAGGCGCCACCATGGATAAATAAAATTCGCCGATGGCTTCCGGATTTGGGGGACAATGTGAACGTCAGATGCCCGTCTTTGCTAGTTTTGGTCACTTCAAATTTGCGTTGCAGGGCTTTGCCAGGCGCAGCGACTTTCTTTGCGCGGGATTTGGGTATGCTGGCTCTCAGCTTCCCTGCGTCAGAAAATACAGCTTTTAATCCGGTGAGCGGAAGGGCTTTCGCGAGCAGCCGGGCTCTTATACTGGCCATAGTACCCGGTCTAACCCGGGTTACCTTCTATTTGCGGCACGTTAGGGTCAATTGTAACCCAGTTTTGCGCGCTCTTAGTCCAGAAATGCACCTGGGGATTGAGCGCATCGGTATCATCTAGCGTGCCTGCTTTCACAAAGGTCATACCCGGTTGCGTAGGTAGTGTAGAAAGTAGAGGCGAACCGCATTTAGGACAAAAATGGCGCTCAACAATATTGCCCGTTTCACTTGTATCTTCATAGGTCGTCAAATCTCCCGTGATGCTCAGTTGATCATTGGCGATACCGAACAAAACCGAATAAGCGCTACCTGATTGGCGCTGGCAATTTTTGCAATGACAGACACCAGACATTTGTGGCTCTCCGCTGACGCTATAGCTCACTGATCCACAAAGGCATTTTCCTGTCATTGTCATTTCACTCTCCCCTTTTAAGCAACTTTTCTTACGAAAACCGTTCCTGCCGAATATCCTGCGCCAAATGAGCAGATAAGTCCAATATCACCGCTCAACAAATCAGTGCTATGCTTATGAAAAGCAATGATTGATCCCGCTGATGATGTATTGGCGTATGTGTCCAGCACCGTTGGGCTTTCATCATCATTCGCCTCATGGCCGAGAACCCGTTGAGCAATCAAACGGTTCATGCCAGCATTGGCCTGATGGAGCCATAGTCGCCGCAGGTCAGTATTTTCAATTCCGAGCCGCTCTGCCTGTTCAACAATCATCTGCGCAACCATTGGTACAACTTCCTTGAATACCTTCCGTCCCTCCTGAACAAACAGCTTGTCCTCATTGTCTCGTGTTTCCGGACTGGTGCGATTGAGAAAGCCAAAATTGTTACGGATATTATTGGAGAATTGGGTCTTGAGCTTCGTCCCGATAATCTCCCAATGCTCGGCTGGCGCAATATCTTTGGCTTCAACCAGAATCGCCGTAGCGACATCGCCAAAAATGAAATGACTGTCACGGTCGCGCCAATTCAAATGGCCCGAGCAAATTTCCGGATTGATCACCAAGACTGACTTGGCACTTCCCGAGCGAATATAGTCCGCCGCTGTCTGGATACCGAAGGTCGCAGAAGAACAGGCGACATTCATATCAAAGCCAAAACCGTCACCCATGCCAAGCGCATCTTGTATTTCGACTGCAATCGCAGGATAGGCGCGCTGCAGATTGGAGCAGGCACACAGCACTGCATCGACATCCTCTGCTTTCCGACCTGCCCGCTCTAGCGCTTGCTCAGCCGCCTTTACACCGATCTCAGCAAGGATTGAAATTTCCTCATTGGGGCGTTCCGGTAGTTGCGGACACATTGTTTCAGGGTCAAGGATCGGATCCTTCGACAGCACATAACGCGATTTTATACCCGATGCCTTTTCGATAAATTCAACCGAACTATGCTGCAACTCAGCAACTTCTCCAGCAGCGATAGCATTGGCATTTTGGCTATTGTGCAAATCGACATAAGCATTGAAGCTAGAGACCAGCTCTTCATTGCTGATGCTGTCGCTTGGTGTGAACAGGCCGGTGGCAGAGATTACGGGGATGTTAGCGTCAGTCATAATCTTCATTCTCATAAGCTATGGGTAAATGGGTAGTTTGTTGACCAATATCGTAAAGTCCCATTTAGTAACTAGCAAGCCGTGTCGCTGCTTCATTGCCAATCGCTGGCATCTTGCTATTTATCGGAAATGACTGAAACCGATCACATAAAACTGCACGAAAGCTGGAAAGCACCGCTTGCGAGCGAATTTTCTAGTGATTACATGACCAAACTTCGCGCTTTTTTGATTCAGCAAAAAGAAGCGGGCAAAGTGATTTTCCCGAAAGGCAGCGAATATTTTCGAGCGTTGGACCTGACACCCCTCGATAAAGTTCGCGTCGTGATATTGGGGCAAGACCCCTATCATGGTCCCGGACAAGCGCATGGATTGTGTTTCAGTGTTCAAGCGGGCGTTCGAACGCCCCCATCGTTGGTGAACATCTACAAAGAACTGGAAAGCGATATCGGGATGCAACGTCCTGCGCACGGATTTCTCGAATCCTGGGCCAAGCAAGGCGTATTGCTGCTCAACAGCGTGTTGACTGTTCAGCAAGCCGAAGCGGCATCCCATCGCGGCAAGGGATGGGAGCAGTTTACCGACGCAATCATCCGCTTGATTGCTGAGAAGGAAGAGCCTGTCGTGTTTCTGCTTTGGGGCAGCTATGCGCAAAAGAAAGCAGGTTTTGTGCAAAGCGTAGAACAAGGCGGCCAGCATCTGGTGTTGAAAGCGCCGCATCCTTCTCCATTGTCGGCCTATAATGGTTTTTTCGGGTGCAAGCATTTCAGCAAGACCAATATGTTTCTGGAAGCCAATGGACGGCCGCCGATCGACTGGTCTTTGCCGCCCGCTTAACCTATAATTCGCGAAGAAGCAGAAGAAGGACAAGGCTATGACAGCCAACAGACAAAAAGAGCATAAGAGTTTTGCAACATTCTGGCCTTTCTATTTGCAGGAACATGCCAAGCCGGCGACCCGGAATTTGCATTATGTCGGGACCAGTCTGGTTGTCCTGATCGGGCTGTATTCCGTATTTACTGCCAATTGGATGCTATTGCTGGCGATGCCACTAGCGGGCTATTTTTTTGCTTGGATAGCGCATTGGCGGGTCGAGAAAAATCGGCCAGCGACCTTTACTTATCCGCTCTGGTCACTTGCCGCAGATTTCAAAATGTGGGGCCTTTGGCTGACCGGACGGTTGAGGCCGGAACTGCAAAAAGCTGGTGTTGACGACGCCTAGCCCGCTTCTTGCAATTCTATTTCCTGACCGCTCATCGCTTCGGTTCCTTCGATCCAGCTGCCGATATCCCGGGCCACTTGATCGGGCGTTTCCTCCATCGGGAGATGGCCAGCGTCTTTGTACATGATCAGCTTCGAGCCAGCTATCGCCGTTTCAAAAGCCTTGGCATGGGATAACGGGATGACCTTGTCCTGTTCTCCCCAGAGAAGCAGTACTGGCATTTTGAGATTGCCGATCTCATCCCATTTTTCCGGTTCGCGCGGCGTGCGACCGCGCGCAACCGCAGCCTGTCGGTTACCGGGAAAACGCAATAGCTCCCAATAGCGTGTCACCAGTTCGTCGGTCAGCC
Organism: uncultured Sphingomonadaceae bacterium; assembly: GCA_947489315.1. GTDB lineage: Bacteria > Pseudomonadota > Alphaproteobacteria > Sphingomonadales > Sphingomonadaceae > Parasphingorhabdus. The sequence continues at coordinate 375,238 of CANLCX010000002.1, forward strand.
GCTCTGGTTGCGCAAAATTCTCTTCAAGCGAAGAGCGCACCAAAAATTTGGGCGTGATTTCGGGTAGCAGCAATTGTCCAACGGACGACCGCGCCAACCGTGCACCGAGATAGGGTTTTATTTTTTCGTCTGTTTGCGCGCCCGATGCATCGATCAAAACCAGTCCTGACACCCGCTCCGGCACAGCAAGACCAGCACGCCATGACAACCAGCCGCCCATACTGTTCCCAACCCAATAGGCCTTTTCTACACCAACCGTATCCAGCACTTTGGTCGCTGCAGAGATATTCTCATCCGCACTATAATCGCCGTTCGCCTGAGGGCCAGTAAGACCATGGCCATATAGATCGAGTGAGATCAGACGATATTTATCGCCTAACAAGGCAACGACCGGTTCCCATGTCTGCAAAAGGCTATTTGATCCATGGATGAGCAAGATGGCCGGACCATCTTTATTGCCCTCGTCGCGGTAATGAATTTTGCCGCCAACGCCATCATCAACAAATTGTGACGCATCATTGCTATATTTGGCAATCATTTCGGCCCGATCTGTATCGGGCGTCCGAAATATGAAAAACGCTGCGGCCAATATGGCGGCCAAGGCCAGTATGATACGAAACACGGTTTTCATGATGTTGCCCCAGCTATGATCAGATCGGGACAATACATATCAGTGGGCCTGTATGACAGACAAAAAAGGGCGGGAGCACTTTCGTACTCCCGCCCTTCTAAAATTCTAACCGATTGGCTTAAGCTTGCTGAAGATTTACAGCTGCTTTCTTGCCATTGTTACCGGTTTCAACGTCATATGACAAACGCTGCTCTTTTTCGAGCGACTGCATGCCAGCTGCCTGAACGGCTGTGATGTGCACGAAGCTGTCATCGCCGCCATCTTCAGGAGCGATAAAGCCATAGCCTTTGTCCGCGTTGAAAAATTTTACTGTGCCTGTAGGCATATTCTTATTCCTATTCATAACTTAATTATGCTTGGCCCAAGCGGATTTGCCTGAGTCAAACGGGTTGGCCAACGTCGAGATAAAGGAAAAAAGAGTATGCAACCCGAATGGGCGCGAAACCAGAATTTCGTCGTACGCGATTATTAGCTACCGCAGCCCTTAGCAGGCTATCTGCCAATTAGCAAACCGCTTGGCAGACGAGATGCGCCGATGCGAGCCATTAGGGCGTCGAAACCAGCGCAATGGCCGCCATTGTCAAAGTTAGCAGTCCCAATCCAAGCGACAATATCCAGCGGAGTGTCAACAACCATGCCGATTCCATTCCCGCCGCCACCAGCCGCTGGTCAACCAGCGGCGATAGCATGATGCATAGTCCCAAAAGCAGCATCGAGGGCCCCGGCCATGAAAGACCCAATATCCAAGGGACATAAGTCACCAAAGCGATCAAGCTGGGCAGAACGGCGGCTATATAGATCCAACCCGGTGCATCCTTATGCGAAGCGGCAAGGCCCCACCAGATCCCACCCAGAAAGCTGAAGATCAATGCCGCATATGCGTAGGCAATGGCCAGTGCACTCCATTGCCACTCCGGCGGCCCAAACAGAGCGGCCAAGGCCAGAAAAACTGGTGGCAACAGACCGGCAATGCCCAGCAAGCGCGGAGCTTTGGGGATATCTTCTAACATGCGGAGCGATTAGCCGAATTGGAATAGCAATGCCACCATCGAGGCTCTTCCGTTTGCTGCAGATAATGTGTAACGCTCATCCTATGAAACAGACATTTAAAACTTCCGGCACCATCAGCGCAGCACTTCTGGCGATGACCTTATCTGCTTGCGAACCGAGCGAACCGCCAAGCGCTCCCGACCCATCGTCACAGGACGTCTATTTTGAACGTCTGTCTATCTTGTGTGGCAAGGCTTATCCTGGACAGCTGGTTTCCGATCAGGAAGCCGATGCGGACATGATGGGCCAACCGATGATCATGCATGTCGCGACCTGCGATCAGAAGGAGATCCAAATTCCCTTTCATATCAGCAACGCTGATGGAACGTGGAACCGGTCGCGGACGTGGATCATCACCCGCACCGAAGACGGCCTGCGGCTCAAACACCGCCATCGTCATGAAGACGGATCGCTCGATGCCGTCAGCAACTATGGTGGCGATACAGCGGCGGCAGGAACCACCGAGCGGCAGGAATTTCCCGTTGATGATGAATCAATTGCCTTGTTCAAGACCGCGGATCTCGATCAATCCGTGACGAACACATGGGCAGTCGAAATAACCCCACCGGGGCAACCAGATGCGCGCTTTGCCTATGAGCTCCGTCGTCCCGAAGCGTCCGGTGGCCGTTTCTTCCGGGTCGAGTTCGATCTCTCAAAACCGGTAGAAGCACCGCCACCACCTTGGGGCGACTAAACCCGATCACCACTTGACGCGAAAGCTGGTTCTTGCGCACAGTCCGATGATGTTTGCAGAACTTCTCGTTAGCACTGCCATGGTCCTTCTCACGGTATTAATCCACGGCACTGGCATATTCGCTCTCGCCCGGCTTTTACGGATCGAAGCGCGGGAAGAGGCCGAAGAGCATATCCACCCCATGTCGTTGCGGGGCGTAGCTGTTACATTGGGTCTCGTGCTCGGCCTGTTCGTCCTTCACGGTATTGAAATCTGGGCCTATGCCTTGGTTTTTCTTCTCTTGGATGCCCTGCCAACGCTTTCGGACGCCGTCTATTTCTCGACCATCACCTATGCCACCACCGGATATGATGACGATGGCTTTGCCGAGGCCTGGCGGATGGTCGCGGCGATTGAAGGGGTGAACGGTATTATCTTGCTTGGCTGGTCTACCGCTTTTTTTGTTACGGTTGTTGCTCGGATGGCGAGAAGCCGATGAACGGACATATCAAAGACTCGATCTTGCGCAGGGGCTTTCGGCTGCTGCTCGCCATATTCTATCTCCTCGCCGGCATTGCCCATATCCAAAGCCCCGGCGGGTTTCTGGCGATCACGCCGGACTGGGTACCTTTTCCCGAGCAAGTCATTTTCCTGACCGGTGTGGCGGAGATTGCAGGTGCCATTGGCCTGCTCATCCCGCCAAGGCTTGTGCCGCATATTCGCTATGCCGCTGGTATCGGACTGGCGCTTTATGCGCTGTGTGTCTTTCCCGCCAACATCAATCATGCGATCAACAATATCGCAATTGGCGGCGAGACCGCTAGCTGGGCTTATCATGGACCAAGGTTGCTATTTCAACCGATTTTCATCTGGTGGGCGCTCATCGCTGGCGGCGTTATCAATTGGCCGTTCAAAGCGAAAGCAACTTAGTCCGCTGTGGCCCTTTCGCTAAGCTGGCGCAGATTTTCTTCGTGACCCGCTCGGTCCAGCTTATACATGCTGATCACCGCAATCATGGTCAACCACAACCCAAGAATTAGCGGAACATAGACGGCACCCAGACCCCAAATGGCATCAGCAGAAACTTCCCCCTGCCCGGCGCCAGATTGCAATCCAACAATCCCCAACACAGTACTGGCCAATATGATGCCGACCCCGACGCCGCATTTGCGGATGAAGGTTGTTGCGGCAAAGAATATGCCTTCTGAACGCCGTCCGGTTTTCAATTCCGCTTGTTCTACAAGATCGGCGATCATCGAAGACGCCAAAATCTGATAACAGATGATCAGGCCGACATCGATTGTCGTCGCGATCAAAATAAACCAGAAGATAAAGGGCGATTCATTACCCGGTAATATGTCGAATACCCGCAGCATGATCGGTGTTGGCGAACCAATGAAAGCAATCAAGCCGATGATAATCGCGCCACGCTTTTTACCGATTGTGCGCGTAATATAGGGTGCCAAAAACAGCCCAATAAATGTCGAAAAGGTAACGCAAACAGCAATCAGACCGATTTGTTCCGGACCAAATCCCCAGAAGTAGGTCGCAAAATAAAAGTTCAATCCACCAGCAAGGCCAGAGGCTATGAACCCCAATAAGCTGGCGAAAAACAACGCGGCAAAAGATCGACTCGATAAGGTCTCAAAAATCTCCCGGAACATAAGGCCGGGCGTGATTTTTCGCTTTGCCGGTGGTGCGCGAAGCTTGGGGATCAGGTGATGCGTCCCCATCGCCGATATCATGATCGCTGCGAACATGACCAAAGAGGCAATAAACCCGTATGCAGCATAAGCATCGCGGTTAAACTGGCCGTTGCTAATCGCTACCGTCACGAATGCGGGAAAGACCAATATGAACATCGCAATGGCCATTGTATTGCCGCCCAGCCAGCCAAAGAACCAACGGAAGCTAATCACCGAACTGCGCTCATCATAATCCTGCGTCATCTCTGGCGCCAGCGCAGTGCTGGGTGTTTCGTATATGGTGATGAACGTCCGGATGAGGATGGATAGCAAAAGCACATACCAGAAAAGCTGCGTATTGCTCCAACCTTCCGGCGGGTTCCACAAGAAATAATAGCTGATCGCAACCGGCACTGCGGCAGCGTACATGAAAGGATGACGGCGTCCCCATTTGGACCGGAAATTGTCCGACCAATAGCCGACAATTGGATCACTAATCGCATCAGCAACCAAGGCGATTAAAATGGCGAGCCCGACCAATTGCGCGTTCAGGCCAATGACTTGCGCATAGAAGATCAGAAGAAAGAATTGAAACCCGCCATCCTTGATCCCATAAGCCACGGATCCAAAGCCATAAGCCAGTTTAGTCCAGATCGATGGCTTTGTGTCCATCACAACCTTCGGTGCGTCCATATTCCCCCCTCATTGGCGGCGCTTCAATATTCGCGCTCTTATGATCGGTCCTAAACAGGTTGCAGCCGTTTACAAGCACCTCCGAGCCCGGACAAATATCTGCAGCGCGAACCGATTCATGCTATGTATCAATATGGAGGGCAATACTGGAAGGAGTGCCCAATGGAACGCCATGGAGATGAAGTCTCAGTCACAGAGAAGGAAGCCAGCAATAAAACGCGCCCACAAGGAGTCCGTTGGGTATTGGCGGTTTCCCTGCTTGCCGCGCTGATCGCGATGTCCTTTGTCTGGATCATACCGGCCCTGTCATAAGCGCTTTGGCGGGCTCGCGTGTTTGTTGATATTGGTCAATTGATCCTCTCTGGTTCCGGCATATAATCTCTGGATGGATCAACAGGAGAGCGACGATGACCGATACCCCCAAGACGCCTGAAACCAGCGAACGCAAAGGCCATTGCCTGTGTGGTGCCGTCCAGATTACCGCGCATCAGGCCAGCAGCGAGGTTGGTGCCTGCCATTGCGGTATGTGCCGGCGCTGGGGTGGCGGTCCGGCCTTTGAACTGGACTGCGGCACCAATGTCACCCTGACGGGCGAAGACCATATCGCCGTCTACAACTCCTCCGAATGGGCCGAGCGTGGCTTCTGTAAAAGCTGTGGCACCAACCTATTCTATCGGCTGAAAGAACCCGGCCAATATATGATCGCCAGCGCAATATTCGACAATGAAGAGGGTCTGAACTTCACCACACAGGTCTATATCGACAGCAAGCCCGATTATTACAGCTTTGCCGAGCAGACCAACAATCTGACAGGTGCAGAGGTGGAAGCCCTATACGCCCCCCAGCCGGAATAGTCGGCCAACGCGCTAGCGGATCGCCACCGGATTAATCACCATCTGCACCGCGCCCTTGAAGCGCGGCTGCCCCAGCACGAACATAAACTCGGTCGCACCGTCTTTGGCGAGCTCCGCCGTGTTGATGCTCTCCAAAATATGCACGCCATGTTTGGCCAGCAATGTCTGATGCACAATGAATGGTTTGGTCGGATCCTCAAACGGGATCGCCTCTAACGCTGCAGTATCCGCGCCCACCATCACCACATCGAGCGAAGCAAGATATTCCGCGCCCGCAACGCCCAATCCCGGCTGCTGCGCGATAAAACCCTGCGGATCACTCGCGGCCTTGGTCATCCAGCCGGTGTGGAACAGCACCACATCGCCCTTGCCGATGGTCACACCAGCCGCCTTGGCCGCAGCCTCAATCTCGGCACGGTTAAACGCTGTGCCAGGATCGACAACATCTTTCCCGTAATGCTTGGTCATATCCAGCAGCACGCCGCGCGTTGCGGTCGGCAATATCGTCTCGGTCCCGAATTTCGTCACGCCAGCAGGGGAGTAAAACTCGCTGCCCTTCACGCCATTATAATAATGATGGTCGATGCCAAGATGCGCAAAGCCGTCAATCTGCGTCCCGATCCCGACCCAGCTGTGAATGATATCATCATGCGCTGTTACCTTGTTCGCGCCCATGGAACCGCCCTGCCCGTCATTGGTCTGCAGGATCGTCGCGCTATAGGATCGCGGTGGATAGGCCGGCGTCGTCGGCCCCGTCACCACGCCCAAAGCATAGGTCTTGCCGGTCTTGACCAGCTTCGCCGCGTTGATCGTCCCCGCTTCCGACAAGTTGTTCATTGCGCCCTTGGTATCTTCCGCACCATATTTGCTCGGATACCAATCCTTCTCTGAATCTTGCGCCAGCGCTGGAACCCCGAGGCTCCCCGCGGTCAATGTCACGCCAGCCAATAAAGTCACCATCATCCGCATCTTATCTCTCCCTTTTCTTCAACGCATAGCACTGCCATAGCCTAATCGCCAATCACGACATTTTCCTCGACCATGAAAAACCGGCTGCGGGAAAAATCGATAAACGTCGCTTCATCTTCGGCTAGAATTTTACCGTGGCGTTGCCCCTCTTCGTTGGTCATCGCGGCTTCAAATGCCGCTTGGTTTTCCCACCATAGTTCCGCAACGCCATCAAAATCATGGAGGTCATCGCCAATTTCCATGCCACGTGCCTTGGCCGCCGCTTTGGCCGCCGCGACTTTGGGCGCATGATGCGTGCGCCAGTAATCCTGAAAGGCCTCGCGCGTAAATTCAGACCGGCGGGTGAGGCAGAAGGTCAGTTTGATCATGATGGTCCTTATCAGGATGAAATTCGGTTAAAAATGGAGTGTCGTCAGCTATGAAAAAGCGGATGAAATCCAACAACAACGTCTGGTGTCTTTTCCCCAAACGGCAATATCTGGAAATATTCTGCGGGCTCCTTTTCCGGAGCCAGATCGGGAAAGCGCTTAAAGCCAAAACGGCCATAATAGTTCGGATTTCCGAGCAGCACACAACCCGCCGCGTCACGATCGCGGAGCATGTCTATGCCCGTCTCAATCAGCAACGTGCCGATGCGTGCTTTTTGTAACTGCGGCTCAACTGCCACCGGTCCAAGAGCATACCAGCCTGCCGAACCGTCGGCTGCAAAGGCTGGTGAGAAGGCAATATGACCGACGACTTTACCGTCCAGCTCGGCCACCAGCGAAAGCACCAGCGCCCCGCCACTGCGCAGCTTTTCGATCAAGTCAGGCTCGTCGCCATTTGAAAAGGGCATCGGCGCAAAGGCACGCTGGGTAATATCGTGAATGGCGGCGTGGTCATCAGGCGTTTCGGCGCGGATCATTGGGTGCATCATGGAAATCCAGTCGTTTTGCGCTGCTTTGTCATCCCCGCCACCTCGGCATCCTATTTCTTAAACCCGTGGCTCAGCAACTTCACCGTCACCTTTGCCTCGGCGACCACTAGGCCATCCGTATCCTTCATCGGTATCTCGGCGACATATCCTGCTGATCCCTTGCGCTCCAGATCCGCTTGCAGCGCCGCGATGTCTTCGTCGCTCAAACTATATTCCGCAGTGACATTGCTGCCCGCCGGTTTGCGGAAATCGACGAACAGGTCTTTGATGATCGGAAAAAAGCGCTGCTTGTCGAGGAAATCGATCGCAGGCGTGGCTGCAGTCGCCTCGGCCAGCACCGTAAAGGCCCCCATATACATGACGCCAACATGATTTTCATTCCCGGCGAGCGGCATCAACATCTTGATATAGCCCACCCGCTTTTCCAATGGTCGCATGCCGGTGCGCTCAACAAACGGCACGCTATATTTTTCGGTCTGAACAGTCTTGGTATCGGTTTGCATGGGCGCATACTCCTTTAACCCCTAACGTGCCATCGCGCGCGGCCAAGGGGAATGCGAGTTTGTGATAGGCGGTGAAGGGGAACGACTGACCGCCCCGTAAAACTAAGCTTGTGCAATATTCACATCCGTTTGTCGCCTCGAAACGCTGCCTAGGATTCAGCGTAAGATCAAGACTGCCGGATTGAAGAAATCCAAAGCGAAATACACTTCCCTCAAATGTCCGCTATATCCCGAAAACGGACACTAGAGAGAATGTTTCTCTCCAACAGTTCTACCTCGCCACACCTCAATGTTGTAAAACATCTGCGGGATTCTGCGCCATACTCACATTTCATCCACAATTACGCTACAAGGTTTCTATCTTTCGGGAACAACGAGCACAAAATGCAACTACGGCTGTTTCATAAGCTATTTTTCTTGGTGGCATTGACCGCCTTGATTGCATCATTGGCGATGGCGGGTGTGATGTCGCTTAATCTCAGCCGGGGTTTTGCCGACTATCTGGATGCGCGCGATGAAGAAATGCTGGATGGTTTGGTATCGAGCATCAACACTAGTCTTGCAACGGACGGGAACCGGGAAGCGCTTGAAGACGGCGATTTGACTCTAGCGGAAGCAATTCGAAGCATGGCGCGTACGGGCCAAATTCGTGGATTGCGTAATCCGCGGCCTCGCCGCCAAGCGGACAGGCCGCGACCGGCGAACAGCATCGATATCGATCGAGTTGAAACCGCGCCGGATGGTCCGCCACCGAGAGAGCGCCAATTGAGGCGAGGCCGACCTCCACCTCCACCGCCGCCCGATAGTTTTGGTCCCAGGCTGCTGATATTTGATGCTGACAACGTGCAAATAATCGGACCACCCCCGCCAAAGGGGGATCGGGGTAGCAATATGATCGAACGCGATATTGAGGTTGATGGCACAATGTGGGGCACGGCCCGGCTGCTCCCGCGGGGACCATCCCCCGACAATGTTGATGCAAGGTTTCTGCGCAGTCAATATATTGGCTCGGCCATACTAACCATTGTGCTGTTGATATTGGCCGGTGTTGCCGCGCTCTGGTTTGCTCGCGCTGGCGCTAAACGGCTTGGTGATATGCAAAAAGCGACCGATGCGATTGCACATGGCGACCTTGAGGCGCGTGTAACCACGAAAGGCAGCGATGAAATTGCCGCTATGGGTGAAAATATCAACGTCATGGCAGCCAGCCTTGCCAAGCTGGATGGCGCCCGCAGGCGGTGGCTGGCCGAGATCGGGCATGAGCTGAGGACGCCATTGACGGTGCTCGTCGGAGAGCTGGACGCGCTTCAGGACGGCGTTCGGCCCATTAACATGGCAGCTGTCCAGTCCCTCTCGGACGAAGCCAAATTGCTTAGCCGGTTGGTCGAGGATTTGCACTTTCTAGCCATTTCCGATTTATCTGGGCCACCTTGCCAGTTCGATCACACCGATGCGGCCGTGTTGATCAAAAATGTTGCGGTACGATTTGCACCTCAGATGAAAAAGGCCGGGCTGCAGCTGGATATTGATCTTGGGGCTTACAAATCCATGCCTGTTTATTGGGACAATACCCGGATTGAGCAATTGCTCGGTACGCTGCTGACCAATTCTGAACGTTATACCGATGCACCCGGCACAGTGCGGATTGGTTTGAAACGGGAAGATGAGATGGTCAGCATTGCAATAGAGGATAGCCCGCCTGGCGTGCCAGCAGAGCATCTGCCACATTTATTTGAACCGCTGTACCGGCTTGATGAAGCCAGAAACCGCGCGACCGGCGGCAGCGGCCTGGGTCTCGCCGTCAGCAAAACCATCGTTCGCGCCCATGGCGGGACGATCACCGCCGCGCCTTCCCCCATGGGAGGACTTTTGGTTGAGGTGTGTTTGCCAACAGAGAGTAGCGTATGATGAAGACCCGAAAAATTAAGGGCCGGACCGTTTTTATCGTTGAAGATGACCGCAAGATATCTGGCATATTGGAAGATTATTTGCGCAGTGCCGGTCATGAACCGCAATGCTTCTACGATGGCAGATCGGTGGTCGATATGGTGCGCAAAGAAGAACCGTCCGCGGTGATATTGGACATTATGCTGCCCGCTAGTGATGGCCTGACCATCTGTCAAAAGCTACGCGAATTTAGTGCAGTTCCGGTACTGATGCTCACTGCAAAAGTGGAAGAAATTGACAAGATTAGTGGCCTCGGCTTTGGCGCCGATGACTATGTCACGAAACCGTTTAGCGCTCAGGAAGTCATTGCCCGGGTCAACGCGATGATCCGGCGGGCTGAGGGACGGATCACCAATAATCCGGTTGGGCATGTCTATATGGTCGATGACGCTGGCCAGCGAGCGGCATGGCGAGGCGAGTGGCTGGACCTATCTCCATCGGAATTTCGGATATTGGCGGCGATGATGAAACAGCCGGGCCGGGTTTTTTCGCGGGATCAATTGCTCGATGCACTGGGTGATCATGCGCTCGACAGTGGTGACCGTGCGATTGATAGTCATATCAAGAATATCCGTCGCAAGCTCGCGGCTGTGGATAGGAGCGCGCAGTGTATCGCATCGGTCTATGGTTCGGGGTACCGCTTCGAGCCAGAGTAAGACGCAGAGCCTTAAGCAACGACAATTGTATCAAATCCTTTGCAATGTAACCGGGCCGAAAGGCACGAAGAAAAAGAGTCAGACTAAAAACGAAAAACGCAGTCAAACTTGTCAAATCAGCACAATGCGTTGAATTAACAGGGTGAAGCCGAGAATAATCGCGGTGGCTGAAGCAAATTTTGGTACGCGATCAGCGATCTTCATATTGCCGAACCGGTGTAAGACCCAAACCAGAAGCAGCAAGACGCCCAGAAAGAGAAACTGGCCAAGTTCGATCCCGATGTTGAAACCCGCAAGGGTTGCGATCAGACTACCGGCATCGGTCGTCATCGCGCCGATGGCAGAACCAAAGCCGAAGCCATGGATCAGCCCGCAGGCGAATATCACACCGATCCGTGTCCAGCCAAATGTAGCGTCTTTTTTTTGCCGGTAGGAAAGGTTGAGCAACGCCATCAGGATAATGCTAGCCGCTATGGCTGGCTCCACAATATCTGGCGATATCCGGAAAATATCCAGCGCTGAAACTGTCAAGGTGATGCTATGGGCAATGGTAAAGCTGGTTACGACACTGACCCAATAGCGCCATCCTGCTCCGGCAATGATGATCGTCAACAGAAACAGCAAATGGTCTGCGCCCATCAGGATATGCTCACCGCCGATACGGATAAAGTCCAGAAAAGTCGCCCAACCACCGCGAAAAAACTGATGGGCTGTGACATCCGGCCGCAAAATTGCCACCTCCGATACGCCGTCCAGAGTGGCTTTAACCGTTATCTGTTGCTCGTCGGGGTTGGTTCCAAATAAATCGGTCGTCAGAACCGGATTTTCGGGTACGACCGGGAAATTGGTGCGATGCATGATAACGATATAATCCGCCTGCATTTGTGCGCCGCTGCCATCCGGTGCCATCACCCAGGAAAGAGCGGATGTGCCGGCTTGTCCGTCGTTGGTCACTTTGAACCGGTCGGCAAATTGCTGCTTTATGCTCTGGTGATGCTGCTCGATTTCCTGCGTCGTCAGCATGCCATTGCCATCATCATCTACGCCCTTGAGCGCGGACACTGGCACGGACACGACAAAGAAAGCCGCTTCATCGACAATATTCATCGTCGCATTTTGCTTGGGCAACAAATGGGCTTGCGCACCGCTGGCCAGCATCAGCAGACATATTGCAGCAAGAAAACGTTTGATCATTTACGATCGGCCACCGCCGCGTGGTGGACGGTTGCCGCGTCCACGGCCTTGCCCACGCTCACCGCGACCTTCGCCTCTGCGCTCTGCAGCCGGCTGACTGTCCACAGAGCCTTTCACGCACCGCTGCAAGAACGGATAAGTGTCGGTGGCGTAATAATGGTAAATCCCCGTCGGAAAGTCCGGCGTCACACCAAAACGGCCATTGCATTCATCCAGGTCACCAGAATCTGCGACATATTCATAGTCCTGAGTGAATGCGCCCATTGGTATGACGCCGGCGCTCGGGCGACCAGCGTCGGGAGTAGACTTTAGCTGGTAGCTCGATTTCATAGCACGCAAGGGGCTCGTGCTATATTTTGGGTCCGCATAGCCATAACGGGCATAAACGGGAAAACCGTCGGCGGCCCAGCCGATAAGCTGCATCGCTTCTCCGGCTGCGGTTTGTTCGGTCAGCATGCCTTCGGGGATGCCGTGATAATGATATTCGCCGCTCGGCTGGACATGGGCATGGTTTGCGTCATCCCCGAAGTCAAAACTCGACTGGCCGAGCGCTTCGATGTGCCATTCGCCGGTCCCGCGACCCAGATCGCAGGATGCCGGGTCGGTCACATCCGATTCACACCGCCCAGCCGTGCCAGGGTCAAATTTTATGCCGTTAAGGGCATAAGCGGGAACTTTGACTGGCCGGCCGGACCCTGTCCGAGCGACAGGCGTCAGCGTTGTGGCAAAGCTGACGGTTTGCGCCGATATCCGGTTAGGATTATTGGCGTTCGGGAATGTGCCAGTGGCGTGATTGGGCACACCATTGGCGACCAGCAACCGCTGGCCTCGGGAACAGGACCATTTCGCCTCGCTCTTGAGGCCTAGCTGCTCGTTCAATATATTGACTTGACTGCTGCAAAGGACGCCCAGCGTTTGGGCTTGGGTAGAAGCAATCGGGTCGCCCTGATCGCCGCCTCCTGGTCCTCGCCCATCTTGCCCGCCGCCGCGGCGGCCAGGGGGACCTCCGGACGGACGGCAGGCAAGGGGTCTTCCCTGGGGAGCAAAACAGGTGCCGGAAACTTCACCCTGATCCGGTATTTCAGCCGAACAGGCATCTCCAGCCGCCTTGCTTTCACAGGCTTTCAGCATCTCTTCGGTTGGACGGCCTTGTCCGCCGCCGCGAGAGCCTTGTTGTGCCGATAGATTGACCGCACCAAAGACACCGAATCCGACTGCTGCGATCGATAGAAAGGGCACCCAATAGCGTTTGATTGCCTGTGCCATATCAGTTCACCGTCCCTTTGAGACAGCGACTGAAATAGGGGTAACTGTCGGTCGCCATATAATAATAGATACCATCGGGAAATTCCGGGGTGACGCCGGTGCGGCCATTGCAATCATCGAGATCGCCGGATCCTTCGACATAGTTCCAGTCCGATCCAAATGCTCCCAAGGCTACAAAATCCGTGGAAGGACGATCGGCATCTGCGACCGTGTCCAGCTCATAGCTGCCTTCGCAGACTTTGAGTTCGCTAGTCGCATCCATGGCGTCGGTATAGCAGTAGCGCGCGTAGACCGGATAGCCATCGGATGCCCAGCCGACATGGACCATCTGTTGATTGGTGTCCGACACGCCAGCATTGGTCAAAATACCTTCGGGCATGCCGTGATAGTGATATTCACCGGTTGGCTGAACATGGGCATTGTTCATGTCCTCGCCAAAATCGAACGTGTCCTGTCCCAATGCTTCCACCCGCCACTGATCGGTACCGTTGGCGAGGTTGCAATCACTCGCTTCATCTGCATCACTCGGACAGGTTCCAGCGGTCCCGGGGTCGAATTTGACGCCATTACGCGCAAAAACACTGGCGCCGCCAGGCCCACCTATTTGCGTATTGCCGGTACCCGTCGTCGGTGTCAGGGTCGCGATCATACTGACGGTCTGCGCTGAAATCGTGTTGGGGTTACCGGCGTTGGGAAAGGTTCCCACTGCATGATCCGGCAGTCCATTGGCTGTCAAAGTGCGATTGGTATCGTCACAAGACCAGTCCCATGTCGATGTCAGCATGCCTGAGGTGCTGTATTCCCCCATATAGCTGCCACTATAGGGACAATCGACCGCTGCCGTAGATGTACCGGTAGGGGTCGGTGTAGGCGTTGGTGTGGGGGTCGGCGTTGGTGTCGGTGTGCCGGGAAGCACAACTTCCGTCTCGTCATCAGAATCGCCACCACAGCCGACTAAGACAAGCGCGAGCGCGCCGGCAGCAGCACCCCCAAGCATATCTCCACGAAAGCGATTAAACATAACCTCATCTCCACTCTTTGCCGTCCCAACAAAACAAATATGGGAGGAATGTGGAGGCAATATGGATGGTGGATTTCGATGCTCCGCAGTGAAGAAGACAAATCATCGGAGTGATAGGCTAGCATCCGCTTTTGCGCCCATAGCAGACATTGGCTGCTACTCGGATTACAGCCACAGCACACCTAATTCCCTCAAACCACCCCGCCCCGCCATGTCGGCATCTCCGTCTCGCCCAGTGCCACGGCAACGGCGGCGCTGGCTTGCAGGCGGGTGCTGTCGTAAATGGGTAACGGGGAGACATCTGGCGTGATCAGCAGCGGAATTTCCGTGCAGACCAAAGCAGCGGCGTCACAACCCTGGACCTTCAGATCATCGATGATCCGGACGAAGACCTGCCGCGTATCCTCCCGAAACTCGCCAAGGCATAGTTCGTCGAAAATCGCCTTTTGAATAGTCTCCCGATCGGCGGGCGCGGGGATGGAGCGCTCCAGCGCGCGGCGGGCCAGCGCGTCTTTGTACACCGGGCCTTCCATCGTCCAGCTTGTGCCAAGCACGCCCAGATGTCGCCGCCCATCCGCCTGCGCCTGTGCCGCGACGACTTCGGCAATATGCAGGCACGGGATCGGAAAGGGCTCACCGGGCTGCTCCAGCGCAATATGGGCGGTATTGTCCGGCAGGATGAAAAAATCCGCGCCTGCATCGGCCAACCGCTCTGCATCTTCCCAAAAAATCTGCCGCAGCGCCGCCAGATTACCGCGCTCCCACAGGTCCAGTGTCGGCGCCATCGCCCCGCCGCTCATCGTGATGCGCGGATGATCATGCGCGCCCATTATCCGAATACCCTCTTGCCACACCGTCCGGTAAGACAGCGTCGCGCCCTCTGCGCTGTGGGCGAGTATGCCGATATGGAGCGGCTCGCTCATGGCGTTTCCGGGTCCAGCGTTAGCGAGGTGATCGCGGGAAAATCATCGCTCATCACCGCGCCGCCGCCATCATATTGCTTGCCGATACCAAGGGTGATGGTCGCCGGGCGCCATTCAAATTTCGAGGCAAAGGACGCCTCCGCCATCCAGCTGATGCAAGCACCAACCGTGCACAGCGCAGTTTTCAACGCGCCATCCGGCTGATCCGCAGGGCGATAATGGACATAGCAGTTATCACCGCATTCAAAGCCGGTGAGCATGACCTGCTGGCGCTGCTCCGGCTCTGCGGTTGCGCTCCATGGTGGCTCGCTGGCCGGCGATCCGCCGGTGGCGCAGGCGCTTAACGCCAATAGGGCGGCCCCAAAGGTGAGAGTTATGATCCTTTTTTTCATGACCGCCGTTGTTCCATCGCTCCACTGGTTCGTCAACCGCATCGCTTGATCAAAACGGCCTATGCCGCAAATGGCACCGGATAAGTCGGCAGGTGCAACATCGCCGCGGCCTGTTCCGGCGTCGCGATCGGTCGGCCCAACCGCCCGGCCAGGTCCACAACCTCCTCGACCAGCTCCACATTGGTCGGCGTGCGCGGGCCGCCATAAGGTTCTATCCCGACCTGGACATGGCCGCCGCGTTTAATCGCTTCTTCCGCCAGACCACAGCCGACACAATCATCGCCAAATGCGGACACCGACCAAGGCAAGTCGCTGCCCTCGATCATCTCCAGATAGGCGTCGAGCGCCTTGGCCGTTGGCGGTAGGCCGAATGACATATTATCCGCACCGAAGTAGAATTTCATAATCCCGCCCGGCGGCAATTTACCGGCGCGATGCAGCGACATGATGAACTTCACAAAACCGGGTTCAAAGATCGAAATGCTCATCCCGAGATTGAGCCGCCGGCACGCTTCGACATAATAGTGGCTGTCATGCGCATCATTGCGATAGACCAGCTGGGTCGGCAGATACGCGCCGTCCTCGCCCGGTATCGACACACTAAAGCTTCCCGGATCACACAGCCCCTGCGCGATCAAGCCTTCCTCAGCCATCGCCTCGATATGGGCAAAGCGTGTCTCGACCGGCACACCGCCCGGTGGGTCAGCGGGCATAGTCGGCGTCAATATCGCATCGGGGCGGATCGCCAGCAGCTTGCGCCACGGCCGCGCATAATTCTCTGCGTCCATCGCCCCCGTCTTCCCGAACACCGGATCACGCGTATGATTATGCACCAACGCCGCCCCCGCCTCCATACATTCAACCGCCTGCGCAACGATATCGTCGTCGTCATAGGGGACAGTCGGGTTTTGCTCCGGCTTTACCGAGCCGTTGAGCGAAACTTCGATGATGAGCGGTGTGTCGGATTGGGTCATGATGAAACCCTAGCAAAGATAAGCAGTATAAGGAAAGTGCCTTAAATCCCCTCTTTCGCGCGATAGTCGCAGGCATTTTTACGCCTATTAACAATCTGTTATCCAAAATCACATATGCCCGTTCCCAACGCATTTGTGGGGAATGAAATGGCGAACGCCGCTTATCAGGAAAGCTATGCCGATTCATCGGAACTTCCTGCTATCGATAAGCAGGACGTCTCGCATAAGCTACTCATAGACGGGCTGGAGCGGCGGCTAGCCGGACAGCTCAGTGTCATCATTCCGGTCGGGGTCATCGGATGGATAGCGAGCCTGACCGATAACCGCGCTTTATGGATATTTCTGGGCCTGCAGATATTGGCGCAGCTGGCCATTGCCGTCTTCTCGCAGTGGCTGCGCCGCGCCATTGAGACCGGCAAAAACACCGCGATACGCAAAAATCTGTGGATGATGGCCGAGGCATCGAGCGGGATAATATGGGCTGCGATGATGCTCGACGTCGGGACGCTCATCGGCGGATCGGATGCGGTGCTGACCACCTGGGTCACGATATTGGTGACCATGGTCGTATCGGTCCTGCTCGCCGCGCCGATTGCCGGTATTGCTTTTCCGCTGCTTGGCGGATTTACGGCGGCGGTCGCCGCGGGGATATGGCTGTTTGGCAAGGATTTCAGCAGTTTTGCCGAACTCGCACTGGCCTTCATGTGTATCGCCCTGTTCATCCTTGCCAAGGCGGTCAATCTTCAGGCGCATAAAAGCTGCCATGACGGGATCGAGGTCGAACGGCTGAGCCAGCGGCTGGCGGAAGAGCTGCGGCGGACATCGTGGCTGTCACAGCATGACAGAATGACCGGCCTGTTGAACCGCTCCGCCCTGCAGGAGCGCATTGCGGAACTCGGGGACATCCCGACCCCCCTGATCCTGCTCGATATCGACCATTTCAAGCAGATTAACGACAGCTATGGCCACGGCCAGGGCGACGAGGTGATCGCCGCTGTGAGCGCGTGCATCACCGAAACACTGGACAAAACGGCGCCCGATGCCTTGGCCGCGCGCTGGGGCGGTGAGGAATTTATTATCGCCCTGCCCGACTGCAATGCGCCCAACCATCAAACAGATGCCGCCGAAATCGCAGAAAGCCTGCGCAGCGCGGTGGCGAAACTGACCCATCCGGACTGGCCCGCACGGCTGCGGGTCACTGGCTCGCTTGGTGTAGCATATGGCCCTGCGAGCGCCTTTTCCGCTACGTTCAAGAGCGCGGACAGCGCGATGTATGACGCCAAGGAACAAGGCCGGAACCGGGTTGTGTGCGCGGATGATCGGAACGGCAAAGTCATAAAACCTGCCCGCGCTGCTTGAGCATTGGCCAGAGCATCGGCGCGATCCTTATATGCACCAATACCCCTATTCATAATCGGCTCACACGCGCCTAGCTATGTTGCATCGCTATGGAGGCCAGCATGAACCTATCGGCCAAACTAAAGCTCTCGCTTAGCCTGATATCCTTTGCCCTGATCAGCGCCTGCGCTGGCAAGCCCGGACCCGTCGGCAATAAAGCGGTGCCAGAGCCCGCCAAGGCGGTGGAACTGGATCGCTATCTCGGCAAATGGTTTGAAATGGCGCGCTATGAAGCGCCGTTTCAAAAGGGCTGCGACGGCGTGACCGCCGAATATTCCCTGCGTGACACCGATGCGTCCGAGCCAAAGATAAAGGTCGTCAACAGCTGTACCAAAGACGGCAAAACCACCACCGCCAATGGCAAGGCGAAAATCGTCGAGGGCAGCCAGAACGCGAAGCTGAAAGTCTCCTTCTTCGGCCCCTTTTACGGCGATTACTGGGTGCTGGACCGGGCGGAAGATTATAGCTGGGCCATTGTCGGCGAACCCAGCGGGCGCTACCTGTGGATGCTCACGCGACAGGCACAACCCGAGCCGCAAGTGCGCGCGCGGATTGAGGCGCGGGTGAAAGAGCTTGGCTATGACTGGAATTTGGTGAGGGTTACGGATCAGGGTTGAGGGTGGGCAGTAGGTCGGTTTAGAGTGTTTGTCATGGGGCTGAGAACGGGCTGCCTTTTAAGTGTGTAATAAAGAGGCGTCACTTTTTCACATACCTTTGTTCTTCGTCAAAATATTTAGACATTGTAATTTACTAAAATATTTGTTCATCTTGATGCTTCTGACAAAAGGCTGGCAATCAAAATGAGATTTCATGATATTCGAGAATTCGGTGTCGAAGACCTTCTTCTTGATGAAGGTAACTACCGATTCAAAAAAGCTGCTAACCAACAGGAATGTGTGGCAAAAATATATAGTGGAAACACTAATTATTTCAAAGGCTTACTGAAAAGCATTGCCGAAGATGATATTGGTGAACCTCTGCTTGTGTATGTAAAAGGGAAAAGCAATATTGTCCTTGATGGCAATCGGAGGCTAGCCGTTCTGAAAGTTCTTTTAGACGATAGTTACTTGCCCGCAGAAAGTCTTCGCGACTATGTCGAAAAACTTCGTAAACTAAATGTTGTCGATTTTTCAAATATTCAAGCACAAGTTTCCTCGAATAAAACACTAATTATGCGCACAGTTTATGAGCGCCATGCCGGAGGTAAGACCGGCAAGGCCAGAATTGCGTGGAACGCGTACGCGTCGGCACGATTTGGATATTTTGAAGAAATTGGCGGTAGCAACGAATGGCACTTCATAGCACTTCTCACCAAAACAGAAGAGAAGCATCCCAATGTTACAAAGTATCTCGATGGCAATAAATTTTCCTATGAAACGTTCAGACGCCTGATGAGGGAGGCTTTCAAAAGAGAACTAATTTCACCAGAAATATTCTCATCAAGAAACAAACGAGTGAAAACTACCGCCCCAAAAAATCTCGTTGCCGATGCAATCGCAAAAACTCTCAAAATTTTAAAGGCAATGAAAGACAGGAAAATCTCGCTGTCTAGAGGCGAAAATTTTGCTGATAAAGATACCGTTGAAAGGTTTTTTGACAATTTTTCGCTCTCGCCAGACGCGCAAAGAGCTGCAGATGCCAAAGCCGCTGGCGAAACTCATAATGAATCAGATGACACATCGAACTCCACTTCAGACAATGATGGAAACAAAGATGCTGACGACAACGAAGCAAATCCACAGAATGACACGGACGACTCATCCAAAAGTAACGGCAGGTCAAACAATCAAAATGGCATAGCAAAGTCAGAAGACGTGGAGACGAGGCTCAAAACCCTAGGTTCAAAAAAATTGATCGGTCTATACAAGTCGCTTGAGATTGTATCTCTCGAGAGACATCCTCAGCTTATGTATGTAGGTGCTTGGAGCTTCTTCGAAGTTTTGTCAAAAATTGCTGGGAATACAAAAGCGCACACCACTAGTACGCCCGACTTTCCTTCATTTTTTCGACAGAAAATGAAGGCATGGAACTTCGATGCAGCGGATCAGTCAGACTGGGGAAATACTTTAGATATCATTTCCAAATACGGCAATTCTACTAAGCATTCAAAACGCTCAAACCCTGTTACTGCGATACAGTTAAGAAGCGATTTTTTTGAATTGGAACCATTGATCTTGAAAGTAATTGACGAGGCCATCTCTCAAACCGAAAAAAAGAAAATTTGATGAAACAACAATATTATTCACCATTGCGTTACCCCGGAGGCAAAGGAAAGTTGCTTCAGTTCGTGAAAGACCTTGTGGTTCATAATGGCTTGGAGGATGGCAGCTACAGCGAACCATTCGCGGGAGGGGCAAGCGTAGCTCTTGGTTTATTGCTAGACGATTTTGTTTCGGAAATTCACATCAATGATATTGATGAAGGAATATATAGCTTTTGGTTTTCCGTTCTGCAGCAAACAGATGATTTTTTAAAAAAAATTTGGGAAACACCGTTGACCGTGGAAGAATGGCGACGTCAACTTTACATTCACAAAAATAAATCTGACTTTCCAATGATTGATGTAGGTTTTTCAACGTTCTTCTTAAATAGAACTAATAGGTCAGGTATCGTTAGCGCTGGAGTAATCGGCGGAATTGATCAGAATGGAAACTACAAAATTGACGCAAGATTTAATAAGGATGGCTTAGCAAAGCGCATCATTCGAATCGCAAATTGCAAAGACCAGATCAATGTTTACAAGCAAGATGCGTTAGATTTTATAACCAAAACATTGCCAGCTAATAAAACGAAGGGACTGATTTTTTTGGATCCTCCATACTACGTCAAAGGAAAAAGGTTATATACCAATTTTTATGAACACGAAGATCATGAAAAGGTAGCGAGCGCAATAAAATCCAGCCCGCACAAACATTGGATTGTGACGTATGATAGTGCCGATCAAATTGATGAAATCTATGATCTGAAAAATCAAATCACTTACAACCTTAGATACAGCCTTTCACACCGCAGCAGCGCAGGGTCTGAGTTCCTTTTCTACAGCGATTCTGTTGAACTTCCCTACCATCCAAACGATGGGCCTTAAACTATTAATGCGATTATAGCGACCGTGCACTCCACTCATTACACAACGCGTTCCACCCGCTCGAGCGCAGCGGCAATCTGCCCACCATCTATCACAACCCACCGCGAAACTCCGCATAGGCCGCCATCACATCCGCTGCCCCTTCGGTCTGCGGATAATGGCCCAGATGGTCCAGCCGCCACGCCGGAACCCGCGGGTTCAGCGCCGCGACCGCGTCGACCAGATGGCCGCCGGAGACCGGGTCCTGGGTGCCGTTAATCAGCGCGATCGGGCATGGCGGGTGGGTCAGCTGGGCTTCCCAGCGGGGACCGTGGGTGCGGCGGTCGGCGATATAGTGGAGCAGCTTGTGCTGCAGCCGGTGGCCGCCGTTGGTGCAGATGACGGCCCAATAGGCGTCGAGTTCCGCTGCGGCGGGCTGCGTATCCTTGCCGAAAACCTCGCTAAAGCTTTTGCCGAAACGCTCCCGGTTCATCAGGTGCACGAACAGCCAGCCAAAGGGTCCGGTGAGCAATTTTTGAATCGGCCGTGCGCGATGCTGCGCGGGGAGCAGGCCGCCGTTGAGAAAGGCGCAGCTCAGCAATTTGTGCGCCAGCCTGCCCTCGCCCTGCCGCGCGAGCAATTCCTGCCCCGGGCTGACGCCATAATCATGGACGAGGAGATGAAAATCCTGACCCAATAAGGTCTCGGCCAGATGGGCCGCGAGATCGCTCTGTTCCTGTAAATCATAAACATGCCGCTTCGGCTTGTCGGAAAAGCCAAAGCCAAGAAAATCAAACGCCACCACCCGGTATCGCGCCGTCAGATCCGCCCACATCGGCAGCCAGTCGAGGCTGGAGGTCGGAAAGCCGTGGAACAAGAGGAGCGGCGGCGCGGACTCGTCACCGCCGGTGCGGACGAAGATTTGATGACCGTGCCATGTGATGTGCTGGCCGTCTGCTCGCCATTGGGCGGCGGATTGCGTGTTGATAGTCATGGGGAGAATGGAGCAGAATTCGGGGGGCTAGTAAACCACCACCGTAACCAGACAAACGGGTAATTTGGCAAGGATAAATGTGATCAATAATTATGTTAAACTGCTACACTACGCTTTTTCCAGTCAATAAGTTTGATGCTTTCGAGCCTGGGTGCGAGTAAAGCAGCGAACGCTATCGCAATAACAAGAGCGACTATGCTTGCCAAAACGCTTGGAACAAAACGGCCAAACAGACTAGGTTGAGAAATGCCATATATCACCAACAATATGGGAAAATGTGTGACATATAAGGTGTATGATAATTTCGCAGAAGACGGCAATAAAGGCTTTAACTGTAATATGCCAAATACAATGAGGTATAGACCCGAAGCAAATGTCAGACCGGAAATGACGTTGAATAATACTATAAGGTTTGAAGGGTATTCAGATGGACTTTGTGCATTTTTGGCCATCCCAACATACACGGCAGCCGTAAGAAGAGTTACGACAAGAAGGGTTGCGCCAGCGAAAGTGACGTACGGTTTTACCCTGATGTTGTGATTATGGAGCAGAGCGATGGCTGCACCACCAAACCAGACTAGTGAGTAAAAGGCGAAAGGCGCGTTGGTGTAACCCAATGTCAAAATGAGCGCTATGCTGAACAGGGCGCCAGATTTGGGTTTCCACGCTACCAAACCCGCAATTACATAGTACCAAACCTCGAAGGAAAGGCTCCACAGAGGGCCATTAGCTGAAATATTCTTAACAAAAAAACCGTTTAGGAAGAGCATTGTCCCTGCCCAATCAACAAGATTGACTGAGAAACCATTCCGAACAACAAAATTGCCAGTAAACTGATAAGCATTTGATCCACTTGGGAAAAAATATGGTGCAAGGATATACAAAGCCGCCACCAGTATCATCGCAAAAAGCAATGGTGGATAAATTCTGTTCAATCTATCGATGCTGTAAGAACTAATCGAAAATCCGCCTTGCTGATCGAAATTGCGTGTTATCGATTTTGTAATTAAAAATCCGCTTAGGACAAAGAACATCATGACGGCGCCCTGTGCAACCAATCCGAAAATTGGGAATAAAGTTGGCGAAATTGGAGCGATGAAAACCTGAAAGCAGTGGCCGAAGACCACCGCCAATGCTGAGAGGCCACGCAGAGAATCCAGTTGGATAGACACATCCTTATTGATGGACTGGTGATTTGCAAAAAGACGTGACATATTGCGGCTATTGCAGCGCGCATGATCTGATTTCGACGAATTCAATAATCCTCTTGGATGCTTGGAACCACAAGCTCCGACAGTTTATTTTTGCCATTGGACAAGCCTTTCACTTGTCGCCCTGCATCATATGCAGATAATATAATGGCAAGTAATTTAAATAATTCTACATCATAAGAATTTATATCTCTGAATGAGTTAAATACACAATTATGTAAAAATAAATTAGTGATAAACTGTATATTTTATAATTACATAGTTTAAAACTTTTCTCTTACCGGGCATTGCCGAAGAAGGAATGCTCTATTCTGAATAGGATATTGGATGACCTTAACTGTCAAGCCATAGTGAAAAACTACAGTGACGGATTACTAACCCATACAACTCATCCCAAAAGCCCAACCAGCTTCACTATTCTCGCCCGCACCCAGTCCACTTCAGATATCTGCCAACATATCGCCCAGCTGGCGGACGCGGGCGCGGACCGAGGCGGCGCTGTCCTTGGCTGCAGCGCGCGCGGCATCGCGGGCGGCATGGCCATATTCGGGATGCTGGGCAGCGATCCGGCACAGCGCGTCCACCGACCAGGCGCGCAGAAACGGGCGGTCGTGGTGGAGAAGCGGCGTGAGCCAGCGATCCATGGTTGCAGCGCCGTCTGCGGAGAAGCTGAGATAGGCCGCGCTCTGACAGATATGCAGCTGCGCCTGCCAGTATCGGATCGCGGGGATTTCGTCCCATAAGGCTTCGCCTTGCGCAGCGGAAAGCGCCTCCCCGCGTTCGAGCGCCGCCTTGATCAGCCAGGTCGCACCGCTCGACACCTCTGCCTGATCATGCGCGGCGAGCGCGATCAATGCGTCGAGATAGGCCGCCTCACCCCGATAGTCCGCCTCGACCTCACCCAAGATGCTGACCGCCCGGCCATCAAAGGCCTGAAGACGGGTGAGCAAGGCGGCGGCAGACAGGGCCATGGGGGTGTTTACTCCGCTGGTTCTTCTTTGCTTTGCGGGTTCCATGCCCAGCATTCCACCTCGACCCGTGCGTCCAGCACCAGTCCGGCGGTCTGGAACGCGGAACGCGACGGATAGCGGCCCGGTTTAAAATAGCTTTTATAGACGGTGTTAAAGGCCGCAAAGTCGGCAATATCGGTCAGCATCACGGTACATTTGAACAGGGCGTCATGATCCAGACCATATTTGGCCAGCGTGGTGCCGATCCGGTCCATTGTGCTTTTTGTTTCCGGGCCAATGCCGCCAGAGACCAGCTTGCGCCCGCTCTCGTCAAAGCCGAGCTGGCCGGAAAGATAGACTATGTCTCCGACCTGCACCGCTTCGGACAGCGGAAAGGCGCCCCCATTGGCGAGAAATTCAGGCGGCTTGTCACCGGCCTGTGCTGGCGCGGCAATTAATAGCGCCAATGGAGTGAGAAATTTCATGCTCATTCCGCTGGTTCGTTCACCTCATCCGTTGGCAAATAGAGCCGGTCGCCCTTGTCCTTATAGACTTTCGCCATTTCGCGCATGCCTTCTTCGGCGGCCGCTTTGGAGGCGGCGGCTGTGTCTGCACCCAGTTTTTCGCTGGCGATAAAGCCTTCGGCGCTCTGGTTTTGCTTGCTGGCAAAGTCGCGGACTTCCTGGCTGATCTTCATCGAGCAGAATTTCGGGCCACACATGGAGCAGAAATGCGCGGTCTTGGCGCCTTCGGCTGGCAGGGTCTGGTCGTGATATTCCATCGCCGTGTCTGGGTCGAGCGACAGGTTAAACTGGTCGCGCCAGCGGAATTCAAAGCGCGCTTTGGACAGCGCATCGTCGCGGACCTGTGCCGCCGGGTGGCCTTTCGCCAGATCAGCAGCGTGAGCGGCCAGCTTGTAAGTGACAACGCCAACTTTCACATCGTCGCGATCGGGCAGGCCCAAATGCTCCTTGGGCGTGACATAGCAAAGCATCGCGCAGCCATACCAACCGATTTGTGCAGCACCAATGCCGCTGGTAATATGGTCATAGCCGGGCGCGATGTCGGTGGTTAGGGGGCCTAATGTATAAAAGGGTGCCTCGCCGCAAACTTCGAGCTGCTTTTCCATATTTTCTTTAATCTTGTGCATCGGCACATGGCCGGGGCCTTCGATCATCACTTGGACATCCGATTTCCACGCGCGGTGGGTCAGCTCGCCGAGTGTGTAGAGTTCGCTGAACTGCGCCTCGTCATTGGCGTCGGCTATCGAGCCGGGGCGCAGGCCATCGCCGAGGCTATAGGCAATGTCATAGGCTTTCATAATCTCGGTAATGTCGTCAAAATGTTCGTAGAGGAAGCTTTCCTTGTGATGGGCCAGACACCATTTCGCCATGATCGACCCGCCGCGTGAGACGATGCCGGTGACGCGTTTGGCCGCCATTGGCACATAGGGCAGACGCACGCCGGCATGGATGGTGAAATAATCTACGCCCTGCTCGGCTTGTTCGATCAATGTGTCGCGGAAAATTTCCCAGGTGAGTTCTTCCGCCGCGCCGCCAACTTTTTCGAGCGCCTGATAGATAGGCACGGTGCCGATGGGCACGGGTGAGTTGCGGATGATCCATTCGCGCGTATCGTGGATGTTACGCCCCGTGGAGAGATCCATGACCGTGTCGGCGCCCCAGCGGGTCGACCAGACCATTTTGTCGACTTCGCTGGCCACGTCAGAGGCGACCGCGCTGTTGCCGATATTGGCGTTGATCTTCACGAGGAAGTTGCGGCCAATGGCCATAGGCTCAGTTTCAGGGTGGTTGATATTATTGGGAATAATCGCGCGCCCTCTGGCGATTTCGTCACGCACAAATTCCGGCGTGACATAATCGGGGACGGCCGCTCCAAAGCTTTCGCCATCGCGCTTATATTCTTTGAGCCGCTCACGCCCAAGATTTTCACGTTCGGCGACATATTCCATTTCGGGTGTAATAATACCTTTGCGAGCATAGTGCATCTGGCTGACGTTCTGGCCTGCTTTGGCGCGCAGCGGGCGCTTTACGACATGCGGGAATTGCGGGACACCACCGCTGCGATCCGGGCCGAGTTGGCCGTTATCTTCCGGCTTCATCTCGCGGCCATCGTAGGACTCAACGTCACCACGCGCTTCAATCCATTCGCGGCGCATCTGTGGCAGGCCGGCGTTAATGTCGATCAGGGCGTTGGGGTCGGTATAAGGCCCGGAAGTATCATAGACTCGTACGGGTAGTTCGCCACCTTCCAAGCTGATTTCCCGCATCGCCACGCGGATGCCAGAGCCGCTATGCGCCGCCACATGGACTTTTTTCGAGCCGCTTATCGGGCCAGTGGTTACACCAATTTCGGTCTTTGCAGGAATGTCAGCCATAGTCTTTACTCCATTAGCGGAGTGAAGAGGCGGGATTGTTTTGAACACCGCTCCCTCCCTCCGCCCGGGTTAACGGGATCAGGTTCAACGGGTCGTGGTATATTCCACTCTCAACCTGCTTTTACGCACAGGCTCCCCGGGGATGAGTCGCAAGCTACTGCGCCCATGCCCGAAGGTCCAGCGAAGATTATCTATGGTAGCGATAGAAGCTGCGTGACGAAGCGCGAATTTCCTACCAGCCGGGGACGAAATATTTCGGCGGCACCGCGCATCCCCAGTAAAAGCCCTGTCCAAAATCGGCACCCAAGAGCCGCGCCTGCGCCAAATGATGTTTGGTTTCAATGCCTTCAATCACCGACCGCGCCTTACGACCGCGGCAGAATTCCAGCATCGATGCCAAGAGCGAGATTGGAATATCTCCATCATAACAGGCGTTGAAAATCGTCTTGTCGATCTTCAATTCATCAAAGGGGATTTTCGCGATCCGCTCCAGATTGGCGAGGCCCGTGCCGTAATCGTCAATCGAAATGCCAAGCCCATGACCGCGGAGCACATGGCACACAGCGGCCAGCCGGTCGACATCGACCACCCGCGCTTCCTCGGTAATCTCCAAGATCAAGGCGCCGGGCGGCACATCGGCATGTTTCAGGCGGCTGATCAGCGCATCCACAAAGCGCCGATAGGTCATCATGATCGCGCTGCAATTAAACGAAACCGGAACCGGCTTGCCGCGTTTCGCCAAAGCAGTGGCCAGCTTGATCGATTCATCCACCACCACCAATGTTGCTTCTACCTCGACCGCGACATCGACCAGATCGGAAAAGATGATCGCCGGGTTCAAAGCGCGCCGGGTCTTGACCCGGGTCAGCGCCTCGTAACCGACAATTTTGTCGTTATCCAAAGACTGTTTAGACTGAAACTCGACCGAGAGGTTCGGCAGCAGCCGATCCGTTTCCACTAGCGCACAAACATAATCGAGATCATTGGCGATATGGCCGCTGACATCGGCCATGCGCCCGATTAAATTGCATAATGTTGGCACGGCATAGGGTTTCTGCAGCCGCTGTACGACGCTGGCGCTATCAAAGGCGAGCGAGTCATCGCCGCTATCTTTCGGGTTCGGCGTCAATATGACCGGCAGCGAAGGCCGCAATCCCGCGAAACGCTCGAGCAAGCCATGGCCATTTTCACGCATGCTTTTGGGATCAATGATGAGCGCGTCCGGACCGAAGACCAAACTCGCTTCCTCATCCAGTTTGGAAAACACGCAGGCGACCGCAATATCATGCGCCTCCAGATCGTCCTGCAGGGATCGGGAGAGCGCATTTTCTTCTTCGACAATAATGACTTTTGCTGTGGACATGACAGGACCTCGATAGGATGGGTTTCAGCTCCAGCGCGGTGCCGGAGCGAAAGGTTATTTTAGGATTGGGTAGTGCGGGGGCGATCAGGCGCTGTCACTTCGTGTGACAGGCCCGATAGTCGTTATGCATGTATCTTCTGATCACGATATTCTTGCATATGCGTGATGCTAAGACCCGTCATGCCGGAACGATGAATCGCTTGTTGCCAAGAGATCAGCTCTTCCAGCGACAGACTATAGCGCTCACACGCTTCATCTGTCGTCAGCAGCCCGCCATTCACAGCGGCGACGACCTCTGCTTTGCGCCTGACAACCCAGCGGGTTGTGTCTGGCGACGGCAAATCATGTTCGGCTAACGCTTCCCCAAGCGGACCAATGACTCTTGTTGCTTTTGGTAATAATACGTCTTTCATACGGAACCTCAATTCTGCCTTGCGGCTTTGCCCTGTTCCTATGCCCGACACTGAAAATGCGCTGAGAATGTTAAGTCATTTTAAATTTATGTGGTTAACAACCCTTAACGGGCGCGCTTGGTCGCAAACGGGTTTTTCTGCGGCGCAATATATTGGCCAGACGCGAGGACATAGCTTGAGAGGACGCCGAAACGCTGAACAGCTATTGCCCGGCGATACACTTGATTATCATATGATTTTTATAGCGCTGATTGTGTCAGAATAGGTCGATGCGGCGCGACAATCAAAAAGTATAGCCGATTCCAACCACACCGAAAAATTGGTCAGCATCGCCGCGAATTGAGGTGACTGGCGAGCGTTTTGGATCTCCGAGCAAGCGCGAATAGCTGCCGATTAATATCACCGAAAAACCGCCATTCATGGCATTTCCATCAAGATCAATCGCACCGAAAGCCGCGATGCCGACATTTTTCCAGCCACCCGTTGCGTTGAAACTAGGTAGCCCACTGGCTGCCGATCCGGCTTGCGAAATGCTGAAATAATAATCAGCATAATCATCGTCGACATGTTCCGCACTAATCGTCAGGCTGGCCGCCATACCGCGATTGATGGGCCGAAAATAGGTCAGGCTGGGCGCAATAACCCTTCCTCTATGGGCACCCGCAACGTCCCAGCGCAGGTCGACTTCTGCAGTCAGCGAGTCGAACCTATTGAACACCCGGTTGACCTTCACACCGCCCACAGCGCCCAATTCGACAGCGACATCAAGTTTACCCAGATCGCGGACCACATCATCCCTGATCCCGCTATTACGATCGAAGCGCGCTCGTCCGACCGGGCCCAAAATGAAATCGACCTTGGCACCGTCTCTATCGGGAATGACATCCAATGCTAAACCGGGGCCACGGGGTTCAAAATCTATCCCGGCCACACTGCCCAGAATTACAGGCAGCGGGTTAATGTCATAATTGTCCGAACCATCATAACTGGGGCTGATTGCTAAGCCCGCGCCCAAGGTCACATAGTCGCCGTCAAAAACATTTCCCCCTCGGGGCGGCCCTTGGCCCTCTGGCTGCGCGAGAGCAGGGAATGAAGCAACAAAAAGGCAGGTTGCAGCCAAGGCATATTTGTACATTTTATTTCCTGAAAACTGGGGGATGAATTCGGATCATATCATAAGATATATTTCATTTTCACGGCATGTGTAGCGTCATCTACGCCAACAGTAAATTGGGCCGATTTAAACTTGGGTGGGCCCATGCCGATCCTGGGATTACGCGAAAAGCCAAAACCCTCGCGCGGCAGAAATAGACGCAAATCCATTTTGCCATTGGCATTTTCATCATGGACTAGAGCCACCGCATAGGTACCCGGCTTCACATTGGTGATTTGCACATTGCCTGCATCGGATGCCGCTACCTTTATTTTGCGGGCGGATTTATCCTTTGTGCAATCTGGAAAAAATTTGGGATTACTGCTCAGACAGACCAAGACGTCGCCTTTTTCCGACCGCAGGTTGGAAATGGCAATATCAACCGTCGCCGCTGCCGCTGGCGCTATTGCCGCCTGATTAGCCCCTGCTCCGCTGATCGGCAGCGTCGCCAAAAGTGCCAAGCCCAAGATCTGTGCCACAAACCTTGTCCCAGAACCGAAAATATAATCCATAATTGCCCTTATACGCACTGTGATGTTTTTCATGATGAGTAGCAGTTATCAGCCCTTTTCCTAACGGGCCGTTAACCAGCCAGCGCGGAAACATCTCCCACCCCATATGATTGGTCACTCCCATGATTGTCATGATCAGCAGGACAAGCCCCAATAGGCTGATATGAATCGGAACCACAAACACAAGCAGCGGAATAACAACAGCGCCGCTAATCGCTTCGATCGGATGAAAACTCATGGCTGCCCAAGCAGTTGGCGGCCGACTTTCATGATGGACCGCATGGGCGAGCTCAAACCAGCCACGCCGGTGGAACAGACGATGAGTCCAGTAAAACCATGTGTCGTGAAGGAACAGATAAGCGAATAATGAAAGCGGCAAATACCACAGAGGATATATGCTGATATCCGTGTAAATATTTGTCCAACCCGCATTTTGCCAGCCCCATGCCACGATTCCAGCCGGTATTCCGTAAATAGCCGCCGAATAAAGCGACCAGCGTATTTCCCGCGACATCTGGAGCTTCAGCTTGTCATATTGACCAGGTCGGGTGCGCTGTGTCAGCCAGGCAAAAAAGCCGCTGGTGATCAGATAGCGCACGCCGACAATGACGGTCATGGCTAGCGCCGAAATGATTATGGCAGGGAGAAATTCCATAGCTTCACGCTATGCCGCAAAGCCGCGACGGGCAAGGGCAAAGCGGATTATTTTGCTACATGCTTTGGGACAGGCTTCCCCCCGCCTGCACCATAGGCTACGGCAATTGTGATATGGCTAAACAGCAATTTGATCTGGCAATAGCAGGAGGCGGACTGGCTGGCGGTCTAATCGCACTGGCGCTGCGCAAGCTACGTCCGGAATTGTCGGTAGCGCTGATTGAGGCCGAGGATCATTTTGGCGGCAACCATGTCTGGTCCTTTTTCGAAAGCGATATTGCGCCAGAGCATCAATGGTTGGTTGAACCGCTAATCTCGTTTCAATGGGACAGCTATGATGTGTGCTTCCCGAAATATGATCGCACATTGAATACCGGCTATCGGTCGATCCTGTCGGAGAATTTTGATCATATCCTTCGCGAGAAACTTCTTCAGAAATGCCTTATAACTGGTTCTGAAATTGAAACTATTCGTAGCGGCATAGTAGAATTGGCCAACGGCAAGAGCATCAGCGCCACAACGATATTGGACGCGCGCGGGGGCGGCGACCTTTCAGCGCTCGAATATGGCTGGCAGAAGTTTGCTGGACAAGTGCTGCACTTAAAAGCGCCCCATGGGCTGGATCGCCCGATCATTAAGGATGCCACGGTCGAACAGATTGACGGCTATCGCTTTGTCTATTCCCTGCCCTTCAGCGCAACCGAGATTTTTGTCGAAGATACTTATTATTCCAATGGCCGCGATCTCGACGTCGAAGCCAGTCATCAGCGGATTACCGACTATGCAAAAGCGCAAGGTTGGGAGATTGCCGAGATTAGCCGCAATGAGGCGGGCTGCCTGCCGGTTCTCTATGGCGGTGACTTTGAAGCATATTGGGCATCTTATGACGGCGTCGAGGCCCGCGCTGGATCACGCGCAGCACTGATCCATCCGGTTACCAGCTATTCTTTACCGATGGCGGTTCAAACGGCGATGATGATCGCAGCCATGCCAGACATTACGCAGGATAGCCTCGATAAGACCCTCCGCGAATTTGCCGCAAGCCACTGGCGGAATTGTAAATTCTACCATATGCTATGTGCAATGATGTTCAAGGCGGGTAAGCCCGAAAAGCGCTACAAGACGCTCGAACATACTTATGGCAAGAACGAGAATTTGATTGCACGTTTCTATGCTGGCACGACAACCAAGCGGGATCAAGCCGCTCTGCTTTCTGGACGTCCACCGGTTCCTATTACCAAAGCCCTTCCGATCATGATGAAATATAGATGAGTCCCAATTGCGATGAATGACGTAACCAAAAGCCAGCCCGAACTATTCCGAAAAGCCGCCGTTATTGGCTCTGGCTTTGGTGGCCTGGCGCTCGCCATTCGCCTGCAATCGGCGGGTATTCAAACAACGATCCTCGAAAGCCGCGACAAGCCTGGCGGACGGGCCTATTACTGGGACAAAGAAGGATTTATTTTTGACGGTGGACCGACTGTCATCACCGATCCCGATTGCCTTAGCCAGCTATGGGAGCTCACCGGTCATGATATGGCCAAAGATATCGAGCTGATGCCGGTATCACCCTTTTACAGGCTCAACTGGCCCGATGGCACCAATTTCGATTACGTCAATGATCCCGAAGAGCTTTATGCCAATATCGCTGCGATCGAGCCGGATGACGTTGAAGGCTATAAACGCTTCCTCGAATATAGCGGCGGGCTCTATGAAGAGGGCTATGTAAAGCTTGGCACCAAGGCGTTTCTCGATTTCAAGTCTATGATCAAGGCCGCACCGGCGCTGATGAAATTTGAAGCCTATCGCTCTGTCTACGCTAAAGTGTCCGGCTTTGTGAAAAATGAGAAATTGCGTGAATTTCTATCGTTCCAGTCACTACTGGTCGGCGGCAATCCGATGAAAACCAGCGCGATATATGGCCTGATCCACAAGCTCGAACGGCTCGGCGGCGTCTGGTTTGCCAAAGGCGGCACCAATATGTTGATCGCCGCGATGGTAAAGCATTTTGAGCGGATTGGCGGCACCATCCGCTTGTCTGATCCGGTGACCAGCATCGATACCATGGGCGATCGTGCTTCTGGCGTTACCTGCAAATCCGGTTGGAGCGAGACATTTGATGCGGTCGCATCCAATGCCGATGTCATGCACAGTTATCGCGACCTGCTGAGCCACAAACATCGCAGCGAAAAGGTAACGACTTCGCTCAAGAAAAAGAAATATTCGCCGTCGCTGTTCGTGGTACATTTCGGCCTCAAGGGCACATGGCCTGGTATTCCGCATCACATGATCCTGTTTGGGCCACGCTATAAAGGCTTGCTCGAGGACATTTACGATAATGGCGTATTACCGAGCGACTTTTCGCTTTATCTCCACCATCCGACGGTCACAGACCCGAAAATGGCACCCGAAGGTCACAGCACCTTCTATGTTCTGGCTCCCGTCCCGCATCAAGGCAAACTGCCGATTGATTGGGAAGAAATGGGCCCGATTTACGAGAAGCGTATTCTCGATGAAATCGGTCAGCGCCTGATCCCCGACATTCACGACCGGATTGTCACCAGCTTTCACTACACGCCGCAGGATTTTGGCACCGACCTCAACGCCCATCTTGGCAGTGCATTTAGCTTAGAGCCGTTGCTCACCCAGAGCGCCTGGTTCCGGGTGCATAACCGCGATGATGTGATCGACAATCTCTATTTTGTTGGCGCAGGCACCCATCCGGGCGCCGGTATTCCGGGAGTTGTCGGCAGTGCCAAGGCCACGGCAGAGCTGATGCTTGAGGATATCCTGCAAGACGCATAATGAACCGCGCTAATCTCGTCCTTCACGCCAAAGCCAGTATTGATCGCGGATCAAAATCCTTTGCGCTCGCCTCCAAGCTGTTCGCCAATCAGACGCGCGAGCGGGTGTGGATGCTCTACGCTTGGTGCCGAGAGTGCGATGATCTAGCGGACGGGCAGGATCATGGGCATGGCATGTCGGCTACCCCGGCGTCGGAGAAAACCATAGCTGTGATGCGTATGCTGACCCGCCGTGCAATGGGCGGAGAGCAGACTGGCAAGCCCGCTTTTGATGCGATGGGTGTGGTCGCGCAGGAATGCCGATTGCCGATTGATTTGACCAATGATGTGATTGACGGCTTTGCGCTCGATGCCAAATTATGGCGACCGCAAAGCGAGGATGATCTCTACCAATATTGCTATCATGTTGCCGGTGCGGTTGGATGCATGATGGCGATTGTCATGGGCATTTCGGCGCGCGACGATGAAACCCTCGACCGGGCTTGTGATCTGGGGCTGGCCTTTCAATTATCCAATATTGCCCGCGACGTGGCCGAGGATGCAGACGCCGGACGATGCTATCTGCCCAACGACTGGCTTGCGGAGATGCGGATTGATCCGGATGATATCTTAAACCCCGCACGGCGAGAGGCTCTGGTCCAGCTTGTTGCGCGGCTGTGCGATTTGGCAGAGCAATATGAAGCCTCGGCCCGCGTGGGTGCAGCACAGCTGTCCTTTCGATCCCGCTGGGCAGTGTTAGCAGCGGCCGGTATCTATGGCGATATTGCCCGTAAGGTGCGGCAAGGCGACGGCGCATCGTTGGACGATCGGGTGGTTACTAGCAAGGCCGCGAAGGCCGCATGGGTCGCAAAGGCTTTCGGGCAGGCGATATTTAAATCGAAATGGATTGATCGCGAAAGACTCTGGACGCGCCCGCGAAAACCAATTTAACTCTGCCCTTCATTTTCCGAGAGAAACTTCGCAACACGCGCGACTGCCGCATCATGAATACCCTGCGACGTACACAGCACGCCAAAAGCCTGTCCATGCGTGCCGTTATAACGCAGCTTTTTGCCATGAGCGTCCGTAACCATTGCCCCCGCCTCTTCGGCGATTACATGGGCCGCGGCGATATCCCATTCGCTGCCCCAGCGGGTCGACACGACCAGATCGGCGCGATTATCGGCTACCATAGCCAGGCGCAGAGCGATACTATTGGGTTTGAATACAGGGGTAAGATCAATGCTTTCCGGTAACTCTTCGACCGGCAATCGCGCCCCATTATAGTCCATGCGTTGACTGGCTTTGAGCGCTTTGCCGTTAACCTCTGTGTGACTGCCAGCTTTTGCCGCCCAAATCTCATCCATTGCCGGCGCGTTGAGCACGCCAAATATCGGCGCGCCATTTTGCACCAAAGCGACGGATATGCACCAGCCGGGCTTGCCCTTCACAAAATCCTTGGTGCCGTCAATCGGATCAACAACCCAAGCCATATCACGGCCAGATAAGGATTTATCTTCTGCGGTTTCCTCTGACAGCCATCCGGCTTCTGGCAGCTGTGCCTCCAAACGTTCGCGGAGAAAGTTATCGACCGCGATATCGGCCTCGCTCACAATCTGTCCGGGCGATTTTTCCCACGTTTTTTCGGCGTTTTTACCCGCTTGCCATTGCTGCATGGCAAGATCGCCAGCTTCTCTGGTTATCGCGATAATCTGATCAAAATCAACCAACCCAAAATAACTCCGTTAGCCCTGAGCCTTCCCATTTAGATTGGCTAGCGGGCGTTTCTTGTCTGATAGGCGTGGTTCGGCACGCTCACCACTAACGATTTAGCTCTGGCCGGAATTCTTAGCCACCGGCAACCGTCATACTATCGGTGCGCAGGGTCGGGGCGTTCACCGCATAGCGATATTCCAGATCATCGGCCGGGATCAAACTGGCGAACATGTCTTTGAGGTTTCCAGCAATCGTAATTTCCGAAACTGGCGCGCCAATTTCGCCATCCGTGATCAGGAACCCGCCAGCACCTCGGCTATAGTCGCCGGTCACTGGATTGACGCCTTGGCCAATTAATTCAGTGATATAGACACCATGTTTAATGTCTTTGATCAGCTCCGCTTGGCTGACAGATCCGGCATTCATATGAAGATTAGTCACGCTGACACCCGGCGCGCCGCCAACCCCGCGAGACGCATGGCCGGTAGGTTGAAGCCCCAATTGCCGCGCCGAGGCGCTTTCCATGATCCATTGGGTCAGACGGCCATTGTCGATCAATTTGGTTTTGGCAGTGGGCAAACCCTCGCCATCAAAAGCCTTCGATCGCAAGCCACGCTTACGGTGAGGGCAGTCGATAATATTGATCGCGCTGTCGAAAACCTGAGTATCCAGAGCTTCCAAGAGAAAACTGGTTTTGCGGGCAATCGCACTGCCAGCAATAGCGCCGACAAAATGGCCGAGCATCGAGTTGCTGATGCGCGGATCGAACACAACTGGCATCGCGCCTGATTTAAAATCAACAGGGTTTAACCGCGAAATCGCACGTTCACCGGCTTCTTTACCGATAGTCTCTGGCGTATCGAGGTCTTCAAAATGTCGCCTGCTATCATAAGCATAGTCGCGCTCCATACCATCGCCTTCACCGGCAATCACACTCGCATGGCAGCTATAGCCGCTGGTGGAATAAGCGCCGGAGAAGCCATGGCTGGTGGCCAAGGCAACGATCGACCGGCCAGCGCTTGCGCCGCCGCCCTCGCTATTCGTCACGCCTTTTACGGCGCGCGCAGCATCCTCGGCCTTCAGCGCCATCTCACGAAGTATGGCGGGATCGGGATCAACGCCATCATCACCATCAATCGGATGGGGAGCGGATTTCAGGATCAGCTCTTCGGGCGCCAGTCCGGCATATTGATCTTCCGGTGCCTCACGCGCCATGTCCATTGCCCTGCCGACAAGAGCCGAGAGAATTTCGGGATCCATGTCAGACGAAGATACGGTGGCAGACCGCTTGCCAGCAAAAACTCGCAGGCCAATTTCTTCGCCTTCAGAGCGTTCGACATCTTCGAGATTGCCGAGGCGCATCTGCACCTGTGTCGAGGCATCACAGACGTAAATCGCGTCTGCGGCATCAGCACCGGCTTTTTTGGCTTGGGAGATAAGGGCGTCGGCGCGATCCTGCGCTTCTTGTGGTTTTAGCATGGGCAGGACATAGGTATCGGCAGCGGCAAGGTCAACGCTGCGCTCAGCCTTTGTTCAAAAACTGATATGTTTAGAAGATTGCGCCGATAATTTTAATAATAGCGACAAAAACGAACGGTAATCCCAACGCTAAAATCCAGAGCGTGACTTGGTCCCTGCGGAAGCGCGCCGCCAGACTTTGTTCGGATAGACCACTATTGGCTATATCTTGCCAGCGTTTCTCATATTTGCGGCAAAATGGCACGATGACCGCTACAAGCAGCACCAGCCCGAAATAGGGTGCGATCGACATGCCCTTGGTTTCAATGAAACTCAGAACAAAGAAAATCTGCATCATTGTGTAGACGAGCAAAGCCGTCGCACAATTGTTGCTCATTTTCTTTTCCCACTGCACCACAGACGATGAGCGAAGCGCACGATCATCGCGATGTTTTTTAACCGTTTTACGAGATGCTGCTGCAACCATATCCATTCCCCTTCAACACTCTCTCTCCGCGCTGCCGAATGTTTCCCCAAACTAGCGCTTACTGACACTATAGCCCCTTTTTTCGAAAAGCCAAATCGGCTGATTTCTGTGTTAAAATGTCGTTAACGCGACATAGCGCTTGCTATAAATTGCGCAGTCAGACAGAATCAGTTTCTAATCGCAATGCAATTTTCGGGGCACTTTCATGACCATTTCACTCGCCGATCCGCTCACCCTGCCCTGTGGCGCCATATTGCCCAATCGTATTGGCAAAGGCGCGATGACCGAGGGCATGGCAACGCCTGACGGCGTTCCAACCCCTGAGCTCGAACGGCTTTACGGTATCTGGTCTGACGGCGGCGCAGGCATGTTGCTCAGTGGGAATATCCAAATTGACCGTGATCATCTGGAACGCCCCGGCAATGTCGTGATCGACAGGCCAGCTGACGAGGCTATGATGGCAGCGCTCAAAAGCTGGGCCGCTGTCGCTACGCGTGGCGGCAATCATTTCTGGGCACAGATCAGCCACGCCGGACGGCAAACGCAGACCAATGTGAATAAACAGCCCAAAGCGCCTTCCGCCGTGAAGCTTGGATTACCCGGTGGTCAATTCGGCGAACCTGTTGCGCTGACAGTCCAGGAAATTGAGGAACTGGTCGATCGTTTTGCACTGGCGGCCAAGACCTGTCAGGAAGCAGGTTTTACCGGCGCGCAAATCCATAGCGCCCATGGTTATTTGCTGAGCAGTTTCCTTAGCCCCCGTGCCAACCAGCGCACCGATGATTATGGCGGCAGCCTGGAGAACCGGGCGCGCTTCCTCTTGTCGGCGGTCGCGAAGGTTCGTGCCGCAGTCGGTCCAGATTTCCCGATCTCGGTCAAACTCAACAGTGCAGACTTCCAGAAGGGCGGCTTTGCGTTCGAGGATAGCTTGCAGGTCGTGCAATGGCTGGAAGCAGCAAGCGTAGACCTGATCGAGATTTCCGGCGGAACCTATGAGCAGCCCGCATTGATGGGCGCAGACGGGCTTGAGGCAAAAGAGGAACAAAATGTTGCGCCTTCCACACAGGCTCGCGAAGCCTATTTTGTCGACTTTGCGAAAGCGATGCAGGCTTCGGTCAAAGTCCCGCTCATGGTTACCGGCGGTTTCCGAACGCGCGCAGCCATGGAACAGGCGTTGGAAGGCGGAGCGGCTGACCTAATTGGTCTGGGTCGCCCGATGTGCGTGATGACCGATGCGCCCAAACAATTGCTCGCTGGCCGCAACGAATTGCCGCGCTATGAGAACACGCTGCAACTCATTCCCGATTGGCTTGGCTTTCTGAAGCGT
The DNA here is from genome assembly GCA_947489315.1 of uncultured Sphingomonadaceae bacterium. Lineage (GTDB taxonomy): Bacteria > Pseudomonadota > Alphaproteobacteria > Sphingomonadales > Sphingomonadaceae > Parasphingorhabdus. The sequence continues at coordinate 413,466 of CANLCX010000002.1, forward strand.
TTTCAAATGGTCAAAGCAGTCGATGGCTTCGCCACTATCTATTGGTTTTATGAGCAATTATTCAACATCGGTAAAAGCGGAAAAACCGACCCAAATCTCAGCGTATTCAAAGGCTTTCGCGCTGTCGACGCGCGGAACAAGACGATATTGGCCGGGCGGCGTCAGTGAAATTGACAAGATAATATTTGCATAGCAACCTGCAAGCAGACAGAAAAATTCCATGAGACCACTCCTGAAGGTTATGGCCCCGCTGATGCTTGTGTTTTTAGCGATATTCCTGGCGGGCCAGCTATTCGGCATCTTGACTATAGAAAAGGTACGCGGCCTGTTGGACGTCGCACAGCAGGTTGATCCAGCCTATGTTTTCGGAGCGATTGTTGTGCTGCTATTATTGGACATCATCCTGTCGGTACCGACATTGGCAACCACCTTACTCGCTGGGTTTTTTCTTGGTTTTCCATTAGGAGCGGCAGCAGCGTTTACAGGGCTGACGCTGGCCATGCTCGCAGGATATGGACTTAGCCGACAATATGGATATCGCGCGATCAACGTCTTGGTCAAAGACGAAACCGAGCGCACCCAAATGGCCGAAGCCTTCACCCGCAACGGTCCTGCCATGATCATGCTGGCCCGTGCCGCGCCCATGGTGCCTGAGGTCACCGCCTGTATGGCCGGCGTTACGCGCATGCCGCTGCTGCGCTATCTGACTTTCTTTGCGCTTGGCACAATGCCCTATGTCGGGATCGCGGCTTATGCAGGATCCGTCAGTACATGGAATGACCCACAGCCAGCGATATTCACGGCTTTGGGACTATATGCCATCCTGTGGGCCGGTTGGTTTCTTTACCAGCGGAGAGAAAAGCGCAACAAGCGCCTCAATTAATTTCCGTAATGGAACCTGTATGCGGGATATAGTCAGGCAGTGATCGGATAGCGGCGTCTGCACGATCTGCCAAAATGGCGGCAATTGGCCCGCCATGAGCAATAACGACTATGTTCTGACCGGTTGGCAGCCCGCGCCAACCAGCCAGTGCACGGTTGACCAATTCGTTGGTTGTTTCACCTCCGCCCGGTCTGAAACCATCAGGGTCATCCAGCATGCCTTCCATTGCATTGCCCGTTTCGCGATAAATGTTGGTCCAGCTGCGCCCTTCCCAATCCCCGAAATCCCTTTCCCGCCAATGATGGTCGGATCGTATCTCGACTGACAATTGATCCGCGACGCGCTGAGCGATGATCCGCGTTCGTTTGCGGTCGGAGTGGATGATCAAGTCGGGCGACAGCTGGACCAGTTCATCCACCAACGCCGCGGCCATGCGCGTTCCTTCTCGGCTCAAGCCCATATCGCTCGCGCCATAGCAGCGCTTTTGCCAGTGCAGCGCCACTGGCGGATGCCGAACCAGCCAGATCATGGACCGACAATGGCAAGCGCCGCCAACAGAAGTATGAGTTGCCCCGCATAAGCAGCGAAACCGAGGCAATCGCCGGTACTACCGCCAAGCCGACGCAACAGGAGCGCGCGGAACCACAATATAAACAGAGCTGCTCCGGCCAATGCCAGCAAGGCCGCAATTACATGCCAATAAGCGAACAGGCCGATAACAGGCTCAGCTATCAGGCTGGCCCAGATCAAATCCTTTACGTTGGTTCGGTTGCCAGCATCTTTTGCCAATCCGCCCTCCTGCGTCACGGCAGGCGCAACAAGCGCCATAACCGCAACCGCAAGCAACCGGCCGAAACAGGCGGATGCAATTATTGCGATGATGATGACGTCTTGTGGCAAAGCAATCAGCAGAGCAGCGCGCAGGCCGACGGCCAAAACTAATCCAAGCGCACCATAGCTACCAATCCGGCTGTCCTTCATGATCCTGTGCGTGGATTCAGGGTCATAACCGCCGCCAAAGGCGTCACAGAAATCGGCCACGGCATCCTCATGAAAGGCGCCCGTCAAACGCGCTTCAAACGCCAGAGCAATCATAACCGCAATGGCGCGCGGCCAGATATGGGCGCTGCCCACCAGAACCGCAGCAGTGATCAGCCCCACCAATGCGCCAACAAGCGGGAACCAGATGACCGACCGCGACAGTCCGTAACGCGCTTGCTCTGCGGTCAAGCCGTTCAGGCCCGGCACTGGTATGCGTGTCAGAAATTGCACAGCCAGTAGAAGCGGCATCCACCACTTTAGACTTTTGGCGGTCTCACTGGGCCTGATCATGGCAAAATATCCGCAAGCTTGGCAACGTCGTTAAGCAATGCTGCTGCGCTATCCAGCATGGGCAAAGCCGTCAGCGCGCCCGTACCCTCCCCCAGCCGCATGTCCCATTCGAGCAGTGGTTCGAGCCCGAGATGATCGAGCGCCACCCGATGTCCCGGTTCTGCCGAGAGATGCGCCGCTATCATGCGTTGCGCGGTTCCGGGCGCAAGCCGTTCGGCAATCAAGGCTGCGGCTGTGGTTACATAGCCATCCAGCAACAAGGTCGCGCCCTGCTTCGCGCCCTGCGCATAATATCCTGCCATCGCCGCAATCTCAAAACCCGCGACAGCGGCAACGGCTGCAACGGGGTCTTTGTCCAGTAACAAGGCGGCGCGCTGGCTAGCCTGCGTTACAATATTGCGCTTGCTCTGCAATATCACATCATCCGCTCCGGCCCCGCGTCCCGTCGAGCTATTGGCATCAGCACCCGCGAGCAGCATCGTGAGGCACGCGGCGGGTGTCGTATTCCCAATCCCCATCTCCCCGGCCAATAGCAGGACAAATCCTTCCTCATGCGCGCGTATCGCCTCCGCCTCACCGACGGCCCAAGCGTCCTGGAATTGTTCCACCGTCATAGCCGGCCCCAAAGCAAGGTCCGCTGTTCCAGCAGCCACGCGGGCATCACGAAAAACCTCTGTTGACTGCCCCAGTTTTGGCAGTGTGATGCTGCCGACATCAATCAGCCGCAGGTCAGCCGATTGCGCAGCAGCCAAAGCGGTGCTTGTCGCCTTTTGCGCGATAATCGTTTCCATCATGACGGTCGTAATGGCCGACGGCCATGCCGACACTCCGCTTTCGACCACGCCGTGATCGCCAGCGAATAATGTAATCCGGCGCGGCTTGGTCTGCGGGTGGAGATTTTGCTGCGCGATCGCGAGGATGATCGCTAGCTCTTCCAAACGCCCCATGCTGCCTTGCGGTTTAGCCAAGGCATTGAGATGCTCGATCACCGTTTCATGGGTCACATTCATCTCACAAACCGCGTTTGATTTTTATCGATCCGGTCTTGCCAGCCATATCTGACCAGTTCAGGCTCGTCGCTCTCTTTGGCCGGATAGCCCAGGCAAAGATAGCCAACGAAGCGCCAGTCAGACGGTACATCAAGCAACGCAGTGATCTGTTCCGGTTCGCATATCGAGACCCAGCCTAAGCCGATATTGCGCGCACGGGCGGCCAGCCATAAATTATGTATCGCCATGACCACCGAATAGATTACCGTTTCCGGCATCGTCTGGCGGCCCAATCCGCGCCCTTCTTCCGAGCCCATATCGCAAAAGACTGCCAGATGAACCGGCGCCTCGCGCAGGCCGTGTAATTTCAGCTTTTGATATTCTGATCGTTCGTCCTGATCATCATAGGCCTGAGCCGCTTTGTCATTTTCTACTTCAACATGTTCCGTAACAGATTTTCGGAGATCGGGATTTTCTACCGATACGAAACGCCAAGGCTGCGCATTGCCAACCGATGGCGCGAGACAGGCACTATGCAACAACGCATTCATTGTTTCTGCATCAATAAGACGTTCACTGAACCGGCGCACATCGCGGCGCCAAGCCAGCAACATGTCCAGGTCTTCGCGAAAGCCATCATCGAAAACCGGAACAACAGACCGCTTGCTTTTGTTCAGCATCCCGCTTCTCCGGCAATCATAAGCAGGCGATCAATATCTACAAATTCCTCCAACGCTGCAGCCAGGTCGTCCAGCGCTTGATCAACGATTGCGCCCTGCTCGTCACCATTGGATAGCGCGCCCAATCGCGCCAACCAAAGCTGTCTTTGCGCCGCCGCGTCGAACAGTCCGTGAATATAACATCCCGATATGCGGCCGTCGCTGCTCACCCTGCCATCCTCACGTCCATCATTTAATTGCAGCATCGGTATGCTTCCCAGACCCCCTTTTTGAACATGGGTATCACCGGCATGTATTTCATAACCGCTAAATTCCTGATTATCGGCGATGCTCTTGCCAGCAATATTGGTCAATGTCTTAGATGGTGTCAGTACGGTATCAACGGGCAGCAGGGCCAGCCCGTCGATTGTTTCTGCCGCGCCCTCGATACCATTGGGATCGGCGATCGTACGGCCTAGCATTTGATAACCGCCGCAAATACCCAAAACATGGCCGCCACGCCGGACATGGGCGGCAATATCAATATCCCATCCCTGTGCCCGCAGAAATCTCATGTCGGCAATCGTCGCCTTCGTGCCCGGAATGATGACAAGCGACGCGCTGGCTGGTATTGGCTCTCCGGGCGGGACCATGTGCAAGCGTACTTGCGGTTCGAGGCCCAGTGGATCAAAATCATCGAAATTGGCGATACGCGAGAGCATCGGCACCGCAATTTCGATGGTAGCATCGGTTGCTGTTTCGGGTTGCTGCAACACGACAGCATCCTCCGCTGGCAATTTATGGATCATCGGTAGCCACGGAATCACGCCGAGCCCAATCCAGCCCGTAAGGTCAGCGATCGCGTCATATCCATCCTCGAACAGGCTCACGTCGCCGCGAAACTTGTTGATCAGGAAACCACGGATCATCGCCGCATCTTCGCTGTCGATCACCGCCTTGGTCCCGACAATCGATGCAATGACGCCGCCGCGATCAATATCACCGATCAGCACAACCGGTACATTGGCCGCTCGCGCAAAGCCCATATTGGCGATATCTCCTGCTCGCAGATTAATTTCAGCGGGACTGCCCGCGCCTTCGACAATCACGATATCCGCCTCTTCGGAGAGGCGATGATAAGACGCTAGCACAGCCTTAAGCAGCTGCTTTTTTTGATCCCGGAAGTAGCTCGCATCGCCTGTATCATGGATCTTGCCATGCACAATCACTTGGGCGCTTTTGTCTGATTGGGGCTTGAGCAGAACTGGATTCATATCGACATGTGGAGGCATCCGGCAGGCCAGCGCCTGCAATGCTTGCGCCCGACCAATTTCTCCACCCTCTGGCGTCACGGCGGCATTATTCGACATATTCTGCGGCTTGAAAGGGCGGACAGTCATGCCTCGATTGGTCAGCAACCGGCATATTCCGGCAACCAGAACGGACTTGCCGACGTCCGACCCTGTCCCCTGCAGCATCACAGCACCCATATCAGCGCTCCCACCATAGCCCATAGCAGCAGACAAGCGCGGATATAAATACCCAGCGCAACCGTCAGGTCCGCAGTTTCCGGGCGCCGCCCATCTCCCAATGTTTGCCGCGCGATCCACCCGCCCTCGTAGGTTGCACCGCCGCCCATTTGCACAGCCAAGGCACCGGCCATGGCGGCTTCTGACCAGCCAGCGTTGGGAGAAAGATGTTTACGAGCATCCCGCAGCATGATCCGCCAGCCACCGGGCGCAGCGACACATATCAGGCAACCAGCAATCCGCGCCGGTACAAAGTTCATAACATCATCTGCGCGCGCCGCCGCCCACCCAAAATGACGATAACGCTCGTCCAGATGTCCGATCTGGCTATCAGCGGTGCTAATCGCTTTGAACACGAACAACCCCGGCAAGCCAGCGACCAGAAACCAGAAGGCAGGCGCGACAATCCCGTCGCAAAAACTCTCCGCAAGGCTTTCGGTTGCCGCAGCGGCTATGGCCTGTTCGTCCAGATCATCGGTATCGCGTCCAACGATCATCGACAGCGCTTTGCGCGCCTGAATGACATTGCCTTTCTTCAAAGGTATTAATACCTCGCGGACGTGCAGATACAGGCTGCGCTGTGCCAGCCCCGTTGTGGCAATCACGATCAACAGCGCCATTCCGAGCCAACAGGTCAGAGCAAATTCGAGCGCCAAGCCGATAGCAGCAGGCAATGCGATAAGGATCAATAGCGTGCCGATCCCACTCCAACGCTGCATCAGGGCACTGCCCCTGTTCCACGCCTTGTCCAAGCGGTCAATCAAACGCCCCACCCAGACAACCGGATGCGGAATCCGGCGGTGAAGCCTATCAGGATATCCCAGAAACGCCTCGACCACCAAAGCCGCGAGCAAAGATAAAGCATTGCTCCCGATAAATGCCCCGATAGTTCCCAGAGCCGTCACAAACGCCGAACCGGAACCACCAGAGGTTCACCGGTGCTGCTAGTGGTGATCTGAACCTCAACGCCATAGGCCTGCCCCATCACCTCCGCGGTCATCACCTCTTCGCGCGGTCCCGCGGCCAATATGCTACCCTCTTTAAGAACCATGATGTTGTCGGCAATACGCGCGGCTTGAGTAAGATCGTGCAGCACGACGATGACGCCATTTCCTGATTTGGCATAGTTTTTCAAACGATCCAGCACATCAAATTGATGCGCGGGATCAAGGCTAGCGAGTGGTTCGTCCGCCAATAACCATTGCGGCTCTCCGGCTAACACGCGCGCTAGCAACACCCTGCCCTGTTCGCCGCCAGACAAGCGCATAGCCTGACGATCCGCAAGACCCGTGCAGTCCGTCGCGATCATAGCTTTTGCGACCGCCTCATGATCCGTTGCACTCATCCCCCAACGACCGGCATGGGGCAGTCGGCCCAGCCCAACGATGGTTTTAACATCGACATTCCAGTGGATATCTGGGCGCTGTGGCAATAATCCGATTAACCGACCACGCTCCCTATTCTCCAGCGACAGCAGCGGGCGGTCATCCAATGTTACCGATCCGCCTTGCGGTTCCCGAAGCCCGACGAGACAAGATAGTAAGCTGCTTTTACCGGCCCCATTAGCGCCCAATATAACGGTTACCTTGCCCGGTTGAAACCGGCCGCTAATCTCGCTCAGTATCTTGCGCCCGCGCAGCGTCAGGGACATGGCTTCAAAGGAGAGCGACATCAAGCCAACTCCCTATGCATCTTGAAAAGCAAAACCATGAAAAACGGCGCACCCAATAGCGCCATGGCGATGCCCAACCGCAATTCACTGACACTAGGCAATATCCGGACCATGCTGTCCGCCACGACAATCAGCAATGCCCCAGCCAGCGCCGAGGGCAGCATGACGGCCGATGGCCGATGGTCGGCAAAAGGGCGAACCAGATGCGGAACGATCAAGCCAACAAAGCCAATAATACCGGCGGCGGCCACTGATGCACCAACGGTTAGTCCAACCCCAATCACCGCAAGCCATTGCAACCGCAACACATTGACACCCATTGACCGTGCGGCATCCTCCCCCAAAGTGAGGGCGTCGAGCGAACGACCGGTAGCCATCAGAAATACCATTCCGATCACGATGAGCGGCACGGCCAGTTTGACATCATCCCAACTACGATCAGTGAGTGCCCCCATTAGCCAAGTAACAATTTCTGTCGTCGCAAAGGGGGTCGGGGCCAGACTGATCATCAAGGATGTCAGCGACCCTGCGAGGCTAGCGATAATGACGCCAGCCAGCGTAAAGAGGATGAGGCTACCAGAGCGACCAGCCAGCAACGCGAGCAGACCCATGCCGATACCGGCGCCAATTAGCGCGAAGACCGGCAAGAGCCATGGCGTCATCGCAAAACCAAAATAGAGGGAGGTGACGGCCCCCAATGCGGCGCTGCTCGATACCCCGAACACCCCTGGATCGGCGAGCGGATTGCGGAGATAGCCTTGCATGGCTGCGCCCGCCGTCCCCAGTCCAGCGCCAATGGCAGCACCCAGAATCGTGCGCGGAATGCGCAATTCCATGATGATAAGCCCGCTCAGATCATCACTCCACCAAGTGGATGGCGCGACCCAGACTTTGCCAGCCGCCAGCGATAATAACATCCCCGCCACCAGCGCGATGGCCAACAGTCCGTTTAAGCGAATAGCTTTCATAGCCCCGCCCTCAACTTGCGCCGCGCAGCCGACAAGGTTGCCACCGCATCGATGAGCGTCGGACCAGCACAATGCAGCAACCGTGCGGGATAGTCGGCAATCATGATACGGTGCGATAGCTTTTTCATTACCGGATGCGACAACATCCGATCCCGTTTTGCTTCTATGGCATTTGAAAACAGCAGACGCGGCGGCCGCGCCACCAAATATTCGAGCGGCAAGACATCCCATCGGCTCAAACCATAAGTGCTGCTGACATTTTCAAAACCGGTGCGCCGCAACAACTCATCGGGCAAAGTTCCGTCACCGGGCACGAGCCCGCCGCTGCGCCAGATCAACGCCGGAATTTTTTCAGCATCAGCCGGTTTTGCCTTGGCAAAAGCATCAGCAATGCGCTGATTGATTTTGACGCCGCGCTGCTTGGCACCGACAATTTCCGCCAGCTGGCTAATCTGCTGCTGGCTTTCGGCGACACTTTGCGGGATCGACAGTTGGACCAGCGGAATACCCAATCGCTTCAAAGCCCGTGCGGTTGGCTGCGCGACAATCGAGCCCGCCACCACGAGATCCGGGCGCATCGCCAAAATCTCTTCCGCTGTTCCCGATGTGGCAGGAAATTGCAGCGCCAATGCCAGGGGAATAGAGGAAGCGCGCTTGTCATGGGAATAATGGCTGACGGAGGCGATCTGCCCCTTATTCGCCAATTGCATGAGCAAAGCATCTGCGCAGGGGTTAATCGATACAATCCGCTTTGGATAAGCGGGTATTTTTGCCGCCGCGCTGCGCGTGACAACCTCTGCATCGACCATCATCGTGGGCCAGACCAGCATTGCCGTTGCGGCTAGACAGGCAGCAATCCGCCTCAATATTCAACACCCTTTTGCGCGTTAAATCCGGCCTTGAACGGATGTTTCACTTCTTCAAATTCGGTCACAAGATCGGCCATCTCAATCAATTCAAGCTTGGCGTTCCGACCCGTAATACAAATATGCTTTTCCATCGGGCGCTGTTTCAGAAACGCAGTCACTTCGCCAATATCCAGCGTGTCGTCCCGCAACACGATGTTCAGTTCATCCAGAATAACAAAGTCATAGTCCGGGTCCATGATCAATTCCTTGGAGCGTTCCCAGGCTGCCTTGGCCGCGGCGATATCTTGTGCGCGATCTTGTGTGTCCCAGGTAAAGCCATCGCCCATGACATCCCACGTCAACAAATCCGGATTGGCTTCGAAAAAATTCTTCTCACCGGTTTCCCAGCTGCCTTTCACATATTGGACAATCGCGACCTTCATCCCCCAACCGAGCGAGCGAATAGCCATCCCGAAAGCGGAAGAGGATTTGCCTTTGCCATTGCCCGTATGGACAATTAGCAAACCGCGTTCAATCGTCCGGCGCGCTTGAATTTTTGCCCGCGCGGCCTGCACGCGTTTCATCCGAGCATTATGCTTTGCATGCTTGTCATCCGCTTCGGTCATTGCATTTCTCTCCATTGGCTCAAGGCATCTTCCAGTCGCGTCCATTCGCCCTCGCTGGCCGGCAAGCCAAAGCGCAGCTGCGTGGCAATATCAGAAAACGGCCGAACCAATATGCCTGACTGACCCAAAATTACAAATAATTCCCGTGCCTTATCATGCGAAGTTAATCGAAACAGCGACGTTCCTCCGATGATATCAAGATCGGATTTCTCTAGCAATTTATCGAGCCGGTCAGCGGCCTCTTGCAGGTGGCGGCGTTGATTATCTTGCCATTGCTGGTCCTGATAAGCGGCCAATCCCACCGTCACCGCAATACCCGAAACCGGCCAGTCACCGAGCATTGTGCGTAGCCGCTCCGCCACCACACTATCAGCAATCACAAATCCCAACCTTACGCCCGCAAGCCCATAGAATTTGCCAAAGGACCGCAAGACAATCGCGTCACCGCGCTCTGGCAACAGGCTCGCCAAAGGCGCCGTATCGGCAAAGGCTTCGTCGACAATCACTTGTCCCGGTAGCGTCCGCAAGTGTTCTGGCGACACAATCCGGCCATCGGGATTATTGGGATTGGCGAGGACAATCAGGTCATATTCTGCCGCCGCCTCCAAGCCTATTTCCGTAGCATCTGGCCAAGCGGCTTTGTGACCCGAATAAATCGGTGTCAGCATCGCGCTGCGTTGTTCCGCAAATAAAGTGCCGAGCAGCCGTATCGCCATATCGCTGCCAGGCACGGCCACGATCTCGGCGGGATTATCTACGCCAAATGTCTGGGCCGCTGCGGCCTCCAGACGTTCAAGCTCTTCCGGTTCTGGCAAACGGCTCCATGCGGCCTGCCCCATCTCTGGAACCGGATAAGCCCAAGGACTGATCCCCGTCGACAGGTCAATCCAAGGCTGGGGCGCACTATCAAAACGCGCAGCCGCAGCCGCCAATCGTCCGCCATGAAAGCGGAACGGATCGGTGGCTGCAGTCGTCATATCAGTAACGCAGCCGGATGCCAGCAAAGGCAGATTGGCCCGGCGTCCCATAGCGGAATATCGTTTCATATTCCTCGTCGAAAAGATTCTCGATCCGGCCATAGATTTCGATATTGTCGGTAACCGGCATAGCGGCGCGCAGATCAACTACGACATAGCCTTCGACCCGCCGTGTGTTTGACGTGTTATCAAAATGGGAACCGACATGGGTAACCGTTGCCCCGGTTTTCAATCCAAAAGACCAGTCATAATCGAGCGAAGCATTGATGCTATGCTTTGGACGCCGATTGAGTTTCAACCCGGTTTCGCGGTTTTCCGCATCGACCAAACCGTAATTGAGCGACCAAGTCAGCGCCTCTACGGGACGAATCAACAATCCAAATTCCAATCCTTGCGCGCGCGCACGACCGACATTTTCATAAGTGCTGCCAATAAAATTGATCAGATTGCGACCGTTTCGCCGAAAGACGGTCGCACTCAGTTCCACTTTACCATCGATCAGCTTTTGGGTGACACCCGCATCATAGCTTCGCGATGTTTCCGCTTCGAGCGTTGGATTGCCAAAACTGCTGAACAACTGAAATAGCGACGGCACATTGAAGCCCTCACCATAGCTGGCGCGGAAGGTCGTGTTACCCTGATTAGGGCTGAAAACCAAATCACCGGCAAAGGTTGTTTCACTACCAAATGTGCTGTGATCATCATAACGCAGGCCGGCCGTTGCGGTAAATCCTTCCAGTGGCGTCACGCTCAACTGTCCGTAGACACTGTCAATTTCAGAGGTAAAATTCTGCGCCGCATCGCCAGAACCCGATCGGTATTTTGACGCTTCGGTTTCCGCACCAATGGTCGCCTGAAATATGTCGGATATGTCAAATATACCCTGATATTCAAACCGCTCGTTGCGGCCAAGCGCGTCGAACGTCTGAGTGTCGAGATTGAAATTGTCGCGCTTGATGCTGGTATAAGCAAAGGCAAACCGATTGCGGAATCGACCGTCCAGCAGGTTGATGTTCAGACCAGAATAGCCGACAAATTCCTCGACATTGGATACTTCCGGCGTGTCTCCGAATATGAAATCTGGTGGTATAAAACCGTCAATATCTGTCCGGCCATCGGAATAATAGGCGCGCAAATCTAGGGAAACTGCTTCGTTTATCGTGACCTCAAATTTGCCGTTTGCGCCGAAATTACGATAGCCGTCGCTTTCCGTCGCACCACGCTCTTCGTTAAAAGTTGAAAAGCCATCGCTGCGATAATAGCCCGCGCCGACACTGGCTGCGACCGGACCAAAGCGCCCGGAAACATTTCCAACCACTTGCCCGGTATCGCGATAGCCATATTCCGCGCGCGCGTTGATGCTGAGGTCATCCGATGGCGCCCCCGTGATGGTATTGATCACGCCACCAATGGCTTGACTGCCCCAGATTACCGACTGCGATCCGCGCAATATTTCGATCCGGGAAATATTGCCAGTTAGTAGGTTGCCAAAGTTGAAGCCTCCACCGGGAGAGGAGGGATCGTTGAGCTTGACTCCGTCTATAAGGGCGACGGTCTGGTCGGAATCGGCACCACGAATAAACACCGAGGTCGCTGTCCCGATGCCGCCATTGCGGGTAAAAGTGACGCCCGGTACATTGCGCAACAGATCGACGACTGCAACGCTCTGCGTCCGCTCAATCCGGTCTTGATCAATAACGGTGATGGAACGCCCGGTTTTCGACAAAGGTTGCTCCGACCGAGACGCGGTCACCACAATGACCTCATCACCATCTTCCGTTACCAGTGCCGTTTCAGCCAGAACAGGTTGAGCAATCACCAACGCCGTGGTGGATAATATAATAGTTTGAAAACGCATGAATATTCCTTTTTGACAATCATTCAAAAAGGCCACACATATTTGACGCCTATGGAGTTTCCACATGCGCAGCCCGAAGTTAATCGTCGCCACGCGAGGAAATCCTCGATCATATGGCACACCCCGTCCGCATGATAGGTCGACAGCTACGGGCAGGTCTCCTGGCTCTCGGGTCATCGCTTGGTCCGCCCCCTTCCCAGACATAAAGTCCAGTGGGATTTGACGAGTTAGCTCACCGATCACAGTTGCGGGGGCAGCCTCGGATTAAGAAATCACTTTCTCTTCCGAATTCCCTTTTGATCCCGTCTCCGGGAACCTGTAGCAGAGCCTGCTCTACTCATCCCAATTCTGCGGAGCAAGACAATTATGCCTATCAAATCCGACAGAAGCGGCCACATCACGCTGGTTTTGGGCGGAACCCGATCCGGGAAAAGCAGTTTTGCACAGCACCTCGCAGAAGAGAGCAACCGCCAGCTGATATATATTGCTACCGCCGAAGCCTTTGACGATGAGATGACCGACCGAATTTCACGCCATCAGCAAGATCGCGGCGCGGAGTGGCAGACGGTCGAGGAAACGCTGGACCTTGCCGCCGCTATCACCGCCCATAGTAGCCCCAAGACTACGATATTGGTCGATTGCTTGACGATATGGCTGAGCAATGTGATGCTCGCCAATCAGGATATAGCAACAGCTTTGGACGCACTTGCCCAAGCATTGGCCAACGCCCCTGGATTAGTAATCCTGGTATCTAATGAAGTTGGTTCTGGTATAGTCCCGGAAAGCGCTCTCGGCCGTCAATTCCGTGACGAAGCCGGCTGGATGAACCAGCGTGTTGCAGCTGCTGCTGATAATGTTGCGCTAATTACTGCTGGCTTGCCGCTCTGGCTCAAACAAGCCTCCGCATGAACATTACGTAAGCTTATGCAAAATCGCCCAACGCTCTCACAGCTTGCCCTTCGCGTTGCCGCGTTTGCCAATTTTCGTCTATCCAACTAGGCGCTTTAGAAGCGGGCAATAGGGCACGATCCAGAATCATATCAGAGGCGCGTTCGGCGACCATGATGGTTGGCGCATTAATATTCCCATTGGTAACCGTGGGAAAGACCGAAGCATCGACAACGCGCAGGCCGTCTAGACCGATGACCCGGCACTGGGTATCAACCACGGCCGTAGCGTCGCTTTCCGCCCCCATTTTGCAAGTGCCGCAAGGGTGATAAGCGCTTTCGACATTGTCCTTTACCCACGCGTCGATCTGCTCATCTGTTTCAATGTCGACGCCAGGCTGTAACTCTTCTCCGCGATAATTATCCATGGCGGGCTGCCCAATAATCTCGCGGGTTAGCCTAATGCATTGCCGCCATTTGGTGACATCATCGGGATGCTGCATATAATTGAATGTAATGGTTGGCGCAGCAAAAGGATCTGCGGACGGGATGTGCACATGGCCCCGACTTTTTGGCTTGTTCGGGCCAACATGGACTTGGAAGCCATGACCTTTGACCGACGGCGTGCCATCGTAACGCATCGCAGCGGGTAGAAAATGATACTGGATATCAGGCGACTTGATGCCCGCGCTTGATCGGATGAAGGCACAGGATTCAAAATGGTTGGTCGCACCAAGACCGGATTTGAAAAAGAACCAGCGCGCCCCGATCAACAGCTTGCTAAACCACCCTAGCTTGTTGTTCAGACTAACCGGCTCTTTGCAGCGAAACTGAAAATAAATCTCAAGATGATCTTGCAGGTTTTCCCCGACACCAAGCAATTCATGCAAGGTTTCAACGCCGGCTTTGTTCAAAACCGATTTTGCACCGACACCGGAACGTTGCAAAATTACTGGTGAAGCAATGGAACCCGCTGACAGGATTATTTCCTTACCGGCCGATATCGTCTTCTGAATGCCCGTATGGGTAAGAACGACGCCGACAGCCCGTTTGTTTTCCAGCACAACTCGATCGACTAGCGCATCTGTCCATACCGTCAGGTTCGTGCGTGATTTTACCGGATCCAAATAAGCCCGTGCGGTCGACTCTCTAATGCCCCCACGCACCGTCATGTGCATCGGGCCAAATCCTTCTTGGCGGAAACCATTATAATCTTCGGTCGATGGATATCCTGCCTCGACACCCGCGTCGATAAAGGCTTGATAGAGCGGATTACCGATCATGTTATTCCCGCCGCTAACACCCAGCGGACCGCTGCCGCCGCGATATTCGTCTTCGCCAAATTGCCAGCTCTCGGATCGTTTGAAATAGGGCACGCAATTGGCATATCCCCAGCCCTTGGCGCCTGCCGCCTCCCATTCTTCGAAATCGCAGCTATTCCCGCGCACATAGACCATGCCGTTTATGGAAGATGTACCACCAAGGCCCTTGCCGCGCGGACAGGTTATCTGACGGCCATCAAGCGCCGCTTCGCCCTCAGACAGATAGCCCCAGTTATAGGTTTCGGAAGCCATCGGATAGGAAAGCGCCGTCGGCATCTGGACCAGGATATTCTTGTCGCTACCCCCCGCTTCGAGCAATAACACCCGGTTATTGCCATCTTCTGTAAGGCGGTTGGCGAGCACGCATCCGGCAGATCCGGCACCAATGATGATATAATCCCAGTCTGCGTCAGAAGCGATTGGCATGGCTGTAGAACCCTTTAAAACTGCGCGGCTAATAACTGGCGGCGGCGCTGAAAAATCAGCGCGTATATACAAGCGTAGAGCAAAATGACCACCATGCCGATCCATTCGATTTTCAACGGTGTAAATTGATATAGCAGGATCAACCCAAAGAGCAGGCCCCAATGAATAGCGATATAGGACCATCGCCCGAGCCGTTCGACCGTGAGATTGAGATTTTCCGAATAGAGGCGCGTTAAAGAGTCCAGCGAGTTTATCACAAAAATAATCCCGACCACGACCATGGCGGTTCGCAAAGCCCCGGTCAGTGCAATCTCACCGCTATGCACGTAAAATAATATCGAAAACCACAAGGCGATCGGAATGGATGGCAATACCAGCAGGGCCGCCAACAATTGCCACGGCCTTAAGCCACCGACGAAACGCGCAACAAATTGGCCGATCATAATGCTCCACGCGAACCACCAGAAAAGGTAGAAAGCATGATAGTCGGTTAGGGGGCTAACGAACCGGTGCAAATTGCTGAAATAGCCGCCCAGATATTGTCCGCTCTGCGCAAATTGGGCAATGCTCATGCCGCTATAAACCAGCATGACCCCGATCAGGGCGAGAAACAGAATGAATGACCCTAAACTCAGCCATATGACCCAGCGAATGTCGGTGCTGGATAGCACCGCCGCGAACACGACAACCGCTACCAAAGCATAGCGCGCAACGTCAGGAATATTTGCGATATAATCGGGCAAATAACTGAGGAAGAGGAACCCGGTAAAAGCGCATGTCGCAATAATCACCAGATTGTTGATGAACTTTACCCATCCGATCTCGAACAATTTGAGGCGCGGTTCCAGCACACAGAAATAGAATGTCGTCAGAAAATAGAAGCCCCAAACCAGAAACCCCCAAAAGCCAAATTCAATCGCGAGTGGGTTGGTGAAAGAATATACAGCCTCCGTTTCGTAAACCGGGAATTCAGTCAACGGGAACAAAATCAAACCGACATCCAGGCCCGAGGTAAACAGTATGGCAATAAATGCCGTCAAGCTGCTCGGCTGCTCTCCGACAAGCAGGGTTTTCCGAAACCATATGACCAAGAACACAGACGTCATCAATGTTGCCACTATGGCGGTCGTTAAAATGATGTGCGCGCTTGGCATTAATCCCAATATTTCGAGTGAAGATATTGCAATACCTATGCAAAAACCCGAAGGAAGCAAAATGGAAACTTATATTAATACCGCTTTGCTGATCCATATAGGCGCCTTATTCTATATCATCGCATTCCTCATTCGCGATGAAATGAAGCTGCGTCTGCTGGTATTGAGCGGTTCCGTTTTCTATATGTTATATTATTATTTGTTTCCGGACGTTCCTCTATGGGACGCAATCCTGACTACGGTCATTTTGACATTTGCAAACTTAATTGTTCTGTTCCGGATACTATTGGAACGCTCTGTGCTCGCATTGAGTGTTGAAGAAAAGCAGCTGTTTAAAGCTTTTGAGGGATTTAGCCCCGGGCAGTTCCGGCAACTGCTGAAAATTGCCGAATGGCGCACAGCGGAAAGCTCCAATGTGCTTACCGTAGAGAATGAGCCGCTTTCGAAGTTATATTTTATATTTGAAGGGTCGGTTCATGCGAAAAAAGGGGTGCATGAATTCACATTGGGCGACGATAATTTTATCGGCGAGATTGCGTTTGTTTTAAAAGGCCCACCAACGGCCGACGTCAGCGCGCTGCCGGGCACACGATATGTCGAGTGGGAAAGTGCTGGAATCGAGCGATTGATGGCGAAATCATCAAGTTTTGAAAATGCCATGATGGCATTGCTCAGTCGTGATCTTGCCGACAAACTGGCTACTAGCGTTCAGCCAGAATCGGTGATTGCCTAAAAACTGTCGTGCAAGAACAAACTGTTCCGTCTGATTGCTCTATCCCAATTCCTCGGCGCGCAACGCCTTACGGTCGAGCTTCCCGATCATTGTTTTGGGCAAGCTATCACGCACAACCACATCATTGACTCGCTCATGCTTGCCAAGCTGAGGGTTGAGCCAGTCTTTCAGAGCGGCGCCGTCGATATCCATTCCCTCTTCCAGAGCAACATAGGCTCTGGGACTCTCGCCGCGATAATCATCAGGCACACCGATGACGAGCGCTTCCTTGACCGCTTCATGCTTGTAGAGCACTTCCTCGACCTGGCTCGGGAACACTTTGAAACCGCCAACGGCGATCATGTCCTTTATCCGGTCGACAATCTTTATGTATCCATCCTCGTCAATCACCGCGACATCGCCGGTGCGCAGGAAGCCGTCGACAAATACCTCATCATCAGCCGCTGGCAGGTTCCAATATCCTTGCATAACCTGAGGTCCAGAAAAAATCAGCTCCCCCGGCTCTCCTTCAGGAGCTTGTTTTGTTGGATCTTCCTTGTCGACCAACTTGACCAAAGTCCCGGGAACCGGCTGTCCGATGGTCCCTGATTTATTCAAACCGGAATAAGGGTTGGCGCTAACCACGCCTGAGCTTTCTGTAAGACCATAGCCTTCGACCAGTTTCGCGCCGGTTTTCGCTTCGAATTTCTTCTTCAGCTCCAGCGGTAATGGCGCGCCACCGGACACGCATACTTTGAGCGAAGAGAAATTCGTCTTATCGATATCGGGATGATCGAGCAGCGCCTGATACATGGTTGGCACGCCCGGCATGGCCGTAATTTGATTGCGGGTGATCGCTTTCAACGTCTGCTTGGCGTCAAAGCGCGGGAGCATGACAATCTCCCCGCCCCTTTGCACCGTGCGGTTGAGCACCGCACTATTAGCAAAGACATGGAAGAAAGGCAGCACGCCCATTAACCGATCATCCTCATCCACATAGGGATCAATCGCGTTTATCTGACGCGCATTGCCGGTGAGATTCTGGTGACTGAGCATCGCTCCCTTAGGGGTGCCGGTGGTTCCGCCGGTATATTGCAAAAGTGCAATATCCTTCTCTGGGTGAATATTGGGTGCAATATATTTTCCGTCATTATCGGTCAGATCGGCAAACGGCGTAATCCGGTCATCATCCGGCTGCGGTGAATTTTCCTTGCGCCGGAACAAACGGTAAAATAGTGCCTTCGCGCCGGGTAATGCACCAGCGACACTTCCTACGATCAGCCGTTCAAGGCTTGATTGTTGCAGCACTTTATAGGCGGTCGGAAAGACCGCGCTGGCAGAAAGCGTGAAAAGGACTTTGGTACCGCTATCTTCCACCTGATGGCTCAACTCATCAACGGTATAAAGCGGCGAGAAATTGACAACCGTCGCGCCAATGGCCATCGCGCCGTAATAAGCAGTTACATAGTGCGGAACATTGGGCAGAAACAGACCAACCCGGTCGCCCTTTTTGATACCCATTTCCTGCAGCCCCTTGGCCACCCGAACAACACCGGCGGCAACCTCAGCATAGCTATATTTTCGCCCCATAAAATCGAGCAAATTGGCGTCCCCCCGCCGACCGGCCGAGCGAAAGAACATGCCGGGCATCGACAAGGGTTCGAAAAACTGATCCCAGTCCGTGGGATGATTATAACGCGACTTCCAGATGGGGATGGAATCGACAGGCGGTGGTGTATCGGGTGTATCGGTCATTGACATTAGTGTAAGTCATCACATCGGCGGTGACAATGGGCTGGACAGTTTTGTTAATCACTTACCGGAGTGCTGTTACTCACGTGCCACTAGTCAGACCGCCTGGCTGAATGTTCCAGCGGTTTGCCCGCGAAATTCGTCAAATGTGGCAGCAATGGTTCGTGCATAAGGTCTGGCGGATGGACGTAACTTTATCCGCTGGTCAGTAATCTCAATCAGGCCGTGGTTGATATATGGTGCCAATGGCTCAGCATAGATTGCAGCACCGCCAATAGTCGAGAGATCGGCCTGACCATTGGACAAAATCTGCTCGATTATCTGGCCGTGGGATTGATGGCTGACGCTACGCTCTATTCCAAGGGCCGCCGGCAACCTGCCCTCTGCCAAGGAAGCGCGATATTGGCCCGTATTTTTTGCGTTCTGAACGATCAGGTCCGGAAATTCGCTAATCGCTGACGCTCCCATTCCGATTAATATGCCGCTCTGATCATCGGTAAAGCCCTGAAAATTCCGTTTAACCACCCCGCTTGCGCCTGCTTTGCCCAATGGATCGCTAGGCAGGGCAAAATGATCAAAGCCAATGGGCGGATAGCCCGCTCGGGTGAGAAACTCATATCCGAAAGCAGCCATATCAAACCGCTGGTTGGCATCTGGGAGATGACTATCGTCAATTTGGCGCTGGCGGGGAATTAAGGTCGGAATATGGGCATACCCAAACAGCGCTATACGCTCGGGCAAAAGAGCAACCGTCTGTTCCAGCGTTTCCTGCAAGATATCAATCGTCTGGCCCGGAAGGCCGTACATCAGGTCAAAATTGAGCGAGCTAACCCCGGCATCCCTCAGATGAGCCACCATGTCTGTCACCATATCCAGCGGTTGCACTCGCCCGATCGCAGCCTGCACCGTTGGATCAAAGCTCTGTATGCCGAGACTCACATTATCCATCGCCATCCCGTCCACTAAGTCTCGCCATTCCAGCAAGTAGCTTCGGGGATCCAGTTCGATTGAAAATACCGCCTGATCGAGCTGGAAAGCCGTCTGCAGATGCACGACTAAAGCCTTAAAATCAGCAGCAGGAAGCGCATTGGGGCTACCGCCACCAAAGGCAATCCGCTTCACACGTCCTCGATGATTAAGCTTAGCCGCAACTAGATTAATCTCGACAAACAAAGCCTGTATATAGGCCGTCAGACGGTGTGTCCGATTTGCTCTTCCGGTGTTGCAGCCACAATACCAGCATATCTGATCACAATAGGGGATGTGCACATATAGCGAAATGTCGTCACACAGCCGGACATCTGCCAGCGCCCGCTCTAGATCGGACGATCCTACATTATCATCGAAGTCAGCGGCGGTTGGATAGCTCGTATAGCGCGGAACCGGGCGCTCAAGCAGTTCAGGATAATATTTCCACATGCACCTCTAATATGCAGCGGCTATTGCCTCGTCTTTGCGCTAGATCAAAGCGCGCTGTACCAAGCCGTCCCATCCTTCACTTCATGCACAGCACGACCAGTATATTCAAGATGACGAAGCGTGGCCATCGCCTCTCCTGTTGCCATTCCAATAACATCATGGCCAATGGGACGAGAGAAGAGCAGCGGAAAACTATCCACTACCCGCATCGGTTTTTCAGCAAGTGCATCGGCAAGATCGTCCAACGCCTCATTATGACGCAGCGCCAATGTATCGAGTCGCTGATGCGCGCCCTTAAACGGCCGGCCATGGGCGGGCAGAACCAACAAATTTGGGTCAATTTCGGCGCGGAACCGGTCTATGCTGGTGAGCCATTCACCGAGAGGGTCAGCAGTCGGCTCGCTCAGCATAACGGAGATATTAGAGGTGATACGCGGTAAAATTTGGTCGCCGGAAATCATGACGTGATTTGCATCATCAATCAGACAAGCATGTTCCGGGGTGTGGCCCCGGCCAATCATCACCCGCCAATCATTGTCACCGATGGTCAGGCTATCGCCCTCATCCATGCGGATATGTCCGATTGGCAGCTGCGAAACGGCGCGAGCAAAACGGCCCCAACCTCCTTCGCATTTTTCTTTGATCAACGCTTCATCCCATCCCGCGAAACGCCATTCATCAATCGCTTCTTGTGGAACATCTGCGCTGACGTCCGCCGTTAGCATCCGTGCCAGTAGCCATTCGGTGCGATTCATATGCAGCGGCGCTTTGAAGCGGTTGGCGAGCCAACCAGCGCAACCGACATGGTCAGGATGGAAATGGGTAACGACTATCTTGGTGGCCGTTTTTCCATTCAACCCAGTTTTAAATAGCGTTTTCCAAGATTCAATAACGGCGGGCATGAACAGACCAGTATCGACAATTGCGAAGCCGGGCGTTCCATCGGAGTGCACGTCATCCAATATCCAATTGTTGATATGCCCCAGCGGCCCCGGAACCGGCGTGCGGGTCCAGCCAATACCGGGCATCAGTTCAAAATATTCGCCATATTTAGGCTCATAATCGCCGAGCGGATAGGTGAGTCCTTCGACTTCGATGGGATCGAAGCCATGATCGGCTAGCGTTGCATCATAAGCAGGGGGTTTGGTTGGTGCATCCATAGGCCGACCATAGACATAGGCAGCGAACCGGCGCAACCAGATTTAACTGAACAGTTAATTCTGTTATCATAATATATGAGCGCGCTACTGTGCTCGCTCTTGATGCGGAGCCCATAGCCAATCGCGAGCGCAGCTATCCCAATCAAGTGAGGAGCGCTAAACCGTAGATTATGCTTAAAACCTAGCTATCTTTAAATAGAGTCTCTGCAGTCAGATCTTCGGTAGCAATTTCACCTTCGCCGGACGCCTCGGCCAATGCGGCCTCCGCATCTCGTTCGGCCTGCGCACGCTCTTCATGCAGCTCAGCAATAAGCGCTTCTTTGTCGCCACCCAATTTCTTGTCTTCAGGCACTTCAGGCTCAATGCCGGCTTTTTTCGCTGCCTTTGCAACCACGGCGTCAAGTTCCCGCTGTGAGCAAAGCCCCAGAGTAACGGGGTCTTTGGGAACGATATTTGCAATATTCCAATGCTCGCGATCACGGATCGCATTGATTGTCGTGCGAGTTGTACCGATCAACTTGCCAACCTGCGCGTCTGAAATTTCGGCATGATTGCGCAGCAACCAAGCGATGCCATCGGGCTTATCCTGACGTTTGGATACCGGTGTATAGCGCGGACCTTTGGTGCGGCGGATCTGATCGGGTCCTTTTTGCAGCTTCATGCGATAGTTGGGATCCGCTTCGGCTTTGGCGATTTCCTCATTAGTCAATTCATGCGCTTGCACCGGATCGCGGCCAGTATATTTGGAACCGGCAAGATCATCGGCCATCGCATTAACTTCTAGAATGTGAATACCGCAAAACTCAGCAATTTGTTCAAAGCTTAATCCGGTGTTATCCACCAGCCAGCTGGCGGTTGCGTGCTGCATGAGCGGAGTTGGGTTATCTTGGGCCACGGTGGCGTCCTTCTCAAAAAATAAGGGCCGCCCCTTTCGGGAGCGGCCTGTTGTTGAGGACTATGTAGGCGATATCGAAAGAGTCGGCAAGATATTTGGTCATCGCATGGCTTTTTGCCATGTTTTCTATGTTTAGACCCTCGCAAAAATGGCTTTGGCGATGAACCGGCGAGACAGATGCACCGTCGGATCCGGCTCCATCGGAACCAACCCATCTAGAAATTGGCGTGCACTTTCGCCCCAGTTGAAACGCGCGGCTCGTTTCACACAATCTTCCGGATGCAAATGTTGAGCCGCCGCAATGGCACGATTCAAATCATCGTCCATCGCTCCGCTTTTGGGCGTCAATATATCAATTGGACCAGTCACAGGGAAAGCTGCGACCGGCGTGCCACAGGCCAGTGCTTCTATGAGAACAAGCCCAAATGTATCGGTCTTACTTGGAAATACGAAAACATCTGCGCCTGCATAACAACCCGCAAGCTCCCGCCCCGATTTACGGCCGAGAAAATGCGCCTCTGGATAGGTACTACTAAGATCATGAAGGGCCGGGCCATCGCCAACAACCACCTTGCTACCGGGTTGATCCGTTTTCAGAAACGTTTCGATATTTTTCTCAACCGCAACCCGCCCGACATAGAGTTGGATCGGGCGCAGCAGATTTTCAAACATCTTTGGCGCGGTCGCCTTCGGGGAAAAATTATCGAGGTCAACGCCACGGCTCCAGTGATGCACTTGCGGCAGTTGTTCGCCGATCAATTGCTGTCGGACGCTGTTGGTGGATACCATGATCGCTTGAGCGGCGCTGTGGAACCAGCGGATATAGCGCCAGAAAATCCGTGGTGACAAATGCGTTCGCTTGGCAAGATATTCTGGGAATTGCGTGTGATAGGCCGTTGTAAAAATGCGGTTGTTTCGGCAGCACCAGCGCCTTGCCGACAAACAGAGCGGTCCCTCTGTTGCCAGATGAACGGCGTCCGCATCAAATTCGGCAATGCGACGCCCAACGCTGCGCGCCCGCGTTATGGCCAAGCGGATTTCCGGATAGCTTGGCGCAGCGAAGGAGCGATATTGATCAGGCGAGATAACCAGTATCTCATGTCCCCAATTGCGTAATATACCAATAACTGTCTCAAGCGTCCGGACAACACCGTTGACCTGAGGATGCCAAGCATCTGTGACCAGAGCGATTTTCATGCCGCTTGCCCCAGATCACCTTTTATCGTTTCCAGTTTTACCGGTTGATCGCGTCGAGCGTCTCGGGCGGCAATTTCATCCGCCCAGTGCAATATTTCCATCGTACCGTCATCGCATTCCACCAATGCTGTACAGCCTTCGACCCAATCGCCATCATTATAATATTCAATGCCCTTAATCTCGCGCATTTCGGCGGTGTGGATATGGCCACAAACAACCCCATCAACGCCGCGACTGCCCGCCGCCTTGGCGACCAATTCCTCAAAACGTCCGATGAATTCAACCGCATTTTTGACTTTATGTTTGGCGACTTTTGACAGCGACCAATAAGGCAATCCCATACGGCCTCTGACTTTATTGACCAACCAGTTGAGCCGCATCAGCACCGTATATGCTGTATCACCCGCAAAGGCGAGCCAACGATGTGCCAGCATAACCGTGTCAAATTCGTCGCCATGCATCACTAACAACCGCCGCCCGTCAGCAGTTTCGTGAATGGCCGACCGGCGTATTTCAACGCCGCCAAAATTCAGCCCGGTAAACTGCCGGAACATTTCATCATGATTGCCGGGAATATAGACAATCCGTGTGTCACGTTTCGCACGTTTCAAAATCCGCCAGATGATATCATTATGCCCATCCGGCCAGTAGAATTTCTTCTTCAATCGCCAGCCATCGATAATATCACCAACCAGATAGAGCGTATCGCTATCCACATGATCAAGGAAATCGATCAGCATGTCAGCATTGCAGCCGCGCGTGCCAAGGTGAATGTCGGAAATCCAAATTGTTCGGTAACGCGTCCGATCCATCGGATTGACCTGAGGTCGCCGCGTTAGTCGCGTTTCATAGCGATCCACTTCCAGCAAAGGGATATCAGAGGCGGAAATTGGCGGAAACTGTTTGGCCATCACTTTGCTCCCAAGGAAACATCCATGGGTGCAGTCTATAACCTGCGTTTGTGACAGGATGATTCCCGTTTTATGACCCTTTATTTACAATAGCGGGCAGGTTTCTAGCGCTATCGCGCCAAATAGTCTCGCAGACGTTCTTGCAAATGCGGCACGGCTTCGTCGCTCTGCAGAAAGTCTGTCACAGCCATGGTTTGCCAATGCTGACCCTCATCACCAAAGACGATTCCAGCAACTTGTGTACGCGACAGGCGCCCAACAAAGAACAACGCCCGCCGACTGCTTGATCCCCGCCAATTTTCATAATGTTGGACATAGTCAAGAGCAGTGACATCAACCCTTATGCCAAATTCTTCATAGGTTTCCCGGGCGACGCAAGCTGCTCCACTTTCCCCATTTTCGCGACCACCGCCGGGAAGATCCCACATATCAGGGAACGGGATGTCAGGCTTATTATCGCGGCGATAGACGAGCAATTGATCATCAACAAATAACGCCACTTTTGCGCCGTGAAAGTCGATGTTCTCGTCCATCTTAACTCACCTTGAGTATAATCTTCCCGATATGATCGCCAGCTTCCATATGCGCATGCGCTTTGGCTGCGTCGGCAAGTGCGAAACTCTCGTCCATTACCGGCTTCAACTTGCCGGCTTCGATATCGGGCCAGACATTACGATAAAGTTCGTCCGCCAGCAGTGATTTGCGATCAGCCGATTGCGGACGCAGCGTTGATCCGGTGAGCGTCAGCCGCTTCATCATGATTTGCGCCATATTGAGCGTTGCGGTCATTCCGCCCTGGACCGCTATGGTGACGTGCCGCCCATCTACTTTCAAGCAATTGAGGTTCCGCGGTACATAATCGCCCGCGACCATATCCAGGACGACTTCGACGCCCTGCCCGCCGGTGATTTTATTGACCTCTTCAACAAAATCTTGCGTTTTATAGTTGATCGCATGATCTGCTCCGATGCTCTTGGCCGCCGTGCATTTCTGATCAGAGCCGCATGTCACGATAACCTTCAAGCCGAATAGCTTTCCAAGCATTATAGCCATGGTGCCAATGCCACTGGTGCCGCCATGGACGAGTACAGTTTCATCTTCTCGCGCAAAACCGCGATTGAACAGGTTGCTCCAAACGGTGAAGAGAGTCTCTGGCAAGGCCGCCGCTTCTTCCATTGTCAGGCTGTCGGGGACAGGAAGGCATTGCCCGGCCGGTGCGACGCAAAATTCCGCATAGCCGCCGCCATTTGTGAGCGCGCATATCTTACGGCCTATCCACTCGGGTTCGACGCCTTTGCCCAAGGCGACGACGGTGCCGGACACTTCTAGGCCGGGTAAGGGTGATGCTCCGGGAGGAGCAGGATAGAGCCCCATACGTTGCACCACATCGGGCCGGTTCACGCCGGCGGCAGCCACTTTGATCAACACTTCTCCGGCAGCTGGTTCGGGCAAAGCCATAGTTTGCGGCTTTAACACCTCTGGGCCACCCGGTTCACTGATCGCGATGGCCGTCATTTCCGACTGCAAAACTTCTGATACTGTCATGGCTTGCCCCTAATTATCCCAGAAACGCCTAGCTGTCCGGCGCTCATTCTTATCCGACATCCTTATTGACAGCAAAGCCGTGCCGGTCAACATTAGCGAAGCAAATGGCCGAAAAAGACAGGATAAATTTACATGAACGAAGATGATGATCTGCCGCGCAACGCCAATGATCCGCTCAGTTTGCTAGCAAAGCAAGACTTGGATCCTTTTTCTGTCGATGAGCTGGAACAGCGAATAACGATCCTAAAAAATGAAATAAGCCGCTGTGAAGCCAAGAAAAGCTTCGCAGTATCCCACCGTGCCGATGCCGATAGCCTATTCAAAAAGACTTAAATTCTGAGGCTCTGGTAAGGATTTGTTAACCCTATATCTTAATAGTTAGATTTAAGTTGATCCGACTTGGACCGTTTAGGAGAAGACGCGAGAAAATTCGCATAACCTTGGCTCAACACAGGCTGTTCTTCGGATAGGCCCTTGATGTTTTTTGGGTTACGCATAGATTAAGAAGGAAGCCGAATAGTTAAGGTCAGAAGGAAACCGGACCTCATGGTCATTCGGCTACCGGGACAACCAAATGTCCCATCAAGGAGTAAATACATGCCTTCATTCGCAGAATCACTGGAAAAGACCCTTCATCAAGCGCTGAAAAATGCAGCTGATCGGTCTCATGAATATGCGACTCTCGAACATCTCCTTCTAGCATTAATTGATGATGGTGACGCGTCTCAAGTCATGAACGCCTGTGGCGTTGATCTAGGCGAGCTTGAAGATGCAGTGGTGCTTTATCTCGACAGCGAACTTGACTCTCTAAAAGTTGAAAAATCCATTGATCCATCCCCAACATCGGGCTTCCAACGCGTTGTGCAGCGCGCGATTCTGCATGTACAGTCGTCCGGAAAAGACGAAGTTACAGGTGCCAACGTGCTGGTGGCCCTCTTCTCTGAACGCGAAAGCTATGCAGTCTATTTCCTTCAGCAACAGGATATGAGCCGTCTGGATGCTGTCAGCTTTATCAGTCACGGCGTCGGCAAAGGCGGACAATCCATTGATCCTGCCGAACTATCCGGCAGCGACGAGGGTGACGAGAAGAAAGAAGCGAAGAGCAAAAAAGAAACTGCGCTCGACCAGTTTACCGTAAACTTGAACGAAAAAGCCAAAGATGGTCGGATCGATCCGCTGATCGGTCGCCAGGCCGAAGTTGATCGCACCGTACAAATCTTGTGCCGTCGGTCCAAAAATAACCCGCTTTATGTGGGTGAGCCAGGCGTCGGGAAAACCGCTATTGCAGAAGGCCTGGCCCTCCGCATTATCGAAGAAAATGTTCCCGATGTGTTGAAACCAGCAGTTATCTATTCGCTGGACATGGGTTCCTTGCTCGCTGGGACGCGTTATCGCGGCGATTTTGAGGAGCGGTTGAAACAGGTTGTTTCCGAGCTTGAAAAAATGCCGGACGCAATCTTGTTTATTGACGAAATTCACACGGTAATCGGTGCTGGAGCAACCAGTGGCGGGGCAATGGATGCATCGAACCTGCTGAAACCGGCCTTGTCCGGCGGCATTATTCGCTGCATCGGTTCGACCACCTATAAAGAGTTCCGCAATCATTTCGAAAAGGATCGGGCTCTGTTGCGCCGGTTCCAGAAAATTGACGTCAACGAACCAAGTGTCGAGGACACAATAAAAATTCTCGCTGGTCTGCGTTCCGCATTCGAAGAGCATCATAATGTACGCTACGCACCTGACGCCCTAAAATCAGCCGTGGAGCTCTCGACGCGTTACATAAATGACCGCAAATTGCCGGATAAAGCCATTGACGTGATCGATGAAGTGGGCGCGATGCAGATGCTGTTACCACCTTCACGTCGCAAGAAGATGATCACGACCAAGGATATTGAAGCGGTTATTGCCACCATGGCACGCATCCCGCCCAAATCCGTATCGAAAGATGACAAGAAAACGCTCGAAAGTCTCGACAGAGATCTCAAGCGCGTTGTCTTCGGTCAAAATGCAGCCATTGAAAAGCTATCGAGCGCTATAAAGCTGTCTCGTGCTGGTCTTCGCGAACCAGACAAGCCGATTGGTAACTATCTGTTCTCCGGCCCCACTGGCGTTGGTAAAACGGAGGTTGCGCGGCAATTGTCATCGATCATGGGCATCCCGCTGAAACGCTTTGACATGTCCGAATATATGGAGCGCCACAGCGTCTCCCGTCTAATCGGCGCGCCTCCGGGCTATGTTGGCTATGATCAGGGTGGATTGCTCACCGATGCTATCGATCAAAACCCGCATTGTGTGCTGTTGCTAGATGAGATTGAGAAAGCCCATCCAGATCTGTTCAACATCCTGTTGCAGGTCATGGATAATGGCAAGTTGACCGATCACCATGGCAAGACTGTCGATTTCCGCAATGTGATCTTGATCATGACCACCAATGCCGGCGCGTCAGATATGGCGAAAGAAGGCATAGGCTTTGGTGATGTATCCAAAGAGGATGCAAGCGATGAAGCGGTGAAGAAAATGTTCACCCCTGAATTCCGCAATCGTCTGGATGCGATTGTCCCCTTTGCCTATCTGCCACCTGAAGTTGTCTCACGGGTCGTCGAGAAGTTTATTCTGGAGCTGGAATTGCAGCTGGCGGATCAGAACGTCCACATCACGCTGGACGAAGATGCGCAGGCGTGGCTCACCGAACGCGGATATGACAAGCTCTATGGTGCGCGCCCAATGGGTCGGTTGATCCAAGAGAAGATCAAGCAACCATTGGCCGAGGAATTGCTGTTCGGCAAGCTGGTCAATGGCGGCGAGGTTAAGGTGCATCTGAAGGACAATGCGCTGACTTTTGAAGTCACACCGGCAGCGCCCGCCAGCAAAAAGAAGAAATCGGCACCGAAGAAAAAAGCGCCAAGCAAAAGCAAGTAACTTCCCTTCAAAAGCGCGGTCCAACCCGTGCACCCAAAATACGAAACGGCGTGACTGGTCTCACGCCGTTTTTTTGTGTGCGTGATTGAAACGCTCAAATTTGCTATATTCGGGGCGAGGAGAGAGAGAATGGCTTATTTTCAGGGATTCATCGTTCCCGTTCCCGAAACCAATAGGGAATCCTATTTAAAGATAGCGCGCGAGTCTGTGCCGCTTTTTACTGATTATGGCGCTCAACGGATTGTCGAATGTTGGGGATGCGATGTACCGCGAGGCGAAATTACCGATATGTATGGAGCGGTGAATGCCGAGAAGAGTGAAAATATCGTGTTCTCCTGGATCGATTGGGGGACAAAGGAAGGATTTTATAAGGCTCATCGTGACATGGGGAGCGACGAACGGATGGAGGAACCCTCAGAAATGCCGTTTGACGGCATGCGGATGATCTATTCAGGCTTTGAAATAGTCGGTGAGAGCGGGACAAGTGGCCCAACCGGTTATGTTCAAGGATATGTCGCTCCGGTCCCAAAAGAAAAGCGCGAAGCCTTTGCCGATATGTGCAAGGCGATGCGTGATATAGCAATTGACAATGGCGCACTGCACGCCGTCGATGGATGGGCAGCGGGGATAAAGAATGGCACGGTTACCGATTTCAAACAGGCTGTTAAGGCTGAAGCAGGCGAAGCTATCGCTTTCGGTTATGCGGAATGGCCTTCCAAAGACGCTTTTGACCAGGGCTCGGTAAAGATGCGTGAGGACGCGCGCATGCCGTCGCCGGGTGCAGATATGCCGATGGATGGAAAGCGCCTGATCTATGGTGGGTTTGAGGTCATGCTCGACACTGGTTCTTAATAAACGTGAACTTTTTAAACCCTCCTGACAATATGCTGTCAGGAGGGCTATGGCATAGCGAACTTGTCCCCAACAACAAGCAGGAGCAAGTTAATGACTGAAGCCAAACATAACCGCCTCGTATGGACCGAAATTCCCGCAACCGACCTCGAAAGGGCTACACGCTTTTATGAGACCTTACTGGAAGCCCCACTCATCAAGAACGAAGCCGGACCACAACCCATGATGATGTTGCCCTATGAAGGCGATAATGCATCATCGGGACATCTTTACGAGGGAAAACCTGCAACGGCGGGCGATGGAGTTACCGCGCATCTCGCGGTCGACGGCTATCTTGATGATGCTATGGAGCGGGTGAAGCAAGGCGGCGGCGAAGTGGTTTCCGACGTCATTGCTATTCCCGCAGGATCATTTTTCTATGCAAAGGATACCGAGGGCAATTCGCTCGGTATCTTTAAAAACTGAATCATGCGCAGAGCCGACCGCCTTTTCCAGATCGTTCAATATCTGCGAGGTGGTCGGCTTGTGACCGCAGCGATGCTTGCCGAGCGTTTGGAGGTTTCTGAACGGACCATCTATCGCGACATTGCCGATTTGCAATCCACCGGTGTCCCAATTGATGGTGAGGCCGGTATTGGCTACATCATGCGAAGTGGCTTTGATCTCCCGCCACTGATGTTCACGCGCGAGGAAATTGTCGCGCTTGTCACCGGCGCCCGCATGGTCCGCGCTTGGGGCGGTAGTGCTATGATGGAGGCCGCTGAAGAAGCACTGGTCAAAATCGAGACTGTGTTACCCGAAAAAGAGCGCGACCGTGTTGGTGGAACCAAGATTTTTGTGCCGGAAATGGGCCTAGCGGACCAAACCCGGAATGTTATCGACCGCTGCGAAGCCGCTATTGAGGCACGGCATATATTGTCCTTTGACTATCACGACCAAGAAGGCTCAGCGACAACGCGCACGGTGCAGCCGCTCGGTTTATGGTTCTGGGGCAAGACATGGACGTTGGTCGCCTGGTGCGAGTTACGCGACGATTTTCGGATGTTTCGCCTTGATCGTATCGAACAGCTAGCAGAAACCGGCCAAGCTTATACTCATACGCCTGAGCGGTCACTGGCCGAAATACTACGGCAAATCGAAGCAAAATATGGCATACAATGATTTCCCAAAACTCTCGTTCATTCACAAGTTTCCATCCGCAAAGAGCGGGTTGCATCGCTGATCAGGAAATTTGCTTCATCGGTCCGAATTTTTGCAATCACCTCGGGATCGGAAACCCGTTCGATAAACGCGTCATAGTCTGCCGGACGGGAAAACCATATCTCGGTGATGGCATCAAAGCCGGGGTCAGGCTGGCCAGAGGCTAAGGCGCTATTCTCTCGATCCAAATAATGCCGCCGGTACCGCGCAAACATAGGTAACAGTCGTTTGATCAACGGCACATGATGGGATTCATAATATTGGCGAAATTCAGAGGCCTTTAGCTCCGGTTTTTTGGAAATCAGAAAAAATTGCTTGATCATAGCCGTTATGCTCTCCTTATCTGCGCTTGCTTTCCATACCTTGCTGTAACCAAGCCGCAATCTGGTGCGAACTAGCAATTATTGGCACTCTCAAAAAAGGCTCTCCAAATGCGGTTCCGTCTCTTGCTTTCTTTCATCGCCTTATCGCTATCCAGCGGCGCATGGGCGGCTCACGATCATTCCGGTTGGGACTCTTTGCTCAAACGCAATGTCGTGGTGACTGGCGGAGGGACTTCTTCAAAGGTCAACTATAGCCGGTTCAAGCAGGACCGAGCAAAACTAAAAACCTATCTCGATTCGACTTCATCGGTCAGCCAGACAACCTTCAACCGATGGTCCAAAAATGATCAACTCGCCTTTCTGATCAATGCCTATAATGCTTGGACGGTCGAGCTGATACTGACAGAATATCCCAATCTGAAATCGATCAAGGATCTTGGCTCAATCATCCGATCACCCTGGAAGCAGAATTTCATTCCGCTATTCGGTAAGACAGTATCGCTGGATCATATCGAACACACGCTGATCCGTGGCAGTGGCCGTTACAACGAGCCGCGCATTCATTTTGCTGTCAACTGCGCGAGCATTGGTTGTCCAGCGCTGCGCAATACAGCCTATCGTGGCAATGCCCTGCCCGCGCAGTTGAACGCAGCCACGAAGGATTTCTTGCGTGATCGCAGCCGCAATCGCTTTAAGGGCGGCAAGCTGGAAGTTTCCAACATCTTCAAATGGTATCGCGGTGATTTTGAAAAAGGCTGGCGCGGGGCCAACAATCTCAACCAGTTTCTCGCCATCTACGCTAACGCGCTGGGTCTCACTAAAGGGCAGCAAGCCGCGCTAAAATCAGGCAAGACGAAGATCGGCTTTTTAAGCTATGACTGGCGTTTAAATCGGACCTGATCGAAATATGCACAAATCCGCTCTTATTGGCATCGTTATCATAATGGCAGCCTCACCAACCATGGTGACGGCTCAATCAGGCAGCGTCCAACGGATCAGCAATTTTGCCAGTGGCACCGCTGGTTGGCGGAGTGTCAAGATCGACAAGAAGGTCCCGGCAACAAAATTCACAGCCAAGCGCATTCAAGGCGTTTCCGCCATTGAGGCCTATGCCCGCAAAAGCATGGCCCTGCTCACGCGGCCCGTTACCGTCAATCTCGCCGAGACGCCTATCCTGTGCTGGCGCTGGCGCGTGGATGATGTCGTCAGAACGGCTAACATCGCGAAAAAGTCGGGCGATGATCAAGCCGCGCGCATCTATATAGGCCTAGACCTACCCAATAGTGCCATATCGCTCGGTACCAGGGCAAAACTGGCGCTAGCGCGGTCTAGAGGCGGCAATGCAATACCCGACGGCGCTATCAACTATGTCTGGGACAATCGGTTTCCCGTCGGAACTGCGCGGAACAATGTCTATACCAAGCAGGCAAAGGTCATCGTCGCACAAAGCGGCGCAGCGCAAGCCGGTCGCTGGGTAAACGAAAGGCGCAATCTTGCAACTGATATCGAAAAGCAGTTCAAGACCGGTAGAGCCAAGGTGACCTCCATCGCCATATCGAGCGATACGGACAATAGCGGGGAAACCGTAACGGCGGCCTTTGCCGACATTCATCTCGTCGCCGCCAACGGGAAATGTCAGTATAGATAATCGCTGACTACAAAGCCGCCACAGACTTGTTATACTCATGACTCTCATCGTCACAGGAGTCGATCATGTCCTCATCACCATCCGCCCTCACCTTTTATACCAACCCGATGTCGCGTGGTCAGATTGCGCGCTGGGCGCTGCATGAAGCAGGCGTGGATTATGATCAGAAGATTGTCGAATATGCCGAAGACATGAAGTCGGCCGAATATCTGGCGATCAATCCGATGGGCAAGGTGCCCGCCATTGTGCATGATGGCAAGACGGTGACCGAATGCGCGGCAATTTGTGCTTATCTAGCGGATGCGTTTCCCGATACTGGCCTGGCACCGACGCCGGACGAACGCGCCGACTATTATCGCTGGCTATTCTTTGCCGCCGGTCCGCTTGAGCAAGCTGTCTTTGATAGGAACCTTGGGCTGTCGGTCACCGAAGAGCAAGAACGCTCAGCAGGCTATGGCAGCTATGACCGCGCCATGGATGTGCTGGACCAAATGCTGCAATCGCGCGACTATGTCTGTGGTGATCGTTTCACGATGGCGGACGTCTATGTCGGATCGCAAGTGGACTGGGGTTTGCAGTTTAAAACTTTCCCCGAGCGCGATAGCTTCACCGCTTATGCAGAGCGTTTACGGGAGCGCGAGAAATATAAAGAGTCTAAAGCGGTTGATGCAGCGCTAATACAACAAGCCTAGTCAAACCTGACTTAGCCATTCAATAATGCAGCTAAATTCTCGCGATTGATCCATTTCTTCGATAACAAAATCACTGGCCTGTAACCTTCTCCGGCGCCGGTGCGAAACTTCTTATGAGAGCAGCAAGCCAAGGCATGTTGATAACGATAGGAAGGACGAAGTCATGAAAAATGCTATTATCGCTACCGCCGCTGCCCTTATCAGCATCACTGCAACGCCGGCATTTGCTGACTCCGCAATCGACACGGAATCCATGGTCGAGACTGCTGCCCCCCAACAGCATCAAGCCATCGACCTTCCTATCAGCAATTTCGATCTCGCCGGTGTGACCGCCAACCAGAAGCAAAGTTTCATGGCAACCATGGCAGACGCGTTCATGCCGGGTTACCGCTTACCAAAAAATGATATCCTTAGCCTTTCACAGCCCAATGCTGGCTTAGCTGGCCTATTTATCCCAGAGGAATTTTCTTATCGCTCTACGGCCCAGGATAGCGGAGTTGATGCCGTTAATCCTGGTCGCTTCCTATCAAGCTCAGTACGGTCAGACTATCTGTCGGATGCCGGACCAGCCGCCGCCGACAAAAGCACCGTGGGCGTGCGTTTCGGCTTTTAACTTATCCCTCCTTCTTTCAGCGCTCTCTCCAGACCCTCGGAAAGCTGAAAGACAAAGGCCAGATGGTTCATACCATCTGGCCTTCTTTTTGCCCAAATTTTGACGGGTAATGACCGAAAACTAATTTCCTTCAGTCAGACCGGTCGTATTAATCGTTTCGTCAGCAGCATCGCGGGCCTGTTCCGGCGCATATTGCCGGCGCCAAGCATCAAGGTCTCTTTCATATTCCTCGTAAGCCAGATAGAAATCATTAAATGGTTTTTCCAGCTCAGCCAGTGCCGATGCACCGAAAGCCTCCATTTCATCTTCTTTTGTAACAATCGCACGCTGACTGACTTGAACGGCCTGATCACAAAAGGGGCGGCGTAGGGGAGAGAAGGACCAAAAGTTGTAGAGACTGGTCTGATGGCGATCATGCGCCTGTTTGTAACCACTACCCTGCTCGCGGCGATATTTGCTGATGATCGCGCTGTTAGCGTTGCGCAAGTATTTTGCGTTATTGCGAATAAATGCGTTGTAATCATCGACCAACCGCGCATATTGCGGCGCTGTGCAACTGAGCGCAGCAACGTTCAACGCAGCTCGAACATGCCATAATGTTTCCAATGGCCCCAGATCGCGGTTGATTGTCTGGCGCAGCCCATCAGCGCGCATCATAGGAACAATCGTGTTGATACTTGCTCCAAATGGCGTCGTCGGTGCGCGTGGTGTATATTGTGGCTGCGCAACAGGAGCGATGACCGGAGCGGGAGCCGTCTGACATGCAGCCAGAACGGAAATAGCCGCAGCCGCGACTAACAAGCGTAATTTTTTG
This sequence comes from uncultured Sphingomonadaceae bacterium, assembly GCA_947489315.1. GTDB lineage: Bacteria > Pseudomonadota > Alphaproteobacteria > Sphingomonadales > Sphingomonadaceae > Parasphingorhabdus. Next base: position 448,248 of record CANLCX010000002.1, read on the forward strand.
GTACCCTGGATCACTTTACTCTCCCCTATAATGCTAAATTTACTATGAGCCGGTTTACCGATTGTCCAGCAATAGCAACGGAAAAACGACTAACTGCCAAAAGAAAAAGCCCAGCAGTTTCCTGCCAGGCTTTTCTTATAATTCAAAGCTTATGAATAAAAGCTTAGTCTTGGCTACCCATGAAGGTGAGCAGGAACTGGAACATGTTGATAAAGTCCAGATACAGGTTCAGCGCACTCATGATGATCACCTTACCAACCATGTCGGTACCGGCGACATAAGCATACATGCTCTTGATCCGCTGCGTATCATAAGCGGTCAGACCTGCGAAGATCAGAACACCGATAGCACTGATCACGAAATGCATCATCGTAGATTGCAAGAAGATATTGATCACCATTGCTACAATTAGGCCGATAACGCCCATGATCAGGAAGCTGCCCCAGCCGGACAGATCTTTCTTGGTGGTGTAACCGTAGAGGCTAAGCCCTAAGAAAGCCGCCGATGTGGCAAAGAAGGTCTGAGCGATTGAAGCGCCTGTATAGACAAGGAAAATAGTCGACATGGAGAGACCCATCAAGGTCGCAAAGCCCCAGAACATGGCCTGAAGCGTAAACGTCGAGAATTTATTCTGTCCAAAGCTCATCGCAATTACGATCGCCAGAGGTGACAAGATGATCACCCATTTCAACGGTCCGCCACCGAACATAATCTCTGCCGCCATGCCAGAGCTCGCAAAAAGCATTGCCACGATACCGGTAAGCAGCACGCCGCTCGCCATGTAATTATAGACTTTGAGCATATATGAACGCAGTCCGGCGTCATAAGCGACATCGGTTTGTGGCGTCGTGCCAACAGGTGTACGCGACATTGTCGCTCTAGGGTCAGGCCAAGCCATGGTATTCAAACTCCTCGGTTTATTCAGCCGCAAATGTATGACTGCGGCACTATCCCCTTCAATATCGGTTGATTATGTGAATTTTTCAAGAAAAACCGGATGCGGAACCGATAAAATCAACAAGCACAGCCATAGATGGTATCAATCGAGATTCAAATTTGAGCTAGAAAACCGAAGGCCAGGAGCAATATATGCCGCAAATCACCCTTTATGAATATGCCCCGTCGCGCGGTGCGCGCGTGCTGGATCAGGTGTTGGGAAATCAAGGCTATCCGGCGGTGAACCAGTTCACGATCACCGATATCGTCGCTAGCTTTGCGGTCAAATGGTTAAGAGTCAGGGTTTGATAGATGATTTCGTCAATTTACACGCCTATTTGGATCGGCTGTTCTTGCGCGAACATTCCACTTTGAATGCCATCGAACAATTTTGAATAACCGGGTTCAGGACAGTCTTGCAATAAGGCCTTTTGCCCCGGCAACCGCATCGGCCCAGGTCAATTCAAACGCCTCATCATCTTTATAATAGGGATCAATAACGCCTTCCCCTGCCCTGCCCTCAACATAGTCTAGCAACAATGACAGCACAGCCGCTCCATCACTGGGCTGGATTGCCTTCAGCTTGGCTAGATTGTCATTATCGAGTGCGATGATAAAATCAAAATCGCGGAAATCTGCGGTCCGTACTGGTCGCGCCCGGAGATGCTCGATGGGAGCGCCGTTTTTCGCAGCCACAGTCTGCGCCCGTTCATCAGGCGGCTGGCCCGTATGCCAGTCATGTGTTCCTGCCGAATCAATAATCATGCTTTGCCCTGATAGAGCACATTGCTGGCGCAGCGCGGCCTCCGCCAACGGAGATCGACAAATATTACCCATGCAAACAAAAAGAACTGAAATAGCCATGCGACCCCCCGATAGCCAACCTAAATAACGTGATTTTATTTTTTATATATGATGACCGTCACATGATCATGCATCGAACAGATATTATCGAACCGGCTCGAATTTCTGGAGTATAAATACGCCGCAAGCAACCCGGCCGCCGCTTTCTCCGGATGGATCAGTCTTCAAATCATCGGGACCTGCATGGACAACAAATGCGGCCCCATCAGCATCCATTAGGACATTTGCACCCTCTTTCAAACTAGCGCCCTCAATCGTAGCCTCAACAGAACCAAATCCATCTTCCCCAATGACCAAATTGAAAAAATCGCCCATATGTGCGCCTTCAGGATTATCGAAACCATGTTGTTTTTCGGTCGGGTTCCAATGGCCCCCAGCCGATTTGAAGTCCGGACCATCGCATTTCCCGACTGCATGGATATGAACACCACGTGGCCCTGGCTCCAGGCCTCGGGCGTCTATCCGAACGATCAACCCGCCATCACCCTCACCAATAATAACTTCGCCATATTGCGCTTGATCAGCCCCAACCAATGTTGCTCTTGCAATGCTTTCGGCCGGCTCAACTTCGGAATCAGTGTTTCCAGCGCTACAAGCCACTAGTGAAAAGCTTAGTCCGGCAAGCAATATTATCGCACCACCCGTTTTCCCAAGTTGACTACCCATTATAACGTTCCTCAGTTTGTCTTATGTTGGTTCCATGGTAGCAGCGCTTCCATCACCTTGAAACCATTTATATAATAGCATTTTTCGATTGGAGCCCGATGCAAAAAAGCCGCTTCTTGATCGCCTTAGGGTCTAATCAACGGCATATCCATCATGGTTTGCCGCTAGCGGTCCTCAAAGCTGCGATAGCTGCACTGGATGAGCACAAGGTCACCGTCCTCAAACAATCGTCGATAATCAGCTCCTTGCCAATCGGACCATCGAAGCGCCGATATGCTAATGCCGCTGCGGTCTTGGAAACCCGGCACGATCCCATTGAAGTGCTAAGCACCTTGAAATTGGTCGAATCAGCCTTTGGACCACGGCGCGGCCAAGCCTGGTCACGGCGCGTGCTCGATCTCGATATTATTTTATGGAGTGAAGGCGCCTTTTTGAGCAGCCAACCAGGGCTTATCATTCCCCATCCGCTGATGCAGCAACGGCCCTTCGTTCTGCGCCCTGCCGCCGAAATTGCGCCGGATTGGCGCGATCCCGTCACCGGTCTGACAGTAAGGCAATTGGCTTATCGGAATAGTCGCATCTAAAAACCTGATAAATCCGCCCAAAGCCGCTTGACCCGAAAGCCAAGCACCACTAGGGAAGCGCTTCGCAACAGCAGTGTGCAGTTGTGGGCCCTTAGCTCAGTCGGTAGAGCAACTGACTTTTAATCAGTAGGTCGCTGGTTCGAACCCAGCAGGGCTCACCATAGTTTTCGATAAATTATGGTGGATTTTGTTTTTCCGAAAATACCAAATTTTCTTTGGGGCAACAAAACACGCCGTGTAGATGTTCAGATCTAGAATGACACTTCTCGGGGCTTAGCTATGCTGCGCTGTCGCCCGTCAGCATTCGATAGACAGATGTTAGTTATATAGGATGTGAGTGTTTTGGTCTCATCGTAGTGACGTAAGGAACGAAGATGAGACCAAAACAGAAAAATTCTAAAGCCCCTGCAGAGCGGCTGGTGAAGGACATTCGCCGAGCGACCCGCAAGCAATATAACGCGGAAGAGAAAATACGGATCGTGCTGGAGGGTCTTCGTGGAGACGATATCGAGAGCGCAGAGCATAGAAACTAGTGGCGCCGCCTTCAATCGATCAAATACCTAATGTCCACTTTGGGGATGTTGTGGATACTAAACCCTAGCTTACATCCAGCAAATACACCGCATCAACCGCTGCGTAGGCTTGCGTACTACTCAAGCTCGCATGATCGAGCAATTCCTGCAGGCTCCGCAAATCCAGACCTCCTGCCAACAAATGTATGGTGATTGAGCGGCGTTTGGGGTGAAGGCAGGCGTCCGCTATATACCGAAAGCGGACATTAGACGAACTGGTAAAGACAGCACTTCAAATGATCCCCGTACGCAAGTAAAAGGGTCTAGAAATCCTCCAAAACAACCCTCAAAACCATCTCGTTGTCAACAATTCTGTATAGTATCGACTTGTGCGTGCTGTTTTCCTGTGCGGACCGCGTCAGAGGGTCAATCCTGAATCTGCTCCTTCAGCCAGTCGATATCTACCGAATAGCGCGATGGTTTGTTTGGATCGATAAACACACGCAGTTTTCTATTGCCCATCAATTCGGTAGGATCAACCCAGATTGCGTCACTTAGAAATTGTTCAAGCTTGCCGTTAAAGGGATTCTTGCCTTGTGCCACTATGCGATAGGGATTGCGGCCGTTCACGGCCTGTGACCTGTCTCGCTCTACTTCCAAAAAATCCACAGTAACCGGAGTACCATTTTCCCGCACCCAATCTCTTATCCGGGCGTTATAAATTTGCGTAAAAAACAGCGCGCCGCCGAGCAGAGAAAAGATCGCGGCCATAGGGCCGAGGATCACAACCACGCCCCAACGCCCGAAAAAATCATCTATGAAGGCATTGCCAGGATTGTCCGGTGCATAAAGCAAAGGAACCGTTTGTCCTTTGGAATAGCTTGGCGGGTTAGAACTATTGGGATTTACAAATTCATGTGTGGTCCCATTGTCATCGGTGAAGCGCACGACTGCCGCATAAGTATAGCTGGTGCCGTCATCGTCAGTGCTTACCTGACGAGACATATCAATCACTCGGCCCTCGGTACTTTTGGCGATTGCGAGAAATTTCGATTGACTAGAATAGAGATAAATAGAACCGGCCAACATCGCCAAGCCAACCGCCAGAAAGATACCACCCACAACTTTCACCACGTTCATATCAGTGCGCTTTCGCTAGGGCCCGGGTCGATCATTCTCTGACAAATAGCAGAGGTTCACGATGATGGGAATACATCGTCAATCTCCGATGGCCTTGATCATAAGGCTACTCGCAATCATTTGCGAAGATTTCCATGAACGCCGTGTCCGCTATATCCCGAAAGCGGACACTAGCATTCCACTCATATAATCTGGCGCTGTGGAAATCCAATCGCTCAGCCGTGAGCAGCTCTTTCCGGCGTTGTAACTCCCAACCATGTTGTCAAGAAAATCTCAGATGAGACAGGTTTCGAGATATACCAGCCCTGCCCGACATCACATTGAAGGCTGCTCAGCATATCCATGCAAGCCTGCTCTTCAATGCCTTCAGCCACAACCTTCAGGTTCAGCGCTTTGGCCAGCTCGATGGTTGATTTTACCATCAGACGGTTGGAATCGTCGCTCATCATGGTTTTGACGAAGCTTTGATCAATTTTAATTTCATCAATGGGCAGCCGCTGCAAATAGCTCATCGTTGATTGGCCCGTGCCATAATCGTCAATCGATACGCTGATACCGGCCTGGCGGATACGCTCAAGCGCCAGAATAGACATATGCAAATCGGCCAAGGCAGCGGTTTCAGTCACTTCAAATATGACATGCCCATTTTGTATATTTGCCGCACCGACCATTGCAATTGCTTCGTCAATAAAGCTTTCATCGCCGAGCAACTGCGCAGAAATATTTACAGAACAGCTCAAATCCGGCTGCTGCGCGCTCCATATCGACAAATCGTCCAGCGCATTTTGCAGAACATGGAGTGTCAGCTGATCAATCCGGCCCGCGCCCTCCAATATTGGAATGAAGAGTTCAGGACTGATCATCCCTCTTTCGGGATGCTGCCAGCGAACCAGCGCCTCGGCGCCGTCCAGTTTATTGGAGAGCAGGTTCCATTTTGACTGATAGACCGTCCAGATATTCCCGTCCGCGATCGCCTGTTCCAATTCAACAAGCAGATTTTGTTTCTGACCAATTGCGCGAGCAGCCTCTTCATCATGCAACGCCCAGCGCCGTCCGGCGACGACTGCCTGTTCGGTGGCGATTTTCGCCTGATCAATCGTCTCTCCGCTGATCCCGAAAGAAGCGTTTAACTTGATTTTGGTCTCACCCGCCATGACCGGAGAATGGAACAACGCGACTGCTGTGTCGAAATGGCCGGCAATGTCGCTCGAATAATCCTCTTTAATCACCCATCCGATCATATCCGTATCAAGATGAAATATCCGCTGTTCTTCGGCCAGAAATTTCAGCCGATCGGCTAGATTATTGTACAGATCACCGCGCATTTCCTTGTTGGTCACGGCCAGCAGTTCACGAAAATTGGTCAGGCGTGCGGCCGCTATATTGCGGTCTCCCAGGTTCGTAAGAAACTTTAACAGCGCAGCTTCGTTGGGAAGAGCGCTGTCGGCGTTGGAAAACTGACTGCGAGTCAAAGCAAAATCTGTTTTCAGGAATTTTTCTGACACCAGAAAAACGCCGAGGAAAAATAATGCGGGGACATTGGAAAAAGTGAAAAGGCCCAGATACTCAGCAACCAGAACCGATAAGAACAACCCTATGCCAATCGAAACGGCGGCCAGGAAAATATTGTTTTCGGGTGTTTGTCTTCGCCAAAACCATAGCAACAAAAATATCGCGGCCAAAGCCAGTGATGGCAGATATCCGATGCTGGCCACGTTCGTACCCTGCAAAAGGGTCTCGGCCGCCATGGCTTGAATAACAACGCCAGGCATCATCCCATGGCGGCTGATCGGATAGCGGTCGCCCAGCTCGATAGCCGTGGCCCCAATCAATATCTTTTTGCCTTTAAGGCCGGGATCTGGCTGCTCAGATTGCAAGATATCGACAAAACTATAGCGCGGGATAGTCGCCGGATCGATCGATTGGTCGATTGCAAATTTCTCATCAATATGGCCAGAGGTTTCCGCGATCATACTGGCCAGCGATGGGCGCGCGATATTGTCGGTGATCGTACCGTAGCTATAGTCGTTTAACTGCCCGTTTTTGTCAGGATGGACGTTGACCGAAGCGAGAAGGACATGCTCACGCAGCAATTCTATCGGTAAACTCTCAACATATCCACTTTCTGTCCCGCCTTGTTCCTGTTTGAACGTTGGCAAAATAACCGCCGCATCGGAGCCTTGCAGCGCCGCTGCAAAAATACCATCCTGTTCAGCTGTGGAATGCGATGAAAAATCGACATCAAATGCGATTTGCGCAACACCAGCCGCCGACAATTTTTCAACCAGTTCAGCATAATATGTACGCGGCCAAGGCCAGCGATCCAGCGACTGGATTGATTGTGCGTCAATTTCGACAATAGCGATGTCACCGGATGCGGGCTTCTCCAGCACATTGGCGCGCAGATTTTGGGATTGCCGCTCCACTTCGCCGCCCACGCCGACTAGCGGTAAAGCAATCGCGCACAGGAGTGCAAATCCCCACGCGAGAAGAAAGCGCCATGACGCATTGGCGCTAAAAGAGGTAAAAACGGCTTTCAAGACATCTCCGTAACACGATCTTGGGACCGATTTACCGCAGATGCCTGTATTTTACGTTAATCTGAATAAAATTGCTAAATAACAGCTATTTACCTGAGAACGACAAGAGACTACGAGCCATATCAGACGGGCAAGGTTCAATCGTCGTTGCTTTTACCTTTACCTTTGCCGCCGCCTCTGCCGGGATTGCTATCGTCAAAACCGTCATCGTCGTTGCCATGGCCATTATTGCCGTCGCCATCGTCGTCATTACCCTTGCCGAAACCTTTGCCAGGATTGCTGTCATCATCGCCGTCATCGTCGTTGCCGTGACCATTATTGCCATCGTCATCGTCGCCCGGCTGATTGATTAGATCGATATCCACTATTGTACCGGCGCTCTGGGAATCATCACCCTGGTCGTCTTCACCTTGGTCGTCATTGCTCTGGCCTTCTTCACTCTGGTCATCGTCGCCCTGATCGTCGTCGCTCTGGTCGTCTTCGCCCTGGTCGTCTTCGCCCTGGTCGTCTTCACCCTGGTCTTCTTCGCCTTGACCGTCTTCGCCCTGACCGTCTTCGCCCTGATCGTCGTCAATATCGCTATTGTCGTCTATCGATTCATCTTCGCCGCCAATATTGTCGTCTGCATTTTCGCCAACGCCGAGCGATTCTTCGGCATTTTCGATCAACGCAAATTTGTTATAGCTAATGTCACCGCGAATTAGACCGTTAGTCAGTTCCGCCAGTTCAACGCCTTCTTCACCAATTGGAATAGCAACCACACCCGACAAGTCGGATGATGCAAGATCCCCTCCCGCTGCAGTTGGTGACAGTACCGGTTGCTTCAATGTGGTGGTCACATTGCCCTTGTTGTCCGGCACCGGCTTGTTCGGCGATTCAATCACGCGTCGTTCGCCGTCAATAACCACCAGGCTAAAAGGATCATTGGCATTGATCATGCCGATCACGCCAGGGGTTACCAATTCGGAAGCGCCATCATCCAATGTTGACACTTCTACCGCGCCTTCTGTTACCTGCACGGCAGATCCTTCAGGACTGACCGAAACGCTGAAGGTCGTTCCTTTGACAACAGCAGCCATATAAGGTGTTTTGACCCCGAAATGCGGCGTTGCCTTTTTATCGATGCGAAACAGGACATTGCCGAGATATTCAATAATCTGCGTGACTTTGCCGCTTTTCGCTGGCTCCGCAATTTCGATATGGGTTGCGGGTGATACAACAAGATATTCGCCGCCCCGCGCCAACACAGCGCGCCCCTTTGGACCGGTTTTGATAACATCGCCCGGCACCAATGTGGTTTTACGTTGCGCGATTTTGACCACCCCTTGGCGCGCAACGGTCACATTTCCGCTAATCTCGGAGACTTGCCAGCCCGGCGTACCCGCATAGGCCGCAGTGCTCGACAATAGTGCCGCAATAACGATTGATTTGGTAATTGGATGGCTCATAACAGTTACTCTTCACAAGATTGAGCATGCCGGTTTAAGACCCGGGTTTGAAGATAAGAAAAACATAGCTAGTTAAAAACGCCTTAATTTTTGCTGTTGATAACCAACATTTAATACCTGTTGTTTAGACCGATATCGGGACCAAATCTTCTTGAGTATCGATATCACTGTGTTGCGTTTTCTATCCACTTCCTGCCTGTTGGCATTGTCGCTTCCGGCGTCGGCGCAACCGGTTGTATTGGCGCAGGACAAACAGTTAGTGGCGTTAGATACCGGCGTCTGGACGGCCGGATTCCCGGAACCCGATATCTCGGAGCGGTCCGTATCCCGCCCCGTCAGCCAAGCTTCACAATCCAGCGATATCGCCGTTCCCGCGCCCGAAACATCCAATGAAGCACCGTTGATCAACGAGGCGCCGGAAAATTTCCGGATCGGTGCGATCGGTATTGTCGGAGCGGATGCACTCGACATCGAGCTATTTTCGCCTGTCGTCGAAACCTTTATCGGTCAGGAAGCAACCGAAGAGCAACTCGCCTCACTCACTCAGCAAATAGCTGATATTGCGCGCGAAAAAGGCTATATCTTTGCCTCCGCCTATATACCGGAACAGTCGGTCGAGATGGGCGTGCTCCAAATCAAGCTGATCGAAGGCATGATTGATGCCGTACGGATTGTCGGCTCGGATAATCGGCACCTGCGCTCAATTTTATCCTCTCTGGAGGGCAAGGTTGCCCGTCGGCCGGAAATTGAACGCAGCTTGCTACTGGCCGGTGATATTCCCGACATCTGGGTAAGATCGACAAACTTCCTGCAGGAAGATGGCCGAAATATCCTGCAGGTCACCGTTCGCGAACGCGGCGACCGGGTGCGCATTCAGGCGGATAACTACGGAAGTGACAGCTTTGGGCCTGTAAGAGCCCGGCTTTCCGGTGATTTGCGCGGGGCAATTCATGATGCCGATGCGCTTGGCGTGGCGATAAGAACCAATCCGATTGAACCGAAAGAAATACTGTCCGTCAGCGGCTATTATGCGACCGCAATCGGTAAAGACGGGATGAGAGCGGGCATTGCCGGATCGGTAGGCGACACAGCGCCGGGCGGCAACGCGGCTGGCTCTGACATTTCGGGCGAAAGCCGCTATCTCGCGTTATTTGCGAGCTATCCTCTTGTCCGGGCAACGTCCGGTAGCCTGTGGGTCGAGACCGAAGCCGCCTATTTGTCGATCAACACTGAAGAAATGAACATGCTGATCCGCGAAGATACACAGGTCACCGTATCATTGGGTGTCCGCGGTGAATTGCCATTTGCCGGTGGCAGAGTCCGTGCCGGTGCCGCTCTTGTCCAAGGATTAGACATTTTCGGAGCAACCCGGTTCGGCAATTCACTTGCGTCGCGGCTAAACGGTGACGGGGTGTTTACCAAGGGCGAATATTGGGCGGATTTCCAAACCGGGTTAACCAAAGACCTTAGCATCTATCTTGCCGCCCGCGGCCAGATCGCCAATCGTCCTCTGCTTGCAGCGCAGGAACTGAGTATTGGCGGCGCCTATCGTGTGCGCGGCTATGATTTTAGCGAATTGTCCGGCGACGATGGCTTTTATGGACTGGCCGAGCTGCGATATGATGTAAAATCGCGACCGGCTTGGCTGAAAAGACTGCAAATATATGGTTTTGCCGACATGGGTTATGTCAACGACATAGCCAGCAACGGCAGCGAAGGCACATTGGTTTCCGCTGGACCAGGCGTTCGTGGACGCGTTGGGCCACTGGATTTCGAATTGGAAACAGCGCTTCCGATCAATCGCGATCGCGACAATAGTGACAATAAGACGCCCCATGTAAACGTTCGGGTGGGTATGGGTTTTTGATAGAGCCATCGGTCGTGCTCGGTTCTTCTAGATAATCGATGCAATCTGACACACTATTCAAGGCGCTGAAATTAGTCTGGGACACCGACGTTTCCATCCACCAGCTGACGATTAATCGCAATGGTCATTTCTGGTTTGGTGTCCGCATCGGTTGGGATAATATATAGCAGTTCAACGTCCGCTTTTGCGTCCAAAACGGACACTGGCACTATGGCTGCTTCATCCCGAAAGCGGACTTTGTCTTATTACCGGGCGTCGGCTCCAGATCAGGTTCAGCCATCTTCCAAGGCGTAGGCAATCACATAACCCCCTTTGCCGTCTCGAACATCCTGTGAATCGAGATATTGGTTTGTCGTAGGATCTCTGGGGTATCGCCAGGTCGGATTAGGAACCGTTACGATGAGATATTGCTTACCGTCTTTTTCGGAGCGGTAAGACATCGGTGTAGATTGTCCGTTGCCGGGCAGATCTGCTTTCCATTTTTCCTCTCCGGTTCGGATATCAAAAGCCCGGACCTTGCTGTCCATGGTTGAGCTCAGGAAAGTCAGGCCTCCGCGCGTTGTCAACGTACCCGCACGGATTGCTGTACCGACATCATAGGGAATGCCGGAGCGCAGATTGAACGGACCTGAATCGCTCATATCACCGGCAGGTCTGCTCCAGAGCAATTCCTTGGTGTTCAGATCCATGACCGCGATGCGTGACCATGGCGGTTCGAAACAGGGCACCTGCGTGCCAAGCCGCGACATGAATGGCATGGGCAGGCCAAAAAATTTGATCCGCCGATGGTCAAACGGATTGTCCGCATCGGGCTCTCCCATTTTGGGCATTGGACCTTCCGGGTCGAGGCGAACGGCCGGATGGCTTTTGCCCAGCAACAGGCCTCCGAGCGGACCGGCTTCGGCAACTTGTTCCGGTGTTACCAAAATCAAACGGTGGGCCAGCATCATCGGTGCGGCGATCAACAGGCCGTTATCCGCATCGACGGAGACACTGCCCCAGTTAAATCCGCCAAAATTGCCAGGATACAACATGGTTCCGGTATTGGTCAGTCCGGTGGGCTGTGTTGGCGGGGTGTACATACCCTCGTAACGCATGGTCCGATATTCGATCCGGCACACCAACTGATCAATGGGTGTGAGGCCCCACATATCTTTTTCATAACGATAGGGATGAAAATTGGGGAGCGGAGAGGCAGGCTGGGTCGGCGAGAGATATTCGCCATCAACAGCGCCTTGTGGGGCCGGTTTTTCAGCTATGGGATGCACCGGCTCGCCATTGCGCCGGTCGAGCAGGAAGATGTCGCCCATTTTGGTTGGTACCGCGACCGATGGGACTTTATTGCCATCTTTGGTCACATCCACCAGTACCGGCTGTGCGGGGACATCATAGTCCCAGACATCGTGATGCACGGTTTGATATTTCCAGCGCGGTTCACCGCTCGCTGCATCAATCGCCACCACCGCCGAGGACCATTCATCATCAAATTCACGGCGCGCGCCGCCAAAATAGTCGGGCGCCGCATTGCCGGTGGGGGCATATATCAGGTTCAGTTCGGCATCGTAGCTCATGATCGACCAGACATTCGGCGTTCCCAGCGTGTAGGTATTGCCTTCCGCCGGTTCGCCGCGTTCGCCGGAATTGCCCATGTCCCATGCCCAGGCAAAATCACCTGTGATCGCGTCAAAGGCCCTGACCACACCAGACGGCAGACCAAGATTCTGGGAATCGTTTACCAGGCCACCAACGATCAGATTGTCGCCAGCAACTAGCGGCGGCGACGTATGATAATAGTCACCAACTGGATGGTCGCCCATGCCTTGCCGCAAGTCGACAATGCCATTTTCACCAAAATCACTGCAAGGCTTTCCGGTTGTCGCATCGACGGCAATCAGGCTGGCATTGACAGTCGCCGTGACGATCCGTTTCGGGCACTGGCCTTTATATTCTTCGCTCGCTTCATAATAGCCAAGTCCACGGCAGGTTTTGGCATATTGGTGCGTGGCAGGCGGCTCCAGGCCGGGTTCATAGCGCCAGACTTCTTCGCCGGTACTATCGTCTATCGCGATAACAACATTAAGCGCCGCGCAGATATAGAGCATGCCATTGACGTTGAGTGGCGTGGATTTGAAATCCTCCTCCACTCCGGTGCGATAACGCCATGCTTCTTTCAGCCCGCTGACGCTTTGCGTATTGATATCGGTCAATTGCGCAAAGCGTGTGCCGCCCGCATCATTGCCATAATGGCGCCAATCAGAAACGGCATCGGTCGCATTGGCTTCGCGAACGGTCCCCGTGCCATTTTGGATATAGCCCTGCATCGAGGCCACAAACAGTGCGGCAAGCGCTGCCAGGCTGGGGCCGCCAATCCACCAGCGATTTGCCAAGGCTGGCTTGTCATCCTCCGCACCAACCGCAAGTGAGCGACGATACCAAGGCGTCAGAAACCACAGGCCGAGCACCAGCCAAGCTGCAAGTCGGGGCAAAAGAGCCAAGAAGTGCAACTCTGCTTCAAAGAGTGACCAGATGAGCGTGACGCCCAATATGGCAGCATAAATTTTTGGTGCCTTGTTGCTGCGTTTTTGCGCAAATATGGCAACCGCAATCGTCGCGATACCAGCCAGAATATAATAGAAACTGCCCCCCAGATAGACGAGAAAGCCGCCCAACAACGTAAGCGTCAAGCCAATTAACCAGAGCAGAACAATAAAAACCCAGTGCATGATTTTAGAGAATTTCATTTGAGATTTCCTGTTGGTTCTTTGGTCCGACTATTGATCAGTGCCTATAGCGGGAAGATGGAATGCCCCCCATCCATGACGACATTTTGACCGGTCATAAAATCACTTTCCTTCGAAGCGAGAAAAGCGGCGACACCTTCCATATCTTCGAGCTTGCCGATCCGGCCAATCGCGGCACGCCTACGCGCGCCGTCCTTGAAAGCTTGCGGTGTATCAAGCGACATTTCCGTTTCGATATAACCAGGCAGGATCGCATTTACTCTTATGCCCGCTTGCCCCAGTTCAACAGCCAATGCACGCACCAGCCCTAGAACGGCGGCCTTGGTTGTCGAATAACCCGCTGCTCCGCCCGTGCCGACAAGACCGGCAACAGAAGATGTGACGATCAGCCGGCCTGGTGCCTTGCGCTCCATAAGATGGGCCGTAACCGGTTTCCAGGTCTGTACGACGCTCATCAGGTTCAGATCGATCGTGTCGAGCCAGACTTGGCGGTCAGTCATATGGGAAGGGCCACGAAATCCGCCACCGCCCGCATTGGCAAAACAGCTGTCGACTTTTTCAAACCGCTCCAGCGTTTGACCAAAGGCTGCGTCGATCTGGCTTTCATTCGTCACATCACAAGCGAAGGCTTCGACATCGCCGCCCATGGCTCGTAATTCGGCGACCGCAGCGGCATTTTTTTCTTCATTTCTGCCCCATATTGCGACCTTGGAGCCTTGTTTTACAAGACCGCGACAAAAGGCAAGGCCAAGACCACCATTGCCGCCGGTTACGACAGCAACGTCGCCTGATAAATCGAACATAATTACTCCTAAGTTCCGTTATTTTTGAAATTCTGGGAAGAAAAGACACTGTCCTTGGCTACGGCCTGTAGTCCAAGAAGGTTACCGTCAGGATCCCGGCCAAACATTATCTGCCCACCGTCCATCGGAGCAGGTTCCGATACGATGGTACCGCCCGCATCAACCAAACGTTTGCGTGCCGCATCCATGTCGGAGACATCAAATACAATCATATTATAGCCAAGCGCATCAACTGGACGCGGTTCTTTCAAATCTTTCGTTGGATGACTGTGATATTGGAACATTTCCAGTTCGAGATTGCGGATCTGGAACCAGGCCATTTCCAACTCGCTGCCGGGCAGACCGGATACTTGGTCTACTTTCTCCCCGGACACCGTCATCCACCGTCCCACCCGGCGTGGGCCCGGTTGATTCAGAAACGCCGTATAAAAATCAACCAACCGGTCGATATCGGGCGTAGCGAGCGATACATGCCGCACGCGATATTGATGTTTGGGCGGCGTCGGCAGTTCCAGCTTTGCAATATCAACATGCTCAATCTCGGAAATCAGACCATCGAAATCGCGCGCATAGGCATAATAGACCGGGTTTTGCGGATTGAGATGGACCATGTCTTTGGCACCGATATGTTTGGCACCGCCTGCCAGAAACTTCTGATAGGCCTTCGTTTTCTGATCAACCTGATAGCAGACATGGGCAATACCAGGACCCTGTACGTCCATCTGCTGTGTCGCCTGTGCTTCAGCAGATGGATTGGCGAATTGCATGAAGCGAACTTGTGCATTTACGCTGCGCATCATCTGTGTCTGTGCCGAAATACCGGTTCGGCCCGCCAATATATCAAAGACAGGATTGTCAGCGATTTCGGATTGATCGGCAGGCTGCAGATCGACCGCGCTGCTATATAGTTCAGCTGTCTGTCCAAGATCGCTCACGGATGCACCAACATAGTTTACGCCGGTGATGATCGAATCGGGAGGCACTGGCTCTCCCGCTGACCGGCCGCCACATGCTGCGAGCAAAAATACCGCGCCCAGACCTATTAGATTTTTATTCATGTCGACCCTCTCGCTTTGGCTGCATCTCGACAGCCAGTTCAGCCATATAACCTCGGTATTTCAGCATTCTAATGCACTGCGGACCGTAAGATGTCATGCCTGATTCTTGCATTCTTTTAAACCTTAATTATATGAAAAGTCAAATTAATGGTTTTCAATATACCCAATTAGGGCTATATGAGAAGAATAAATGGACAACAAGTCCAGCTAAAAATAGATATTGAGGGAGGATAAAATGCCGAAAGCCCGTTTCAACACGCCCATCCAATCCAAGTTTACAGCATCTGTTGCTGCAATCGCGCTTGCCAGTACAGGCAGCGCCGCCTTTGCACAGGAACAGGATTCACAGGGTGGGGACGACAATGTCATCATCGTGACCGCACAGAAAAAATCTCAAAATATTCAAAATGTTCCGATCGCCATTTCTGCTTTCGATAGCGGGACACTGGAAAATAAGGTCGTGGACGATGCGGTCGATCTCAGTTTTTCCGTCCCTAATCTAACGATCGACATATTCGGCGCCTCTTTGCGCGGCGTTGGTGATCTTGCAATTTCGGCGACTTCAGAATCCGGTCTCGGCTATCATGTGAATGGAGTATATCTGGGATCTGCTGCTACCGAGGCAGAGTATTATGATCTCGAGCGGATTGAAGTGCTGCGTGGTCCGCAAGGCACGCTCTATGGTCGTAACACGACCGCTGGGGTGCTCAACGTCATTACGCAAAAGGCCACTGACGAGTTTGAAGGCTATGTCACCGCTGGCTACGGCAATTTCAATTCGATCAAATTGCGCGGCGCCATCAACCTGCCGATCACGGACGGGCTATCGACCCGCGTCGCAGGCTTTTTTCTCGACCGGGATGGCTATGCCACCAACCTCTTTACCGGCAACGACGTCGATGATCGCGAGATGTTTGGACTGCGCAGCAGCACCAAGCTTGAATTTGGCGACACACGCGCAGACTTGGTTGTTTCCTATTTCAAGGAAGATGACCGGCGCTTGGCCCGGACCAAGGTTTTGTGCGAAAAAGATGCAGTGCTCGGCTGTTCTCCTCTCCAAGTCGGCTTTGGAACACCGGACTCACGCGGCACGCTTTTCAATACATTGGGCGCTGTCACTGGGGTGATTGCCACTGGCTTTGGACCGGCGGCGGTCGATTATTACGCGAACAGCGTCAATCCTGCGGACACCCGGCTGGTCAACGAGGATGTCGATCCTACCTATTTTGTTGAAGAATGGAGCGCTTCGCTCGAAATTACGCATGATTTCGGTGACCTTAGCCTGACGTCGCTTAGCGGCTATCAGGAAATCGAACGCGGTTTGTTCAAGGATTTTGATCGCTTTGTGCCATCGCAGGGCCTAACGCGCCCGATAACCTTCGATTTCTTTGGCAATGGCAATCCGATAACCACGGAGATGATCCTGGCCGGTCGCCGCGATCAGAGCGAAGCACGCGAATATTATCAAGAGTTGCGTCTCGCATCCGATTTTGCAGGGCCGATTAACTTCATTGTCGGCGGCAATTATTACAATCGCCGCAGTTCCGGTTCAGCCAATTTCACTCATGTTACGATCGCTGCCCGTCAACAACAGCTTGGTTTTCCGGATGCGTTCGCTTCGTTGATAACCGAATCTAATCCCGTGAAAACGAAAAGTTTCGGTATTTTTGGTGAGGTCTATTTCGACCTGTCTGATGACACCCGCCTGACCGGTGGCCTGCGCTATTCGCATGATGACAAAACCATCCAGACCCGCCAGATATTCCTGAACCCGCAAGCCGATGGCAGCTTGCCAGACTTTACCTTTGGCGAGTTTGAAAAGGGTGTCGTGACCGGACGTATTGTTCTGGATCATCAAATCACACCGGATCTGCTCGGCTATGTCAGTGCCTCCCGCGGCTATAAAGCGGGCGGCATCAACCCCGGTGAAGTGGGTGTCGAGACGCAGGGCTTTGATCCGGAATTCCTGAATGCCTTTGAAGTCGGCCTGAAGGGTTCGTCAACAGATGGCAGTTTCACAGCGAATGTCTCCGCCTTCTATTATGATTACAAAGATCTGCAAATTGGTCAGACGACCGCCACCGCGTCTTTGACAATCAATACGGATGCTACGATCTGGGGTGTCGAAGCAGAATTCGGTCTTCGGCCCAGCAGCCGTTTCCAGATTGATGGCAGCTTCTCCTATCTCAACACCAAGGTAAATGACTTCGCCTCCATTGATGAGACCGATCCTTTTGGTATTGCGCCAGGCACTGTGGTTTCAGAAATAACGGCTGCGGGCGTAGTGAAGGATGTTGATGGCAATCCTCTGCCTTTCTCACCCGACGTCAAGATCGCAATTGGCGCTCAATATGAAATTCCGATGGGCGATTGGACGTTA
Organism: uncultured Sphingomonadaceae bacterium; assembly: GCA_947489315.1. Taxonomy (GTDB): domain Bacteria; phylum Pseudomonadota; class Alphaproteobacteria; order Sphingomonadales; family Sphingomonadaceae; genus Parasphingorhabdus. The sequence goes on from CANLCX010000002.1 coordinate 465,787, forward strand.
ACGCCACGGATTGACCATTATCTGCAAAGCGAGTTTGCGAGTTCCATCTTCAGCAAGCCGATTGATATTTTTGATGGCTATAGCCAGACCGATCTCAAGCTGCTGCTTGCACCGGATGGCGGTGATTGGGAAATCCGCGGCTATGTGAAAAATCTTTTCAATAATGATGATATTACGCGCGTCTTGCCTGCAGGCCGGCTTGTCGGGCGTTTCAGAGAAGTAGTGATATTGGAACCACGCACTTACGGGGTGGAGGCTACTATCCGCTTTTGATGACTAGAAAATAGCTTCTCTCCTACGATAGCCCGGCACTTTAAGCGCCGGGCTATTTTTTTGTATTGCAGGATTACTAGCGATAATCGCGTTGTTGCCATTGATGGATTGGTGCGGATATCGGACATTGGCCGCATGTGGAAAAGCCTGAAACAGTTACGCAGGCAATAGGAAAACTGTTATCTGAAAAAGCAACGGTTGAACGGCCATAGAAGCTACCTTTTGAGCTTTTTCTTCCGTGTGAAATAGTCCAGGCGGGCCATGGTGTAGGTCCCGATCATCATGGAAACCGTTATATCTTCCAATTCCTGCAGGTCCATTTCACCACGCAGCAGAAATTCTCCAGCTGATGCAGGTATGCCCAAAGATATGTCAGTCACGGCCCTGGCAATTTCCGGCGGCATGTCGAAATTTTTGACCACAATGTCAGTAAAATATTTAACGGCCACTTCACGATTATAGCGAGCCGGGTGATATAGTTTCGCAATCGAAGGGTCAGCGAGCAGAGGTTCAATGATGAGGCCGCGCTCGGCGATAAAGCTGAGATAAACATGCGTGGTACCGCGCACCAGTTCTTCAAAAGTGGTTGCTTTTTCAGCAATGGAAACCTGTCGTTTCCATCTTATGGTCAGCTCCCGTTCCAATAACTCTTTCAACAATTCTGAAAGGCTATCAAAATATTTATACATCAAGGATTTACTGACATCTGCCTTCTGGCCAATGGCTTCCATCGATAACTTGGACATGCCATCTGTTGCGATCAGCTGCGCTGCGCTGTCTAGGATCATAGATCGACGAATTTCCGGGCTGAATCTCTTTTTTGTCTTTGGTGCCAGTTGTTGCATCTCGATGATAATTCCCAAAAAAGTTACGGTGATGACGATATCACAACAGTATATTTTGCACAGCTTTGTTTCAAAAAAATCCAAATTTGCAGCCAAAAGCTAATCCGCCAGAGCATCGGGTTCACAGAAGAAGAAAGTCCGCCTTTTGAGCCCCAACGATTTCCGAGACATGGATCGCTCATTAGCCCGCTTGGTTCACAACCGATCCGATATATTCGCGCAAGCTTGTGTCACCATATAGCGGTTCATCGGCTGTGTCTGTCTTTCCGTCAATCACTGCGGCTGTCATACAGGCATATAGCCTTTTGACTTTATAACCCACTGATCTCGAAAGCGGACAATGGGTTGAACCCACCGCGCCACGAAGCCTGATTAACCAAGTTCAGTTGCGCTCAAAATATCTGAAAATTGCACGCTAAATCGACAATTAACATACAGAACGGTTTGTGGAATAAGTCCTTGACGCTGTCGTCATACTGAGGGAAAAGTGGTATCGAATGGATACCGGAAACGGCTTGAATATAGCGTTAGGATGTTGATTTGGCGGTAAAAACTGGGGGCGAGAATCAGTCGCTCCAGCAAAAATATTTCGATGCGATGAGTTTCGCGCCCGCAACTGTGAATATCGTCACTACCGATGGGCCAGACGGTCGCGCAGGCGTAACCGTCTCTGCGATGTCATCGGTATCAGCAGATACCGATCCGCCGACTTTGCTTGTTTGCATAAACGAGAAGAGCGCCGCTACCGAGCAAATCCTTGGCAATGGAGTCTTTTGTGTCAATATCCTACGCGAACACCAATCCTACATTTCCGACGTTTTCGCTGGACGATATAAGGAAATGGTTACGGACAAGTTCAACGCTGCTAGTTGGACGACGCACGCAACCGCTGCTCCTGCCCTCATTGATGCATTGGCGGCGTTAGATTGCCGGATAGTTTCAACCAAGAAGGTCGGCTCACATCATGTAATTTTCGGCGAGGTTCAGCATATCGAACTGTTTGGATCTGGTAATGCCCTGACCTATGCCAACAGGGCCTATGGTTCGGTTCAGCCGGTCAATTTCGATTCAATGCCCAACGAGCACGGATCGGAAGATGCACTGCCTCTGTCAATCGGATGCTTCCACACGTTCGCCCCCTATCTTCTACCGCCCCTCGTCAAGAAACTGAAAGAGGCAGGTCACCCAGTTCGGCTAAACCTTATTGAAGGTGACCGCAGACGATTGACCCTAGGATTGATGTCCGGCGAAATCGACTGTGCAGTAATGTATGGGAACGATTTCGGTAGCGAGCTTATGATGGCCCCGGTGGCGTCACAATCTCCTCACGTCCTGATTGCGGCGAACCATCAATTAGCAGAAAAAAACATTATCTCACCAGCGGATTTGTCGGGCGAACCCATGATATCGGCTGTCGATAAAGCTGCCAGCCAAAGAATCGAAAGTCTTATGCGGGAACATGGTGCAACTTCGAACATCCTCTATCGATCCTCCTCGCTGGAAATGGCGCGATCAATGGTAAGAGAGGAATTGGGCTTCGCTGTAGTATTGACCAATATCGCGGCGCGCGGTGCCGGTTCGGCAATCGTGTCACGAAAATTTGATGTCGATGCCGAGCCCATCGATATTTCGCTCGTTCGACACGGTAATGGCTCGGCACATCCATTGCATGACCTTATTCTCGATCTCGCGCGCGAGATCTGGACCGAGGGCTAATTTGACCATAGTGTGTTACGTGTAATATTTGATAAGGTCTAAACAACTGATTGGTTCACTTCATGAATACTGGCACACATGCAAAACCGACGGCAAGGCGGACGCGCCTGAGCCCCGAAACACGGCGAGAGTTGATCCTCGACCATGCATCAAGAATAATTTCGGAAGATGGTGTGGCGACAATTTCGATTGAAAGGATCGGCCGCGAAGCAGGAATCAGCAAATCGCTGGTATATAAATATTTCGCCAATTTGAATGAAGTGTTAGTTCAGCTGCTGACACGGGAACTTCGGGCAATGCGACTTGCCCAAGAAAAAGTCGTCAAGAATGCGGAAAATTTTGAAGAACTCGTGCGTTCCATGACGACGGTCTATCTACGCTTTGCACAAGAACGGGGCCAGATCATCGAACGGCTGGAAGCAGAACCATCTGTTAAGAACAATGCCACGCCTAATTCAACAAGTCGCGATAAACTGATCCATTTTTTCGCGCGTACTGCTACCAAGATTTTCGATATGCCGCCCGATACCGCGAGCGCCAAGGCGGCAATTGCCTATGGTATGCCCGCATCGGCCGGCCAATTCATGCTGGAAACCGGGGCAAATCTTGAGGATATGGCAAGCCTGACCACTGAAATGATCATGAGCGTTTATCGCTCTTCAGATATCGGTAACGGGACCGGAAAGCAAAAGTCCGAGTAGAAAGAAAAGAGGGCGGGAGGAATATTCCTCCCGCCCTTAGTGCTACTCACGGGGAGAACTCAGAACCGAAATTTGACGGATGCTCCGTAAGTACGCGGGAAGTTTCTGAACCCAGATAATGAGCCGGACTGTGCGGTAGTTGGGAAGATTCCCTGATTATAGATATCTTTCGTCAGATTGCGGCCCCAGATAGTAAAGGCCAGTCCGTTGGCTAATTCGAACGTAGCAGACGCATTCAACTCATTCACCGAGCGGGTAAATTCTGGCAACCCTTCGGCGAGTTGCGTTTCGCTTTCGAAAAAATAGTCTGCATGGAGCGTCAACTTGTTTCCGCTGTCAAATAAATGCGAATATGTCCCGCCGATGGAACCGCTCCACTCAGGAATGCCGGCTGGTCGTTGACCCGAGAGATCGGTCGGAACGATGAGCAGCGTTCCAGGGTCAAAAGCTGAGCCACCTGTAAAGCTGTCATATTTCGAATCTAGATAGGTCAAAGCCGCGGTAAAAGTCAGCCCATCTACCGGTGAGAAAGAGCCATCGACTTCAAAACCGCGCACGGATTGCTTTTCCGCGTTCCCGAGGACAAAACCTGTTCCGGTAAAGACATTGTCCTGGAATCCGTTCAACGTTTGATCAAAAATGGCCAAGTTTACAGCTACTCCTTGCCACTGTCCCTTGATGCCAATCTCATAAAGTACGGCTTCCTCCGGGCCTGCAAAACGGGTACCGGTTGTCAGATTATTCACCGCCAAGCCCGCATCGCGGATCGGTGACGCGCCTGGTGCGGGGGCCTGAAAATCGGAACCGGGAATGAAATCCGCAGCGAAGGGACGACTATCGGCCGAAAGGTTAAAAGAAGAAGCTTTAAAGCCCGTTGCGTAGGTTACATATGAACTGACATTGTCCGTCACATCATACGCAAGGCGAAATGTGTATGACAGATCATTGTCTTTGGTCTTACCATCCTCAACGGCATTCGGGAAATTTAGAAATGGTGGCGTGAATTGCAGCGGCCGAAGGGCGAGGAACGGATTAATTGCTGGGTTGGCAGCTAAGGCCGCCGGAACCCCAGCAGCAACCCCGGCTTGTACGAGGTCAATGCCCGAGAAAACGTCGGTACTGACATTGTCCTGCACTACATCTTTCTCATCATGAGTGAAGTTTGCGCCAACCGTGAAAGTCAATCCCTCAACGATTTCCAAGTCGAGTTGGCCGAAGAGGGAAATAGCTGAGTTATTATAATCGAAGTTGGTCATCCGCCCTTGTCCAACATCACCAAAGGTGCCTGCAGGGATGGTCGGGATCAGGGCACGAAGCGTGGGTTCCAGCGCACTATATTGCCCACCAGAGACTGCATTTGCAAATTGCGCGAAGCCGGGACCATATTCAAAATTGCCTTCAAGGACGATATCTTCCTTGAACAGGAAACCACCCACAAGAAAATTGATCGGGCCGTCAAAGTCAGACGCAGCTCGCAGTTCAACGGTGTAGGTATTCAGATTATCCTGATCGGCACTTGTTCGTATCGAATCCAAATTGGTAAAGTCAGTATCCCCATCGCTGAACGATCTGACGCCGCGATAGGCAGCGATCGCGGAGAGTGTTACGCCATCCAAATCCAGGTCACCGTGCAACGAAACTCCAAAATTGTCGATTTCGTTAATGGGTGCGAAATTGAGTGCATTTGTTGTTCCGAAGCGATCGTTCGAGATAATAGTCGCGCCCAATGCACGAGCCACATTGCCGGTTGGCCCGTCCACGATGTTTACAACGGAACAGCATATTTCATCTATCCGGTCATAGTCGGCAATCATGCGGAAGCTCAGATCTTCCGTCGGTTCGAACAACAACTGTCCCCGGATCGCCCAGCGGTTCCGTTCGTTGTTCTTGAAGCCCAGATTGATGTCTTCAACATAACCGTCGCGACGGTTAAAACTGCCCGAAAGGCTTGCGGCGACTGTCTCGCTCAATGGCCCTGTTATGTCGGCTTTTAGAATCAGTGCATCCAAGTTTCCGTAAGAAATCTCAGTGGAACCGCCCAATTCAAACTGCGGCGGTTTAGTTACAACGCTGATGATGCCGGATGACGCATTCTTACCGAACAGAGTCGATTGGGGGCCGCGCAACACTTCGATACGCTCAACATTCGGTAGATCGCTGATCGCTGCAGCCGAGCGCGAACGATAGACACCGTCGATAAACACCCCGACCGAGGGTTCGATGCCATTGTTGATTCCGCCATTCCCAAATCCACGGATGATAAAATTCGCGCTGCCAGAATCCTGTCGCTGACCAACACGCAACGATGGCACCAGGGTTTGGATATCGAATAGATCTCGGACTACTGATTGTTCAATCTGTTCCGCAGACGTCACCGAAACAGCAATAGGTGTTTCTTGCAAAGTCGTTTCACGTTTGGATGCGGTAACAATGATTAACTTATCTGACGATTGCTGATCACTCGCATCATTTTGGGCCAAAGCCATAGTCGGCAATGTTAGTGCGGCTGTGCTGAGGCCCAACAATAGTGTATTTTTAATCGACCTAATCGACATTCAGATTCCTCCCATTTTTTATTTTGTTCGCGAGAGGCTAACCTTAGGTGAATAAATCGTCAATAGTTATTCCACTATTCGTCACTAATGCTTTCTAGTTGTTAACCTTTCTGCTCGTAGTGATCGTCAGAAACCAGTATCATGAGTTGAGCGATCATCGCATCGGCCATTACGGATGAGTGATCAAAGCTGAATCGCTCCAAGTTTATTGGCAGGGCCAACGCGCCATGAATGGCTGCCCACAGCAGCTGTGCCATTTCACGGCAATCGAATTTGCGGAATGCGCCGGTTTTTTGGCCCTTAACAAGCGCCGCCTGCAGATATTGGAAATATTCGTCTTTTTCGAACGATATCTGTTCAGCCCGTTCGACATGGTCGGGACGTACATACAGCATTGCGCCCTTAAACATTCGTTCGTTATTCATAGCCAGATCAACATAGTGCTGCAGCAGGATGCGCACCTGTTCGTGCGGATCATCGGTCTTGGCGATGTCGCGCTCAATGTCCCTCTTCAGTTGATCGACAGGTTCACGCCAAGTCGATTGCACCAGAGCGGCCAAACTGTCGAAATAGGTATAAAATGTCCCAACAGATATGCCGGCCTCTTCGGCAATTTCGCGTACAGTTATCGCTGTTGACCAGTGCACTGTCGTCTGACTACTGGCGGACTTGGACTTGGCAATCCGCGACGCACACTCTCTAATCCGTTGCCGGACCTGGGCTCGCTTTTCTGAGGTTATTGCCGGTCTAGGCATGTTTTCCTCTAAGCTTTGGGCAGGCTAGCACGTTCATAGGGGCGGCTGTTTTTTTAGATATAGCGAGTTGACAACATCCGAATGCTGCTTCTTGTCAATCGGATAGCGCATCAGAATCAACAGCGATATGCCCAGCGTAACACCGATGATTAATGCGTTCATTCCCCCCAGGGCGAAAATGGTTGCTTCGGACACCGTCCCTGGCTCTGCTTTTGTCGGAAACTGGATCAAGTCGAGCGCGATACCCGCAACAAAGCCGCCAATGCCGGTAGTCGCCTTGGCGGAAAAGGTGAAGGAGGAAAAATGCATACCCTCTAGCCTGGAACCGGAATGCAAGTGGTGGATGTCGACTACATCAGCCAACATAGACGCGCCTAATGCGGCTGCGCCAAACCCGCCGATCGCGCTGGCAGCTGTCGCGAGGATGATAAGCACCAAAAGGGCGTTGGTACCGTTCTCCGGCATCCAGCCGATCAATCGCAATAGGATAGGCAATGTGTATGAGATCACTGTAATTGTCATGAAGATGATCGCTAATGGTTTTTTCTCAATCCTCTCGCTAAAGAATTTGATTCCGGCAAATGCGACCACTACGCCCCCAACTGTACCGATTAGCAAGATGGAAAGCTGGTTAGTTGTGAAGCCCCAAAAATAGGTGTTTATGAACAGGCGCAGCGTATCCAGAACACCATTGGTCACAGATCCGATTAGCATCGCAAAAAACAATATGCGAAACGCGCTGGTTTTGAAAATCGAGTGGAATTCAGTGAAGAAGCCGAGATTCTTTTGATCTTTTGGTATGCGCTTGTCCAGAAAAGGTATGAGATGATGTGTGCCGATTGAGCTGATTGTAATCGAGATAACCAAGGCCAGCGCCCCGATGAAGCCATATGTTTCATATGCTGTGGGATTAAGTCTTCCGTCTGGATAGGCATCTGTTGCAGTGAATAGAAAACTATAGGCCATGAATGACATGCCGATGCCGCCACCCCAGGCGAATAAACCGCGCAGGCTGACCAGTTTGGTCCGTTCGTGATAGTTGGATGTCATCTCAGCGATCATCGCTGTTGAGGGAATTAAATAGAATGAAATCCAAAGCCTCACAGACACCGCGAATACTAGCAACCAGGCGAATCCAAATTGGGAATCAATGCCTTCGGGAGGGTTGAACAAGAAATAGAACGACAGGGCGAGCGGCAAGACAGACGCATACATGAATGGATGCCTGCGGCCCCAGCGCGATCGCAGCTTGTCGGACCAGTGGCCAATTAAAGGGTCGCTGATCGCATCCACCACCAGTGAACAAAGGACTGCAAAACCAGCCAATGAGGCTGATATCCCAATTACCTGCGTGTAGTAGAAAATGAGAAATACACTAAACGCGCTTTCTTTTATCCCGCTCGAAGCATTCCCCAGTCCATAGGCGATTCGGGTTTTGCCGTCGATCTGGCTCTGCATTTCAGTTCATCCTCCCAAGTCTTGCGGGGTTTTTGATCACCGCTCGACTGACTCCAGCGCCCTATTCTGACACTATTGTCTTTTCTCTCCAATCGCGACGCATATTGCGCACGGGCTGCTCGGAGCCGGAATATTCCCGGTTCTTCCAAGCCTTTCGAAACACCTTATTGACTTTCCATGGAATAGCAAATAATAAACTGAACGAGTTCAATTTTAAATATATCTTTGCCGGAAAGGCGAGGCAAAAAGGAGGATACCAAAATGAAAGCAATTTCTGCCGATTCGCATGTTGTTGAAATGCCAGATGTTTTTTCAGGTCTTGCGGAAAAATATGGCGATGACGCCCCGCGCATTATTTCCAATGAAGGAAAAGGTGACATAATTTTTGTCCCAAATAAGGGTGACGCCGGTGTTCCGATTGCCAATATGGCGCTTGCGGCAACGCGCGTCGATCGGGATGAACCAGTGGAACGTCGGTCAGGGCACAAACCCAAGGCCGGCAAAGTTACCGATCCGGAGATTCAGAATTACATCAAAAACGGTTACAGCGCCTTGCACCCAGGCCTCAGGGAAGGCGCTCGGCGAGGAGAATGTCAGGACATGGATGGTGTTTCGGCAGAAGTTCTCTACCCGGGTTATTTCCCGATGTTTCGTTCGCCCAACCTCAAGTTGTTGATCGAACTACAGCGGAATTATAACGACTGGCTGGCGGATGAATGCGGCAAATCTAACGGGCGTCTATATGGCCTCGCAGCCCTGCCTGTTCAGGATCCCATCACTGCGGTGGAGGAGTTCAAGCGTGTTCTGAAGCTAGGCTATAAGGGTGTGGTTATCCCCTCGAACGCACCCGAAGGCACCAGTTATGCTGATGAAATTTATGATCCGATTTGGGCTTTGGCCGAGGAAAGCGGCGCTCCGATTTCGATGCATGTCGGCTGCTTTTCATATGCACCACCTTGGGTGATGGAAGCCGTAAAACGCGACAAGTTGGCGCTTTATGGTAACTCCCAAGCGCTGATCCACCAAACCATGGTTGATCTTATGGTGCGCGGCGTCTGCAAGCGTTTCCCCAACGTAAAATTCGTTCTGGCCGAATTTAATGCTGGCTGGGTGGCGCACTTCCTCGACCGCCTTGACCAGGCATGGCAGCGTGATGCTGGTGCCGATTCCAAGCACATTCCTTACGAAGATGTCGTATTTGATACATGGCACCGTCAGTTCTACGCTACGATCGAAGATGATCAGCCGGCACTGCTAACTCGTGGTATTATCGGCGAGGATAATCTGATGTGGGGTTCGGACTTCCCGCATACTGATTCGACATTCCCTTGCTCTGCCGACGTTCTCGACGAAATGTTCGCTGATCATGGCGAAGAAGTGCGGAAAAAGATTACCTATGACAACGTGAAAAACCTTTACGGTATTTGATCCCCGATTGCCGTAAACATTCGATCCAGGTCCGGAGCTTCGGTTCCGGGCCTGGATTGGGTTATGCGTCGTTCACCCACGTTAACTCCTGACCAATTCAAGGACAGCCTATGACCATCGCCGCTCTTTCTGCCTTGGCCCGGCCTTTGCTGGAACCGCATTTGCCTGATGATTTGGATGTACGTTGGTTCATGACCCCGGAAGAGGCAATTAAGATCGCCCCGGAGGCAGAGATTGGCTGGTTTGATATGCATGACCGGGCAGCCATGATCGAAACAATCCGGTCCGCGAAAAACCTCAAATGGCTCAACTCGATTTTTGCTGGCCTCGATTTTCTGCCGCTTGATGTACTGCTAGAGCGTGATGTCACCGTCACCAATGGAGCCGGCATCAACGCACTAACTATCGCCGAGTATGTGGTGATGGGCATGCTGAATATCGCGAAGGGTTACCGCGATGTCGTGCGAGCGCAAGAGCGCCGCGAATGGTTGCTGGATTCGCCAGGCAAACGCGAACTGGCGGGTAGCAAAGCACTACTTCTGGGATATGGAGCAATAGGAAAGTTGGTAAAGCCCCGGCTGGAGGCGTTCGATGTCGATGTTACGGTCGTTAGGCGCAGCGCTGGACATGATACGCTAAATCCTGACCAGTGGCGTTCGAAGCTATCTGATTTTGATTGGATCATAATTGCCGTTCCGGCAACGCCTGAAACGGACGGTATGATCGGACAAGCTGAACTGGCTTCGATGAAGTCCAATTGCGTGATTGTAAACGTTGCTCGGGGAACTGTGATCGACCAGCCAGCTTTGTTGGAAGCCCTTACAAGCAAACAGATCGGCGGCGCATTTTTGGATGTAACAACGCCCGAACCCCTGCCCGCTGAGCATCCGCTATGGGCGCTAGAAAACGCCCATATCTCAATGCATCTCTCCGGCAAGGCGCAAGACAAGATGCTCATACGGTCGACCGAGCGGTTCATCAAAAACGTCGGCAGATATCTAGCCAGCCAACCAGTAGAACCCAGAATGGATCTGACACGAGGCTATTAAGCTATCTGACGGATTCCCTAGATTGAGCTAAGATAGCACTTTGGGCCGATGGTGCAGCACTCGAGCCCCGAAAAACTCTCGGTTAGGAACAGTCGATCAACCTTTTGGAATTGCAAGGCTGGCGCGCCAACGACGGCAGGGCGGGCAGCCTTGCGGAATTCCAACCCCGGGAAGACCGTTATTTGGCAGCCGCACCAATAGCCGCATATTCCTCATCAATTGGGTTTTAGAGTTGGGCTAGTTTCAGATTGGCTTTCTGTAAGCTTATCTTCGAACGCCTCATCGTTACTATCTCCAAAAACCTTCTGGTTCGGCAAAAATGGCGCGATCATCAATCCAGCCATCGTCATTGGATAGTTGGGGGCCGTTCCAATCCCTATCTTATCATGCGGGCGTTTCCCCGGTACTTTGTGGAATGTACCAAACAAAATGTCCCAAACGATAAACTCACCACCATAGTTGGAGTCACCCACCTCTTTGTTCGGATAGTGATGATATCGGTGATTATCGCCAATCGAGAATATATATTCCCAAAAGCCCAGTTTGAGATCGATATTGGCATGCTGAAAAGTGCCGATGGCGAACTGCATCAAAATCGCAACCAGCACAATTTCTGCAGAAGGCTGTAAAAGGGCAAAGGGGATTACATAGAAAAATGCTTGTCCAACAACCTCCATTGGATGGCTACGAATTCCATTAAACCAGTAAAGGCGTTTTACCGAATGATGTGTCGCGTGAAAGCGCCATAGAAATGGAATTTCATGCAATGCGCGATGAAACCAGTAGCGGAAGAAATCCTTGATCAACAAAAACAGGAAAACCTGCACAACACCAGGTAGTTCAGAAGGCCATAGAGAATGGCCATATGGTTCCAAATACTTAACCAAACTGGCCAAGAACAAAACTTGCAACAGATATTTGGAAAATCCGTTCCAGAACGCTCCAGAGGCAAGCATCATGACATCCACAGATGTGTCATTACCACCTTCCAGCCAGTTTCTACTGAAGGGCATCAAGCGTTCAAGCGATCCGAATATCAGACCTTTGGTCCCGAATATTATCGCTACCAATGCCAATGACTGCAAGGTCATACCGGTTTTGGCAATCTCAAATCCGAAAATAACCGCAAGAACAATTGTTATCGGGAAGATGACATGCTGCAACACACGCTTGAGGAGAGTGCCCTCCAATTTGTAAGATAACCCGTCGAGAAGACCAAAAGCCCAGTTCATGGGTCTTACGATTACATATGACCCAATTTCTTCCAAAATGTTCAACGGCAGCCCGACCCACTTTTCAAGTTGGCGCGCGAAGCCAGCGCGGGTCGGCAATGTCTTGTTTTTTATTTGATTTTCTATCACCAAAAATCCTCACAGCGGTTACGACAGATACAAAGAAAACGGCCCGCTAATCTTCACGTTTCTCAATCGGGAAATGACCAGAAATCAGATTTTTGTTTGCTCTGGTTCAGATAGAGAGATTTGGCCATGCGACCCATTTGACGATGGTTCATCAGCTTCCTCACCAAACACCTTTTGGTCCGGCAGGAACGGCGCTAGTAACAACCCCGCCATCGTCATCGGATAATTGGGCGCGGTGCCGATGCCGATGCGATCGTGCGGGCGCTCATCCTTTGGATTATGGAATGTGCCAAACAAAATGTCCCAAACGATAAACTCACCGCCATAGTTGGAATCGCCCACTTCCTTGTTGGGATAGTGATGATACCGGTGGTTATCACCGATCGAGAAAATATACTCCCAGAAACGCAGTTTCAAATCGATATTGCTGTGCTGGAATATGCCGATGCTGAGCTGCATCAGGATCGCGACCATGATAATCTCGGTCGGCGGTTGTAGCAGAGCATATGGGACAGCGAAGAGAATCGCCTGTCCGACCACCTCAATCGGGTGACTGCGAATACCATTGAGCCAGTATAACCGCTTGACCGAATGGTGCGCCGCATGAAACCGCCACAAAAATGGCACCTCATGCAATGCGCGATGCAGCCAGTATCGGAAGAAATCTTTGACCAAGATGAAAAGGAATACTTGTGCCACCGCTGGAATTTCGGACGGCCAGAGACCGTGGCCATAAGGCTCCAATACTTCAACCAGACTCACGATGAACAGCACTTGCATCAGATATTTGGCGAAGCCATTCCAAAAGGCTCCCGAAACAAACATCATGAGGTCTACCGAGGTGTCATTGCCACCTTCCAGCCAGTTCCGGCTATATGGCATTAATCGCTCTAGTGGCGCGACATAAAGACCAATGATTACGGGCACGAGTGCCAGCGTCAATATCGAGTCAAAGGTAACTTCATTCTCGGCTAGGTAAAATCCGAAAATGAGTGAAAATAACAGCGTGGCCGGGAAGATCACATGCTGCAAAATGCTACGTAATCGCGTTCCCTCGAGTTTGTAAGACAGTCCATCCAACCGCCGCAACGCCCAGTTCATCGGCCTGACAATTGCATATGAACCCAGCCATTCCACAATGTTTAACGGCATTCCGAGCCATTTTTCGAGATTCCGGGCCCAATGGGTGCGAGTAGGCAGGGGTCTATTCCTGTACTGCTCTTCTCCCTCAAATCTCATATTTTTTTGATCTGCAGAAATAGATTTCGTGGCCGTCATTCTGTCCCCCCGTAAGCTCGGATTAACCGGAATCACTTATTTAATGAACATGTTCAATATAAAGAGTGATGCTTTATGTCAAGTTGTCGGATGGCACAGAGGATTCCCCGCCACTGAACTCACCCCAACCAACCGCATGAGCAAATTTGGGAACGTCTTTGCAGAAAATTATCTTAGTCGTGAGCCTGGCGTTAACAGCCGACTGGAAAAACAATCCAGCGGGCTGGCTTCATTTCAACCCTCTGATCGACCCTCTGAGTTTTTTTCGATCATCATCATAATAGAGTTGATCATTGCAGCGGCAATCTCTTGGGATGGATCAAAAGCAACACGTTCAATATTGTTGGGCAAAGCCAGCGCGCCATGAAGAGCCGCCCATAGCAACTGCGCCAGCATCTTTTTGTTGCCATCAATAAAAACACCAGCTTCTTGGCCATCGGCAATCGCGGTTTCCAGATACTTAAAAAATGGCTCATCCTCTAATGCGGTTTGTTTCGGTTTCTGCCTTGAAGCCGGACGCACGTATAGGAAGGCACCCCGAAAGACCCTGTTTTTCTTTTCGGCAAAGTCCGCATAGGCTCCCAGCAACGCCCGAATTCTAATGACTGGGTCGTGATTATTTTTTGCAATGTCAGACATCTGCCGACGCAATTCATCAACGGGTTCTTGCCAGAGCGAGCGCCCAAGATCTGAAATATCATCAAAATATTTATAGATTGTACCAACCGACACGTCGGCCTGCTTTGCGACGGCTCGAATCGTGAATTTTTCCGGGTCGCCCTGCCGGACCAACGTGGCAGCCGCCGCGCGGATATGCTCACGTGTTTCAAGCCGCTGTTCTGGGGTAATGGCAGGTCTTGGCATCAATATTCCTCTAAACTTCTGATATTAGGGGCTAGTTTCTGCTGTGTAACCATGCAGCATAGCGAGCAATCGTTCGATGGCAAATTTGAGTTGACATCAACAGCAGCAGCTTAGTAAATTGATCATGTTCATTATATTATGTTTGATCCATCGGCTATACGATATTTTGATCTACCCAAACGGCCGCGATATTTCCGGAGAGATCTCAATATGCGTTTTCTGCTTTTCCCTTTATTTGCCCTACTGGGCGGTTGTTCTTTTCTGGTCTTTGGCGAAGCATCAGAGCGTCCTGATGACGCCGTAGTCCGGGGAATCAACTATGTGGCAGTGACCGTCAACGATCTTGATCAGACTACCAAATTATATGGCGAAACGGTGAAGCTGGAAATGGTGGATGAGCGCGATATTGATCAAATACCAGGATCCAATATGCTGCTGGGCCGGGAAGAATTCTTTGCAAAAACACGTTTGATGCGGAGCAACAACGCTCAGCTTCGTTTTATTCAATTTGAAGATGCGGATGCTTCACGAAAAGAATATCCCAAAGTTGAGGTATATGGGCCGGGAATCGCCCATGTGGCTTTTCAGGTGAACAAGACAACCGGGGCCTATGAGAAGTTTCTGGAGGCGGGCGCCAAGCCGGTTAATGGCACCCAGAATATGACTAGCTTGAGTGAAAATAATCCTGTTGAATATGCTTATGCTCGTGATGTCAATCGGACGATGTATGAATTTGAGCATGTTGATATTAGCAAGCTGGATCGCGCGACGCCGCCCAAATATAACTACCGGATCAGGCATGTTGCGCTTGCCACTCCTGATTTTGACCGCATCGTAAAGTTTTATTCGATATTGCTCGAACAGGAAGAACCGCGCCGGTTGGGCCGATTGATCAACCTCCAAGGTGAAAATTTCGATAGCGTATCGGGGCTTCCGGATACCAAACTCAAAATGGCGTTCTTCCAGGTGCGGAATATGGAGCTCGAAATTGCGCAATATACAAGCCATCCCACAAAACTACCGGAGAAACCCCGGCCGTTTGATGCTCCAGGATTTTCCATGATCGTCTTTGACGTTGAAGATCTTAAGGCTGTCAGAGAAAAGCTGATCACTGCCGGTGGTACAATCGTTAGTGAAGCCAAGCCAATGGATGGCGGGCAAATAATGATTGCAAGAGATCTGGATGGAAACCTGCTGGGCTTCCAGAAAGTAGATTCAAAATCGGTATTTTCATCCCAGAATTTTGCTGGAGATGGTACCTCCTGAGAGCTTAACCCGTTTTACTTGGAATTGGCATTTCACTCATAAACCGAACTACTGAATAACGGAGACCAACATATGGCTTTTGGCCGAGTAAAGCGCTGGATCATTGGAATTGTGGCTGCACTGGTTCTATTCCTGTCCGGCCTATATGCGTGGTCTTATTGGCCCATAGCGGCCGATACAAACGCGATTGATCCGGCCGTCACTCTGGCAAACGAGTTGGACGAAAAGGGCATTAAATATAGTGAAGGCTATGTTCAGTCGCAGGGAAAGCAGATTCATTATATCTCCGCTGGCCAGGGCGACGCGATCATATTCCTGCACGGATTTCCATCATACTGGTTTACAATGTTCGGGTTGATGGAAGAATTTAAATCAGACTATCAGGTCATAGCTATTGATGGACTAGGGGTGGGCAAGTCTGATGCACCAGGTGATGTTGATGATTACAAGATAGACAAGCTGGTCAATCACCTTGATGATGTGATCAATGAACTTGATTTGAAAAAAGTCCATGTCGTTGGGCATGATTGGGGAGCCGCCATCGCGACGGCCTATGCCCAAGCTAACCCCTCCAAGACTAAAACACTTACGGCGATAGGCGCACTGCCGCACAATATTCTCTTGCACCGCCTCGACACCGATCCAAAATACCGGAAAACCTTCTCCTACATGTCTCTGTTCAAATCAGCCAATCCGGTTCTGATCCGGCTGATGGGTGTGAAAGAGCAGATTTGGGAGGATACATATTCCCCCTTTGTTGAAAAGGGCCTGATTACAAAACAGCAGGGCGAGAGGCTGCATGAAGATATCGGTCAGCCACGGCGAACAGATCGTTTCATCAACTGGTATCGGGCTAATTTTCCTGAGTTTGATAATATTGTTGATAGTGACTTTTGGCCCTCTCGTTCCGCGCGCGTCACCGTACCTGCTCTTTTCATATATGGCGAGGATGACCAGGTTGTGACGGAAGAGCTAGCAAGTGATTTTAAAAATTCAGCTGACTCAATGGAAATCCTACCCCTCAAAGACACCGCTCACAGGCCGCACTTTGAGAGAAAAGAAGAAGTCACAGCGGCCATTCGTGAGCTGATTGAAGAACGTCAAAAATCTGATTGAATCTTCAACTTATGAATTTTTGCAATCGATGTGAAAAGCAGGTGCCAACTTTAACGAATTCAAGAAACTCGAGGTAACCCATAATTTTTGAGAATATTGTGAAGGAAACATTTTTGTGAATAATCCAACCAAAATTCTAGCCATGCATCCTGATATGCTCACGTTGTTCCCGAATGCGCCTGAGCGCTGGGAATTTGTCGGCACCGGCGAAGATCTAGAGCAGACGATCACAGACATGGGAGATACCGTCGAAATCATGCTCTCAGCGAGCATTGAGAAACTCGACAAGGAGATGCTTGACCGTTTTCCCAATCTAAAAATGATCGCATCGATCTCAGCCGGATTTAGCAATGTCGACCTTGATGAATGCGGGTCTCGGGATATTGCCGTTACCAACGCTCCAGGTCTGAATTCCGGCGATGTAGCGGACCTTGCGGTAACGATGATGACATCTTTACTTTTGAACATTCCGCAAAAGCACCAATATATTCTGGCGGATAAATGGATCACAAAAAGCGGTCCCATTCGACATTCCATACGTTCCGTGCCTATCGGCATTGTTGGAATGGGATCGATTGGCAAGGAGGTCGTAAAACGCCTTGAACCGTTCGGTGTCGATATCAAATGGTGGGGACCCAGGCAGAAAAGCGAAATTACAGTTCCTTATGTCGATTCGCTCAACGAACTAGCGAAACAAAGCCGAGGCCTGATTGTATGTTGCCGCCCCGATCAGTCGACACACCATCTGATAAATGATGACCTGATTGATCAGCTTGGAAACGATGGTGTGATTGTCAACGTTTCGAGAGGTAGCGTTGTAGATGAGGAAGCACTAATCGCCTGCTTGAAAGAGGGGCGATTGGCGGGGGCCGGGCTTGACGTGTTCGACCTCGAGCCAACGCATAGCTCAAGATGGGCTGATGTACCCAACGTCATCCTGTCTCCCCATCAGGGCGGAACCACTTTTGAGACACTTTTTGCACAAGCGCAATTGACGCAAAAAAACATAGAGAATTTTTTGGATGGAAAACCCCTGCTGACCAGTGTTTTCTGACTGCAGATTCTGTGAACAATTTGCGACATTTCATTTGATGGCATGACCTGACATTGGATGTTCCAGATAGCGGAATGTTGTCGGCTACGAGCCAATATTGTCGCAATCAAGCGTTTGTCGCAAACCGGCGGCATATTGGATTGCAGTTCCATCCAGAGTTGGACGAAGAAGATAGTGAGCAGAGTGGCAAAAGCCAACCCGCCGAACCGAATGGTCAGAACGTTCAAAATCTGGAGCATATAGTTTGTCAGGGTTTTGATCTCACACGGCCTTTTTTGTGGAGTCTATTGGATCATCTATGTTCACTTGGATTAGGAGATAACGAATGAAAAAATCGCGGAATCTTATTGTGTCGATATTGGTTGTTTTTTCGTTCAGCCTGATCGTTACGGGATGCATATCAAACCAATCCACCAGTTCAGAACATGCCAACCACAGCCGGATGGGTAGCCACGGCATGGCTGTCATTGGCACAACCAATTTGTTATTTCATCACATGCCGCTGTATCGGCCGCCGCATGACCGTCAAATTTTAATTCCCGCAAAATTTGTGGATGATAAGACCAAGATCGCCTTTGAAAAATGGCGGCAATCTTATAGCGGCCTGGTAAGTATTGTACCTGAAAATTTCGACCTTAACCGGCTGGAACCGGGAAGCACCAATGCCATTACCAGCTTTGTTGCCGATATATATCAGGGACATTTTGAGCGTGGCGGACAGGTTGTATTTGAATCCATCGAGTTCAAGTTATATAAACCCATCTTCCATCGACCCGTGACTGGGGATCCCACCTCCGAGCAAGTCTACACCTATCTTGAACATGGCAGTGAAGCCTATTTGATCCGCGATATCGGTCCGCGTCCTGGTGTCGATCAAATCCTAGGAGTGGATTTGGATACCAACTTGCAATCGGGAGAACGGCTGACGCTTTTGAGCGATAGCCCCGACGGTAGACTCAAAGTGATGAGAAATGACCAATCCATTTTGGGTATCAACGTTCGAGCAAGATTATATCTTGAGAAATCGGATTTCCAGGCACTGAAGTAGATCGTCCACAATATTCTGAAAATGGACATTTATATTCTGCCCTCCATCAGCATGCGATAGAAAGGTTATATTTGTGTAAAATATCAGTGTTTTGGCATCATAGATGTTACAGTATAGTGGCGACACTGCGAGCCATATTCGGTTTCAACGCATGCCATCGCTCCGGGTGCAAGATCCATCATCTATAATACAGCTTTATATACGGAACGAGCCGGTGACTTTGATGAAGCGATTAAATTGTTCAAGAGCCTTGAGGGCCGATACAGGCTTTCAAACTCTCCGACTGAATCCGGGAACAGGGCCAAGGTCACACGGGCGGCAAGGGAAGAAATTGTTGCTCATGGCCTGTAAATAATTGGGAATTGATAAGAGCAAAGTATAATGAGTTGGCAGCTAGTGTCCGCATTTACACCCATAGCGCGCACTAGCGTTTTGCCCCCAATATCTCGAAAGCGAACGTTATGCCGTTGCCTTTTTGAAGCCCTGATATCGTTTGAGAACCATTCATGAATGCGGTAGATGTAAAAAATGGAACCCCGGCTTCCGGGCACCGGGAAATGCGGGAAGGACGGGGTTCCAGTGGGCGCCTCGATTGGTGAGTTAGGCCAATTGAGGAGTAGAGATTGAAGCGCCCACAATTTCAAAATTTCTGAGTTTTGTAACCTAGTCGTTTCCTCCCGACGTAACGGACCTGGTCTCTCCGTCGCGGCCTGCGTAAACGGTTGTTCTTGTTCCATCGTCATAGGTCACCGATTTGGTAGCGACAGTCTCGCCTTGCCCGTTGGTCCACGCTCGATTGACAGTACCGCCGTCGTCTGTGCGCGTGCCAGTGGCATCATAGCTGCCGCCACGGCCGTTGCTGGTGGCAAAGTTTTTACTGCGGCTAAATCCGTCATCGGTTCGCGCAATATTTGATGCCGCATTTGCGGATTCTCCGTTTCGGAAAGTTGCTCCGTAGCTGCGATTGATGCTGTCTTCATTCACGTCCGCTGAGGCAGAGCGGGTAGCGGTTCGTCCCTGAAAATCGGTATAGGCATATGATGCATTATACCCGTTGTTGGTGCGTTGGGCGCCACGATCATAAGTTGCTGTTCGACCATCGGCCGCGGTCCAGCGGACCGAACTATTCGCTGTTCCAGCATCGCGATTGACATTACCATTGGCGTTTTTGCTTGCCTGTCCGCGTCTTGTATTGACGGTTACAGTGTCGCTCAAACTACCGCCACCTCTTTCAAAATTGCGATCTGCAATGCGGGACCTGGCATCGGCGACTTGCACGGTTCCCAAAAAAACTGCTGTTGAAACGAATAAAGCTACGACAAATTTTATGGATTGAAACATCGGGGGAATTGTCCTTTCTTTGTGTTGGTCCCCCTTTGACGAACCGAAAGCCCAAAATATTCCTTCAATCGGGAATTATTTTTGAATTTTATTATTGCCTCAATTGGTAGCGTTGGCGAGCGAGCATTTCCCGTTCTTCCAGAGTTTTTATTTGCTGTTCGCTGAGGTGAGGGGCGAGATCGGATTTCATTCGTCCAAATCGTTCTGAGATAGCTGTTCGGCTGGTATCGACCACTTCCTCGATATCGCGCCCCGCAGACGTAATGATCGGCGATATTCGCTTTTCCTGTTCTTCGGATACCGGAGAAATGACGTCGGTCATCACTGTCACAAAGCCGTCTGTTTGGCCCATTGAACGGATCAAATTCAGGCGGTTACTCACAATCGCGCCTGTAACAGCGGCGCCGATCAACATGCCAATTGCCAAGGTGCTCAACAGCACAAATAGCGGGCGCCTGTAAAAACGTACTTTAGTGTCGGACATTTCCATTTTCCCAAAATTTGGCACTATAAAAATAGTGCGGTGGCGATATCGATAGCGGGCAGTCCAAACAGCGCTTCAAATACGCTGCTCCCCGGTGTTGCGGCGCTGGCGTTGCTTGCCATCGCAAAGGCCGAAAGTGCGAAAGCGGGTGTTGCCACACGCGGGAATAGTCGGCCTAAGGCTCGGGCAAAATCCACATCAAAAAATCCCTGTGAAGCGGGGCTTGGTGCAGGTGCGTTTTCTTCTTCGATCCGGTTCATCACCCGCTGATCGAATTGGGATCGGAAACTTGGAGCGGGCCCGGAAACCAGTATCGACCGCAATTCCCGTTCGGCCGCGATCAGTTTTTCCAGTTCGGGCTGGCGTTGTTTCATCTCATCTAGGGCCGCTTGCTCTTCAGGCGAAATGCGTCCTTCTACCAAGCGTTCAATAAGATATTGGATGTGTTCCTCAGTCATGCTGTTGCCCCTGTTATAGTTTTAGCCATCTGTGCCTTCCCCCGTGATAATCGCGATAATATTGTGCCGCTTGGTACATCTAATATGTCTGCGGCTTCTTCGATACTAAAGCCCTCCATCAATCTTAGAACAACGACCGCCCTGATTTCGGGGGCCAGCTTTCCAAGGGCAAATTGCACGAGTTGCCGGTTTTCCGCGTCACGCCCCTGATCTTCGGTTCCCGGTATTTCGTCTTGCCAATCTCGCTCATTGTCTTTGGGGGCGAAGAAGCGCTTCAAACTCCGTTTACGCCTGCGCAGCGCATCACGTGCGCTGTTCATGGCGATCCGGGTGATATAGGTCTTAAGGGTAGCCTGGCCTTCAAACTGCCCCATGTTCCGGTAAAATTTGATCATCACTTCCTGGCCCACTTCATCGGCTTCATCGCCGTTACCGAGCATTGGAATGATCGTCGCAGCGACGACTCCCTGATAACGGCGGACAAGTTCTGCAAAGCTATCATGGTTGCCGTCCTTGGCGCTGCTTATCAACGACAAATCGGTCATATCCTGAACGGATATCATAGAAGGTTGGTACATTTTTCGAATGCCATAACATCATTTCAAGCCAAATTCTGGTTCTCGTCAAGGCGATCCGCTACGTTTTCGCTTTGCCGCCTATTGGGAGACCATCCCGGGTGCCGGAACATATAGCCCAGCACATCCTTCATATTATCCGCTTTGGCGATGTCTTTTGCCATATTGATCCACTCAAAAAACGCGATCTTGAACGGATTGTTCGTCGTTACGGGTGTCACCGTGCCATAGACGATGGTGATATCATCCCGTTCAGCCTTATAGGTACCAAATATCCGGTCATATATCATCAAAACGGCGCCGTAATTCTTATCCAGATATTCAGGGTTGGAAGCGTGATGGACGCGGTGATTGGAGGGTGTGTTTATGTAGCTCTCCAGAAAACCTAGCTTCCCTATCCAGCCGTTATGAATCCATATCTGGTAGATCAGGCCTGCTGCCAATGTCACCAATATGCTTACCGGGTGAAAGCCAAGCCAAGCCAATGGCAAGAAGAAAAGAACTTTCCCAGATATCAGACTGGTCACTCCCAATCGGCTAGCAACCGACAAGTTCATATGGTTAGGCGTATGATGCACGCCGTGGGTGGCCCACATCCATCGGATTTCATGTCCAAAGCGATGGTTCCAATAATAACAAAATTCGACAGAAAAGAAGAGAAGTGCGAGCATTACAACGCTGTTAACTTCTAGGGTCATGATCCGATACTCGTACGCCCAGAAAAGAATCCCGGCAACGATACTAGCAGTAAAAAGATCGATGATGCGTTTGAGAAATGTGACACCGAAAGATGCCGCTGCTTCTGCCCAAGGATAGTTTTCCTTGCGCCGAAAAATGATCCAGGCGGCTTCCATCAAAGCCAAAACGGCCAGAAAAGCAATGATACCCGTTTTGCCTTCATAGGTTCCAAATTCCATTATATTCTCCTGTGCTCACACCCAGTAAAAGGAAAGAAGCGGTGCCGACCGGTTCGGGGGAGGGACTGGTCTGGCCGGCACCGCTATTCAGGCGGATATTAACCGCGAATGCGCTTCATCATCTGCGCGCGCTGTTCAGCCTGAATGCTGGCAAGAATATGCATTTGGGAATTGTCCAAAATTTGCGACAATTTTGAATTGGTATCATCCCGCTGACTGGAAATTTCGTCCCGAAGAGACAGTTTCTGACGAAAGCTCAGGCTCGGCTTTTCAGACCGGGAGATGCCATAGCGCTTCAATATGTCCATCTGCTTTTGCATGCTCGCCCGCAAAATCGGTTTGACTTGGTTTTTTTGAGAATCCGTTAGGTTAAGTCTTGCGCTGACATCGACAAGACGCTGTTCCAGCTGCTGTTGAGAAGCTTCACTCATTGTGCGACTCTGCGCCTGAGCGGTTCCGGGAAATACCAACATCATCGAAAGTACGATCGCTGCTGCCACACTTCCATTTATCGTCCAGATAAATTTTGAAATTACATTTTGCATTTTTAAACTCCTTCATTTCGCTTGACCTTTTCAAGCGGTTCGGAG
Source organism: uncultured Sphingomonadaceae bacterium (assembly GCA_947489315.1). Lineage (GTDB taxonomy): Bacteria > Pseudomonadota > Alphaproteobacteria > Sphingomonadales > Sphingomonadaceae > Parasphingorhabdus. The sequence goes on from CANLCX010000002.1 coordinate 488,919, forward strand.
CCTTAGACGTCAGGGCGATTGGAAATATTCCCGACAGAAACAAAAATTTTTATTGCCCTGCAAAAATGTCGACTTTTGCACCCACAACGGACACTAGAGTTGTGTCCGCAATATCCGGAAAGCGGACGCTTGAATTGGTGTAGAGGTCGCTCCACAAGCTTCACAAAAAATGATCTGAAGCCTTGCAGTACTATTTTGGCTGCATAACTGGCGGTCGAACTTTTCGTGGAACATAGTCAGGCTGATCGATATCAAGCGTGCCTTTGGCGCGCTTCTCCATCAGATCATTGACCAGATCCAGCGAGTCTATGCGTGTTTCGGTCCAGCCCTCTATGTCAAAGATTTCCGGAGTGTGTTTTTCCAAGTTTTTCCGGATATTGGCTGGCAAAGCGTCATAGCCCGAAATATGCTGCCCATAGGCACGGACCATGGTTCTTCCCGGAGCCTCGCCTACCTTGAGATACGGCGCCCAACTGACAAGATTTTGCATATGCATCTCGGCATTGGTATGTGTGAGCTTGTCGTTAAACACATCTTCCACGTCGGCGGAGAACACGAGCATTGAATCCCAATATGTCATAGGTCCTGTGTCATAAGGCCCCCAATCTCCGGGCGGCATACGATTGGGGAAAGCAAGGGTCGTCAAGGTTGGAATATAAATACGGTTTCCAATCATCGTAATATTCAGAGGATCAGGTGCAAAGGTCGCGCGATTGTCCGAACGCTCGGCCGTATATTGACGGCTAAGCGGGCCCAAAACAAAATGCGGTATCTCCACAATTTCGCCCGTTAGCGGGTTTTCAAATGTATCAATGGGTTCTTCTTCATCAAACTTGGAATAATAGGCGACCTCGTAATGCTGCACTATAAAATCCCCGTCCTCGCCATCGGGAGACCATTTTTGTACGACATAATTGTTCATCGTGAAAAACGGAATGATATTCCCGTCACCGGCAAAGCCAAAGACATGGAATTTCAAGAACGCATGGCGCTCGTCTTCAACGGTTGACCCCATCACTTTGGCAATTAATTTTGACCGCTCCACAGGATCTTTCAGACGCTCCGCCAGTTTGCGTTGATAGCTATCCAATTCTTTTGCGCTCAATTGGGAGTCCTCAGTGGCGCTCGGCGTACAAGCACCCAATGCCAGAGCAGCACAGCCAAGAAGCGCTTTTTGAACGAAGTTGAATCCGCGTTTGGTTTTCCCCACAACAGTTATCCCTCTTTAACAATATACATCCCAGAACCTTCACTATCATGGGACGGCCATCGTAAGGATATAAGGTTTGTCGAAATGCCCGACTGCCGGATAGCTGTTATGTGAGCATGGTCGGGGTACTTCACGATAATTTCTGCCACTGGCTCGGTTCCGACAAAGCCCGCGCCTCAAAACCAATAGGTCATGTGGACCTATGCGTAGCCTAGTACGTTGCCGGCAGTCGCCTAACGGATAAACGGGATAATGGATGGTGAGACTGGCTGGACTCATCATAGATATTCATCACGCCCTTTAGCGACAAAGAGGATAGATATGACCTTCGTGACAAAGAATTTTAGCCGCCGCAGCGCGTTAGGCGCCGTTGCCGCTCTGACCGCGACAACCGTTGCGGCCCGCAGCAAGGCAGCCATTACCGACGGTCCGCCTTCCCAAAAACCCCTCGTTCTGGATTATGACAATCCGAAGTGGAATCGCGATGCCTATGCGCGGATTGTTGGCAATCTTGACTTTTCCAAAGAAAAAATCGGCTGGTATAAAGGCAAAGCCATTGGCGTTGTTCCCGGCAAAAAGAACCTCGATATTTGTGGCTTTGAAGGCTTTTCCGTTGCGCGCTTGCTTCCGCTCGAAGACGGAAGCTATCGCAAAGTCTTGCGCGAGGTCGGGTTTTACCGCGATCTTAAAACCGGAAAAATTATGGACGCGATGGAGAACCCTTATACAGGAGAAACCGTCAAGGTCGTCCCCATCGCCAATGATCCCTTCAACTTTACCGTATCGGAATATGCGCGTAGCGCGCCCAAATATGGGGGATTGAATAAAGAAGATGCACAAAAAATTCCCTTCGTGCTCAAATGGCAGGAAATGGGCGATACCGTCCTTATGTCTCGCGACATACATCTATACTATCCATCGGCCCTGCAGCCTGACAAATGGCCGCGAGAAACACCGGGCCCCATGACGCAGGTTACTGAAGCCTTCAATTATTTCATCGACCGCAAACAACTTGGCGACCCGGACAACACATCCATCTCATTCATGGGGACATGGAACCGCGTTACGCCCTGGTTCCCCTGGATGTTAATGGATCAAGCCCCCGGTCATTGCGTCTATATTTGCGATCAGGGCGCTTGGGATCATTGGGACTATATACCGCAGGATATTATCGACGCCGCCAAGGCTATTGATCCGAAATATTTAAGCGCCCCAACAGAAGATTATGGATCATCACTCTCCAGCCTCGAGCATTATGCGCGCGAACAAACACCCGCCCCGCCGCGCAAGCTAAAAACAACAAAATAATATCTGAGACATACCGCTCAGCGGGTTTTTGTATGACAATCAATGTATGCAATGGGTCGCTAGCTGAACGATTGATCTGACTTTTTTCTTAAGCCTATGGTCGATTGTCGTTTTTGCAAAAAAAGCGGCGAGGATGATACAGAAAAGATGATGAACATTCTTCGATTCCCAAGAGTGCTAGTTCTCGCTAGTCGACCAAGGCAATATCCTGTTTCGCAATAACCGCCTTGTGCGAGTATATCTCTAGCGAGGGGCAAAATTATACGGGCGAAAGCGAATGGACAGACGAACCTTCATGGCAGCGAGTGCTCTTTCCGCCACCTTAGGGTCAACCGCATCACATGCGCGTGGGAGGCCAAGTGTGCCGGTCAATCCAGATGTGACGGGAATCGATCGTTCTCGCGCCAGCTTCCTTATGAGAAAAGCGGGTTTTGATGCGCTAGTGCTGGAACAGGCTAATAACGTCTATTACGCAACGGGTATTTTGCCGGCGATGACCAGATTGGGTTTTGATGGCGACAGCTTTGCCATAATTCCGCGCGATCAGGCCGCGCCGATCCAATTCATAACACCGCAATTTGCCTATTATTTCTCCTCCGCCGATGTTGATATGGCACCCGGCGTGCAGGCAATGCTGGTTACCGGTCCTCAAGGCGACAATGCAGCAGATCCGTTTTTCTTTGCCCATCCCGCTGGAGAACCGTTAACGGCCAAAGAGCAGAATCGCCAAAACGAAACCAAGGCCGCCGCGCCCTATTTTCAATCAACACATAATGCGGTGAAATCGGCGCTCGAGGCTTTAAAAATCACTTCGGATAACATCGGATACGATACGATGTACGCCCGCAATGTCATCGAACGAGCGCTGCCCGCAGCAAAGGCGCGCGATGCCGTGGACCTTGTCAAACATATCCGCCTGATCAAGACCGCGCGCGAAATCACGCTGATGAAAGAGGCATCGCAGGCCAATATTGCGGCGGCCCTGAAAACCGCCAGCTCCATGCGTTCCTTGGGAAGCTTGCGCAATATCCGCAATCATTTCAATGCAGAAGTGTCACGGCTTGGCAACCGGCCCGGCTTTCTCGTTATCAACGGATCGATCGACGAAGCCTATGATGAAGATATCGTTGAAGGCACAACCGTTTTGATCGATGGGGTGAGTTCGCGGGCGGGCTATCATGGCGACTATGGCCGGACCGTCTTTGTCGGTGAGCCGTCGCAGAGGATGGTCCACAAGGTGAAGACAATAGGTCTTGCCTGGGATGAATTGCGACCCCGACTGAAGCCCGGCATGCGCTTTTCGGAAATCCGTGCAAACGGACAGGCAATCCTGCGCAAAATGGGCAGTGACATTCATGTTCCGTTTAATCCGCACACCGTCGGCCTCGCGCACACCGAGCAACCAATCCATGGTCTCGACGGTGCACTTCTGGACCTGCAATTGCAGCCGGGGATGATTATCAGTGTCGACTGCCCGCTAATGGAGAACGGCTCAGGCGGCACCGCTCATCTCGAAGATCTTGTACTGATTACTGAGGACGGCAGCGAGCCTATCCACGACGTTGGAAACCAGATTATCATTGCTTAGGCTATCGGGCGATAAAACGACCATCGGAAAAGCGGCTATGGTTGGTTGGGTTCAAAATCCGGATAGCGCCCCAATGTCAGCAACCCTAATGCTGCGATAGGGAACAGGACACAGAAAAGCTGTAGAAGAAATTCATAGGACCCATCACGATCAAAGACCGACCCGAATATCGGAGGCGCGAACGCTGCGCCTATAAACAGGGTAATATACAGGGCTCCATAGATTTTTCCATAAGCGGACAAACCAAAATATTTGCTGGCCATGAACGCCACAATATCGAACTCCGCTCCAGCAGCAAAGCCCACGAGCAGGATTGCGACCGCCGCCTCGTCCTGAGAAACACCGCCGATCAACAGGAAGCAGGCCAAGGCAGGCAAGATCAGAGCGACGGTCGCGACCATGGGCGCCCAAAAGCGATCCAGCAGTGCGCCCATGATGATGCGTCCGCCAATGACTGCTATTCCGATCAGTCCAAGCAGTTTGGTGCCATCTTGCGCCGATATTCCGCTGTTATTCAGCATGGGTAGCATGTTTGAAATTAGCCCCGCCACACCGAAGGCAATGGTGAAGAAGGATGCGGCGATAACGTAGAAACGATAGTCTCTTAATGCCTGACCAAGCGTCTTTCCTGAAAACCCAGAAAGCGCGGCAGTGTCCGCTGGAGATTGCGGTGCCTGCGCAGCCACGCGCATGGGTTTCAGAAAAACCAAAGCCAATGGCAATGGAACCAGTAACACGATGAGCCCGAAGAAAATATAGCCGCCTTGCCAACCCCAGCTGTCAATCGCGAAAGACGCGAGGGCTGGACCGAAGGTAGCAAAAACTCCGCTTCCTGCCAGAACGACACCAAATGCCAGCCCGCGATGCTGCCGGAATTGATGACCGATGATATGGGTCCAGATAACCGGGCTGGTGCCCTGCCCCACAATAGCCATGACGGCCCACGCGGCATAAAATCCATAGAGGTTCGTTTTTCCAACGAGCCCTATCAGCGCGAGTGACGCAGCGAAGGCTATGATGCTGGGAATGGCGACCCAGCGTGCGCCAAATCGATCACAATAGTGACCGATGACCGGACCACATAAAGTGCCAAGGATAATGAACGTAAACGCCGATTGGAATTGTTGCATTGTCCAACCGGTGTCTTGTGTCACCGGCCCGGCGAAAATACCCAGCGTATAAAAAGGAATCGCGGCGACACCGAACATCATGCCGACAAAGCAGGCGATCAATACACCAGAGCCCTGACGAAATTCGGACGTATTTTGGCTATTACCAGTCATATCGCGGCGCAATGGCTACCACAATTGGACGTCAGTTACTTTCCGCCTGGAAACATAGATTTGGGCGGCGGAGCAACTGGTATCTTCCCATCAGCCGGCAACGGTGCAGGCTTTTGCTCCCGCGCATACATTTCAAGCGAGGATAACATAGGCATGCCCCAAGTCGAACTGACATCAAGATATTCAGGATAATGCTTGGCCGCATATTCAACCGCATGCTTATCTGCAAATTCAAGCGAATCTTCAGATCCGAAAAAGCATGAATAGGAACAATGCCCCGGGGTCTCGCCCATCAGCATCCATGGCAACCAAGGGGTTGTACGCATCCAGGTGCCACGTGCCGTAATGCTCGTAACATCAGGATTCTGAACCTCATCCCACTCGAGAGCATAGAGGAAATTCTCGGTCACTTGGTTGAACTGTGATCCGCTTTCGCGTGGCCACTTGTCTGGCTGCAAGGCCGCAGGGTAAAAGAGATTGATCCGGGACGCCAATGACAGGTCATTATTGCGCCGTTCCCAATCGAGCAAGAACGGCCTCTTGGGCGGTGCTACGGCGTTCAGGCCACCATAGGTCGGCGGTTGAAAATAATAATCTGTTATGGTGTGATTGAACGCAGGATTTGCGATCGGAACAACCCGAACCTTTTCGTCAAAATAAGGATTATGCCATTCCTCGAGAATCTCACCGGTCGCTAGATCAGTATAGAATCCGATTTCGTTCAACACCTTGCGATAGCCCGGATCCTCTCCCGGCAGTGACGGCAGCAACTTGGCGGCTGAAAAACCGGTAAACCCTACCAAATCACGAATGGCTTCCCCTGGCCTGACGCCTTGAACGATACCCTTGAACCAACCGAACTTGGTTGATTTCATATCGGTATTACCGTTGATTTTGGCGAAAACTTCTCGATTTCCAGCCGTCGTTGTCAGATCATAAGCTCCGCTTGAGAGGTCTCTTATGACACCGCCACCCTTTCGCACCGTTTTGGCTTTTGCCGAACCCGCTCCGAGCGCCATAGCTGCGGCGCCGGCTGCACCAGCTGCGATAAAATTTCTGCGATCCATAATCAGCTCCTGAAATGTGTAGGCTTAATAATCGAAGGTCAATGTTGCACCCAAGCGACGGCGATTGCCAGCGGTCGGAACATAGACGGAAAAGAAGGGTGAACCGCCGATGTAGAACGAGTTTGACACATATTTTTTGTCAAACAGGTTTTTGCCCCAGACAGAAACCGACCAGCGGTCGCCGCGGATCCCAATCCGGCCATTTGTAAGGACCCTTGGTTCAATTGTTGCTACGTTGAGTTCTGATACATACTGCTTGGACTGACCAGCTACATCGACCCGGCTAAACAATTCAAGCGAGTCCGAGATCGCGATATCGTATGATGCCCCGACGTTCCATTGGAGCTTGGAGGTCCGCTGCAAATCGTTGCCACCGATATCGCCATTTGCGTTACAGACTGTTCCGTCACCACAAAGATTGGCTCTCAATATCCGACTGGAAATCGTTCCATCATCATAGGTCGCATCGATGTAAGCGAGACCAGCGTTGATGAATAGTCCCTCGATAGGTTCAATTGCACCTTCTACTTCAAGTCCCTTAATCGATGCGCCACCGATATTCTGGGTGATAAGCGTCGTGGTCTGCGAGGCGCCAGTTGGCGCGACAGATAGCTGGAGATCGCCCCAGTCAATGTAGAAAGCGGCAAGGTTCAGCGTCGCCAACCCATTCATGAAGCTATTCTTCAGGCCAATTTCATAGGTCCAGTTTGTATCTGGTCCGTAAAACTGTTCCTCCGCCAACAGTGGAGCGCCGCCGGGCAGGTTTGAGTTGTTAATGCCACCGGATTTGATACCTTTAGCCACGGACGCATAAATTAAATTATCCTCCGTGATTTTGAACGAGACATTGGCCCGTGGCGTAAAATAGCTATCAGAAAATTCATACGGATCCGGCGATGTCAGATCGATCTGGGTCTTTTCCTCATCTGTGTAACGCCCCTCCAATTCAAATACCAAACGCTCATCCATCAGAGGAACAGAAATACGTCCAAAAATCGCATTGGTATTCGTATTTGTAAATGTGTCGGAAGGGGTTGCAAATGATGGAACCGTCGTAATCGCCTCGGTGACAGGCGCGTCAAACACGGCGCCAGTACTGAAGTCCTGATCATCGCCATCCTGAATGAAGGCGCCGACCATTATATATATGCCGTTGTCGCCTTCATATTGCAGGCGAAATTCATGCGAATCATATTCGTAACTACCAACCGGGTTAATGCTAAACGGGAAAACGACGTTGCCTTGAAACAGGTCGCCGTCAATTGGGTTACGTGCACTCTGACCAGCGGAGAAAACACTGCCTGACGAACGGCCAAACAGATAGTTTGCCGTAATTTGATCGGTCAGCTCCACTGCGACATTGGCGCGATAGATATCTGACTCTGATTCAAGTCCATAGGATACCGGGTCAATAACATAGCCTTCGGGAAAGTCGACCGACCCAGGAGGTGCTGGCGGATCAACTGAGAGCTCACCGCAGAATAGTTGATTTTCAACCGCAGCAGGTTCGAATGAAAATGTCGCAAAGCTAAATGCAAGCCCACCGACACTACAGTTAAAGTCACCTGCACCGCGGTCCAATCGATATTGTGCCCTGGATTCTGATGAGACATCAAAATTGTAATAATCAAAGTCGATTGTCACCGCCTCGATCGGACGGAAACTGGCACCAACGGTGAGTGACTGGTTGTCATAACCACCAATCCGGCCATTTGTGCCGGGATTGATCGTGGCTGCGTTTGGAAAATTATTCTTCCAGTCGCCGTCATATTCCGAAAAACCAAGTCCGAGCCGCATCGCAAGCATGTTGTCGATCAATGGAACGCTGAGATTACCTGAAATATCGAAGCCCTTATTCTCGGAAACCTCGATTTCGCCGCTCGCTGAAATTTCGGTCAGGCTGCGGTTCGTTGTCACATAGTTGATTGCACCAGCGAAAGCATTGGCACCGTAAAGTGCGCTCTGAGGGCCTTTTACGACTTCGACACGCTCGAGGTTGGTCGAGCCAATATCTACTGCATATTGACGCGGAATATATATTCCATCAATGAACGTCGAAACATTCTGCTCTAGGTTGTTAATTGAAAACTGCGTAGTGCCCCGAATGGTCGGTGTCCCGAAACCGCCATTCGAGAAATCTTCGAACACCAGACCGGGCGTCAGCAGCGCAACATCTTCTAGTTCGGAAATCGACCGGCGCTGGATTTCTTCTGCAGAGAAAGCGGTAATGGCACCCGGAATTTCCTGAAGATTCTCTTCGATTTTTCGGGCTGTTACAACAATCATATTGTTGCTTTCTTCCGCAGCGGCGGAATCACTGGTTTGAGCAATCGCCGCATTTGTTGGCAAAAATGCCATTGCTGTTATTGCTGTGGTTCCCAGAGCCGTAAGGACGGCTGCACTCATTTTGCTATTTTTACTCTTGGACATGAAAATCCCCCTCGATGAAAAATTGGCCTCCCAGACCGGCGTTATCCGACTGCAAGTGTATCAAGGGAATGAAGCACAAATAGTTCTTACCAAAGAGTCTCCGCCAGTTGGTTAAAAATCTGCACAGTTGGTTAAAAGCCAGTAGCGTCGAAAAACGGACTCATTCAACAGGCTACGAACAGCGCCAATTCCTGCCACTTTAGCCGAATATCAACACTGCCATCGCTCCATTCAGGAATGAAAGCAGGAGGGACAGAGAGCCGGCAGGTTAGCCTTTAGGCGGATCAAAATTGCTCCAACTTTGCCAATCAGCTGTTACAAAATGCTCATCGATCAATGTCCGCATGTAGCATTTTCCATCGCGAAACCACTGCCAAGTCCGGGCCCGTTCTTTGACATCCTTGTCCACCTGAATCATTTCATAAAGATAGACGCCGGGCTCATCCTTGCGCACCCAGTTCAAGCAGGTTGAAAGACCATTGTCATCGGGCTGCATCGCCGCCGCCCAACCTTTGATCAGGTCATTATCCCACCATATCCGGCCATCTCTATAATTTGCAGGGAACTCGCGCGTTTCGCTTTTCCCATCGTCCCAAAAATAATAGTTGGTCTGATGATAATCCGCAGGCTTTCCGTCTTCCGGGATGCGGCAGATCAGGCGCGACTTGTGCGCATCGATCAATTCTCCGGTGATCGCATCATAATAGCGGTACATGCCTTCCCAGACGCCTTCATTGGCCGCCAGCAGCGGCATATTTTTTCTGAGTATTTCGGGTTGTGCCATGAGTCGTCTCCTCTATTGATTGTGCGGAAAGTTGTTTTATGTGCTCGATCCGACTTCAAAACCCTTGCTCAACGGAGCAGAGGCAAAGATCAGGATATCGTTGAGTTTACCGTCTTCACCAATTTCGAAGAAATTGCAGTTGGACATGTGGGTTTCTTCGCCCTCATCATCGGTCAGCGAGATGTTGAAGCGCACAGCCAGGCGGTTTTTTTCCGGGTCAGCCACAGCGATAAAATCACGAAAGTTGACGACAGGAAAGCTGGTGATAAAATCTTCCAGATGATCGCGCAACGCCGTCCAGCCGGTATAGGTAAAATTGCTGCTCGGGATCCGCATTTCGCAATCCTCCGATATGCCTGCCATAACGCCATCCAGATCATGGGCATTGAGCTTCTTGAAAAAATTTTCGACACCTGCGGTGACAAGCTGTTCTCTCGATAACGCCATTACGTATCTCCTCTTGATTGGGTGACCGTGTCCATAACGTCCCTGCTGTTCGGATAGGGGCTCGATTGCTCAACAATGGCAAACAGCTCGGCTGGGTCCCGGTCAAAAGCGGCCGCAGCAAAACACTGGCTGACCTTAGTCAATTCATCTGCACGGCTAAGTGGTCGCAACGGGGAACCGAACGGCATATCCACAGTCTGTTTTATGGTTCGGCCATCATTTAGCTCGAGCACGATTTTTTGCGGTGACAAAGCATTGGGATCCGGATTGTCATCCAGAATGACATGAATTTTTGCTGCATCATCAAGAGTCTGCGGATTGCTAAAGCTCTCAGCGGAGAAGAGAGCCGGATCAATTTTGCGCTGGCGTATCATCATTGGAGCCACAAATTCCAAGCATAAGCGGGCATAAGCGGGCTGCATATCCGGCTTGCAGGTTCGGCCAACCAGAAGTTTGATCAGCGAGGGTACATAGGCCGTCAGGCTGGCGACATTCTCCATTTCGAAATCATGGTCTGCGCGCATATCCATCAGGGCGGTCAGTGTGGCCTGGGTGGCGCGCCCCGCGGGAAACGGTTTGTGTGCCACCTCGGTAATTTTCCAAGGGTTGGCCCAAGCGTTGAAATGCGGATCAAGATTTTCGCCCTGCTCGATCAGTTTGAAATATCCAAACTTACCGTCCACCACGTCATGCGGGCCGGTCATGCCATTCGCCACCAGATCAGCAGCAGTCAGCGCGGCGCGGGCGGCGATACCGATTTGCAGCGGCAAAGTTTCCGAACCCTCCCAATGCGCCTGCATGGTTCCGGAAACCTGGCTATAGGCAATGCCCATCAGGTTGATCATTTGCACCCGATCAAACTTGCGAAGCCTTCCAATAGCCATGGCCGCACCCATTAGTCCGGCAGCCGAAGGCCTGAAAAAACGCGGTTCTGTTTTGGCTGCAGCACCGAAAAATACGGCGGTTTCGACACCGACTATCAGCGCCAGCAACATCTCGTCGAGAGACACCGGGCGCTCCTCAACTTCGGACAACAATGCGGCTGTCGTTGTGCAAAGCGCAATAACCACTGACGGTTCATGTAGCGCGTCCCATTCCAGCGCGTGAATCTGAAAACCATTCACGACTGCGGCTGAATGAGGCGACAACCGGATGCCTTCACGGCCCAATATGCGGCAGCTTCCTGTCCTGTCGCCATCCCATTGCTGTGCCGCCGCCAATATCTTGTCGCTGGCGGGATTGCATTTTCCAGCAACGCCAACGGCCAGCGTATCAGCCAGAAAAGTCTTGGCGTGGCGGACTGCATCAGCCGGTAGATCGGAAAAATTGTGAGATAGCACGCAATCGATCAACCGATCCGTGGTCGGACTGCTGTCACGCGATGCCTCAGGCTCGCTGCTGCCGGATTGTAATGTCATAATCGGCACGAATAGCTTTTCTGGTCAAACACCGGAACGATGAATACTGGTTGACCGCGCAACGGATAGATTGTTTCTATTTGTCCAAAGCTTCTAAAATGGTGTTGGGAATGAAACTATTATCCCATTCCGGCTCTTTCGGCGGACTGTCACCCATGCGCAATATGACAAGCTTCTTGGATGGGATAATATAGGTGACCTGATTGCCGTTGCCGTCGAACAAAAACAGGTCATTGGCAAGATAGGGCGCACTGTGGAACACCTTTGGCGCTTGCGAAGCCGGGCCCATAAAGCCGCGGCGCTCGGCATAGGGAGAGCCAATCCAAACACCCAGTCCATAATAAGGGTTGGTTTTCGACGCTGTGCGCATCTCATCTACATAGCCCTCCGGCAGCACCGGCGCGCCATCCATTTTCCCGTCATTTACGAGCAATATCCCCAGCTTTAGCCAGCTTTCAGCCGGTAGCAGCATACAGCAACCAGAATGAGCCAGGCCACCTTCCCTGTTGAGCCAGATAGTCCCGCCAGGCGCGCCGATTTTCTGCAAAATCTCGGTGCCGATAAATTCCTCATATTGCCGTCCGGTCGCCCGTTCGATGACGATGGCAACCAAATCGCCAGTAGCGTTATTATAGGAATATTTTGCACCCGGCGTGTCGGTCAACGGATATTCGTCGATAATATACTGGCCGTGATAAGGATCGAGATAGGCCCGCGGAAAGGGGCTATCGGGATCCATCGCAAAGCTCTGTTCGAGCAATCCGCTTGCCATAGACAGCATGTGACGGACGGTCATGCTTTCCTTTGGTGTTCCTTGCCACTCGACAATGAAGTCCGAGAGTTTCTGGTCAAGACTCTTGATGTCGCCGAGCGCAATCGCTCGTCCTATCGCGATAGCGCTGAGCGGTTTCGACAGGGATTTGGAGACCAGCGGCGTGGTGGCGGTGTTACCCTCAAAATAATGCTCGGCAGCCAGATTCCCATCATGCCACACCAACAGTGCGGAGCTGTTATTCTTTGCCGCATAGCCGACTATTTTCTCCACTGCCGATTGGGGCAGCGCATTGGTCGATACGTCGGGCAGATTGGATTGCGCCGCGCCCGGCACCGGTACCATCACATCATATTCCAGCCGTTCCCGTGCCGCAATCGCAGCAAACCGCTTTCGATAAAGTGTCTCTGAATCCGCCGGACGATCTTTCCAAGAAGGGGACATCGGCGTCTTTGCGGGATCGGCCATCGCATTGTCTGTTGTCGACATGCAAGCCGTAGCGCCCAGAAGCAGCGGAAGCGCAAACAATTGTGGATATCTCAAAATGATTATCCCTCTGCAATTTCTTCCAGCACAGCGGAGTAACGCGCACCGGAATCGTCCTGTTCCTGCTCTTTGGCCTTCTTGAGTGTCACATAATAAAGGCGATCCAGAAAGGCTTTGCGTCGTTCTTCGCGCGCCAGGGTCGTGGCTTCGTCCGGTTCGAAATTGTCCACTTCCTCGTCAATCATAATGCCCTTGGCCGTCGCGATTTTCTCAACAGTGTCGAGCCGGTCTCTCATGACGCAAAACTCACTGGCGAGCACCAATATCATCGACATGGCTTCGTCAACGCCATCAACTTCAAAAAATGTCGGCCGCTTGCCCTTGGCGTGGCGTGGAATCGCGGGTTCGGTTGTCTCTTCCATCTAGCTAGCCTTCCGTGCGATCAATACTTCCCAGCCACCACCTGGCGCATATTCGCCCGCGACAAACTCTCTATCTGCCTCTTGAAGTTCCTCTGGAGCAAAAGCTTCGAGGGCCGCCATCGGTGCATTGTCAAATGACACCGCATCGGGCGCAAATCCTGCATCGGTTGCAAGCTTGATCTGGTCCATTTCGCGCATCGCGCCCCAGAAGGGTTCGTTATTATAATAGGTCTCGTTGTCGAGAATGAACTGCATGAACGGCCCCATTTTGTGAAACGGCGGCAAGTCGGCATGGATCATATAACCGCCTGGTTTCAGCAGCCGATGACATTCGCGAATAATTTCCGGCATCGCCTTGCCGCTCGTTTCGTGGAGCAGGATATGACTGACAATCAGATCGAAGCTTTCATCATCAAAACCAGTTGTTTCTGCATCGCGCTGCAAGAAGCCCACTTCCATTCCCTTTGCTGCAGCACGAGCATGGGCGTAGCGAACACACGGGCCGCCAACATCAATACCCGTGACATTGGCTTCCGGAAAAAGCTCCTTATAGGGCAGCGTTGAATGCCCGACAGTGCAACCCATATCGAGAATATCCCTGGGCTCAAACCCGTCCAGATTGCGTTTAATATAGTTACAGACCGACCGGCCCATATCATCATTGTCAGGGCCCATCATTCCCATGGAGTAGAGATACACTCCGCGATCGTAGAGAGCGCCGGCAGTTACATCCGCATCCGTCGCAGCAGAGGCATATCCGCCGGGCATGCAATGAATATCAATCGCGCTGATATAGCGGGGCACTTCGAAGTCGGTGCTTGATTCCAAAGGAGCATTGGATTGAGCGGACAGTTGCTGGGCTTTCGCATTAATATCATCCTGATCCCGCGCCAACGGTTCGATCACCGAATCCCAAAGCAATTCCTGCGCGATGCGATTGGCAGATGCATAGGCCTGAAAATAGGGGTCAGCGACCATGGTTGACCGAATATCATGGCGATCCTCCGGTTTGCGCCCATGCTGTTTTTCAAATTGCCGGGATGCGCGACCTTCAAAAACCGGCGTGAGCCCGGGAAGCAGATCATTCTGAACAAATTGTTTCAGGCTTTTGGAGAAATCCTGCCGCATGCGATCATCATGATCTCCAACAACAAGAATATCATGCTTTGCTTGTCCGGATACATAGTGCTGCATAATTTTTACTCCTTGGGGATAGGGTCGCGATATACAGGCGCGACCGGCCGATTTTATCTCATATTATTCGACTATATTCGCCTCTGTTTTCCGACAGTGGATGCAATTGCAAAACTATCCGACAAGCGGTCACACTTTTCATCAATCGAGCGGGATCAGACAGTCCAACTATGGTCAGCATGATTTGAAACCGATATTTTGGCTCAGGCTGAGTGAATAGGGAGCGATATTTTGGTCAAGGACTCTGTGGCTGAGGAACAGCAAGGACTAGCGAAAATTCTAGGCCATTGGGTAGAATATGCCTGGGCGCTGGCATTCTTTGTACACAGCATAATAAACACCCTGTTGCCGCGAACGGACAAAGCCGATGCCATGCGGGAAGTGCTGCGCGGCTGGCACTATGCGGTAGGCACGGTTGTCGGTATATTGAGTATCTGGGTCCTGATCCGGCTATGGAAACGCCGTCATGTTCCGGTCAACAGCAACATGTCCGCACGGGCCAATCGCTGGTCATTTGCATTGGTCCTTTTCACCGCAGCATTACTGTTCATTGCGCCGTTATTCGGTATTTTTAATGCATGGGCCAATGGTCTGGCCATTCATTTTGGGCCTCTCCCGGCCTTCCCCTCGTTAATGGGAGAGAACCGGGCTGTCTGGCTGTTTGCAGGATATTTCCACGCCGGCATCGGTTTTTCGGTTTTGTTTTTGACGCTAACGACGCTGCTTACTTCCGGTTACTTCCTGCTCCGTTATGGTCAGGGACTGTTCGCCGGCTTTCCGCCAGGGTTTGGCCTGTTCATGTTGCTCAGCGCGATTGTTTCAATTTACGCCGCGACAACCTTCAGCGGACCGGAACCTGGACCGCGCGCTGTGGCGATTTTTCTCGCCATCTGTCTGGCTGCCTGGGGACTCGCGCGCTTGCTCAAACGGCAGCCGTCAAAAACCGTTAATGCTTTTTCCGGTCGTGCCGGTCTCGGTATGATCGCGGTAATCGCGGCGCTGATGGTAAGCGCTGCCGGTCTTTACGGCCCCTATGCTCTGTTCCGGGTTAGTCCGATCGAAATGGGCGACCGGATTGATGCACCCGAAGGCGTAACGTCTCATCCGGATCCTGAAATCATAGTGCAAGTCACCCCGGAAACGGCGCTAGAGCGCGATGTCCGGGCAGAAAATTTCAAATGGTGTGGCTTTTGTCATACCATGAACAAAGGCGGCAAGCATTTGGCGGGACCAAATCTCTACGGGATATTCGGTCACCCGGTTGGGACAGTTCCCAACTTTACCTTTACCGAAAATTTTACTGCCCGCGGGAAGGCTGGAGAAGTCTGGACAGAGGAACTGATGGACGAACTGGTTGCCGACCCTGACGCATTTGCGCCCGGCACGACGATGGTTGTGTCCTCCGGCAACGTCAAAGACCCTGAACGCCGAGCTGCGCTGATCAACATACTGAAGAAAGAGACCATGGGTGAAGCTATTGAAGAAGTACCCGCACCATGATTCATGAGGAATTTCGCAAAGGCTGGAAGGCTCTGTTTGCAGGGGTCGTTGGTGTTACCACCGGTGCATCGCCAATACCGTTCAATGTCCTGCCAATCGTCATCGGTCCAATCCATTTCGCCATGGGCTGGTCCTTTCTGCAGATCAGCATCGGCATAACAATTTATGGCATGGTCGGCGCGTTTCTTGCGCCGGCTGTTGGGGCTCTTGCCGACAAAATTGGCGTAAAGCCTGTTGCCATGGCATCGCTATTCGGCTTCGGAATTGCCTTTTCCTTGCTCTATTTCACACCGGACAACATATATGTGTTCTACGCAATATGGGCATTGGTCGGGATGCTCGGGATTGGTTCCACTCCAGTTACATGGAGCCGCACGATCAACATGTGGTTCTACGAAAACAAGGGGCTCGCGCTTGGCATATTATTGCTCGGCACCAGCATAGCCGGACTGATCGTCCCGCAAATCGCCAACGCTGTGGTGGAGGCGGCAAGCTGGCGGGAAGTTTTCCCTGTCATGGCTTTGTTGCCGCTACTGGTTGGTTTGCCTATCGCCTTTTTTCTATTCCGTGATCCATCGCCGTCCGAACGGCCTCAGGAGATCCGCAGCAGCACCGGCGAGTTAACCGGATTCGGATTGCGCGAAGCGCTCCAGCATTATCGCTTTTGGATATTATTCGCTTCAGTGGTTTGCATTGCTCTGGCTTATGGCGGCGCGCATATTCATATGGTTCAGATTGTCCAGATGCACGGATTGACCCCGGGTCAGGCCGCAACCGTAATGGGTGTCGTCGCCAGCGGTATTTTCGCCGGCAGAGTGATAGTTGGCCTGCTGTTCGACAAATTCTGGGCTCCTGCTGTGGCATTCCCGGTGCTGCTCTTGCCGGTCGCAGCCTGCGCCTTTTTACTGGGTACCGGCACCAGCCAGCCGATCATTTTTTTGGCCGGCTTTCTGCTGGGATTTGCAGCAGGGGCGGAATCAGATGTTATCGCCTATCTCGCGGCACGCTATTTTGGTATGATCTCATACGGGCGCATCTATGGTTTCCTCTATGCGCCCTTTGGCATATTTTCGTCCATATCGCCGGTGCTCTATGGTTACACACGCGATACCACGGGCAGCTATGACAATATGCTGATCTTCGCCATGGGATTATTTGCGATCGGCGGAGCCTTGTTATTGTTGCTTGGCAAATATCCCGACTGGAAGGCAACGGAAAGGACCGTAATGGCATGAAACCAGAAGATATTGCACCGCCCTATACGGCGGTCACCCAGCATGATGTTTTTCCGAAGCCCAATCATGATGAGGTCGCGCGCTTCAACTTCCTCGCCAATTTCAACCGCTTCATGGCTACCGCTCTCGGCCCCGGGAACAAGCGGGCTTACGACAAGCGCGTCTTGCCCCAGTTCATCAAGGAACATGGCCGCGAGCCTCAGGACCGGTTTGAGATCCGCCGGGCCATGAACGAGGATCCCTGGCACCGTTTCTGGTCCGCATTGAAACGGAACTCCATGGAAATCCGTCAACAAAACGGGCGAACGATTGTTTTGCGGCAGCTGGAAGACCTTGTCGAAAAGGCGAGCCAGTTGAACGAAGGCAGCAACAAGCTCTCTCTGGATCCGAATGTCGGCACACCACGTTATCAGTCGGCGGTAGACATACATTGCATGCCCGGCAGCTATCATGGTGAAGAATGCCCCGACGATATTTCGGCCGGCGCCAATTATGACTGCGGAATATTTGCCACTACCGCAGGCGGCATTGGTGCGCTGTCAGATGGCGGCGGTCAGGCGCTGGTCAAATGGATCAAGGAAGAACGACCCGGCTGGACGCCGAAACGGATCCTCGATATCGGGTGCACTGTGGGTCACAATATCGTGCCACTGGCCCTTGCTTTTCCTGAAACTGAAATCATTGCGATAGATGTTGCCGCACCCGTATTGCGCTATGGTCATGCCAGGGCAAAAGCGCTGGGTGCTGATAATATCACTTTCATTCAGCACAATGCAGAAGATTTGTCCCGCTGGCCGGACGAATATTTTGACTGGGTTCAAACAACCATGTTCCTGCACGAAACCAGTGGTACGGCGCTCCCTAAAATAATCAACGAGGGCTATAGGACGCTCGCCAAAGGCGGACTGATGTTCCATCTTGAGCAGCCAGCCTATACCGATGCGATGCCGCTCTATGAGCAGTTTATTCGCGACTGGGATGCATTCAACAATAACGAGCCATTCTGGTCCTCGATGCACGCGATTGATCTGAACGCTGTCATGACCGACGCTGGATTTGATGCTGGCTCGTTGTTTGAAGCCTATGTCAAAGCTGTGGTTGATCGCGAAGTATTTCCGGCAACGGCCGATAGCGGTGAAACCGAAGATCATGGCCGCGCGGCTGCATGGCATGCCTTTGGCGCCTGGAAGTAGGCTGGCAGATGTACCAAAAAACTAGCCAACCGATTCCTTTGCAAAATGCGAAGGCGAGCATTTGGCGCTAAAAGAGCTGAAGTGACAGAGTGTGATTTCATTATCATTGGTGCTGGCTCGGCAGGAGCGGTGCTTGCGAACCGGCTGTCGAGCAGCGGCAGATTCAAGGTTCTTCTGATTGAAGCCGGCGGGCGCAACCGATCACCCGTCTTATCAATACCGGCTGCCATGGCGACTGCGATTGCAATGCCAAAATATAGCTGGGGCTATCCGGTCGAACCGGACCAAAGCCGCCAGGGACGCCCTGACAACTGGCCCAGCGGACGAGGGCTTGGCGGAAGCAGCGCCATTAACGGCCTGTTTTACACCCGCGGCCAGCCGCAAGACTTCGACAATTGGGCAGCACTTGGCAATGCAGGCTGGGCTTATGCCGATGTCGAGCCTTATTTTCGCGCGATTGAGAATTCAGAAATCGGGTCCGCCACAACGCGCGGCAAAAATGGTCCTCTGACTATTTCCAGACTTCGAGAGGTTCACCCGCTTGCCCAGAGCTTTGTGGATGCGGTTGAGGAATGCGGAATCGAACAGGTCGAGGATTATAACGGGATTCACGGATCAGGCGTTTCACTCGTACAGGTGACGCAACGAAATGGACGGCGACAGAGCGCGGCCGATGCTTATCTCACCCCTGCCCGGAATAGAAGCAACCTTACGATCCTTACTGATGCGCAATGCACAAAGCTGATTATCGATGAGGGCGTCTGCAAGGGCGTCCACTATATTCGCGGCGGGCGCAGCATGACGGCCCATGCCCGGCGCGAAGTGATTCTCAGCGCCGGTGCCATTGGCTCACCCAAACTCCTCATGGCATCGGGCATTGGCCCGGAAAAAGCGCTGAAAGACGTTGGCATAGATGTCGTTCAAAGCCTCAACGGGGTTGGCCAGAACCTGCAGGAACACCCCAATGTCGGGATTAGCGCCGAAGTGAACGTACCGACGTACAATATCGATGCCCGCAACCCGTTCAAAATGGCAGCCCATCTCACGCGATGGTTCGTTTTCGGAACGGGCCCGGCCACAAGCCCCTATTCGCAGGCAGCGGCATTTTATAATTCGCGCGACCTGAACGGGCGTCCCGATCTCGAAATTCTGTTTGCGCCACATGATTTCAAATGGACCGACAAAGGCCCGAAACCTGCTCCATTGCCGGGGGTCAATCTGATTGTGAGCCTCTGTCGCCCGGAAAGCAGAGGTGAAGTTCTCCTGCGTTCCAGCGACCCGGCTGCCCCTCCGATCATCCGGCACGACATGCTTGAAAACGCAGAAGATATGCGGCTGATTCTGGAATGCTGCTGGATGGTCAGGAAAGTCTATTCCACCTCTGCATTTGGCCCGTATGTGGTGCGGGAAAACTTGCCGGGTGAAGCGGTTGGGTCGGATGCAGAAATGGAAGATTATGTTCGCGGTGCCGTCTTCGGCGGGAACCATCTGATCGGAACGTGCAAGATGGGTCAGGATTCGATGGCAGTGGTGAACGAGAAACTCGAAGTGAGGGGTATCGGAAAGCTGCGGGTGATCGACGCATCGATCATGCCCCAACTGATCAGTGCCCATACCAACGCCGCCACAATGATGATCGCCGAGAAAGGCGCGGAGATGATCTTGCAAGATCATCTTTCGGGATCCCGAAAGCGGACATTAGCATCATCCAACTGAATGTAATGCTGTGAGGAATAACAGGGTGAGCCATGCGCCACAAATCCAGTTACTATATTATTTATCCGATCGTATCAATTTAGACAGTTCTGGATTATAGCGTCTGTGGATAGATAGCGTCATCCGGGTTTGAAACCGGGCCATAAGATACTGTCATGACAGCAACCCGGAAAACTGGGGGCTGCCATTGAAAAGACAGCTCACTGGAGGGATGACATGACTGGAACTCATATTCAGCGCACTCTGCGCCGCTTGCCGTATCTAATCGGCACAGGAATCATCGCAGGCGCGGTCGGCATGACTAGCATGCCAGCTTATGCACAAAACGAGACCATCGTGGTAACCGCACGAAAGGTTCAGGAAAACCTGCAAGACGTTCCCGTCTCAGTTACTGCTTTCACCGGCGAAACTTTTGAAGAAGCCGGACTGACCGAATTTGCCGATATATCCCAACTGACACCCAATTTTGACGTCAGGCCGCGAGGAGCCACCGGAGCGCTTTTTGCTAACCTGACTATTCGCGGCCAAACTTCCGGGTTTTTGACACTGAATGCAGATCAGGCTGTCGGGATAAACATCAATGGTGCGCCGATTACACGTGGGACCAGCTTATTCTCAAATTTGTTTGATATTGAACGCATTGAGGTGCTGAAAGGTCCACAAGGTACACTCTATGGCAAAAACACCACAGGCGGAGCTGTGAATGTTGTCACAAGGGGGCCGGAACTGGATGAGATAAGCGGCTATGGTCAGTTCACATATGGTTCCTTTGATCGGACGGACGCGCAGCTGGTAGCCAATGTGCCGCTGGTGGAAGACAAGTTTGGTATCCGCCTTGGTGCTGCACTGACACATCGCGATGGTTTTGGTATCGGGGTTGGAACGGGCCGGGAACTGGCAGACGATAACGAAATCTTCCTTCGTGGTTCGCTGTTATTTGAACCTAGCGATACATTCTCGATCCGCATTAATGCAGACTATCATGACGTCGATGAGTCCACGTCCATCTTCCGGTCCCTGCGATCCGCATCGCTGGACCTTGGCTTTTTCATCCTGCCAATAGCTGTCGAAACGACCGATCCGAATTTTTACGCAGGAAATGATTTTCGCGCTGAGGCACCGTTTGCCAGATCGGATGAGTTTAATATCAATGCTACGGCGACCCTTGATCTGGGCGGTGCCACGCTGGAATCCATAACCAGCTATCGGCAACAAAATTCACTGACACTGGTGCAATCCGCTCCGAGTACATCCGTCACTTTGGGTCAGGATTCTGACCTGTTCGCACAGGAGCTCCGTTTGTCGGGAGCGGCGTTGGATGACCGACTAACTTGGCAAGTTGGTGGCTTTTATTCGACAGAGTCCGGCGAAGATATTGATAATGTTGGGGGGTTTCAGACAACGGCAGCAGAAAACGAAGGCTGGTCTCTGTTCACCCAGAACAGCTTTGCAATGACCGATCAATTGAAATTGACACTTGGCCTTCGCTACACAAATGAAGATCGCGAAGTGCGAGATATTTCACCGGTTGTGTCTGGACTTCTTCAGAATAATGCGAGTTTTGATGCCTTCTCCTGGCTGGCCAGTCTCGACTTCAAGCCAACAGATGAGACGTTGCTATACGCCAGTATATCACGCGGCTTCCGAAGCGGCGCGATCGACCAGGACAATCTGGCGACCATCGTCGATCCCGAATTTGTTTTGAACTATGAAGCTGGTTTCAAGGCAGATCTGTTCGATAACAATGTTCGCTTCAACACGTCCGTTTTCTATAGCGACTATACAGATATTCAACGGACTGCGTTTGACCCCGATAGTATTGGTATGACGGGCGTGCCAACGACCGTGCTACGAAATGCTGCCGAAGCCACTATCTGGGGTTTCGAGGCAGAGCTTCAGGTGACGCCCGTGGATGGATTGTCATTGGGAGCCACTGTTGGATATACCAACGCGGAATTTGATGAATTTATTGATTTTGACGCGGCGGGAAATCTCCTTGACCGGACCGACGAGCCGCTTGGCGGCCCGGAGTGGCAGTTTAGTCTGAACGGCCGGTACGAATATTATGTTTCAGACACGGCCAAGCTTGGTATTCAGGCGAACTATTTCTGGATTGGCGAGGATGTCCTTGCTGCCCCGGCTGTTGTCGCGGCGCTGGATCCGGGCGAAGGATCCATTGCATCGATTGGCTTACTGAACGGCCAAATTGATCTCGATCTCGAGAAATGGGGCGGCCTGAAGGTCGCCGTCTTCGGAACCAATATCTTGGATAAAGAATATTTTGTCGGCGGGATTGCGCTCGATCTGTTTGGGGGAATCTCCAACAGGCTGGTTGGTGAACCACGGCAATGGGGTATTCGCGTGACAAAAGACTTTTAGAACAGCAGAAAGACGGCTTGAAATTCGTCATCATTTGCGAGGATAATATGGAAACCGGACTGGAACTAGACACGCGCTCGAAACTGCTAAAAGCGGCAGTCGTGCAATTTGGCAAATTTGGCTTTGCTGGCACCTCTGTGCGCAAAATCGCTGATGATGCTGGTGTTAACCACGGTTCGATCAAATATCACTATTCCAGCAAGGATGACCTGTGGCGCGCCGCCGTGGCCTATCTCTATGGCTTGCTCGATGAAGCCGTGCACAAGGATGAGGCAGAATGGAAAAACATGTCTCCGCGCGAGCAAATCATCAACAGCGCCACCAATTATATCCGCTTTTCTGCAAAGCATCCTGAATTGAGCCGGATCGTTTTTTTCGAAACGATGCACGAGAGCGAACGTCTGGAATGGCTGACAGAGAATTTTATCCGGCCCTACACATCGCGTGCGATTGCCCGCGTTGCCTTGGCGCAGGAGCAAGGCGTCTATGTTGATGACGTGCCTGCGATGAACTTGCATTATGTCAATATTGCCGCAGCCAAGAATATCTTCCTGATGGCGCCAGAAATCAAACGGGCCTTCGACATTGACGTCTTTGATGATGATCAGATCGAACAGCATATCGATGCGGTTTTGAAACTGACCATGCGCCCAGAGCATGCGGAAGAGAAGCCATCACCAGATGGCACAGACACAGATAAGAATTTTTCCAATGTGACTTAGATTCGCCCTCGCTAAAGCTGACGCCGCTTCAGGCGTTGCGCGGTATCGGGTATGACGTGAAAGGATAAAAATGCTCGATATAGTGATCAAAGGCGGGACCATAATTGACGGATTGGGCGGCGCCTCTCGCATCGGAGATGTGGGCATCAAAGACGGAATGATCGTCGAGATGGATGACGCGATCACAACGACTGCCGACGAAGTGCTTGATGCACAGGGCGCTATCGTCACGCCGGGCTTTGTCGATATTCACACCCATTATGACGGGCAGGTGAGCTGGGACGATGAAATGAATCCGTCTGCCAGCCACGGCGTAACATCGGTAGTGATGGGCAATTGCGGCGTCGGTTTTGCGCCGGTTCCGCCGGGCGGAGAACGGGATTTGATCGAAGTGATGGAGGGAGTTGAAGATATACCCGGCACTGCCCTTTATGAGGGCATAGAATGGGGCGCTTGGGAGAGCTTTCCCGAATATCTCGACTATATTGCCTCGCGAAAATTTGCATTGAACATCGGCGCGCAAATCCCGCACGCCGCCGTGCGCAACTATGTCATGGGTCAGCGCGGCCGGGACAACGAAGCGGCGACACAGGATGATCTCGATAAGATGGCAAAAATTGTGAAAGACGGCTTGGAAGCGGGAGCTGTTGGATTTTCGACCTCTCGCACCATCGGGCACCGTTCGACACATGGCCATAGCATTCCGGGCACATTTGCTGCGGATGAGGAAATCCTGACACTCGCCAACGCGATGACGGAGGCGGGCAAAGGCGTCTTTGAGCTTATTCCCGCTGGCGTCATTGGCGATCTGGAAATGCTGGGCGGTGAAAAACGCAGCGCTGAACAAGAACTGGAACTGATGACGCAAATATCACGCGACAGTGGCCGGCCGGTGACCTTTACTCTGCTCCAGCATGCCGACGAAAAAACGGCATGGCGTGACATTCTCGAAAAAGTGTCAGCCGCTAACAAGGAGGGTGCGCATCTCTTCCCCCAAATTGCCTCGCGCCCAATCGGGTTGGTAACAAACCTCAGAACCTATCATCTGTTTCAGCGCCGGGAGACATTTCTCAAGCTGCGCGACTTGCCATTTGATCAGCTTCTGACCGAGATGCGAAAACCGGAAGTCCGCGCGGCAATATTGTCTGATGAGAACGTAAAACCCGATCTGCCGGGTACGATGGAAAATGTCTATTACATGTTCAAAATCGCGACAGCCGGTCTGTTTGAGATCGAAGATCCGATCGATTACGAGCCAACCGCAGACAAGAGCTTCAAAGCCCGGGCGGCGGCACTGGGTCAGGATGAAGAGGAATTCATGTATGATTTCCTGCTCAAAGATGACGGGTCCCGGTTCGCCATCGTACTGGGCAGCAATTTCTATGATTATAATCATGACGCGATTCACGAGATGCTGTCTCATCCCGAAACAGTGACCGGATTGAGCGATGCCGGGGCCCATGTCACTTTGATATTCGATGGCGTCGCGCCCACCTACCAGATGACGCACTGGAGTCGTGACCGAAAGCGGGGCGCGCAAATACCGCTTGAATTTATCGTCCACAAACAAAGCTATAAAAATGCCCAGCTTTACAATCTGCAGGATCGGGGTTCGCTGGAAGTTGGCAAGCGGGCAGATATTAACGTTATCGATTTCGATCAATTGAAACTCGGTGGACTGGAAGTGCACGCTGACCTGCCGGCTGGAGGCAAGCGCATCTTGCAACCGGCATCGGGCTATATCGCGACCTATGTAAATGGTGTCAAAACCAGAGCGAATGATCAGGATACCGGCGCGCGGCCCGGCCACTTGCTGCGCGGGTGAGTAGGCAAAGACCAGTGAGTCAATCTGCCGGGGGAGAAATATCTCATGACCAGTGATAACATCGTTGCGCTAAAGCCCTATCAACTCGCGGCCTTGCTGGTCATTTTCATGACTGTTTTTGCAGCGCCCCTGACCATCGCATTTAACATCGGTGCAATCGTTTCCACGTTCGATGCAACGCGCACCGAGGCTGGACTGGTTATGACAGCCGAAGGTGTCGCGGTTTCGCTAGCTTCCATCATTGGATCACGCCTGATATCAAAATATTATCTGAAAACATTGCTGGTTGCGGGCGTATTGCTGGTCATTGCTGGCAATGCGCTAACCGTAATAGCGACGGATATCCCGATGATGGTCATCTGCCGCATATTGGCTGGTTTGGGTATCGGAACGGTCATCAGTTCGATCATGGCAACCGCCGCACGTACCCCCAAGCCCGAAATGACTTTTGGCTGGGTGAATGCCAGCGCGGGCGCTTTCATCTCGCTCCTCGCACTTGCCGTTCCCTTTGCGATAATCCGCGGCGGTCTGGACGGTGCCTATGGGCTCTACACTGCTCTTGCCGTCATCGGGCTAATTTTGATCACCGTAATTCCAAACAACAAAGCCCCAAATATTAGTGCTCCGGCAAAAGCATCTGATGACAAAAAGTCCGCCGGGCGGTTCAAAGCCAATGCAGGATGGATTGCGCTTTTGGGCCTGGGGATTTTCTTCTTTGGTCAGGCAGGCATCGCTGCCTTTGTAGAAAGAATAGGCGCTGATGTCGGCATTCCGCTGGCCAAAATCGGAACGATCTTCTTCTTTGCAGGTCTTTTGACCATCGTCGGTCCCATCTGTGCCGGTATCGTCGGCGCGCGTTTCGGAAGTACGAAACCGCTCGTGCTCGTCGGTGTGTTTATTTGTCTCGCGGTAATTGGCATTGCGATTAGCGGAGAGAAAATCGGTTTCTACATCGGCGTTCCCATGATCATGATAATGCCTGCCATCATGTTACCGTCCTTTCTGGGCGGTCTTGCGGTGGTTGATCCAACGGGCCGTCTTGCAGGAGCGCATCCAGCCTTCGCGACCATGGGCGGCGCCATGGGCCCGGTTGCCGCAGGAACAATCTCTGACATCGGAGGTTTTGCAACCCTTGGGTGGTTCATTGTTGCTGTGCTGGTCATTGGAATGACGCTGATGGCTGCTGCCACATTCAAGGCGGATAGTCTCCGATCAGCCTCGCTTCAGCCTGCGGAATAGAAGGGCACGATAAGATGCATCCTCGTGTTTTTGCAAAAACCCACCCGGACCATCTTGCAACGATTCTGGCCGATGGTTCTCGGTCATTGCGTTACGCAGAGCTGGAAACGCGCGCGAACAAGGGCGCGCATTATTTCCGGTCGCTTGGTATCGACAATGGAGATGCCATCGGCATTTGGCTGCCCAATGGCATTGAATTTTTCGAGGTTTACTGGGCGGCCCAAAGAGCGGGCGTTTACATATGCCCGATATCGACCCAACTCACCGCAGAAGATGCCGCCTATATCCTGAACGACAGCGGTGCCAAACTTGTTGTCACCGACATTCTCGTGAAATCTGCACAGGAACTCCTAGATCGCAAGAGCAGCTTGATTTCCGATACCCTTGTCATTTTGGAAGGCACGCAATGGACCGAAGCCATTGCGCCGTTTCCAGAAAAACCAATTGCCGACGAGCGGGCCGGCTATCAGATGGTCTATTCCTCCGGCACTACAGGGCGTCCCAAGGGTGTCAGGGTCCCATTGTCTGACGAAGCGGCCGACGCACCAATGGTTCGCGCCAAACTTATGCAGCAAAGCTTCGGGTTTGATGAGCATTCCGTTTTGCTAACCCCGGCTCCATTATATCATGCGGCGCCGCTGATATTTTCCACCATTCCGCAGCGCCTGGGCGCAACCATAGTCATCATGCCCAAATTTGATGCGGAAGACATGCTGCGACTGATTGAAAAATATCGCGTTACCTTTGTTCAGATGGTCCCGACCATGTTTGTCCGCCTGCTGAAATTACCCAAAGCGGTCCGGGAGCGATATGATATTTCCTCCTTGCAGAATGTTCTGCATGCTGCCGCTCCCTGTCCCATCGAAACCAAGCGCCAGATGCTTGATTGGTTTGGACCAATAATTTCTGAATATTATGCGGGATCAGAAGGCAACGGCTCTACGGCCATCGGACCATTAGAATGGCTTGAAAAACCGGGTTCGGTCGGGAAAGCACAAGGCGCTACCATTCATATCTGTGGCGAAAATGGCGAAGAACTGCCGGTTGGAGAAGATGGCCTGATCTATTTTGCCGGCGGCGAAGATTTTGAATATCTGAATGATCCCCAGAAAACAAAAGATTCCCGCCATCCGGAACACCCCAATTGGAGCACGTTAGGCGACATTGGTCATGTTGACGAAGACGGCTACCTTTATCTCACCGATCGCAAAAGCTTCATGATCATTTCCGGCGGTGTGAATATCTATCCGCAAGAAGTCGAAAACCTTCTGGTGCAGCATCCCGATGTCGATGATGTCGCTGTTATTGGAATCCCCAATGCGGATATGGGGGAAGAAGTCAAAGCGGTTGTGCAGCCCAAAAATTGGGACCAAAGCGGCAAGGCACTGGCGGACCGCTTGATCGAACATTGTCGAACCAATTTGAGCCACTACAAATGCCCGCAATCGATAGATTTTGACAGAAAACTGCCGCGTCACGAAACCGGAAAGCTCTACAAGCAGGAGGTCCGGAAACGTTATTGGTCTTGAATTCTGTTTTTCAAGAAAGTGGCATCGGCTTACAAAGACCAGTCTTTCATTCAAAATTCTAGTGTCCGCTTTTGCGCCCATAGCGGACGCAAGCGTTGTGGCTGCTATATCCCGAAAGCGGACATTGGTGAGGAGAGGCCGCAATCGTTCGAAGAAACAGTGACACAACCGTCCCATTCAGATAAATTGTGAAGATGGACTCCTATTTCGGACAAAGAATAGCCAGCGAACTTTGCTTCAATCCAAATTCCGGTTGGAGGTTATTCGGCATGGGCGGGGCGTTCTTGGCGTTGAGCGTCATGTATTGTGTACTGCATCAGTGGGCTCTCAATCAGCAAATTGATGTCTCGCTGTCGTTAAGTTGGGCGATTGCTGCGATGTTGCCCTTCTACATTGCCTTTGAAACAGGCAAACGAACGATCCAATGGGGCTGGAACATATTTACGGGTACTTCGTTTGCCGTTCTGGTTGGCGCTTTCCTTTCAATTGCAATCGGACAGATTATTTTTCGCGATTTGTGGGAACAATCAATTGTGAAGATAGCGTTCGACCTGATTCTACCGAGCGCCGCCACGCTCGTTCTCCTGCGATTTACGCGCCGGTTTCAGGCTCAAAGGCAATACGGCACTGTTCCCGATGACGTACATGATCGTCCGGATTTTGATCTTTCCCTCGAGGGTGTCGATCTCGTGCGAACGGCTGGAAACTATGTTGAGCTGGTCGGTCAAGGCAAAAGCCAACTCGTTAGAGCCACCATGATTTCACTGGAAAAGAAACTCCAACAACGCGGTTTTGTTCGAATTCATCGAGGAGCAATGGCCATGAGAGACCAAATCGATCGCATTCAGAAAAATAATGGGCATTACCGCGTTGTTATGAAATCGGGTGAATGTCAGCGCGCTAGTAAATCTTATCGAAGAAATTTGGGTCTCTGACCGACCGTTCGTCCCTTTATCCCAAACCGCTTGGCGTTTCCTTCATGATGGCTCAACTTGCCAGCATAACAAGGAAAGGCGTGAGTTATGAAAAGCGGAAAATACGTGTTCGTGATGGTGATCCTGTGGCTATTTGCAGCTCCGGCTTACGCCGATCATCAACATGAAGAAAAGCGCGCCAGAGACATTGCTGTTTTGTCAGAAAAAAAGGTTTTTGAATGGCGTAGAATCTATGCAGAAAGAGATGCGGCTGGTTTGGACGAGTTTCTGGTTGATAGTTTTGTGGTGCTTGAATCAGATGGCACAGTCCGAACCAAGAAGGATGAAATTCGATGGCTAGAAGAAACGCCACCGGACACCAAACCAAGTGATTTCATCTATACAATCAAACAAATCGTCTTCGCTGGAAATGATACTGCCATTGTCTACGGGCATGGCGATTCCACCCAAACAACCGACGATAACAAATATTGTCATCACAGATATTGGTCCTCCAACACATTGGTGCGTGTCAAAGGCGAATGGAAGGCAGCGTTCTCTCACGTTTCGGGATCAAAATGCACACTAATTGAGTAACGTCCGCTTTTGCGCCCAAAGCGGACATCAGCGTTGCGGGTAGTTCATCCCAAAAGCGGGATTTTGCGCTAGATAGAAAATGTCTTAACAGTTTTAGGCTAATGTCTTTGGATAACTGGGAGAGATGTTATGGGGGCTTGGAACCCTGGAAATTTTAGCAACGATATTGCCCTAGACTATGTTTCCGGAATTGCATCAATGGATGATCTAAAACGACCGATAGATACTGTAGTGTCTGGTTTGCTAGATTATATAGATGCTGACTTGGCCTGCGAGGCACTGGCCGCTGCGGATCTTTTGGCGGGCATGTTAGGAAGGCCCGCGACAGATTTACCAGAGAAAACTCAGGATTTGCTCTCGAAGTTTAGTGAGCCTTCCGCAGATATGCTCACCCTAGCGAGAACAGCCGCTGCCCGTATATTAGAAGCTTCCGAGCTGGCTGAACTTTGGAAGGAAGAAGAGAGTCAGGCTTGGAACGATGTGATCGGCGATCTCATTCAACGTCTAGATCCTAACACTGCCTATAAATCTCAAGAATCTGAGATACCGGTTGAAGGTGGATTTATCTGCTCGGTTTGCGAAGGGATCATCCCGGATTCCGACATGATAACTGTCGAAATAGGTTTTCCGAATATGCCGGGCATCACTATGGGGACATATTTCCATCACAGCTGCCTCGAAGCCAATTTTAAGCCTCCGTATTTTTCCAGCGAGGGATCCGTAGAGGATGCATTGAAACGACAGATCGAGCGGTTCCTACTTAGTGAGGACAATAACCGTAAGGAATCCTGAGCCGGTTCACGTTGCGCGCCTTAGCCATAGTTTCTCCCTAATGGTCGTTGTTTTGATCGCCGCCATCTGGAGGACATCCATTTTGGGACGAGCTATATTCCAGAATCGGCGAAGATCAGCGTTTCTAATATCCGCTTTTGCGCCCAAAGCGGACTCCAAGACTACGGTAACAGTCGCAACAATCCCCAATGAATTGATCAACGCTCGAAAGCATCCAACCGCTTTCCTACATGCCACGCGCCTGATATGATATTCACCATGATCAGCCACCTACCCTTAGACGCGCTACTCCGTTCAACGTCCAAAACAATCGCTTCACCAGAATTTCACCCTCAAAATGCGTATAATATGTCCCCTTTCTCCGCTCTTCCTCCGTCCCTTCTATCACTATTGCCAATCGACGGCCGCAGCGGCGGCGTGGCATTCCTCCATTAGGGAGAGAGAAATAAAGCGATGCCTATGGATCCAGCCTATGTTGCGCAGATGAAGCGCGTGATGGAATGGGAAGCGGCGCGGACCGCTCCGCCAGAGGGCTTTCCGCATCTGCCCGATCTGCCTGCTGGCCGTTATACCTCCCAGGAATATTATGATCTGGAACAACAGCATATCTGGAAGAAGAGTTGGCTGTTCGCGGCGCATATTGATGAAGTGCCGGAGCCGGGATGCTTCATGAAATGGGAGAATACGGGTACGCCCGTGATTATCGTCCATGGCATGGATGGTGAAGTGCGGGCCTTTTACAATACCTGTCGTCATCGCGGAGCACCGGTTGTGACCGAGGAAAGGGGCCGCTCTCCACGGCTGATGTGCGGCTATCATAATTGGACTTACAAAACCGATGGTGAGTTGGTTGGTGTGCCTGAGAAACAGGACTTTACCGGGCTAGACATGTCCTGCCGCAGTTTGATCCCGGTCAAATGCGAGCGGCTCGGCAATGTGATTTTTGTGAACTTTGACGATGATGCGATGCCGCTGAAAAAATGGCTCGGCCCCGTTTGGAATGATTGGGAAGAATTTCAGTTTGACAAAATCAAGCTCGCCGCGCGCCACAGCTTTGATCTCAACTGCAATTGGAAGGTCGCGATGGAGGCCAATATGGAGGTCTATCATGTGCCCTTCATTCATCCTGAAACCGTCGCGCCGCTGGTCGATAGCAAGCGCAATGTGAATACCATGTTCCCCAATGGCCATGCCCGGATGTTGGCCCCTGCCCCGCAGCAAACCGACCGCGAGCATGTTCGTGCCGTCGACTCTCCGCCAGAATGGCAAGAGATTGATACGGTTGGAGAATTTGGCCGCACCTGCACCCAAAGCTACACCATGTTTCCGAACTGGGTGTCGCCGCTATCCAATTATTTTGTACCGCCTTTGATTTTCTGGCCCACCGGGTTGAATACAACCCGGTTGGAGCTCGTCACGATGGCGCTGGACTGGGGGGACGGTCCAGCGCCAGACTTGTGGACGGTGCCAGACGACAGCAAACCGAATGGCCGGGACATGAGCCCGATCATCCTCGAAGACACGCAATTTGGCGAGATGATCCAGAAGTCCATGGAAAGCGATGGCTTCAAAAGCGTGCCGCTAAGCTATCAGGAAGCGCGCATCTATAGTTTTCATCAGACTTGCGACAAAATGATTGGTCTCGACAATGTACCGGAGCAGCTTGCGGTGGATCAGGTGATTGGCGAAGAATGGGTCTATCCCAATGATCCGCGGGTCGCGCAGATGGAGCAATTGCAGGCGGCAGAGTGAAAAACTGCGGATGACAATGACGGTGATGAGACTAGGTAATCAAGCCCCTAGCTATTCGCCGCCCCCTTCCCTAAATGCACAAGCATGCATTTCTTAGATCAAGCCAAAATTTATGTCAGCTCTGGCCAGGGCGGTCCTGGCGCTGTCAGTTTTCGGCGCGAAAAATATATCCAATATGGCGGTCCAGATGGCGGCAATGGCGGCAAAGGCGGCGATATCATCTTTAGAGCGATTGAGGGCCTCAACACCCTGATCGACTTTCGCTATGCCCAGCATTTGAAGGCCCAGCGCGGCAAAGGCGGCGCAGGACGCAACCGCACGGGCGCGGGCGGCGAAGACCGGATCATCAACGTACCGGTTGGCACGCAAGTCCTGTCCGAAGACAAAGAACATGTCCTGCTCGACTTTACCCAGGAAGGACAGGAAGAGCTTTTCCTCGAAGGCGGCATCGGCGGCCGCGGTAATGCCAGCTATAAAAGCTCCACCAACCGCGCGCCACGCCAGCACCAACCAGGTGAACCGGGCGAAGAAGCGGCAGTTTGGCTGCGCCTGAAACTCATCGCGGATGCTGGACTCGTTGGTCTACCCAATGCCGGTAAATCAACGTTGATCAACTTTGTGTCCAATGCGGATGCCAAGGTTGGCGCCTATCCGTTTACCACCATCCACCCACAATTGGGCGTGGTGCAGCATAAGTCGCGCGAATTTGTCCTCGCTGATATTCCCGGCCTGATTGATGGCGCGGCAGACGGCGCAGGCATTGGCGACCGTTTTCTGGGCCATATCGAACGCTGCAAAATCCTGCTCCACCTGATTGACGCAACCGGCGATGATCCGGTGGCAGCGTGGAAAACCGTAACCAAAGAGCTGGAACAATATGGCGGCGGCCTGTCTGAGAAGCCGCAAATATTGGCGCTGAACAAAGCTGATCTGCTTGATGATGAATTGATGGATTCGATTGCCGACGATCTGCGCGCAGCGGGCGCGATCGATGTTCTACCGCTATCCGGTGCAACCGGCAAAGGCATGGAAGCAGTGCTCAACAAAGTTCTGACGGCCGTCGGCGGGTTCAGCTCGATCGAAAAGAAAGACCAACGCGCCAGCGGTATTGATGTCGAAGGCGACGAGGGGGAAAAAGCGGACTGGTCACCACTATGACGGCCGCGTCTAACGAGACAATAGTCGTAAAAATCGGTTCGTCGCTGTTGGTTGGCGAGGATGAAACCGTGCGCCGGTCATGGCTCCAAACGCTGGTTTCCGACATTGCTAAACGCCACGCGGATGGAACGTCTGTTATTATCGTATCGTCCGGTTCTATCGCCCTTGGCGCACGCAAACTTGGTCTAGAGAAAGGTGGGCGCGCCAGTCTGGCCGATGCGCAAGCTGCAGCCTCTGTGGGCCAGATTGCGCTCAGTAGCCTATGGTCAGAATTACTGGCCGAGCATGATGTTACAGCAGCCCAAATGCTGTTGACGCTAGACGACATGGAAGATCGCAAACGCTATCTCAACGCCTCGGCTACGCTGGAAAAGCTGCTCGAAAATCGCGCTGTTCCGGTGATCAACGAGAACGATAGCGTTGCCACCGATGAAATTCGTTTTGGAGACAACGATCGGCTCGCCGCCCGCGTTGCGCAAGCGGCCTCTGCGGATCGGGTCTTCCTCTTGTCCGATATAGACGGCCTATATGATCGCACCGCTGGCAGTGAAACCGAAGGACAGTTTATCGGCTTGGTCGAGCAAGTTGATGAGCGGATTATGGCCATGGCAGATGGCTCATCTTCTTCAGGTCTTGGATCCGGCGGCATGACGTCAAAGCTGGAAGCCGCGCGAATTGCCAATCTCGCGGGAATCGAATTATCGATAATCTCCGGCCAGGAAGACCATCCTCTGGAACGATATCAACTCACCGACGTTGGCACCCTCTTCAAAGCCAGTGGGAATGCTAATGCGCGCAAAAGCTGGCTGGGTGGTCGCCTCACCTCTGCTGGCACAATCACAATAGATACCGGAGCGGCCATGGCATTGAGCGAAGGCAGCAGCCTGCTCGCAGCCGGAATTATTGCCATTGCAGGTCAATTTGAACGCAGTGATGTCGTGGAAATAGCAGACCCCAAGGGCCATGTTATCGCACGGGGTTTAGCGGAATATGATGCGCTCGATTGCGCCAAGATAATCGGACGACGTAGCTCTGAACTAGAAGCCGTGCTCGGCTATGCACCGCGCAGCGCTGTGGTGCATCGTAACCAGATGGTGCTGGTTTGAAACAGGGCATAAACAGATAGTCACATGCGGACCAAACAAACTCTAGCGATAACCGGTGCTACCGGTTTTGTGGGCGGACATTTGCTCAACCTCGCCGTGCGTGCCGGTTTTCCGGTTCGCGCCCTTACCCGCCGTACGCAGGATGACCGGCCGAACGTCACATGGGTGCGCGGCGCTTTGGACAATCCAGCTAGCCTCAGCGTGTTATGCACAGGGGCCGATGTGGTGATCCATATCGCCGGAGTGGTCAACGCACCTACCCGAGAAGGCTTTGAAACGGGCAATGTCGCCGGTACATTGGCCGTCGTCGAGGCGGCCAAAAAATCGGGGTGCAAGCGCTTCATTCATGTTTCATCGCTGGCCGCGACCCTGCCCAAACTTTCCATCTATGGAGAAACCAAAGCCAAAGCAGAGAAGATTGTGAAAAGCAGCGGGCTCGATTGGACGATCATTCGACCACCGGCCGTTTATGGACCTGGAGATGCCGATATGCTTGATGTCTTCAAAATGGCCAAGCTTGGCTTCATCAACCTGCCACCCAATGCTGATGGCCGTCTTTCAGCAATCCATGTAGACGATCTGGCGCGGGCCTTGATGACCATTATTCCCGAAAATGAAGATCTGACCACTGAAATATTTGAGGTAGATGACGGAAAAACTGGTGGCTGGACCCAAGCGAGCTTTGCCAAAGCCATTGGATGGGCGATCGGCAAACGAATCAAACCTATAGCGACACCAAAATTTCTTCTGAAACTTGGCGCTAAAGCGGATCGCCTGATACGCCGTGACAAGGCCAAGCTGACCGAGGACCGAGTGAGCTATTTCTGCCATGATGACTGGACTGTCGATCCCGCCAAGCGCTTGCCGCCCGAGCTATGGACACCGCAAATAGAGACGCGACAAGGGTTGAAAGATACAGCCAAATGGTACCGACAAAATGACTGGCTCTGACGCCTCATAAAATCACTAGCTGCCACAGTCGTTTAACAAGCGCATGGTGATTGTCTGGGAGATGATGTTATGCAGAACAATGCTGCGGTGCGCGATGATGTACCGACCCACAATTTCGATATCTATGCCGAACCCGCGATCAAGATCGACGTGCATGATGCTTTTCTGGCCCTGAAAAAAGAAGCCCCTCCCTTGTTCTGGACGCCCGCCAATGGTGGGCATTGGATTGTGACCGACGGAGATATGATGATCGACTTGCTCCGCAAGCCCAATATCTTTTCAAACGAGAATTTTTCGATCCCTCATATTGAGAATATACCCAAGACCATTCCGCTATCACTCGATCCGCCCGAGCACCGCCCCTACCGCCAAATGATGCGCCCGTTTTTTGAGAAAAAAGCGATTGCGCCATTGCAAGACCGGATACAGCAATGGGCCGACCGGCTTATCGGAGCGGTAAAAGCAGATGGGCAATGTGAATTTGTTGAAGCGGTGGGTTCGCGCTTTCCGGTATCGGTTTTCATGGAAATGCTCGGATTGCCGCTTGACCGCTTTGACGAGTTCCGCGCGCTGGTAAACGAAAATTTTGCTTTGGCCGGTACGCCGGATGCTGCGGTAGTTCAGCAGAAAATTGTCGCTATTCTCGCCGAATTTGTGAAAGTGCGACAGGCCGATCCCCAAGACGATATGATGAGCCATATCATCCAATCCGACATTGATGGTCGCGCGCTTTCCTTCGAAGAACTGCTCTCTATCGCACATCTGCTGTTCCTTGCCGGCCTAGATACCGTGGTCAATGCGCTGAGTTTCAGCATGAAGCATCTGGCCGTAAATACGGCCCTGCAACAGCGGATTATTGATGACCCTGCCTGTATCCCCGATGTCACCGAGGAGCTGCTCCGCCGCTACAGTTTCGTCAACCTGCCCCGCCAAATCAACGAAGACACAATGCTTGGCGGGCAAAAACTGTCCAAGGGCGAGAAGATTATCTGTCCGCTGGCAATGATCGGCTGGGAGGATAAACTCAACGAAGACCCCATGACCGTCTCGATCGATCGCAAACATTATCGCCACGGCGCTTTTGGCTCCGGCATCCATACGTGCCTTGGACTGCATCTGGCGCGGATGGAGCTGCATATTTTCTATGAAACGTGGTTCCGTGAGATTGGCAAATTTCAACTGCAGCCGGATAGACCGCAAGGTGCCATGCGCGGCGGCGTTGTGTGGGCGATTGAAGACCTATGGTTCCGCTGGGGATAGGCCTAGCCTTGCAATAACGGCCCGGTAAACTGCTCGGCAAGATATGTAACGAAGGTGAGCGAGAGGCCGAGCAGAAACACGCGGTAGGCAAGACCCAGATAACGGTATTTTTTGCGTTCCAGCACCAGACCCATTTGATAGATATCGCGCAACATGGTGCGATACACCGTTTCCTGATTCACGAAATTCTCGGTCAATAGCTTGTCCTTAAACTCGTCTTCCGATACTTTCGAAAACGCGCCGAAAAACAGCATGTTGGGATTGGCACCTGCCCGGATTTTGGTCGCTGGCATCACCGCAATCGCGGCCAGGCCGGCCGCGCAAAAAGCCGAAATCGCCAATATCAGTAACGGTAGCGAAAATGTGCTGGCATGGCTTTGTCCGATCGCCAATGTAAAAACCACAAAGGTGGCACCAATGAGCATGTTCGCTTTATGATCGGCCATCAGACTGAGCTGAACATGATGCTGCTGGGTCGTCCGCAGCAATTGGATGACTTCGTCCGGCCATTTTCGTTCTTCGGTCATGCGTCGCCCTCCGCAAAAGCGCGACCCGATGCGTCCAAAGAGTGGCACAGTCGGCGCAATTGGGCAAGTTGCGGCCGATAAACCCATGCTTGTGCCGCGTTTCGGCCTTATTCGCTTGCCAATGGGGGGATCATATTGGCAAAGGTCGCTTAGAGTGAAGCAGACCGGCATATTGGGGAATTGGAACATGGCAAGTCGCGAAGAAATTATGACTAAGGTTGAGGCTTTGATAGGCCCGTTCAACAACAAGGGCGTGGAATTGAAAGATGCGACGACCTTCGCCGGCGATCTGGAATGGGATAGCCTGACCGTCATGGATTTTGTGGCCGCTGTCGAGGATGAATTTGATATCATCATCACCATGAACATGCAGGCCGAAATTGAAACCGTTGGCCAATTGGCCGACGCCGTTGCCAAGTTGATGGATAACTAGACTGAATAGATAGTAATCCGGCTTTAGCACCTTTAGGCACCTTTTGTTTCATGGTGAAATGCTGAAAGACCGTTGAGAAAACGATAAGCAGAGAGTAAAATGACCGACCTATTGAGTAAATTTGATCCGCTGATTCAGGAACGCGAGACTCTTCTCGCGACGGGCATCAAAGACCCGTTTTCGCTGGTTATGGAAGAAGTCAAATCACCCACTGTCGCGGTGTGCAATGGCAAAGAAACCATCCTGCTTGGTACCTATAATTATATGGGCATGACCTTTGACGATGATGTACGTGAAGCAGGCCTGACAGCACTTAAAGACTTTGGCTCTGGTACAACGGGTAGCCGGGTTCTCAATGGCACCTATAGCCCACACAGAGATTGCGAAGAGGCACTCAAAGAATTCTATAACATGGACCATGCGATGGTCTTTTCCACCGGCTATCAGGCCAATCTGGGAATTATTTCGACACTGGCTGGAAAAGGGGATTATGTCATCCTCGACATTGACAGCCATGCGTCCATTTATGATGGCTGTGCGATGGGCAACGCGGAAGTCGTTGCATTCCGCCATAATGATGTTGAGGCTCTGGAAAAGCGTCTGAAACGCCTCCCTGCCGAGGCTGGTAAGCTGGTTGTCCTCGAAGGCGTTTATTCGATGCTCGGCGATGTTGCGCCGCTCAAAGAAATGATCCGTGTTTGCAAGGAAAACGGCGCGATGACTTTGGTCGACGAGGCCCACAGCATGGGCTTTATCGGCGACAATGGCCGCGGCGTTAGCGAAGCAGCGGGCGTGATTGACGACGTTGATTTCATCATCGGCACATTCAGCAAATCGGTGGGAACCGTTGGCGGTTTCTGCGTCTCCAACCATCCCAAATTTGAAATCATGCGGCTGGTTTGTCGCCCCTATGTCTTTACCGCATCCCTGCCGCCCAGCGTGATGGCAACCGCCAGCACCTCTATCCGCAAATTGATGCACAGCGGTAACAAGCGCGCCCATCTTTGGGAAAATAGCAAAAAGCTCCACAAGGGCCTGCGCGGTCTGGGCTTTAAACTCGGCACACCGGAAGCGCAGAGCGCGATCATCGCGGTGATCATGCCCGATCTGGAGCGCGGCGCATTGATGTGGCAAGCGCTGCTCGCAGAGGGCCTTTACGTCAATCTGGCGCGGCCGCCGGCAACACCGGCCAATATGACTCTGTTGCGTTGCTCGCTATGTGCCGAGCACACGTCCGAACAAGTCGATCAGATTTTGGGCATGTTTGAAGCAGCTGGCAAAGCGGTTGGGGCGATTTGATCCTCCACACGGGAGACAGAAATGACTAACAGCCTGCTTATCGAACAACGCGGCACCGTTGAAATACTCTCTCTCAACAGACCCGACAAGCTCAACACAATGAACGAAGACATGATCTTCGCCTTGCGGGAGTATTTTGAAGGACTGCAGGATCGACATGACGTCCGGGTCGTCTTGTTCCGAGCCGAAGGACGCGCCTTTTGTGCTGGCCTGGATATCGGCGCATGGAAGAATGATGGATCACGCGGACAAGTCCAGCATATCTGGCGGACGCAGCGCAGCATCGCCACGGTCATGCAATTTATGCGGCAATGCCCACAGCCGATTATCGCGCTCGGGCAAGGCGCAGCTTGTGGCGGCGGTTTCTCGCTGCTGCTCGCCAGCGATGTGCGTTACGGCGCGCCGAGCCTAAAAATGAACGCGGCCTATATCAAAATCGGCCTCGGCGGATGTGATATGGGGTCGAGCTATTTCCTGCCGCGACTGGTCGGATCATCACTCGCATCAGAGCTGCTCTTGACGGGCCGCTTCATTCATGCCGAACGCGCCGAAAAGCTCGGCTTGATCAGTGAAATGGTTGCCGAAGACAAGCTGCTCTCTACCGGCTTATCGTTAGCCGAGGAAATGCTCGACACCGCGCCAATGGGTCTGCGGCTGACCAAGGATGCGCTCAACCGCAATATCGATGCCCAAAGCTTTGAAGCCGCAATGGCGATTGAAGACCGGCAGCAGGTCATGCTGAGCATGACCGAAGATAGCCGGGAAGCGGCAAAGGCCTTTTTCAGCAAACGGAAACCGGACTATAAAGACCGGTAATTAGCGATCGCGATGCTCGGTGCCCTGCCCAGCTGTAATAAACAATGCTGATGCTTCACCATCAATATCGGCGGTATGCCAAACACCGGGAGGATTGATCGCATATTCTCCTTCACCGAGTGTAATTTTCTTCTCTGATCCGTCAGGCATTTCCTGAATGAGCGATATTTCGCCCGTCGTACACATTACGACTTCTGATCCCACAGGATGCATTTCCCAGACAGTCCATGGCTCACTAAATTGGTGTAGCGAAACCAATCGCCCCTCTGCGCCATCGTCAGCATGACGTTCGGCATAAGCCTGATACCAGGCGGGATCACCCGTGAAATGCGGTTCGGAAAATGCCGTGGCTCCCAGGCCTAAATGGATCGGATTACCGGATAGATTATCGGCCATATCAACTCCTCCTCAATATTCCGGAGTGCAGGTTATCCTATTTTATCGCTCCAGCGGAAATTAATCGCGGAAGCATGGTGATCGCACCCAATATCGGCCATTTGCGCTGCCAAGGCTTGATCTCATAATTGGTGCCAGCATGGCGGTTAATCTTCCACGCGAGATAGTCGATTCCACCGGCATAGGTTCCGGAGGCCTTGGCCAGGCGCGCCAATGTCAGAAGCTTGCCGTTGCGGCGGAGCGTCTTCCAGCGCTTCGTGGCCTCTTCAAAAGATAGCTCGGAGGATTCTGATACATCTTGATCCTGCATCGTCGCCATCGTCGCAAGTCCAAAGCGCTGATAGCGATCCAGATCCGCATCGACCACCGAACCCGGGCGATTGGTTCGCTCGGCCCGCAATTCTGCGCCATAGGTCAGCTCAAAGCCGCGATGGAATATTCGGATAGGCGTTTGGGGTTGGATACCTAGCACCGGCAATGCGAGTTCAAACAAGGTCAGCGGCGCGCGCGCAATCGCCGCCACTATCTTGTCTTTGGCCGCTTTGTCCGCACACCAAACCAGCCGCGACGGCTGCGCAAAACGCGCCCACACACTCACCGCGCTTGCTTCCGGCCCATTGAGCCTGTGAAAATCTTCTTCACTCAAAACGGCAATTTTGGCGACGAGACCATCATGTTCGGCTGGAAACACATTGGGCGGCAATAATTTATTCGCGCGCACGAGCCAGCTTTTGCCATAAGCCGCTTCATAGCTAGAGACGATCAAGTAGAAATCGAGCATCTGCCCTTCGAGCTCGGTGGTTCGGAGACAAGACCCGTAAAAGAGCACCGCGCGGGAAGCATCACCATATTGCGCCGCAATCGAGGCCGCAAAGGCAGCCACACACGGTACAACTGGCTCAGCCAGTTCCGCTTCTACAAGGGGTTCAAGGTAGTTCACCCGTTGGATGATAGCCTAAGCAGCGAGGCGAAGGAAAGACACTGGTTTGGTTGATTTCAAAACAATCGGCTGACCTTCTTCTGCCCGGAATAATTCGCCGTCCATCACGACATTGCTATTCTTGCCTTCAATGCGGATCATATCACCTTGCTCCAGGTGGATACCCTTTTGTACGTTTTTACCGAGACGACCAAATAAAGCAGATACTATGAAGCGAACCAAAGCCGCCGGCTTCTGATCAATCGCCATAAGTTGCAAACGCCCGCGTTTTCCGCCCGACCGAGTCAAGCGGCGCATTAGCAATAGCTTTTCCAGCGTCGTGACGATCAAAATCGCGAAATTGCCTTGATATTGGCCCTTTTTGATGAGCGAAATACTAATCGGCGATGGCCGATTTGGCAGGAACTTCGCTCTTACACCAAATAATACCGAAGCCAGAGCTGCAAATACCGTGAGAACATGAGAAGCCGCATTGGGCAGGCCCAAAGGATAAATCTTGTGCCGACAATAAAGTATGAACTCCGACAGGCCTGCTCCACCGAGGAACATGCCGAGTACGACTTTGCTATCCTTGCCACCGTCCGAAAGAGCGATCAGTTCGCGATCAACCAGATGTTCGTGCAAATCATGCTTGGCCATTTCGACAATGCGTTCCAGCGCCTTTAGCGGATTGCCTTCCGCGCCCAGATCCAGCGCGATTAAATTGGTTTTTCCATTAGGTAAAACGGCAACCGGCGGTGGGTTATCACCAAAATGCCCACCCTGATGCAATTCCGTGAGAGCGGCTTGGACAGTACCATCACCGCCATTGATCACCAGCACCTTGGGTTTTACTTTTGCTATAGTTTGCAGCGCTTTGGTAATCTCATCAACATCGTCGACTTCATAATGGAAAACATCACTGTTTTTGACGCAATAAGAGCGCACTTCCGGTAATATCGCACGATTACCCGTGGAGTGTGGATTCGAAAGTAGCGCTACATTGGCCATTATTTAATTGCCCGTTTCCCCGTAATATCTGCCCATCACAGATATTTCATTTTGATATTGATCGACTTCACTTCATTGCCCACCGCAAATTTAGTCTTCTTGTAACTGGGCTTGCCCAGGTTAAATATATTGATGCTCGGATTGTTCGACATGCCACCGCCGTCGGACCTGATATCGGTCTTGCCATTGCCGTTCACGTCGTGACGCACAGCAATACCATAGGTTCCACTAGTTGGGACCGGCACACAAAAGGTCATGCTGTTGCTTTTTGCTGGCGCTTCAATACGGGTAATCCACGCACCTTTCTTTAGCCATTCGGCCTTGGTTCCCCGATAGCTCTGCACCCGAATTTTACCCGACGATGCCTTGACACCACTGAGTTTCACCAACACAGCAGGACCATTACCGGACCGGCATTTATTTAAATCATTGGAGATTTTCTGTCCCGCGGTTGTCGCAGAAACAGGAATAGCCAAAAGAGCGGCTGAAAGCGCAAAAGACGCTGCAAATTTCAACATGACGAAAATACTCCCAGTCGTTATACCCGCGTTCAAACTGCGGCGGATAAAGAATCAGTTCTCAATATAAATATGGTTATGGGAATGATTTGCGGCAGAAACATGGTGAGAGGGCGACGATAAATTGAAATTATTGACTTCCACTGACCGTTATATCGCCCGTTTGATCGCCGTTCCGCTGTTTAGCACGCTGGTAATCGCCGCGATGTTGCTCGTGCTTGAGAAGATGCTGCGGCTTTTCGATTTTGTTGCTGCCGAAGGCGGCCCGGTCAGCGTCGTTTGGCGAATGCTCGCTAACCTCATCCCGGAATATCTGTCATTGGGCATTCCGATCGGCCTTTTGCTGGGCATATTGCTGGCATTTCGAAAGCTGTCTCTCAGCTCGGAATTGGATGTTTTCAGGGCAGTTGGCCAAGGTTACGCCAGATTATTAAAAGTACCTTATATGTTTGCGGTCGCCCTGATGCTGGTCAATCTGGCATTGGTTGGTTTTATCCAACCGCTATCTCGCTACTATTATGAGGAACTGCGCTTTGAATTGCGGTCTGGCGCGCTTGGAGCTTCGATAAAAGTTGGTGAATTTACCAATTTGGGGGCACGGATGACGATGCGGATCGAAGAAAGTCGCGACAATGGGACAAAATTGGGAGGCATGTTTGTTCGGGCAGAGAATAAATCCGGGCAGATCGTCTCGGTAACCGCTGAACACGGGCAATTTCTCGCCACTGACGATCCCGACACGATCATTTTACGTCTCACACAAGGCGTTCTGATCCACGATGCCCCAAATTATGAGAAACCCCGCATATTGAGCTTTAGCAGCCATGATTTGCCCATAGATCTGCCCGATATCGAATCATTTCGATCAAGGGGTGGGGAAGATCTGGAATATACCATTCCAGAGCTAGTAAGGGTTGGAATGGATTCAAAACGCCCGTTGGCAGAACGCAATGAGAGCCGGGCAAATTTCCACTACCGGATGGTCGAAGTGGTAATGATGCTTCTCATGCCTCTTTTGGCGCTGGCTCTAGCGATTCCGCCTAAAAGGTCGAATTCTGCGCTGGGCGTGTTTGTTTCGATCGTCATGATTGTGACCTATCACAAGATCAACCAGTATGGAGAAGATCTCGGTGCGCTTGGCATTGTGGACCCCATCATTGCTCTATGGGTTCCGTTCTTTCTTTTCGGCGGCTTGATCCTATGGATGTACCATATGATTGCACATGTTCCCGGCGGGCAGCCCATTGGGGCGCTAGAAAAAGCTTTCTCGAAATTTGGCGGCGTTTTCAAAGGGCTGCTAAATTTCAATCGAAAGCGCGCTGATGTTCAGGAATAGGTATATGAGCGAAAACTTCATGAACGGGGATGCTGACCGATGAATTTCTTCCCGTCAAAGACACTGGCTTTTTACATGGCCAAGATGTTGATGATACGCACTTTCGCTGTGCTGGCTATGCTGGTGTTAGTTTTACAGGCTCTTGATTTGCTCGGCGAAAGCGGACGCATCATGGCGCAAGAAGGCAATGGCCAAGGAGAGCTTTGGACCTATGTGAGCCTACGCGCGCCACAATTGGTGGCACGTTTTCTCCCTTTCGCGGTCTTGTTGGGAACGATTATCACCGCCGCCACGCTGAACCAAAATAGCGAAGTCGTGTCCATGAAAGCCGGAGGACTATCAG
The DNA here is from genome assembly GCA_947489315.1 of uncultured Sphingomonadaceae bacterium. Taxonomy (GTDB): domain Bacteria; phylum Pseudomonadota; class Alphaproteobacteria; order Sphingomonadales; family Sphingomonadaceae; genus Parasphingorhabdus. The sequence goes on from CANLCX010000002.1 coordinate 532,794, forward strand.
CGCATCAAATCCTAGCGCCGCTGATCATTGCCAGCATGTTTGTAGCAGTCATTTCATTTCTGTTTAACGAGATTGTGGTTGCCCCCTCGACAGCCCGGCTTTCGGCATGGGAGAAAGTCGAATATGGACCAATTCCGGTCGCCAGCAACGTCCGCACCAATGTCTGGGTCCGGGATGGCAACAATCTGATCAATGCCAAAACAGTGACCGGGAGTGGCGACGATGTGTTGCTACAGGATATCACTATTTATGACCGCGCCGATAACGTCCTGCGCAGCCTCATGCAGGGTGAAGAGGCACGATATAGCGGCTCAGACTGGACGATGACCGGCGTGACCCAATTTAATGTGCGGACTGGCACGGAAGCAAAAAAAGACAGTGTTTTGTTGAGCGATAGCTTGCGGCCAGACCAATTTACGCTGGCTAACGTCAACGCCGAAGGACTATCCTTCATGCAGCTAAGATCCGCCATAGCCGAATTGAAAGAAGCAGGCCGACCGACTATGGGTCTGGAATCAAGTCTGTGGCACAAAATTTCCGGACCTTTATCGTCCATTTTAATGCCCTTGCTTGGGGCTGTTGCAGCCTTTGGTCTCGCGCGGTCCGGGCAACTTTTTGTTCGTGCCGTTATTGGCATGGCGCTAGGTTTCGCTTATTTTGTAGCCGACAACTTCTCGCTCGCCATGGGTACTATCGGCGCCTATCCGCCAATATTGGCGGCCTGGGCCCCGTTTATGCTATTCTTCCTAATTGGTGAAACAGTGCTTATCCGAACCGAAGAATAAGCTTAGTTGGGTGTCCCTGGCTGAGTAGAAGCGGCATGACCGGAACTTCCTCGTACCAGTCCAGCAACCAAACCGAACAGGCTGGTATGATTAGCGCGATAGTAGGTCGAGCCCTTTGGGACAGCTTCTGCAATGCGGCGATGTGCCTCACCCAGCGCGTGATAAGGAACACCGGGCAGCAAATGGTGCAGCGCATGATAACGCAGGCCCACGGGTGCCCACAATGCTGGTAGAAGGCCTGGTGGCGGAACATTGACGCTGTCGAGATATTGTTCTGTCACACTCATGACGTCACCGTCATTTTCCCACAAATGAGCGACCAGCGTCCGAATCTGATTGAGCACAACGGAACCCGCTGCAATCGCAACTGCGATCAGAAATGCTTTCATTGGCAGAAATCCAGTCGCTACTGCGACCAGCAAACCGATCGCCCAGATACTGGCTGCGATTTCCTGAGCATACCATTGCCGCTTAAACTCTCCTTCAGGTGAGCGACGCCGAAACTCGGGGTTTATAACCAATCCAGAATAGCGCTCCACTACAAGCTTCCGCAGTGGTGGGATAACCGCAGATAGTGGCGCAAGCAACGCGTAACGGATAAACAATCCAATTGGCGCCAATGCCGATACCAACACGAAAAGCGGCACCGTATAAGGCTTCATGAGGGCCAACGGCAGATATTCTGGATCTTCGATCGTGCCATAGCGCTTCCGCATGTGATGAAGGTTATGGACACCTTCATACATAAATGATGGCAACAATAGCGGCACCCCGATCAACGCATTCCAAGCGAAGTGGAAACCCGGCATGGATCCGCGCCGAATATGGGTCAACTCATGAATGAAGCTCCCCGCACGATAGAGCGCGAGAACCGAAATAATCGCGGCCAGAACCGCCAAGCCATTGTTTTCAACCATGATCGCAGCGACCATTGCGCCATATCCAATCACGGTAGAAGCGAGCAAATCCGACCAATAAATAACTGGACGTACGGCGTTGAGGTCTCGTGTGACCTTTGCCGCCGTGCGGATTAACTCATTGTCATCAAAGGGTTGAGCTTTTGCGGCATCAGCAGCAAAACTATCCGTCGACATGGTGGCATCTGATGCCTGGGGAAGAGAATGTTGCATAAGTTCCTGTCTTCGTAATCTGGTGCCTACAGCAAGACATCATGGCGAGATGATGGCATTGCTATGGTTTCTTGCGCTAACCCGCAGCACCGCCGCGACGGGCTCCAATGCTTGACATCTTGGCCTGATTAACGCCACAGAATGAAAAAGCTAAGTGCAAATAACCACTTAAAAGGTGCAAATAATTACAGTGTCTTCTGATATAATCATAAAACCGGTCACCACCAAGGCCCAGCTAAAGAGTTTCGTGGAACTAGCCTATCATTTATACGCAAGCGACCTCCATTGGGTCCCGCCGCTAAAATCAGAAGTTTATGCGCTGCTCAATCCTAAGAAAAATCCTTTCTTTGAACATGCTACAATGCAACTCTTTCTGGCTGAGAAAAATGGCAAGACGGTGGGTCGGATTAGCGCACATATTGATCATCTGGCACTGGAACAGCCGGCGGAAAAAGGCTTGGGGCCCGGTACGGGCAGTTGGGGGTTGTTAGAAGCCGACAATGAAGCGATCATGACGACGTTGATTGATGCAGCTGAAAAATGGCTAAAAGAGCAAGGCATGCATCGCGTAATTGCACCACTGAGCCTATCCGTCTGGGACGAACCGGGCCTATTAACCACCGGCCATGATCATAGTCCGACGGTAATGATGGGGCATCACAAGCCAGAATATCAGGGCTGGATTGAGAGTGACGGATATACAAGCGTTAAAGAGCTCATTACCTATGATTTGCGTATAGATAACGGCTTACCACCACTAATCGACAGGATCGTCAAATCCGGCGAACGCAGCAGCAAGCTCAAGATACGCAAGGTCGATAAGTCGCATTTTGACCGCGATGCCAAAATCATCATGGATATTCTCAATGATGCGTGGTCGGACAATTGGGGCTTTGTTCCGCTGACGGATAGCGAGATTGACCATGTTGGTGTGAAGTTGAAACCGATTGTCTATGAAGACCTGATCATGATCGCAGAGCTGGAAGGCAAACCTGTAGCTTTTTTGATGACACTGCCCGATCTCAATGACCGTACCAAGGGTATGAAGGGCAGTTTGCTGCCGTTTAACTGGGCAAAACTGCTCTGGTGGCTGAAATTTCCCAAATCTCGGACCATGCGCGTGCCGCTCATGGGCGTGGTAAAGGAATTGCAAAACAGCCGGATGGCCAGCCAGATGGCCTTTATGATGATCGAATATATCCGCCGGGAAGCGGTTGCAAAATATGGTGCAACGCGAGGCGAACTCGGCTGGGTTTTGGAAGATAACCAAGGAATGGTCGCTATCGCCGATGCCATCGAATCCAAGGTAAACAGGGTTTATACGCTTTACGAAAAGGCGATCTAAACAGGGCTGTTCATCCCTCTTTCAGAGGCATCACATTAAACATTCAAGCAATTCTCCCCAGAGCTTATTTGCGAGAAATTGACATGATTGGTACCAGCCTGTTCCGCGCCATTCTTGCTGCCATACTGGTTACCCTGCCGATACATATTTTGGTTGCGAAATCGGCAAAATGCTCTGCTGATATGCCATATATCGGGCCAGCACCGATTTCTGTGGCTCTGCCAAAAGTCGGCTCATTGCCAACAAAACAAGCAATGACAAACCCAGAATCCTTGTCAGTTTTATTTGCCGATATGTTCACCAAATCCAAAGCTGCCAGTATGACCGTCGCCCTTGCTGATCACAGCGGACCGATATGGACAGAAACACAAGGCTTGGAGGGTCCCGAAAAGCTGCACTATTGGGCCAGTGTCGGAAAAACCTTCACCGCCGTCGTCATCATGCAGTTGGTCGCAGACGAGCGGCTGTCGCTTGATGACAAGCTATCAAACTGGATCGACGGCGTCCCCAATGGCGATTTGATCACGATCAAAATGCTGCTCGACCATAGTTCAGGCCTCTACAGCACCAATGAAGATCCGGCGGTGGTCAAAAACAATCGCGGACCGCTTAGCTTGCAAGACAATATCAAAATCCTCAAAAAGCATGGCCCACTATTTTGTCCGGGGCAATATTGGCGTTACTCCAACACAGGCTATTTTTTTCTGGGTGAAATTGCGGAACGGATTTACGGACAGCCTTTGCCCCAGATCATCAAAGCCCAGATTATCGACAAAATCGGCCTTAGAAACACCCGCATGCTAGTGGTTGGCGAGGATGTGTCCGATGTTGCTAAGCCGCAGCCAAGCGACGACCAGAAATCCGACGTCCGGACACCCGGCCCCGCCGGACCGATAGCGGCGACATCAGCGGACATGATCCAGTTCTGGCGCGCTTTTCTGAACGGTGAATTGGTTGCCCAAGAAACACGCGACCAAATGTTTGCAACGCTCTATCCGATGTTTGATAAAAGCACCTATTACGGCCTCGGAGTTATGGCGATGCAAGCGCCCGGGCCTGACGTCAAACCCACGATATGGATTGGCCATGCTGGCGGCATGCCGGGAGTTAAGGCTTTTGTGATGATCGATCCCGTGTCCCGGCAATATGGATCCGTTGCCCTGACCGGCGACGGCCCAGCCGCCGCGGTGGTCTATAATATGCTGCAAGAATGGCAGAAAAGCGATGCTCCCTAACGAGCAATGCTAACCGCCCGAGGCAAATCGCTCCGCATCGCTGCGGACTAGCGCGTCAATCCCGCGCATCCATAGGTCATTATGCCCGCCATTTTTTATAGGACGTGCAACCTTCGGTTCCTGTGCCGCATCAAATAATCTCTGTCCCATGACAAAGGGTATCAGATCGTCATTCGTGCCGTGTATCCAGCTTAGCGGCATATTGATCTGATCAATCCGGTCGAGCGAGCGATACCGATCCTTGATCAGCATTTTCGCCGGTAGGATAGAAAATTGCTTCTGAGCCATATCATCCATGCCAGTATAGGCCGCTTCCAAAATTAGGCCCGATGCTTCGTTACGGGATGCAAGCCAAGTCGCTACGCCAGTGCCAAGAGATTGCGCGGCAATCACAATCCGGTCGGCACTATAGCCTTCGGCAATCAACCAATCATAATTGGCCTGCGCCGCTGCATAGAAAGCCTCTTCGCTCGGCGCTCCGGGGTTCGCCATAGCCAGGATAACCCACCGCCAACACGCCCGCGCCGCCTTGCGCCATCGCCTGATATATCGACAGGCGCGGAGCGAGCGAACCGCCATTTCCATGGAAATGAATGACAACAGGTTTTGTTTTATCCACCGGCGCGCGCCATAGGGATATCAATTCACCAGAACCTTCGGCGGCTATTTTCACGGCATCGAAGCGAGCTTCGGCCAGTTCTTTCTCAGACAGGATATATTGATCAGGGAAATATAGCAGGCTGCGTTGAAAGCTATAGGCCAGTGCAACGAGCAGCAGGTAGAGCCCCGCAACAACGGCCAAGCTTACCAATAACATCCGCATCAGAGGTTAAGCTCTACCCAGGTCGGCGCATGGTCGCTCGCCTTTTCCCGCCCGCGATGCTCTTTGTCGACACCGCAATGGCGCAGCTGATCGGCAGCCAAAGGGCTGAGCAGCAAATGGTCGATCCGGAAACCTTGGTCCCGCTGCCAACCGCCACTACGATAATCCCAATAGGTCCAGATATTACCAGCCGGATAAGTCACACCCAAAGCATCGGTCCAGCCGTCATGCAGGATACGCTGGTAGGCCTGCCGGCTTTCCGGCTGCATCAGGGCGTCATTTTCCATAGCCTTGACCGAAAACACGTCATTGTCCCGCGGAATGACATTATAATCACCCGCCAATACGGCAGGAACTTCTTCTTGCCAGATTTCTGCAGCCCGATTGCGCAAGCGCTTCATCCAGCGGAGCTTGAAATCAAACTTCGGCCCCGGCTGCGGATTACCGTTCGGAAGATAAATACTAGCTACCCGCACCGTCTCGCCATTTGCACCTTTGACATTCGCCTCAAGATAACGGCTATGCTCATCCTCTGGCTCCCCATCGAGGCCGCGTTTGGTCTCTTCGGGTTGTTGATCGCGGGTTAGGATGGCGACCCCGTTAAAGCTTTTTTGGCCGTGCCAAATCGCGCCATAGCCGATTTTTTCAAATTCAGCCGCCGGGAAGCCCTCATCCTGCGTCTTTATTTCCTGCAAACAAGCAACATCCGGCTTGGTCTCTTCGAGCCATTCCAGCAGGCGCGGAAGACGCGCCTTTATACCATTAATGTTGAAACTGGCTATTCTCACCGATGCTGCGATCAGACAGAAAAGCTGGAACCGCAACCACAGCCAGATGCCGCGTTGGGATTGGTCACTTGAAACGCGCTACCGCCGAGGGATTCAACGAAGTCCACCGCACTTCCGCGGACAAGATCTAAACTGATTTCATCGACGACTAGCGTTACGCCCGATTCCTGAACCGCTATATCATCGGATTCAACTTCCTCGGCCAAACCAAACCGGTATTGGAAACCGGAACATCCACCGCCCTCTACTGCCAAGCGCAGTATCGCGGGCTTTTCTTGCTTTTCAGCAATAGCGGCCACACGTTTGGCAGCGTTAGGGGTCAGAATAATATCCTGACTGGAATCTTGATCGGCAGTTTGAGCTGTCTGGTTCATCTTCTTAAGATAGGGACTGTGCACCAGAGTGTCAAAAGAAGCTGGGAGAAAATTGCCTAAAAATAAATTCAGGCAAATTAAAAAGGGTCGGCAAGCGTTTCAGCGTTACCAACCCCTTTTAGCACCCTCTCCCAAAGGTGTTTCGTACTTTACTACCGTGCGCTATTCAGCGGGGCCGCCCAATGCGACACCAGGGGTTGCTTTGTTGGCCAAAAGGAAATCGTTGGATTGCATGAATGGAACCGGGTTAACCGCTTCGCCAGCAATGCGTACTTCATAGTGAAGGTGGCTGCCAGTCGAGCGACCGGTTGAGCCCATAAAACCAATTAAATCACCGCTTTTCACGCGGGTATTTGCTTTTACATTCAAGCGAGACATGTGCCCGTAGCGGGTCTGGATTTCATTGCCGTGGTTGATTTCAATGTAGTTGCCATAGCCGCGAACCCATTGAGACCGTCCAACGATACCGTCAGCTGTTGCATAAATAGGGGTGCCTACCGGGCCAGCCATATCGATACCCTTGTGACGGGCGCGGCGGCCTTTGAACGGATCGGAGCGGAAGCCATAAGAACTGGTTAGTTTATAATTTTCAACGGGTTTGCGAGAAGGGATCATGAGTTGGACTGGGGCTTTCTTTCCCTGTCCGGACCAATTGTTGAAAAGAAGCCGAAAAGCGGGGTCTGCTTCACCTAGAATATTTTCAGTGCTCGAACTGCTTTTTAAAGCATCTACCGGAAGGCTGCTATCTGCTGCCTCGGCGGCCATCGCTGTCGCTGAAAAAGTCATTGCGGATCCGAAAATCGCTACTGTTGTGATTTTTTTCACAACCCTATGAAACAAACCTACTACGCTATCGGTCATAAACTGATCGAGTCCTGCTACTGCGAACCAACAAAACATATTGGCTCAAAATTTTTGACAGAAATTCTGCCCCCGTCGTCTGGAGATAGAAGTAGGTTTATTTTAGTTAATTATTCAATACCAAGATAATATTCCTGGGTTAAACCGGCTGCAAGGCGCGCTGAGTCGTTGAAAGGAGGCTTTAACCCGCCTCTAAAGTGGGTTTTTACCAAGTCCTTCCAGCGCCGATGGGGATCGTTATTTTGCTTTTGACAACACCATTCGAACCATTTTGTTCCAAAAAATACGTGATTTATCTCGTCATGATAGATGCGGTTTAGGACCTTCGCTGTGAGTGGATCGCCCTGCGCCTTAAACCGCTCGACCGTGTCCAGTGTAATATCCAGACCCCGCGCTTCGAGAACCATTGGAACAATGGCCAGCCGTGCAGAAACATCATAAGCGGTTTCTTTTGCGGTATCCCACAAGCCGTCATGGGCAGGCAAATCACCGTAAAAACTTCCCATTTCGCGCAATCGCCGATCCAGAAGAACGAAATGCATCGCCTCTTCTGCGCCAACACGGAACCAGTCATCGGCAAATTCGCTCGGAAATTGCGCTCCAAACCGTCCGATCATATCAAAAGCCAAATCAATCGCGACAAATTCGATGTGCGCCAAAGCGTGGATCAGTGCGATGCGTTTGGTCACCGATGTGCCTTTGCCGCGCCGCGGCATCTGTCCTGGCCGCAACAGTTCGGGACGATCAGGACGCGCCGGCACATCTGGCATTGAGGTTGCAAATTCAGCCTTCAGCCTGCCCTTGCGCCATTCTCGCGTCGCATGCCGTGCCGCCATCACCTTGGCGGCCGGCACCGGCGTCATCAGGACATTCCTGACAGCTTCGCCCGCCGATGGCATCATGGTCGTTGCAATGTTCAAATCATCAACGCCTTAAGCGGCTTGTGCCGCTGCCAACACTTCGTCGGCATGCCCCTTAACCTTCACTTTCGGCCAAGCCTGAAGCACGGTGCCGTCAGCTCCGATCAAGAAAGTCGATCTTATGATGCCCATATAGGTTTTGCCGTACATCTTCTTTTCTGCCCATACGCCGATCTTCTCCAAGAACGCGGTGCTTTCATCCGAAGCAATATCGACGGTCAATTCCTGCTTGGTGATGAAATTCTGTTGACGCTTCGGGCTATCAGCTGACATGCCCAGCACCGCGGTTCCGGCTTTCTCAAATTCTGGCAATAAGGCCGAAAAATCTTTGGATTCTGTCGTGCATCCCGGCGTGCTCGCTTTGGGATAGAAAAACAACACCAGTTTCTTGCCTTGATAATTGGACAATTTCACCATACTGCCATCAGGCGCGGTCAATTCCATATCCGGCAGTTTGTCACCAACTTCGATCATAATATATCTCCTAATATTTCATGGGGGTCCGGCCGCAAGTGCCGATTCCATTCTTCAATAACGCATTGCCGAGCCGTATCATACCCGTGCAAAAGGGCATCCCAGTTTTCCTGTCCCGCTGCTTTGGCGATTAGCTCACGGCTTGTCTCTGGCGGATAATCGCAGGTCGGCGACATCAGCCGCAAAGCGACCAGTAACCGAGTCATAAGTTCATGTGCTGCCACCATGTTTTCGTTCAAATGCCCGCCAGCGACAAGACCCCGGGCCGCATCACCCAATTGCGGGTGCAACGCTTCGCCCGTTTTTAGCTGCAAAAAGTGAATGATAAATTCCCAATCGACCAGACCGCCTTCCATAAGCTTGGTGTCCAGCGGTCCCTTGGGCGGTTTATGTTCGACAATATCTAACCGCATTTTGCGCACAGCTTTGCGCAGAGTTTCGGGCTCTCGCTGCTTCTGCAATATGGTTTCGATCTGGTCCTGCAGCTGGTCACAAGCCTTCGCGCTACCATAGACGGGTCGCGCCCTAGTTAGTGCCATATGCTCCCAAGTCCATGCGCTTTCATCTTGATATTTATAGAAACTTTCAACCGTGATAGCCATCGGACCTTGGGTTCCAGAGGGCCTAAGTCTCGTGTCAACTTCGTAAAGCGGTCCTGCAGCGGTCGGTACAGACAGAGCCGCGACAATACGCTGCGCCAGACGATTAAAATATTGCGTACCGCCCAAGGGACGCCGCCCATCCGATTCCGCACTATGATCACCAGTGAATAGGAAAATTAGATCGAGGTCAGAGGCGTGCGTCAACGCCTCACCGCCTAAACGGCCCAGCGCGAGAACTAACATTTCGCTGCCTGCAACTTTGCCATGAGCCTCCTCAAATTCCGATATGGTGGCGTCGGTCAGCACCCGGATCGCCGCTTCCGCAACACGGGCGTAACCGGCCGCTATGGCCAATGGATCGTGACGAGATTCGATCAATTGTGTGCCCAGGGCAAAACGCTTCTCCCCAACCCGCGCGCGAACACGATCCAGCAGCATCTGATAATCATCACCGTCTTCACGCCGCGCAAATTGCGCCGCCAGTTCATCCACGGCAGGTGGCAGATCTAAGGCGGTTGTATCGATCAACCCTTCAAACAATTCGGTTCTGCGGGACAATTCGTCAGCCAAAACCGGTGCATGACTCAATATGCGGCTAAGCATTTCCCGAAGCCCCGGGCGCGCCTCTAACATGCGGAAGAAATTGATCGCGGTCGGCAGTTTATCAATAAGGCTATCTAACCGGATAAGAGCTTGCTGCGGATCAGGTGATCCAGCAATGGCTTCGATCATATCCGGCAACACGGCTTCAAAGGATTCAACCGCAGCTGCGCTCCTCAGCGCCGTTACTTTGCCGCTGCGCCAGCGTTTTACTTTTTCAGCAAAAATGCCGGTTTGCGCGACCCCCCTCTTTTTAAGTGCCGCTTCCAGAGCCTGATCTGCTTGCGGCAATATGTTGCTGTCATCAGAACCAATCAACTCATCATAGATCGCGCCTACCGCCTCAACAGGTGGTTCCAGCAAGGCGAGCAAGTCAGCCCCCTGGCTCAGACCATGTAGCCGCGCCACCCTGTCCAACGCTGTTTCGTCATCGGGCAGACTATGGGTTTGCTGATCATTGATCATCTGCAGGCGATGCTCGATCACCCTATATAATTCATAGGATTCAGCCAAAGTCTTGGCCTTGCCCGCATTGATCCGGCCCGCACTCGCCAGTTCTCGCAGGGCGTCCCTCGTCGCTGGCACACGTAGCGCTGGCTCGCGTCCACCAAAGATCAACTGGTGCATCTGCGCATAAAATTCCGCTTCCCTGATGCCGCCGCGTCCGCGCTTTAAGTCATAGCCGGGTCCGAATTTCTGACCCGCAGCATAATGGTCACGGATCTGGACCGACACAGCGCCAATATTGCGAATGGCTCCATAGTCCAGTGAGCGGCGCCAAATGAAGGGGTTAATAGTTTCCAAAAAATAGCGACCCAGATCAGCATCTCCGGCAGCAAAACGGGAACGAATAAACGCCGCCTGCTCCCATGCAAGCGCGCTGGATTCATAATAGCTGATCGCGGCTTCCACCGGCAGCGCCACCGGACTGACCTCTGGCGACGGGCGCAACCGCATATCGACACGAAAAACATAGCCATCGGCATCCCGCGCATTCAGCGCATCAACCAATTGCTGACCAACACGCCGTGCCGCATCGCTGGGCTCTTCGCGTCCCCGCATGGGAATTTTCTCAGGGTCATAGATGAAAATCGGATCAATATCGGAAGAATAGTTTAGCTCCCGGCTGCCATGTTTACCCAAACCAATGACGGCAAAGCCAGCGGGGTCAGCATCCGGATAACGGTTGGCATAGATATCCGCCAGCGCCTCATCCAGTGATCGATCAGCAAAATCCGATAGCTGCGTCACGACATCGGTCAGACTCAACTGCCCTGCCAAATCTCCAACCGCCAAGGTCAGCGCCAGCGCCCGCTTTTCCCGCCTCAGTTTCTGACGAACATTTTCAGCATTGGCTCCCGCCTCTTTCACAAATGCAAAAGCGGCATTCAAATCTTCACCACCAAGCAATGCCGTAAGCTCCGGCTGAACCTCCATTGCCATGCACAGATAGGGCGCATGGTCCTGCGCGCGCTTCATAGCGTCTTTCAGGCTGATTAGTTCAGGCAAGCCTTTGATCATTATTGCAGATATTTCCCGCGAAAATTGGAGGCAAAAGCGGCAAAAACACCACCTGCGATAGCGTCTCGCATCCCGGCCATAAGCGACTGGTAAAAAGCAATATTATGCTCTGTCATCAGCATCGCCCCTAATATCTCCTTCGATCGGATCAAGTGGTGCAAATAGGCGCGACTATAGGCCTGGCAAACCGAGCAGGCGCAGTGTGCATCCAATGGCTCCATATCCTCGGCAAATTTTGCGTTGCGAATATTGATAGGACCGGTGGCCGTAAAAGCCTGACCGTTACGGCCTGACCGGCTTGGCAGCACACAGTCAAACATATCAACCCCGCGCTCCACCGCGCCGACAAGATCATCGGGTTTACCTACCCCCATCAGATAACGCGGTTTATCGGCAGGCAGTTGGTCGGGAGCATAATCCAGCACACCAAACATCGCCTCCTGCCCCTCTCCCACGGCGAGGCCGCCAATCGCATAGCCATCAAAGCCTATCTCGATCAAAGCCTGAGCCGAGGCCGCGCGGATTTCCTTGTCCAAAGACCCTTGCTGAATTCCAAAAAGCGCGGCCTTTGCAGCATGTTCTTTTCCACTGTCAAAGCCATCGCGGGACCGCTTGGCCCAGCGCATAGAGCGTTCCATTGAAAGCACCGCTTCCTCGCGGGTCGCCCCGTTTTTGGTGCACTCGTCGAAAGCCATAACAATATCACTACCGAGCAGACGTTGAATCTCCATGGAACGTTCCGGCGTCAGCATGTGGCGTGATCCATCCAAATGGCTTTGAAATTCCACACCATTTTCGCTCATCTTGGTGAGATCAGACAGGCTCATCACCTGATAGCCGCCGCTATCGGTCAGGATCGGACGATCCCAATTCATAAATTTGTGCAAACCGCCGAGCTTAGCCACCCGCTCTGCACCGGGGCGCAGCATCAGATGATAGGTGTTTCCCAAAATAACATCCGCGCCGGTTGCGCGCACCGTTTCCGGTTTCATAGCTTTGACTGTCGCAGCCGTCCCCACAGGCATAAAAGCAGGCGTACGAATGTCGCCGCGTTGCATCGTGATTTTTCCGGTGCGCGCCTTCCCATCGGTGGCGGCAATCGAAAAAGAAAAACGGTCAGCCATTAAAAATTGTCCCAATCAACGAAGTAAGGCCCGAAAAAACAAAGAATTTTGTATTTTTTGCCTGATGGTGTAACCAAAGGGGCATTCTGTACGAATCCCTCAGTAACTGTGCAGGATGGTAACAGTTTTTCAAAGACCAAAATCGGGAGTAAATTATGACAAAGACAATGAAATTAGGTTCAGCCGCGACCGCACTGATCGCAGCCGCAGCACTTTCCGCCTGTTCCGGCGGCGCTAGCGAAGCAACCGAAGGCGCTGAAGCCACCGGTGAAGAAGTCACCGAAGTCGCAGCAGCTGAAAAAGAAAAATGTTTTGGTATCGCCAAAGCGGGCGAAAATGATTGCGCCGCTGGCGAAGGCACAAGCTGTGCTGGCACATCCGTTGTAGATTATCAGGGCAATGCTTGGACATATACCAGCGCAGGCGAATGCGAACCACAAGGCGGTTCGCTGACCGAAGTAGCAGACAATGATCCACCAGTTCCTGTCGCTGCTGAAGGCTAAGCCTTAACGCATAGAAATTTGAAAGGGCGGTTCGATTGAGCCGCCCTTTTTATATGCATGACAGTTTGGTAGAACTATGGTTTCCATAAATGAGGGAGAATCTAGAGCTTAGGTTCTATCGCTTTCTTGTGCCCCTTCATTGAGAAAATAGGGCCAGCCATATTGCGATGAAAAACGCAGCGGTCCCAAGCAAAACAAACATATGCCACACAGCATATCTATAAGCCTGAGCTTTGCGTCCGTAAAATATCGTTCCAAAAGAATAGAAAAAGCCGCCTACGATAATTGCGACCAAAGCTGACATGGGTAAAGTTGATGAGAAATCCGGCAATGCAACTGTGCCAATCCAGCCGAGCCCGATATAAGAAGCCAAAGACCAGCGTGGCGCGATATTTTCACCCAGAACCTTATATAACATCGCCGGAATCGCGAGCAACCAGACGGCACCCAAAACAAAATAGAGCAACGTCGTCCCAATATGCACGAGAAGCGGCGTAAAGGTTCCAGCAATCAGCGCGTAGATTGCCGCATGATCAAATCGACGTAAACCTTGCCGCCAATGGTGCTGGGGCAAAAGATGGTATGAAGCGGATGCGGCGAAGGAAGCGATCATACAGATAGCATAGATCAAGCAAGCGATGATCAAAGGGGCGTCAAATTTCGCAACAGCATATACCACGAGGGCTGCACAGCCGATTAGAACGGCAAAAAGGCCTGATATATGGATTACGCCATCGGCAACGCGCTCACGAGGGATTTCGCTAGGATACATTCAGACTTCTTTCTGTCTTTCTATCGATCGAGGGGCAGATCCCAGGATGCCCATCAGGGAAGCAACAGGCTGGAATCACCGTAGCTGTAGAACCGGTATTTCTCGGCAATGGCATGCGCATAGGCCGACTGCATAGTTTCAAGTCCCATTAGCGCACTGACCAGCATGAAAAGCGTCGATTTCGGCAAATGGAAATTGGTCATCAAGCCGTCTATGGCACGGAATTTATAGCCAGGCGTGATGAAAATATCTGTGTCGCCTTCAAATGGATGGATGATTCCATCGGCTTGTGTCGCGCTTTCCAACAAACGCAGACTGGTGGTACCAACCGCAATCACCCGACCGCCCTTTTGACGCGCTGCATTTAACCGTTCCGCGACATCCGGTTCGATCCGGCCCCATTCGCTGTGCATCTTATGATTATCAGTTTCATCAACTTTCACCGGAAGAAAAGTCCCCGCACCAACGTGCAGAGTTAATGTTTCTTGGGCGATACCGGCATCGCTCAGCGCTTTCATCAATGCATCCGTGAAATGTAACGCTGCCGTTGGGGCAGCTACAGCGCCTTTTTCCCGCGCAAACATTGTCTGATAATCTTCCGCATCGCGCGCATCAATATCACGCTTGCTGGCAATATAAGGCGGTAATGGCATAGTCCCGGCACGCGCGAGCAGCACTTCAACAGGTTCTTCGCCCATAAAATACAACAGAAAACTGCCATCGTCATATTTTTCTTCGGCCCGCGCCGACACGCCTTCGCCAAAATCGACGATATCATCGATTTTCAATCTTTTGGCGTTCCGAATAAAGGCCTGCCAGCGCCTGAGATCCACGCGCTTATGCAAGGTCGCACCAATTTTCGCTTCTCCACGACGACCTTCCAGCTGAGCCGGAATCACCTTGGTGTCATTGAACACCAATATGTCCTGATTCGACAATAGCCGCGGCAAATCAGTAACGGTATGATCAGACAATTGCCCTGACCCGGTTACGCTAAGCAGGCGCGCGCTATCTCTCGGCACGGCTGGCCTAAGGGCAATATTCTCTTGCGGCAGCGCAAAATCAAAGAGATCAACGCGCACGAAAAGAATCTATGGGTTAATCGGTGCGTTCAAATCGTCGACCGAAATTTCTTTTTCGGGAACAGGTGAAAATGCACCGGCTACTGGCGGTGCTTTACCATCGGCAGCAATGGAAGCCTGGAGAATCCGGCTTGGGCTCGCAGGTGGTTCGCCGCGATTAATCGCATCGGCATATTGCATACCAGCTGTAACCCGGCCGAAGACCGTATATTTCTTGTCCAGCGCAAATCGCGGATAGAATACGATGAAAAACTGGCTATTCGCGCTATCATCCCCTTGTGCACGCGCCATAGAAACCACGCCTCTTAAATGTGGGAACGCGTGAAATTCGGCTTTCAGGTCCGGCAATTCTGATCCGCCCGTTCCAGTGCCGGTCGGATCTCCGGTCTGTGCCATGAAGCCTTCGATCACCCGATGGAATATTATCCCATCATAAAATCCCTGCCGCGTTAGCGTTTTGATACGCTCTACATGATTGGGGGCAGCGGCCGGATATAACTCGATAGTCACGCGTCCGCCGGTAGAAAGGTCGAGATGCAGGATATTTTCTTCCGCTGGAACAGAGGCCGGAGCGGGCTCAGCCGAAGCGGTTTGTTCCTGAGCCAGCGCGCCGCTGCTCATCATCGCGAAAGCAAAGAAGGAAACAATATATTTGCTTAGCATATTTAACTACTCACCTGTTCGTTGGTCATCACCACGTATCGCTTTGATCGCGTGATCTCTAATATTGCCGCCTATTGGACGAGATATGCTTTCGCCGCAATGAACTGCTTGTTAAAACCTGATCACTGCTCGCCCTTCAGGCCAATTTCCGAAACGCGAGCAACCACTTCTTCACAAACTTTCGGCGGAACAAATTTGTGTATTTCACCACCATAGACCGCTATTTCCTTGACCAATCGCGACGCAATCGGCTGCAGCGAAACATCAGCCATCAGGAAAACCGTTTCAATTTGGTCATTCAACTGCTGGTTCATCCCTGCCATTTGATATTCATATTCGAAATCGGCCACAGCGCGCAATCCGCGAACGATTACGCTAGCACCTTGTTTCTGGGCAAATTTCATCAGCAGCGCGTTAAATGCGACGACTTCTACCGCATCGCCGAGATAGGCCGTTTCCCGGCGCACCATGTTGAGCCGTTCTTCCAGCGAAAACATCGGGGATTTTGACGGATTGGTGGTCACGCCGATAACCAATTTGTCCACCAGCCGCGTGCCGCGCTGAATGATATCCATATGTCCCAATGTTACGGGATCAAAAGTCCCTGGATAAACGCCAACTCTCATAATATCTTCCCCCAAGGGCTTCTGCCCGGACAATGATTACCGATCCCGCTGGACCGTATATTCGGCAATCGCCCGAAGCAAATTGGCTTCCTCGCCATAGCCGTTCAAATGTGATTTCGCTTGATTAACCAGCATTTGCGCCTGATCCTTGGCGCGATCCAGTCCCATCAAGCTCAAAAATGTCTGTTTTCCTGCCGCTTCATCCTTATGCAGCGCTTTTCCGGCCAGCTTTTCATCGCCCTCTACGTCCAAAATATCATCGGCAATTTGAAACGCGAGGCCAAGATCATGGGCATAACCACGCAATCCTGTTCTTCCTTCCACTGGGACGCGACCCAATATCGCTCCGATCTCGACACAAGCGGAAATTAAGGCACCGGTCTTGAGTTGCTGTAATCTCGTCACGGTCGGCAAATCAAACGTCTTGGTTTCGGC
This sequence comes from uncultured Sphingomonadaceae bacterium, assembly GCA_947489315.1. Lineage (GTDB taxonomy): Bacteria > Pseudomonadota > Alphaproteobacteria > Sphingomonadales > Sphingomonadaceae > Parasphingorhabdus. The sequence continues at coordinate 549,457 of CANLCX010000002.1, forward strand.
AACAAGATCCATCATCTGGCCGCCCGCCATGCCCGACGGCCCGGCTGCCTTGGCAAGACAAGCCACCATCTCGGCGCGAACAAATGGGTCCCTATGAGTATTCTCATCTGCCAATAATTCGAAAGACAACGCATGAAGCGCATCACCCGCCAAAACTGCCTGCGCCTCGCCGAAAGCTTTGTGGGCGGTCGGCTTTCCCCGCCGCATATCGTCATCATCCATACACGGCAGATCATCATGAATCAGCGAATAGACATGCAACGCCTCCAAAGCAGTGGCCGCTCGCAAGGCGCAATTCTCGTCGACATTGAACAGACGCGAGGTTGCCATGACCAACAAAGGCCGCAATCTTTTGCCGCCGCCGATGGCAGCATGGCGCATCGTCTCAAAAAGCTGTGCGCGCGCGTCATCCGGGACAGCCAGCATCAGATCAAACTGCTTGTCTACCGCGGCGGCAACACGGCTCATTTCCTGCTGCAGGTCCATATTATTATTGGCAGGCACTGTTAATCCGCATCAAAGGCAGTGACGCCTTGGGCTTTGCCATCCCGGTCGAGCGTGATTTTCTCAATCTTCGCCTGCGCATCTTCAAGGCGTTTCTGGCACAATCCGCGGAGCTTCTCGCCCTGCTCATAGAGCGCAATCGATTGATCCAACGGAACATCGCCGCTTTCCAGCTTTCTGACAATATCTTCGAGACGCCTCAGAGCATCTTCAAAGTTCAAGTTGGTGGTATCGTCTGTCATATCTTGGGCGGTTTCACTCATGCCCATTCCAATGACGTTGCTTTGGGTTTCGGTCAAGGCCTCGAAAGCGCAATTTGATCAGTTTCCGTATCTTAGTCCCGATCTGGCTATTTGCCGACATCAGGGTTAGGATCTGTCCCAACAAGGGGAGAATATCATGTTCATCGGGCATTTCGCGCCAGCAATGGTCGCAGCAACCCATCCCAAGGCACCGGGTCTCGCTACATTATTTGTCGCTGGACAATTGGTGGATTTTGGTTTTTTTGGACTGGCGATTTTCGGTATTGAAAATTTCCGGATTACGCCGGGAATGACCGTCATGAACCCGCTAGACCTTTATGACATGCCCTATACCCACAGCCTACTTGGCAGCGGTGCCTGGGCTTTAGGCTTTGCGCTGCTGATCTGGCTTATCACCCGCAACAAAACCGGGGCGTTGATTGGTGCCGCCATTGTCATGTCCCACTGGTTGCTTGACCTGCTGGTCCATGCGCCGGATCTGACGCTAGCAGGATCACCGCCGAATCTAGGGTTTGGACTTTGGAATTATCCAGCCATAGCCATGCCGTTAGAGCTGCTTCTTACCTTCGGCGCGCTGGCCTTTTTCGTATTTCGAACGCGATCAACGGCGCCGCGCTCCAAACTGGCCTTAGTGCTTCTGGTCATATTGCTGCTCGTCTTTCAGGCGTTTAACTGGTTTGCACCGGAACCAGAAGCGGCTGACAGGGCAATGATGATAACAGCATTGATCGCCTTCACACTCGCGGCGGTTGCAGCAGCATTTGTCAGTCGGACAAGGACATTGAAACACGCCTGAGTAACAGGGCCCGCAAACAGGAAGCACTATGACCCAATTTGTCATCGCCTATATTATCGCCGCCATCATTTTCGGAATCCTCGATTTCCTATGGCTCAGCAATATGGCGAATAGTTTGTACCGCCCCGTGATCGGCGAAATTATGGCGGATGAGTTTCGCAAGCTACCGGCGCTGGCTTTCTATCTGATATATCTGTTCGGGATCATCTGGTTCGGTGTCAAACCCGCACTTGCGAGCGGGCAATGGACCACAGCTTTGCTCAACGGCGCGCTATTTGGCGGAATTGCCTATGCAACCTATGACCTTACAAGTCAGGCAGTGCTGAAAGTCTGGTCGACCAAAATCACTCTCTATGACATTGCATGGGGCACGTTCGCGACAGGCGTAACCGCCGCGCTGACAGCCTATTTGGTGCTACGTTTCGTGAAAGCCTAAGTAAGAAACTCTTTGCGCCTCATTTGCAGTCAAACGGTGCGCTATTTATCAGTGGTTCCTTCACCTGAATCATAATTAATCTGCAAATTGAGTAATATTGCCTTTACCGGTGGCAGCAGGATCAAACAGACAATCGAACAAAGCACTATGCCGGCGACAAACCAAAATATCTTGGCGGCTATAGTGTCTACAGATTGGACGAGCACCAAAGTTATCGGCGCAAAGATAATCATTGTGAAAAAACCTACAAAAAAGGCGGGACCATCTGCTGTATCAGCAACGGTTAAGTCCTGATGACAATTTGGGCAATTGTCATGAAACTTCAAATACCCTCTGAAAACTTTGCCCTGTCCGCAATGTCCACATCTGAGCTTCATTCCGGATTTTATCAACGCGACTACTTCGTCTTCCATCGCTTGTTCCTATGCATTCGTTGAAGTTTATTCCGCTTGATTGGCAACTCGCAGACAAATTGATCAGCAGTAAATTGGCTCGACCCGGAGGGGGCATTAGGCCGAGCCGTTCACTACAGCCGAAAAAGCTGCTGCGAAAATAGAGGAAATGGCGGACTGTAATGTGGTCCGATCACTTGTTCATAAGTGATCGGCTGCCTTTCATCAGTCGACGGGTAGAGGCTTTTATAGCTTGAATAAATAGACTTTATGGAAAATGATTATTGACAAAATTTCACTAATTAGAGAAATTATCGACCATGCACCCAATTAGCGAAATGGCCGTTTTCACAGAAGTCGTGCAGTCAGGAAGCTTCATCGAAGCAGGCCGCAGACTTGGCCTTACATCATCGGGGGTGAGCAAAAAAATCAGCCGGTTTGAGGACCGGCTCGGCGTCAGGCTGTTTAATCGAACGACGCGCACCTTATCACTGACCGAAGCCGGAAATGCCTTATTTGAACGCTGCGAAAATATTCTGGCCGCTATCGAGGAAGCCGAAGACACCGCACGCGACTTGAGTAGCGTGCCCAAAGGCGTTTTGCGTATCGCAGCCTCTGATGCGCTTTCCTTGCAAGTCTTGGTTCCGTTCCTCACAAACTTCTCACAAGATTATCCAGAGGTGTCGGTGTTGCTGTTGCAAGCCGATGGCGGGATTAATCTGTTGAATGAACGGGTCGATGTTGCGCTGCTCTTTGATCGTCCGGTGGAAACCTCGTTCATCGCCCGTAAGCTTATCGATGATCCTTGGATAATTTGTGCTTCGCCCGAATATCTGGAACAGCATGGAACACCGGCCGTACCTTCTGATCTCCACAATCATCGTTGCCTGACGATCCATGCCAAAGGCCAAACTAACGACCAATGGATATTTGATGCTGGCGATGAAGCAGAGACAATCCGCGTCAACAGCACGTTTTCAGGAATTGGCCTGACCGTAAAGGCCGCAGCGCTACATAATATGGGTATCGCCCGTCTTGCGCACTTTCTGGTTTCCTCTGAAATAGCGGCAGGAAAGCTAAAGCCTATACTGGCGAACAGGATCAAAAACGATGATCGGGCGATTTACGCCGTTTACCCCAACCGGCAACATCTCCCCTTTAAAACCCGCGTTTTTGTTGATGCGCTAAATCAATATATAAACAGCACATTGGCCGCGCCCTAACGGCCATCACGGCTTCGTATTTCTAACAATTTTCATCATTCTCTCGGGCAATATCGACAAAATCTGTTGCTTGCGTTCCGGCGGAGCGGAGGCCCATTCCCCGATTTCAGACAAGGTGCGTCCACATCCAACACAAAGCCCGGTTGGGCGATCAATCGCACAGATATTTTTACAAGGGGATTCCATAGGCCGTCACTCAGCACAACTGCCACGAGCGAGCAAGCCTATTTTGTCAGGATGTTTGGCAGCCGAATCTGAGATTTCCGACGGAGCTAATCAAACTGCTACTTGTGGCCAACGGACATTTTCATAAGGACCAAGGCTCTTCATAACCAACGACAGGAGTTTGGTCATCGCTATCCAGAACCGCAGAGTTTTCATCAAGCAACGGCCAAATGGTATGCCAACGATAGATGACTTCGGCGTGGAAGACGTCAGCATCGAAGATATCCCAGCGGGCCATATCGTCGCAAAAGTGGATACCCTTTCCATGGATGCGTGGATTCGGACGACGTTGAACGACGAGGGGATGCACAAGACCGGCGATATTGGGACCACTATCCGAGCGCTAGGCGTAGGCCAGGTTGTCGAAGCCAATAGCGAAAATCTGGCAGTCGGCGATTGGGTATATGGCCTGATGTCCGCGCAAACCCATGCCCTGTTACCGGACAGTGCCGCCACCAAAATTGTTCCGGAGGAGGGCATAAAACCATCTGCTTTTGCTGGACAACTCGGTATCACCACCGGCCTAACCGCATGGGTTGGGTTGATCGCTGTTGGTGAGGTCAAAGAGCGCGACGTTGTCGTCGTCTCGGGCGCTGCTGGTGCCGTGGGATCGGTTGTTGTGCAATTGGCTAAAGCGCGTGGAGCCTTTGTCATTGGCATCGCGGGCGGCGCGGAAAAATGTGCATATCTCACCGACATGCTGGGTGCCGATGTTGCGATTGACTATAAAAATTCCGATGTTGCTGAGGAATTGGCAAAGGCTGCACCGGATGGCGTGAACGTATTTTTTGACAATGTCGGCGGTGAAATTCTCGACAATGTGCTCGACAATCTGGCACCATCAGGAGCGCGCGTTGTCATCTGCGGTGCCATTTCACAATATCAACATCTGGAAGATGTCCGCGGACCGAAATTATATCTGCGCTTGGCCGAACGAAATGCATCCATGAGAGGCTTTGTTGTCAGCCACTATGATTCCAAATACCCCGAAGCCATTGCAGAAATTTCCGATTTGATGCGGTCTGGCAAGCTTGTTCTTCCCGAACATGTTGTCGAAGGTATTGATCGCTTTCCCGAGGCTCTGTTCATGCTCTTCAATGGCAAGCATCTCGGGAATCTGGTCGTTCAGCCCTTAGGTTAAAGAGAGGAATTAAGCGGACAATTGTTCGTCAATTTGTCCCAGACGCTCTTTGCCGAAGTACATTTCGCCATCGATATATATTGTCGGGATGCCGAAAGCGCCACGCTCGACCGCGTTCTCGACATTGTCCATGAGCGCCTGTTTAACCGCCGGGTCCTGCGTTTTTGCAAATAGCGCCTGCGCATCAAATCCGCCTTCTTCAAGGATTTTACCGAGCAGTTCCACGTCCGTGACGTCTAATTGTTCTTCCCATATTGCGGGCAACAATGCTTCAATAAACCCGCCACGCTTTTCCGGTTCAAGCGCAACAAGCATGCGTTGCAGACTTATGGTGTTGAAGGGAAAATGCGGGTTCATCTGAAATTTGGTCAGACCGTGTTTGGCGATGAAGCGATTCATCTCCAGCATCGCATAGGCGTTCTTGCCTTTGACATCCGCGTCCCGGATAAATGGCGGAGCGTTCCCAGTCAGCTTATGCATTCCCCCGAGAAAAGCGGGTATCACCTCAATTTGAGCACCATGTTTTTCAGCCAATGCCTTTAGCGGATGCCAGATCAGATAGGCATTGGGACTTACAAAATCAAAAACAAGTTCAATGGTCTTACCCATGCAGCATATCCTTTTAAAGTTTGGCGAAAAACGCCTCAGTTGATTCCACCTAATCCGTTACCATTTCTCATTCCAGGGCCGGACGTCCATTTCAAATGTCCAGGCGCTGCGCGGCTGTTCGTGCAACATCACATAATTTTGCGCGAGATCATCGGGATTCACAACGCCGTCATTGGCTTTGCGCTCCTCATAATCAGGCAACATCCCCTTGATCCAATCGGTGTCTACTGCAGCATCAATCACCACATGCGCCACATGGACATTTTGCGGACCCATTTCGCGAGCGAGACTTTGCGCCATATTACGCAAAGCGCCTTTGGCGCTGGCGAAGGCACCGAAACCCGCCGCGCCGCGCATACTGGCCGTTGCGCCGGTAAAGATAATCGAGCCCTGCCCGCGCTTAGTCATCACGCGCGCCGCTTCTCGTCCGGCAAGGAATCCGGCGAATGTGGCCATTTCCCAAATCTTGAAAAATTTTCGAGAGTCTGTGTCGAGGATAGTCATTGGAACATTGGCCCCGACATTGAAAACGACGCAATCGAGCGGCCCGATATTGGCTTCGATATCAGCGAATAGGGCCTCAACCTGACCTTCCTTGCGCGCATCGCATGAAAATCCGTGCGCTTGCTTGCCAGCGCTGCGTAACTCTTCGACCAGCGGATCCAGCTTTTCTCCGCCACGTCGCGCGCCGCAAACAACATAGTCCTTGCCCGCAAACGCGCGCATGATCGCGCTACCAATGGCGTCGCCTGCGCCGATGACCAAAACCACTTTTTTCATAAGAACACCCCAGCCATCGAATCAATTTCAGTTTCAATATGAAACCATGTTTTGACGCGTAAAGCAATACAGCGCCGGAAAAAGGATAATTCGCACTAGGCGGAATCGGGAGGGCTCGTTAAAGGGTTTTCATGACACAGACATCCTCGCGCACCGCCACCGTTATCACGCCTGAAATTGTTGCCGAACACGGCCTCAACAAGGAAGAATATCAGCGCATATTAAACGCGCTGGAGCGCGAACCCAATATTACTGAGCTTGGGATATTTTCGGTGATGTGGTCGGAGCATTGTTCTTACAAATCCAGTCGCCTGCATCTCAAGAAACTGCCAACAACTGGCCCACAGGTTATTTGTGGTCCCGGCGAAAATGCTGGTGTTATCGACATAGGTGACGGTCAGGCCGCGATCTTCAAGATGGAGAGCCACAACCACCCGAGCTATATCGAACCCTATCAAGGCGCCGCAACCGGCGTTGGCGGCATCCTCCGCGATGTGTTCACCATGGGCGCCCGGCCAGTGGCGAATTTGAATGCCCTGCGTTTTGGACGTCCTGAGCATCCCAAGATGAAGCACCTCGTCAAAGGCGTCGTCGCTGGCATTGGCGGCTATGGCAATTGCGTGGGCGTACCCACCGTCGGCGGCGAAACCAATTTCGACGCAGCTTATGACGGCAATATCATCGTCAATGCGATGACTGTCGGCGTGGCGGATGCGGACAAGATTTTTTACTCTGCGGCCTCCGGCGTTGGCAACCCTATCGTCTATGTCGGCTCCAAAACCGGCCGCGATGGCATTCATGGCGCGACCATGGCGAGCGCGGAATTTGACGATGACAGTGATGAGAAGCGCCCAACCGTTCAGGTTGGTGATCCGTTTACCGAGAAACTGCTGATCGAAGCCTGTCTGGAATTGATGGCGAGTGACGCAATTGTCGCCATTCAGGATATGGGCGCGGCTGGCCTGACCAGCTCCAGCGTCGAGATGGCGACCAATGGCGAGGTTGGTATCATCCTCGACATGGACAAGGTTCCATGCCGCGAGACGGAGATGACCGCTTACGAGATGATGCTGTCCGAAAGTCAGGAACGCATGCTGATGGTCCTGAAACCCGGCCGCGAAGAAATGGCCGAAGCCATCTTTACGAAGTGGGAACTGGATTTTGCCGTGATCGGCGAAGTGACCGATACCCGCCGCATGGTATTGACCCACAAAGGCGAGACCGTTTGCGATATTCCGCTGGGCCCGCTCGCCGATGATGCCCCGCTCTATGACCGGCCGCATCTTAGCCAAGAAGAATATAAGGCCCATGTCGCCATCAAACCGCTCGGCGACATTCCCGAAAGCACAGATATTGGTGCGGACCTGCTCAAGATGATGGCGAGCCCCGCCCTCGCCTCGCGCCGCTGGATCTGGGAGCAATATGACAGCCAGGTTGGCGCAGATACAGCGCAACGCTCCGGCGGCGATGCAGCTGTCGTTCGCGTCCATGGCACCAACAAAGGTCTGGCGATCACCACCGATTGCACCCCGCGCTATTGCAAGGCCGATCCGGTTGAAGGCGGCAAGCAGGCAATTGCGGAGGCCTATCGCAACCTGACCGCTGTTGGCGCAAAACCACTGGCGACAACCGATTGCATGAATTTCGGCAATCCCGAGAAACCGCATATCATGGCGCAATTTGTCGGCTGTATTGAAGGTATGGCGGAAGCCTGCGAAGCGCTGGATATGCCGATCGTGTCAGGCAATGTCAGCCTTTATAACGAGACCACTGGAGCAGATGGCGTGAGCCATGCGATTTTGCCGACACCGGCTATTGGCGCGGTGGGACTGATTGATGATCTCGACAAGATGATGACCCTTGGGTTTAAGAATGAGGGGGAAACCATACTCCTTCTGGATCATCGAAATGATTTGGACTCGTGGCAACCCGAGATCGGACAGTCTCTCTGGTTGCACGAAATTCACGGACGCAAAGACGGCACTATTCCCCAAGTAGATTTGACGGGTGAAGCTCGAGTGGGGGCGTTCCTAAGGCAGTTGATCACCAATGGTCACATTACAGCAGCACACGATGTTTCGGATGGAGGCACGCTTGTTGCTGTCACCGAAATGGCCCTTGCAAGTGGTATCGGAGCTTGCCTAGACCACGATACCTCAGAAGAACTCAATGAGCCTGCAAGTTGGTTTAGCGAATGGCAGGGTTGTTACATTATCACTGTTAAGGAAGATTGGACCATACTTGCAGAAGAAGCCAAGAAGGCAGGCGTAAACATCTCACGCTTGGGGGCGACTGGCGGTGATGCGATCCAATTCCTTGACGACAACGAAAGCTACGACCCTATTAAAGGTATGGACATCCCTCTAGCGGACCTCCGCGAAGCCAGCGACAGTTTCTTCCGCGACTGGATGGAAGACTAACCGCTCATGCGTTCAACCCAACGCTATCCAGAAACGGCGAGGAGAACGCATCGCGCTCTGCCGCATCGGGCAACAACAATTTGCGCACCTGATTCCAGCGATCCACGCTGCCGCCATAGCCGCGCCGTACACGCGCTTTGGTGAGATCATGTATCTTGCCCCAATGCTGGGTGAAAGGCATGCCCGCCGCCTCAAGACGCTGACCGGCCAGCGTGATCAGCTTACGCGTTGCGGGCGTGTCGATACCGTCAATATCGATGACACAGCTGGGGTCATAGCGGGTGAAGGCCATCATGCCCGGTGACTTTTGCGCATAGCGGCAGGTGAAAACAACCGGTGCGCTCTTATGGACCAGAAACGCCTGACGCATGATTTCCAGCGCTCTGGTAACTTGCGCAATCGGGACAGCGAAACCGGAGCTCGCAATACCTTCTCTCGCACTGGTGAAGCTATAAGTTTCGCCGGGCAGTCGCCATTCATGTGGCCTGTCCGACCGTACTTTCAGTTCGCTCTGGATCAGCAAACTAGTCGCCGTGTCGCGTAGGTCGGGAAACATTTTGATCGCGGACGCGATAAGTCGCGGTAGATCGGTGCCCGGCTCCGCTTCGGACTTCAGATTATAATCGGCGCGATAGCCCGGCGGACACAATTCCTTGTAGCGCACCGTGGTATAGCCGATATCCATTTTGCTGGGGTCCAGGATCACCTGAAAGAAATAGGGCCTGCGAGTCTGGTCCGGCAATCCGGAGCCCCGAAAGTCGAGCATGTTGAGCGCGCCCTGCAACTGGCCAAAGGGAATATGGAGCATTGAGGAGTTGAGCAAATAGCGCCCGGTCCCGCGCAGCATCACGGAATGAACGATCCCCAGCGCGCCCAAGCTAACCAGTGCGGCATCAAATTTCGCGTCATCACGCACCAGTGTCGCGCCAAGCTTGGCCGCAAAACTTGCCGTCATCACGGGCGCTCTGGCCGGCTCAATCCACAGATTTTGCGTGGCTGTGAGAAGCTGGATACCCGCGACTTCGCTCTCCATAGCGCCAACATCGATAGCAGAGCCATGCACACCGGTCCCGATAGCCCCCGCTATCGTCTGGCCATTGCTCGCGCCTGTTGTGCGCAGCGCGCGGCGGCGCGTCTTGGTTTCCAGCCGCTCGTTTATCTTTGAAATATTGGTTCCGCATTGCACGAGATAAAGGTCATCTCGCGACGTAGAACTCGCAAGATCGACATCTGCGGCGCCAACATTAAACGTCCAGTCGAGATTGGCGGTTTCCACCACCCAACCATCCTTGACGACCGGAATATCCGAAAAAGACCAACGCGATCCGCAAGCCCGGATTTGTGCGCCCGCTGTCAACGCGTCCGCGATAATCCCCTGCAACCGTACGGCCGTTGCGCGCATTCCTGCCATCGTCGCCCGCGTGGGGTTTTCATTGTGGACTCTCAACCGCTTGGCAATCGGCACCTTGATATTGAAATGATGGTTCACCCATTCAATATTATTATTCACCTGTATCTGGTTGGGGGGCATCATATTTCTCCCGTCTGCCTGAGTGTCGCGGACTATTCGTCAGTGCTGCCTTCATCCGAAGGCACCTTGGCACAGAAATATTCGATGGTTGCCGGCTGATAGAAACCGAGTGTCAGCACCGTGACCAACGACTGTCCGAAATTCGTTTTCACGCGAACTTCGTCGATCAGATTGGTCTGGCAATCGGCAACATTACGGGGCTGTCCCTTAGGCAGCAGATAGGCTTTGCTGTGAACGATCGCCTGCTCACCATCGGGATTGGGTCGCTCCACGATCAACCGATGTTCGGCGCAACTCGACAGCAGCACCGCGCTGACCAATAGCAGTTCAAATCGCATTTTCATGACAATGCCCTTCTTCAAACCAGCTGGAACCTTTTGGAACTCGACGCTGGGAATTTCGGGCGACCCTGCCGCTTTATTGCCGAAATACGGGGCAATCGCAATGGGGGTTTTCTGCCAAATCGGTGCGAACGCGGCAAATTGACTTGTCCCAACCAAAACTGACAATTCGCAAAACACGAAGCGGAAAGATCGCCTAAGGAAAATTCAGGCAGTTTCCTCGATATCAGGACAGCGATATGAAAGAGCTACATTGGACAGAGGTTGGCAAAAACGCCCTGATGCTAGTCCGCGACTTGGTCGTTCTAGGCATAGTGGTCTTTTTCTTATTTTTCCCGATCCAGTTCGGCGAGCAATTGGGCAAAACAAATATTGGGCGCTTTAGCGCATTTGGTGTCGAAGTGGAATTGCAAGCGAAACAGGTTCGCGATCAGGCAGAAGCCGCCAAAACCGAAGTTGCTGCCGCACAAGATGCGGTGGATGAAACACTCTCCGATTTGAAGGTCTTGTGGCAAAATAATCCGGAAATCAGACAACAGACGAATGAGCTGGAACAAAAGGTCATGCAATCGTCACGAAGATTGAACAGTGCAGAAAGCGAAATTCAGCGTTCCATTAACGGTTATGAAAGCCTGGTCAAAAAGATAGAAGCGCAGCAATAGCGCCATTCGCAATCCTAAGCGGGTTGACCCAGCAAATTATACGGATCGATGCCCTGCGCTTCATAGGCTGCATGCGCTTGCTTGTAGTAAACCGGCTCGCCGATATTCAGAAACGCACGTGCCTCGTTAATTGGCATGGCGAGTATCTTTTCAATATCATAATAGGCCAGCCTTTTCGCTGCCTTGCCGAGCTTTTGCCCTTCGCGGACGGCTTTCAGCACCGGAGCATTGGACGGCGACTGTTTCTTCATTTCCAGCGCGCCGGCATAGGCAATGAACAATATTCCGAGGTTAGGATTTTGGCCATAAGTAAAGGCCAATACGCATTGTTCGCCCAGTGCATCGCGACCATAGCCGGTTAGGACATGCAGCAAATCATGGGTGTCGCGCATACGATCACCGAACCATTCGGTAACATCGTTCCGCTTTTCATAGTCCGCGCCATAGCGGTCAAATTCAGCGACCAGTCCGGCGGCAGTCAGGCCTTCTTTCTCCATGAAACGCACATAGGCCTGCCCCAAACTGTCGGCTGGAAGCTGACGTAATTTGTCATGATCATCCAGCATGGTTGGCAAATCGACATTGCGCTCCATCAATTCCTTCGCATGAGGGGTTTTCAAAAAGCGCTTGGCATTACGGATAAAGGCCTTGCCGGCCAACGCCTCTATGATGTGAAAGACCTCTGCCGTATCTTCCTTATCCGCGATCAGTTTGCGGAAATGCCGCAACGCCTTAACTGGACGGATGCTCGGTGTAACATGTGCCGTGTTGAGAAGGGGCATGTCGACGGGAGATATTGTCATAAAAGAATCGCTTAATTGTCAAATGTTGATGATGTGATATCTATTACTAACATCAATGTCAATAACAGATATTTGCTTTCCTACCTACCGCTTAATGACTAAGCCTTTGGTGGAACGATCACATCATTTGTCCGCCTCGCAAAAAGAGCACCAGAGGAAGTGAGACTTGTGTGAACTTTGGAACGATATTACGCGCCTGATTCTATATGGCGCTAAGGAAAACTGGGATGAAACCACACGATACCCTGCCCTATACGCAGCTACCCGATTATTCCGATGAGGAACGCATCGCTCGGTCCAAAGCATTTTATGATGGTCTGAAAGTCAGGCGTACCTGCCGCTATTTTACCGATGAAGCAATTCCGCGTGCGGTGATTGAAAACGCTCTGCTAGCCGCTGGCACTGCGCCTAACGGCGCCAATCATCAGCCCTGGCATTTTGCTGTTATTGAATCTCCTGACAAGAAAAAGGCACTGCGCAAAGCGGCAGAACAGGAAGAGCGTGAATTTTACGAAAACAAGGCCAGTGACGAATGGCTTGAAGCTCTTGGCCCTCTGGGCACGGATGCGGACAAGCCCTTTCTGGAAACGGCGCCATATCTGATTGTCATTTTCGGCCAGCGCAAAGGCGGAATGATGCCGGGCGAGATGAAACAGAATTATTATGTGAACGAGAGCGTCGGCATTGCCACAGGCATGCTAATCACTGCGCTGCATGATGCGGGCCTGGCCACCCTCACGCACACGCCCAATCCGATGAAGTTTCTCAACGAGCTGTGCGAACGGCCCACCAATGAAAAACCGATGATGGTATTGGTCGTCGGTAAGCCTGCGCCCGATGCTACTATCCCGGTTCACGCGACAATCAAGAAACCGCTGGACGCTATTGCAAGCTGGCTCTAGAAGAACCGTATTATATATATAGTACAGTAAGGTATGTTGGTGAACGCCACGACTGCTCAAACCCGCCATATCACCCTAGATGCCTTGCGCGGTTTTGCGGTGATGGGCATATTGCTGATGAACATCATCGGCTTTTCCATGCCGGAAATGGCTTATTTTAGCCCTGCCGTTTTTGGTGGCACCGATACCCCAGATATCATCGCGTGGCTGCTGTCGTTCGTATTTGTCGATGGCAAAATGCGGGGGCTTTTCACCATATTATTCGGCGCCAGCATGATGCTGGTAATTGAACGCGCCGAGGCAAAAGGGGAAAGCGCGGCAAAAGTGCACTATTCGCGTATGCTCTGGCTCGCGCTGTTCGGGCTCGCCCACTATTTTCTGATCTGGTGGGGCGATATATTGTTTATCTATGCCATGATCGGCTGCCTTGCATTTTTTATGGCCCACTGGGACGGAAGAAAGCTGATCCGCGGTGCCGTGCTAATCTATGTTAGCGGGTTCGTGGCATATGTCTTGTTCACGGGCAGCTTGTTCTATTTACAATATCTTGCCGCCGCCGCTGGCCCAGGCTCTGCCATGGATATCGAATATCAGGAAACGATCAAAGAAATTGTCACCGGCGCAGTTGGCATTGCTGAGGATATAGCCATCCATCAGGGAAGTTACGGATCAATTTTGATCGACAAAATTACCGAGCTTTGGTGGGCTCCATTAGTCACCCTCTTGATGACCGTAACAGAGACTTTGCCGTTCATGATGATAGGCATGGCATTTTATAAGAGCGGCTTTATGACCGGTGAGTGGGAGGCTGCTCGCTACAAGAAATTCGGCCTCGGATTCACGGCCCTTGGACTGGTATTGATCATTCCAATTGCCGTTCTGATGATCGTAACGAATTTTGATCCGCTGATCACACTTAACGGCAGTATAGCGTGGTCCATCCCTTCCCGACTGCTCATGACAATCGGCTATGCAGCACTGCTTATTCTGTTGATCAAAGCGCTGTCTCATAGCGCCCTGCTCCACCGGATCGCAGCTGCAGGCCGAGCGGCCTTTTCCAATTATCTTGGCACCAGTATCCTAATGACGTTCATATTTTATGGTTGGGGTCTGGGGCTTTACGGCCAAGTAGATCGAGCCGAACTTTATCTTTTCGTGCCCAGTGCTTGGATCATTATGCTTTTATGGTCGAAGCCTTGGTTGATGCGATTTCGTTATGGGCCACTGGAATGGCTGTGGCGGTCTTTGGCGCGCAAAGAACTTCAATCGATGAAGATAGCCAACTAATTGTTGTTCAGCCCACTTTTGCTATTGCGATCTATTCTCATTAGCTATATACGATTCGCATAAGGAGCACATATGGTTGTTTGTGTCTGTAATGCGATTAAGGAAAAAGACCTGCGGGCTGCGGTTCGCAGCGGTTCTGACAAGCCGAGTCAGGTCTATGCCCAGCTCGGCCGGAAACCAAAATGCGGCCAATGCCTATCGTTTGCGCGAACCATTATCGAAAATGAAGTTGCGACCGCTTAGCATTCTCTTTATCAAATCATTGAAATAATTGACTTTTCTTAAGAACAAGTCCTTTCCTACCATGCCCTGCTCGTGTATAGAGTTTTGGAACTATCCCCCCGGTAAAAGGATTATGCCATGAAGGGTGACGCAAAAGTCATTGATTATCTGAATGAAGCGCTGAAAAACGAACTCACAGCGATCAACCAATATTTCCTGCACAGCAAGATGCTCGACAATTGGGGTGTCAGCAAGCTCGCCAAATTTGAATATGAAGAATCCATCGATGAGATGAAACACGCCGACAAACTGGCGGAGCGGATCTTGTTCCTCGACGGCCTGCCCAACTTCCAGTTGCTTGGACGTTTGAAAATTGGCGAATCTGTGGAAGAAATCCTCAAAGCAGACCTTGCCCTAGAGCATGAAGCATTGCCGCCGCTCAAAGATGGTATCGAACATTGCGAAAAAGTACGCGACTATGTGACACGTGATCTGTTCGCTGAAATTTTGGAAAGCGAAGAAGAACATGTCGATACGCTCGAAAAGCAATTTGACATGATAGAGCGCATGGGCATCGAAAATTATGTGCAGCTACAGTCGGAGCCTAGCGAATAATCGACTAGCTATTAGTAATATGATTGCCAAGGCTGGAAGACCGGCGCCCAAATCCCATGGATTGGCGTTGAACAACCGGGCTTGATTCATATTCCAATATCGGCAGCGTTTCTTCAAATAGCGGCCGCAGGCCAACCACTTGTTCAATGACTTCATCAGGTGTTTCTTGGTGTTCGACGCATTTACGCGCCGTCATCTCGATCAGTTCTGCAACCGCAGCTAGTCGAATCGCGCCAAATTGGAGGGACTCGCCCTTTAACTTATGCGCTGGCATGATGATCTGCGTGGCGTCCTTGGCACGCATCGCAGCTTCGATTTTTACGATTGATTGCGTTCCATCTTCTCGGAAATAACCCAATATGCGAACGAAATCAGGCCCGAGCGAAGATCGTGTTTCGCTATAGACCGCCCAGTCAATCAGTTCGCTATCAAGCTGCGCCAAAGATCATATCCCTAAGAGAAACAAATGAAAAAATACTCTTAGGACAAACATTAGAACCCAAACTGTAAAGACTTGGTTATCAGCATGGAAAAATAGTTAACTATGATGAGGTTTCGATATGCAGATCGAACCGGTCAGTTCTTATCATGATAGGGGTTTTTCGACGATCGAATAATCAAACGTATCGGTACTCCTCCAAAACCAAGCTTTTTGCGAATGCCATTCGTCAAATATCGGCGATAACTTTCCGGTAAATCGTCCACGCGCGTTCCAAAAATCACGAAAGACGGCGGCCGGGTTTTTGCCTGCGTAATATAGCGCAGTTTAATCCGCTTACCACCTGGTGCTGGTGGCGGATTATCTTCAATCGCATCTTCGAACCAACGATTCAGCTTACCGGTAGCCACCCGCTGAGACCAAATCCGCCGGGTGTTGAACGCAGCTTTCAATAGCTCATTAATCCCTTTGCCGGTAAAGGCGGAGACCGCAATCATGGGAACATCCCGTACCTGTGCCAAACCATCGTCCAATGCGGCACGAATACCGTTGAATAATTTGCTTGGCCCTTCCGCTACATCCCACTTGTTGATCCCAATCACCAGACAGCGCCCTTCCTGAATGGTTTGATCGGCAATACGCAGGTCCTGTGCTTCCAATCCCTTGGTAGCATCGAGCAGCAAGACGACAACTTCAGCAAAATCTATAGCGCGCTTGGCATCTGCAACTGACAGTTTTTCAAGCTTGTCTTCCACTTTAGCACGTTTTCGCATGCCAGCCGTGTCGATCAGCCTGACTTTACGATCAGGTTCAATACCATCAAGTTTCTCATCCTCAGTCAGCGCATCGTCGCGCCAGACCCATTCCACCGCGATACTATCACGTGTAATTCCTGCTTCGGGGCCAGTGATTAGACGGTCTTCGCCGATCATCTTGTTGATTAATGTTGATTTACCCGCATTGGGTCGGCCAACAATAGCCAGCTTAAGCGGCGAACTTTCATCAACCGGTTCATCCAGCGCCGCTGCTTCAAAGGCCTCTACATAGGGACGAATTTCCTGAAACAAATCAGCAATGCCATCTCCATGTTCTGCACTCAGCGGTATAGGGTCGCCGAAACCAAGAGCGTAACTCTCCAATATTCCCGATTCAGCGGCCTTTCCTTCAGCCTTGTTGACCAGCAACACCACCGGTGTTTTGGACCCTCGCAACCAGCGCGCAATCTCTTCGTCGAGCGGCGTTAGCCCAGCCCGACCATCAATAACAAACAGGGCCAATTCGGCCCCGGCAACCGCCAGTTCTGTTTGATGCCGCATGCGCCCTGGAAGGCTTTTGGCGTCTTCATCTTCATAGCCGGCTGTATCAATGACGTTAAACTCAAGCCCAAGCAGATTGGCCGGGCTTTCACGGCGGTCGCGAGTCACGCCAGGACGGTCGTCGACCAGCGCCAGCTTCTTGCCAACAAGCCGGTTGAATAGAGTGGACTTGCCAACATTGGGCCGCCCGATAATTGCGATATTGGGCAGCATAGGGCTGTTCCCGTTCCTTATCTAATGACCTTATCGGAACGCAGAGATGCGGCCGCTATTGTCGAGTATATATAGCATTTCGCCAGCCACGATGGGCGGTAAAGAAACGCTTTGTTTCAGATCAACCAAGGTCGTACTGCTGCCTTCTCCAAGCGAGATAGAGACGACATCCCCTTCTGTGCTGGCAACGATTAAGCGATTGCCCGCCAGCACTGGTCCAGTCCAATTGATTGGATTTTTTTTCTTCTCTTCGTTGCGATAGGCCGCCAATTGGCTGATCCAACGTACTTTTCCGGTGGGTCGAGCAATACAAAGCAGCTTCGCGTCATCGGTGAGTACAAACACCCACTCTCCCGAGATAACCGGCGTAGCGATACCAGCTATATTCAATTCCCAAATGCGCTGGCCTGTAACCAGTTCATAAGCCGCCATTCGGCCGCCCTGCCCCAGAGCGAAAACACGACCACGATCTATCACTGGATCTGCATCAATGTCTGAGAGGGTCGCAACAGAAGTTGAAATACTGGTCCGTGCCAAAGCATCATTCCAAAGATTACGGCCGTTTTCATAACGATAGGCGGTCAGCTCACCCGATGAATAGCCGGCAATCACTGTACCCTGTGCAGCAGCAGGAGCAGCAACGCCGAAGATACCGGCCAGTCCGACCGTTCCAGCTTCGTTCCATTGGACCGATCCATCGCTCTGGCTCAAAGCATAAATCTGGTTATCCTGGGTCATGACATAAATATTGCCATTCGAAATTGTTGGTGAACCGCGCAACGGTCCGGCCGGCCGGACTTTCCAGAGTTGGCTGCCATCGGCTGCATTTAGCGCAACAACATCACCGACACCATTTGTGGCATAAACCATCGTGCCAGCAGCGCTTACGCCGCCGCCAAATCGCGATGGTTTACTATCCTTTTTTACATCCATTTGCGCGGACCAAACCTTGGCACCCGTAGCAGCATCAAAGGCATGCACCGTCGCTTGCGTGTCGACCGCATAAAGACGGCCATCGGCTACGACGGGAGCAGCAGCCAGCCGCTCGCGTTTGGTTGTCCCGCTAATATCTGCTGTCCATACCCGGGTAGATGCCGCGCCCAAAGCCACATGCCCAACCGATTTACCAGCGTTGCCGCCAGACTGCGCCCAATCTGCATTGGCGCGCGGAGCGGGAACAATGACCTGAATACCGGCAAGAGCAGGGTCGACGGCCGCGCCACTTTCGCCGGTCAGGATATTTGTCCGCTCACCCAATGTCGGGGTCGCTTTTTTGTCGTCATCGCCACCGCCCAAAATGGCGCAACCAGACAATATGGAAACAGTCATCAGACCCGCACATATCTTGGCGAAACACTTATTCTTAGACGAAATCATTACTCTGCTTCTCCCTCACTGGCCGCTGAGGCAGATGTATCTGCAGACGTCGCGGTAGCATTAATCTGTCCATCAGTATCAAGCTCAACAGCATCGATTCCTTGTACACCGGCCATTTGCAAAGCACGGGAACGAATGGTTGGTGGAACGGTATCGTCTTTTGCCAGTTGCGCAAATAGCGGCCCGGCGAGATCCGCTTTGTTCAAATTCAAATAGGATAGCGCCACCATTTCACCAGCACTGCCAAACCAAGCGTTGCCAGGCACAGCGAGCGGCTTTAAGCGATCAACCACTTCTTGTGGTTTTAACGAATCAAACTCCGCCGTCGTCTGTCGAACAAGGGCTAAGTCGCGAAAAGGTTGCGGCAAATCAGCATCGGCAACAATGGCCTGATAACCTGCGATCGCCGCTTTCGAATCTTGCTTTTCCAATGCGATATTGGCTTGCATCAATTTTGCCGCGGCCTGGTAGCCCTTTTGATTGGCACCTTCGAGAGATTCCAGAGCTGTAGAAGCCCCGTCTAAATTATTCCGTTTCACGCTATCAATCGCAGCGACATATTCCTCGCTGCGCACGCCCGCCTCTTCATCGAGGCTGTTGCTATAGAATATCCACCCCGCGAGTGATGCCAGACCAGCCACAACAGCTATGCCAATCCAAACGCCATAGCGGCGACCGAAGTTTTTCAAATCATCTTCGCGAACAGCATCATCAACCTCACGCATGAACACCTGTTCTTTGCGATCCGGTTGCTCTTCTGGTTTATCTTTGTCGTCTTTGGCCAACCCGGCCTCCTTCAATATCTAAGCTTGTTGGACTGCATAAATGCGGGTCCCAAAAAATCATCGTCTGTCCTTTACCGATGGTATGCGAAAAGTCCAAGTATATCGTCCATTTCCATATGCTGAACAGCTGGTTATTATTGGAGAGCCTTTGGCCTATTTTTTCGGCTGATAAAGCTGCTCTGGCCCGGGAAAACTGCGGCTGCGAACATCGTTGGCATAATTGGCAGCCGCTTGTTCAATATTTTCCGAGATATTATGATATCGCTTCACAAATCGAGCAGTGCGTTCAAACATCCCAAGCATGTCTTCAGTCACAAGCACTTGGCCATCGCACCGAGCAGAAGCACCAATGCCAATAGTTATCGCGCCAACCGCTTCCGTCACCTCTATCGCAATCGGTTCCAAAACGCCCTCCAGAACAATCGCAAAAGCGCCTGCTTGGTCCAGAGCGATGGCATCCTCCACGATTTTCTTGGCCTCCGCATCGCTGCGTCCGCGGGCCGCATAGCCGCCCAGTACATTAATAGCCTGCGGCGTCAGACCGACATGACCGACGACGGGAATACCGCGATCGACCAGAAAACGGACGGTCTCGGCCATCACCTCTCCGCCCTCGAGCTTGACCGCTGCGGCGCCGGTTTCTTTTAGAATCCGAGCTGCATTCTCATAAGCTATCTGAGGAGACGCTTCATAAGATCCGAACGGCATATCAACCACAACAACACTGTGATAGCTACCGCGAACAACAGCCGCTCCGTGATTGCACATCATCTCCAGAGTGACCGGAATTGTGGACGGCAAACCGTAAATGACTTGGGCAAGAGAATCGCCGACTAGCAACATATCGCATTGAGCGTCCAGAAGCTGCGCCGTCCGCGCGGTATATGCTGTCAGCATCACCACGGGCTCTTCCGTCACGCCATCAACCTTACGCCGTTGAATTTTAGGGACCGAAAGCCGTTTCATTGGCTGCGGTGTCGGATTGGCACGGCTCGTAGACGTGTCGAGTGTATATGTAGTGGACATAGCTCGCTTATTAACTCCCGCAAAACAATAAGGCCAGCGTTGCCTTTAATTAGAAAATGCGGCATCAAATAGGCGTCTCACGACTCACCTCCACATTTCTCATTTCCAGATCATTGGAACTTCTTATGACATCGGTCCGTAAGCCGCAGTCCATATTGCTGTTCGTCGCATTCATTGTGTTTATCGACATGATGGGCATCGGCCTGATTCTGCCCGTTATGCCATCGCTCATCACCGGCCTGACCGGTGCATCAATTGATCGTGCTGCAGAAATCGGTGGATGGTTGCTTTTTGCCTATGCAATGATGCAATTCCTGTTTGCGCCGATTATCGGGGGGTTGAGCGACCGTTTTGGTCGGCGGCCGGTTCTGCTGACGACATTATTTCTACTGGGCCTCGACTATGCGATCATGGCTTGGGCGCCGGATCTCGTCTGGCTATTTATTGGCCGAATCATTTCCGGCATCATGGGGGCGAGCTGGGCGGCCGCCAATAGCTGCGTCGCGGATGTCGCAAAGCCGAAAGAGCGCGGCAAGTTTTTCGGTATTTTGGGTGGAGCAGGCGCGTTCGGCTTCGTCATTGGGCCGGGAATCGGGAGGATATTGGGCGAATATGGTGACCGTCTCCCATTTATCGCAGCTTCGATATTGGCCTTAATCGGCACAGCGGTCGGCATAGTGGTCTTGAAAGAAACATTGCCTCAGGAAAAGCGCAGAAGTTTCTCGATAGGCCGCGCGAACCCAATGGGCAGCATCCTGCAAATGTCAAAAACACCGCTAGTGATCGGCTTTTTATCGACGATATTCGTGCTACAGCTCGCCGCGCAAGCACAGATTGCCGTCTGGGCCTATTGGTTGATCGAACGATTTGACTGGAGCAAATTGCAGATTGGTCTCAGCGTGGCGCTTTTCGGAATATTATTGGCGCTCGTCCAAGGCATTTTGACTGGCCCAGTTATAACGCGTTTCGGGGAAAGACGCACCGCTTTCATCAGCCTGATGTTCGGAATTCCGGCCTATATATGCTTTGCCTTCGCCCCATCCGGCGCGTTTGTTTATCTTGGTATCGTAATCGGAGCAGCAAGCGGCTTTGCCTTTCCAGCAATGCAGCAAATGATGAGCACGCGCATCGACGAAGATGCTCAGGGCGAATTGCAAGGTGCGGTCGCCAGTATGATCAGCCTGACTTCGATTTTCGGGCCGATTATGATGGCCGCTATATTCGGTGCTTATGCCGATAAACAAGGATATTATTTTCCCGGCGCGCCTTTCATTGTAGGAGCCGTTTTAATGGCTATTTCGGTAATTATCTATGCCATCACAGTCCGGCGATATTATTCGATTCCAAACTGATCCACCGCCAAAGTTGCTTCACGCGGATTGTCGCTGAACAGGCCGTCAATGCCGGTAGCCAGATAGACTCTCATTTCAGCTTTTACGTCGCCAATGGCAGAGGCTGTGTAACCGCCCTGAAACTCGGTAGGCAAAAAGACGTTTTCGATGCGGAACGTCCAGGGATGCACGACAAGTCCCGCATTATGCGCATCAGCCACTAAACTGGTTGGCTTTTTAAGACGACCCTTTTCATCGCGGTCAATAATCAGCAATTTTGATGGTCCTAGACCGCTGGCATATTTGGCAATATCTGCCAAACCTGTTGGCGTGATCATATCTGCATATGTCAGGTCATCCCGATCTGGCGGTCCGCCTTGATCGGCGACCAATTGCACCAGCCGGATATTGGTTTTTTCCGCCAATTCTTGCAAATTACCCACTTCAAATGATTGGATAAATACCGGATCATCTGCGCCGTCAAAGCCATATTTTCTGAGCAATTCCAGCATCGGCTTGTCATGAGCCAGACCGATAGAAGCGAAATAGGACGGATGCTTGGTTTCCGGATAAACACCAACCCGCTCGCCTGTCTTTGCTTCGTGCTCTTTAAGCAGCTGAAGCACCTCTTCGAAGGTTGGAATGTCCCACTGCCCATCCCAGGCCGCATTTCCGGGCCTCACTTCCGGCAACCGTTCTTTAGCGCGCAATGTCTTCAATTCAGCTAAGGTAAAATCCTCAGTAAACCAGCCTGTATATTCCTGACCATCGATGACCTTAGTCGTTTTTCGCTCCGAAAATTCAGGCTTATCCGCAACATTAGTCGTGCCGCTGATCTCATTTTCATGCCGAGCAACAAGCACACCATCTTTTGTTAGCACCAGATCAGGTTCGATAAACTCGACACCGTAATTAATGCCAGATCGATATGCTTCCAACGTATGCTCGACACGGTTTCCACTGTCGCCGCGGTGCGCAATCACAATAGGCAACTCGCCGCTTAATGTTGGTGCTGTTCTGACGACCATTTCGGGCTCCTCCGTTTGGGCGCTGCAGGCACTGACGAAAAACAGCAATGATAGAATTAAAAAAGCGCGACTAAGCATCAACCGGACACTTCCACGCCGTTCCAAAAGGCTATCCGGTCTTTGATTTCGGCTGCGGCCTCCTTGGGTTCAGGATACCACCAAGCGGCATCGGCATTGATTTCTCCATCAACTACCAGTGAGTGATAGGAGGCAGTGCCTTTCCACGGACAGAAGCTGGTTTTCTCGCTGCCGACCAGCATTTCGGGTTTTACAGAATCACGCGGAAAATAATGATTGCCTTCAACCACCACGGTATCGTCGCTTTCCGCTATTGTTGCGCCATTCCATTTTGCCGTAACCATCTCACTCTCCAATATTTTAGTCCAAGAACCGTAGCGACCACAAAGGTCAGAGGTGTCCAAATCCAGATAACCTCTGATTGTAACACTTTCATGCCACGGGCCGATATAAAATCGGATATGCCGATAGGCGATACAGAAACCGGGGTTAGCGGAGCAAAATAGCGCGCATCGTCCCAGGGCCAAAACAGAGCCGCGCCCAATCCGCCGTTAGTTAGCGTGTCGAGCAAGCCGTGTGATGCCATGGCGACAAACAGAAAACCCCCTGCAACCAAATATTGCTTTGGCCGGATGAGCGCGACCACCAATAACGAAGCGACGGCAGCAAATAGCAACGAGTGAGTAGCCCCGCGATGACCCCAGCTATCGGCATAGTTGATCCCTAAACCAAAACCGACGACATCCGCATCGGGCAGCATCGCAAAAGCGACGCCTGTGACGATCACTGGAACTGGCAACCGACCGTGACCTAGCATCAGTGCGCCGGCAATCGGAACCGCCGCGTGAGACATGATGGTCGGCATATTTTCTGCGCTCTAGCTGTTGCGTGCTGTCAGTCCAGCCGCTTCATAATCCGCGGCCTTAAAGCCAACGACCAATGTTTCGCCATGCTCCAGCACCGGACGTTTGATCATACTTGGGTTTTCCACCATCAGCATAATTGCGGTGTTTTCGTCGATATTCTCTTTCATCATATCGGGTAGTTTTTTAAAGGTTGTGCCGCGCTTGTTGAGTAGCGGCTCCCAACCCAACTCCATCACCCATAGTTCCAGCATATCCTTGGTAATCCCGGATTTTTTATAATCGTGGAAGACATAATTTATGCCGTTGCGCTCCATCCAGTTGCGCGCTTTTTTGATCGTGTCGCAATTGGAAATACCGTACATTTTTGTTTCGTTAGCCATTTTCTTCACCCTGTTTTTTCTGCGCAGCAAACCAGAGACAAATGTCACTCACGGGACACCGGTCGCACTTCGGACTCCGGGATGTGCAGATTTTCTTGCCCAACTGAATAAGCCAGAAATGCCCATCTTGCAAAGCCCAATCCGGGCTCCTCTCTTCTAATTGTTGCGCTGTCTTGTCGGCAATCGTCGCATCCGTCAATCCGATCCGGTTACAGACCCGGTGAACATGAGTGTCGACCGCAATAACATCAGCGCCGAAAGTAAAGCTCATGACAATATCCGCGCACTTACGGCCAATACCCGGCAGTGACAGCAACTCCTCCCGCCTATTCGGCACCACGCCGGCATTTTCCGCCAGCAGATGCTCGCAAAATTTACGGATATTACGCGTTTTAACATTGTATAGCCCGCAAGGCTTGATCGCAGCAGCGATATCCCGATCGTCTAGTTCCAGCATGTCCTCTGGCGTTTCGGCCAGCGCGAACAAAGCGCGCGCTGCTTTCGCTGTGTTGCGGTCCAGCGACTGAGCAGAGAGCATGCAAGATATACAGGAGCGAAACGCATCCGGCTGCCCCTTTGGTCCCTTGGCGTTTTTCGTACGCCCCGGCATCACCTCGGCAAGACGGCGATAGACGGTTTCGACTTGATCGGCAGGAATCAGGTTTTTAGTCATTTCGTGTTTCGCAAAAAAAACGGAAGGAGAATAAGGGCAAGGCTAAACCATGGCTGATTCTCTAGCGAATCGACCTTATGTAGGAAAGCGATGTTGGAGATTATTTTTCCGGCACTATATCAAAATGCAGAACGTCCTCCCGGGTTCCCAAACCAGTGTAAAGAGCAATGGCGGGATCATCGCCGTGATCCGCCTGGACATATACAATCCACGCTCCGCGTTTCACCGCGATTTCACGCAAGGCATCGATCAACTGTGTCGCGATATGACGTCGGCGATGGCCTTCCAGTACCGCCAGATCATAGAGATAGACTTCGGATCGTTCCTGCTCAAGCTTTTCCATTTCATAAGCCGCGATTCCGCCCACAACCTTGCCGTCGACCAGCGCGACCAAACCGATAAAATGCTCCCGGGCGAGCAATTTCATCAGATAATCCTCGCTCGAAGCCTTGGGATCATAGGTTGCTTCATCCTCAAAAGCTGCGCCGAAAACGCCCAGTAGTTCACGCGCAAGCGCTGTATCTGCCGGAGACAATTGTCGGATGACAGTGGATGATAGGTCGTCACTCATGACCCATTTTATATCACAAACGCAAAATGCAGCAAACGCGCCAATCATGACGCGTGTAGCGGGAGACCGTCAATCCAACCGCCGACCAATGGTCACCACGGGCTGCACATCATAGCCCAGCGCCTTGTAAAATCCGATGGCCTGTTCATTATCATCGCGCACCATCAGCTGGATTTTCGGCGCATCGCGTTCACGCAGCCATTTCTCTGCAGCTACCATCAGCAGCCGCCCCAACCCCTGTCGCCGGCCATCCGGCAGAACACCGAGATAATAGACCCAGCCGCGATGGCCATCATCGCCGACCATGACCGTCGCCACAAGATTCCCGTCCTGTTCAAGACACAGAATATCAGAGCTTGCGCCATCGACGGCGCGCTTGAAATCAGCGGTGGCATCATTCCAAGGACGAGTCAGCCCGCAAGCCTCCCAAAGCGACAACACCGCATCACAATCGTCTGCACCAGCACACCGCGTCACCGATCCCATATTCATGATACTCGCCCCGTCTCGCAATCATCGCGCACCGGACAGGCGCCACAATCCGGACGCGAAGGCCGGCAATGCACCTGTCCCAGCCGCTTGATCAGCAGATGATGCTCATCAATATCCGCCGCCGACCAATCAGGCGGCAAGACCGGCATCAGGATATCAAAAGCGCGCGTGGTATCAGCTTTGGGCGGAACCAGTCCGATGCGCTGGACCACACGGCGGTGATGCGTGTCGATCACCAGTGCCTTGCCGCTCAGCGTGCTATTGCCCACCACGCCTGCACTGATTTTACGGGCCACGCCGGGTAGGGATTCAAGCCACGTCATTGCTTCTGCCGTGCTCATGCTCTCCAGATGCGACAAGTCGACGGCTCCACGCCGCCTTATGATTTCCGACAGACAATCCTTTAAACGGCCTGCAGACAGATCTGGAAAAGTTTGATTTGCGAGATAATGCGTCAGTTCTTCTACCTCAATCGATGCCACCGCTTCCCAACTTCCGCAATCAGCCAATAGCTGGTCGGTAGAGGCGTTAGATATTGCTGTTTTCGACCGCGCTCCGATAACCCCTTGCACTAGGGTCCAAACCGGATCGCGGCGCTTGTCCGCCGGGCGCACGATCCGCCCGAAACGCGCGATTAATTGCTGCTGGATGCGGTTCAGCAGGGCGGGACGGGAATCGAAATCGAAAGTCACTTGCATGCAAAGGAGAATGCCTTGAGACATCGCAGTTCACAAGAATATTGCGTTGTTCAGGCTATAAGACGGCCCGAACTAACAATCAGATATCGACAATAATCTTGCCGAAATGCGCGCCTGATTCCTGATGGCGGAACGCATCGGCCAAGTCCGCTAGCGGGAAATGCTTGTCCCGCACCGGCTTGATGCCATTGGCCTCAATGGCCGCGATCATGTCGATTTGCTGAGCGCGGCTGCCAACGGTCAGGCCCTGTACGCGCAGATTCTTCGCCATCAGCATCGCCGTTTGCACCGGACCGGCAAACCCGGTCAGCACACCGATTAGCGCGATATGGCCGCCGATGCGCGTCGCCATCATCGACTGGTCGAGCGTGCCCGGACCGCCAATTTCCACCACGCAATCGACACCGGCCCCACCAGTGAGTTCGAGCACTTTTGGTCCCCAGGCCTCGACCTCTTTATAATTGATCAGATGATCCGCGCCCATGGACTTGAGCCGCTCCAGCTTGTCGTTGGAGGAGGAGGTTGCGATCACCTTCGCGCCAGCCGCCTTGGCAAATTGCAACGCGAATATCGACACGCCGCCGGTTCCCTGTACCAACACCGTATCGCCGGGTTTTACGCAGCCATCGACAAATAACGCGCGCCAAGCGGTGAGACCCGCGCAGGTCAGCGTTGCCGCTTCGGCGGCGCTATAGCCCTTGGGTGCGTGGGTCCATGCTGTAGCCGGGCCAACCGCTTGCTCACAGGCATAGCCATCAATCCCGTCACCGGGCACGCGCTGAAACCCGCCTTCAGGCGGCGCGCCATCAATCCAGTCAGGGAAGAAAGTCGAGACCACTGCGTCGCCGGTTTTAAACGCGGTCACGCCCTCCCCCACGGCCGTCACTTCGCCCGCGCCATCGGACATCGGTATGCGATTTTCTGCGGTTGGGAGCATGCCCTTTACCACCGCATAGTCATGATAGTTGAGGCTTGAGGCGCGCAGCCGGACCGCGATTTCGCCGGGGCCGGGGGCGGCTGGGTCGGGCAGATCGACAAGTTTGAGATTGTCGAGCGATGCCGGGGCGTGGAGTTGGATGGCTTTCATGGAGTTTGTTCCTCTCTAAGATTTGCAACATCCACTAATGCACATTTCCTCATCCGTCACCCCGGACTTGATCCGGGGTTAATTTATCCGCTCTCACAGGTGGTGATTGTGTCGCGATGGATGCTGAAACGAGTTCAGCATGACGAGCATTTACAAATCAAAAGCGAGTATGATTTCCTTTGCGCACCCTTCCGCATTGGAATTTGAAGTTTCGACCACAAGATCATAACTTCGAAGTTGCCGAACACGATCAAATTGCCAACGCGCCAGACCAAGCATGCGGTCCCCTCGGGCACGCTCCCTCTCTTCAATGATGTCAAGCGGCGCATCCAGCAAAACAAATTTGGGATCGAATTCCGCCAACAATTCTCGATATTCATCGAAATCTTTTTGATCCCACAAGACATCATCGACTATGAGATTGTTGCCCTGTTTTGCCATGGCAGCGATGGCACTCCGCATACCAGCCATAAGCTTTGCCAAAGATGGCCCACTAGATATAGCTATTTCCGGCTTCTGCTCTGTACCAATATTCCGGAACAGCAGGCCATCTGCATTATTATCTAAGTGTCTGGGCAGCATCGCTAGGAACGCATCCATCTGCAAGTGCATATAGGGCTTAGATGCAAATTCTTGGATAGCCTTAGCAGTGGATGTTTTTCCTACGCTGCTTGCTCCATTCAGGATTATTACTTTAGGTTTCATCGACGATACCCATTCCAAAACTAAGGTTTAATGAGCGACCGAAAGTTTTTTAGATATTCTTTGAAATCACTCCCACTCAATAGTCCCCGGCGGTTTGCTGGTATAATCATAAACCACCCGATTAATCCCCTTCACTTCATTCACAATCCGCGTCGAGACCCGCGTCAGGAAGCTCGCGTCAAAGGGATAAACATCGGCGGTCATGCCATCAGTGCTCGTCACGGCGCGCAAGCCGCAGACATTGTCGTAAGTACGTTGATCGCCCATCACGCCAACTGTCTTGACGGGAAGCAGCACTGCGAAGGCTTGCCAGATCGCATCATATAATCCGGCATTTCTGATCTCTTCCAGATAGATAGCATCGGCTTTGCGTAAAATGTCGCAGCGTTCTTTGGTTACTTCTCCGGGAATACGGATCGCTAGACCCGGTCCAGGGAACGGATGGCGACCGACGAAGATTTCCGGCAGGCCGAGTTCGCGGCCCAAGGCGCGGACTTCGTCCTTGAACAGTTCGCGTAAGGGCTCGACAAGCTGCATATTCATACGCTCGGGCAGACCGCCGACATTATGGTGCGATTTGATGGTGACGCTGGGACCACCGGTAAAGGACACGCTTTCGATCACATCGGGATAGAGCGTGCCTTGCGCGAGAAAATCCGCACCGCCGACTTTTTTCGCTTCAATCTCAAAGACATCGATAAAGGTCTTGCCAATGAATTTGCGTTTCTTTTCGGGGTCCGTCTCGCCTTTCAGGCCATTGAGGAACAATGTCTCGACATCGAGATGCACCAGCGGAATATTATAATGGCCCTTGAACAGGCTCACCACCTGGTCCGCCTCACCCATGCGCATCAAGCCATGATCGACAAACACGCAGGTCAGTTGTTCGCCAATGGCTTCGTGGATCAATACCGCCGCGACTGCGCTATCGACGCCGCCAGACAGGCCACAAATCACTTTACCGTCGCCTACCTGCTCGCGAATTTCCTTGATCTTGGCCGCTTTGAATTCCGCCATCGACCAGTCGCCGGCGCAGCCGCAGACATGGCGGACAAAATTGGCGATCAGTTTGCCACCATCGGGCGTATGCACGACTTCGGGATGGAACTGCATGCCGTAAAAGCGCTTCTCATCATCCGCGATAATCGCAAACGGCGCGCCTTCAGTGGTTGCAACAATCCGAAAACCCGGAGCAAATTCGGTGACTTTGTCCCCGTGACTCATCCACACTTGATGCTTTTCGCCGACTTTCCAGAGGCCATCGAACAACACGCAGCTTTCGGCAATCTCGATAAAGGCACGACCAAATTCACCTCCCTCGCCGCCTTCGACCTGACCGCCGAGCTGCGTCGTCATGACCTGCTGGCCATAACAAATACCGAGTACAGGAATATCAGCATCGAGAAACGCCTGCGGAATACGCGGGCTGCCATCATCCGTAACGCTGGATGGACCGCCCGACAGGATAATCCCTTTGGGTTTCAATCGCTCAAAGGCCGCTTCGGCGTTGTTAAACGGGGCTATTTCTGAATAGACCCCCGCTTCACGAACCCGGCGGGCGATAAGCTGCGTGACCTGAGAGCCGAAATCGACGATCAGGATGGTTTCTTCATGAGCTATAGACATGGGATGCGCTTAATCTGACGCGGGGAAAGAGTCTATAGATTGTAGAGCGGATTATGAAGTTTGTGCACAAACTCAAAGCCGGGCGAGCAACTGGTCAATCTCTGCTTGCTGATCCTTGCTCGCAAATGCCTTCAGACTGGAAATAATCCGCTTGGCTTCCACCGCCTGCCCATTGGCGGCCAGCGCATTGGCGAGATGCCAGCGAATTTCCAAATTGCCCGGAGCGCGCGATGCCGCCTGCCGCAGCAATTTTAGCGCTTCGGCCTTGTCCTGACCCGATTGCAATAATGTCCAACCGAGCGTGTCGAGCACATTCGGATCATCGGGCGTCAACGCGACCGCCGCGCGGGCAAATTTAACGGCCTGCCCCTTTTTGCCCAACTCCAACTGGACGAGAGCACTATTGTTCATAATGATCGCGTTGCTGCTCAGACCAGATTCCCGCAGATCCGCGTAAATAGCATCAGCCTTGGCCCATTGCTTGCCAGCAACAGCCTGTCCCGCCTCGGTCATTTTCAAGGCAATATCGTCCCGGCCTTCCGGCGCCTGCGCCCGCTTGGCAAAGCTGGCCGCCATGGGATCATTTTGTGTTTTGCCCAATTTTGCTGCTAGCGCCAGTAATTGCGGGGTTGCCGTCGCCCGATTAGCGGCTGGCTTTACAAGCTGATAGGCCTCCGTCTCGTTACCCGCCGCTACCAACGCATGGCCTAACACCGTTGTACCTTGCACATGGCCCGGCATATCTGCCAGAAACCGGCGTAACTGGTCGATCGCCTGCTCATGATTGCCTTTCAGATAGGCTATTTCACCGCGCAACAGAGTTACACCGGGAACATCACTCAACGTCTCTTCGGCACCCTGAACCAGCTCCTGTGCGCGATCGATATCGCCATCGTTAAAGGCCAGCCGGGCCATCAGAAACAGCGCCATCGGATGGCCTGGTGCAAGATCCAAGACGCGTTTCAACCCCGCCTTGGCGTCCTTATCATTACCGAGATCAGCGTTCACTGCCGCCACGGAAAACAGCGGCGTAATGCTGTCGGGATAGAGCTTAAGGGCCTTGTCAAACGCCGCTTTCGCTGCGGATAAATCCTGACGCATCAACGCCAGTTGGCCAGATAACAGCAAAGCATCAAGATTATTCGGCCCATATTTGAGCGCGAGCACGACCGTCTTGCGCGCCGCGCTAACATTGCGTCTGTCAATTTCATAATTGCCGCGCAGAGCCAGCAGAATGGGATCATTGGGCACAGCGGCAAGACCTTCGGACAGAGCCGCTGCGGCTTCGTCCTTCCGATCCAATTGCAACAAGGCCTGTGCCTTTACCCAATAGGAAAGACTGATATGGTCTGGATCAGGATTTTCAGTCAACGCCAGCGCGCGTTCTGGCATATCCCGCAACAATAAGGCATGTGCCATCAGACTTGGCACTTCTGCAGCATATTTCGCATTTCCAGCGAGCTTCTTTAGCGCCGCCTCTGCCGCAACGCCATCGCCCAGCCGCAGCTGCGTTTTAGCGAACAACAGGTTCGCCGCTGGATCCGCGCTTTTTTCCTTGAGTGCAGACAGCAAATGGATCCGGGCGCTGCGATAGTCGTTTTCGGCAAAAGCTGCCTCGGCATCTGCCATCGGATCACCGCCACCTATAGTGCAAGCACCAAGCGACAGTGAAAGTGCCAGAAGGGAGGCAATGGCCGAGGATTTTGACCGATTAATCATCTGTTTCTGTTAGCCGAAAAAGCCTTTAGAAAAGCCTAAACCGGCGGCAAAAAACAGGAAAGCGGACAAAAAGAAACCGGGCGCTGATTGGGCCACCCGGTTTCAGTTGCTTGAAAAGTTTAGCGCTTATGCAGCAAGCGCTTTACGCCGACGCCGGGTTCCTGCCCACAAGCCGCCAACCGCGAGGCCGAGCAGACCCAGAGCACCAGGCTCAGGCACTTCCGTTGCGATTTTGTCGAGGTTGAAGTTAATATCCCAATGCTTAACAGCATGACCATTGGGGTTCAGGATATTAAGCCAAGCAGAACCGCCGAATTTTCTATTTTTATCATTCGCACCACTACCGAATTGCAGCGTGGTATTGCCAGCAAAAGGATCATTAGGATTTACGGTATAAGTCGCGCCATCAATGCTGATGGTGCCGGATCCATTGGTGAAAAAATCAATATCCGGTGTATCAGTGACAGGATTGAAATTGCCGCCGCCATTTTTATAATCGAAATTGGTGCCGTCGATGGTTTCAAGGAAATCGCTGAATTTCAGATCGAGCGTCGCAACCTGGCCAGCGCCGTTAATCGCGGTACCCGTCAAAGTGGCAGTTTGCGCATCGGTATCATGGCTGAATGTCGTGCCATCCTGAAAAGAATATTTGCGGGTACAGCCACTGCCGACATTACCGGTATAAAGGCCATGCTTACAAGAGCCGCCGGTATAGTTGGTCGCGGCATAATCGATAACGCCTGCCGATGCTGGTGTCGCATAAGCGGCAGCCAAGCCGATGATGGTCAATGTTGCTATGGTAATCTTGCGCATGATTAAGTTTGCCCTGTTTATCTGATCTTTGCCCATCAGTTTCAGGAACATTCAACGTTAACAGTTGAACAGCCCGAACCTGCTTGCGGATCATCAATGCAGAACATGTGCCAATTTCATAAATTTATTATATTACAAATACTTATATAGTTAAATTGCTATTAACTATGTCATAAATGTAACCAATATCGACAATAAAGCCTTTAGAAACAGGGTTAACCTACGGGAACAGTCGTCGCTGGCTGGGCCATATCCCGCAATTCTGTCTTCAGAATCTTGCCAATATGACTGCGCGGCAGTTCATCGATCAGATGCAATTCGGACACGCGCTGGGTCTTCCCCAGTTCCGCATTGGTTGCCGCTTTCAGCGCGTCCAGGTCCAGGGATGCCCCCTCCTCCGCGACGACAAAGCCCACCGGTGTCTCGCCCCATTGCCGGGAGGCGATACCGACAACCGCTGCGTCAGCTACGCCCGGCTGAGCCATCAATGCTTCTTCCAGATCACGCGGATAGATATTGAACCCGCCGGAAATAATCATGTCCTTGGACCGGCCCATGAGCGTGATGAAGCCATCGTCATCCACCTTGCCAATGTCACCCATGCGCTGCCAGCGGTCGCCATTTTCGTCATACCAACTGGCTTCTTCAGTTTTCTCCGGCTGATTCTGATAGCCGCTCATCATCGTCTGAGAGCGCCCGACCAGCTCGCCCATTTCGCCCGGCGGCAAGCGGTTCAAGTCTTCATCCACCGTAATCACTTCACTGCCACCCCAGGCAATACCGACCGTATGCAACTTGTCAGGGAAGAGATGCGCCAAGAGGATGCAGACCACCCCGCCCTCGGTCATCGAATAAATCTCGATCAACCCGCCCGGCATGCGTTTGATCACCTCGGCCTTCAGTTCCGCCGAGAAAGGCGCGCTGGTGCAATATTTATGGGTGAAGGTCGACATGTCATAATCGTCAAACCCTTCAAAATCCATCAGCCGCTGATATTGCACGGGGACCAGCATCGTGTGGCTCGCGCGGTTTTCCTGCGCTAACTCCAGCCAGCGCTGACAATCAAATTTACGCATCAGGATGGAAGTTCCACCATAAGCCACGGTCGCGACGAATATGCCAAGCGTCGTGTTGGAATAAAGCGGGGTGGAGAACAGCGACACCTGGCCCGGCTGGCCGTATCCCGAATTTTCACCGACCGCCATCTGATACCAGCGCATCTGACGGCTGTGGACAATGCCCTTGGGCGTTCCGGTCGTGCCGCTGGAATAGATAATATTAAACGGATCTTTCGGGCCAACGTCTGTATCCGCAGGTGCCGCGCCTTCCGCCGCCATCCAGTCATACATCAATGGAGCATCGCCTTCTGCCGCATCCATCATGACATGTTTTAACGGCGGCAAGTCGATACCACTGTCGAAAAGCTCGGCGCGTTTGGCACTATCAACAAATAAATGCATCGCGCCGCTGTCGGCCATCATATTGGCTAGCTGTTTCGGTGTTGCAGAGGTCGTCAGCGGCGCAGCGCAGCCACCAGCTACAATTGCGCCAAGATAGGCAATGGCATAGCGGATCGTCGTCGTCCCAAGGATCGAAACCGCCTGACCTTTTTTCAGACCATCTGCTTGCAATTGTGCAGCGACCCGGTTGACCAGTGCTGCCGTCTCTGCCCATGTCAGCTTTTCTTCGCCATCATCCAATGCAATGCGGTCCGGCTGGTTGATGGAGTGGGCGTTGATAAGATCGGCAAGATGGCCAAAAGGCTGCTCGAGATAGGCAAAAGGGTTCAGGGTCATTTATTGGCTTTCCTGCTCAATATTTAAGCAGCCAACCTTCGCACCCTCATCCAGCTGCGTCTAGATGCTTTAAAAACTAACCCGCCACCAACTTTACAAATGTGCTTTCGACCCAGCCACTCTTACAAGGGCCGTCATAGTTTCTTTTCGAACGAACCGGCGAAGACACGCCGCAATCGGTAAGTGGAGCAGTATTTTCACCGTCAGCTGATGCCGTGGCATTATCATAGACAATACCAAACCATTGCTGGTCTATGCTGCGCGTGCAGATATAGACCAGCTGTCCTTCCGACAAGCCGTCTTTGCTTTTGGCGCTATCAAACGGAGCGATGTGAACATCTAGTTGGTTGCTGCGCAAGCCGGCAACTCTACCGACAGCTTGACAGGCATCAAAGCGCGGACCACCCTCGCCGATGCGGACCGGCCGCTCTCCGGGATTGGAACCAACCCTTTCGGTCCGACCAGTCGGATTGGCAATATCCGTCTGACTTTCCTGAAGGTCATCGCTGACCTGAGTGGTTTCGGAACATGCGCTGGCAGCAAAACAGATCAGCGCAGCGGTACATAGGATTCTCATCATGCCGATGGTCTAGACCATAACATTCGCTTTTGGAATGATTCGAATGATCAATCGGTTCAAAGCACAATCTGCGTCTGAGTTACCACTGCAACCAACGTCCCATCTTCCAACGAAATTCGCGTTTGCCATACGGACTGTCTCCTGCCGACCTTTAGTGGGACAGATTCGCCATAGACCATTTGCCCTTCTGGCGCGGCATTCAGGAAATTGGTCTTGCTTTCGGAGGTAGTGGTTCCACTCGATCCTTCTGGCAGGTTCGCAAAACCGCCAAAAGCGCCCAGTACATCGGCAAAGGTCATCACCGCTCCGCCATGGATCGATGGCGTCCCGCGGCCATTGCCCGCCGTACAGATGTCTGGTCGCACCAGCATTTCGCCGAGGATTCGCTCCTTGGTCATTTCAGTGATTTTTATGCCCATTGTCTTGGCAAAGGGCACGATATACGCGGGGTTACTCATGAGCTATTCTCCTCTTGAAATCAGGGTCCAGGGCAGCATTTGACCAGCGAAAACCGGCGCTATGCATAGCTCATAACTAAATCGACCTAACTATTTGTAAAACAAAGGATATAATATCCAGTTTTCCAACAAAGCTCTTGGGTTTCAAGCTCCGAAGGTCTAAAAGAAACATATGAGTGAAAACACAGAAAATGACACCCCGGACAGCCCGGAAACGGCTCCCGATACTTCCAATCAAAATGCTTATGGCGCCGACTCGATCAAGGTCCTCAAAGGCCTTGATGCCGTGCGTAAACGGCCCGGCATGTATATTGGCGACACCGATGATGGCTCTGGCTTGCATCACATGGTGTTTGAGGTGTCGGATAACGCGATTGACGAATCTCTGGCCGGTCATTGCGATCTGATCCTGATCACATTGAACCCCGATGGCAGTGTCTCGGTCGAGGATAATGGCCGGGGCATCCCGACCGGTATGCACAGCGGAGAAGGCGTGTCGGCCGCAGAGGTTATCATGACCCAACTGCATGCAGGCGGTAAATTCGAGAATACGTCCGACGACAATGCCTATAAAGTCTCTGGTGGTCTGCATGGCGTGGGCGTGTCCGTTGTGAATGCCCTATCCGAATGGCTGGAGCTCAACATCTGGCGCGATGGCAAAGAGCATAATATGCGCTTTGAATTTGGCGATGCCGTGCGCTCGCTGGAAGTCATTGGTGATGCCCCTCCGGCAGATAATGAAACGGGCCTCAAAAAAGGCACCAAAGTAACCTTCTTGCCTTCGCCTGCGACCTTCAAGATCATCGATTTTGACTTTGAGAAACTCGAACATCGTTACCGGGAGCTCGCGTTCCTCAATAGCGGCGTGCATATCTTGCTTCGCGACGAACGCAGCGAGGAAACCAAAGAAATCGACCTTTTCTATGAAGGCGGCATCGCAGCCTTTGTGCAATATCTTGATCGCAACAAAACCCCGCTGGTTCCCGAACCGATTGCCATTCACGGCGACCGTGACGATGTCACCATCGACGTCGCGTTGGAATGGAATGACAGCTATTACGAAAATGTGCTGTGTTTCACCAACAACATCCCGCAGCGCGATGGCGGCACCCATTTGGCGGCCTTCCGCTCGGCGCTAACCCGGACGCTCAACAATTATGCCGAAAGCTCTGGCGCGCTCAAGAAAGAGAAGGTCAAGCTGACTGGCGATGATATGCGCGAGGGTCTGACCGCTATTGTTTCGGTCAAACTGCCGGACCCGAAGTTCAGCTCACAGACCAAGGATAAGCTGGTGTCCTCCGAAGTACGCCAGCCGCTGGAAAGCTTGATGGCTGACAAGCTGGCCGAATGGCTCGAAGAAAATCCGCAAAATGCGTCTATGGTTGTCCAGAAGGTGATTGATGCCGCTGCTGCGCGTGAAGCTGCCAAAAAGGCGCGTGAATTGACGCGGCGCAAGGGCGCGATGGATATTGCCTCCCTGCCCGGCAAGCTTGCCGATTGTCAGGAACGCGATCCGGCGAAATCCGAACTGTTCCTGGTGGAGGGTGACTCGGCTGGTGGTTCCGCCAAGCAAGGCCGTGATCGTCATTATCAGGCGATCCTGCCGCTCAAGGGTAAGATTTTGAACGTGGAGCGCGCGCGTTTTGATCGGATGCTCTCATCGAAAGAAGTCGGCACGCTGATTCAAGCCATGGGCACCGGCATTGGCCGCGAAGATTTCAACCTTGAAAAGCTGCGCTATCACAAGATTGTCATCATGACTGATGCTGACGTCGATGGCGCGCATATCCGCACCTTGCTGCTGACCTTCTTCTATCGCCAAATGCCGGAGATCGTTGAAAACGGGCATCTATATATTGCGCAGCCTCCGCTTTACAAAGTCGGTAAGGGTAAGAGCGAGGTCTATCTGAAAGACGATAATGCGCTCGATCAATATCTGGTCGATGCCGGCCTGCAAAACATGATTTTGCACACTAATGAAGGCGCAAGGTCGGGTGAAGATTTGCGCAGCCTGATCGAACATGGCCGACGCATGCGTTCGCTCATGGCCTATGTGCCGCGCCGTTACGACAGCACGATTGTTGAAGGCATGGCGCTCACCGGCGCGCTCAACCCCAATCATGGCCGCCCTGAGCGGCAGGCTGCGGTGGACGCCACTGCCAAATGGATGGACCAGGTGGATGAAGAAGGCCGCTGGTCGGGCAGCGTTTCCGAAGAAGGCGGCTATCTGTTTGAGCGTCTATGGCGCGGGGTTACTGATCATCACATTATCGAAGCCAAATTCCTCGAATCCGCAGAAGCGCGCAAGCTGCACAGCCTCGCCTCCGAACAAAGCGCGACCTATGGCAGCGGCAGCCGTCTAATAAAAAGCGCCGCGGGTGATGGTGATGACAAAGAAGATGATGCTACGGATTCAACAGAGGGTACGCTGATCACGCGGCCGTCGGAATTGCTCGACACCATATTGGCGGCGGGCCGCAAAGGTCTGTCTTTCCAACGCTATAAAGGCCTGGGAGAGATGAATGCCGAGCAGCTTTGGGAAACCACGTTGGATCCCGAAGTGCGGTCCTTGCTGCGGGTAACAGTCGAGCAAGCCGATCTGACCGACGAGATATTCACCAAGCTTATGGGTGATGTTGTTGAACCGCGGCGCGAGTTTATTGTCGACAATGCGCTAAATGTCGCCAATCTCGACGTTTAATGGACGCTGTCATTGTGGGGCGGTACGCTTCGAGGTCGATGCAGTTATTGACAACCTTCGAGAATGCGACTGCTCCATTTGCAGACAGCGTGGCGCGCTTATCGTTAGGGTTGAAGCCGATGCGTTCAGATTGCTCACCCCTATAGAAGAGCTGAGCGTGTATCGATGGGGAACCATGACAGGTGCAGATTATTTCTGTACGATCTGCGGAATCATGCCATTCCGCCGTCCGAGCTCCTTAACCCGTGACGAAGTGAAGGCTGGCATGACCGCCTTCCATGGCTGGGCAATCAACGCAAGATGCATCGAAGGGCTGGATTTGTCATCCCTGCCTCGTATCCAAATTCGCGGTAGTGAGATCGAAATTTAAATCATCCGGAGCAGCTCACAGAAGCTAGTCGGCAATTTCAAGACCAATGGCGTCCGCCATAAACCCGTAAATATCAGAATATTCCTCTATGATTTTATCGGTCGGTTTGCCACTGCCATGCCCTGCCCGCGTTTCGATGCGGATCAGGTGCGGTTTGTCACCCGTGTTGAGCGCTTGTAAACGCGCGGTATATTTGAAGCTATGACCCGGAACCACGCGGTCATCGGTGTCCGCAGTTGAAACCATCAACGCCGGATAGTCCGTGCCATCCTGTATGTTGTGATAAGGCGAATAGGTCAGCAGCTTCT
This sequence comes from uncultured Sphingomonadaceae bacterium, assembly GCA_947489315.1. Taxonomy (GTDB): domain Bacteria; phylum Pseudomonadota; class Alphaproteobacteria; order Sphingomonadales; family Sphingomonadaceae; genus Parasphingorhabdus. Next base: position 587,985 of record CANLCX010000002.1, read on the forward strand.
TGAAATCCGCTTCTTTGTTCGGATAGCCATAATCGTCCACCCAATAGCGCCCTGCAGTAAACCGGTCGAAGCGCAACATATCCATTACCCCAACCGCTGCATGGCCTGTGGTGAACAAATCGGGCCGCTGGTTCATCACCGCACCGACGAGCAAGCCGCCATTGGAACGGCCTTCAATCGCCAGACCGTCTTTTGGCGTAATGCCTTCCGCGATCAGATATTCGCCAGCTGCGATGAAATCGTCGAACACATTTTGCTTGTTCTGCAAACGACCGCCATCATGCCACTCTTTGCCATATTCGCCGCCGCCGCGCAGATTGGCCGAGGCATAGACGCCGCCAGCCTGAATCCATGCCAATTTAGGGGCGCTATAACCGGGCAGGACCGAGATATTGAAACCGCCATAGCCATAGAGCAATGTCGGCGCACCCTTGCTGAGATCGAGATCCTTTTTGTGCACCAGGAACATGGGAATCTTGGTGCCATCTTTGCTCTCGTAAAAGCGCTGGGACACGGTGATATTTTCGGGATCAAAAGGAATATCCGGCTTTGCCCAGACCGTCGGCGCACCCGCTGCACTAAAATTATAGATTGTCGCAGGCTGATTGAAGCTTTCAAAGGCAAAATAACCGGCGGAGGCCTTCGCCGATCCGTCGAGCCCCTTCACCTGCCCCAGTCCGGGTAAATCCACCACGCCCTTGGGACTGCCGTCCAATGCAAATAGCTCCAGCCGGCTCTTGGCATCATCAATATAATCGACCGCCAGCGTTTCACCGACCAAGATGGCGTCATCGATAGTCGCCATATGCTCGGGCACAATCTCTACCCATTCAGGTGTGTCAGCGCTGACATCCGTTTTCATGACCCGCAGGCGCGGCGCGTCCATGTTGGTCACAAAATAAAGCGTATCGCCGACGCCATCAATCAGCGACCAGTTATGATCAAAACCGGTGATCAACTTACGCGGCTCGATTTCGTTTGCATCGACCTTGACGAGTGTAATTTCATAGCGATCATCAGTCCCCGAGGATGACGTGATAACCACCCATGCCTTGTCCGACGTTACCGTGGCCGTATGGCTTAATTCGGGTTTATCCGGGGTGGCGTAGACCTTGACATCCTGGCTCTGTTCTTTGCCGAGCATGTGCATGTAGACCGTGTGGTTCTTGTTCAGCGACTGGAACGCCTCGCCCTCTTCGGGTTCCGGAAAGCGGGAATACAGAAACCCGCTATTGCCCGGCATCCATGCTAGGTCGCTGAATTTCACCCATTCCACAGTGTCCTTCATAATCTCGCCAGTTGCGACATTAATGACTTTCAAAGTGCGCCAGTCGGAGCCCCCGTCCTGAACCCCATAGGCCAGCAGACTGCCATCTTCCGAAGGCTTCCATTCTGCCAACGCCGTGGCGCCATCGTCAGACCAACCGGCCGGGTCAATCAGCACGCGCTCTTCACCGTCTTTGCCATCCCGAACATAGAGTATGGCTTGATTCTGGCCACCGCTTTTACGTTCGTAGAAATATTTACCGCCCGCCTCGACCGGAGGATCGATCTCGTCATAGTCAAAAAGCGCCGTCATCGATGCGGCCAGCGCTTCACGGCCCTCCAAAGTAGCCAGATAAGCATCGGTCACCGCATTTTGCGCCTCAACCCAAGCCGCCACATCCGCATCTTCGCGCACATCATTTTCCAGCCAGCGATAGGGATCGGCAATTTCCTCGCCAAATTGCTCTTCAACCACATCGACAGTCTTGGTTTCGGGATAGGTCAAAGCCGCAGCATCCTTCGTCTTTTCTTCAGTTTGAGCGAGAGCCGGATTGGCGGCAACGGCCGCACTAGTGGCCAGTGCCACGGCAAGAAGACTGGTGATACGCATGAAAATTCCCCGAACAATGGAAACAAACGAAAAGAGGCCATAAGCTTATCGCCCACGGCCTCTTATATCAATTGAAACTATTGTGGTTAATCACAGGCGGGAGTGGGTTTTTCTCCGCAATTTAGCAGCCCGATGAATTTTTCGGCATTGATCGCGACATCATCTGGTCCAATTTGATCAAATGGATCTTCCAGGTGGCTTTGAATATTATCCAGACCTACCAATATCACAGCGAATAATATCGGCATGATATAAGTCAGCGCCGGAATCGCATATTCGGTTGCCTGCTGCGCAAAATAGGGGCCGTAGAGGACCGGTAACAACACGATGAAAAAATCGCTGAAAGCCCGCAACGTGCGCGGCGTGCGATATTGATAAATATGTTTGACGCTTTCGAACGAAACAATCATCTTGCTGATATATTGATTACAGCGCGAGCATTCGCCTGACGCAAGGCCCTCGCTCCGCATCCGCTTTACGAAACCGGACAAGTCGGAAAAGGCGCCATAAATTTGCGCCTCATGCTGCCCCATATCCTTGATCGAGCCTTTGAACATATCCCGGCAACCATGAAGCAGATCAGCGAGAACCCTCTCGATATGGCGCAGCCGATCATCATTTTGATCCGGAAGCCAATCGCGTGCGGCAAAATAGATCGCCCGGCCATGAGCCTTGATCGTTCCATAGTCATCCAGCGCATTTTCGCGCCGTTTATAAGCATGACCGATTGAGAACACGATCGGGAAAACAATGGCCGTGGAAATCATGGTCAGCGGAAAATCGGCCAGGATGTTATATTGCAAGCTGATCGCCGTCGACAGGATCGCCAACAGCACAATGATCAAGCTCTTCCAGTTAAGAATCAACCCTAATTGAGTGATACGTTTCATAATTGCCCCCGAACATGCCCCACTTAAACTATTGGGAATAGACGGAAATATTTGACAATATATTAACCATAAAACTGCTCAATTCTGTGCAATAGAAAAGGGCCGCAGCGATGGTTCGCTACGGCCCTTTTAAATTCTCTATGAAAAAGAACTGGCTTACGCCTCTTCGAGATCTTCCTCAGCATTCTGGTCCGGACCGCTGTCCTGACCCTTTGCTTCTGGGTCGCGGTCCACCAACTCGATGACCGCCATCGGGGCAGCATCGGAAGCACGGAAACCGGCGCGGATAACTCGCGTGTAACCACCATTGCGATCAGCATAACGTTCAGCCAAAACTTCAAAAAGCTTCTTTTCCTGAACTTCATCCATCAAACGCGAATGGGCGAGACGGCGGTTAGACAGGCCACCTTTTTTTGCCAGCGTAATCAACTTCTCTACATAAGCGCGCATTTCTTTGGCTTTAGGAAGAGTGGTCATGATCTGCTCATGCTTGATCAGTGCCGCAGACAGGTTTTTCAGCAAAGCCTGACGGTGAGCACCGGTCCGCTGCATACGGCGGCCCTTCATTCTATGACGCATATTCTATACTCCTGTTTGTATAGGGGCCGTATGAGGTACCCCAATCCCGGCGGTGAAATTCAGGCCACCGCCAAAACCTGTTTAGCCCAAAAGCTCTTGCTCAAGCTTCTTGGCCATTTCTTCGATATTTTCAGGCGGCCAGCCAGGAATATCCATTCCCAGACGCAGACCCATGCTGGACAGCACTTCCTTGATTTCGTTCAAGGACTTGCGGCCAAAATTTGGCGTACGCAGCATTTCGGCTTCGGTTTTCTGCACGAGATCGCCAATATAGATGATATTGTCGTTCTTGAGGCAGTTTGCCGAGCGGACCGAAAGTTCGAGCTCGTCGACCTTCTTGAGAAGGTAACGATTGAGCTGGTTCGCATCGCTTTCCGCCTGGCTCTGGCTTGCAGCCATACCAATTGGTGAAGACACACTTTCCAGAGCTTCTTCGAAATGCACGAACAGCTGCAACTGATCCTGAAGAATGCGAGCTGCATAAGCAATTGCATCTTCTGGGGTCACGGTGCCGTCGGTGTCGATGGTGAGGTTCAACTTATCAAAGTCGAGCTCCTGACCAACGCGGGCATTATCAACTTTGTAAGAAACCTGACGGATTGGCGAATAGAGCGAGTCTACCGGGATCAATCCGATTGGTGCATCTGCCGGACGGTTAGCAACCGCTGGAACATAGCCTTTGCCAACATTGACGGTTAGTTCCATGTTGAACGACGCGCCTTCATCAAGGTGACAGATAACCAGATCTGGGTTCATCACTTCGATGTCGCCGGAAACCGCAATATCGCCTGCGGTAACTTCAGCAGGACCCGTTGCAGAAAGCTGCAGACGCTTGGCGTCTTCGCCTTCCATCTTCAAAGCGATCTGTTTGACGTTCAAAACAATGTCGGTGACATCTTCACGTACGCCAGGAAGCGACGAGAATTCATGCAAGGCATTTTCGATCTTGATCGAGGTTACCGCAGCGCCTTGCAGCGATGACAGTAGAACACGGCGTAGCGCGTTACCCATGGTCAGACCAAAGCCGCGCTCCAGAGGTTCAGCGACAAATGTTGCTTTACGCTTCGGATCACCGCCGGGCTTGATATCGAGAACGTTGGGCTTCTTCAGTTCTTGCCAGTTCTTCATATTGACAGTCATGGACTTCCCCTAGTGAGTTCAAAGAGTGGGTTGGACCGTTACCACTCTGAATTACCAAAAATTGGAAACTACCGGCCGGATAGTTCCCGTAAACTTGAGCGGCTTAGACGCGGCGGCGTTTGGACGGACGGACACCATTATGCGGGATCGGCGTAACATCGCGGATCGAGGTAATGGTGAAACCGACTGCCTGCAGCGCGCGAAGAGCGGACTCACGGCCAGAGCCGGGGCCTTTCACTTCAACTTCCAAGGTGCGAACACCATGGTCAGCTGCTTTTTTGCCAGCGTCTTCTGCTGCAACCTGCGCCGCGTACGGCGTAGATTTACGAGAGCCTTTAAAACCCATCATACCCGCAGAGGACCAGCTTATCGCATTGCCCTGTGCATCGGTGATGGTGACCATCGTGTTGTTAAATGTGGCGTTGACGTGCGCGACGCCTGCCGAAATATTTTTGCGCGCGCTTTTCTTTACGCGCTGCGGTTCCCGTGCCATGTTATCAATTCCTACCTAATATCCAGAAGAGACAAGTCCCCAAAAATTTGAGCTACTGTCTTATTTTTTCTTACCGGCAATCGCCTTTGGCTTGCCTTTACGGGTGCGCGCATTGGTATGCGTACGCTGTCCGCGAACAGGAAGTCCTTTACGGTGACGAAGACCGCGATAGCAGGCCAGATCCATCAGACGCTTGATGTTCATTGCGGTTTCGCGACGCAAGTCACCTTCAACAGTCAGATCCGCATCAATGGTTTCACGAATCTGCAAAACTTCCTGATCGGTAAGGTCCTGAACCCGGCGGGCTGGATCGATTTTCAATTTTTCGACAATTTCAGCCGCTTTTGTGCGTCCGATACCGTGAATATAGGTAAGCGAGATAATTACGCGCTTATTTGTTGGGATATTTACCCCGGCAATACGTGCCAATATTTTTCTCCTGCTCCACAGAGACCGATTCGCCGGCCCCTATCTCATAGCTAAGCTGTTAAAATTACATCCAAAACGCACAAAACCAGCGGACGCCACGAAAGCGTTGCCGGTTGTTATGGATTTCGAATAAAGTTGAGATAGGGAGAGTCGCTGGCGCTGTCAAGCGCGGTTTGCGCGGCTAAGCAGCAGATTCTCATACTATTCGGTTTATGCGATTAATCCCTCTCCGTCAGCTATCTTGCGAGAGACCACTTTGGGCGCAAAAGCGGACATTGGGAATTATTGCTCCGCCAACAGTTTTCAGCCAATTTTGGTCAATGCCTGTTCTGGCGGATTTGTTCGAGATCAACTAGTAGTCTACAAAAATGCTATATAGTTGTAGATATGCCGAAACTCACAACAACAATGAAAGACTTTGTCGCTGATCAGCGATTGGCGTTTCTGGCAACTGTGTGTCCTGATGGATCACCGAATCTTTCACCCAAGGGCCTCGCTTTTATTTTGGACGATAGACGAATAGTTATCGGTGAAGTGAGGTCACCAGCCTCTATAAAAAATCTCGGTTTTCAACCAATCGCCGAGTTGAACGTGGTCGATCGAAACTTGCGGAAAGGATACCGTTTCAAGGGAACTTGTGTTGTTCACAAAAACGGTAAGGAATTTGATCTTCTGACAGAGTTTCTGCTCTTAAAAGGAGCCGTCTCGGCCATACAATCGATAATTGTCATGACTGTAGAGGATGCAAATCAGATTTCGTCACCTGTATATGATCGAGGTGCTTCTGAAGTGGAAGTTCGAAGTCAATGGACGCGCTATTACGATGCCCTTGATTCTGATTTTATTGAAAAGTGAGTATGGGGCCATCAGACGATCTTCAATGCCCGCTTTCGGGATATTGCTGCCATTGGGCGCATTTTTTTACGCTACCGGAACGCCCATCATAAATATACGGCCCGCCGGGTCACCCCGACGAGCCGTTAATCCATTCAAGGCTTAGACAACACCGTAAGCCAGCATCGCATCCGCGACTTTCTTAAAGCCTGCGATGTTCGCGCCCTTCACATAGTCGACATAGCCGTCACCTTGATCGCCATATTCGACGCATTGGCTGTGGATGCCTTCCATAAGCTCGGTCAGCATGGTGCCGAGGCGCTCGTGGTTCCAGCTGATGCGTTCCGCATTCTGGCTCATTTCGAGACCGGAGACCGCCACGCCGCCAGCATTGGCCGCTTTACCTGGACCATACATGATCTTCGCATCATGGAAGACATGCACGCCTTCTAATGTGGTCGGCATGTTAGCGCCTTCCGACACGGCAATCACTCCATTGGAGACTAGCATTTTAGCCTCGTCCTCATTGAGTTCGTTCTGCGTGGCGCAGGGCAATGCGAGATCACAAGCGACGCTCCACGGGCGCTGGCCTTCATGGAAGGTCGCTCCTTTAAACTCATCGACATATTCCGACATGCGGCCACGGCGATGGGTTTTATGCTCTTTGACCCAGTCGATTTTCTCTTGAGTGAAACCGTCGGGATCGTGAACAAAGCCGCCACTGTCTGACAAGGTCAGAACCTTGCCGCCCTGTTTGGTAATTTGCTCAGCCGCATGGGTAGCGACATTACCAGACCCGGAAATGACTGCTGTCTTGCCGTCAATAACGTCTTTTTTATGCGCGAGCATATTCTGCATGAAGTAAACCGCGCCATAGCCGGTGGCTTCGGGCCGCATAGCGCTGCCGCCATATTCCCGGCCCTTGCCGGTCAACACGCCTTCCCAGCGATTGGTGATCCGCTTATATTGACCAAACATATAACCGATTTCGCGGCCACCCACGCCGATATCGCCTGCAGGCACATCGGTGTCAGGACCAATATGACGATATAACTCCGTCATAAACGACTGGCAGAAGCGCATGACTTCGGCGTCGGACTTGCCTTTGGGATTGAAGTTCGCTCCACCCTTACCGCCGCCCATGGGTAGACCGGTCAGTGAATTTTTGAAAGTTTGTTCAAAGGCTAGAAACTTCAGCACACTTTCGGTTACGCTGGGATGGAAACGGACCCCGCCTTTATACGGACCAATTGCATTATTATTCTGAACCCGCCAACCACGCTGGACGCGGATATTATGATTATCATCTTCCCAGCAAACGCGGAATGACACCACCCGGTCGGGCTCTGCCATACGACGCAGGATTTGCGCTGCGTGATATTCTTCTTTGTCTTCGATAAATCCGTAAATATCCTGGGCGACTTCTTGTACCGCCTGAATAAATTCGGTTTGTCCCGGATTACGTTTTTTAACGCCTGCCATGAATGTTGGAAAATCTACATGATCGGATACGGCCATCGTCTTACTCCCCCTTTAGGTGATTATCTGCGCGCCCGGTTATTAAACATGACGCCCTCGAATCATGCTCAACTATGTGAACGTCATAGGTTTATATTACCTTATTGGTAAAGCCTTGATGTTTTGTCATATTCAATCAGCCTTTTCGGCTTCTTCCAGTTCTGCTTCCGGTTCAGCTTCGTCTTCCACCGCAAATAATGCCGCTAGCCGTGTTAGCTGCTCACCAATGACGCCGTCGACGGCCGGGGCAATCTGATCGACCGGAAATTCCATATAACCACCGACTTTATAGACAAAGGATATCCCGGTATTGTCGCCATCAGGTTGCAGTCCAATCGTTAGCGTTCCTGTGACCGCCTCGCCCTGCAAAGGACCGAGCGCACCGGACATACGCAGCGCCTTGTTATTTTGAGCGAAAATCACGCGCATATGCTGCACGCTGCCCTCTGCGGATTTGATGTTATCTGCATCCGTTTTTCGAAGCAGCTCGCAAAAACAGCCGCCCGCCTGGGGGACCAGATAAAAATTCTCGGCATTACCGGAAAAGCTGTGCTCCCCGTTCCACCAACGCGCGGGCGCAATGACAGTTTTCCACACCTCTTCTGGTGATCCGTTGACTGCTGCTTGATGCTTTACGGTAAAGCCATTTTCGGCCGTGTTGGTCACCTCGGCCTGAGCCGTCGTGGCTATGAAAATAGCCGCGATTGATAAAATGAATCGGAACATCTGTGTCTCCCCCTATTGAGCAAGAGACTAGTTACCGTCACTGTCACTGGCAATGGTTATCAGCTAATCGGCCTGCAGCCGATCAACCGAGCGCCAGAACGGCCTCAATCGCATTGCTGACCGCATCCATGCTACCCATGCCATCGACTTTGGTTACAATGCCGCGTTCTTCATAGATGGGCAGGATTGGTTGAGTCTTGGCACGATATTCGCCCATGCGCGTGCGAACGGTCCCTTCGTTATCGTCCGGCCGGCGCTTAAATTCGGTTGAGCCACAGACATCGCAAACGCCTTCTTTAGCAGGTTGTTTGAACGTGTCATGATAGCCTTCACCGCAATTGCCGCAGGTAAAGCGGCCAGTTATACGCTCCACTAGCGCCTCAACATCCACCCCAAGCTCAATAACGTGGTGGAGCTTGCGGTTACGGGCCGTCAATATCTCATCGAGAGAATAGACTTGTGCTTCTGTACGCGGATAACCATCAAAAATGACACCTTGATCCGGGCCCAATTCATCCAACTTGTCGCCAATGATACCAGAGACGACCTCATCAGGAACAAGCTCACCTGCATCCATAAGAGACTTGGCTTTCAAGCCAACTTCGGTGCCAGCCTTGACGGCAGCCCGCAGCATATCGCCGGTGGACAATTGGACCATGCCATGCCCGTCTTCGAGCAGTCCGGCTTGAGTACCTTTACCGGCACCTGGCGGCCCCAACAGGATGATGTCCATAAGTTACTGTCCCCTATAACCTGTAAATCCCGGAGGAATGGTCTTAGCGTTTGCGGCGGCCGCCTTTGAGTTTCGATTTCTTCAGTAGATCACCATATTGCAGGGCCAGCAAATGGCTCTGAATCTGCGTCACCGTATCCACAGTCACGTTCACGATAATAAGCAAACTGGTGCCACCCAAGAAGAAGAGCGGCAAGTTCGTTTGTGCCATCACATATTCAGGCAGCACACAAACCAGTGCTAGATAGGCCGCGCCGACCACCGTTATACGGGTCAGCACATAATCTAGATAATCGGAGGTATTCTTACCGGGCCGAATGCCAGGCACAAAACCACCATTTTTCTTCAGATTATCTGCCGTCTCTTCCGGGTTAAAAACAACCGCCGTGTAAAAGAAGCAGAAGAAGATAATACCGGCTGCATAGAGCGCCATGTAGAGCGGCTGACCATGCGCCAGATATTGGTTGAGTGCGATGATGAAATCACCACTAGCACTCTCACCCGCCGTCGCGTTACCAGCGAATTGACTGACTGTCAGCGGCATCAACAACAGCGAAGATGCAAAGATTGGCGGGATAACACCTGCTGTGTTCACCTTCAAAGGAAGATGGCTGCGATCGGCCTGCATCACGCCATTTTGGGTTGCGCGTTTGGGATATTGAATGAGCACCCGCCTCTGGGCTCGCTCCATAAAGCTGATGAACAGGACCAAGGCAACGACCATGGCAATCAGGCCAATAATGGTAAGAGCGCCGATGGAACCGGTGCGGCTGCCTTCCATCAGGTTACCAACGAAAGTAGGCATTTGCGCAACAATACCGGCCATGATGATCAGCGAGATACCGTTGCCGATACCGCGGCTGGTAATCTGCTCACCGAGCCACATTAGGAATAATGTACCGCCAACAAGACTGATAACCGCGCCCATGCGGAAGCCCATGCCAGGATTAACAACCGCTTGCAGGCCGGATTGCGAGGCAAAGCTTTCAAGGCCAACGGCGATGAAATAGCCCTGGATCGCCGTCAAACCGACCGTTCCGTAGCGTGTATATTGATTGAGTTTCTTGCGTCCCGCTTCGCCATCTTTCTTGATCGCAGCCAATGTCGGCGACAAAGCGGCCGCCAGTTGGACGACAATCGAAGCGGTAATATAAGGCATGACGCCGAGCGCAATAAGGCTCATCCGCTCTAGCGAACCGCCAGAAAAAGTATTGAAAATGTCAAGAACACCGCCGCGTGTCTGATCATAGAGATCAGCCAGAACCACGGGATCCACACCGGGAAGCGGAACAAAACTAAGCAGGCGGAAAACCACCAATGCGCCCAGTGTAAACCAGATACGTTTACGTAGTTCGGTTGCTTCTCCGAATTTTGCCAGGCTCAAATTTGCTGCGACCTGATCGGCTTTAGATGCCATGCTAGTAGTTCCTTGCCCGCCGTTCATGAAGGCGTTTCGCCCTCAAATCAATGCATCGATCCCATATCGGATGTTGTCGCCCGAAAAACAAGGCTCTTGGGCATCAAGCTGAGCCGATACGGGTAAAAAAGAAAGGCCCCGTCTATGCTCTAGAGCTTAGCGGGGCCGTTGATTGGGTTAAATCAATCTTTCTTTTTGGCTCTGTTGGCCACTTTTTTCTCTTTAGCAGGCTTCGAAGCGACTGCTTTTTTCTCGTTCTTGGGACGATGAACCGCCGCGCTAGCCACTATTTCGACTTTACCGCCAGCTTTTTCCACTGCTTCGATGGCCGCTTTGGAAGCGCCAGCTACTGCGATAGTGATTTTCGCTTTGATTTCGCCTTTAGCGAGCAAACGAACACCGTCTTTACCGCCACGGGTCAAACCAGCTGCATTCAAAGCTGCCTGATCCAGCGTGCCTTTGTTAGCTAGCTTTTTGGCATCTATGAATTTCTGGATCATGCCCAGATTGACTTCAGCATAGTCGGTGCCGAACGGGTTGTTGAAACCACGTTTTGGGATCCGCATATGAAGTGGCATCTGACCACCTTCGAAACCGTTAATGGAAACACCGGAGCGAGACTTCTGGCCCTTTTGACCACGTCCGGCCGTTTTGCCTTTGCCGGAACCAATGCCGCGGCCAACACGGGTACGCAATTTGCGCGCGCCGTCATTATCTCTAAGTTCGTTTAATTTCATGTCGTGTACTCGCTTTCGCTTTATTCGCACGGTTGTTTTTAGGGTTTAACCTTCAACAACCTCTACTAGATGATGCACCTTACGGATCATGCCGCGCACTTCCGGTGTGTCTTCCAATTCGGAAACACGATGCATTTTATTGAGGCCCAAGCCGATCAATGTCTTGCGCTGATCTTCTGGACGACGGATTGGCGAACCAACCTGTTTGATTTTCACTTTAGCCATTATGCCTTACTCCGTAACTGCTGCAGCATCGGCTTCAGCCTGTGCTTCAGAAGCGCCGCCGCGACCAAGCAGATCAGCGATTTTCTTGCCGCGCCGCTGGGACACAGACTTAGGGCTGGTCTGCTCACCAAGCGCCACGAATGTCGCCCGGATCATGTTATAAGGATTGGATGTTCCATTGGACTTGGTCACCACGTCGGCAACACCAAGGCTTTCGAAAACCGCACGCATAGGACCACCAGCAATGATACCGGTACCTGGAGGTGCCGAACGCAAGGTCACGTTGCCTGCGCCAAATTGACCAGTGCCATCATGGTGAAGGGTACGACCTTCACGCAATGGCACGCGAACCATTTTCTTTTTGGCAGCAGCGGTTGCCTTGGTAATAGCTTCAGGCACTTCGCGTGCTTTACCCTTACCGAAACCAGCGCGACCTTTGCCGTCACCAACAACAACCAATGCGGCAAAACCAAAGCGCTTACCGCCTTTAACAGTTTTGGAAACACGGTTGATGTGAACCAATTTCTCAATCAGCTCTTCGCCGCCGTCATTATTGCCACGACCACCGCGTCCACGTCCGCCGTCACGACCACCACGTTTGTCGCGGTTGCCGCCGCCACCGCCACGGTTTCCACCGCGACCCTGACGTTCTTGCGGTTTAGCGGCTGCCGGAGCAGCTTCAGCAGGTGCTGCAGCGGCTGGTGTGCCTTCGGTCTTTGTTTCTTCTTCAGCCATGCTTAAAACTCCAATCCAGCTTCACGTGCAGCGTCGGCCAAGGCCTTCACACGTCCGTGATAGAGGAAACCGCCACGGTCAAAAATTACTTCTTTGATGCCAGCTTTTGTCGCTGCTGCTGCAACGCGTTTGCCTACATCAGCGGCCGCTGCACTATCAGCACCGGTTTTTACCTTGGACGCTTTGTCAATTGTCGACGCAGCGGCAACAGTTTTACCCTCAGCATCGTCAATGACCTGCGCATAGATGTGACGGCCAGTACGATGGACCGACAAACGAGGCTTTGTGAGCCCGCGCTTCCGCAATTTTGTGCGAACGCGTTGCTGACGCCGTTTGAATAGAGAAATATTAGCCATGGCTTATTTCTTCTTCCCTTCTTTGCGGAAAACATATTCGCCGCGATATTTGATACCCTTGCCTTTATAAGGCTCCGGTTTACGCCAGCGCCGAATTTCTGCGGCAACCTGACCAACCTGCTGTTTGTTGATGCCGGTAATTTCGATCGTTGTCTGATCCGGCGTCTTGATGGTAATGCCTTCTGGAATGTCGAAATTCACATCATGGCTAAAACCAAGCTGCAGGTTCAGGACTTTGCCCTTAACCGCGGCACGATAACCAACACCGGTAATTTCAAGAACCTTGGTAAAACCATCGGTCACACCGTCAATCAAGTTTTGAACCAGCGTCCGCTGCATGCCCCAATAGGCGCGTGCACGGGTGGTCTTGTTCGCTGGTGTTACCAACAAACCGCCATCGCTAAGCTCATAGGTAAGATCATCAACCATAGGGGTCGAAAGCTCGCCCTTTGGACCTTTGACCTTAACCTGACCATCTTCCATGCTAGCGGTAACGCCATCAGGAATGCTAACTGCTTTTTTTCCGATACGAGACATGATCAGAACACCTCTGCGAGTACTTCGCCGCCGACATTCTGGCTGCGCGCTTCTGCGTCAGACAAAACACCTTTTGGCGTCGAAACAATTGTGATGCCCAGGCCGTTACGTACAGTTGGCAGTTCACTTGAACCACTGTAGATACGGCGACCAGGTTTTGAAACGCGGGCCACGTGGCGGATAGCCGGCTCGCCTTCAAAATATTTCAGTTCAATACGAAGACCGGGGTGCTTGTTGACCTCTTCTTCGCTGTAGCCACGAATATAACCTTCGCGCTGGAGAACTTCGAGAACAGCGCCACGCAGTTTAGAAGCTGGGCTAACCACACTATCTTTACGCGCTTGCTGTCCGTTGCGGATACGGGTGAGCATATCACCCAAGGGATCGGTAAATGACATATTATCTTCCCTTTACCAGCTGGATTTCGTTACGCCGGGGATAAGGCCTTTATTGGCCATATCACGCAGCTCGATGCGGCAGAGACGGAACTTACGGTAATAACCGCGCGGACGCCCTGTTGTTTCGCAGCGGTTCCGCACACGGGTTGGATTACCGTTGCGCGGAATTTCCGCCATTTTCAGACGCGCCATCAACCGCTCGGTCTCATCAAGAGACTGATCGTTGGCCATCGCCTTCAACTTCGCATAACGGCCGGCATATTTCTTAACCAGCTTTTTGCGACGTTCGTTTTTATTAATGGAACTCAGTTTCGCCATGACTTAAGTTCTCTTCCTTTCTTGCGTATCCCGGCAGCACGCCGCGATATTATGAATTCAATGACAGCGTTATGCTGCTGCTTGCTCTTCTTCTTCCTGCGGGAACGGGAAACCGAATAATTTCAAAAGCTCACGAGCTTCATCGTTCGTTTTCGCGCTAGTCGTCACGATAATGTCCATGCCGCGCACCACGTCGATGTCGTCATAGGCAATCTCAGGAAAAATAATCTGTTCTTTAATACCCATGGCAAAATTGCCGCGGCCATCAAAGCTATTCGGGTTCAGTCCGCGAAAGTCACGAATACGTGGCATTGCAACAGTCACCAAACGATCGAGAAATTCGAACATCCGCTCGCGTCGCAAAGTTACTTTACAACCGATCGGCATGCCTTCACGCAGCTTGAACGTCGCAATTGACGTTTTTGCCTTGGTAATAACAGGCTTCTGACCAGCGATCAGTTCCATTTCTTTCGCAGCAAGCGTCGTTTTCTTTTTGTCCTGACTACCTTCGCCAACACCCATGTTGAGCACGATCTTTAAGATACGTGGCACTTCCATGTGATTGGAGTAGTTGAACTTTTCTTGCATCGCTTTGACGATTTCATCGTCATATTTTTTGCGCATGCGCGGCAAAACTTTATCAGCCATCGACTTTCTCCCCGGACTTCACGGCCACACGGACCATCTTTCCGTCTTTCTCTTCAAAGCGAACCCGAGTTGGCTTGCCATCTTTTGGATCGGCCAAAGCAACTTTGCTAATATGCATCGGTGCTTCACGGCGTTCCAGACCACCTTGTGGGTTGGCCTGTGTTGGTTTGCGATGACGGATTGCAACGTTGGCACCAGCGACGATCAACTTACCGTCTTTTGGCATTACCTTGGTCACTTCACCGGATTTGCCTTTGTCCTTACCGGACAGAACAACAACGGTGTCGCCTTTTTTGATTTTTGCACTGGCCATGATTATAGTACCTCCGGCGCAAGACTAATGATTTTCATATGCTTCTTGGCGCGCAGTTCGCGAACCACTGGGCCAAAGATACGGGTGCCGATTGGCTCCTTCGCATTATTGACCAATACAGCAGCATTGGTGTCAAAGCGGATAACCGAACCGTCTTTACGGCGGATATCCTTGCGTGTGCGAACGATAACGGCCCGGTGAACATCACCCTTTTTGACCTTACCGCGCGGTGCAGCTTCTTTGATCGACACAACAATAATGTCGCCAACGCCAGCAAACCGGCGCTTGGAACCGCCCAGCACCTTGATACACTGCACGCGTTTGGCTCCGCTATTGTCAGCGACCTCCAAGTTCGATTGCATCTGGATCATAGATCCAATTCCTTCTTCATTCCGCTCCAAACAAATGGAGCACAGTTAAACTTCGCTAGCTTCAGCTTTCGGCTTTGACTTCGCCTTCGTCTGCAGCAGTAATTTCGCCAACCTTTGGTGTGGCAGGAGCAGCAGCAGCGCCAACCCGTTCCAGCACCTTCCAAGTTTTAAGCTTGGAAATTGGTTTTGTTTCCTCGATGCGCACGGTTTCACCAGTGCTAATCTCGTTCTTTTCATCATGCGCATGATATTTCTTCGAGCGGCGCATAATTTTACCGTAAAGCGGGTGCTTCACTTTGCGTTCGACGTTGACGACAACAGTCTTGTCGCCTTTGTCTGACACTACAGTGCCGGTGAGAATACGTTTTGGCATATCGGTTCCTTACGCCTTTTCTGCGACGGCGGCTTTCGCACGCTCGTTCTGCAGGGTTTTAATCTTCGCTATCGTGCGACGCACTTCACGTATCCGACTAGGCTTTTCAAGCTGGTTGGTCGCTGACTGAAAGCGCAGGTTAAATGCCTCGCGCTTCAGCTCGCCCAGTTCACTGGAAAGCTGATCGTCGGTTTTGATCCGCAAATCTTCTGTCTTGCTCATGTCCTTAACCTTCCAAATGTGACGTGTCGCCAAGGCGAGCCACAACTTTTGTCTTGATAGGGAGCTTCATCGCTGCGCGCTCGAAAGCAACCGCGGCAACTGGTCCAGGAACACCGTCCAGTTCAAACATGATCCGGCCTGGCTTTACCCGGCAAGCCCAATATTCAACAGAACCCTTACCTTTACCCTGACGAACTTCAGCAGGCTTCTTTGAAACCGGCACGTCTGGGAAGATACGGATCCACAAACGTCCCTGACGTTTCATGTGACGGGTGATCGCACGGCGAGCCGCTTCGATCTGACGCGCTGTAATCCGGTCAGGTTCCATGGCTTTAAGGCCATAAGATCCAAAGTTCAGCGTCGTGCCGCCTGGTGCTTTTCCCTTAATCCGGCCTTTAAAAGCCTTGCGGAATTTATGTTTCTTTGGTTGCAGCATGATGCTTTACCTATTCCCTAATGTTCAACGAGAGGGGCGGACGCCAGAAGTCTGTGCTTCTACCATCAACCGATCCTGAGCCATTGGGTCGTGACCCAATATCTCGCCTTTGAAAATCCAAACCTTGATACCGATAATACCGTAAGCGGTCAGCGCTTCATATTCAGCATAGTCGATATTGGCGCGCAGTGTATGGAGCGGCACGCGGCCTTCGTGATACCATTCAACGCGGGCAATTTCAGCTCCGCCCAAACGACCACCACAAACAATTTTAATACCTTCAGCGCCCAAACGCATAGCCGACTGAACAGCGCGTTTCATCGCCCGGCGGAAAGCCACACGGCGGATCAATTGATCACCAATGCCTTGTGCCACCAATTGCGCGTCAACTTCAGGTTTACGAATTTCAACAATGTTCAAAGACACATCGCCGGAAGACATATCGCTCAATTTACGACGCAGCTTTTCAATATCAGCGCCCTTTTTACCGATGATAACACCGGGACGAGCAGCATAGATAGAAACGCGGCACGTTTTGGCTGGACGCTCAATCACCACTTTGGAAATCGCTGCCTGTGGCACGGTTTTCATGATAAATTTGCGCATCTTGATGTCTTCCATCAAGAGATCGCCATAGTTGGAACCTTCCGCATACCAGCGGCTATCCCAAGTCCGGTTAATCTGCAGGCGAAGCCCGATAGGATTACTTTTTTGACCCATGGTTTACGCCTTTTCTTCTTCTTCGTGTTCGCGAACAACGATGCGAACGCGGCTGAAAGGTTTCAGGATTTGCGCGGAACGGCCACGAGCACGCGCTTTGAAACGCTTCATGGTCAGGCCTTTGCCAACACTGGCTTCCTGAACGATCAATGCGTCAACATCCAGATTATGGTTGTTTTCTGCATTGGCGATGGCGGAAGCGAGAACCTTGCTCACATCTTTGGCCATGCTCTTTTTAGAGAAGGACAGGATGTTCAAAGCGTCTTCCGCTTTCTTTCCACGGATCAGCTGTGCAACAAGGTTCAGCTTTTGAGCAGATCCACGAATGGAATTGCCAACAGCCAAAGCTTCATTGTCGCCAACGCGGCGGGGTGATGATGCCTTACCCATTATTTCTTGCCTTTTTTGTCAGCGCCATGGCCGTAGAAGTTACGCGTTGGAGCGAACTCACCAAGCTTGTGGCCGACCATGTCTTCATTCACGGAAACCGGAATGAATTTCTGGCCATTATAAACGCTGAAAGTCAGACCGACGAAATCAGGAAGAACGGTAGAGCGACGCGACCATGTTTTGATCGGTGAACGCTTGCTCTCTTCTTGAGCGGTCTGCGCTTTTTTCAGCAGATGGAGGTCAACAAATGGACCTTTTTTGATGGAACGAGCCATGCTTACCTCTTCTTCTTAGCGTGACGCGACCGGATGATCATCTTGTCGGTCGTTTTATTCTTACGAGTACGAGCGCCCTTGGTTGGCTTGCCCCATGGTGTCACTGGATGACGACCACCGGATGTCCGACCTTCACCACCACCATGCGGGTGATCGACAGGGTTTTTAGCAACACCACGTGTCAAAGGACGACGGCCCTTCCAACGGGTACGGCCAGCTTTACCGAAGTTCTGGTTCGAGTTGTCGGGGTTTGAAACCGCGCCAACAGTGCCCATGCAATCGCTGCGGATATAACGCTGCTCACCTGAGTTCAGGCGAACGATAACCATGCCGCGGTCACGACCAACAATCTGGACATATGTACCAGCAGAGCGAGCAATCTGACCGCCCTTGCCTGGCTTCATTTCCACATTGTGAATAATCGTACCGATTGGCATCTGCGACAATTTCATCGCATTACCTGGCTTCACGTCAACTTTCTCACCAGCGATGACAGTGTCACCGATGGCCAGACGCTGCGGCGCCAATATGTAGCTCTGCTCGCCATCTTCATATGTGATGAGCGCGATAAAGGCCGTACGGTTTGGATCATATTCGATCCGCTCGACGGTTGCAGTCATATCAAATTTCCGGCGCTTGAAATCGACCAGACGATATTTATGCTTATGACCACCCGCGATACCGCGAGATGTCACATGACCTTTATTGTTACGACCACCAGTTTTGCTCTGGCCTTCGACAAGCTTCTTGACGGGCTTGCCTTTCCAAAGGCCGCTCTTGTCGACCAGGATAAGACCACGCCGTGCGGGACTTGTCGGTTTATAGGATTTTAATGCCATGTGCCCTTAAACTCCCGTAGTGATGTCGATGGTCTGGCCTTCAGCCAAAGTCACGACAGCTTTCTTAACATCATTGCGAGTGTAGGGACGACCCTTCCACTTCTTGGTCTTGCCCTTTTGCACCAAGGTGTTGACCTTTTTGACTTTGACATCAAACAACGCCTCGATAGCAGCTTTAATCTGAGGTTTGGTCGCGGTATTCGCAACTTTGAAAACCACAGCATTATTTTCGCTGAGCAAGGTTGATTTCTCGGTGATATGCGGGCCGACAATTACGTCATAGTGACGAATGTCTACTGCTTCTTTTTTAGCCATTGAAGCGCGCCTCCAGCTTTTCGACCGCGGCGCGGGTTAGCACCAAAGTCTCGTGGTTCAAAATGTCATAAACATTGGCACCGGCAGCCGACATAACATTGACGCGTGGAATGTTATTAGATGCCTTCGAGAACGCATCATTCACATCATCGCCATCCATGATCAGCGCAGATTTACCAAAACCGAGCTTTGCAATATTGGCCAGAAGCGCCTGTGTTTTGGCTTCTTTCAGTTCAATATTTTCAAGCACGATCAAATTGTCGTTTTTAGCTTTGTCGGACAGCGCCATTTTCAGACCCAGCACGCGAACTTTCTTGTTCAGCGATGGGTTAAAATCACGCTTGCGCGCACCGTGGGCTTTACCACCACCGATGAAGATAGGAGCACGACGATCACCATGACGAGCAGTACCACCGCCCTTTTGGTTGCCATACTTCTTACCGGTACGGGCAATGTCGCTACGCTCACGCGTTGGGCGAGCGGTGCCGCGTGCTTTTTCGCGCTGCCAGTTGACAACACGGTGTAAAATATCTGCGCGCGCTTCAATACCGAACACGTCATCATTCAATTCGATGTCGCCTTTGGCTTTCGCGTCGAGGGTTTTCACTTTCAATTTCATGGCTTAGCCCTCCTTCCCTGCATCATCTGCAGCTTCAGATTTCTCTTCCGCTGGCTTTTCTGCTGCAGCCGCTGCGATTTCAGCATCGCTCGGACCGATCGGACGTTCAATCGCTGCATCCGCTTCGATCATGCCTGCTGGCGCGTCTTCAGTTGCCGTCTCATCCGCATTGCGGCGCATAGCACCCGGGAATGGAACACCTTCTGGAAGAGCAACTTTGACTGCATCTTTAACGAGCAACCAACCACCCTTGGAACCAGGAACACTGCCGCGAACAAAGATCAAACCGCGAGCGGCGTCTGTGCGGACGATTTCCAGATTTTGCTGCGTGCGATTTTTCGCACCCATGTGACCGGCCATCTTCTTACCTTTGAAGACTTTACCTGGATCCTGGTTTTGACCAGTAGAACCATGGGCACGGTGAGAGATAGAAACACCATGGGTTGCGCGCATACCGCCGAAACCCCAACGCTTCATGGCGCCGGCAAAGCCTTTACCTTGCGTCACACCTTGAATATCAACCATTTGACCAGCAATAAAGTGGTCAGCAGTGATAGTTGCGCCAACGGGGAGCAAGCCTTCTTCGCTCTCAACCCGGAATTCAGCAACACGAGCCTTTGGCTCAACTTCTACTTTTGCAAAAGCTTCACGCTGTGGTTTGTTTACATTTTTCGCTTTACGGGCACCTGCACCAAGCTGAACAGCAAAATAGCCATCACGTTCTTGATTACGGGCTCCAACAACCTGACACTCTTCCAAGGAAAGAACGGTTACCGGCACATGCCGACCATCTTCCTGAAACAAGCGGGTCATCCCCATTTTTTTCGCGATCACGCCAGTACGCACGATCATTTCTCCTTACAGAGGCCCACGTGCGGAATTGCCAGCGGGCGTGCCAAAATTACAAAGCCCTAATTTTTCGAATATCGCCCCGTCCGGGCTAAACCATTCAATCAATCCGAAGATCAACCAAACTAGACGGGGGACACATGACCCGGATTAAAATCCGGCGGTTTCCCATGTCACCGCTGCTCAAACTAGAGCAGCGTCTTCACTCACATTAAGCGAGCTTAATCTCTACATTCACACCCGCTGCAAGGTCGAGCTTCATCAAAGCATCAACGGTTTGCGGCGTAGGCTGCACGATATCGAGCAACCTTTTATAAGTCCGGACCTCAAACTGCTCGCGTGACTTTTTGTCAACGTGCGGGCCGCGGTTTACGGTGAATTTTTCTATATGCGTTGGCAATGGTATCGGTCCACGGATCAGCGCGCCAGTGCGGCGAGCAGTATCAGCGATATCGCCGGTTGCTTGATCGAGAACCCGATGATCGAATGCCTTCAAGCGTATGCGAATATTCTGCGTTTCCATATGAACCTATACCAATGTCAAAGAGCCAAAAATAAACCGCCCCGATTTTCTCTCTTAAAAAAGAAGCCGGAGCGGCGAAAAACTGGCCGCCCGAATCAGTGATCCGGGCGGCGAAACAGTCCTATATTACTTTGTTACGTTGCTGACAACCCCAGAACCAACTGTTCGGCCACCTTCGCGAATAGCGAAGCGAAGACCCGGGTCCATTGCGATTGGTGCAATCAACTTAACAGCGATTGTTACGTTATCACCAGGCATAACCATCTCAGTGCCTTCTGGCAGGATGACTTCGCCGGTCACATCCGTTGTACGGAAGTAGAATTGTGGACGATAGTTAGCGAAGAATGGCGTATGACGGCCGCCTTCGTCTTTCGACAACACATAAACTTCTGCATCAAACTCGGTGTGAGGAGTAATCGAACCAGGCTTACAAAGAACCTGACCACGCTCAACTTCTTCACGAGCAACACCACGGATCAATGCGCCGATATTATCGCCAGCTTGACCGGAGTCGAGCAGCTTACGGAACATTTCAACGCCGGTAACAGTTGTTTTCGTAGTATCTTTGATACCAACGATTTCACATTCGTCACCAACATTCACGATACCGCTTTCAACACGGCCGGTAACAACTGTACCACGACCAGAGATTGAGAACACGTCTTCGATTGGCATCAAGAATGCAAGATCAACTGGACGCTCTGGCTGAGGAATGGCTTCATCAACAGCTTTCATCAGTTCAAGAATTTTTTCTTTACCGATGTTGTCGTCACGACCTTCAAGCGCTGCAAGAGCAGAACCGGAAATGATTGGAATATCATCACCTGGGAAGTCGTAAGAAGAAAGCAGTTCACGGATTTCCATTTCGACGAGCTCAAGCAGCTCTTCGTCATCAACCTGATCAACTTTGTTCATGAAAACAACAAGAGCAGGAACACCAACCTGACGAGCAAGCAAGATGTGCTCGCGGGTCTGTGGCATTGGACCGTCAGCTGCGTTCACAACCAAGATAGCGCCATCCATCTGAGCAGCACCCGTAATCATGTTTTTCACATAATCGGCATGGCCTGGGCAATCGACGTGCGCATAGTGGCGCGCTTCGGTTTCATATTCAACATGTGCCGTTGAAATGGTGATGCCGCGCTCACGCTCTTCAGGCGCTTTGTCGATGTTCGCGAAGTCTACGGCTTCACCACCAGATGATTCAGCAAGCACTTTCGTGATCGCTGCGGTCAATGTGGTTTTACCGTGATCAACGTGACCGATGGTGCCGATATTGCAATGCGGCTTATTGCGTTCAAACTTTGCTTTTGCCATTTTATATTACCTCTAATTTCTATCGTCTTGATAGTCTGTGCCGCGCTTTGGCGAGACTATCCAAATCTGTCAACACCCTTTTAACCTCTAGGCTTTTTTCTTTAGCCAGAACAAAAAGGTAAGCGCGGTTACTCGTAAAAAGAGAAGCGGCGATTAAGCCATCTTCTCCTTCAATTCTTCTGCAACATTATTCGGCACCTGCTCATAGTGAGAGAATTGCATCGAATATTGTGCACGTCCCTGACTGAAGGAACGCAGTTCGTTCACATAACCAAACATGTTTGCCAGCGGCACCATAGCGTCCACAGCCTGAGCGATACCGCGCGTGTCTGTGCCCTGGATCTGACCACGGCGAGAGTTCAAATCGCCGATAACGTCACCAAGATAATCTTCCGGCGTAATCACTTCGACTTTCATGATGGGCTCAAGCAGCTTGATACCAGACTTCTGAGCCGCTTCCCGCATCGCAGCGCGAGCCGCAATTTCAAAAGCCAGTGCTGAGGAGTCAACGTCATGATAGGCGCCATCATAAACACGAATGTGGAAATCGATGATCGGGAAGCCGATCAAAGAACCGGATGCAGCCGTTTCACGCATACCTTTTTCAACAGACGGGATATATTCTTTTGGAATATTACCACCCTTGATGTTGTCTTCAAAGGTAATGCCTTCACCGCGCTCGCCGGGCGTAACTTCGAATTTGATACGCGCGAACTGACCGGAGCCACCGGACTGTTTCTTATGGGTGTAATCTGTATCAACAGCCTTGCCGAGCGATTCACGATAAGCAACCTGCGGCGCACCAACATTGGCTTCCACTTTAAACTCACGCTTCATGCGGTCGACCAAGATGTCGAGGTGAAGCTCGCCCATGCCTTTAATGATCGTCTGACCTGATTCATGGTCGGTCGTCACCCGGAAACTTGGATCTTCAGCAGCCAAGCGATTAAGCGCAATGCCCATCTTCTCTTGGTCAGCCTTGGTTTTTGGTTCCACTGAAAGCTCGATAACTGGCTCTGGGAATTCCATCCGCTCAAGAATGATCGGCTTTTCAGGATCACAAAGCGTGTCACCGGTAGTGGTTGTTTTCATACCGGCCAACGCCACAATGTCGCCTGCAAATGCCTCGTCAATGTCCTTACGGTCATTGGAATGCATCTCAAGGATACGGCCAACTTTTTCTTTCTTGTCTTTAACCGAGTTCAGCAAGGTACCTTTTTCCAACTTACCGGAATAGATACGGCAGAAGGTCAATGTTCCCACGAACGGATCGTTCATGACTTTAAAGGCAAGCGCAGAAAATGGCTCGTCATCACTGGATGGACGAGAATCTTCGGTTTCGCCGTCCATTGCGACACCTTTAATGGCATCAACGTCGAGCGGGCTTGGCATATAGTCAACAACCGCGTCGAGCAGTGGCTGAACGCCTTTGTTTTTAAAGGCAGAACCACAAAGAACCGGAACAAAGCTCTGGTTCAACGTACCCTTACGGATCAGCGCTTTCAAAGTCGCCGCGTCAGGCATATTGCCTTCCAGATATTGTTCCATCACATCATCGTCCTGCTCCACAGCAAGTTCGATGAGCTTCTCACGATATTCAGCCGCTTCGTCCGCCATATCCTCAGGGATTTCACCATAAGTATATTCAGCGCCAAGATCTTCATTCTTCCAAGTGATCGAACGCTCGTTAACAAGGTCAACCAAACCAACAAGGCTCGCTTCGATACCGATAGGAAGATAAAGCACGGCAGGAGTAGCGCCCAAACGCTCTACAATCGAATCCACGCAGAATTTGAAGTTAGCGCCGGTCCGGTCGAGCTTGTTGATGAAGCACATCCGAGGCACTTTATATTTATCAGCCTGACGCCATACAGTCTCAGACTGTGGTTCAACGCCAGCAACGCCGTCGAAACAAGCTACCGCGCCATCAAGCACACGAAGGGACCGCTCAACTTCAATGGTGAAGTCAACGTGACCGGGCGTATCAATAATGTTGATCCGGTGCTCGGGGCCATTGGTGTCATCCGCATTCCAGAAACAGGTGGTCGCAGCAGAGGTAATGGTAATACCACGCTCTTGCTCTTGCTCCATCCAATCCATCGTCGCCGCGCCATCATGCACTTCGCCAATTTTATAGGACTTACCCGTGTAATACAGGATACGTTCCGTGGTGGTCGTTTTACCGGCATCAATATGGGCCATAATGCCAATATTGCGATATCGTTCGAGCGGATGGCTGCGTGCCATAGTCTTTACTCCAGAATTAAGGGGCCCTGATTAGCGCCGCCCATATAGTGAAAGGGGCCAGCGATGACCAGCCCTGATTGGTTACAAATACAACAATGTGAAAAGCGCAGGAATTTACAGAGAATCTGCGATCCCTGCGCCTCTATATATAGTTACCAGCGGTAATGTGCAAATGCGCGGTTGGCTTCGGCCATCTTGTGCGAATCTTCACGCTTCTTCACCGCGTTGCCGCGATTGTTGGAAGCATCAAGAATTTCGCCCGATAGACGAGCAGCCATTGTGGTTTCACTGCGCGAACGGGCCGCACTGATCATCCAGCGAATGGCCAGAGCCTGGGCGCGCTCAGGACGCACTTCGACAGGAACCTGATAGGTCGCACCACCAACACGGCGGCTGCGCACTTCAATGCCCGGCTTGATGTTGTTGAGCGCATCATGGAAAAGCTGCAGCGGATCTTTTTTCGCTTTGGCTTCGACGCTGTCAAAAGCACCATATACGATACGTTCTGCAGTAGACTTCTTACCATCTACCATCAGATTGTTCATGAATTTTGAAAGGACCTGATCCTTAAATTTTGGATCAGGAAGGATTACCCGTTTCTCGGGACGACGACGACGTGCCATATTATATAACTCCTACAAACCAATTATTCTTGGCTGATTATTTAGGACGCTTGGCGCCATATTTGGAACGGGATTGCTTCCGGTCCTTAACGCCTTGCGTATCAAGAACACCGCGCAGCACATGGTAACGCACACCAGGAAGGTCGCGAACACGGCCGCCGCGAATGAGAACAACACTATGCTCCTGAAGGTTATGACCTTCGCCGGGAATATAGCTGATGACCTCACGCTGGTTGGTCAGGCGAACCTTGGCAACCTTACGCAGAGCGGAGTTTGGTTTCTTAGGAGTCGTTGTGTAGACCCGGGTACAAACGCCGCGTTTCTGCGGGTTGGCTTCCATGGCCGGCACTTTGGACTTCGTCTTCTGTGGCACCCGCCCTTTACGGACGAGCTGATTAATCGTTGGCATAAAGTCTTCACCTTATAAGTAGTTTTTCCTGCAAATTGCAGGGGTTACTCTCACCGTATTTTGGTACGGCAAGTGTTTTGCCTATGTAGCTTTCCCGTTCAGCAAGACGCATCCCGCGCGAACAAGAACGCGGCCCTTAGCGGGGATTCGCTGGAACGTCAACAGTTGGGCCACTTACTGGTACGAGAATTAGTGTTCATGATCAGACTGGGATCGGAGCGTCCGCAATATCCCGAAAGCGGACACTAGAGAATCTTAGATAAAATCTAGTTTCGGGTCGAACAATGTTGATTTACGGATCGAGCTAACCGGCAATAGAAACGCTAGCTAGAAATGCTTTTCTCTACCGAACATTTGACAGTGTTTCCTTAGCAGACCAATATTAAACTGTTTGTTAGGGTCGAAGGATGATTAATTGAGGTTCCGAGAGTTTTTTATACTGCTAGTCGTCACGATAATTATGCTGCCGTCGCCGGTTAAAGCATATGGTCCTCCGCCAGTCATAACCGTTATCACAGAAGAGGAACTGAAAAAACATCGCCAAGACATGCGCCGGAAATGGTCACCCAAATGCCGTCAAGTTTGGAAAAAACGAAGGAAGTTAGATAAAATAATTGCTGCTGAACGCTTCTCCCTTCAGACATTATCGGGTTTAGCATATCGGTTTCGCCACGGTGATCATGGCTGCCGCAAATCTCTAACTTTAGCTTTAGAGGTAATGGAGAGGGCAGTTGGTCCTAACCCGCTAGCAGTTAGAAACTTCACTGAACTAAAAAAACTTATAGAACTTCACCGCATTGTGGGGCGACCAGATTCTCCAAAGAAAATTAGAGAACTCAAACGATTCCTTTGGCTGCGCGATCATCTTGATAGCAGCGAGTCAAAGCCATTCGGGAGCAAAGCGGAACAGCGAACCTTCATCGCAAGAGATGATATTTGGGCTTATCTTATGACGCAAAATAGACAGTCGAATCGGTTAAGCTATCATCTGGCGGAGGCATATCTTGACCCGATGTCCGCTCGTTTTGAACCCGCAGCAGGAATTGAGATGGCGGAACAGTCTTGGGATTTGAAAATTAAAGTCAAGGCTGCCCAAATGCTGATCAACGGCGAGCACATCGCGAAAGACAATGACAGGGCAGAAGCATTACTTTTGCCAGCTACGACCTCTTCGGATGAGGCGCGCATTCTTTTTTTGCTGTTGGTGTCGCCTAAGCTGGAGAGTTCGGATGTTACATTGCGAGATGACACGGCCAATGCGCTGTTTCAAATTTCGAATGGGCCATCTTCTAGTGCCGAGGCGGTGAGGATGCTGTTGGTTCAATATTATCAAGACCGAATACACAGCAAGAGTAATGATGCTTCTATTGATTCAGCAAACAGATTGACCGCGATTGCGGTGCGAACACGTTCGGCAATGGTACCATTGACGCCGTGGATCGAAAGAAGTCTGGAAAGCTTGGATTCCAATAGAAAATCGGCAGCTTGGAACAACCTCTCTCGCCTTGTTCGGGCAGGTGTGCCGAGTGCAAAGGTAATGTTGGAGCAGGATATCAAACGTACGGGCGGGGTAGTTGAATTCGGCCCGATGGACCTGACAAAGTTTTTTGACCGACCTTTTGTTAACAGTAATGACTATCCATCTAGGGCATTAAGAGAGGGCCGAGAAGGCATCGTCTCTATTGAAATTCTGGTTTCACCTCATGGCCGTGGAATTGATGCTTCCATCATAAAAAGTTCGTTTCCGGATCTCGGCGCAGCAGTAGTAAAAAACTCCCTTCGCCGTATTAGCGGGCTTACTATTCCTGAGCATCCCGGTCGCTATGTCAGGGTAAAACTACCTGAAGTTCAGTTTCGTATTTCAGCATGCAACGACGACGATGAATTGACTGAAAAGCAACTGGACGCCCTCATTGTCGATGCGTCGTGTCCAAATTCAATGATTTTGCATTAGGAATGGTTTAAACTCTTTGAAGCCTCTATCGATACTCTGGTGGAGCAAATCGAGGATCATTGTACGCCTCGACAATGACCGCATTTTCCAAGTGGTAGTCTGTCGCGACCCGGCAAGGTGTGCCGCTCGCTGGAACCATTCCAACCAATGTAAATATGTTTTCTCTGCTCGACGCATAATGCCTTGTATGAGCAACTTTTTGATCGTTTAAGAACAGCATAGCCGTTCGAATTCTGATACTATTATACATAAACCTTGAGACATGCTTTTCTGTGACAACTGTTGTCCAGCCGTCAGAAACAATTACGTTTCTGTCGTCTACCTCCTGACGTCGCTTCTCGTAAAGCTTGGCATCATAAATTTTAACAAGGTTCTCTTTCTTGCAATAGTCTTGCAAATCAGGGCCAACCCAGTTGCTCAGAGCAGATATCGATAGCTCCAGTGGAATAGGAAGCACGAGAATAACCAACCCAATTGAAACGCAACCAGAACCAATTCGCACCAGACAATCTCGCTTTTCTCGTTCGATATTTCTGATTGAACTAACATTGATTGAAGGTGGAACCAAACTGAATTGTTCTAAGTATGCCGCTCAAATTCTAACAATTCTAGCGTCCGCTTTTGCGCCCACAGCGGACATTAGAATTGCGGCTGCTTCATCCCGAAAGCGGACATTAGCTGCGACTTTGCCTGACGGTAATAATCAACTGGTTAGCGAATGTTGCGTTCGAAGAAGTTATCGGGTTAGTTATGCTCATGTCCAAAGCCAAAACACAAATAATGTATATAGAGGATAAGTCAGCTGATTTGGATGGGCCTGCAAGGATTGGTAGGGTCACGTTTTCAAAGTCAGGCCGCTCGATTTACTATGGGGGACGCACCTTCCAGTCGCTGGGCGGCGGTGGCGGACTCAAAGCGAACTATTTTGACGTCGAAACGGGTGAAGAATTTTGGATTTCGGGTCCGAAGAAGGACGGAACCGATCGGCTTTACAGCGGGAGCCCATTTTCGGTCGAAGTCGATCCTGACGTCGCAAACGAGTATTGGCAAGATATCAGAGGGCATAGCGGACACTAGATGCGAGGATTTGACACTGTATCGGAGATGTCAGGCCTTGTTTTCGAACTACAAGGCCGATAACCGCTATAAATGACTATCGCAACGTTCATAAACTATACCGATAAGCCTCTAACTTTCATCATCGAGCCATGGGCTGATCGTCACGAAGTTCCGCCCAAGGGAGAGGTCGGCATTCGCTATCAATTGAGGGACGGCGCAGAAGATCGTTCAGCATCAGTGATGACCGAAGGCGAAATCGAGTTTTGGTGCAATGCTGAAGATTATGAGGTAGATATTGTTAAACCCACTACCAGAGATTTGCTTTTTTGGGAGCTGTGTGTTGGATTGGGCTGGTGCGGTAGTCCGGCAGGTTCCATTGGTAACTTTCTTCCCAAAAATGGCACCGTGAATGCGGTTGACTTTTCCGAAGCGGTTTTCCTTTCCGAGGGCGAGGACCCCAGTTCACAAAATGAGAAAGAGTTGGGCTGGCACAGTAGCATTCAAAAGCTTTTCATAACCTACTTTGGTGATGCGGCTGTATCAGCTGGTGAATTGCATGAGACAAGCCGCAGACCATTTGACAAACCTGATGACCAATGAACCCCAAAGCAGACACTAGCGTTGTGACTGCTTTATCCCAAAAGCGGACATTAGAGTTTAAGCTAATTGAATTGTTGAGCCGATCAAATTTAGCATTTTCAAGTGTCGCAGATTATATAATCTGTAGGGTATACGGAATTATCTCGTTCAGGGTATTTCCAGCTTCCATTGGAATATATCCCGTATAGGTACAAGCTATCGCCGTTTCGATATATCTTCATTTTATCTTTGGTTTCATTCTCTTCGACAGTGAAGTTATCCGCTCCAAGATCAACCAACGATATCCTAGTTCTTTCTTTTGAAACTACCTCTGCTTCCGGATCGATAGCGATCACTTTTTCGACCATTTCCGGAGAATTATCATAATCGATAAATTGATCAAAAAACTTTATAGATCGATAGCCGCACCCATTGATCTTATCTCCCCAGACATGAGACTTTGCAAACTCAAACGCGTCCTGATTTTTATCGCAACTGGATAGCGCTAAAACTATCACCATAGAGATAGCTGTTAGTTTCTTAATGTCGTTCACTGTGCATTTCCTAGGACTATTGACAGCCAGAATACTGCAGAAATATTGAGTAATCTCTAATGTCGGCTTTTGCGCCCAAAGCGGACGCACAACTGCATGGGCCAATTGTTCAATAGACGAATTTCTCGAGATCACCCACTAACCCACAACCATACACCCCTCGCCCGCAGCACATCTAACCCCCCACCAAAGCCACCCAAATAGCGACAAAGAAAGACGCGCCGCCCATCATTACGAAGCTATGCCAGATGGAATAGCGGAAGGGCTGCGCCTTGCGGGCATAGAAAATCGTGCCGAGAGAATAGAATACGCCGCCCGCCAACATGGCCCATAAAGATAATCCGGGCAGCTGCGCCATCATCTCGGGCACGCCGATAATGCCCATCCATCCCAACCCGAGATAGGACGCCAGCGACCACCGCGAATCCAGATTTTTGCCGAAGATTTTGTACAGCATCGCGGGGATAGCCAGCGCCCAGACAATCGTTAGCAGGAACAGGCTAAACTCTGTATCCGCAAGGACGAACAGCGGTGTAAAAGTGCCCGCGATGGTCAGATAGATTGCCGCATGGTCTATCCGGCGCAGTGCCAGCCGCCGGCCATGAAAAGGCGACAAATGGTAGAACATGGAAATGACATGAGAAAATGCCACGCCGATCACATATGTGCTAACCGCCGCTATCGCCGCCCCACCATGATCAACCGCCTGAATGAACAAGGCCACACCGGCCAACAGGATAAAAATCAATCCTATCCCGTGGACAATAAAATCGGCGCGGCGTTCTTGCATATCGGGGCTGGGGTACATCGGGTCACAATCATTTAGATGGGCATTTAAGATAGGCATTGGAGATGGATATTGGAGATCGGGGCGCAGTGACAGCATATTTATGGCTCTTAGTCACCCACTAACCGACAACCGCACACCCATGGCCCGCAGCAGATTCCGCAAAGTCTCCAGCGTCATATTGCCTCGGCCCCAGCGCCTTGTAGAGCGCCTGCCGCGTGATCTTGCTCTCCGCCGCCATTGCCGTCATGCCCTTGGCGCGGGCGACATCGTTCAGCGCGGTGCGGATCAGGGCTGCATCATTTTCTTCAAATGCCGCCTTCAAATAAGTCGCGATCATGTACGGGCTGTCGAGATATTCGGCAGCATCGAACTCTGTGGTAGTGGAAGCCATAATTGCTCTTTCAAAATGCTCTGTTTCAAGTCCGGAACAACCGGCTGGCCGGAACTGTCATGTGCAACGCCCATATAAACGGCCTCACCCACTTTCCTACATAACGTGCGCTTGGTATATAAGGACCATGACCCGCCACACTCTATTTCCGCATCCGCCACCATTTATCGATCAATAAAAACGCTTGAACAGAATTTCACGTTTGAAATGCGTAGAATATGTCTATTTTCAAAGTCCGCCTGACAAAGGGTTTTGACGCTGGTAACATCAACGCAACTGCGGCCATATCTAAAACCGGTTGATCGTCAGTTGATCTTCGCCCGCAGCGCAACGGTAAATTCTGACGTCGGCTGGGGCGTCGCGAACACCCCTTTGGGATTGATGCAGATATAGGTGACCGCAGGGTCATAGCCAGTGGCCGGCTCATAGGTGCAGCTTGCGAACGAGATGGGCATGCCCGGCTGGTTCGAAAAAGCCACGTCATTCGCGTAGTCAAAGCTTAGATTGCTGCCATTATCAATAAATGCCACCGGATCGCTGCCGGGGAAATTATCTGGTCCACCGTCATCGATATCCCCATTGAAGAAAGTCAATTGACTGGGCAGCTGATCGATGATGAAAACGCTGTCTTCCCCTGCAGGCCCACCGCCCACGTTCTGAACGACGATGGTGTAGATCATATCTTCAGCGGGGATAGAGAAACCGGTACTAGCGCCATTGGCGGTATAAACAGAGGACGTTTTGACGACATTTAACCGTGCGGGGTCAATCGGCGAGGGTTGGCCCAGCACGGAGAAATTACCCTGACAATTGCCCGGGCCGCCATCAGCGGCACCCCAATTGGGATCGCCAGCATTATTGCCGAGCACACTGGTTCCCGCAGCACCGCCACTTATAACCGGTGTGATCGCCGCGCAGGTGGCACCAAATAGTCTGATTGCTCCACCACCACCGCCACCGCCAGTACCATGAGCAAAATCGGTATTGGCTTCATCGCCGCCATCACCGCCAGTGACACGAAATACCGGAGAACCGGACAGGCTTGTGACAACCGACACCGCAATGGCCCCGCCAGCTCCGCCGCCGTCCGATCCATTGGCATCATCTGCAAATGCCGACAGCCCATCGGCAATGATCTGGCCGCCCGCGCCAACCAGCTGACCGACCCGAAGAAAAACCAACCCGCCGCCGGCGCGCGAGCCGCCTGTCGCGGCTTGTGATACTTCCGATCCAGAACCACCTCCACCGCCCATGAACAACCGGTTATTGGGGGAATAATCTAGTGTCTGACCGCCAAGACCGCCAAAGCTGCCATCATCGTCACATACATCCAGTTCACGACCGCCCAAACCGCCAGCGCCGATATTGCCACCGCCGCCGCCGCCGGCATCGGTGATATTGCCGCCACCGCCGCCATTGCCATTATGGCCGCGCCGTGCCGCGTGAGCCGATGCGTTCGGGACAATACCCTCACCTTTGTTACCCGTGCCAGCTTGTACCGGACCGGTATAGTTAAACTGATCCGACGCGCAGCTGTCAAAAGGCGTGGAAGCTGCCAACGCGCCGCCAAGGAAACCTCTGCCGGTGGCATCAATATTGGCAGCCAGCGTCAGACTACCCGTCACGTCAAACGCAACAACGCCGCCGGTCTGTCCGTTCCATGCCTGCGGAACAACATTCTGCGTCAGCGTTCCGCCATCGAAAACCGGTACGCTGACCATTTGAACCGATCCGCCAGTATCAAAGGCCACGGCAGGGGCAGTCTCCAAGGTAGCGACATTGCCCGAAATGCTGATAATTTTGACATATTCAAAACGGCCTGCATTATTATACCCGGTAACATCACCATGGCTTGCGCCGTCGGTTCGCGTGACCGAGGCGCCCTTCATCTGGACAATAAGTGCCCGGCTATTGGCACTGAAACCGCTACTGCTAGAAAGCTGAACGGTTGTAGAAGAAATTGAGACAACACGGGCGTAGCTATTGATCAGTGTTCCAGAAGGAGCAGACGTCGTTTGCGCGAGTACTGAGCTATTGGAATATGCCGCAACGACCAACAAGCCTATGGCGCATATTCTCCCAATCAATGTCCTGAAACCAAGCAAGCTTTTCCATCCCCTATGTGCTAGCAGCCTATGGGAATCAGTTACGGTCGTTACAAATTGGAATTAACCCAAATTGGGTCCATTTTTGCTTTCGTCACATTGCCGGCACCTGATTTTCTTCGATCTGTAACAGACTTGCCGCGATACTTCTTTCCGACTAGTTTTAATGAAAAAGGGATTTATCGTGCGCCAATTCAAAGCCATATTCTTTACCACTGTAGCGGCATTGACACTCATCAACACGTCGGCTGCCAGCGCGCAAAAACAGGTGATTATCCCCGAAACTCTCAAGGATAGTTATGATAATTTCCGTTTTGCCCCAGCGGTGCGGGCGGGTGATATGGTCTATTTGTCCGGCGTTGTGGCTCGGCTGAAGGATGACGAAACCGACGCCGATATTAAGCCAGCCGTTATCCGGGCCTTTGAAGAAATTGAAATGATTCTGGCAGCATCGGGCGGCGACTGGAGCGATGTTGTCGATGTGACATCCTATCTCACCGATCTCGACAAATATGTTGGGCCAATGTGGGCGGTAAAGCAGGAACGCGTTCCGGCACCCTACCCCGCGTGGACGGCCATTGGTGTCAGCAGTCTGTTTGGCGGTGAAAAGGCGATTATCGAGATTAAGGTCACAGCCTATTTGCCGGCAGCTGAGGCTGACGACTAAAGGGTTAGCCCCGCTTCCCTAGCACCACATTCTCAACGCCAATGCGGTGACGGAGCAAAATTGCGTTTAATATAGAGAATAGCAAAGCCACCCACGGCAGTCCCATCAACAAGGGCACAATCGCGATTTCCAGCACCACGACAAGATAATTAGGGTGGCTGACAAATTTATAAGGTCCGCGCTTCACAAGGTCGAAATGAGGGGCCGAGATGATCCGCGTGGTCCACCAGCGACCAATCGAGGCCAATGTCCAGACGCGCAGGACTTGTGTGCCAACAAACAGCGCCAGCAATATGGGATTCAATTGCTGCAACGGATCAACCAGCAAAAAGATAATCGCCAGCCACGCGCTGTGAAGAAAGATGAACCAGTGATAATGGTCTGCGCCAAATTCCTCGCCGCCTTCGGATAGCAAGCGCTTGGTATTGCCGTTGGCATAAACCAGCTCGCCCAGCCGCTGTGCTACAATGTAGATCAAAACCCATGTGACTAGCGTGGGAGCGTTGGTGAAAATTGCGCCCAAACCATCCATCAATTTTCTCCTACAGGGTCCAAAATGCCCAGCACGGAAGTAAAACCGGGGCCAAGAGCCGTCAACAATATCGGCTTCTTAGGGTTACCCCTGAGTATTTTCTCCAGCACGAACAGCACGGTTGGTGAAGACATATTCCCATGATGTTTCAGGACATCGCGCGTCGCCGGAATGCCCGCTAGCTCCGGCGCAAAATAATCTTCCAGCGCCTCGACGACCCGTCCGCCACCCGGATGGCAAGCTGGCTCGCCCAGATCGGATTTTTCCAGGCCCTGGTCGTTTAAGAAAGCGTCGCAAAACGGCGTAAAATCCTTGGTCACAAAGGTTGGTATATCGCGAGCCAGCACCAGATCAAATCCGGTATCACCAATGTCCCAGCCCATCATATCGCGCGTATCCGGCCAAGTCTTTTGGCCAAATGCCCGAAACGACGGCCGATCGCCCTGCTCGCCTTTACCGCTCAGCAAAGCCGCAGCACAGCCATCAGCGAAAAGCGCGGTCGCGATCATATTCTTTTTATCAAACTGGCTGTAATCGTAAGACAGGCTGCATAGCTCCAAAGAGATCAGCAACACATTCTGCCCGCCATTCGCATCAGCCAGATCATTAGCCAGCCGCAGGCCCAAAATACCGCCCGCACAACCATAGCCGAAGACCGGAACCGTCTGCACCGACTGGCGAAAACCCATGGCTTCGATCAATCGGCTGGGAATGGAAGGCGTCATCGTACCGGTGGTAGAAATCATTACAATCGCGTCAATATCAGCGGGTTGTAGATCGGCTTTCGCCAATACCGCCGTCGATGCACGTTGGGACAATGTCCTGCCCACCTCATCATAGATTTGCGCACGCTCCGACCAGCTGCGCTGCTCCAGATAATAATCGGGTTCGCGTGCAATATAGCGATGATCGATTCCGCTATTACCCAATATCTGTTTTAACCGCGCTGGCAGAGCGGCCCCGCGCGCCTTGGCAAGCACGGCCAGAACATCCTCTTGGCTGATCTTGTGGTCAGGAAGGGCGGTCGCGATGGATTTCAGTTGGGACATGGGACATATTCGCGCTGCATGACTAAGCTGTTACACATAGCTGTTTCAGAAACCAAAGAATAATCTCCACACTGCCCGAACGGACGTATCAACGAATTTCCCGTTGCGAACAGAAGAAGATGAGCTAGCATAGCACATAACAGGGAAGGTTATAGCAATCGCCGGATTAGACTTGGCATTTGTCGATACGACATTGCGTCTGCTCGCCATTGGTGGGCAGATCATGATCATTGCCGTCTTGATCGGCGGCAGGATACGCACGAGGCTGAAAATCGCGGCCATTGGCCTGCTGGTCAGCTCAATGGCTTATATCTTGAACTCTTCCAGCTTTTTCCCCGATGAGGGCATGTTGGAAACGGTAATCGATTTACTGTCCGTATCCACGACCATCTGGGCATGGGTGTTTGCCCACGAACTATTTGAACGGCCTATCAACAAAAAAATTCTGATCGGGGCTTCGCTGGTCCTGTTCCTTTTGTGGGCCTCCGCAAACCTGCCCACGGATGGCCGATGGCTGACATTTGATGCGATCCGCATTACCTCGCTCGCCTTGATCGGCCATTTGATGGTGATTGCAATGGGCGGAAGAGCTGATGATCTGGTCGAAAAACGCAGACTGATAAGCACCTATCTGCCTCTGTTGATCGGTTTGCAGGTGGGCGGGGTGCTCGTATTCGAATTGCTGTATGGAGGGCAAACTAACCTGCCGGTAGCATCGGCCGTGAATGCTGCCTTTATCTTTCTGTTGGTTTTATGTGCGGGTTCAGCGCTTCTCATCGCGGAACCGGAAGTTCTGGTGGAGCCAAGCTATTCGCCGACCAAAGCATATACCACTGCAAATCTGTCACCCAGCGAAACGGTTTTGCACGACAAGCTGATCGCAGCGATGGAGGAAGGTCAATATCGTACGCCATCGCTCACCATAGCGACGCTGGCTTCGCAATTGGACACGCAGGAACATCGTCTGCGGGCACTGATCAACAAACAGCTTGGCCATCGCAATTTTTCATCCTTCCTCAACGGCTATCGAATCACCGAAGCCAAGGAAAAACTCGCGGACCGCGCCTTGGTTGACTTGCCGATACTGACAATTGCGATGGATTTGGGCTATGGATCGCTGGCTCCATTCAATCGTGCTTTTCGTTCCGAAACCGGCCTGACACCTAGTGATTTTCGTAAATCCGCAATTGATCAAAACTGAAATAGTCTGATCATTTTCGAAATCGCACAGCATTTTTCAGCATTGCAGAGAGACCGGCTGCCTTTTCTGTCACTTTGCCTTCATCAAACCAAATATGCCTGTGATGGAGAAGCAAATGCCTGAACTGTTAAATGAAATAGTCGACCATATGATCGGTGCCTTCACCTTTGATCTGGGGCGCTATCTAATAGCGGCGGGCGCATTGTCCTTCATCCTCTGGGCCTTTGGCAAGTGGAGCGCGGCACGGCGTATCCAATCCCGCAAAGCCGGTTTCGCCGACTATAAACGAGAATTTCTGTCTTCCATGCGCACGGTTTTCGTTTTCGGCCTGACAACGATCAGCACCGTTCTAATGGAAGCGGCTGGTTGGGTCACAGTCATGACCGGCGAAATTGTCTGGCCGCTCTTCATCGTCCAGCTTTTGGCGATGATCGTCGCCCATGATGCCTATTTCTATTGGATGCATCGCTGGCTCCATACGAAAACCATGTTTCGCTTCTCACACCTGCACCATCATAAGTCGCGCACGCCAACACCATGGGCGGCCTATAGCTTCTCTTCTTTCGAGGCGATGACCGAAGCGGCCTTTGTGCCAATTTATTTGCTCATTATCTCGGTCTTGTTCGGCGGCATGTATCCATTCGCGATCTTCCTGTTCCTTGCGCATATGATTGTTCGCAATGTCATGGGCCATGCTGGGGTCGAACTGTTCCCTGCTGGCTGGACGCGCAATAAATTTGTCGGTTGGATCACGACAACGACCCATCACGACCTGCACCATAGCCAGGGCAACAGCAATTTCGGTCTCTATTTCACATGGTGGGATCGGATGCTGGGAACCGAGCATCCCGAATATGAAGTACGCTTCGATGCGGTCGCCAAGCCAATCCGGCTATCAGTTGGCGCAACGGCCAATATCTGCATCGCTGCTTTCTCGCTGCTGGCCGTCGCAACGACCGCCAATCTTATCTAACCGGTTCCAAAGGAAAGGGGCGAGCCCCTTTCCTACAAGCGTTGGTGTGTGATAGGATTGGATATGCTCATTCCCGATCCAGAAAATTTGCGAACCCGGTTATGTTGCAGAGCAGCGGAAGAAATATTTTTCTCTGATTCTGTGTATATTCTGTATAAACTCAGAAATGAGAATATCACCATATCGGCACTATATCTTTGGTAAAATTGACATTTATCGCCAGTTTTTGATTTATGTTGCACTGCAGCATTTTTTCTTGACTTTTATCATCAGCCCTCCTATTTGTGCACTGCAACAAACAAATGGAATCACAGATGGCTGATACAAATACAACCGACACAACGGCTGCCACGGCTTCAAACAAGCCCGTCAGCCTCTCTGCTGAAGCTGCTTATAATGCAGCTGCATCAGCGCAACCCGTAACCGCTGAAAAAGCTCCTGCTGCAAAAGCAGCTGCCAAGCCAGCGCCAAAAACCGCACCAACAACCGCTGCGAAAAAGCCGGTAGCTGCTGCGACAACCAAAACGGCTTCAAAACCCGCTGCAAAGAAGCCTGCAGCAACCAAAGCGGCTCCTAAGAAGACCGTTACGAAGCGCAAAGCCGCTCCGAAACGCGCCGCTGCAACCACCAAAAAGATTGTAAAAAAAGGAACGACCAAAATGACAACAGCGAAAACAACCGCAAAAACCACTGCGAAGAAAACCGTTAAGAAAGCTGCTCCGAAAAAAGCGGCTCCAAAAGCGACTGCAACCAACAAAAAGGCGCTTCAGGACATGGCTGCTAAATTGCAAGCTCAACTGGAAAGGCTGACCGTAACCGCTCAGGAACGCGCCAAAGAAGTCGCTGACCGCGCTGTTGAAGTTTCCAAAGATGCTGTTGAATTCAACCGTCTGAATGTTGAAACCTTGGTCGAAAGCGGCAAAATCACCGCCAAAGGCGCTCAGGAAATCGGCAAAACCAACGTCAAATATACCCGCGAAAACTTCGTGGAAGCCAGCAACGTTCTGAAAAGCTCTTTCAACGCTGCTACGCCAAAGGATTTCGTTGAAATGCAAGCTGACTTCATGCGCAGCGGCCTGGACCGGGTTGTTGACCAGACTTCAAACAACATGGATGCCGTCACCAAATTGGCTGGCAAAGCCTATCAGCCAATCGCTGATCGCGTCAGCACCATCCGCAAAGAGATCAAAAAAGCCGCTTAAGCCGCTTTTATCGTCACGCAAAAGGCCGTTCCTTAGGGAGCGGCCTTTTTCATTTGTGCTGTAATCGGACGATTTGTCGTAAAATCATCGCGGATTCATCAATCCGCCACTTGCCCTCGGGGGTTAAAATACCATATCCTGTGCAACATGATTAAAGCAGAGATTCTCTCCCCAATAGCGTCCGATGCCGACCCGCTCCTCTTGCAGGCTGGCGAAGCCTTTCGGCTGGGCGAACTTATGGCGGGAGATGATGATGGCGATGGTACTGATAACAATGGTTCCGGCGATGACGATGATACGAATATTGGCATCGCAACCAAAACGCGGACCAAGACCAAAAAGCCCAATCCCTATAAAGTTCTGATCCTCAACGACGACTATACGCCGATGGAATTTGTCGTCCTTGTCCTGAAACGCTTTTTCCAAATGGATATAGATGAAGCGACAAGGGTCATGCTGCACGTACATCAAAAAGGCGTCGGTGTTTGCGGGACGTTTAGTTATGAAGTTGCCGAAACCAAGGTCACCCAGGTTATGGACTTCGCGCGCAAAAACCAGCATCCATTGCAGTGCACTTTAGAAAAAGCCTGAACCAACAGCAAAAATTATAAGGAAATAGCTATGTCAGAG
The DNA here is from genome assembly GCA_947489315.1 of uncultured Sphingomonadaceae bacterium. GTDB lineage: Bacteria > Pseudomonadota > Alphaproteobacteria > Sphingomonadales > Sphingomonadaceae > Parasphingorhabdus. The sequence continues at coordinate 627,101 of CANLCX010000002.1, forward strand.
ACCCCGGTAATCACCGTAGATATTGTCTCTGATGTTGTCTGCCCCTGGTGCATTATCGGCTATAAAAAGCTGGAACAAGCGATGCAGCGTTTTGAAGGCAAAGCGGAGTTCGCACTCGCCTGGCATGCTTTTGAATTGAACCCAAACATGCCGCCAGAGGGTCAGGATATTAACGAACATATGGCGCAGAAATATGGTGCCACGCCACAGCAGAGCAAGGCTAATCGCGAACGACTGCGCAATGCCGGAAGTGATCTCGATTTCGAATTTAGCTATCATGAGAATATGCGGATGGTGAACACCTTTGATGCGCACCGCGTGCTGCACTGGGCGGGTGAAACCGGCAAGCAGACCGCGCTGAAATTAGCTTTGTTCAAAGCCCATTTTACCGATGGCAAGGATGTTAGTGATCATGACGTTCTGACCGAAGTCGCCGGCTCGGTCGGCCTCGACGAGAAACGCGTCCGCGACTTACTGGGTAGCGATATGTTTGCCGCCGAAGTTCGTGCCACCGAAGCGGAATGGCAAGACCGCTTCATCTCAGGTGTTCCCGCCTTTATCTTCAACAAGAAGTTCATGGTTCCCGGCGCGCAAGACAGCGACGTCTTCGCCCAGATTATCGAAAATAAGGTGCTAGCGGCAGCAGCCTAAATAGCTGGATCGTTAGCGCTATTTATCCTGGCCGCCATCCACCGGTATAATTGCACCAGTCATAAAACTAGCACGCGGGCTAAGCACATAGGCAGCAGCTGAGCCGATTTCTTCAGGCTTTCCGAAGCGCTGGAGCGGCACTTCACGTTTGATCCATCTCATCACCGAAGTCCCCTTTTCCCCGTTGACCCGCTTTTCCCAATCGCCGTCGGGGAAGATGATGTTGCCCGGTGCAATCACATTGACCCGTACACCCGATGGCCCGGCCACTGCGGCTAGTTCTTTGCCAAGATGGTTCATAGCCGCCTTGGCCGTTCCATAGGTTAGAGGCGTCCCCAGACCGGAAAGTCCGGCGATAGAGCTGATAAACAGGATTGATCCTTCACCCCTTGGCTGCATCATCCGCAAAGCCGCGCGAGCAAGGATGAAGGCGGAGTCAAGATTCTGACTCATGCCGCTGCGCCAGGTTTCATCATCCACTTCAAAACCCGGAGGACAAGGATGCAAACCAACATTGGCTACCACCCCCCATAGCGGCCCGAAGCTTTTCTCAATCTCGGCAACCATGGCGTCAACCGTTGCGCTATCGCGCAAGTCACCTGTTTGAGACCAGAGGCGATCCGCCCCATAAATATCAGCCAGTCGAGATTTTTCTGCCTCCAGCGCTTCCGCACCTCGAGCCGCCATCGCTACTTTTGCGCCTTCGGCCAAACAGGCTTCGACAATCCCAAGGCCAATACCCCGGCTTGCACCGGCTACAAAAATGACCTTATCCTTTAGCCCTAAATCCATCTATATTTCCCTTTTGGAGGTGCCCGATTGATAGTCAGAGCGAGTTCTCATCTCTTAGGCGGCATCGGAAAAAACCCTGATGTTCGCTCGATATAATCCACATAATCTGGGCGGTTTTTGCGTAGTGAATATTCAAGCATCGGCGCGCCGCTCCATTTTGTCAGCGTAAAGCTGAGAAACAAAGGCCCGACAATCGCTACCCAGACAGGCCAACCAACTTGCGCTGCGACCAACCAAATGCCCCACCATGCACAAAAGTCACCGAAATAATTGGGATGCCGCGTATAGCGCCACAGACCGGTGTCGAGCACCTTCCCTTTGTTCGACGGGTCCGCTTTGAATGTCTTGAGCTGTGCATCACCAATGGTTTCAAACGCTATACCAGTGACTGCGAGCACTAGTCCGACAATCGCGATCGAACCAAGCCCCTGGTCACCAGCCAATAATATCCCGATTTGAGCGGGCAAACAGACGAGGAAAAGCAAGGGTATTTGCAACATCCAAGCTTTGAGCAGAGCGGTCTGCGCAAAGCCCCAACCCTTTTTCTTCATCGCTGTGCCGATGATCTTGGTATAGCGAGGGTCTTCACCTTCCTTGCTCCAGCGCAAGTAGAGATGTGTTCCAAGCCGCACACCCCAAGTCACGGTCAAACCGAATATCGTCCAGCCGAGCCAGCCGGCGTTTTCCACCTGCAGGATCGATGCGCCGGCCATGATCGCCATGCCGAAAGCCCAAAATGCATCAATGAAAGACACATCACGGATCTTGACGGAAACCAGCCAGAGAATGATCATGATCCCAACCAAAAGGATAAAATTCTGTCCAAGTGCAGAAAGCAAACTCACTCTTTCTTTCCACCCAGCTTTGGATCGGCATCAGTGTGCACAATATCGTCCATCGCTTTGTCGGGATATTTGGGAGTCACGCTATGATAAAAGCCACTGACCTTCTCCATATCTGCCTCATAATCTCCGGTCAGTTGGATCTCTGGACCCAGTCCACCAGTTTTCTTGGCATAATCCATCATTCCGATAATCAACGGTACTTTGGCTTTTAGAGCAATATAATAAAAACCGGTCCGCCACTGTCGCACGCTGCCACGGGTTCCCTCAGGCGGAATAGTCAAAATGAAATCATCGCGCTTGTTAAATTCCTCGACCATGGCATCAACCATATTGTTCGATTTTGAGCGATCGACGGGAATACCACCCATCCGCCGCATCATGTCGCCAAAGGGCCATTTGAACAGCGTGTCTTTGCCAATCCAATAAGATTTGATCTTCAGGCTATTGGTCAGGCCGAAAAAATAGATGAAATCCCAGTTGCTAGTATGCGGAGCCGCGATAATCACACATTTGCGCGGCGCGGGATTTTCCTGCACCGCCTTCCAGCCATTGATATTGTAAACGAACACAGAAAAACGTCGGACGATTTCTGATAGCCAATTAGGTTTAATATTATTTGCCACGCTTCCCCCGTTTGCGATCCTGCTCGCAGATGTGAAACGACAATAGGTCCATTTCACCCAAGCCCAACGCCCGATCTGGCTGACAAACTAGTGCCGGTTCAGCATTTAGCAATCTGAAAAGTCTAGATTTTACGTTGATTGTCGAAACAGGGACAAAGATCATGAAAATATCAGCAATATTGGCATCTGCTACCATCCTCTCAGCCCTTTCTTTGCAACCCGCTATAGCACAAAACCAACCTCCTTCCGAAATAGCTGTAAACCCACAGGTAGATTATGCCGGTTTTCTTAGGCTGACCGAGGAACTGGCAGAATATCGGGCAGAACGTCTCGTGGAGATGGATCAGTTTAACGCAATTTCTCAGCAAGAGGACGCTGTAATATTGGATACGCGTTCCGCTGCCTCATTTAAGCAAGGGCATATTGACGGTGCAATCAACATTCCCTTTTCCGACTTTACCGAAGAGAAGCTGACCAAAATTCTTGGTGATAAATCGCGACCGATCCTGATCTATTGTAACAATAATTTCCGCGACAATGTACCGCCGATCAGGCTCAAACGGGCGCCGCTGGCGCTCAATATTCCCACATTCATCAACCTCTATGGCTATGGGTATGAGAATATATATGAGCTTAATGGTGTAACCCATATGACCGATCCAAAGGCGCGGTGGACAGGAGAACCCAGAGCCTTCACGATCAATCCCGCATTGCTGACGCAAAATCCTAACGCGGGTGAGCGGCGCGCCAATTAGACGGTTTTTCAAAAGTCCCTTGCCAGATGCCGCGTTTGGCCTTTTCGGCAGCGGACTCCTCGGCTCCATATATGACGTGATCAAAGTTATCAGACGACATAGCGTGACCCTGTGACACTAGGCGCGCGCCTAGATCATCCTCGCCGCTTATGCAGCTGACAATTGTTCGGCCATATCTATCGCGCGCTCGGACTTCACAACTGAAACGGCCGTTACGCAAAACTGCTTCCAAGCCGCTTCGCGCCGATTTGCCACATGACCAATTTTTGCCATTCGCGTCTTTACAGAATTGGCGATATTCTGGAGCGTCGATCCCATAAATACGAAATTCTGTATCACCGTCTTTGAAACTGTCGCCGTCAATGACCGTGACAGTGTTGCCGTCGACGATAAACGTCTCTGCATCAATTGCCCAGCGCGACAGGGCCCAAGATCCGCCAACGATCAGCAAAACCAATAGTATCTTCTTGGTATTTCGAAACATTCTGCTGGCCATAGTTGGTCCAGCCTAGCCGATTATCCGACCTGCGCAATGCTCATAAGGCGGTGTTCAGCAGTCCGATTGCTTCAGTGACGGATATTTCGACACGATATGGTCAAACACGGCAGGGTGAAGGCTTTGAATGAACTCGCAACCGTAAAAGTCGCCTTCAACCCAGCAAATCTTGCTTTCGATTGCGGCAAACGATGGCAAAGCCATAAAAATATTCTTCTCACCGGTGAGCCGGGTCATGCATCGCATACGAAATCCGGTCAGCGATAAATCCATGATCATCGCCTCAATCCGACCAAGACCCGGTTCGCGTACTTCTGCTAGAATTTCAACGCCTGCGCGCGTGGATATCCTATGATCGCCCCGCTTCATTTGCCTCGTCATCTCTCGTAGATTAGCTTTATCGCTTATCATCACCAAATCCTGAATTAGAAGCTGCTGGGACGCTTTCTTCCAGAGCCTTATTATGAACCGCTGCTGCCAGTAAAAATTCAATCGTTGAGAGGTAGCACCAGATACTTATATAAAAGTTAACATGACGCCCTGTTTGTGCGGTTAACGCTGCGGTATCGCAGACCATTTCTTCTTAGATTTCCGCGATTTTCATACGGATACCGACGAGCCCGATTGCCAATGACCCTGATCGCTTCTCGGTGGCTGATGCCGAAGACCGAATATCACTTTCCTACAATCTAGTCAGTGTGATAATTTCGTCATTGCTCTTTCTCAGATTTGAATATTATTCCGCCATGGCGTTTATATTATACCCCTGAACTATTAGGATTTGTGGGAATTTTGAAATATAATACGCAGCACAAACAGGTAAAAAGGGCTCTGTTAGCTTTGTCAACTTCGCCTGAAATTGGTTCTGCTGCTGAGATATGGATCAGATACAATTTGGCCGCCCATCACAATTGATCCTTGCCGCTTGTTGCTTTCCTCTGCCAATAGGCTCTGACGAAAAAGGGGACCAAGGCGCATGATATCAGCAATCGGGTTAATCGGCGGGCTTGCGCTGCTCATCTATATGACAGTGAAAGGCGTAAATATCTTGATCGCCGGGCCGATTGCCGCTGCGATCGTTGCCGCCACCAGCGGATTGGCATGGCTACCACCGCTTGCAGCAGACGGCGCACCAGATTTTGCGACCGCCTATATGGACGGGTTCGTCAGCTTCTTCAAAAGCTGGTTCTTTATGTTCCTGTTAGGTGCAATATTTGGTGAAATCATGGGAGCTTCGGGAGCTGCAGCTAGCGTTGCGCATTGGGTTATCGAGAAAATCGGGATCAAACATGCGGTGCTCGCGGTCGTCGCCGCCTGCGCTATTTTGACATATGGCGGGGTCAGCGTGTTCATTGTGGCCTTTTCCGTCTATTCGCTGGCGGTACACCTGTTCCGTGAGGCCAATTTGCCGCGCCGTTTCATTCCCGCGGCCTTAGCCTTCGGATCGGTTACCTTTACGATGACCACGGCGGGAAGTCCGGAAATCCAGAACCTGATCCCGATGGAATTCCTCGGCACCACGGCTTATGCGGGCTGGGAAGTCAGCCTTGTCGTCGCGATCTTTATGGCGGTTTCGGGTCATTTCTGGCTCAACTGGATGGTCAAGCGAGCGGTTGCAAATGGCGAGACTTTTGTTGGTCGTGAGACCGACGATACCAACACCGACTATGGCAACCTACCCGCACCCGTCATTTGTTTATTGCCGCTGGTGGCGGTGCTCGGCATTTTCCTGATCTTCCAATATCCTCAGGATATGGGGCCATTATCTGCCATATTACCGCAAAACTCGCTCGACAAATGGGCATTGGTCGCGGCCTTGGGGTCCGGCGCCATCGTGGCATTGGCCGTGGGCTATCGAAAATTAAAGGCGATGCCAGAAGCCTTTTCACGTGGTGCCACCAGTGCCGTGGTAGCGATTACGAATACCTGCGCGGTGGTCGGCTTTGGCGCCGTGGCGAAGCTGTCCCCCGCTTTTCAGGAAGCTTTGGTAGTGGTCCAAAACATTCCGGGTAGCCCGCTGATCGGGGCGGCCGTAGCTGTCACCGTGATTGCTGGTTTGACCGGGTCCGCCTCAGGCGGCCAGACTATCGCCCTGCCCCTAATTGCACCGCATTACATGGATGTTGGCGCGCAACCGGACGAGCTCCACAGGGTCGTCGCCATATCTTCCGGCGCGCTCGATAGTTTGCCGCACAACGGCTATGTTGTGACGACGATCCGCGCCGTTTGCGGAGAGACGCACAAGGATGCTTATGGAGCTGTCGGGGCGCTGACCGTTATCATACCGGTTATTGGTACGATCATAGCGGTCGTTCTGTTCACAATGTTCTGATGCAAAGGAAAACATGATTGTTATAACGCGCCGATATACCGCCGCAGACAAGCAGGCCTATATTGCCCTCAATCTCGACTGGATTGAGGAATCCTTTTCGTTGGAGAAAAGCGACCGCGACCAGTTAGAAAATTTGGAAACCACCATCCTTGAGCCCGGTGGACAGATCGTCATCGCCGAACTTGATGGCAAGGTCGTGGGTACCGGTGCGATTTTGCCGCCTCATCATGACCAAAAAGATGGCCGCAAATGGCTAGAAATCGTAAAAATGGCAGCCCAAAAAGATCTGCGTGGACAAGGTATTGGCCGGGCTGTCCTAGAGGCGCTAATTGCCGAGGGGCGAGCGATGGCAGCCGACGCTATTTGGCTGGAAACCAATAACGACCTGAAAGCCGCCATCCGCCTTTATGAACGGTGCGGCTTTCAGCATTTATCCGGCGATGAGCTGTGGCCCACGCCTTATGCACGGTGCAATGTACAGATGGTTTTGGAGCTGTGACCGCTACTTGAGTCGTTCGATTTTGCTCGCCGCTTCATCAATAATCGCTGCGACATCGAGGATCTTCTCTGACCCCTTTTCCTCATCGGCAAGCCGGATCCGGATCGCGCTTTTCATATTGCCAACGGCGCGGCGGATAGATGCACCATCCACAGCTTGATCCATTTGGGCAATACCCTCCAACCGAGCCAGGATATCAGCAACATGCTTTTCCTCTTCAGCCAGCAAAGTCGTTCCAGCATCGGCAATCGAATAAACCTTCTTGCCGCTATCATCGACCTTCTCGTCAATCAGGTCCATATCCGCCATCAACGTCAGCGTCGGATAAACAATACCGGGACTGGGCGCATAATGCCCGCCTGTGAGCTCTTCAATCTGTTGAATCAGATCATAGCCATGGCGCGGTTCTTGAGAAACCAGATGAAGCAAAACCAGCCGCAGCTCTCCCCGCCGAAAAACCCGCGCACGACGTTTGGCTTTGGCGCCTTCAAAAGCAGCAGCGGCAAAGGCGCGCGCAAATTTCTGTCCATTCATAGCCCCCCAGCGCTTACCCCGCCGAGAACCAGATCCGCAATCACTATAGTTTGAATATCGCATAATATTTCCTTCTTTTTATATCTAAGTTGTTTCTAAGATATATCTTTAAAAGAAATATGCAAGAGATGAGAGAAAAGAATCTGCAAGCCACTGAATTGAAAGGCCTGATTTTTCAACCCGGCCCATCTGCCGCCGTTTATCCCATATTGGCTAGTCGGCATCGGGCTCGCGAACTGTTACGAACCAAAACGAAAGGATAGCTATATGGATTTGGGAATTTCGGGAAAAGTGGCTCTGGTCAACGGAGGCAGCGCCGGATTAGGGCGCGGTGCAGCACTGGCGCTCGCTCGGGAAAAGACTGAACTGTTTGTGACTGCTCGAGGGGAAGAACGATTGCACCGAAGCTGCGAGCAAATGGCGAAAGAAACCGGTGCCATCATCACACCGATTGTGGCAGACCACAGCAGTGATGAAGGACGAGAAAAAATTCTCTCCATCTGTCCCAATCCCGATATCCTGGTCGCAACCTGCTCCCCGCCGCCTTTCACGGGAGACTTCCGGACCGTTAATCGTGAAGATTGGGAAAAAGCGCTATCATTAACGCTTTTAAGTCCGGTGGATTTTATCAAAGCGGTGATCGATGGAATGATCGAGCGCAAATGGGGGCGCATTGTCAACATCGCAACTGGCGCGGCCAAATATCCCGCAGCCATGCGCGTACTATCCGGTCCACCCCGGTCAGCGCTGGTCAACTATAGCGTAGCAGTCGCTAAACAGGTCGCCAAACATGGCGTCACGATCAACACCATCCTGCCTGGCATGCATCATACTGACGGGATCAAGGATATGTTCGAAAGCCAAGCCGAAGCCAATGGCACCAGCTACGACGAAGAAGTCGCGCAATTCGTCAAACAAGTCCGCATCCCGGTCGGGCGCTTCGGCGATGCCGAAGATATGGGAGCGTTTGTTGCGTTATTTTGCAGCGAGATGGCCGGCTATGTGACGGGACAAAGCCTGACCATCGACGGCGGTATGGGAAATTCCATTTTTTGATCTCAGCCGAATATCAATGCGAGCCCACCTTGGTTTTGGTTCGCAGCAACTGTCACTGCCAGCGCTATTCTTCGGGCTTCTTCGCCACACCCACAAAAGCAGGCCGTAACAAGCGATCCTTGATCACATAACCGGCCTGCATCTCTTGCACCACGGTTCCCGGCTCATGCTCGTCGGTCGGAATTTCGACCATCGCCTGATGCTGGTTCGGATCGAGCGGCAAGCCCACAGAAGCAACCCGCTTGATGCCGTTTTTCTCAAATACGGTTTCCAATTCACGACCGGTCGCTTCAATGCCGTTGATCAGGCCTTTCCACTTTTCTTCATCTTTCACTTCAGCGGGAATGGCTGCCAGGGCGCGCTGGAGGTTATCGGATACGCTCAGCATATCTCGGGCAAAGCCGGTGGCGGCATAGGCTTTGGCATCCTGCGCGTCTTTTTCTAGCCGGCGACGAACATTCTGGGTTTCCGCCTGAGCGTAGAGTACCTGCTGCTTGGCTTCGGCCAGTTCATTTTCAAGGACCGCGATACGCTCTTCCAAAGACGGTTCATCAGACGCGTCCTCACCGCCTTCTTTCAGGCCCTCGGGCACGCCTTCCAGCTCTGCTGCAGCGGCTTCGTCTAGTTTCGCATCTTCATTTTCTTGCGGGTTCGTATCGCTCATTATTTCGTCACTCATTTCAATAATCTAGATAAGGTCTGTGCTGTAAAGTCTACCATGGGTACGACGCGGGCATAGTTCAAGCGAGTGGGACCAATAACCCCGACTACGCCGACCACTTGTCCGTCACCATCTTTATAGGGCGCCGCTATCACAGATGAACCGGAAAGCGAGAATAATTTATTCTCTGCGCCAATAAATATTTTTGCTGCTTCGGCGTCACGGGCGTTGTCGAGCAATTTTGAAATTTCCTGTTTGCCCTCTAGTTCATCCAGCAATTGCCGGACCCGGTCGAGATCTTCCAGCGCGCTGTCCTCCAGCAAATTTGCCTGTCCGCGGACGATCAGCACCGGTCGTTTCGAAGGATCCTGCGTCCAGGTTACAAAGCCGCGCTGCACCAAGTCTTCCGAAGCCTTGTCGATGGCCATACGGCCCGCCTGAATATCGCGATCAATCCGAGATAAGGCATCAGAAAGCGTCATGCCACCAAATTGCGCGGTAAGATAATTGCTCGCCTCAATCAAAGCGGATTCCGATATACCGATGGGCAAGTCCAGCACCCGGTTTTCAACGCCGCCATCCTGACTGACGAGAATTGCCAGCCCCTGCCCTTCCGATAGTTTCACAAAACTAAACTGTTTAAGCAAAGGTTCGCGCTTGGGTACCATCACCAAACCAGCGCAAGCCGATAGACCGGAGAGAATCGCCGTGGTTGCAGACAGAGCTTCTTCAATCGGCCCTTGGTCATTAATTTGCGATTCAATCGCCTCGCGCTCTTGCCGCGAGGGCTCCGCCGCCTGCATCATACCGTCAACAAACAGCCGCAATCCCATTTCAGTCGGCACTCGCCCTGCACTGGTATGTGGCGCAGCAAGTAAGCCAAATTCCTCAAGATCCTGCATAACATTACGGATCGAGGCGGGAGAGAGTTCGAGCCCGGGTGCTTTGGATATGGTGCGAGAACCCACCGGCGCACCATTGCCGAGGTAAGACTCCACCACCACGCGAAAGATATCCTGCGCGCGCGTCGTCATGTCAGTGATGGATGTGGTTGTCATAACTTGTAGATAGGGGCATTTTTCATTTGATTCCAGCCTTGCAGAATTGGCTACCTGTTCTAAGACGTTGCCCAAGCAATCCACAGGAGAATCACATATGCGCCCATCAGGACGCGCGCTCGACGAGATGCGCTCTATTTCTATCGAAACCGGATTTACCAAACATGCTGAAGGGTCTTGCCTGATCAGCTTTGGTGATACCAAGGTCATTTGCACCGCGAGTATCGAAGAGCGCATTCCGCCTTGGCTTCGCGGCAAAGGAGAAGGCTGGGTCACCGGCGAATATTCGATGCTGCCCCGGGCAACAAATACCCGCAATTCACGCGAAGCGGCGCGCGGCAAACAATCTGGCAGGACACAGGAAATTCAACGCCTTATCGGACGTTCTTTGCGTGCCGTGGTGGATATGAAGAAACTCGGCGAGCGGCAGATTACGGTCGATTGCGATGTTATTCAGGCCGATGGCGGTACGCGGACAGCGTCCATTAGTGGCGCTTGGGTTGCCCTGCGACTGGCGGTAAACGGGCTGCTTGATGAGAAATTGATCAGCGAAGATCCGATTGAACAGAAAATCGCTGCGATTAGCTGTGGAATCTACAACGGCAATCCTGTGCTCGACCTCGATTATGATGAGGATAGCAATGCCGGTGCTGATGCCAATTTTGTGCTGACCGGCGACGGCAATATTGCTGAGGCTCAGGCAACAGCTGAAGGTGAGACATTTGACGACGAAGGCCTTATGCGCTTGATGCGCCTTGCCAAAATCGGTTGCGGCCAGATTTTCGAGGCGCAGGATAAAGCGGTTTCCTAAGACATAGTGATGACCGAACACCGCAAACTCTCTCCGGGCAAACTGATCATTGCCAGTCATAATCAGGGCAAGGTGCGAGAAATTCGCGCCTTGCTGGCACCCTTTGGTATAGAACCGGTGTCGGCCGGAGAGCTGGACTTGCCGGAGCCGGAAGAGACCGGAACCACCTTTGCGGAAAACGCGCTACTGAAGGCTCAGGCAAGTGCTGAGGGCGCCAATTGCGTAGCGCTCTCAGACGATAGCGGGCTCTGCGTTACCGCGCTAAATGGCGCGCCGGGTGTCTATACCGCCGACTGGGCTGAAGCTGATACTTACGAAGGTGGGCCCGGTCGCGACTGGTACATGGCGATGGGTAAGGTCGAAGGAAAGCTGGCCGAACAGGGGCCAGATGTTGACCGCAGCGCTCATTTTGTCTGCACTTTAGCTCTTGCTTGGCCTGATGGGCATTCGGAAGTATTCGAAGGTTCCGTGCAAGGCACATTAGTTTGGCCGCCGCGCGGGAAGCTGGGCTTTGGCTATGACCCTGTCTTCCAACCCATTGGTTTTAAACAAACTTTTGCAGAATTGGACCCCCAACAGAAGCATGACATGAGCCACCGCGCGGATGCTTTCGACAAGCTGGTAAAAGCCTGTTTCGACTGAGCCAGCTTACTTAAGGTACTGTTCTACCAATGAAATTGCCCGGTGGGCTATAGCGGCACACTAGCACGTCGCGTTGGGCGTTGCTCGCAACGCCGCATCCAATCTTGGTCGTACTTCGCCAGATGATCTGGGTATAGTGGCCTACATCCTGCCATCGACCGGTGGAACTGACATCCGGGAAGGTGCCGGCCACAAAAAATTGCTTTTCGTTGATCCAACCGTCGACCATATCCTGAAAAGAAAACGCGCCCGCTGTTCCCGCCCAGAGATTCTCGCCCTGATTGGGTCGCGCAGAGCCGGGGCTGTGTTCAAACCGGCCATTGGCGATTAGCGTTTCCGCGTAATCCAGAGCCGCAGCACTCAGCGCGGCGTCCAGTTCAACCGCTGGCACACCGACTTCGGCGCGCTCTGCGTTATGAGCAGCCAGCATGACCTGCAGCATCGTGCTGCCTGGGGGTGTTGGAGTGGGCGTAGGGGTTGGCGTCGGCGTAGGAGTTGGCGTTGGCGCGGGGGTCGGTGTAGGTGCCGGCGTTGGCGCTGGAGTCGGCGTCGGTGCTGGCGTCGGAGTACCGGGCAGCGTCACCGCTGGCGGACTGGCGCTTTCGCCGCCGCAACCAACCAATAGTACCAGCATTGCTGCTTGCAAGAAATAACGTCCCTGCTTAGTGGTGCGCTGATGCTTCATAATCCGTCCTCTCCCCTTTCAGCGCAGCAGACGAACCGTGAAGAGATTGCTCTCTATATCCACTGGCCGTTCTGTATCGCCAAATGTCCCTATTGCGACTTCAACAGCCATGTCCGTGATCAAGTCGATCATGAAGCATGGCAGAACGCCCTTCTTCTCGACCTCAGGCATGAACATAAAGTTAACCCAAGCCCTCGGATTAGCTCGGTTTTTTTTGGTGGCGGCACCCCGTCGCTCATGCGCCCTCAGCTCGTCGCTAAGCTGATTGCAGAAGCCGATAAGCTGTGGGGACTGATCGAAGGTTGCGAGATCACATTGGAGGCCAATCCCTCCTCGGTCGAGGCCAGTAAATTTGCCGACCTCGCATCTGCTGGCGTGAACCGTGTTTCCTTGGGATTACAGTCACTTGATGATCAAACATTGGAGTTTCTAGGCCGCGCACATGATGTCAAAGAAGGCCTTGCCGCGCTCGCCACAGCACAGCAGAATTTCGGCCGTGTGAACTTTGACCTGATTTATGCACGTCCCGGCCAAAACTTGGATGATTGGCAGGCGGAGCTGGAACAAGCGCTGGGTTTTGGCACCGACCATCTCTCGCTCTATCAGCTCACGATCGAACCCGGCACCCGCTTTGAAACATTGGTGCGAACCGGACAGCTTGTCCCCGCCGATGATGATCATTGCGCTGACCTGTTTGATTTAACGCAGGAGATAACCACAGCGGCGGGCCTGCCTGCTTATGAGATTAGCAATCATGCCCGCATCGGTCAGGAGAGCCGCCACAACCTCACCTACTGGCGCTATGGCGACTATATCGGCATCGGCCCTGGCGCACACGGGCGGCGGCTAAGCACAGCGACCGAGCGGCATAAGAAGCCGGAGAATTTTCTGTCGGCAGTTGAACGCAATGGCAATGGTTTGAAAGTGGAACAGGCGCTGTCTCCGGATGTTCAGGCCGCAGAAGCCCTGATGATGGGGCTGCGACTGGGCGAAGGCGTTGATTTGGCGACGTTGGCCGAGAAAACCGGATTGGCGATGGCCGCGATGGTGGATGAGACAGAAATACAGAAGCTCTGTGGTCTCGGCTTCGTTGATCAGGAAGGTGATCATCTTACCGTCAAACCCAAAGGCATGCCGCTGCTCGACGCGATGCTACCAAAGATTATAGCTGACGTGCTCCGCACTTGATGCGGAGCCTAGAATGGCTGTTACGCTCTCAAACCCTAGGCTCCGCATCAAGTGAGGAGCACAACAGCGGATATTTGGACTTTATCCGCCAGCGCTGCTAGATTCTGCCCATGGATAGCGCCAACGCCCTTGTGAAGGACTTTTCCCGCCATTTGCGCGAAGGGCGGCGGCGTTCGCTACATACGGTGCGCGCCTATGTGACAACGGCAGAGCGGTTCTGTGCTTTTCTGATGGAGCATATCGGCGGCGCTGTTGGTTCAAAGGAAATCAAGGCTCTGAAGCAGGCCGATATCCGATCCTATCTCGCCTTTCGGCGCGGCGATGGACTGTCTAACAACAGCGCTGCGCGGGAATTATCAGCAATCCGGGCCTTCCTGAAATTTGTCGGCGGTGGCGCGGACGATAACAGCGCGCAAATCCCGAAGATCAAAGGCCCCAAGGTCACGCGCGGCGTCCCCCGTCCGGCCTCTCCCGATGATATCATCGCGATGGCCGAGGATATCGCCGAAAGCGCCAGCGAAGGTTGGGTAGGCGCACGCGACTGGGCGGTGTTGCTGCTGCTCTATGGATCGGGCCTGCGGATCAGCGAAGCGCTCGACCTGACCGGCGACGCCCTGCCCTTGTCCGATACGCTACGCGTTACCGGAAAACGGGACAAAACCCGGATCGTGCCGCTGCTTCCCAAGGTACGCGAAGCGATGGAGCATTATGTCGATCTATGCCCGCACCCTATGACGGCAGAACAGGCCTTTTTTCGCGGCAAGCGCGGCGGCCCCCTCTCGCCCAATCTGATCCGCCGCGTGGTCCAACAGGCGCGCGGAAAGCTAGGCATATCGGACAAGACAACGCCCCATGCCTTGCGCCACAGCTTCGCGACCCACTTGCTGGCCGGTGGAGCCGATCTGCGAAGCCTGCAGGAATTGCTCGGTCATGCTAGCCTTAGCAGTACGCAAGTTTATACAGCGGTCGACGCGGCGCATCTGCTGGATGTGTATCAGAATGCGCATCCGCGGGCGAGTTGAGCGTTCCTTTATGTAATGTCCGTTTCTGCGCCCAAAGCGGACACTAGAAACTCATGTAAAAACCCGTTTCTTCATTGCAGTTGAATTCAAAAAGCATAATTAGGAATGCATGCCCAACGCTCAGACGATCCATATTGCAGTTGCGATTATCAATCGATCAGACGGAAAGACATTGCTTGTAAGAAAGCAAGACACCTCTGCGTTTATGTAAGCTGGGGGCAAGATTGAGATGATGGAAGGTCCGGTCGAAGCGCTTTGTCGAGAGCTGTTTGAAGAACTTGGGATGCAAGTTGATACTCTAGCACCAAGATATATTGGTCGGTTTGAAACTCCTGCTGCCAATGAACCGGGGTGGTTGGTCCATGCTGAAATATATGCTCTTGAAGCTACTGATCTGGTTGTTCCCGCTGCCGAAATTGCTGAAATCGCTTGAGTTAATCCAAACAACGTTGGTTCGCTTGAACTTGCTCCATTAACTCGGAATCATATTCTACCATTTGTTCGATCAATGTGAGTTGATCGCGTCTGCTTTGGGCGCAGAAGCGGGACATTGGAATTTATCAATGAGTGTGGCACTATTTTTAAAATGCATAATGATGCTTATCATATTGATGAGAGTATAGTCCGCAAGTTGGTGAATGCTCAGTTTGGGAATTGGTCACACCTAACGCTTAGGCGCATTGATTCAACTGGTACCGACAATGCAATCTTTCGGCTTGGCGATGAATTGTGCATACGGTTACCACTAATTCCTTCCGCCTCAGAAAAACTGAGCAAAGAGCTCGCTTGCTTACCATTCCTACCCGCTCTGCCGTTGGAAATCCCAAGGCTTATGGGGTCCGGCAATGCTACTGAAGACTATCACAGCCGTTGGGCAGTCCATCAATGGATAGACGGCAATAACGTGCAAGCAGAAGGTCTCAACGATATGCATGAGGCAGCAGAATCGTTAGCGAACTTCATTTGCATCCTACATAGTAGCGATGCCTCTATGATTCCGTCATGTGGGCAGCACAACAACTTTCGAGGATGCCCGTTGGCGAAAAGAGACAAGCTAACGCGGCAGGCTATTTCGAACCTGTCTGATATCTATGATGCTGCCTCGTTGCAGGCTTTTTGGGAGAATGCATTGACTATCCCAACTTGGACAAATGACTCTGTTCCAATTCATGGAGATATACATGCAGGCAATTTATTGATGAAAAATGGAGAAATCACTGCTGTTCTTGACTTTGGATTGATGGGCTTTGGGGATCCTGCCGTCGATCTAATTGTAAATTGGTCGTTGCTACCAAAAGGCGCTCGCGAGCGCTTTCGCGATATCCTGAAAACAGATGATGACACTTGGTTTCGAGGACGAAGTTGGGCGTTTTCGACGGCTTTGATTGCTCTTTCGTATTACCATCTTTCAAATCGGTTTATGACTGCAATGTCAAAGCACGTCATTTCAGAAGTGCTTGAGGACTTCAGGTCAACCGGATAGTTCTTCGTACATCAAGCTAATGCCCGCTTTCGGGATATTAAGGACTCCGGAATTGTTCCAAATAAGCAGCTATCGTGCAAATAGGGACCAACAGTCGAATTTGTACAATTCAACAACTGCCGCCGGTGCTAACTCCGATCTCGGAACGATATTTGCGACCCGTTGTTCCAATGCCCCGTTCGACTATCCCGGTCGGCGGGGCTTATTTTTTTAAGCTGATCTGCCCAACCCAATGCCTGCCTAGAAATCTTCTTGAACATCCTTACGCAAGTTCAATCGAACCCAAGGCCTTTTACGTGAAAGCCTGTGGAAGCAAACAGCCGTTGCTCTAGATTTTTTCCACGCCCATCTGCCCTATTGGGAAATGCAACCATGCAACGCACTGATGGACCGAAAAGATGCCTATTGTCTGGGCAAGACAGGTGACATTTATACTGTATATTTGTTCGATGGCGGAACCGCAATTATTGACGTGGGCGGCAGCGGTGGCAGCTATACCATTTCCTATCATGATCCTGTGTCCGGCAACCGGGTGCAAGGAGAAGCTGCAGTTGTTACTGAAAACGGTCAACTAAGACTGACTGCACCATCGGCAACGAAAGGCAAAGATTGGATCGTGCTCCTCCAGTCGTAACAGCTTTGTCTCTTCAGAAAACGGAACGAAGACGCAAGGATGTCAAACTAGCGACAGCTGGAGGAGATTTCGGCAGATCCACTGCGAGCTCCGTCCTTAACTATGAACATCGTTGAGGTTGATCAGCTGTGACAGCAGTGAGGCTCTGCAGCACGATGCGCGCGGAGGGTGTCACCAGCAAAAGCCGCAAAAATTTGTTCCCAAGAAGACATACACTCCCAAGTGGACAAAAAAAACGGCGGAAAGTCCCACCGTTTTTGTTAACTTTTAGGCCTTTTTTCAGACTAGTCCCAACTAGAACCACCGAAAAACCAGTCCCAGAATCCCTTGACAGGTTGATTCTTTTCAAGCAATTTTTTGCCTAAAGCTTTGGAATCAGGTGTATTCATAACTCGCACCCCTTGTTTTAACAACCAGCGACCTTGCTGAAGCTTAAAGATAGTATATACAAATATGGTTTACAACAAATTAATGTTAGCCAGTGGCGCGTTTTCTGTAGGATCCTTCGATATATTGAGCAGCATCTGACAGGTTCATTGGTTTTGAAAAATAGTAACCTTGCCCACCATAGCAACCGAGCTCTCGAAGCAAATCAACGGTAGATTTATGCTCTATGCCCTCGGCAACAACCGTCATATTCAATGATTCAGCCAGTTGGATGGTGGACCTAACCATTGCAGCATCACTTTTGGATTTTTCCATCTGGGAAACGAAAGACCGGTCTATCTTAAGCTCTGTGGCAGGTACTTTTTTCAAATAATCCATCGTCGCTGAGCCAGTACCATAATCGTCTATTGAGAGAGCAAATCCCGCAGACTTAAGGCGCTTCAACACTTGAAGAGACATATCTCCAGTAGATAGAGCGGCCGTTTCTGTTACCTCCAGCATGAACTGCTGAGGCTCTATTCCATATTGCGATATGATTTCTATGATCATTTCAGGCAAATCACGTCGAGATAGTAACTTGGCGGATAAATTAACAGAAAGAACTAGATCATCGCAGGCGACATCCAATTGTGATATAAATTTAGCGGTTTCCTCGAATCCAAACTTCGTTATGTCCCAAATTCTTCCATATTTTTCAGCGTGAATGACCAATTCACCTGGATTCATCGGACCATGTTCGGGATGTGTCCAGCGCAGTAAAGCTTCGGCTCCAATTAAACTCTGGTCGCTAAGCTTTAACTTTGGCTGCAAATACATTTCACATTCTTTATTCGAAATTGCAGTTTCCATCCGAGAGCTCAAAGATACTTCTTCATCGACCCTCTCTGCTGTTGATTGTTCGAACCGAAGAAAAATCTCACCGCTCTGGGCAGCCTGGCCAGAAGCAATAATAGCTAGCCGAGCTTTTTCCTTAATGGAAAGGCCGCTAGTGTCTGAGACGCCTAAATTACCAATAATATCGATAGGTTTGCCATCGACATGGATTGTTCTCAAAATTTTCTGAAGGCCTTCAACGGTATCATCCAGCTGTATATTTACCAAATTTGGAAAAACACCAACTACGATGCCATGACCACCGTGGTAGGTTTCTGCACCCACAAACTCCATCGCCCTGCTAAATGATCGATATGCCTCGCCTACCCTATCTTTCAGATAGTGCTCCACATAATCTATATTCGAACATTTGAAGGCAGCTACGCCGCAAACTCCGGAAATCATCGTGGTTTCAATAGCAGTCATATTTTTGAGGCCAGATTCAACGTCTGTCCGACTAGAATTGAATATCTGATTTTTAATCGCAACGAACCAACGCAAGGCAAAAGAAACAAGAACAATAGCAACACCAGGGATGACCTGGACGCGCACATTGTAAGACTCCATCAAAATAGGAGCGAACATTACGATAGCGGAAAAAGCCAATATCGTTGTTAGAGTCAGCTTACGATTTTTGGCAAGCAGATGAAGGCCTCCAGCGATAATACCTAAAAGCATTATTGGAAAAGAACCAAGCGCAATAGGCTGGCCACGCATAAGTGTTTCTGCCGCAGCTATGTTAATTATAGTTTTTGGTGTATAACCATGCCCCGGAGCAATAAGAGTACGAAACTCTTTTGAAGCAGTCCCGGCAATAACGACAGTCTTGCCTTTTACACTTTGGGGAGACCATCTATCGTTCAGAACATCAACGGCGCTTATCGTCGGAATGGAGGACATATTTATCCCGTAGTCAATCGGGAAAAACGAAGCTTCAAGACGATAATTACCGGACACTACAGATGCGAGGGATGGGATAATTTTACCCTGTACCTTAACTCCATAAGGCGCTTTGCGGACACTTCCATCATAATCTAACAAAGCGTTGGTATTCACCAACTGAGCATTTTTTGTAAATTGGGGGAGTGGAAAGAAATTAGTGATTTGATCTGAATCATCGATTGAAAACCTGTGTTGCAAAAACACTTTTGCTTCGGATTTCTCAATCGCAGCAGCAAGATTGTCATCATCTACAACTGATGTAGCGCCTGACAAATCAATATCTAATGCAACAACGTTGGCGCCAGCAGAATCTAAAGCAGAAACTATGGTTGCAAAGTTGGATCGCGGCCAAGGATGCGGATCTCCGACAGATAGACTTCTGTTATCGACAGCAACCACAACAACCTCACCAGAGGCTTCAACATTCCTCACACGATCGCGCATTGTCTGAGGAATGATCTCTACGGGCTCAAAAACGCCCGCCAACCCAAAAACCATAAATAGAGCAGCAAATATGCCAAATACCGTCGTACCGGCTCGGTTTGATGTTAGTCCTAATTTTCGCCTAATCTGATGCATATGGTTACCACTTCGGCCACCTTTTTAAACGACCATGGTTAACAGTGTGTAAACATCGAATCCCAATCATAGACAGTTGATATGTGTCACCATCTCCGCTTGTTGGGTTGTTTCACTTTCCGTCGTTCGTTTTCTTCGAAACCAGGCATTCAGGTCAGTTGACAATCAATTAGCATAGCGGAAAACTTCAATTATGTGAGGTTCCCGGCGCATTTCATTCTGACAATATCAACGAGCAAACTAGCATCACTGCAAAAAGGCTTCGCGAAAGCCAAGGTCAATTGATTGAGGCCCTTGTTATCGAATTGCAGACGGCTAAAACTTGGCGACGCATTTGTGTCCGAAGATTAGAAATAATCTTTGCCGTTGCACCATTCCTTTTACCACTAATCACTTCCACCAAAACCGCCGCCGCATGAAACCTACTACCAAACATCATGACTGATACTACGACCATCCCTTAGTCCAAAATAGTCGAAGCCAGTGTCCCCTTTGGCCGCGAAAGCGGACATTTAGGATTAGGCGCAGCAGAGAATTTTCAAGTCCAACCAAGCACTTCATCCAAATGCGTGCCGATGAAGGCGCTATTCTGCTCTTTTGTTATAATAGTTTCGCCAACTATCGGTGCGACCTCTGCCTTAATGCCATTCCACGGGCCATGGCTATGGTAAGAGGACGTTGTTGTCGGTTCATCATGCTTTACATGCAACACCGGCCAGTTCTTCTGCCGCCAATGCGCGAGAAGACGTTGGATGACTGTCACATAATTGGGATTGTTTTTCCATTCCATACCGGCTGATCAATTGCATCTTGAACATCAAGTATCACTAGAGGTGTCGGACCAATTTGAGTGCTCATATTATGCTTTGCCTTGGACAAAACGATACCGAAAATTTAAAGCACAGAAGCTAGTGGCGCTGACTTCTTTATTTAAAATGCTAATATCCGCTTTTGGGATGAAGCGGTCACTAATCTCTCGCGTCTCCTAAGAGCGTAAAAGAGAAGATCAGAAATCGGAAGGCGTCAAAAATACTATGCCTCACAGCACGGCGAGGAGATTGGAATTGCTGTTTTTTTAATCAAAAGCTACTCAATTAAGAAAGATACTCGCTAAAAACATCTTCCGAATAGGCCCACAGGCGATCTGCAAGCTCATCATTCTCTAGATTATTCTGACCACCGACAGACACCGGATTGGAGTCAAAAAGGAAATGTCCGGAAACATTTGTCATATTTGGATGAGCGGCCGCGTAACAATGAGTGGCGGAACCTTCCCCTACATTTCTGGCTATGACTGGACCAAGAACAGTAAAACCGGTTCGTGTTGCCCAATCCATTCCACGTGATATGTTTGTGTTCACAAGGCCAGGGTGCAGCGCATTTGAGGTTACACTGCTACCCTCATATTTCTGTGCCAGTTTGCGAGAGAATAGGGCATTCGCCAGTTTTGATACGCCGTAAGCCTCCCACCCGTCATACTCGCGGCTGGCATCGCTCTTGCCGAGCGCATCAAATCGGATACCCTCTGCAGTAGGCCGACTATAAGATGCCGAACTGCTTACATGGACGATCCGCCCTTGTTTGGAGGCTTCAACCGCTGGCAGGACTTTATTGGCAAACAGAAAATGGCCTAGATAATTGACGTAAAAGGTCTTCTCGATCCCGTGCACTAATTTCTTCCCGGGTCGACCGCTAATGCCTGCATTCAAAATAAGCCCATCCAACGGAACACCCAGCGCCAACATATCTGCAGCACACTTCAAAATTGACTCGGGGTCCATCAATTCCATAATCAATGGCGTTGTTGTACCGCCCACGCTGGCGCATGCGGTCTCTGCCTTCTTGGCGGTTCGCCCCGTGCCGATTACATGCGCACCGCGCTTCGCCAGCACCCTCATCGTTTCATAACCCATTCCGGAATTGCATCCGGTAACGAGAATATTTTTACCCGACAGGTCAAGACCTTCGGTTACTAGTTCCGCGGTGGACTCGGCATCAAAACCGTTGTTGGTAAATCCAGCTTTCGGTGAGAGCGGCCACTTCGGGGGTTTTGTAGACTGATAGTATACGGTTGCAGATGTGGCACCCACTGCCGCGACGCCCGACAGCGCCAAAAATTTTCTTCGATTCATCAATCAACTCCCAGGGTCTCAAACTAGTCTCGGCCATCATTATATAATGAACGCGTTCACCATACAAGATAGCATTTATAGGTTCTCACTTTAGCCTAGTTTTTAATGTCTACTTTCGGGATGAAGTGGTCATCCCGCTAGCGTCTGCTTTGGGCGCAAAAGCGGACATTGGAATTTGTGAGTGTGTTCTAATGGCATATGGAATATATTGATTGTTTAAGGTTGAAGAGAGCGAAGCGCGATGACAGCTAAATATGATAGCATTGGGATCAATTATTCGCAGCTTCGTAAACCTGATCCCCGGATTGCAACTGTGATCGATAACGCACTTGGAGAAGCTAAAACTGTTCTCAATGTTGGCGCGGGAACTGGTTCTTATGAACCTACTAATCGCGAGGTGGTTGCCCTCGAACCTTCGCAAGAAATGATCAATCAGCGCGATCAATCAGCTGCGCGTGCGATACAGGGTTACGCAGATGACTTGCCCTTCGATGACAATATTTTCGATGCCTCGATGGCAATACTGACAATCCATCATTGGCCTGACAAGCAAAAGGGGTTGCAAGAAATGCGTCGCGTAACTCGCGGCGCGATTGTTCTGCTAACTTTCGATCCATCACATCGCGGAACCTGGCTGACCGACTATCTTCCAGAACTAGTGGCGCTGGATGAAGCCCAAATGCCTGCTATGTTGGATTATGAACGGTGGTTGGGTGAAGTGGAGATCACTACCTTGCTGATACCGCACGATTGCACCGACGGTTTTCTTTACGCGTATTGGAGAAGACCTTCGGCCTATCTGGATGCGCGAATAAGGGCTGGTTCATCATCTTTTTGGGCGATTGAAAATGCCGATGAAGGTTTCAGAAAATTGGCGGAAGATATAAAAAGCGGCGAATGGGAAAGACGCTATGCCGATATCTTAGCGCTCGACGCGATTGATGCGGGCTATCGCATAGTTATAGCCCGCTGATATTTTGGAAACCGTTAATGTCCGCTTCCGGAATTTAGCGGGCGCCCCCCTCCCTTTGACATAAGAGTAATTATCAACCTTTTGGATACTCGTAGCAGTAACAAATCCGTAGTCCGTGCGTTTAGACCATACTAGATTAGTCCAACTGCAGCGCTGCGCTCAGCAAGATTGATAACTACAGCTTCCAAGTCGGCAATGAACAACTTTTTACTTTTAAAGCGCCTCACATTGTGAATTTCCGAAATAAGGCGAATACTCTTCGGTGAATCTTTGTTTTCGCCAAGAGCCCTTTCCGGACGCTCTAAGAATTCCGTAACTGCCAGCGTAACATCTGCATTACGACCCTTCCAATTGAAGGAAATTTTTCCATCCTCCAATTTCATACTTTCGCAGACTTCCACCGCCCAATTGATCGAAGCTCGAGCTTTCTTTCCTGCGGGCGGTTGCAAGTCTAACGCAGCACTCAACTGGCAAGATCTCAGGCTAGCTAAAACCCTAATCATCGACTGTGTTTCCCTGAAGTGGTAATTTGCATCCAATTGATAATTACCCGCCAACTCACTTTTATCATATTTGACCCGGTCTTCAGCAGATGCTCTCATTCCTGCGCTATGTCTCATCTCTACATGGCTTTTGGTGGAGTAAATGAGCTTGGCACCCAAATCGCGTCTTTCCTGTTGCCAACCATGTACAATCTCGGTGATGCCTCGAGTGTTGGTTGAAAACCCAAGAGCAGTAGCAGCAGATTCTACAAATTTTGGCCACTCAGCGGGCATAGAATCATAAGTCAATATACCAGATTCTTCGTACCAGAAATAATCGAGACAATGTCGCAACACGGCCTGTTCTGTTTCATTGCACTTTGAGTCCGAATCTAAAAATAATTCCATAAACGTACGTACTTCTGCCCATGAAAAGTGCAGTACATCCTTTCCTCTGCGCTTTCGTGCATCGAGATGATAGGGTAACTCGGCAGGACTACTGGCAAACTCATTAGAAATGCAAATAACAGCATCTACGCCCAATTTTCTTGCCAATTCTGTATAACCCAATATCTGGTCGGGCTTGATAGTGAACTTGTCAGCCTTTGCTTCTACAAAAGCAGACCATTTCGCGGTTCCACGAGTGCAAACGATCAATCCATCGGGTCGAACATCACTATACTGATCAGATGGGTAATGAGGTTCCATATAACTTTCGTAGGAACATGATCTACCCGAACCATATTTACAACGCTCTAAAAAGGCTCCCCTAAATTCCGGTATAATTTCGAGAGCTGCCATAAAAACGGATAGCAGTTTTCTTGAAGTGTGGAATAAGTTTGGGATGGTTATTCCGAGATGACAGTTCTTCAATTTCTTTCATCATAAGCCCTATTTTCATCAAATATCAATACCTTCAATGAACTCCCGCTTGGATCAAGTCCAGAATAGTTACAATAACTTAGAGCATCATCATTATTACCGCTTCTACTCGCAGCTGGTGTAGGAGAGATTATTGGCATACAAACCTAAGAAATGCTCAGGCCTGTAAGCCGTATTGGAGATTTGAATTTGCAAACCACAACGAACGCTAACCCCAGTATAAATTGCCCTGATTGCGGGACAGAAATTAAACTGAATGAAACTCTTGCTGGCCCGCTAATTGAGCAAACCCGAAGAGAGTACGAGGCCAAATTGACCGCGAAGGACTCAGCCAATGAAAAACGCGAACTAGAAATTGCAGGAGCCCAAGCTGAGTTGGCAAAGCAAAAAGAAGATCTAGACGATCTAATAGCTGCCAAGCTGAAAGTAGCAAAAGAACAGATTGCCGAAAAAGAGGCAAAAAGAGCAAAAGACCTCGTGGCCATCGATCTAGACGCTCGTCAAAAAGAGATCGCAGACCTTAAAGAAATAGCAAAAGACCGTGAAGTTCGGCTGCAAGACGCCCAAAAACAACAGGCTGAACTGATGAAAAAGCAGCGAGAATTAGATAACGCACGCCGAGAACTCGAAGTCACAGTGGAAAAACGTGTAGATCAATCGCTGAGTGAGATAAGAACAAAGGCCAAAAAAGAAGCCGAGGAAAGCCTTTCGCTAAAACTAACCGAAAGGGACGACAAAATTTCAGCGATGCAGAAGCGCATTGAGGATCTAATGAGAAGAGCTGAACAGGGTTCACAACAATCGCAAGGTGAAGCACTTGAATTGCATTTGGAGAATATTCTCTCGGAAAAATTTCCAATAGACAAACATGAACCCGTTGCGAAAGGAGAATTCGGCGGTGATCTATTGCAGCGCGTTGTGGGGACTGGTGGTAGCGAATGCGGAACAATCCTTTGGGAATCCAAAAGAACAAAAAATTGGAGCGACGGTTGGCTAGCTAAACTTCGAAATGACCAGCGCGCAGCCAAGGCTGACATGGCGGTGATAATATCCACCGCCCTACCGGACGGCGTATCCTCATTTGACCTCATCGATGGTGTGTGGGTTGCCAGTCCAAACTACGTCATTCCTCTTTCAATCGTATTGCGCCAATCATTAATGGAAGTCTTTTCTTCAAGAGCGGTTACCACAGGCCAAGAAACAAAAATGCAATTAGTTTATGGCTATCTGACGGGTCAACAATTTCGACACCGTGTAGAAGCAATTGTAGAACGATTCTCAGATATGAGTGATGATCTAAACCGTGAAAAGAAAGCGATGACTCGTCTTTGGGCAAAAAGAGAACAGCAGATTAATGCTGTAATTGAATCGACAGTTGGAATGTATGGAGATCTTCAAGGGATTGCAGGGGTTGCAATGCAAGAGATCGAAGGGCTAGAAGTTCCGTTATTAGAGGAATAAACTTTTGACTAACGCGAGCTTTGCGAAGTTGCCATGTGACCGACGCTTCGAAGCATCCATTCCAGCATTGAGTATTGTTGTTTCCTTCGAAGATGACCTTCTGGTGAAAGTTCAAGTTCTCCAATCAAAATTCCGGCATTGTCTCAATTCGATGAACACAAATTATCGATCTAGCAATACCGCCTCTATGCGTGTTCGAGCACTAACAGCCAACCGCTGAATTCCTAGCTGCCTTGCAACGGCAAATGGGATATCTTCCACCTCCCCCAAATGTCGAGCAGCAAGACGAATCTCTTCGGCTGGAATGTCTTCAATGGATCGCGGGTTATCGCCATCTCCTGTCCGACGACAGTCATCAAAGTAACTGCGAGGGTCCTGTTGAACCTCTCGCGTCGGCCAATAGAAATTGAGCTTACCTGACTCCGTGTGGCAATAATAATTCCGGTTTGCGAGAACGACAATGCGCTGCCGAATCAAGCTTCCAGCCCGCTTGAAGTCATGGGCACGTGCGATACGTTGGACTAGAACGAGATCACGAATAGGTGCTTCGACCGACATAACGTGCTCAATCAGCTCCATTAATATCTCAGTATAATGGTCATCGTGAAAATTGTCGGGAGAGATTTTGTTTGCAAAATCTTCAAAACTGGCAATTTTGTATATTCTTTCAGTTTTGCCCTCATCAACTAAGTTTACTTTTGCCGCGGGCGCAACTTGCTCAGCGAAAAGCGTGCCAACGTTTGCGATGCCATCCATGTTCTCTTGCTTCGGCGTAAATTGACCAGCAGCAACATTATTCGAAACCGCTGGAGCTCTATGAGCTTCATCTTCATCATGTTTACCGTCAACCAACATATCGCCCAGTACTTCAGTTTGGGTAACCTCATCACTGACTACATCGTTTGTATTTTTCGCTTTCTCAGCCTTGGCTCGACTTTCCTCAAGAAGGGTTCTAAGTGCGTCATCCACTCGTTTTATGGCACCTTTCGCGTTAATCCATACATCGGTGGACCATATACGGAGCATAGACCAGCCAAGCCCCTCCAATACCGCTTGACGCACTTTGTCGCGATCACGGGCGGTTGCTGCGCTGTGATACATTGCGCCATCACATTCCACTCCGGCGAGATAGTCGCCAGGTCGATCAGGATGAACAATTCCCAGATCAATGCGAAAGCTGGATACGCCAATTTGTGGATGAACCTGCCAACCGAGTTCTTCCAAACCTCCTTTTACCATGTCTTCAAGTGGCGATTCTGTTTCTCCGACAGAACCTTGATGTGCTTCAGCAAGTGATTTCGGCCCTCGGTGCGCAAACTCGACGTAGTGCTTTAGGTCGCGAACCGCCCGAGCGGAGGTCCGGTTCAAGTCAATCATGCCAGGATCAAACGAGGTAAAAAGCAACACTTCATCTCGCGCTCGTGTCACTGCCACGTTTAGTCGGCGCCAGCCTCCCTCCCGATTCAACGGTCCAAAATTCATAGACATCGTTGGCGCACCCGGTTCGACCGGCCCATATCCAATGCCTAATATGATCAAATCGCGCTCGTCGCCCTGCACCGTCTCAAGGTTTTTCACAAAAACAGGCTCGGCACAATCATCGCCGAAATATTCCTCCAAGGCTGGTTTCGCTGAACGACGCTTGTCGAACAAGTCTTCAATCAGTGCCTGTTGCTGGCTGTTAAGCGTAACAACACCTATCGATTTACTACCGCTAGACAACAGGCGCTTCTCAACTTCCGCCACAATAGCTTCAGCTTCGATGGTATTGGTCTGGCCTTTACCCTTTGCATAGATCCCCTCCACACGCCGCCAATGCACCGCACTGTCCTTTGTCTCTGGAGCTGGAAATGTGACCAGCTTATTGTCGTAATATTGGGAGTTGGAGAACGCGATCAGCGAGTCATGGCGGCTGCGATAGTGCCAATCTAGACTATGCTGTCGCAATCCGGCGGTGAGGCATTCCTCCAAAATACTCTCAAGATCTTCGTCAATATCTATATCAACCGCAGCAGATCCCTTTGTGAAAAAGCTAGTCGGCGGCATTTGGCGAGGATCACCGGCTACGATGAGCTGTTTTCCGCGCGCAATCGAACCAATCGCATCCCAAGGAGTGATCTGCGATGCCTCGTCAAAGATTACCAGATCGAACAACTCATGATCGGGAGGAAGATATTGTGCGATGGAAAGTGGACTCATTAACATACAGGGAGCGAGCGCGGTAAAATCGGTGCCCATTTCCTCGGCGAGCTGACGTACCGGCTTGTGCATGCGTTGTTTCGACAGTTCGTGCCTCAGTATCCCGAACCCCGATTTTCGTGCAACATCGTCTTTATCGGGCAAGCCTTGCATAGCACGCGCACGAACATAAAGAGCGGTTAATTTACCGATTTCGTCTGTGAGATTGCGGAAGGTTTCAATGCGATCTGCGTGTACACTCGACACAAATTGTTTCAGCAGCGGTTCCGCGTCGATCGCCCAATCACCAAACCATTTTGCATAAGCCGCTTCAAATGTTTTCAGAACATCTACTTGAACTCTCGCCTTTCCATTCTCTGCAATATGGTCCGCTAGAAGCTTTAGACCCGCGCTTTGGGCTTCCGCGCAAACTGTGTTCCATTGGCAAATCGCGTTCAAAGCCGATTGCTGGTTAATAATAGTATTGCAAGCTGTTTTCAGTTTTTCGAAATCGAGGAACTTTTCGTCACTCGCCGCCGCTTTCAAAAATCGCTCTGCAGCAGTCTCATATCCTTCGAGCGCATTTTCCAACGTCTGGCGCGCCTGAAAAACACTGCTACCCTCCTGCAATAGATCATTTGCATCAACAACTAGCCCGCGGACTTTACCATTCCATTCTGCAAGATTGGCGGGAGATTTAGCCATGTTGGAAATGGCAGTCCTTAATACACCAGCCTGTTCTGCTACGATATTCAGTGTTTCTGGATCGCTTGCCAAATAATCAAAACCCGGAACATCAGTGATTTTCTTCGCAAGCTTATCAAGACTATCACGATGCTCTGACAGACGCTCCAACACGGGTAAATCAAATTCTGGATCAGGCTTGTTCGCCGTGCCACCACTTTGCATTAGTTGACGAATAGTTTTCCGCTTCCCTAGCGAGCTCATGGGCCAATATCTTTCTTCCGCCGCGGCCCACTGTTGTGTCAATGAACCGTAATCGACGGCTATTTCGGCGTCGTCATGATAAGTGACGGAAAGTTGCGTGCGATCGCGCCAATATGTTTGACAAAGTTCGGCATATCGCTTGGCTTCATCACATTTATCTCGGTAATCTGGTGCAAAGGCAAATGCGAAATTTTGACCCGCAGTCTGTGTCATAGCAGTCAGGAGCGCTCCAAATGCATGTGCACCGGCGGCATCCTGCACCTCCGGCATCAGTCCGCTAGCAGTTTCGGCTTTTTGAATTGCAGCCTCAAGTGATTGAACCGCAGATTTCAGTTCTCCAGCAGCGGCAACAATCTCACCCTGCCAACCGTTACTCCATTCCCGTTGATCAATTCCGCCAAATGTGTTCAGCGGCGTCTTTGGAAGGCCTGCAAAAACCAACTCCAGTCGTCTTGCGATATCGCGCATTGACTCCAATTGGACCTGATTGTGTTTCAACCCAGCGTCCCAATCAAATTTCGGCATATGCGCATCATGATCACGTGCAACGCGGCCAATCGCGTTATGGATCGTTAAGCCATTTGGCCAACGGTTGTGTAGGACCGCCACAACTGCATTCAGCTCATCGCGCAGCAGTCTAAGTCGGCGTGTTTCCTTGTCCCATTCCTGCTGTGATAATGTGCCGCGTACATCCCATGCACTTTCCAGTTGTTTCAGCACTTCTGTCTTGGTGCTTTTGTGACTGTGCAACTCGAGGCATAGCTCTCCCAGCCCCACTTCTTCAAGGCGCCGGTAGACCACGTCCAGCGCGGCTCGTTTCTCCGCAACAAAAAGCACGCGGCGGCCTTCAGCCAGATTTTGAGCGATCATATTTGCGATAGTTTGAGATTTCCCGGTGCCCGGCGGCCCATCCAGCACAAAATCATGCCCGTTCGCCGAAGCAATAATCGCGGATAGCTGAGATGAATCAGCAGGAAGTGGTGCAAACAGATCTGCAGGATCACAGCGGTCATCAAGACCGTTTGGATTGGGAAACGGATTTTCCGCATCATTATTTGCTGGAGTTGAGAAACTCTCTTTACTGCCCTCAAGCAAATGCTTCACAACCGCATTTTCCTTGAGAAGCTCTCCTCGATCCACCAAATCCTTCCACATCAAATATTTGGAGAAAGAAAATATCCCGAGAACGATTTCTGGACTGACGTAAAAACCAGGAGAATCTTTGATCGAATGTCGTACCATGTTCCAGATACCGTTAACGTCAATCCCGCTGGAGTCTTTTGGCAATTCGCCATGCAAGCTCGGAATTTCAATCTCGAAATCTTGGCGCAACAGCTCCAATAACGTTAAATTGAAGCGCGGCTCGTCCTGATGCATTTCAATCTTCATGCCTGATCGGACACTTTTGCGAATCAAAGTAATCGGAAGAAGTATCAGCGGAGCTCGATAGGATTTCTCATCTTCTGCATTTTTCTTCCAGCTGAGGAATCCCAAAGATAGAAACAATGTATTTGCGCCACCCTCGTTCAAGTCAGATCGCGCGCCTCGATAAAGTTTGATCAATTCAACATCGAGCTTTTTGGAATCGAGATTGGAATAGATTTCCTTGCTTTCCAAACCTTGCATCGCATGCTCTTTTTCAAGATCTTCGCGAGTCCGGCTGCGATGGATCTCGACATCTCTTCCGCCTATTTCGAGATCAGGCATTGTTTTCAGCGTGAATCTTTTTCCGTCGGCAAGCATGTCTTCGAGTCGTCCTGGATCAGGGCAAACTAAAGACACCGACCGACTTCGAGCTGGCAGGTTAAGCATCCGGTTTCGCGCAGTTAGATCGAGTAATTTTCGCTGCCACAGAACCAGTCGATCAACTTCATCCGGCTGGTCAACTTCTATTCTTGTGTCAAACGCAGAAAGCGTCGGAGCTTCATCAAGCGCTTCGGCGACACGAATGTCCGCATCACCATTCTGATTGATGCTGGTGTCAAAATAAGTGGCCAGCGGTTTGATCTTCTGCATCCTTGCTCGGCGAATATCTACGGCGAGTACAAACTTGTCTTCGCGATCTTCAGAAATTTGGCGCCTAGCCTCTGTAACCGCATCTCTGAATCGAGGCACTGGATTGGCCGTTACCAGCGTCGTCTCAAACAGCACCAACTCTTCCAAATCCACACGCGTACGTACCGCGGAGACTTCGTCGGTCGTCAGTTGAGCAAATTCCTGCGGCTGCAACCAGGCGCCTGCAAACGCGTGACCTTCGGTTAACACAACGACCGGGTTCAAACCGGCTTGCTCAATTGCAGCGGTGAAAAGCAGAGCTGTGTCGAGACACGTTCCAATGCGGCCATCAAGTATCGCGCTCGGTGTTCGAATTTTCTGACCGGATTGTTCAAAGCTAGCTGGCGGCAGAACATAGCTAAGGTCTAAGCCCGCTACCGCAGACCAAATCGCCGATACAATTTCATAAACTCGTGACTTTAATCCGCTATTGTATCCATCAATCGCAGCTTCCTTGCCAGCGCGACGCAGAACATCTGAGGCTGCCTTCAGGACTTTATCCGTTGCTGGATCGTTCGGCATTGCAAAAGCTGCCAACAATTCGGGCATAGCCTCGCCGCCCCATTCATCGCTGGCGAGCAATACGAACTCAACTTTTGTTTTGGCTAGAATTAGAGCGTAATTTTGAACTCTGGAATCCTGAACCCTGTTCTCTATTGGAGCGACTTCCTCATCTTTCTCCAAAACAAATTCAAGGTAACCGCGCTCGCTTTCAGAGAGGTCCTTCACATAGTTTGCGCCAATATCAACGTTTCGATCCAAGATGCTTAACGTCTCACCGGCTCCAACGTGATCAATCATCCACTGGCGTTCTGTTATGAAATCAGGATCTGATATGAGCTTTAATCGAACATTTGTAAGTGCTTCAGAAGTATCGTTGATTATTGCAATTTCGCGTATAGGTGGCACGGAATTTTGCTGTGACACAAATCCGATTTTATCGGCGGTATCTACTTCAATCCGAATATTTGTCATTTATGCCCCAGAATACTTATTTCGAATACTGGACCAATTCTGCAAATTGATCTTTGTGATTCGAGTTGAAGTCTAACTGGGTTTTTAGAAAAAGTATAACTAACATAAAAAGAGTAAGATCACTCTCATGTTTTGAGATTATACTTCGGCTAAGGAAGCCAAAATCACCGCGCTGGCGGCCATTAAGAGGATTTCAATTTCCTGCCCGATCGATTGAAGATCGGCAACAGCTTCAACAATATGATCAGATGTGGTTTGGGGCGATTGTCCTCCAATCGCCACCTCATGAGCATCCTCAATCCTAGCGGTCACCAGTGCAAACAATGCGGTTCGCACCTTTATCGGATCAATTTCATCGTCTGTATCTGTCATGTGCCAACCCATGCTCGACTTGGCATGAAAGTCCATATGCAGCTTTTAGAATTACGCGGATAAACCACTGGACTTCGGCGTTGGTTCGAGCATTGCTGTTGGTGTCGCAGGAATCTAAAGCGACAGGCCGCCCGCTCTATTTAGCGATCCGCGGCTCGGGTCAGTGGGAGCGCTGGAAAGTCCAGCACCAAGCTGGAGAACCTCAATGTCATCAACCAAATTAAAACCTCAAACCAAGTCCGCAAAAGTCATCACGCTGCTGTCGCGAGCGAAAGGCGCTACTCTCGATGAGATATGCAAAGCAACAAACTGGCAGCAACATAGCGTCCGTGCATTTCTGACAGGCCTGCGCAAGAAGGGTTATGTGCTCGCACGCGAACAGCGTGGTGAAGATGGCACAGCCTACCGCATCACACAAAACCCAAGCAATCAACGCGCCAAAGGTTCAGCATGACCGTGCTCGACGATCGATTGATGGAACTCATGACCATGCCCCCCGCCCAGTTGCGGTCTGCATGGCGCGATACGTTCAAGTCACCCGCCCCTGATATCGGACCGGACCTGCTCCGACGCGGCATCGCCAATCGACTGCAGGAACGTGTCCACGGTAGCCTGACCGGTGCTACCAAACGTGAGATCGAGCGCCTTCGCAAGCGCATCGAACGAACCGGCAAAGCTGGTCACATGCATGCAATCTCCCTCAAGACAGGAACGCGGCTCGTTCGATCATGGAATAGCAAAAGCTATCACGTACTGGTCTGTGATGATGGCTTTGAGTTTGAAGGCCGACATTCTGCAAGCCTCAGCCATATCGCACGCGAGATAACCGGCGCGCATTGGTCTGGTCCTCGGTTCTTTGGATTGAAGAAGCGGAGTGGATACAAGCCGAAAGTGCTCGCAAATGGTTGAACGCACCAAACGCAAGCGGTGTGCGATCTACACTCGCAAATCGACAGAAGATGGCCTGGAGCAAGACTTTAACAGTCTGCATGCACAGCGAGAAGCTTGTGCCGCCTATATATTGAGCCAAGCTAGCGAAGGTTGGGAAGCTGTTCCTGAGCTTTATGATGATGGTGGATGGTCTGGCGGTAACATGGACCGCCCAGCCCTTGTCCAACTGCTTGACGATGTCAAAGCCGATAAAGTCGATATCATCGTGGTCTATAAAGTTGATCGCCTAACCCGTGCGCTGGCGGACTTCGCAAAAATCGTCGAGATACTAGATGAAAACGAAGCGAGCTTCGTCAGCGTGACTCAATCGTTCAATACAACAACCAGCATGGGAAGACTGACACTTAACGTGCTTCTCTCCTTCGCGCAGTTTGAACGCGAAGTCACCGGCGAACGCATCCGCGACAAAGTTGCGGCATCTAAGAAGAAAGGCATGTGGATGGGCGGTGGTGTTCCATTCGGATATGATGTGAAGGAACGCCAGCTCCTGATCAATAGGGCTGAAGCTGAAAAGGTGCGGCTTGTTTTTGAGCGATATGCACAGCTTAAATCGGTACCACAGCTAGTTGATGAACTGGCTGCAAAAAATATTAGGACCAGAACCCGCGTATCTAAATCCGGACGGATCGCCGGTGGCATCCACTTCAAAACAGGTACTTTGACCCATCTTCTCCAGAACCCGGTTTATGTTGGAAAGGTTCGACATAAGGACAAAATCTATGATGGAATGCATCAGCCCATCATTTCGGATGAGCTGTTCCAACGTGTTCAATCCATCTTTGCAGAAAACCGGCACGATAATGCGCTCGGTAAGAAGAGCCGCAACCCCAGTCTGCTAACAGGCATCATAACCGATCCGGATGGCAAGCCAATGACACCGACCCACGCGATGAGAGAAACTAAGCGCTATCGCTACTATGTGACGCGAACATCTCCTGGAGACAAATCTAACAAATGGAGATTACCCGCTGGAGAAATCGAACGATTCGTAATTGAAGCGATTGCGAAACAGCTCGTTAGAGGTAGTTGCATGGGAACTGATGATGCCCGAGAATTGGAAGTTCAGGTCGATCTGGATCGAAAAACGTCAATCGACCTGCCCGCGATGTCTATCACCGAACAACGCGAATTATTGCTCAACTGTAAAACACGCGTTGCTATCAACGTCGAAACAATCTCAATCGAATTTGAGCCTCCCAATCAGGATCAACCGGTCAACCTTTCGATCGAAGCAAAACTAGTCAGCAGAGGATCAGAGGTGAGATTAGCAATTGCACTGGATGATGGACCTATCAAACGTGATCCCGATCCCGTGTTGCTCAGACTGATCGCTCACGCTTTCGCAGCGCAGGACCTTCTGGTTCGAGGAACATCCTCGCCAATGGTTAATCACTATAAGCAGCGGCATTTGCAGCAGCTTGTCAGGCTAAGCTTCATGGCTCCCGACATTATGTCTGCGATAGTTGATGGAACACAACCCCCTGACCTCACAGGACGCAAGATCATGCGTATCAACAAAATCCCACTAGACTGGGCCGGGCAACGCAAGATGTTTGGGTTTCCAGCCACTTAAAAACTTCCCAATTCCGCAAGTGCATCTGGACTCCAATATTTGGGCCATTGAGACACTTGGCCAATTTGCCCCAACATCGTGGATGACAAATGCTCTCTGGCGACAAGGCTCACGCATCATCGTCTACTAACTGACAGAAATATAGGGATAAAACCCGCACTCCATTCACTTGGTGTGAGACTTTGAATTCTAAGAAAAAAAGTGGTGCCCGAAGGCGGATTCGAACCACCGACACAGCGATTTTCAGTCGCTTGCTCTACCAACTGAGCTATTCGGGCAACGGGTGGGATGAATGGACCCACCGAATTGGAAGCGCCGCTATAGGCGGGGCTTGTATGGCTTGTCCAGCCTAAAAATAGCCGTTTTTCAAAGCCGCTTCAGGACTCCCCGTCACGGCCTGTATCTCCTGAAAAATGATCGGCCAATTGGTCCGGCGAAACTGCCGGTCCGGGGACTTTATAGCCCTCCCCTAACCATTGCAGCAGATCGCGGTCTTTGCAGCCTGCGCTGCAGAAAGGCGTGAATTCTGGCGACTGTGGTTTGCGGCAGACCGGACATTTCGAGGCGCGCGTGCTGGGCAAGGTCTAGCCCTGACCAATCAGATTGGGGAAGACCGCGAAAACGAAAATCATCGTCACTGCCAGCGGTGCCAGCCAAGCAATCAGAAAGCGCCACAATCCAAACATCGCGCCTTCCAGACCGGTTTCTTCTTTCACCAGCTTCTTATCGGCACGCCAACCAATGAAGACCGCTGTTAAAAAGGCTGTAACCGGGAGCAATATTTTCGAGACCAAATCGTCAATCGCGTCGAAGATATTCTTATCCTCAAAAAGCGGAATAAACCCAAGCGGGCGAACATCACTCCAGACGTTAAGCGATAAGGCACAGGCGACACCGATCAGGAATATCACACCGCCAACCAGCCAGGCAGCAAAGGCACGGCTCCATTCAAACCGCCGCATTGCCCAGGCCACCACACCCTCCAGCAAAGATATCGAGCTGGTGAGAGCCGCAAAAAAGATCAATACGAAGAATAACAATCCAACCAGTGATCCCGCAGGCATGTTGTGAAATGCGATAGGGAGGGACTGGAATACCAATGTCGGCCCTGCCGCGACATCCAGGCCAACTGCAAACACGATAGGGAAAATCATCAAACCGGCCAGAAGGGCGACACCGGTATCGGCAAAAGCAATCATGCCGGCAGTGGGAGCGAGGTTGGTTTCCCTGGACACATAGCCGCCATAAGTGATCAACGCAGCCGAGGCGACGCTCATGGAAAATAGCGCCTGTCCCAAGGCATCATTCACCACCGCTGGTGATAATTTCGAGAAATCAGGAGTGAACAGGAAAGAAACGGCCTTAGCGAATTCCCCCGTAAATGCGCCATAAAGCGTGATCAGGACGAGTAGCACGAAGAAGGTCGGCATCAGATAAGTTGCCGCTTTCTCAATTCCGTCGGTAACACCGCGTGCAACAATCCAGATGGTGATAATCATGAACAATGTGTGCATGCCCATCAGCATGGGGATATTCGCAAACAGGTCGGTCATGCGGCCTGGAATGGTTTCCGGATTCTCACCGGCCAATGCACCAGCGAACGGATCGCCGGAGAATAGAGCGCCCAGAAAATCAACGCTCATCACGCCGACATAGTACATGACCCAACCGGCCACGACGCTGTAAAAGGTGAGGATCAGGAAGGCATTTAATATACCGATGCCGCCAAATATACCCCAATTTTTGCTAACCTTGGAATCTTCAGCGACCTTGACGACACTATGAAACGCATCACTACGACCATGCCGACCGATCAATATTTCGGAGAGCATCATCGGCAAACCAATCAAAAGGATGCAACCAATATAAACGAGCACAAACGCGCCGCCGCCATTTTCGCCAGCCAGCGTCGGAAAACGCCAGATATTGCCAAGGCCGACGGCCGCGCCCACGGCTGCTAAAATAAAGGCTGTCCGCGATGACCATCCTTCTCCGGTTGGTGCTGCTGGTCCTGCCATATCTGAAACTCCCCTGTATACTTTACGCGCCGTCTGAGCGGCCTAGTTGCTGCTGTTACTAGCCTCTCATCAACATCGGGCCAAGTGGTTTTCCGGCAAATATGTGAACATGTAGATGCGGGACTTCCTGATGCCCGTCCTGGCCGATATTGGCGAGCAGCCGATAGCCAGGCTCGACCATAGCTGCTTCACGCGCCACATGACCGACACCGCGCACGAAACCAGCGATTTCCGCTTCACTGGCCGTGGCTGAAAAATCGTCCCAGCTGACATATCTGCCCTTGGGGATCACCAATATGTGATGGGGCGCTTGCGGGTTGATATCGTGAAAGGCGAGAACATAGTCATCCTCGTAAACCGTCTTGTTGGGAATTTCCCCGCGGAGGATTTTCGCGAAGATATTCTGGTCATCATAAGGTTGGGTTGCATCAATCGCCATGGATCAGTCCTTTCTCGACGCTTTTTCGGCTATGCCGGACAGGCCTTCGCGACGCGCCAGTTCGGCCAGCACGTCATCTATCGATAAATCCATGTCGGCCAGCAGGACCATCAGGTGAAACAGGACGTCCGCTGCTTCGCCGATCATATCCGCTTTATCATCCTGCACCGCCGCGATGATTGCTTCAACTGCTTCCTCGCCAAGCTTCTCAGCCATTTTTGCGCGGCCTTTGGCGCGTAGGCTAGCGACGTAGCTGTCACTAGGATCCGCATCGCGGCGCGCGAGGATGGTTGCTTCCAGTTTTTGCAAAATATCGTTCATGGATACCCGTTTGCGCGAGCAATGGGACGGGCGTCAAGTCTTTGAGAAGCTCTAACCACTATTAGCCATAAGAAAGGGCCGTCTAATCCCCCGATGACGACCCTCCCATGATGCAGCAAGATCAAGGATCTGCGCACCAATGCTGACGAACTTTTACAATTTCTTGCGTTTCTTGCGCGCGGCGAACCGGCCAGCGACCAGACCGGCGACACCCAGCGCCAGCATGAACATGTTTGAAGGTTCAGGAATTGGAGTGCCACCCGATGACGAACCGCCAGAGGATGAGCTGGTCGATGCCGTACCACTTGAACCGGTGGATGTGCTTGTTGTAGTTCCACCATAGCTGGACGAACCCCATCCCGAACTGCCCCAACCTGACGAACCCCAACCAGAGCTGCCCCATCCGGAACTACCCCAGCCGCCTGATGTGCTCCAGCCGCCGCGTGGACCACCGTCATGGGGATACCAGGCTGCTTGTGCCGGAGCCGCAGCGCCGATGCTAATCGCTACGCCGCCTGATAATATGGTCAATTTCAGTAAATTCATATTAAGCCCCGGGGAATGCCGAAAAAGTCAAATAGTTATTGCTATAGCTACGCAATTTTCCTGCCAAAATGGCGGGACCGGCGCAGTCGGCTATTCATGATGGTTAACGAATTTTCGGCACCATTAGTTATGTAAGTTAAACCGACATTAACCATGAAAATAACTGTCCCATAACGGGACAATGTGCATCACGGCCAAGCTTTGGAATTGAAAAAGGGAGGCTGTTCAACCTCCCTTTCTGTCATCTGATAATGGCGAAGCAGCTTAGTCTGCTTGCTTGTTCTTGCGCCGACGCCGCATCAGGCGCCCTGCTGCAAGGCCGCCAGCGCCAAGGCCGAAAAGGACCAACACGCCGGGTTCTGGCACAGGTGTACCCCCGGTAGAACCGCCCGTCGATCCGCCAGAGCTAGAGGAACTGCTTGAAGACGAGCTGCTACTCGAGCTGGAGCTGGACGAGCTGGTTGAGCCGCCAAAGCTGGACGAGCCGCCCGTCGAGGTTGAAACGCCACCAGTGGAAGTGGATACGCCACCTGTTGATGTTGATACGCCGCCGGTCGACGTCGACACGCCACCCGTTGATGTGGATATGCCGCCCGTTGAAGTGGATGTCGAACCGCCTGTGGATGTGCTGGAGAAACCGCCGGTGGACGTTGATGTCGAACCGCCAGTCGAACCAGAAGTCGTGCCGCCGCCGGTGGAAGTAGAAGTAGATCCGCCGCTGGTTGAAGACCCGCCGGATGATGTCGAGGTGGAGCCGCCCGAACTGGTCGAGCTTACGCTACCGGAACTGCCGGTCGAGCCACCACGGCTGGAAGAACCATAGCCGCCAGTGCTGGAATAACCTCCGCTAGTGCCGCCTCGCTTAGCACCGCCTTCAGATTTGGTAGGGTAAATAGCATAAGCCGGAACGGCGGCGATTGCCAAAGTCGATATGGAACCAATTAGTGCAGTGCGAATAATTTTCATCTCATCCCTCATTTCGCCCTATGGGCTTTTCCGCGTCTAGACAGGTTTTGACCGTGTCGAATGGTTTCGCCGGGCAAATAGTTTAGAAAACGTTAATGGGAAAACGACGTTAATATTATGTAAAAATATATAGTTAACAGAAGCTTTTTCCAAACTGTCTCAGTTTGGATCAACTTGAGACTATATCTTAACTATTGCGACGCGCAGGCAATCCGGCTGCCCGCAGAGCATCATGGGCTTCTGATATGCTATGCTGACCAAAGTGGAAAATTGAGGCGGCAAGCACCGCATTGGCACCGCCCTTGATTACACCATCGACCATATGATCAAGATTACCAACCCCGCCGCTAGCCACGACCGGAATGGACACCGCATCGGCAATCGCGCGGGTCAATGCCAGGTCATAGCCATCGCGGGTACCGTCGCGGTCCATCGAAGTGACGAGCAACTCCCCTGCCCCCAGTTCCGCCATGCGCACCGCATGTTCCAAAGCATCAATAGCGGTCGGTGTCCGGCCACCATGGGTGAAAATTTCCCAGCGACTCTCATCAACCCGCCGTGCATCTATCGAAGCAACCATGCATTGGCTGCCAAAGCGTCCGGCAATATCGCTCACCACTTCTGGGCGGGAGACCGCCGCGCTATTGACCGCGACCTTGTCGGCACCAGCCATGAGCAGAGCGCGCGCATCGTCCGCTGTCCGCACGCCGCCGCCTACCGTGACAGGCATGAAACAGACTTCCGCCGTCCGCCGCACCACATCAATAATGGTATCGCGCTTTTCATGACTCGCACCAATGTCCAAAAAACAAAGCTCATCCGCGCCAGCCGCATCATAGGCGCGCGCCTGCTCGACCGGATCACCAGCATCTTTCAGGTCAACGAAATTGACACCCTTGACCACGCGGCCATCGGCAACGTCGAGACAAGGTATAACGCGGATGCGGACGGTCATGTCTATCGATTGGCCATTGCTATGGCTGTCGCCAGATCGAGCCGTCCGTCATAGAGCGCGCGGCCGGTAATCACGCCTTCAATTCCCTCGGGTGCATGCAGGCCCAACATGTGAATATCATCCAATCCTTTGACCCCACCGCTAGCAATGACAGGAATATCAACCGCCCGAGCTAGATCAACAGTCGCTTCAATATTGCAACCGGTCAGCATGCCATCGCGGCCCACATCGGTGAATAACAGAGACGCCACACCGGCGTCCTCAAAGCGGCGTGCCATGTCGATAACGCTGACTTCCGACACATCGGCCCAGCCTTCGGTCGCAACCATATTGTCACGGGCATCGACGGCAACGACGATACCGCCTTCATATGTTTTCGCCATGTCACGAACAAATTCCGGATCTTTCAGCGCTGCGGTGCCAATCACTAGCCGCGCCACGCCCAATTCGAACCAACGCTCTACCGTTTCCCGGTTTCTGATGCCGCCACCCAGTTGGACATAGCCCGGGAAGCTGGCGACAATCGCCTCAACCGCTTCGGCATTGCGCGGGGACCCCGCAAAAGCACCGTCCAGATCGACGACATGGATATGCTCTGCGCCAGCCTTGGAAAACAGCCCCGCTTGCTCCGCCGGATTGTCGCCATAGACGGTGGCGCGGTCCATATCGCCCTCGGCAAGGCGCACGACTTCGCCTGATTTCAGGTCGATGGCAGGAAATACGATCATGGTTTCCACTCCAAAAAGCGTTTCAGGAAGGCCAGCCCATAGGCTTGGCTTTTCTCAGGATGAAATTGCACACCGACGATATTGTCGCGGCCGATAGCCGACACTAGCTGCATGCCATGATGGGTCGTCGCTAAAATATCGTCTGTATCCGCCGCATCAAAATGATAGCCATGGAGATAATAAGCCTCTCCAGCTTCTAGCAAGTCATGGCCAGCTGTCGGAGTGACATCATTCCAACCCATATGCGGAACTTTAATATCTGCTGATGGCGCTGGAATCGCGTGCACGGTCCCGCCGATCCAGCCAAGCCCCTGATGATCGCCAAATTCTATGCCCTTGTCGGCGAGCAATTGCATGCCAACACAAATGCCGAGGAATGGAACAGCGTCTTGCCGCACCCTTTCGTCCATCGCTGCAATCATTCCATCAATGCCCGCCAAGGCGTCACGGCAAGCGCCAAAGGCGCCGACACCGGGCAAGACGATACGATCCGCCGCCGCGACCACATCCGGGTCAGCGGTCACGACCACACCGGACGCACCAGCCGCGATCAGCGCATTATGCACGCTGTGTAAATTACCCGCGCCATAGTCGATCAGCGCAATGGTTTCAGCCACCAAGCTGGCCTTTGGTTGAAGGAATCGCGTCGCCCTTACGCGGGTCACGCTCTACCGCTTGCCGCATGGAACGGGCAAAGCCCTTGAAAATACTTTCGGCAATATGGTGGTTATTTTCACCATAAAGCAGCTCGATATGCAGCGTTATACCCGCTGCATCCGCCACACTGTGGAACCAGTGCTTGAACAGCTCCGTATCCATTTCACCGAGCCGTTCCTGTGAAAAGGCAGCTTTCCAGACCAGCCAAGGCCGCCCGGAAATATCCAGCGCTATGCGAGTCAGCGTTTCGTCCATCGGTGAATAAGTGCCACCATAGCGCACGATCCCGGCCTTATCGCCAAGCGCCTGATGGATCGCCTGACCCACCGCAATGGCGCTGTCTTCGGTCGTGTGGTGCTGATCAACGTGCAGGTCACCTTTGATCTTCAGCTTCAGATCGATCAACGAATGCCGCGAAAATTGTTCAATCATATGGTCCAGAAAACCAATGCCCGTCGACACGTCATATTGCCCGGTTCCGTCAAGATTCAACTCGACGAAAATCTCGGTTTCCTTGGTGTTTCGCTCTATTGTCGCTGTTCTCATGGATCATGCCTATAAAGGCTGGATTTTATCAGGCAAGAATTTCGCTGCAAAATCAGAAATATCACAGTTGTGGAAAATTGTTCAAATGCCCTTGACCCTGCCCCGCGTTCGCGCCACCAAGTACATATGAACGATAGCTCGCCAGATAGCCTGATTCCTTATGACGAAATAGTGCAGGAAGCCTTGCGCGCTGTGGTTGGTCGGGTGCTGGGCGAAGTCAAGGCCAATGGCCTGCCGGGCGAGCATCATTTCTACATTACATTCAAGACCCGTGCACCGGGCGTAGACATACCCGAGCATTTGATGGCGAAATTCCCTGACGAGATGACGATTGTGCTGCAAAATCGCTATTGGGACCTATCGGTTAGCGAAGACCGGTTTGAAGTGGGGCTAAGCTTTAATCAGATTAGCTCCATGCTCCATATACCATTTGCTGCGATCACATCCTTTGTCGATCCAGCCGTCGATTTCGCTCTGCAATTTCAGGTCGATGAAATCGAAGGCGACCTTGATGCGCACGAACCGGCGCAAAATGACGGCGATCAACCAGCATCAGAATTGGTCGATGATGGCTCCAATGTCGTGACCGTGGACTTCGGCAAAAAGAAGTAGCTGCCTGATGGCAGGCCCTCCTACAAAAGCTACGCGCACAGAAACCGACAGCATTGGCCCCATAGAAGTCCCGCAGGACGCCTATTGGGGCGCACAGACACAGCGTAGTATCGAGAATTTTCCTTTCCCTCGTCATGAACGCATGCCGATCCGTTTGATCCATGCGCTGGCAACCGTCAAACAGGCCGCGGCACGGGTGAATGGCATCCACGGGCTCGACCCCGAAATTGCCGGCGCCATCATCAATGCCGCCGAAGAGGTGCGCTCTGGCGCCTTCGACACCCAGTTTCCGCTAACCATCTGGCAGACAGGATCGGGCACCCAGTCCAATATGAACGTCAATGAAGTGATTGCCGGCATTGCCAATGAAAGTCTGACCGGATCGCGCGGCGGAAAAGATCCCGTTCATCCGAACGATCACGTCAATCGCGGCCAGTCATCCAATGACAGCTTCCCAACCGCCATGCATATCGCGGCAGCGCTGGCGCTGGAGGTCGAGCTATTTCCGGCACTGGAACAATTGCATGATGCCCTGGCGCAAAAGGCGCAGGATTGGAAAGCGATTGTAAAAATTGGCCGCACGCATTTGCAAGACGCGACCCCGCTGACGCTAGGGCAGGAATTTTCCGGCTATGCCGCGCAATTGGTCGCCGCACGTGACCGGGTCGAGGTGGTCTTACCCAGACTCTATCAACTCGCCCAAGGGGGCACGGCAGTTGGAACCGGTATCAATGCACCAGAGAATTTCGGCGATCACATGGCCCGCGAAATTGCAAAAATTACCGGGTTCAAATTCGCCTCTGCGCCCAATAAATTTGCTGAGTTGGCCGCACATGACACGATGGTGGAACTGTCCGGCGCGCTTAACACCCTTGCCGTTACTCTTACCAAAATCGCCAATGATATCCGCCTGCTTGGTTCTGGCCCACGCTCTGGTCTGGGCGAACTCAGCCTGCCTGCCAATGAGCCCGGCAGCTCGATCATGCCCGGCAAGGTTAATCCAACTCAATGCGAAATGCTGACCATGGTCGCGGCACAAATGATCGGCAACCATCACGCTGTAACCGTCGGCGGGATGCAGGGCCATCTCGAGCTCAACGTCTTCAAACCGATGATCGCGGCCAATGTCCTGCGCTCGATCGAGATAGCGTCCATCGGAATGTCGAGCTTTGCCACGCGCTGTGTCGATGGATTGGAAGCCAATAAAGCGCGCATTGCCGAATTGGTAGATGACAGCCTGATGCTCGTCACCGCGCTGGCGCCGGTCATCGGTTATGACAATGCATCCAAAATCGCGAAACATGCGCACAAGAATGATATGACCTTGCGCGCAGCTGCCCTGGAATTGGGGTTAGTTGATGCCGAGACCTATGATGCCCATGTTAAACCTGAAAATATGGTATAGGTTAGAATAGGATAGCATCTATATCACAATCGGGGGCGCGATGAGGCAAACATGGACGACCCGATCAATGAATCATTAAACGCCGTGGACATATTGCTCCGGCAACTGCTCAGCATGTGGGAGCAGGCCGTATCTCTGCTCCCCAGCCTCTTCATCGCTACGATTGTCCTCATTGTTACCTGGGTCATCGCTCGCTTCGCCACCCGCATTGCTGATAAGCTAACCGACAAGACCAATATGCGCGCTTCGCTGCAGGAATTAGTTGAGACCATGGTGCGCCTAGCGATCTGGATAATCGGCCTGATGGCAACACTGACCATATTGCTGCCCGGCCTGACCCCAGCCAGCCTGATCGCCGGCCTTGGCTTTGGCGCGGTTGCTATTGGTTTTGCCTTTCAGGATATTTTCGAAAATTTCATGGCCGGTGTGTTGATCATGATCCGCGAAAAAATGCGAATTGGCGATTATATTGAATGCGAAGGCGTGGAAGGCATTGTCGAGCAAATTGCGCTGCGTGAAACCCATGTCCGTCGCAATAACCGGGAACTTACGATCATTCCCAATTCGGTCCTTTTCAAAAACCCGGTCAAAATCCTGACCGATGCGGAAAAACGCCGCCATGAGATTATTGCCGGTGTATCCTATGACAGCGATCTGGAAAGCGCCAAACAAGTTATCTTGAAAGCGGTACAATCGGCCGAACATGTTGACCCAGCGGAACCTGTTGATGTCTTCGCCTGCGAATTCAACTCCAGCTCAGTCGATTTCAAGGTCCGCTGGTGGTCCGGGTCAAAACCACGCGCCATGCATGACAGCCGCGACAGCGTTATCCGCGCGATAAAACGCGCTTTGAACGAAGCCGGTATCGAAATCCCCTTCCCTTATGTTACACATACATTCAAGGAGCCAGTCCCGTTGGTATTCAAGAAACCCGTGCCCCTCGCCGGAAAGGAATAAACCCATGTCGCTCATTCGTAATGTCGCCACCGCCCTAGTCGG
Organism: uncultured Sphingomonadaceae bacterium; assembly: GCA_947489315.1. Taxonomy (GTDB): domain Bacteria; phylum Pseudomonadota; class Alphaproteobacteria; order Sphingomonadales; family Sphingomonadaceae; genus Parasphingorhabdus. Next base: position 671,823 of record CANLCX010000002.1, read on the forward strand.
CAATGAAGCGCGTAAGCGTGGTAAAGGCAATGGATTGCTTGGCTTTGGCGTGGGCGTGCTAGCGGCGAGGATAGCGACCCGTTCCCTGCCTGGCGCGCTACTGGTCGGTGGCGCGATGGTTGCCAAAGCGCTCTATGACCGGTCGAAGGAAGAAGAAGCAGAGCTTCCCGCATCCGATCAGGTTATCGATATTGTCGGGACGCCCGCACCAGCAGAGCAGTCCGAAAGTTAGCGCTTAAGCCTTGCAGAATATCTAGGGTCAGATCGTATAAGGGCCGATCCAAAACTTTGTGCGATATTCAGCCGTAGCTGACTTTAACATTCGCCTTTCGCTGACGCCGCCGATTGAACCGCAAGCTACCACCTATGGCACCAAAGCCGAATATCATCAGCCCCCATGCCGCTGGTTCTGGAACAGCGTTCGCGGAAAAGGCCAATGTGCCGGAATAGGATCCTGTCCCACCAGAGGTGCCGGACACAATCAATGTCTGGAGACCGCCCGGTATGAACAAATCTTCTATAGTGCGGAACTCAATCCGGCCGACTTGAGCAATATCAAATTCTACGCCGTTAAGAGTCACGGAGGTGAAATCAATATTGCTGGATGGGTTGGAGGACGCGATGGATGAAATCGTTGCGGATAACAGGCCTACCGATAGGCCGGTGTCAAAAATAAACTCGTCGGAAAAGGTGTCGGCCGTTACGTCATCATTTCCAAACACGCCATCGCTGCCGTCAAAGTCGAGAAATACTGCGGCATTAGCAACGCCAGGAACCGCTAGGGCCAACACGGGCGCTAGAGCAAGCGCACAAATAGAACCAAATTTCATTACAATCTCCCCGAAACGGGTAAAAGACTGCCCCACCGGAATTTTTTACAATAATTAAATCTAGTCCGACAGCATCTATTTGTAATTTCATCGCTTTATTTGCACGTGCTGCCATCAAAGCGCGCACAAAGCCGCCATGCCGCAAAGCTAAGCCGCGCCCTGCCATACCTTCACCGCTTCAATCGGAAAGGTCAGCATCAGCACATTGAGCGTCAGATTGTCGCGAATGGTGTAGAGCGTGAACAGTTCGAAGATCACCGCAATGGTCACGGTCCATTTGACCGGCATCCGCCGCGCCGCAAAAAAGCCCAATGTCATCCAACCTATATCGGCCATCGAATTGATGATGCTGTCCCCGGCATAGCCAAAGGCAAAAGTCGCCTCCCGATAGCGGTCGATAATGATCGGCGAGTTTTCCAGAATTTCCCAGAAACCCTCAATAAATACGGCCAGACATAAAGCAAAACCAAGCCGCGCCGCTTCCGGCTGTTTTCGGAACAACCAATAGCCAAAGCCGTAAAACAGAAAGCCATGAATGATATGGCTGAACGTATACCAGTCCGAAAGATGCTGACTATTCTCCGCCGACTGCACCGCACCATGCCACAGCTTTATGTTGCCGCATTCGCAAATCGGCGGCCGGTCCATCCCGAACAAGATCGCTAGAGCGAATAAAGCCAAACCGGCCGCGGCCAATACATGGTTGCGTGATAATATCGTCATAGCGCCCCTCAGTGGATCAAGAACACAGCATTATCAGCAAATGATTGCAAGTTTTGTTAACGAGGGTCGCAATGGCTTCAAACTCTATATCGGCGCAGGGCCGATGCAAGCGGAGATGGTGACAAGCGCAACAGCCCCAGTTTTCTCCAACTTAAATTTGGGCGGTTGTTGCACCTGTCATCACTCTATCCATCGTCTTCTATCGCCGTCATTCTAGCGGAACCAAGGATTTGGCGGTTGTCATTGTTCTGAAGAAGACTGTGTAGGACCTTCTTCCCTTTCCGGCACATAGGGCTCGGAGGATGAATCAATATCTTCATCCTGAACTGTATCGCTGCAACCACTTAATGGTATCAGCGCGACGCTGGCCAAGACGAAAAGGGATGGCGTTACGGATTTACGCATAAAGCTCATGGGGGCTGTTCCTTCTATTGGTCTGCCCCGCTTGAGCGGCTACTTCTACAAGCCGACCATCAGATTCCGAAGGATTTGCGCTGTGACGAGCCGCTAGGACGTTTTGTCGTCTGTGACGGTTACATTACGGTATTGAATCTATTCGAAGGTTGCTTGCATCCCGAAAGCTACCTTCGAAAACCCTCCAAAGTTAGGTCGTTGGTGGTCAAAATGCGCTGGATTTCTTCCTTGCTTCCAATTGTGGAGCCGTCAAACCGCCCATCGATAATGGCCGGTTATCGGCCAGGCGAACAGCCTATCCTCTTCGCGGGTGCCGCGTCCGACATTGTGGATCAATAGCGGACTGTAGATATGTAGGGACTCGTGAGACATCTTCTGTAAATTCCTGACGCAGGAAGGAGATGATCGAATGACCAAGGACGACGAACGCGAAGTACAACGCAAATTACGGATATTACGGCACGCAGAAAAGATAGGGCATGTTGCCAGGACATGCCGCTATTTTGGCATTGGCCGGGCCAGCTTCTACAGATGGAAGTCAGCGTACGAACGCGATGGTGAAGCTGGCCTAGTCAATGCCAAAACCATTCCTAAAAATCCGCCCAACCAGACGCCGCCCGAAGTGGCTGAGAAAGTTCTTCATTTGCGGCGCAAATACTACCTCGGACCCGAACGGATCATGTGGTATCTCGCGCGCTATCACAGCATCAAGCTGTCCGATGCAACAATATACCGGATACTTAAGCGCAATGGCTTAAATCGGCTCCCGCGCGGAACGCGCCTTCGCAAAGTCCACACCAAGCGTTACAATAAACAGGTCCCTGGTCACCATATCCAGATGGATGTTAAGTTCCTGACTTTTATTGGAAAGAAGGGCGAGAAGACACGCCGCTTCCAATATACCGCCATCGACGACGCCACTCGTGTTCGCGCGCTAAAGGTTTACAAAAAACATACTCAAGCCAACGCAATCGACTTTGTCGATCACATCATCGACAAGTTCCCGTTCCGGATACGCGAAGTCAGAACCGACAACGGTCACGAGTTCCAGGCCAAGTTCCACTGGCATGTCGAGGACCTCGGTATCCGTCATGCCTACATCAAGCGCGGCACCCCGCAACTGAATGGCAAAGTTGAGCGATCGCACCGCTCTGATCAGCAAGAATTTTACCAGCTGCTAAGCTATAAAGGGGACGTCGATCTGGAAGCCAAACTTGATGAGTGGGAGCGCTTCTACAATTTCCACAGACCGCACGGAGCATTCAAAGGAAAAACACCTTACGAAGCGCTTCGCGAAAGGCTATAACAACATGGTGTGAATGTCTCGCCAGTCACTCGATGCTACATTAGGACGCACCATGACCGGCCGTTCAATACAATATTGCAGCTAGTCGGGTTCAATCGGTTGTGTGGCGGTGGAGATGCGTATGCAAGTCCCTCGATCAAGTTTGGAACTGATGTCCATATGAAGGTCATTTTGTTTCGCCAGATCATGGCAGATTGCGAGCCCTAACCCTTCGCCTTTTGATTTATCGCTTTTTTCATATGCTGTCTGAAAATGGATAATCTCATCATCCGACATGCCTAGGCCAGTGTCGAGAACGACAATCGTGAATCCATTCGAACGACGCCTGGTTCCGATCAATATCTTTCCCGTATCCGTATATTTGATGGCGTTGGAAGCGAGGTTACTGAGGATCCGCATCAACACCAAGGGCGGAATTGTAGATTTTACGCTGCTCTCAACGATACGAAGCTGGAGCCCTTTCGAAACTGCTTCTTCACGAAACATTTGCCCCACGGTCTCGAAAATCATCGACAGGGAATAAGGCTCATCAGCCGTCTCGGGTTCAGAGGGCGACGGTCGGCTTTCCACCAGATAATCCCCCGAAAGTGTTTCGAGATAATCCAGTGCTTCACGAATATTGGCTTTCTCTCCGTCTCCCAATTTGGCCGAGGCGGCATCCAGGCTCATGCGAAGGCCACTGATTGGCTGTCTTATATCGTGAGATGCGGTTGCAAGCTGCCTTTGCCTTAGCGCAGCCTGATCCCGGGCACGCGAATAATTTTTCTCGGCCTCCAATAGACGCTGACTTGTCTGCGCGTCCTGTTTGAGGACGCGGATTTTTTCCGCCTGAGCCCGGTCATGTTCTCTTCTTAGCGAGATTATGCCGTAGGTCAGACCCAACATGACCAATGTCCCGATCACTATGAATGTCGTTTTGGCAAAATTGCGCAGGACGATCTGGTTTTCCAGATAACCGCTGAACATTAACGTGGCGTAGATTACAAACGCGATGAAAATAATGCACAGTCCAGCCCACATCTCCAACAATCTGCGATTGGACGATTTCTCCCACCAGTAGAGCGGCAGGAAATGCGCAAGGCACATGATGCCAGTCCAGACGAGCTGGATCTTGTAGCTGGTAACGCGAGGAATAAACGGAATCATTACCAAGGTCACGACAGGGACCACAGCCAGCCATTGGACATGTTTGGACCAGCGGTGGCTGCCCTTGCGGGTGACCATCGAGGATCCGGCCACATAAAATCCGAACATGATGCACGCATAGCTGATCAGAAAGCCGATATAGGCATTCCACTCCGGATGACCCGGATACAAAAACCGTAGAGGAATATTGTCATCAAAGGATAGGGCTGCGAGCAACAACCAGAAAAGCAAGGCATATCGGACCCCGACGTAACTTTTCAGCGAAATATTGACCCCAAGCATTACGATCAGTCCGAATATGGCGAGCGTGTAGAACGCCGCGTTGAGCGCTGCCGTGCGCAGCTCATGTTCGACAAGATCAGCTTCGTCCCTGATCGCAAGGCTGGGCGAAGCTGCCATGAGTTTGGACGTTCGCACCATCAGGATGGCCGATTCTCCAGGCCGCAATATCAGCGGTTTTGACTTGAGCTGGGTGCCGCTGAATATTGTCGGATCATAGGGTTCGGCCGAAGAGAAAGACAATAATCTGTCAACATCACCGGACTGCCGGACCAGCACGATATCGGCATCCCGCACCGCAAATGCGTCGAAAGTTACAATCCACTGGTCTACCAGCCGTCCATCGGGTTTTGAGCCGTTCCTTAACGTGACAGCTGACCAAAGATCGGAATAGGCAATGAATTCCTCTTCAGTTGTCGATATGCGGGTTTCAAATCTGCCCGCTTCATATTCCGAAACCATTTGCGCGGGCGTCCGATTTTCGCCCAGACCATAAGCCATATGGCCTGCCAAACCCGTCTGATTTTCACCGGGTGCCAATGTGACAACGGATGCCGCCGTTGCCGGCCTCAGACTCATGTTCGCTATCATGATGAGAATGACCATGAAGCCCATGAAGCGGAAAGCCGCTTGGACTGATTTCTTGCTTAAGCTAGGAAATGTCATAGGTTACAATCATTTGTGCCATGTTGTAGAACAGGAAAATGCCCCAAGGCAAGCAGAGTAGAAATTTGAAATGAGCCACTTTACCGCCGTTATTGCCGACGACCATGCGATCGTCCGTTCGGGATTGAAAGCCGCTCTGGAAAACGAGACGCTTGTTGACGGGCATATTATCGGCGTGGTTGCAGAAGCCGGTAATGGTCTGGATGCCATCGCTGCAGTCAAACAACATAGGCCTGATATGCTTGTTCTTGATGTTTCGATGCCAATGGCAGGTGGTGTTGAAGTGCTCGTCGAAACGCGGCGCTGGTCGCCTGATACCCGGATCATCGTGTTCACCGGCATATCTGCGATGGGAAAAGTCAGCGAACTTGTCGAGGCCGGCGTTGATGGCCTGTTTTCCAAAGCCGAGGACAATCAGGGTCTTTACCAGCATGTCCCGATGATCCTTCAGGGCGTCCGATATATTTCGCCATTTTTCACCAGTATTATGGACAATGCACCCCAGCGGAGCGCCCTGACCGACCGGGAAAGACAAATATTGAACCTGATCGTGGCCGGACAATCCAACAAGGAAATTTCCGGCCATCTTGGTATCAGCGCCAAGACCGTGGATCGTCATCGCACCAATCTCATGCAGAAACTGGATGTCCATTCGGTCGCCCAGCTTATCGCTTATTCCTTGCGCGAAGGATTGATCGATCCCGCGGCGGAAGTCTGATCCCTTAAAAGATATAGTGTCGGAAGAAATTGTTACCATGACCGGCAAATAGCTGCGGGGGCCCCGATTTTGAAATGGGGGATTCACCTCATTCAGCATCACATCCTTCCTTGCTACTCAGGATGACAGGGAGTGGGATCATATTGGTCCCCGAAGAAAAGGAAGAGATGATGAAAAAGGGAAGCAAAACCATTCGGGGTAAGAAAATCGGTTTGAAAATTTCAGGCGCCTTGCTGACGCTGGCTGCAGCCGGTGCGGTCATCGCACCGCTGCCACATCAAACGGCGCAGGCGCAGATTCCGGGATTGCTGCCAAAAGCGGATCAAGTAGCGGTCGCGCAGCCCATGGCTATTGATGGCGTCTGGCAAATTCGCGAACTGGGCAAACATATTATAGTCGAGGCTGGACGTGCTTACGCGCTTGAAAGCTGGATCCACGCCTTCGTCTTCGAAATTCAGCCCGACATGGTCGTATTACGCAATTTCAAACAGGAAGCATCCAATGTCTATGTGGCGGACGACCTGCCCCTGATGGCGAAGGCCAATATGGTGGTTCAGGAAGACGGTTCGATCACGGCGACGGTCGCATCACTGGTTCCAGTCACCTACCATCTTGATCCGGTCGAGCTATTCTATCCCCAGCATTTCATTGCGGCGATACAGGAAAGCCGGGTGCCTGCCCAATATCATAATCGCCCCGGACCGCCATCACACGCGCTGGGGCCACCACAACCAGGCGTTATCGGGCATCCCGGAATTGAAGCTCAACCGGCATTGGAGCCGGGCATCACTGAGCCTTTTGTAGAGCGGTGTGGTAACTGTGGTCTTTCACGCCCGGGCGTAGCCGGGCAGGCCGAACTTGCCACCAGCAGCAATGACAGCGCCGATGAAGGCGGTCTTTCCGACGGGGCCAAGCTGGGTATCGGTACGGTAGTGGTTGGCGGTATCGCTTACAAGGCAAGCGGATCCATCGGCAAAACGGCAAAAATGGTTGGCTCGGCCGGAAAAGTCGCTGGCAGCGGTAGAGCCGCAGCGAAACTGACAGAAGGCGCCTTGAGAGGAGGCATCTTGCAAAAGGCCGGTCCCAAGGGAACCGGACGGCTTATCGGGAAAGGCACAGCCGCGCAGGCAGCCCGCGGAATCGGCGGAGCCACCAGCGAAGCCCAGCTGATGCAGCGGATAAACAAGGCGGGCGATATTTCCAAACTGAACAAAGCCGGTCGCGCGGCTCAGGTAGCGCGCGGTGCGGGCGGAATAAAAGCCGCATCCACCGCTGCGGACGCTGCTAAGCTTGCCAAAATGGCCAAAGCCGGCGCGACCGCCGGAAAACTGGGCAAGGCGGGCCGTGCAGCGGTGGCAGGCACAGGCGTAGGTGCGGTCGTAGTGGTGGCTGAAATCGCCGCGACCGAAGGCATTGAGGCCGTCACCGGAGCCGATATTCAGGATCCGGTCTCCACCACGTTCCAATATGGAGCCGCGATTTTCGACAAGGATGTAACCTTGGGTGACGTCGCAAAGGCACGAGCAGCGCATCACCGGGAGAATTTCCGCAAAATTGGTGAAACATTCACCACAAAGGGAAAGATGAAGGAGAATCTGCAAGCCTATGGCGATAAAAATCGTGCGAAAGTCGAAAATGCCACCGGCATGGACCTGCAAAGCGGCAGGGAACGGCGCGCAGCTTATGGAGCGGCCATGACCAGTGACAAGCCTGTCGCGGCGACTGCAAAAGTCATGGGTGATCGCGCCAAGCACCATTTGGAAAATACCGGTAAGGTGACGAAAAAAATCGGCTGCGGTCTGGGCAATATTTTCCGCAAGAAGGAAAATGACAAGGAGTGCTGACCTGATCGAGATCGTAAGCGACCCGCGATCTCGACAGGTCAATTCAAGGAGGAGCGGCCACCGCTCCTCCTTTTTCTTTTGGCGCATCGCAATCGAGCATTGGAATCTTCAATAATTTCATTTTGGAAGTTTGTTATTGTGTCCGCTTTTGCGCCCATAGCAGACACTATTGATGTGTCGCGTGCATGGCCAAACGCTATCCGTCCTCGCGCAACATAATTTCCAACATCAGTAATAAATAATCCAACACCGAAGCTGGCATCACCTCAAAGGACAGTGTCCGCTTTGTCAACTTCGTCGTTATTCCGCGCCTTCCAGCCTTGCTCTTGTTCTGCTTTCGACCAATTCGGGACGGTTGGCACAAACTGCTTTCCTACTGGGCGCCTAGCCTGCTACCACCGCTTGTTGACGGGGATCGCAGGAGAAGGCTTTGACGAGCATAGAAGCCAGAGAAAATGACGGCGGGGTAACAGGCCAAACGGCGCGGCGGAAATTTTATGGCTGGCATAATGCTGCCCTGCTATTTTTGATCCAATTTGCCGCTTCGGGCTTTGTCTATTTCGCCTATGCCGCGATTTTTCCAGCGATGGTCGAGGCGATGGATTGGAACCGTGGTTCCGCGTCTCTCGCCCACAGCCTCAGCTTTCTGACCCTGGGTCTCAGCTATCCGCTTACCGCCTGGATGATCGGTAAATGGGGCGTACGACTGACCCTCACCACGGGTCTCTTGATGATGCTAACCAGCCTGTTGCTGACCATTTTTTTCGTTACAGAGATTTGGCATTGGACGCTCGCTTGGGGTGTGGTCATGGGTATGGCCATGGCCTTAGCTGGTCCGCTATGTGGACAAACCGTAGTTATTCAATGGTTTAACGTCAAACGCGCCACTGTTTTAGGGATTATCATGACCGGCAATGCGCTCGGCGGATTTGTGGCGCAGCCGGTACTCATTCGCGTGATGGAAGGGTCTGGTACTTGGCAGTCGGGATGGTATGTCAGCCTAATTGCGGTCGTCATCGCCATATTGCTGGCACAGTTTATTATCAACCGGCCGGCGGATATCGGTCAGCATTCGGACAATATCGATCCCGGCGCCCTATCGGCCGATGCCGCAAAGGCCGCCGCCAAACCACGCACCTATCGCAGCGAACATAGCTGGACCATCCCGCAGGTTTTTCGCACCCATGCAGTCTATTTGATCATCACGATCAACATCTCCTATCTGGCGATCGGTACGTTTCTATTGACCCATGGTTCGCTTTATATTTCGGACACTGGCATGTCCAAAATCCAGACAGCATCCGTCGTCAGCATTTTTATCATGGGTAGCGGGCTTGGCCGGGTGCCCGCGGGCTGGCTCGGCGATCGGTTCGAGCTGCGCTGGCTGATGGCCGCGATGATGGGCGCCATGTTGTTCGGTTTTGTGCTCCTGTGGGCGAGCGCCGATTTCATCGGATTGGGCATTGCGGCTTTCATATTGGGGCTATGCTATGGCGGATTTTTCGCCCTATCGCCTGCCCTGACGAGCAATTTTTTCGGCCCGGAAAGCTTCGCCAAAATCAACTCTGTTTTTGCGCCGGTGCTGTTGCCTTTCGTCGCCATGGCGCCTGCCGGTGCCGGTTATATTTTTGAGATATTTGGCAGCTATGACCTTGCCTTTTTGATCGGTTCGATCCTGCTAAGCCTGTCCCTGATCTCGGCCATTTGTTTGAAACCGCCGAAACATGAGGCGACGCAGGAACCGGTAACGCAGGCTTAGACTTTCCCGTCGCTCGATAGCAAAGCGGCAATCGGCTTGGTGCCCTTGCGACCGGCCAATATGATCATCAATATGGTGGTGAACGGGACCGCCAATATCGCACCGGGAATGCCCCAAAGCGTGCTCCAAACCGAGAGCGCGACGAGCACGACCATCGGGCTAAGATTGACCGATTTGCTAAGCATGCGGGGTTCTACCACATTGCCGATAATCACCTGAGCCGCTGTCATTAGGCCGGTTGCGATCAGCGGTACCGTAAGTGTTCCAAACTGCGCCACCGCGAACAAGGCCGGAAAGGCGACGCCAACAATAGATCCGATATAGGGGATATAGTTGAGCAAGCCGATGATGATCGCCCACAGCGCAGCATATTCGATACCCATGACCACCATGATGACCCAGCAAATCACGCCCAATATGATATTGATGAGCGTCTTGGTTGCCAGATAGCTGCCAATATCATGGTTGATCCGCGCGATCATATTCAGCGTGTCTTTGGATTCAGTGGCACTGCCAAATGCCCGGCGCACCTTGGTCGGAAAGCCGGTAATCTCGCTCAGCATGAAAGACGCATAGAGGATCGTAATGAAGATGAAGCCACCAAAGCTGGTCAGCGATGACAATACCGATTGCGCAATCGCGGCGATATCGATTTCTGTCAGCAGCTTCGTGGCAAATTCGCTGACTTCTTTGACGACCACTTCACTGCCACGATCAATGATCAGCCCAGGCGAAGACATCATGTCCCCCATATCGGCTTCGGCCGCTGCCGTCGCTGGCTGCACTGGGAACCAGGCGGCGAACAGGCTTTCCAAATTGGTCTGATAAGTCGGCAAAGAGGGTACCAATGTCTGCAGGCTGGCCACCAGCATCCGGGTCATCGCAAACAGCAGTAAGACCACGCCAAACAAAGCCAGCGTCGCGCGCAGCCACATAGGCGAGCGGCCTAATCCCGGAATTCGGGCGACAGCGGCACTGGCTGCATAAAGTATCTGGAGTAGGATGATTGCCGTGACAATCGGCAGGATAATATCCTTGCCGACATAGAACAGCCAGCCGATCATAATCGTTATGCCGACGGAGAAAAATATGGTGCTGACGCGGCCCTGTAACATTATCTTCGATCACCATTTTCATTATCGGCGGAAAACCCTTGCAACCGGTTGTTAAACATAAAAATCCCGCCTGTCATCACATCAGTTTTGCAGCCCGCCCTGAAACATCTGCATCGGATCGCGACTAGCATCTTGACGGCATGCACCCTTCTCGGCCAATAGCCGCTATGGCCGACGATATTTCTTCCCTTCCGCATGATGAACTGAGCCGCCGCGGCCTACTGTTTGTCCTCTCTTCTCCTTCTGGAGCCGGTAAATCGACTCTGGCACGGATGCTGCTCGAAGCGGATGAACAGATCGCCATGTCGGTGTCTGTCACCACCCGGCCGCAACGCCCGGGCGAAGAACATGGCAAAGACTATTTTTTCGTCAGCGGCGAAGAATTTGAAGAGATGGTCGCCGATAACGCGTTTCTGGAATATGCGACCGTGTTCGGCAATCGCTATGCAACGCCCGCCGCCCCGGTCCAGAAAAATCTCGAAGACGGTCAGGATGTTTTGTTCGACATTGACTGGCAGGGCACACAGCAGCTTTATCAACGCGGCGGCGAAGATGTGGTACGCATATTCATCCTGCCGCCCTCACTCCCAGAACTGCGTGAGCGTCTTGAGGCGAGAGCCACCGATAGCAATAATATTATCGACAGTCGCATGCAGCGTGCGGCCAGTGAGATCAGCCATTGGGATGGCTATGACTATGTCCTGATCAACGACGATCTCAACGCCTGTTTCGCTAAGGTCCAAAATATCCTCGCCACAGAACGTATGCGCCGTTCGCGGCAAACCGGCCTGATCGGCTTTGTCAGAGATCTCGTGGCGCAAGAACGCGGATAGGACTGAATTTTACCTTTATTTTCGGCATAAAATACTGACAAATATTAGTTAATTTTAACATTCTCCGTATATGGCTCTGGACCAATATTGGGTGAAGGCCAGGAATGTTAAACGAAGTCAAAGCGATATATATCGGGGTGCTGCGCGTTTTTGCGCTTTTGTTCGCCGTGATGGCTTTGCCTTCGACAGCCTTTGCCGCTCAAACGCTCAACACCACCAGCACCACCTCTTGCTCGGCGCAAGGCGGCACACTGGTCGGCGGTAATATCCTGACCGATTTCGACAATGGTACATTTGGCAGCGAGGATGGTTCTCCCGATCAATCCCCCAGCACCAATCCTTATCCCGGTCAGGTTTCTGGCGGCGTTTTTGCCAATTTCTATAGCTTTTTTCACGGTGCCTATGGTTATGTTGCTAATCCGGTCAACCCACGCAACAGCTTTCAACATCCCGATATTACCGACCCTGTCTATAGCACAACCGGGCGGTTTTTTGCCTCTGATCCGAACGTCAACACGCCAATAATCAATTTCACCGCGCTGAACGTCAATCCCAACGAAAATTACCAGCTTTCCTTTTGGGCGGCGAATAGCGAACCCAATGGCACGCCCAATGATATTAATCTGGAAATTGACGGGATTGTCTCACTCAATACCGGTGACCTGCAAGCCTTCACGTCAGCATTGGAATGGAAAAAATACGCTTTCGTCTTTAACTCCGGCAATCGCACCGAAATATTAATCGCGCTACGCTCACTGGAAACCGGCGCGGGCGGCCGCGATTTCTATCTCGACAATGTCGAAATGGAGTTTTGTTCGCTGAGTGGGAGTGATATTACGGGCGCCAATTTTTCCGACGTAGACCGAGACAATCTCTTTCAATCAGCGCGTGAAGCTGGATTACCAGCGATTAATGTCGACCTTTTCGACACGCAGGGCGATGGCGACCCTGCCAATGATATTTATGTCAGCGGAACTGACAGCATAGCGAACGGTAGCTTCAGCTTTATCAATGTGCCCGCTAATCCTAATTACGAGCTTCGGGTCAGCGCGGCCGATCCTGACTTGCCCGGCGGTAGTAGCCTTGGCACCGCATCCATCCTGTCAGTCAATCTGCAGTCGAGTAGCAATTCCACTGGCAATGATTTTGGTTTTGATCTGCCCCGCCCCAGCCTAACGATCAACAAGAGCTCCACCGTCTATGACAATAGCCAGTTTAGCGGTTTTTCGGTTCCATTGCAGGATATTGCCTATACCATATCGGTGGAGAATAGCGGCGGCGAAGGCGCGGATAAGGACGGGCTGTTCGTCTTCGACCAACTGCCTGGCACGCTTACCTTTTACAATGATGATTTCGATGGAGCAGGCGTCGTCACCAATGACCCGATTGTCTTTACCCAGTCATCAACCGGCCTAGATTTCGACTATAGCCGGGACGTCGCCTTTTCAAATGATAGCAGCCCGCCCAATAGTTTTTCGGACTGCAATTATAGTCCTGCAACAGGCTATGACCCGGATATCAGATATGTCTGCCTGAACCCCAAAGGCGTGATGACCGGCGGCAGCAGCCCGCCCGGCTTTACTGTGCAGTTTCGTGCACGAGTCAATTAGAGCCTAATCCGCCCGCTTACGATAGATACCGTCAAACACTGTCGTCCAACTCTGCCCGCCATCATTTGACGACTGCCAATGCTGTCGAACGCTACTGATCTTGTCGCCATCCTTATTCGGGGTCCAAGTGACGCGGTTGATCGGAGAGCCTGTGACATGGCCCGGTGCATTGGCATTGCTGAGCACCATCGCGCCTTTGTCATTCAAGCCGCCTTCGATGTACAAAGCGGTACCGTCCGCGCCCATCCATGTCTGATGCCATGTTTGGCGCATGGCGTCGTAAAAACTCATGCTCATGCCGGTATAACCACCGTTGGTGCGATATTTCTCGCGGATGACGCAGCCGCCATGTTGGGTGCTGATGCGATTAATCGCTGTCGATTCATCTTTGCCTGCCGGTGTGACATCCCATGTCCCGATCCAGAAATCAAAGGCACGATGATCCGCACTGGCACAGGGCGGAGTATTGGCAGGTTGGGCAAAGGCAAGGGATGGTGCCAACAAAGTCGCAAACAAAGCGCAGATTAGGGGTAGGGCGCTTCGAGTACCGGGCCGGGAAAAGGAGCTTGCCCATGCGGAGGGCAAAAATTCCCGCAATACCAAATTACGAACCACGTTTATCATGCGGCACCATCCCCCTTTTTTGAAGCCAAGCGGCGATCCTAATGCGTAACCAAACAGGACCACTTAGTGGCTCTTGAGTAAATTATGTCAGATAGGATCAGGAAGGCAGCCGCTTTCGACGAAAAGCGAACGGGCTTCGACCATCGTTCACCGGGTCTTGACCAAACCGGCCAATAACCGGCGCAAAAGGGCTGGGGTCACTGTTTCTTAAAGGCTTTCTGCCATAATAAATGGCTGATTTACTAGCTTTCTAATGTGAGTAGCAGCGTGACCGATAGCCCCTTTGGCAGCCTTAACAGTAAATGGCCGATTGGCCGGCTTGTGGCCGGTTTTCTGTTGTTCAGCGTCGCCTATGCGCTCATCAACCAATTGCCCCTCACCCAATCCATCCTCTATCGCGCAGCGGCTTTTGATTATACCAATGCCGGACTGGCGGCCCTGTCCTTTTCGATACAGGCGTTGTTGCTGTTCACAGGGACCCTTTGGCTTTCCAAGCGGTGGTTTGTGGCAATGCTTTTTCTGGTCGCGCTCTCTGCTGGCATCAACATGATCTATGGGCAGATTGTTGGTGACACGCTCGACCTTCAGAAAACCGGCTGGCTTCTGACAGAGGCCCGCCAAGCGGGCGACGCGGCCGGTGAATTTGCTGTGCCCCTTGCACTGGCTATTGCTAAACTGCTGGTCGCCATCGCACTATTGATTGGCACCAGAGGCCTGTTGCATAGACCGGCCCGTCAAGGGATCGGCGGCCGCATTTCAGGTAAAGGATCTACCATAGCGATCATGGCTCTACTGGCGGCACCTTCGCTATTATGGCCTTGGCTTAACCTCCACCCGTTAGGCGCAGAGCGCAATATATATAGCTATACCACTGCCATATTCTCCGCCGATCCACCGCCGCAACGCTCTGCAGTCTCGGCCATTCCGTCGCCTGATGCAGCAGTCAGAAAAATCATCTGGCTGGTCGATGAAAGCGCCTCTTATGCAGCCTTTGATCAGATCATCGCGCCGCAATTGAGCGATCATGCTCCTATCGATTTCGGTGAAGCGGCATCCATGGGCCATTGCAGCACGCCATCCAATGTCGCGCTCCGCTCCGGGGTTTCCGTGCGTTCTATCGATAGCTCCACTGATCTGCGTCGTACGGCGTCCATCTGGGGCTATGCCGCCAAAGCAGGCTACATCACCACAATGATCGACGGCCAGGTCTCCGGTCCACCACAAAACCTGTTATTGCCGCCGGAAAAGGCGCTGATTGATCGCTATGAAAGCGCTGCAGACGGCATGAAAACCGATCTCAAAATCGCTCGCGCGCTCAATGCCGACCTGAAGACGGACGGAAAACAATTTGTCTATGCCATCCTGCGCGGCGTGCATTTCCAATATCACGATCATTATCCTAAAGGCGCGTTGCCAGAAGGCAGCAGCACTCAGGCACAATATGATAAAGCCATCGCTTATTCCAAGACCGGATTTTTTGACGCGCTGCTCGACGGCGTTGACCGTTCCAAGGTCGCGATTTTCTATACGTCCGACCACGGCCAGAACATAAAGGACGGCGTGACACCGCATTGCAGCGGCGCGCCGGTCAAAGCAGAATTTTCCGTCCCGCTGGTCGCTTTTCTGCCGCCGGATGTGCAAAAAGACTATCAAACCGCTCCCGGCGGGCGCAGCCACAGTCAGCTATTTCCCACAACGCTGACGCTCATGGGCTATGACACCGCCTATGCGAGCAAGCGCTACGACAATATCCTAACCGCGCCCACCGCTCGCTATGTCTGGTTCGGTCGCGGGGTCGTGCCAGTGAAAGATGGCGGGACCATTGACGTGAAGAGTGGAGAGCAATTTCCGGGGCAGTGAAATTTATCGCCCGCGTAGCCATCCTCTATTGAATCGGCGGCTTATAATCGGCCTTTTGTAGCGTGAATATATAGGCGGCCAGATCATCAATATCCCTGCTCTCAATGTCAAAATCCATCAGTTCAGGATAATTATGGGAATCACTAAGCCAGCTAGTCAGCGTTTTATCTGTCAGACCCTGTGTATTGGCCATGACACTGAACGGCGGCGCTTGCGGGTTTGGCGATTTCTGTCCATCCGTCACGTCATGACAGGCGGCACAATGTGTTTGTGCAAATGCCAGTCCTTGCATTGGTCTCTGCATCGACCTGCCATCATCAGCAGCGCCGACATTTCTTTCGCCATTGTCTGATGCAGTCTGGTCGGTTGACACCGTGGTGCACCCCATCACTGCAAGCAGAATAAGAGTTCCTAGAACGAATTGGCGCATGGATGAGATTCCTATCGGTTAAACTATGGATCCCCACCCACTAGCGAATTTGAACATATTATATGATTATTGCAAAATCAGATAAAGCGAAAAATGTCGCCCTAACCTGCTTCCCAGGAGGCAATTACACCGCCGTAAACAAACCCGCTTGCCAAAAGAACATAACTAGAACATAGTACGGCCTTATGACCCGCTGGACTCTCCTCTCCATCTTCGGCAAAGCACGCACATGAGCCTTACCCATATTAAAGTGAAAGGCGCCCGGGAGCATAATCTTAAGGGCGTCGATATCGACCTACCCCGCGACAAATTGATCGTCATTACCGGACTTTCCGGCAGCGGTAAGTCGAGCCTTGCGTTCGACACCATCTATGCCGAGGGTCAGCGGCGCTATGTCGAATCGCTCTCCGCTTATGCGCGCCAGTTTCTGGAGATGATGCAGAAGCCGGATGTCGAACATATTGAGGGCCTGTCGCCTGCCATCTCGATCGAGCAGAAGACCACCTCGCGCAATCCGCGTTCGACCGTCGCGACCATCACCGAGATCTACGATTATATGCGGCTGTTATGGGCGCGCGCGGGCGTGCCTTATTCGCCAGCGACCGGAGAGCCGATTACCGCGCAGACGGTAAGCCAGATGGTCGATCGGGTCATGGCGCTACCAGAGAAAACCAGATTCTATCTGCTTGCGCCGGTCGTACGTGGGCGCAAAGGCGAATATCGCAAGGAATTGCTCGAGTGGCAGAAAGCTGGTTTTACCCGGGTGCGCGTTGACGGCGAGTTTTACGATATTGAGGAAACGCCAAAGCTCGACAAGAAGCTGAAGCATGACATTGAAGTGGTCGTCGACCGGCTGGTCGTGCGGGCCGAGACCGATAATAAAGAGGGTATGGAAACCCGGCTCGCCGATAGTTTCGAGACAGCGCTGCGGCTCTCTGACGGGCTTGCCTTTGTCGATCTGGCCGAGGGCGTTGTACCGGGCCGCGACGAGGCAGCTACCGGAACCAAGATGAAAGGCACTGGCCTGCCCGACAATCGCATCGTGTTTTCCGAACGCTTTGCTTGTCCGGTCAGCGGTTTCACGATTGAGGAAATCGCGCCGCGGCTCTTCTCGTTTAACGCGCCGCAAGGCGCCTGCCCCGCCTGTGACGGCTTGGGCGAAAAGCTGCATTTTGATACGCAACTCGTCGTGCCCAATCCGGCGTTGTCCATAAAGAAGGGTGCCGTCGTGCCGTGGGCTAAGTCCAATCCGCCAAGCCCTTATTATATGCAGGTGCTGGGCAGTCTCGCGAAGCATTTTGAATTTTCGCTGGATACGCCGTGGCAGGACCTGTCTGAGCATCACCGCGATATTGTCCTCAACGGCACGCAGGGTCTTCCTGTGACGCTGCGCTTTCAGGACGGGCGCAAAAGCTATGAGGTCAAGAAACCGTTTGAGGGTGTGGTTGGCAATTTGATGCGCCGGATGCTGCAAACCGAGAGCGCATGGATGCGCGAAGAGCTCGCCAAGTTTCAGGCGGCGGCACCCTGCGAGGTTTGTCATGGCGCGCGGCTCAAGCCCGAAGCGCTAGCGGTCAAGATGGCTGGCGAGGATATCAGCATCCCGACCCGGCGCAGCGTCGGTGACGCGCTGGCCTTTTTCAACGGCCTCGCGGACCAGCTCGACAAGACGCAAAAGCAGATTGCCGAACCGATCCTGAAAGAAATTATCGAACGGCTCGGCTTCCTCAACAATGTCGGGCTTGATTATCTCAATCTTGACCGGACCAGCGGCACATTGTCTGGCGGAGAGAGTCAGCGCATCCGTCTGGCTAGCCAAATAGGTTCAGGATTAAGCGGCGTTCTCTATGTTTTGGATGAACCCAGTATCGGCTTACACCAGCGCGATAATGACCGGCTGCTGACAACACTCAAGCGTCTCCGTGATCTTGGCAATACCGTGATTGTCGTCGAACATGACGAAGAAGCAATACGCACAGCAGATTATGTCGTCGACATGGGTCCCGGCGCGGGCATCCGCGGCGGAGAGGTTGTCGCAGAAGGTACACTCAAGCAAATCCTGAAATCCAAGAAATCACTCACCGCCGCGTACCTAAATGGTTCGCGGGAGATTGAGGTTCCTGCCAAGCGCCGTAAAGGCAATGGCAAGAAGCTCACCGTACATGGCGCAACCGCGAATAACCTGCAAAATGTCACCGCATCGATCCCGCTCGGCACCTTTACCTGCATTACCGGCCTGTCGGGCTCCGGTAAATCATCATTGATCATCGACACGCTTTATGCTTCGGCAGCCCGGACGTTGAATGGCGCGCGGATCATCGCGGGTAAGCATGATAAAATTACCGGCCTGCAATATTGCGATAAGGTGATCGATATTGATCAGTCACCCATTGGCCGCACCCCGCGATCCAATCCGGCGACCTATACTGGCGCGTTTACCAATATCCGCGACTGGTTTGCCGGCCTGCCCGAAGCGGCCGCGCGCGGTTATAAACCGGGACGGTTCAGCTTCAACGTCAAGGGCGGGCGCTGCGAAGTGTGCCGGGGCGACGGGCTGATCAAGATTGAGATGCACTTCTTGCCTGACGTCTATGTGACCTGCGAGGAATGTGGCGGAAAACGCTATAATCGCGAAACGCTGGAAGTGAAATTCAAAGGCAAGTCGATTGCCGATATCCTGGACATGACGGTTGAGGACGCCGTGAGTTTCTTCAAGGCAGTGCCACCAATTCGCGACAAAATGGCAATGCTCTATGAAGTGGGACTTGGTTATATAAAGGTCGGTCAACAGGCCACGACACTATCAGGTGGTGAGGCCCAGCGCGTAAAGCTTGCAAAAGAACTTTCCAAGCGTTCGACCGGGCAGACGCTCTATATTCTCGATGAGCCGACAACCGGTCTCCATTTCGAAGATGTCCGCAAGCTGCTGGAAGTGCTCCATCAATTGGTCGAGCAAGGCAATAGCATCGTGGTGATCGAGCATAATCTCGATGTCATCAAAACCGCCGACTATATACTCGACCTGGGCCCCGAAGGTGGCGTCCGCGGCGGTGAGGTTGTTGCGGAGGGCACGCCGGAACAGGTGGCGAAGGTAAAAGGCAGCTTTACCGGTGGCTATCTGAAGGACATGCTGGCGAAGTGAGCGACCGCCCACGAAGACTGTTGTTCATCTGCTCACGTAACCAATGACGCAGCCCGACCGCTGAAGCCGTTTTCGATGAGGTGAGCGGCGTCGAAGCTATCTCCGCAGGCACGAATAATGATGCCGAGACACCGCTTTCTGGTGACCTTATAGAATGGGCCGATGAGGTCCATGTGATGGAGCGTGAGCAACGTAAAAAAGTGACGCAAAAATTCAGATCTTTGCTGTCGGAAAAACCCGTGCGAGTTCTGGGCATAGCTGACAGATATACCTTCATGGACACCGCGTTAGTGGCGCTGATCAAACGAAAATTTCCTGAATTTTTTACCGATAACTGAGACCGTTACAACTTCCGCCACTTGACACCGACCCTACTCCGCTCGCACATTCGCGCCATGAAACTCAGCCCCAATTTCCACCTCAGCGAATTTACCCAGTCGCAGACAGCGACGCGGCTAATGCTGGACAATACGCCCGGACCTGCGGAGATAGCGGCGCTGAAGCTGCTTTGCGAAAAGGTGCTTGAGCCCGTGCGCGAGAATTACGGCCGCCCGGTGCTGATTTCCTCCGGCTATCGATCGCCCGCCGTTAATCGCGCCATTCGTGGCTCGCGCAGTTCACAGCATGCCAAGGGCGAAGCGGCGGATTTTGAGATTGCGGGCATCGACAATCTACGCATCTGCCAATGGATGGAACGCCGGCTCAACTATGACCAGCTGATCCTGGAATTTTACGAGCCCGGCGTACCGGCCAGCGGCTGGGTTCACGTGTCCTACCGTGAACCCTATCGCAATCAAGAGCTGACCGCCAAGCGCGTTATCCGCAATGGACGCCGCACGACCGTCTATCAAGATGGTATTGTCGGTTAGTGCGTCGTCCACCGGCAGCGGCCATTTTCAAGCGGGTTAGTCTTCCAGCAGAAAGGTCACTGCCAGCGTCGTGCGCCATTCGGTTACTTTGCCGTCGGTAATCACGGTCTTGATATCCTTGACCCAGGCAGACTGGACATTTTTCAGCGTTTTCGACGCCCGGGCAACGCCCTCGTTCACCGCATCTTCGATAGAGATGGTTGATCCGGAAATAATTTCGGTCACTCTTGCTACAGTCATTACACTCTCCTTTGGGTTATGCCCCCTTAGGAAGTTGCCGCCCCATCCTGTTTCCTGTTGCAGCGGCATGGGTGAGGATGCGCCTTTCGGACGCACCCGTCAAATCAGAGCGTAAACGGAGAGTAAGAGCGGGGCCAACGCGTGACGACCTTATGGGTTTGAGCCCGTTAAGGCGCTTTACCGATCACCTTTGCCTGCCACAGGATGAAAACGGGCGCGCCTAGCTCCAACGCCATGCCGCCGATCTGCCACATCTCGGGCTCGCCCACACTCAGGTAAGAAACCAGCCGGCCAAGACCGCCAATAAATACGGCAAGCACCGCCATCCGAAATACCAAAGCCCGCCCGATAACATTGCCAGCGGAATAGAACAGCATCGCCGAAATACCGATATAAACGCCGGAGAGATAGCGATACTGATTATCCATCGCGATGGTAAATGGCTCGCCGCCCATTAACTGCGCCGCGCCAAGCCAGATTCCGGTGATGCCGAAATAAAGCGGAATAAAAGCGAAAATGATGGTCGCGATACGAAAAGCGGTCATTGGATAGTCTCCCCCTGATGGCCCCTTCTCCTTCACGGGAGAAGCTTTGGCAACGACCACCTTAACAAGCCAAAAAAACAATGCTAGCCCCGCGCGATCGAAACAGTCATTCTCTGGATTGGCCTAGCCTTGGCAGGCACGGGATTGGCGCTCACGCTGCGCGCCGATTTGCCGTTTCTGCGCAATCCCGTCCGCCGCGCATCCGCAAAAATCGTCCGCCACGACCGCCGGTCAGAAAAAGGTGCAACTCTCTATAATCCGGTCTTCCTCTTTGCGGACGAGAGCGGTACCTTTTTGGAGGTTCGCGACAAGGTCTACACCCCCTTCCCCACGCCAGTCATCGGCGACCGAGTCACAATCATCTATCCGCAAGGCTATCCCCAAAAGGCGCGCATCCCCTATCCGGTCTTCCGCGCCTTATTATATGGCGTGCTCGGTTATGCTTTTGTGGCGCTGGGAATGGAGATTACCGGATGGTGGTGAGTTGGGGGCAATTGCCCGAATAGGCATATAGGTTTTCGTCTCGTTCATAGTATTTTCTCATCAGATCAAAAAAGTCGCTCATGCATCGGCAGCACCCATCCATGGCTTTTGAAGCGCAAACGAAAAGCGTTTGAAAATCTGAAACCAGACTTTCTTTCTCGCCGGGGCAATCTTGATCTCGACTATGATGCGGCGGCCCATCGCCGTTGCTCTTATACTGATGAGGATATGTTAGAATGAAGATTAGTGAACGCGCAGAATATGCTTCAAAACCGCAGCCCCTTACCTGTGGCCCAGATGATCTGGTATTTGACACGGTCAAACGGATGGCTGATAAAAATTACGGTTCCATAATCGCTATCGACAAGTCCAATCATATCATGGGCATGATGACCGAACGGGATATCTTGAAGCGGCTTATCGCCGAAGGCCGCGATCCCAAGAAAACCAAAGTCGCTGATATCATGACGACTTCGGTTAGAACCGCCAAAGCGGACGATGATCTGAACGATTGGTTGCGGATCATGTCCAACGAACGCTTTCGCCGCCTGCCTATCGTCGACAATGACAACAAGCTCTTGTCGATCATGACGCAGGGCGATTTCGTGTCCTACACATGGCCAGAGCTGATGCAGCAGGCGACCACCATGGCTAAGGCGACCTTTGGCGAGACGCTGAGCCTGCCTCGTATCCTGGGCGGTATATTAGCCTATACGCTCCTGCTCGTCTTAGTGGTCGGTTTGATTAGATAGCGCCATTCACCAAACTGGAAATCGGGCTGACAAGGCTGGTGACGGAATTTTGGTTATGTCCACTGAGGACGCAAAGCCGCTTTGTCATACCGAATTCCATTCCAAAATAGCGACCCGCCGAAACACTAACGCCCCATATCCCGCTGGATGGTCCGGCTTGCCATATAGAAGTGAAAGACGGACCATATATAGAGACATTTGAATATGATCATCGACCACTGAAGCCCGTCAGCATTTGCCGATTCACAAGCAGTTTGCGCAGCGACAGCGAGATTGGATCCTTTACATGCTTCCAAGCTGAGTACCGGATCAATTCCGGACAGGAATGTTGCATTTAATATCGTCGATAGCCCGCCGATTAACGGCGGCCCAAGGCCATAGCCGAGCAAGTTTACAATGAACAAGGTAACCGCAACGGCTGTTGCTCTCATCCTGCTGTCGACCACACCACTGGGCACAGCATAAAGCGGGCAGAGATAGGTATAGAGCAGCATCTGGCCGACCATCATAAGCGGAACAGCCACCCATAAGGATTCCGCCAAATAGCCGGTTACATGCATCGGTATGACGCCAAGCAAAGCAAACATCGGAATAAACGCCAAGGCCTTGGGGAAGCGCTTTGCATATTTGTCGGCCAGAAAGCCCGACATATAGGTTCCAATGGAGGCCATGACGGCCAGCGCCATGGCGATTTTCACCGATGCATCGAATATCGACATGTCATGGGTACGGATCAGGAAGGACACGAAAAATTGACCCACGCCATAGTTGACGAACGAAGCTATGGTGACGCCCATGGTCACATGCCAATAGGATGGTTTCTTCGATAGTATCTTGAGCACTTCGCGGAAACCGACTTGCTCTTTATTCTGCATCTCGGGCGGGTCTGTATAGCCGCGCGGGGGTTCCTTGATCGTCATTTTTACGATTATCGCGACAATGATACCGGGAATCCCAACAACAACAAAGGCGACGCGCCACCCTTCGATATTCGGCCAATCCAATAGATTAACAGCCCAGGTCCAATTCCAGCTGGCCAGCATCGCCCCGACGGTCGCGCCATCGAGATTACCGACAACAAAACCGCCAAAGACATAGGCCACCATGCCACCGAGCGGAATGCCCAGGGCATAGACCGAAACCGCGGTTGAGCGTTCTGTCGGGATGAAATAGTCGGCGATGATGGAATTGGCTGGCGGCGAACAGCCTGCTTCCCCGATACTCACCCCGATACGGAAAATGAATAGCGCAATAAAACTGGTCGCAAACCCGCATAAGGCGGTCATCAGGCTCCACAGCGCCACCGACCCGGCAATGATCCAGACGCGATGATGTTTTTCCGAGAAACGGGCGATAGGAATGCCGACAAATGTATAAAGGATCGCAAAAGCCGGCCCACCCAGCAGTCCCATTTGCCAATCCTCGACCCCGAAGGATTCTTTGATAGGTTCGGTGAGGATGTTGATTATCGTGCGGTCGATGAAGTTGAAAATGTAAACCGTCAGCAACATACCCAAAATATATTTGCGATAATTGCGGCTGCCATATCCCGTGTCAGGGGTTCCACCATTGTCGGCATGCGAAACGCGGC
The DNA here is from genome assembly GCA_947489315.1 of uncultured Sphingomonadaceae bacterium. Classification (GTDB taxonomy): domain Bacteria; phylum Pseudomonadota; class Alphaproteobacteria; order Sphingomonadales; family Sphingomonadaceae; genus Parasphingorhabdus. The sequence continues at coordinate 695,602 of CANLCX010000002.1, forward strand.
TCACTGTAGCTTCAGCCAAATCCAGACTCCCATAATATTTTTCCACCAATATTGACGCATGGCGGTTTGTGATACGATACCGAATTTTTCACCATTGTATATTCCATTATCCATATCCGGTTTTCCGATTGGACCGACATTGAGCCAATCCTTGGGAGCAGGCTTTTCATAAGCTATTTTATGCGCTAGCCAGCGAGGCTTATTATTGATGGAGCTATGCATGCAATTTGACGACGTTATCTTGGGCCGCCGCAGCATACGCGGATACAAACCCGAACCCGTCGCGCAATCACTCATCGAGGAAATCATCGGATTGGCGATGCGCGCTCCCTCTTCGATGAATACGCAGCCTTGGAATTTCTACGTTATCACGGGCGAGCCACTGGAGAAAATTCGCAACGGTAACACCGAACGTATGCTGGCAGGTGTCCCGCAATCGCGCGAATTCCGGACGGGTGAAGCCTTTGCGGGCCAGCATCGCGACCGGCAAATCGGCGTGGCCAAGCAATTATTTTCCGCGATGGAGATTGAGCGCGAGGACAAGGAAGCACGGCAGGATTGGGTCATGCGGGGCTTCCGCCAATTCGACGCGCCGGTGTGCGTGATCATCACCTATGACCGGGTTTTGGACGGAAGCGATGACACGCCCTTTGACTGTGGCGCAGTTGCGACCGCGCTCGTGAACGCGGCCTGGTCGCGGGGACTTGGCACCGTCATTAACAGCCAAGGCATCATGCAATCACCAGTAGTACGCGAGCATGCGGGTATCGCCGATGATCAAGTGATTATGAAAAGCATCGCGCTGGGCTGGCCCCACGAGAGCTTCCCGGCGAATGAAGTCATTTCAACACGAAAATCTATTGACGAGGCCGCTAATTTTGTTGGCTTCGAAAGCTAGCGTAGCCGCGAATATAGCTAATTGGTCCTCGTAACGCAGAGTAGCAGAGGTCCATATCCTGCCGTTCACCCAATGACGGTGTAGACTTGGCGCCAATGCTTGCTTTGGGCGCAAAAGCGGACATTGGATTGATGGTTTAGGCTCCCAAAAGACTATCGTTGAACGCGGCCCGATCCGTCGCCACTCATCAGTTTCTCAACTTCTGGAACGCTCACCCGGTTAAAATCACCCAAGATAGAATGTTTGAGGCAGCTTCCTGCAACCGCAAACTCCAACGATTGCTGAGGATCATCATAAGCATTGAGGCCATAGATTAGTGCTGAAGCGAAACTATCGCCGCCACCGACGCGATCGACAATGTCAGTCATCTCATAGTGCCGGGACAGCATGAAGCCTTTGTCTCGCGTCCGCAGGCAGGCGGACCACCCGTTGCGGTCCGCGCTGTGGCTCTCACGCAGGGTGATCGCTATTGTCGACATATCCGGATAGAGTTCCAGCACTTTTTCCGAAAGCGCTTCATATTTCGCGGTATCCAGTTCCCCGGTTTCGACATCGACATCTGCTGTGATTCCAAGAGATTTCTGGCAATCTTCTTCATTCGCAATGCCCACATCAACATATTTGACCAGCTCGGACATGACTTCCGGTGCACTCTTGCCATATTTCCAGAGCTTGCCGCGATAGTTAAAGTCACAGGAAACAGTAACGCCGGCCTTTTTGGCTTGTTGCACGCATTCAAGGCTTAGATCCGCTGCCGACTGGCTCAGCGCTGGCGTGATACCGGTTATATGCAACCATTTTTTACCTTCAAAAATGGTTTCCCAATCAAAATCTCCCGGGCGACACTCACTAATGGAGGAATGCGCGCGATCATAAACAACCTTGGAAGGCCTCTGATTGGCCCCTGCTTCCAGATAATATATCCCGACACGATCGCCCGAGCGTCGAATTTGCGAAGTATCGACGCCAAAACGCCGCAACTCGCCGATGGCCGATGCGCCAACGTCATTGTCGGGCAATGCCGTCACAAAGCCGGATGAGAGACCATAGTTGCTAAGTGCTACTGCAACATTGGCTTCACCGCCGCCAAATGTTGCTTCAAATGCTGGCGACTGGAAAAACCGCTCATGACCGGGTGTTTTGAGCCGCAGCATGATTTCACCAAAAGATAGATATTCTGCCATGTCTTAGTTTCCTATTGCCGTGCCGCATTTGCGAGAGCGACGGCTTCACGTGCTAATGTTGTGATGGCGTTATAATCGCCAGTTTCAATCGAGGCGTTCGGCGTTAGCCAGCTACCGCCGCATGCAATGACCGATGGAACAGCCAGAAATTCGGAGAGGTTTTCCGCCGAAACACCCCCGGTTGGCATGAAGCGCATTTCGCGAAATACCGACGACAGCGCCCTGAGCATCGGAACACCGCCCGCAAGCTTTGCCGGGAAAAACTTCACGGTGCGCAATCCCAAGGCATAAGCCCGCTGGACTTCGCCCGCCGTCATCGTACCGGCAAACATAGGCACCGATCGATCGAGGCAATGTTGCACAACCGGATCGACCAGGCCCGGCGACACCACGAATTGCGCGCCTCGCGACAAGACCTGTTCGGCTTGGTCAACGGTTAGCACCGTGCCCGCGCCGACGATGATGCCGGAGGTTGCCTTCGCAATGGCTTCCATACAATCAAGAGCAGCATCGGTCCGCAGAACGACTTCGATAACGTCCAAACCGCCAGCCTGAAGCGCCTTGGCCGTTTCTATTGCCACAACCGGGTCATCCGCCTGGATCAGCGGTACGATCGGAGCAGCTTGGAATTTTGCCTCCAATGTCTGCGCGGTGATTTCACTCATGTCTTGCTCGCTCGTTTGTTCAGCCCGTTGTTACGAAAACAGGAGGCCGCCGTTAATGTCGATATTCGTTCCGGTGATGAATGAGGCCTCATCGGACGCCAGATAGGCAACCGCATCGGCGGTTTCTTCGGCCTTGCCCTGACGGCGCAACGGTGTTGAATTGGCAACATTTTCACGAACGGCGTCTTTCGTGAATTTATCGTGGAAAGTGGTGGCAATCATGCCCGGGCAGAGAGAGTTTACTCGGATGCCTTTAGGCCCCAATTCTTTGGCCATGCCGCGTGTAAAGGTCATCACCGCACCCTTGGATGTGGCATAAGCCGATGCGCCCGGTCCGCCGCCATCGCGGCCCGCTTGCGACGCCAAATTCACGATCGCGCTGCCTTCGGGCATATAAGGCACAGTCGCCTTGGTCACGAGGAAGGTCGATGTTGTGTTGAGCTGCATGACATAGTTGAAAAATTCTTCGTCCATCTGGTCGAGCGTTTTGCGTTCAACCATGCCGCCGGTTACATTGACGACGATATCGATCACATCACCAAAGGAACTGCGCGCAGCGTCGACCAGATTGGTTACGTCGGCTTGCTTGGTCATGTCACCTTGTACCAGCAAGGCCTTGCCGCCAGCTGATTCGATTTCGGCAATGGTGGCATCGCCATCATCTTTGTTATTGCAATAGTTGACCACAACATTGGCGCCTTCTGCCGCCAACTTGACCGATATCGCCCGGCCAATATCGCGGCTTCCGCCGGTAACGATTGCTGTTTTGCCATTAAATTTAGTCATGTTTTTTCCTGTTTTTAGAACATTGAAGATTGAGATGTTTTAGGGAGAATTGGGTTTGAGAGGCTTGATGTCGGGGCACAAAATAAACACCGACAACACGGTGAGGATCGCCAACGCTGCGCCAACTGCAAAAGCAGGTGCATAGCTGTTGATCGTGATGACCGGGATCAGGAAGTTGAGACCCACCACAGCGAGCTTGGCTGCTGTTCCGGCAAATCCGGCGAGTGAAGCTACAGACTTCCCGTTATAAAAGTCACTTGGCAAGGTCTGGATATTACCCACTGCCGTCTGGAAACCGAATAGAATGGCCGCCATTAACAGCACCGCCATAAGCGGCGTTGCAGCGGTAATAGTCGCCAGCAATGAAACAAGCATGATAAGTCCGCCCAATGCGATGACAAACTTGCGGCTCTTGTTGACGGTCCAGCCTGACTTGATCCGGTTTTGCGCCAATAGCCCACCAAACCAGGCACCAAACATGGCGCCGACATAAGGTACCCAGGCATAAAGACCGATTTCCGCAACCCCGAAGCCATAGGTTTCGGAAAGATAGAGTGGCAGCCAACCAACAAAGAGCCACCAGATCGGGTCGAGGAAAAAGGACGCCATAATAACACCCCAGCTTTCTTTGCGAGAAAGTATCTCACCGGAGTTAGGCGCATAGGTTGCGACTTCATTCGTCTCGATATTTCTTTGACCGGTCAGAATATATTGGCGCTCGTCCTCCGACAGCCAAGGATGATCTTCCGGGCCGGACTTATACATGATGAGCCAAGGTACCAGCCACAGGAAACCGAGAGCACCGACCGCGATAAAGGTCGCCTGCCATGTTCCCAGAAAGACAAAAAGATAGGCAATGATCGGAGCCGAGACGATCCCGCCAATGGCCGCGCCAGAGTTGAAGATACCTTGAGCCAGCGCACGCTCGTTTATCGGGAACCATTCAGCGTTAGCCTTGGTTGCGCCGGGCCAGTTTCCTGCCTCTGAGACGCCTAACAATCCGCGGAAAATAGCAAAGCTCGTCAAGCCGTTGGCTACCGCGTGCAGCATAGTAGCTGCAGACCAGACAACAATGGACAGCACAAAACCCATTCTCGTGCCAATCCAGTCGAATATTTTCCCGAACAATGTCTGGCCAAAGGCATAAGCGAAGGTGAAAACATTGAGGATGATCGCATAGTCTAGTTTCGTTAGACCAAGGTCAGCGGAAATTTCTGGCCATAAAAACCCGAGCGCGCCACGATCAATATAGTTGATGATCGTCGCCAATGCGACAAGGCTAACAATCGCCCAGCGGAATTTTCCGACTTTAGTAACAGCGCTCATGATGGGTCTCCGGCATCCAAAAAGTCTTCCCGTGCGGGACTAAATGTGTCGAGCAAAACGCCAGCTTCCAAACAAACAGCGCCATGGTCCTGATGCGGCGCGACATAAAAACAATCGCCTGCGCCCAGTTCAAAATCCTTGCCATCGACATGAACCATGAACCGGCCGGATTCGACATAGCTGGACTGGTTGTGGAAATGGCTGTGCACTTCCCCGACCGCGTCTTTTTCAAACCAAACCCGGCAAATCATAATGCCGGGACCATAGCCAAGCATTTGCCGTTTGATGCCGGGACCGACGTCTTCAATGGGAACATCCGATGCGCGCACGGCGCTGGGACTGCATTCATCCATGGTTGCACTCATCATTCTCTCTCCGTTCCCAAGTCAATCCGGGCGGCAAAGCCTTTCCAGCTCAGCGTCTGTCCCCGAAATTTGATGCTATGTGTGGCCCCGCTGTCGGGATCATAGGAGATCGCGAAGGCCAGCTTTGTGCCTGTCAGTGTTTCAAGGAACAGCACGTCGTTGCCATCCACTGTTTCAAACTTCATTTCCTTGATCTGGCTGTCGCTCGCTACCGTTTGTTCGGCAGCGCCGTCATAGCGGCCATGGGCTTCCAATATCCCGGCAAAGCTTGTGTTCTTGGCATTGTCTACCCGCTGGATTAGCATAGGTTCTCGGCGCAGATTAAAATTGGGATCATTGGCCCCGCTCTCAGCGAGTATTATCTTCGCACCAGCCTGCGGCGCAAAACGCCACGTATAGAAACGATCATCCAATAGCCAGGTAATGAAGCTTTTGTCGGCAGCAGCTGTGCCTTCTGCGTCAACCCAGATATGCTGATAGCCATTTTTGTCTCCGAGGACCGGGCGGCTTTGGGCATTGGATTCAACATCAAAGCCAATGCGCATGATCTGGCCCTGATAGTGTAGCGGCAGGTCATAGCGGTGCGCGCTGTCGGATTGCGCGCGCATGATATCGACGACAAGCGGCTGGCTGAGCCCCGTGATATTGAGCAGTGCCATGGTGCGTGTGAAGGCGACGTCAGGATAGGCGCCAGTCATGCTCGCAGCGCTGATTTGGGTCCCGACTTCATTGGAAAAATAAAGCTGTCGGGGTGACTGGGCTTCGCCCGCCTTGGTTTTCCCACCAAAATGACTTTCCTCGTCCACTACCAGCGTATTGTGAGCGATCGTCTGTTTGGCCCAACTTTTGTTCTCGGGGAGATATATTCCGCCTTCTTTAGCTTCGATATTTAGGAAGCGTGCTGCGCCATAATCCGAAACCAGCTCGCGGCCGTTGTCATAATATTGCCAACTGAGCTTGTCGAAATGGCCATGGCCCATGCCCTGCGAGCTATTCTTCGTCACCAGTACCTGATGGCGTGGTCCGCTGCCGTTACGCATAATCCCGACGGCACCTTTTTTGCCTTGGGGACCGTCGCGCAATAGCAGCGATTTATAGTCAAATGGCGTAGCCTTTCCAGCAGAGAGATCTTTGGCCAGTTGTTGGCCATCGCTGGTCAGCACAGTGCGCCCTTGCCATTTAGCAATCGATAGCAGCTGCGGGTCTTGCGTCTTGGCATAAGCAATCGCGACGCCGTGATAGAGCTCCTCAGTATTGAGGCTCTTGTCCTTAATCGCGTCATTGAACGGGAAGAAGAAGCCGCCGTAGGTCAACTGAACCGTTGTTCTCAGCGCCTTGAGCAATATCCCGTCACGGCGTTCGAAAATCTTGCGCGCAGGATCATTTTTCTCAATCGCGTCCGCAAAAACCATGAAAGGCATTAGCGCATAGCGCTGATAATAAGGCCCTTCCGAATAATAACCGTCTGGGGAGAAAAGTAGATCGGTCTGGCGCAGGAATCCGGATTTCCCGTCTTTGGCCGAGCCTAGCAACGCTCGCTCGACCATATCCTGATCACCCAGCACATAGCCGGTCATACCGACGCCCGCGGTTGCCCAGGTTGCATGATTGTGGATCAGGTTAAATGTCTGCGCCGATTCCACCGACAGGAAATCAGCCGCTTTGCGAAAGACCTGATTGTCGATCAGGTCGCGCTGTGCCTTTGGCAAGGAATCGCGAATTTGTTCATAGCCCTGAATGCTCTGCACGAGCCAAACGGCGTCGTTCAAAACCTGCCAGAATATCTTGCCGTAATTCTGTTTCTTGCGCGCGGGATGCGCTTCCAGAGTGGGATAAAGCTCGGCATAAGCCAACAATATGTCCCGCGCATAGTCGGCATATTGCTGCTCGCCGGTAATCCGGTAAAGCATGCCCGCCTGATAGATGGCCTTATAATTGCGTTTGTGCTGCTCGTGCGTATATCCGCCGCCGGGATCCTTCGGAACCGGCACAACCACACCAGAATCCATCATCATTTTCAGAAAAGCGCGCGAACGAGTGACTTCACCATCAAACAGGGATGCTGTTGCCTGCGGTGTGGACGCGGTTGAAGGTTGCGCCACTTCAGAAGCACCCGCTACGCAAGCAGTCGAAAAGCCCAGCAGGGCGACGGGCAGAACGAAACGCTTCACTTTGCCGGCTTTTCCGACATGACGTTATCGGTCATCTGCACACGCGGTTCGCCGGCCCAGATTAGTTCTTCGATTATCGGAGCCGGAGTGGCCGAAAACATATTTTCCGCAACGCGGGTTTGCGGACGGCCGACCGTATGAACGATCTTGATTGGCGCGCTATTGGTAAAATTTGATTTCTGAATGTCGCTATGTTGCACACCGTGGAGCACCAAAGCTGCGCCGGAAGCATTATTACCGCTTTTCCCGACATTCAGGAAATTGGATTCCGAAAGTGAGAAATGCGGACCAAAAGTGCTTTCGTCGCGGCCGCCGCGATAGATGTTGAACGCTTCGCCGCCAATATCTTCGAAATTGGATTCTGATATACTGACATATTCGGCATTATATTGACCGTAATCCTCGGTCTCTGCTGCGGCCTGAATGATCGACCCGGATATGTTGAGGAAATTGCTGTTCTTGATACTGATCCGGTCCGCAAAACTGCTCTTGCCCAGAGCGATGACATGGAAGGATTTATTGACATCAAGATTGGCGACATTGACGCGATCCAGCGCGATGACGAAATTGGACTGGATCGGATAGCTGGTCGTTCGAATGACCGCATTGCCAACCGAATCCGGTGCCAATGCTCCGTCGATCAGCAGGTTGGATAGACTCAAACTACCGCGTTCGCGAATTTCAAAGAGTGACGGGCGCGCAAAAGTGATTTTGGCCACCGCATCCGTGGGCCCAGCAATAGCAAGCGCCTTATCCAGCGGCAGCAGCTTGTTGACCACATAGTCACCAGCGCTCAGCACCAACCGGTCACCTTCTTCTGCTTTGGCCACCGCTTTCGTCAGGCTATCCTCGCCCGGCGCGACTGCGATGTCCTTGCCCTTACCAAAGCGATCACCGATCGCTGGCTTTGCATACCAGGAAACCCCGACCTGCTCGTGTGTCACCGGTTTCAAATCGCGGGACGCGCCGACGTTCAAGCCTTCGGGATAAAGCAAACCATTGTCCGCGCGGAATAACGCTACGGATGTGTTGGAGATACCGGCAATAGGTTTTTCCACCTTGCCGGCGGTCAGCAGATTATCGGCAAAGCGGATACCGCTAACATCGTCCTGCACCTTGATGAAAGTACCATCACCAACACCGCCCAGCATATTGTTTGAGAACTTACTGTTTACTGGCGGCGCAGAGCGTTCTTTATCGGCACCAGCCGCAAAGGTAATCCGGCTGCTGTCGACAACACTGTTATTTTCCACAACAGCATTGTCGACTTGCACATAGCGATTGACGGGTGAATTGGGCACACCGTTCATCACCGTGAGCGCGCTAGAAAAACCGGTTCCGCGCAAACCCTCCATATAGTTATTACGGATGATCTGGTCGCGATTAATCACGCGGATACCGCCGCTATGATCTTTGCCATTACCCATGAAGACATTATTCTCGACGAGATTACCGTCGCCATGGCGCAGCGTTAAAGTTCCACTCGATTCAAAAAAGACATTGCCGCGATAGATATTTGCGCCGGATTTGGAGGAGATGATTTCTACTTCGCCATCACAACGATCAAAATAGTTATTCTCGACCAGCGTGTGGGAATTGAACATCGAATATTTGCTGGTGCCAATCCGCAAGGTTTCGCCACCATTGGAACCCAAAACCGGACGCGGGCCGAAATAGTTGTGGTCAATGCGGTGGTGATTCTTTTGGCTGTCCTTGCTGTCGAGCCTGACTGCAAAGGTCACGCCTTTGTTGCTCTTGCCGACCAGATGATTGTGATCAAACCGGTTGCGCTTGCCATACATGCCGACCCAATAATCGCTCTCAAAACGGTCCGGCTTGTTGAAATGGTCAATCACCACTTCGGTAATGCGGCTGTCATAGGCAAGGTCGCCCTTGGTCCGACGAAAAGAGATCACTTCACCGGTTGGGCTGTACCCGTTGCGAAATACGAGACCGGTGACGAGAATATGCTTACCACCAATGCGCAAATTAGATTGCCCGGTGATGATAACCTTTCCGGGTTCTTCAGAGATAAGCGTGATCGGTTTTTTCTTGGTGCCTTTGCCGGTCAGCACAATTTCAAAATCGCGCCACTCACCATTGGCCAGAATGATGATATCCCCCGCCTCGACCTTTTTGGCCGCGACGAAATATTCGGTCTGATTTTTGACGAGATATTGAGTGGATTGCGCAGGCGATGCCCCGGCAATGAAAATCCCAACTATCAGGGCAAACCTGAACACCATCTCCTGATCATCCTTTTTATTATGATCAAGAGCTAACACTGACGCAAATTTACGTCAACCAATTTGTAATACCAAAATACACTTTTTGTTTATACCAATTTTAACCGAGCTTAGCCGCCGATATTGGCGTTGCTCAGAAAACGTTCGCGGCTCTCGATCGCGCGTTGCTGCACTTCGCGTAGCGCTTCTTGTTCCGTCGCGTCCAGCATCGCGCTGATCAACCGGAAGAAATGAGCGCGCATAGCATTGCGCGCATCGTCTGGATTATGCGCCTTGAGCGCATCGAGGATCAACTGATGTTCTTTCATGCGGGATTCGGCGTCTTCCTCGCATACCGAGCCATAGGTTTTCTTCACCTTCGGCAATTCCTCGCGCATCCGCCACAATGTTTCGATCGTATGAACAATCGCTTTGTTCCCAGAGGCTTTGGCGATGGTCATGTGAAAAGCGCGATCTGCACTGGTCGCTGCATCATCATTGGCCGCAGACATCTGGCTGACCAGGTCCTGCAAATCTTCCAACGCCTTGTCCGAGATGACCTTCGCGGCCAGCGCCGCCGCTTCGGATTCGATCAAAGATCGCGCTTCGGTCAACTCAAACGCGCTGACATCAGGCAACTGCCCGGGGTCTTTTGGTAATTCTTCAGAAACATATACCCCAGAACCGGTTTTAATCTGGATTTTTCCGACAGCCTGTAGGGCGATTTCTGCTTCCCTGATGGTTACACGGCTAACACCAAAACGTTCGGCAAGCTCGCGTTCTCCGGGAAGGCGGGTACCTAAAGGAAAGACCCCTTGATCAATAAGATCAGAGATTTGTTCCGCAACGCTGTGGAAGAGCCTCTTCTCTGACATTATGCTGCATATCCTCCAACTTAATTTAACCCGGTCGAATCATATGCCTAACCCAAACGCACTCCGGTTGTCGACCACATTACCAAACCAAAGCTCCATGAACCGGCGCGGCAGGTTCAAGCTCCCACCGCGCCGTCCCTCTTTGAGAGCCTAGAATTTAAATTGCACGCCAGCGAAGTAACGGGGTCCGTAAACCTGAACCGCTCCGAAATCATCCGGCGCGCCTCGGAAATTGGTCCGTGGCTCGTTGAACAAATTAATCCCTTCGAGCGAGAATTTGACGTTATCGGTCAATTTATATGAGATTCGGGCTTCGAACACACTCACATCGTCGACATAACGCACTCGTCCCGGCGTCGAGATGAACTGCTGGAAATAATTGCTACGATACTTGTAGACGCCTTGAGCGCTGAAACCTCCGATTTCATAGTAAACCTGTGCCGAGAGGACGTGTTTGGAGAAACCAAAGAGGTTTGATGGCGGTATAAGGCCGTTACTGACCGACGTTGTGCCATCTCCATTCAAGGTCGTTATAGCCCCCAGTGTGTCATCCTCAAATTCAAAATTCGAGTCCGCATAGTTATAACTAACCTTAAAACCAAGGCCATCAAGCGGCTTGGGTAAATAGCTAAGACGATGAGCGGCGGTGATCTCAACACCGTAGATGGTGCTCGATTGATCATTTGTGTCGACCGTCGTCACAAGAACATCCGTAGGCTGTCCGCCGATACTGAAGGTTTCTGTCACCCCAACTGTCTCGAAGCCACCGTTGAAACTCTTGTAGTAAGCGTTGAAGGCAAGGATCGTATCGTCGTTCGGATACCATTCGAGGCCGGCATCGATATTCCATGACAGCAGCGGATTAGTAGCATGGTTGCCTGTCGCAGAAGCTCCATTGATCCCGCCCGCAAGTACGTCAGCTACCGTCAAGAAATCATCATTGCTATTCAAACTGAAATTCCGCCCGCTACCGAGCGAAGAAGGATCGGGACGTGACAAAGAACGATAGACGGCAAAGCGCCCAAGCAGATCAGGTTGGAATTCAGCAACCAAGTTCAAACTGGGAAGAAATTCAGTATAGGAAGCTTTATTTGTTATTGGTACCAAGGTGTTAAAGTCTTGCGCCAGAACGAAACCGTTTACACCATCGCCATCCGCATCATCGATCTCAATATTGAGATCAGCCCGGAACCCGCGCGAGATTACGTCAGTGCCTACAATACGGACACCGGCATTGCCGCGTACGGGAACATTACCCCATTCGGTATCGAAATCAGCTTGAATATACGCAGCCCAGCTACGCTCCGTCACGTCGGTGTTATTGATCGAGTCAAAATCACCAGTCGGATAGATCGGGCGGCCATCGTCATCAAATTCGAGACCCGACGGATCTTCACGTTCCAGGACTTGCGCGATGCAGAGCGCATCGAAAGTCGCAAATGTGTTAGACGTACTGATTACATTACCGTCAAGATCGACATTGGTGATCAGCGGGTTGCCTCCGGAAACGGATGATAGGAATCCGGACTCAGGAAAGTTTGTCCGACATTCCTGATTTGCCACAAATAAGGCACCAGAACCGTCAGTGTCGTTATAAGTGTTTTCAAATCGGCTGGTTCCGCGCACAGCTCCGGGTACGGATCTGTACTGAAGTTCCTGATAGCGAGCACCGGCTTGCAGCGTTGAGAAGAAGCCATCCATTTCATATTCGACATCCCCACGGAAAGCCCACACGCTGTTGAAACGATCCTGCTCCAGATCAGCGCGCAAACGTGGGTCGTTTGCGAATAGGCTGTGATCGGTGACATCAAAGTTCTGGGTGACAAAGTTCAGCGCCTGCGAACCATTTTGCAAAATCTGAACAGCGGTTTCAACCCGGTCATCTGTTCCGTTTGTTCTTCCGGCATTAGGAGTTTGATCGCTTTCAAAAGCTTCCGGAAAGAACGGATCGCCATTTGCATCTGTATTTCCGAAGATTGATTCCCCATCTTCAGTCCGGAACCGTATTTGAACAGCCTCTTCGACACGCTGTGTACGCGAATAGGAAGCATCAAGCGAAATTTTGATACGGTCAGTGACCTGAGCATCAAGCGACAATCCGCCGCCATAATATTCTTCATCTCGCTCGAGATATTCGCTGACTGCCTCGATACGCTGCTCATTGGTGAACTGACGTAGTGCGCCGGTTTCCGTGTAGATCAGCGGAAAGCCGGGAATTGCATTGGCATCACCGATTCCGTCAATCCGCCGACCTTCAGCAAAATTCAAATCGCTACGCTGTTCGCGAAAGAGACGCTTCGAATATTGGAAGTCGGCATTGATATCCACATCAGGGCTCGGCTTGAGTTGAATGGCGCCGAAGAAGGAGTCGCGCGTATCATCTGTGATGTTCGAACGGAATGCATAGCTGTTCCGCGCGATCACAAATTCATCGGTCACAGTGCCATCGCGCAAGCCCGCGATTGTGCCGGAGCTGGTATCGCAATTTCCGTCATCGAATACGCCATCGCTCGTCGTAGTAGGATCAACCACACAGGCACGGATCGTGTTGGAAACATTGGCTTCCTGCTCTGGGTTTGTGGTTACATTGCGAGAATAGCCCAAAGAAATTCCCAGCTCAGCATCGCCCAACTCGAATTGATCAATATAGCTAACCGTCCCACGATACCCAAATTTCTGGAACCGTTGATCCGGATCAATGTCGAGATTATCCGGGTTGATGTTAAGTTTGAAACCGCCCTGAAGGCTCCGCTTTCCATAGTCGATCGGCTTAACAGTCTCCAAGGCAATCTGGCCAGCGACGCCGCCCTCAATATAGCTCGCTGCCTGTGTTTTGTAGATGCCAATTTTGTTAAACAGTTCAGAAGGGAACTGGCTAAAGTTTACTGAGCGGTCACCACTGCCGTTGGATGCGATACGACCATTAATTACGGTAGAACCGAGAAATGGACCAAGACCGCGAATGGAAATTTCGGTCGCGCCGCCTTGCTCGCGGTGAGAGGCTGCGCCAGTCAGTGTTTCCAGCGCCTCACCAATTGATAGAGCGGGTATGTCACCAATTTCTTCCGCCGACAGCGCATCCAAAACCTCTACTGAATCACGCTTTGAATCAATTGACCCCTGAATAGTGGCACGTATGCCGGAAACGATAATTGTATCCTCATCCGATTCGGTTGCTGCTGCATCTTGCGCAGCGGCTGGCGCAGCCATTGCGGTTATTGCTGTAGTCGCCAGCAAAGTAGTGATTATTCGTTTATGTTGGTTCTGCGAACGTGCAGCTAGAGCCTGAAAGCGCATCATTATTCCTCCCTGAAGATTTTCTTATTTTTTTAGAAAGTGACGGTCTTGGATATTTTTGTCAACCTAATATACATACCATATTATTTTTAATTACATACCAATGTATCAGACCAATAGATATGACCAAGAGTTTTACGCTCTGGAGCACGTAGCTCGCAAAGTGAATTCGTCGCAGATTGGATGATTTCTGCAGTATCCAGCATTCGTTCTGTTCTGGGGATGCTAGGATCAAGCCCGCCACTATCGCAGCCATCCATGGGCAAGGCTATAACCTCATGCTCACATTCAGTCCGCGATTCAGCTCTGGGATTGACGTTCGCCGACGACGACTGATACAAAAATACAACTAAGGCGGTTTGGCAAAATTGTTTTTCGTGATGGCGCTGAGCATCTTAATCGTGCCACTCGCAACATCGCTCAACTTAAGTCAGGGTTTTATCAACTATCTGGAGGCGCGAGATTAAAAATAGGTGATAGTATTTCTGAGGATCCAGATGGAAATAGTGCAGATGATTAGCACGTGTCAGCCCAAAGAAGCCAAGCATCCTCCGTTATAAGTCGGCCAAAAGCTCCTCAACTTCGTCAAACAATATTTCAAAAGCGGTTGCTTCGCGCGGGTTCAATTGGGCAATATGTTCAGTGGTCGCACACAATTTGCCAATGTCAGCACTGGTTCCTATCGCAATATCCTGAAGTAAAGAATTAACCTTGAAAATGGAGCGATTCACTTGGTCTGATTCCGCAGAACTGCTGCCGATGCGAGCGAAAAGATAGTGGAGGCTATCTCGTATGCTGAGCCGAGCGCAAAACCGGACAGTCTATTGGAAATAAGAGAGCCCGACGGCTGGGTCGCTATACCGCCGGACTCCCCTATTTTACGGCGTCGTCGCGTGAAGCTTAAACTACCGTAAACCTTAATATGGATGAAAATGATAAATTTACTGTGACCGGGGTCACTGAGGGTAAAAATATGTCAGAAAACCGCACTGCGGTGATGGAGAAACATCCCCTCCCAAGAAGCCCGATGGCTGGGTCGCTTTACCATCGGACCTCTCGAGGAATACCCGTCTTAGGTCTCCCAAAGGGAAGTGCGATGCCGCCGCCCCCCGCAAAACTCTGCGAAACAAGCGGCATCGCCTGATTGTGGTAGCAAGGGAATTTACACGATGCTGTGATGACCATCACTCACGCGGAAATATGCTATAACCGCTTAGAAACAACAGCTATGGGGCCAGAAAGGACGGACATGGCACATTATACCGGACGGCCGCGATTTGAATGGGATGAGGATGGGCGGATCATGACCCTGCTCAACCGCTTCGCCTTTATCGATAATGCGAAACTGGTGTGGAGCGTTCCAGCGAAGGCGCGGGTGGACGGCGCCTCAATCCCGAAATTTGCTTGGTCAATTCTGGGGAGTCCATTTGTTGGTCGCTATCGCAAGGCATCGGTCGTGCATGACTGGTATTGCGACGTCCGCACCCGCGAATGGAAAGCGACCCATCGGATGTTCTACGAAGCCATGCGCGCGTCGAAGGTGAGCGGCGCCAAAGCACGGATCATGTACGGCGCGGTCTATTATGCCGGGCCGCGCTGGGACGTTGCGGCAGATTATAACACCGAACTGGCAGAGGTGATGGTACCAGAAGATTATAGCAGTCTGGAGCAGGACCAACTGTCGGAAGCCGAGCGAGTGGCGCGGCCGGACGTAACCCTGTGGCACCGCAAGCAAACGGATGAGGAGGCATTTTTGGCGATGTGCGACGATTTCGCCAAGAAATGCTCATCGATCGAGGATGTCGAGCTGATGATTGAGGAAGCGATGGGAGCGACGGAATGAACGGGACCGGCTGGAAATTGGCGGAAGCCAAAAAAATGGGAGCCGATCTCCAAACGAATTTGGATTTCGGCTCCCACTGCGCCTGATCTGGGATGCTGTCCTCTTGCGATTTCAACGTCCGCTGTTCCGGCGTCCGGTTTCCGGGCCAATATCGTTATGGTTTTTGGTTTTCCGCATCATCGCTTGCGCAATCATGTTTCGGTTTAAACCCGATATTGGTCCAGTCACCCAATGATTGTTGTCCATCTGATCCACTCCGGCTTGCGCCTTTGCTTCTCGGGTTTTTTCCAATCATCAATCGAAAAATCATGCTATTTTTCTTGCGAAAAACAATATGGTCGTTTCGATTATCTTCCGGTCCTTTTTCGCTCCAACGGGTCATTGCTGACTGGTCGTCGGTTTGGTCTATTTCCTTCCGATGACTTGTATATGACACGGGTTTGCGAGTCGCTCCAAATGCTCAAGGGCGACTTATCCACAGATGCAGATCTTTCTTGTGGAGAAACAGTGGCTGGGCTGTGGACAAGCCAAGAATGTCGAAACCGCTTTCCTACACAGTTTGCCCTTTGATAGTTTTTAGCTGGTTCTTTCTCAGTGTTGAAGAATATCCCGATCACCAACGGGTGATTGGTCCGGCCTTTCTATCGGGGGGATATTTTGAAAGGGCCGGACCGTCACAACAGTCCCGGTGCCTATCGGGAGGAGGAGCGCACACGGGACTGAAAGAGTATTAAGTATTAAACCTGAACGGTAGAGATCAAGATGATGCTGCTAACGGTCAGGGAGGCTACTATATTGAAAAGCGTTTTCATGGATTTTCTCCTGTTATCAAAAACGCCGATCAAACATCACTTTTCCTGTCTAACTGATAGTCAGGAAATGGTCGCCAAACCGTTAAGTTTCAATTGAAAACGGAGATACATTAGTTGCACGCTTTGCAACTAGTTGCAGTCCTAGAAAATGCCTTTGAGCAGCTTTTTTCCCTTTTTCAGGGGGTTTTTGCGGAAGTTTGTTTCCTCAGCGCCAATATAGGAGAAGATGCCGTCTAACGCCTGTTCGGTAACACTATCGGTTAATCCATCACGCGATAGATCAAGACCGCCCAGCGAACTCAAGGCAGACAAGGAACCAAGGCTTTCGACCTGTTTATAAGCACCGACTTCACCAAGGGCTTTCTCGACTAAGGGACGGATTTTGATCGCCAGCTCTTCGCCGGATGTCTTGCGCAGATAGTCGGTTCCGCCCGTTCCGCCGCCGGTGGCAATCCCTACGCCGTCGGTCAGCGTCAGATTATCGATCGCAGACCGGAATATCGGCTTGGCTTCCAGAGCCGCCTTACCCGCCGCATCGTTGAGGTTCTTGGTAATATCCTTGGTCAGGCCTGCCTTGCTGGTGAAGCGCAATATCTTGGTCGCATTTTTCAAGGGGCCGGGCAGTAAAACCCGGACTGCTTTATCGGCGTAAAAGGCTCCTGGCTTTGACAATTTGTCGAGCGCGCCATCAGACGCATTGCCGAGAAGGCTTTTGACACCCGTGCTTTGCGCTTGCGCCGGGGCAGATAATATCGGAGACACGGATAATGGCACCGCCAGCAATGCTGTTGCTGCACTCAATTTCAGTTTCTTTGTAATGTTCCGCATATCCCGCTCCTACTTTGTTATGTCCCTCGAACGTAGCATAGCAGTTTGGCGGCAAGCTGAACAGGTTCACCAAATTGTGTAAATAGTTGTACCGCGAAATTTGAGCATCATCGGCTATTTGCTTTCAGAAAACTCAAGCTTCCCAGTAGCTCGATCCTTGCCAGCCTCGGTCAATTCAAGCAAAAAGGGATCACCTTCATCGGTTTTTCCCGAGAGCTTGTTGCCATCTTTCTCGACGATGAAGTTTTCGTCTGTCATTTTCTTTTCAAACCAGGATGTAAGATCGTTGATGCCTGTCGGTGCATCAAAACTCAGGATAACCTTGCCGCCCTGCCCATCCTTATCTTCGATATTCAAGCCAGTGACTTTGGTGCCCGGATATAGGGCGACATTATTCATATCAAAATCGTCACTGTCCAAAGATATCTGGGGCAAATCGACGTCCATCGAGAAGCCGTCCGTCTTGATCGAGAACTTACTATCCTCGCCCTCGCCGCCGATTTTGACTTTGTCAGGCGTGCTGCCGCCTTCACCATCGACATCGATGGACATTTCAAAGCCATCGCCCTCTTCACTCTCGCCGGCTGAACAAGCGGACAGGATGAAAGGAATTGCCGCCAGGGCAATGAGATATGTTTTGGTCATCAAGAATCTCCTTACTGTATTGCCGCAATAATACAGTAAGGAGAGATTAGGTCAAGCTAGAGCTTTTAGGGCTCGATCGTCGCTCCGGGATTAGCCGCATTCACAACGCCGCCGTCGACAACCAATGTCGTACCGACAACATAGTCACCGGCGCTGCTGGACAGGTAAATTGCGGCTGCTGCCATATCCTCAGGCCGACCAATCCGCTTTGCTGGAATGCCTTTTTCGACCGCATCTTCATGATCACGCGCCGCTTTATTCATGTTGGAAGCAAAAGCACCGGGTGCGATGCCTGACATAATGATATCGTCGAAAATCAGTTTGGACGCCATTTTGCGAGTCAAATGAACCACTGCTGCTTTCGATGCTTGATAGCTGTAGGTCTCCCATGGGTTGACCTTGAAGCCGTCGATGGAGGCAATGTTCACGACTTTTGCTGGCCGCTCAAAACTTGCAGCGGCCTTGAGTTGCGGATGAAGTGCCTGAGTCAAAAAGAATAAACCTTTGACGTTTGTATCCATGACCTTGTCCCAGCCCGCTTCCGGAAAGCTGAGATATTCCTCGCCCCACGCCACACCAGCGTTATTGATCAGGATGTCGAGCTTATCTTCATGGCTTGCAATCTCTGCGGCTAGCGCTTTGCAGCCTTCAACGGTGCTGACATCACCGGGTACGGAAAAACAATTGTCGCCCATTTCAGCGGCAGCAGCGGCACAGGCATCGGCCTTGCGTCCAGAAATGTAGACTTTAGCGCCCTGAGCGAGAAAACCTTCCGAAATCATTCGTCCGATGCCGCGGTGACCACCTGTGACCAAAGCAACACGGCCTTCGAGCGAAAATAGCTTGTTAAAATCCATCATGATATCCTTTTAGTAGCCGTGCATTTCGGCAACGAGATTGGTGTGATAATTGGCATCGCCCATAAATTCGGCCAGCGCCCGATCTCGCTTCATGTAAAGTCCGATATCATATTCATCGGTCATCCCGACGCCGCCATGCATTTGCACACCTTCCCGAACCGACAGCGCGGTTGCCTTGCCCGCTTTTGCCTTGGCCACCGACACCATCATGGCCGCTTTTGATGAACCTTCATCGAGCATCTGCTGGGATTTCAAAACCGTTGCGCGGGCGATTTCCATTTCGCTGTAGAGATGAGCGGTGCGATGCTGCAGCGCTTGAAAAGATCCGATAATCGTGTCGAACTGCTTTCGGCCTTTAATATAGTCAACAGTGATATCCATGGCACCAGCACCAACGCCAAGCGTCTCTGCGGCGGAGCCTGCCCGACCGGCATTGAGCATCCGCTGAAGAACAGCATTGCCTTCATCAACCTCGCCAATGACGGCATCAGCATCGACCACCACGTCATCAAATGCGACATGGGCTGCCATGGCGCTATCGACCAAGCGGACGCTGTCTTTGGCAAGACCGTTTGCATTGGCATCAACAGCGAATACAGTCAGGCCCTTGTCTTCGCCCGCACTGCCGCTGGTGCGTGCCACCACAATAAGCGTATCTGCCGAACCGCCCTGCACAACAAATTGCTTTTTGCCATCGAGCTTAAAGCCATTGCCTTCACGGGTCGCCGCCATGCTAATCTGGTCCGGACGATGTTTCGCGCCCTCATCAATCGCAAGAGCCAGAACGCTATCGCCAGACAGGATGCCGGGGAGATATTTTTCGCGCAATGCTTTGCCGCCTGCGTTCAGGGCTTCGACGCCAGCAACAGCTGTCGCAAGAAAGGGAGACGGCGTCAAATTCCGGCCAATTTCTTCGAGAACAACGCCCGCTTCAACGTGACCAAGGCCCAGCCCTCCTTCTTCTTCGGATACTAAAATACCCGTGAAGCCCATTTCCGCAAACTGCTTCCATAAAGCGTGGGAAAAACCGTCTTTGCAATTTTTATCGCGAAACTCACGAAAATGAGCGACATCACCTTCGCCCTTCATAAAATCTGCGGCGCTGTCCTGCAGCATTTTTTGGTCGTCATTCAAGTAAAGCGGCATCGCTTATATCCTTCTAATATGGTTGTTTAACTGCTTGCGCGGTTACGCGTTGGGCAATCGCAATATCTGTTTAGAAACGACATTCAGCATGACTTCACTGGTACCGCCTTCAATACTATTCGCTTTCGTTCGAAGCCATCCACGAGCAGTCAGCCCGCCGTTCGAAGCATCACTTTCCCATTCCAGAACTTCGCTGCCGCCCGCTGACATGATCAATTCATGGCGGCGTTTGTTGATTTCAGTGCCGGCATATTTCATCATATTGGGCTGCGCTGGATGACAAAGATTAGCCTTAAATGTATCACCGAAACGCTCCGCCATTGCGCGAAATGCCAAGACATCAATATCCATGTCGGCCATCTGCGCCCGAAGCATCGGATCATCCAAGCGGCCCATTTCGTCGCGGCCAAATTGATCTGCGAATTTGGAACCGAGCGATGTTGCTCCAGAAGAACCGTCGCCAGAAATCATGCTGCGCTCATGGCCCAGCAGGTATTTAGCAACATCCCAGCCGCGATTCACTTCGCCAACTACGGATGAGACGCCTTCACCATATGATTTAGGCACTTCGACATCGGCGAAAAAAGTTTCGCAAAACGCCGATTGCCCGGAAATCAAAACGATTGGTTTCGTTTCCACGCCTTTGTTCGTCATGTCGAACAGCATGAAGCTAATGCCCTTATGCTTGCTCGTTTTATCCGTCCGCGTCAGACAGAAAATCCAATCCGCTTTGTCGGCATAGCTGGTCCATATTTTCTGACCATTGATCAGATAGTGATCACCTTTGTCTTCCGCCGAAGTTTGAAGTGAAGCCAGATCGGAACCCGAACCAGGTTCCGAATAGCCCTGACACCAGCGGACTTCGCCACGTGCAATTGGTGGAAGAAAATGCAGCTTCTGTTCCTCGGTGCCAAAATGCAGCAGCGCAGGACCAAGCATCCAAATGCCAAAGCTTGACAAGGGCGAACGGATTTTTAGACGGCCCATTTCCTGCAGCAAGACTTTGGTTTCAGCGCGCGACAATCCGCCGCCGCCATATTCTTTAGGCCAGTCTGGAACGGTCCAGCCCTTAGCCGCCATTTTATCCATCCATTCTTTCTGACCGGGGTTGAAGGTTGGGTTTTTACCTCCCCAACAAATATCGTTTTCATCCACCATGGGTTCGCGCATTTCGGGTGGGCAATTGGCTTCCAGCCAAGCGACAGTTTCTTCACGAAAACTTTCAAGATCAGACATGATGACGATTCCTTTAATTGCTTGATTAATGTCTGACTATCATAGGTGCGCCGCAAGGTTCAATGATGGCCTTACTGGAAATGAAAAAAAATTTACGCTCAAGAGGAATGCGTCACATTCCGTAACGGAATGCCAGCCAATTTTGAGAATCAATTGACGGCCAATTCGCGATGGGCCTATGTCCTAGCGATAAAAAAATAATAAAACAGGAGAGCCGAGGATGCGATTTGAAGGCAAAACCATCGTGATAACAGGTGGCTCATCGGGAATCGGTCGCGGCGCAGTCGATCTCTTTTTAGGCGAAGGCGCCAGAGTTGTGATGGGCGATATCGACGCCGACGAAGGATCTGTTATGATGGCCTCATTGGGCCACAACTTTCATTTCCAGAAATGTGATGTAACGCAGGAAAATCAAGTCAAGTTGCTGATGGATAGTGCGGCTGAAAAAACCGGTGGGATAGATATTGTTTTCAACAACGCCGGTGCCGGGGGACCACGCGACGCGATAGACGAGATTAGCGGTGACGATTGGGATTTTGCCATGGCATTGTTGCTTAAGTCTGTTGCCATGGGAATCCGTCATGCCGCGCCACATCTAAAAACACGCGGTGGCGGATCGATAATCAACACGGCATCGGTTTGTGCATTTCAGGCCGGTTATGGACCGGTCGCCTATTCAACAGCAAAAGCCGGTGTCCTCCATCTTTCGAAATTGGCGGCTGCTGAGCTCGCTCAATATAATATCCGCGTTAACGCCATTTGCCCCGGCTTCATCCAGACCAATATTTTTGCGGCAACCCTGGGTGCGAATGAAGAAGAGAAGAACCAGATCAATAGCCTCTTGGGTCAAGCGGCGGCTGGGGTACAACCTGTGGCCCGCCCTGGAATCCCAAATGATATTGCCGAAGCAGTGGCCTATCTCGCCTCTGATGCAGCTGGCTTTGTTACCGGCACACATATGCTGGTGGACGGTGGCTTATTGTCCGGAACACCATCCAGCTGGGATCCGGAGATACCAAGTATGCTGGACGCGCTGATCCCGGAGGATAAAAAGTGACCGTGAGCGCGAAGAAACTCCCACTCAAAACAAAAATACTATATGGCTTTGGCTCCGTGGCTTATGGTATCAAGGATAATGGTTTTGCGACCTTCCTACTTTTCTACTATAACCAAGTCGTAGGCCTGCGCGCTGATTTGGTAGGACTTGCGATCGCAATAGCTCTCGTCGCAGATGCATTTATCGATCCCGTGATCGGAAGAATGACTGATCGAACCCACACACGTATAGGACGTCGCCATCCTTGGCTATATGCGTCCGCTATTCCGATTGCAGCAACCTGGCTATTGTTGTGGCATCCACCGGAAGCTAGCGAAACCATCCAGTTTTTCTATTTATTGGCGCTTGCCATGTTGGTTCGGATCAGCCTTTCTTTGAACGAAGTTCCAGCCCTCGCGATGCTGCCTGAATTGTCGCGCGACTATCATGATCGCACCAGCATCACGCGCTTTCGTTATCTGTTCGGCTGGGGTTCGGGGCTTTCCATAATGGCTCTCGCCTACAGTATTTTCCTGGCTCCGACCGACAAGCACCCCGTGGGGCTATTAAACCCCGACGGTTATTCCAAATATGCGATTGTTGGCAGCATATTTATGGCCTTTGCCGTGCTCGTCGCGGCATCATCGACCCACAAAAGAATTGTTGGCGCCTATCACGATTCAAAATCTAAGATTCAGGCATCAGATACATGGAAACAGATGTTTGATACTTTGAGATATCGTCCGTTCCTGATGCTCCTTCTCGCTGGTGTTTTCGCCTTCACAAATCAGGGCGTAGTATTTGCGTTGAACACTTATTTGCTACCTCACGTCTGGCAGCTAGACCAAAACGGTCTCTTCTTATTCGCTATGTTGCTGTTTATCGCAGCGGTCATTGCATTTGTTTTCGTGACACCAGTTTCTCAGCGCTTTGGTAAGGCGCGCTCTGCCAGCGTCTTTACACTCATCGCAATGGCATTGGGAACAACACCCTATTGGTTGCGAGCAATGGATTTGTTTCCGGAACCCGGTTCATCTGCCTTAATCCCTACTCTGTTCACTTTTCTAATTTTGGGAACTGCAGCCAGTATTTGCGCGATGATATTAACTACTTCATTGATGGCAGATGTAACGGACGCCTATGAACATGAACACGGCCGCAGGTCTGAAGGCGTATTCGCATCTGGCGTCTGGTTCATGCAAAAAACCGTGGGCGCTCTGGGTATATTATTCGCCAGCCTCATCATCGCATTGGTGCAATTGCCAGAGAAAGCAACGCCCGGTACAGTAGATATTGTCATCATTGATCGCTTATCGATGGTTTTCGCTACCTTAACCGTCGTTATCGCACTGGTTGGTGCATGGGCTTACACTCTCTTTCCGCTCGACGAAAAAGATCATCATGCGCGATTGGACGAGCAGTCGAAAAAACCGCTGCCAGCAGAGTAATAAATTTCAATCCCAACAAGTTTACGTGTGGAAAAGCGAAACAGTCTCTGATAGTTTAATTGCATAGTTAAATCGAATAGCTTTTAAAAAAGGATAGACGCATGGATTTTGATCTCACAGAAAAGCAGGAATATTGGCGCAATCAGGTTCGTGAGCATATTGAGAATCATGTCCGTCCGCGCGTGGCTGATTATAGGACCGAAGACGAATCCGGGGATCGTTGGAAAGTCATACAGGTTGTTGAAGAAGAAAAAGCGAAGGCGAAAGAAAAAGGCATTTGGAATCTTTTCATGCCACCTGCTAACCCCAACCTCACCCACATTGATGATGTCTTCCAATTTGAGGGCCCCGGGCTTACTAATTTGGAATATGCTCTATGTGCCGAAGAAATGGGGCGCGTTGGGTTTTCGTCTGAAGTGTTCAATTGCTCTGCGCCTGACACCGGCAACATGGAAGTCTTCCATCGCTATGGCACAATAGAACAGAAAGAACAGTACCTCCGCCCACTGATGAACGGCGAGATTCGTTCCGCATTCCTGATGACCGAACCAGCTGTAGCGTCATCCGATGCTACCAACATTGAAACTGCGATTGTGCGCGATGGTGACGAATATGTTATCAATGGCCGCAAATGGTGGTCATCGGGCTTGGGCGATCCACGTTGTAAAATTGCTATTGTGATGGGCAAAACGAGCTTCGAAGGCAGCCGCTACACGCAGCAATCACAAATATTGATGCCGACCGATGCGCCCGGTGTAAACATCATCCGGCATCTACCAGTCTTTGGTTATGACGATGCCCCTCATGGGCATATGGAAGTCGAGATGAAAGATGTTCGCGTTCCTGCTTCAAATATCATTTTGGGTGAAGGTCGCGGATTTGAAATCGCTCAGGGCCGCCTCGGACCTGGCCGCATTCATCACTGCATGCGTACAATTGGTGTCGCGGAAGAAGCGCTCGAGAAAATGGTCAAACGCCTGCAATCACGTGTCGCCTTTGGCAAACGCATTTCCGAGCATAGCGTATGGGATGAACGCGTTGCCCGCGCACGCATTGATATCGATATGAGCCGCCTGCTTTGCTTGAAAGCTGCAGATATGATGGATAAAGTTGGCAACAAATATGCTAAAGCCGAGATCGCCATGATTAAAGTCCAAGCCCCGACGATGGCATTGAAAATCATAGATGATGCTATTCAAGCCCATGGCGGCGGCGGTGTCACTACTGACTTTGGATTGGCTCAGGCTTATGCGCATCAACGCACATTGCGTCTCGCGGATGGTCCCGACGAAGTCCACAACCGGACCATAGCAAAAATGGAATATGGTAAATATGCCGAAACCGCTGACGGCAGCAAAATGAAGGAAGAATTTTCTTCAGGCGACCTTGCAGTCACACGATAACAGAGGGCCTATTTCATGAAAGCAGCAGTCCTAGTTGAAGCGGGTAAACCGCTTGAAATAGAAGAGGTTACCATCTCCAAGCCGGGACCGCATGAGGTACTGATCCGAACAGCAGCCTGTGGGCTATGCCATTCTGATCTGCACTTTATTGATGGTAGCTATCCGCACCCATTGCCAGCTATCCCGGGCCATGAGGCCGCTGGTATTGTCGAGGCGATCGGGAGTGAAGTTCGCACAGTCAGCGTTGGAGACGCAGTCATATCTTGCCTGGCTGCTTTTTGTGGACATTGCGAATTTTGTGTGTCCGGCCGCATGTCTTTATGCCTTGGGACAGATACACGCCGCGCAGCTGAGGATGCTCCCCGTATTGCCCGTCCGGATGGAACACCTGTCTTACAGATGCTCAACTTATCGGCCTTTGCCGAGCAAATGCTAATCCATGAACACGCCTGCGTTCGCATTGACCCTGACATGCCGCTTGATCGCGCTGCTGTTATTGGCTGCGCAGTCACCACTGGGGCTGGCACTATCTTCAATGCTTGCAATGTCACGCCTGGTGAGACCGTCGCTGTCGTTGGCTGTGGCGGCGTTGGTCTTGCGACAATAAATGCTGCAAAAATCGCGGGTGCTAGTCGTATTATCGCTGCGGATCCAATCCCCGAAAAACGAGAACTGGCGTTGAAACTCGGGGCAACCGATGTCGTTGATGCGATGGATGATGATGCAGCAGCTCAGATTGCAGAAATGACAAAAGGCGGTGTCGATCATGCCATAGAGGCCGTTGGTCGTCCGGGAGCCGGCGAGTTAGCTGTTGGATCTTTGAAGCGTGGAGGCACCGCCACGATACTCGGCATGATGCCGCTAGATCATAAGGTTGGTCTTGGTGCTATGGACTTGCTTGCCGGTAAAAAGTTACAAGGCGTATTGATGGGAGCGACCCGTTTCCCAGTCGACATTCCGCGCTTGGTAGATTTTTACATGCGCGGATTATTGGACTTAGATAGTATTGTTGCCGAAACGATACCGCTAGAACAGATTAATGACGGCTTTGAAAAAATGAAAAAAGGTGATGCGGCGCGTTCCGTCATTACATTTGGATAAATTAGTTAGAGGACTGCAATGAACCCACAAGAAGACATGACTGGCACAATGACAGTGCCGGATAAAGACAAGCTCGACGAGGCAAGTCTATCAAAATGGATGGAGGCGAATGTCGAAGGTTTTTCCGGGCCTATGGACATTACAAAATTCAAAGGTGGCCAATCTAACCCAACTTATAAAATTGAGACCCCCGGCACCGACTATGTATTACGCAAAAAACCGTTCGGTAAATTATTGCCCTCGGCCCATGCGGTAGATCGTGAGTTCAGGGTTATAGCGGGCCTCTATCCAACGGGTTTTCCTGTCGCGAGGCCCTATGGCCTTTGTGACGATGATGATGTCATTGGTACAATGTTTTACATCATGGGCATGGCTGATGGACGGACGCTTTGGGACGGTACGTTGCCAGGCATGGAGCCTGACGAACGACAAGCAATCTATCATGAAATGATCGACACGCTTGCTTTGCTCCACAGCTATGATCCTTCAGAACTAGGTTTGGAAAAACACGGCAAGCCCGGGAACTATTGTGAGCGCCAGATTTCGCGCTGGACCCAGCAGTATAAATTATCCGAAATCGAAACCATACCTGAAATGGATCAATTGATTGAATGGCTGACAAAGACCATACCGGAGCAGAAAAGCTTTGGCATTGTTCATGGTGACTACCGCCTCGATAATATGATCTTTGCCCATGATGCGCCCAAAGTCATTGCGGTGCTGGATTGGGAGCTTTCTACATTGGGCGATCCGATTGCGGACTTTGCTTATTGGCTGATGGCCTATGAAATGGAGCCGGAAGGTCGCAGCGGCTTGAAAGGTGTTGATCTGAAAAGTCTAGGCATTCCATCCAGAGAAGAAGCCATCACTCGCTATTGTGAAAAATCCGGGATTGATGACTTGCCTCCGATGGACTGGTATCTTGCCTATAATCTCTTCCGGATTGCGGCCATTTTGCAAGGCATCCAGAAGCGTGTAGTAGATGGGACGGCAAATAGCGCAGCGGCGGCTGAAATGTCTGACCGCGTTACACCATTGGCACAAGCCGGTTGGGAAGCAGCGAAACGTGCAGGTGCATAAATCACTACTGACAGGAGCAGAAACATGGCGGACCTCAAGGATAAAGTAGCCATTGTTACGGGCGCAGGCAGCGGTATTGGCCGGGCATCGGCATTGTTATTTGCCGAACATGGCGCAAAGGTTATCGCCAGCGATGTCACCGACGCTGTTGAAGAAACGGCAAAAGGCTCTGAAGGCAATATCATCGCCATCAAGGCCGATGCTGGCTCCGAAGGAGATATTGAAATGCTGGTCGAAGCAGCGGAGCAAAGGTTCGGCGACTTGCATGTCTTTTTCGCCAATGCCGGCATTGGTGGCGGGTTTGAGGGTATTTTCGATAGCAGTGTTGCCGAGTGGCAGGAAGTTTTGCGTGTCAACCTGATCGGCCCGTTTCTGGCTGCCAAATATGCTGGCAAGGTAATTGCCGATAGCGGGCATGGTGGCTCTATAATCTGTACGGCTAGTGTCGCTGGCATCCGATCGGGTGCTGGCGGCCCAGCTTATTCTGCATCGAAAGCGGGTGTCATCAATCTAGTCAAAGTCGCGGCTCAGCAATTCGCTACAGCCAATGTGCGCTGCAATGCGATTTGCCCGGGCATCACAGAGACTGGTATGACCCAGTTCATCTATGACAAAGCCCGGGAGAAGGGCAAAGAGGACCGTCTCGGTTACCTCAACCCGTTGCGCCGCGGAGCCAACCCGATTGAAATGGCTGAGGTCGCCCTGTTTCTTGCCTCTGATCGGTCATCCTATGTCAATGGACAGGCGATTGCGGTTGACGGAGGTCTAAGCGCTTCCCACCCGGTTACCCGTCAGGAATTTGGTCGTACGGCCGTTTAGCGGCTAGTTCGCAAAAGCGAGCTCACCGGTACCCAGTTGCACAAAATCAACTCGGCCATCTTTGGTCCCGCATAGAAATGTCTGCTGTTCGCCACCAGACAATCCACCTTCAACGCGCCAGCCTGCACCATCACGGGCAACGGACTGTATTTCAGAAACACGGGCATTGTCTCCAGCCTGCCGTTCGGCGGCATTGGAGCAGACGTTGATTGCTGTATCCATCGAACCCGTGCCGCGATCATTTCGGTTGTCAGAGCGACTGTCATACCGGCGATCATCATAGCGGCGGTCGTCATTGCGTTGATCATAACGATAATCGCGATTATCGGATCGACGATCCCGTTTGTTTTTCGAAGCAGCACTCGCAATAGCTGCAATACCGCCAAAAATCAGAACGCCTGCGAGCACATCACCGGCATCAACACGGTTCCGGTGCCGCCGATAGCCGCGACCATAACCATAGCCGCGATAACCACGATAGCCGCGCGAACTGCGCCAGCCTTCGGCCTTGTCGCTGTCTGCTGTCCAGCCAAGGCTGCTAATGTCCACCATGCTCACAGGCGCTGGTGCGGGATTGACCGGCGCTGCCATCGCTGGTGCAAAACCGCTAAAAACCAATGCCGTAGATGCAGCAACGGCTGAGAATTTCTTTTGAAAACGCATATTATACCCCTATTTTTAGCAGGTTCTGTGCCCCAGATTCTGCTCATACACTATATATAGTTGGTCCAGCCTGTCACCAGGCTGAACCATTTTTTACATTTCGCAGGCTTACCTACGATATTTCAGGTTTTTGAGGCGTACTTCCGACACCCGTCTTCCGTCGACATAGCAGGTAAATTTACCGCTATCATATCCACGCCGATAGCCATTTTTTACCGCCACGCGACCCTTGACCTTATAGCCATAGCGGGTGCGTTCTACGTCACGGATCTGGGTCACATCAGCCCGACCGTAATAGCCAGCCTTGCGTTCCGTTGCGCGCACACATTTGTTGACGGCCCGACGCGAAGTTATGCGTTTGCCTTTGCGATAATTACCGTACCGATAATTATTCTGGCGATAATTGCGGTCATTCCGATAGCCATCATTATAAGCATAGCGATCTTTTTTGCCCGAACTTGCAATGGCTGCAATGGCTCCGATGACAACGGCTCCGGCAATGACTTCGCCGGCACTAATGCCACCCCGGTCATTATCTCTGGCCATAGCTGGTGTTGCAGAAACGGCCATCGCAGTTGCGGCAGCGGTTCCGATCATTGCTGTTTTAAGAGTGTTCATCTCCACTTTCCTTTCAAACTACTCGAGAACCATTTTTCGAGCTTGTGACACTCTTTTAGGGGATGGCTATTGAGTGGAGACTGAACCCCTTTGTCAGGAGCTGTTCAGGTTAGTGGCCACTTTTATGAACATCATAAATCGCGTTTTTCTGCGGGGTAGGTGCGAAGTTGACAAAGTTGACTGGCTCCTATGGGCATTTGTGCTGATATGGTTTTCCATGGGTATTGCAATTTTATTTCCGCTAATTCATCAAACACCGCGCATCGACTCCTTATCCAAAGACAGGTTTGAATATTAACACGGGTCGCAGCCTGTAGGACAGCGCCCTAATTATCTATCGCACATAAAAAGGCCGGAGATGTTCCCACCACCGGCCTTCAATTTTAATGATCCTGTTTTTAGAAACCTTTGCGGACAGACAGACCAAATGTCCGTGGCTGGCCAACCCGGAAGCCGGTGCGAGCCCGCCCGCCGCGTTCCCGGTCAAAGGATTGCAATGCATTCACATCGAACACATTTTTCACATAGAGGGTAACATCCAGCTCATTGTCAAATTTGACACCGGCGCTGAAGTTCACCAGCTCATAGGCAGGCAATTTCAAATCGATGACCACAGGTTCAGCACCTGTAGCCCCGCCAAAGGGCAGTCCAGAGGTAAAAGTCCGCGGATTGTCGACCTGATCGCTGGGTTGGGTGAAGCGGCTACCAACATGCTGGAAGGTACCCGTTACGAAGGCCTCACCGCCGCCGATCGGCCAGCTATAAGTCGCGTCGCCCGATATCTGGAATTTGGGCACAGACGGAAGGCGGTTACCTTCCTCGACACCGCCCAGTACCGTTCCGCTGCCATCGACAACGGTTGAGTCAAATTCCGCCTCTATCAGCGAGCCCGATAGTCCGAGTTCCAGACCATCAAAAACCTCTGCTGCCAATTCCCACTCCACGCCCAAACTATGCGCCTCGGGCACATTGAAGGTGATGCGAGAGGAGCAGGAGCCGGCGTCCAAAGTAACCTGCAGATCACTAATGTCGGTATAAAAGGCAGCTGCGTTGAATCGGATACCACCACGCTGCGCCTTGACGCCAAGCTCATAATTCCAAAGTTTTTCGTCACCATAATCCTGAAATGCCCCGAATATGGCGGCATCTTGCGGTGTACAAAGCGGTATATTGAGCGGATCATTCACCCCGCCAAGACGAAAGCCTTGCGAAGCCTGAGCGTTGATCGAGATATCATCGACAACTTCATAGCTGAGCAAGAAGCGCGGCGTGACGCCATTGGATGATGTTTGATCCTGAACATTTGAATCGCCATTGGCAAAAAGGCCGCCAGTGGAAATCGCCCGATCTTCGCTAAAATCATAATAGCGAATGCCAGCCGTTGCGGTGAGGCGGTCGGTAATTTCGTAACTGGCTTCACCAAAGGCGGCAAATTGTTCGATATCGTAATCAAGATCCGAGTTAAACGGGGAATCCGCTGGGAAACCATTAGCAACCGCCGCGGCTGTTCCAGCCCCTAATGTCGCATCAGTGGCCACATCATAGCCGGGTGTCGGCAGCCGCTGTTCATATTTACGGCTAACGTCCGAATAAAAACCACCGACAACCCATTGGAACGGGCCATCATTATTCGACGCAAAACGAACCTCTTGCGTGAATGATTTTAAGTCCGTTACATCACGTAGATTGGATGGCAGCAGCACGGCGGCCTCTGGGAAACCCAAATCGACTGACACAGAACCGCTTAGGGCACTGGCATCGCGACTGACCAGAATTTCACGATCACTAAAGCTGCTTACGAAAGTGGCAGTCACTGGCCCGAGGTCCATCCCGATAACCAAATCCGCGATCAGCGTCTCGTCCTTAAACTCCTCCCGCAGCAAGAGATATTGCTCGCGCTTACCCAGCGTGATCGCCGGGCGGGTGGTGGTAAACGGATTCGCAAACAGATTGAACACTTCCTGCCGGTTAAATCCATCAGCAGTTATTTCCTGATAGATAACGCGCGGCGTGATCGTCAGCCCTTCGACCGGCTGCAATGTCAGCGCCAAACGGCCGCCAATGCGCTCGCCGCTATTCACATCTTCGGTAACGGTGCCGCCTTCGCCCAGCGCATCTATAAAGCCACCAAATTTTGTATAATAGCCGACCGCGCGAATTGCCGCCTTGTCTTCAGCGAGGGGCACGTTGACTGCACCCTTCAAACTATACCCCAGGTCATCGCCGTCAACGAGATTGATGTCCCCTTCTACGGTTCCGCTAAATTCGTTCAAATCCGGTTGGTTGGTAATATAGCGGATCGTTCCGCCGATGGAGCCTGAACCAAAGAGCGTGCCTTGCGGTCCGCGCAATGTTTCGACGCGATTGAGATCGAATAAATCCAGATCCGGCGTAAACAAGGATAGCGAGATGACTGACTCATCCAGATAGACGCCGACTTGCTCCTTCACCCCCGGTTGATCTCGGACAATTTGCCCGGCAGATACGCCGCGAATTGCGACCTGACTTTGGCCGGGTCCCAAATTTTGAATGGTAAGCCCAGCTACATTGCGAGAAATATCTTCCAACGTCACCGCACCGCTTTTTTGAATATCCGCCGCTGTTTGCGCGTTGATGGAGAAAGGAATATCCTGAAGATCGGCGTCCCGCTTTGTCGCGGTCACGATGATGATATTGTCATCTTCGGCCTCGGCTCCTTCGGTATCCTGGGCAAGTGCTGGCTGCGATGCCATGGCGAAAGCCAATGCGGATAGGCTTGCGAATTTTACTGGTTTCATAGCTAGACCCTCTCAATGTTTTCTGTTGGCGATGACCTTTTTGGTCAAATGCACAACCGGGGCTCTTTGACCCACAACCGCATTAAAATGCGATTTTACATTTAAGTGAAGGCTAAACTCTCGTTTTCCCTAGTATTTTTGACAGGGGATGCTTTTCTGTGTCGAATTAGTCACATTTCGGACCTTTATATCCGATTTGGACAAAAAAAGGCCGGGGTGTTTCCACCACCGGCCATAAAGTTGTTGTTCTCAGGAGGAACAAGGTGAGGTGCCGGCCTCAGTTCTGGGAGGAGAGATGGCCGGCACCAAACTGGTTAGCCCTTGGCGAATTCCGGGTAGGCTTCAACACCGACTTCGGCGATATCCATACCCAGCAGCTCGTCTTCTTCTGAAGGCCGAACGCCAATGGTAAATTTCAAAGCAGTCCAAACGATTGCGCTAAGGACAAAGGTAAAGGCCCCGATGGCCACCACGCCGAGAGCCTGAACGCCAAGCTGTGCGCCAACGCTCAAGGTTACACCGTCAACCTCTGACTGCGTATTCCAAGCCACAATCAACGTGCCCCAGATACCGGCCAGCAAGTGAACTGGAATGGCACCCACGACATCATCGATCTTCAGCTTGTCGAGCAATGGCACTGCGAACACTACGATCAGGCCGCCGATGCTACCGATCAGGATAGAAGCCGGGACAGACGGTGCCAGCGGCTCAGCGGTGATCGATACCAGACCAGCCAGAGCCCCGTTGAGCGCCATCGTTACGTCAATCTTCTTATAGAGCAGTTGTGTCAGGACAATCGCCGTAACCACACCTCCGGCTGCCGCCATATTGGTGTTGACGAAAATCTTGGACACATCGCTGACATCGCCAATTGTACCCATGGCGAGCTGTGATGCACCGTTAAATCCAAACCAACCGAGCCACAGGATAAATGTACCCAATGTCGCAAGCGGAATGCTTGAACCCGGCATGACCGTGATCTTGCCATTCACATAGCGGCCCATCCGTGGTCCGATAATCAGCGCGCCAGCCAAAGCAGCCCAGCCGCCAACCGAGTGAACAAGGGTCGATCCGGCAAAGTCACTGAAGCCGCGTTGATCCAGCCAACCTGCGCCCCATTCCCAGCTACCGGTGATCGGATAGATGAAACCGGTCAGAACCGCGACAAAGATCATGAAGGGCCAGAATTTCACCCGTTCTGCGATCGTACCAGAAACGATTGATGCCGTTGTGGCACAGAAAACCATCTGGAAGAACCAGTCGGATGCCACGGAATAGCCGGTTTCGACATCCGCTTCACCAACGGCTTGCATGCCATATGGCCCAAATGTGCCAATCCAGCTCGCCACATCTGTGTACATCAGATTGTAACCCGTGACCCAGAACATGATGCCAGCCAGTGAATATAGACTGATATTTTTCAGGCACTGCATGGAGACATTTTTGGAACGAACCAAACCTGCTTCCAGCATCGCAAAACCAGCGGCCATCCACATGACCAGAAAACCACCGATCAAAAAGAGCAGCGTGTTAAATATATAGGCGACATTGGCACTCGGGTCGGCGATTTCCACCGCTTCCTGCGCCAGCGCGGGTGATGCCATGCCTATGGCCACCAATCCCGCAGATAATGTTAGAATTTTTTTCATTATACGCTTCCCTGTTTAAATCGCGGTATCGCCGGTTTCACCGGTGCGAATACGGACGGCATCATCCAAGCCCATGACGAATATCTTGCCATCGCCAATGGATTCAGTGCCTGCTGCATTCTGGATGGCTTCAACAGCCTGTGCAGCCAGCTCGCTACTGCATGCGATTTCCAATTTTACTTTGGGAACCATGTTGGTTGTATATTCAGCCCCCCGATAAACCTCGGTCTGCCCTTTTTGACGCCCAAAGCCTTTGACTTCCGAGACTGTCATGCCCGCGACGCCAACTTCCGTCAGCGCGTCCCGCACGTCGTCAAGTTTAAATGGCTTAATTATGGCAATGATAAATTTCATTATGCCCCCTTTGATTTGTTACCTAAGTCAACATAGCAAAGGGTATGCCAGAATCACAAGTGACTGGATTCAAAGAAGAAAGTGAATCTCAAATTCTGAAGAAAGGGTAAATTTTGTGCAGGGCAACATGATTGCCTAATTTTTAGGCAGCATCTTTTTCAATTCTCTCGAGAATCTCTGGGATGATTGCAGCGGTCTCCTTGCGACCGATTTCGATCAGTTCATCCGCTTTGGTGAAATTCTGCATATCAATGTGGCCGACGGACGGTGACAGCGCAAAATCCGGTGGATCCAATGCCAACGAATAGCGCCCCAGATTGCGGAGAGACAGGCCAATAGAGGCCTTGACCACGGCGATGCTATTGGGATCTTTCCCATCGCTGCGTGCAATACCGGCCAGTTCAGCGCGACCGATATAATCATCCTGCAGATTGATCGACAGGCACAACGCATCAGGTGCCATTTCCCGTGCGGGTGAAACCGGCACTGGCAGGGCGGCTCCCCCGTCGACCAGCAATCGGCCATCATATTCAACCGGCTTAAAGATACCCGGCAAGGACATGGAAGCCCGTATCGCTGGTACCAACTTGCCGCTTTTCATAATGATCGTATCGCCCGTGCGCAGGTCCGCCGCCACCGCGGCCACCGGCATGGATAAATCCTCAAAACTCAGGCTGCCAAGCTGTTCTTCCAGCTCTTTTTCAATGGTCCGCGCGCCCATGACCGCGCCGCGTTTAAAATGCGGGTCCATGAAACGCAGCAAGGTCCGGAAATTGGCTGTGCGCGCTGTTTCTTCCAGATAGTCTAGTTTTCCGGCAGCATAGCTCGCCCCAGCAATCGCACCAATGGACGTGCCAGATATCGCCGCAATTTCCAGCGGAGATTCATCGATCGCGCGCAGCACACCGATATGGGTCCAGCCAAGGCCAGCGCCGCCGCCTAGGGCGAGGGATATCTTCATGCTGGCATCCTCATAGGGAAACATCCTCTGCCAATATTGCTTTGGCTTCATCCAAATCTTCGGCCAGCACCATGACGCGTGCAGGCAAAGCAATTCCTGCCCCCTCGACAATATTCACACCGCTATCGAAACAGACCGCACCCACGCCGGCAGCTTCCAGCCGGCCGCGGATAATCTCCGCTTCAATGCCATGCATATGGCGGGATAGTTCGACCAGACTCATAGCATTAAAGTTCTTTCGGATCGAAAAAATGTTCGGTTGCGCGCGATGGTAATCCGTCAATGCTAGTGGTCGTAGCTTTGACCTTCTGGAACCACTCTTCCTCTCCTGATTGCTCATGATATTTGATCAATGTTTCGCGTTCTTTTTCCAGTTTCATGTGAGGTATGCCATACCCACAGCTTCCCTGCACTTTGTCCACAGATATGTCGAATATCTGCCGGGTTCCTGGTAAAATGTCGAAATGCTGTGCCAATTCATCCCAACCATCGTCCTGCGGCAGCACTGGCTTACCCGTGCCGTAAAGCCGCATAATCAACGCCGGATTACCGAAATTATTAAACATGATCGTGACCCGGCCTTTGTCGGCTTGATCCGCGATCATATGGGCATGGGTTTCATTGCCTGAACCGCGCAGATCCAGATAGGCAACACGCTTTGGACCCAGCACCCGAAATGCGTCATAGCCTTTAGGGGAAAGATTGATCCGCCCATTCGCCGCCGCTGTCGCCACAAAAAACATCGGCTGTTTCGCAATAAAAGCCGTGTGATCATCAGTCAGTGCATCGAAAAATTCAGCCATGGTCGTGTGTCCTGTTCAATAGAACGGTCCTCCTAACAGAGATTTCCAGATCAGAACAGCAAACCAATGTATCAAAATCACCGGCCAAAGCGACCGCGAAACAATTCGTATATGCGCCAATATGATACCGAGGATCAGGGTCGCGATCCAGAATGTCGGATGCAGAAACATGTCTGCCCAAGGCGGGCCGATAGTCAGCGCCTGTAAAGGATGCCAAGCAACAAATAACAGGGTCGAGAGCCATGCTCCCCATCGCGGCGTGAGCTGTGTCAGCCACGATAACAGCACGCCGCGAAACACCAGTTCCTCGAGCAAAGCAGGCACAAAGAACAGAACAACGGCAGCGATCAGCAAGACCGTAATGTCAGTGACCGGGTTCCAGACCAGCCATTCGGCCAAAAACCCCAGCGTCGCAACCATCGCCAAAGCAGGGATAGCCAAGCGCAAAGCTGCGATCCACTGTTTTGGATCAGGCCATGTTTTCAAAGCCGCTAGAGTTTGTTGAAAAACTATCTTCACAGAGCGATGCTACCAACCCGAGCCTTGGTCAATCGCGACCTGTTCTTCAGGACGGGTCTCACGGCCCAGCACAGCATTGCGATGAGGGAAGCGGCCATATTGCACGATGACATCACGGTGGGTCTTAGCAAACTTGATGTTGTCTTCAGTTCCCAAGGCGGTGAACAATCCCAGAGAACGGGTCTGATCCTCCAGATCCTCGCTATGCATGAACGGCATATAAAGAAACGACCGTTGGTCTTCGGTCAGCTTGTGATCCATTTCACGGTCGATCGCTTCTTTGGCGATTTGCAGCGCCAGGTGGTCCGTCGCAAAGGCTTCTGCGGTGTCCCGGAACATATTTCGCGGAAATTGGTCGAACAGAATTATCGCTGCGAGAGCGGTTTCGGGCGTTTCGAGGAAATCAGCTGCGATTTTCGCCTTTTGCTCTTCCCAAAGTTCTTGGAAACGCTCGATAATCTGTTCGTCAACGGTATCGCTAGACCCGAACCAGTTATCTGAACCTAACTCGTCGAACCAGAAATGGAGGACTTGCTCTGACCAATTGTCGGCCATCAAACTCAAGCAGTACCCCCAACCGTCAACCCATCAACCAGCAAAGTCGGTTGCCCAACGCCAGCCGGCACCGATTGCCCGCCTTTGCCGCACACGCCGATACCTTCGTCCAGCGCCATATCATTGCCGATACCGGTTACTTTCGTGAGCGCCGTCGGACCGTCACCGATCAAGGTCGCGCCTTTAATCGGCGCGCCGAGTTTACCGTTCTCGATCTTATAAGCTTCAGTGCAGGAGAATACGAACTTGCCGGAGACAATATCCACCTGCCCGCCGCCAAAGCTCTTGGCGTAGATACCGTTTTTGACGCGACTCATCAGCTCGTCCGGATCATCGTTACCGCCGCGCATAAACGTGTTGGTCATCCTCGGCATCGGCGCATGGGCATAGCTTTCGCGGCGACCATTGCCGGTTGCGGGAACGCCCATTAGGCGCGCATTGAGCCGATCCTGCATATAACATTTCAATATGCCGTCCTCGATCAGGACATTTTCCTGTGTTGGCGTGCCTTCATCATCAATGCTCAGCGATCCGCGCCGTTCGTTGATCGAGCCATCGTCGACAACTGTCACGCCGGGAGCAGCAACGCGTTCGCCAATACGTCCGGAAAAGGCACTCGTGCCCTTGCGATTGAAATCGCCTTCCAGACCGTGACCAATGGCTTCGTGCAATATGATGCCGGGCCAGCCGGGGCCAAGCAATACAGTTTGCTCTCCCGCGGGCGCATCAACACTCTTAAGATTGACCAACGCTTGTGCCAGCGCTTCATCAATCGCGCGGTTCCAGCGGGTTTCTTCGAAAAGCTGATCGTATAAATAACGTCCGCCCATACCAAAACTGCCGGTTTCGCGGCGGCCATTTTGTTCGGCGACGATCGAGACATTGAGGCGCACCAACGGTCGGACGTCTGTCGCGACAAAACCGTCGGGACGGACTATCTCTACGACGCTCCAGCTGCCGGACAGACCCACAGAAACCTGCGCAACACGCGGATCACGGGCCCGTGCGGCAGCGTCAATTTCTTGACACAGCGCGACTTTCTTCGCGAACGGTATGGTTTCCAGCGGGTTTGCTTCGCCATAGAGATGCTGATTAGACCCACGCGGAGGCGGTGCTGCCTCACCCTTGGCTGGATCGAGCAATTGCAACGTTTGCGCCGCGCGTTTGATGGCCGCTTCGCTAATCTCGTTGCTGTGCGAGAAACCGGTCATTTCACCGGAAACACCGCGCAGGCCAAAGCCACTATCGGTGCTGTAGTCAGCAGTTTTCAGACGACCGTCATCAAAGCCGAAACTCTCTACCGCGCTATATTGCAGATAAAGCTCTCCATCATCACAGGCAGAAAGGCTGCCGGACACGAGTGCCTTGGCCCGTTCTGGGTCCAATCCGTCAGGGCGATAGAGAAACGAGCGGGGACCTAAATTTTTCATCATTTCATTTATATAGAAACGAAATCGGGGCAGCGCACCCCCTTAAGTCAGATTATTCGCTTGAAGACGCCTCGGCGGCCACATCAGCAGGCCCGCCAATCAAGATGAAACGCCGGTCGCAATAGCCGCAATCGACATAGCCTTTTTCATCAATTTCCAACCACACGCGGGGATGACCCAGCGCGGCACCACCCGGAATGTCGGATGCGCCATCGCATGCATTGCGTTTTTTTGACGTTCTTACGGTTTCGGGTGTGTCATTCATGACGCCGAATTAGCAACAGTGTTCACACAGCGCAATATATTACCGCAGCCGAACCAGTTGATTTTATCAGAGATAATCAACCGTCATGATGAAGCTACCGGTATAGGCGCCGTCTTGCTGGTCAGCATCAACATTTAGCCGACCGCCAACCGTGAGCTGATAAATGCCCAGCGTACCCAAAAGGCCGCGCACGAAAGTGCTGAAATTCCGGTTGCCGTTGCCAATAGCCATCTGGTCAATGATCATATTGTCCGAACCATTGCTGTGCGTGATCGTTGTCGATCCGGGAATGGAAATTTCAACAATCTGGTTAGGCCCGCCATAGATGATGAAATTGGCACGGTTATTGGCGCCAGCGGCAAGCGTAACGCCGCCAGTGGTTGTTCGATTGCCATTACGAGTATCGATAAACACCGTGCCAGCCGTTGCACTTGGAATAATGCTCCCGAATTCCAGGTCGGCAATATTGACGACGGAAAGCGGACCGATGGTCACGGCTCTGGCGTCAGCATCTGCATCCTGCGCAAACGCAGCTGGTGCGCTCGTCATTCCAATTAGCACGATCAGCAAGCCGCCGATCAAGCGCGGTATAATCTGGTCCCTGGTCTTCATAATTAACTCACTACCCACAAAAGTCTAAACAATGCCCAATTTTCAAGGTTAATCCCCATTAACCCTTGGGCTTTCCTATTTATTCACTGATATTCAATCGTCACATCAAAGCTGCCGCGATATGTACCAGCGGCCTGATTGGGTCCTATACGCAACCGGCCTCCGACAAAATATGTAGCTTGCCCAGCAGCATCCAAAATCTGATCGCGCAAGCCTCCGCTGTTGCCTAGCCAAAAATTATCAACCCGCATTGTCTCTGTTCCGCCATCTCGAACGATATTAATGCTATTTTGCGAACGCCTGATGTTAGCCTGAGCAAAGGGGGTTCCGGTCGCGGTAAACGAAGCACGACTCTGTGCGCCACCGATCGAAACCGCATCGCCGCTAAGCTGGCTCAAATTGCCAGTGACAGCGTGCATGCGAAAATTGCTATTTGTCGTCCCGGCAATAAAATTGCCGAACAGCAAGTCGCTATTTTTAACAACTGTAACAGCTCGAGTGACCGATACCATTGTATCTGCAGACTGCGCATTTGCAGCCGAAACGGCCGCCACACAACAAAGCGCAGGCAATAGCATTGCTGCACGCGCAAATCCGGGCTTGAACGCCCATTTCTGGTCCCTAACTTGTTCCACATTGCCATTTCTAGCGGCAACACGACAAAAATAGGTTTATTATCATGCCTAATTTTCCGTTAAACGCTGTCACATATTGTATCACAAGCTGTGCAAAGCCTTTGATTGTAAGGAACAAGATGGTTATGCGGTTGCCATGACCGAAGCAGCTATCTCCATCGACCATCTCTCCAAAACTTATGAAGGCGGCAAAAAGGCGCTGGATGACGTGACTTTCGACGTGAAACGCGGCGAGATTTTCGGGCTTTTGGGCCCCAATGGTGCGGGCAAATCGACCCTGATCAACATATTGTCGGGCATGGTCAGCAAAACCGGCGGTACCGCCAATATCTGGGGCTTTGACATTGATGTGGATCACCGCAATGCCAAGGCATCAATCGGTATCGTGCCGCAAGAGATTATGTTTGATCCGTTTTTTACGCCGGCGGAATCGTTGGAAGTCGTGGCCGGACTTTACGGGATAAAGAAATCCAAGCGCCGGACGATGGAATTGCTCCGCGCTGTGCATTTGGAAGACAAAGCCCATGCTTATTCCCGCACTCTTTCGGGCGGCATGAAGCGGCGCTTGTTGATTGCCAAAGCGATGGTCCACTCTCCGCCGATCTTGGTTTTGGATGAACCAACGGCTGGCGTTGACATAGAGTTACGCCAGCAGCTTTGGGAATATGTGGAACAGCTCAACAAATCCGGTGTCACCATTGTCCTCACCACCCATTATCTCGAAGAAGCCGAAAATCTCTGTGACCGGATTGCGATTATCAATCATGGCAAGCTGATTGCGCTGAAAACCACCCCGGAACTGGTGGACATGGCGCGGGAAAAGCTGGTCGAGCTGACTTTGGACCGGGATATCTCGCAAAAGTCCGATGCGCTCACCTTTGCCGATGACCTGTTCCTGAAAGCCGATATTATCGGCCCGCGCACCGTTGCGGTGACCTATAACAAGGATCACACCAATGCTGGCGGCGTGATGGAAGCCGTGCAGAAACGCGGTTATCAGATTGTCGATGTCACGACGCGGGAAGCGGATCTCGAGGATGTGTTCCTCAATCTGACCCGCAAAGCCGCATGAGCCATTTCGACGTCATCATCGTCGGCTCCGGCGCGGCGGGATTAAGCGCGGCGATCACATTGGCGCGGACGCATAAGGTTCTGGTGCTGGCCAAAGGCGATCTCGCGGGCGGCTCGACTGCTTGGGCACAGGGCGGTATTGCCGCTGTGCTCGACGCGGGTGATACGTTTGAAAACCATATTGACGATACTATGGTCGCAGGCGCTGGGCTGAACCGGCGAGAGACCGTTGAGTTTGTCGTCGAGAATGCCCCCGCCGCAATCGAACGGCTCGAAGAAATGGGCGTGCCGTTTAACAAGGAAGCGGAAGTCCTTCACCTCACCCGTGAAGGCGGTCATAGCCATAGACGAATTGTCCATGTCGATGATGCCACCGGCTGGGCGGTGCAAGAAGCGCTGCAGAATACCGCTGCGGCCCACCCCAATATTACGCTGCAACCACATATGGTTGCGATTGATTTGATCGCAGACCGGCATGCCGAAACACCTACCGGTGCGAAAAATGTCTGGGGTGTTTATGCACTGAACAATGCGACCGGGCACGTGGAAACGCTGACCTCACGCGCCACTATCATGGCGAGCGGCGGCGCTGGCCGAACCTATCTTTTCTCCACTGCGCCGCGCGGTGCAACCGGGGACGGTATCGCGATGGCGTGGCGGGCTGGTGCACGGGTTTCGAATATGGAGATGATGCAGTTTCATCCAACCTGCCTCTATAATCTCGAAGTCAAAAACTTCCTCATCACCGAAGCGGTGCGTGGCGAAGGCGGGCATTTGAAATTGCCTACCGATGCTGGAGATGAGGCAGACCAGCGGTTCATGGATCGCTTTGACCCGGAACGCATGGAACTGGCGCCGCGCGACATTGTCGCCCGCGCGAATGACCATGAGATCAAGCGGCTTGGCCTCGATTATGTCCATCTCGATATCTCGCACCGTGATCCGGAATTTGTGAAGGACCATTTCCCGAATATCTACGAGAAGCTCATCGGGCTTGGCATTGATATGACCAAGGAACCGATCCCAGTGGTTCCTGCCCAGCATTATACCTGCGGCGGGATATTGATTGACCTGCATGGTCGCACCGACCTGCCCGGCCTCTATGCAGCAGGCGAGGCCAGCGAAAGCGGCCTGCACGGGGCCAATCGGCTTGCCTCGAACAGCCTGCTTGAATGTTTCGTCTTTGGCGATGCTGCGGCCCGCGACATCGCGTCCCACTGGGATGATATGCCCGAGCCGCCGGCGATACGGCCATGGGATGAAAGCCGCGTCACCGATAGCGACGAAGAAGTCGTCATCAAACAAACCTGGACCGAAATCCGCCGCTTCATGTGGAATTATGTTGGCATCGTCCGCACCACCAAGCGCCTCGAACGCGCCCAGCATCGCATCGACCTGCTGCGCGGCGAGGTCGAGGAATATTATGGCCATTTCCGGGTGACCCAGGATTTAATCGAATTGCGTAACTTGATCGAGGTCGCGGATCTGATTGTGAAATCCGCGCTGGCGCGAAAGGAAAGCCGGGGACTGCATTATATTACGGACTATCCGGAGCGGTTGCCAGAGGCGGTGGACACGGT
The DNA here is from genome assembly GCA_947489315.1 of uncultured Sphingomonadaceae bacterium. Classification (GTDB taxonomy): domain Bacteria; phylum Pseudomonadota; class Alphaproteobacteria; order Sphingomonadales; family Sphingomonadaceae; genus Parasphingorhabdus. The sequence goes on from CANLCX010000002.1 coordinate 738,143, forward strand.
CCTGGAGCCGTAAAGCTCTGCGCAGCCCTTAAGTGTAGGATATGTCGCGAGCGATTTGCAATATGTCACAAATTTTCCCCTTATCGCCGCACGCGCCTCTATTGCTTTTTCTCCAGTCGATGCATTTCAAGTCCAACAGCCCAGCGGCGCTGAAAGCCTTTCCAATGATCAGACTGTTCGGAACCAGCCATTTTTCCGTTTAGCTGCTCGCCAAAGCCAATGGGCCACTTGCTGTTATTGGAATCCATTGTCGGCACGTTCAGATAATCCGCTTTGGATGCATCATCTTTCAGAGTCATATCCAGAAAGGCCGTCACAAAATGCTGGTTTATGGCGTTTAGCCGGTCGCTTCGCCACACTGGCTCTTTAAGAAACTCTGCGGTCGTAAAGTCGCCATCCGTATCTAAATCAAATTCATTTCCGACAATGTTATGCCGCGCTTCCCGATAGACCAACATATAGCGATTGGATCCGGTCATATTCTCGAACAGCCACTTCACGCCCTCTTCATAGTTCACCACGTCATCCTGATTTCCGGTAATAACCAAAACCGGTTTATCAATTTTTCCAACACTTTCAGCCGTCCACGCTCGGCTATCAGGCTGTCCGCCCCAAGGAGAGAATGTAACCAACGATTTGATCGGTAGCGCTTTTTGTGAGGCCTCTTCCATCGCCGTTCTGGCGGTTGCGGGAATATTGGACATCGGATCATTTGCAAAATCATAGCGGGCACCAGCAGAAGCAATCGCCCCATATCCGCCCATTGAATAGCCAATCAGTCCTACACTGTCGAAATCAATTTGCGCAGCATAAGCTTGCGACCCTGATTGCGCATCCTCCAATATTTGCATCAGAATCTGCCGCTGATCCAAAGTCCGATCCACAAGAACATTGCCAAAGGACAAGAAGAACGATGTGACGCCATCAATGGGCATGTCTGCATGATTGATCGAAGCGACGATATAGCCATGTGAAGCGATATGCTCCGCCAGATTGCTAAACTGCGTATCCCACCCACCAAAGCCATGGGACATCAGGACCAGCGGATATTTCTGATCGATAATCGCTTTGGCATCGGGCACCGCCATGCCCTTTGCGGAAATTGTCACGGGGTCGTTGCCTGGTGGTCGCATAATATGACGATATTCAGCTGTTTCACCATCACTGGTTTTCGCGGGGTACCAAAACCGAACGGACAGTTCTCGGTTCGCATCGGCCAAGTTTCCAGAAATTGCACCCATAGTTGTAATTGTGGTGCGGCCCTCAAGTGCAAATTTCTTGACGTTCATCCCAATACTATATTCCCCAGGTCGGCCGAGCTCTGGCGCTTCTCCGACTTGTCCAGCATGGATGGTTGGTGAAGCAACATAAGCGGCGACTCCACCGCCAGCGAGAATAGTTCCCACAACTATCGCTGCAATTGTTCTCTTCTTCATCGGGTGTTCCTTTTAACTTTTCATAATCTCATAGTAAAATAGACGCGAGAGGTAGGTGCCGTTCACCTCTTTGATCCAACTGAAAGGAAGGATCAAAACCCGCTGCGACGCTTCAATCGACTGGCCTCGGCACTCGCTTGCCTTTTGTGCGGCTGGTAAGATGAAATTGCTGGCAGCGATCACACAAATAGGGTCTGAGCGGGAAATGAGCGCGCTGGGCGACGACTAGCGCATCCTGTTCGGACGGGTATCGCGCTTTCTTTCTGCAAATACTTAACCGCGTGCGCATCTGTGTTCCTTTTTCGCGGCCTACTTCCCACCAACAACTTTCTCGCTTGCCTTATTCTTTTCTAGCTCAGCGGGATCAAACCAGACGGGCTTGAGTTTCTTATCCACAAACAACTGCATCTGGTCGGTATAATGCGGACTATCGGGACGCGTGCTCGCAGCGCCAAAGGGCTGGATGGAGCGCGAATTCACATTGCCAGCCTTATCCCATTCGACAAACATGATGAAGCTGTCGCCGTGGCGCACCGACAGGCGGCCATCCTCTTCGACATCCCACAATGTGGATGCGCGGATCGTGTCATTGCCGCCATCAATCGGGAGATCAACATCGCCTTGGCGCAGGCGCAGGACGTCCAGCATGGGCGGATCGATGCGATCGAAATATTTTGTCAGATGGTCAACGGTCTCCTGCAATATCTCACGTGGCTCAGGCACTGTGCCGCGCTGATAATGCGCCTTGTTTGCCGGACGCAGCACTTTGAGCGCTAGTGCGTCAGCTGCCCCCTTACCATCGAGATCCCAGTCCCAATTCGCTAGCAAAGCCTGTGCCTTTGCCAGCTGCGGATCGTCTTTCAGGTCCAGCGCCGCAATCTTGTCGAGCCAGTCCTTGGCATAGCCCGCTTTTTCATAAGCCGTGTCATATTTGATCCGGCGGATTTCCGCTTCGCCAATCTTGCCATTGGCTTCCAGCAACTCAATCGACCGGCGTGACCGGTTGGTCTGGTCATTCTCGATCCCCATAAGCGGAGAAAAGGTTTCCGGGTTCAATTCATCGCCGGGCCCCGCCGCGATATAGGGCGTATTATTCGCGTTCATCACATAGCCTGAGCCGGGATTAATCAATGCCGGAACCCGCGTGAACGGCAAGGTGTTCTGCCACACCGCTTTGCTATTATCGCCTGGTAGCACCGTCCGCCAGTCAAAGCCGGGCGCGCGGTCCGGGAACATAGCGTTGTAAAACATCCCGATGTTGCCCTTGGCATCGGCATAGATGAAATTGGTCGCGGGCACGCCCTGCCCCGCCATCGCCGCCTGCCACTCGTCAAAATTTTGGGCCTTGTTGATGCGATAATATTGGGTGAGCATGTCGAGCTGATCCATACCCGCATAGCGCATTGCATAGGCACCATTATCGTTCAGAATCACCGGACCATGGATGGAGCGATAAACCATTTGCGGATAAGGGATTACAAATGGACCATATTTGATTTTCAGCCAGACGCGCTTTTTCTCTAGCGGCAACCACTCGCCATCATATTTGTAAGCGTTGCCCTTTTCATTGAGCGTTAGCTTGTAAATGTCGATCAGGTCAGGCCGGTTAACAGTGTTGGTCCAGCCAAGGTTTTTATTATGGCCGAGGAAAGGAAAAGGCGATCCGGGGAAATTGGCGCCGGCGAAATCCCAGCCCTCTTCGCTATGGACGACCAGTTCATACCACGCGACATTGCCGCGCAGGGGCTGGTGCGAATTGGAAATCAGGCGGGTTTTGTCATCGCTGGAACGTTCTGGCGTAATGGCATAAGCGTTAGATCCATTTTCATCGGGATCGGGACCGACTGGGGTGATGATCTTGTCCTCACTCAACGGATGCACGGTGCGATTCTCGATCGGTACAGACAGGCTGGGGCCGCCTTCTTGGCGCAACGGTTTATTCTCGGTCAACGCCTGTATCGGGCCATTTAGGCCAAAGAAAAACGGCGAGCGCAGGGCGAAGCCAGCAGCAATATCGCGCCCATTGACCGGGAATAGCTTCGACAGGCTAATTTCTGCCGGATTTTCCTCGGCATAAGCATTGAGGCCCGAGGCATAGCCTTCCAGCACCGCCCTTACATCTTCCGGCAAATCATCATATTTGCGCTTCACCGTGCCGTCGACATCAAGCAGCTCGGCAACATAGTCAATCGGCGCGCCATCTACGCCGTTGAGCGTCGCGAGGCGCCCGCGGGTCATCGCTGTCACTTCTTGCAAGGTCGCGAAATCGTCCTCGGCATGGGCATAGGCGACGCCATAAGCGACGTCCGCGTCCGTCTTGCCGAAAATATGTGGGACACCGAAATTATCGCGGACAATACGCGCTTCATATTCTTTCTCGGGCGGCGGTGACACGGACGAGACGCTTATCGGTTCCCAAACGGCCAGCGCAATGGCAACCAGCAAAATCAGGATCAACAATCCCATTCCAGTTCGCTTGATCACCTTCATTCCATTTCCCTTTTCTATGACAATCGACCTTGCCCTTTTGATAGCTCTTGCGCAAAGTTGTGACCTTGGTCAACCGGGTAGCCTCCCGATCATCAAAGCTACAAAGGATCGTTCATGACAAAACCGAAAATTTCTCGCCTTGCTCTCTTGTCCGCCTTGTCTGCACTCACCCTTGCCGCCCCTATAAATGCGCAATCTGTGCTTGGATCCGGCGTTCCGGCAAGCACCGTTCCAAACAGCGCCGAGCGCCCGATCGCCTTTGCTGAGCAAGCGCCTGCCGATGCTGGCCTGATAATTCTAATGCAGAGCGCCGAACTGCCGGATATTTCGGCTCTTTCCCCCGCCGAACGCAGCGCTGTGGAAGCGGCTATCGCTTCTGCCGACTTCAAGGGTAAAACGGGAAGCACTTTGGAACTGCGCGGGATTGGCGGCCATCCGCTTATCATGCTGGCCGGAGCGTCCAAACCGGATGACCAAGGACCCGACTGGAAATCAGCCGCTGGCAAAGCCGTGCAAAAGCTGAAGACGGAAGATACAGAGCTGACGTTAGTTGGTCCTCCCGATGCCGCCGGCATGGCAGAAGCCGCACTTGGACTGGATCTCGGCCAATATCGTTTTGATCGCTATCAGACGGATGTTGAAACGGCACCCGCCAGTCAAAAGGTGACACTATCCGGCCCGCAGGCATCTGCTGCACAAACACTCTGGAACAGTCGCCACAAACATCTTGCCGATAGTGTCAAACTGACTCGCGATCTTCAGAGCGAGCCGGCCAACACGCTCTATCCACAAAGTTTTGTGGACCGAGTGAGCGCCGCGTTTAAAGGCGTCCCGAATGTCCGCATAGAAATACTCGACGAAGCCGCGATGCGGAAAATGAACATGGGCGCGATTGTCGGTGTCGGTCAGGGCAGCCCGCGCGGATCGCGGATGATGGTGGTCCGCTACACAGGCGGAAGCGGCGCGCCGCTCGCGCTGGCTGGCAAGGGCATTACATTTGACACGGGCGGCATCTCGATCAAGCCCAACAAGGGCATGTGGGCGATGAAGGCCGACATGTCTGGTGCAGCCGCGGTAATGGGGGCCACCTTGTCACTCGCCAAAAGCCGCGCACCGGTCAATATTGTGGCGGTTGCTGCACTGGCCGAGAATATGCCCGGTGCCAATGCCCAGCGTCCTGGTGACGTGGTCCGCACCTATGGCGGCAAGACCATCGAAATCCTCAGCACGGATGCAGAGGGCCGGTTGGTGCTCGCCGACGCGGTGCAATATGTGGCGGATCGCTACAAGCCATTTGCGCTGGTTGATATCGCGACCTTGACCGGATCGGTTGGACGGGCCGTGGGTGATCAATATGCCGGATTATTTGCGCGGGAGGATGCCATTGCCGATCGCTTGATGAAAGCGGCCAAAGACAGCGGCGAGCATTTATGGCGGCTGCCCCTGCATCCTGCCTATGCTAAAGCGATACGTTCTGACATTGCCGATGTGAAAAATTCGGGCGTAACCGACGCACCGGGCGCCAGTGCCGGGGCCCATTTTATTGGCTATTTTGTTGATGAATCCATGCCTTGGGCCCATCTGGATATTGCCGGTGTAGACTGGAACAATTCCGCAAAACCGCTGACACCCAAAGGGGCTTCCGGTTTCGGCGTTCGGTTGCTGGATCAACTGGCGCGTGACTGGACCGCTGAATAAGCTTTTGTAACAATTATTTGTCCCGCTCCCTTGTGTGATAAAAACATCACTCCATATCTGGTAAGAACCAGGAATGAGGGAACGGGACAATGAATCTCGAGAAATTTACCGACCGCGCTAAAGGTTTTTTGCAATCAGCACAGACTGTGGCGATCCGGATGAACCATCAGCAGATTACCGCTGCGCATTTGCTCAAGGCCTTGCTCGAAGATGACCAGGGCATGGCTTCCGGCTTGATCGCTAAGGCGGGCGGCAATGCCAAACAAGCCCATCTCGAAATCGATACAGCCTTGGACAAGATACCGGCAGTATCAGGCAGTGGGGCGCAGCAGACGCCCGGGCTGAATAACGATGCTGTGCGCGCGCTGGATCAGGCGGAACAAGTCGCTGAGAAAGCTGGAGACAGCTATGTTACGGTGGAACGGCTTTTGCTCGCGCTCACCCTGTCCAAGGACACGGCGGCTGGCAAGGCGCTGACCAACGCGGGTGTGACACCCGATGCCTTAAACAGCGCGATCAACGATTTACGCGGCGGACGCTCTGCTGACACGGCGTCGGCCGAAGATCGCTATGACGCGATGAAGAAATTTGCCCGCGACCTCACCGAAGCCGCCCGCGAAGGCAAGATGGATCCGGTAATCGGCCGCGACGAGGAAATTCGCCGGACGATCCAGATTTTAGCACGACGGACCAAGAATAACCCGGTATTAATCGGCGAACCCGGCGTCGGCAAGACCGCTATCGCCGAAGGGTTAGCGCTGCGTATCGCCAATGGCGATGTCCCCGACAGTCTCAAAGACCGCCGCCTGATGTCACTCGACATGGGCGCGCTCATTGCAGGCGCAAAATATCGCGGCGAGTTTGAAGAACGGCTCAAAGGCGTGCTTGACGAAGTGCGCGGTGCGGATGGCGAAATCATCCTGTTCATTGACGAGATGCATACGCTTATCGGTGCGGGTGCATCGGAAGGCTCAATGGATGCTAGCAACCTTTTGAAACCAGCACTTGCGCGCGGCGAACTGCATTGCATTGGCGCGACTACGCTGGACGAATATCAGAAGCATGTAGAAAAAGACCCTGCCCTACAACGGCGCTTTCAGCCCGTTGTGATTGGTGAACCGACGGTCGAAGATACGATCTCGATCCTGCGCGGCCTGAAGGAAAAATATGAACTGCATCATGGTGTGCGGATTACTGATGGCGCGCTCGTCAGTGCAGCCACCCTGTCGCACCGCTATATCTCCGACCGCTTCCTGCCGGATAAAGCCATCGACCTGATGGACGAAGCCGCCTCGCGCATCCGTATGGAAGTGGAATCCAAGCCGGAGGAAATCGAAACGCTTGATCGAAAGATCATTCAGCTCAAAATTGAGCGCGAAGCCTTATCCAAGGAAAGCGATGACGCGTCGAAAAGCCGTCTCGAAACTTTGGAAAAGGACTTGTCCGAACTAGAGCAGGAATCGACCGAACTCACCACCCGCTGGCAGGGTGAGAAAGACAAGATCAACGCCGAAGCTCAAGTAAAAGAAGAATTGGATGCGGCCCGTCTGGAGCTGGAACAGGCCGAACGTGCTGGCGATCTCGCCAAGGCCGGTGAGCTGAGCTACGGCACTATTCCCAATCTTGAAAAGAAACTCGAAGAGGCTGGCGATGCGACTGAAGGCGCGATGTTGCGCGAGGAAGTGGTTAGCGAAGATATTGCCTCAGTTGTTTCCAAATGGACCGGCATTCCGGTCGATAAAATGCTCGAAGGTGAACGCGAAAAGCTGCTCGCCATGGAAGAGCTGATCGGTAAACGGGTCATCGGCCAGAAAGATGCGATCGAAGCCGTTTCCGCGGCCGTCCGTCGCTCCCGTGCAGGGTTGCAAGATCCCAACCGTCCCCTTGGCAGCTTCCTGTTCCTCGGCCCCACCGGTGTCGGCAAGACCGAACTCACCAAGGCTTTGGCGGGATTTCTGTTTGATGATGACCAGGCAATGGTCCGCATCGACATGTCTGAATTTATGGAGAAGCACAGTGTCGCGCGCTTAATCGGCGCGCCTCCGGGCTATGTCGGCTATGAAGAAGGCGGTGTCCTAACGGAAGCGGTCCGCAGACGCCCCTATCAGGTCATCCTGTTTGACGAAGTCGAAAAGGCTCATGGCGATGTCTTCAATGTTTTGTTGCAAGTCCTTGATGATGGCCATCTGACAGACGGACAAGGCCGCAAGGTTGATTTCTCCAACACATTGATCATTCTGACATCCAACCTCGGCAGCCAATATATGGCCAACCTGAAGGATGATGAGAAGGTCAAGGATGTCGAACCGCAGGTTATGGAAGTCGTCCGCGCGCATTTCCGGCCCGAATTTCTCAACCGGCTTGATGAGATCATCCTGTTCCATCGCCTCGCCGAAGAACATATGGCGCCGATTGTTGAAATTCAGGTCTCCCGGGTCCAGAAGCTGCTCAAGGATCGGAAGATCGTTCTCGAGCTGACAGATGCCGCCAAACGCTGGCTCGGCCGCGTCGGCTATGATCCGGTATATGGCGCGAGGCCGCTAAAACGCGCGATCCAGAAATATCTGCAAGACCCGCTGGCCGATATGATCCTGCGCGGCAATGTACCAGACAACAGCACCGTGCAGATTGACGAGGGCGATGGCGCGTTGGAGATGCTACCGGTAGCAACCGCAACAGAAGGTTGAACTTGCGCGCGGAGCTGATGTTGGGCAGATAAAGGCCATGATCAGCACGGTACAACAGGATGAAATATTGGGCGATGCCAGCTATTTGGCCCATCGCTATGACGAGATGAGCGACGCGTTCCGGTTTCTGTCGGTTCCGCGTGAAATCCATCGGCAATGTACATTCATAACCGATGAGCATTTGCCCAATGTGGACCAATTTAAGGCGATTGCGCGGTCTGAGCTTGCCGCTGCATCGTCAACAGGCGCGCCGGTACATTTCATATTTCACTCGGCCTATTGCTGTTCCACCATGCTCGCGCGCGCTTTTGATATTGAAGGCGTGTCGATGGGTTTGAAAGAGCCTGTGGTTCTGAACGACATGATTGGTTGGCGGCGGCGAGGAGCCGATCCAGTCAAACAGCAACAGGTCATGGAACAAAGTCTGACCTTGCTCTCTCGACCATTTGGCGAAGACCGGGCGGTGATCATCAAACCATCGAACATTTGTAACCCACTGGCGATTGAGATGCTCCGGTTGCGGCCAGAAGCCAAAGCGCTGCTTCTATATGCACCGATTGAGGGATTTCTTAAATCCATCGCCAAGAAAGAAATGTGGGGCCGCATCTGGGTACGCGATGTCCTGATCGGTACGCTCAAAGACGGTTATGCAATCGGCGGCTTTTCACAAGACGAGCTGTTGCAGCTAACTGATTTACAGGTCGCCGCAATCGGTTGGCTGTCTCAGCATGCATTATTTGCGAAGATCATCACTGAAATTGGCCCAGATCGCATAAAAACGCTAGATAGCGATAGATTTCTAACCCAGTCGCCTGAGACCATCGCAGCGCTGTCAGAGCTCTATCGCTTGGGAATGGATGACTCGCAAATTGATGCGGTCGTCCAGGGTCCGGCTTTTACCAGTCATTCGAAGCTGGATCAGGCCAAACGCGGTGAGACTTTTGATGTCAAAGCACGCGAGCAGGAGCAACAACAAGTCGCTGAGATACACGGTGCCGAAATTGACATGGTGGCAACTTGGGCCAAGGCAGTGGCCGACAGTCAGGGGATACAGCTAAATATCGGTTCTCAATTGCTATAACCGATATGCTCTATGTCCCAGGTTTAAAGCCTGGTTGATTGTCATCAACAAAGCCTCGACTGCTTCTATTGCCCTCTCGATGGGTCATCTTCCATTCCTGATTGGTCATACAAGTACGTTTTTTACGAGACAATGATCCGATAATCGGCTCTGAGCGGCAACGCACAAAATCAGGATGGTTACGATCGGTTATTTTTTTTGGCTTAGGCTTTTCAGCAGGTGGAGAAATTGCTGCCTCGCTAGTTTCATCACCCGCGCCGCCGCCCTGCACGGATCCGATCGCAGGGCTCGCAGTGACCGCTATGGCCAAACCTAAAATAAGCATTTTATTTAGCATGTTAAATGAACTCCCGAAAATCAGTTACTGTCTGACATGCCGACCTGCATATCTTCGATAAACTGTCGGCTTTTTCCATGGCCCTTCCGATTGGCAGCAACCCATTCACGGTTGGTCATGCAAACGCGTCTTTTGCGGGATAGGGAACCGATAATCGGTTCAGACCGACAACGAAGATAATCCGGATCATTGCGATCAGTTATTTTCTTCGGCTTTTCTTTTTTATTGGCCACGTCTTCGGTCGTTGCAGCCTCATTCTCAGCAGCAACTGCCGGCGTCGGGGTCAAAAGTAGAGCCGCAAAAGCCGCCGATGCTGTTGCTTGATATAATTTAACCATAGCTAATCCCTCACATTTTTTAGATTGGCAAATATCTATTCAGTCTTTGTATGGGGTAAAAACCCCGGCCTACTATCTGCCACAGATCACTCGTATATTTGTGGCCTAATCAAATGGCCAATTTCCATTGCTGTTGAATCCAATGAGTCAACAAGAACTATCGAGAATAGTCCTATCCTATAGGAAGCAATAGCCATGACGATTCCCTATTAAATACTGGAATTGCTTCGAATTGTATCAAATTTACACTGCAGTGCAACGAAAAAGGGCGGGCCAAATGGCCCGCCCTCTTCATTTCAATTCTAACCTTTTGGATTAGAAGCTGAATTTCACGCTTGCGCCATAGCGACGACCCAGTGAGTCGTAGCTTGATGGGAAAACGTTACCGGAGTTAAACGCGGTCGAACCGATGTTCGAACCAACAACCGTAGGCGAGTTGTCGAACAAGTTCTGCGCGGTTAGCGTGAACAATACATTCTCGCTTACGTCCCACTGGAACGAAAGGTCGAAATAATGTTCAGCCGGAATTTCCGTGAAGTCAACGCTACCGAATAGTGGCGAGTCACCGATAAAGGCTTCACCATTTTCAGCAATGTCGAGCGGCTCTTGCTCAACACCACTCAGATAACGCCAGCGAAGAGACAATGTGTAGTCTTCGTCGAACGTCAAAGAAGTACGCTGCGAGAAAGCAAACTCGGACTGTGGATTACAGTTGACCGAGTAGAAGCCCAAGCAATCGCGGTTGACTGCCGTCGGGGTAGCCTGGAACGTATTCTTGTTTGTCCAAGTACCGTCGAACGACATGGCAAGGCCAATATTGTCGGTCAAGTCCGTGTTGTAACGGACCGCAACGTCAATACCGTCGGTAGCAATCGTTCCCAAGTTACTCTGCTGAAGGATCAAGCCCAGAACCTGTGCCGGATCACCGTCAAGTCCACCCGTAAATGCACTACGAGAGATAAACTCTTGCTGACAGAATGGGTTGGTGCCTGATGGATCATTGAAACAAGCAGCAATTGAGTCACCAGGTGTTGGTGCAGAAATTGCTTCTGTGACTTTCAGATTGAAATAGTCAACCGTTACAGAAAGACCAGGAATTGCATCCGGTTGGAATGCAACGCCAACCGTCCAAGTTTTTGCTGTTTCCGTACCAAGGTCAAGGTTACCGCCGGTTGTGACGTTAATCTGACCAGCAGCTGGTGGCGCAACGTTACCCGATGTGATCGCACCCGCACCAGGACTACCCACAGGCACCTGAGCCAAACATGCTGCCAGCAGGTTTCCAGTTGGAATACTGCCAGTAACAGTACCATCAGCGGCCGTTACAGGACCCTGACATGGATCGTTGGCTAGGTTGCTCAAACCTGTGGAAACAGGCGTAAACAGCTCACCGATATTTGGTGCGCGTGAAGAACGCTGATAGTTACCACGGAAGGTCAAGCCTGGGATAACTTCCCAGCTACCGCCAGCTTTCCAAGTAAACTCAGTTCCAGCAGTCGAGTAATCGGAGTAACGAGCGCCCAGATCGATGGTCAGGCTTTCAGCGAAAGATTCACCCTCAAAGATAGGAATGCTAACTTCACCAAATGCATCATAAACATCGTAAGAACCGTTAATGTCGGGAGCAGCACCGCCACCACCAACAACCGCGCCAGGAGTCTGCGAAGCTTCATCAGACAAACGGGTTGCAGTGAATTCGCGATATTCGCCACCAACAGCAAATTGGATTGGGGTTTCAGAGAAACCAAAGCCCAAATCGCCGGTTACGGTGCCGTTTACAGTTGCGATCGAAGTACCGGTAATCACTTGCTGCGTCAGATTAAAGACATAATCCTGTGCTTCTTGAGGACCAAGGTTACCAAGTGTGCCAAAGAAGTTGATTGGAACACAACCGTCTGCGCCACCGTTTACGCAAGTGCCATCTGGCAACGCGAGAAACGCGTTGTCGACACGAGCACGACGGGCAAAACCGCTTTGACGTTGGATACGTTCGCTTTCACCGTAAGTTGCCGACACATCATAGTTGATATTGTCGGTAATGGCACCACGTGCACCGATTACGATGTTGAACAAAGTTGATGTAAAGTCAGAGTTACGCGTTCCAACTTCAACTGTACGACGACGAACCTGAGACTGGAACGTAACATAATCTGGGTTAGCAGTGCCATCAGCCAATGTTGGGCCGAATGGTGTGTTACGGGCTGCTGCATATGTTGCCGCATCCAGACCCAAACCAGTACCAATACGCTGTGCAATGGCATCTGGAATAGTTGGGTTATTGAGGTTCAACGTATAGGTGTTGAAGAACGAACCACCTGGAGCAATAATTGTCGAAACAGTTTGCTTCGAGAATGCAGCCTGAGAGTATAGCTCTATATTTTCATTAATCTCATAACGAGCGGCACTAAAAACGTTAAAACGTTCGAAAGGCGTTTGAAAAATATTGAACGGGTTAAAGTTAAACGGTGTCGGGTTAAATTCACCATTATCCAACAAATTGGTTGGGTCGTTAGATATAATGTCCGTTCCGGCATCGTTTATTTGTGCCGAAATACCGCCGGTGAAGCCGAGGCCACCGAAAGTTTGCTGCTGACCATCTCTGAACAGACTTCCCGCGATCAAAGGACAAAGCGTTGCATCCATAGGATCCGCCAAAAGCGTCGGATCACAAACCGTCAACGGATCGATCGCGGAGGCGAAAACGATGTTCGCAGGAACAGCGTTCGAAGAACCACCAGGATTGCCTGAGAATGAACTTACGTTAAATTCGCCGAAAGAACGATCGCCTTGGAAGACAGCGTCTTGATCCTGATAACCAACACTCAATACCACGTTACCACGACCATCGTCGAAGTTCGCACCAATGGTAAGGTCAGCACGGAATACGTTCCCGTCGCCTTGCTCGGTAAGCTGTTCACTGAGGTTTAACTCAACACCAGCAAAGTCACGCTTGGTGATGAAGTTAACAACACCAGAGATAGCGTCCGCACCATATGTGGTGGTTGCACCGCCGGTCAGAATGTCCGTACGCTCGATAACTGCCAAAGGAATGGAGTTAAGATCGACGCGGCCTGTGGTGTCAGCAGGAACGAAACGGCGTCCGTCAAGCAGAACCAGGTTACGGACTGAACCGATACCACGAAGGTTAACGAAAGAAGAACCGCCGTTACCGTTGTTCACAGCAGAACCGATACTTGGAATTGCCGATGGCAGTTCCCGCAAGAATTGCTCAGCAGTGTTGGTCTGACGCAGTTCCAATTCTTCAGATGTCACAACGCCAACCGGGCTAGAAAGCTCAAGGTTAGGGTTGCTGATACGAGAACCCGTAACAACGATGACTTCTTCATCAGCTGCGTCGGCATCCTGTACGTCTTGGTCCTGCGCGTAGGCAGGTGCTGAAAGCATAGCGAGGCCGAGCACCACTGGTGCTGTTCCGCTCATCAGCTTCGTAAATTTTTTCATGTTATTCCAGTCCCTTATTCTGGAGGAGCAGGGCCCCCAATGGCCCGCTTCTATGGTTGCCCGATCGAATCACACACGTTTTGGACACGCGCTAAGTCCCATCGGAATGGCCGGCAGATGCCGTAATTGTACAATAGTGTAAAGCTCATGTTCAGGTTTCAGGCTCGGTTTTGTAGCTAATGTTACTATTTTGTCACAGTCATGGTAAGGAAACCCTGCGGTTATCGGATCGAAAAGAACACGCTATTCAATCTGTTAAGCGCCCAAGAACTCATCCATTTCTTTTAGTGAAGGCTTCAAATGATTGCACCAAGGGCCTGATCTGCTAGATACATGTGTGATCTAATAGCCCCTAAGCAATGTGGCTGATATGAAGATTACCTCAGTATGTACGGAGTAAGAAATGAACGATCAGAACGCGAAAATAGGCAAATTTGTATCTGCATTACTATGTGCATCAATCGCCTACAGTGCTCCTGCACTAGCTGCGGACAAGGATAAAGCCGTTTCGACGCCGCCAGCCATCTATACGGATCTCGTGGCCTGCAGGAATATTACCGAGGCGGAACAAAGATTGGCTTGTTTTGACGACAAAGTTGCCGCGCTGGAATCCGCTCAGACCAATAATCAGGTCGTTATTGCCGATCGAGAGCAGGTACGTGAAGCCAGGCGCGGCCTGTTCGGGCTTTCGCTGCCTCGGATCAGACTGTTTGATGGAGATGGCGACAAAGAAGGTCAGGTCGATCAAATCGAAGGTAAGATTGCCTCCGCCCGCACTTCGCGTGGTGGCAAATGGATAATCAAATTAGAAGACGGAGCCGTTTGGCAACAAACTGATTCGCCTCGAAGCACCTCAAGGAAGCCCAAAGCGGGAGATTCAATTGCCATAAAGCGTGGCTCTCTAGGAAGTTTTATCGCCAGCGTGAATGACGGCCGTAAATTTAAAGTAAAACGGATCGTAAACTGATCCGCTTCATCTATTATGTCTAACCTAATCCATCGGCCCGGTCAGTAAAATCGGATCGATCCGGGCTTTATTCCATTTCATGGACCAGTGCAGGTGCGGGCCGGTTGCTCGTCCCGTCGCGCCAATGCGGCCAATGGGTTCGCCGCGTTTCACTACTTGGCCCTCTTTGACCAATATCTTGGAGGCATGAAGAAAAGCGCTGTTCAAGCCCATGCCGTGGTCGATCATCAGCAAATTGCCTTCAAGCGAAAAGGGCTTGTCCGCAGCCAAAGTCACTACGCCATCCGCTGGCGCAACAAAGTAAGTGCCTGCGCCGCCCGCTATATCGACCCCGCTATGATAGCTACCGGGCTCGCCTTTATAAATACGCTGCGATCCGAACATGCCGGATATCCGGCCCTTCGCTGGCCAGATGAAAGTCTGGCGCCAGCCTTTGCTGCCGCTTTTAACCTGCCGTGCAGCATTGATCTGTGCGAGTTCCGGGCGTCGCCGCGCCATAAAGGCTGCGCTTGGGCCACCACGGCGCTTGGCCACATTGACGTGCTCAACCTTCCATTTGCGCGGCGCGATGTTGAAGAACCGCTTGACCATCTCGCCATTTTCTAGCGTCGCGACCATCTCAGCGGATTGTCCGGCATCCCGATTAAAGGCGATGATGAACTTGCCGTCCTCATCGACCGGTACCGGCTGACCATCAAAAGACAGGCTGCGTATACCTGCAGGCGCGTCGCCGAGCATCACGCCACCCTGTATCTCTTGTCCGGTAAAACCAAATTTAACTGCCTGACGGAATGCAGATTCTTCCGCTTCGGCTGTTTCTGCCAATGTCGAAGACAAAGGCAGCGCAATCGCTGCAACGGCGACTAGCGCTACAGAACCGAAAATCACATTCTTACTGAGCCCCATTATTTTTCCTCTTCCGGCAAATGCGCCCGAGCGGAAATTTGAGCCGTGGCATAAGCCTCTTGCTTCTCGACACTCCAATAGCGCAGGTCTTCGAGCGGTATCTGCTCGCTGGTAATCGCACATAAAACATGATCACCGGATGACAGCGGCCGAAAGCCGTTTGGCATATAATAAAGCTTTGCGACCTTGTTGCGATTAGACATTAACATAGGAACAACCTTACTTTGGGGATCATTTACCCGCAATTTACAGGATAATATTTACCATATTCATAACAAAAAATCCGCCTAGAACAAATCCTGCTGCCTGTCATCAGCCGGTTTTTTGACTCGAGATGCCTTTGACTTGGCTTCCGGTTTGGCAGTTTTTGGGGACGGCGCCGACTTTGCAACCGGTTCCTCGGTAATCTGCGCACCCACTTCACCATCATGAAAATGCAGGTTTACCGCGCCAGCGCTAACCGCTTCATCGCGACTACCAACAAATCCGCCATCCAATGATGATATTCTTGCATAGCCTCGCTTCAATGGTCCATCGGGCGAAACTTGCTGGGCCAGCCGCCACAGGCTGTCTAGCCGCTGGCGTGCATCATCTAACGGCCTTCGGATAAGCGTCACTGGCAAATCACGCCGCTCTAACCGGCTCTTGGCTGCGTCGAACCGTTGTCGCAACATCGCGGGCCGCAAGGCCCCTTCCGATGCCGAATAGCGGCTGCGCGCTTGTGCGATATTTTGCCCCATCGCGTATTTCATACCATCGGACAGCTCGTCCACACGCTGCTGATGCGGGCGGAGCAAGTCGGTAAGCGCTGGCATCAGGCGGCGCTGCGCCTCCAGCCGTTCTTGAGCCGTTGCAAAGCCGCGCTGCACAGAGCGCGCCATCCGCGCCTTGGTCTCGCTGAGCGACGCCAGCCATTCCGCGCGCACGGGTACTGCCATTTCCGCGGCTGCCGTTGGTGTGGGCGCTCGCAAATCAGCCGCAAAGTCGCAGAGGGTAGTATCGGTCTCATGACCGACTGCGGAAATCACCGGAATCGAGCAATCCGCCACGGCGCGCACAACTTCTTCTTCGTTAAAACTCCACAGGTCTTCGATAGAACCGCCACCACGGGCGACGATGATCAGATCGGGTCGAGTTAGAGGACCGCCCTCCCCCATATTCGAAAAGCCGTTAATCGCCCCGGCAATCTGCTTGGCAGCGCCATCGCCCTGCACCAATACCGGCCAAACCACGACATGGCTCGGGCAACGATCCGCTAGCCGGTGTAAAATATCACGGATCACCGATCCGGTCGGCGATGTTACGACCCCAATGGTTTTCGGTAAAAAAGGAATGGCGCGCTTACGGTCTTGGTCAAATAGCCCCTCGGCTTGCAGCTTGGCCTTCAGCTTTTCAAAAAGCTGCATCAACGCGCCCTCGCCCGCCAATTCCATCTTGTCGATCACGACTTGATATTTGGAACGCCCAGGATAGGTGGTGAGCTTGCCAGACACGACGACCTCAATGCCGTCTTCGGGTTGAAAGGGCAGCCGCCCGGCATTGCCCTTCCACATTACGCCGTCGAGCACCGCCTTGTCATCTTTCAGTGCCAGATAGACATGGCCGGACGCCGCGCGTTTATAGCCGGATATCTCGCCCTTGATCCGCACATAGCCAAAGCGATCTTCGACCACCCGTTTGAGCGATCCGGAAATTTCCGAAACAGATAGCGGAGCGGCATTGTCGCCGGCGCCGCTCTCGGCTAGGAGTTTCGCGTCCAAAGAGAGAGAGTCGTTCATGAATATCCTGTTGCTGGGGTCCGGTGGCCGTGAACATGCCTTGGCATGGAAGCTGGCGCAATCCCCGTCGCTAGAGAAATTTTATACCACCCCCGGCAATCCCGGTATCGCGCACCATGCAGAATGCGTGAAGCTAGACGTTCTGAATCATGCCGCTGTCATCCAGTTTTGCGGGCGCAACCATATTGATCTGGTAGTGGTAGGACCAGAAGCCCCGCTTGTCGATGGACTGGCCGAAAGCCTACGCACCGCAGACATATTAGTATTCGGGCCAGACAAGCTGCCTGCACAACTAGAAGGTTCGAAAGGCTTCACAAAAGACCTATGCGCCCGCGCCAACATCCCTACTGCGGGCTATGTCCGCACCACCAACCAGCCGGACGCGCTGGCGGCACTCGACAAATTCTCGATTCCGGTCGTCATCAAGGCCGATGGCCTGGCTGCGGGCAAGGGCGTGATCATCGCCGAAACCCGTGAGCAAGCCAAAGACGCCATTGCCATTATGTTCGACGGCGGGTTCGGCGATGCTGGAGCGGAAGTGGTAATCGAGGAGTTTCTAACGGGTGAGGAAGCCAGCTTCTTCGCGATAACCGATGGCAAAAATGTCATCCCCTTTGGCACCGCGCAAGATCATAAACGCGTTGGCGAAGGCGATGTCGGCCCTAATACCGGAGGCATGGGCGCCTACAGCCCCGCCCCCATCCTCACGACAGCGCTGCAAAAACAGGTAATGCACGAAATTATCCAGCCCACGGTCGACACATTGGCTGCCGAAGGCACGCCCTATAGCGGGGTCCTGTTCGCGGGATTGATGCTGACCGAAACCGGCCCGCAGCTAATTGAATATAATGCCCGCTTTGGCGATCCCGAGTGCCAAGTACTGATGATGCGGCTAAAATCCGATCTCGCAGCGATTATGCGCTCGACCGCCAAAGGTGAGCTTGGCCAGATCAGCGCACCGGAATTTGATCCGCAATCTGCCTTGACAGTCGTGATGGCCGCCAACGGCTATCCCAGCACACCCGAAAAAGGCGGAAAAATCCAAAACCTCGCCCGTGCCGAACGCGAAGGTACCAAAATATTCCATGCTGGAACCGCCGAGGCCGATGGAAAATTAGTCGCCAGCGGCGGCCGCGTGTTGAACGTCACCGCTCTCGGCAAGAATACCACCGAGGCACAAGCAAAAGCCTATGCCGCCGTTGACCAGATTGATTTCGAAAGCGGCTTTTGCAGGCGAGATATCGGCTGGCGGGAAGTGGAAAGGGAAGGCTTGGATTAGGCGCCCCTGATTAGCCCTCTCAATGTTCTAGCCTTCATTTTTGAGTGGTGCGATGATCGAAAAGTTGCGGAACATATCTGGTAGCGTTTTTGCGGGATTCGCTAGACTGGCGCTATCCGGACAGCTGCCCGGCATGGGCGCGATAGCCCCTCGCACCTCTATAATCTGAGAAATTTTACACCCATTCGCCCTATAATCAATTGCCATCAATCATTAGCTTTTGCATAAGATATTGGGGCAATTGAATTTTATGGGAGCACCAAGTTTGAAAAATGACGATACCTTACTCACACGGCGGCAGATCATGGTCATCGCCGCACTGGCTGGCGGGATTAGCGCGAGCGCACCGTTGCACGCGCAGTTTAATCTGAAAAAAGGGTTGGGCGCGGCAGGAAAAGTCGCCAAGGCCGGGTCTTATAATGATGAAGAAATGGCAGTCTATTTTGACCAGATGGCGGCAGATATGGATAGCCGCAATCCGGTGGCCGGGGCGAAAGATCCTTATGGCAAACGGATCGCAAACTTATCGAAGGGCCTGAAAAATCATGATGGCCTTGATCTCGATATCAAAGCCTATCTGGTCCGCGACGTGAATGCTTTTGCTATGGCCAATGGCACCATTCGGGTTTTTGCCGGGCTGATGGATAAATTTACCGATGACGAAATCCGTTATGTGATCGGTCACGAAATCGGCCATGTCAAAGAAGGCCACACCAAAAAACGCATGCAGGGCGCGTTGCAGAAAGAAGCGGCCATGGGCGTCGCTGATGCAGCTGGCGGCACAGTCGGCAAGATTGCCAGTTCCAAACTCGGCAAGCTATTTGGTGACGTGATCAGTTCCCAGCATTCGCAAAAACATGAAAAAGAGGCGGATGATTATGCCTTGGCCTTCATGAAACAAAAGCAATATGAGCCGATGGCTTGTGTAACTGCGCTCGACAAACTCGCTGGCATGGGCGGTGGTGGAGGCGGTCTACCATGGCTGCAAACTCATCCAAGCCCAGAAGCACGGGCAAAACGGATGCGTAAGCAACTCGCTTAAAGCAATCTACCAAACAACTAGCCTGACTGGATTATGTAACAACATATCATTGGTTCATAGTCCAGTCAGCTTGCCCTAGGCACCTTCTATCCCGGGTTGAATATCTTGGGAGTGGATAGTGATGCGGCGTTTTTCAAATATTTCTAGAGTCTTGTGCGGGTTTGCAGCGATCAGCTTGATCGGAACACCGGGTGCTGCGTCTATGGACGCGCAATCGCGCCCGGAGGAAAGACCGGACCTAATGCGGATATCACCTCCACATCCAGTAAATTGCGGTCTTTTTACGCGTTATGATCGTGAGCAGGTCATAGTAACAGGTTCAAGAAATAGCATCTCGAGCCAAGCACAAAATGCTCCAGTTTCCAAAGCACTTCCGCCTCCGCCGCCTCCTGTGTCCGCAACATCTCCCGTCCGTAAGTCGGCTGCGGGCGGCTCTCTGGCTCGTCAAAGCCGTATAATACGGCCTGGCCCTTATCCTTATCCCTATCCGCGACCACAGCCACAGGATCGCGAACAATATGCCGGCAAGGACGTCGCGAGCATCAAGCGGGTCGCCGAAAATCCAGTTTCCACCTTTGCCGTGGATGTCGATACCGGCAGCTATTCCAACGTCCGCCGCTTTTTAAACGACGGCAAAATGCCGCCGGAAGCCGCTGTACGGACTGAAGAGATGATCAACTATTTCCGTTACGACTATCCTGCACCGACGAGCCGGGAGGCGCCGTTCAGCGTTTCCACCGACCTCTCGACCACACCTTGGAATGATACCAGCCGCCTGCTTCGCATCGGCTTGCGCGGTTATGACGTGGATAGCAGCGAACGGCCCCGCGCCAACCTAGTGTTCCTCGTCGACGTTTCCGGCTCGATGGGCAGCAGGGACAAATTGCCGCTGGTTAAATCGACTCTGACCTCGCTCGCTAATGAACTGCGCAGCGATGACCGGGTATCAATTGTCGTCTATTCTGGAACGGTTGGCCTACTGCTCGCTCCGACTTCCAACAAGGATCATGTGAAAGAAGCGGTCGACTGCCTCTATGCCAGTGGTTCAACCGCCGGCGGAGATGCGTTGAAACTGGCCTATTCTACCGCACGTCAAAACTTCCTGAAAGGCGGCATCAACCGTATCATCATGGCCACAGACGGTGACTTTAATGTTGGTAAGTCTAATACTGATCAGTTGAAAAAAAATCGTCGCGAAGGAACGCGAATCCGGCGTGAACCTGACAATACTCGGCTATGGCACCGGCAATATCCGGGACGAATTGATGGAGGGCATCGCCAATGTCGGCAACGGCAACTATGCTTATATAGACAGTGCGATGGAGGCCCAGAAAGTCTTGGGAGACGAACTCAGCTCGACGCTTTTCACCATCGCCAAGGACGTCAAAATCCAGATCGAATTTAATCCCGCCCATGTGAAGGAATATCGCCTTATCGGCTATGAAAACCGGCTGCTCGCCGAGGAAGACTTTGCCAATGACAAAATCGATGCTGGCGATATTGGTGCCGGTCATCAGGTGACGGCTCTCTATGAAATCATGCCGGCCAAATCCTCGGGTTGGTTG
Organism: uncultured Sphingomonadaceae bacterium; assembly: GCA_947489315.1. GTDB lineage: Bacteria > Pseudomonadota > Alphaproteobacteria > Sphingomonadales > Sphingomonadaceae > Parasphingorhabdus. The sequence continues at coordinate 759,209 of CANLCX010000002.1, forward strand.
CCAGAACGCCGCTATCCAGCCAATCGCGTCATCCAATGGCAACCGGATTTCAAGGGTGAAATGGCTCAAGTGAAATTGCGCTACAAACTGCCAGGTGGAACAAAATCCCGCCTCATCGAGCGGCAGATAGGTGCAAATGGCTTGCGAAACGCGGATGCGCCTCGCGGAGACATGGCCTTTGCAGTGGCGGTCGCCGCCTTTGGCCAGAAACTGCGGGGAGACAAATATCTTGGCGACTATGACTTTCAGAACATTCAGAAGCTATCGGGAAATGGTGGCGATTTCTGGCGTCAGGAGTTTCGCAAGTTGAGTGCCTTAGCTCAGAATCAGAGCTAGTAGCGATTCGACCACCAGTAGAATATTCCCGCAAACCATTAATCCGTTTACCATATTTGCTAAGTAGTTGTATCATATGGGGACAAATTCAGCCCGTTTCGTCGGATAATAGACGTTCTATCCAAATAGCTGAACTGGACTCATCGTTAATAATCCTTCATTTTGGGGGGTGATTAAGAACTTGGACACGAACTTTAGTAAGGGGTTCCGTAATGGAAGTTGGGGGTAAGATATTAACTGGTGCCGCAGCCACTGTGGCTTTGGCACTGGTCGGGCACTATGCCACTGGCGACGGGTATATTGCAGGTCTTGAAAATGCAGCCCAAACCGAAATGACCGCGCAAGGCATGGAGGGCGTTAAAGTTTCGTTGCCCCGTGATCCCCTATCTCGCAAAGCGGTGCTAGATGGCGATGTTTCCGACGATGTGAAACAAAAAGCGCTTAATGCCGTATCCGCCATCACTGGTTCTAGCGCGGTCTGGGCGGGCAGCGATCTAGTCGCTGGAAGCAAAACAGACGTTGGCGATGAAGATACCGATCCAGCCGCAACCGCAGCCGTTACAAATTGCCAAAGCGGTGTTGATAAGGCGATTGAAGGGGAAAAACTCAGCTTCCGATCTGGAAGCGCTTATATATCACCTGCTTCCAATAAATTGCTCGATAAAATAGCGGCGGCGCTCAAGCCTTGCTCTGGCCTCGCGATTGCTGTCGGCGGTCATACCGATGACAATGGCAATGCCCAAGTCAACAAGATCCTGTCACAGGAACGGGCAGATCGCGTCCGTGCCGGTTTGGTCGAGCGCGGTATCCCAGAAAATCTGGTCACGGCAACTGGCTTCGGCGCAGAAAAGCCGCTTGCCACAGGCGGTGGCCCGGATGCGGATGCGCAGAACCGCCGCATTGAATTCAAAGTGCAAGCGACAAATAAAAATGAAATAAACGATGCGAAATCGCAACAGGAGGGATGAACAATGCCGCTATTAGTAGAAAATCTGTTGCTCCTACTCGCTACTTTTGCAATTGGCCTCGGGATTGGTTGGCTGATCTGGGGCCGGAACCGTGATGAAATTTGAATGGAACTGGCTTGTAGCGCAACCACTGCCGCTCGGTCATCCAAATAAATGTATGAATATAGGGGTTTAAGATAATGATATCGCTGATTTCTGCAAATTGGCTGCTATTTCTGATCGCTTTATTGATTGGCGTAGCGACTGCGTTTTGGGCTTGGGCTGTATCCGGTCGCGAAGGCGCAATGGATAATTTTGACGCCAATGATGGTTTGCTCGAAAAAGCCGGTGATGCCGTCACTCCTGTACCGGAACCAGTGGTCCCGGCTCCTACACCTGCGCCAGTTGCACCAAAAACCGTGGTGCCAGCTGCTGTAGCTGCCGCGACCACAGCCAAAGTCGCGCCAGCACCTGCTGCTCCTGCACCGCGCGCGCGCAAACGCCCTGTTGTGGCGGAAACACCTCCACCACCGCCGCCTGGAAAACCCAACATTGCTGCTGCAAAAGGCGACCCCGATAATCTGCGTCTGATTAAAGGCGTTGGTCCCAAATTAAATACCCTACTCAACAATCTGGGCGTGACACGCTACGATCAGATTGCTGATTGGAAAGAAGCGGAGATTGAGGAAGTCGATAAATATCTGGAAAGCTTCAGCGGCCGAATTACCCGCGATTCTTGGATAGATCAGGCTAAATATCTCGCAAAGGACGATATTGCCGGATTCGAAAAGAAATATGGCAAGCTCTGAAGCTTAACCGCCCCACATCAGCAACCGGATTCGATGAATCCCCGCATTTCGCTGAAAATAACGCGTTTCTTATTTTGGTCCTAGTGCCCCATTATCAGGGGTATTTTCGCATCGTTAAGCAGGTTTTTGGTCACCCCACCGAATAAAGTCTCACGCAAGCGGCTGTGCCCGTACGCACCCATGATCAAGGCAGCGGCTCCCTGCTCAATCGCAAATTCAGCAATGATATCAGAGGCTTCGTTGCCCTTGCCCTTTAACATGTGGAGTACCGTAGAAACGCCATGCCGCGCCAGGAATGTCGAAGCTGCAGTATGAGGGAAATCACCCTCACCATCCCCGACTGTCACCAGATGAACGTCGCTCGCCAATTTTAGCATCGGCAAAGCCAATCGCACAGCTTTTGCTGCCTCAGCAGACCCGTTCCACGCGACTACCATCGCCCCCTGACAATCAAACGACTCGTCTTCGACGGGCACGACCAATATAGCGCAATGGGCATGGACCGCGACATCGCCAGCAATTGGCAACGGCTCATCGCCAGCATTGCGCTTGCCATAAGATTGGCTGACAATCACCAGATCAGCGAGACGGCTCCGTTCGGTCAATAATGTCGCCGGGTCACCCAAGCCAGTTTGCCAGTCCCATGAGACATCTTCCTCTTTCAGGCGCTGTTCGATCTGCTCGCGATGCGCCCGTTCCGCCGCATCCATATCTTCAAAATTAATGCCAGTGACAAAGTCGCCACCCAGCGGACCAAAGGACATTGGTGCAAATTGTGTCGTAGGCTGAACGCAAGTCAAATGCCCATCATTGCCCCGAGCAACGTCCAACGCGACCTGCAGCCGCGATTCAAAGCCGCTATCTTCAAACACATGCAATAATATCGTTTTCAAGGCTCTTCTCCCGTTGGTCCCTGTTTGGACAAGGTGGGATTATGGCTTCGCCATCAGAAGTCGCATTGATCTGGCTCAAAATATACCAGCATTTTCTTGCTGATGTGGTCGATCGTTCAGACGATCTCCATCACATCACCGGGCCTTAGCTTGGGCAACAAGCTATCCATTGCTCCTCGAGCAATCGCAACACAGCCTTCCGTGGCTTTCTTTTCATAGCATATATGGAAGAAAATCGCACTGCCTTTGCTAATCGCTGGCGGAGTGTCGTTATGGCCGAGGATGACAATGATATCATATAGGGGATCGTCGCGGATCAAGGTTTCAGCGCTAAACGAGTGGGGCAGACGTACAGGCCGATTGTAAGATGGATCAGACGGATCGTCCGACCAGCCATCCTGCGCGCCAATCCAGCGCCACGGCAATTTCAGTTGGGGTGACGGGCCGCTGCGGCCGGGACGGAATAAAACCGCTCGGATAGGCCATTTACCCAGCGGGGTATGGCCATCACCCTCCTGCTTTTGCTGAGCAGGACAAGGACCCGAACGACCAATGGTGCAAGCTATGACCTGTTTATTAAATGTGAGTGTCAGAGCATCCGTATCAACGCGAAGGATGTTCAAAGCTTGTGACCGGTGCGATCCCGTTTCGTATCGAGATAAAATTCATTGTGCGGATTGGCGGCAATCTTGACCGACAGGCGCTCTTCTACGGCTATCCCGCAACCTTGCAGGCCTTCGACTTTTTCCGGATTATTGGTGAGCAACTTAACAGCGGGTATGTTCAGCAAATCGAGCATCCGTGCCGCAATCGAAAAATCCCGCGCATCAATGGCAAAGCCCAGCCTTTGATTAGCGTCTACCGTATCAAAACCCTGATCCTGCAACGCATAGGCGCGCAGCTTGTTGATCAATCCAATCCCGCGCCCCTCTTGTCGTAAATAGAGCAGCACACCCCAATTGGCTTCGCCCATCTGGCCCAGTGCCGCATGGAGTTGCGGCCCGCAATCGCATTTGAGGCTACCAAGCACATCGCCCGTCAGGCACTCGCTGTGCAGCCGCACAATCGGTGTTGTTTCGTCGCGCTCCCCAACAACTAACGCGATATGATCGGTGGAATCCGCTTCGCTGCGAAATCCGTAAATATGGGCCTTAGCATTGGCAGCAACGGGCAATTTGGCATGGGCGCTGATGACCAGCGCGTTGGAATCGGCATAAGCCGTTGCATCTTCGGTTCGCAACCGATCTTCGGCTGGTTCGTCGACGATCAGAAATGCGGGAAGCAATCCACCGTGCCGCGCCAGTTCCATTGCTGCTTTGGCTGCTTCAGGTTGATCGAGCTCTTCGCTGCGAAACGGCCCTTTCATCGGGTGCTTCATATCCAGTACCGGATCAGCAATCGCAATAATATCGGCGGCACTCACCGGTCCAGTCAGACTGATCTGGACGGGCAGGGCCGGATCAGCAGAAGCGCGCTGGTTCAACAGTTTCAATGTGTCCGCTCGGCTCGATGAAATAAGTAGTTTGATGCGGGGTTGCGAAGACAAGTGCTGGCTCAAATCAACTGTTTCGACCGGCAGCAGGTTTAACGTACCTTCATCTGCGCCCACGCCTATTGGCCAGCCACGCCGCAGCGCATCTATCGCCCGTGCTGCGCGCCGGGCACCTTGGAAATCAGGGGCTACAGGTGTCTTCATTCAAAATTTGAATTCCGTAATGAGCGGCGCATGATCAGACGGTTTGGTCCAGCCACGGGCATCTTCGTGAACAACATGGCTCACGGCTTTATTCTCTAGTTCAGGACTAACCCAAACATGGTCGAGCCGCCGTCCTTTGTCAGACTCGCGCCAATCGCGAGCGCGGTAGCTCCACCAAGTAAAAAGGCGTTCAGGATCAGGGATGAATTTGCGGCCAATATCGACCCAATCATGCGCCGCCTGCAGCTTCGCCATAATGTCGATCTCAATTTGTGTGTGACTAACCACATTGATCAGCTGTTTATGACTCCAGACATCCGATTCGAGTGGCGCAATATTAAAATCACCCAGCAAGATAGTCGGTGTATCTAGCGCTGCAGACCAGTCGGTCATACGCTGATAGAAATCCAGTTTTTGACCGAATTTCGGATTTTCATCACGGTTTGGAATTTCGCCACCGGCTGGAATATAGACATTCTCAATACGGACGCCATTTTCCAAACGAGCGCCAACATGCCGAGCCTCGCCATTGGCTTGCCAATCAAATCGTTCATCTTTGTGAAGCGGCACGCGGCTGATCATTGCAACACCATGGTGCATCGGCTGACCATTTAACACGAGGTGATTATAGCCCAATTGGCGGAAAGCCCCTTCCGGAAACTGGTCATCGCGCACCTTGGTTTCCTGAAGACAGAGCACATCGGGTGCTTCTTCCTTCAAGAATCGCTCTACAATTTCGATTCGGGCACGGACGCTGTTAATATTCCAGCTGACGACTTTCAGGGTATCACTCATGACTAAACTCCTAGCCATGATAGCAGAAAAAAGCCAAGCCAAAAGCCAGACAAAATCCTATATTTTTTGATGGTTTAAGGACGAAAAACCCCCACCTCCGGGGGCATTTAGGAGGTGGGGGCTAACTCGCGTTCGTCACGCATAGGATGGTCAGAAGATTTTAATATCAGGTAACAGGGGGAAAACCTGACTGCCTCATCTCATCCTGTAACCCTTATAGAACCGTGTTTCTGTCGCTCAGATGAACGAAACCTGTCAGCGCTTCCGCTTGTCGAGGGCGCGCCTCCATTCATCGTTTGCCACGACGTTTCCTTCTCGGATCTGTCCAATTAAAGGCGTTGTTTGCCACGGGAACACCGAATTTCTGACCCGTCAGCCGAATAGATGTCCGATTATTCTTCGAATCGAGTGATACCCAGCCATCCAATCGCAAACCGGCTGGTGCGCCAGCATCTTTAGTAAAAATCATCGTGATCAGGCCATATTCGGGCCTTTTTGGGTCACGGACCTCAACACTCAATACATTGGGATTACGAGTCGGCACGATTTTCCCATATTTTGACAGGTCTCGCTCGGGATTGAGCAATGCCCCCAAAGGACTGTTTTTAATAGGCCAGCGCTGCACCTGATTCACTTCATAGTCGATCATCGTCAGAGCCTTGCCGTCACCAACAATCAGCAAATTAGCTTCCTTGCCATATTGAAATCGTATCCGGCCCGGCTGTTTTAACGTCAATTTCCCGGGTAACAGCTGTCCGCTACGGTCCGTTTGCGTGAAATTGGCGGTCATGGTGGTCATCGCGCGTAAGTGGGCGGAAATCGCGTTGATATCATCACCGGGACTTTGCTGGGCCGTCGCCGGAATCGATGCAGTCAGCGCTAAAGGGGCCGCGACAAGCGCAAAAGCATATCTCAACATATTGAAAACTCCTGAAAAATCTCTCCAACCCTTAGCTAAAGGTGATTGAACATCACCTGAATTGACGCGCTGGTCAGAGTATTTCGCCGTTCTGGTCGCGCAATACCTCACGCCGACCAATGTGATTGGGTGGGCTGATAAACTCGTCTTCCTCCATCCGATCGATAATCCGGGCCGCCGTATTATAACCGATCCTCAGCTGCCGCTGGAGCCAGCTGGTGGAGACTTTCTGGCTTTCAAATATAATCTGACAAGCCTGTGCATATTGCCGGTCTTCCTTGCTGTCAGACAGATCCGCTCCATCCAGGGCGTAGCCGCCGTCTTCCGGCTCTTCCGTCACGGCCTGAATATATTCCGGAGATCCCTGCGCCCGCCAATGATCAGCGATCAGGCGCACTTCGTCATCGGATACAAAAGGACCATGGACACGTGTCAATTGTTTGCCGCCAGGCATATAGAGCATATCGCCCTTGCCAAGCAGCTGTTCTGCCCCCTGTTCGCCAAGGATGGTGCGGGAATCGATCTTTGAGGTTACGTGGAAGCTAATCCGCGTCGGCAGGTTGGCCTTGATCACGCCGGTGATAACGTCAACCGACGGACGCTGTGTCGCCATGATAAGGTGAATACCCGCCGCACGGGCCTTCTGCGCGAGGCGCTGGATGAGGAATTCAACCTCTTTACCGGCGGTCATCATCAAATCGGCAAGCTCATCGACGATAATCACAATCTGCGGCAGTACTTCGTAATCCAGCTGCTCTTCTTCATAAATCGGCCGTGATGTTTCGGGATCATAACCGGTCTGTACTTTGCGACCGAGCGGCTCACCCTTGGCTTTGGCGGCTTTTACCTTCTCATTGTAATTAGCGAGGTTGCGCACAGAAAGGGATGACATCATCCGATATCGCTCTTCCATCTGCTCAACTGCCCATTTAAGTGCCCGCACGGCTTTGGCTGGCTCGGTCACCACCGGGGACAGCAGATGCGGGATATCGTCATAAGTGCTGAGTTCCAGCATCTTGGGATCGATCATGATCATTTTGCACTGGTCCGGTGTCAACCGGTAGAGCAGCGATACGATCATGCAGTTGAGACCGACCGATTTACCGGAACCGGTGGTGCCCGCAATCAAAAGATGTGGCATCGGTGCGAGATCGGCAATGACTGGATCACCGGAGATGTTCTTGCCAAGAATGATCGGAAGCTGGCCGGTTTGTTCCTGAAAGCTGTCACTGCCAATCATTTCGTGGAGGACAACGGACTCGCGCTGCGCATTGGGCAATTCGATGCCCATGACTGTGCGACCCGGTATCGCAGCGACACGGGCCGACAGGGCCGACATGTTCCGCGCAATATCTTCGGCGAGTTGGATGACACGGCTGGCTTTAATGCCGGGCGCGGGTTCAAGCTCATACATGGTAACCACGGGGCCGGGGCGCACGGCATTGATCGTGCCCTTCACATGAAAATCATCAAGCACCGATTCGAGCAGGCGCGCATTGCGTTCCAGTCCAGCCTTGTCGATCACATTATTCGCTTCTTCCGGGCGAGGCGACAGCAAATCGATGGAAGGCAGGGAATATGGCCCAAAGAAATCGCCCTGTTTGCCGCTCGACAAACTGGCCTTTTTCGGTGGTAAGGCCCGGTCGCTAATTTCTGGTGGCGGACGGTTATCCGGTTTGACCTCTTTACGAGGAGCCGGCGCCTTTTTGGGTTTTGCGGCGCCACTATTGTCCGGTTCGATTACAAGACCGCTATCTTCTTCACTAGACCTAAGTCGTGGCAATTTGAGTTGGGGCATCGAGAAGAGCGGTTTGTCGAGACGCAGGCTGAAGTAGCCGAGGACAATGCCACCAGTAACAGTAATGGCCGTCAGCACGCCTGAAACAATACCGCTCCAGCTTTCCGAAATAGCATTCAAACCAGCACTAATCCCCTTTGCTGAGACCATACCGGCCAGCCCGCCCCAGCCCGATGGCAAGTCTGCCTGACTATCGGGAAACCACAACGACAGACCTGTTCCGATTAAAAACGCTGCAATCAGGCACCAGAAAAATTGCTTTTTCCACTCGGCTTGCGGGATATCGCGCCATAGCCGGTTGGCAAATATGAGTATCAGCGGCAAAAATAATATCACGGGCACGCCTAACAGCGACAGCAACAGATCAGAACTATAAGAGCCGACAATTCCCATCCAATTATGTTCGACACTGCCAGCAGCGGTGTTCAAAGACGGATCGCTAGGCGAGTAACTTACAAAGGCGAGGAACAGAAAGGCAGCGGTAAGGCCAAGCGCGATAGCGCCGATCAATGCACCACTGCGCAGCAGGCTGAGACGCATCACTTCACGCCAATTGGCTTCTTTCGCTTTTCCGGCCATATTCTACTCCCGGGGCCCATCTGTTTCGGTGTAAAGGCCCGTACCCGCATTAACTATCCCTCCTTTGCGCGAATCGGTGACTCCGCGTCAAGTTTTGCCGACAAGTTTGTTGGCCGTAGTTTACCGGAACATACTTTCTTTTCGGTCCCGTGAAGCCTATCTTATAGGCATCAATCCCCAATATAGAGGCCCGCGGATGACCATGAACGGAAAAGACAGCGATGTGATCATATTGGGCGCTGGGTTGATTGGCCTGACCCAAGCGCTGACGCTTGCCGCGCATGGATTGCAGGTTACGGTGATCGATCGCGCCGAACCAGCCGATTTGCAGGACCCGAAAAATGACGGACGCGTTTCCTCGATTAACAGCGCGAGCTGGAACATGCTGTCGGCGATTGGTCTGACCGAAAAGCTGGAACCCCATGGCTGCTATATTGATAAAATTCTCATCAACGATGGTCTGAAGCCGGGCAAGCTCGACTTTACGCCCGACGAAAATGACGACCCGCTTGGCGTGATGATTGAAAATAGATTGTTACAGCAGACGCTTTTTGACGCTGCACAAGCTCATCACGGGATTGATCTACTAATGCCTCAGCAGGTGGGGCAAACCGATCGCGGTGATCATCAGGTTTTCGTGTCGCTAGATAGTGGTGAGCAATTATTCGCTCCGTTACTGATTGCTGCCGATGGCCGAGGGAGCGCGGTGCGTGATGCAGCTGGCATCGTCATGGCCAAATGGCAATATGACCATAGCGCAATTGTCTGCACCGTGACCCATGAGCAGCCGCACGGAAACACGGCTTATGAGATCTTCTACCCCTCCGGACCATTTGCGGTTTTGCCAATGCGTGATGATGATCAGGGCCGCCATCGTTCCGCCATCGTCTGGACGGTTGCGCGTAAAGATGGACCAGCTCTCGCCAAAATCAATGCCCGTGCCTTTCAAGCAGAACTCATGAAGAAAACCGGTGGTTTCCTGGGCCAGACGGAATTGCAGTCTGATCGCGCGACCTATCCGCTCGGTTTCCATCATACGTCCAGTTTAACCGCAGAACGGCTCGCTTTGGTTGGCGACGCCGGTCACGGCATCCACCCGATAGCCGGGCAAGGACTCAACCTTGGTTTGCGTGATGTTGCCGCGTTGACCGAGTGTATAGTTGATGGTGCCCGCACCGGTCTTGATCTGGGTGATACACAGATATTGGCACGTTATGACCGCTGGCGCGGGCTTGATAATCTGATGATGTCTGCCGCCACCGACATATTGACCCGTCTTTTTGGATTGCCGGGCGATACGTCCTCGGCGATCCGGCGTTTTGGTATTGGCATAGTGCAGCGCATTCCGCCGCTGAAAGACCAGTTTATGGCCGAGGCGCGTGGCGAAAGCGGTGATCTGCCGAAGCTTTTAATGGGCGATCTGGTTTAGAAACTTTATCTCGGACCCTGACCGTCATCGACCTTAATGATGGTGCCGGTAACACATTCCGATGCAGGCGATAGCAAGTAAAGCAACGTGCTATCCATCTGATCCGGCTGGCATATGCGTTTGCGGGGGAATTGCTCGTAAAAATTACCCATTCGACTGGTCATGCCATCGGACATCTCGGTGGCAAAAAGTCCTGGTGCAATCGCGTTGACGTTGATGAAGAACCGCGACCATTCAACGGCCAGTGCCTCTGTAATCCGAGATATTCCAGCCTTTGTGGTAGAATAGAGCGCTGCGCCGTGCCCATCATAATGGGTGCCGGCGATGGAAGAAATGTTGACGATCCGCCCCGGTATCTTCTGTTCGATCAAAGGACGCGCAAACTCACATGATAGGATATATGCGGCGCGCATGTTGGTATCCAGTACGTCGTCGATCAGTTCCGTGGACATTTTAACGGCACGGGCGGCGTCTACTATTCCGGCATTATTGATCAATATGTCTGGCTGTCCCAATGTTTCAGAGACGGTCGGGATGATTGCTTTTAGTTGCTCCGCATCGCGGACATCCAGATCGAAAGCCTGCGCTGTGCCGCCATTTTGGGTGATTTCGTCGACCAATTCATCCAGCTTTTCACGACGCCGTGCCGTGCAGGCAACCTTTGCTCCGCAAGCCGCTAACACACTCGCAAAGCGGCGTCCCAGACCAGCAGATGCACCAGTCACAATCGCCGTACGTCCGGTAAGATCAATCGAGAAATTCGGGGTGGTCATATTCGGGCATCCTTATCCTTTTATCGGAAGAGGGATGCCCGAATGATTGTCAGTTAGGCAAGAGGATAGTTGACCAGCTTACAGATCTTGCTCCCGGATCGGCACAATCTTCAACTCAACCCGGCGATTGGCAGCGCGACCTTCTTCGGTACTGTTACTTGCTATCGGCTGACTTTCACCGTAGCCGCGGGTTTCAAGGCGGGCTTGTTGAACACCGCTATTGCTGAGAAAATTGGCGACTGATGAAGCACGCCGTTCAGATAGCGATTGGTTATATTGGTCTGTGCCGGTGCTGTCGGTATGACCGTAGATATCGATATAGCTTTTTTCATATTGCGATAAGGTATTCGCAACACTTCCTAATGTCTGCTGAAATTCAGGCTGAATAGCAGAACTATTGACGGGAAACGTGACGTTGGAAGGCATATTGAGAATCAAGTTATCGCCATCCCGCGTCACATCAATGCCGGTACCAGCTGTTTGCTCGCGCAGCTTCTTTTCCTGTTCGTCCATATAATAGCCGACGCCTGCCCCAGCGAGTCCGCCGAGACCCGCGCCAACAATTTTTGCCGTTCGGTCATTCCGGCCGCCGATGATATCGCCCAATAAATAGCCGCCCAATGCGCCACCAATGCCGCCAATCGCGGCCTTGGAGAGTACCCGATTGCCGGTTTCCGGATTGGTGGTGCACCCGCTGGATAGAGCCAATGCACTTAACGATAACGCTGCAATAAATGTCTGTTTTGTTCGCATATTCAATTCCCTCGTCATGAAACCATTATAATAGGCTTACCAGTTGCCAATGTGATGCCAGTAATTAACCATAGACAGATGAACCCAAAATTATGAACCGCAACTGACAGTAAATTTGATATTTTGTAAAACATGTGGCTATAGGAGTTTTTTCGGGCTCATTCCCTTTATTTGGACAATATGACACCTTTTCCCTGGTTTGACGTTGCAATCATTGTTGTGCTCGTACTGATCAATGGCGTTTTCGCTATGTCGGAACTGGCCATTGTATCTGCGCGCAAGGCTTCTCTTCATTCATCCGCTGATAAAGGTAGCCGCGGTGCCAAGGTCGCTCTGCGTCTGGCTGGTGATCCCGGCAAATTTTTATCAACAGTGCAAATCGGCATCACACTGATCGGCATCATTGCCGGTGCATTTTCTGGTGCAAGTCTGGGTGGTCCGGTGGCGGAGCGTCTGGAAGCTATAGGGATGCCCCCCGAATTGTCGGCCAGCTTTGGTTTTGCGCTGGTCATTGGCCTCACCACATATGCCTCGCTCGTCATCGGTGAACTGGTGCCCAAACAATTTGCTTTGCGCTCGGCGGAAAAAATTGCCGTAGTCATGGCCCCGCCCATGGACCTACTTGCAAAAGTCGCCGCCCCTTTGGTGTGGTTACTTGATGGCACCAGTGCCTTGATTTTCCGGATGCTCGGTTTGAAACGCGATCAGGCCAATCATGTGACTGCGGATGAACTGCAAATGGTCTTTGCCGAAGCAACACGGTCCGGTGTGATCGAGGAACATGAGCGCGCCGTCATTGCCGGGGTTGTGCGAATGGCGGACCGACCGATCCGCGAAGTGATGACCCCGCGCACAGAGGTCGATTGGCTGGATATCGGTGCAACGACCCAAGAGATACTGGCGATGCTGATCGAATCGCCCCACAGCCGCTTACCGGTCGCAGAGAATAGCGTCGATGAGATTAGAGGTGTGGTGCAAGCCCGCGATATCGTCGCCGCGCAGTTTAGCGGTCAGACACTCGATCTCAGCAAATTAATGCGTCCGCTGGAAAAAGTGCCCGACCAGCTTGATGCTCTTGATGTTCTCGATATCCTTAGAGAAGCCGATGTACCGATGATATTGGTCCATGACGAATATGGTCATTTTGAAGGCATTGTGACGCCCAATGATCTGCTCAGCTCCATTGCCGGTGAATTTGTTTCCGACCAGGATGAAAAGACCCAACGCAGTCTGATTGAACGCGCCGATGGCAGTTTTTTGGTGTCTGGCGCCATGTCGATGGATGCGCTGGCCGACCGGCTCGGCATCAAATTACCGGATGACCGGGACTATGCGACAGTCGCGGGCCATGCACTCGGACAATTGCGCCACTTGCCCAAGGAGGGCGAGGCCTTTGAAGATCAGGATTGGGTGTTCGAGATTATCGATATGGATGGCCGCAAAATCGATAAGCTGATCGTGCGGGCCTCCAATCCGGATGTGGATTAGGCGACCAATGCTTCGTGAGATTATACAGTTTATACACAGAATCGACTAAAATTCAGAGTCCTCTTCAGCAAGGACAGGCACCTAAGAAAATGTTGAATCTGCAAGGCTGAGAAAGAACGCTTTACATTTATCATGGTCCGAAGGTTGTAGGAAAGCACTAATCGCGTGGACTGCGTCAGGATGGCACCTAATTCTCGCCGGTCACAGCTACTCGTCTGCGCCGTCTCCATCATCAGTTAATTGCTTGCGCGAACAGAAACCGTGACAGGCTTTGACGCAATCATCGCGCTCTTCCTGATCGCGCTCAATAGGTACCGAAACGGTGCGAGTCGCGCCATCAGCACCGCATACCGATAGGCTCATCATCCCGCTCGCGGGTGCAAGCGGCGCAAAGACCAACATCAAGACAGCCAAAGCGGATAGAAGTGTCGGAACCTTACGCTTATCCATATTATCCCTTCTCATTCTCTTTGCTATCATTCGCAGCCTTGTCAGCAACGGCCTCGCCGGAGGCTTCCTCGTCAATCAATACGCGCTGGGCAGCGCCATCGAGATCTTCAAACTGTCCATTGCGCATGGCCCAGAAGAAAAACGCCAGACCAGCCAGCCCCATCAATAGCGCGGCCGGGATCAGGATCGCCAAACCACTCATCTTTCTGGCCCGCTCATATTTCTGGCCCGCTCATTTCGCTGCTCCGTTGAGCCGCAACGCATTGCCGACCACGATCAGCGACGATAGCGACATGGCAATGGCGGCAATCAACGGCGTGACCATGCCGGTCAAAGCCAGCGGAACCGCCAATATATTATAGCCAATGGCCAATGCGAAATTCTGCCGGACAATCTGCATTGTGCGCTGCGCCGTCTGAACCGCAAGCGCCACGGGTAGAAAGGAATCGCTGGTAAAAACCGCGTCCGCGGCCTGCTGGCCGACATCGCTGGCCGAACCGGGGGCGATCGACACATGGGCAGCGGCCAGAGCGGGGCCGTCATTTAGTCCATCTCCGACCATCAGCACCTTTGAACCGCTGGCGCTAAGCCGAGCGATAACCTGTAACTTATCCTGCGGGTTGGCTCTGGCTTGTGCGGTCAGCCCGGTAGCGTTAGCGGTTTTTGCAACCGATGCGGTATTGTCGCCCGATATGATGGTGGCGGGCAAGCCAAGCGCCTTCAGCCGGTCAATGGTTTCCACAGCATCGGGACGGATTTCATCCTGCAATTCGATGGTGACCTGTTCGTTACCAATGCTGATCTGACACGAGAGATGATCGTCCGATTTAATCGGCTTACCCAGCGCCACATTTATACCATCCCAGCAACCGAACATACCTTCTCCGGGCACTTCTTCCAAAGCATCAATCTGTACGGGCGCGATGTTCTGAGCCAGCAGGGCCGCGCGTATCCCCTTGCTAACCGGATGACTGCTGGCCTGCGCCAACGCCAGCGCGACCTGTTTTTGCGCCAGCGACAAATGGTCCAGATTGACCGGCACGGGCCGTCCAAGGGTCAAAGTTCCGGTCTTGTCAAATAGCGCACGATCGGCTTCGGCAAGCCGCTCTAGCGCGCTGCCATCCTTGATCATCACGCCCTTGCGCAACAACGCGCCAGAGGCCACTACTTGCGCCGCCGGAACCGCCAGTCCCAAGGCGCAGGGACAGGTGATGATCAGCACTGCGACCGAAATCAGCAGCGATTGATGCCAGCCGACGCCAGCAAACATCCAGAACACAAAGGCCAGTAAAGCAAGGCTATGCACCGCCGGCGCATAATAGCGCGCCGCCTTGTCCGCGACCCGCACATAGAAGGACCGCTGTTGTCCCGCTTCGTCCATCAGTCGTGCGATGTCGGATAGGCTGGTATCTTCGCCCGCCGCTGTGATCCGAACCGTAACCGGAGCGGTCAGATTGAGTGTTCCGGCAAGCACCAAATCGCCAGATGCTTTGGGCTGCGGCTCGCTCTCTCCGGTCATCAGTGCAAAGTCGAAATTGCTATTGCCCTGTTCAATCACGCCATCGGCCGGGAGATTATCGCCGGCCGCGACGACCATGCGCATATCAGGACGCAGGTCTTTGGCGTTGACCCAGCTGGTCGTGCCATCGTCATTCAGCACCATCGCTCCGGGTGCGGTCTGCTTAAGCAATGCCGATATTCCGTCCCGCGCACGGTCGCGCATCATGCCGTCGAGCACCCGCCCGGCGAGCAGGAAGAAGATCAGCATGACAACGCTTTCAAAATAGGCGTGCGCGCCGCTGGTCATCGTTTCAAAGATGCTCAATCCAGTGGCGAGGATGATGCCAACGGTAATCGGCACATCCATATTGGTGCGGCCATAACGCAGCGCCATGAACGCGGAACTGAAAAATGGCCGTCCGGAATAGAGGATCACGGGTATCGCGATTAGCGCCGATATCCAGTGGAACAGATCCCGGGTCGTTCCCATAGCGCCGGACCAGACACTGACCGACAACAGCATGATATTCATCATGCCGAAACCCGCCACAGCGAGCGCGCGGATTAGCTTGTCGGTGCCGCCTTTTTCTTCCGCCAGCGGGTTATCAGCCAATATTTGAACATCAAAGCCCAGTTGCTCGATCTTGTGCTTGATCGTGTCTTCGCGAAGATCAGGAAGATGCGATACCGCGACCTGCTTGGTCGAGAAGTTCACTCGTGCCGAGAGGATATCATGCTCTCTAAGCAAACCATTTTCTATTTTCGATATACATCCGGCGCAGCGAATGGCTGGCACCGCAAAACGCGATATAACGCCGTCCGCGCTATCAGCCTTAAGGGCATCAAGATCGATGACCGCGTTCAAAGAACTTCCTGTGCCAACGCCATTTTATTGCCGCGATGGGTAATCGCGATACGCAATTTCCAGCGTCCTTCGGGCAGTATATCCCGGCTGACATAAGAGCCTGAGCCGTTTTGCACAAAATTTAGGGTGATGGGATCGCCGCGTCCGACCGGATGTTCGGCAACCGCCGTTATCCGCGCATCTTCCAGCCCAGTGTCATCGGCTTGGAGCACTGTCATCGCCACTTTATTTTCAACCCGCGTAACCCGAGAGGCGGTCCAGCCATGGGCTTGCTGCTTGCGGGCTTCTTCCAGCCATTCATTATATTTCTGGCTGGCTACATAGCTATTATCAACCACCGTGCCGCCAAAGGTGGAGACGGCAAAGCGCGCCATCACCATATTGACCGAGACGACCACCGCAAAAAAGGCGACGATCATGGCGGTGGCATGGTAGCCCGTGAATTTCTTGGGCTTTACAGTTTCGTGTTTCATTCGGCTGTCTCCGGGCGTTCAAAGAAGACGTCATCGGTATCTTGTGCTGTCCGGTCATCTTCGGCCCGGACAGTAAGTGTGAATCCTTCCCTTGCAGGACCGTCTCCCGGCGCTGCGACGAAAAGGCGTACCCTGCCAACGCTGTCAGCCGGTACCTTCACTAAGACGTTCTGACCGGCTGTTTCCCGTAATCCTTCACTCGACCATAGCACGCCACTGTGAAGACCCGACATGGAAATCTCCATATCTCGCGGCCGGTTCTCCATATTGCGCAAATTAACTGTATAGGCGTTTCGTACATCGCCATCAGCGAGCTGCACGTAAAGCGGGTTGCGATCATGATTGGCGCTGATGTCGATGCGGGTGCGATTGCCGACTGCAAATAGCATCGCAAGACCAATGGCACCCCAGGCCGAGAAATAGAGGATCGTGCGCGGACGAAACAGCGTCTTTAGAACCGGGACATGAGGCTCGCCAGCTTTTTCCAGTTCTGCATCTTCTTCCGTGACATAATCAATCAAGCCGCGTGGCCGTCCGACTTGATCCATCACTTTGTCACAGGCATCAATGCACAAGGCGCAGGTGATGCAACCAATTTGCGCGCCTTCGCGAATGTCGATACCGGTGGGGCAGACCGCGACGCATTGATTACAGTCAATACAATCGCCGAAACTGCCGGGCTGTGCCTCCGCCTTTTTAACGCTGCCACGCGGCTCCCCGCGCCAATCTTTGTAGGTAACCGTCAGCGACTTTTCGTCCATCATAGCGGCCTGAATCCGCGGCCAAGGGCACATATAGATACATACCTGCTCGCGCATGAAGCCGCCAAAGATGAACGTCGTCGCGGTCAAAACGCCAACAGTGGCATAGGCGACAAAGGCCGCTTCTCCGGTGAAAAAGTCCCGCGCCAAGGTCGGTGCATCGGCAAAGTAAAATATCCAGGCCCCGCCAGTGGCCAGTGCCACCAACAGCCAGACCGTCCACTTACTGAGCCGCTTGACGATTTTCTTCGGTCCCCACGGCGCATCCTGTAACCGGAATTGCGCATTGCGGTCGCCATCAATCGCGCGCTCGATATGCTGGAACAAATCGGTCCAGACCGTTTGCGGACAGGAATAGCCGCACCAGGCGCGGCCAACCGCAGAGGTCACCAGAAACAGGCCAATTCCGGCCATCACCAGCATCCCAGCGACATAATAAAATTCATGCGGCCAGATTTCGATGCCGAACATGAAGAAACGCCGGTTCGCCAGATCAACCAATACCGCCTGATCCGGCGCATAGGGACCGCGGTCCCAACGGATCCACGGCGTGACATAATAGATGCCCAGCGTCACCGCCATGATCACCCATTTCAGCCGCCGAAACGTACCGTCTACAGACTTCGGATAAACGCCTTTGCGCTTTTCATAGAGCTTGAGCCCAGGATCAAGGATTTCGTCAGGATTGCTCATCTACGGGAGTCTCCCCCTCTGCTTGAGTTGCCGCCTGCTCAGTGGATCCCTCTTGTAATTTTGGCGCAGCTTCCCCGCCGCCAAGTGAATGGACATAGGCTGTCAGCATTCTGATCGTCGCCGCGTCCAACCGGTGACCCCAGCGCGGCATTACGCCGTTACGGCTATTGGTCATCGTATCCGTCAGCGAGGCGCGGTCGAGGCCATATAGGTTGATGGCGTCGGTCAAATTAGGTGCGCCTTGCGTCCGGTCGCCCTTGGCATCACTGCCGTGACAGACTGCGCAATTGATTTCGAACAGCGCCGCGCCGCGCGTTGCCGACGCGCTGCTCTTCTCACGATTGCTAAGTACCCGCACATAAGACACCAGATCCTGAATCTCGTCGGGTTGCAAAATCCCGTCCCGGCCAAAAGCAGGCATTTGGGAAAAACGGGTTTCGGCATGATCCGGATTCCGGATTCCGTGCACCAGCGTATATTCGATCGCCTCCATGTCGCCGCCCCACAACCATTCGTCATCATTCAGATTGGGATAGCCTTTGGAGCCCGCCGCACCCGCACCGTGGCATTGCACACAATGCACTTTGAAAGCAGAGCGCCCACCTTGAATAGCTTCATTAAGCAGTGCAGAATTATTCGGCAAATCATGGATATCGGTGTTGACGAGCGCTTGCCGGATTGGCTCCAGTTCAGTCTCGCGTGCTGCTACCGCTTTTTCGTAATCACCGCGGCTCGACCAACCCAATACGCCTTCAGTCGCGCTATTGACCATCGGCCATGCGGGATAGAGTATGACATAGACCAGCGCCCAGACGATTGTGGCATAGAGGGTCCACAACCACCAGCGCGGCATCGGCGTGTCGAGTTCCTCAATACCATCCCATTCATGGCCGACGGTGCTCGTTCCGGTCGGTTCGTCAATTCTCTTGTTATCAACCATCGTCCTGATCCTCTTCAAAGATCATATTTGCTGCTTCTTCATGCTTCTCGCGCGATCCGGGCCGGAACGTCCAACCGATGAAACTCAGGAAAATAAGTGCAAGGAACAGCAATCCATAGCTATCCGCAAAATGCCGTAGTTCCTCGTAAATCATCGCGGCTGCTCCTGCGCTTCGCCTGCCTCGAAATCGACCAACGTACCGATCATCTGCAGATAGGCGACCAACGCATCCATTTCGGTCAGCCGGTCCGGATCACCATCAAAGTCGCGGACCTGCGCTTTGGGATAGCGTTCAACCAGATCCGTCGTCACGGCCTCGGGGTCGGCTTGCGCCACCAGGTCTTCATTCGCCGCAGCAATTGCTTCCTCAGTGTAAGGCACACCTACACGCCGCTGGGCCGTCAGATGCTTGACCATATCGCCAGTCTTCAGGTCTTTGTCCGCGAGAAAGGCATAAGGCGGCATGATTGATTCCGGCACGACCGAGCGCGGGTCGATCAGATGCTGGACATGCCATTCATCGGAATAGCGCCCACCAACGCGCGCCAGATCAGGACCGGTTCTTTTGGAGCCCCATTGGAACGGATGATCATACATGCTTTCCGCAGCCAGGCTGTAATGACCGTAACGTTCCACTTCGTCGCGAAACGGACGGACCATCTGACTATGGCAGCTATAACAGCCTTCGCGGATATAGATGTTGCGCCCAGCCAGTTCGAGCGGTGTGTAAGGCCGCATGCCCTCAACTTCCTCAATCGTGTTATCGATCCAGAATAGCGGCGCAATCTCAACAATACCGCCAATCGCCACGGTGACAAAGGCTGCAGCACCAAGCAGAGTGACATTGCGTTCAAGCTTCTTATGTTTTTCAGCAAAACCGGACATTTTTTCGTCTCCCTTATTCTGCTGGCGCAATTGCGGGTTTGCCCACAATTGGCTTGTCTAGGTCCTCATTATGAGGCGTTTCGGTCATGGGTTTCTCTTCGCGCTGTTTGCCCGCAATCGTCATCCAGACATTGTAAACAAGGACAAGCGCACCAGCGAGATAGAGCAGCCCGCCCGCCGCGCGGATCAGATACATGGGCAGCATCGCCGACACGACTTCCGAGAAAGCATAAACCAGATAGCCATCGTCACCATATTCGCGCCACATCAGGCCCTGCATGATACCGGCGACCCACATCGACGCGGCATAGAGAACGATACCGAGCGTCGAGAGCCAGAAATGCCAGTTCACCATGCGCAGCGAATAGAGCCGCTCTTTGCCCCACAGGCGCGGGACCAGATAATAGAGGCAGGCAAAGGTGATCATCCCGTTCCAACCCAATGCGCCGCTATGTACATGGCCCACTGTCCAGTCGGTATAATGCGACAGGCTGTTCACCGCCTTGATCGACATCATCGGCCCTTCAAATGTGCTCATCCCATAAAAGGCGAGCGCCAAGACCATCATCCGGATGATCGGATCGGTGCGGATTTTATCCCATGCACCGTTCAGCGTCATCAGACCGTTGATCATGCCGCCCCAGCTGGGCATCCACAGCACGACCGAGAAAACCATGCCCAACGTCTGCGCCCAGTCGGGCAGCGCCGTATAATGCAGATGGTGCGGTCCGGCCCAGATATAGAGGAAGATTAGCGACCAGAAATGGATGATGGACAGACGGTAGCTGTAAACCGGCCGCTCCGCCTGTTTCGGCACGAAATAGTACATCATCGCGAGGAAACCAGCGGTCAGAAAGAACCCAACCGCGTTATGGCCGTACCACCACTGAGTCAGCGCATCCTGCACCCCGGCAAAAGCCGCATAGCTTTTAGAACCGAGCAAGCTGACCGGCATCGATAGACCGTTGACGACATGTAGCATCGCGATGGTCAGGATGAAGGAGAGGTAGAACCAGTTCGCGACATAAATATGCGGTTCCGACCGGCGCACGACGGTGCCGATAAACACAGCCGCATAGCAAAGCCAGACAATGGTCAGCCACAGATCGACATACCATTCGGGCTCGGCATATTCCTTGGACTGAGTGACACCCATGAGGTAGCCAGTGGCCGCCAGCACGATGAACAGCTGATAGCCCCAGAATACGAAACGGGCGAGGCCAGGGAAGGCCAACCTCGCCCGGCAGGTGCGCTGTACGACATAATAGCTTGTCGCGATCAGTGCATTGCCTCCGAAAGCAAAAATAACCGCAGATGTGTGTAGGGGCCGCAAACGACCGAATGTCGTAAACTCGTTATTGAGATTGAGCACCGGAAACGCCAGTTGCAGGGCAATGATCAACCCGACTGCCATTCCGGCAATGCCCCAGAAAATTGTCGCGATGACACCCCAGCGGATCGGGTCATCATCATAGATGCCGGGATCTGCTGGCGCTTTCAATATGCCGCGTCCAATCGCCGCATAATCAGCCTTGTTAATTGTCACCCATAAGGTGATCCCGGCTGCCATGGCGATGATCGCCATGTGCACGGCAAAGCCAGTGTCGGCCGCCAGAACCATTGCAATAAATGCAAAAAATACGATAGCCAGCCAGCCGCCGACCCTTAATAAGAGCGTATCCATAATGTCCTTCCCTGTGTCGACAGTTTCAAAAACCGTCTTCAACAACAAAGGCCATGGCAGCCTGCTTGGCGATCCACATTGATCTAGATCAACGGACGTTCCATCTTCGGAAAATCAAGTAAAATCTATCGCTAGCCGGTGGTCTATTCAATGAGCAGTAAAAGCGCCCGCATCTGCAATATCCTGCAAACGGCCAGCATCGAGGATCTGGACATTGCGATGATCCGGCAGCGCGATCACGTCATTTTTCTTCAGCTGAGTGAGTTGGCGACTGACCGTTTCGATGGTCAGACCCAATATATCCGCCACTTGCTGACGCCCGAACGGCAAAGCAAATAGCTGAAGATTGCCGCCCACCACACTGCAGCTAGAATCTGCCAATCGTTCTGACATTTCGAGCAGGAAAGAGGCAACCCGCTCGGCCGCCGTTTTCCGGCCTAGTAACAGCATCGACCGGCGAACCCGATCAAGCTCGGTCAACGTCCGTTGTAATAGTTTATGTTCCAGATCAGGATGTTCGCGGACAAACTCGTCAAAATCGGAGCGGGAGAATACACAGACTTTGGAGTCCGCCAACGCTGTGACCGAATATTCATTCTTGTCGCCAAAGGGTCGGCCAACAAAATCAGACGGGTATAGCAAGCCGATAATCTGTTCCCGGCCGTCTTCCAACGAAGAAGTAAGCTTAAAAGCGCCTTCGACAACGTTAGCGACGATCAGGCTATCGTCGCCTTCCCAAATAAGTGCTTGTCCAGCCTTGATGGCCACTTTGCGGGTGAGACGGTTGATCGCAATTAATTCATCGGGGTCCAGCGCGGAACAGATGGACTTGTTCCGTACAACACATTGTTCGCAATTGCTCAGCATGGATCAATACACCTCGTTGAATTTTATAGGCACTTGCCCTTAGCGATTCTCCGGTTGTTTTGACCGCCAACTTTCTTGGCCAATAGTGTCATGTCCCTACTAGAACGGAACGTCGTCGTCCAGATCGCTATCAAAGGCGCCGCCGCCCTGACCACCGCCAGAGGAGCCGCCACCGGATGATCCGCCACCAGTGCTGCCCCAGCCGTCATTGGAGCCACCGCCGCCGGAACCGCCACCTGATCCGCCACCCGAAGCACCGCCGCTCCAGCCGCCGTCATTGCCGCCGCCTTGGCCACCCTGACGGGAATCAAGCATTTCGAGCTTGCCGTCAAAGCCCTGCAAGACAATTTCGGTTGAATAACGGTCATTGCCGGACTGATCCTGCCATTTGCGTGTCTGCAACTTGCCTTCAATGTAGACCTTACTGCCCTTACGCAGATATTTCTCAGCGACACCAGCCAGACCTTCAGAGAAGATCGCAACGCTATGCCACTCGGTCTTTTCTTTACGTTCGCCGGTGTTCTTGTCTTTCCAGCTTTCGGATGTTGCAATGCGCAGATTGCAGACTTTACCGCCATTGTTAAACGTACGCACTTCAGGGTCGGCACCCAGGTTTCCTACGATAATTACTTTATTGATGCCGCCAGCCATTTGCATTTCCCCTTGGAATATCTTTGATGTTTTTCGAGTCTCTGGAGGCTCTATAGACCGAGGGCGACGGCACTCCAATATGTAATCCCGGCCGCGACGTAAGCTAGCGCAAAAAGATAGCCGAGCATGAACATCGGCCATTTCCAGCCGTTGGTTTCACGCTTGGTCACAGCGATGGTGGAGATACATTGCGGCGCAAAGACAAACCACGCGAGAAATGCCAGCGCAGTTGGCAAGGACCAGCGGCTTTGCAAACGTTCGGTCAAGGATTTGGCTTCGGCCTCTTCATCGGGTGCATCAATCGCATAGGTTGTTGCCAGCGCCGCTACCGCCACTTCGCGCGCGGCCATGGCCGGGATGAGGGCCAGCGCAATATCACGGTTGAAACCAATGGGGGCAACGACCGGTTCGATGACATTTGCAATCCGGCCAGCGGCGGAATAGTCCACCTGACTCACCGGACTATCAATCGGTACTTTGGGATATGTCAGCATCAGCCACAATACGACCGTTGCTGCAAAAATGATCGTACCGGCACGGCGCAGGAATATCCAACCGCGCTGCCACAGGCCCAGCAATATATCGCGGATGCGTGGCATTTGATATTTCGGCATTTCCATCAGGAAGCCGCTATTCGGGCCCTTGGCCACGGTGCTACGCAGCACCAGCGCCACGACCATCGCACCGACGATGCCGAATATATATAGTCCGAACAGGACCAGCCCCTGCAAACCAACACCCGGCCCCACGTCGCGCGCGGGGATGAATGCACCAATGATGATCGCATAAACCGGCAGTCGGGCCGCGCAGGTCATTAACGGAGCAACCAATATGGTGGTCAATCGATCCTTCGGGTCAGCTATGCTGCGCGTCGCCATGATACCTGGAATGGCGCAAGCGAAGGAGGAAAGGAGCGGAATGAAGCTGCGCCCGGACAAGCCGACACTGGCCATCAGTCGGTCCATGATAAAGGCCGCGCGGGTCATATAACCGCTGGCTTCCAAGAGCAGGATGAAAAGGAACAGGATTAAAATTTGCGGGAGGAAGACTACAACCGAGCCAACCCCGCCAATCGCGCCTTCAATAATGAAGTCGCGCAAGAAGCCTTCGGGGAGCGAGGCTTCCACAGCAGCAGCAGCCCACTCACTTGCACTCTCGATCCAGCCGATTGGCGCCTCGGACCAAGCAAAGACCGCTTGAAACATGACGAACATAATCGCGAGCAAGGTGATTGGACCCGCAATAGGATGTAGAAAAAACGCATCGGCGCGTTCTGACCAGCGGCGACCGGCAGTTTCCGAAACCACGGTCAGATTGGCGATTTTCTTCGCCTGTTTGCGCAGTCCGTGGTCACGTTCTTTGGAAACCACGACATCCTGCTGGTCTGCTTTTTTGCTCAACCGGGTTTCAATCGCGGCAGACAAATCGTCAAGCCCGCGACGGCGCACAGCAACCGTTGGTACCACAGGTACGCCCAATGCTTTTTCAAGCTTTTCCGGATCAAGCGTCAATCCATCCCGCTCGGCCAAATCCATCATATTAAGTGCAATGACAACGGGCCGGCCCAGCGCAATGACTTCCAGCGCAAAACGCAGATGATTGTCGAGATTAGCGGCATCCAGCACGATGATAATCGCGTCCGGTTTACGCTCGCCTTGCTGTTCACCCATGATTACGCTGCGCGTCACCGCCTCGTCGGGGCTCGTCGGTTCAAGGCTGTAGCTGCCGGGCAAATCAACCAATTCCGCAGGCCGCCCATCGGGCATCTGGAAATGACCGGATTTACGCTCGACGGTCACACCGGGATAGTTTGCGATTTTCTGCCGCGCACCGGTCAGTGCGTTGAACAAGGCACTTTTGCCAGCATTGGGGTTGCCCGCCAGGACAATAAGAGGGGCCGCTTCACTCATGATCTAGGCCGGAATGACCACCGATATAGCTGACGCATGGGATTTGCGCACCGCGATCATCATGCGCCCCACTTTCAGAGCGATGGGGTCATTGAAACCGAACATGCCTTTGTGGAGCTTTTCTATTTCGACACCTTCATCCAGACCCAGTGCGCGAAGACGGGCGCCTTCATTTTCTGACATGGATTCCCAATCAATCGCAGAAATTTCGGCGCGCTGGCGCATGGAAAGGCGATCCAGCGTAACCGCTAATGTAACCGGTGCGTTCATAGATAAACTCAATAGATCTCAGTTGCGACTGATTATCAATATTGATTGGTTCTGGCGAGTCTTTTGTTTGTACGGCTTATATATTCTATTGATAAGTCTAGCAGAAATCTATGATCAGGCCCCGCGATAGCGCAACCGCCCAATGAAACGGGCCATGCTGAACCGATCCCCACTGGGCCGCGTAATCTTGGCTTTGACCTTCTCAAACTGCATGACATTCTCGATCCGGCGATCCAGAAACGCCTTGGTTTCGGCATGGTCCTCGCTTTCGTCATCGAGAAAAACGCTAATCGTGCTGCCGTAGACGGCCGAAAGCAAAGTCCGCTTTGTGTAATGATTATAGTCAGTCGCCGTATCACCAGCCAGCCGCCACATTGTGTCCGCTGCGTGCCAACCAAGCTTTGCGGCAGTCCGAAGGTTAGGCGGCGCTGCCAGTATCGCCAAAGCCCGGCGCAACCCTTCCCGGTCCGCTTCCAGCACTTCCAATCGCGCCACGACCAGTGCAGTAATCCGTTCGCGAATTTTCATCGCGCCCAGTTCTTCTTTAGAAAATTTGGCCGTCATCGCATCGTCAACCGACACAAACCAGGCATCAATCATATCAACCGGACCATCGTTAAACGCCAGTCCAGCCATCTCGGTATCGACGCCAGCCTGTTCTGCCGCAGCAGCAACAGCTTTCTCATTCCAGCCATCAAAAGCCGCCTGCGATGCCAAAAGCGGCGCAAGATAGGCGCGCACTTCATCAAGTGTCGGGTCGTCTCGCAATGGTTCTAGCTTTTTTGATAGCATGTCCTGTGCTCCTTATTGCGTGCGGGGGCGTTTTGGGGCGGTCAATAAATCCGATATAGGCTGAAAGAAAAGATTTTCAAAGCACTGCATTGCAAAGCGCCACTGGTCTGCCTAGCTATTCATCAAGCAATTAAAAATAGCGAAAGAGCAAATTTATGAGCACATTATTTGATCCCATTACACTGGGCGCGATTGAAGCACCCAACCGGATGCTCATGGCCCCGCTGACCCGGTGCCGTTCGACAATGGAGCATGTGCCGACCCCGATCATGGGCGAATATTATTCCCAGCGCGCCGGTGCTGGCCTGATCATTTCGGAAGCCACTGGCATTAGCCAGCAAGGCTTGGGTACGCCCTTCGCGCCCGGTATTTGGAATGATGAACAAACCGAAGCATGGAAGCCGATTATTGAGCAAGTCCATGCCGCCGGTGGCCGGATCATTTGCCAGCTCTGGCATATGGGCCGGATCGTCCACCCTGATTTCCTTGGTGGTGAAAAGCCCGTTTCTTCTTCCGCAACGACTGCCCCGGGCAGCGTCCGCACCTATCAGGGCAAGCGCGACTATGTCGAAGCGCGTCCACTGGAACTGAATGAAATTCCGGCCTTGCTCGACGATTATACCAATGCCGCTGAAAATGCGAAAAAAGCAGGCTTTGACGGCGTACAGTTGCACAGTGCCAACGGCTATCTCATCGATCAGTTCATTCGCTCTGGTACAAATTTCCGGACCGACGAATATGGCGGCTCGATCGAAAACCGCATCCGTTTGCTGGGTGAAGTGACGCAGCGGCTCGTTGATGTCTGGGGCAGCGACCGGGTTTCTGTGCGACTCTCCCCCAATGGAGATTCCCAAGGCGCGGATGATGCAACCCCGATAGAGACCTTTACCGCGGCGGCCAAATTGCTCGACAGCATTGGCATTGCGTTTCTCGAACTGCGGGAACCACCAGCGCACGGCACTTACGGCAATACCGACGTGCCAATAGTCAGCCCAAATATTCGTCCGGTGTTCAGCAAGCCATTGGTGCTCAACAGCGATTATTTTTATGATAATGCGACAGAGGCGTTGGCCAATGACAAAGCCGATGCGATCAGTTTTGGCCGGACATTCATGACCAATCCAGATCTGCCCGAGCGTTTCCGTACCGGCGCGGAACTGAACCCGATCGACTTTACGCCATCATGGTATAGCCAGGGTGCGGAAGGTTACGTGGACTATCCCACCATGGAACAAGCCAAAGCAACCGCCTGAAGTATAAATTTTATAGAATTAGAATGAACTTTGGAGCCGCCGGAACATATCATGGACCGGTGGCTCTTTAGCTTCCTGATATTCCATCCGCGCTGAAAGACGTTGCAGCCGCTGGAACAGCTCTTCGCTGGCGTTGATAATCTGCTGCGCTTCTAATGGAAACAGTTCTACCACTGGACCATCACTTGCGGCGGCATATCCCAATTCGCGATTATGATTCCATGCCTCGCCCTCAGTCAGGTCATCGCCATGCAGCGTTTTTTGATTCAGCAGCCATGCAATGCAATGCATTAGCCGGGTCGTAACTTTCAGCGATTCACAAGAAAAGGCTACAGGCAATGTAGCGTCATCCAGACATTCGTCGTTAAACCGCCCGGACTCAAAATAGGATCTTGCTTCATCCGCGAGCACCATCGACTCGGTATAAAGCGCATCCAGTAATTTGGGCGTCATCAGTGCTTCGCTATTGGCCATGTCACTGGTGTAGCAAATTTTTTGTGAGCAAGGACAGTTAAAATTTGCGGCGCACAGGGTTAATTTCCAAGATGTTTCAATGTGACACGCCGCGTCGCAAGGGGTTAATTGATGGATAAAAACGGTTAACTCGGTCGATCTTCCCTGAAAGCCGTCACTATCAGGCAATAATATCCGGGATCAGTTGATTTTCGATCACGATGATCCGGTCTCGTAGCTGCAACTTACGCTTCTTCAATCGCGCAGCGCGCAGCTGATCATGGCCACCAGATTCCAGCAGAGCCGCGATCGCATCGTCCAGATCACGATGCTCGATTCTCAGCAGTTCGAGCCGCTGTCGCAACTCTTGATCGCTTATCGCCATAATGGATCCATTCGCCCCTTGCATGCCTGCAACATTTTTGTCATCTTCACCCTATTCATGGTTTTGGTCTAAACCAAGACAATTATTCCGTGATGATCGTCGCCGACTTAATCATAAGCGCGCGACATAGAGAAAGGGACACCCGCAACCACTTTCAACCAGCAACACTATATAATCAGGAGAATATTATGGATCAGAATCATGTGTCAGCCCTGCGCGGAAAGCACGAAGCCCTCGACCGGAAAATCAACCAAGAAGAGGCCCGCCCGGTTCCAGATACGATTCGACTCCATGACCTGAAAAAACAAAAACTGCGGTTGAAAGATGTATTGCTTGCCGAAGTCTGATCTTTTGATGATTTAGCATAAAAATTGGGCCGGATGATTGGATCGGGCCCATGACACCCGCAAACCAAGCTAAATCATTCGAGTCATTGACTTACTCTCCGCTTTCCCCAAGGATTTGGGAATAAGACATTGAGAGGACCGTCCCTATGACCACAAACCAGATCTGGTATTTACGCAAACGCCCTGTTGGCAAGATAGCCGATGGCGACCTTGAGCTCGTTACCGAAGAAATGGCGCCGCTAGGTCCCGAGATGATTCGAGTGCGTACTATTTATCTATCGCTCGATCCCACCAATCGGATCTGGATGAGTGACATGGACGGTTATTTACCGCCGGTCGCGATTGATGACCCAATGCGCGGCGGCGGCATTGGTGTGGTCGAGGAAAGCAATTTTGATGGCGTGCCGGTCGGTTCCCTAATTAACACCGGCTTGTCCACTTGGGCGCTGTATAATGACATAGCTGGCGGCATGGCGAGCGTATTGCCGTCTATTCCCGGCGTTCCTCTCACTGCTTATATGGGCCCATTGGGCGCAACCGGCATGACCGCCTATTTCGGACTGATGGATATCGGCAAACCGAAGAAAGGCGACACATTAGTCGTTTCAGCGGCGGCTGGGGCCGTGGGATCCATGGTTGGACAAATTGGCAAGATTCACGGATGCCATGTCGTTGGCATTGCGGGCTCCGACGACAAATGCAAATGGCTCACCGAAGAGGCGGGCTTTGATGCGGCGATCAACTACAAGACCGAAGATGTTGGCGCTGCTCTCGACAAACATTGCCCGAACGGGATTGATATCAACTTTGAAAGTGTCGGCGGCGAAATCATGGATGCGGTGATTGCACGGCTCAACGATTTCTCACGCATGCCGCTATGCGGACTGATATCCACTTATAACGATGTGAACGGATCACCGGGTCCGGCCAATTTCGCTAACCTGCTCATGCGGCGTACCACGTTGCGCGGCTTCATCATCCTCGATTATTTCGATCGCTTTCCCGAAGGCGCACAGGCCATGGCCGGATGGTTGATGGAAGGGCGCATCAAGTTCGAGACGGATGTCGTACAGGGCATTGAAAATGCTCCGGCTTCGATCGATCGCCTGTTCACGGGCGCCAATTTGGGCAAGCTTGCCGTTCAATTTGGTCCGGAACCAGACTAAATCGCTTTAAACATCTAGCACAAGTCGCAGGACGATATGTATTTTCTGGCTTTTGCCCTGATTTGCATATCGCACCTGCGAACAGTTTCTGCTAGATCAATCTCATGGCCACCAAACATACGCCCAGTCTCGTAACAGCTCGTAACATATTGACCGGACTACGGTCGATCATGGCCTCCCCGGGCAATGCCCAAACAAAGCTCAACCATGTCGTGGAAACTATTGGCGAGGCGGTAAGCAGCGAGGTCTGCTCGATTTATTTGCGCCGTGAAGGCGTGCTGGAGCTCTATGCGACGCGAGGTCTTAATCAGGAAGCGGTCCATGTTACCAAATTGGCTTTTGGTGAGGGGCTAACTGGCTATATTGCCAAAAATGTCGAAACGCTGAACCTCGACGAAGCGGCCAGCCATCCTGATTTCCAATATCGCCCGGAAACCGGTGAAGAAAAATTTCACAGCTTTGCTGGCGTGCCGATCATCCGCAACCAGCAAGCCGTTGGCGTGTTGTGTGCGCAACATATTGAACCGCGCAAATATTCCGAGGAAGAGATTGAATCCTTCCAGACAGCCGCGATGGTGCTCTCTGAACTGATATCCAACGCGGAACTGGTCGATGTGGAATCCGTCGATGCGCCAGAGGCCCATCATGACGGCGCGGATCGTTTGACGGGATTAAAGCTTGTCAAAGGCAAGGCGAGCGGCTTTGCCGTCTTCCACCAGCCGCGCGTGAAAATCGAACATACGGTAGCCGAAGATACCGAGGCGGAGCGCCACCGCGTTTATTCTGCCTTTGACAAGATGCGCAATCAGATTGATCATATGACCAATCAGGCAGAATTTGGCGTCGGCGGAGAGCATGAAGAGGTCCTGCAAACCTATAAGATGTTCGCCTATGACGAGGGCTGGAGCCGCCGGATCAATGAAGCCATTGATAGCGGCTTGACCGCCGAGGCAGCGATTGAACGCGTACAGCAACATACCCGCATGCGGATGCGCCAGATTGATGATCCGCTGCTCGCGGAACGGATGCATGATCTGGAAGATCTGGCAAACCGACTTTTGCGCATTGTTTCCGGCCAAATGGGTACAGCAGCAACCATGGGACTGCGGCAGGATACCATATTGGTTGCCCGCAATTTGGGACCCGCCGAATTGCTCGAATATGATCGCCGGCGCCTCAAAGGCGTCGTGCTGGAAGAGGGGTCGTTGACCGCCCATGTCACGATCATCGCCCGCGCGATGGATATTCCGATCCTGGGACAAGTAAAAAATGTCCGCCAGATTGTTCGCGAAAACGATCATCTGTTGCTCAATGTCGATGACAATGCGCTGTTCGTGCGACCCAGCGCGCCGATGGAAGCTGCGTTTGAGACCCAGATTGAACTGACCCAGAAAAAGCGGGCAACCTATACAGAGTTAAGAGACAAAGAACCGGTCACCAAAGATGGCACGCGGATCACGCTGAATATTAATGCTGGCTTGCGTGATGATATGGCGATGCTGAAACTGACGGGCGCGGATGGTATTGGTCTGTTCCGTACAGAATTTCAGTTTCTGGTCGCCGCGACTATGCCGGGCCGTACCGGACAGCTGCGCTTCTACCGCGATGTTCTGGATGCGGCCGGCGACAAGCCGGTTATTTTCCGCACTGTCGATATTGGCGGGGATAAGCCCCTGCCCTATTTTCAAGCCAGCGAGGTCAAGGAAGAAAATCCCGCAATGGGCTGGCGCGCATTGCGCATCGGTCTGGAACGCGATGCGCTGATGAAGGTGCAGGCCCGATCACTGATTGAGGCCGCAGCGGGCCGAAAATTAAACGTGATGTTTCCCATGATCGCCGAGCCTTGGGAGTTTGATGAAGCGAAGGCGGTCTTTGAAAAGCAGCTCGAATTTTTGCGCAGCCGGAAAAAGCAGCTACCGTTGTCCATTCGCTATGGGGCCATGCTGGAAGTTCCGGCGCTGGCTGAATGCCTCGATCTGATGGCACCGCGCCTCGACTTTTTATCGATTGGAACCAACGATCTCACCCAGTTTCTATTTGCCGCTGACCGCAGCAATCCCAAATTGGCTGAGCGGTTCGATTGGCTGAGCCCGGCAATCTTGCGCTTCATTGGCCGGGTTTCCCGGCAGGCCGATGATTTGGGCATTGAGCTGAGCGTATGCGGAGAAATGGGCGGACGCCCCTTGGATGCCATGGCTTTGCTGGGTCTTGGTATCAAACGCCTCTCTATCACGCCAGCATCGGTCGGTCCGATCAAGGCGATGGTTCGTTCGCTCGACTTAGCCGCTGCGAAAAAACAGCTGCAAACCATGTTGTCGGATCCGCCGAGCGAACCCAGAGCCGCGTTACAACAATGGGCCGAGCAGCAGCATATTGATCTCGATTGATCTATAATATGTAACAAGTTGTATTGGCGCTTTCTGAAGCGCCCGTTTGTTCTTGGTTTAACGCAGATTCGCCGCCTCAGTAATTGTGATAATCATTGACTTTTCATTGCTCTAGTGGCTTCTTCCTATTCATAGTATTAAACGGGGTCGCACCGCGAACCGGCCGAAGGAGAGTATGATGGCCGAAGAGATTGACGCAGAAGAGACAGACAACGAAAATGCAGAGCTAAACCTGCATAGCGTCGGCGACATGCTGCGTCATGCGCGCGAGCAGAAAAATCTGAACGTCGAAGATATCGCGAAGACGACGCGTATTCCGCAACGCCATTTAGAATCGATTGAGTCCGGCGATTTTGCCGCCCTGCCCGGCCGCACCTATGCGATCGGTTTCGCCAAATCCTATGCCCGCACCGTCGGCTTGAGCGAAGTAACCATTGGCAGCCAGTTGCGCGAAGAAATGGATGATCAAGGCCACAGCGCCTATGAGCCGGAAACCAGCGGATATTCTCCCGCCAATCCAAGCAACATTCCACCCAAATATCTCGCATGGACTGCTGGCGGTATCGCGGCCGTCCTGCTGGTTGGTTTCCTGGTATGGCGGACGTTGTTTCTCGAACCGGGCGATTTCATGGACAGTGGCTCCGACACAAAATTTGTTGAAGACAACGCTGCCGGCGATACGCTGGACGGCACGATCGAACCCGTTGGACCAATTCTGTCAGCCGACGGTACCGTCACTTTAACGGCGACCGAGACCGTGTGGCTGAAAATTTATGATGAAGACGGTGAGCGGCTCTTTGAAAAAGAAATGGCAGTCGGCGAACAATATGCCGTGCCCGCCGATGCAAAAGGCCCACAAATCCTGACCGGTCGCCCTGATGCCCTAACCGTTACGATAGACGGCAAAGTCGTTCCGCCGCTTGGTACTGCAGACCGTACGATCAAGGATGTCGGTATTAGTGCTGCGGCGCTGTTGGCACGCGGTGATACGGGCGGATTGTCGCCAAACGGTAGCGATCCATCAACAACCACTCAGACTATCAACCAGTAATCGGGATCCTTCCACCCCTCCGTTGCTTGATCGCGCAACGTAAATCTGTTTACTTTGCCCCGCAATTTATGGTTAACACGGTCCAAATATTTGGAGGCTGCTTATGAAATCCGTCCTGTTATCGACCCTTTATGCAAGTATATCAGCAAGCTTGCTGATTGCCGCCCCTGCCGCTGCGCAGAACAGCAACGTCGGAAAGCGGGTAGACCGCCTCGAACAGGAAATGAAAGCCGTGCAACGCAAGGTTTTCCCAGGTGGATCATCGCGCTTTTTCGAACCGGAAATTACTCCGGACGCGGCAACCCCGACTACGCCATCGACAACGAGCTCGGCCGTATCCGATCTGATTGCCCGGGTAGATACTTTGGAGCGCAGTCTTGCCACTCTCACCGGACAAGTCGAACAAAATGATTTTCGCATAAAGCAGATCGAAGATAAAATGGCGGCCGCTGTCCCACCGGTCAGCACAAATCCTGGCGCCCTATCGACGACTCCTACCGGCGGCCCGGACGCAGTGGCCACTGAAACCGCAACCGGCACACCCGATCCGGAGCGCGTCACCGGCGTTGAGTCAATTGTGATGCCAGACACCGGCGATGCTGGCGAAGACGCCTATATTTATGGCTACCGACTGTGGGAGGCGAAATATTATCCCGAAGCCCAGGCCCAGCTTAAAAAGGCCGCCGCCGACCACCCCAACCATCGCCGCGCCAGCTTCGCCAAAAACCTGCTCGGCCGCGCCTATCTGGATGATGGCAAACCGGCACTCGCCTCTGTGGCGCTCTATGAAAATTATCAGGAACTGCCACGCGGCGAACGCGCGCCAGACAGCCTGTATTTTCTGAGTACTGCCTTGGTCCAACTTAACAAAAAAACGGATGCTTGCCGGGTGCTGTCTGAATTGCAGGACGTGTATCCCAGCGCCGCTTCCGGCCGCTTAAGC
The DNA here is from genome assembly GCA_947489315.1 of uncultured Sphingomonadaceae bacterium. Classification (GTDB taxonomy): domain Bacteria; phylum Pseudomonadota; class Alphaproteobacteria; order Sphingomonadales; family Sphingomonadaceae; genus Parasphingorhabdus. Next base: position 793,150 of record CANLCX010000002.1, read on the forward strand.
GCTCGCATCACCAACGGAAAAGCTGCGGCCGATTGCAGCTGATCACTAACCCATATCAGCCTGACCCATGACGGGCGATGCGCTTTTAGACCGGTTTCGCGAAGCGGTGGCTGCGCTTGTCCCTGACTTTGAAGATACTGACGCCATATTGGGCCTGGCGATCTCCGGCGGACCGGACAGTCTTGCGCTATTGCTGCTGGCCCATGCCAGCTTCCCGGGGCGGATAGCCGCGGCCAGCGTCGATCATGGACTGCGTTCCGAAGCGCATGACGAATGCGAATTTGTCGCCGCGCTATGTGCAGAGCGGGAGATTCCCCATCAGATTTTAAAACCCTCTACCCCCATTCGCGGGAGTATTCAGGCCGAAGCACGCAAAGCGCGCTATTCTTTGCTCAATAGCTGGATGGAAAACCGCAGCATTGCTTGGCTTGCCACAGCCCATCATGCCGACGATCAGCTCGAAACCTTGATAATGCGGGTATTGCGAGGCAGCGGTATTGACGGCATGTCCGCGATCCGAGCCAAACGCGGCCATGTCATCCGCCCACTGCTGGCGTTTTCAAAGGATATATTAATCCAATTTGTCACTACGCACGGCATAAGACCGATTGATGATCCGTCGAACAAGGATCAGAGCTTTGATCGTGTCCGCGTCCGCAATGCGTTGTCGCAATTATCAGGCTTTGATGTCAGTCTAGCCAGCCAGAGCGCGGCTGCGCTCGACGATGCCCGCACGGCAATCCAATGGATGGTGGACGAACTGACAGCGGCCCATATCCAGCGAACGGTAAACGGCTGCAAGCTCGACAAGCATGATTTTCCGCATGAAATAGTCCGACGGTTATTGCTCAAATGTTTGCATGTCTGCGATCCATCCCTGTCTCCGCGTGGCAGTCAATTGGAGGCGCTGATAAAGGGGCTCAAGCTAGGTGAAACACAGACCATCGGTGACATATTGTGCAAAGGCGGATTAACCTGGACCTTCGCGCCTGCGCCAAAACGGAACAATCACTAAATATTTCAATGTTTTGGTGGCAAATTCGCATATACGATCAGACTGATCAGTAAAAACATTGCCGCTTATATTGTCATCCCAGGCAAAACCCCTATCTTTATAGGGATAGATTCGACGGAAATATAAACCGCCGACACCAACACAGGACGTAAAGCATCATGAATGACGAACAGGATCCCAAGGAAAATCCGTGGATGAAAAGCATGCTCATCTGGGCAGGCGTGATCGTCGCGCTACTGCTGACTGTTTCCATGTTTGGCGCTGGCGCTGGTGCTGATGCCGGCGACGCGATCAGCTATTCTTCTTTCCGTGCGAAAGTGGCTGAAGGCAGTGTTGAGAAAGTTGCAATTGCGCCGGACAAGATCACTGGCGAGATGACCAATGGCGATAAATTCTCTACCACGCCGGTTGGCAATGATCCTAGCCTCGTCAAACTGCTCGACGAAGAAGGTGTTGAATATAGCGGTCAGGCCGAAGAAAGCCCGAGCATCTGGCAATATCTGTTGATCCAGTCGCTTCCGTTTCTGCTAATTCTCGGCATCGCGTTTTTCGTGCTGCGCCAAATGCAAAAAGGCAGCGGCTCCGGAGCCATGGGCTTTGGCAAATCCAAGGCGAAAATGCTGACGGAAAAGCAAGGAAAAGTAACTTTTCAGGATGTTGCGGGCATTGACGAAGCGCGTGAAGAGCTAGAAGAAATTGTCGAATTCCTGAAAAACCCGACCCGTTTTTCCAAGCTTGGTGGACAGATTCCAAAGGGCGCATTGCTGGTGGGTTCACCAGGTACAGGTAAAACCCTTCTCGCCCGCGCTATTGCTGGCGAAGCAGGCGTTCCATTTTTCACTATTTCCGGTTCCGACTTTGTTGAAATGTTCGTTGGTGTCGGCGCTAGCCGTGTCCGCGACATGTTTGAGCAAGCCAAGAAAAGCGCGCCTTGTATCGTGTTTATTGATGAGATTGACGCCGTCGGCCGTCATCGTGGTGCTGGCCTTGGCAATGGTAATGACGAACGCGAGCAAACATTGAACCAACTCTTGGTCGAGATGGATGGTTTTGAAGCCAATGAAGGTATCATCATCATCGCCGCAACCAACCGTCCTGACGTTCTCGACCCCGCGCTTCTGCGTCCGGGCCGCTTTGATCGGCAGGTTGTTGTTCCGCATCCCGATATCGAAGGCCGTGAGAAGATCCTTCAAGTGCATATGAAAAAAGTACCTTTGGCTCCCGATGTGAACGCCCGCACCATTGCGCGCGGTACACCGGGTTTCTCAGGCGCCGATCTTGCTAACCTCGTCAATGAAGCCGCCTTGATGGCTGCCCGGCGCGGCAAGCGTCTGGTTGCGATGGACGAGTTTGAGACGGCCAAAGACAAGGTCATGATGGGCACTGAACGCAGATCCATGGTAATGACCGAGGACGAGAAGAAAATGACCGCCTATCATGAAGCCGGTCACGCGATTGTTGCCGTGCATGAGCCGGCCTCTGATCCGATCCATAAAGCGACCATCATTCCACGCGGTCGCGCACTGGGTATGGTCATGCGCCTGCCAGAGCGGGACAGCTACAGCTATCACCGTGACAAAATGCACGCGAACATGGCGGTATCCATGGGCGGGCGCGTCGCTGAAGAAATTATCTTCGGCTATGACAAGGTCTCTTCCGGCGCATCGGGTGACATTCAATATGCCACCAAGCTGGCCCGTGATATGGTTACGCAGTGGGGCATGTCGGACGAAATGGGGCCGTTGCAATATGAAGAGGAGCAAGGCGAGACCTTCCTCGGCTATTCGCAATCCCAGCGCGCCCATATGTCCGATGAGACTGCCAAGAAAATCGACAGCGAAATTCGCGGACTTGTCGATGCAGGCTATGACCGGGCGAAGCACGTATTGACGAAGCATGAGAAACAACTTCACCTGCTGGCCAACGCGTTGCTCGAATATGAAACCATGTCTGGTGATGAAATTGATTCGCTGGTGAAGGATGGAAAATTTGAGCGTCCCGATGGCGATATAGTCAAACCATCTTCCGTTCCGACCGTGGGTACGTCGATACCAAAGTCGGGTAAAAAACGGAAAGGTCCGTTTGGCGATCCGAAGCCGCAAGGCGCTTAAATCTAATTCAAATTTCGTTCATAGAATGAATTGCAAAAGGCCTCCTTCAGAATTTGAAGGAGGCCTTTTTTGTGAAATATCCCATCCGGTTCGTCGCTACAGTCGCACTGTTGCAAGGGGCGGTTCCTGTATCTGCTATGCCGGTTTCCGAATTTTTGCCAAAAGCCGACAAGCTGATGAATGCAGGAATGGGTGCCATGTTCTCAAAGCATCGCAAGCCGGTGATGGTAGAGATGAAGAAAGTCACCAACGGGTATCGCGGCGATATACAGGCCGCGCGCGCGGCAGGCAAAACGCCATCCAGCTGTCCGCCGCCGAAAGGCAAAGGCAAGCTGAACGGCAAGGAGTTTCTCGCCCATCTCAAAACCATTCCGGTGGGCCAGCGCAATATGGAAGTGAAGACCGCTTTTCACGGGTTTATGAAGAAAAAATATCCGTGCTGATTGTCGCAGGCTACCAACAGCTTTGCGCCAACAACCCAAAACCAGATTGGGATTAGCGGACCCTTACGCTCTGCTCAGAGGGAGCAGCGTTTGAATCGCTATTCCAATAAAGCGCTTTCCTACAGCTGTGACCCTGTGATATTTGCAGCCGCTGCTCTTTCTCAATCTTGCATATTCACGTTCACGAAATTCTTCGAAAATCGGCGGAGGAATTTTTCCGCTATTCTGTGTATAAACTGTATAATCTGTTGGAAATGACCCAAGCTTATAAAATAGGAAAACCGCCGGAAAACTAAGTTTTTTGGTGCGAATTTAGCGAAGTTTAGATATTAGCTGCCTCACGCTTGCGCCCTTGCCTCTTAACTGCGACAAAAGCCCATGTCCTTTCTCGATCAATATGAATCGATGATCAGGCTCAGTACCTTTGCAGGTATATTCTTGATCATGGCGGCACTTGAGATCGCAATGCCGCGCAAACAGCGTGTCCTGGCTAGAGGCGCGCGTTGGTTCACCAATTTTTCCTTGGTCATTGTCGATACATTGGCCCTGCGCCTCGTCATGCCGATATTGGCGGTTGGCATGGCCGACTATGCCGCTGCTCAGGGTTGGGGGCTACTGCCCCTGATCGATCTGCCGATCTGGGTTGAAATTATTATCGCGTTTCTGTTGCTCGATATGCTTATCTATGCCCAGCATATCGCGTTCCATAAAGTCCCTATCCTGTGGCGCTTTCACAAGGTGCACCATGCCGATCGCGATCTCGATGTTACCAGCGGGGCTCGCTTTCACCCGGTCGAAGCCGTCTTTTCTATGGCCTATAAGCTGCTGTGCATCGCTCTGATCGGGCCTGCCGCTTTGGCCGTGTTCCTGTTTGAAGTCGTTCTGAATGCCGCCTCCATGTTCAATCATGCCAATGTGCGCTTACCGCTCGGATTGGACCGGGTCGTACGTCTGTTCATTGTGACCCCGGATATGCACCGGGTGCATCATTCGGTCATCGAACGGGAAACCAACAGCAATTACAGCTTTTTCCTGACCCTTTGGGATCGGATATTCCGAACCTACACCGCACAGCCGGAGAAAGGGCATGATGGCATGACCATTGGTCTGTCCGAATATCAGGATAGCAAGCCGGCCAATCTGATATGGAGCCTGCTGGTCCCGTTCATGCGCAAGCAAAGCCCAGAAACAAAAACGGGCAGCAACTCTATTGAAGAGCGCCGCCCGGTTTTGAAGTCAGACTAAGGTTTTAGCTTATTACCGCCGTCCGTAGTCGCCCGATACACCCGCGCTGCGTGGTGGAGCGGCAGCCGTCAAGCGAAGTGCTTCGGCAGACTGGCTGATAGAACCGATCTCATCCGGCGTATCGTCATCGTCAATCTGCACTTTCTGCAGCGACTGGACGAGGCTTTCTTCGAGATCCTTCGGTTTGATTGTTTCTTCAGCAATCTCACGCAATGACACAACCGGATTCTTATCACGGTCACGATCAATAGTCAGTTCAGCGCCGCCAGAAATTTCGCGTGCACGCTGCGCTGCAAACAGGACCAAATCAAAACGATTGGTAACTTTATCAACGCAATCTTCAACGGTAACGCGAGCCATAAGGCGCTCCTGATTCTCTAGAATTTATGAAAGAAGCCCTGCACCTAAGGAATGCGCGTGCTTTTGTCAACAAAATGGATGGTCTCACCGATGCCGGACCGTGTTAAGTATTTGTCGGTTCAAGGCGCATGATCTATGCCAGAACTCATGGACCAAGCCCCTGCAGACCGCGCCAGTTCCATTGGTGCTCCATCTCCGATAGCAGATGATCAAAGATGGTTTGATGTTTGCGGCAACCAGCTCAAATTGATTCGCGACGGAACTGCGCGCCTCAAAGCGCTGATCGATATTATCGAGCAAGCCGAACACAGCTTGAAACTCTGTTTCTACATGTTTGAAGACGACACCGTTGGGACATTAGTCCGGGATATGCTCATCAAGCTTTGCAAACGCGACGTCTCAGTGGAGTTGATCATCGACAGCTTTGGTTCCAATGGCGCGCCGAGAGCGTTTTTTGACCCGTTTGTCGAAGCGGGCGGTCGATTTGCGATTTTTAGTCCACGATTTTCGACCAGCTATTTTGTCCGCAATCATCAGAAAATGGTTATCGCTGATAATTGCCGCGCGATGATCGGTGGATTCAACATCACGGACGACTATTTTGATCAACAGTCTGACCAACAGAATCGCAAGGTTGACGAGACCAATTGGGAGGATCTCGGCATTGTCATTCATGGCCTGGAAGTCCAGAATCTTGCGGATTATTACGGGCAGCTTTCTAGCTGGGTACACCGGAATAATGGCAATATCCGATTGCTACAGAGGATGGTGCGCCAATGGGATGCTGGCGACGGTGATTTCCGCTGGCTGCTAGGAGGACCCAGCAACCGCCTCAGTCGCTGGGCTTCGGCAATCAAAAGAGATCTCGAAACTGGCCAACAACTGGATCTGGTCAGCGCCTATTTCTCACCTGGTCAAGGCCTGTTACGACGGATTGCTCGCTTGCCAAAACGTGGCGGTCGGAGCCGACTCCTTTTGCCAGGCAAAACCGACAATGCCGCCACTATTGGGGCAAGCCGTCTGTTATATGGCTATCTGCTCAAACGCGGCGCAGATATCTATGAATATCAGCCCAAGCGACTGCACACCAAAATGGTGGTAATCGACAATGCCGTCTATATCGGTTCAGCCAATTTCGATCTCCGCAGCCTGTTTATCAATGTCGAAATGATGGTGCGGATCGAAGATCAAGCCTTTGCCGACCATGCTCGCCTGCTTGTTGATGACATGTGTCGCGATTCCTTGCCCATCTCCAAGAAACTGCACAAGGAACGCAAGGGATGGCTCAATCGGCTGCGTTGGGCCTTATCCTATTTCGTAGTAAATATTTTGGATTACTCGGTAACTAGGCGCATGAATTTCGGCGTTAAGAAATAATTGATGCGTTTCGTCGCACACTCAGAATCGTTCACCGCAAACATCGGTTTTGGTCCTGTTCAGGCGGAATCCTGTACGTAGTAGGACAGTAACTGATATTGCGGATAGATTGTTCTGACCGACAATATCGCAACAGGGATTGGTAGTTAGTTTATGGCATTTGCGCGCTTTGTTATTATTTTCTTTTGCGTCAGCATGGCAACCGCATGTGTTGCCCCGTCGGAAGGGCGGCCGGTTGTTTCGAATGATCGGCCAGAAACTCAGCGTCCGCGCTACGACAACCCACCGCCAACGGAGGTATATAAACCCTCACGAAGTCGTCCGAACCCCGCGCTTGAGCAAGAAATTGGAGACTTGTGGCGGACTTTCCCTGGTAAAACCGGCATTGCTATCAAAAGCATCGATGGCGGCTGGAGCATAGGCCACCGCGCCGACCAGAATTTTCCTCAACAGAGTGTATCAAAACTTTGGGTTGCGATGGCGCTGCTCGACAAGGTTGATCAGGGACGCGTGTCTCTCTCTGATGCGATCCAAATCGGTCCAGACGATCTTACTCTATTTTATCAACCTATGGCAGCAGAGGTAAAACGCGAAGGCAGCGTTGTAAAAAGCGTATATACGTTGCTGGAAAGAGCCCTCGCCTATAGCGATAACACTGCGAACGACGCGCTGTTGCGCCATGCCGGAGGACCAGATGCGGTCAATGATTTCATTCGCCGCCAAAGCCTGGGCAAGATAAAATTCGGGCCTGGCGAACGGTTGATGCAAAGCCAGATTGCCGGCCTCAAATGGAACCAAAACCTGTCCCAAGGTCGTAAATTCTATACCGCGCGTGCAAATTTACCGATTGAAACCCGTCGGAAAGCATTGGCAAATTATCTTGCCGATCCAATCGACGGCGCTAGCCCCGGTGCCATTGTCGGTGCTCTTGACCAGCTTGCTCGCGGCGAATTGCTTTCTGCAAACTCGACCCAATTGCTGCAATCTATTTTGAAACGGACACGAAGCGGACCAAATCGCTTAAAGGCCGGCGTTCCTGCTGGGTGGGAATTTCTTCACAAAACCGGCACAGGTCAAGTTTTAGGGGCCGTTTCAACAGGCTATAATGATGTTGGTATTATGACTGCCCCTGACGGTAGTCGTTATGCCGTTGCCGTAATGTTAGGTAACACAACGGCCTCTGTTCCAGAACGGATGCGGCTGATGCAATCAGTCACCCGCGCTGTCGGACGCTATCACGGGCGATAAGCGGGTTAAACAGCACTGCGGCGATCAAGCCTATTGGGCCGCGTTCTCGTTGAGCGCCTCTTCAGACGGCGCGTTGCGTTCGTCCAGCATTTCCGCCGCCTCGTCCAATGCCTTGGCTTCGCCTACTGTAACGCCACCCGGGCCGGGATCATTCTGAGCCGGTCCACAAGCCGCTAATGACAATAGACCCAAATAGACACCATATCGCTTCATCATATTTCGCTACCTTTCAACACCAAGCCAATTCCAAAAACTTGAATAGACGCAAAGCGCCTATTTTGGACAAAAAAAGGGCCGCCCAAAAGGCAGCCCTTTTTCAAACTTGTCAAAAAGACCTATTCAACTGCACGTTTTGCAGCGTCAGCGCCTTTTTCGATCAGATCGTTGGCAGCGCCTTTTGCGGCGTCTTCAGCAGCATCTGTAGCTGTATCAGCAGCTTCACCAGCGGCTTCAGTAGCTTCTTCAACGGCGCCTTCAGCAGCTTCACCAGCTTCTTCAGTTGCTTCAGCAGCTGCTTCGCCCATGGCGTCTGCAGAACCTTCAGCAGCAGTCATCGCGTCGTCAGCAGCTTCTTCAGCCGTTGCTTCTGTGCCTTCTACAGCTTCTTCAGCACCAGCTTCTGCATTGTCAGCAGCACCGGAACATGCAGCCAAGCCAAGCGCAGCAGCAAGAACGATAGATGTTGTAACTTTTTTCATTGGGTAAACCCTTTATTTTTCCTCAAAAAACCACGCGAACAGTCGATAAACTCCCTCAATCTGTTCACGGGCGATGCTTTACCTCTGTCGAAAAAGGATAGCAATGGCGAACATTCTTACCCTATGATCCATTGAGACTTTTTTTTGTAACATTTTGAAAAACGAAGATTCAAAGCAAGCAAATCTAATGGATTGACTGCATATAAAGAATTCTTTATATGACTGCCTCGATGAACGATGTCCTGACCATATTTAGAGCCTTAGCTGATCCCACGCGGATTCGAATCATGCTTCTGCTGCTCAAAATGGAACTTGCTGTCGGCGAGCTAGCGCAAATTCTCGACCAAAGCCAACCACGTATCTCCCGTCATATTCGCATTTTAGACGAAGCCGGTCTCGCAGAACGTCGCAAAGAGGGAAGCTGGGTTTTTCTCCGCCCCGGGCAAGCCTCCGCGCTTGATATCCTGCGTCGTCTTTTCCGTTCCGACGATGTGATATCGTCCGAACAAGCCATTAATGACCAAGCGCAATTATCTCTCGTTCGAAAAGCGCGGGCCGAGATGGCAGAACGCTATTTCGAGGCGCATGCCGAGGAATGGGACGCCATTCGCTCTCTTCATCTTCCGGAAGATGATGTCGAACAGGCAATGTTGGCCCTGCTAAAAGACGTTAATCTGGGACATATGCTCGACATCGGCACGGGCACTGGCCGGATGGTTGAGCTTTTCGGACCAAATTCTGAAAAAGTAACGGCACTGGATAAAAGTCCAGAGATGCTGCGTCTTGCTCGAGCCAAACTATTAGGCAATGAATCAGATAAAACCGATCAGGCAGCATTGGCACGAAAGACGGAGTTGAAACTGGGTGACTTCAACAATTTGCCCGTCGCCGATGGTCAAATAGACAGCGTATTATTGCATCAGGTTCTGCACTATGCCCAGCATCCCGAGGCCGTTCTAATGGAAGTTTCAAGGGTCGTGCGTGAGGGCGGGACAATCATGATCACCGACTTTGCGCCTCATGATCGCGAAGAGTTAAGAACTGCTCATGCGCATGCCCGACTAGGCTTTTCCGATGACAATATGAACCGCTGGTTCACCGCCTCTCAGATTGACATGGTGCAAAGTAGGACGCTGGATGGTGGTAAACTGACCGTCAAAATATGGGTGGGACGTAAGTCGAGCCTATCTCAAATTCATCCCGGCAGCGACGCTGCATCAACCTCCAATATACCTCGAAAAAGAGCTTCCTTATGATCGAACAAACCAGACCGTTAGGCTTGAATGAGCTTGAGGAAGCAAAGCGTGCGCTGGATGTTCCGTTGTTTGCTGGACTAAGCGGTGATGCGGATGTTTCCTTTGAATTTTTCCCACCCAAATCGGAAAAAATGGAAAAGACATTGTGGGACAGTGTAGTAACCTTGGAGCCGCTAAATCCTCGTTTTGTATCGGTAACCTATGGCGCCGGCGGATCGACCCGAGAGCGGACACATGCTACGGTTGCGCGCATTGCCAAAGAAACCAATATTCCGGCTGCAGCGCATTTGACATGTGTGGGCGCCAGCAAAGCCGAAATCGCCGAAGTTGCGCAATCCTATTGGGAAGCCGGCGTACGGCATATAGTAGCGCTACGCGGGGATCCACCCTCAGAGGGTCAAGCCTTTGAACCACATCCGCAAGGCTACCAAAGTGCTGCGGAGTTGGTTGCGGGACTTAAGGATATAGCACCGTTTGAGATTTCGGTGGCAGCTTATCCCGAAACGCACCCGGAAGCGAGTTGCCCGCAAACCGATCTCGACAATCTGAAACGCAAGCTGGATGCCGGTGCAAGCCGTGCAATTACGCAGTTTTTCTTTACGGCTGAAGCGTTTTTCCGGTTTCAGGATGCAGCAGGAGCGGCGGGGATTGATGCCGAATTGGTTCCCGGTATCTTGCCGGTTTCGAACGTTGCACAGACGCGGAAGTTTGCGGGTATGTGCGGCGCGGAGATCCCTATGTGGATGAATGACCTGTTTGAGGGGTTGGATGATCATCCGTCGGCACGCCAATTGATCGCGGCAACGGTTGCCGCCGAATTGTGCCGCAAACTCTATGCCGGCGGCGTCCGGCAGTTTCATTTTTACACGCTCAACCGCGCCGAACTGAGCTATGCGATTTGCCACTTGCTTGGCAAACGTCCTACTGGCGCGACGCAGGAGAAAGCAGCATGACCGGTCCCGGCGAACAGCTTCTCGCCTTGGCGGCGGAACGCATATTGGTCTTTGATGGCGGCTATGGCACCGCGATTCAAAATCATGGCCTCGGTGAACGGGATTATCGTGGCAATTTGGAACTAACCGATGATCAGAAGGGCAATAATGACCTGCTCAGCCTGACGCGCCCTGACATTATCGAAGGTATTCACAGCGCTTATCTGGAAGCGGGCGCGGATATTGTCGAAACCAATACGTTCAGCTCCACCAAGATCAGCCAAGCCGATTATAGCTGCGAACATCTGGTCTGGGACCTCAACGTCAAATCAGCCGAAATTGCGCGGCGCGCTTGCGACAAGGCCGAAGCCAAAGACGGTCGCAAACGCTTTGTCGCCGGTTCCATCGGCCCGACCAACAAAACTCTGTCGCTATCGCCTGATGTCAACGATCCCGGCTTTCGCGAGATTAATTTTGATTATCTCAAAGATGTCTATCGGGAACAATGCGATGCGCTCATCGAAGGCGGCGTCGATTTTCTGCTGATCGAAACGATCTTCGATACACTCAATGCCAAATGCGCCGGTATGGCGGCACAAGAAGCTGCTGAAGCTTGTGACCGTGATGTACCCTTGATGATTTCGATGACGTTGACCGACCTGTCGGGACGCAATCTCTCCGGTCATACCGTCGAAGCTTTTTGGCATGCGGTTCGACACCTGAAACCGCTCACCATCGGGCTCAATTGCTCTTTTGGCGCCGATCAGCTGCGCCCGCATCTTGCGATGCTGACTAAGGAAGCAGATACACTGATCATGGCCTACCCCAATGCGGGCCTGCCCAATGAACTGGGCGAATATGACGAGATGCCGGATCAAACCGCTGCGCTGATCAGCGAGTGGCTGGATGACGGGCTCGTAAATATTGTCGGCGGCTGCTGCGGAACCACGCCAGAGCATATCGCGGCCATTGCCAAAACAGTTGAGGGTGCCAAACCGCGCGCCATGGCTTCGCCAGCTGTCCGGACACGCTTATCCGGCCTTGAACCTTTCACGATGGCCGCCTGATCCGTTCACCGGCACGCTTCAAAAGAAATTTTATAAATGACCACACCTCCTTCTTCTGCGCAATTCGTCAACATTGGCGAGCGTACCAATGTCACCGGTTCCGCGCGGTTCAAAAAACTCATCCTCAATGATGATTATGAAGCAGCAGTGGAAGTCGCGCGCCAACAGGTCGAAAATGGCGCACAGATTATCGATGTGAATATGGATGAAGGCCTGCTTGACGCCGAGCATGCGATGACGACCTTCCTTAAACTGATCTCTGCAGAGCCAGACATTGCCCGAGTGCCGGTGATGATTGACAGTTCCAAATGGTCAGTCATCGAAGCGGGCCTGAAATGCGTATCCGGCAAACCGATCGTCAATTCCATTTCGATGAAGGAAGGCGAAGCTGAATTTCTGAAATATGCGCGTAAGTGCATGGCTTATGGAGCGGCCGTCGTGGTCATGGCGTTTGATGAAACCGGACAAGCGGATACCAAGGACCGCAAAGTCGAAATCTGCAACCGCGCCTATGACCTGCTCACCGGCATCGGCTTTCCGCCCGAAGATATTATCTTTGACCCCAATGTTTTCGCCGTTGCGACCGGGATTGAAGAGCATCGCCGCTATGGGCTTGATTTTATCGAAGCTACCGCGGAGATCAAAAAACGCTGCCCGCATGTTCATATTTCAGGCGGACTTTCCAATCTGTCTTTCAGTTTTCGCGGCAACGAACCTGTGCGCCGCGCGATGCACAGTGTTTTCCTCTATCACGCCATCCCTGCTGGCATGGATATGGCCATTGTCAACGCGGGCCAGCTCGACATTTATGACGATATCGATACGGAATTGCGCGAGCATTGCGAGGATGTGGTCTTTGATCGCCGCGATGATGCGACCGATCGGCTGATTACGCTAGCCGAGAAATTCCGCGGTACCGATGTCGCGGCCGAAAAAGCGGCTGCCGAATGGCGCGGCTATGAAGTCGTCAAACGGCTCGAACATGCGCTGGTCAAAGGCATTGATGCCCATATCATCGAAGATACAGAGGAAGCCCGTCTGAACATTTTCAATGCGGGCGGGCGCCCCATCGAGGTTATCGAAGGCCCGCTAATGGGCGGGATGAATATCGTTGGCGATCTTTTCGGATCGGGCAAAATGTTCCTGCCGCAAGTGGTGAAATCCGCTCGCGTGATGAAAAAGGCCGTCGCTCATCTCTTCCCCTATATCGAGGCGGAAAAGGAAGAAGGTGCCAAGGGCAAGGGCAAGATCATCATGGCGACCGTCAAGGGCGATGTGCATGATATCGGTAAAAATATTGTCGGCGTTGTGCTGCAATGTAACGGCTTTGAAGTAGTCGATCTAGGGGTCATGGTACCCTGGACGGACATCATAAAGGCGGCGAATGAAAATGATGCCGATATGATCGGCTTGTCCGGCTTGATTACGCCGTCGCTCGACGAAATGGTCACCGTCTCCGAAGAGATGGAGCGCGCCAAGATGACCATGCCGCTGCTGATCGGCGGCGCGACGACGTCCAAAACGCATACAGCCTTGCGGATTGAACCGGCTTATTCTGGTCCGACCATCTATGTGCTTGATGCCAGTCGCGCGGTGGGCGTGGCCTCGCAACTGGTCAGCGATACACAGGCCGAGGGCTTTATCGCCAGCACCCGAGAAGATTATGAGCAAGTACGTATTGCGCGCGCTGGTAAGACCGCGAAGAAGCTCGCTTCGCTGAATGAAGCCCGCGCCAATGGCGCAACGGTAGACATGAGCAAAAAACCACCGGCGCCGAAAAAGCCGGGTCTGCATGTCTATGACGACTGGGACCTCGCGGATTTAAGAGACTATATTGACTGGACACCGTTCTTTCGCGCGTGGGAATTGGCTGGCACCTATCCGGCGATCCTGACCGACGACGTGGTCGGCGAAAGCGCTAGCGATCTGTTCAAAGATGCACAGGTGATGCTCGACAAAATTATCACGGAAAAATGGCTGACCGCTAAAGGTGTAGCAGGCCTATGGCGCGCACGACGGGACGGTGACGACATTATGGTTTCGCCGGAAAATGAAGAAGTCGCCCTGCCCATGCTACGCCAGCAGGTCAGCAAACGGTCCGGCAAGTCAAACAATTGCCTCGCTGATTTTATCGATACCTCCGACGACTGGATGGGCGGCTTTGCGGTCACCGCCGGTCATGGCATTGACGAGCATGTCCAGCGGTTTGAGGCGGACAAGGATGATTATAACAGCATCCTGATCAAGGCGCTGGCCGACCGGCTCGCCGAAGCCTTTGCCGAGCGTATGCACGAACATGTCCGCAAAGACCTTTGGGGCTATGCGCCGGATGAGAATCTCGACAATAAGGCACTGGTCCAAGAGAAATATCAAGGTATCCGCCCGGCCCCCGGCTATCCCGCCTGCCCTGACCATAGTCTGAAACCGATATTATTCGATATGCTGGATGCGACCGCCCATACCGGACTGGAACTCACCAGCAGCTTTGCGATGACGCCAACAGCCGCTGTTTCCGGCTTTTATTTCGGTCACCCGCAGGCCGATTATTTCGGCGTGGCCCGGATTGGCGAAGATCAAGTTGAGGATTATGCGGCGCGGCGGGATATTTCACTGGATCGCGCGCGGCAGTGGTTGCGGCCCAATCTAAACGAATAAAGCCGGCCTCTTTCGAGGCCGGCTTTTATCTGATCAATTACGATAAGGTCTAGGCGTAGCTAACCTTTGTCGACACTTTGCGACGACGGCGCATTGCTCCGCCAACCAGACCAAAGCCGCCGATCATCATCGCCCAAGTTGAAGGCTCTGGAACTGCAGGAGCTGCGGTCAACACGCGGACATAGTCGCCCGGGCTGGATGCCCTGAAATTGATGTTTATTCTATTGCCAACAGTGTTGAAGCTGTCTTGGCTTTCCAGTCCGCGCAAATTGACGCTGACATAGTTGACATTGGCATTGCCCAGCAATGCGTCGGTCATTTCCATATCAGCCCTGCCATCAAGTACGCCCAATATATCGCTGTCAAAATCCACATAGCCTATAGCCCTGAAGTCCGGACCGGGATCGAAAAAGACATAGTGACTGTTCACCACCGTTCCTGCCGCAATACCGCCAATGGCGGATAGCAAAGTCACATTTTGCTGTTCATCAAAAGCAAACAGATTGTTGGACTGTTGGTTATTATTGCCGACATTAAAGCCGGCCGCTGGGGTTAGCTGTTGGAAAGCACCGCCATTAGTTAAGGCGCTTCCGCCAGTAAGTTCGCCCATCACAACTGCGGCATTTGCGGATCCGGCAGTAGATAAGGCCCCAACCGCGGCTGCGGTCATTAGTAGTTTTTGCATTGTAAAATTCCTTTTACGAGCAAACTGCTCGCTTCACAATGCGACCCGATTCGGAGCCTTAACAAATTATTAACCCTATGACTATGATCGAGCGCACATATGTCCTATTTCGAGACTCTTACTGCGATCAATCCTAAGATATCCGATGAACCAGAATATTAACGGGTGTGGCCCAATGTGCATATATTTGGGACAGAGCTATTCCCAATATTGTGTTGAGTTTTGTAAGCCGATATAAAAAGGCATATTTCCTCCGCTTTTTCAGGAGCTTCAGACGTGAAATTTTCGGCCCATATCTATATTGCCGCTGCTCTGGTAGCTTCCGCCAGCCCTGCTGCATTAGCTCAAAACAATACGCCTTTCACTGTCGCTGAAAACGGACAAGGCTTTTACAGCTTGTCTGACGCAGTGGAGGCAATCGGCGCGAATAGAGGCACGATCGTGATCGCTCCGGGTGCTTATGGCGACTGCGCTGTACAAACCGAAGGACAGATTACCTATCGGGCTGCAGTGCCCGGACAAGCCATATTAGACGGCGGGATTTGCGAGGGCAAAGCAGCTTTGGTCCTGCGCGGCCAGTCCGCTCTTGTCGATGGCATCATCTTTCAGAACCAGCGCGTGCCCGATGGCAATGGCGCGGGTATCCGCTTGGAACGCGGCAATCTAACGATTACCAATGCCCTGTTCCGCAACAGCGAGCAGGGTTTGTTAACTGCCGATGACGCGAGTGGCAGCATTGTAATTGATCGTTCGACATTCCAGCGGCTCGGCCGCTGTGACCGCGGCCTGTCTTGTGCCCATAGCATTTATATTGGCGATTATGGCTCGCTGAGCGTTACCAATAGTCGTTTTGAAAAAGGCAATGGCGGACATTATGTCAAAAGCCGTGCGCCACGCATCACTGTCACCAACAGCAGCTTTGATGATACGCAGGGCCGCTCAACCAATTATATGATCGACCTGCCCGCGGGCGCTTCGGGCGTGATCAGCGGCAATGTTTTTGTGCAGGGTCAAAACAAGGAAAACTGGAGCGCTTTTGTAACCGTTGCTGCTGAAGGAAAAAAACAAAGCTCTGCTGGTCTCAACATCCATTCCAACAGCGCGTCTCTCGCCAAGGGCGTTGAGCGCAACACCTGGTTTGTCGCCGACTGGAGCGGGGACAAGATGCGGATTGCGAATAACAGCCTTGGCCGGGGATTGACCCGTTACGAACAGCGATAGCGCTAAAACTACTCGCAGCTATTGCCCGCACCACCATCAATATCCAGACAGCGGCCATCAAGTTCGTCGTTGGGAATATCAAGGCCGATTATCGACGCTAAGGTCGGCGCTATATCAACGGTTTGAACAGAGAGCGGCTGTTCAAAATGGCTCATGCCTTTGCGCCAGAACATAATCGGGACGCGCCGGTCATAGTCCCAAGGACTGCCGTGGGTTGCAACATAACCGCGCATAGCCTTGGTGATCGGGGTCACCGCTTTTTTCAGCAGGACGATGAAATCTCCGGACCGGTCAGGGTGGAAAGACGCCCGCGCGCGCTCGGCCAGGTTCCATTCTTCAACGGGGCCGGTTGGCATCGGCATTTTGGCTAGGTCTGCGCCATCCAGAACCAGTTCGACCTGATCACCACGCGCCATCATCGCCATCGCCTCTGTCTTGACTTCAGTACGCAGAGGCTCGGGAATGGTGCGGTTGATATAATAATCGCCAAACGGGCTGTCGGCGTAAACCACCTGACCATATTGCCCCAGCTTGCGATTTTCATAAAAGACTTCGTTGAGACCGTCTGCGTTGACGTCATCATCAATCCGCTGTGCTTCTGGTACACCTTGCAGTTTCAAACGCTCCGGCAAATCATGGCCACCATGATCGGCAGTGAGCACGACCATATAATCGCGCTCCATTTTATCGAGATTATCGAAAAAAATGCCGAGATTCCTGTCCAGCTCAGACAAGTTGATACACATTTCAACACCGCCGGTGCCAAAGGCATGGCCGACATAATCCGTCGCCGACAGGCCGATATTCAAGATGTCGGTAAACTCGAAAGTGCCGAGCCTCTCATTCTCCACCATTTTTTCCGCCAGCGTTAAAACAGCAGCATCAAAATCCGGCGACGCACGAAAAATACTTGCGCCATTTTCAGGGCGCTGAAACTGGTAGGTGCCGACGGCACTATCTGTTCCAACAGCGATCGCGCGGTTGCGGGTTTCGCAATGAGCGGGCGCTGTAATCGGCGCGCGCGGCTTGGCCAGCATCGCTTTAATCTCGGCGTTAAATTTAGGCAGAGCAGGCAGCATCAGGCCGCCTTGTTTGGTTTCAAAACCCTCACCGCGCCACCAGAACACCATATCAGGCGCATTGCCGCCCATCATCAAGGCCGACCGATCTTTCCCCGCCACCGCCATATTGCGGGAATCAGGAGATATTGTCTTCAGTCGCTCCCCCAAAGTTGGAACCAGCAGATGCCACGCCGAGGCAACATAATCGCCTTGGGTCGCGGCAGTGATGCTTCCATAGCTAGTGCCTTCAATCCGCTCGTCTTCGGCGCAATAGATGGTTTTATCATCACGCTTTACGCCCAGATCAATCCAGTTATTGGCGATAATACCCGCGCGCCCGGGATGAACACCGGTCATGATCGTCGCGTGGCCCGGACAGGTTTCGGTGGCAGCATGCCCCTGATATCCTGATGGAAAGACCGCACCGTTCGCCAGACGTTTTAGGCCGCCGGTAAAGGTGCTGCGATACTCGCTGAACAAATCGGACGAAAACTGGTCCACCGATATCGCGATCACCAGATTGGGCTTATCGGACTTTGCTTCGCTGTGATCTTCGGCATTAGCGGTGGTAGAAATTGCGATAAAAGCTATGAAACTTGTAACATATTTGGTGAAGCGCACGAATAATCCCCATGGTATAAAGCGGCTATGGCAAGACAGCCGTCGATAGACTAACAGCGTTATATATAAAATGGTGAGTTTTTATGACATCTGAAACCTCTTTGAGGACAATCTCGGCAAATTTCCGGGTTTTGCTCGCGGCTTTCGTTTTTGCGGCACTGCTCAGCATCAGCCCAGCCAGAGCGCAGGTTGACCTCAATAAGCGTGAGCTCAACGTACCCGCCACGCTGGTTGCGGAATCGCAGCAAGTGCAAGCTGGGCAAAGCGTTACACTCGCCTTTGTCATGAACCCTAAGCCAACCTGGCACGGCTATTGGGAAAATCCCGGTGATGCTGGCATTGGCATGAGCTTCGACTGGAAACTGCCAGACGGCGTGACGGCTGGAAAAGCACAATATCAGGTACCTGATACGCTGCTGATTTCCGGTATCATGAACTATATTTACAAAGGCGATTATGCCGTTTTGGTGAATCTCGTCGTGTCCGAAAAGGTGAAGCCCGGGCCCCTGCCCATTTCGGTGAAATCCGAATGGCTCTCCTGTACCGATGAAGTCTGCGTACCTGAACAGGATGAGCTGTCGATCACCTTGGAGGTGGTTGGACCTGATGCCGCAGTGTCACTCAACAATGCGTTTAACGACTATCGCGAGGCTTTGCCGCGCCAGCTTGGTAACCCGGCCACTTTCATGGTCAAAGATGACCTGTTCCGCCTGTCCATTCCCGTCCCCGCTAATATTGACGTTGAAACGCCTTATTTCTTTATCAAGGAAGATGGCATTGTCGACTATGGAGCGCCGCAAAAGGTCAATCGCGATGGCGACAAACTCATCATCGAAACAGCCGCGCGCGGAGATGAATTGCAGAACATCTCGGGTGTCCTGAAAATTGGTCCGAGCATGGGCTTTTCCATAAAGGCATCCAGCGGAGACGTCGCGATGTCCGGTGTTCCCGTGAGCGGCACAGGTGACGGCGGAAATTTTATTGGTGGTGGCGACCAGTCTAAAGCGTCTTTGCTGTTCATAGCCCTTGGCGGAGCGATTGTCGGCGGCCTGCTGCTCAATCTGATGCCCTGTGTTTTCCCGATCCTCAGCCTCAAAGCGATAAGTCTCGCCAAAGCAGGCGGAGATGAATCAGTCGTGCGCCGCGATGCGCTGGCTTACACAGCCGGCGTAGTAGTTGTCGCAACAGCCTTAGGCGGATTGCTCCTAGGCCTGCGGGCAAGCGGAGCTGCGGTCGGCTGGGCATTCCAGCTGCAGGATCCACGGATCATCTTCGTGCTGCTGGCGCTGGTAACCGCCATCGGGTTCAACCTCGCGGGTCTATTTGAACTACCCAATGTCAACTTTGGCAACAAGCTGGCCCAGAAAGATGGAGCGACAGGCTCATTTTGGACCGGCGCGCTCGCAGCATTTGTTGCCACCCCCTGCACCGGACCTTTCATGGCTGCTGCGCTAGGGGCCACTATCGTACTACCACCTGTTGCCGCGCTGATAATTTTTGCCGGTCTAGGGGTTGGATTGGCCTTGCCCTTCTTGCTCATCGCCTTCGTACCGGCCATCCGCAACCGCCTACCAAAACCGGGCGCGTGGTTGGACAGCTTTCGCAAAACCATGGCCATTCCGATGTTCCTCACCGCAATCGGCCTGATCTGGTTGCTCGGCCGGCAAATAGGAACCGACGCACTGGGACTGTCATTGATCTTCCTACTGCTGGTCACATTAATACTCTGGTGGTTCGGCGGCGAACAAATGAAAGGCCTATCAAGGGGCACATTGACCACCGGCGCGCTTAGCGCCGCGATTATTGGAGGCGTCTTGTTGTTACCCAATGCAGAAGCCATGGATGATCAGAAAGCCGCTAGCGCCTCTTCCGCTACCTTGCCCAGCGAACCCTTTAGCGAAGCCAAACTATCCGAATTGCGCGCATCCGATACACCGGTATTCGCCTATTTCACTGCTGATTGGTGCATCACCTGCAAGGCCAACGAAGCCGCCGCTGTGCAACGTCAGGAAACGGCCGACGCTTTTGCCGAAGCCAATGTTGCGGTTTTGATGGGAGACTGGACTCGCCCTGATCCGGAAATCAGTAAGTTTCTGGAAAAGCATGGCCGTGCTGGTGTGCCACTCTATCTCTATTATGAGCCCGGTAAAGAACCTGTTATATTGCCGCAGATACTGACCGTCGGGACGCTGACCGATCTGGTCACGTAGTTCAAAACTCTCAAAGTTGATTGAATGAAAAGGACATCGCCATGTTATATAAAACCGCCATCACTTCCGTAGTCGCCGTAGCTGCAATCGGCATGGCTATGCCCCTCGCGGCAGCCCAGAAAACAGGGGCAATCGCGCAAGATTTTAAACTGACCGATATGTACGGAAAAACCGTGCAGCTTTCCAGCTTCCGCGGCAAGACCGTCGTGATGGAATGGCACAATCCGGGATGCCCCTTTGTCGTAAAACATTATGATAGTGGGAACATGCAGGCCACTCAGGCCGCAGCCCGCAAACAAGGTGTCGTCTGGTTGACCATCAACAGCGGTGCGCCCGGGAAACAGGGCTATATGAAGGGTCCCGAGGCGCAAAAGCTAGCCAAGGATCAAGGCTTGAAAGCGGACCATTATCTGCTCGATGTCAACGGCTTGGTCGGCAAAGCCTATGCTGCCAAAACGACGCCGCATATGTATATTATCGATGGTTCGGGCAAACTGGTTTATCAAGGCGGCATCGATGACAAACCAACAGCCAATAAAGCCGATATCAAGGGCGCGCGCAATCATGTGACGGCAGCTTTGGCTGATCTAAAGGCAGGCAAAAGCGTCAGCGTTGCCCAATCCCGACCCTATGGCTGTTCGGTTAAATATGCGAGCTAGACGCTAAGAGGATACCATAGGAAAAAGTAGGGCCGTCGCGCGATACACAACCAGCGCGCCAGCCCTACTCCCCCAAAAGTCCAGCGGCTTGCAAAACCCCCTGAAAGCCCCCGTAAACGGATTGCTGGACCTAAATTGTAAGCAACTAAGCTTATTCCTGTTCAAAGGATCGGGAGACAGATTTAATACACAACACAAATCTGTCCCCCGCCTTTGTTCCGGCAGCAAGCGACCCTAAGCCGCCGCCGGCCAAACTAGTGACCCGTCAGGTTAAACTTCTTGGTGCGGTTGGCGCCAACAAGTTCAATGCCCTTTGTACCTGACAGGCCAGAGAGCGGCATTGATTTCTCATAACGTTCGACCCCCATCGAAACGTCATGGTCATTTGCCGCGCGCGTGTCCCAAGTTAACTCAATCTGTTGATATTCAGGCTGCGTATCGCCCAATACCGGCAGTAATCGTATATACGCGCCGGGTTCCGGCGTTGGTCCTGATACGATCAGGTACAACCCCTGGCCCAAAGTTGGTCCAGCCCGCAGTTCAGCAGCGTCGAAATCGACAGCATTCACACGACCGGATTTTCCCGGCGCAGCAATCATGCCGGCTTTCAAATATTCGTCATTGTTCACAACAAGCTCCATAAGAACCTCTCTGTCCAAAACCGAGATACTGACCGCGGCTCATCTTCGTGGCCGGTGTTTCACTTTTCGTGTCAGTTCGTAACTACGCAACTTATGTAGGACTCTTTAGCGCAACTGGGCATGAACCGTCTTGTAAACTATTGTAACTATCCGTAAAGTATTGAAATTATATTACAATTTTGTGCAATTTAATCTACAAATGCTGATCCCGCTTTTCTAAAAATGGTGCGCTGCACAAAAATTGAGGCGAATCGCTTCGCCCCAATCATGTTTTAAGGATGTGATTCGCCGCTATTCAGACCAGCGAGCAAACCGAACCGCTTAAGTAGGTTTGCGGAACTTCATCACAAAGCGGTTAGTTTTGCCGCGTATCGCTGGGTCAAAGACATTTTTGTCCAAATCATCATCCGGATTAGCGAACATGTCGCTTTCCGCCTCCAGCACAAAACCGGCTTTCTCGAAATCGGCTTTGGCTGTGGCAGGATCAATCCGATGAGTCTTTTCAACCACGACTCTCGTGTCTCCGGCATTACCAACATGGTCGATCACCGCGACGATACCGCCAGGCTTCATACCTGCATAAAGCTTACTCAAAAAAGCCGCAGGATCCATCCGTGCGACTTTGAACTTTTCGCTTTCCCAATAGAGGTCATGAAAGATGAGATGCATCATCGCAAAATCATAACTATCCGGTGCAGGTGTAAAATCACCCAATTGTGAGGGCAACATCGACACGCCCGGTTGCCGCTCAGAAATCCCGGCCCATTTAGCTTTCGCAGCGTCGCTGGATACAAATTGCGGGGGGTTGACCGCGACAACAGAACCATCGGCCCCAACTGCTGCGCCCATGATCTCGCTATAGTAGCCGCCGCCTGCAAAGATATCGAGTGCAGCATCGCCGGATTTCAAGCCCATGAAAGCAAGGATTTTAGACGGCATACGACTCTCGTCCAATTTTATATCGGCCTGAACGCGGCCACCGGCAGCCACAGCAGCAGTAAAATCAGGTGCAGCCTGCGTTGTGGCTTCACTTGGTTGGGCCATTGCCTGATGGCCATCATAAGCAACTGTACCCAGCGCTAAAACTGAACCCGCTACCACCGTTAAAACTGTCGATTGCATTACATCTCTCCCCAGATAATTATCGATTCAGCATGAACCTTGCCCCCTTGCTGTACAAGCCGGATACCTGTCGTTTGTCTATTTGAGCGTGATGTTGGTCGAGAAGTAGGCCCGATCATACCGTCCATAGGGTCAGAACCAGTTTAGAATTTCTTCTGCGTCTGACCAAATCCCATTTTGCGTGTGCCGGGTTTACCTTCAGTAGCCCTGCCTTTGGGTCTGGCCAGTTGTAAATCGGCAGGCAAACCCAGTTCATCAGCTTCGAGTTTACGAATTTCATCACGCAAACGTCCTGCAGTTTCAAATTCCAGATCAGCCGCCGCATCGCGCATCCGTTTTTCAAGGCTTTCGATATGGCTGCGCAAGTTATGCCCAACAAGATGATCGGTATCATCATCAATCGGCACGGTAACCTGATCTTTGCTTGACACATGGGCGACAATATCACCGATATTTTTCTTGATCGAAAGCGGCGTGATGCCGTGCAGCTTGTTATAAGCCTCTTGCTTCTCGCGCCGCCGTCCGGTTTCATTAAGCGCCCGCTCCATCGAACCGGTAATGCGATCGGCATAAAGGATCACGCGGCCATCCACGTTACGCGCCGCCCGGCCGATGGTCTGGATCAAAGATGTTTCAGAGCGCAAGAAGCCTTCCTTATCCGCATCCAATATCGCCACCAATCCGCACTCGGGAATATCCAGACCCTCGCGGAGCAGGTTAATCCCGACCAAGACATCATAAACACCCAGTCGCAAATCCCGGATCAATTCTATCCGCTCCAGTGTTTCCACATCGCTATGCATATAGCGGACCTTCAAACCCGCCTCATGCATGAACTCGGTCAGATCTTCCGACATCCTTTTGGTCAGCGTCGTGACCAAGGTGCGATAGCCTTGCTGCGCGACCTTTCTGCATTCGTTGACCAGATCATCGACCTGATCCTCAACCGGCTTGATCTCGACCGGCGGATCAATCAGACCGGTCGGTCGGATCACCTGTTCGGCAAACACGCCACTTGTCTGCTCCATTTCCCATTTACCGGGGGTCGCCGATACACTCACCGTCTGCGGCCGCATCGCATCCCATTCATTAAAACGCAGCGGTCGGTTATCGATACAGCTGGGCAACCGGAACCCATATTCGGCCAAGTTAATTTTGCGGCGGTGATCCCCTTTTGACATAGCGCCGATTTGCGGCACCGTCTGATGGCTTTCATCGACGAACAGCAAGGCATTGTCGGGTAGATATTCGAACAAGGTAGGCGGCGGCTCACCGGGCAAACGGCCTGTGAGAAAACGGGAGTAGTTTTCAATGCCCGCGCAGCTACCGGTCGCGCCGATCATCTCCAGATCAAAATGGGTGCGTTGCTCCAACCTTTGGTGCTCGATCAACTTGCCTTCAGCCTCCAGCTCTTTCAGCCGCACGCCAAGCTCTAGCTTAATCGCCTCCATCGCTTGTTTCATAGTAGGTCCGGGCGTCACATGGTGGGAATTGGCATAAACACGGACGCTATTGAGACTAGCACCCTTTTTCCCAGTCAGTGGATCAAACTCAACTATCTCTTCAATCTCATCTCCGAAAAAACTGATTCGCCACGCCATGTCTTCATAATGCGATGGATAAATTTCCAGATTGTCACCACGCACCCGGAAATTACCGCGCGCAAAGGCCTGATCATTGCGCTTATATTGCAGGGAAACGAGCTTACGGATGATATCGCGCTGATCCACCGCTTGCTCTTTTTTGAGATCAAAGATCATCGCCGAATAAGTTTCGACCGAGCCGATACCATAAAGACACGAAACAGACGCGACGATAATCACATCATCCCGTTCAAGCAGAGACCGTGTCGCGCTATGGCGCATCCGGTCAATCGCTTCGTTTACCGAGCTTTCCTTCTCGATATAAGTATCGGAACGAGCCACATAGGCTTCGGGCTGGTAATAATCATAATAGCTGACGAAATATTCGACGGCATTATTGGGGAAGAAATTTTTAAACTCCCCATATAATTGTGCGGCAAGAATCTTGTTCGGAGCCAATATCAAGGCCGGACGCTGTGTTTTCTCGATAATCTTGGCCATGGTGAAGGTTTTGCCCGACCCGGTAACACCCAGCAGCACCTGGTCCAGCTCATCCTCAAGAATTCCTTCCACCAGCTCCTTGATAGCAGTCGGCTGATCCCCGGATGGCTCAAAATCGCTAACCAGTTCAAAAGCTCTACCACCTTCGGATTTTTCAGGTCGCACAGGTTTATGCGGGACGAAATTTTCGTCTGTATCCGGTTCCGCCAAACCTTCTCTAATTACCAGTTTTGCCATGCGGATGATATGGAACAAAACAGGTCCATTGTCATCCCCCAATATTGCCGGAATGAAGACGTTACACTTCGCAAATTTACAATATTGATCAATCGCGTTATGGCAAAAGTGGGTTCAGTAATTAAACGAGGGAAATCCTAGTGAAGAAGATAGTTTTATCGGTTGCCGCCGTAACATTGCTGGCGGGTTGCTCAAGTAACAAAGCCGACGCTGATGGCGATGGTAACATCAGCGCTGATGAGGTGGCGAAGGTTATGAATGAAGTCACCCTGGAGCCTGGCGAGTGGGAAAACACAGTTGAAATTGTCGATGTACAAATCGAAGGCCTTCCAGAAGGCGCACCGGCAAATATTATGGACAGCATGAAGACGACAACTGTCACCAAAACTTGCATTACCGAAGAACAAGCCAAAAATCCTGGTGCAGAATTTTTTGCAGCACAGGAACAGACCGATTGCAAAATCAAGAAATTTGATATGAGCGGCGGCGCGATCAATTCCGAGATGTCCTGTTCCAATGTCGGCGCGCCCGGCGAAATGAATATGGCAATGACCGGGCAATATGGTCCCAGCAGCTATGAAATGACCATGAAAATGGATGGTGGTGCTGGCGGCATGAAAATGAACATTACCGCCAAAAACAATGGCAAACGGATCGGCAAGTGCCCAGCGGGCTAGTCAGTTGATCCTGAACATTACGAAGAACGGAGCAAAGGCCCTGCGCTTTTGCTCCGTTTTCTTTTGTCTTGTCTGGTCATTGTCCATCAACATCTCGGCACAGACTGGCGCGCCGCCCGCAGCAGTCATGAACCAATTCAATGAGGATCAGGTTGCAACCATCGCCATTCAGGGATTATCCAACCGCACCACCGGTCGCGCTTTGATGCCCGATGATCCGGCGCGGATCGCATCAATCTCAAAGCTTTTTATCAACCTCGCGGTGATGCGTTTGATGGAGCGGGATCAGCTGCAACTCGATGCAGATGTATCGGACTATCTTGACTGGTCACTGCGACATCCATCCTTTCCTGACGTAGCCATCACCTTACGCCTGTTGCTCTCTCATCAATCTGGCTTGCGCGATGGTATTAACTACGCACTGCCGATGGATGCAAAGCTTTCAACCGAACTGGAAAACCCAGAGGCTTGGGATGCCGATCACCCGCCCGGCCAGTATTTCACTTATGCCAATCTCAATTTTCCGGTCGTTGCGGCTGTTATGGAAGCGGCCACGGGCAAACGCTTTGATCGGATCATGAAGGAAGAGGTTTTCGATCCCCTGAAACTTGATGCCTGTTTCAACTGGACCTTGTGCAGCGATGAAAAGATCTCCGCAGCCGTAACTCTTTACCGTGCCAACGGCGATGTCGCTCGCGATGATTTGCGCGGCGTGAAGGAAGATTGCTCCATGGTTCCTGCTAAAGATGGCAGCTGTGATTTGGTGCTCTATCAACTGGGCCAGACCGGATCGATATTCAGTCCGCAAGGCGGCCTGCGCATATCTGCCAATGATCTCGCTAAGGTTGGACAGATGTTTCTAACCAATGACGGTGACTTTCTAAGCAAATCCAGCATCGCCACAATGATCAGTCCTGCCTGGCAATATGATGGCTCTAACGGTGACAGCGAAGATGGTTATTTCTGCGCGTACGGCCTGGCAGTTCACATTCTCGCTGCTCCAGGACGCCCGTCATCCTGCAAGGATGATCCTTTCGGTGACGGCCAAATGCGCTTTGGGCACAGCGGCGAAGCCTATGCTTTGAAATCCGGTCTTTGGATAAATCCGGCTAGCAACCAAGGCACTGCCTTCTTTCGCACACAGGTCCCTGAAAATGATCCGGCAGGTCATTGCATCTATTTCTGTGAGTGATAGGTTTCAGTCCGAAACCGAATCAACCGCCCTCAATCAGGAGAGAAAAAGATGATCGCTTACACCATGCTTGGCACCAATGACAAAGACAAAGCCGTTGAATTTTATGATAAGCTGTTTGAAGGTACGGATGTCAAAAAATTGTTTCAAACACCTTTGGGTGGCCAGTTTTACGGCAAGAAACCCGGCCAACCGATGATCTGCATCACCAATCCCTATGATGGCAACGAAGCCTGCTTTGGTAATGGCACCATGGTAGCCATGTCATTTGACGATACCGACCAGATTGATGCCCTTTATGCCAAGGCATTGGAACTGGGTGCTGCCGATGAGGGCGCTCCCGGCTGGCGCGCACCGGACGTTTTTTATGGTGCCTATTTCCGTGATCTTGACGGCAATAAGCTTTGCGTATGCAAAATGAACATGGGAGGCTGATCATGATTGGCTATGTCACATTAGGCGTCAATAATATCGAGAAAGCGCAGGCATATTATGACGCGCTACTGAGCGAACTAGGCGCAAAACGATTGATGGAACTCGAAGAGGGCGGTTTCACGCTTTATGGTGCCGAAATGGGCGCGCCCTCGCTTGCCATCACCCAACCTTATAATGGCCAGGCGGCTGTGCCGGGCAATGGTAATATGATCGCCATCCCGTTCGAAGAACGGGCGCAAGTCGATAGCTTTTACAACAAAGCAATGGAACTGGGCGGCAGCGATGAAGGTCCTCCTGGACTGCGCGGCGATGATGGCCCACAAGCTTTTTACGCAGCCTATTTTCGGGACCCGGAAGGCAATAAACTTTGCGCTTTTCGTGTTGGGCCAGCATAAGGGCGGAAATTCCACGGGGAGAAATATCTTGAAACATGTGATTCTGGCTTTGGCTGCAAGCAGCGCTTTATTCTATGGTGCGCCAGCATCGGCCCAATCGACTGATCTCGCAAAGGCAGTCGCGGCGGACTATGACGCCAAGCTTGAAGCGCTGTTTATCGATTTTCACAAAAACCCGGAACTGTCTTACAAAGAAACCCGTACCGCTGGCATCATCGCCAAGGAATGGCGCGCGGTCGGATGGGATGTTACCGAGAAAGTGGGCGGCACCGGCGTCGTCGCCGTCATGAAAAATGGCGACGGCCCAACCCTGATGTTGCGCGCCGATATGGACGGCCTGCCGTTGGTCGAAGATAGCGGCCTCGATTACATGTCCACCGTCAAGCAGGTCAGCATTGATGGCGAAGAGAAGCCGGTTATGCATGCTTGCGGCCATGACGTGCATATCACCTCGCTCATCGGTACGGCCCGGCGACTGTCGGCAATGAAAGACCAGTGGCGCGGGACGATTGTTTTGATTGCACAACCGGCTGAAGAGCGCATTGGCGGTGCGAAGCTGATGATGGACGACGGTCTCTACACCCGCTTTCCCAAGCCGGATTTTGCCATGGCTTTTCACGTTTCAGCTGACACGCCGACAGGCAAAATGGCGCTGAAAGAGGGCATTACCTATTCCTCTTCCGACAGTGTCGATATTACCGTGCATGGCGTCGGCGCGCATGGTGCATCTCCCCATCGCGGCAAGGATCCGATTGTCATGGGCGCGCAGATCATCATGAACCTGCAGACCATTGTCAGCCGGGAAATCGCCCCGCTGAAACCCGCCGTGGTGACAGTTGGTGCGTTCCACAGCGGTTTCAAACACAATATCATTTCCGACAAAGCAACGATGCAGCTTACCGTCCGGTCCGACGATCAGGAAACCCGTGAGAAACTGCTCGAAGGTATTAAGCGCATTGCCGAAAATGTGGGCCGGATGAATGGATTGCCCGAAGACAAATTGCCCGAGGTCAAGATATCGCATGAGCGGACCCCGGCGACCTATAATGATGCGACATTGTCACAGCGGATCAGAAGCCTGTTTTCCGAACGTTTCGGAGCGGATGTCTTTGACGACCAACCGCGCGAAGGCATGGGCGCAGAAGATTTCGCCTATTTTGTCGCGCCCAATACCGATGTGCCCGGTGTCTATTTCAACGTTGGCGGAACCCCGCAAGCGGACTTTGATCGCGAAGATGCTGGCGGCGCGCCCGTGCCATCGCATCACTCACCCTTCTTCAAGGTGGCGCCAAGAGAGTCGGTGACATTGGGCACAGAAGCTATGACAGCCGCTGCATTGGATCTGCTTGCCCCGAAAACCGAATAACCATCATGGCCGATGATCTTTCCAAACGTCAGATCGCGGCCCTGAAGACCCTTATGCGCGAACGACAGGCAGAGCTCAAAGCGCTGGATGAAGAAGCAGCGGGCTGGAGCGATACGGTCGAGCTCGATCAGCAAAGCGTTGGTCGCTTGTCGCGAATGGACGCGATGCAACAACAGGAAATGGCGCGGGCCGAAGCCCGCCGCCGGACCAGCGACCTCGCCCGCATCGACATCGCATTGAAGCGCATCGAAGAAGACGAATATGGCTGGTGCGCCGAATGCGGAGAACCCATTGCTTACAAGCGGCTCGAGATTGATCCGGCCGCCGCGTTATGTGTGACCTGCGCGCGTTAAAAACTTGCCGCGCAAAAAATAGGGTCACACAGGGTCACACCCCCTAATACAGGATTTCCTTTGCCCTCAAAAAGGGCGGAAGGCGGCGGATGTGTGGATATTCAAAACTGAGAAAGAGCTGGCATAGGCATAGCGTTTTCGATGCATGTAGGAAAGCGGAATACCGCATTTTTCTCTCTCGCCAATGCCGGCACTTGGCAACGAAATCGGCGGCGAACTTGACATGCAACCATATAGTTGCATAATGACAAGCATGACAGATGTATTCCATGCCCTTGCCGATGAGTCGCGCCGCCTGCTTCTCGACCGCCTGTTTGAAAAAGGCGGGCAGAGCCTGAATGATCTATGCGAGGGCTTTCCCATGTCCCGCCAAGCCGTCGCAAAGCATCTCGGAATATTGGAAAAAGCCAATCTGGTTTCTGTGCATTGGCAGGGCCGGACCAAGCTCCATTATCTCAATCCCGTGCCGCTGGGTGACATTGTCCATCGCTGGGTCGGCAAGTTTGAAGATGCCCGCATCGCCGCCCTGACCGAATTCAAAGAACAAGTGGAAGACAAACAAAAACCAAAACAGGAGAAACGCCGTGCCTGATACAACCCCCTTAGAAACCATCCCTACCCGTGCTTCAACCGGAGAACCGTGCGCGCCGGATTTCGTCTACACCATCTATATTGCCGCCAGCGCGGAAAAAGTCTGGAACGGCCTGATCGATCGGGAAATGACCAAAGCCTATTGGGGCCATTATAATGAATCCGACTGGAAACAAGGATCACGCTGGGAACATGTTGGCAGCGACAGCGGCAAGGTCAACGTAAGGGGACAGATTATCGAAATGGACCCCCCGCGCAAGATGGTCTGGAGTTGGGCCTTTGCAGACGAGGCAGACGAACCGGCCAAGCTGTCGCGGGTGACTTATGAACTGGTTGCGCTGGGCCCTGATACGAAATTGACTGTGACCCACAGCGAATTGGAACCCGGTTCTTCGATGGACATAGGCGTTCGTGAGGGTTGGTCTGCCGTTCTCAGCAATCTTAAGAGCATGGTGGAAACTGGAAAAGCCATGTCGGAAGAGGATTGGAAATGATTTCCAGTGGTTAACCGCCAAAAAGACTCAATTTTACGCCGAACGGAATCATTTGCGCTTTCCCCTTTGAAATCAGGTGACTAATGTCCCGAAGATGGATGCCATCAGCAATCTCCCCACCGATATCAAGCCGCATGAGGGCGAGTTTCGGGATCACCGTCATTATTTCGCCTGCCGGGTTTATTATGAAGACACTGACTTTTCAGGGATTGTCTATCACGCCAGCTACCTGAAATTTATGGAGCGGGCGCGCTCCGATATGCTGCATCAGCTTGGCATGGACCAGCGCGCGGCGTTTGAAGCCAATGAGGGCGCTTATGCTGTGGTCGATATGCACATTAAATATATTGCACCGGCTAAATTTCAGGATAATTTGCTCGTTATCAGTCATGTCCGTAAATTGCGCAAAGCCAGCGTTGAGATCGAACAAACCATCATGCGTGGAACCGACAAAATAGCGTCAGCCAGTGTTCAGGCAGCCTTCCTTACGCCCGCCGGGCGGCCAAGGCGGCAGCCGGAGGCATGGACGAAGGCCTTTGCGGCTGTCATCGACGATGATGACGAACAAAAATAAGAGGATATACCCTTGCTAGACAGTCTTTCTATCCACGCAGTATCTGGCGAATTTTCGCCTTTTGCCTTGTTTTTACAAGCGGATATCATCGTCAAGTCGGTGATGATCGGCTTGCTGCTCGCTAGCGTCTGGACATGGACGATCATTGTCAGTTTCGCGATGAAAATAGGTCAGGTCGGTAAAAAGTCGGACCGGTTCGAAAAATCTTTTTCCAAAGCCAATGATGTTGATAAATTTTATGACGATCACGGCAAATCGAGTCTGCCAATGGCGAAGGTGCTGGCCTCGGGTATGCGCGAATGGCGGCGTTCGACCGCACGCGGCCCAATAGATCGGGATGGCACGCGGCAACGTCTCGCGACAGCCATGAACGCGACTATTGCCCATGAGGTCGACAAGCTGGCGGATCGCCTGAATTTCCTCGCCACCGTGGGTAGCGTTGCCCCCTTTGTCGGTCTGTTCGGTACAGTCTGGGGCATTATGCGCAGTTTTTCCGCCATTGCCGCCGAACAAAATAGCTCGCTGGCCGTCGTCGCCCCGGGCATTGCCGAGGCGCTTTTTGCAACCGCTATTGGCCTTTTTGCGGCCATTCCGGCGGTTATCGCCTATAACCGCTTCTCACACCGGCTGAACAAGCTGGAATCCCGTATGGGCCGCTTTGCCGATGGATTTCATGCGACCTTGAGCCGCGAGCTGGAATTGGGGGAGTAAGCCATGGCGATGAACCTTGCCCCCGGTAACGGCCGCCGCAATCGCGGCCGCGCGCCGATGTCAGAGATTAACGTCACGCCCTTTGTCGATGTTATGCTGGTGCTGCTGATCATTTTCATGATCACCGCGCCTTTGTTGGTGACTGGCGTGCCCGTCGACCTGCCCGAAAGCCGCGCCAATGCGTTGGATCAGGATCAGGAACCGGTGCAAATATCGATCGATCAGGAAGGCCGGATTTTTCTCGACGATGACGAAATGAGCCGAAATGGCCTCGCGGCACGATTAAACGAAATCGCCGCAAATCAGAGCCCGGAAGACCCGCGGCAGATCATGCTGCGCGGTGATAAAACGCTGGATTACGGCCTGATCATGGGGGTGATGGGTGAACTCAATCGGGCGGGCCTGAACCGGGTGTCATTAGTCACAACAGGTTCATCTGAGTGAATTTAGAAATCACAGGCTGTTATGGAAAGAGCTGAAAAAATTGGCTTAGGCGTTGCTGCTGGCGGACATCTTGTCCTTTTCGGCGTGCTTTCGCTTAGCCTGCTCTCCCAACCGGATGAGGCCTTTAAACCCAAATCTATCGAAGTAATGATCGCTGATGAGGTCGGACTCGAAAGCGCTTCGCCCAATCCCGCCTTGGTCCCGCCCGCCACCAGCGTTGCGCCAGAACTGGGCGATCCCGATCCGGCAGACCTCAGCCAGCCCGATCCGATGGAGCTTACCCCGGCGCCAGATGTAAAGCCGGCGCCGCCACGTGCGAAACCGGTTGCTAAACCCAAGCCGAAACCGAAGGCGAAACCCAAGCCGAAGCCCAAAGGATCGCGTCTCGGCAAGGATTTCCTGAAAGGCGTTACCGATCAATCGTCGGTCAGCCGCAATCAGAATGTTACCGGTGAGAAAGCATCGGCCCGCGCAGTGGCATCCTTGCAGCAAGAATTATACCGGCAGGTAAAACGCAAATGGAAACCGCCCAGCGGTGCAGACGCAGAATTGCTGCGCACCAAGGTTACAGCGCGGCTTGACCGCAGCGGCAATATTATCGGTACGCCCACAGCGACCACCACCGGAATCACGGCCAGCAATCGTTCCCAAGCAGGTGTTCACAAGGAACGGGCCATTGCAGCGGTCAAACTAGCCGCACCATATACGACATTTCCCGAGAAATTTTATACAGAGTGGCAGGTCATAGAACCCGTGCTCTATCTCGGCATATAGGAGAATATCATGGCTATAACAGCCTCTAAGCGTTTGAAATCATGGCTTGTTGCTTTCACTTTATTAACAGGCTTGGCAATGCCTGCCCAGGCTCAGTTGACCGTCGATGTCGATAATGCCGGAGCCGATGAACTCACCATTGCCGTGCCCGGTCTACCGACATCGCGAAGCACAGAAACACCTGCTGGTACTACCGCTGAACTGGGTAATAAAATCAGTGACGTGATTGTTAGCAATCTGCGTTCCAGCGGCTTGTTCAAACCACTCGGCCGCAATCAGGTTCGCGGGATCAGCTTTAGCGAAGTAACCGCGCCGCAATTTCCTTATTGGAATGGTACAAATGCCTCTGCCCTAATCCAGGGCTTTGTCCA
The DNA here is from genome assembly GCA_947489315.1 of uncultured Sphingomonadaceae bacterium. Lineage (GTDB taxonomy): Bacteria > Pseudomonadota > Alphaproteobacteria > Sphingomonadales > Sphingomonadaceae > Parasphingorhabdus. The sequence continues at coordinate 826,475 of CANLCX010000002.1, forward strand.
ATCCAATGGCGATGGCAAGCTGACCGTGGGTTGTTATCTCTATGATGTGGCACTCGAAACCGAGCTTACTCGGCAGGGCTTTGTCGTCGACCCCGGCGATTGGCGACGCGCAGCCCATAAATGTGCGGACAGCATCTATTCGCGCCTGACCGGGGAATCGCCGTTTTTCGACAGCCGTATCGCCTATATTGCCGAAACCGGCCCCAAGGATAATCGCCGCAAAAGGCTGGCGATCATGGATAGTGACGGGGCCAACCACCGGTTCATCACCAATGGACAGGCAACCGCCCTCACCCCGCGTTTCTCGCCGGACTATTCCAAGATCGTATATTTGAGTTTTCTCGATGGAAATCCGCGTATCTATGTTTATGAGATCGGAACTGGCCGTCAAAGGCTGATTACCCAAAGCACCAACCCGACCTTTGCGCCGCGCTGGTCACCGGATGGCAAGACGATTCTCTATTCGATGGCCATTGCGGGTAACACCGATATCTATAAAGTTTCAGCACAAGGCGGTGAACCCACGCGACTGACATTTTCTCCCGGCATCGACATTGGCGGTAGTTTTTCACCCGATGGCAGCAGGATCGTGTTCGAAAGCGATCGATCCGGGAGCCAGCAACTCTATGTCATGAGCGCCAATGGCGGCAATGAACGCCGGATCAGCTTTGGCGGCGGGCGCTTCGCAACGCCGGAATGGAGCCCGCGCGGCGATTTGATCGCCTTTACCAAAATGGCCGGAAACTTCCGCGTTGGCGTTATGACACCCAGCGGCGGCGGGCAGCGTTTGCTCACCAATAGCTGGCAAGATGAAGCGCCAACATGGGCGCCCAATGGCCGGATCATCCAATTTTTCCGGACCACCCGCGGCAGTGGCAAAACCGGTATTTGGCAGGTCGATCTGACGGGCCGGAATGAACGTCAATTGCCCACACCCGTAAATGGATCAGATCCCGCATGGGGACCATTGCTTCCATAAAATCGAATAAAAGTTCGAAGTAATGTGAGACAAGCTACTGAAAAAAAGTTATAACTACCCGCAAGGGCAAATTAGACTAGGAGCAGAAATATGTTGAAATATGCGACCCCCCTCCTGATTACCGCGAGCTTGGTTCTCGCCGGCTGCGCTAAAAAAGCACCGGAAGAATTGCCGCCAGCACCGGCTGGAACCAGTGATCCGGTGGCTCCACCGGCACCAACTGGTCCGGGCTATGCACCGGGCTCACAAGGTGATTTCCTGGCCAACACAATGTCCGACCGGATCCTGTTTGATACGGATCGCTATAATGTGGATTCGCAGGATCAAGTAGTATTGCAGAGTCAGGCCCAGTGGCTGGCGCAAAATCCCAATGCGCGGATCACGGTGGAAGGCCATGCCGATGAACGCGGAACGCGGGATTATAACCTCGCTCTAGGCGAACGCCGGGCCAATGCCGCGAAAAACTATCTCGCGTCTTTGGGGGTCAGCCCGACCCGGATGACCACCGTGAGCTATGGTAAGGAACGTCCCGAGGCTCTTGGCTCCAACGAAGCAGCATGGGCGCAAAACCGCCGTGCCGTTACCATCGTGGTTCAATAAGCGCCTAAGACATAATTAAAAAAGGCCGCTAACCTGACAGGGTAGCGGCCTTTTTTGTGTCTTGTGAAAAGGCTTATTTCTTGGTGCCGCTCATCGCCATTTCACCAAAAGCGCCTGCATTGACGGAACCGGTCAGAACGCCATCGACTACAGTCGCGGTGCCTTCCAGTTTCATTGGCATGGGCACGGTCATGTTCATGACCCATGTCAGCGTATCGCCGTCAATCTTGCCGTCTTCCAATTCCATGGAACCCATGGCGCCTTCGTTGGTGCCGGTGAACGTGTCGCCATTGGTGACGATTGTCACAACAGAGGCTTGGTCACCCATGGGGGATTTGGTTACGCAATCATATGAACCATCGATAGACATATTCTTCTCCTTTTAAATCAAAGCTCTGAACCGGCGATCAGTCTTGGCCGACTGCCGAATCATCTGAACTGCCTGCCTTACTAACATCGGTGTTACCAGCTTCATAGCCGCGATATTCAATGGGCATATCAAGTGCTTCGAGTTGCGTCTTGATCTTGTCCGCGTCACCGACAATCACCCAGGTAAATTTGTCGGGGTCAATCGCACTCGCCATCGCTTTGTTGAGGTCATCGGCCGTTAGTGCTTTGTAGCGATCGGCCACGGTTTCCGCATAGTTGGAAGGGCGCTTGAACATCACATCGCCTTGCATTTGGCCCAGTACGCGGTTCGATTGCTCGAACTGTCCCGGCAGCTGGCGAACATTGCCGTTCACGGTCCGCTCCAGCTCTGCCTGCGTAACACCATTGTCGCCCAGGAAATCTTTGACCTGGCTCATAATCGCGGCGACAGCCGGACCGGTCTGATTGGTCTGGACCGGGGCCCGCATGATATAAGGCACGTCCTGTTCACCGCGCAGCACCGTATTGCGGGTGCCGTAGCTCCAGCCCTTGGTCTCGCGCAGATCCATGTTGATCCGCGACAGAAAATTGCCGCCAAGAACCTCATTGGCGGCGTTGAGCGTCAATAAATCATCAGTGCCTTTATACGGCAAAACCTGCCCGGCGAGGATCATCGATTGTGGGCTGTTGGCGCGGTGGATGACCACGATTTTGCCTTCTGCTGCCGGAATCGCGGCATCGAAATTTTTGCCGGCTGCCGGTTGGCCTTCCGGTTGCCACTCGCCAAAACGCATTTCCAGTTTTTCGAGCAAAACCTGCCGGTCAATCTGGCCAACCGCGAAGATGGTCGCATTTTCAGGACGCATCCAGCTTTGATGGAAATTCACCAGATCATTCCGCGTGATTGCTGCCACCGACTCTTTCGTGCCATTGCCAGACAGGCCGCGACCATAAGGATGGGCATCACCGAAAATCAGCGGCGGCAAGGCGTTGGTTGCGACACTGCGCGGATTGCTCTCTTCCCGGTCGATAGCCGTGAGCTGCTGGACCCGCATGCGTTCGATATCGTCTGTCTTGAAGGCAGGATTTTTGACAATATCCGCCATCAGGTCGAGCGACGCGTCGAGATTGGGATTAACAGCACTAAGATTCACATCCGTCCGGTCGCGTCCGCCGCCAACGCTGACATTGGCACCCAGGCGCTCTTGCTGCTCGGCAATTTGAACCGAGGTCAGGCTGGTCGTGCCTTCTTCCATCACGGCGGTGGTGAAATTCTGCAGACCGATCTTGTCAGCCGGATCAGCAGAAGCCCCGGCATCGAATGACAGAGTCACGCGGGTCATCGGAACCGCATTGCGTTGCGCGAAATAGACCTTGATACCATTGGACAATGTAGCGGTTTCGACATCCGGAAAATCAACATTGGGAATGTCGCCCACCGGCGGCAGAGAAGAGCGATCGACCGTTGCCGGAGCCGCTTGCTCATTGCCGTCCTGCATATAGAAAGCCGGGCTGGTCAGCGATCCGGTGCGTGCGCCCTTGCCAGAGTCCACTTCCTGATAGGCTTCGCGCTCACCCGGTACAACGCGGATACCGACAACCGGCCGTGTCAGCCATTTCTTCATGGCTGCGGTTACCGATGCCGGGGTTGCCGAGGCCAGTCGTTGCAATTCTTTCTTATAGTATTTGGGGTCATCGGAATAAAGCTCGCCCTTGGCCAGCGCGGTCGCCTTGCCGTTAAAGCCGCCAACTTGCTCCAATCCGGCTATCCGAGAAGCCGCATCGCGGGTCGCAACCCGTTGCACTTCATCTTCGGTCGGACCGTTTTGAATGAAATCGGCGATAATTTCATCCAGCCGTTTCGCTACCACGTCCGCATCTTCGCCCGGCTTCACATCCGCCTGAATCTGCACCAGACTGCCATGGACGAAAGGCAGAACATAGGCCGAAACCGCAACCGCATTTTTCTCTTCTCGGACCATGATATTGTCGAGTCGCGAGCTGGCCAAACCGCCCAGCACGGCCATACCAACATCGAGCGGCGTGTAATCGGGATCATTCAAGCCCGGCACCACCCAGTTGCGATAAATCCGCGTGGTCGCAACCTTGTCTTTCATCACATCATAAACCGGGGCGTCCAAAGTCGGCAGTTCCGGGTTCAGCACCGGAATCGGCTTGCCCTTTGCAATGGCGCCAAACCATTTTTCCACCAGCGGCTTGGCCGCCGCGGCATCAATGTCGCCAGCGAGCACCAATATCGCGTTGTTCGGGCCATAATGGTCGGTAAACCATTGTTTCATGTCATCCAGCGATGCTGCTTCGAGATCTTGCAGCGAACCGATCGTGCTATGACCATAAGGATGCGCGTCCGGGAACAGCAATTCCGTCTGGCGATAGCTAACCAAACCATAGGGCTGGTTATCGCCCTGGCGCTTTTCATTGGAGACAACGCCAATCTGGTTGTCGAGCTTTTCCTGCGTCACCGCGCCGAGCAAATGCCCCATCCGGTCGCTTTCCAGGAAGAGCGCGACTTCGAGCGCTGATTTTGGCACTGTCTGAAAATAGTTGGTCCGGTCGAGCCAGGTCGTGCCGTTCAAATCGGTCGCACCAATCTGCCGCAGTGGTTCAAAAAAATCACCCGGTGCGTTTTCGGAACCGTTGAACATGATATGCTCGAACAGATGGGCATAGCCCGTCTTGCCCTTGGGCTCATGGGCGGAACCCACACCATACCAGATAGATACCGCCACAATCGGCGCCTTGCGGTCAGTGTGCACCAGCACTTTCAGGCCATTGTCGAGAGTGAACCGCTCATAGGGAATATCAACCGCGTCCACCAGTTCGCTGACTGGTGCGGGCTTGGCAGTCTTGTGGTCATCGGCAAGGGCCGGAGCAGCGAAGCTCAGGGCCGTAGAGGTAAGTGCAATCGCAACCGTGCGGGAAAAGCGTGACATCCGGAAATCCTCTTCAATATTTCGTATATATGGAAACTACTATGAACATGCGGACTTGTCGCGCAAGCCCTGTCTGATCTTCGACAAACGGTCGATCAGCGTCGACCAACAACAACGCCTAGACAGCAGCGCCTATTTCTTTTTCCAGCCCCAGAATATGTGACACGGCAATATATTCCAAATAGAATAGTCATTGTCGATCCGATCAAAATGCGGCGCCATGAAATCGCGCGCGCGTTTGACGAATTGATAGACCAGAAAAGCACCACCCGGCCGCAAAGCTTCGTGTGTTTCTTTCGCTATTTTGGGTCCGAGCTGATCGGGCAAGGTAGAAAATGGCAAACCAGACAGGATATAGTCCGCTTTTTCATGTCCCAGATCGTTGAGAATTTGCTGCACATCTGCGGCCGAACCGTGAATCGGATAAAAGCGGCTGTCACGAATGCTTTTGCTGAGATAATCGATAAAATCGGGATTGAGGTCGATGACGACCAAGGTCGCCTCAGGCTTCATACGCTCTAGCACCGGGCGACAAAAAGTCCCGACTCCGGGACCATATTCGACAAACACATCGCATTCGTTCCAGTTCACCGGCTCCAGCACCTTCTTGATAGTTACGGCCGATGAGGGAATGATCGATCCAACCATCACGGGATGTTTCAAAAATCCTTTGAAGAATACACCCCATGCACCAAATGTCCGAGCTGCGCGTAGCTTGATTCGGTCCAAAATTGGCGCTTTTGCAATGCTATTGGTCAATCAAATTCTCCTATGTCACCCTGCTGTCTTACTAAGCCATAGCAGTGATATATTCAAACATCTTCGCGCTTGTCCGAGGCGATCAGAGGTTTAAAAGAGCAATATGGACTTGCACCCCTCTGGAAGCATCGCCGTGATCTTTTGTGCGCAGCGCACCGCGGACGATGAGGATGCCTATGCCGCAGCGGCGGGCATCATGAGCGACCTTGCCGCGCAGCAAACCGGATATTTGGGGCAGGATAGCAGCCGTTCGGAAGACGGACTGGGTATCACGATTAGCTATTGGGAAAATGACAAAGCCGCCAAGACATGGCGCGATCATCCCGTTCACTCGGCCATTCGCGAACAAGGTCGTGGCAAATGGTATGAAAGCTACACGCTGCACGTGGCGCGAATAGAACGCAGTTATGACTGGGAAAAATCCGCGGATAGTGAAAAATCTGGGAACGGCAAAAATAGCGTGCCATAGGAGCCCATGGCCGATTCTCCTGCACCTCCCATTGCCGCCAAAAAGCACAAACCTATAGACAGTACCCGCATGACGGTGCTGTTCGCGGTCATGCTGGTCACCGCGTCGGGCAATACGGCGATGCAGTCCATATTGCCGACCATTGGAACGCAGCTGGACATTCCTGATTTCTGGGTGAGTGCAGCTTTTAGCTGGTCCGCTTTGCTGTGGGTTTATACCGCGCCCAAATGGGCCCGACTATCAGATCATCGCGGCCGCAAGGCGCTGATGCGGCTCGGAATGATCGGTTTTACCGCATCCATGGCGCTAGCGGGCCTAGCGCTCTTTCTTGGGCTGCTCGGCTGGTATAGCGCCGTCTGGACCTTCATATTATTTGCTATATTCAGAAGCCTTTACGGAGGATTGGGGTCCGCCGCTCCGCCAGCGGTGCAAGCCTATGTCGCCGCCCGCACGGCGCGCGCCGATCGCACCAAGGCGCTGTCGCTTATCTCCTCCTCCTTTGGTCTCGGTACGATTGTCGGTCCCGCCATTGCGCCCTTGCTGATCTTGCCGGTACTTGGTCTTTCAAGCCCGATGTTTGCCTTCGCTCTTATCGGCATCATCGTGATGGTCGCACTAGCGCTCAAACTGCCCAATGATGATCCGGGTTTTGAAGCGCGCGGTGTCGTGACTTCGGAACCCTATAGTGCCGCGCCTTCTGCTGGCAGCCTCAAGGATGACGGCCACGAAGACCAACCAGTTGGGAAGAAATCGGATGCCATCATACCCCCGCGACTGCGTTGGGGCGACAAGCGCATCAAGCCATGGCTGGTCACCGGAATCATGGGCGGCAATGCCCATGCGATTATTTTGGGCGTTATCGGCTTTCTGGTGCTCGACCGGCTGGGCCTGAGAGAAGACCCGAAAACTGCGATTGAGATGACGGGTATTGTCTTGATGTCAGGCGCGGCGGCAACCTTGCTGGCGCAATGGGGCCTGATCCCGCTGCTGCAAATGGGACCGCGGTCTTCCGTTTTATGGGGCATGTTGCTCGCCGCCATTGGCTGCTTCATCATTGGCATGTCCGATGACCTTTATGGCATCATCATCGGCTTTGCGGTGAGCTCGCTCGGCTTTGGTCTGTTCCGTCCCGGCTTTACCGCTGGCGCATCCTTGGCGGTCGATCGAGCGGAGCAAAATGGCGTCGCGGGCATAGTCGCGTCCGTGAACGGTATGGCGTTCATTGCGTCACCGGCGCTAGGTGTCTTGATCTATACTTATGCCAGCGCGCTACCTTTTTGGATCGCGGTGACGATGTGCGTGTTTATCTTTGGCTGGGGCTTCAAAACGCTAAAGCTAGATGAAGCCCCTGGCCTAGATCGCTAAAACTCGTGTTTGCTGTCGCGCACAGGCGTCAGCATGCCGGGTGAGACAAAACCAATTGGTTCTGCGCGCATCGCATTTTGTTTCAGCGCCGCTTCCATTTTGGAATATTCTTCCTCCATTTCTGGCGTAACCGAGGCGCGGCTGTCTTTCAGCGCTTTCTCAAAATGCTTCATTGATACTTTCTCAACCAGCCCGCCATGTTCGCGCAAGGCATAGAGCCCGGCACGGCGCACCAGATCCTCCAGATCAGCGCCCGAATAACGCTCGGCCCGCCGGGCGATGTCGTCAAGATCAACATCCTTGTCTATCGGCATTTCAGCTGTGTGGATGGCGAGTATCCGGCGGCGACCCTCTTTTTCGGGAACGGGCACATAGACCAGTTCGTCAAAGCGGCCGGGACGCAGCAAGGCGGGATCAACCAGGCCGGGACGATTGGTCGCGCCGATCACGATCACCGATTGCATTTCTTCGAGCCCGTCCATCTCAGCAAGGATGGTATTCACCACCCGTTCCGTGACCTGCGAATCCCCCATTCCGCCGCCACGCGCGGGGACAAGGCTGTCGATTTCGTCAATGAACAAGATTGTCGGGGCCACTTGTCGCGCACGCGCAAAGAGCCGCGCAATCTGTTGCTCGCTCTCGCCATACCATTTGGACAAAAGATCACTGGACTTGGTCGCGATGAAATTCGCTTCCGCTTCTCGTGCAACAGCTTTGGCGAGCAAGGTCTTTCCGGTTCCGGGCGGTCCATAAAGCAGAAAGCCCTTGGCCGGCCTTATACCGAGACGGGAAAACGCCTCGGGGTTTTTCATGGGCAGTTCGATGCCTTCTTTCAACCGCACCTGCGCGTCATCCAGGCCGCCAATATCTTCCCAGCGAACATCGGGCATTTGCACCATCACTTCACGCATAGCGGACGGCTGCACCCGTTTCAGCGCTTCGACAAAATCATCGCGGCGCACCACCAATTCCTCCAGCACTTCTGGCGGAACGGTTTCCGATTCCAAGTCGAGCTTGGGCATGATCCGGCGGACGGCTTCAATCGCAGCTTCGCGGGTCAAAGCGGCAAGATCCGCACCAACAAAACCATAGGTTGTGCGTGCCAATTCCGCTAGATCCACTGCCGGTTCCAAAGGCATACCGCGGGTGTGAATACCCAATATTTCCTTGCGGCCCCGCTTATCCGGAACGCCGACAACGATTTCACGGTCAAACCGGCCCGGACGACGTAATGCTTCGTCAATGGCCTCGGGACGATTGGTGGCTGCGATCACGACCAGGTTAAGGCGCGATTCAAGACCATCCATCAAAGTCAGCAACTGGGCGACTAGACGCTTTTCGGTCTCACCCTGCACTTCACCGCGTTTAGGGGCAATCGAGTCGATTTCATCGATGAACAGGATTGATGGCGCCGCCTTGGTCGCGGCTTCAAAAACCTCACGAAGCTTTTTTTCTGACTCGCCATAAGCGGAACCCATGATTTCAGGCCCATTGATCAGGAAAAATTCGGCGTCGCTTTCATTGGCGACGGCCCGCGCCAAACGGGTCTTACCCGTCCCCGGAGGACCATGAAGCAACACCCCACGCGGCGGATCAACGCCGAGGCGCGTGAATAATTGCGGATAGCGCAGCGGCAGCTCCACCATTTCGCGCAGTTGATCAATCGTTTCATGCAAGCCGCCTACATCGTCATAGGTGACGTCTGCCCGGCGATGCTCGGTTGATTCTTCATATTCCGGACGCAGTTCGACTTCCGTATTCTCATCAATATGGACAAAGCCTTTTGGCACAGTGGACACCACCATCAGGCGAATCTGAGTCAGTGAAAAAGCGGGCGCGGCCAGCATTTGCTGCAACTGTGGCGGCATGTCACTACGATCAACCTGCTGCTGACCGTGAGTCGCTACAAAATCTCCGGAATTGAGGGGACGGCCCATGAAACTGCGTTTTAAACCGGCACCGCTACCCTGCAAGCGCAGGTCTTTTTGCGCCGGTGCAAAGATGACTTTCTTAGCTGGTTTGGATTCGACCTTACGAATTTCAACAAAATCACCGGAACCGACACCTGCGTTGGCGCGCTGTAGTCCGTCGAGCCGAACAAAATCCAAGCCTTCATCCTCGGGATAAGGCAACACTGCGCGCGCAGGCGTTGCTTGCTTGCCGCCTATCTCGACAACATCGCCTTCCATCAGCCCCAATTTACCGAGATTATCGCGAGACAAGCGAGCAAGCCCGCGGCCACTATCTTCCGGCCGGGCATTGGCCACTTGCAACTTTATCATTTTTGAATCGGATTCAGGGTCAGACTTTGATTCGGATTTGGGATCAGACATAGGGGGATGAACTCCTGCCGCTCTTATTGTTTCCAACAAGATAGGGAGGCGTAAGCCATTATGCGACTCTGAATTTGGTTGAAATCTGCCGAAACAGACGAGGAGCGCCGGATTTCAGGCAAAAAAAAGGCCAATCCCGAAGGACTGGCCTGTAAAAGTTTTTAGGAGAGGATGCCTGAAAGGCGAGTTCTAATTGGCCGAAAATCGATTATGTTGCAAGTGCGAAAAGAACATCGTGAGTTGCATATCTTGCAACATAATAATAGTGATAGGGCCGCGATTTAGCCGATCTATTGCACCATTTTGAAATTTTGCGTTGCACAATCTGCAATTAACTGGATATGACACTGATTATGAGACGTCTTCCTCCCCTACGCGCTCTCGAAGCCTTTATCCGTGTCGCGAGACTCGGCTCTTCCAAAGCTGCTGCCGCTGAATTGGCTCTTTCTGCGCCTGCTTTAAGTCGCCGAATCAAATCGCTCGAAGATCATATTGGCAAGCCGCTATTTGAGCGGCGCAACCAATCGATGGTACTCAATGAAGATGGCCAGTTGCTGCTTAGTGCAGTGGCCCCTGCGATGGAGACTATTGGGGAAGCGGTTGATCAAATGACCGTGAGCGGCAGTGATTTACGACTGCGCCTAGGTGTCCTCCCTCTTTTCGGAGCAACGCGTCTCGTGCCCCGCTTGCCAGAATTGAGAAAGCTATATCCCAAGCTGCATATTGACGTGGACACGTCTACCCATGCTGAAAATATGCTGGGTGACGTGATTGATGCTGCCATCATCATTGCAGACCATGTCGATCCCAATCTCTATGCGGTCAAGCTGGACAGCAACAAGGTGTATGCAATTGCCGCGGCAGATCTAGTGAACGGTCCCAATGGGATTAAAACGCCGGAAGATTTGAAGGATCACAATATCCTAATCCATAGCGATATGGCGAAAGCCTTTGATCGTTGGAAGGACGCGGTAGGCCTGCCCAATCTTGATCCCGCGAGCGTCGATCAGATGAATAGCGGGCCTTTGATGCTGGAAGCTGCCGCACAGGGCCTGGGCGTAGCAATCATGCATGGCGGCCATTTCTCGGACGCCAACGACCCGCGCCTCGCCCGGTTGTTCGACTATGATATCGACAGTCCCTATTCCTACTGGTTCGTATGCCGCAAACGCGATAAGAAAAACCGTGCGGTGCGGATTTTCCACGATTGGGTTGTAAAAGCAGGGCTTTAAGCGACGAACCGTGCGGGTTTAACCGTCGGGCTTCGATGACATTTCTATCATTTTATGATAATGATCTATGATCGTCACGCAGTATCGACAGCTATTGTCGTAAAACCAAATATACGGGAATCTTATTACGAATTTTTTATAATATAGGATTCCTCGATATAAATATTGGAGAAAATGCATGCGTTTCAAGACTTTGGCTGCTTTGTCAGCCCTATCCCTTTCGGTCGCACCTGCTATGGCACAATCACAGGCGGTCGCCCCAGTGACAAGTGCAAGTGTAGAGCGTGTTTCTGCGACTCAGGAACAAGCAAATAATCTGGGAGGTGGCAGTGACACCATCATCGCCGTACTGGCCGGTGCCATTGCTGTAGGTTTTATTACGCTAACCATAATCAATAATGATGACGATGATGATCCAGTAAGCCCCTGACAGAAGTGAAAACTAATTTCACTTTATACCCGCGAAAATGACTCAAGATCAGGCCCTCATAAAGGGCCTGATTTGCGTTTGGGGTCAGCTCATTGCTTGGCGGTCAATTTTGCCAATATATTGGATGCAAATATACTGAGTGTATCATCACGCGCGCCCATGATGACGATGCGATCACCGGGTTGAGCGATCTGCACAATATGATCACCACAGTCTGGGCGACCGGCTATGTGCTTAGCCATTCCTCCGGCAGCATTTAAGGCATCAGTAATGGATTCACTGCCAATGCTGCGATCCACTGTGCCGCCGAAATAGACTGGATCGCATAAAATCACGCGGTCATCGCTATCCAATATGTCCGCGAATACTTCTGCCAGCTCCGCACCCATTTTATGGATCGGGCCAAAACCATGGGGCTGGAAAAAAGCGATGATACGGCCGGGGAAGGCTTTCATCGTTTTTAGCGTTGCAGCGATCTTATCGGGATTGTGGCCGAAATCGTCGATCACGCTGATATCATTAGCCGTTCCGACCACATCGAAACGCCGGGCCAGACCATTAAAACGGGAGATAGCCGACACGCTGGTCGCCACCGGCACACCAACCGCAGATGCAGCGGCAATAGCCGCTAGCGCGTTCGCGATATTGTGCCGGCCTGGCACTTGCATTTCTACTGGATATTGATTGCCTGCAGCCTTCAAAGTGAAGCGGGAACTAATGGGCGCTTCTTCGATATCACTGGCCTGAAAGTCAGCTCCGTCTGAAAATCCGAAGCTGATGGCATCCCTTAAGTCGAGTCCGCCGACCAAAGCGACGGTCTCGGCGTCATCCCGGTTCCAGATGCAATGTTTGGCTTTGCCAGCAAAGTCTCCGAAGAGCTGGCGCAATTCCTCCAGGCTTTTGTGATCCAGACTGACATTGTTCAGCACCGCAATCTCGGGATCAAACAGAGCGATCGATCCATCGCTTTCATCAACTTCGCTGACCATGATGTCGCCATCTCCCACGCGGGAACTGGCAAAGGGCGCATCATCGGCAACGAAATTTTTCATGACAGCACCGTTCATGATGGTTGGGTCCAAACCAGCCTCGGTCAATATCCAGCCGATCATGCCCGTCACCGTTGATTTGCCGCTGGTCCCACCAATCGCGATGCTGCGCGGCGATCCATTAAACTGCTCCGCGAGCAATTCCGCGCGGGTCATTCGGGTACAGCCTAGGCTGTTGGCTTTGGCAACATCCGACACGCTGTCTTCAATCGCAGCCGATGCGATCAATATCTGGTCGCCAGAAGTTAATCCGCTACCGTCTTGAGCGAACAGGCCAATACCTTTGGCTTTCAACCATTCGAACTTGGCAGCCAGCCGCCCCTGATCAAGCGCCCGGTCCGAACCAGCAACGTCAGCGCCATTTTCCCGAACAATCATCGCCAGTGGCAGCATGCCTGATCCGCCGATGCCGCAAAAATAATAGGATTTGTCTTTACTCATATTCCCCCGCTATGGCCTCAGCAGCTTTTTGGCAATTGTGTTGGGGTAAAAATTTCGTGAAACAGGTCAGGATCGGCATTTGTGCGCCATCAACGCCCCTTTATGAAGAAGAGGCGCAGCAACTGATTGCTCTCACCAGCGATAGCCACCCGGCAGCGGAGTTGGTCTTTCATGATCAATGCTTTGCCATAGCAGGGCATTTTGCGGGCAAGGATGATCTAAGATCGTCCGCTTTCGTTTCTTTGGCCAATGATCCGACGATAAACGCCATCTGGTTTGCGCGTGGCGGATATGGCGCGGCACGAATTGCGGACAGCATCTTGGCGCAACTAGGACCAGCGGCACAGGATAAGACCTATATGGGCTATAGCGACGGCGGAAACCTGCTGGGCGCTTTATACAAAGCTGGGATAGGCACACAGGCGCATGGGCCGATGCCAGTCGACATGCGACGCGACGGTGGCATGGTGGCCGTCGAGCGCGGGCTTGATTGGTTGGTAAGACAAGACTCTGCCGCACTGGAACCTCATGTAGAAGCCGGTCAGAAATATGCTGCGTTCAACCTGATGACCTTGGCGATGATGGTTGGTACACCGCTGCTACCGGATCTTGAAGATCATGTCCTGATGATCGAGGAAATTGCCGAATATCTCTATGCTTTTGACCGCGCGTTATTCAACGTCACCAGCCATCTGGCCGACAAAGGTCTCACCGGGATACGTCTGGGCCGAGTCAGCGATGTGCCAGAAAATAATCGGCCCTTTGGCGAAGAGGCCGAGGAGATCGTGCGGCGTTTATGCGCGCGTTTTGATATTCCATATTTAGGGAGTGCGGATATCGGTCATGACGTGGACAATAAGGTCGTTCCCTTTGGAACCCCGCCCGCGTAGGAACAGCGCTACCTAAGCCTTCAGATCCGGGTCCAGTTCCAAACCCTCATCCAACTGCACGCCATAACTGTTCAGCATCATCGAAACCTGGGTATATTGACCGACGGTCATGACCAAATCCATACGCTGTTTTTCTGTCAGCTCTGAAAGGTCTGCCCAAGTTGCATCGGACACAAAGCTATCGCTGGTTAGTTCGTCCGTAGCCCGCAACATCGCAGCTTCCAAAGGCGTCCAACCTGATGCATCCGGGCCCTGCTTGATCCACTCAATCTCTTCGTCACTTATCCCGCAATCTTTGCCGATGCGGACATGCTGCGCCCATTCATAGCCGGATTTCCAGTTAAATCCGGTCCGCAATATGATGATTTCCCGGTCGCGCTCCGGCAAACTGTTGTGGCGCGACAGCATATAGCCGCCCCACCACATGAAAGCTTTGAACGCCTTGGGCGCGCGAGCCAAAGTCCGGAAAATATTGAACACAGGGCCTTGCTGGAAGCGCTCGCCCAACATCGCCTTTTGCTCATCATCCATCTCGGTATCGGATAGCGGGGCGATGCGCGGTTTACTCAGCCGCATTATTCTGGCGCTTCGACTTCACCGCGCGCGATTCTTTTGTCCTGTGTATTGGTTTCAAAATCGCTAGCATCATGGCGCTCGTGCAGCTGTGTCTCTGGTTCACCGTAAGGACGGTTCACCATCATGCCGCGTTTCACTGCGGGACGATCTCCGAGCAGCGCGGTCCAACGCTGGACGTTTTTATAGTCCTGAACGGATAGAAACTCGCCGGCTTCATAAAGAACGCCGCGTGCCAAGCCACCATACCACGGGAAGATCGCCATATCAGCGATACTATATTCATCGCCCGCGAAATATTCATTATCCGCAAGATGGCGATCGAGCACATCCATCTGCCGCTTCACTTCCATCGCATAGCGGTTGATCGGATATTCGTATTTCTCGGGTGCATAGGCATAAAAATGCCCAAAGCCGCCGCCGAGGAAAGGCGCGCTGCCCATTTGCCACATCAACCAATTCATCGTTTCTGCGCGTTTAGGTTGATCTTTCGACAGGAACATATCAAATTTCTCGGCGAGATAGATCAGCATCGAGCCCGACTCAAACAGCCGGGTTGGCGGCGTGGTGCCGTGATCCATCAGTGCCGGAATTTTGCTGTTCGGGTTAATGTCGACAAAGCCGCTACCAAATTGCGCGCCTTCACCAATGTTGACGAGCCATGCATCATATTCCGCCGCCGAAAGACCCGCTTCCAAAAGCTCTTCGAACATGATCGTGACTTTCACGCCGTTGGGCGTGCCGAGCGAATAGAGCTGAAAGGGATGCTTGCCGACCGGCAGTTCCTTGTCATGGGTCGACCCTGCAATCGGGCGATTGATATTGGCAAAACGCCCTCCACTTTCCGTATCCCATGTCCAAACCTTAGGCGGGGTATATTCAGGAAGCTTGTCGGTCATTGCGTTTATCTCCAATTATCAGTCTATTCTTTCCGCGTGAAACGCGATGTTCGCCCGCGGGTGCCATCAATATAGCTCAGCTCTTTTTCTGACACGGAATAAAGCAGATAGCAGGCCTGTTTTTCTTTGCCGTGCAAAATGAAAGCTTTTCCTTGCATATCCGTGGTTTGCGTTTTGCAGCTGTCGACAAAAACTATCGGCACGACATATTGCGGATCGCCAGCATAGCTTTCCTGAAAGTTACTGCCGTCTATTGCGATGGTCCGGTTTGGATCTTCATCGGATGCCCAACTGCCTTGCATTTCTGCCAAATAGCCCGTTTTTGCAGCGGCAGGGTCGATGACCACAGCTGCGTCTTTATCAGCACCATCAGACGCTTTGTCTCCGGCCGAACAAGACACCAGCAATAGGCTGGTTGATGCAAGGCCGGAGAGAAAGATGTTTTTCATAGTAAGGCGTGCAGGCGTTAGCCGAGTGTCACGCTTTTGATCGCACCAGGCTGCGCTGGTGGCTCACCCTTAGGCAGAGCGTCCACAGCATCCATGCCGCTCGTCACTTCGCCCCAGACGGTATATTGACCATCGAGGAAGCCAGCATCGTCGAGACAGATGAAAAACTGGCTATTCGCGCTGTTCGGGTCCATCGTGCGGGCCATGGAACAGACGCCGCGCGCATGCGGTTCCTGACTAAATTCTGCTGCAATATCTGGCTTGTCAGAACCGGACATGCCGGTACCGGTGGGATCACCGCCCTGCGCCATGAAACCGTCGATCACGCGGTGGAACACAACACCGTCATAAAAACCCTCGGACGCCAGTTCAGTAATCCGCTCGACATGGCCGGGGGCCAAATCAGCGCGCAGTTTGATTTCAACGTCGCCGGTGTCGAGGTGGAGGGTCATTTTTTCGTGCGCCATGGGCTATTCCTTATAGTTTATGTTTAGGTCATGAATTGTCTGGCCATGCATATAGGGGGCTCATTCACAAAAATCACCCGCTGCATTCGATAAATGTCACAAAAGATTGCAATTATAGCCGTACAGCTACTACAAACCCGCCATATGTGACGCCAAACAGGGAGCATCGACATGACCGAGATGACAGACGCTCCCGAAGTGGAAGATGTCGCACCGCCGAGCTTGGACGAGGACAACCGTCTGACCGACGAATTTGTCCGTCGGGTTTCCGATGCTGTGGACGAAGGCGATAGCAACCTCGCCCAGGAACTCGTCAACCCGCTCCACAATGCCGATATTGCCGATCTATTCGAGCTAATCGACGAAGACGAACGTGCGCCGCTGGCTGGCGCGCTAGGTGATCTGGTTAGCGCCGATGTGCTTGCCGAGATGAACGAGCATGTTCGCGAAGACCTGATTGAGATACTCGAGCCCGGCCAGATTGCAGATCTGACGGAACAGCTTGAGACCGATGACGCCGTTGCGATTATCGAGGATCTTGAGGAAGACGAGCAAAAAGCGGTTCTCGCTGAACTTGAACCGGAAGATCGGGCGGCGATCGAAAGCGCCCTCACCTATCCCGAAGAATCCGCTGGTCGGATCATGCAGCGCGACTTGGTGGCCGTGCCGGAACATATGAATGTCGGGCAGCTGATCGACTATCTGCGCGAACATGGCGATTTGACCACCGAATTCTGGGAAGTCTATGTCGTCGATCCAGCCCATCGACCGGTTGGAACTTGTCAGCTCAGCTGGATATTACGCGTACCCCGTGACATTGCCGTTTCCGACATCATGAAGCGCGAACAGTCGCTGATCCCAGTTGATATGGATCAGGAAGAAGTGGCGCTGCGTTTCCAGAAATATAATTTGATCTCTGCTGCGGTGGTCAACGAAGACGGTCGCCTGATCGGCATGATCACGGTGGATGACATTCTCCACATTGTCGAAGATGAGGCCAGCGAGGATGTTTTGCTGCTCTCCGGGGCCGGCGAAGGCGATATTAACGAACCCATCCGCGACAGTTATCAAGCGCGGGTCAGATGGCTCATCGCCAATCTGGCAACGGCGATGGTCGCGAGTTTCGTGATCTCGATATTTGGCGCGGCAATCGAAGAGATGGTGGCGCTCGCTATATTAATGCCGATCGTGGCATCCATTGGCGGCAATGCTGGTACCCAAACAATGGCGGTGTCGGTGCGTGCGCTCGCGATGAACGAGCTGACCCGATCCAACACCCGAAGAATTATCGGGCGCGAATTCCGCATCGCCATACTCAACGGCGGGACGATTGCGATACTGGTCGGTATTGGAACAGCGATAGCCTTTACAAACCCGATGTTGGGCGGCGTCATTGCCGCGGCGATGCTAATCAATATCGTCATTGCCGGATTTGCGGGTATATTTGTACCGGTCATGCTTGAACGCATGGATCAGGATCCGGCATTGGCATCCTCGGTATTCGTCACCATGATTACGGATACCATGGGTTTCTTGGCCTTTCTCAGCCTTGCTGTGGCGAGCGGGATGGTCAGCTTTTAGGCCACGGATATGATTGAAACCGAGAGACTATTACTTCGCCCTCACATCGCGAGTGATTTGGCTGCTTACACGGCTATGTCGCAAGACCCGGAGGTCATGCAGTATATTGGGCGGGAACCATCTACAGGAGATGAAGCTTGGTTACGGTTTCTGGCACATTTCGGACGGTGGAAGCTACTGGGTTACGGGCTATTTGCGATCATCGAAAAAGAAACCGGTCTATTCATAGGAGATGCCGGTTTCAGCGATTTTCGTCGCGGCCTAGGTTCGGATTTTGATCCTTTTCACGAGGCAGCATGGATATTGTCCACGGCTGGTCAAAACAAAGGATATGCCTTTGAAGCCATGACCGCTGCGCACATTTGGTTAGAGAAGCAATATAAGCCGGAGAAAACCGTTTGCATCATCAGTCCTGAGAACGAACCCTCGATTAGACTGGCAAGCAAACTGGGATATCAAGAAACGGGCATTGGCAACTACAAAGACAGCGACGTAATTATGTTCGAGCGCATCTGTATATAGTGCCCAAACGAACTTTATGTGCGATCTTTAGGAACAACTCTCACTCGCTAACCACCCAACGCTCGCGTTCCGTAAACCGCCGCAAAATTGGACATGTCCAAATATATCCGATCGCGGCTGCACGGAGCAATCATCTCGCAGATTAATGCGTCAAAGGCGGGACGATTTTCCTGCACCGCGCAACGCAACATATTCAGCAGCAATATCTCATCCGGCATAGTGTGAGGGCAACAGGCGCGGCCAATTTTGACACTTTCCGGCCATGCTCCGCCAATTGCCTCAACCATGATCAGAAAACGGCTGACGGCGAGTTCGCTGCCTAAACGGTCCTCCAAATAAGGCCGGGCATCGCGATAGCATTTCTGACTCATCACCGCGATACGCAGCGACATGATAATCCTTGCCTCTGCGCTCGCGAGCGACATCAAGTCGGGTAACGGCGTCACTAGTGTTGCAAGGTTTCCCGGCCCCAATTTACCCGACCATAGTCCCATTTGATATTCTCCTCTTTCTGAATCGATAACCAATAATATGATATTGATAATCATTTGCAATACTAAATATAGATCATGCGATGAATTGCAGGCGTGAGACTATGAGAAGCGAATATCGGGTCGGCCTGACTTGACTAATCCGGCCGCGCCTCACAGATAAGCGCCATGCCGCTCAACATGACCAAAATTGCTTTTCGTAGCGAAAGTCCCGCGACTTTGCGGGCGTGGCTGGAATCGCATATTGGCCTTGAAGCGACAAATGGCGAAGCGCGGCTAACCACCCGCTACCTGCCGAAACGGCATGCAGAGATGGTTGGCGGATCACTCTATTGGATCCACAGCAAGAAAATCGTAGGGCGCAGTCCGATTATCGGCTTTCAGGATAATGGCGAAGGCCGCCAATGGATTCGGCTGGAACCAAAGCTGATCGCTGTTCAAACCATCCCCCGCCGTGCGCATCAGGGCTGGCGCTATCTCGAAGAAAAAGACGCACCCGCTGATCTGGGCGAAGGCGCAGAAGGGGCTGAGGAAATGCCCGCAGAGATGCTCGGCGAGCTTTCGAAACTGGGGCTGGTTTAATTTCCGCTCAAGCTTGAATAAATTTTCACCTTTATATCAACGCGTTAAGAAATTAGCAGCCCTGACGATCGCCCCAATATAATCACAATATTCTCATCCACTTAACCGTGGAATAGGATAAATTCGCCGTATTTCCAACGGCTTGCATGTCCGATTCATCCAATATGACAGGATTGTCTTAGTTGTATTTGCACTGCCAGACGCAGCGATCCACCCCCAGAAACAAGACGCTGCTTTAGGTCGCATTTTCAATATCCACGGAGATGTAAAAGTGAAGATACCCCATAATGTACCCTGCCCTAACGGCACCGACAGAGCACAAAAAGCAAAAAAGCTGCGCGAATTGGCTGCGGAAATTTCACGCACCCGACCCCATGCCGCCTCGCGTAACAATGCCGAAGAACTGGACTATGCCGGTTCGAAATTCCCCACTAACTTCACCAAAGGATTGCATCATGATGAATTTGGCATTCTCAGTTTTGGCGACGATTATCGCACATTTGTCGAAGCAATAAACAGCAATGACACCAATCTTTTTGAAAACCACGTAAAGGATGCCACCGACCGCGCCGCGGAATTGGGCGACCCCGCCTATCAATGTACTTTTAACGGCGATGCCCCCCAATGGCGTGGCTGGGAAAGCCCCCGCGCAGGTCATGTCTATGAACTGCAAGGACCCGATGCGGATAGCGTCGGCATGGCTCCCGCCCCCCGCGTTGGTTCATCCGAAAAGGCGGCCGAACTTGCTGAGGTTTATGGCCTTGCGATCCTGCGAGATGTTCCGTTCACTAGCATCTGTGCCGGTGATAGCGCCAAACAGCTTTGCGACGGCGACAGCGACGCGCAGCTCACATCGACCCAAGTTGTAGATGCGCTAAACAGCATGCCATTCTTTGCTGGTGAAAGTCTCGGCGGCACGGTCACCTCATCAACACCGGCCTATGTTGACAATAGCGGGTTGAACAATTTTGAGCGCAACCGCCGCTTTGCCCGAACCCAAGATGACGGCAATGCGTTTACCGCACCGTTGACCACAGAAACGGTATTTCGCGGCTCGACCAAGGGCGCTCTCGCCGGCCCCTATCTGTCGCAATTCATGCTGATCGGTAGTGTCGGGCTGGCTGGTCCTGGTGGCGGTGCATCAAGTTTCCCTGGTAAGAGCGCTGGCTATGACTTGCAGGATGGGTTCATCCGCTATGGTAGCCTGTCAATCGACCAGCGCACGGCAACCCACAAATCCTGCCTTGATCATATGACTAACTGGCCAGCATGGCTGGATGTGCAAAATGGTGCGAATTTCAAAGGCGCAGATCTGTTCGAAGAAAAACGCCGGTTCATTACAACCCCGCGCGATCTGGCGACCTATGTCCATTTTGATGCGCTTTATGAAGCCTATCTCAATGCCGTGCTCATCATCGATTCCATGGGCACACCAGCGTCCAAAGGCTTTCCAGAACCCGGTTTTCGCGATGGCGGTGGATCAGCGAGACGGACCGCTTTTGCGACCTTTGGCGGACCCCATATACTCTCGCTGGTCACCGAAGTGGCAACCCGCTGCCTGAAAGCGGTGCGGCGTGAGAAGTTCAACTATCATCGCCGGGCCCGCCCCGAAGCAATGGGCGGACGGATGGCGCTGGTCGAATGCGGTAGCGGGATTAAATTGGGTGAAGCACAGGCACCCATTGAAAAAATGCATGCTGAATTGCCGGACGCTTTGAAAGCGGCAATCATCGCCCATAATGAAGCACAGAATGAAACGGCGATGAATGACATGCGTCTGACCGATTGCGCCGGCGGAGCAGCCCCATTCAGTAATTTCGATGATTGCAATCTGTTGCTGCCAATGGCCTTCCCCGAAGGGTCACCGATGCACCCTGCTTATGGTGCCGGTCATGCGACAGTAGCAGGCGGCTGTATCACGATGGTCAAAGCTTTCTTTGAAATGTTCGAGAGCAATGACAGCGGCGTCGAACGACCACTGGTTGAACCCGATGGCACGCCGATAGCCTATGTCCCCAATGCCAATGGCGGGCGGCTTGTTGCAGACAGTAAATTTACCGGCACTCTGACCATTCAGGGTGAGCTGGACAAGCTGGCGGCAAATATATCCATTGGCCGGAACATGGCCGGAGTGCATTTCTACTCCGACTATTATGACAGCCTGCGGATGGGAGAGCGCGTCGCGGTCGGTATCTTGCTGGAGCAAGCGCCGACTTATGGTGATCCAATGGAAACGACCTTCACCAGCTTTGATGGCGATTTCATTTCGATCAGCGGACAAGCAGACGCGGCACCACAGCTGACCATCATCGACCGTGATGGCAAACAGATTTCCAATCAGGAATGGTGGCTCCGCCATGTTCCTGGGGAACAGATGATCCTGGGAATGTGATTTCGTTTCCAGGATAACAGGGGAACAGGCCGGAGCGATCCGGCCTGTTTTCTTTTTACAGTCTGCCGGCGGTTGCCGCATTTCTTAGCAGCGTCTTCACGCCCAATTTGTGAAACGGCATGATCGTACCGAGATACAGCCTTCCGAAGACATTATGAGTCTTCACCGAGGTCGTCACGGTGATCCTGTCTTTATCACCATCCGATATCCGCAATATCGACAATCTGAAATCGAGATGTTTGTCATCGCCGCCGGCAATAAATTCATTTTCAGTACGGCCATAGAAGTTGAACACCCCAGCCTTGTCGCCGACTTGATATGATTTTTTGGTCGCCACCTTGTCAATCTCATGGGAACGAGGGGCTTCCAACCCAAGCGGACGAACGATTGCGTTGCGCAACTTGAACAGATTGCGAAACCATTCCGGCATTGAGGACATGACCGCGTGATAGCTGTCTTCGATCCGCTGACCACTGCTTGGAACCATCACTTCATAGGCATCTGAAAAATCTGCTCCCGGCAGATAGCTCGCTATCTCACTTTCCCTGGGAACAGATGTTTCGGAAACGATCACCGCTCTTGTTCATCCAACCAATTCTTGAGCAAATTATAGGCAATGGCAAAGGGCGGTGGCGCAATGAAGGGCGCAGCAGGATCGCCGTTCATCGCCGCTTTCACTTCATCGAGCGAGAACCACGCCGCTTCCTCAATCTCTTCCTCATCCAACGTCAATGTCGGATCATCGGTTACACTGGTACAAGCCATCATCAGAGATGATGGAAAGGGCCAAGGCTGGCTGGCAATATATCGGACATTATGAACCTTGATGCCCGCCTCTTCCCATAATTCGCGGGCAACACCGCCTTCAATGCTTTCGCCGGGTTCGATAAATCCTGCTAGCGCAGAAAAACGCTTGGGCGGAAAGCGCGGTTGTCGGCCCAGAAGAATTTTACCTTCACATTCCGCCAACATGATCGCGACCGGATCGGTGCGGGGAAAATGTTCTGCACCGCAGCCATCTTCTTCCTTCTTGCATTGCCGGGCCCAACCGCCTTTGCGGGATTCGGTTGGTTGGCCGCAATTGGCACAAAAACGGTGCCGTGCATGCCAGTCGACCAGACTGCGCGCGGTCGCATAAATGGCGGCCTGTTCGGGTGGCAGGACACCCAATGATTGCCACAGTCGTGGATCGGCGGTTGGCATCGCACTGCCGGCTCCATTAAGCTCTGCAAAGCATGGCATATCACCATCAATACCCAACAAGAGCAGGTCATTGTCGGGCGAAGCCTCGTATAGCGGCCCCCAGGCGAGATCCCCCATTGCGTCAAATACCGGACTCAGTCCGTCAAGCTTAAGCAGCCGCGCATTGGGCCGCATCATCGCCTCTTTGAGCCGCTCCGGATTGACCCGGATCTGATCCGCCCGATCTATAGTACCGCCAGCAAAGGTCGGGATGATCGCGCTGAGGTCGCTCGTCATAATCGGGAGGATGGGATCGCTCACGGGCTGGTTTTTCCTTCACCCGCTGACATTGCTTGCATCAGGTCGGCGTAGACATATTTCGGGAAATTCGACTGGAACGGATAAGCGTTGGACGGGATATATTGCGTATATCCACCCGCGCGGAAACCATTGCCAGTATCAACAAAGGCCGATGTTCCTGCCGCACCGCCCCAACCGAAGGTTCCGGCCGGACTTTCCGCCGTCCCCAGACCAGCACGACCACCAGCACCAAAGCCATGATTGGCAACCCATGTGCCTTTCATATCGGTGCCTTCGGGCAGAAGGTTGGACATGCCGAGCTTTGCCGTTTCCGGTTGCATGATTGCGGTCCCTTTATAGGTTCCAAAACCGAGCAACATGGTGAGAAACTTGTCATAATCACCCGCGGAACCGACAAGGCCCGCGCCGCCAAAGGCAAATGCAGGCTCGTCGAGATAGATGCTGTTCTCTGCCGGATCGATCGGGATCAGAGCGCCGCCGAACGGGGAGTAATTGTCCGTGAAATCTTTCACGCGGTCAGCAGGTAAGCGGAAGAATGTATCTTTCATGCCCAGCGGATCGAACATGCGTTTCTGCAAAAATTCTTCCAGTGGCATGCCAGAAGCCACTTCGACAACATAGCCGAGCAAATCGAGACTGACGGAATAGCTCCACTTCGTGCCGGGTTCGTAAACCAGCGGCAAAGATGCAAGATTTTTTGAGAAGGTCGCAGCATCCGGGGTGGGCGGACCAGGCTGCGTGCCCGGAAGCGGCATACGACTAACCACACCCGGCGTGATGCCTTTCGCAAAATAGGCCGTTTGAATCGGTCCTTTGCTTATGATCGAATAACCCAGACCGGCCGTATGGGTCAGCAGATGACGGATGGTGATCTGTGTCCGTGCTGGCACGGTTTCGTCAAGTGACCCTTCGGGATTTTGGAGCACGCGCATATTGGCAAATTCAGGCAATATATCTGCTAGCGGCTGATCGAGTTTGAGCTGGCCGTCTTCGATCAGCATCATGATCGCCATGCCGGTTACCGGCTTGGTCTGCGAATAGAGCCGCCACAACGTGTTCATATCGACCGGTTTGTCGCCGCCCAATTTATGCGTTCCAGCCGAAATCACCATCGGATCAGCCTGCCCCATGCCGATGGCTGCCAGCATCCCGGCTACTTTCTTCTCGGCAACATAGTCATTGATGATCTTGGTCAAGCCGGGGAAAGGCGAAGCGGGCCGAGCGAGCGAGCGCGCAAAAGCCGCGCTGGGCGCACCAGCCAGAAAGGCACCGGCACCGATCGCGCCAAGAACCGAACGGCGGTTAAAGGCCTGGAGGTTCATGTTTTCCGCCGTCTTGTCTATGGTCATAGTCATTCCTTCAGTTTTTGTTTCACAGCCCAGCGCACCGCTTTTGCAAATAAGGTGGGCAGGCCTGCATCCTCAATCTCTTCTATTGGCCACCAGATCGCGTCTTTAAGTTCGGGGCCAAGTTCGGTATTTTTATTATCATCCGTGTTAATAACGATTTTATCGCTTTGATAAACCGCCAAATCAACCTCAAGCGAAAAATGCGTGAAGCTGTGCTGAACGACATTCTCGTGAATTTGCCAATTGCCGTGCAACGGCGGCTTGCCGTGCCCGTTGGTTCCCGCTGCCCAATTGTCATCCGGTAGCGCCCGCATTGAGCCGAGCATCCCCTTTGACGGGCGCGTTAAAAGGAGCAGCTTTTCATTCTGTTCTATCCAGAAAAAGCGGCCTTTGCGCAATGGTTTAGCTTTTTTTGGCGGCTTGACAGGATAGCGCTCCTGATCGCCCTTTGCATGCGCCGCGCAATGGGTCTGGATCGGACAAATCTCACATTTTGGTGCCTTGGCGGAACAGATACTCGCGCCGATATCCATACAGGCTTGCGCAAAATCGCCCGCGCCATGCTTAGGCGTCAGGGCGTCCATGCCGATGCGAATGTCCGTTTTGCCCGTAGGCAATGGTGTATCGATCACAAACAACCGCGCCACCAGCCGTTCGATATTGGCATCGACAACCACCGCACGTTCCCCAAAGGCAATCGCTGCAATAGCCGCCGCCGTATAGGCACCAACACCAGGTAGTTTGAGTAATTCCGCTTCCCGCGACGGAAATACCCCGCCCAGTTCATCCGTTACATAGCGAGCGCATTTATACAGGTTTCGCGCACGAGCATAATAGCCAAGGCCAGCCCATGCCGCGAGCACATCCGCCTCATCCGCTGCTGCCATATCCCCAATCGTCGGCCACCGCTTGGTGAATTTCTGGAAATAGGCGATGACCGCCGCGACCGTTGTCTGCTGCAACATCACTTCGGACAACCAGACATGATAGGGATCGGGCAAGGCACCGCTTGCCGAAATCTTGGGCGGCACGCGCCATGGCAAATTTCGCGCGTTATCCACATAATGTGCACTGATTTTGGCGGTGATATCCTGCGCTTCACCGGTTATTCTGTCGACGCCCATGGGGTGCCTATGCCATGGTGTGACGTGATGGCGAAGGAAAATAATCCAGACGATAAAAAGCCAAAGCGCCAAAGCGCTAAGCGCCCGTCTGTGGCCAGAAAATTCAGCAAATATCAACGCCCACGCGGCGGTGATGCGCGCAGCATATCCGACCTAATGCCCGAAATCGGCCGGGCCGCCTTTCGCCGCTATGGTTTCATCCAAAGTTCCGTGGTCAGCCGCTGGCCGGAAATTGTTGGGGAACGCTACGCAGGCGTCTCCTTACCCGAATCAATCCGCTTTCCACGCGGCGAAAAAGAGGGCGGGACGCTCCATTTGCTGGTTTCCGGTGCCCATTCCACCTTGATGCAACATATTACACCCGAAATTATCGAACGGGTGAACCGCTTTTTCGGCTATGGCGCGATTAGTCAGGTCAGATTCAGGCAAGGACCAGTAAATCCAGCAAAAGACCCTGAAAAACCACGGGAAAAGCGGGTCGCACTACCGCCGTCATTGAAACCCGCACCAATAGAATTGGGAGACAGCCTCCGCGATATTGGTGATCCGGAATTGAACAGGGTGCTGGAATCACTGGCAACAGCTATTGCCAAGTCGGAAGGCGCTCCGCAAATAGAGGAACCAAAACCAATTACCATCATGGGAAAAATTGGTGGCGGCGTAAAACGGCAATCGAAAAATAACGGGCCGGAAGAGAAGAAGGACGACGAATGAAGTTTGGAAGCGCGTATATTGCTTCGGCAGCATTGGGAGTAGCAACCATTGTCGCTGCGCCAGCCACAGCTCAAGAAACGGACTGGGCCCAGCGCGTCACCATGTCCGATAAGGGTGGTCATATTGTCGGTAATCCCTTGGCCAAACACCAGGTGGCCGAATATATGAGCTATACCTGCAATCATTGCGCGAATTTTGAAACGGAATCGCATGACTCCTTAAAGTCCGATTTCATCCAAAAGGGCCATATGAGCTTTGAAGTCCGCAACCTGATCCTCAATCCGATTGACCTGACGGCGGCAATGCTAGCGCGCTGCGGCGGACGCACCAAGTTTTTCGGCAATCATCGCGCATTGCTCGGATCTCAAGCAAGCTGGATGGAGACCTTCCAGTCTTCTTCACCTGATGTCATGAAATCATTGAACGAAGGAACCGTTCCCGAACGGTTGAAAAAAATTGCCAAAGCGGCAGACTTTTATGGCCTGATGAACAAACGCGGCTATTCGGCGAAGCAGGTTGATGCTTGTTTGGCCGACCAATCGGCGCAAGATAAAATTTTGGCGATGACCAAATATGCAACCGGAACGTTGAAATTGTCTGGCACGCCTAGCTTTACGCTGAACAACCAACCCATTGAAAAGGTCCACAATTGGTCGCGCTTGCGCGCCGCTTTGCTGGCTCTGCCGGAATAAATAACAAACCTCATAGGAATAACAGGAAACTATCTATGTCTAAATCACTCTATTTTGCACCGATCGCTCTCGCATTGGCACTAACCGCTTGCGGCGGCGCAGCGGAAACCGAAGGCGGAGCAACTTCTGGCGACGCGGCTGAAACTGTGGCGGCGCCGGAGGGCCAGAAATGGTCCACCACAGTCGCACAGACCGAAGCCGGTGGTTATGTCATGGGTAATCCCGATGCGCCAATCAAGTTGGTTGAATATATGTCGATCACATGTTCGCATTGCGCCACTTTTGGCGAGGAAGCTTTCAACTCAATCCGTGATGACTATGTCGAAAGCGGTCGCGTAAGTTTTGAGATCCGCAATTTTGTTCGTGATCCACTGGACCTGACAGCTGCGATCTTATCCCGCTGCGGCGGCGAAGGCCCATTTTTCGCGCTGACCAAACAGGCCTTGGATAATCAGGGCCCGATGTTTGAAAAAGCGCAAGGCATGGGCGAAGCGACCTATAAAAGCGTATTGGAATCCGAGCCCAATGTACGCTTCGTCAAGCTCGCTGAGGAGCTCGACCTGATCAGCTATTTTCAGCAACGCGGTGTTTCTGCAGATCAGGCCAAGACTTGCCTGAGCGAAACAGCCACAGCTGAAAAGCTAATGGCTGATACACAGACAGCGGTGAAAGATTTTGATATTCAGGGCACACCGACATTCCTGATTAACGGCCAGAAAATCGACGGCACCAACTGGACGATGGTGGAAACCAAATTGAAAGAAGCAGGCGCCCGGTAAGCGCCTGTTATCGCTTGGGGGAAGCGAGCAATGCGATTGATATATGACACTCAAGCAGGGCAACCTGCGTGCAGATAAAAAAGCTCAAACTTTCGGGCTTCAAGAGCTTTGTCGATCCCACCGAGCTGCGCATTGAAAAAGGGCTGACCGGCGTGGTCGGCCCCAATGGCTGCGGTAAATCCAACCTTCTCGAAGCGATCCGCTGGGTCATGGGCGAAAGCTCTGCCAAATCCATGCGCGGTGGCGGCATGGAAGATGTGATCTTTGCCGGAACCGACCAACGGCCAGAACGTCAATTTGCCGAGGTCGCGCTGCACGCTGAACGCGAGGCGAATGATGTGTCCTCGCTTCACGTCGGTGACAATGACAGCGAATTGGAAATTGTCCGGCGCATTGAGCGGGGTGCAGGCAGCGCTTATCGTGCCAACGGCACCGACGTCCGCGCGAAGGATGTTGCGCTAATCTTCGCTGATGCGGCGACCGGCGCGCATAGCCCTGCCTTGGTCAGTCAGGGCAAGATCAGCAATGTGATCTCGTCCAAACCGACCGACCGGCGCGAAATGCTGGAGGAAGCCGCAGGCATTTCCGGGCTGCATGTCCGCCGAAAGGATGCTGAGCAAAAGCTGCGTGCGGCAGAGAAAAATCTCGGGCGACTCGATGACATATTGGGCGATATGGAACAGCGCGCCTCTGCCTTGCGCCGACAGGCCAAGCAAGCTGAGCGCTACAAGAAGCTGAGCGGCCAGATTACGACCGTCGAGGCCCGCCTGATTTTTGCCCGCTGGAAAGAAGCTGCTGCGGCTGCTGATGCTGCGAAGGCCGAAGCAGAAACGGCCGAGGCCAAAGTCAACGCAGCACAGAACGAACAACAATCGGCTGTAAAAGCGCAGAATGAGAGCGCCAAGACGCTTGGCATATTGCGTGCAGACCTCACCAGAGCGCGCGAGGAAGCGAGTGAGTCCAGCCATCGCCTGCTGTCGCTGACCAACGAGCGTGACAACCTGAAATCGCGCTTGCTCGACTTGCAAACACAAGCAAAGCGTATCCAAGATGACAATGCGCGCGAGGATCAATTAACCCGCGATGCGATGGAGGCATTGTCCCGGCTCGAACAGGATAACAAGCGTCTGACAACCGAGCTTTCCGCACTGGAAGCCGAACGCCCGGACCTAGAAAAACAAGCTGAAAAGGCAGAACGTGCCGCCAGCGATAGCGAAGTGGAACTGGCCAAAGCGGTGGCCGAAGAAGCGCGGATTCAAGCAGAGATCAAGGTTGCCAATGCCGCCTTGGAAGCCGCCCAGACCCGTCATGGCCGCTTGGCTGTCGAACTGGATCGGCTAGCACAGGAACGGGCCGAAATGGGCGATGAGGCGGAACTGAAAACCGCCCTTGCCGACGCCATTACTGCGCGGAAAGCAGCCCAGAAAAAGGCTGATGGCAGCGGATCGCAAATCGCGACGCTGGAGGCTCAGCGGCTTGCGGCCAGCGAAGCCCGTGATGCGGCCGAGTCTGCGCTGGCCTCTTTGAAAGCCGAACTGGCAGGTCTCACATCCGAGCATAGCGCTTTGGAGCGGGAACTCTCCAAGGGCGAGAGCGACCATAAGGCAATCGATCAGGTTAAGGCCGCGCCCGGATATGAACGGGCTTTGGCGGCGGCTTTGGGTGACGATTTGCTGGCTTCCATTGGCGAAGCCAATGGAAAAGGAGATGACCGCTTCTGGGGCGGCGGTAGCGCGCTTGCGGCCGGCAAAGCACCAGCCGGAACCGAAACATTGCTCGATCATGTCGAGGCACCGGAACAATTGCACAGCCGCCTGTCACAGATTTTTGTTGCCGACAGCGATGCGAACCAATCACTCGCGGTCGGTCAAAGACTGGTTACCAAATTAGGAGCCTTGCGCCGCTGGGACGGTTTTGTCGCCCGCGATGATGGCAATGCCAGCGCCGAACGGCTGGTGCGCGCCAATCGCCTGACCGAATTATCCGGCTTGTTGGGGCCAGCCGAAACGAAGGCCGCGGCGGCTGAAACGGCTTTGCACAGCCAACAGGAAGCCATTGCCATCGCAGAACAGCAGCTCGCCGAAGCGCGCACTGCTCGGCGCGAGGCAGAAGATTTGTTGCGGCAGGCCCTGCGGGAAGCGGATCAAGCGGAAGAAGCATTGGGCTGGCTGCAAAAACGGACGGCCAGCCTGTCCGAACGGGAAGCGGCCCTCAAAGCAGAAGCGGCGACCGCGCAGGCGGAACTGGAAGCGGCCCAAAAGGAACGCATCAGCCAACCCGACGGCGCAGCACAGGAAAAGGCGCGCGCGGCCCTGCAGGATCAGCGCGATGCGGCTCGGCAGCAGGTCATGTCTTCACAGGCGGCTTTGTCCGGCCTCGATCAAAAGCTGGCACAGGTAAAAGAACAGAAAGCCGTGGCCGGCGCGCAGATTAAGTCCTGGCAAGATCGCTCCAGCGAGGCTGCCACGCGCATGGCGGAGATGAACAAGCGCGGTGCAGCGATTGAGGCAGAGGTCGAAAAGCTCGCTGATCGCCCGCGCGTGATTGAAGTGGAAGTGACCAAGCTGCAAGAACAGCAGGATGCCTTCAACGCGGTAGTCGCGGAAAAAAATGCCGCGCAGCAGACGGCCGAGTTGGCGCAGCGCGATCATGAAGACCGGTTAAACGCCACTAGCGAGGCGCTGAGTCAGGCGCGCGAAGAACGCGCCGGGGCCAAGGCGCGGGCCGAGAACCAAGATTTGCGACGGGTGGAAATGGGTCGGATTTCGGGTGAAAAATTTGAATGTCCGCCGCAACTGCTGTCCGAAAAATGTGAATTTGACGAAACCACAGTTGGCGAAGCCGGACGGGAATCGGCGGAGCTGGAGCGGTTAACGCTCAGTCGCGAACGGATTGGACCGGTTAATCTGGTTGCCGCAGATGAGCTCGAAGAACTTGAAACCGAATGGGAAAAATCGACCAAGGAAAGCAGCGAGCTAAACGAAGCAATCAACCAGCTGCGCGGCTCCATCGGCAGTCTCAACCGCGAAGGGCGGCAACGGCTACTCGCAGCGTTTACTGAGGTCGATCAACATTTCCAGCGGCTGTTCTCGACCCTGTTCGACGGCGGCAGCGCGCACCTGGAACTGGTCGACAGCGACGATCCGCTCGAAGCAGGCCTCGAAATCATGGCGCAGCCACCAGGCAAGAGACTGACGTCTCTGACTTTGCTATCCGGCGGCGAACAGGCCCTAACCGCCGTGGCGTTGATATTTGGCTTGTTCCTGACCAATCCCGCTCCGATCTGCGTACTCGACGAGGTCGATGCGCCGTTGGATGACGCGAATATTGAACGCTTCTGCGACCTGCTCGACAAGATGGTTGCCGAGACCAATACCCGCTATCTGATCGTGACCCACAACGCCGTGACGATGAGCCGGATGCACCGGCTATTCGGTGTAACGATGATCGAACGCGGAATTTCGCAGCTAGTGTCGGTGGATCTCGATGCAGCGGAAGAGTTGTTGGCGGCGGAGTGAGCTTACTCGAAAACTTTGGCGATGCTTGTGGTGTTTTCGTCGGTTTTTAGAGCCACCATATTTGGTGTTAAAAATCCTAAAATCCAAGTTCCAACTACTTGAGATGTAGCTGTTACGGCACTGAAAATCATACTCAAAACAAGCGAAGCAAAAAAGTATGGTGCACTTAGCTCCTTATATTCAAAGAAAACGAAGAAGAGCATAAATGGTGTAAAGATGAGAAGACAGGAAACAAAACTGGCCTTGAACATCGATAGCTTTTTCACCTGATTGAGCTTAATATCCATTTGAATACTCCCTACTTCTTATATGAAGTTGGTTACCATATACTCCTTTAAAAGCTCCTAATCCCTCAAAACCAGCCGTGGCCCAGACCCTTTTAACCCAGCGCGGTCCTCCGGATTGTAGAGCTGACATTTCTTCAAGCTCAAACAACCACAGCCAATGCACCCATCGAGCCGGTCCCGCGTCCGTTCCAGTTCCGCAATGCGCGCATCAATCACTTTACGCATCGCCTTGCTGATCCGCGTCCAGTCGGCCTGAGTCGGTGTTCGACCGTGCGGAAGGCCCGCCAGCTGATGCTCAATCTCTCCGATAGTAAGCCCCAATTGTTGCGCGATCAGGACGAAAGACAAGCGCCTGATGTCCGAACGCAAAAAGCGCCGCTGGCCGCCGCTGGAGCGAAAGGGTTCGACCAGCCCCTTTTCCTCGTAAAAACGGATAGCGGAAACCGACAGGCCGGTGCGTGCGGCCAAGGCTCCGATCGTCAGGGATTTGGTGTCGGGCATCGCAATATCATTCCAAAAAATTATCTCTTGACCTCAACTTAGCTTGAAGTTGTACGAATCGCAAGTGCAGGCAGAAAAGCACCTATTTTTGAGAAGGATCGCGATTGTGAAGTTGAACCAGGTTACCGTTGGATGTGTCGATTATGATGCGTCGGTCAAATTTTACGAGACACTGGGTCTCGTCCAGATTGTTGGTTCTCCTCCCGATTATGCGCGTTTTGAAACAGCGACCGGTGAGACGTTCTCTATTCACGCGGTGGATCAGGTCTTCGAACCAACCAGTATGATCTATTTCGAAACCGCTACGCTCGATGATGATGTCGCGGCTCTGGAAGCCAAAGGCATTATTTTTGACACGCGGCCGAAAAATCAAACCTGGGGCTGGCGGGAGGCGCGTCTGCGCGACCCAGCCGGCAACGCCTTGTGCCTCTTTCATGGCGGAGACAATCGCCGCTTCCCGCCATGGCGAATTTCAAATAGCAACCAAGAAAAGGACATGAAAAATGACAACAGCAACTCTGGAACATGTGAACATGACAGTCAGCGACCCGCGGCGGTCCGCCGCCCTGATGCGCGACCTATTTGGCTGGCATATCCGGTGGGAGGGGCCATCAATGTTGGGTGGCCACACGATCCACGTTGGGACTGACGATCAATATCTCGCGCTCTATACCAATGCGGATGTGAAGGCCGCCGATCCAAGCTTCCGCAAGGGAGAACCGATGAACCATGTCGCGATGATCGTCGATGATCTGGATGCTGTCGAGGCGAAAGTTGTCGCGGCCGGCCTCAAACCCTTTGGCCATGATGATTATGATCCCGGGCGACGGTTCTATTTTTTTGACTGGAACGGGATTGAGTTCGAGATTGTCAGCTATTCCTGATCGGGCCGATCTTCCCATTCGGGCCGCCAGCGCGTAACCTTTCACAATGGCGGCCCGAACCGGGCCATGGAGACAGACCATGCCCTATAAATTTCTCGATATGCTGACCACCGACAGTGTCCGTGACGCCCAATCCGAAAATGGCGCCCGGGAATTATGGGCAGATTTTTCCGGTGATCGCCGCTTTGATCAGTTTGACGAACGGGCAGCAGCCTTCATCAGCGCCCACGACAGTTTCTACATGGCCAGCGTTTCAGAAAATGGCTGGCCTTATGTCCAGCACCGTGGCGGGCCACCGGGCTTTGTAAAAATACTGGATGAGAAGACGTTGGGATTTGCCGATTTTCGCGGCAACCAGCAATATATCAGCCTCGGTAACGTCAAGGCCGATGATCGAGTAGCGCTGTTCATGGTCGATTATCCGCGGCGCAAGCGATTGAAGTTGCTTGCCCATATGACGGTTCATTCGCTGGATGCCGATCCCGAACTTGCCGAGCGGATTATCGACTCCGACTATCTAGGCGAGCCGGAGCGATTAATGACTCTATCGCTTGAGTCCTATGACTGGAATTGTCCGCAACATATCGTACCGCGCTTCACCAAAGAGATGGTCGATCTTGCCGCGAAACCTTTGCACGAAGAAATCGTTCGGCTGACAGCAGAAAATGAGGCGTTACGGGCAAAGCTTGGATAAGCCGTCCCATCGTCACACTGAACCATATTCAGGATAACGATGGGACGATGTTTCGTCTTATAGGCTTGGATTCACCAATACCTTCTCGCCGGTTGCTTTTTTCTCATAGCCTTTGGCAATCTCGGGATTGATCATGTCGAGCAGCGAAATCTCGCTTGAATATTCGCTGTTGAATATGCCGTTACGCTCTTCGACCGAGTACATGCGCATTTCCATCATGCGCTCCATGCCAACCTGCTCCAAATGCGGGGTCAGCAACCAACCGCCGACGCCCCAATAGAGGCCCAGTCCGCCGCCCAAAATGGTTTCGCCCGTATCGAGGCGTCCATAGATATAGACCTGTTTGTGGACAGTGGAACCATAAACACTGAACTCCGCGCCGCGTTTTGCTGCGGCCTGTTCCATCGCGGTGAGGATATAGCTTGCCAGCTTACCACCACCGATTGCATCAAAGCCCAATGTCGCGCCGGTTTCCGCCAACGCATCGACCAGGCTTGGCATGAAATCATCCTTGGTGCTGTCGAGCACATGGGTCACGCCCAGATCGGTTAGAATTTTCTTCTGCGCATCGGACCGCACGATCGCGACCAATGGGATATTATCCTTCACACATAGTTTCGCGAGCATCTGGCCAAGATTGGACGCTGCTGCCGTGTGCACCAGCCCCTCATGTCCTTCTGCACGCATCGTGTTGATAAAGCCCTGCGCTGTCATTGGGTTAACGAACAGCGACGCGCCTTCCTTGGCCGCAGCACCTTCAGGAAGCGGGACGCACATCATCGCCGGCATGACGCGGTGGGTGCGATACATTTCGCCGCCCACTATGGTAACAGTCTTGCCGAGCAATGCCTGCGCCGCATCGGATGCACCAGCGGCGACAACCTTGCCCGCGCCTTCGTTACCGGCGGGGAGTTTCTTACCCTTGCGACCAGCGAAAATGCGCATCATCGCAGGGTCGACATCAGCGACCAGTGCCGGATGACCATCGACGGTTTCTGACCGTACCGTGTCCATTTGCGCAGGACTCAGCAGCAATCCAAGGTCAGACGGGTTGATCGGCACCGCTTCCATTGCGACGACCACTTGATGGTCCTCTGGTTCAGGAACCGCATAAGGTTCAATCGAAAGTACCAGCTTTTCATCATCGGTAACCGTTGTAAAAAGTTGCTTTGCGTCAGTAATATTATGGCTCATCAGGATTTTCCTCTTGTTGGATATGCGGTTAAATTAGAAACTCTTTGCGGCGTTCAACGCGCTCATACGCTCGGTAATGGTGAAAAACTCTTCCACCGTTTCGTCGATAATCTGTTTGGCAGTTTTTATCTCGTCAATCAAACCGGATGATTGTCCGGCGAGACCAACAGCGGCCTCCATATCACCGCCAAAATAGACATCGAGTATGCCTTTAAACGTATCAGGTGGCATCAATCCGTCTTCATAGATTTTCGCGGTGCGCTCCGTTTTCAGCGCGCGGATGCAGGGTGTCGCTTTCTTATTCAGTACATAGGTACCGGTTTCCTTGGCATCCAATATCGCCTGTTTGTAATTGTGGTGGACCGGGCTTTCGGCGCTGGACACAAAACGCGTGCCCATTTGGACCGCTTCGGCCCCCAGAGCAAAAGCAGCCGCCATGCCCTTGCCATCCGCGATACCGCCAGCCGCGACCATCGGTATGTCTGATTGACGGCGAATGGCTTGCAGCAAGACGAGTGTAGAGACTTCTTCGGGATTTTTGAAACCGCCGCCTTCTGCGCCCTCAACAACCAAGCCATCAATGCCAGCTTCCACGCATTTCATCGCCGCATCGACCGTTGGAACGGCGTGGTAAACGGTAATACCGGCTTCTTTAAGGGGGCCGATAAACTTGGCCGGACTACCTGCAGAGGTGGTCACAAATTTCACGCCTGATCCACAGATATGATCAAGGATCGCTGGATCTTTGAGGAACATGATCGGCAGGTTTACGCCAAAGGGCGCATCGGTCAGATCGCTCATCTTGGCGATTTCCGCCATGCAATTTTCCGTCTCACCCGATGATGTTTCGATAACGCCAAGGCCGCCAGCGTTGCAAACAGCCGAAGCGAGCTGCGATCGGGCGATCCAACCCATGGGGGCCTGCACAATGGGATATTTCGCGCCAGTATGTTCGAGAAAACGGTTCATGAATTTGTCTTTCGTTGAATAATTTTTAACCGATCAGCCCATCGGATAGAGAATATCTTTGGTGACCGCATCGACCGCCTTCATCACGTCATCACTAAGCACCAATTCGCTCGCAGCAAATATGTCGGCCAATTGATCGGTGTGAGTTGCGCCCACGATGGTGGAAGCTACAAATTTATGCTGTTTCGACCACGCTGTTGCTAGCGTGACCGGAGCGATGCCCGCTTCATCGGCAATGGCCATGAAGCGTTTGGTCGATGCGATGCTTTTCTCGTTCACAAAGCGCTCCGCCATTTTGAACTGGCGCTTGCCTTCCATCTCCAGATAGGCCGAGAACCGGGCCCCCTCTGGTTTGGCGCCATTATTATATTTGCCAGACAAGACACCGCCCGCGAGCGGCGAATAGGGAATGAGGCTGACACCTTCTTTCTTGCAAACCTGCGCCAGTTCATCTTCAAACCGGCGATTGTTCATGCTGAAATTATTTTGAATGGTGCAATAGCGGGTGACACCGAGACGCTCTGACGCTTCCAGCGACTTCATCAAGCCCCAGCTGGTTTCGTTGGAACAGCCAATAGCGCGGATTTTACCTGCGCGGATTTGGTCATCGAGTACTTCCATCGTTTCATCATAGCCAGTGCCATGATCGGGCCAATGAGTCTGATAAAGGTCAATATAGTCTGTTCCCAGCCGTTTGAGACTATCGTCCAACGCCTTGACGATATTATGCCGATCGAGCGCCGTATTGCCCTGACGCACAGCGGCTTGAAACCAACCACCACTGGGTCCGGCTACTTTGGTTGCCAATATGATCGAGTCGCGATCTTTGTCCTTGAGCCAGCGGCCGACAATTTCCTCGGTCCGACCCGCATATTCGAGCCTAGGCGGTACTGGATATATTTCAGCCGTATCGAAGAAATTAATCCCGGCATCGAACGACTGATCCATGATTTTGTGCGACATGGCTTCATCAGCACCCGTGCCAAAAGTCATGGTGCCCATGCAAACATCGGAAACATGCAGGGCGCTCTTACCAAGACGGCGTCGTTTCATTCAGGCTCTCCGGGAGTTTGTTTTTAACTATGCAGTTAAAGATGCCAGAATTACCATAGGTTGCAAGAGGCAATGTAATTAATCTGAGAAGAGAATTGCTTTATCCGGCTTGTCCCAACACCAGACAAGCGAGAAACATCAGAAATCCGGCAAAACGATTAGACCGGAATTTGACTAGAGCATCTTCGCCATCACTGCTGTTCAAGCTGCTCACTTGCCAGACCAGATGCAGTGCCATCGGTATTAACGCCGTCAGACCTAATGCTTCGGGGCGAACGAGCCAGAAAGCCCCTGCCCAACTTGCCAAGGCCAAAGCATAGAAGACGAGCACACCGAACCGAACATTATCACCGAGCTTTAGTGCACTGGAACGGATACCGACCAGCGCATCATCCTCGCGGTCTTGCAGTGCATAGATGGTATCAAAACCAATCACCCAGAATATCGATCCGGCATAGAGCAACATCATCGCCCATGAAAAATCAGGCTCTATGGCCAGCCAGCCGACGAGCGCGCCCCATGAAAAAACCATGCCGAGCCATGCCTGCGGCCACCATGTGATCCGCTTCATAAAGGGATAGCCCGCCACCAAAGCCAGACTGCCCAGCGCGACCAGCTTTGCTGTTAAATTCAATTGAAACCATACCGCCAGACCGATCAGGCATAAAAGTCCCAACCATATCCAAGCGGCTTTCAGCGACACCGCACCGCTAGCCAAGGGCCGAGAGCGGGTCCGTTCAACCTGTTTGTCGAGATCACGGTCGACAATATCATTATAAACACAGCCCGCGCCGCGCATCGCTATCGAACCGATGAGCAGCCACAGAAGCAAGTCCCAGCGCAGCACCGCTCCGCCAGCCAATGCCACGCCCCAGGCACAAGGCCAATAGAGCAGCCACCAACCAATTGGGCGGTCTAGACGAGCGAGGAGCGCGTAGGGACGCGCACTGGCGGGCAACAGGCCGATCAGACCGCGATATTCGGTGTCGGGAACATTTGGATGAAGATCGGATGACATATCGCTTCTATACCGTTAGTCCTGAGCTTGTCGAAGGACGTTTTTCGCTGAAGGATAACAGATCGATAGGCGTGGTTCGACAGGCTCACTACTAACGGATATTTGCATTATGGCCGCCACACCCGCCTATCCCCCGCTTAGCGCTCCGCGCCTCTACGTTGATGTGGAACTCAGCGAGGGTGCAGAAATCCGTTTGGATGGCGGCCACGCGCATTATTTGCTCAAGGTCATGCGGATCAAACAAGGCCAGACGGTAAAATTATTTGATGACCGGACAGGCGAATATCTGGCGCATGTGACCATGCTCGGTAAACGCGACCTTATCCTTCTGATCGACGGAAAAACGCGAGAGCGGGACAATGTCCCAGATCTCTGGCTGCTCGCAGCCCCGATCAAGAAGGACCGCTATAGCTGGATTGCAGAAAAAGCGACGGAACTAGGCATTGCCGAAATGATTCCAGTGCAAACCACACGAACCCAGAATACTCATATAAAACCCGATAAATTGCGCGCGCATATGGTTGAAGCGGCGGAACAATGCGAAAGGACTGCGCTTCCTATATTGCGCCCGCTGGTCAAGCTGGATGAGTTGCTGAAAAATTGGCCTGCTGACCGCCATCTGTTTTTCGCCGATGAACGCATCCATGAAAGCGGGGAAGGCAGCTTTCGCAAGGCTTTGGTCGCAAATGATGGTCCCGCTGCGATCTTGATTGGGCCCGAAGGCGGCTTTTCCGATGCTGAAAATAAGGCCATCCGCGGCCTGCCCCAGTCCGTCCCAATCTCGCTTGGCCCGCGTATTTTACGGGCGGACACGGCTACGGTTGCGGCGGTCAGCTTGTGGATGGCTGGCCGCGGCGATTGGGATGCGTGAGCCGCAAATGGCTTTTTTACAAGACTTTCAAGAGATTTAAGAAAATGTAAAATCTCGTTAATCTTGTCTAATGACTAGTTTTTTTACCAAATATTCAGCCTATTTCCCTAAGCCAACTCCATGTTTGTGGGAACATATGATAACGGATTGACCAGATCCGGTGCATATCAATGTGCAAAAGGCTTTGTAGCATTGCTGCTGGGTCTGATGGTGATTGCTCTGCTCACCAGCACCGCACAAGCGCAAACCACGACGCAATACACAATCACCGATGGCGGCGGAGCCAATGATATTACCGCAACCACAACTTGCGCCAATCCGCTTGTCCAGAATTTCTCCGTCCCCACCAATTACACGGTGTCGGATGTCGATATCGGGGTCATCGCCGACCATAGCTGGCGCGGTGACATACGCATCACCTTGCAATCGCCTGCAGGTACACGCGTTCAGGTCGTCAACGGCAGCGGCGGCGATTCAGGCGATAATTTCGATGTCCGGTTGAATGACGACGGCACGCAAGTTGTAAATACCGACCCCGCCACGGGTGATCACATAACAGCTGCACCTCTATACGATAACAATTTTATTCCGGACAATCCGCTCTCTGCCTTTGTCGGCGAAAATAGCATTGGAACGTGGCGTCTGGAAATTTGTGATATCTTTCCAACCGAAGATGATGGCAATTTTCTGCGCGCTGATTTGTTCCTTACGGATACACCGCCTTATGCCGATCTTTCAATCAATAAATCAGTCAGCAGCGGATCACCGGCCAGCGGTAGCAATGTTACTTACACGATAACAGTAACCAATGCCGCCGGATCACCGAGCAGTGCAAGTGGCATCGTAGTAAATGATGCTCTGCCGTTAGGCGTTTCTTATGTCAGCGACACAGCATCCGGAGCCTATAATAGCGGAACCGGTAACTGGACCGTGGGCTCGCTTGCACCGGGCGCTTCTGCGACGCTGGACATCGTTGCCAATGTTACAGGAACGCCAGGTGCAGTTGTAACCAATAGCGCAGAAGTAGCAGCCTCTTCCATTTTTGATATCGATTCAACGCCCAATAACGGAGACACCAGCGAAGATGATTATGACGACGCCAGTTTTACCGTCTCTGGTGCCAGAGTGGCCGGAATACCGCCCAGTTTCAACGCGATTTGTCCTATTGCAAATCAGATTCTATTCGATTGGGCGACTAGAACGTGGACCACAGGAAGCACCGATAACGACTTCGTAGTGACCGGTATCGGAACTCTAAATTATGCTCTCACTTCCGATACACCCTTCGTCACCGGCTCACCGGAAATAAATGGAACAAATACTGGCGGGAACCCGGGAGAAGTATCGCTTTTCATAAACAACAATCAAGGCATATTGTCCGATTTGGCGACAGGCGTGATAACGCTACCCACCGCCGTGCCAAGCCTGCAATTTACGGTTTATGATGTTGATTTTCTTGCTGGCCAATTCGCTGACAAACTAACCGTGACCGGTAGTTTCAATGGCGCTACTGTCTTACCTACATTGACAAATGGCGTTGCCAACTACGTTGTTGGTAACACCGCGATTGGAGATGGCGCATCCGGAGGAACTGACGCGTTTGGCAATGTCGTAGTTACATTCTCATCGCCTATCGATACTATCACCATCGAATATGGAAACCACACAACGGCTCCTGCATTTCCGGGCAATCAATTCATCAACATATCTGACCTTAACTACTGTATGCCCGCAACGACCCTTAGCGTCACCAAAATTAGCAACGTGGTGAGCGATCCGGTCAACGGCAGCACCAATCCAAAAGCCATTCCGGGTGCGACCATCCAATATTGCATATTAATTTCGAACGCCGGTAGCGCCACCGCATCATCGATCAGTGCTACCGACACTCTCCCCGGCAACGTGACCTATACCGCGGCTTCGATGCAAAGCGGCAGCAATTGCGGCTCGGCCGCAACGGCAGAGGATGACGACGCAACGGGTGCGGATGAGAGCGATCCCTTTGGCGCTTCGGTCAGTGGGGCAGTCTTAACCGCTACGGCCGCAGCTTTGGGACCGGCAGAAGGCTATGCTCTCACTTTTCAGGTCACCGTAGACTAAACGCCGCGCTTTAGCCGCACCAGCACTTCATCCAATGACGACAAGAATTTTGATCGATCAGCTTTTGTGAAAGGCGGCGGACCACCGATATTCTCTGTTCCCATGCCAGCACGCAAGTCGGCCATGATCGCGCGTGTCGCGACCGCAGCACCAATAGAATCGGCAGTAAATGGCTTGCCATTGGAACCGATGACCTCTGACCCCGCCTTTACGCAGCGATCTGCCAGCAAAATATCCGACGTGATCACAACCGTTTTCTCTGATGCGCGCTCTGCGATATAATCATCCGCTGCATCAAACGCATCGCTGACCACGATGCGACTGACTAGCGGGTGTTGCGGCACACGAAAATGACTATTGCTTACTATGATGACCGGCACCTCGAGGCGATAGGCCACCCGGTAAATCTCATCTTTTACCGGGCATGCATCAGCATCAACATAGATTTGGATCGCGTCGGTCATAAAGCGGTTTAGTCGCTTTTAGGCTTGCCTTCAAACGGTCGCTTCCCACGATGAGGCTTCTTGCCGCCAAAATCACCCTTGGAACCGGACTTCCGGTCGCCCTTAAAGTCGGACTTCTTTTTAAAGCCATCGCCAAATTCGCGCTTGCCACCACCTTCGCTTCCGCCTTCACGGTCACCAGCGGGTTTGCGTTTCACATAGGGCTTGCCACCATCGTCCGACTTGTTGCCATATTTCTTTTTACCACCAAAATCGCGACCGTCTGAGCTTCCGCCGCCGCCTTTGCGGTCACCGAATTTTTTATCACCAAATTTCTTGCCGCCGAATTTCTTGCTGGCGTTGCTGTAATCCCGGCCACCGCCGCCGCCATTGTCTCTGCGTCCGCCTTTGCGGTTGCGCTTGGCTTCATCGCGCGGCTTGCCTTCAAACTGGGTGATGTTGATATCATCGGTATCATCGCCACCGGTTTCGCGTTTTTCGGCAATCGCCTTGGTAAATTTGTCGACAACTCGGCGCGGAATTTCGAACAACGTATCGTCGCCATTAATCCGGATCGCACCAATTTCATTCTTGGTAATATGGCCGCGACGGCAGAGTACTGGCAAAATCCAGCGGGCATCAGCCCGCTGATTATGGCCAACATTCATTTTGAACCAGACAGTATCTTCAAAGCCGGGGCGTGGGCCGCTAGCGGCTGGTTGTGACTGGGTGCCACGATCCAACATCTGCTCGGGCGCTGGCATTTTCGCGCGATGGGATTGGACCAACATCGCTGCAATTTCTTCCGGCGTTTTTTCCGCCATCAAGCGTTTGGCCAGTTCCAAATCATCTTCATCAATTTCAACCGGCTGGAGCAAGGTTTCGATCAAACGCTCCGCATCATTCTTGCGAATATCTGCGCGCGTCGGAGCATCTTTCCATTCCGCGTTGATTTTTGCACCGCGCAACATGGATTCAACCCGTTTACGGCGCTGATAAGGCACGATGATAACCGCTGTACCCTTTTTACCAGCGCGACCGGTCCGTCCCGACCGATGCTGCAAAGCCTCCGCATCGCGCGGGATTTCTACGTGAATAACCAGGCTCAAACTCGGCAAATCGAGGCCGCGCGCGGCCACATCGGTTGCCACACATACCCGCGCGCGCTTGCTGCGCAGGGCCTGCATTGCCTGATTACGTTCGGCCTGCGTGTGTTCGCCGGATAGCGCTACCGCGCTGAAACCGCGATCGACCAGACTGGTGTGAAGCCGGCGGACAGCTTCTCTTGTTCCGCAGAACAGCATCGCCGATTCCGCTTCATGAAACCGCAGCAGATTGACCACCGCATTTTCGGTATCGGCAGGGGCAACTGTTATCGCCTGATAGGCAATGTCACCATGTCCGCGGTCTTCGCCGACCGTCGAAATGCGCATCGCATCATTTTGATAGCGTTTGGCAAGATTGATAATTGGTTTTGGTATGGTGGCAGAGAACATCAACGTCCGACGATCTTCACCGGTCGCGTCCAATATTTCTTCGAGATCTTCGCGGAAGCCCATGTCGAGCATTTCATCCGCTTCATCGAGAACTGCTGCACGCAGCTTGCTGAGGTCGAGCGCGCCGCGTTCGAGATGGTCACGTAGACGGCCTGGCGTTCCGACAATCACATGCGCACCGCGACGCAAGGTGCGCCGTTCTTTGGACGCATCCATACCGCCAACGCAGGTTGCCATCTGGACGCCCGCGCCCTCATAAAGCCATTTCAATTCGCGGCTAACCTGCAGTGCAAGTTCGCGCGTAGGGGCGATGACAAGCGCAAGAGGTTCCACAAGAAAGGGAAAGCGGCCATTGTCATCCAAAAGCTGCGGCGCCATCGCCAGACCAAAAGCAACCGTCTTGCCAGAACCCGTTTGGGCAGACACAATAAGATCGCGACCTTGGGTTTCCGGTTCCAGCACAGCGGCTTGGACCGCCGTCGGTTTCGCATATTCGCGGTTTGCAAGCGCTTCAGCAAGAAGCGGAGATACTGAGGAGAAAGGCATGTTCAAATTTCCGTGGCAAAGATTGAAAGCCGCGCGGAAATGCCAATCGCCTGCGGTCGGTGATAATATATCGTTGGTTTAGAGGGTTTGTGCTGCGAACTATATTGCCTCACCGGCAGCATGGCCGCTAGCCCAAGCCCATTGAAAATTATAGCCACCGAGCCAGCCGGTGACGTCTACGGCCTCGCCAATAGCATAGAGTCCGGGCATTTGCCTAGCTTCCATATTTTTGGACGATAATTCGGCCGTGCTGATGCCGCCAGCCGTGACTTCCGCTTTAGCATAGCCCTCGGTTCCGTTGGGCATGAAACGCCAGTGGGACAATCGCCGTGCGGCTTCTTCCAGCTTGCGATCCGCGAGATTACCCAGATCGCCCGAAAGCGCGATCCGGTCCAACAGGGTTTCAGACAGACGGGTTGGCAAATGCTCGTTAACGGCTTTGCTCAATGAAACACGGGGTTGTTCCCGCTTCAACTGGGTCAACCAATCTGACTTGAGATCAGGCAGAAAATCGACGTTAATCGGCTCTCCGTGACGCCAATAGGATGAAACCTGCAATATCGCCGGGCCGGACAGGCCTTTATGCGTGAACAAAGCCGCCTCGCGAAAAGCAGTCTTACCGCAGCTCGCAACAATCGGTGCGGAAACACCAGATAGAGAACGGAACAGGGTTTCTTCGCCGCCGAGGGTGAGCGGAACCAACGCAGGCCGCGGCTCCACGACCTTCAGGCCAAATTGCCGGGCAATATCATAGGCGAAACTGGTCGCGCCCATTTTCGGGATCGACGGCCCACCGGTTGCGATTACCAGTGATGGGGCTGTCGCAGCTTCATTACCATAGTCGACATGATATGCGCCGTCGCTGTGGCGTATATCCGTCACCGATTGCCCCAATGACAAAGTTACTAGGTCTTCAGGACACTCATCCATCAACATGGCAACGATTTGCTTTGCTGAGCCGTCACAGAATAGCTGACCCAAGGTTTTTTCATGCCATGCGATGTCATATCTGTTGACCAGCGCGATGAAATCTTGCGCTGTATATCGACTAAGCGCCGATTTAGCGAAATGCTTGTTGGCCGAAAGATAGCGGTCGAATGCGGTGTTGCTATTAGTAAAATTGCAACGGCCGCCGCCGGAGATCAGGATTTTCTTACCCGGTTCGTCAGCATGGTCAATCAGCAGCACCTTGCGGCCTCGCTGGGCGGCAATAGCCGCGCACATCAGGCC
This sequence comes from uncultured Sphingomonadaceae bacterium, assembly GCA_947489315.1. Lineage (GTDB taxonomy): Bacteria > Pseudomonadota > Alphaproteobacteria > Sphingomonadales > Sphingomonadaceae > Parasphingorhabdus. Next base: position 871,266 of record CANLCX010000002.1, read on the forward strand.
AGCGCCGCCAGCGCCAAGGATGATGGCATCATATTGGATTGGAGTTTTGATCATGATTGAAAGCCATCCTACGCCAAAGCTAAGATTGGCAAACTCATTATGATGTGTGGATTATGGTTTGTGTGATCCATTCTGATCACCGTGCTACACCCTCCGCTTACGCTTCGGGAATTTTTCGGTCGCCCGTCCGCCGGACGGGCTTTTATCCGAAAAATTGGTGGAGCCTAGCGGGATCGAACCGCTGACCTCTTCGCTGCCAGCGAAGCGCTCTCCCAGCTGAGCTAAGGCCCCTTATGCGGCGCGTTTAATCCAAGCGCGCCGCTTATTGCAAGCCCCAATTGAGACTTGCATCAATCAAAATCAAGTTTCAGCAGCCTCGTCGTCACCTTTACCTTTGGTGACACCCAAATCATCATCGCCACCGAGATCGACTTCATTGTCCGGTGAAGGCTCATCATCGTCGATGTTGATATCCAAATCATCATCAGCAACTTCGTCTTCTTTTTTGGCGTCTTTCTTGGGCGCTGCTTCAAACGGCATGGGCTGTTTGGATTTCAGGCTTGGTTCCGGCGTCCATGTCTCGCCGCATTCAATGCAAGAGACCGGTTCTTCTTTGCCCAAATCGTAAAAACGTGTTCCGCATTTCGGGCAGCTTCTTTTCGTGCCCCATTCTGGCTTCACCATGGCTGGTTCCAAATCCTTATTTGTCAGTAATATATAATGACCGCTCGCAAGTTTTACGGAATCGATCAATCAATCGGGCCGCGCCTTGCCATAGCTGAGCCGCACTGTCAAAAGCCGTTTCACATCCTGAAACGAATCATGCGCGATTCAATCGCGTGCGACCGCATAAAAAGCCCATAAATGACCAGTAAACCAACAGATCAGACGACATTAGCAGTCAAGTCGGCTTCCTTTGCTCCAGCAGGCCCTTTGACCGGCCGGATAACGGTACCAGGCGACAAATCGATTTCGCACCGCTCGCTGATTCTCTCTGCTCTCGCCATCGGCAAGAGCGAGATTACCGGACTGCTGGAAGGCGAAGACGTGCTTGCGACGGCCGCCGCCCTGCGGGCCATGGGCGCCAGAATAGAGAAAAACGATACTAGCTGGACGGTGCACGGTATTGGCGTCGGCGGACTTATGCAGCCAGAGTCCGCCATTGACTTGGGAAATAGCGGAACATCGGTACGCCTCCTCATGGGCCTTGTCGCGTCGCATGATATCAGCGTGACCTTCACGGGCGATGCCAGCCTTTCCAAACGCCCGATGGGCCGGGTGATTGATCCACTATCGGATATGGGCGCGGATTTCACCACGCGAACATCATCTGATGGTAAAGCATGCCTGCCACTGACTGTGCGCGGTCTGTGTCCCGCAATTCCAATAGAATATCGATTGCCGGTCGCCTCAGCGCAGGTAAAATCGGCCATATTGCTAGCCGGTTTAAATACGCCCGGCATCACTCAGGTCATTGAACCCGTTCCAACTCGCGATCACAGCGAAACCATGTTGAAAGGCTTTGGCGCAGACATTTCGGTTGAGATCGATAAAGACGGCAATCGAATAATCTCGCTTGTTGGTGAAGCCGAATTGGCGCCGCAGACAATAACGGTCCCTGGAGACCCTTCCTCCGCTGCCTTTCCTGTCGTGGCCGCTTTGCTGGTGCCCGGATCAGATATAGTGGTCGAGAATGTCGGGATTAATCCCACCCGCGCTGGCCTGTTTACCGTCCTCCAGCAAATGGGCGGCAATCTCCGCTTTGAAAACCAGCGCACTGTGGGTGGCGAACCGGTTGCAGACATCCATGTTAAGCACAGTAAACTCACCGGCATCGACGTGCCCGCCGATATCGCGCCAAGCATGATAGATGAATTTCCGGTGCTATTTGTTGCCGCCGGTCTAGCCGAGGGAAAAACAACCACTAGCGGCTTATCAGAGCTACGTGTCAAAGAATCTGACCGCCTGTCACAAATGGCTGAAGGGCTCAGCCTGCTGGGCGTCAACATCACCGAGAAAGAAGATGGCCTAGTCATAACGGGAAGCGACGGTAAGCCGCTAACTGGCAGCGCGAATGAAATAGCCGTCAAGACCGCACTCGATCATCGCATTGCGATGAGCTTTGCCGTTGCAGGCCTGATCACTGAAACCGGAGTGATGATTGACGATATGAGTCCGACCGAGACCAGCTTTCCGGGCTTTACCGACTTGCTGGCAGCTCTGCAGTGTAGCGCCAAATGATCATCGCCGTCGACGGCCCCACCGCCTCTGGCAAAGGCACAATCTCCAAGGAACTGGCAAAGCATTTCGCTCTACCGTTTCTCGATACGGGCCTGCTCTATCGCGCCGTTGGCTGGACGCTCAAGAGCCAGGGCGGAAATGCCGATAATCCCGCCGATGCACTAAAGGCTTGTATGTTCGATGGCGTGCTACTCGATGATCCAGCTCTGCGCAGCGAAACGGTTGGCGGTTTGGCAAGCCGTGTCTCTGTTCACCCGGAAGTTCGCAGAGCGCTCGACAAGCGTCAGAAGGATTTTGCTTATCAACCAGCGGGTGCAGTCCTCGACGGGCGCGATATTGGGACGGTCATTGCACCTGATGCCGATGTAAAGCTGTTCGTGACAGCCTCATCCGAAGCGCGCGCGGTGCGACGCTTTGAGGAAATGAAGCGTCGCGGTGAGCTAGTTAACTTCGACGATATACTTGCGGACATTTTGAAACGTGACGAACGGGACCGAAGCCGCGTGACAGCGCCGCTGAAACCCGCAGAAGATGCGGACTTGCTTGATACGACCGATTTGACTATAGGCGACGCCATTCAACAGGCAATTGCCTTGGTGAATGCGAAGATAAGCCGCCGGCGCGACAAAGATCCGGCATAGCAGAAAAGCAATGTGCAAGACGGAACGGTGACAAACCGCTCTGGCCTTGGCGCAGCTTTCTCTGTTTCTAGCTGATCCTTCCCATCGCCTAATTTGGCAGTTTTCTGGGGAATATGGTTGTCACATTCGGTGGCGATTATGTTTTGGTCCAAGACCAGCGGAACCAACCGCTTGGCCCGAAAAAATGACTATTAAGGAACTCATATATGGCCTCTACGGCATTTCCCAGTCGCGACGATTTCGCGGCACTATTAAACGAATCAATTGGCGGTGAAGATCAAGGCTTTGAAGGCCGCGTGGTCAAAGGCACCGTCGTCGGCATCGAAAATGACATGGCTGTCATCGATGTAGGCTTGAAATCAGAAGGCCGTGTAGCGCTGCGCGAATTCGCCGCTCCCGGTCAAAAAGCAGACCTGAATGTTGGCGATGAAGTCGAAGTCTATGTCGACCGTATCGAAAATGTGAATGGCGAAGCCATGCTGTCCCGCGACCGCGCCCGCCGCGAAGCTTCTTGGGACAAGCTTGAAAAAGAATATGACGAAGGCAACCGCGTTGACGGCATCATCTTCGGACGCGTCAAAGGCGGCTTTACGGTTGATCTTGACGGCGCCGTAGCCTTCCTGCCCGGCAGCCAGGTTGATGTCCGCCCCGTGCGCGACGTGACCCCGCTGATGGACATTTCACAACCTTTCCAAATCCTGAAAATGGACCGCAAGCGTGGCAACATTGTTGTATCTCGCCGCGCCATCTTGGAAGAAACCCGTGCTGAGCAGCGTTCGGGTCTGATCGAATCTTTGGCTGAAGGCCAAGTGACCGAAGGCGTTGTGAAAAACATCACCGATTATGGTGCATTTGTTGACCTGGGCGGTATTGATGGCCTCCTCCACGTCACGGATCTCAGCTACAAGCGGGTTAATCATCCCAACGAGATGATCAACATCGGCGACACGTTGAAAGTCCAGATCATCAAGATCAACAAAGACACACAGCGTATCTCCCTCGGCATGAAACAGCTTGAAAGCGATCCATGGGATGCGGCTTCTGAGAAATATGCCGTTGGTACGAAACTGTCTGGCTCTGTTACCAACATCACCGAATATGGTGCGTTTGTTGAGCTAGAAGCTGGTATTGAAGGTCTTGTCCACGTTTCTGAAATGAGCTGGACCAAGAAAAATGTTCATCCTGGTAAGATCGTCTCCACCTCTCAGGAAGTGGAAGTCATCGTTCTCGAAGTTGATACCGAGAAGCGCCGGATTTCTCTGGGCCTCAAACAGGCTCAGTCCAACCCATGGACCGACTTTGCGGATACGCATCCAGTTGGCAGCACGGTTGAAGGCGAAGTCAAGAACGCAACCGAATTTGGTCTGTTCATCGGCCTTGAAGGCGACGTTGATGGCATGGTTCACATGTCCGACATCGCTTGGGGCATTTCCGGCGAAGACGCGCTGAACCTGCATCATAAGGGCGAACAGGTAAAAGCGATCGTTCTCGACATTGATGTTGATAAAGAGCGTATCTCTCTCGGCATGAAGCAGCTTGAAAAAGGTGCTCCAGCCGTTGGCGGTACCGATACCGGCGGCCTCAAGAAGGGTTCGGTCACCACCGTTACCGTGCTTGAAGTTCGCGACGGCGGCCTTGAAGTACAGGTCGGCGACGATGGCGCAACCGGCTTCATCAAACGGACCGACCTTGGCCGTGACCGTGATGAGCAGCGTCCTGATCGCTTCCAAGTTGGTCAGAAGGCCGATGCGATGATCATCGGTTTCGATCGCTCCAAGAAACCAAACTTCTCAATCAAAGCGCATCAGTTGGCTGAAGAGAAGCAGGCTGTTGAACAATTTGGTTCCACCGATTCAGGTGCTAGCCTCGGCGATATTCTTGGTGAAGCGCTCAAGAAAAAAGAGGACTAAACCATCGGGCAATCGCCCGACCTGGTTTCAAGAAAAAGCCCGCCCTCGCAAAACGAGGCGGGCTTTTTCATTTATAGCCTTATGTGTCTATCACAGCCGATGCGACCAATCCGTCCCAGATCAAGACGTATTGCAATGTAAAATCCAAAGCCCATTGAAAACATGTAAATTTTCTGCCACTATCCTATCATTATCGTTATGCTGCACCTTGGTGTTAGCTGTAAGCGAACAGCAGAAATTCCGTGGTTGCCCCACAATCGGAAAGGCATGCGTATGATACGTTCTGAACTGCTTGAAAAACTGGCTGAAGAGAATCCCGATCTCAAACCAGATGAAATTGAGAAGATTGTTGACTTATTTTTCAATCAGATAAGTCAAAAGCTAGCGGAAGGTGGGCGCGTGGAGTTGCGTGGCTTTGGCGCTTTCTCGACTCGCGAACGCAAGCCGCGCATTGGCCGTAATCCGCGCACAGGTGAATCCGTTGAAGTCCCCGCGAAAAGAGTGCCTTATTTTAAGCCTGGCAAAGAAATTCGCGAACAGCTCAATAAGAGCTGACCACCTGTCCGAAACTGTCAAATACCTGGCAGACTATCGAAAAATAGCAAATTAGGCATCTCAGCCCTTGACCTGCCGCGTGCAATAATGCTTGTCGCATATTCCAACGTAAGTTGGATTTACCGGTGCGGACGTGGCGAAATGGTAGACGCAGCAGACTTAAAATCTGCTATCCGAATGGGTGTGCGGGTTCGAGTCCCGCCGTCCGCACCAGTTTTCTCAGATTAGCAATGAATATGGTGCGCCCGACAGGAATCGAACCTGTGGCCCCCAGATTAGGAATCTGATGCTCTATCCGACTGAGCTACGGGCGCGTTGAGGCTTTTTAGCTGCTGCTATGTCGATAGACCAGCGTCAATTTTGCGATTTTGGCGGTGTAACTGGCAATGGAAGCGGCATTATCTCTACCCCCTCCTCCTGAAGTTCGGCAACGTCGTCTTTTGATGCCGTACCATGAATAGGAGTCGCATTTTTTTCGCCATAGTGAATCGCGCGCGCCTGTTCGGGGAATTCTGTTCCGACCCACTTTGATTGTTCGAGCATCTTCGCTTGGGCTTTCGCAATCTTGCCCATCAATTCCTTATATTCTGAAGGAACCTCGACAGCGTTGCGCATCGGATGTGTATCATCCACTGCGTCAGATACGTTGGTTTGCTGCACTGAAGACATGGTATCACTGGATCGCTGATTGGTTTTGATACCGACGTTAGGCGCCATCGCGGCTTTCTCGATTGTTTTGCTTCCACAGGTTGGGCAGTCAATCAGCCCCGCTAGCTGTTGTTCTTCATAATCGCGCGAAGAACCAAACCAGCCCTCAAACTGATGCCCGCCTTCACGGCAGATAAGATCAAATACGATCATGAAGAAGCCCTTGGTGGCACGAATGGGCGGCGATTGGAAATCGCTGGAATACGGCTCCGAATCCGAACAATATCAGCTAGATCGATTTCGCATATCCCGACACCAGTAGCGGTTCCCATATCCAGCAAGACGTCTCCCCACGGATTGATTACCATGGAGTGGCCATATGTTGTGCGGCCATCTTGGTGCAAACCCGATTGCGCTGCCGCGACTACAAAAACGCCAGCCTCAATTGCGCGGGCGCGTAACAATATCTCCCAATGGGCTTTCCCGGTCGGGACCGTAAAGGCGGCTGGTATCGAGAGAATATCTGCGCCTGCATTGGTCAGCGCCTCAAAGAGCGCGGGAAACCGAAGATCATAGCAAATGGATAAGCCGATGGTAGCCTTACCGACGGGCGCTGTAATCGCCTCAGAACCGCCTTGATAGGCGGCAGATTCGCGCCAAGTCTCACCGGTATCGAGATCAACATCAAAAAGATGAATTTTATCGTAGCGCGCAATGATCTTGCCATCTGGGTCGATCAGGAACGATCGATTGACCCATTTACTCGCATCATTGGCATCATGCCTTATCGCAAGAGAACCAATGGCAACCCAGATTTTTTTTCGAACAGCTGATTCGCAGGCTTCCTGCAGAACCAGATCATCATGTTCCTGGCAGATATTTAATGTTGCGCGATTTCGGTCGCGATCAAGAAATCCCGTCATTTCCGGTGTAAACAGGATTTCAGCTCCCTGTTCCGCGGCTTCATTTATATGATTTCGTAGAGCCAATGCATTGGCAGCGGGATCTATGCCGCTGCACATCTGGGCCAAGGCGATACGACTGGCCAATTATAGGGCCAGAAGTTCGTCCAATTTTCCGGCATCATTAAGCGATGCAAGATCATCAGAACCACCAATATGATCACCGTTGATAAATATCTGCGGCACTGTGGTTCTCCCACCAGCCCGCTGAATCATCTCCTCGCGCTTAGGCCCGCCCATGGTTATGTCGGTTTCCTCAAAGGCCACGTCCTTATCCTTCAGCAAACCTTTCGCTCGAAAACAATATCCGCACGTGAATTTCGTGTAAATTTCAACTTTTGCCATAGAAATATTCCAATATTTTTCGATTACCCTGCAAATGGCCCCGATCACGCGGTAAATCAACTCTGCTGGCTGGAGTTCGTCACTTTAATCAGGCCTTGTCATAGTCGGTTAAAACTCTCGCCCAACAGAAAACTAAAACTTTATTCGCACCGGATTGTTTTAGCAAACCGGCGCAGGCATTGGCTGTGGATCCGGTGGTATATACATCATCGACCAATATAATGGTTTTTCCTGCAACTCGGTCACTCACACCTGATGGTAACAGAAATGCTTCATTGACGATTTTGCGGCGCTTTTTCGCCGACATTGACCGCAAGGGCGGCGTCGCTTTTTTGCGGACCAGAATATCACTATTCATCACAATACCACTGCGTTTGGAAAGTGCATTCCCGATAAGGACCGACTGGTTAAATCCGCGCGACCATAGACGCCAGCGATGTAGCGGCACCGGAATGATAACCGCATCTACTGGTACTTCATCTAAAAACCGCTCCATATGTTGCCCGATCAGTTCGGCCAACCCCAAGCGTGCACCATATTTCAGCCGCATGGCCAGTAAGCCGCTCTTGTCGTCATATGCGACCACAGCCCGCACACCATCATGCGCCGGTCGTTCCTTTAGACAAGATATGCATTGAGCACCTTCGCCTTGGGCAAAAGCAAATGGTTTTCCGCAAGAGGCACACCAGGGTTCATTCAAAAAATCTAGATTTTGCCAGCATGACAAACAAAACCGATTATCGGCCTCCACTGTGACACCGCATATCGGGCAGCGCGGTGGCAACGCGAAATCAACGACCATTTTTAGTAGAGCCGACAAAATCCTCATTAGCTCTTGTCGCCCGTTCCTCCCGAAGGCACAAGACCATATGCAACATGCAGACAAGCCCAAGGAGTTATTTGATCGCGGACGCCGTCGTCACTTTCGCGACCGTGCTTTTTTCCGCACTCAAGGAAATGATTTTATCGGCCAAATTATGGCAGACGAAATATTAGACAGGCTTTCTCTGGTAAAGCGGGATTTTAAAAAATGCCTTTTGATCGGGCAAGCGGGGCATTATCTCGCTTCCGCTCTGGGAAATGCAGGCATAGAAACTGTTACCGCCGATTCCGGCTTTGCTTCAGTTGCTGCGACACAGGGCATCCAATGCGATGAAGATCGCGCACCTTTTGCTGATCATAGCTTTGACCTCGTGATCAATGTGGGGACCCTAGACAGTGTTAATGATCTACCTGGTGCTTTGGTCCTGACACGGCGTATCTTAGAACCGGACGGCTTATTGCTTGCCTCTTTCATTGGGGCCGAGAGTTTCACAACCCTGAAATCCATATTGATGCAAGCTGAGGGTAACCGGGTCGCGGCCCATATTCATCCGCAGATCGATATCCGGACTGTCGGCGACCTTGTATCGCGCGTAGGCTTGGCCTTGCCTGTTGTAGACAGTGATGGCTTGGATCTACGCTACCGAGAGTTCGACAAGCTGATCAATGATATCAGGGATATGGGGGGTAGTAATGCCCTGGATGGCAAAATCAGCCCGCTTTCGCGTACTATATACAAACAGGCGAAAGAAATATTTCAAAACAAGGCCGATCCGGAAGGAAAAATAACCGAGCATATTGAGCTCATATATTTATGCGGTTGGGCACCCCATCCCGATCAACCGGCACCCGCGCGTCGTGGTAGTGGTCAGGTATCCCTTAAAACAGCGCTCAACAAACCAACGAGTGATCTATAAGGCCACAAGCAATTGTTCGACCAAAGGTCGATCAGCAGGCGGCATATCAAGATGCCGTAATTCCTGCAAAGGAAGCCATTGCATGGCGGTTGCCTCGAGATTAATCGCCTGCCCCGTCCACTCATGACACGTGTATAGGAGCAGCAGAAGATGTTTGGTGCCCAGAGGTTCGCTGGCAAATGCGACCGGGCTTAAAGCATCTGTTTCAACGACTAGTCCGAGCTCTTCTTCCAATTCACGAACAAGTGCCTCCTCAGGCGTTTCGCCAGCTTCTACCTTGCCTCCAGGAAACTCCCAAAGACCTGCCATTGGTTTTCCTGCCGGGCGCTGTTGGACCAAAATATTCTTATCCTGATCAACCAGAGCGGCGGCAACCACAAACAGATATGTCGGATTATTTTCCACTTTTTTTGGTGATGTAAGGATTTTGTTAATCCCTTTCTGTGAAAAACGAATTGTTCGCAACTTAGCAGAACCTTTGAAGCGTGAAGAGGGATATAATGAATCTATTGAAAAAATTATATCGTTCGGAACAGGGGGCGACGGCTATTGAATATGGTTTGATTTTGGCATTGATCGCTATTGCCGCAATTGTAGCAATAAGTGGTTTGGCCAACACTACCGTAAACATGTGGAATGATGTGGCCGAAGAGGTCGTCACCAATTCATAAATAGCCGTTGCACGTTAAACAATTCGAAAGGTTTCTAACTTAGTGCATTGAACATCAGACCAGATTTTAGGTTTGATTGGGTAAGTGAAGTTAGTCAAATATAGGAGACCAGACATGAAATTAGTACGTAAAATGTTTAAGAACGAAGAAGGCGCAACTGCCATTGAATATGGTTTGATTGCTGCTCTGATCGCTGTTGCAGCTATCGTTGCTATGGGTCAGTTGGGTAACACACTCGGCAACACCTTCAACGAAGTAAACACCGAAATGGCTAACTAGCACCAATTGCTATAAGCTTAAGTTACAAGAGGACGGCGGCCCGAAACGGCCGCCGTCTTTTTTTTCTTGCCAGAATTTCGACTAATAAGTGACGATTTTCACCTTGTCTCCGGCACGCAACTGGTCGTTTGACCTAAGCCGGTTTAGCACAAGAAATCGGTCTTTCTGATAGTCGGTATATGCCATTTTCTTCGCCATGCTGTCGATAGTATCTCTACTTTTTACCGTCACGACATCAATTTTACGCGGTTTGATAGAGGCAGCCTCACGAGCGGTCATCCGTTTTATGCTTTGATACATGCTTGAAAAAACGTTCGCCTGACCGGCTGGAGCCAGAGTAGCGAAGTGGAAAGCGCTGGTTTTCGAAAATTCATAGGCGAATATCGTCACGTCGACTTGACTATTGCCGCTGGTCACACGGCCCGTTGCATATGCTGCGGGCAAGCCATTGACGGTAGTCCGCTGAATATCTCCATAGGTGATATTCTTTCCCTTTCCCGATAACGCCTTGAAAGCCGACGCAATGTAGGTTGTCATATTTCCGTTGTAGGAGCCTGTTGTGAATTGCCCTTTGCCAGCTGAGCCATTGATTGTGACCGCTGTGGTTCCATTTTGCATTGCAAAACCATTCGGCACGCTGAATTTAAGCTTGAGATCAGGATGAAGAAAGCTATTTCCCTCGATTACGCCTTGTTTTGGATCATCACCATACATCACGCCATCAAGATTCTTTAAAAACGCTTCCCGATTACGCTTACCGCCTGTAATTCCCAGTTTACTGGCATTTTTGGCGGCCCTGGAAACGCGCTGGACTGGATTAGGATGTGTGCTGGCCCATGTCGGAACGCTCCGCGCATCTCGGCCAGCGGCACGGGCATCAATGGCCGATTGTGCTGCAAGCGATTCGAGCATAGTGGAAAGCGCCTGGGGCGCATATCCGGCAGATGCGAGATATTCTATACCCAAATCATCAGCTTCATATTCCTGTTTTCGGGAATATTTTAACGTCAAGAGCTGACTGCCTGTTCCCAAAACCTCTTGTCCAAGCTTACCTAAGGCAGAATCCCCAAGCAGAACCGCCGCTCCGATCTGGCCCAAAGCACCTAAAATACTGTTCCGCTTCGCCGCTTTTTGTCTTTTCTGGCTGTGGCGAGCAGCGACATGTCCCACTTCATGGCCGAGAACACCAGCCATCTCGGCTTCATCATTCATCAACGCCATCAGTTGGCGGGTGAGATAAACATAGCCGCCGGGGATAGCAAAAGCGTTATTTACCGGGCTGTTCAGCAAAGTAACGGTAAAATCACTACGGGCATCGCCTAGTCCCGATTGTACTGCAATATCTTGACCAACGCGGACGACATAGGCGGTTTGAGGACCGGAATAGCTACCACCAAATTCTTGCAATAATTGTGGATGAACCTCTGCACCTTTTTGCTTGTCCGCAGCCGAAATCGTTCGCACATTGCCTTTTTGGGCAGACGAGCTGCTACCGGCAGATTCAACAGATCCAGCGTCGGCACCGGAACCTCCGCAAGCTGCCAATGATAGAACAGCAACGGTCGACAGAATTTTTTTAGATTTCATTCTCATCACACTCTCCTTGAGCCTAGTGTATATCACACTGCCGTAGAGCGGAAGAGCAGCCCTTGTAAAACTGCGTCACCGTCGTCCGGAGAGATGCACCGGTTACCGTTTTCAAAGCAGCGGATAGAGCCTTATAAAGTACCAATTCTAAGGAATTTTTCTCGACGCATCGCGCGTAACTCTTGGCGGTCTAGAACAATCAAGTTATCGATTTCTTCGGAAATTGCTTTACCCAATGTAGCGATACAGAGGCCAGAGTCACGATGCGCGCCACCAACAGGCTCCTCCACGATACGGTCGATAACGCCGAGTGCTTTCAAATTCTGTGCGGTAATCTTCATCGCATCTGCAGCGACGTCGGCCTTGTCGCCCGTACGCCACAATATTGATGCGCAACCTTCCGGCGAGATGACCGAATAAACCGCATGCTCTAACATCAACACGCGTTCTGCCGCCGCCAGTGCCACGGCGCCCCCAGAACCACCTTCGCCAACAATGACCGCTACCATCGGAACACCTAAGGAAAGGCATTTTTCAGTTGATCGCGCAATAGCTTCTGCTTGCCCGCGTTCTTCTGCCGACACACCGGGAAAGGCACCTGACGTGTCAACCAAGGTCACAACCGGCAAAGAAAACCGGTCCGCAATATCCATTAATCTTATGGCTTTGCGATATCCTTCCGGCTTTCCCATCCCGAAATTGTGCCGCAACCGACTTTCGGTATCATCACCCTTTTCGTGACCGATGACAATTATCCGCTGGTCGCCCATTTTTGCAAAACCACCAATGATCGCTTGATCATCACCAAAATTTCGATCGCCGCCAAGGGGAATGAACTCATCAAAGAGACCGGCGACGAAATCCTTGAAGTGCGGACGCTCAGGATGACGAGCAACCTGCGTTTTCTGCCACGGCGTCAGACTCGAATATGTATCGCTGAGCATTTTCGCCGATTTGGCCTGCAATTTTGCAATTTCAGATTCAATGTCGAGCGAACCTTCGTCTGCGGTCTCGCGGAGTTCAATGATCCGTGATTCAAGTGCCGCAATCGGTTTTTCAAAATCAAGAAATGATGTCATCATATTCGGTTAGAACCGCTAGACAAAAACGTCAACGCGAGAGATTGTGGCGACCAAGAGGATGCCGGTTGTTCACCAGTTCAACCAGCCGCGCACTGTCAACATGCGTATATATTTGGGTAGTGCTGATATCGCTATGCCCCAATAAAGTTTGCAATGCGCGCAGATCAGCTCCGCCTTCCAATAAATGAGTAGCGAAGGCGTGCCGCAGAACATGAGGACTTATTTTGGTCGGATTAATGTCTGATTTAGCCGCTAGATCTTTGATAATCTGAAATAATCTTATACGGCTGAGATGGCCGGTTCGTGACGGAAAAAGAAATTTCTCATCTGGCTCAACATGCTCCGCCCATTTCTTCACTGCCTGGCGTGCGCGATCAGAAATCGGAACCAATCGCTCTTTTCCACCCTTACCGCTAATGATCAAAAATGGTCGATCCATCATCATAGATTTGCGCGGTAATGATACCAGTTCGCTGGCCCTAAGGCCGGAGCCATAAAGCAGCTCAACCAGAGCTGCCAACCGTACATCCTTTGGTCGAGTCTTCGTGCAGTTCAATCCGGTTTCGATCGTCTCAAAAAGTCTCGCAATTTCCTCATGGGACAGAATTTTGGGAAGCGAACGTTGTCCGCCCGGACGCGGAAGCGCATCTGAAGGATCCTCCTCCCGAAAACCCTCCTCAACCAGAAACCCAAAAAACCGGCGTAATGATGACGATTTACGGGAAACGCTATTATTTTTCAAATCACTCCAGGAAGCAGCAATATCCTGCAATCCGCTTTGATCCGCGATCGATAATTCACCTTTAGCAATGCTCGATGCCTGTTCCAGATCCGAACGATAGGCTGACAATGTATTGTTTGAGGCACCGCTCTCTGCCGCCATCATCTCCAGAAACCGGTCAATATAGGCGGGGTCATTACTCATGATGTCACGACGATAGCGATGGACTGCGCCAATGGGAAGTCTGGCATCCGCTCTCAGATATTAAGTCCGGGCCAAAGCTTCCGCTGCGATCATACGCGCTTCCGCTTCCATGCCCACACGTTTCAAAGAGCGGGTAATGTAAAATAGATGGAGTGGCGACATTGCATTCCAATCCCGTCCCTGCATACCTACGGCAGTCAACACTGCTACCGTCCCTGCTTGTCCGCGCTGCGCAGCAGACCGGATAGCTGTTGTCCATTTGGTGGAGCCATTTAGGTCTAGCTCCAGATCATTGGCAATATTTTCAACTGTAGACAGGTCAGCACGGCCCAAACCCGCCAATGACGCCAGCAGGAATTTGCTTCTCAACTGCCCGACACTCTCGTCATTGTCTGCAAATTCATCAATTGCATCATTGTTGATCGTAACTGACTGATCGGGTGCTCCCACGGCTAGCAACGCCCAAGCACCGCTCCCGGACACTACTTCCTTAGACCAAGCCGCAGCATTCTTATCCAAGCCAGCTGATAGCATTGATGCTATCAAGTCTGCGCCGCTATCATTCAAATCAGCCGATGCCGGAATTCTTGCGGCAGCCCGCGCTGTAAGAATTTTGGCGGAATAAGAGGTCAACGCCCCGTTCGACCGCGTCCACAAAGTGCGCATCGCATCAAGACGTCCTGTCGCCGTCGGATTGGTGTAAGCCTGCCTTAAGGTTGAAGCCCGTGCTTTCAAATCATCACTGGCTTCTGGGTCATCATAGGTCGCGGCATATAAATCAACCATCGCTTTGTTTGACAAAACGCCGATTGCTGCTGCCGTATCTGCGGCCTTCATCCTAGAATCCCGGGAAAGCATTGGAGCCCGTGCCCGCCAACCCTGAACATGCCGGCCGGCTTGTTCGTACAATCTATCTGGCGGTTCCACGCCGGTGGCAGAACCTAAACCAAAGCGCCAATTGTTAAAATATTCAATATCATCCCACTTGATAGTAACCGCGCGACGGCCCTGGAAGCCAGCTCCCACTGTTTTTTCCGCCAGCAAATAGTCAATGCCGGTGGCGACTTTTTTGCGCTGCGCATCGTTTAAAAGCGCGGACGCCCGACTTTGCTCTCCGGAAAAAGATGCGCAAATAGGACGAAACATCGTCCAGACGGGCTCATCACTTACATTTGCACCACCTTGAACATATGGACAGATTCCGGCCGGATCAGCCGTTGCCAAATGGGCTTGCATGGCAACTTCATATAAACGCGGTGTAAAATTCCCGCCATCGACTTTTAGCACCAGCGAGCGAGCAGCATCCGCCTCACCGATCAGCAATAACCGCCATGCACGCTCCGCAACCCAATCCGCTGGATTCACGTTTTCTGGGCTGTCCACTTTACTCAATAATGTCCGGCGAAGCAGAATCGAAGCCCAGCGGGAAATTATCGGGCCATTGAGATTTCTGATAAGGTTGGTTAAATATTGGCCACCTTCCGCGCCAAATCCATCTGCCGCAATGCCGCCGGTATTTTCGGTTAACACGCCCACCTGTTTTAGCGAACGGCGAGCGCTTGCCGCCAAATAATATTGCGGCTGCAACGCATCGTCCAGGTCGCTCAAATCGCTGTCTTCATTCAAGTCTAAAACTGATGAAGGCGAACCCGCAGCAGCAGTCGGTGTAGAATTAAGGTCGCCAACAACAGGTCCGCTGGACGGTGGAGGTGTCGGAAGACTGCTTACCGGACCGGGCGCTGGCGTTGGGCGAGGTGTGGGAGTTGGACTAGGTGCGGGCGTTGGTGCTGGTGCCGGTGTGGGTTGAGGATCCCCAAAACCAGGAGGCAACAGAGATTCAGGCGAACTCTGGCCCAAAACCGGCAGGGACAATGCCAGAGCGGCAATACCAGCCGTCGCGAGCGAAATATGTTTCAGGCGAAAGCGCATAGCTTAGTTCGATTCTTCAGCAATGACTGGTTTTTCAACAGGCTTCATGTCCTGCTCCGCATCTATCGAAGCCAAAAGAAACATCGCGCCAATGACGGCAACCAGAAAGACAATCAGAAAAACCAAGTTCCGCGGCATCTTTGTTCAACCAACTCTCTTTTTACCAAATTTACAGCTGCAAGCGCATTGGGTTTTGCACTCGTTCGCATCCTATGTATAGCCTTTGCCTCAATGGACAAAAACATGAAAGACCCTTTTGACCGATCCACCGAAGAATCCGGTGAAGAGTGTGGTATATTGATCGATAAACCCCTGGTTTTGATCGGTTTAATGGGCGTTGGCAAAACAACCGTTGGACGCAGACTGGCAAAAAGGCTTAATTTGCCTTTTGTTGATGCCGATGAAGAAATTGAAAAAGCGGCTGACCTCAAGGTTTCCGAGATTTTTGATCGATTTGGCGAGGATTATTTCCGGGATGGAGAAAGACGGGTCATCGCACGCCTCATGGACGATGGTTGTCAGGTAATCGCGACGGGCGGCGGAGCCTTCATGAACGAAGAAACCCGAGAGCTTATATTATCCAATGCGACGGCCATATGGCTCGACGCAGATATTGATATACTGGTTAATCGCGTTGCCCGCCGCGATACCAGGCCGCTTTTGCGAAATGGTGATCCAGAGACAATTTTGCGTGATCTGGCCGCCAAAAGAAACCCTGTTTACGCCTTGGCCCATCTACACGTAACCGGCAATGATGCGCCGCATGATCTGACTGTGGATAATATCATCAAGGTACTTCGTAAATGAACAGAATATCAGTCGATCTTGCGGGCAACGGATATGATATCCTCGTCGATTCCGGTTCGTTATACGCCGCAGCTGCGCCACTCAGACCACATATCCATAACGACCGAGTATTCTTGATAACCGACACTAATGTTGCCGCCAAATGGCTGGAACCGTTGCAAACGGGTTTACAGAAATCCGGGATCAAAGTGATCAGCCATATACTTCCCGCTGGTGAACAAACCAAAAGCTGGGCTGTCCTGGAACAATTGACTGACTGGCTGTTGGATGAAGGCGCAGAACGCTCGGACACATTAATTGCCTTGGGCGGCGGCGTGATTGGCGACCTTACTGGTTTTGCCGCCTCAATCTTGAAACGCGGCTGTCATTTTATACAAATACCAACCAGTCTGCTCGCTCAAGTCGATAGCAGCGTGGGTGGCAAGACTGCCATTAACAGCCGCGCAGGCAAGAACCTGATAGGACGGTTTAACCAACCGAAATTTGTGTTAATTGACCCGCTGGTGCTGGCTAGTTTGTCTGACCGCGAGCTGCGTGCTGGCTATGCAGAAGTCGTCAAATATGGCTTGATCAACAATGCTCCCTTTTTTGAATGGTGTGAGGAAAACGCCACCGCTTTATTGAACCGTGATCCTGATGCTCTAAGCTATGCCATAACCCAAAGCGTTCAGGCGAAAGCAGGCATCGTTGCGGAAGATGAGAAGGAACTTAGTGGCCGCCGGGCACTCCTCAATTTAGGCCATACATTTGGCCACGCGCTCGAAGCGGAAACTGGATATTCGAGTAGACTGGTACATGGCGAAGCTGTTGCTGCCGGAATGGCGCTGGCCTTCCACTATTCGGTTAAGCGCGGCCATTGTGATGAAGCCGAAGCTCGCCGGGTCGAGAGTCATTTGAAAAATTCAGGACTACCCCACAGCCTGAAAAGCGCATCGGTCAGTGCTTCGGGCGAGCGGCTAGTGCAACATATGTTGCACGATAAGAAAATGACCGCTGGAAACCTGCCATTTCTTTTGGCCACTGGTATTGGACAGACGTTTCTCGCTGATGATGTTGATTTGCAGGACGTCGCTGCATTTCTCGATCAGGCTGAGTAAGGCACTGGCTTAGTCACCCTTATTTGCACCGGTCAGTCCAAAACCAAGATGCTTTCCAGCGAGCATGTCTCCCGCAGCGCGCTGTGCCTCCAGACGGTCGCAGTCCAATTGCCGGAATTCGCGATCCACTTCATCGATCAACGATTCGTCGATATCAATTCCAGTCATGGCCTGGCGGGCCAGATGGATTGCTGATTCAAATACTTCCCGCTTAACTCCTGAAAGACCAGCCTTTTTCACCTCCAGTAAATGAACGCGATCATAGGCGCGAACGAACAGCTGTGCTTCTGGGAAAGACATTTTGATCATGTTCAGAGTCTCAGCGTTTAGTTCCTTGCCATCCATGCAAAAAACAATGGCGGCACATTGATCTGCCCCTGCCCCGCGCAGCAAGTCTACCCGCGTTCCGTCTCCATAGAAAACCTTACGGCCAAATTTCTGGCTGACACCTATTTGCTGCGGCTTAACATCGATAATCGTGACGGGTATATTTGCGCCGCTGAGCATCTGGGCAACCGTCTGTCCGAACCGGCCGTGACCAACTACGATCACCGAAGACTTGCCCGCCAATGTCGGATCATCCAGATCAATATCACCTTCGGTACGAGCCACGTTGAAACGCTCAACAATCAGCATGAGTAGAGGCGTTGTCGCCATCGAAATCGTGATGACCGCACCAAAAAGGCTACTCGCCTCTGGTTGAATCAGCATCGCTTGCTCTGCCTCCGCAAATAATACGAAACCAAATTCACCGCCCTGACTAAGCAGCATACCCATGCCCAAAGCAGGCAAAGTGTCCATACCGAACAATTTACCCAAGCAGAATATGATGACGATCTTTGTCGCCACCAGCAGCATGGCAGCCCCGAATACAAATGCGGTGTTGTCCGCAATCACATCCAGATCCAGCATCATGCCGACAGCCAGAAAGAACAGACCCAAGAGCAGTGATCGAAAGGGATCAATATCCGCTTCCAATTCATGACGATAAGGCGAATTGGCCAGCATCACACCAGCTATAAAAGCGCCAAGAGCGGGTGATAGCCCGATCATATCCATCAAGGCAGCGCTACCGAACACGGCAACCAGTCCAGCGACAATGAAGAGCTCTCTCTCGGCGATTTTGCCGATCAACTCTAGCGCTGGTTGCAACACATATCGCCCAGCCAGTATTAAACCGCCGATTGCAGCCACGCCAAGGATTGCCGTCATCCAGCCAGATAGGGCTCCGGGCTCAGCCGGTGCTCTAGACAAAACCGCGACAATGGTCAGAAGCGGAATGATCGACAAATCCTGAAACAACAGGATCGAAAATGCTCTCTCTCCGGTAGGCGTGTTTAGCCGTCCAGAGGATTGCAGCATGGGAAGCACCTGAGCGGTGGATGAAAGCGCCAACGGCAATCCCAGCGCAATCGCAGCTCCAAAGGTGAAGTTTGTTGTCGCCATGATTAGCAAGAACAGGGCCAGTCCGCAGAAGGCAACTTGGCTCATTCCTAGCCCGAATATCGCCTTGCGCAATCGCATGAGGCGCGCAGGAGCCAGCTCCAGCCCCACTAGAAACAGCAGCAAGATGATCCCGATTTCGGAAAATTCGAGGATGGTTTCGCCCTCGCTAATCAGGCCGAAACCTTGAGGGCCGATTAATATCCCAGCGATGAGATAACCAAGAACCGCACCAATTCCGAACTTGCGGAACAGGAGCACCAATATCAAAGCCGCACCGAGCATGATGAAACCGCCCAAGAGCAAATCGCCCATATGTGCTTCTGCGCCCTCCATTGCTTAAGCAGCCTCACTGGCGGTCGGGGCCGCTTCAAAGGCAGCAAGGACGGCATCATAGGGTAACAATATTGCGGCATGTCGACCGGGATGATCTTTTGCTGCGCTCAGATGTTTCATATTGTCCCAATCGCCAGGTCCATCGCGCGAACCAGCCAAGAACCCAAAAAGCTGTTCTCTCACAGCAGCAATGTCTTTCGCTGATTTGCCGATCGCTTCTGTCGCCAATATAGCTGCGGATGCCTGACCCAAAGCACAGGCGTTCACCTCTATACCCAATTGCGCAATGACCCGGTCATCAGACAAGATAATATCGGCAACTACCCGGCTCCCACAAGTACGTGACCGCACCTCAGCCGCGCCGTCCGGTTTATCAAGCCTGGATTGATGCGGAATTGAAACAGCCAGTCTCAGGATTTCCCGGGTATAAAGCGCCTCGCTCATTCTGGAGCCTCCGCCATTTCACGCCGCTCTTCAACAAACTGCACCAGCGTATCACCACTGGCGTTGAGCAATGGATAAGTCCGGGAATCGGCGATCCATTCGGGGCGCGGTTCTGCAGCACTATAGATGCTGTCATACACTAGAACTACCAGCAGATAGGCAAGCGTCGCTCCAATTAATCCTTTGACCATCCCGAAACCAAAGCCGAGCACTCGGTCAATAGGGCCAAGTAGCGATTTGCGGGATTTGCGACCTATAGATTTCGCGATCCAACGACCCAAAGCATAAGTTACGATCACAATCGAGCCAAAAGCCAATACCGCCGCTCCGCCCTCATTACCAATGGGTGCGATCAAAAAATCTGCGACTGGCGTATGCAAAAAGCGAACAGCAAAAATTACAAGAATCCAAGCAATGAGTGATAGTGTTTCCTGCACAAACCCGCGCATAAAGCCGAACACAGCAGCGCCGCCCATCAGCAGCAAAACGAAAATATCAAGACCAGTCATAAAGACTAGCTAATGGCGGCCAAGCATATGGTCAACGAGATTGGCGAGCTTCGCAAAGTTCACACAATTCACACCTGCGACCGCCTTTTCTTTCGAAGCCGGAATCAGGGCCCGACCGAAACCTAGTTTCGAAGCCTCCTTCAAGCGGAGCGGAGTGTTAGACACCGGACGAATTTCGCCCGAAAGCGCTATTTCCCCAAAAATCACAGCATCGCTTGGCATCGGCTTTTCGGCATGAGCGGAAATCAAGGCTGCTGCCACGGCGAGATCGGCTGCTGGATCTGTCAGTCGATAGCCGCCAGCGACGTTCAAATAGACCTCCGCGCCCGAAAAACTGAGACCACATCTCGCTTCCAACACCGCCAATATCATCGCTAGGCGAGAGCTGTCCCATCCCACCACGGAACGGCGGGGCGTCGCACCACTGGCCAGTCGGACGGTAAGCGCTTGAATTTCAACGAGAACCGGCCGCGTCCCTTCAAGGGCTGGAAAAACAGTCGCGCCAGTCACTTCTTCGCTGCGGTCCGTCAGGAAAAGCGCGGATGGATTCTGGACTTCGCTAAGCCCCATTTCCTCCATCGCAAACACGCCAATTTCATCGGTACCGCCAAAACGGTTCTTGATTGCGCGCAATATCCGGTATTGATGACTCCGCTCGCCTTCAAAGCTCATCACTGTGTCGACCATATGTTCCAAAACCCGTGGGCCAGCGATATTGCCGTCTTTGGTTACATGACCCACTAGCATGATCATCGTACCATGTTCTTTGGCAAATTTGATCAGCTCTTGCGCTGAAGCCCGCACTTGGCTGACTGTACCGGGCGCGCCCTCGATAAGATCGCTATGCATAGTCTGGATAGAATCAATGACCACAAAATCAGGTGCGTCTTTACGCAGCGTGGTCAATATGTCGCGGACCGATGTCGCCGAGGCCAATTTAACCGGAGCCTTTCCCAGTCCCAATCGCCGCGCTCTTAAACGCACCTGATCCGCCGCTTCCTCACCCGAAATATAGGCGACGGAACATCCGGCATTAGCCAGTCTTGCAGATACCTGAAGCAACAGCGTAGATTTCCCGATCCCGGGATCACCGCCCATCAGAGTTGCGGAGCCGGCCACTAAACCACCTCCAACAGCACGATCAAATTCGTCGATCCCCGTCTTCTTACGCTCCGGCAGCTTTATTTCAGAATCCAAACCAACTAGTCGGACTTCCCTGCCTCCAGTCTGCAAATTATGCTTAGCCGCGAAAACAGTATCACCTGCTTCCTCAACCAGCGTATTCCACTCGCCACAATCCGCACATTGTCCCTCCCAGCGATGAGAGATGGAACCACAATTTTGACAAACATATTTTTTCTTTGGCTTGGCCATGACAACTTTCTATGAGAACATAAAAAGAACATTATAGCTTTTCATCTCTTTTTCAACCGCTTTCCTGCTTGCGCGATTCTCCACATCCTGTAACTCTTAAATTAATGCGCCAGAAGGAACTCAGACTCGCTCTTATTTGCTATGGCGGCGTAAGTCTTGCCATCTATATGCATGGTATTACCAAGGAAATCTGGAAGCTCGCCAAGGCCAGCCGCGATTTTCATGATGGGCAAAAAGATGATAGCTGCAGCCGCGCGACCTATTACGACATATTGGCTTGGATAGAGTCAGAAACCGGCGTCAAATTGCGCGTCCTGCCGGATATTATCGCGGGAGCGAGCGCCGGTGGGATTAATGGCATATTCCTGTCGCAAGCGATTATATCGGGAGAATCACTTGAACCGCTGACGGAGATGTGGCTCGAAACAGCGGATGTTGATACGCTGCTTGATCCCGACGCCAGACCGCTCTCGCGCTTTTCCAAATTCTGGGCTGAGCCAATTGCCTGGATGGCTCTCGGCCGCAAAGGCGGAGCGGTGGAGCAGACTGTTTCCAAGGAAGCGCGCGAAGAAGTAAAAATGAAACTCTCTCGCTTCGTTCGCGCCCGCTGGTTTGCACCGCCCTTTGGTGGCAAGGTATTTTCTGGCCTGATCTTGGACGCGCTCGCGACAATGAAAAAGACGGAACGTGGCCCCAAACTACTTCCGCCAGGCCAGCCCCTAGATTTGTTTGTGACGGTGACCGACTTTGTCGGCCATCCCGAAAAGCTGCAACTGCATAGCCCGCCAGAGGCTCTGGAGATGGAGCATCGAATCACCATCAGTTTTTCTACGCGCGGTACAAATGGTCGCGATATTGCTGATCCAGCCGAACTGGTTTTTGCTGGCCGCGCGACCGCTAGCTTTCCAGGGGCTTTTCCACCGTTCACTGTGACTGAACTGGACAGCGTTTTGTCTGACAGGGATTGCATCTGGTCCAATCGCTCGACCTTCCTGAAACGCATATTGCCCAATCAAAGCCGCGCCGGAACCGCTGATGATACGGTGCTGATTGATGGTTCTGTTCTGGCCAACGCCCCATTTGCGCAAGCCATCGAAGCGCTTAAAAACCGTCCGGCCAAGCGGGAGGTTGATCGGCGGTTCGTCTATATTGATCCGCGACCGGATCTCGATGTCGCAAAAAGCGACCGTGCACTTCAGCGGCTACAGGCTGAAGACGAAAGTTTGCCGGGATTTTTCTCCACCATTTTTGGTGCGATTTCGAATATCCCGCGCGAACAGCCAATCCGTGACAACCTTGACGATATATCTCGGCGATCCAACCGGATCATCCAAATGCGGCAGATCACTGATAATCTGCGCGGAGAGGTTGAGCAGAATGTTGAGGCTATTTTCGGCAGGACCCTGTTTCTCGACAAGCCGACGGCTGCGCGGCTCGCCGCATGGCGGCGCAAGTCACGGGATAAGGCAAGCAAGCTGGCAGGCTTCTCCTATAGCGCTTATGGTCATCTTAAACTCGCAACCGTGCTTGAAGATATCGCTCAAACTGTGAGGCGCGCAAAGGGCGAGACCAATATCCACAATCATCAAGCCTTGCGGGAAGCATTATGGGCGGAGCTGCGGCAGCGTGGGTTTGAAAATATCGCCAAAAAGGGCGGAGCTGGTCCATCAAAACTGGCGGCAGATTTCTTCCGTCAGCATGATCTGGGCTATCGTATCCGCCGGTTACGCTTTCTGGCGCGGCGGTTTGCCGAAGACCTCGATAGCGCGCATCCGGATGATTATGACGTGATTGAGCAAATGCATGATGTGATTTACGATTGCCTCTCTCTCTACATCGAACGCGAAACGGTCGAATATCTCGGTGATGATTTTGCCGCTCTTGCTGAGCAAGCCGAGACCCATCCAGCGGCCATGCTGGAAAGCTTAGCCAAAGCCCAAGACCTGGCTTCTGCCGATGCCTTGGTGGACAGCAAGCTCGCCGAAGCCATGGCCGGTTTGCCGAAGGCGGAGAAGCGCTCGATGCTGCTCGCTTTTCTCGGCTTCCCGTTTTACGACATCGCCACCCTACCCCTTTTGCAAGGCGAAGGCCTTGACGAATTTGATCCGATCAAGGTCGACCGCATTTCGCCCGAAGACGCCAAGTCTATCCGTAAGGGCGGTGTAGCCGCGACATTAAAAGGCATTGAATTCAATAACTTTGGCGCCTTTTTTAGCAGAAGCTATCGTGAAAACGACTATCTCTGGGGCCGGCTTCACGGAGCGGAGCGGATGATCGATATTCTGCTCTCCACTCTCCCCGAAGCCAAACGCCCTGATCCGGTCAAGACACTGGACTTCAAAAAGACCCTCTTCCGCGCCATTATTGACGAAGAAGAAAAGCGGCTCACCAAAGTCGCGCCGCTCATCACCTCGTTGCGCAAAGAGGTTAACCGCGCGACCCCTTGATCGAACCTTTAATGCTTGTGTTCACCCTCTTTGTGAGGCGGCGTTTCCAGACTTTTATAAACAGCCTCAACAAACGCATCACCCTTGATGAAAGCGTCCTTGTTCGTATCCCATTGCGCCGCTGGTTTCATCGCCTGAATCTGCTCTAACGTCTTCCCTTCACCCCGTGCTTTTTCCACCGCACCGATAACGCTTTTCAGCATATCGCGATAGTCCATCAGGTCCGCCTTGGTCGCCATCGGACCATGGCCGGGAATAATCTTGGTATTGTCGTCCACCATCGTCAGCGCCTTTTCGGCTGCCGCCAGAACGCCCCTGGCATTGCCGCCGCTGTTCAGATCGATGAACGGCAGGGTCACTTTGTTGAAGTAGAGATCGCCCATGTGCAGCACATTGGCTTTCTTCCAGAACACAATGCTGTCGCCATCGGTATGCGCATGTTTCATATGCTTCACATGCACCTCGTCGCCATTCAGGTGCAACTTCAAACCGTCATGATAGGTGACCACCGGCAGGGCCTCTTTCGGGGCAGCCGGATCATTGCCGCGCCCTTCCGTCTGCAGACCCGCCATCCGTTCGCGAACATGGTCATGCGCCATGATCAGCGCGCCCGCCTTGCCGAAATTCTCGTTCCCGCCGGTATGATCATAATGCCAATGGGTATTGATCAGATATTTGACCGGATCCGCTCCCAGCGCAGCCACAGCCGCCTGAATCTTTGGCGTCAGCGGCGCAAACTGATCATCGATCAGCACCGTACCGTCAGGACCATAAGACACACCGATATTGCCGCCCGCACCAAAAAGCACCGCAATCCCGTCGCCCAGTGTCTCGGTCTTTATCTCCACCTTCGCAAAGCGATCCGCTTCCTGCGCATTGCTCTCGGCACAAGCCGTCAACGCTAGCGGAGAAACGGCCAGAAGGGCGAGGGATAGTGTCTTGGTCAATAGGGTTTTCATCGGGGTTTCTCCTAAAATTTACAGGCTTGTAGCCTATCTTTTTGCTTTGGCAAAGAACATCAGATGCACGAGCCGTCCATTCTCTGGCAAGGTCCCAAAGGCTGCACCGCTATTGTGGAACAGCCAAGGGCTGAACAATATCAGCCGGTTGAACCGCATCGGGATCAACATGGTGCGTTCCCATTTGGCCTTATTCATTGTGTCCCGGTTGACGACATCTTCGATGAGCATATTAATGTCAGGATAGCCAGCCTTGGTCACTTCCACCGGGTCATTGGGCACGCGTTCGAGTCCGGTGCGTTTATGCCGGAAGAATTCCGTGCCGCCTTTGCAATGCTCGGGCAGCGACAGATACAGGATGCCCGAATAGAAGGCCGGATCGATATGCACGCCGCTGCGGCCCTTATCTCCTTTGAGGGTGATCCGGCAATGGTTATGGCTGGTTCCCGGCGCCGGTTCCACCGGTGCGCGAATGATGTCGGATATGCGGGCATCGAGGCCCTGAATGGCGAGTGGTGTGGTGGAGATATGGCCGGGATAATTGCCGCGTTTGAAAGACGCGTCATAGTCGAGCGCAAGCGCGGCCCGGCGCGCCGCCAGTGGATCGGACAGAAAGTCGTCGAGGATCAGGAGCGATGGCAGCATCATCGAATCAGTGCCTTCTTGTCTTGAGGGTCACACAGGGTCACACCCCCCAAAGGCAAATTTTCTTTTCCGGTTTTTGACCCGAAATTCCTCACAAGTGTTTGAAATAATTACCTTCTGAATCATGCCGCTGAAAATCTCCTATGATCAGACCATATCACAGATGCCGTTCTGTAGGACAGCTTTTCATTGCTGATTTTCCCTGTCCCACCGCGTTGCCATCAGACTCGGTCGCTTGCCGATTTTGTTCAGCCAATGGCGCAGCGGCAGAAGCTTACCGATCAGATGATCGCCCTCGGACGTCATCTGGACCGGCCGTAAAATACAATAGACAAAAATATCCGCCAGCGTGAATTGCCCACCGGCAAAAAAGGGGGCTTCCTCAACCCGCTGACACACAATCCCGAGATGCTCGGCTATTTCCGGCAAAGCGGCTTCGATAATATCCGAGCGCAAGGGGGTTTTCAAAAACCGGTGCGCCAGCCGCGGCATCAGCAGCCCATGCTCCGCCACCGGAAACAGATAAGCATTCGCGACCGAAATCCAGCGGTCCATCTCGGCGCGCGTGGCAGGATCATCGGGTTGCAGCGCGCCGCCATTATGCGCATTGTCGATATATTGGCAGATTGCGACGCTTTCATACAGGTTCAGGCCGTCAATTTCGACGGTTGGCACTTTGCGAAACGGATGCCGGCGCCGGTTCTCTTCACTGCCCGCTGGCGTCGCCGTAATTGTCCAGCTGATCCCCGCCTCTTCCGCCACCGTCTGAACAATACGGCTGTAGGTCGATATGATCGTGCCATGCATATGAAGGGTCGGTTGGGTCATCCGCTTGCTAGCCTAGAGCATCGCCATATCAACCGGCTGTTCCAGCAACACGCGTCCAGCCAGTTCGAATACCGCCGGAGCGGTCGCGATATGCTGGGTCGCGACATGGGCATCGCGAAACCGCCGCTGCAGACTGCTGCTGGAATAGACCGCGCTGCCGCCGCCCAATGTATAGGCTGTCTTGCAGACATCTGCCGAAACTTCAGTGGCATGCGCGCAGGCCAGCCGCAATTGCGCGCGGGATTCGGGGGAAATATCGCCCTCGCCTTGCGCTTCCTGCCAGGCCTTGGCGACAGCGCTCTCAAGGAAAGCAAATGCGCCGCCAAGCTGGGCCTCGACACGGGCAATTTCGACCTGCACCGTCGCGCGCTGGGCCATGCTGCGACCGCCGCCGGGGGTCTTTTTCGTAATCGCAATCTGCTTGATTTCTTCCAACGCCGCCCGCGCATTGCCAAGCGCAACAGAAGATACTCCAAGAGCCAATAAGCCGAATAGCGGAAATTTATAGAGCGCCCCGCTATCGCGTGGGCGGTCAGCCACAAAAGATACGCTGCGGTCTTTGGGTATTTTGATATCTTTGACACTGAAATCACCCGAGCCGGTTCCTTTCATGCCCGCGACATGCCAGCTATCGATAAACTCGGCATCATTGGCTGGGAAGAACAGCATCCGGTGATAGGGCGCGCCATTGTCAAACTTCTGCAGCTCGCCATCTTTGAAGATCATCGCGCCACCACCCAGCCAGCTGCAATTGGCTGACCCGGACCCCCATTGCCACTGCCCGGACAACAGATAATGGTCGCCCTTGTCTTCGGCCTTACCCATTGGCGCGAACACGCCGCCAGTAATCACATCATCCGGCCCAAAAATCTCAGCCGCCGGACTTTCATCCATATAGGCGGCTCCTAAGGAAGACGTGACAGCAATCATCGCGCACCACCCAGCGCTGGCATCGGCCTCTGCTATGGTCTCAATAATTTGCATGAAATCCAGCGGGGGCAGTTCCAAGCCGCCGATAGAGCCTGGCTTGGATAAATTAAACGCTCCAGCATCAGCCATTTTCGCTGCAAGGTCCGAAGGTAGGCGACGCGCCTGTTCGGTCTCAACCGCGCGATCTGCTATTTCCGGAAGCAGCTTCAATATGGCTGCGCCGGTATCCCCACCAATCCCGCTAATATCATATTGCAAACCGGCCATCCAAGAATCTCCATTTATAGCTGCCAGCATAGGAGTTACTATTTGTCGATCCAGCAAAAACATATACTGAAGATAATATGCGTATCTTGGCACTTTTTGGTTTTGTCCTTTTATTAGCGGGCTGTAGCGGGCGCGCAGACACGGACAGCATGCCCGGCCCCGACCAAATCGTGCGATTGTCGGATTCAGAGATAAAGGGTCTCGATCCGCAGAAAATTTCCGATCTGTCCTCGCTACGCATTGCCGCCGACCAGTTTGAAGGGCTGACCCGGCTCGATGCCACCGGAAATGCAGAGCCGGGACTAGCGCAAGATTGGAGCATGTCGGACGATGGCTTGCGATGGACCTTTCGGTTGCGGGAGGGACTGCAGTTTTCTGACGGAACAGCCTTTGATGCGCGGCTGTTTTCGAAAATATGGGATCGCTTGCATGCGCCAGAAACAGCATCCCCGACAAAAGCGCTGTTTGAGAATATTACGTCGGTGACGGCTGAAGACGGCACCTCCGTTGTGGTGACATTGAAAGCGCCAGCGCCATCACTGACGATATTGCTGGCCCATCCAGCTATGGCGGCTTTACCCCTGCATCGCATCGATCAGGCGGGGGACAAATGGACCAGCGAGCGACCGATGGTGGTCAGTGGTCCCTATCAATTGAGCACATGGCAGCTCAACGATCACGCCCGGATGACACGCAACCCGCAATGGCATGATGAGCCAGCTCCAACAGCAACCATCATCTGGAAACCGATGGACGATAGTCTTTCCGGGATGCGGCTGTTTCTATCAGGCGGTGCCGATATCGCGGCTGATTACCCTGATAGCCGACACAAATGGCTGATGGATAACCACCCTGATCTTGCGCACAGCGTTCCCTATCTCGGCAGCTATTATTTCGCGTTTAACACCCGCAAGGCGCCTTTTGACGACGTTCGTGTGCGCACCGCGCTGTCGATGGCGATCGAGCGCAAGTGGATTGCGGAAAAGGTCATCGGCATTGGTAATAGTCCAGCATGGAACCTTTTGCCGCCAGAGCTGACCGGCGGCATTAGCGCCAAGCCCATTTGGGCCGATTGGGATCGCGAACGGCGCCTGACCACCGCGCAGCAATTGCTTGATGAGGCCGGATATGGCCCGGGCAATCCTTTAAGCTTTGAAATTCGCTTTAACAGTTCCGCCGAGCATCGCCGCGTTTCTGTTGCTCTGGCCGCGATGTGGAAAGATTTAAATGTTGAGGCAAACCTGTTCAATAGCGAAGCTGCCTTGCATTTTGCCGCGCTTCGGCAGCATGATTTTGCTCTTGCAAGGTCCGGTTGGATTGCCGATTTGCCTATAGCCGAAAATTTTCTGACCGTTCACCAGCCGGCTAACGGCGCCGGAAACTATTCCGGATATGATAATCCTGTTTATGACACTCTGGTAGCACAGGCCATGACGACAGCAGATCCGGACAAGAGAAACAGCATCATGCGTCAGGCCGACGAAACGCTCATTGCGGACATGCCGATATTGCCACTCTATTTCTATGTCACACGGTCTCTCGTCAGCAAACGCATCGAGGGATGGCAGG
This sequence comes from uncultured Sphingomonadaceae bacterium, assembly GCA_947489315.1. Taxonomy (GTDB): domain Bacteria; phylum Pseudomonadota; class Alphaproteobacteria; order Sphingomonadales; family Sphingomonadaceae; genus Parasphingorhabdus. The sequence continues at coordinate 900,435 of CANLCX010000002.1, forward strand.
ATAATATTTCCAATGTGCATCCCAGCCGTACTCTGCGTATAAGCGTGCAATGACAATGACCAGCCGCGCCAATATCTTCACCATGCTTACCGTTGTCACGGCATCATTCAGCTTGGCCGCCTGCGGCATGGCTGGCGATGAAGACCGAGCCAGAGTGGCCATTATCGAAGATAAGGACCCGGCGATAAAACCGATTGGCATAGAGCTAAACTATGCTTCGGCAATCGCGCGATCTGCGATAGCCAAAGGACTGGTCGGATTTGATGAACAGGGGCGTGTAGTTCCATCGCTTGCCGCCCGTTGGATCGTCACTGATGATGGCATGAGCTATATTTTTCGCCTCAATGACGCGCAATGGAGTGATGGTCGTCCCGTTACAGCCGAACGGATTGCGGCATTGCTACAAGAGCGAATCACAGAGTTAAGCAAAAGCCGGTTGGGCCCGGATTTGCTGAGCATTGATGAAATTGTCCCAATGACTGGCCGGGTTATCGAAATCCGCCTGACATCCGCCAATCCCAATTTTCTGCAGCTCATGGCCCAACCCGAACTAGGTCTGTTTAGATCCGGCCAAGGCGCAGGCCCAATGAGCAAATTGGATAATGGCAAGGCCTATGTACTGGCCGTGATGCCCCAGCAGCAATCAGATGAAGATGAAGCTCAAGAGGAAGAACCCTCGATTGAGGAAGCCGCCCCAGATGACCCACGCCGCGTCACCCTGCGCAGCGAAGGCGCTGCCAAGGCGATAGCCCGCTATGCGGCCGGCTATACCGATGTGATATTGAACGGCAAATTCCATCATCTTCCCTTGCTGGAAGAAGCAGGCGTAAGCACCAATGATCTGAGGCTGGACCCTGTAGCGGGCCTGTTCGGTTTCAAATTTTTGCGGGCCGAGGGCTTCTGGGCTGTGCCAAAAAACCGCGAGATATTGTCGATGACAATTGACCGGCCAGCACTTTTGACCTCGTTTCCCAACGTGACCGCTTGGCGGAGCCGCCAGAAGATCATTCCCGAAGCACTTGACGTGGCTGGAATTGATGCTCGTCCATATTGGGCCAGCATGACCATACAGGAACGTCAGGCGGTTGCTCGCGAACATGTTAGTCGCTGGGAATCATTGGAGGGACCGGTTCAGCCGCTGACCATTTCTTTGCCCGATGCAGCAGGAGCAGACATATTATTCCTGCGCGTGCAATCCGATTTGCGGCGCGTCGGCCTTAATGCGGTTCAGGCAGGGCCGGATCAGCAGGCGGATATCCGTTTGATCGATGAGATAGCAGCTTATGACAGCGCCAAATGGTTCTTATATCGCCTGACCTGCACCGAAATGTCTGTTTGCCTAAACGACGCAGACACAAAAATTGCCGAAGCGGATGCTGCGGCCAACTTGCAGATTAAGGCAAGACTATATGCCGAAGCAGAGGTGATGTTGGTCGAGCATTATACTTTCATTCCCCTGGCGGTTCCGGTGCGTTGGTCGATCAGCAGGCCCGGCCAGCAAGGGCTTGCGGTCAATCCGCGCGGCTGGCATCCATTGAATTTGTTGGTCGGAATCCCTATATCCTAACGATGACAGTGAAGAATTTGGTTGGAGGGCGCATGGCGATTTCGGAAGAACAGTTAAAACGATTAGCCGAACAATTGCCAGATGTAAGCCGCGATCCGCAAGCGGTACGAAACCGAGTAGAAGCCATGGAAAAAGTGCTCGAACGCGCTTTTGTCATTCCCGGAATTAACAAGCCTATTGGTGTCGATTCTCTGGTCGGGCTCATCCCCGTCGTCGGCGATATCGTCACTGCGGTCATGGGTGCTTATATCGTCTGGGAAGCCCGCAATCTGGGCATGTCCAAATGGCAGCTGACCCGTATGGCAACCAATGTCGGCATTGATACCGCTTTGGGAGCAATCCCGCTGGCTGGCGACATATTCGATTTCCTATGGCGCTCCAACAGTCGTAATTTAAAGATTATCACAAAGCATCTCGACAAGCATCACCCGGGAACCCGAACGCTTGAGGGTTAGGCCCCACGCCAGATCTTAACCGGCCTATCATCCTTTAACGCCCTCATATTTCGTGGGCAACGCTGGGGCCGGAAACTCTTGCCGAGACACAGCCGCACTTCTTCCAGCCAGCCGCGCCGGTTGACTTTTAGCCGTATCATATCGGCGCCCAGCCCGTCATTCGCCGTCACAAACGCCTCGCGCAGACCCTTGGCCGTCAGAGGTTTGCGCGATAGCCGATCCATATTAGGGAACTCAACCGCATCAAACATGATCTTGGAAATCCGGAAATAGGTTTCCGGCCGCTGGGTCATGCAAGTGCCATGCTTGGCCCATTCCTTGGCCATGAGCCGCATCGAGGGTATCATGCAGAAATTCCGTTTCACCACCGCTGGCGGCAGCGCCTTGGTTGCGCGGCACCATTGGGGATAGCTCGTGCCCTGCGCGTCCGGCCATAGGCCATGCAGGATGAAACCAAAGCTGCCGTCATCACCACTGCATTGGGTTTTCTCGCGTGGGCTATCCTTGCGCAGACGGCAAAATTCCGGCGACCAGCTCATCGCTAGCGTGTAGCCGGCCACGGGCTGGATCCGGCGCGGTTCATTGGCCGGTTTGCTGACCGGTGCGGCGGGCTTGGCCAGCGCTGGCGCACGGCATTGATAGGCTTGGGCATGGACGGGGGTGACCGCCACCGAGACCAACGCAAATGTAACGGCCAGAACTACCGGTATTTTATGATCCATTGGCTTCATCTCAATCAAAGACCGTATCAATCGACACTTGCTTCTCTTCAACCCATTTGATCGCATCTTTCCGGAACAGAAAATAGGTTGCGACAATATTAAAGACAACGAAAGCCAGATATAAAACCGTCAGGGTTTCAGGCCACTCCATATTCTCCCAAACCACGTTCAGCAGGCCAGCATCTTCAAAGGCTGGAATAATAGCCGTGCCAATCTCTGCGAGCAGAGTGATGACACCCAATCCGGCCAAGATGATTTGCGCCCACCTTGCCCATGATTTCGCCTTTATGGCTATAAAATACCATATTATCAGAGTGATAGCTATAATCACCAGCCAAAGCAGCATATATATTGACTCGCCCAAATCGATATCAGCTACCCTTGCTTGCCAATTTACATATTCATCGAGCAATTCGAAGCCAAACGACAGAAAATAAAATCGTTCAAACCAGAGAATGGACTTGGGGCGCGAAAGTTTCATGACAGCCGTGACCCTAGCCCCATATCAGCGGCCTGATCTAGTTGTTTTTACGTTACCGTATTTCCCCCAGCAAACCATTGTTTAGCATCGCTCTGGAACAGCATATAAATGGCTCCCGCTTTCAAGGCGAGGATGGTGAACAATATGATCACGCCAAGTGTCCGATAATTGTCAATCGTCGCGAGTGACCAGATGACACCGATCAAGAACATGACGATCAGCAGCCATTTCCCAAGACTGTTCGCCTTGCGTGCTATCTTGTTCCACAGCCACAGGTTGATGAGGAAGGGGAAGGCGATGATGGAATAGGTCGCAAAGGCGTTCATTCCTTCACTGCCGTCACCCCGAGACATCACCATCGACCATGTGTCCCAGTTCAGAAAAACATTAAGGGCATTCAGCGCAAGCGCGCCGAGAAAAAGCTGTTCGAACCTGATGATGGAATTTGGTCGCACTATGGCCTTCGGACTTTGTCTAGAACCCATACTTCCCCAGAACGGTCTAGCTAAGGGTTAGACCAAATCCAACCTCTCGCTGCGTCTTCGTCCGATTGTGTCAAATGCCCTCATTCAAAAGTTTTTTCCAGATCCACCGTCTTTTCGCCCGCAAACCATTTTTTGGCGTCGGGACGAAACAGCATATAAACAGCGCCTGCTTGCAACGCCATCGAAACCAGAGACGTCACGATAGCGAGCGCGCTCAACTGTCCGAGCGAGAAAGGCACGGAAATCAGACCAATGGCAAAGAAAACCACAATAATCCATTTCGCCACACCAACCGCTTTGCGTGCCGCCAGAAACCAGAGCAACAGAGAAATACCCAAACCAATGGCCATGGAAATGAACATAAAGCCGGATCCCAGCATGGCCGCGTTCGGGTCTGCCTGAAGCAATGCTGTGGCATTATCCCAGTTCAGTGCGTTACCGATCAACCCGACAACCAGCGAACCGAGATAAAAACGTTCAAATTGAATGATAGATGTTGGCCGCATGCTAGTCTCCTTGGATATTTCTACCGCAACTTAACTCACACTTGGGTAAAGTCGAGCCCAATGTCTGCTGCAGGGGCGGACTGAGTCAAACGGCCCACGGAAATAAAATCAACACCAGTATCCGCTTTGTCGAAAATCGTTTCCAACGTCACGCCGCCGGATGCCTCTGTCACGACCCGGCCGCCGATCAAGGTCACGGCGCCGCGCAAGGTTGCGGGCTCCATATTATCGAGCAGCAAATGGGTTGCGCCAGCCGCCAGCGCCGGTTCGATCTGATCGACCCGGTCCACTTCGACGATGATCCTTTCAATCCCGGCATCGACCGCGCGCTTGACCGCTTCGCTGATATTACCGGCCACCGCGACATGATTATCCTTGATCATCGCTGCGTCCCACAGGCCCATGCGATGGTTTTGCGCGCCGCCCATGCGGGTGGCATATTTTTCCAGCACCCGCAGGCCCGGGATCGTCTTGCGCGTGTCGAGCAGAGTGCAACCCGTGCCCACAATCGCCCGCACATATTCGTTGGTCATGCTGGCAATGCCGGTGAGATGTTGCACCGTGTTGAGCGCGCTGCGCTCCGCAGTGAGCATCGCACGGCCCTTGCCCTTCAGGCGCATGATGTCGGTGCCGACCTCAACCGCTTCGCCTTCCTGCACCAAGATTTCGATTTCAACATCGGGGTCGAGCGAACGGAAAAACGCTTCGGCAATCGGCAGGCCAGCGATAACGGCTTCGTGGCGGCTATCCATAACGCCGGTAAAAATGGCATCCTCGGGAATCACGGCTTCGGACGTGACATCGCGGCCCGTGGGGCCGAGGTCTTCCTCGAGGGTGGATTGCACGAAGGCGGGAAGGTCGAAGCGGTCTAAGGTGAAGGTCATCTACGTTTCAATTTCCATATCGCGAACAATCTTCGCCAATTTTTTAAGGACGGAATTCGATCGCTTTTCGGCTTCCACTAATTTTTGCTCATAGTCGTTAGCATGCTTCTCACTTACGAATGGCCCTGAAGACTTGTAAGCTCTTTTGTAATCTGCCTCAATTGAATTGGCTTGTTGCAAAACATCCCTGAGTTCTTCAAATTCATTGCTGATTTGCGGGAAGTAAACATCAATCAGAAATTCAATTTTCTCAACTTCAACACTTGATTTTGTATCGCTATCAATCACGGCATCCAAGGCGGAATTGTAATCCAATAGTCCCCTCATGACCATTGGATAGTGAAAGAAACCAGCTCCAGTCAGCTTGAACCATTTTTGGAGCAGAATATGAAGTTCTTCGCCTCGTTCTCGATGTGTACTCTCTCTATCATCAGACTTTTTCCAATTTCGCTCAATTTTGCTTCGATAATATGCAAAGATGCCAACAAATATTTGAACAGACAGCGCAATCGCGCCGCCGAGAGCGACACCCCAAATTTCTACGGCTGAATTACTCAATCCTCATGCGCCAGATCAGCCGGTCCCAAATCACCCTGCCCCACGGTCGCGCTCGCCATTTCCATCATCTTGTCGATCGATTTACGGGCCTGCAAACGCAGTTCCTCGTCCATCTCAATACGGGGCTCCAGATCGCGGAGCGCGACATAGAGCTTCTCCATCGTGTTCAGCGCCATATAGGGGCAGATATTGCAATTGCAGTTGCCGTCCGCGCCAGGTGCACCGATAAAATTCTTTTCCGGGACCGCTTTTTCCATCTGGTGGATGATATGCGGCTCGGTTGCGATGATGATCGTATCGCCTTCAAATTCTTTGGCATATTTCAGGATCGCGCTGGTCGAACCGACCATATCGGCATGATCCAAGATATAGGCCGGGCATTCAGGATGAGCCGCCACAGGCGCGCCGGGATGCTGGGTCTTCAGTTTCAGCAACTCGGTCTCGCTAAACGCTTCATGGACGATACAAACACCGGGCCACAGCAACATGTCGCGGCCGGTTTTCTTGGCGATATAGCCGCCGAGATGCTTGTCCGGGCCAAAGATGATTTTCTGGTCCAGCGGGATTTGCGAAAGGATATGCTCGGCAGATGAACTGGTCACGATAATGTCGGACAGCGCCTTCACCTCGGCGGAGCAGTTAATATAGGTCAGCGCGATATGATCCGGATGTTCGTCGCGAAACGCCTTGAACTTATCGGGTGGGCAGCTGTCTTCCAGACTGCAGCCCGCGTCCATATCCGGCAGCACGACAATCTTCTCTGGCGACAGGATTTTCGCGGTTTCCGCCATGAATTTCACACCGCAAAAGGCGATGACATCGGCATCGGTTTCCGCCGCCTTGCGCGATAGTTCGAGGCTATCGCCGACAAAATCGGCAATATCCTGAATTTCCGGCTTCTGGTAATAATGGGCGAGGATGATCGCATTGCGTTCTTTACGCAGACGGTGAATTTCTTCGATCACATCTACGCCTGCCAAGCTGCCGCCAATTCCACCACGTGCGTCCATTGTCTTTTCCTTTAAGTAACTTACCGCGCCTATGCCACGAGGCAGCAGCGAAGATCAATCATCGATGCGGAATTTCATAATCTGCGCTGTCACCGCCTGATCCGCATCCATCCCACCCAATATATAGTAAGCATCACCTGACTTTACGAGACCGCGATGGTCCATACTGGGTGCCGCCAGCTTGCTGAGCTCTGTCCATTGATCGGCCTTCAAATCATAACCGAAAACGCGGTCTGTCGGCTTGGCTGGCACCCCATCATAACCGATGCCGTCATAATTATATGGATTATCACCGCCGCCAGCAAATAATACAAGGCCGCGATCACCATCTCCCATGGCCGCCATCCGGTAGCGCGGTCCGCCGGGATGGGCTTCCACCGCGCGCCAAGTAATCCGCTGAGGATCACCCTGATCGATATCACCGCGCCATGCAAAGGGGGCGGCCGCAAATTTGCGCTTTCCGTCGACCAGCCCTGCCACAGCGACACCATCGGTGATGATCATGCTGTGATTAGCAAGTCCGCCAGCATGGCCGAATACCGGCTTCCCCGGAAACTCCGTCGCCATGCTCCACGTATCAAATTCTGTATCGTAAAGCTGCACAAGGCCCACATTGCCCTCATCATGCCAGCCGGACACTAAATAGATATACCGCCCGCGATAGGGCAGCACGACCATGTCATCCACCGGCGTTGGCATATCGGCGAGGCGCTTATAGTCATTTGTCTTGGGGTCAAAGGCAAAGACTTCCGGCGTCGAAACTTCATCGCCATTTTCCGCCACGGTATAGCCGCCGAACAGATAGATTTTATCCCCTACGGTGACGGCGGAGCTGGCTAGTCGTCCTTCGTTTACCGGTACAGAAGCAATTTCTTCGCAATCCTTGATGCTGATGATGCAGGCAAAGGCGGCATTGCTAGTATCTTGCCAGGTTTTGCCCGATTTCAGACCGTTAAAGCTATAGAGTGTAGGGCCATCAGGACCTTCGGCCAGCGCCACAGCATTGTTGCTGATCGGGATCGGCAGCGCGAATTCCGCTGCGATGGAAATTGGTTGTTCCGCTGGTTCCTGACCGCAAGCGCTTATCGCCGCTATCATACTCAAACCGATCAAGGCCTTGCTCCAAAACTTCATCATTCCGCTCCCTGCTTATCCTTGTCCGCCAGAACATCCTTGATCGATCGGGACACATCCCAGCGATCATTATTTTTCGTACCGCGTTCAAAATCAAAAAAGGCATCCACCTTGGCATCCAGTCCGGCAGCCCGGAGAGGCAACACAAAGCTGCTTTCCACCGCCCGCCGCGCGGCATCCCGCGCCAGGCGCATCTGCAGAGGGTTTTTCGCCTGCTTCGCCAATTCCGACACGCCCTTTGTGCGATTGGCCTGATCCAGCGTCCTTTCCGCATCGGTCAGCGCCATTAATATACCGCCATCATCATAGCTTTGGATACGGTCAATCTGCACCTCTGGCCGGGCAATTTCAATCGGCGGCATCTCTACCGACAGCGTCCTGGTATCCGCATCCCAGCGGACATTGTCGGCAACTAGCTTCGCCAGATCGACCTCATAGCGCACCGATCCCGGCATGATCAGCGTCTTGCGCGCGGACAGTCCCATGCGAGTGACGGTGGTTGTGACGGTTGCGTTATAGCTGGCTGAAAAAACCGTCAGCCGGTTTTGCTCGCGCAACCCGTCAAGGCTAGCGCTGGCGATAGACACGGGATCAGGAGTGAAACTGTTTTCGAACTTCGTCAGCAGCAGCCAGGAAAGCGCGCCCAATATCACCAGCACGCCAGCCATGATCGCCAAGGGAATGGCGAAGCGGCGGTTCATGCGGACATTTTCCAGATATCGCCGTCGACAGCGACAATCTCCCGGTTCTGCAAATCAATCAAATGCGCCCGCACCGACTGGCCCGCCGCGCCCTTCAAGCGGGGATCAAGACCCTTGTACATTTGCGTCACCATATCGGGAATGGCAGAAGCTCCGCTTTCCAGCAGCTTGAGTATCTGGCGCTCACGCTGTTTGCGATGGCCCATCATACCGCGAACCAGTTGCCGCGGCTTGTCGACCTTTTTGCCATGAGCCGGATAATAGACCTTGTCCTCGCGCTCGTAGATTTTTTGCAGACTAGCCATATAGTCGGCCATATCGCCATCTGGCGGCACGATAACACTGGTCGACCAAGCCATGACGTGATCGCCGGTAAACATCGCCCCGGATTCCTGCACCGCAAGGCAGAGATGATTGGACGTGTGACCCGGCGTGGCTACGGCCTCTATAGTCCAGCCATCACCAGCCAAGGTTTCGCCGTCGACCAATATCCGGTCGGGTTCGTAGGTTTTGTCGAAGCTTTCATCGGACCGCGGGCCATCATCCTGCAAGACCAATGGCGCGCAACCAATAATCGGCGCGCCGGTGCGCACGGCGAGCGGCTTTGCGGCGGGACTATGATCGCGGTGCGTATGTGTGCACATGATCGCTGTGATCTTCGCGTCGCCAACCGCTGCCATGATCGCGCCAATATGGTCATCCAGCGCCGGACCCGGGTCGATGACGGCGCGGTCACTCTTATTGCCCACAACATAGGTCTGGGTGCCGGTATAGGTATAGGGGCTGGGATTGCCAGCTAGCACGCGCGCGACCAGCGGTTCCATCTGTTCGGATAGTCCGGTCGGGAAGCTGCTCGGGTCAAATTCTTTGTTCATGGTCAAGATGTGGCATATTCAGGTTATAAAACAACCATGAATATCATCACAAAATCGGGAGCGAACCGCAAATGGGGCCGCTCCCGATCTTGTGACGATAGGTTTTAACAGGTTTCAGGTCATCGAAAGCTGTGCTTTGAGCTCTTTGATATCCCGATCATACCCCTCCAATTTCAGCTTCTGCTTGGCATCCTTGCTATTGCACTCAGCTGCCTTAGCCCGCTTTTTTTCCAGCGTTTTCAACGTGACTTTCAATGCCACATGCTGATCTACTTTGACACAGCCGACTATACTGGCCCAGGCTCGATCATTCATCGCGCCTTGGCCGGCAAAGGCAATTTTTTTGTTCATGGCGACGCAATCGGCATTTGATTTGCTAGAACTGCGCGAACTGCTGGAATTTTTGGAACGATTCGAACTTGTGACAGCAGTTCTGAAATTAGGTTTGAAGGCAATTTGGGAAACATCCCAAATCCGGGCGGCAACACTTTTTGCTTCAATAGCTTCCTGCTGTGCTTCACGAGCAGCTTCCGCAGCTTCGCGCTGTGCCTCGCGAGCTTCACGCTGAGCCTCACGTGCTTCCCGCTGGGCCTCACGCGCCTCCCGCTGGGCCTCACGTTGCGCTTCGCGGACATCTCGCTGTGCTTCTCGCAAGGCAAGCTCTACTTCCCGCTGTGTTTCGCGGTCCAATCTGGATTTCGCTTTGCCTATCTCTTTCAGCTCCTCTTGCCACTCGCGCTCTGCTTGTTTTAATTCACGTGCAGCTTCAGCAAGTTCGAGACGCATTTCCCGTTGATCAGCTTTGGCTTCCCGTGCAGCTTCATCCGCTTCACGTCGAGATTCTTCGGCTTCCTCAACCATTTCGCGGATTTCGTCTTTGCTTAACCGCTTGTTCGTCCGCAAAACCACGGTCTTGCCATTATATTTGATCCGGTGGACATGTTCGTTCCCATTCGCCCGAACTTGCGCCCAATCCTTTTCGCCATTCAACATGGTAATGTTGATTGTGCCGCTGGATTTATCGCGCGCAATAAATTCCAGATCGCGCGGTGCAACAGGCGGCACCGGTGATTTAGGCGGAACCGGAGCTACTGGTGCCCAGGATGTGTCTGAATATTGCTTGGAAGCACCCAGTTTCCGGAGCCGTTTGGCAATTTCTTTTTCTTTCAGCTTGCGCTTCGATTTAAACTGGAAACTGCCATCGTCATTTTCGATGGTATATTTATATCCGTCCGCTTTTTTTTCGGTGACCACGACGCCGTTACGGCCCACATCAACGCTGGTGCTTGTCGTACGGGTTTTGATACCGTCTTTCTTGCTACCCATATCAACTGTGTCATTTTCACTATCATTGATCGCGTGCTCTTCAAACGGATGCGCTTCAACTTCCACCGCATAAGTGACCGTAGCGGTCAGCGGCAGGGCCACAACAGTACTGGCCCCTACCATCAAGGCGCCCATATTTTTCCGAAAGGGAGATTTTTCAGACTGGCCCAGCATTTTCAGCCGGTCCTTGATCTTGTTTTTCTGGTTGAGTGGACTGGCAAGGCCTAGTTTATGCCCGGACACAGATTTCGCTATCGTCCGCCCATAAACAGCGCGCAAGTCGCGGCCATTGTTGTTCAGGATACGCGCATCACAAGCAGTCTCCTGATCCTGCCGGAACGCGATCCATGCATACCAAGCAACGGGGCTGAACCAGTGGAGCGACAAGATTAAAAGGCCGACAAAATTCGCCGCCAAATCACCGGATTCATGATGGGCAATCTCGTGCTCCAACGCCAATTCACGTTCGCGCGGCGCATAGTCGCGGAAAAAATTGGTCGGAACAGCGATATATTTTTCAAACAATCCAAATGCCAGAGGTCCACCGACCGCAGCCGTTTCAAGAATTTTAATCCGTCCGTGATGCCCGACCAACCGGCCATCAGAGACAATATCTTCACGAAACTGGAAATAACCAGCCATTTTGCTGATAAACAACATCCCGGCGCCGCCAAGCCAGACAACAAGAGCGATCATCATCCAATCAATCGAGGCCATAGCCGTGATCGCCATGGTTTCGCCAGGCGCAGCCATAGCGATTTCCGATAGCAAAGGTGTGGCTGCTGCCGCCTCAGCCGTTTCAACAGGCGGCGGTGCTTTTAACGTCAATGTTGGCATGAATAGGCGCGCCAGCGGCAGAGCCCAAAGAAGATAAGCAATATGTGCCCCGAAAAAATGAGCCACTGGTTTGCGGACTATCAGCACCAGTATCATGAGCAACGTCATCGACACCATCGTGTCCATCATCCAGTTGGTCATCCCTTCAACTCCCTTAAAAGCTCTTCGATTTCCCTGATATCGTCATCGCTTAGCTCATCAGCCTCGGCCAGATGAGCAACCAACGGTGTGACTTTCCCTCCGAAAAGACGGTCAACAAATTTACGTGAAACACCAGCCAGATAAGTATCCCGCTCAACCAGTGGTGAATATAGAAAACGCCGGCCATCGCGCTCTGTACCGATAACGGCCTTGGCAGCGAGACGAGACAGCAGGGTTTTGACAGTTTGCAGCGACCAGCCTTTTGCATCGGCAACGCGGTCAGCCACTTCGGTAGCGGTCAGCGGTGCCTTTATCCAAAGCACCTCCATAATCTCATGTTCGGCGTCACTGATACGTTCGACCATATCCAATTTCTCCCAAATGAAACTGCGAACTATAAGCGGGTGAGACTCGCTACTGACTACATCTGTAGTTTCATCGACTACAAATGTAAATGGGTGATTTTACATTTGCGGCAAGCGGAGGCTTTGCCCCACCTGGCGAAACGGACGATCGGGAGAGGGCGATTTGTCGAAAAACTTTACAGTGCTGCACAAGTTAACGCATCTTTAACCATCTAAGTGCTTAGAATATATGACCCGGAAAAAACTGGCACGCGCGATGCAAGGTTACGAGTGTTCCTATGTTTCACACCCATGAAACGCGAAATGAGGGGGACAGCGTACTGGTCTCCGCCGTCCCCTCTCATTACAGATTTTAGACAACCCACTACTTATACCCATATCAAAACGGCCCGGATCTCCTAATCCGGGCCGTTTTTGATTCTATGGTTCACAGTTGCCGAAGGGCGATTTTGAAATGTGCAGAGATTAGCTGGCTGCTGGTGCGACCTTTTTCTCGGCCATCAGTTCACCAAGTTCGCCCGCTTCATACATTTCCATCATGATATCGCTACCGCCGACAAATTCGCCTTTGACATAAAGCTGGGGGATGGTCGGCCAATCGGAAAATTCCTTGATGCCCTGGCGCACTTCCATGTCTTGCAGGACATCGACAGAATCAAAACCGACACCGAGATGCTCAAGGATCGCAACCGCTTTGCTAGAAAAACCGCATTGCGGGAATAACGGCGTGCCCTTCATAAACAGGACCACATCATTGGATGAGACCATCGTATCAATTTTTGCGTTTACTGCGTCACTCATCTTCATTCTCCTTGTACAGGCTCTACTCTGGAACCCCGGTGGTTAGCTGCAAAGCATGCAGCTCTCCGCCCATTTTACCTTTTAATGCCGCATAAACGGCCTGATGCTGTTTGACCCGGTTCATACCGGAAAAGGCAGATGACAAAACCTTGGCGGCATAATGATCGCCATCACCGGCCAAATCCTGAATGTCCACGACCGCATCGGGGAAAGCTTCCAAGATCATCGCCTTAATATCGTCACTCGCCATTGGCATTGCAAACTATCCTTTAGGCTTCTTCAATAAACTGACGGCGCGCCTCGACCATCTTTTCGGTCAGCGCCGTGCGTATTCCGGCATCGTCAATTTCAACGCCAGCGGAGGTCAGATCACCGAGCAGCTTGCGAATAACATCTTCATCGCCGGCTTCTTCAAAATCCGCCTGAACAACAGCTTTGGCATAAGCATCGGTTTCTTCAGCCGTCAGGTTCATTTTCTCCGCAGCCCATTCGCCAACCAGACGATTGCGACGTGCAGTTACTTTGAACTGCATTTCTTCATCTCGCGCGAATTTATTTTCAAACGCTTTTTCACGATCTCCAAAATCGGCCATAATTTTCCCTAACTAGCGTTTATCCATCACTGGACTATGTTGAATAGAAATAGGCACTGGCCACATCAGCGACAAGAGGCCAAGGTGGATCAGTCCGAAACTTTCACAACCAGTTTACCAATCGCGCCGCGATCTGCCATTTTCTGAATGGCCTGCCCGGCATCGGCAAAGGCAAAAACTTCTGATACGCGCGGCTGGATCATGCCCTGCCCCCACAGCTTGAACAGCCGGTTGATATGCGACCGATTGCCTGCAGGATCACGCATCGCGTAAGCGCCCCAGAAAACACCGCAGACATCGCAGGATTTCAGCAGCGTCAGATTGAGCGGCAATTTGGCGATACCTGCGGGGAAACCAACGACCAGAAAGCGGCCTTCCCATGCAATGGAGCGCACAGCCGGTTCACTATAGTCACCGCCAACCGCGTCATAAATTATATCAGCGCCATTGGGACCAACCGCTGCTTTAAATTGCGCCGACAAGGCTTTGGATTGATCTTTGTCAAAAGGTGCGCGACCGTAAACAACTGTTTCATCAGCACCAGCCGCTTTGGCAAAAGCCGCTTTTTCTTCCGAGGAAACCGCTGCAACAACGCGCGCGCCAAAAGCTTTGCCGAGTTCAACCGCAGCAATGCCAACGCCGCCGGATGCGCCAAGCACCAATAATGTGTCGCCTTCCTTGATATGACCGCGATCAACCAATGCGTGGATGGATGTGCCATAGGTCAGGATGAGCGCAGACGCATCTTCAAAACTAACGTTGTCGGGAATTTTGAACACGCTGTTGTGATCAACCGCCACTTTCTCGACCAAGCCACCATGGCCAGTGGTCGAAGCCACCCGGTCTCCGACTTTCAGACCAGTCACGCCTTCGCCAACCTCGGCGATAACGCCAGACACTTCGCCACCAGGCGCAAAGGGCCGGGGCGGTTTAAATTGATAGAGATCCTGAATGATCAGGACATCGGGATAGTTGATCGAGCAAGCTTTGACATCAATGACCACCTGGCCTTTGCCAACAGCCGGATTATCAACCTCAAGCATTTCAAGGCTATCGGGACCACCAACTTTTGTGGACATTAATGCTTTCATTATTTCTTCCTCTTTTCCTAGCGAATCTTCAAATGCACCTAGGCAGCAACTGGCTTATGCCAGGCTTGTGCAGAATCGACCCTGTTTTCATGCGCCTCTATGGCATCTGATTTTGCCATTGTCAGGTCTATTTCATCAAGCCCGTCCATCAAACATTGTTGACGGAAGGGGTCCATCTCGAATGTGAAGCGATCCTGAAATGGCGTCGTCACACTCATGCTTTCCATGTCGATCGTGATCGGATCGGTTTTGGCGACCTCCATCAAACGATCAATTGCTTCCTGCGGTAAAGCTATGGAAAGCAAGCCGTTTTTAAACGCATTGCTGGAGAAAATATCCGAAAAACTTGGCGCAATAATAGCTTTTATGCCCATATCATCCAGCGCCCAAGCGGCATGCTCACGGCTAGACCCGCAACCGAAATTGTCGCCAGCAATCAAGACAGAGGCACCGGCATATTCCGGATCGTCAAAAACATTGCCTTCCTTAGCGCGGACAGATTCAAATGCGCCTTTGCCCAGACCATCACGAGATATGGTTTTAAGCCATTCAGCCGAGATAATCACATCGGTATCGACATTTTTCTGGCCAAAGGGAATGGCCCGCCCCTCGACTTTGCGAACCGGTTTCATTCGATATCCTCTTCTGGATCTTCCACCGGTTCATTTTCGTAGCGTGTGCCCGGTTTCAGACCCGGGGCCTTGAATTCGTCCAGTTTGCGCATCTTGTGGCGTCCGGCATAGATCAGCGCCGCGGCAACTGCTGCTGAGCCCACTGCCGCGCCGACTTTGGCACCGGTAGACCATTTGCCTTTTTTCTCTTCGTCACCCTTATCTTCGGGCTGTTTCTTATCGTCTGCCATAACTAAACCTTATCCTATCAGTTCACGAACGTCAGTAAGCTTTCCCGTAACCGCAGCCGCAGCGGCCATTGCGGGAGACATCAAGTGGGTTCTAGCACCTGGACCCTGACGGCCAACAAAATTGCGATTGGATGTGGAGGCACAGCGCTCGCCCGGCGGCACTTTATCGGGGTTCATGCCCAGACAAGCCGAACAGCCTGGCTCGCGCCATTCGAAGCCGGAAGCGGTGAAAATCTTGTCCAGTCCTTCGGCTTCCGCCTGCGCTTTGACGAGGCCTGATCCGGGGACCACGATCGCCCATTTAACGCCATCCGCCTTTTTGTGTCCATCTAGCACTTGGGCGGCTGCGCGCAAATCCTCGATCCGGCTATTGGTGCAGCTGCCGATGAAGATATTCTCCACCGCGACATCACCCATTGCCTGACCAGCGGAGAGGCCCATATAATCCAAAGACTTACGTGCAGCATCCTGCTTGGAAGGATCGGCAAAGCTCTCTGGAGCCGGGACATGACCCGTAACGGGTACGACATCTT
The DNA here is from genome assembly GCA_947489315.1 of uncultured Sphingomonadaceae bacterium. GTDB lineage: Bacteria > Pseudomonadota > Alphaproteobacteria > Sphingomonadales > Sphingomonadaceae > Parasphingorhabdus. The sequence goes on from CANLCX010000002.1 coordinate 916,362, forward strand.
CTGGACTGGTACCCCAAGTAACCGTGGGCGCAACATCGGCGGCATTGATAGTGACACTTTTATCAAATTGCGCACCATCATCGGTCGGCAGGGTTTTCCAATAATCGACGGCCGCATCCCAATCAGCCCCTTTGGGAGCCATTGGACGACCTTTCAGATAAGCAAAAGTCTTTTCATCCGGCGCGATCAAACCTGCGCGTGCGCCCGCTTCAATCGACATGTTGGACACTGTCAGGCGACCTTCGATCGACATTTGTTCGAACACCTCGCCGCGATATTCGATGACATGGCCGGTTCCTCCGGCTGTACCAATCACACCGATGATGTGAAGGATGAGATCCTTGGGGCTAATACCAGGACCCAGCAGCCCTTCGACCCGGATTTCCATCGATTTGGAACGAGATAATTGCAGTGTTTGCGTCGCCAATACATGCTCGACTTCACTGGTACCAATACCGAATGCCAGCGCCCCTAAGGCGCCATGCGCTGCCGTATGGCTGTCACCGCAAACCAAGGTAGTACCGGGCAATGTAAAGCCCTGCTCCGGCCCGATTACGTGGACAATGCCCTGCTCCGCGTCGCTCGCACCAATATATTTGATCCCGAATGCCGGCGCATTGGCCTCCAATGCTTCCAGCTGTGCGGCGCTTTGCGGGTCGGCAATAGGTATCTTGTTGCCATTAGCATCGATCCGCGGAGTTGTTGGCAGATTATGGTCGGGAACCGCCAGCGTCAGGTCCGGACGGCGGACTTTGCGACCTGCTTTGCGAAGCCCCTCAAATGCCTGCGGACTGGTCACTTCATGCACCAGATGGCGGTCGATATAGATTAGTGCCGTGCCATCATCGCGCTGATCTACGACATGCGCATCCCAAATCTTCTCGTACAGGGTTTTTGCTTTGGTCATCTGGGGGTTATACCATCCTCTTATGCAATATGGTATTTCGTTTACCCAGATCAATTGTCGGCGCAAGTGAGAAGTGACTTCAAAAGTCGATCAGAAAGGCGTATCTTCGACAGATGAGCATTTTCGCAATCATAGCCACCATCCTCGCCTCTGTCATCGCGATGGAGTTTGTCGCCTGGGGCGCGCATAAATATATCATGCATGGTTTCGGCTGGGGATGGCATCGGGATCATCACGAGCCGCATGATAAGGCGCTGGAGAAAAACGACCTTTATGGCATTGCCGGAGCGGTGATGAGCATTTCCATGTTTGTGATCGGTAGCCCAATGATTATGGGCGTTTCCGCCTGGGAACCCGGCACATGGATTGGGCTCGGCATATTATTTTATGGCATCATCTACACCTTCATCCACGACGGTCTGGTGCATCAGCGTTACTTTAAATATGTCCCGAAACGCGGCTACGCCAAACGTCTGGTCCAAGCGCATAAATTACATCACGCAACCGTTGGCAAAGAAGGCGGCGTCAGTTTTGGCTTTGTATTTGCTCGCGATCCCGCAAAGCTGAAGGCCGAGTTAAAGGTGCAGCGCGAAGCGGGACAAGCGGTAGTCAGAGACTCCGTTAGCGCGGTTTAAACACACTCAATTTAAACATCGTTAGGCCAATCCCGGCGAAAATCATTGCGCTACCAATGAAAAAACGCGTGGTCAGCGTTTCACCAAGTAGCAAGACACCGCCCAATGCAGCAATTGCTGGCACCGAGAGTTGAGAGGCCGCAGCGGTGCTCACCGACAGGCGCGGCAGGACAGCATACCACGTAATATAGCCCAGCCCAGATGTAATGGTACCGGAGATAACCGCCAGTGCGATCCCGGTCGGTTGAACCTGATCGCCATTGCCCAACACCGGGATTAGTAGAAGACAGAGCAATGCAGCTCCGACAAAATTTCGGGCTGTTGCAAGAGCAGGTCGGGCTGCCCCCTTTCCGGCCCAGCTGTAAAAACCCCAAGCTATGCCAGCCAGTGCCATGATCAGACCGCCAACCAAAGGCGGCGCTGTGTCACCCGGTGCCAGAAAAACAGCCAGCCCGACGATGGCCAGCAATAGCCCGGCCCATTGGATTGGTGTCGGATAGATGCCACGAAACATCCCAATGAACTGCAGGCTCAATTGCCCCGCTGGAAAAAGGATCAGCGCTCCGATGGCCGCATCAAGCGACACATAGGCGAAAGAAAAGCTGACAGCATAGATGAACAGGGCGACTGCGGGGACAATAGTATCGCCGCGCGGCAAAACAGCGCGACCATGACGAAAACCCAAAAGCAGTGCCAGCATGATCGCGCCAGAAACCAGCCGGATCGCGGTGAAACTGGCCCAGTCTATGGTGTGCTCGGCCAAGGCCGCACGATTGAGCAGAGAGTTTCCAGCAAAGGCGCACAGCGTCAATACCAGTAAAAGCGCGGTTAGCAGGCGCCCACCAGTGCTATCGAGTGGCTGCTCAGCAGCGCCCACTAGCCCGCCATTGTAGGCACAACCGGTCCGCCCAGTTCAATCGCTTTCTTGTAAGCGGCACGGGCCATCATGCGTTTGGCATAGTCCATTGAGGCCGGCCGATTGGCGAGCATGCCCGCCGCCGTTGCCAGCTCGAGCACATACATGACGTTTATATCAGCACCGGTGAAACCATCGCCGACAAGAAACTCGCGGTGGTCGATATGATGCTCGACATAATCGAGCAGCTTGACCACTTCACCTTCAACAAACGGAGCATAGCCTTCGCCAAGCCCGCCGAAACGCGGGGCTAACATCTGGACAATAACGGGATTGGCGAGCGTACCCTCGGCAAAATGGAGCCATTCAAGATAATCCGCCCGATCTTTGGAACCCGGTGCGGGGGCGAGTTTACCTTCGCCATATTGCTCCAGTATATATTCAATAATCGCGCCGGACTCCATCATCAGATGGCCGTCAATAATGGCGGTTGGTGCCTTCGCCAGCGGGTGAATGGCAGCCAGATCAGCCTGCGCCCGCATGGTTTCAGGATGCCGCTGATGCCGCACCATTTCATATTCCACACCCAGTTCTTCGAGCAACCAGATAATCCGGGTCGAACGGCTATATTCCAGATGGTGCAGTTTGATCATGGGTGGGACCTTTAAATAGAATTACGAATCAGGGTTTTATGCTGCGCCACTATATCTATTTATCGCTCCTGTGTGAGAACTAATGCCCAACCACACCCAAACTTTCAAACGGTCGATCATTATCGCTATATTTTTCAACCAGTGTCGCACTTGCTTCATTGAGACCGATCAACTCAACCGTCTTGCCTTCATTTTGCAGGCGCTCGACAATCTTATCGAGCATACCGGTCGCCGAAATATCCCAAAAATGGGCGTCATGGACATCGATAATTACGGTATCGATACCTTCTTCGTTAAATTCCATCGCTTCATAAAGCATATCAACGGAACCAAAGAATATCTGGCCACCAAAGACATAACGGTGGGTGGTCACTTCGACAAAATCCTGAATGGTGACGAGCTGACGCACTTTCCAGGCGAAGAATATGCCGGAGAGCAAGACGCCGGTCAGCACACCAATCGACAAGTCATGGGTGGCCACAACCATAATGACAGTCGCGAGCATCACGAAATTGGATGGCCACGGGTGGTGGGTGATTTCGGTAAAGCTTTTCCAGCGGAATGTACTGATAGATACAAAGATCATGACCGCGACCAGCGCCGGCATGGGGATTTGCGCGACAAGCGGCCCCAGACCGACGATCAGGACCAGCAGCATGACACCCGCGACAAAGGTCGAAAGACGGCGTGAACCGCCAGATTTGATATTGATCACCGACTGACCGATCATCGCACAACCGCCCATGCCACCAATCCAGCCGGTGACGAAATTGGCAATGCCCTGACCATAGGTTTCGCGTTTCTTGTCGCTGCGCGTCTCGGTCATATCATCGACAATGGAGGCGGTAAGCAAAGATTCCAGCAAGCCCACAGCTGCCATTGCAAGCGAATAAGGCGCGATGATCCGCAATGTTTCCCAGGTGATCGGAATTTGCGGAATATGGAACCATGGCAGGCTATCGGGCAAGTCGCCCATATCGCCGACGGTCAACACATCCGCTTTGAAATAAATGCTCACACCAGCCAGCACGATAATCGCCGCCAATGGCGATGGCACCCAGCTGGTCAGTTTCGGCAGGCCATAGATAATGGCGAGGCCAGCTGCGACCATCGCATAGGTTTGCCAGGTAAAAGATTCACCGGTAAGCTGAGGCAATTGCGCCATGAAAATCAGGATGGCGAGCGCGTTGACAAAGCCGGTAATCACCGACCGCGAGACAAAACGCATCAACAAGTCGAGCCGCAACAAGGCGGCTATCGCTTGGAAAATACCCATTAAAATAGTGGCAGCAAAAAGATATTCGACGCCATGATCGCGAACCAGTGGAACCACCAGTACGGCCACCGCTGCGGTTGCCGCGCTGATCATACCCGGACGACCACCAATCATCGAGATGATTACGGCGATCGAAAAACTGGCATAAAGCCCAACGCGCGGGTCGACACCGGCAATAATCGCAAAGCCGATGGCTTCTGGAATCAGAGCCAGCGCCACCACCAAGCCAGCCAAAAATTCGGTTTTCGGATTGGAAAGCCAGTCGCGTTTAAAATCGCTGTGTATTGCCATGAGATCGGTCCCCACCGGATGAAATTTCGGATTGAGATGCTGCAACGCAACATTGTTGAGCGCGGCCATGAACTATTGGTTTCTTACCGTCAAGCATAGCGCAGGAAACTCTGCTGTCGGCGCGAATGATTTATTTAGGCGCGAAAATCTTCCGTCACGGTCGCAGTTTCGGCGATTTCTTCTTCATGGCCAATCTCGCGATGCGGTTCTGCCAGCGCTTCTGTTTCCCAAGCCTGCATCGCTCGATGGGCAATGATATGGTCCACCCATGCCCGGCCCTTCTCGCCAATATCAAGATCAAATGTCCGCACGCGATAGGCAACCGGAGCGTAAAAAGCATCCACTGCGGTAAACGTTTCGCCAGCCAACCACGGTCCACCAAAACTATCTAGGCCCTGAGCAAATAGCTCGCCAATCCGATCCAAATTGCGCTGCAGCGGTAAATCGACTGCATGCAACTTAGCGCGGACCCCGACATTCATCGGGCACTGATTACGCAGCGGCGCAAAGCCGCCATGCATCTCCGCCGTCGCACAGCGCGCCCATGTCCGGGCCTTTTCATCCTTTGGCCAGACACCCTCGTGCCGCTCCGCGAGATATTCCATGATCGCCAGCGAGTCCCAAATCGTGCGATCGTCATTCTTCAAACAGGGGACTTGCGCATTGGGGGCAAAGGCTCGAAACCGCTCGTAATTATCTTCTTCAAAGTAAATAATTTCATTTTTAAACGGGATATCTAATGCCTGCATCAGCACCCATGGGCGCAGCGACCAGCTAGAGTAATTGCGATTGGCAGTGATCAGCGTGTAGGTCATGGCATCTCCTTTGGCGATATATAGCTAGGGTCATGTCGAAAGGGCAAAGGGCGATCTTCGGCCAAGGCTTGCAATATGCTGGCGAAGTCCGTCTTCGCCCGAAATCCCAATAGCCGCTCCGCTTTCCCAGCATCATAAATCCGGTCAATATGGTCTGGTAGCACCCAGCCTTTTCGCTCGTAAAGCTCTGTCACTTCAGGAAAATACCGCGCGATGACGGACGGTGCCTCTGCCATCAGTTGCTCGCAATCTTCGCGCACAAACGGCGTTGGCGCTGACAAGATGAATGTCTCAAAACCCAAGTTAACAATCTGGTCTAGCGCAGCAATATGCGCCTCGGCCGCGTCGTAGACTGTCAACCGGCGGTTCAAAAATTCATTGGCTTTCAGATTGGGGCCACTCGGCACTTGATGCGTGTCATCATCTTCCGGAAAAAAGCGGCCTGTGCGCAAGACCGCAACATTGATCCCGTGCAACTGATGAAAGAGGCGGCACAAATGTTCTGCGGATATTTTGGTCACGCCATAGATATTGCGCGGCTTAAGCGGACCAAATTCTTCATCCAACCAAAAAGCCTGCTCAGCGCCACCTTCGCGGCCAGCTCGAACTGTCTCGGAGATCATCAACGAGGTAGTTGAGGTAAAAATAAACCGGTCATGACCAGCTGCTACCGACGCCTCGAGGAGGTTCAGGGTCCCGGTGACATTGACGTCGACAAAGGCGCTGGCGGGATAGCGTATTATGTCAGGTTTATGGAGCGCACCAGCGTGGATCACCGCTTCGATGCCGTGATCACTAAAAATCTGATCGATCAACGTCCGATCCGCAACCGAACCGATTACATTCGTGTGATCACCGGCGACAACGTCCAGACCAACGACATCGTGGCCGATGGCGGATAATTTGGGTGCAAGAAACCTGCCCAACCAACCCGATGAGCCAGTCAGCAGCAACTTCATTAAGCGCCTCCGATGAGTTCGCGTCCAATCAGCATCCGGCGAATTTCATTGGTCCCTGCCCCGATATCCAGCAGCTTGGAATCGCGCCAGTAGCGTTCCACTGGCCAATCGGTGGTGTAACCTGCGCCGCCTAACGCCTGGATCGATTCTTCCGCCACGCGGACGCTGCTTTCAGAGGCATACATGACCGCGCCTGCGGCATCGAACCGCGTCGTTTGACCGGCATCACAAGCCTTATTGACCGCATAAACATAAGAGCGCGCGCTGTTCAGTCGCACATACATGTCGGCAATCTTGCCCTGCATCAGCTGAAACGTGCCAATCGGCTTGCCAAATTGCTTGCGCTCCCTGACATAGGGAATGACCGTATCGAGACAGGCCTGCATTAGACCTAATGGGATCGCTGCCAAAACGGCACGCTCATAATCGAGACCGGACATAAGAACGCCAACACCGCCGTTAATCGGCCCCATGACATTTTCCTCCGGCACTTCGCAGTCATCGAAAACCAGCTCCGCTGTCGGGCTACCCTTCATGCCGACTTTCTCGATTTTCTGGCCGATGGAAAAACCCTTCATGCCCTTTTCGATCAGGAAAGCGGTGATCCCGCCGGAGCCTGCTTCGGGACGGGTCTTGCCATATACGACCAAAGTATCTGCATCAGTCGAATTGGTGATCCAGAATTTCGTGCCGTTGAGAACATAACCGCCCTGCACTGCTTCGGCTTTGAGTTTCATGCTCACGACATCAGAGCCCGCGCCAGCTTCTGACATGGCCAGCGCGCCGACATGTTCACCGGAGATGAGTTTCGGTAGATATTTCGCTTTTTGCTCTGGCGTGGCCCAACGGCGAATCTGGTTTACGCACAGGTTGCTATGCGCGCCGTAGCTAAGCCCCAGTGCCGCGCTGCCCCGGCTGACTTCCTCGACCGCTATGGCATGTTCCAAATAGCCAAGGCCTAAGCCGCCATCTGCTTCTTCAACCGTCACCCCGTGCAAACCAAGATCACCCATCTGCTCCCACAGCTCGCGCGGAAACCAGTCTTCGCGGTCCATTTTTTGCGCTAGCGGGCTGATCTTCTCATCCGCAAATCGCCGCGTTGTATCACGGATTTGGTCAGCCATTTCGCCAAGCTGGAAGTCAAATTGTGGGGTAGCAATCATATCGTCCTCATCTTTCTGAAATGCGCATATCATATTTGGTTGCGACCGCGACCAAAATTTCCGGCAAATTTTCAGACCAAGACTTGGTGCGTGGAGGATTGCCGATCCTGTCCAGCAATGCCATAGGCGCGGCCATGCTATATGATCTTGCCCGCCCGTTTATTTTCGTGCTCGAAGCCGAAAAAGCCCATGGTCTCACGATTGCCGGATTAAAGGCCCTGCCTCTTGGACCAGCGCCAAAATCGGATTCCGTTCTGGCCACCACCGTGGCCGGTCTCGATTTTCCTAATCCCATCGGCATGGCTCCCGGTTTCGACAAGAACGGGGAAGTGCCGGATGCGTTGATCCGCATGGGTTTTGGCCATGCCGAAGTCGGTACGCTGACACCCCGTGCACAGGCCGGCAATCCCAAGCCGCGCATATTCCGGCTGCCAAAAGACAAAGCTGTGATCAATCGCTTGGGATTTAACAATGAGGGTCAGGAAAAAGCTGCGCCGCGTCTGAAACGGATGCGCGGCCGCATGGGCAAAGGCATATTAGGCATCAACATTGGTGCCAATAAAGACAGCGACGACCGGATTGCCGATTATGTGATCGGCGTGCAAAATATGGCACCTTTGGCGGATTATCTGACGGTCAATATCTCGTCGCCCAACACTCCGGGCTTGCGGGCTTTGCAGGATAAAGGAGCGCTGGAAGAATTGCTGGCGGCGGTCATGCAGGCACGGGGCGATCACAAAACACCGGTTTTCCTGAAAGTCGCACCTGATCTGGAGCCTGCTGATATTGACGATATTGTCGATGTGACGATGAAACAGAAAATCGACGCACTAATCGTCTCCAACACCACGATCACGAGACCGGATTTGACATCCTCAAACCAAAAAGAAACCGGCGGCCTATCTGGCGCGCCTTTGAAAGACCTCGCTCTGCAAAGACTTAAGGATTTCCGAAAAGCAAGCGGCGGCAAGATTCCGCTCATTGGCGTTGGCGGCATTGCCAATGCGGAAGATGCCTATGAACGCATCCGGGCCGGGGCATCTTTGGTGCAACTTTATACCGCGATGATCTATGAAGGCCCGACTATGGCGCGATCAATGAGCTGCGGGCTAGCGCGGCTTTTGAAACGGGATGGCTTTGCATCCGTTGCCGAAGCCGTGGGGACTGCATAGGATTTGGCGACAAATGATTTGCCAAATGGATAAGCCCTCCATAAAACTCGGCGCCATGAAAAAACTCCTGACATTCTTCGCTTTTTTCCTGCTTATACCGCTCGCTGTTCCAGTTAGCGCGCAAAATGCTGGCACCGCTGCATCAGCGCATCCTGAAGCCACCAAGGCGGGTTTTGAGATTTTGCAGGCAGGCGGATCCGCTAGTGATGCCGCGATGGCGATGATGCTCGCGCTGACGGTTGTTGAGCCGCAGTCCAGCGGCATTGGCGGCGGCGGCTTCCTGCTTCATCATGATGGCAAAAGCGGATGGATGGACACGATTGATGGCCGCGAAATGGCACCGGCTGCGGCCGCGTCAGATCGCTTTCTTGGCGAGGATGGAAAACCCTTGGGTTGGCGAGACGCAGCCCCCGGCGGGAAGTCGGTCGGAATTCCCGGCAATATGCGGTTGATGGAAATGGCCCATAAGAAATGGGGCAAACTGCCATGGGAAAAACTGTTTGAACCAGCGATCAAACTGGCCGAGCAAGGCTATGCCGTCAGTCCGCCACAATATGATTGGATGAAGCGGCTGGAAAAACTCTGGGTCAAATTCCCGGACATGCAGAAACTATATTGGCGCAATGGCGCGCCAGCCCCGCGCGGGACAATCATCAAAAATCCTGAGCTCGGTCAATTGCTGCGCGAATTGCAAGCAGGCGGCGCGGATGCCTTTTATACCGGTAAGACGGCTGCCGCTATTACTGCAGCCGTCGCCAGTGCACCTCAAAATCCATCTGTTCTGACCGAACAGGATTTTGCCAACTATAACGCCATATTGCGCCAACCGGTTTGTTCTACCTACCGCGAATATCGGATCTGCGGCATGGGGCCACCTTCCTCCGGCGCGACCACTGTCTTGCAGATTCTCGGCACAATTGAAAAATTTGATATGGGTGAGTTGTATAGCAACGAACCAGCTCGCGCTTGGCATGTTATCAGCGAAGCGATGCGACTGGCCTATGCGGATCGCGAAAAATATCTTGCGGATCAGGACTTTGTTTCCGTTCCCGTAGCCGGCTTGATTGACAAAGGCTATCTTGCCAAACGCGCCCAGATGGTCGCTTTGCAACGCGCCCGGCCACAATTCCCGGGGATCGAAACCTATCCGGCGGGCAATCCTCCCGGTGCCGCCCCCCGCACAGCTGCGATTTCATCGGAAGTAGCGGGCACGACGCATTTCACTGCCGTCGATAGCGAGGGCAATATCGCAAATATGACCTCGACAGTCGAAGGTCCTTTTGGCAGCCAACTCTTGGCCCGCGGCATGGTACTCAACAACGAACTCACCGATTTCACGTTCGCACCGGAAAAAAACGGCGCGCCAGTAGCCAATCGCGTGCAAGCGGGTAAGCGCCCGCTCTCATCCATGTCGCCAACGATTGTCTATGATGCGCAGGGCAAGCCTATTCTCGCTCTGGGTTCGGCAGGCGGCAAGCGGATCATTATGCATGTTACCAAAGCGCTGATCGGTGTACTGGATTATGGACTGCCACTCGATGAAGCGATGGCACTGCCCAATATCTATTTTGGCGGATCGGGGCTGTTGATCGAAAATGGCAGTGAGCTGGTGAAACTGCAAGACGATCTGGCAAAAATGGGCCATATCGTTGTGACAAACAACTTGCCCTCAAAACTTGCTGGCGCCCAAAGAACCGACAAGGGCTGGATCGGCGCCGTTGATCCACGTAGCACCGGCGAAGCCGTCAGCGAGCTGCCGTAAAGTCAGACAATTCGAGCACAATGGATGGAAACCATTGCCCGAAACTTTTATCCGCGCTAGCCTGTTATCATAACAGGGGCTTGGCTTGGATTTGACGAGCATAGCCGCGCGAGAGGGTGAATAGAGTGTCGGCAAAAAAAGCGAAGAACCGCTATCTTGAATTTGACGGGTTTTCCAACCTGGTTTCCATGTTTTTTCAACGCGCTAGCGAAGGCGGTGACAAGCCGTTTCTAAGCGTAAAAATCGATGGGGAATGGCGCGCAACCAGCTGGGCAGAGGCCGCTCGGCAAGTGGCGGCGCTGGTCAAATCGTTCAAGAAACTGGGCTTAAAACCCGGTGACCGGGTCATGCTGGTCGCAGACAATTGCCCCCAATGGTGCATTGCCGATCTCGCGATCATGGCAGCGAAATGTATTACGGTCCCTACTTATACAACCAATACACCGAACGACCATCAGCATATATTGGACAATAGCGGCGCTAAGGCCGTGATCGTGTCCAATCAGAAATTGGCGCAGAATTTGATTCCTTCGGTCATGAAATCGACCGATGCTGATATCGTCATCGGTATGTCAGACCTGCGCATAGGCCAGTCGGGCGATTTTTCCATTCATCAATGGAATAGCCTGGTCCAAGGTACAGACGAGGATGTTGCAGATATCAGTGCAGAGGCAGCCGAGATAAAACGGGAAGATGTTGCTTGCATCATTTATACCAGTGGTACGGGCGGTAAACCGCGCGGTGTGATGCAACCACATGGCGCGATCTTGCATAATGTCAAAGGCCCGGCGGAAGTTATCGAGAGTGATTTTGGCTGGGACGAGGAAGTGTTCCTTTCCTTCCTGCCGCTCAGCCATGCTTACGAACATAGTGCCGGGCAGTTTTTTCCGATCGGTTTGGGCGCAGAAATCTACTATTCAGAGGGACTCGAAAAGCTCGCATCCAATATTGAGGAAGTCCGGCCGACAATCATGGTCGTGGTTCCGCGCTTGTTTGAAGTGCTGCGTCAACGGCTGATCAAAACGGTCGAGAAACAAGGCAAGATGCCCAATTATTTGCTCGGAAAAGCTCTGAAGATGGGCGAACGCGAAGCGGACGGCAAAAAGCGCAAGCGTGACAAGCCGATGGATATCTTCCTCAACAAGACACTGCGGCCCAAGGTACAAAAACGCTTTGGCGGCCGGATCAAGGCAATGGTTTCCGGCGGAGCGCCGCTCAATCCCGATATTGGGGTGTTTTTCCAGTCACTGGGGCTAACCTTGCTGCAGGGCTATGGCCAGACAGAATCCGGTCCAATCATATCCTGCAACCGTCCGCGTACCGGCTTGAAAATGGACACAGTCGGCCCGCCCATGATCGATACCGAAGTCAAGATCGCCGATGATGGCGAAATATTGGTTCGCGGTGAGCTGGTTATGAAAGGCTATTGGCGCAATCAGGCCGAAACGGACCGCGTTATCATAGATGGCTGGCTACATACCGGTGACATCGGCCTGATCGACGAGGCCGGGCGGGTTGCGATTACCGACCGCAAGAAAGACCTGATCGTAAACGACAAGGGCGAGAATGTCGCGCCCCAGAAACTGGAAGGCATGCTGACCCTGCAACCCGAAATCCTGCAGGCGATGATCACTGGCGACAAACGCCCCTATATGGTGGGATTGATTGTGCCGGACCCTGAATGGGCGCTGGAATGGTCGCGCGAGGAAGGCATGGCTTATGACTTTCTGAAGCTGCAAGCCAACCCGGCCTTCAAATCAGCCGTTAGCAAGGCCGTGGACCGCGTGAACAAAAATCTGTCGGTGACCGAAAGGGTTCGCCGGTTTGAGTTTGCCGACGAACCTTTTGCGATTGAAAACGAAGAGCTCACGCCGAGCATGAAGATCCGGCGTCATGTCATTCGCGAACGCTATCAAGAACGGATGAACGCGCTCTACAAAAAATAGGCGCGCTCACTGTTCAGAGCAGTCAGCCCTCGGTTTTGGTATATGGGACAAACGAACCGAACGAACAGCTGTCGATAAAAGCACCGCTAGGGAAATCTTTCACCTGAGCAATTTCACCACGGCAGAGCTGCGACGATGGTCTGCGCGTTACCAACGTATGACGATCAACGTCCCGGCATCCGCCATAAGGCTCATTGACATAAATTGTCTTAGGATTGCTGCTGCGACTATAGATTAGATATTTATCACCAATGACGGTCATATTTTTCTGATCCGTCCGGTTGATGCAACTGACCGGCTTGCCAGCCTCGCGGCCGGCAATTTTCTTGTCGAACTTGGCTTGTTCTTTCTCACTGAGCTTAACCTCAGCGGTACCGCTATTCGCCGCAGGTGCGGCAAGCATCAATGCCAGTGGTAATGCGAAAATGATTTTGCGCATGACGATTCTCCTTCGATGTCCCCCATCAAAGATATGTTATACCATGGATTGGAGAAAATCCGAAATCAAGGCTTAAAAATTATCCTTGGCGGTTCGCCGCTCTGCCAATTGCTCCACAGAAGCCGCGCGCATGAATGGATTGGTCGCCGCTTCCAAAGCAATTGTCGTCGGCACTGTTGCTTCACCCTTGGCACGCGCGGCCAATACCGCATCCATACGCTCTTTAAGCGCCTGGTTGTTCGGCTCCGCGACTAACGCATATTCGCCATTGGCCTGAGTATATTCATGGGCACAATAGACTTTCGTATCGCCCGCAAGTTTCGAAAGTTTTTGCATATTATCAAACATTTGTGCCGCCGTACCCTCAAACAGGCGGCCACAACCCATGGCGAACAAGGTATCACCGACGAAGACCACCTCCTCATCAGCGATATGAAAAGCAATATGGCCCGCTGTATGCGCCGGAACATCGATAACCTCGGCCACAACATCACCCAGACTAACCTGATCGCCCTCTTTGACCATCGTATCCAGCGTTGGAATACGCTCCTGTTCCGCCTCGGGGCCGGTAATATGGCAGCCTGTCGCTTCCTTTATCGCTGCATTGCCGCCGGTATGGTCGGGATGCCAATGCGTGTTCCATATCTGAGTGATTTTCCAGCCGCGCTTATCTGCTTCTGCAAGCACTGGTTCGGCAACCGCCGGATCGACGACCATCGTCTCCTTGGAATTGGGTTCATGAACCAGCCAGACATAATTGTCAGACAAAACGGGGATACGGATAATTTCAAGCATGGGTGATAATTTACCTTTTATTCCAATTTTGTCGATGGTTAACTGCCCGATAACTCTTTTTCACTAAGGCACAAATATTGTTGAACGGCCTTTTGGAGAGGAAGACAGTTGCGCATTTTGTTAACTATTCTGGCGTTTTTTAGCCTGTGCGCACCCGCAACTGCAAGCGTTCCCCTCGCCGATGAACTGTGCACCCTTGGAACCGCGGTTGAAGGCAACATATCCGAAATCTTGGCCGCAGGCGAGAAATTTGACTGTTCGAAAGACAAATATGATTTCTCTGGATCCAAGCTGTGGATGAAAATTCCCTTCAAAGCAGATTCAATTCCAGCCGGAGCGGTAGAAGTCCAGGGTGACAATAATGGACTGACTTCCATGGCCGTGCATTCCTTATTGGCCGATGGCAGCATCAAGTCCGCCTATTTTTCCGAACAGCAAGTCATCGATAGCTGGCGCCCCAAGGGTCATTATGGCCTTCCGATACCAGGATCGGAAGATCCCGTGACGCGCAGTCAGATCGAAACCGTTTATGTTTCGCTCGACAACCCAAGGGTGGCAAGCTCGATCACACTGGTAGAGCTAACATCGAAAAAGAAATGGGATGATCTGAAACTGCCACTATCGGCGATGTTTGCACTGTTATGCGGCATGGCAATCATGCCTTTCTTCTACAACACCTTTTTCTATGGCGCCCTGCGCCATAGTTTCATGCTGTGGCATAGTGTCATGATCATCGGGACAGTCGTCTATACATTTAGCTCTTCTGGTTTGATCTTTTTGGCATTCCCCGAGACCAGCCTGACGACAAAGTTCCTGCTCAACTATTGGACATTGGCCATTGCGATCGCCGCCAGTGGTTTCTTTCTCGACCGATTTGTCGAACCCGGTAAAATTGCAAAGTGGCTGCGTTCACTGCTGTTGATCTCCGCCGTCCTGCCAGTTTTTGTGACTGCGTTCGTATTTCAAACCATTGAAGGATATGACAATAATATCCGCAACTATTATCATGCCTCCTTCATCCCCTATTTATTCGTCGTTCTCTATACGATGCTTCATGCTTTGCGGAGAGGCAGCAAAGCTATCTGGTTTCAGATAGCCGCTTGGACACCGATTATTATATTTAGTTTCGACCGGATCGCGCGCGGCATGGATCTTTATATCGGGATTCCCGAACTCGATTATGGTCTCTATTTCGTACTGGTGCTTGAAACCATTATATTGGCCTTCGGTGTCGCCAACCGGATCTTGAAGCTGCGGCTAAGCCATGAGCATACGCTTAAGAAACAAGTCGAACTAACACTGCTAGCCGAAACCGATGGTCTGACGGCAATCGGCAATCGCCGTGCCTTTGAAAAAGCGTTCAAACGCAATCTGCACGAACGCAAATATCATCATCTCGCGATTTTGGACATCGACTTTTTCAAGCGGGTTAATGATCTCTATGGCCATGAAATCGGTGATGAAGTGCTCCGCTTGGTGGGACGAGAGCTCGCGAAAACCCGGCATTTCTCTGCAAGAATTGGTGGAGAAGAATTTGCGCTGCTGATGAAGCCAAATGAACGTGGTAGCCGCAAAAGCAATCCAGCGTCAGAGCTCACGAGCATCTGTGAAACTCTCATTCGGTCGGTTCATGCCAATGTTCCGGAAATCAAGCAGCCGGTTACCTTTTCGGTTGGCGTAGCCGCTATTACCAAGCGGACATCGTTAAAGTCCGTCATGGCCGTGGCTGATAAGCGCCTCTACAATGCCAAGAATAACGGCCGCAATCAGGTCGTTAGTTTTGATCTGTCCAACCTTGGTACCAAACCGGGGTCAGATGCCGCTGTCGTCTAGCCAGCACAGCCTACCACTCACCGATATTTTCCATACTAGCCCATGGTTCCTGCACCGGCAGATTTTCGCCCGCCTGCAATAGCTCAACCGAAATATTATCCGGCGACCGCACAAAAGCCATATGCCCATCGCGTGGTGGGCGGTTGATCGTCACGCCAGCGTCCATCAAGGTCTGGCAAAGTTCATAGATATTGTCGACACGGTAAGCGAGATGTCCAAAATTGCGGCCACCATCATAATCTTCGCCGCTGCCATCTTCGGCTGGCCAATTATGGGTCAGCTCGACCTCTGCAACGTCTTTTTGCCCCGGCGCAGCGAGGAAGATTAGCGAGAAACGGCCTTGCTCACTATCGTAACGACGTATTTCTTCTAGACCGAGGAGGTTGAAAAACTTTATCGTCGCATCAGGATCAGTAACGCGCAGCATCGTGTGTAGATATTGGATCGGCATCGGGCGAACTCCATTCATCGCTATTCAGAAACGGTTCATCGCAGCTATAGCAAAGCCGAACCGGGTCGATGGAAACAGTTTAGAACGCTTGGAACGAGAGGGAAAGAGCTATGACTGATTATGTTGAAGGTACCAAATTTCTGGACAAGAAGAATAATGTTTTGCTGGTCAGCGCGGGCTTGCTGACCATCGGTCTCATCGCCGGCGGCTATTTGCTCGGTGATGGCTTGCTACGCTCCAAAATGGCTGATCGCAGTGTCACCGTGCGCGGGCTCGCCGAACGAGAAGTGACCGCTGATTTGGCAACATGGACAATTGCTTACAGCGCCCAATCAAGCAACCTTCAAGCTGCACAAGCTGATATCGATCAAGACACCGCCGCGATTGGCAAATTTTTCACAGAGCTCGGTTTCAAAGCCGATGCACTGAAACCCACTGGCGCCAATGTGAACCAATATAGCAGCAATGGCGTTCCCCAATATACCATTCGTCAGCGACTCTCGCTGCGGACCGATGATATTGAAAAAGCGCAAGCAGCCGTAGCGCGGCAATTTGATCTCGTCCGCCGCGGCGTTGTCCTCGAAGACGGTTCCGGCATGAGCTATACCTTCACCAAGCTCGACGAGATTAAGCCGGAAATGGTCGCGGAGGCCACTAAGGACGCGCGCAAATCCGCCGAGCAGTTTGCCGAAGATAGCGGCACTGATGTCGGTGGGATCAAATCCGCAACACAGGGTTATTTCAGCATCAACAGCCGCGACGGCGATGGCGGAGGTTATGGCGTAACCGACACGCCCTATAAAAAGGTGCGAGTAGTTACGACAGTGAATTTCTATCTCGATTGAGCGGCGGGACTATGGATATGAAAATACTCTTCCCTCTGGCGGCAGCTTGCTCGACCATTTCAATGGTGCCGCCACTTCAGGCTGCTTTGGATCCTCCGCTTGCCGAAGAACCAGAGGTAAGGGAACTGGCCGTTCAGACGGACAATTTTTCTTTCAAATATAGCTACCCCAAATCTCTGATAAGCGAACCTGGTCTGGAACTTTATCTCGACCGAAAGGCGCAAGAGGAATTGGAAAAATTCACTAAGGAAGCCGATCGGGACCATGCTGATATGGCTTCTGACAATGATGGCTCGTTCAAACTGCTGCCCTATGAATATGAAATCAGCTGGAAAGAAATTGTCGAAATTCCTGACTTTCTGAGCCTGTCTCAGTTCTGGTATGGATTTTACGGCGGGGCGCATGGAATGACAGGGTCCAAAAGTCTGTTGTGGGACAAGTATAATGAAAGGACAGTCGAACCGCTCACTCTGTTCACCAGCGCCACAGCATTGGACACGGCACTAAAAGCCGAGTTTTGTTCAGAACTAAACGCTCAACGGGCTGAAAAACGGGGACGACCCATTGCAACCGATAGCGATGACAGTTTCGAAAAATGTATCACTCCGTCTGCGCAAACCGTAATGCTGGGCTCGAGCAACGGTCAAACCTTCGATACCGTAACCATCAACATAGGCCCGTACGCAGCAGGGCCTTATGTCGAAGGGGATTATCAAATCTATTTGCCGGTGACCGAAGCGATCATCAATAGCGTGAAACCGGACTACCGCAAAAACTTCGCCATCAAGCGTTGACCGTGCGCCCTTCAATCAAATCCTGATTCTCCAACAACGCCGCCGCCAGAAAGCGCATCAGCAATTTTATGCGCGGCGTGTTCTTGAGATCGGGATGGGTGAGCACCCAAAAATCGGCAACCGGAAATGGCGGTGGCGCGTTTGGTACACGCATGAGATCGGGTTCCGGATCCCCCATGTAGCAAGCACCCCGGGTCATACCATGTCCATTCATCACCGCCTTGTGGCGCAGCGTAATATCATCGCTCAACATCCCTATTGGTGTGTCGGGAAACGGGCTGTCCGCAATCCAGCGCGGTAATCCTGATGGTGGCGGAGCCGCAATCCAACGCAGGTCTGCTGGCGCCGTTTTCTCCAGATAATCACGGCGACAATAATAGCTGAGCGCATAAGGAAAAAGACAGCGACCCACCAGATGATCTGGCGGTTTTGCAACGCCTCTGATCACGACATCAGCCTCTGACCGATCGAGATCCGCAAAGCGATAGGTGCTTTGCATGGACAATGTTATACCCGGATATTGTCGGCAAAAATCGGCCAGATAATCCAATAATAGATATTGTCCCAGCACGTCCGGAATGGATAATGTTATCGGTCCGGACAGATCTGTTTCGCCCGCTTTTCGGCGGCGATCGGCGGAAAAGCTGATCCCTTCCATTTCCTGTGCCGCCTCGACCAGCTGCACCCCCAGTTCGGTTTTCCGATATCCTCCCGCCGCGCGTTCAAACACCGCTTTGCCATAGCGCGCATTGATCACCGCCAGCCGCCGTGAGACGGTACTATGCGTTACCCCCAAAAGGGATGCGGCTGACCGAACCGTTCCGGATCGATCAAGCGCCAATATGAATCGATAATCATCCCAGTTTTCCATTGGTGCATTATTGCACCATCAGAGGAAGAAATACATCCACTATTTCGGCTGATATGGCTCTATTGAGGTGCAATATCGCAACAAGGAATGGCCGAAGCCATTTCAAACATTGGTAAAGGCATCTTATTCATGACGATCAATCGCACTTCCATGGCACTGGTTTCCCTATTCACTTTGGCGCTAACGATGCCAGCTTGCAGCACCATGGCGCAGCAAACAACATCAGCGAAAACTTCGGCACCGTCAGAAAATGCGCGACTGACCGTCGCCAAAGGCCAATATCTTTCGATCATCATGCCCGACCCAAAATCGGACGCGGATGCCAATGCGATACGCCAAACCTATTACCAGCAGGCGCTGCCACTCGGCGCAAGTTTCGGTCTGAAGCGCGAAGTCCAGATAAAAGTCGATAAAGCGGTGATCAGCGATTACAAACCATCGGGCCTCATATTCTTTTCCTATCCTGACCAAGCATCCGAAAAGCAATTGGCCGCTCAGCCCCAATGGCCCGCCATCAAAGCGCTGCGACCAAAGGTTTGGAATGAACTCAGAATCTATAGTGCAGCGGTTGAGAAGGATCTGGATCTGAATTTCGATCCTGCAAAATATTATACTCTGGTTGTCGCATGGACTGATCCGGAAAACCCGGATGACTATCAACGTTATCTGACGGGAATCGAAAATGAAGTCCGCAACGCTGGCGGGCGCTTCATTTACAAAATGCACAATCCCAAGATGGAAGCGCATGCGACTGATCTAAAGGCACCCAGCCAATTGACCTTTGTCGAATGGGATGCCCCAGGTGGTTTTCCAAAAGTGCAGGCTACGGCAGACTATAAAGCCAGCGCACCTTATTTCCAGTCTGGCTTAACAAAGTTTGAGTTTTACGAGATGTCGGTAAACGGCAAAACGCAATAGCGAGGCGTTGATATCTTAAGGTTTTGCAGCAATATAAGATGGAATGCCGGATCATATTGAACAGCCGCAGCAAAAGGCCGAGAAAGCCATCGTGGTCTTTGACGCGGAATGCATATTATGTTCGTCCAACGCGCAGTTTATATTGAAGCATGATCATCAGCGGCAGTTTCTGCTCGCACCGATGCAAGGTGACTATGGCAGCGCGCTTTACCGGAAATATGACATTGATCCGACCAATCCCGAAACCCTGATTGTTGTTCAGGGCGACAATCTGCTTCGCAACAGCGATGCTGTGCTCGCCCTCTATGCAGGTCTTGGTTGGCCATGGAAAATAGCGGCGATAGCGAAGCTGCTGCCCAAATTTCTGCGGGACCCGATCTATCTGTTAATTGCGCGCAATCGCTACCGCCTGTTTGGAAAACGCGACACATGCTGGCTTCCCGCGCCGGAATTTCAAGACCGTATGTTGTGAAGAAAATTCTGATTCTTGGCGGCTATGGAGGATTTGGCGCTCGCCTTTCTCATGAACTCGCGGCCCGTGGCCATCATATTCTGGTCGCCGGACGCAATCTTCAAAAAGCGGAGCATTTCTGCAAGACGACCGAAAATACCGAACCCGTGCAAGCGGATCGCAATGGCGATGTCGGGAAAATATTTGAACAACATCAACCGGACTTGTTGATCGACTCGGCAGGACCGTTTCAAGACAGTGGCTATCAACTTGTCCAACAATGCATTGCCGCCGCCATTCCCTATCTGGACCTTGCCGATGGCCGCGACTTTGTATGTGGCATTGGAACCCTGAACGATGCAGCGACTGCTGCTGGCGTGCCCGTAATTTCCGGCGCATCCAGCGTTCCCGCCCTGTCCGGCTCCGCTATTCGTCATTTGGCGGCTGAGGCCGGCCAGATTGAAGCAATCGAAATGGCCATCAGCGCTTCAAACAAAGCCACTGCCGGACCATCCGTTGGCAAAGCGATATTAAGCTATGTTGGAAAACCGATCAGGATCAGAGGTGCGGGGCAATGGCAGACCGGCTATGGCTGGCAAGACCTGCGTCATGTTCGTTTCACCTTAGCTGACGGATCAGGCATCGAAAGACGTTTGGCCGGACTGGCCGATATTCCCGACCTTGATCTCGTGCCCCATCAATTTGATAATATGCCTGCTGTCATTTTCCGGGCCGGTACAGAGCTGGGGTTTCAGAACCGGGCATTGTGGCTAGCGAGCTGGCCAGTGCGATGGGGTTGGATAAGATCGCTTGAACCCATGGCAAAGTTCCTACTCTCACTGCAAAATATGACACGCGCCTTGGGATCTGACGTTTCCGCAATGAAAGTGGAACTTTTCGGTTATGCGAACCATAAGCCCTGCAGAAAGACCTGGACGTTGATTGCAAAAGAAGGCGACGGTCCGCAAATACCAACCTTTGCGGCAACACTCTTGGCGGAAAAAATATTGCAAGGACAAGCAAAAATTGGCGCATATGATGCCAGCAAGCTCCTCAGGCTCTCCGAATTTCAGCCGTTATTTGATCGCTATGCCATTACCCATGAAACCCGGGCTCTCACGCCGCAGCCATCGCTTTACCAACACGTCATGGGGCCGGAATTCAAGCAACTACCGGCCAGCATAGAAAATTTGCATAGCGTCATTCGCAATGCGGGCTTTCATGGCACAGCACAGGTTACAAGCGGCAAAAACCCCTTGGCCCGCTTGGCGGCAAAGATTTTCGGATTTCCGTCGGCAGGCAGGCATGATCTCCGCGTTCACATTCAAGTGGACGAAAAAGGCGAAACGTGGACGCGAAGTTTTTCGGGGAAAAATTTCTCTAGCCGCTTGCAAAAAACAGAAAGCCATCTGACAGAGAGCTTCGGACCATTTCAGTTCCGGTTCAATCTGCCCGTCACTGCCAATGGACTTGCCATGGAAATGGCGGGCTGGAAATTCTGGCTTGTCCCGTTACCGCTCTTCCTTGCACCCCGATCACGGGCAAGCGAATGGGACGAAGATGGTCGTTTCCACTTCGATGTTCCCATTGCTTTGCCTGTTATCGGTCTGATGGTGCATTATCGCGGCTGGCTAAAACCTTCCGAGGGATAATGTTTAGCCCGGACAATCGCCCTGCCGCTGCGCGCCGATGTTCATAGCCAGTTTAGCGGTTTCGCCGCTGGCCGGGTCTTTGATGTTGAATGCCATTTCGCTATCATAGCCTTCAGGATTGGCTTTGCCGCTCATCCTGATGTCGATATCGCCCTTGCCGGTGCCCTTGCAGGTCATTTCCAGGTCGATGGATGTTGCCGATCCTTCGTCCTTGGTGGTTTCGCATTGACCGCCCAAAGCGCCAGACATTTGCTTGGCCGCTTCTTTCCATTGCGCGCCATTGTCATCGCCTTGCATACAGAACAGGCCACCTGTGCCGCCTCCAGCCGCTTGCTCCATCTGGATAATAGTATTTTTCTTGGCATCTTCAGTCATGCCGGGAAAGTCGAGTTCTGTGATTTTGACCGTCTGTTTATACTGACCAGCAGTCGGGCTGCCGTCTCCACCGCTACCGCATGCCGCCAGCATAAGAGGAGCCGACAATAACGGCAGGAGAATTTTTTTGGTCATGAAAAAGTGCTTTCTGTAATTGGGTCAGACATTTCTATCGCCCGCCTGCAACATTGGGAAGAGCTTTGATGTAAATGTTACTCTATCGTACTGGTCGCGAGTTGTTCGAGATAGGCGCGCGCGGCTTTCGCGGATCGGCTTTCGGCATCCATTACGATGGCCTTTTCCCAATTGGCTTTGGCTTCAACCAAATCGCCACCGGAATAAGCTATATTGCCTGCTTCCAACGCGACTGCCGGATCATCGGCTGCCAGCTTGGCGGCAACAGCAATGTCTGACTTAGCCAGCGTCAGATCATTCATTCGCCGCGCCAGCGTTGCAGACAGCAGCCAAGCTAGGGGATCCTGAGGCGCGAGTTTATGGACCAGCACAAATTCCGCTTTCGCAGCCTTATAGTCATCCAGCGCGACGTGGGCACGCGCGCGGTCGAGATGTACTTCACCTTTTTCCAGCCCGATCAAACTACCCTGCACCAAGGCAGCGTTTAAATATTCCAAAGCCTTAACAGGATCGTTGCCGGCGAGCGCAGCATTGCCGGCTTGCGCCCAGAAATTGGCAACGCGTGGATATTTGGCAATCTCCGCCTCTTGCGCGGCTTCGACGAATGTCTTGGTCGCCGCAGCCCAGTTAAACTGCTCGGCATAAGCAAAGCCCAAACAATGCCGGGCCAGAAAACCGCCACCTTCTATCCGCCATTTATTCGCTTCGACAATACCGCTCGGCGGATCATCCACCGCCAGGTCGACACACTCGTTAAAGCGGACTTCTGACATAGTCATGGGCGCAGAGGGATTGATAGTTTGCGGAAGCGGCGAACCAAATGGCGAGGTCGATTGGGCAAGGATGAGGAAAAGAGACGTGAACATATCCGTTATGAAACCCTATAATCGCAGCAAATTTATATCTTCAACCCATCCGCGCAATCACATCAATCAAAAGGTCAATATCCTGATCGCGCGACAAGCGATGATCGCCGTCCTTTACCAAATGCACCTGCACATCGGCTGAACGCATTTTCTTGGCTATCTCCAAGGCATAGGCCCACGGCACATCGGTATCTTCCTGTCCGTGAAGCAATCGCACGGCGCCATCAAAAGCGATTTCCTTGTGGAGCAATCGGTTGGCTTCCCCTGACTGCCAGAAAATATTGGTCGTCACATAAGGATCATCGCTATATTCGCTATACTCTTCCAGCTTGCCTTCCCGCAGGATCGTCATTTTCTGTTCTTGGCTAAAACCCCAATCGGTAAAATCGGGCGCTGCGGCAATGCCAACCATGGCCTTAACCCGCATCGGCCGAGCAAGCGCAACGAGGAGCATTAGCCAGCCGCCCATGGAGGAACCGACTAACGTAATCGAACCGCTTGTCACTTTCTCGATCAAGAACAGCACATCATCGCGCCAATCGATCAGGCTCTGTTCTTCAAACTCTCCACCACTGGCGCCACAGCCGGCATAGTCGAGCCGCAGCATCGCGCGGCCCTGATCCTCGGCCCATGCGTCGATTGCCAGCGCTTTGCCGCCTTCCATATCCGACATATAGCCGGGGAGAAAAACCAGAGTGCTGCCCTTCATGCCGTCTTTGGCTGGGCGATAGCAATAGGCCAGATTAGCGCCGCCGGGGCGCTGCATATAAAGGATATCGTCTTCCATTTTTGTCTTCCGCTGATGTTCTTCGCCTCTGCCTACGCAGGAGCAGTTATGACATCAACTCAAACGTGCGGAGAGCCGAAATAAACGATACCGAGGCACAGAAATGCAATGATCAACATGCCAACACCGCTCAGCACCGGTTGCTTAATTTTCGGCAATAAGGTCTTCAGTTCCGCTGGCGGATCGCCAAGAAAACCGAGTTCCCAATGGGGGCGGGCTTTAATGCCATCATCCAGACCAAAGACATGCGCGCCGCCGGTTAAACCCCGATACCTCAGATCACCGAAATAATAGGTTTCGCTGCGCCATTGATTTTCGAAAAACAGGAAGGTGTTTCCAATAGTCTCAATCCGCACGCCGCGTTTGCGCGCGCCCTTGGCATCGCGGTGCCATACGGGGGTCGAATTGCTCATAACGGATTAATGCATATATTGGAGGCGTTTACATATCGTTACCGTCATCTTCTTGCAAAAATCGCTCTACGGCTGTGGCAAAGGTTTCCGGCTGATCCAGCATGATGAAATGACGGCTCTCTTCGACTTTCTCGAATGTAACAGTCTTCGCGCCAGCAAAAGCCGCTTTATACATCTCGGTAACTCGTGGTTCGGCCATGACACTGGCATCGACCGGATAGAGCATCGTGACCGGCATGGTAATCCCGGGCAGTAAGGACCGGACATCGGTCGTCATCAGGTCATAAGTCAACTGCGCCATTGTGTCTGTGTCAGCTGCGCGGGCCCAGGCTGCAACCTGTTCCCGGCCTGCTTCCGTTCGCGACATCGTCTGCAATGTCCGGTCATCTGCTTCACTGCTCCCCCGCGCAACTAGGGCGTCTCGCATGGCTGCGGCTTGCGGTTGAAGCGTTTCGTCGGTGGTATCGGGTCCGAACAGCAAACCGAAAAACGGCAGGCTGTCGATGATCATCGCTTTTTCGACTCCCTGGGGATAGCGCGCGGCCAAAGTCATTGTGGCGAGCCCACCAAGCGAATGGCCGATTACCAGCGCTTTCTGACCGCCATCGCGGTCGATAATTTCGTCATCAATATAATCTGTGAGTTCGCGGATGAATGGTTCCAGCAATGGTCCATCACGGCCAGATATGGGCGCATCTCCAAAACCGCGTATCTGGATGACATGCAGACGATACCGGTCTTTCAGCCTTGCACGCGTCGCGTCCCAAACAGTGCGCGGCGTCGACAGGCCGGGAATCAGGACAACATCGCGGCCCTGCCCCTCCACCAGCACAGTGAAATGCCGGCCACCAAGCAATTGCGCTCCTCCCGGCCAATCGATCCGCTCCCCGCGCGCAGCGTTCGAAACAACCGGATCGGTGGATTCCATGGTCGTGCAGGCTGGCAATAACAACGCTGCTAATAGCCCAAGAAAACACATGATTTTCATTTGCATACTCGCTGTCCTCTCCGTTTTCTCACTCTTTCAGAAAGATATCCTCAATAGCCATATCAAAAAGGCCAGCAATCTTGAAGGCGAGCGGCAAGGACGGATCATATTTACCCGTTTCTATCGCATTGACGCTTTGGCGCGAAACCTTGAGCCGCTCGGCCAAATCCGCCTGTGACCAGTCCCGCTCGGCGCGCAGGACTTTTAACCGGTTCTTCATGCGCGCCACCGGACAATGCCACCTGCAATCCCGAACATCACCAGCCAGAGGACACCGAGCCACTGCGGTCCTTCTTGCGCGAGGTCATAAACATTCAGAAACTGCCAGATAGTTGCAGCGCATAAAGTCACGGCAGTCGCAATCATGATCTGCTTAGCGACCAGAAACCGTTGATACTCATCCTCCATCTCGACTAACAAACGGAAGACGGCCCAAAATACCCCGCAGATTGGCAGCGCCGTCAATATGGCTAGCGCATAAGCGAAAATACCTTCTGGTGGATTTGCCGAATTTTTGAGCGATAAACCGCCGATCAGAATGGCCATATAAGCTATCATGAAAATTGCGATGCGCCAGAAATAGCGCTTCATCGATGGTGGGATTGCTTGCTTGGGCGCTTGCTGCCCGCGTTCATCTGTCTGGTTCAAGTGTTCAGCCCCCTTATCCGATAGAAGAAATAACCCAGGCTCCAGCTCGCTAGCATCACTGCAATGACATCATCACCCATCAGCGGCCCGTAAAACAAATCCCAGGCAAGGTTTACAAACAGGGTCGTTATGATGCCGACGATCGCACCGTTGATCATGAGTTGGAAATAATAATCCTCCACCTTACGCCGGTCCATCGCGGCCGCATATGTAGCGACAAAAGCGATGATTAGGGTGAGGCCAGTCAGGACAAGGATTTTCAGAAGCGGATCAACCGGAACAACCGGTTCAGGCTCGAGATTTTCAACGATCAACATCATGATGCTAATGGGCAGAACAAATGCGAAAGCCCAGTCCGGTTTTAAAGCGCTATGGATCCGCTGCCAGATGCTGCGGGTCGATGGCTCGCTCATCGGAACATCGCCAGAAACAAAATTGAGAAGCTGGCCCACATCGCAATATCTGCATTTCGCGCCGTCCGGCAACAGGCAAGTCGTTTCAGTCTCATCATCAGTCTCCTTCAAGGTGAATTGACATTATGTCGTGTTTCCTTGACTTAATTGCCCGATTCGCATCGAAATGTCAAGTACACATGACATAATGGCAATGAACCTTTCCTACATTTAGACATCCCGCTATGCTGGCAGCAGTTGACTTGGTGGGACCATGGACTAAGGCAATTAAAACCTAAGGATCGCCGTTTTCTGGCGTTCCTTAGTGAGAACTGTGTGAACTTTAGAGATTGAAAACCCGATGACCAAGATGATCAAAATCACCCTTCCCGACGGCAGTGTACGTGAAGTGGAAACGGGTACCACAGCGGCTCAGATTGCTGCTGACATTGGTCCGGGCCTTGCCAAGGCAGCGCTCGCCGCGCGCATTGACGGCGAGGTTCGCGATATCATGCGTCCGCTGGACGTCGATACCCAGCTGGCTTTGATCACCTCTCGTGACGAAGAAGAAGCGCTGGAACTCGCGCGCCATGACTTTGCCCATGTGCTGGCAGAGGCCGTGCAAAAGCTCTATCCTGGCACGCAAATCACGTTCGGCCCATCAACGGATGATGGTTTCTATTATGACTTTGCGCCTTCTGGTGATCCTTTCACGGATGACGATCTGCCGAAAATTGAAGAAGAGATGCGGCGCATCATCAAGGCTGACAAACCGCTGCGCCGGGAAGTTTGGGAACGCAATGACCTGATCAAGCTGTGGGAAAAAGACGGCGAGACGTTTAAGGCCGAATGGGCTGCTGAACTTCCTGAAGGCGATGAAATCAGCGTCTATTGGTCCGGTGACGACTGGATGGATATGTGCCGTGGTCCGCATCTTCCTTCGACCGGCAAATTGGACCCACAGGCATTCCAGCTAACGCGCGTATCGGGTGCTTATTGGCGCGGCGATCAACGCAATCCGCAATTGTCGCGTATTTACGGCACCGGCTGGCTCAACAAGAAACAGCTCAAGGCGCATCTCGTTAGGCTCGAAGAAGCGGCCAAGCGCGATCACCGCAAGCTTGGCCAGGAAATGGATTTGTTTCACTTCCAACCCGAGGCCCAAGGCTCGGTCTTCTGGCACAGCCAGGGCTATGTCATGTGGCGCGAACTGGAAGCCTATATGCGCCGCAAGCAGGATGGTGCGGATTACAAGGAAGTCAAAACCCCGCAGATCATGGACGCCCGTCAATGGGAAGCATCTGGCCACTGGGGCAAATATCGCGAGAATATGTTCGTCGTTCCCGATGAAGTGCCAAGCGTCGATGATGACGCGCCGGTAATTTCTGCTGACGCGGATATGATGGCGCTTAAACCGATGAACTGTCCGGCCCACGTCCTGATTTTCCGTCAGGGGATTAAAAGCTATCGCGACCTACCGATGCGCATGGCCGAATTTGGCTGCTGCCACCGCAATGAGCCCCATGGCGCGTTGCACGGCCTGCTCCGCGTGCGCCAGTTTACGCAGGATGACGCGCATATATTCTGCCGCGAGGATCAGATTGTCGATGAAGTTCGCCATTTCTGCGACCTGCTTGACGGCATTTACAAAGACCTTGGCTTTGAAAGCTATGCGATCAAGCTTGCCCTGCGCCCTGAAAAGCGGTTTGGCACCGAAGAAATGTGGGACAAGGCCGAACAGAATCTGCGCGATGCCGTCCATGAAGCCGGCCGTGCGGGCGAAGAATATCAGTGGGAAGAACTGCCCGGCGAAGGTGCGTTCTATTCTCCGAAGCTGGAATTCCATCTGACCGACGCTATTGGCCGGACCTGGCAATGCGGCACGATCCAGCTGGATTATGTGCTGCCCGAGCGGCTTGATGCGAGCTATATTGGCGAAGATGGCGCGCGCCATCGTCCCGTCATGCTGCACCGCGCGATATTGGGAACGTTTGAGCGATTCCTTGGCATCATGATTGAACATCATGCCGGGCGCATGCCGACCTGGCTCGCGCCGACTCAGGCAGTGGTTGCGACGATTGTGACGGATGCCAATGACTATGCTTCCGAGGTTACCGAAAAACTGAAAGCCGCTGGC
Source organism: uncultured Sphingomonadaceae bacterium (assembly GCA_947489315.1). GTDB lineage: Bacteria > Pseudomonadota > Alphaproteobacteria > Sphingomonadales > Sphingomonadaceae > Parasphingorhabdus. The sequence continues at coordinate 944,587 of CANLCX010000002.1, forward strand.
ATCAGGGTTTCTCCGGATTTACGCAACGAGAAGATCAACTATAAGGTGCGGGAACATTCGCTTGCGAAAGTCCCGAATATATTGGTCGTTGGGATGCGCGAAGCCGAAGAAGGCAAAGTGGCCTTGCGCAAATTGGGGCAGAAGGAGCAATTGTTCCTGACCCTCGACGAGGCCGTTGCATTGCTGCAGGACGAAGCGCTTGCGCCCGATTTGAAGGAAACGACAGCATGAAAAAAAGCACAATAGCCTTTGCAACGGCGACAGCAATCATGCTCATCGCGTGCAAACCAGTTGACGAAAAAAGCGCAGCAGTCGAAACTGTGGCCATGGCAAGCGATGATCACACTGGCCACGAACAGGCCTCTGATAGCGGCAACGAGGCTGTGAAAGCCTATATTCGCGCCAATGCCAAAATGCATGCCGATATGGGCAAGACTATAGATCCAGACCCGGATATTGCTTTCATGCAGGGTATGATCCCGCATCACGAAGGCGCGGTCGAAATGGCTGAAATTGTTCTGAAGCATGGCAAAGACCCGGAAACGCGGGCTTTGGCACAGCAGATTATCGACAGCCAACGCAAGGAAATCACTCAGATGCGCGAATGGTTGAAGAAACGCGACGCCCTGCCTGCGCGCCAGTCTTTATTGCCCAAGTCGCTTGAGAATACAGGCAAGGTTGCCGATATCCCGCAAGTGACACCAGCCGATCCAGAAGGTTAAACCAACCATTGATCGAAGCGCTGTCAGACACTAACTATGTATAACAATTTGCGGCTTCTGCGATTCCTCGCTATTGGCCGCTTCATTAGACACATTAGGAGTATTTAACATAGCTGCACCACCACGCCGTCCCACGCCGCCCGTCAAAGGCGGTCCGCGTTTCAACAATCTGATCATTTCCGATACCGTACGGGTCATCGACGACAAGGGTGAAAACCTAGGCGTGATGAACACCAGCGAAGCGATCGAGCGGGCCAAGGATGTTGGCCTTGACCTTGTTGAGGTTTCTCCGAACGCTGCCCCACCTGTCGCGAAATTTCTGGATGTCGGCAAATTCAAATATGAGGCCCAGAAAAAGGCCAATGCGGCGCGTAAAACCCAAAAGGTTCAGGACGTCAAAGAAATCAAGATGCGTCCGAATATCGACGATCATGATTATCAGGTGAAGATGCGCAATGTGAACAAGTTCATCGACAATGGCGACAAGGTCAAAGTGACGCTGCGTTTTCGCGGTCGTGAAATGTCACATCAGCAACTCGGTATGCAATTGCTGCAACGGGTTCAGGAAGACACGAAGGAAAACGCCAAGGTCGAAGCCTATCCAAAACTGGAAGGCCGTCAGATGCTAATGGTGCTGTGCCCTAAATAGTCGGGTGATGGCGATTAATTGGGATGCTTGCGCGCAACCCAGACAAAAGCCACACCGACGATTATGGACGCCAACGCGATAGCAAATTCAAAATTTTGCGATACCATGTGCTTGTCCGTTCTGTCGTGCGATTCTTATGATGAATAGCACGGCAAAACTAACGTCAGGTTAAATGGGCGCAACATTCTCCGCGACTTTTAGCGGCAGTTTCTAGCTTACTGGTTTCGCTCGATATTGTTTTGGGAAATGCCGTTTGAGATTGGCAATTTTCGGTTTGTCCCAGCGCACGATATAGCCCTGACGAGGGTTTTTCTGGATAAAATCCTGATGATAGGTTTCGGCCGGATAGAAGGCTTTATAGGCTTCTACCTTGGTCACGATCGGGCGTTTCCAATATTTGCCTTTACCGAGCTGCGCCAGATAAGCGCGGGCCGCTTTGGCTTGCGCATTGTTCATGGGAATGAGCGCACTGCGATAATGTTTGCCGCGATCGGGGCCCTGCGCGTTTAGCATTGTCGGGTCGGCGACTACTGAAAAGAATACCTGCATCAACTGACCATAGCTCACCACGCTGGGGTCGTAGACCACCCGAACCACTTCAGCATGATTGGTAAGGCCGGCACTCACCAGCTTGTAAGAAGCACTGCGCTTGGTTCCACCATGATAGCCGGAAGCCGCGCTAATTACGCCTTTGGTATGTTCAAACACGCCTTCCACGCCCCAGAAACAACCGCCCGCGAATATCGCAACCGCGCGCTTGCCTTTTTCGGCCGCATTGACGCGGGGGGCGGGAATGATCGTGGCTTTTTCAGCTGCATGGGCTTCGCTGACAAACAGACTTGATGTTTGTTGCTGATCATCAGGGGAGGATGTGTCGATAGTCGTCCACAGCAGACCGAACGTAGCGAGGCTCGCCCCGGCAATTGCTAGTTTAGGAAAAACTGTACTCATATCTAACGCCCCGTTTTCTAATCTGACTTAGCTAGGTATTTCAGTGGCAGAACTGGCCATCGAGGACACTGTCTGCTCATAGTCCTGCTGGTTCTCATTTGGCTGCATGAAGAATAGCGCAAGCGCACCCAACAGGAAACCGCCACTAAGGCTATAAGTCAAATCTGATTTCAAAAAACTCGGCATGTTATTATCCTTGTGGCTACCCTGTGTTCGGAGCGACCCCTGAATTGGTTACAGTGATAATATAAGATTGCTTACGCCGTTGTGAACGGGGTCACAGGGCGACATTCAGTTTCAGCGCGTGAAGGGAAACTTTGTTGGACCTCAAGCGCCGGGCGCGGGCATCCGCCCGCTTGGCTACGCGCCATAAGGCGCGGCGGCCGGTCGGCCTTGCCTCGCTGCGCTCGGACGATGCTCTCAATGTCGCGCCAATCCGACGCGAAGCAGAGGCAAGCGCGACTGCGCGCCCGAGCTTATGCGAGGAAAGCCAAGGGCACGGATGTGCCCGCCCGGCGCCTGAGGTTAAATCAAACCAACGCAGCGCAAGCCCGTTGAATCCGGGTGCATGCTTCGCGCAAAATATCTTCTGAAGTTGCATAGCTCACGCGAAAGGCCGGCGACAAACCAAAGGCCGCGCCATGGACAGCCGCGACTTGTGCTTCATCCAGAAAATAGCCGATCAGGTCCTGATCATTTTCGATTACCTTACCCTTTGGCGTTGTCTTACCCATTAGCTCACTGGCATCGGGATAGACATAAAAGGCACCTTCCGGTGTCGGACAATTGAGGCCCGGCGTATCATTCAACATCGACACGACCAGATCCCGGCGCTTCAAAAAAGCCGCATTGCGGTCTGCCAGAAAATCCTGCGGACCATTGAGCGCAGCCACTGCGGCGGCCTGAGAGATGGAACTGGGGTTAGAAGTCGATTGCGACTGCAGCTTGCGCATCGCGCTGATCAACCATTCCGGACCGCCGGAGTAACCAATCCGCCAGCCGGTCATCGCATAGGCTTTGGAACAGCCATTGACCGTCAAGGTGCGGTCATAAAGGTCGGGACAGACCTGCGCGATCGTCGTGAACGGAAAATCGGCATACCAGATATGTTCGTACATATCGTCGGTCATCACCATGACCTGCTCATGCGGCAACAAAGCCTCGCCGAGCGCTTTCAACTCTTCGCCGCTATAGGCGGCACCGGTCGGATTGGATGGTGAGTTAAGAATCAGCCATTTGGTCTTTGGCGTGATGGCGGCGCTAAGTTGCTCTGGTGTGATCTTGTAATTCTGATCCGCGCCGGCTTCAATGATGACCGGTGTTCCGCCAGCAAAATTGACCATGTCGGGATAGCTAACCCAATAAGGCGCCGGAATGATAACCTCGTCGCCTGCGTCGAGCGTTGCCACCAAAGCGTTGAACAAAGTATGTTTCCCGCCACTATTTATTGAAATTTGGGATGGCGCATAAGTCAGATCATTGTCGCGCAGGAATTTCGCAGCCACCGCTTCTTTCAAAGCCGCCGTGCCATCAACCGTCGTGTAATTGGTATCCCCATCCCGGATCGCCTTGATCGCGGCTTCCTTGACGAAATCCGGTGTATCAAAATCGGGCTCTCCAGCGGACAGACCAATAATATCAAGGCCCTGCGCTTTGAGTTCCGTCACCCGGCCAGACATGGCCATGGTCGCGGAGGGTTGAATTCTGCCAAGGGCTTTCGAAAGTTGTGTCATGGGGTTAGTCCTATCTGGAAGGCTTGCGGAGGATGCCTAATATCAATGAGAGGCTGCTGCAACAGGGAGAATGGCTGGACCATCATTTTAATAGGATTTTAATTTGATGTTCTCTGAGAAATTCTACAAATGATACGCAAAATGGGGTTGAAATTCGGTTGAATGGAGTATTTGGCGCGACAGACCGAGTCGTCCAAACGGGCGTATCACTGCGCCCTGCAAGCCGACATTGGTTCCATCACTGCACCGACTTAGCAAAGACCGACCTGTGTAGGAAAGCAGGAATGTTTCAGCTTCGCTTTTTTACAAATTCTGCGCGCAGCACGAGACCCTTTATTCCTTCATGTCTGCAATCAATTTCCTGCGCATCACCAGTGAGCCGGATGGATTTGATCAGTGTCCCGCGTTTAAGCGTCTGACCTGCGCCCTTGACCTTTAGATCCTTGATCAACGTTACAGCATCGCCATCGGCCAAGGGGTTGCCCACTGCATCAAGGACTTCCGGCCCTTTGACTTTTTCCGCCGCATCGTCAGGACTCAGCCACTCGCCGGTTTCTTCATCATAGACATAGTCACCGTCGCCATCGGCCATCACAAGGATTCCAGCGCCTGCTGCATGTCGGCAATAATATCATCAATATGTTCTATGCCCACCGACACGCGAACCACATCTGGCCCGGCGCCGGCCGAAACCAGCTCGTCGCCTGACAATTGGCTATGCGTGGTCGACGCGGGATGGATGATCAACGATCGGGTATCGCCAATATTGGCTAGATGACTGAATAGGTTCACCGCGGACACCAGCTTGGTCCCCGCATCATATCCGTCCTTCAGGCCAAAGGTGAACACCGCGCCGCCTTTGCCGCCGAGATATTTCTGGGCCAGTGCGTGATATTCACTGTCTGGCAAACCGGCGTAGGAAACCCAACTAACTTCGTCCCTGCCCTGCAACCATTTCGCCAGCGCCAGCGCATTATCGCAATGCCGTTCCATTCGCAGGGTCAGCGTTTCCATGCCGGTCAGGATTTGAAAGGCGTTAAACGGTGCCAGCGCTGGCCCCAAATCGCGCAGAGACAAGGCTCTGGCTGCCAAAATAAAGGCAACCGGACCAAAGGCCTCGGTAAAGACCTTGCCATGATAGGAAGCATTCGGCTGATTGAGAAACGCGAATTTCTCGCTCTGCGTCCAGTCAAATTTGCCGCTGTCGACAATAAGCCCTGCAATGCTGTTGCCGTGACCGCCTAGAAATTTGGTTCCGCTTTCCACGACAATATCCGCGCCATGCTCAATCGGCCGACACAGAGCGGGGGAAGCCATCGTGTTATCGACGATCAGCGGAATACCCGCCGCGTGCGCGACATCGGCAATGGCCGCAATATCCTGAACCACACCGCCGGGATTGGCGAGGCTTTCAATAAATACGCAGCGCGTGTCATCGGTAATCGCGCCCTTTACTTCGTCGACATTATCCGCATCAACAAAAGTCACGTTCCAACCGAATTTCTTGAAACTATGGCCCAGTTGGTTGAGCGAACCGCCATAGAGCTTTTTCGCCGCCACAATATGCGCGCCGGGGTCCATCAAAACATGAAAGACCAGCAATTGCGCGGCATGGCCCGACGCCACAGCCAGCGCCGCCGCGCCGCCTTCCATCGCCGCAATCTTGCCTTCCAATGCGCCATTGGTCGGGTTCATGATGCGGGTATAAATATTACCCACCGCGTCGAGATTGAACAAGTCAGCGGCATGATCGACATCGTCAAACACATAAGACGCGGTCTGATAGATCGGCGTGATCCGCGCGTTGGTGGTCGGGTCCGGTTCGGTCCCGGCATGCACAGCCATGGTTTCCAGATGATCGGTCATAAGAATCTCCGCATGTTATAATAGATGATATTTTAGACGAGTTTGGCTTTCACCAGTCCTCTTAGACTATTTCCGAGATAGAATCCGCTGTCTAAATCTCCAGCCTGCAGGTCAGCCTCAATCGCATCGCCACTGGCAATCAGCTGCCCGCGCAATATGCCGGGCAGAACCCCGCGCATGAGCGGCGGAGTCAAAAGTTTGCCATCACGCTCGACAAATAGGGTCCAGATCGCGCCTTCGGTCAGATAGCCGTCCGCGTCGTGGAATAGCGGATGCGCTTTGCTGTCTATATCCGGTGCGGCATAGACGCTGCGATCACTGGTTTTATGGTGCAGGCGGTAATCTTGTGGATTGGCAGTCATGGGTGTCAGCGCAACCTGTACCGGTTCGGTCATCGGTTGCGGCATCGGTTGCAATTCAATCGCAATGGCTCCGGAACGGGACAGCATCAGCCGGACCTTGGCGGGTTGGTCCTGATGAAAGGTAATCGCCTGTATCGTGTTGCGCGCGACATGGCGGTCAAATTCAAATTCCAAGGCAGCGGCGCTGGCCTTCATCCTTTCGAGATGGGCCTCAAGACGAATAATTCCGCGCTCGGGGTCGAAGGCCATCGTCTCGATTAAATCCACCTCTACGCCCTGATGCTCGCCCGCATTCACTTCTGCAAATCTCCCCTTGGCGAGACATTCCCGCCATTCATCGCCCCCGATAGAGTCCGCCACTATGCCAGAGCCGAGGCCGATGGAAAGGGTTTCTTGGTCCATATCGATGAACAATGTTCGGATCGCGACATTAAAGGCCGCATCGCCGCTCGCATCAATCCGACCGATCGAGCCGCAATAGATACCGCGCTGATCGGTTTCGAGCTCGTCGATAATCTCCATCGCGCGGATTTTCGGCGCGCCGGTGATCGAACCGCAGGGATATACTTGCCGCAGCACATCAACCGCATCGAGACCGTCTTTGACTTGCGCAGTAACGGTCGAAGTCATCGTATGAATCGTGGGATAGGTTTCCACATGGAAGAGTTCGGGAACCTTTACGCTACCCTGCTCGGCCACACGCGACAGGTCGTTGCGCAGCAGATCGACGATCATCAGGTTTTCTGCGCGTTGCTTCGGATCGTTGAGCATCTCGGTCTGAACCAACAGATCAGCGGCTGCATCCTTCACCCGCGCTGCGGTCCCCTTCATCGGTTTGGCCGTGATGCGGCCCTCTTTCATCGCAAAGAATAATTCCGGCGAGAAGGACAATATCCAGTTGCTCCCGTCAAACACCACGCCGCCATAGCCAGCCTTCGCGCGGTCCCGGATCGCGGCATAGAGCGCGAGCGGATGTCCGGCATGGGCGGCATGGGCGCCAAATGTCAGATTGGCCTGATAGATATCGCCTGCCAGTATATAATCCTGCACTTTCGCAAAGGCGCGATCATATTCCTGCCGCGTTACACCGGGCCGTATGTCTCCCAGCCACGCGCCCTTGGCATCAGGTAATTGTGCGGCAACGGCATCCGGTTCAAGCAGCGCATAGTCTTCGAACAATCCGAACCATGCCAGCGGGCAAGAACGCGCGCTTGGAAGGCGTTCCGTCAGACGCGCTTCCATAGCCAAACCGGCTTCATAAGACATATAGCCCGCCGCATGCAGTCCGCGTTGCTCGGCTTTGGCAAGCGTATCTAAAGCCGCGCCGAGATCTTCCGGCGTTCGGGCTTCCACTATCTCAACCGGATTGCTGTAGAGGCGAGCGGGTGCCGCTTCACCTTCTTCACGAGCATCGTCAAGCAATATGAAAGGACTGTTGTCAGGGATCATCCCCCTCCCCTAATTGCTTTTTATACCGTTCGTCCATAAGCATAAGCGAAACTAAACAGGGAAAGGTGCCTGATGCGCATCACATTTGTCGGCGCAATGGTCGCTACGTCGTTACAATTATTCGCTCCGTCCGCCCTCGCGGCCGACAAAGTTGCAGAATCAGTTGCCCCAAAACCAGCGGCATTGGTTGCCGATCAGGTACCCGATATTCCGATGTCCATTGTCGAAAAGACCCGGCCTTATATGGAGTTCCGGACTGCGGGTTTTGTTGGATGGGATCCGAAAACCAGAGCGATGCTGGTGCGCACCCGCTTTGCCGATACCAGCCAGCTGCATCGGGTGACCAAGCCGCTCAGCACGCGCGAGCAGCTGACTTTTGGCAATGAACCGGCGCGCGCCGCTAGCTATGCGCCCGATGGCTCTGTCTTATTGTTCCAAAAAGATATTGGCGGCAATGAAGTGAACCAGATTTTCGCGCTGCAGGACGGCGTTCCCAAAATGCTGACCGACGGGAAGAGCCGCAATAGTCTTGGACCCTGGTCCAACAGGGGGAATTTGCTCGCTTTTGGGTCCAACAAACGGACCGGGCTTTACAATGATATTTACCTGATGAACCCTGCCAAGCCCGATAGCGCCACCATGATGGTTGCCTCGACCGGTGGCGGCTGGTTTCCGATCGACTTTTCGCCCGATGACAAGCATCTGCTGGTGTTCAACTATGTCTCGATTACCGATAACCAGCTTTATTTAATCGACATTGCCAACGGCATGTCGCGCAAATTGACCAATAGCAGCAATCCGGTTGCTTATAACGGCCTGCAATTTGCTCCCGATGGCCGGCTATGGGCAGCGTCCGACGACGGCAGCGATGTCCAGCGACTTGGCATAGTTAATATCGAAACGGCGATATTTGAACCTGTTATTGACGAGAAAATCTGGGACATATCCGACTTTGACATCAGCAAAGACGGCCGCTGGATAGCCTATGAAATCAATCAGGCGGGCCGCTCCCTACTAAAGATTTATGATACGCAAAGCGGCGACGTGCGCACGGTGTCCGATCTGGGGCCCGGCGTGATTGGCGGCCTCAAATTCGCGCCATGGGGAGAGCTGGGCTTCACCTTCAACTCCAATCAAGGGGGCAGTGACAGCTATAGCCTTGATCCCGAGACGCTGGCGATCACACGCTGGACCAAAAGCGAGACGGGCGGATTAAACGCCGACAATAATGTCGCGCCGGAACTGGTGGAAATTGCTAGCTTTGACGGCGAGAAAATGTCGGGCTTTCTCTATCGGCCTGATCCCAAGAAACATAGGGGTAAGCGTCCCCTGATCATCAATGTTCATGGTGGGCCAGAAGGTCAGGCAACGCCGCGGTTTTTGGGCCGCAACAATTATCTGATCAATGAACTGGGTATCGCGATTTTCTATCCCAACGTGCGCGGCTCAACCGGGTTCGGCAAGCGCTTTGTAGCGCTCGACAATGGTCCGTTCCGTCGCGAGGATAGCGTGAAAGACATCGGCGCATTCCTCTCTCACCTGCGCAAGGACAAACGCATCGACCGGCGCCGCATCGCAATCACCGGGGGAAGCTATGGCGGCTATATGACGCTGGCATCCATGCTGCGCTATGGCGATCAGCTTAAGGCCGGCCTTGAAGTGGTCGGTATATCCAATTTCGTCACATTCCTAGAAAACACGCAGCCCTATCGCCGGGATCTACGCCGGATTGAATATGGCGATGAGCGGATACCGGAACAGCGCGCAAAGCTGGAAGAAATCAGTCCGCTGCGCCGCGCCAATGAAATTGACATTCCCTTGATGGTCGTCACCGGCGCCAATGATCCACGGGTTCCGGCCAGCGAAGCCGACCAGATTGTTGCCGCAGTACGGGCGAATGACCGGCCCGCCTGGCACCTGCTCGCAAAGAATGAAGGCCATGGTTTTCGCAAAAAAGCAAATGCGGACTATCAGTTCTGGGCCTCCCTGCTATTCTGGCAGAAATATCTGCTGAACGGAGAGTAAGTGTATGGAAATACTGGTCATTGCAGGGATCATCATCCTGTTGGTGTTGGTATTTGATACACGCAAAACAATTGCTTTACTCCGCAATCGTATTGAAATTCTCGAAAATCAGGACCGTCAGGCCGTTGCGGCTGAACCGGCAAAACGGGCCGAGCCCGAAGCTGAACCGGTCGAACCCGTAAAGCGCGCCGCAAAAGCAGCGGCAAAGTCGGAAACTATCGCCACGCCAGCACCGGAACCATCACGGCGAGTCTATAAACCGGCGGCATCGCCACCACCACCAGCATCTCCGGCCAGCACAGAACCGCCCACGCCGCGCCCCAGTGCCGCGGAACGGTTTGAAGACCTGATCGGCGGCAAGCTACCGATTTGGATTGGCGGCATTGCGTTGATCTTTGCTGGTTTTTTCCTCGTCCGTTTCTCGATCGAAGCGGGCCTGTTCGGCCCTGCCGCGCGTTGCGTGACGGCTGCTTTGTTCGGACTACTGCTCATCGGCCTAAGCGAATTTGGCTATAAGATTCCCAAATTCGGCAAGATATTCACCGATGATGTCCGCATCGGTCACTCGATCGCAGGTGCCGGAATTGCTGTGCTCTACGCAACGCTATATATGGCCAGCGAGCTGTATCAGCTTCTCGGCCTCTACAGCGCTCTGGGCGGCGTCATTGCCGTCACCATACTCGCCTTCGTGCTGTCACAGCGCCACGGCCCACCGACGGCGATCATGGGCCTGCTCGGTGGCTTTGCCGCGCCTTATGTAGCTGGCCTGGGACCGGAATCGGTCGCACCTTTGCTCATCTATCTCGGCGTTTTCACCGCCGGTCTGTTCGGTCTCGCCATCCATCGCGGCTGGGCTTGGCTAGCGCTACTTGCAACGGGCGGCAGTGTGCTCTGGACGACCGCTCTCCTCTTCCTCGACCTCAGCGGCGATGTGCCATTTGTCGGCGCCCTCATTGTGTTACTGGCCATTGGCGGCGTGCTGACCCTGTCTCGCACCGGCACCAGCTTTGGCATTCCCAAGCCGGTTATGCAGGCCATCCCGCTCGGCGTGGGTCTGTTACAGCTGGTCACTCTTGCGCCATTAATCGAGTTCTCGCTCATCAGCTGGCTGTTCTTTGGTGTCCTGGCCATTTTCGCCATTGCGCTCGCCTGGCGGGATAAAAACATGACACCAGCTGTTGCCGGGGCCCTTGGCCTGTCTCTGGCGATGGTCGCGACCGCCTATTCCAACGCCGGTGCCGAGCAGATGCAGCTATTCGCTGCTATCGGCCTAGCTCTCCTGTTTGGCGTCGCGGGGCATGTCTTTGCGTTGCGCGAAAAAGATGGATGGATGTGGGCGCTCATCGGCATGGCAGCCCCCACCGGTATGTTGTTGCTCACCTATGCTTTGGGTAATTTGGGCTGGAGCCAGAATAGCTGGGCGATTGCCTGCGTCCTGACCGCTATAACCACCGCCCTCATGGCGTGGCGGACGCGCGCAGACGTGGCGTTGCCACCACCACCTGTAGCCAGCGGCCTGACCGCAATCTTGGTTGCCATTGCGCTGTGGATATGGACACCGCAAAGCCTCGGCGCGCTGGTCGCAATAGCGATAGCTGCAGCTCTGGTATTCTGGACCCGCTGGGTCACGCGCAAGGCGATTATCGTGCAGTCGGCCATCGCCATCGGCCTGGGCAGTGCAATCATGTTGTTCGACAATTTTGGGCTTGTGGAAGGCTTGGTTGAATCGCTGGCTGGCGAAACCGATCTTTTTGTCCATCTTCCGGCATTGGGGCCCGCGGCTATCGAGCTGCTGCTTCCCGCCTTAGCCATTGTCGCCATCGCCTATGTCTTTCGCGACAGTTTCGGCAAGGCATTTTCGAAAATCATCGCTGGCACCGGTTTGATCGCGACCGGCGGGTTCCTCTATTTGCTGCTCAAGCAGCCGCTTGCCATTGGCCCGATTGAGGATTTCGTTGCTTATGGCTTTGCCGAACGCGCCATCTTTACTCATTTAATGGCGCTTATCGGATGGTTGTTGCTCAGACAGTCTTGGGGCGAGAAACTCGCGACACCGCTCAAATCATTGGGCTTTGCGCTGGCTGGACTGGCGCTGGCCCGGTTTGTATATTTCGACCTGCTATTGCTCAGCCCAACCAACGTCAAGCAAGCCATGGGTCCGGCCCCTATTGCCAACTTGGGTACACTGCACTTCGCCGCCGCGATGCTCTGGCTTTGGCTCTACGCGCGGACAGAGACATTGGTGACCACCTTACCCAAATTGGTCCAACCGCTTGAAATTGCTAGCCTGCTTGCCGCCATTGCCGCCGTCATGGTCACGGTGCGTCAGGCTGTCCATGGCACCGACATAGCAACCCCGCCCTTCACCTCGACCGAGACCTATCTCTACAGCGCTGGACTGCTTGCTCTTGCCATCGCGTGGCTGGCGCGCGGTATCCAAACCACCAACGCTTTGCTGCGCATCGGGGGCTTGCTCTTGCTGACCCTGGTTACTTTCAAAGTGTTTGTAATCGACGCCGCGCAGCTCGAAGGCATTTTACGCATTCTGTCCTTCCTCGGCCTAGGTATCGCGCTGATTGGCATCGGCTGGATCTATGGCAAAGTGATGAAAGTGGACGAAGCAAAGGCCGATAGTTAGGCGGTTCCGAAACTTGTCCGGCAACACTCGACGATCCAGTCGCGCACGGCCTTGATCTCGGGACTGCGTCGATTATCGCGGTGAAAAACAATCCACGGCTTGCGAACCGGAACCGAAGGTCCGGAAACGCGGATCAATCCATGTCGTTGCGCCAGAAAGTCGGGAACCATCGCAATCGCCGCGCCGGATTTCGCTATCTCCAGTAGCGCGTAGATGCTGCTGGATTGAACGCATAATGCTTGATGCAAACCATGCTCCTTGATCCAGAGTACCTCCGGAATATCCCCGTATTTCGCGTCCAAACCTGCCAGCTTTTCTTGGCGCAGATCTAGCCTGTCGGGATCGCGTCCGTTGAGATAATCTGTCGAGGCATAAAGGCCAGCATTGATTTCGGGCAGCCTGCGGGCGATCAACCCATCGCTTTTCGGGCGCGCCAGCCGGATGGCGACATCCGCCTCCCGCCGATTGAGATCCGCCAGTTCCGTTGACATGATCAGGTCAACGACAAGCCCAGGATGGCTTTCCCATAGTTTGGGGAGATGTGGCGCTAGCACGGCTGACACCATCGTTTCGGTGGTTGATATCCGAATAGGCAAAGCGCGGCGATCGGACTTCAGTGAAAAAGCCAAGCGTTCCATCTGAAACAGATGATCGCCGCCTGCCTTTGCCAGCGTCAGCATTTCCTTACCCTCGTCGGTCAGCACAATGCCACCGGGGCCGCGTAAAATTAATTGCAATCCTGCCGCTGCCTCAAGCGCATCAATCTTCCGTCCCAAGGTCGCATTGGACATATCCAATGCCGAAGCGGCGGCCATTAGTGACTGCCTCTCGGCCACCTCGATAAAGCAGCGCACGGTATCCCAATCAATTGTCATGGTCTGACCATATACAGATTTTTGATTTTCATAAATGAATAATCATTTTTCAATTTTGCCAATTCCGTGATGGATCGATTTGTTCGACTCTGGCGCAAAGGAACCATCATCATGACAAGCATACAACAGCTCACCTTCATCAAACCCGAGCAATTCGAATGGCAAGAAGTCGCCACGCCAACAATCGAAAGCGCCGGCGAAGCGATTGTCCGACCGCTCGCTGTCACCCGCTGCGATCTCGATCTCTATATGGCCAGGGGCATGTACCCCATGGAAGGCCCGTTCGCCTTTGGCCACGAAATTGCCGGTGAAGTGGTCGAGGTTGGTGATGGGGTCAAAGGATTTTCTCCCGGTGATCGCGTCATTGTTCCGTTTCAGATCAATTGCGGATCTTGCGATAATTGCCAGCGTGGCTGGACCAATGCCTGCACCACAGTAGAGCCTTTTGCCGCTTATGGCTTTGCACCCCGGGCGGAAAGATTATGGGGCGGGGGATTGAGCGATCTTTTGAACGTTCCCTTTGCCGACGCGATGCTGGTCAAGATTCCCGATGGCCTTTCGATTACCGGTGCAGCCGCGATTTCTGACAATGCGGGCGACGGTTATCGCACTGTGGCAGAACCGCTCGCGCAGCGGCCGGGGGCGGATATATTGATTCTCGGTGGTTTGGCGCAGAGTGTTGGCCTGTTCGCCATTCAGGCCGCCCGCGCATTAGGCGCCGGCCGGATCGTCTATCGCGACTATGACGCTGGCCGGCTAGCCAAAGCCAAGGCGCTGGGTGCAGAGGTGATCGAAACCCAATATGGTCCGAATCTTAGAGCCACAGAAGAATATCCGATTGTCGTGGAAGCTGCCGGTCTGCCCGATGCCCTGACCTTTGCGATGCGATCAACCGAGCCATGCGGAACCTGTAGCGGCGTATCGGCTGGCATGAGCAATCGGGCACAAATCCCGCTGAGATCTATGTATATGAAAGGCATTACCTACACGATCGGACGGGTCCATGCCCGTACCGAAATAGACCATATCCTGAATTGTGCCCATTGCGGAACGATCAATCCGGATGAAGTAATCACACGCTCTGTGCCCTTTTCCCAAGCAGCGGACGCCATGATGGATCCTGATATCAAGATCGTGTTTGAAAGGGATTGACGCGGTTACTGTCATACATGATCATTGCCATGGATGACAAAATCGGTTTTCAGCACGATAATTTTATACGCTGTGGCTTTGGCCGCAGCGGCCTTTGCCTTGCAATGGCTGGAATATAAGTTTTTCCTCAAGAACATTCCGACCGATATCTACATTGTTATGCTGGCAACGCTGTTTGTATCGCTCGGTATCTGGGTAGGATATCGGTTGACGGCCAGAAGTCCTAGCGGGCCATTTGAACGCAATGATCCGGCCCTAAAATCGCTAGGCATCTCAAACCGGGAGTTGGAAGTGCTGGAGGCTTTGGCAACGGGACAATCCAATAAAGAAATTGCGCGCACGCTGGGCATTTCTCCCAACACCATAAAGACCCATATCGCTCATCTTTTTGAAAAACTAGCTGTCGACCGGCGCGTACTGGCGATTGAAAAAGCGAAAACTCTTCGACTCATTCCTTAGTAAATTTGGTTGATTCAGGTCTAATCACCCGTCTGGGTGATTTTCAGATAGCGATTTGTTCGTCATAACCACCCCATAGCGAGAGGGAATAATCATGATCAGAATCACAGTCGCGATGCTAAAAATTATCTTTATTTACGGAATCATATCCGGCGCCATAGTTATAGGCACGATGATCTTCGGGCTGTTGTCCAGCGGGGGACAGGGTTTCTTCGCATCGGAATATTTCGGTTATCTGATGATGCTCGTCGCTTTGTCGATGATCTTTGTCGGCATCAAGCGCTACCGGGATCTGGAGCTGGGCGGCGTGATAAAATTTCTGCCCGCTCTCGGCCTTGGTCTCGCGATTGCTGCGATTGCAGGGCTTATCTATGTGTGCGTGTGGGAGATATATCTGTTCAGCACCGACTATGTTTTCATCGAAGAATTTACGTCGGGCATCATCGAGGCCAAGAAAGCTGAAGGGTTAAGCGGGACGGCTTTGGACAAGCTCGTCAGTGAGATGGAGGATATGAAGGCTAATTATGCCAAGCCCTATATCCGCCTACCGATGACCTTCATGGAGATTTTTCCGGTGGGCCTGATCATTTCCCTGGTTTCTGCAGCCCTGCTGCGCAATCCAAAATTATTGCCCGCGACAGTTTGATCGCCGCACCTATTCAACAAAAGGAGATTAACATGCAACTCGGAGCTTTCTCAACCAGCCTGTCGGTCAAAAATTTGGATGCGTCAGAAGAATTTTATAAAAAACTCGGTTTCAAGCCCTTTGGCGGCGACAAAAGCCAGAACTGGTTGATCCTGAAAAATGGCGACACGGTAATCGGCCTGTTTCAGGATATGTTTCCAACCAACATCCTCACCTTCAACCCTGGGTGGAATAGTGATGCAGAGCCCCTGGAGGATTATTCTGATGTTCGAGACCTCCAAAAGGCGTTGAAAGAAAAGGGTGTGGAACTTGCAACCGAAGCGGATGCCGATGGAAGCGGCCCCGCCAGCTTCACGATCGTCGATCCCGACGGCAATGCGATTCTGGTTGATCAACATGTCGGTTGATCCTGTGCCGATGGTTTTTGGGGACGGCGAAACAAAATAGCCTGAACCGACAAGGGCCGCACTCTTGCTGCAGATCACCGGCACGAAAATCCAACTGTCGTTTAACAAACATGATGAAAGCTGCTAGCCTTCACTCTGATGAGGAGAGCAGGGAAATGAACAGAATTGCAATGCTATTGATCGGGCTGATTGCCGCGCTCCATCTCTATATCGCGTGGTTTGAGATATTTGCCTGGACAACACAGGGACCCAAAGTTTTTTCGACCTTGCCTGCGGATTTGTTCGAGCCGACCCAATCCATGGCGGCGAATCAAGGGTTGTATAATGCGTTTTTGGCTATCGGGCTGCTATGGTCGCTGTTTATCAGAAACGCCGAATGGCGGTTCAAGGTAGCCACCTGCTTCTTGCTGTTTGTTGCCGTTGCCGGGATTTTTGGCGCCGTTACGGTATCGCAGAAAATCATGGTGGTGCAGACAGTGCCAGCCGTCATCGCGCTGATATTTGCCTATCTTAGCTACCGACAAACGTCGCGGACAACGTAGCTAGAAATTAGGCGCGAGCTAACTTACCTTTATCGCGCGGCCAGCACATCATCTGCCACAAAGGCATTGGTCTTGCGTTCATAGCCAAATTGACTGGTCGGACCATGGCCAGGAATGAAGGTGACATCATCACCAAGGGGCCAGAGTTTTTGTGTGATCGCATCGATAAGATCCTGATGGTTTCCGCGGGGAAAGTCGGTGCGGCCGATTGAACCCTGAAAGATCACATCACCAACAACGGCGAGTTTCGAAGGCCGGTGATAGAAAATCACATGACCCGGCGTGTGGCCAGGACAATGAATAACGTCGAGCACCAAATCGCCCACCGTCACCTGATCGCCATCATTCAGCCACCGATCCGGTTCAAAGCTTTTCGCTTCCATCCCATATCGCGCGCCGTCTCCGTCCAATTGCTCTATCCAGAATAGATCATCCTTATGTGGTCCCTCGATCGGCAAGCCCAGCTCTTCGGCGAGCATCCCGGCCTGACCACAATGATCCAGATGGCCATGGGTGATGATGATTTTTTCCAGATCAACCCCATGTTCCGCCACCGCAGCCTTGAGCCGCGACAGATCTCCACCGGGATCGCTAAGCGCCGCTTTATTGGTCTTGGTGCACCATAAGAGCGTGCAATTCTGCTGGAGCGGCGTGACCGGAATGATCACGGCCTTCAAGGGTGCTTCTGTCATAACGGTTATTTGGCGGCGCAGCGACCAAGTTGCAAGGCTAGAAGTTCTTGCATATCGTCATAACTCGAAACCAGCATCGGTATTAAGGAGTTCATTGGCTTTCTCATATTGTCTGAATCGAGCTTTAGAACCGCTAGATACAGAGCGAATATCTCAAATAAGTGGAAAAGCGATCTGTGCTTGCGAAAACACCAATCTATTTTTGATCTTCATTCCGCAATTCTCCATCTCCTCAATGGCCTGCCTCGCAAACTGACATCGTACGAAGCTTCTTTTCGGGAGAGGATTAGTGAATTATCAGATGGTTTAGCGCCGGGATGGAGAATGAATATTGCACAGACCAAGCGTGCCAGATTTTCCGCAGTACTGCATTCTAGAAAGCATTCTTCTGGATCTAGAGAAGCTAGATTACGACGAACTGCCTAAAATGCCTAAGTTAAAAATCTGATACTCGATGCTGGAGAGCTAAACAATTCAGATTTAGGAAGAAAGAGTAAGAGGCGGATTGCGGCTGCTGCCGAAACTGACGAGTTGTAAAAATTTTAGAGATTCGATTTCCAATTTCCGCGCCAATAGCTTGGTTTCCGTGGAGCCCCCTTTTTATCGTCGAGTCCCAACGCCCCAAGAAGTCCAGCATCGCTGGTCTTTGTTAGAATCCAATTGGGGAGTTGATGAACATTACTAATCTCCATTAGTGGATATACCGACAGCTAAAATTTCATTCGCGATTTCGGCAATTTTAGCGGCCGACTTCTCTTCGGTCCAAATACCATATCTTAAACCCAGAAAAACATTCATGCCCATGATCGCCCATGCATGTGCCTCGTCAAGGTCGTTGCGCAGATCGCCTGCCTTACCGCCTTCTTGTAACCGTTCGAATATGCGTGCTGCAGTCGCTTCATAATGCGCGCGATAACTTTCCGGATCAACAAATTCGGCTTCATCGATGATTCGATAAATTTCCTTATGCTCCCGGGCAAATTCCATGAATGCCTGCAGCGCTAACTTCTCCCGTTCAAGCGCGCCTTGCCACTCGGTCATCGCACCGGCGGCATGGCTTTTGACGCGAGAACTCATGTCCTTGACCAGCGCGCTGAAAAGCTCATCCTTTGAATCAAAATAGGTATAGAAACTCCCCAAGGCCGTCCCTGCCCTTTGGGTGATCCCCGTGATTGAGGCTTCGTGAAACCCTTTTTCCCCAAATTCTATCGCCGCGGCGTCCAGTAATTTGCGTTTTGTTTTGAGACCGCGTGCTGTGCGCGGTTGCTTCTCTTTGGACTCGACGTGATCGGAATATTCTGTGGCCATGAAGTCACGGCTAACGCCATTTCACATGATTAGCAAATTTCAAAGTTGAAATATGGTTCATGTTTCAATATAGGAAATTCAACGACCTGAAATTGTCAGGCTAAAAATGTTCAGGAGAAGGTTCTTATGAGATTTCAACACAGCGTTAGTTATGCGGCTTTGGTAACAGGCTTAGCGACGGGTCTGATCGCCCCTGCGACTGTTCACGCACAAGCGACCGAGACGGCAAACCAAGACACGGACGACGGCACGATCGTTGTCACCGCCCGTCGCCGCGAGGAACGTCTGGTGGATGTTCCCCTGTCGATCACCGCTATTAGCGGCGATGCGCTGGCCGCATCCGGTGTGCAGGACATCACCGAAATTGGTCAGGAAGTTCCTAACCTCACCTTGGAAGTCTCTCGCGGCACTAACACAACGCTGACCGCCTTCATCCGCGGCGTTGGTCAACAGGACCCAGTGGCCGGCTTTGAGGCCGGCGTTGGCCTCTATGTTGATGATGTCTATCTCAACCGTCCGCAGGCCTCTGTTCTTGATATTTATGATGTCGAACGGATCGAAGTTCTGCGCGGACCGCAGGGCACTTTATATGGCCGCAATACGATTGGCGGCGCGATTAAATATGTATCGCGGCGCTTGCCCGATGACCTGTCGGTCAAGGTAAAGGGCACTTACGGTTCCTATGATCAGGCCGATTTGATCGTAACAGCCTCTACGCCAATTACCGACAATTTGCGGATCGGCGCCAGCGGCGCACGGCTCAGCCGTGGCGGCTTTGGTGACAATCTGGTGCAGCCGGGTGTTGAAAATTACAACAAAGACGTCTGGGCAGCGCGCGGCAGTATCGAATATGATAATGATGGATTTTTCGTCCGCCTGTCCGGCGACTATATACGCGACGAGAGCGACCCGCGTCAGGGCCACCGGCTAATACCCAGCCTGCTCACCGGCGCACCGGTTCTGGATGATGTCTATGATACCAGAGCGGGCCTGACCGTTCCTGAACAGTTGGTTGAGGCTTATGGCGGCTCGCTGCTGATCGAAGCCCCGGTTTCGGATAACATCACCTTGAAAAGCATCACCGCATACCGGGAAGACAAATCCTCTTCCAATATCGACTTTGACAGCTTGCCATCGGAAGATCTCGACGTTCCGGTCATTTATGAAAATGACCAGTTTAGTCAGGAATTCCAGCTGCTTTATGAAAGCGACAATCTGAACGGTGTCTTGGGCGCCTATTATCTGAATGCCAGTGCCTTCAACGTGTTCGATGTGCTGTTGGCCACGACCGGTGCCCTACCCGTCGTCGGATTGCCTGGCCTAAACGCCCAGACACTCGGTGATGTCGACACCGAGACATGGTCGATATTTGGCGATTTCACTTATGACATCTCTGACCAGCTTAGCCTGTCAGTTGGTGGCCGCTATACCAGCGACAAACGTAGCTCGCGAATTCTGCGAACCACCTTCATCAACGGCTTTTCGGATCAATTTGATGGCGCGGGCATCCCAATTGCTGTCACATCCGACTTTGCCGGTAGCGATACGTTCAAGGAATTTACCCCGCGCGCGTCGATTAGCTGGAAGCCGAATGAAAACCATAATATCTATTTCACCTATTCACGCGGCTTTAAAGGCGGCGGATTTGATCCGCGTGGCCAGACCAGCTTAACGCCGGACTTCAACCTAGATGGAACCGTCTCGGCCGACGAAATTTTCGACTTTCTCCAGTTTGATCCAGAAACTGTCGACAGCTATGAACTGGGCTGGAAAGCATCGCTGCTCGAAAACCGTCTGAATGTCAGTGTTGCACTGTTCAAGGGTGACTATTCTGATGTCCAGATACCGGGCTCAGTCGGCGTCGATAGCGATGGCGATGGCACGAACGATAGCTTCGCTGGCATTACTTCCAACGCTGCCAGCGCCGACGTCAATGGCTTCGAATTTGAAGGCCGTGCCTTGGTCGGCAAGGATTTCGCTGGAGCCGGCAGCCGATTCAATGTCAGCTGGTCGCTCGGCTATCTCGATGCTGAATATAATATCTTTATCGACGCCTTGGGCAATGATGTCGCCGACGAGCGGGTCTTTCAGAACACGCCCGAATGGACCGGCAGCATGTCGTTCAATCTCGGCGTACCTGTAGCGAATGGTATGCTCGACCTGATCAGCTCGATTTCGTTCCGCAGCGATGCCAGCCAGTTTGAGACAGAAAATGCCTTCCTCGACCAAGACGGCTTTGCGCTAGTTGATGCCAGCCTGGTTTATTCCGATGACAGCGACCTTTTCTCAATCGGTGTGCATGGCAAAAACCTGTTCGACAAACGCTACAAGGTGGCGGGCTATAATTTCGTCGCCGGAGGACAGAATGGAGCGCCTTTCATATCCACTTTGGGCCGAGAAGGAACGCTGACCGCCTTTTTCGGTGATCCACGGCGGGTTTTCGTCACCGGCGAAATCAAGTTTTAAGCCGGTAGGTCGTGGCAAACAACTCCCCGCAGGCGGACCTCAAACACAGTGATCCGCCTATCTATCAGGATCATTTTTACCGTAGCGGCGATGACAGGCTGACACTTTACGCGCGCATCTATGAAGCAGATGGGCCACCATTATTGTTGATGCACGGGCTGACACGTAACAGCGCCGATTTTGAAAGTCTTGCCGCGCATCTAGCCGGAAAGCATAAGTTGATCATAGCCGATCAACGCGGACGCGGGCGTTCAGATTATGACCCACAGCCCGAAAATTACACACCGGCTACCTACGTTAACGACATGACAGCACTGATTGACGGACTGCAATTACGCAATCTTGGTCTGATCGGTACATCCATGGGCGGTCTGATGGCGATGATGATGGCCGCAACAGAACCACAGCGCTTTAGCAGTCTCATCTTAAATGATATCGGTCCAGTGGTAGAGCAAGATGGACTAGACCGTATAAAGAGTTACGTAGGCGAACATGAACCTTTTGAGAGCTGGCAGCAGGCCGCAGATCATTGCCGCAAAGTGCATGGTGGGGCAATGGTCGGCTATGGCGAGCAGGACTGGCTTAGCTTCGCAAAGCGCACTTGCGAGCAACTGCCAGGTGGCCGAATAAGATTCGCTTATGATCCAGCAATCTCCGAAGGTCTATCCGGTATTCAGCAAACGGCGGTCCCACCGGATCTCTGGCCAATGTGGGACAAACTGGCTTCCATCCCGACCCTGATCGTCCACGGCGCGGTTTCCGACATTATGTCACCCGCGACGATCGCCGAAATGCAACGCCGCCATTCGGGGCCGATCAACGCTGTAGCGATAGCTGACCGGGGCCACGCCCCAATGCTTGATGAACCCGCCGCCTTGTCTGCAATCGTTCGTTTTCTAGAGGACACCAGCCGCTAAATGGAAAACAACGCAACCATCCAGCCCCGCACCACATCCCCCAATGTCGCGCTCAGCATGTTGCTGCTCGTCTATATTTTCAACTTTGTTGATCGGCAGATATTGGCGATACTCGCTGGTCCGATTCAGGCCGACCTCGGGCTCAGCGACACCCAGATGGGATTGCTTGGCGGCATTGCCTTTGCCTTGCTCTATTCGACCTTGGCCGTGCCACTTGGATGGATTGCCGACAGGACCAGCCGGAGCTGGGTGATTACCATCTCTTTAGGCGTCTGGAGCGGATTTACCGCCCTTTGCGGCTTCGCGCAGGGTTTCTGGTCGATATTCCTCGCGCGCTTGGGCGTTGGCATCGGCGAAGCAGGCGGTGTCGCGCCGTCCTATGCGCTGATATCGGATTATTTCCCGAGCGCGAAACGCGCGCGGGCCTTGTCCATCTATTCGCTCGGCATCCCATTGGGATCTGCCACGGGTGTAATCGCAGGCGGATATATCGCAGCAACGGTGGACTGGCGCCTCGCCTTCCTTGTCGTCGGACTATCCGGCGTATTGATCGCGCCCCTGTTCAAATATCTCGTCCGCGATCCGGTAAAACCAGCTGTGATCGCTGGCGCCGCACCGTCGCAACCTCGCTTCATCGATATTCTCAAAATACTGGCCAAAAAACGCGCCTTCTGGTTTCTCGCATTCGGCGCAGCCTCCAGTTCGATGCTCGGCTATGGCATTGCCTTCTGGTTGCCAAGCCTGCTGCAGCGCAGCTTTGGTCTCGACCTGATTGATACTTCGCTCTTCTTTGGGTCGATATTGCTCCTCGGTGGCGTCGCAGGGGTTATCGGCGGCGGTGTGCTGGGCGATTGGCTGGGAAACAAGGATAAAGCAGCCTATGGACTGGTCCCGGCCACCGCGTTTCTGCTCGCCGTGCCCTTGTTCGCAGCCGGGATTTTGAGCAATTCAGTGACCCTCGCCTTCATTCTTTTCCTGATCCCGCAAGGCCTGGCCTATATCTGGCTCGGCCCGGTTTTGTCCGCGGTGCAGCATCTGGTGACGGCGGAAACGAGAGCGACGGCTTCTGCTTTATTCCTACTGATCAACAACCTGATCGGCATTGGCGGCGGCATCTTCTTCCTCGGCGCCCTGTCCGACAGCCTGACACCAATCTATGGCGAGGACAGCCTTCGCTACTCCATGCTGATCTCCCTGACATTCTACGTGATCGCCGCCACACTCATGGCCCTCGCCGCAAAACCACTGCGCCGCGAATGGGTGGAGGAAAGCTGACGGGCGTCTGAGGTCCAACACGCACTAGTCACACACCTCCCCGTGCTCCGCACTTGATGCGGAGCCTAGGATGGCTGTCGCGCCCGTCTACCCTAGGCTCCGCATCAAGTGCGGAGCACCAACCGCCAACTTTATCCGCTTATCTCTGCTCAAAGTTCACACAAATCACACCGGCTCGGGCAGATCATCAAATACCCCGCTGCGCTCCAGCAAGCCGCTGCGCTCGGCCCGTTCCCATTGAAGATCATCCCACTCTTCCCGCTCGGCAATATCGAGATCAGAGACATCGATCTCCTCCGGCGCCATCGCCTGTATCTTCTCGCGTTCGCTATGGAGCGCGATGGTCGCCAGCAAATTGCTATTAGACAAGGATGATTGCGGCTGCGAACTGGCCATCCGGCCAGCCCCGTCAATCTCCTCAACCAGCTCTGCACAATCCTCACCCTTGCCAATGCCTTCGAGCAAATCATCAAACTTCTCGGCAGCCACCCGCGCAGGCTTGCCTGCTAGATCAATCCCGTCGGCCATCTTGTCGAGCCGCGAAAGCGCTGCCAGAAACAAGGGCGCGCTCCAGCGTTCGCGCGTTCCCACTTCCTCCCCCTGATGCCACACCGCCTCGCGCCAGCCATTCAGCCCTTTGTCCATCAGTTCATCCTGAAAGACATCGCGCGCATGAATAATCGCCGCATCCCACGCCCGCGCAAAAGCCCGCGCATCTGGTCTGCGTCTCAGCTTGTACGCGCTCTCCCGCGACAACCCAGCATAACGCGCCGCCGCCCGCGCATTGCCGGTGCGCGCCAAAGCCTCGAGAAACACCAACTGCCTGTCCGGCGACCAGCCATCATGGCGCTCCCTGGGCTGGGCCAGATCATCAGCATCAGGGATATCGGTGAAACTATCGTGTGCAGGGTGTTCGGTCATAGCTATGTTCCTTTCATGAGGGGAACATACAGATATAACCTATCTGGTTAGATGTAGGAAAGGGGGTGTGGAATCGGGTTTCACTCTGCGACAACAGACTTTGAGGCTGCGCAGTCTAATGTCCTCGACACTTGGTGAGCACTTTTTAAAAAGAAACAGCGCTCTCGACGATCACGCCAATGGGACTAATGCGTTAGTTAATAATGCTGGATAGTTGCACCAAACGGCTTAGCTTAGTTATTTATGGGATTAACGGTTTTTGAGCAACCTTGGACAGCTCTTGACCAAATTTCTTCTTGCCCATAGTAAACCTCGTTGACATTTTTAACATCAACTTCATGTTTGATTGTTGAACCACTAAACTTATATAGAACTGATTGAAAGTGGGACATTTGCATGGCTACTTGAAGTTTGGAATTTGAAATCCGGGTTTCTTCCCATGGCCCTGCAGGCTCAAAACTCCCTATAGTCATTCCTCGCAGAACTAATTTTTCTTTGCCTTGCTTGTCAATTATGCAAGCTACTTTAGTAAAGTTTATAGTGTTTAGAGGCCTTGGCTCTAAAGATACATGATAGTACACAACTAATATTGCGATCAAGACAATAACGAGTAAGAGTTTGGTTTTTTGAAACGTCATTTTCATTCTCTGCTTCCGCGATTGCCCCGAGTAGTGCCTGTCCTACCGCTGATTCCTGGTCTTACTGGATTCGAAGCTTTTTTCTTCTTTTTGTCTTTTTTCTTCTTTTTGTCTTGATCCTTCGAGCTGAACGCCTCTCCATCATTCATTTCAGTGATTGTATCAACCAAGCCAGCTGGAGTATCGTATCCGTCAATTTCAATCTCTTCTCCGGTCGCCGTTTTCCAGCCCTCCGTTGCAAAATGGACGCATTGATACCAAGTCCACCACGACCATTTACCTTTAGATTGCACCTTACCAATTAGAGTCATTAATTTTGCCTCTGCGGCATCAGAAATTATCTTAGCACGAATTACGGAATTACGGGAATTACGGTGACAGTTTAGGGAATTACGGTGAATTACGGTGACAGTTTACTAAATACACTTAATTATTCCTACTCCAAGAGGCTTTCGGGCCGCGCTTTTGTGCCCTCAGGGTCCGGCCTGTCTGTTTTTCCAATTCCTTCAGCCAGCGATCATTGCCTAGTGGCCGTCCCGTTGTTTCTGACTGACGCAACGCTCGGAATGCCGCCTCTTCGACCTCCCCTGTCCCCATAAACTTGTGGAAGTTGCCATAGCGTTCCAGAACCGGCGCCACTCTCACCAGCCCATCATCCTTGGCCTTCAAATGCGCTTTTACACTGGACCAACCCCAATCCTTTGCCGCGTCCACCAATCGTGCCCGCACCGGATTAAGTGATACATAGCGCACCGCATTGGCCAGATGTTCTTCATCCATGACAACCGAGCCAAAGCGGCCCTGCCACAGATGCCCGGTCACCCGCATACGTGCGTTGATATATCCCGTATAGCGCCGATGGGCATCGGCAAAAGTCGCGCGCAATCCGTCTTCATGGCTAGGCACAATGATGATATGAACATGGTTTGGCATCAGGCAATAACACCAAATCTCCGACCCCGCCTTTTCTGCCGCCTCGCTCAGCAAATATTTGTAGAGCGCATAGTCGTCATCGTGAAAGAACGTCTGTGAACGCCGGTTACCGCGCTGCGTTACATGATGCGGGAGGCCGGGGATCACAATACGGGGTAGGCGCGCCATTCCAGCAGGCTAGGAAGATGGTGTGGACAGCACAATAGGTCAGGCTTGTCAGTAACGGACAAGTAGCTTCAGTTTAGTGCATTTAGTAAACTGTCACCGTAATCCAGCGGGTTGTTCATCGCATAGCTGTAAGGCGATGGGCCGCCTGCAAGGCCTATCGGATCCGCCTGGATATAGCGGCCTGTTGTCGGGTCATAATCGCGGTAGCGGTTATAATAGAGATCGGCGAAGGTGCGGCTTTGGCCGGGAAAGCCCGGAGCGCTGTAGCCGGCAGGCATCGCTATCTCGCCGCCGCTGGCATCGGTGTAGACCGCAGGAACGCCCATATGATTGCCGTGGACCCAACTGAGCTGCGCCGCGCCATTGCCGTCATCGGCCACAACGCTGAGCGGCATATAGCCGCCCAGACCGTCATCCCCGCCGAACAAGCCGGTATCGCCAACCTCCGGGCTCATCCAGATAAACTCAGCATGTACATCATATATCAGGGCGATCTATGAAGTGCGCATAACACCAAATTAATCCTGCATTTTTCTCGGATTAATTTCGGTTTCTTTCCCGTGAGCAGCCCGATCAATGACGCTGGTATAAGTCTCATTTGACTTACCTTCTCTGACCTCTCCAACAAGATATATCTTTCCGTTAAAGAAACGTCGTGGCTTTTTCAGCTCGACGCTAAATATTCGCCCCTTATAAAATGTTACGAGAGCAACATGCTTTTTGTTCTCGATGAACAGTTCGACTTTGTAGAGTTTGTCAGCAAAGTCAGATTCGGTGATGAGTGGAAGTTGCCCCTGATTGTAAAAACGAAATACATTTATTTTCCCCTTCGACATCCAATCAAAAAAGTATTTGTAACGCAGCTGACTTTCAACCAACCGCGCCAAGTCAGGGTCAATTTTCTTCAAAACCGCTTCAATCAAATCTAAGTGCATTTGGTCGGCGGACCACCGACCTTCCCTGAAGAGAAACCCTAGAATGTCACCAACGAACTTTCCTGCATCTCTCGCAAAAGAAGTTAGCCTATTCGCCATCGCGCCCTCCCGCCAATACAGATCCTAAACCTCCCGAACCAACTGCAGCCTTCAGCCAGTCAGGAACTCGATCCGCCGCTCTAACCGGACTTCGATATCGGCCACCCATATCTTTGTGCCCTTTGGGCCATCGGAAAGAGTCATGCTTGTAGTGACGCTTGGGTGTAACCCAGCTGCCGTTTAGGCCACCGCGTCGGTTAAGGGCCTTATTCAGCCGGCCGCTGGTCAGGTTATCAACGACCTTCCTAGAAATCCCGTGAGACCATTCTTTGCCCGTCACACGCGTCAGCGAATTACCAGCATGCCGCAAAAATACAAGCTTACCTATACCGCCACCTATACCGCCCAGTGCCCCAGCAAGTATCAAATCCTCGGCCGTTGCGCATTCATTAGTAAAATATTCAAACGCCACACCAAAACCAATACCAACCAATATTGGCACAAACTCCCCTGTCGGATCGGTGTACCGCAGCGGATTATTCATCGCATAACTGTAAGGCGATGGACCGCCGGCAAGGCCTATCGGGTCGGCCTGGATATAGCGGCCGGTGGTCGGGTCATAGTCGCGGTAGCGGTTATAATAGAGGTCGGCGAAGGTGCGGCTTTGGCCGGGAAAGCCCGGCGCGCTGTAGCCAGTGGGCATGGCTATCTCACCGCCGCTGGCATCGGTATAGACCGCAGGTACACCCATATGATTGCCGTGCACCCAGCTGAGCTGCGCCGCGCCATTGCCGTCATCGGCCACAACGCTGAGCGGCATATAGCCGCCCAGACCGTCATCCCCGCCGAACAAGCCGGTATCGTCAACCTCCGGGCTCATCCAGATAAATTCGGCATAAACCACATTGGCGCTGCCGCCATATTCCCCAAGCACCCGGCCATCGGGGGCATAGACAAAGCGGCGGGTTTCATTGCCGCTGATCGCGCTGCTTGTGGTCGCGACACGGTCGTCCATACCATTGTAGACATGGGTCAGCGCGGGCTCAGTACTGCGGTCATAGCCTATGAGCCGACCATAGCCGTCATAGCTAGCAGACACAGTTGCCGCAGCAGGGCGCGCCTCTGCGGTCATATTGCCGCGCGCATCATATTGGAAGCTGCGCGTGCCCGCAGGGGTCACCAGCTGGGCAAGCTGGTTGGTGCCGGCATTATAGCTGTAATCCTGACTTCCGCCTGATCCATTGGCGACGGTCAGGTTCAAACGCCCCATGCTGTCATAGCCGTAGATTGCCGAACGCTCTGGCAAGACAGCATCGTCAATGCTGGTTACATTGCCATCGGAATCATGCACATAGGACAGGTCAGACAAGGCCGTTCCGCCTATCCCTGTCTGTACGAGCCGCCGGGACTTCAGCCTGCCATCCAGTCCGCGGTCATTCTCGACGATTAGGCTATTGCCCAGTGTCAAATTTTCCACCGCTCCAAAGGGCTGATAGGTCATCCCTGTTGCCAAAGTGGTCCATGCAGCCGCAGGCGAAGCGCGCGTGGTGATGCTGTTCACACGCCCCTTGGCATCGCGCATATAACGCACCGACCGGCCCGAAGGATAGGTGATCTCACTGATACGATCGGCAAGATCATAACCATAAGCCAGAACCGCCGCGGGACTGGCGCCCAATGCCTGCTGGCGGGTCGTCAAATTTCCCCGGTGGTTATAGCCGAAGCGCGTCTCCCCGCTGCCGTCGATTACTCTCGTCAAACGGCCCAGCTGATAAGACCCAAGTCCGCCGCTGTCATAACTATAGGTGACCGCCTCTGATGCGGGACGACCAACGGGCACCTTGGCTTTCAGCCTGCCCAATATGTCGCGCGTATAGTCAATCCGCTGCGCGAGCGAATGTAAAGCCACATCTGCTTCCGCTAACTTCGGTGAAACAAGATAAGTCATCGTTCCACGTGACCCCGGTATCACTACCAATCCTTTGTCGGCTGGTGCTGCGCCCTTTCGATGCAGCCAGCCTTCATTATGCTGTGTCACACTGTTGTGGAAAATGTCCAACTTCCGCTCCGCTCCTGCGCCAAGTCTCCTTAGAAAACGGTCCGCGATAATGTCTCTATTCAGTTCCGCCCAGCGCATCGCTTGGTCATGCTTGCCTCGATATGATGCAAAGGCGTCGCTGGTAACGTCCAAACCTTGCGTGTTAAAATGGCGGATATGCTCTTGTAATATTGCCTGACCAAGCCCCCGAGAACCGCTGTGCACAAGCAACAACACCCGTTCATTGTCCAATCCATGTTGACGAAATACCGCTTCATTGACGATGGTTTCAACAGTCTGAAATTCCGCAAAATGATTGCCACCGCCGATGGTACCGAGAGTTTCTCCATCGAGATCTGCCGGCAAGTTTATTTCGGTTAGCTTTGTGCGATGATCGCCGGTCCAAGGCGTTTCCAGATCGGTCAACTTTCTAACAACCTTGTCCAGTTTGAACTTCCTGCTTGCCATGTCCGTCTGCCAAAGTGCCATTCCGCATCCAATGTCGTTGCCCACTAGATGCGGATAGACATGGCTGGATGACCAGAACGCAGCACCTATTGGTATGCCGCGCCCAGCATGAAGGTCAGGCAGGCCAACAGCGCGTTCTATCCCTGCAAGGTTGGCGGTTTGATGAAGTTGGTCAATAGCTTGCTGATCAAGCCAACTATCATCGGACGAGATGACGTGGACGTTTTTGTTCATGGTCATTGAACATCTCCCCGATTGCTTAGTTTGTGCAGCTTCAGTTCCTTTTTTGAAAGTTGTTTCCAAATGGCGACAGACCACCGGCTATGCTCAAGCCAAGTTTCGTTCTTGAGTTCATCTCGCAACTGGTCATCGGAACATTTTGGATCGCTATTTAGTGTGCAGTGAAACCAAAGCCCGTTGCGTCGAAGCAAAAGAGTGTCCTCGGCAATCCGCCGAAAATCATCGAATGGGCCGGGGTCATATTGATAAATGTCCCGGGCATAGGGATAATCCCACTTCAAACCCAATTGAGCACAAAGCGCTCGCGTTTCCTTCACGATGCCATCAAACGGATCGACATAAAGGTCAGGCCACCAACGACTTGGAGCAGATGCGCCTCGCCAACCATGCTGCCCCAACCAATTGTCTCTCTGATCCACAGTTATCTGAACCATGATCAAATCTTCGATATGCTCCCGGACGTGCATTTTTACGGTGCTGCCGGTATCCAGCCGTTCACAAATTTCACTAAAAACATCATTCCATAGACGCCCACGCTGCTTTTGCAGAAAACGCCTCAGCGGCGCGAGGTTTTCATTGAGTGATTTGGTATAGGCGGCCTCTTCCCAGGCATGTCTTTTGTGGCCTACGAATTTTCTGTCTACATTTTTATCCTTCTTCAACTTTACTGCTGGAGCATGACTTGCTCCCCATCGTGGGCGTTCCACAATGACTTTGAACATATCAGCACGCATGGCGTTTCTCCCCAAATGAGAGGAAAATAGGCGACGAAATTGATGGCCTAAAATTGGGGACCATTTGTATTTTATTGAGTGGGAATATCGCAGCGTTGTTGCCACGAGAATAGGTTAGGCGAGCGAACTCACCGACATAGGAATTGCCCATGATTGTTGTTCCTGAATACTAAAGAATAGTGGAGTGATTGCATTACGTGTTTGCGTATTTTTCATGATGCACTCCTTTCCTTGGTATTGAACAATCGAAGTTATGTTGAACCGGTTAAGTTTGAAGGTGACAAAAATCAAGTATTATTTGAAATCACTTTCTGTTGTCGCGTCTTTTGTCGGCTATCGCATTTTGTTTCAGTGTCTGCTTTTTGAGCCTAGCCTATAGCGGACACTATCGTCAGACTACTGCAGAATGCCTTCTTCGAAATGTTCTGTCTGGCGATCAAAAAATCAAAAGATAGCCAGCAGCTAGTCGCTCCAAAAATCGCACCTATACCTTTGTCTCTAAGCCGCAAAAAGATCAGGAATTGCTGCTGATCGCTGACGCTCCAAGTTGCTCTCTGCAGCGGATTTTGCACCAAATGCGTTCATATCCTGTGTCATCAATGCTAATTTTGACAAGTCTGCATCAATATTTTTGATTGGTTCTTTAGAAACTACATCGGCGGTTAAGCTGATCGACTCTTTAGCAACAATTGCAGCAGTGACAGCGCTCTGGCCTAGTGCCGCCACTTCTGACGACGATGTCTGACTAGTCTGTTGCGTATTCGCTGAAGGTGTTTGCTCAAAGTAATCAAACACATTCACATCCTGCGGAACATCAAAACGCAAACTCTGTCCAGTTGCCGCGGTTGAACTGTTCAGGCCTGCTCTCAGTGCGGTCAACTGCCCATCATCCGGTTCGATCTCAGCTGCGGCTTGCAAATAGCCCTCCCGTTTCCAGTTTTGAAGCGAGGAACGTCCATTCGAATGTTGGGTTTGAGATACCGGGCTTCCAGCTGGTTTAAACGCCAATACTGCATCACCAACTGCACCCGTCGACCCATCCGTTCGCGTAAAGCTAGAGGTCGCTAGTATAATATTCTTGCCGATTTTGACGCGGTCATTGGTCGCCTGACCATTCAAGCTGATAGACGCGATACGATGGTCGTTCAAATTGGCGAGTTCACCAGCATCGGTCACGCCATTATCATTCCGATCAACCCAGACTTTCAATTCGCGGAAGCGCACATCAAGGCTGGAGATAATGCCATCACCGTTGCTGTCGAGTGCCGACAAGGCTTGCAAGTCGCTCTTGGCACCAGGCGCTTCGGTGAGAAAGCTCAGTTCAGCGCCGTTGTCGATCAAGCCGTTGTTGTTACGATCAATGACAAGGAAGCCGTCACCTTTGCCCGTCCAGCCGGTATTGTCGCGCGAACCATCGCCATCAATATCAAAGCGGGCCTTGCTCTTCTTATAGCTCTTCAGTTCAACTCCATCGCCATCCAAATCTAGAACAATGGGCGCTAGCAATCCGATATCTTTGTTCTTGAAGTTCAAAACGGTTGCGCTGTCCAATGATCCCATGACGCTCTTCTTGGAGCCGATCATCAATTCGCCATTTTGGGCGTAGAGACGATATTTCTTCGATTTGCGCCCAAAGGACTCTGAGCTAAATCCAACCACCGGTAATTCGGGAACACCTTTTTGGAAGAAGGTAATTGCAGCATCGGCAAAGCCACCAGTAGATCCATCCGCTTTGGTGAATGTTCCCTGATTAGCGACCGCAACGTCACCTAACGTAAAGTCAGATTCTGTCGCCGTTGCATTGAGATTAATCGACACAATCCCGGCATCTTGCAGTGTGAACGTCTCACCAGCATCCACTGCACCGTTGGTATTAATGTCCTGCCAAACTCCGAATTCGGCGAAGCGAGCATCATCTGCTGAAAGGATAGTATCGCCATTGCTGTCAAAGCTTCTCAGACCATCAAGGTCAGATTTAGCTTCTTCTGCATCATCAATGAAACTGATTTCATTAACACCGCTTACAAAGCCGTCGCCATCGCGGTCGAGGAATAGAAACGCATCCCCACTGCCAATCCAGCTGGTATCATCTAGTACGCCATCTCCATCGAGATCGAACAAAGCATTGCTCTCAGACGCTGATACAAATTCAGAACCATCGCCATCCAAGTCAAGAATGATTGGTGAGGCTACCGAAATAGTCTCATCGGCAAATGCAAGACGTTCAACACTGTATAATTGATCGCGTCCATCATCGCCGTTTACGCCAGGTTCTTCGTCACGGATACGAACATAAAAACCGCCATTTTGGGTTTGCAGTTCATATTCTGCACTATTGCCGCTGAAATAGGCGGTATCGGTTCCAAAACCGCCATAGAGCTTGTCATCTCCGCCATTGCCCCAGAGATGATCATTGCCAAACAGACCAAAGACACGATCATTGCCATCGCCGCCAGCAAGATAGTCTGCCCGGAACCCGCCAAAGATATAGTCATTGCCGCCGCGGCCGAAAATTTCGTTAGCGCGGAAGAAATTACCAAACAGGAAGTCATTGCCTTCTGTGCCCTGACGCCAGCCCGAGAATGGATCATCGACGCGCAGTTGGGCGGTAGCGGTGGAAGTCAGTTCACCATCGCTGATCGTGTAGGTGAAGCTGTCTTCGCCTTGGAAACCGGCATTTGGCGTATACACAATATTGCCGTCTGTATCGAAACCGACCGTCCCGTTGGCACCGTCCGTTACCGCTACGACTGTCAACGCATCACCATCAGGGTCACTGTCATTATCAAGCAAGCTTGATTGCAATATCGTAAGCTCATCACCGCCCTCTGAAAGGAAGATGTCATCATCAACAGCAATCGGTGCCTCATTGACTGGATTGATTGTAAAGCTGAACGTACCGGCGACATCTAGCAAGCCATCAGTAGCGGTTACTTCAATATCAAAGGTGCCACTCGAACCTTCAGGAGCTGTCCCAGTAAAACGCGTCCCATCAAAACTAATCCAATCCGGCAGAGGATCGCCCCCAGGCAAAGTGGCGGTGTATGTCAATGCATCGCCATCAACATCTGCAAAAGAACCTGCCGCCAGTGGAATATCAAAGGCTTGGTTCTCATCAGACGACAAATCGATCAACGCCACTAGAGATGGAGCATCATTAACCGGGTCTATGCTGAGACGGAAAGCGTGATTGACAGAAAACTCGCCATCGGTGGCAGTAATGTCGATATTCACAGTCCCGTTGAAGTTTTGAGGCGGAATTCCTGTAAAGCGCGTTCCATCAAAGCTTAGCCATGCCGGAAGCGCAGTACCATCTGCCAAGGTGGCAGATAAGGTCAGAGCGTCACCGTCCACATCGGCAAAACTATCGGCGGGCAAGATAACATCTATGGCGGTATCTTCGAGCCCGACATAGTTGCTTGGGGCCAGGTCAACTACAGGCGCATCATTGAGCGCATTGATCGTCAGGGTAAAATCATCGCTTACTTCTAAATTGCCGTCGCTCGCGATGACGGTGATCTCGACTTCGCCGTTGAAATCCTGGGGCGGGGTTCCGGAAAAAACACTTCCATCAAATAGCAGCCATAAAGGCAGCGGTGATCCATTGGATAGGCGGGAGGAAAGGGTTAGAGCATCACCGTCTATATCCCCAAATAATCCATCTGGAAGAATGATTTCGAAACTACTGTCTTCGTCGGAATTTTGATCCGCAATGGGTGTTAAAAGAACAGGTGCATCATTGTCTGCAACCACAACCAATGTGAAACTCTGGCTGACTTCCAGAAGCCCATCGCTCGCCGTTACATTAACCTCTAGGCTTCCGTTAAAATCTTGAGGCGGTGTGCCCGTAAAGGATATCCCATTGAAATTCAGCCAAGCAGGGAGCTCTGAGCCATCGAGTAATGCGGCCGAGAGTGTCAGTGTGTCTCCATCGACATCGACAAAGGCGTTTTCGGGCAATGCAACTTCAAAGGCTTGATCTTCTAAAATGCCTGTATTCGCCAGTTCTAGGCCGACAACTGGGGCATCATTGACTGCCTCGATCGTCAAACGCAAATCATCGCTAACGGTCAGGTTTCCATCAGAAGCCGTAACCCGCAAGTCAATCGTTCCATTGAAATCCTGCGGAGGCGTTCCGGTGAATTGAACTCCATCAAAATTAAGCCAAGCTGGCAAATCCGCGCCATCACCAAGCGTTGCAGTTACCGACAACATGTCACCATCAATATCTGCAAACATATCCGCCGGTAACTCAATCAAAACGGCCGTATCTTCTGTACCCGTTTGATCAGCAATTGGTGTTAGCAGAACCGGAGCATCGTTGACCGGGTCAACCGTCAAAGCAAAAATGCTGCTTGCCGTCAGGCTACCATCAGAACCGGTCACTTCAATATCTAAGTTACCATTAAAGTCTTGTGGCGGCATACCGGTAAAGCGGGTACCATCAAAACTTAACCAAGTTGGTAGAGCGCTTCCATCTGCAAGCCTTGCGGAGAGGGAAAGGACGTCGCCATCTACATCTGTGAACACATTGTCTGGCAATAAAATATCAATTGCTTGGTCTTCTGCCGTGTTTTGATCGCTCAATGCCAGTGACACGACTGGAGCGTCATTGATTGCCTCTATAGTAAGCTGGAACGCATTAGTGACTGCCAGCGCGCCATCACTAGCGGTTACGGTAATATCGAACGTACCGTTAAAGTCCTGCGGCGGGATGCCGGTGAAGCGAACGCCATCAAAACTTAACCAGACGGGAAGATCGGATCCATCTGATAGGCTCGCACCCAAAGTAAGGCTATCACCGTCAACGTCACCGAAAATGTTTGATGGCAGCGCTATATTTACCATCATGTCTTCAGATGAGATCACATCTGCCATTGGTGTCAACACAACAGGCGCATCATTCACAGGATCGATGGTCAGCTTGAAAATATCTGTTATCTCAAGTTCGCCGTCGCTGGCTGTAATCGCCAAGCTTAAATCACCGTTAAAGTCTTGCGGCGGAATACCCGTCAGTCGGCTGCCATCAAAGCTTAGCCAAGCTGGAAGCTCAGATCCATTAGCCAAACTTGCGCTCAACGTCAGAACGTCACCATCTACGTCAACAAATGTATCGCTAGGGATTAGAATATCCACAAAGCTATCTTCCATCACAGACACATCAGCCAGAGGCGTCAAAACAACCGGCGGATCATTTTCTGGAGAGATGGAAAGCGCGAAATTGTCGCTTACTTCCAGGGTGCCATCACTGGCAGTCAAAGCGATTTGGATAACTCCGTTGAAGTTTAGTGGTGGTTGCCCAGTGAATCGTGACCCATCAAAGTTCAACCACGCAGGAAGGTCAGTACCATCCGTAAGAGTAGCCGTAATTGTTAAAACGTCTCCGTCCACATCGTTAAAGACGTCTTGCGGAATTTCAAAATCAACAGGCTGGTCTTCACCCGACATCTGATCCGAAATCATGGCGGATAAGACAGGCGCATCATTCTGCGGGTCAATCGTGAGTGTGAAATTATCGCTGACTTCGAGAAGCCCATCACTAGCGATGACAGTGAGTTCCAGCGAACCATTGAAATCTTGAGGCGGAGTTCCAGCCAATGACAATCCATCAAAGGTAAGCCAAGCCGGTAAATCTGAGCCATCAGCCAGTTTCGCTGAAACAGAAAGCAAATCACCATCAACATCAACAAAACTCTCAATTGGCACCGCGATGTTGAACGGCGTATCTTCAAGAAAGTTCTGATCGGCTATAGGTGATACTAGGATAGGTGCATCGTTTTGCGCTTCGATCGTCAATTCGAAGTTTTGCGACACTGAAAGTTCACCATCACTCCCGGTGACCGTAACGGCAAGAGTTCCATTGAAATCCTGCGGCGGTGTGCCTGTAAACCGAACACCATCGAAACTTAGCCATCCCGGCAGGTCCGAGCCGTCCTGTAAGCTGCTTGAGATTGAGACTAGGCTATCAACGTCAGTGAACATGCCATCTGGAATGGCAAAATCGACAGCAGTGTCTTCCAGTATATTTTGATCAGCGAGTATGAGCGCCAAAACAGGCGCATCATTGACCGCATTGATACTCAGAACAAAATTATCTTGAACCGATACAGTCCCGTCATCAGCATTGACTGTAATTTCCAAAGAACCATTAAAATCAAGTGGCGGCGTGCCAAAGAAACGTGCTCCGTCAAAAGTAAGCCAATCGGGCAAATCGGAGCCATCTGCGAGAGTAGCGCTTATAGCCAGTATATCGCCGTCTGCATCTGAGAACGTCCCAGGGGGCAGTAAGATATCAACCGCATTATCTTCGTCAAATGCAACATCAATCAACGAGGCGCTAATGATCGGAGCATCATTGACCGGATCCACATCAATTGTGACCAATCCCGTAACTTCGCCTTCGGAATCATCGGTAACGACATATTCAAAGCTCGTCTGACCAGCAAAGTTGGCATTTGGCGTGAAGATGATATTGCCAAATTCATCAATTTCCACTGTACCATCTGAAGCGGCCCCAACAGAAACGAGACGAAGCGTTGCTCCCTCTTCATCACTATCGTTCGAAAGCAGCTGATCAGCGGTCAGGATAAGTTGCTGATCTTCGGTAATGGCAAACGCATCTGGCGCTGCAACGGGCAGTTCTGGCAGGTCTTGCACATCAATAGTAACAAGAGCGCTCGTTTCAGAGATACCGCCCTTGCCATCAATAGCGCTGTAAACAAAACTTGCAGGGCCGGTATATCCGGCAAACGGAGTGAAGATAATGTTGCTACCTTCAATTCTCACATTTCCGTTTGTGGCAACGACCCCAACGAACTCAATGACATCACCATCGGGATCGCCGTCATTTGCGAATAAATCAGCAGGCGTGAACCGGTAAGCCTCATCCATATCGATAATGAATGGCCCATCATCTGTTACAAACGGATCTCCGTTTTCTGGCCTGATATTGATCGTAACAACCGCGCCATCTTCCGCTTCACCATCTGATATCCAATAATCAAACGAGGCAATGCCGTTGAAATTTGCGTTTGGCGTAAACAGGATATCGCCGTTCTCATTGAATGCGACAGTGCCTTTATCCGGGAAGAGATCGAGACGAGAAACCACGAGGTCATCACCATTCGGATCAGTATCATTGCCTAGCAGCTGTGCTTGGGTAATGATGATAGCGATATCTTCTTCCGTCTCGAAAACATCATTTCTTGCGGTCGGTGCATCATTGAGTGGACGGAAGTTAATCTCAACATTGCCAACAGAACGGGCTCCACTGGAATCTTCAACAATATAGGTGAAGCTCGCATTACCGAGGAAGTCCTGATCCGGCGTAAAGAACACGTCATTGCCCGATAAGAAGACCGATCCATTGA
Source organism: uncultured Sphingomonadaceae bacterium (assembly GCA_947489315.1). Classification (GTDB taxonomy): domain Bacteria; phylum Pseudomonadota; class Alphaproteobacteria; order Sphingomonadales; family Sphingomonadaceae; genus Parasphingorhabdus. The sequence continues at coordinate 982,205 of CANLCX010000002.1, forward strand.
TCGCGGTTCCCAGTTCAACAAAACTGATGGGATCGCCTTCGGGATCCCGGTCATTCGAGAGCAAAGCGCCAATTGTGGTCGTCACGCCCTGGTTCATTCGGCGTCTAAACTCGTCTGTCCGGGGACGCGGTGCATCGTTTACCGGATTCACCGAAACCGTCACATTAGACCTATCAAAGCCGCCATTTCCGTCAGAGACAACATAGCTGAAGGTCGCGATTCCAGAGAAATCAGCACCAGGGTCAAAGTTTACTTGGGAACCTGAAATTCGGGCATCACCAAACCCGCGAGTTTCGATGACATCGCCATTTTCGTCGCGCGGTCTCCCGACGCTGGTGATCGTCAAACTATCGCCATCTATATCGAAATCGTTGGCAAGTAGATCGGCAAAACTGATGGATATTGTGGTGTCTTCATCGGTAACAAACCCGGCATCATCAGAAGAAATGGGAGCATCATTAACAGGTAAGACCACAACTTTAGCCGTCGCTGAGCTGCGCCGTCCAAACGGGTCTTCAATAGTGTAACTAAAGAACGCATCTCCGTTAAAGTCCTGATCGCCGATGAAAGTTATACTGCCATCGGCTTCCAGTATCGCATCGCCGCCTTCACTGAGACCGATGTCAACGATAACGAGGCTTTCCACGTCAATTTCAGCATCATTTTCAAGAAGCAGAGCGCCATCGAAGTTGAAACTGATATCTTCGTCAGCAAACCTTACAATATCATCTGCGGCATTCAATCCGCCTTCGCGCGATGCTGCTAGAATTGCGGCACGATCCAGGATTGTGCCGTCAGCAAATACAACTTCCTCAATACCACTTTCATTATCGAGATAATGATTCTCGATCGTCAGCGTATCGAGGATGAAATTGTCTGCGCGCTCCAATTCGATAATGAGCGTATCGCCGTCACGAACGAAGCTAACATCAGCCTGGCTTATCCCGACACCCAAAACGACTTGGTCTACGTCAACTGCTGCCCCAGCTTCTCGGGCGATATCTTTGGCAGATCCAAACCCGAATAGATATTGGTCAGACCCGGCACGGCCTTCATAAATATCATTTCCTAAGCCGCCATCAAACCGGTTAGCTCCGTCATCTCCAAGAAGACTGTCCGCAGAATTAGAGCCTCTTAGAGCCTCGATGCCAGTTAAAACATCGCCCTCTGCATCAGCACCGCTACCGAGCCCTGTCGCCAAATCGACGGTAACACCAGCAAAAGAGTTGCTGTAATCTGCTGTATCTAATCCCAGACCACCGGTGATTTGATCCGCCCCGGCATTTCCGCTTATGATATTATCGTTATCGTCACCAGTAAGGACATCATCATGGGCAGATCCCAAGATATTCTCGAAGCCTGAAATTGTGTCGCCTTCGGCGTCGCCCCCGCTGACGACCTCAGTAGCCAGCGAAACAGAAACAGCTTGCGCTGAAATGCTGTAATCCAGAGTATCTGAGCCATCACCGCCAACTAAACTATCCGCGCCGCGCCCACCTTCGATTAGATCATCGCCAGCGCCGCCAGAAATATTATCGTCACCGCGCCCGCCTCGCAATATATTCGTCGCACCATCGCCTTCCAGAACATCATCCAGTTCTGATCCACGAAGATTTTCGATAGAGACTAATGTATCGCCTTGCGCGTCACCGCCAGTAGCGGTGCCATTAGCCAAGGAAACCGAAACGGCCTCTGCAGATGCTGAATAGTCGGCGGTATCAATATCAGCGCCGCCATCTAACAAATCACCGTCAGCGCCACCGATCAGAACGTCATTACCGCTGCCACCGAGCAAAGAATCACTTCCCCCGCGGCCTTCGATCAGATCATTGCCGCCAGAACCTTCAAGCCTGTTGTTTTCTAGATTTCCGAACAATTGATCACGAAATTCAGAGCCAACGATATTTTCGACGGAGAATAACAAATCGCCTTGCGCATGACCGCCCTGCCCAATCCGGGTAAGGATATCCATGCGAACGCCTATATTGGAACCTTCGTAGGAGATGGTATCAATACCCTCTCCGCCGTCCAAGCGATCCGCTCCATCGCCGCCAACGAAATAGTCGTTGCCGCCGCGGCCATAAATATCATCATTGCCATCTAGGCCTTCGATACGCTCGCCTAGTGCGGTGCCAATCAGTAGGTCGCGGCGATTGGTACCAGTAATAACATCCGCAAATATCGAAGACACTTCTCCGGTGACGTCGCCGGTACTGACACCGTCCTGATTGTCACCCAGCAGATATTCGAAATCTATATTGCCAGAGAAATCCGGTTCAAATTCGATGACAAGGAACTCACCCTGATAGTCCGATATTGTTCCATCAGATAGACTTTGGGTTCCTAAAAATTCGAGATAGGGCGGCGTGATCGACTGGCCGGGTAGCGGCTTCCATTCCACATCGCGGTCATTGGCGATCAAGTCAGAAATACGGACTACCAGCGGCGCATTGAGCGATGTCTGCCAACCGGCATCCGGATTGGCAATTGGAGCATCGTTGACGGCAGAAATGTTTACCACGACATTGCCGGTGTCCGTGCCATTGGCATTGTCAGTCACAACATAGGTGAAATTACCATTACCATTGGCGTTGGTAACCGGAACCACCAATATATCGCCATTTTCGGTGAAAGACACACTTGCGATTTTGGCACCGGCACTAATCGAGACAATCTCAAGCAAATCATCGTCAATATCCGTATCATTGGCGAGCAACTCAGCACGCGTAATGATGAACGAATTATCCTCTTGGGTACTCGCAAAATCAGACTGCGCCACCGGCGGTGCATCGCTAACGGGATCAAAGTAGAGACTGGTTTTGCCTGCGTTGACGCCGCCATTTCCATCACTAATGACGTAGAAGAAGCTTGCCCCGCCCCAATAATCTGGATCGGGCGTGAAATAAATAAGACCATCCTCACCAATTTCCACGCTGCCATTGGTGGCGAAGCTGACCGTTTCCAGAGCAACCGTGTCGCCATCTACATCGCCGTCATTTTGGAGTAGAATTGCTGGATCGATTACCAGCACTTCATCTTCCGTGCCGACCAATGGCAAGAAGCGCGTGCCGATGCGATCATATGTGTCAGAACCTGTAAAGGGGCGGTCATTGACGGGCGTTACTTCAACCGTAACTCGCTCGGAAACACTGGCACCTTGACCATCGGAAACTGTATAGCGGAAACTCGCTAGCCCATTGAAGTTGTTGGATGGATTAAACACAATCTCGCCATTCGCGAATAGCGTTGCATTGCCTCCAATTCCTCCACCAACCGAGGTAACGGTCAACAAATCCCCGTCTGGGTCGACATCGTTCAAGAGGAAGTCCGCGGCAGTGATGATGATTTGTTCATCTTCACGCGTCACATATCCGCCATCGGGCAGCAAGACTGGTGCATCGTTCACGGCAACGACGTTTACGAAAGCTGTCGCTGTGGCGCTTCCGCCTGCGCCATCCAATATGCCGTATGTGAAGAGAGCGGGACCAAAAAACTCGCCTGTCGGCGTGATTAGGATCGATCCATCGACCTGCAAATCGGCCGTAATATTGCCGTCACCCTCAACATTTTCAATCGATATGACATCGCCATCAATATCGCTGTCATTGCCAAGCAGTTCAGCCGCAGTGATTATGAAAGGCAGGTTTTCGTCAGTTGAGAATCCGCTGTCATTCCGCGCGATAGGATTGTCGTTTACCGGCAGAATATCAAGCGTAACCCGCGCCTCAGCAACGCCGCCTTCTGGTGTATTCGCCACATAGGTAAACCCGGCTTCACCGACATAATCCGCATCTGGCGTGAATGTCACATCCCCATTCGAGGCTAGCGATACGGAACCATTTAGAGCATCTTTAACCTGGGAAATGAGCAGCAAATCGCCATCTGTATCGTTCGCGAGCAAACGCGCAGAACTGATAATGACCGTCTCATCTTCATCAGCAACTAATCCGCTATCATCATTGGCCGTCGCAAACGGCCTTACGCGGACCGAGACAATTTGTGTGGTTAGACCATTACGGCCATCCGAAATGACATAGTCAAAACTTGTCAGTCCGCTAAATCCGGCTTTGGGAGTGTAAAGGATCGAACCATCCGGCTCAATGCTGACACTACCATGCTCGCTATTACCCACCGAAAACAGGGAGATTTCATCCCCGTCAGGATCAAAATCATTAGCAATTAATTGCGCAGAACCAAAGGACAGCACGTCCCCTTCGATAACCGTGAAGAACCCGTCGTCACGAGTAACCGGTGCATTATTGTCAAGAAGATTGAGGACATCAGCAACAGTCCAGGTCACGCCATCGGCAAATGCAATCTCTTCAACGGTGTCTTCAACATTACCGTCCAGCATGTTCAATATTGTCAAACGATCTTCACCGCCACCAGCAAAGGTTATGACTAGGCCATCATCGCCCTTATAAAGGCGCGACACGCTTGCCTGCGTCGAATCATAGCCGGTAATTTCAATCCGGTCGGTTCCGCCGCCATTATCTTCTATAATGTCTGCGCCCTCGCCCGCTGCATAACGATAAACATCATCTCCAAGCCCGCCAGAGAGCCGGTCATCTCCAAGACCGCCAACCAATATATCAGCGCCCGAGAAGCCCCATATTTGTTCGCCCGCATCTGTTGCTGAAGTAGACAATATCTGAGCCTGAATTTGCTCGCGTGTCCACAAGGTGCCGTCTTCGAACAGAATGGATTCAACACCGGAATTCGTACCTGTAAGCGAACCTGCGAGAGTTAGGCGATCTCCTGTCCCAGCAAATTCCAATATGATATCTGTTCCGGCAGGAGGACTTCTGCGAACAACCACTATTTCTTCTGGCGTATAGCCGAATATTCTAAGCTGATCGGCAGTGTCTGATCCGCTGTCGGATATCCTATCGTCACCGTCACCTGCATTGTAGGCGTAGATATCATCACCAGCACCTCCATCGATAATATCGAAGCCTGCGCCGCCATTCATTTCGTCCGACGCGTCAGTACCGATCAAAATGTCATTGCCGGGGGTCCGGGCATCAGTTGCCAGTCGCGCCAGAATTTCAGCTTGAGTGATCATTACTCCATCAAAGGAGAACTCGATTTGCTCAATGGCATCTGCATTTGAAGGCAGAAGGCCGTTCAGAATGAGGATACTATCATCGCCGGTTTCAAACTCAATTAGGAGGTCGTTTGAGCCGCTTTCGAAACGGCGGAACCGGACGGATTGCGAACTATAGTCCTGAATCTCCAGTATATCCCCAATGCTAGCGCCATTGTCGTTGATCAAGTCACGACCATCACCAGCACGAAATACATACCGATCTCCATCCGCGCCTCCGACGAGTATATCATCGCCTAGACCACCAGAGAGCACATCATTGCCAGCATCACCATTCAAGGTGTCTTCGCCATCATCGCCAAAGAGCTGATCATCATTCGTAGCGCCGCTTAGATTGTCGTCACCATCTCCGCCGCGCATGATGTCGGCTTCATAGCCACCGAACAGAGTGTCATTGTCAGGGCCAGTCGCCAGAGCGATCGCCATATACTGGGCATATGTTAATGTGGTTCCATCCGCGAAGCGGAGTTCTTCAACTTTGTCGATCGAACTGGTTGTTGCTTCGCTGATAATCAGTTCATCGCCGGTTCCTATGATCCTGACGGCTACATCCGCGTTATTCTTTTGGTATATTTCAACGTCAGTGGGAGCAATATCTGCTCCAAATATAACCGTATCGAAACCGCCCTGATTGGCGGTGCTATCGCCTTCCAAAATGGTCGACGTCTGATCGCCACGATTGAAATAATAGGTGTCGTCACCAGCGCCGCCAATAAGTACATCTGTACCAGTACCGCCCGATAGTTCATCATCGCCGCCTAGACCGCTTAACCGGTCACGGCCTGCATTACCGGTGAGTATGTCGCCATCAACAGAGCCGTTGAGCGCATCGTCTCCGCCATCGCCCGTCAGAGCAAGGGTGAGATAATCCTGATACGTCCATATGGTCCCGTCGGCGAAACGGACTTCCTCAATCCGGTCATTAATATCATTAACGGTATCGGTAAGCTGAACGCGGTCATCCGTGCCTTTGATACGCAGAACAATTTCGCTGCTGCTGACAATCGAGACCTCAATATCATCGGGCAAAATATCTGCTGCAAACTCAAGATAGTCGAAGCCGCCGCGATCTGAGGTGCTGACACCGTCCTCAATATTGTCCTGCCCATCGCCGCGCGCAAACAGGTAACGATCATCACCTGCACCGCCGCGCAAACTATCATCTCCGGTGCCGCCCTGGAGCTCATCATTCCCCGAATTGCCAAATAATATATCGTTGCCAACACCCCCTTGCAGCACATCATCGCCAAGACCGCCGTTGAGAGTGTCGTCCCCACCCTGAAGCACTCCAGCGCGATAAAGTTGGACATTGTCGAGAGAGGCTCCAACGCCATCACTCGTGCCAGTTCCTTGGAATGAAACGATATTGTCGCCATCTATGGCCGTGAGCTGGAGAGATTCCAGCTGCATTGTAATATCTTCGGAGTTGATTGTAGCTACAACAACGCCGTTCCACAAAACGTTAAAAGAACCACTGGCCGCTGTTGTGCGATTAGCATGAGAGAATTCTAGAAATAATTGTTCTCCATCGCGCAATCCAGAAATGGTTTGCGATATTTCCGCGTTGGATGCTGCGCCGCCCGCTGCATCGAGATCAATCCAGCGGCTTCCAGCTTCAGTCGAAACTCCGAATTCTCCCGAGTTGATCAACTCGTAAGACTGAGCAATGCCACTGGTCCACCCTGGCAATTCAGTAACAGTCACACCCCAAGTTTCGATAGTTTGCTCGACTGGTAGATCCTCGAAACTGCCGTTGACGATCAGATTGGAACCATATTTTTCCAACACCTGACCATTATCACCGATCAGTTGATCATTGCCCTCGCCTCCAGAAATGATGTCATTTAGAGCTGTTCCGGTGAGTGTCTCGCCTTCGGTCGTACCATCAATTACATTTGATTCTATAGTGCGCAGCCTCGTATTGAGGTCAGTGCGGCTCCAGATCGTTCCGTCAGCAAATTCGAAGGATTCAAGCCATTCATACCCATTGCGGAAACCGCCAGAAAGTTGCCGAATGATCCGGACTTTGTCTTCAGTACCGCGAATGCGGATATCTACATCCTGAGAGCTCAATTGGATGATATCGAGATCCTCAGGAGCAATACCGGGACCAAATACCAATTTGTCCGCTCCGCCAGCAGAATTCAGCCGCCTGCTGCCGATAAGTTGAACATCGTGAATGATATCCTGCCCGCTACCGCGGCCGAAATAATAGGTGTCGGAATCATCATCGCCATAAAGCGTGTCATTACCGCTGCCGCCATCGAGATAATCATTGCCATTATCGCCGCCATATACAACGTCATTGCCTGCGCCACCCGTGACTATATTCGAGGCATTATCACCCCAAATACTTTCATCCGCGTCTGTTCCCTGGAGCGCTAGATCATGTATCTGCCGATAGCTTAGAGATGTTCCATCAACAAATCGCAATTCCTCAATAGCGGTCCTATTCTGGCCAGAGCCATGAGACTGCAGAGTATTATTTAATAATATTCGGTCGTCAGAATCTTTGATAACGACCAAAATATCTTTTTTGTTGATTGTACGGAACGTAAGGTCATCAATGGAGATACCCTCCCCAAAGTCCACCCTATCATAGCCGCCTGATCGAATAAGATTACTGGTGTTCCGATCATAAATATCATCATAGCCATCGCCGCGATTGAAGACATAGACGTCATTATCGCTGCCACCGCGCAATATGTCATCACCGGTACCGCCAATGATGACATCATTACCCTGACGTGCATCGATCACATCATTCCCAGCGCCGCCAGAAATCGTTTGCCCAGCTGAATTTCCAGTAATGCTGTCGTCGCCATCAGTAGAAGCAAAAGGTTCTGCGGGCGGAACGAAGTTTAACGCCGTCAATATCGCATTGCGGTCCCAAACTGTACCATCGCCAAATTCAATCTGCTCTACGCCTTTGCCTGCCGCCGCAACATATTGGCCGCGCAATATGATTTCATCATCAGTATCCGTAAAAGTGACAACCACGTCGTCACTTTCACCATGCAACCTCCGAAGTTCGATATCATCAACTGTATAACCCACAAGCTTGAGAATATCTGTATCCAACGCATTTGTGCTGTTGTCGTTTACAATATCCCGGCCATCAAAACGGTTGAAGATAAAGGTATCGGAACCGCCGGCTCCCAGCAGAACATCGTTGCCGCGACCACCTTCTAGTATGTCGTCGCCAGCAAAGCCGGAAACAATGTCATTATTATCCGTCTGACTGCTTGTTATGACTTGCGCGCGAAGCTCGCCAATGTCCCAGCTAACGCCATCAGCAAATTCAATCACCTCAATTGCAGAGCTGTTAGCAGTGTCGAGACCGCCTTTGATGATGACTTCGGTTCCATCTACAAAGGACAATAGAACGTCATTGCCCACAGGATCTGTGCGGCGCACAGTAACTTCATCACTACTGAAATTGGTGAACGTCAGCAAATCGTCCGAAGATGCACCGCGATCATCAATGATTTTGGTCCCGCTTTCGCGCTCGACAACATAGGTGTCATCGCCGCTCAAACCGACAAGCTCATCACTACCAGTACCGCCATTGAGCGTGTCGGCACGGCCTGCAAAACCGCGAATTATATCAGCATTGGTCGAAGCTTGTCCATCAACAAGTGCTTGCAATACCTCATCAAAAACAATCGATCTGCCTTCAGAAAATACAAGCTGTTCAATAGCTTTGGCCGAGCCGGCCGCTAACGCGCCGCGAATCACCAGATTATCATCTATTCCCTGGAATTGAATGACCAGATTGTCACCATCAGCAGAATATTGCAGCATGTCCGCCGAAATCAGATCGCCAAATTCTAGGCGGTCATTTCCACCCGCATCATCTATCGCATCTTGGCCATAGCCGATATCAAACCGGTAGATATCATCACCAGTGTCACCAACCAATTCATCTGACCCAAAACCGCCGTCCAATATATCGGTTTCACCAGCAAAGCCGACTAGCAAGTCATCGCCATCGGAACCGCGTACCAATTCAGCTCTAAGATCGTCAAAATCCCAGATTGTGCCATCTGCAAAGTTAAACTCTTCTACAAGGCGCTGGTCAGCGCCGTTGACGATACGCAGCTGGTCACCTGAATCCTTGAGGGTGAAATAAACATCGTTGCCGTCACGCCGCGCGGTAATATTTTCCGTAGTGACAAGCTCGCCAAAAATTACCTGGTCGATGGCGCCGGCATCTGAGTCTCCATTCAAAACTTCAACAATGGTATCAAAATCATAGTCGGTACCGAAAGCGTAAGTGTCTGCTTTGCGCCCGCCGTTGAGTATGTCGTCCCCTTGACGGCCATCGAGCACATTTTCACTGTCGATAATGCCATCGATCACATCGTCAGCCCGGGTGCCGCCGCTTATCGCGAGCAACTCTTCTACATCCGATATTGATATCTCAGTGCCATCAGCAAATTTAAACTGCTCAACGCCCCAAAGCGAAGACCGGAACTGATCGCGAACACGAAGTTGATCAGAGCGTCCGTCAAATGTGATGAGAAGATCATTGCCTTCTTTGGTGAAGTTCGTTTCATCAAAGATAACGCTGGCACCGAACTCTACACTATCTTCTGCTCGCCATTGGCCAGCATCAATCCGGTCAGAAATAATGTCCTGGCCGTAACCGATATCAAAGACATAAGTATCGCCATCGCTTGAACCGATGAGAAGATCGTTACCGCCGAGCCCATCTATCCGTTCAGCATAATGGGTTCCATAGAGCGTGTCGTCTCCGGATGTTCCAATCAGATCAATATCTTCAGGATTGAGATCCGTATTCGGGACAGTCCGGTCAGAGAAGATTATTTGCTCTATTTCGTTATCAGCCAACCGGTCATATTGACCTTCAATGGTCACCGACTCTCCGGTCGACTTGAGAGTGATCGTAAAATCATTCTTGAAGCGCGAAAATGTAACGTCATTTAGAGCGATATTGGTAAGTTCGAGACTGTCATAGCCTGCAGGGATCAAAAGCCGAGTGAAAGACACATTGTCGAAAATCACATCGTTGCCATAACCTTCAGCGAACACATAACGGTCGCTTAGAGCGCCGCCTTCCAGTCGATCATCGCCAGCGCCGCCGTCAAGCGTGTCATTCCAGTCAAATCCATAGATGGTATCATTTCCATCGGTCGATGCCTCGGTCAGGATCATCCGGGCGAGCCGGTCCATATCCCAGGACGTACCGTCTGAAAAACTGATCCGATCGATGCTGTCGTGACGCAGAAAGAACAGACCAACTGCAGTAAGTCGGAACTGGTTCTGGAGCGTTACGCTGTCGGTGCTGTCTTTTAGCTCGAGCGTAACAGTGGATGATGCGCCCTCCCTAACAATGCGGACATCATCTGCGGTTATCCCAGTTCCAAATTTCAAAGTATCAAAAGAGCTCTCGAACACTTCGAAATAATTGTCTTCGATAACGTCCTGACCGCCGCCACGCTCAAATATGTAGGTATCGTCGCGATTGCCGCCGACTAGGATATCATTACCCTCGCCGCCATCAAGTACGTCATTTCTTGTAAAGCCAACGATATAGTCTGCATCGTCAGTTTTCAGATCACGCAGCACTTTGGCGGCAATGGTATCGCTTTCCATGAAACTGAAATCACTGAATACCAAGCGCTCTATTTGATTGGTTCTCAGATCGCCAAAGAGGAAGTTTTTGACCGTGAATTGGCCAATAATCTCTAAGCGATCGCCGGTATCGACACCATTTTCATCCTGCAGATAGATAAAGAGGTCGTTGGACGTACCAACCCGGTCAAAACGAATATTATCTTCGGATATGCCTTCGCCAAACTGGATAATATCAATATGGTCATGAAAAGGGTTGTCGTTCTTGTCTTCAACGACATCCTGACCATAGCCGTAGTCAAATATATATAGATCGGAGTCCCGGCCGCCGCGCAGCAAGTCATTACCGAGACCACCATCAAGCACATCAACAGCATTGGTTCCCAGAACAACATCATCGCTATCCAGCGGATGGCTGGTTGCATAGGCGATATCCAAATAGTCCCAACGTACACCGTCCGCGAAGAATATGAGATCCATTTCGGTGGCTATTGAATAGTCGCCGCCAAAGATACCAGGCCATACGCCCTCAAACTGATCTTCAATGCGCACTACATCGTCGCTGCCATCTATCTCTAGGACCAGATCTAGGCCGTCTTTATAGGCAAACACTTGATCCGATGTAACATGGGCAAAGCGCAATTGGTCCTCGCCTCGAGGTTGCAATATGCCTTCTACATCCTTGATAGTGACTTCACCAAAATCGCGACCGAGAACATAGAGATCAGCTCCCAGCCCTCCGCGTACAATCTGGTCACCGCCAGTAATATAGAAAATATCATTGCCGCTAGTGCCGACAACGTCCGTATCAGCAATATCATGCTGAATTACCCGATCCTGATCCACTCCGAAAATATTGGCGATCCGAAGATAATCCAATGCAACACCGCTATTTTCAAACGCTGCGATGGTCATCTGCGCGAGGAAATTCTCACTGTTAGAGCCAGACCCTGTCCGCTTGTAATCGGCATAGACCACTGACAAGACATCCTGCCAGTCCGACAAATAATCTATCGCGGCCTGCTCTTCTGCTGGAGCGGCAGCCATTACCGCCGTCAATAGCGGCTCTATTTCACGATTTGTTGTTGGCTTGAAAGCATCGGTGCCAGCATCATATTCCACGCCCTGGAAAAAATCGCTAAGCCCGCCCTGGGAAGCCAAACGCACAGCTACCCCGCGGCTTGCACCGATATAGAGGTTGATCATGCTGTCGAAGAAACCAATCGTTTCGGCTACCGGTGTTTCATAGACAAGCAAGCCGTTTTCATCGGTTTCGGCGATGTTGATGCCTGGTTGAAAATCGACACCAAAGGATGCACTCGCAAAGCGCAACTGATCAAGCGTCAGCAGTTCAGCTCGGATGGCACTGTCATCGCTATTGTCGGCATCGAGCAGATTGTCGAGATCGACTTGGAAATTGCGCAAGCCAAAGGCATTTTCGCCATAGCGGTCCTGATAGTCGAGCGCGCGTTGCAGGTTATTAGCCCAGACAAAAAACTCGCCCTCACTATCACGCACAAGCACGGTATAGTCGGTGATAATGCCGTTCTTGAGCTGGAACGCGACCTTTTCAAATGGCGCTTCCGGGGGCAGCGTATCGGCAAAGTCTTCGACCCGCCAACTTTGTCCGTCGAGCGCCGCCTGCGCCTGAACATCAGCGAGTGTCGCACGGGCAATCGTATTGCCGTCGGCGTCCAATATGCTCGTCCCGCTGGCGAGCTCCCAATAGGAACCACCGCCATCGGTGCGCTCAATGGCATAATCATGCACCACCGCGCGGCCATCAACCACGCTGACCAGATAAGCGGTTTCGTCGCGATGCTCAGGGAGAAATTCCCGCGTTGAGGGTGACCAAAGCTGTTGCAGCTCCCATGTCGCACCACCTGCCGTGGCGGCAACCAGCACATCTTCCAGGCTTGCCCGCGCAATGACATTACCATCGCCGTCCAAAATATCGCTGCCGCTCGCCAGCGTCCAATAACCGCCACTCCCGTCTTCGTTATATACGCCATGATCGACCCGTTCAGCACCATCAGCGCTTAGCAAAACGGGTGCGAGTTCACGGGTTTCATAGCGTCCGCCTACCCATGCGGAGAAAATTGGCACAGCCTGATCGCGCAGATCAGAAAGATTGGCGATGGTCATCGATTCAGCGACCTGCCGCGCAACGTCGGCAATCGCGAGATCATTGCTTGCAGCAACACCGAGATCGGTCAGCCGACCATAGCCCTTGGCGTCAAACAAGGCCGCGTCCGCCGTCTTGCCATTATCCCCGCGATAGCGCGAGGACACACGGTCAGTGTCAAAGATAATCTCGTAGATATCACCGGTCGAACCATCATCATAAGTAAATTCACCGCGCGCGCGCAGCTCATTGTCGCTAGACGTCGTCAGTCCCAATTGCTCAGATGTTAGAGAAAAAGACGCAATATTCAGGCTGTCGAGCGAGAACAGCTCGCCATCCTGCGTCACGCCATCCGTATTGAGATCGCGCCAGACCTGCAGATCGCCAAATAACGCATCCCCAGCATCAACGACGCCGTCGCTATTGCTGTCAAACCCGGCCAATTCGGTAAAGCCAGACACACCGGGTGCGCCGAATAGCTCGCTAATGTCATCAATTGTGCCCGAGCCGTCTCGGTCATAGACTAGGAAGCCGTCGTCGGAGGATATCCATCCAGTGCTCTCGGCAAATAGGTCGCCGTCGCCGTCGAAGCTTGCGGCACCAACTTTAAAGTTTTGGATGCCATCTCCGTTAAGGTCGAGAACGAGTGGGTCGTCGCCATTCAAAAACTTGTAAGTTGAGGTGATAATGTCGGCAAGAAATTTAACCGTACCAAATAGCGACCCAAAGGCGCTAAAATTAATCGCATCTGGACTGTTGTAGATTCGAAAAGAAAGCCCCAGATCGCCAGACGTTTGGGCCCCTATGCTCGAAAAACCGTCGGTTTCCTTACCACCACTGATGCCACCAAAATCGAAGTCTTTTACTACAACTGCTTTTTTGGCCAATTCGGCGCCAGTATCCGAGGCACTAATATTCCCAAAACTGATCAACAGATCGCCCGCAACCGTGAGTCCATATTCAACAAATTTATTCAAGGCATCAAATGCTGAACCGTCTTTACCAAGACCGCCAGCTAGCAACCGACCGAATAGAAATACCCGATCATTGCTCTCAGCATCCATTATTGTAACGTCAGGAGCTACATTGAATTGATCAGCGCCGCCGCCATTTGTAGATTCCAAACTAGTGTCGATCCGATCACCGTAAACGACTCCGCCAATGCTATAATTGGTAATGATATCATCACCTTCACCGCCAATCGCAATTGCGCCACGACCACCCGTGATTACTATTTCATCCTTACCTATCCCGCCATCAACCGTCAGTCTAAGTTGCTCACCGCCATCGCCGGTCAGGAATTCAGAAATATTATGAACGACAGCTTTGTCATCACCGTCCAGTAACGCGATGCGACCAATGCCATCATGGACATCATTGTCGGTAAGGGACAGCTCATCAGCATGGCGCGTAAGAACAACATTCTCTGCGCCTTTGACCTTCAGATTGGAATAAAAGGTCGTCAAGAAATCAATCGGATTGGACAGAAAATCAAAATTTTGGCGAAACTGGCCATCGTCATAGTCAACGCCGTGATCAGCGCCAACAAAAGTCAGCGTGTCATATGAGCTACTATTAACATGACCGCCCTCTGGCGCATCCATATCAATGGTGAGATCGTCAGATGTGTCAAAACCCAAATTACCGATGCTAAGAAAATCCCCTCCATCACTTAGGATGATCTCTTCTACACCAGAGAGGCGATTTATGGATTCAACTCCGTCTACTTCGATTTCCAGATCGAATATTTGACCATCAAGGTCAAAATTGCCGTTTCTCAGGAAAAATTCAAAACCGTCAGCGCCGATAAAGCTACCTTCATCGCCACGATATTTCCCACCAATATCCAAAATATCGTGGCCGGACCCACCCGAAATATAGTTAAGTCCAAGACCGCCAAATATGAGATCATCGTCGCCCTCACCCAGCAGGACATCATCACCATCGTCGCCAAATATTATATCATCGCCAGCACCGGCTCGAACCACGTCATTACCGTCTCCGGCACGGATAGTGTCATCGGCAGGAAAACCAAAAAAACCGCCGCCCTCCGATCCAAAAATCAAATCACTATTACCATTGAGGGACGAAGGATCACGGGCATCTATCGTCGAACTGATTGACTTTGATTCATCAACCGGGCTGAACGTCGGTAGCCTCAAAATATCGATTGATCGACCAAAGGAATAATTTTGATTCAGATTAAAAATATTGCGATGGCTCGCTGGCTGCCATGCAGCATGATAGCCTGCGCGCTGGTTATCAAATTTTCCTAGCTGACGAGCAATAAGGTTTTGCGTTCGAACCGCTCCGCCATAAGGATCATAATCCGGCTCATTTTGAAAATCAGGAAGGCGTAATATTGCCTCTCTATCATTAGGGTCGAAAAATGGGGCGGGGTCAGTTGTATTTTCAACAAGGTGGGACAATTCATGCGCAAAATGCAGCACTGGTAGCTCTTTTACATAAGTGCCTTTTGTGTTGAATTGAAATACATTTTCAATGGTTTCAAAATTGATAGCTAGCGCTTTATCTCCAAAACTTGAAAAAGAGCTCCCACTTGGCGTCGCAAAGAAATTCAGAGCATCATTCTCATATCCAGTCTTTAACAGTTCATAGCCTTTATCCGAATCATAAAGCTGGGTGACCCAAGTCGTTAAAGTTTCTCGCTCTTCTGGCGTTACCGATCTTACGGTCAGTGGTGGATTGCCAATGACGGTTCGGGGATCACTGAAGTTAATGCCCGCGATAATAACAGATAACTCTATATCTCTATCCACAACCTAGTCCCCAAAAATAAAATTCAATAAATAAATTTCTGCCGTACAAAATAGACTTTTCTAAGATCATCTTCTTCAGGATATAATGAATATATGTCTTCATTTTGTCTGTAGAAAATTCTACAATTTATTTTCCGCGGAAATACTTCAAATTTCGATGAAAATGAACAAACAACATTATCATAGATCGTATATACTCTATGGCATTGATTTGTAACCGATAGAGAAGGGCAGTTTTCGAAAGTGATTTGGCTATATCCATGTGATGTAGATTGAATTGATCCTTTAAACCTCTGAACATTGCCCCTCAACAAATGGTAAAGCTCCCTATTAGAAATTTTTTCCATTCCTTCTGGGGTTTTATTATAGCTATATTGGAATAGGTATTTTAGTGTAGCAAAAGGAGGTTTATGAGCCAAAAAAATTGGCTGCTCCATTTGCAGCCAGATATTATCCTCAAATTCCTCCGAAAACACCTTATCGTAGAAATAATTTTCAAACCGATATCGGAAAGCCCAAAAACTATGCACCTGCAAAACAATAAAAAGCAAAACCACCAATAGGCCGATTTTCTTCAATCTAGGCCTGCTCTTCAACATGCAATGACCCCTGCCATGTTGTTATTGGAATTACCGTGGCCATTTTCTAAATACATGCCGTTGTTCCCTCAAGCCTCGCCCTTCGTCTCAGTATCCGCTGTCAGTTCGGGCGCGCTTTTATCTTCAGTAGCTCCCTCAACTGACTTTGCCTTCATCTTCTCCAGCACATCCGGATCAACGGCACGAGCAACGATAGGATGAATACTCACCGGCTTATCACCTGCCACCTGCTTAAAATTCGCCAGTACAGCAGTCGCCAGCTTGCGATTGGGCGCGATCACATCGAGCAACCATAAGGTTTCGCCGCTGGTCCAGTCTTCGCTCGACAGGCGTACGGGGAAGGCACCGCTCTTCACCTGCTCGCGGATCTTAGCGTCCACCTTGCTCGAAACACTTGCCCAAATGGCCATGCCCGCTGTGGCTTCCTCGGCACCATCTTTGCTGCGGGTTGAGGCAATGGCCAGCCGGTCGCGCAGCAATGGCTCCACCAACAAATGGGTCAGATCGCCCAGAGTTTGATTGCGATAGCGCGGCAGGTTCATCATCGCCAACACGGTCTGTCCAACGCTGTTATGAATTTTCCCGCGGAGTTCGGTCAACTGCTCGATCGCTTCGGGAGTCAGCGCAGGCTTGGCCTTGGCATCCGTATCGACCGTGCCGGCTATGCCGCCTTCGGGTTCTGGCGCAGCCGCCTTTGTCGCAGGCGCGTTTTTACCGGCCGCAGACCCGTTGGTCGCAGCTTTCTTAGCTGGTTTTTTCGTACTCATTGATAATCTGGCCCCTTACAAAAACTCTTCTGACCACCAATCCCCTGTTGGTCAGATATTCATGCGCGCGAGTCACCACGCGCGTCAGCAGAAGTCCGTGAAAAATCGGACATTCACCAACAAAACCTGTACATTTTTATGTTTCAGGCCCCCGCGACTCTTCTGGCAGACTAGCCGCAAAATCAGCCAAGACAAGAGCAATTACATGTAAAACTATCATAAAATATATATCCATTTTGGATGTTTATTGAAAAATCCCAGAATAGCCATGTTTCCAATACTTAACTTACCGTTCACGCCCCGCTTCATCCATTGTTTTTGCAATGGGGGACAGTAAATATTGGATGATGCGCCGCTCGCCAGTTTTGATCTCTGCTTGCACTTGCAGGCCTGGTCCGATCGCTTGACGCCTGCCACCCACCATCAGGTGGCGCTTATTGAGCTTGATCCGGGCGGCATAGACCAGCCCGAGATTTTCATCCTGGATCGCATCGCGGCTGATGTTATCGACAACGCCTTCGATCAGGCCGTAATCGGTAAAGTTAAACGCCTCCAGCTTCACCCGCACCGGCTGACCTTCATAGATAAACCCGATATCCTTGTTGAGGATCTGCGCGCTCACCTGCACCTCGGCATCATCGGGCACGATCACCATGATGGGTTCTGCTGGTTGCACCACCCCGCCAATGGTGGTCAGGATAAGCTGCTGCACCGTGCCATTTACTGGCGAACGGATTTGTTGCAGTTCGCGCCGCCGTGCTGACTTCTGAAGCTCTGCCCCGGCCATCGCCGATTGTCCTTCGGCTTCCGCCATTTCCGAAATTGCACCGCGCCCGAATGCCTCGCGTAGGCGCCTGATCTGCGCTTCGAGATTGCGGATGGAGGCGCTGGCCTCGGCGGCGCGGGCGCGCTGCACGGCGATGTTCTGAATATGCTCCACGCGCAACTGTTCAAATTCGAGCAGACGCAGCTTTGAGAAATAGCCCTTGTCAGCAAGCTCCTGACGCGCCGCAAGTTGCTGATCGAGCAATGGCAGGGTCTGTTCAAGCTTCGATATTTCCGCCTGCGCGCCGACAAGCTGTGCCTGACGTTCCGCGCGTTGCTGCCCAAGGCTTGCCTTCTCCGCCTCATATTCGCCGATGGCCGAGCGCACAAATTGTGCCTGTGTGAGCACAACACCCACAGGCGTTCCCGCTGGCGGCACAAACCGTGCCTCCAGACCTTTCAGGTGCGACATCAACGCGTCATTGCGGGCGCGAACAATATCTGCAGACATGAGCTGTTGAGAGCTTTGGGCTGCATCGGCATTGCTGATCGTGGGATCCAGTTCGACCAGCAATTGGCCCTTTTTGACGCGCTGACCATTTTTCACATGGATCGCTCTGATCGATCCGATCTCAATGGGCTGGATGACCTTGCTGCTGGCAGATGGAACGACCTTGCCGGTGGCGGTTGCGACCACATCGACCTTGCCGATAAAAGACCAGAGCAGCGCTATAGCAAACAGGCTGCAAAGGATCAGCATCAACCAGCGCAAACCTGGGCTTGGCGGCTTCTCCATAATCTCCAACGCGGCGGGCAAAAACTCATGATCGGTTTGCGGTTTGGCGTTAGCATCGGTGACATTCTGATCAGACCAGCTTTCGCGCAGGATCATAATATGCCGCGCAAGATTAGGGAAGCGGCGCGCGAACCAGCCTTCTTGGACCGGGGCTTCTTGAGTCGGGGCTTCTTCTGCGCTCAAGACTTAATACCCATTTGCTTGTTGTAGAGCATCGCATAGCGACCATCGGCTTCGATCAACTCTTCATGCGTGCCAATCTCGGTAATATCGCCCGCTTCCACGGTCACAATGCGATTACATTGGCGAACTGCGGACAAGCGGTGCGCGATAATCATCACTGTCCGGCCTTGAGCAATTTTTGCGAGATTATCCTGAATAATTTCTTCGCTCTCGGCATCCAATGCGCTGGTCGCTTCATCGAGGATCAAGATACGGGGATCGCCAATTAGTGCGCGTGCAATGGCCATGCGCTGTCGCTGCCCGCCGGACAAGTTGCTGCCGCGCTCATCGATGATCGTGTCATAGCCATGAGGAAGCTCGAGAATAAACTCGTGCGCGCCGGCCAAGTTTGCCGCTGCGATAACCGCTTCCATGGGACGCGTTGGATCGGCCAGCGAGATATTGTCCCGGACCGTGCGATTGAACAAGATGTTCTCTTGCAGCACCACGCCGATTTGCCGCCGGAGCCAAGCTGGATCAACCAGCGCCAGATCAACGCCATCGACCAGGACGCGGCCTTGCTCCGGCACATAAAGCCGCTGCACCAATTTTGTGAGCGTGGACTTACCTGAACCAGATGGCCCAACAATACCAAGCATCTCGCCAGCCTGCACGTCCAGGCTGACACCGCGCAAGGCTTCGGCTGCATCGGGGCGGTAACGAAAGCGAACCTTGTCAAATTCTACATGACCGCTAATCGGCGGCAAACTCGCGCGGCCTGGATTATATTCTGGCTCTGCGGGAGAATTGAGCACATCGCCTAGCCGGTCGACAGAGATGCGGACTTGTTGAAAATCCTGCCATAGCTGGGACAATCGCAAAATCGGCTGCGCAACCCGCCCGGCCAGCATATTGAACGCGACCAAGGATCCCACCGAGAATGTACCGGCTATCACAGCCTTTGCGCCAAAATAAAGAATGGCGACGGTCGTAAGTTTTGATACGATTTGAATGAGGTGACTGCCCCAGTTTGACAGCACGGCAACCTTAAAGCCGGTTTGCGTATAACCGGAAAAGAGTTTTTCCCATTTGTCGCGCATCTGCGGTTCTACAGCCATCGACTTAAGCGTGCCAATGCCGGTAACTGTTTCCACAAGGAAAGCTTGGTTTTCCGCACCCTGGCGGAACTTTTCATCCAACCGCGCCCGCAACGGCGGCGTGATGAACAAGGATATCGCAATGTAAATCGGAATGGTCAATGCCACGATTAGCGTCAGCAGCGGTGAATAAATATACATGACCACAAAGAAAACGATCGTGAAGAACAGATCGATGACCACCGTAACGGCATTGCTGGTTAGAAACTGGCGGATATTTTCCAGTTCGCGGACGCGGGCGACGCTGTCGCCCACGCGCCGCGCTTCAAAATAGCTGACGGGTAGATTGACCAAATGCCGGAACATGTTTGACGAAAGTTCAGCGTCCACGCGGTTGGTAGTATGTGCGAACAGCCAGTTGCGCAGCGCCGACAAGAAGGTCTCCCAGGTCAGCACAACAGCTAAGCCAAATGCGAGCACCTCCAAGGTTGTAAGCGATTGGTGCACCAATACTTTGTCGATCACCAGCTGGAAGAAAATCGGTGAAGCGAGCCCCATAAGTTGCAGAAAGAAGCTGCCGATAAGCACATCGCGCAGGGCGCGGCGATATTTGACCAGTGCCGGGATGAACCAGCTAATGTCGAAGGGTCGTTTGTCTCCGGTGACTTTTTCTCGCGAGGTCAGCAGCAACAAGCGTCCGGCAAAAACTTCGTCCATTTGCTCTATCGACAAAACTTCTGGCCGCTCGCTATCCCCGCGCTGG
The DNA here is from genome assembly GCA_947489315.1 of uncultured Sphingomonadaceae bacterium. Classification (GTDB taxonomy): domain Bacteria; phylum Pseudomonadota; class Alphaproteobacteria; order Sphingomonadales; family Sphingomonadaceae; genus Parasphingorhabdus. The sequence continues at coordinate 1,002,764 of CANLCX010000002.1, forward strand.
ATCAAATAGCGCGGCGTGAGGCTCTCTTCCTCGATCTTGAGCAAGATAAACGCGCCGCCATCATGGGTTCGCAAGATCGCTGGCAGCGGTATCTTGCTCAGTTCCTCGCGTTTGGCATCGCGCAACCGCGATATCAGCCCGAGTTTTTTGGCAATGCGCGCGAGATGTTCCAGTGTATAGGGATCATCGCCCTGACCACGATCATGATGAATTTGATTGGGGTCTGCGGGAACGCCGAGGAATTTGGCAAGCAAAATAAAACAGGCCAGCGCCGGGTCAATCGGCGCCGAGCTGGTTAGTGCAGCCTGGTCGACATCTGCATTGGTGTTTTGGTCGTCTGCCCCGACAGACATAACTTACGCGCCCCCGCTATACTCAAGCCGCAGGCTAGTAACAGCGATTGTTTAGATTCGCTAGCTAAACTGATCACCGGCGAGCAACTACATAGATTTACTTAGCTTCTTTTTGCGCGCGGACGCCGTTACATCCATTTTGGATGTAATTTGAGCATGGTGGCGGATCGAAAGGGCCAAGGGCCATTCTTTGCGGCTGCCTATTGATCGTGAACTAACGTCAAAACGCGCGCCTTACAGGCGCCTTACCAAGCCAAGTCCTTGCGGTTGCGTGGCGCGCTGTGGAGGAAAAGCGACAGCTTGGCGCGATCCAAAGGCGCGAACGCCAACTTTGATGCTACCGTCGCTTCCTAATGTCCGCTTTGGGCGTAAAAGCGGACATTGAGTTTGGCTTGTCCGACACGCCGTAGCTAGTTATGTAATCCTCTATGTTTCGATCCACTCTTATTCTGACTTTTATTGGAAGTCTGATCGCTTGCAGCAATGGCGCACAGAAAGCCGAAAAGTGCGCATTACTTTCGGAGGGGTGGAGCCAGCCAAAAGATGGAGTGCCAACATTCGCAGTGGTGAACACCATTGCTTGGTCCGATTCCTCGATCACTTGGAATGGCGTAGCGGTGAAAGAAAGCCAGCTTACTGGCTTATTCACAGAAATGAGGAACGTCGTTCCTGAACCGCTCATAGTGTATCATCCGGTTGGTGCACCGAACTGCGACCGAGCAACCGAACTTCGAGATATGATCGACAAAGCAGTTGATTGCAAACGAGGCTGGGTATGTGGCTTAGGTAAAGAGGCCGATTGGAAAAATGCTACCCCACATAATGATGCGCTCTAAAGGCATGCAATTACTATCTTTCAATCCGCTAAAGTGTTGGTGAGTGATCCTAATGTCCGCTTTCGGGATAAAGCAGACACCAAAAATCTGGATATTATCGACCTTACCGCCGGTCTCTAAAGGCATCTGTGCCTCGAGTAATTACTAGAAATCACCTACATCGCATTGCAGGCAGACAATGCCATTCCGACGCCACATATCAACAACTTGCTGACGGTCATCGACAACAAATTCGATTGCTTTTCCCGCGGCCTTTAAACGATACAAAATCTCTTCCTTGATGATATGATCGGCTCTGAAATCATCGTCCGGCCGCATCAATATTTGTTCGAATGGGATTTCATTCCAGGTCAGCCATTGCTCGGTCAGAGTTCTTGAACGTTCATTTCGTCCGGTTACCAGAATGAGTTCATAAGCCTCTGATGCCCAAAGGGACTTATACAACGCCACGATCGGTGCATTGGGCGTATCTGCGCCCATCTCCGCATTAAAGGATTTCCAGTCAGGTTTATCTTGGGCTACGTAATTTCGTCGATGCTCGATATTCGCGAGTGTTCCGTCAATATCGAATAATATTGTTTTCATACACTATGCCTCCGCATGAATGTCAGCCCAGCTTAATCCAAAACGGGCGAGGTATTTTTTCAAGCGGTCTGCATCATTGGCACTTTTGCGCCGCTGACGGGATGATGCGAATAGCGTGCGTCCAGCTTCAGACATGGATTTGCTATTGCGGCTGACTTTTATAACTTCCGCCAACTGCACCTGGTCAAAAGGATCCAGTTCATCCAATTGCTCAGCGCCGAACAGATTTTGGAGGATATTGTCCGTCTCAACTGTGTTCCCATGCCAAAGGCGATCCAGCTTCATGGTTTCCAAGTCAACGGTTTCGCGGCCTATTCTGCCCTCCGGAGAAAGAGTTGCCATTCGCGTTACACTTGCCGCAAGGTCGCGAAAATTGCCTGACCAAAGCGCGCTCGGGGAATTCGCAAACTTCAGATATCGATCGCGCGCTTCTTTGTTGAAAGTCACGCGATTGCCCTCTCTCTCGGCAAAACGGTCCAGTTCATAATCCAGATTGGGCTCGATATCCTCCTTGCGGTCCGCGAGACCCGGTAGCGCAAATGTCCAGAGGTTGAGACGGGCGAGAAGGTCATCGCGGAAAGTCCCCTTGGTCACGGCCAGCGAGAGATCCTTGTTTGTGCCGGCGATCAGCTGGAAGTCTGAATTCGCTTCCCTGTCAGCGCCGACGGGCAAAAACCGCTTCTCTTCAATCGCGCGCAAAATCATCGCTTGTTCGTCCGCGCCCAACTCGCCTATCTCATCAAGGAACAGCATCCCCTTGTCTGCTGTTCGCAATAGACCGGCGCGTTCTGTTGCCGCTCCGGTAAACGCGCCCTTGGTGTGACCAAAAAGAGCAGACATGGCGCTGTCCCCGCGCAAGGTGGCACAGTTTACCTCGACAAAGCTTCCTGAGACCTGATGCTTCAATTTTTTGAGTTCGAAAATGCGGCGCGCCAACTGGCTCTTGCCAGCACCTGTTGGCCCGGTGAGCAATATTGGCGCTTTCGATCGGCCCGCAACTTGTTCGATTTCATCGATCAGGGCGTTGAAAGCCTGGTTCTTGGTTTCGATGCCTGACTTTAAAAAAGACGATCCCTCAGCCATTTGCACGGCAAAGCGAGAGGCGAGACTGTCGTAACGCGACAAGTCCAAATCGATCATGCTCAACCGGCCGGGGAAATTCCCCGCCGACATTTTCGCGGGCTGTGTCTGCAACAGGCGGCCGGGCAGAAAGCGCGCCTCTGTGAGAAGAAATAAGCAAATCTGCACGACATGCGTGCCGGTTGTGATGTGGATCAGATAATCTTCTTTGTCAGGATCAAACGGATATTCGCGCGCAAAGTCGAGCAGCTTGCCGTAAACTTCTTCAAACTCCCAGGGATCGTCAAAGCCCAAAAGCCGCTGGTCGACCGTCGTTTCCGGCGAGACGGATACAATGTCCGCTGCGACCTGGTCAGCTAGCCGATGATGCTGCTTGCCATGGATGAGGACAAAGCGATCGATGCGCAAATCTTCATGCATGGCAATTGACACGGACGGCCGCCACTTGTTCCACCGCGTCGGTCCAAATTTCCCTGCATCGAGCGTCGAGCCCAAAAATCCAATGACAACAAGTGGCTTCATATTTTATCCTTTAGGATAATATAATATCTATTAATATAGTTTATTTGACATATTTTTCAGATGCTCAAATGGTGATTAAAGCGGAATAATTTCTGTTTATATATATTTATCAATGATTTGTGTGATGATAAACCTAGCAACCGGAAAACTGGCACGGTCGCTGCAATGCTATGGGCATCCGGATGATTGCGCAAACATGGTCAACCGGGTGAAGCGGAAACCGGAGCGGCTGGAATGGGCCAGCCGCTCCAGAGGTTTCCAAAAGCAGGATGTAGTTCAATCGGTAGAGCGTGTGCTTTGGAAGCATGATGTTGTTGGTTCAAGTCCAGCCATCCTGACCAGATTTTTATGATCCTATCCATGTGGCCTTTGGCTGCTAAAGAACATGATAAGGAGACCTGCGATGGTCGATACAAAATATGAATATGTGGACGTTGAAGGCGGACACCCGATCAAAATGTGGACTCGTGGTGTCCCGGTTGATGATGGCGCGCGTGTTCAGCTTTCCAAAGCGGCGCAGATGCCGTTTATTTTTAAGCATATGGCTGCGATGCCTGACGTCCATGTCGGTATTGGTGCAACGGTTGGATCCGTGATTCCAACCAAAGGCGCGGTTATCCCGGCCGCGGTCGGCGTTGATATTGGCTGCGGCATGATGGCTGCGCAGACTTCGCTGATGGCGAGTGATCTTCCGGACAATCTGGAAGGCATTCGGTCTGCAATCGAAGCCGCTGTGCCGCATGGCCGGTCGGTTGGTCGCGGTCGCCGGGACAAAGGTTCATGGGGTGATCCGCAAAAAGAGATCACCGATGCGTGGGCCCCGCTCTCGGCGCGGTTCGACCGGATCACGGATAAATATCCACGGTTCAAGAACACGAACAACATCGTCCACCTCGGCACGCTTGGTACAGGCAACCATTTTATTGAACTGTGCCTCGATACCGAAGATCGGGTGTGGGTCATGCTGCATAGCGGTTCACGTGGTGTGGGTAACGCCATCGGCTCGCAGTTTATCGAACTGGCGAAGCAGGATATGCGCAAATGGCATATCAATCTGCCGGACCAGAATCTGGCCTATTTCCCGGAAGGGACCGATCATTTTGACGATTATGTTGAAGCGGTCGGCTGGGCACAGGATTTTGCGATGGCCAACCGTCAGATGATGATGAAAAACGTCATCAAGGCGCTGCGCGGTCAGATTGCCAAACCGTTTGATGCAGAGATGGAGGCAATTAACTGCCACCATAACTATGTCAATCGCGAGCGGCATTTCGGCGAGGATGTCCTGATCACCCGGAAAGGCGCAGTCCGTGCTTCAAAGGGTATGATGGGCATCATTCCAGGGTCAATGGGCGCAAAGTCGTTCATTGTTCGGGGTCTCGGCAATCGGGAGTCCTTCGAGAGCTGCAGTCATGGCGCTGGCCGGGTCATGTCCCGGACCGAAGCCAAGAAAGCGGTGACACTGGAAGAGCATATCGAAGATACCAAAGGCGTAGAATGCCGAAAGGATATCGGCGTGCTCGACGAAACGCCAAAGGCTTACAAGCCGATCGAAGCGGTCATGGCCGCGCAGGATGATCTCGTCGAGATTGTCCATACGCTGAAACAGGTTGTGTGTGTGAAGGGTTAGCCTTTCACACATCAATCCTTAAGGACATAAGAGATGATTATTATTGATGGCTCAGAGGGTGAAGGTGGCGGACAAGTTCTCAGAACTTCTGCTTCACTGTCGCTTGTCACTGGAGAGCCTTTTCAGATTAGCAACATTCGCGGAAAGCGAGAAAAAAAGGGACTGATGCGCCAGCATGTGACTTCGCTTGAGGCCGCCTGCGCAATCAGCGAGTCCGAGTGCGATGGCCTGGCTGTTGGCTCAACGGACATAACGTTCCGGCCGGGGCCGATCAAAGCGGGCAACTATAATTTTGCGGTCGGGACTGCGGGCAGTACAAATCTGGTTCTGCAGACGATCCTGCCTGCCCTGATCTTCGCTGATGGCCCATCTCACATCATTCTCGAAGGCGGAACCCATAATCTCATGGCACCGCCCTTTGATTTTATTGAACGGACCTTCCTTCCGATCATCAACCGCATGGGACCAAATATCTCGGCCAAGCTGGTCCGGCATGGATTTTATCCGCAAGGCGGGGGCCGGATTGAAATCGATGTTACACCCGCTCCGCTTCAGCGCATTGACTGTGTCGAACGCGGCAAATTATGGTCAACCAAAGGCACCGCCTATTTCGCTGGCCTGCCCTTTGATATTGCAGATCGCGAGGTCAAAGCTGCCAATAAGGTTCTTGATTGGGATGACGGTGCGATTGGCGTACGCGAGCTTCCTGAAGGTCAAGGACCTGGGAACATACTGATACTGGAAGCTGCGTTTGAGAATGTTAGCGAAGTGGTGGCTGGTTTTGGTAAGTTTGGTCTCAAAGCAGAACGCCTTGCCAAAACTGCTGCAAATCGGATGAAGGGTTACATGGAGAGCAATGCGTTTGCAGGACCCTATTTGTCGGATCAGCTCTTGCTTCCATTTGCTCTGGCCGGTGGCGGATCGTTTACGACAGTGAAACCAAGTCAGCACAGTCTAACTGGCGCTAATGTGATCGAAAAATTCACCGGGAGGAAAACCAGTTTTGACCAGCAGGAAGGCGGCGAGTTTCTCGTGCGTATCAGTTAGTGGCAAAGCGTTCCAGATTTCTTCAGGAAAGCGATCCTGTGCCGGTCAAAATCGAACGGCATATGCTGGCGCTCAATTTCATTCGGTCGACAGACTATTTTGACTGGTGCTGGGCCAATGGCTTTGATGGCTCCTTGGAAAAGTCCACTATGGACCTTCGGGAGGAAATCGAAGCATATCAAGCTGAGCAGATCAAAAGAAAGTCGCACGCAAAACTACATCGCAATCCGAAAGCCTTTCTGGCTGCCGTTTGCCAAGGTGAGCTATCATCCGATGAGATCGACCGACCAGTATTCAAATTGGCTGCTGCAGAAATTGAAGCGAGCAAGGAAGATGCCGAGTCAAGATCATCACTGCTGAATATGTTATCTCACCTGACCAGTTTTGGAGATTTCATATTCCAGACCGTTCCAAATCACGATGAAACGCCGTTTATCAGAGGATTGATCAAACTGCATGATCGGAAAGCATTGTGGCTGCGTCCGCTTGAAGAATGGAAACCAAAGAGCAAAAACCGCGAAAGGATGTTTGGTGAACTGACTCATCATTTATTTGATAAATTCGGAGATGTACCGACATTCATGGAAGCGGTATGGTTGAGGAACGATAGGCCTAGCTGGCGATATCGTGATTGGTTCGTCCATCTGGGACGCGGATACAATCTCAGAAAAGCTAAGTCCGTCATTCCGCTCACAAAAAAATGGCTCATCACTATTTGCAAGCGCCAGACAATTATACCGTTGAACAGGCTATACGCTGGGGGCAGATGAAGGCTCTGGGGTGTTCAGATGCAGCGGTTGATGCTGTTGCAGGATCTAGGCTTGGTCGTTCCTTGGTGAACGAGGATTTTTGGTTCACCGTATTGAGATTCTTCGCGAACAATCCGATGCTTGATCCCAGGCAAATCGGCCCGATCGTTGATTATCTGCAGAACCAGCGCTTCGAACCCGTCGAGGTCGAAATCGAGCCCGGCAACTGGAGGAGTGATCCTCCCGCGCAACCTAGCTTGTCGATGAATGGTAGAACAGTAGATACTCTGCTCAAACAGGTCGATGCATGGCATCAAAGTCTTGGAAAGCTGCGCAACCTGCCTTCCGGTCAATATGAGAAAGCTCCGTTCGATGGCATTGTCATTGAAAAACGCCGTGGCGACAAAATCGAACGATGGGTGATAAGACAGCTCCTATCTGCGAAAGATCTGCAAGTTGAAAGTGATGATCTGCGCCACTGTGTAGCTAGCTATCACTGGTCGTGCGCTCGGGGCTATACTCAGCCAGGCCAGTGAGGGCTGGGAACCGGTAACAGAACTCTATGATGATGGCGGTTATAGCGGTGGTTCAATGAAGCGCCCTGGCCTCAATCAACTTCTCCAAGATGTTAAGGCAAAGAAGGTTGATGTGATCGTTGTCTACAAGGTTGACCGGCTGACACGCAGCCTTGCCGACTTTGCTAAGATCGTAGAAATACTGGATGATCAAGAAGCGTCATTTGTAAGTGTGACACAGTCCTTCAATACAACAACCAGCATGGGGCGATTGACCTTGAACGTCCTGCTGTCTTTTGCGCAATTTGAACGTGAGGTCACTGGCGAACGTATCCGCGATAAGATCGCTGCGTCAAAAAAGAAGGGTATGTGGATGGGAGGCCCCGTTCCCATTGGATATGATCTTAACGATCGCAAACTTTTGATCAACGACGCAGAGGCCAAGACAGTCCGTCATTTGTTTACGCGATATTCCCAACTCCGATCGGTGCCACAGCTGGTTGAAGAACTGGCCGCAGCTGGTGTGCGCACAAAGGCGCGCGCTTTTAAAGATGGACGAACAATTGGCGGCGTCCCTTTCCGGACCGGAGCACTAAGCCAGCTGCTAAAAAATCCAATTTACATCGGCAAGGTCCGGCACAAGGATGCCATTTATGATGGTGCGCATGATGCTATCATCGGACAGGGTTTGTTTGATGAGGTGCAAAACATCTTTACCGCCAATCGCAGAGACAATGCCTTGGGTAAAAAGTCAAAGAACCCGAGCATGCTGACTGGCCTGATTACAGATCCAGACGGCATGCCTATGACACCTGTACATGCAAGTCGTGGATCCAAACGCTATCGATATTATGTGACGAGGCTTGAACCCGGCGATGACAAGAACAACGCATGGCGAATGCCATCGGGGGAAATCGAGCGATTGGTGATTGATGCCGTTGTAAAACAGCTCAGCTCGCTTCCTTCGTCCAATGTTGAAGACGCAGCAAAATTGAATGAACAGATCGATCAGAGCAATCAACTGAAGTCCGATCAAGCGTCAATGAGCATTGCCGATAAACGCAGGTTGTTGCTCGAGCATGAAGTACAGGTGCAAGTGAAGCCCGAGACGGTTGTAATCGGCATGGTCATAGAGAGCGAAGGAGACCGTCGTCGATTTACCATCGACGCGAAACTTGTCACGAAAGGATCGGAACTCAAACTTGCGATATCACCTGATCAAGGTTTGGCAAAGCGTGAGCCAGATCCGGTTCTGCTTCGGCTCGTCGCTCACGCCTTTGCAGCGAGAGATTACGTGGTACACGGCGATCCCCAGCCGATGATAGAACACTATTCCAGACGCTATTTACATCAGCTAGTTCGTCTCAGTTATCTTTCACCCGATATTATTTCTGCCATCATTAATGGAACCCAACCGCCAGATCTGACCGGACGCAAGATTACGCGGCAGAACAATATCCCGCTCGACTGGGCGAGCCAGCGATCAATGTTCGGGTTCGGCTAAACTCCAAATCCACCGCTAAATACGATTAAATCCAATGTGCATCTGGACTCCAATAATCGGGGCACAGAGATAAACGGCCCGAAGACCGGTCATTGCGCACTGACAAATGGTCTCTGTTCGCAAGTTCGATCACGTCAGAGCCGGTAACTGACGAGAATATAGGGATAAAATATGCTCCGCAAACCTCGGGCCAGAGAAACCAAAAACTGGTAAAATGGGTGGTGCCGCTTAGAGGACTCGAACCTCTGACCCCATCATTACGAATGATGTGCTCTACCACCTGAGCTAAAGCGGCATTTAACCGTTTGGCGTTCACGACGCTGGTCAAATACTTAACGACCGCGCCTTTAACAGCCGGTCTGCTCCGTGACAAGCCTGACCGTTCTCTTCGTGCAGATATCGATGTTCATTTCATTCGCGCGCATTGGAGAAATATTGGGAACGTTTACCAGATATTTACCATGGCTGCTGCAAACCGGTGGTGAAATGAGCACATAAAGTAGGATTAGGCATGGAAAATCTTCGCAATTCTGATGAAAATGGCGGTTTGGGCGGCAGCCCTGACGCCGATTACATCGCCTATGAAGATGACGACGTAACGACCGAAGCGCCGCCTGCCATTGGTCAGGACGAGCGCCGCATGCATGTGCGCGCTTACAATTTCTGGGCCGGACTGCTCGGCGATCGGCAATTTCCCAGCGTTGAAGACCTTGATCCGGAATCGGACAAAGATTTTGGACCGAATAGCGTATTACTAGATTTCACCAATGGCGTTGAAAATCCATCCATCCAGTTTCTAGGCAAATCGCTGCGCCAGGAATGTGAACTGGACGACAGCATTACAACCATTGATCAGGTTCCTGCGCGCTCGCTTCTGTCACGCATCACCGATCATTATCTTCAAATTATAGCCAATCAGGCACCAATTGGTTTTGAAGCCGAATTTGTCAATCAACGCGGCATCACAATCATGTATCGCGGCATTTTGCTACCTTTTTCGACGGACGATGACACTATTGATTTCATCTACGGTGTGATTAATTGGAAAGAAGTGGCAGCGGACGAATTTGCGAAAGAGCTAGAAGAGCAAGTGGCACAAGCCATGCGCTCAGCCCCCGCTAAAACCGAAACCGGACCGATCTGGGCTGATAGCCCGACTTCGGCGCCCTTGGAACTGACCGCAGAAGATGCAGCAGCTGCCAGAGCCGCACTAGTTGGCGGCGACCATATCGAACTAGACGATATCAGCGATGAGCCCGGTGAAGACGCAAGCCTTGCCGACTGGCTGGTATCAGCACGCAGCAGTGCGGACAATGCGGCCCATAGCGAACAACGCAGCCGTGCTGCCCTCTATCATGCTATTGGTCAGGCCTATGATTTCTATCTGATGACGGAATCCTATCCTCAAGATTATGCCGCTCTGCTAGAAGATTCGGGATTGAAGGCACAGGAACGTGCGCCGATGACACCGATCGTCAAGCTCGTTTTCGGCGCTCATTACGACAAAACCCGGCTAACCGAATATGCATCGGCATTGCGCTTTGCAAAACAGGCTGGCATCGAGAAAGGTGCACTTTCCGGTTATCTCGAAAAATATGACGGTGGCTTGAAAGCGGTTGTTTATGCTGAACGAGATGCGCGCAATCCCAATCAGAAAACAATCGATACTGTTGTAAATGACCAACATGTTCTGGAACGGCTTCGCAATGCTCCAAGCCGCAAACTAGATGATATCGATTCAGGTGATGCTGAATTTGTTGTTCTTGTCGCGCGGCGGGATGATAGCGGCCAACTGTCGATTGTCGGCCCCGTTCTGGGTGATCAGAAGTTGACTGACAGGGCTTTAAAACAGACCAGTGTCTGATAGACTTTTTCGACTAAGCATTTCCCATATTGGTTTCATATGTAACCAAAATATCACTCTTGGCTGATATTCAGCATATCGCGAGATCGTGATATGCTGAACGCTCTTGAGCACGATCTATATTAGGCCCATAAGACCGCTCCAACAGACCGAGTCTTGATGCGGACTGATATTTTGGGGGAACCATGACTGGTAGCCGCGACGCGACAGCAGCGAAAACGACCAAATCTACGGCCGGCAAGACACTCAAGAAAAATTTGACTGCAGCTTTTCAGGATAGCGCCCTGCCGGGCGAAAATATTGGCTTTGATGACAAGGCATGCAAAGAAGCTGTCCTTTTCGCTCTGGACACGGGTTTGCAACGAACCAGCTCTCAGGCGAGCCTATCTCTTGAAAGTGTAATAAACGCCAGCGGCAAAAGACATTTGCGCCTCGCCATTCTCAATGACGACATGCCGTTCCTAGTCGACTCGGTATGCGCGACCATCGCGGGCTATGGGCTAAATATCGAACGACTTATCCATCCGGTCGTTGGCGTAAAGCGCGATGAAAAAGGAAAACTCTGCGCCATTCACAATGATCCAGACAGTGGCGAAAAACGCGAGTCGATAATCTATATCGAGCTGGAACGTACGGAGGCCAAACTGCGCCGGGCACTTGAACGATCCTTGCGCAAAAATCTTCTGGATGTGGCGGCAGCAGTGGCGGACTGGCTAAAATTGCAAATCGCTTTGGGTGAGGATGCAGACAGCCTGCCGGAAGGTGAAGGTACGACGCTTATACGCTGGTTTCTAGATCGCAACTTCACATTGCTTGCTCACGAAAAAGTGGATGAAAAAGGGCAAAGAACAGGCCGCATCGGTATCGCCCGGATGCGCGACAAACCATCGCTTTCCAAAGAGAGCCAAAAGCGAGCTTTCGATTGGTTCAAGGCGGGCGGCCAAGCCCCGTTGATTGTCAAATCCAATCAGATTTCAACCGTCCACCGGCATGTCTTGATGGATGTCATCATTATGCCTCTGCGCGACAAAGATAGGCTGGTCGGGCTTTCGATAACGGCGGGTCTGTGGACCAGTGCTGCGTTAGCCGCACCGCCCGAGAAGGTCCCACTGCTGCGGACCCAAATGGCGCAGCTATTTGATAAATTTGAATTTGCGCCCACTGGTCACGCAGGCAAATCCCTGACCCATGCGCTCACCGCCCTACCCCATGATATACTGATCACCTTCAAGCAAGAAGACCTAGAGCGGCTGGCGCTGATTTCGATGTCGCTAATTGATCGCCCGCGACCCAAATTGCACAGTGTGATGTCTCCGCTCAATCGACATCTCTTTGCCTTCATCTGGTTACCGCGTGAACAACTGTCGACGGAGCGGCGCGAAAATATTCAGGCTATGCTCACGGAATCGACCGGCGCCCGGATATTAAGCTGGTCTAACACTCTCGACGAAGGCGGCATTTCCTCGCTGCGATATATTCTCGACATGGGTGCCGACAGTAAAATACCTGACCCCGAAGGGCTCGACCGCCAACTGGAGAACATGATCCGCGGCTGGCGTCCGGAAGTGGCCAGTCATCTCAGTGAATTTGTTCCCGATAACCGGGCTGAAATTTTGGCGCAGCGCTATGCTGATTGTTTCCCAGGCACTTATCAGTCCACCTATGGTGCAAAAGAAGCCTCCCGGGATATTATGCGACTATTTCAACTGGAGCGCGGTGGGCAAAAGTCAACGCGGCTCTATCGGTTGGACGGTGACGCAGACCATTTGCTGAGGCTTAAAGTCTATCATCTCGGCGGCGTATTGCCCTTGTCGGATGCGGTACCGACGTTGGAAAATTTCGGCTTTTCCGTTTTGGAGGAATTGCCCACCCCGCTAGACGAAGGTCGGCTGGGCTATATCCACGATTTCCAACTGTCCTTGGGAAATCCGGAGGCCCGCGATGATCTCATCGCTCGTGCATCCGAAATTCAGGATGCGATCACTGACGTATTGGAAGGCATTGCGGAGAATGACAGTTTCAACCAACTAATCACCACTACGGGCATAAGCGCACGGTCTACTATATGGATCAGGGCTTGGTTCCGCTACTTGCGTCAAACAGGCCTAAGCTATGGAATGATCACCGTTGTCGAAGCGCTGGCTGAGGCAAGTAATGTAACGCGTGCGTTGATCGGCTTGTTCGCGACATTGCACGATCCGCTATTTGAAGGCGATAGAGATAAGGCCACAGCGGAAGCGATAAAAGCGATCGAAAGCGGCTTGGTCAAAGTCCAGGGAATTGACGATGACCGGATTTTGCGCCTGTTTCGCGCAGTGATAGAGTCTATTTTGCGCACCAATGCTTTTGCTGACGGTACCGGTGAAGCCCTGGCATTCAAGATTGAAAGCGCAAAGATACCCGACCTGCCAGCCCCTGTGCCATGGCGTGAGGTATTTGTTTATAGTCCAAAGGTTGAAGGTATCCATCTGCGAGCTGGACCCGTCGCCCGCGGAGGGCTGCGCTGGTCAGACCGACGCGATGATTTCCGCACCGAGATTTTGGGGCTGATGAAAGCGCAGCGGGTAAAAAATGCTGTTATCGTTCCAACCGGAGCCAAAGGCGGGTTTTACGCGAAACAATTGCCAGCGGGGGACGACCGGGACGCCTTTATTGCTGAAGGAATTGCTTCGTATAAAATTTTCATCAGTGCGCTGCTTTCCATTACGGATAATATAATAGAAGGCGAAGTCGTCCCACCGAGAGATATTGTTCGTTTGGACGACGATGATCCCTATTTCGTGGTAGCGGCTGACAAAGGCACAGCGACCTTCTCTGACATTGCAAATGCAATTGCGGTCGAAAAAGGGTTTTGGTTGGGCGATGCTTTCGCTAGCGGCGGCAGCAATGGCTACGATCACAAAGCCATGGGCATCACTGCCCGTGGGGCGTGGGTTTCCGTACAACGGCATTTCGCCGAGATGGGCGTGGACATCCAAAAAGAACCTGTAAATGTCGTTGGCGTAGGAGATATGTCCGGAGACGTTTTCGGAAACGGCATGCTGTTGTCAAAATCTTTGCGCCTTGTCGCGGCCTTTGACCACCGCCATATTTTTATCGATCCCGAACCTGATCCGGCAATAAGCTGGAATGAACGTAAGCGCCTATTTGAACTACCCCGGTCGAGCTGGGAAGATTATGACAAGAGCCTGATTTCCAAAGGCGGCGGTGTTTTTTCTCGCCATTCCAAAACCTTGAAAATCAACAAAAAGATTGCGGCTCTATTGGACTTATCCGGTGAGACAGAAATCACGCCATCACGTCTAATTACCGCTATTTTGGCTAGCAAAACAGATCTGCTCTGGTTCGGCGGAATCGGGACCTATATTAAGGCATCAGCCGAGAATAATATCGAGGTGGGCGACCCTTCCAACGATAATATTCGTATTGATGCCAAGCAATTGCGTGTGAAGGTTATCGGTGAAGGCGCTAACTTAGGCATCACCCAAGCCGGTCGCATTGCTTTTGCGGGACTAGGCGGTCGGATCAACACGGATTTTATTGATAATAGCGCCGGTGTCGATTGCTCGGATAATGAAGTGAATATCAAAATCGCGCTCAATGCGGCAATGGCAGCTGGTCAGTTGAAGATGGGAGCACGCAACACGCTGCTGCAGAAAATGACCAATGAGGTCGGTGCACTTGTCCTCGAAGACAACCGCCTTCAAGCCCTTGGCCTCTCGATCGCAGAAATAGGCGGCAAGAAAACCTTACCGTCCTACATCCGTTTGATCGAATATTTCGAGGAACAGGGCAAACTTGACCGAGCTGTCGAGGGGCTTGCAACCAACGAAGACCTCATCCGCCGTAAACAGGAAGATCGCGGACTATTCCGTCCCGAACTTGCAGTTCTGATCTCGACCGCAAAACTCGCGCTGCAGGACGCAATTGAAAATAGTAACTTGAGTGATGATCCCGCCCTCGATAGCGAGCTGCTCAATGCATTCCCGAGCGCCATTAAAGCCAAACATAAAGAGACAGTCCTCAATCATCAGTTACGTAGGGAAATTATAGCAACAAAGCTGGCTAACCGGATGGTCAATCGACTTGGCCTGATAGATCCGTTTGAATTGGCAGAAGAAGAAGGCTGTTCATTAGGCGAAGTCGCCGCGGCCTTTGTCATGGCCGAGCGTTTATTCCATGCCGATGCCATATGGAAATCGCTAGAAGAAGCGAAAATTAGTGAAGGTGTTCGGCTGTTGCTATTCGACCGCGTGGCCTATGTACTTCGGTCACACATGGCCGATCTGATGCGTATCGGCCTTACCGATGGCACGATTGATAATGCAGTGAAAATGCTGGAACCAAGTATCAGAAGATTGAGCGATAAAGTTGACAGCCTGATCACCGATGAAGGCCAGCTGCAAGCGACCAAACAAACCCGACTGCTTGTCGAAGCAGGTGCGACCAACGAAATCGCACAAAAAATGGCCAATATCTATAAAAATGATGGCGCCGCTGGCATAGCCTATCTCGCGAAAACAAGGGAAATTGACGCGTTTGATGTCGCCGCAGCTTTCACCAGATTGGGCAGCATGCTGGGATTGGATTGGGCTCAAATGACGGCGACGCGCATCAATCCATCCGACCCTTGGGATCGCTTGCTGGTCGCAGGACTGGCTCGCGATTTTCAACAAATGCGGCTCGATTTTCTGAGGCGGGCACGCAGCAAGGATATGGAGCAATTTTTGGAAAGCTGGGCTGAGAAAAATAGCGCCCGCGTAGATCAATTTCGGAATATTGTTGATCGCGCCCAGCTATCACCGAGACCATCTATTGCGATGTTGGCGCAAATAGCTGGGCAAGCGAGAATATTGCTGACCCGCTAGGCCAGAGCTATATCCAATAACCTAGTATATGCAGCATGACTCCCACCAAGCCACCTACCAGCGTGCCGTTTACGCGAATATATTGCAGGTCGCGCCCAACCGCATTTTCGACGCGGTCGGTGATAGTTTGCGCGTCCCAGCCGCGAATGGTTTCGGACACCAATTTGACGATATTATCGCCATAGCTAGCAACAACGCCCGCAACCGCGCGGCGAGCGAAACGGTTAAGTTGGCGATTGAGCAGCGGGTCTTGCTGCAAGCTGCTCCCCAATTGCATCAGCGCATCGCCAAAATGACCTGCCATGGCTGCTTCTGGATCGCGAGAAGCTTTGAGTAACGACTCTCGGCCGTTTTCCCACATGCCATCAATCCAGCTGGCAATGGCTGGATTTTCGATCATTTCAAGCTTCCACTCATTTACGCGTCGTCGCAATTCAGGATCGCTTTTCAGCTCTTGGGCCAATTGCGCCATGCTTTCTTCCGTTTTGGCCCGCACCGGATGCTCCGGATCGGACGCCATGTCGGCCAGCAATTTGTATAGCCCGTCCACGACCTCATTAGCCAACCGATCATCGAGTCCGGTCCAGCGCATTACGCTGTTGGCACGATCATGGACGATGGCACGAATGACATATTCATTGGCGTCGAGCGTCCGATAAGCCCATTTAATCGTTGAATCTATCAGCGGCCCGTGGCGGTTCTCGGCCATTACAGACTCTAGAATTTGACCCATTGGAGTTGCCAGATCCAACTCTCTAGCTTGTGTCTTCACGGCGCCTTTGAACATGCTACCAAGCCGGTCCTGATCAAGCGAACCGATGATATCACCAATCAGCCGAGACGCGCCCATACGCAGCCGCCCCTGCCCACCGCTGGGTGATTTCAGAAACCGCCCGACGCCACCTGCCAGATCGATGCCGTGCATCCGCTGCGCCACAATCCGGGAAACCAGAAAATTTTTCTTGAGGAAGTTCGCGAGTGTATCGCCAATCCGGTCCTTGTTACGCGGGATGATCGCGGTGTGTGGGATCGGCAAGCCCATGGGATGACGGAACAGGGCTGTAACTGCAAACCAATCCGCCAGTCCGCCGACCATTGCAGCTTCTGCAAAGGCGCGGACGAAGCCGAGAGCGGGATGCACTTCTTCATAGGATTTCGAGGTAAAATAGATCACTGCCATCAACACGAGCAAACCAGTCGCGATGATTTTCATATCGCGGCCAGCATTGTTCAAATCCGGAGAGATGGCGGATGAACCAGAAACCGGACTGCTATTAGACGTAGGTGCCAATTTAGAAGGAAGCGGCTTCACTCGGCTGGCTGAACCCTTGCCTTATCATCCGCGTCATCACCCGGACTATAAGTCAGCATCGTCTTACGCAACCAAGGACCAATACGACGTTCGAAGCCGTCGGCAAGGCTGAACCCAGCGGGCACAATCACCAGCGTCAGAAGTGTCGATACAATCAAACCACCAATCACCACAGTACCCATCGGAGCACGCCAAGCACCGTCACCAGACAGCGACAAGGCTGTTGGTACCATGCCGGCGGTCATTGCAACAGTGGTCATCACAATTGGTTGCGCACGTTTGTGTCCAGCATCCATGATCGCTTCGAATTTCGGAATGCCCTTTTCCATCTCTATGATCGCAAAATCGATCAACAATATCGAGTTTTTACTGACAATCCCGAGCAGCATTAATACGCCGATCAGTACCGGCATCGACAATGGCTGACCCACCAACCAAACGAGGAAGATACCGCCGAGCGGTGCCAATGCCAGCGAACCCATATTCACCAGCGGTGACATCAGACGTTTGTAAAGCAATACCAACGTCGCAAATACCAGCAATACACCTGCAACCAGCGCGATCTGGAAATTTACCAATAATTCGAGCTGCCATTCTTCATCCCCGAAAGGCGCATTCGAGACACCGGTCGGCAAATCCTGCATGATCGGAAGTTTGTTGATGGCAGTCATTGCCTCGCCCTTTACAACGTCTGGAGCAAGATCAGCGCCAACGAAAGTCCTGCGGTTCTGATTATAGCGCTGGATAGCCGTTGGGCCAGATCCAAAACTGACCTTGGCGACACGGCTCAAAGGCACGGTACCGCCACTTGCAGTGGGAATAGGCAAGTTCTCAATCGTCGTCAGGTCCGTCCGCGATTCTTCCGGCAGCATCACCCGGATGGGAATCTGGCGGTCTGACAAAGAGAATTTTGCCGCATTCTGATCAATCTCACCCAATGTCGCAATACGGATGGTTTGGCTGAGCGCCGACGTTGTCACACCCAATTTGGACGCAAGCGCAGTGTAGGGCGTGATCAGGATTTCTGGTCGGCTGAGATCTGCGTCAATACGCGGAGCCACGACGAGGTTAATTTCCTTCATTTGTTCGACAAGCCGAAAAGCTGTTTCATCCAGCAATTTGGGATCGGAGCCGGTTAGCATGATCGAAATATCACGGCCTGTCCCACCGCCGCCGCTCTGCGATTGGAAAGAGATGCGCGCGTCGGGTATCTGTTGAAGAAGCGGAGCCATACTGCGTTCAAATTCTATCGACGTTTTGTCACGTTCTTCTTTGAAGTTTACAAATACGGTCGCATTCGTTTCTCGGACACGCGTTAAAGCCCGCTCTACTTCAGGTTGCTGATACATAAGCTCAGAAACCTGATCGGCGATTTTCTCGGTTTGCTGGAGCGTGGTACCCGGCACAACTTCAATCTGAACCCGGCTGGAATCTTGATTGATAGTGGGCTGGAACTGCGCCGGAACTGACGCGAAAAGTATGATAGTTATAATAAAAGCACAAAGACCCATGCCCATCATCCAAACCCGGTGATCATGCGCACGCGCGCGAAACCGCGTAGCGCGATACGCATACCATTGCGCAAATCCTGTACTGACCGCTTGGATCACAAAGGGAATGATAAATGCCAGCAACCAGGCAACAGCGAAGCCTGCGGCAATACCAACGATCAGGCTGATAAACGCGCTGAAGAAGGCACTAGGCAATATCTCTGCCAAAAAGCCATTGACGATTGAACCTGTCATAAAAGCGGTAACGACAAATGTGAGGGCAATCAGAGTGAAAAGCAAAAACCCTATCAAATGTTGCCACCAGGCAATTTTTACAGGTGTCAGATCGCGTCTGATTTCGTCGGCTTTCGACTGATCCAAGCACCAATTTAGCAACCGCATATACCGTTCCATCCAGACGCCTTCACCATGTTCAGCATGCCCTTTGGATTGCAGGAAATAAGCGGCGACCATTGGCGTGATCATCCGCGCAACCGCCAGACTCATCAGCACAGAAATAACGACCGTTATTCCGAAATTCTTGAAAAATTGTCCAGAAATGCCCGGCATCAATCCAACCGGAAGGAAAACCGCAACAATACAGAAGGACGTCGCAACAACAGGCAATCCAATTTCATCTGCAGCATCGATAGAGGCCTGATAGGCGGATTTGCCCATACGCATGTGGCGCACGATATTCTCAATCTCCACAATCGCATCATCGACCAGAACACCCGCAACGAGACCGAGCGCGAGGAGCGAAAGGAAGTTCAGGTTAAAACCGAGTAAATCCATAAACCAGAAAGTCGGTATGGCGGACAGCGGAATGGCAATAGCGGAAATAAGAGTAGCCCGCCAATCACGCAAGAACAGGAAGACGACGACCACGGCCAACAGCGCCCCCTCGATCATCGCTAACATAGAGCTTTTATATTGGGTTTTTGTATAATCAACGCTGCTGCCAAGGCGGATAAACTCGACCCCAGGATTCTCTTCGGTGATCGCGTCCATAATTTCGACAGCAGTATCATAAACGGTCACGTCAGATGCGCCGCGCGCGCGCGACATGGAGAAATTCACAACCTCCACGCCCCTGACTTTACTAATGGAACTGCGCTCGCCAAAAGAATCATTCACATCTGCAACGTCGCTCAATTTTATGGTTTGACCATTACCCAAAGAAACCTGTGTCTGGGAGAGAGCATAAGCGTCTTCCGCATTGCCGAGAACACGAACTGATTGCCTGGTGCCGCCAACTTCTGCCCGGCCACCAGCGGCGTTTACATTAACCTGCCGCAATACAGTATTGATCTGATTGGCAGTCACTCCAAGCGCTTGCATACGATCCGGCTTCAGGATCACCCGGATTTCACGGTCGACACCGCCAAACCGATCAACCTCGGCCATCCCCTCTACGGTTAACAGCCGTTTCGCAACAGTGTCGTCAACGAACCAGCTTAGCTGTTCCACCGTCATATCGTCAGCTTTCACTGCGAAATAGGCAATAGGTCCGCCTGCGACATCAACTTTTGAAATTTGCGGTTCCAATATGCCATCAGGCAACGAACCCCGCGCCTGATCGACCGCATTTTTCACTTCATTTACCGCATCGTTGACGTCGGCACCAATCTCGAACTCGACAAAAGTCGAACTACTGCCTTCACTGGCGGTAGAGCTGATATTTTTGACACCGCTAATGGCGCGTACAGCGGCCTCGATCCGCTGAGTTATCTGGTTCTCAATCTCAGTCGGCGCCGCACCTGGCTGTGAAATACTTACCCGAACGGCCGGAAATTCCACATCAGGGTTATTCACGATGTCCATGCGGTTGAAGCTCAGCAGGCCCGCCAACAGCAAGGCTGTAAACAGGACAAGCGGAACGACAGGATTGCGAGTCGACCAGGCAGAAATATTACGGAGGCTCATGACTTAATCTTTCACGCAGCCTGGTCTTTTTCGACCACAGGCTTGACCGTTTGACCAGGGTTCAAGAAACCGCCTGCCCGCAGTACCACACGTTCTGCACCATTCAGGCCTGAGGTAATGGAAAGGCCTGCTGCAGAAACTGCACCAACCTCCACATCCCGCCGAACCACCTTTTCATCTTTGTCGACAATATAGACAAAGCTGCCTTTGCTATCATTTTGCACCGCTGATTCTGGTAACACGGCGGCTTGTGATGTCCCGCTTGTTATACGCGTGCTTGCAAAACCGCCGGGACGAAGAGCTCGGTCATAGCTCAGCGCGACCTTTGCAACCCCTTGCCGTGAATCCGCATCGATCATCGGCGAGATCTGCCAGATTTGTCCGGTCAGAACTTTGTTCGTTCCAACAGGGATCACTTCCGTGCTAACACCAACAGATATATTAGCCAGATCGCTTTCGCTTAACTGTGCCTGCAATTCCATTTCACCATTTTGCGCCAGACGGAATAAAATACCACTACCCGGACTAACCGTTTGACCGACCTCAACATTGCGTTCCAAAACAAAGCCGCCCTTTGGCGCCACGATATTCAGGAAATTATTACGCGCGCGGGTTTCACCAAGCTGCGCGCGGGCCACTCGCAGCTGTGCTGCACTTGAATCACGCGTCGCTGTCAGCCGGTCGATATCCGCCTTCGAGATAAATCCGCGCTCGACCAGCTTTGCAGCCCTGTCCAGATTGGCCTGCGCCAGATTCAGATCAGCTCTTGCCGACGCAACCGATGCGTCCAGTCGTGCCACCTGCTGATTCTGGACCGAGCGATCAATGCTCGCCATAACTTGACCGGGTTTTACCCAATCGCCTGCGTCAACATAAACCTGCGTTACGCGGCCACCATCGCCTACTACGCCGACAGGAATTTCACGGCGAGCCGCCAAAGTACCCGTTGCATTGATCGTGCGGACAACATCCTTCTTGCCGGGAATCACAACCGTAACGACAGGTGCTTGGTTTTCCGTGGGAGGAACTTCGCCAGCACCAAAGAAATACTGATAGGCCACGACAGCTAAAACAATAGCCACCACGGCGGCCGCCACGATCATCAAGCGCTTTTTATTGCGCACTTGGTCATCGCCATCGTCTAATGTCGAGACGTCGAGGTCTTCGCCAGAAATTTTCGATTCATAGTTCATAATCAATACTCGTCAGCCCGTCTTTATCTTATTTTTGCGCTGCAATATACCAAAGAATCTCTAGAATTAGGGCAAAACCACGATTCTTATATTTGGTGTATTATATCAATAAACCAGTTACCACAAGCCCGAACGATCACCCATACGGAATACCAGCTTTGAGACGTTGCTAAATTACCATATCCGCAAATGTTTCTGTACGAAAAAGGCCGACCCAAATGGGTCAGCCTTTTGTTTTCCATAAAGAATTTCGGCTAGGTAGATTAACGGACACGACCTCGCTTTATTAAATTAACGATGCCGAGCAGAATAACCGCTCCGCCAAACGCCACCAATAATGTCATCGGACTAAACGGTGCGTCTCTGAGATTTTGGGTGCCGCCTGTGAAAAAGCTGAACAACCAGCCGCCCATCATAGAACCGACGCAACCTACTATTACGTTCCAGACAATACCCATAGATGCATCGCGACCCATTACCATACTGGCTAGCCAACCGATGATACCACCCATCACAAGCGCGATGATAAAGTTAATCATATCTTCCTCCTGATCCATTTTGGTCGTTATTTCCCGACCGATCGGCTGATCTTATACGAATACCGGCTTGAAACCAGAAAATATTCAAAGTTGCGCCACGAAAAAGGCCTTGGAAATGAATTTCCAAGGCCTCTAAACCATTAATATTGATCCTTAATCCCATCAGGGACCAAAGGTCAGCATTCAAGCGATTGGTAATCGTGTCGCTTAATATTTCTGCTGACGCTCATAAAGATCGCGATAATGCTGAATTCGCGTCACGCGTAAGCCCGGCATGCCAGAGCGGTCAACAGCCCGCTGCCATGACGCAAACTCTTCGAGCGACAGGCTATACCGGTCGCAGACCTCATCTACCGTCAACAATCCGCCATTTACCGCCGAAACAACTTCCGCCTTGCGCCGAACAACCCAGCGGGTCGTCCCCGGGGCTGGCAAATCAGCAACAGTTAATGGCTCACCCAATGGGCCTACGACTTGTGCTGGCTTGATGGTTTGGTTCTCGATCATACTACCCTCAAAATTAGCCTTGCGGCATTTCTATCTACGTCCAATGATTTTACATCTTTAGACACAGAGTTTTTCAAACTACTAAATCACCAAGGTAAAGAACGCGTTCACATTTACTCTTTTGCCGCATTACCTGATGTACGTTCACGCAAGAGATCAGGCCGAAAATGACCTTTTTCAAAAATGCGTGCGCTCTTCGCAAGCGAGCTTCTTTCTGAAAGCTCCCCGGCAAAAAACTTGATCCGATCTCCCACCGGTCCTCGGCTGGCGTAGTTCGGCTTGGCAGCCAAACCACTCCGTTGTGCAATATATGCACGCGCCGAAGGAGAAAGAGCCTGACGCGCGATCGCATGCGCAATCAGCGCGTCATGCGCGCTGCCTGCTGATGCATCCGATTCGGCACTGGTCTGGGCCAGACTCTTATGAGGGAAGTTCATTTCCATGAGCCCCTTCTAGCGACGAAGATATAAACATCCGTAAAGGTGGCGTTCACGCGGTCTTAGGACTGGTTAAGCAAACCTTCCTTTCAATCCACCTTTTCGTCCCAATATGAACCAAAGCAGGATTTAAACCGGTATTTCGATGACGAGTTTGCGCAATACTGGCGCTCCGCTCGGTTCATCGTTAAGGGACGTGTGATTATGGCAGACCGAATCAACAGTGAATTCCAGCTGGGGGATGATATGACCGGCAAGCGCATCGTGGTTGCGATGTCCGGTGGCGTCGATTCCAGCGTGGTCGCGGCGCTTGCCGCGCGCACCGGTGCGGAAACAATCGGCATTACCTTGCAGCTTTATGATCATGGCGAAGCCGTTGGCCGGACCGGCAGCTGTTGCGCGGGTCAGGATATCCGTGATGCGCGTGCTGTGGCGGAGAAGCTTGGCATAGCCCATTATGTATTTGACCATGCCAGCCGCTTTCAAGAATCGGTTATGGATGTGTTCGCCGATGAATATATGGCCGGACGCACACCCATCCCTTGCGTGCAGTGTAATATGGGCGTGAAATTTACCGACCTGTTAAACCTGTCCCGCGAGCTTGGCGCTGATTGCCTTGCCACCGGCCATTATGTTCGGCGCTTCATTGGGGAGCATGGATCCGAGCTACACCGAGCAATGGACCCTGCCCGCGACCAGAGCTACTTTCTGTTTGCAACGACGCAGGGTCAGCTCGACTACCTGCGTTTCCCGCTAGGTGACATGCCTAAAGATCAAGTTCGCGAGATTGCCAAGGACATTGGCCTTGCCGTCGCCTTTAAACCCGACAGTCAGGATATCTGCTTCGTCCCCGATGGCGATTACGCCAAAGTTGTTCGCAAGCTCCGTCCAGAGGCGGATGATGATGGTGAAATTGTTCATATCGACGGGACCGTCATGGGCCGCCACAAGGGCCTGATCCATTATACAGTCGGCCAGCGTAAGGGACTCGAAATTGGCGGACAGGCCGAACCTCTATATGTGATTCGCCTAGAGCCAGAAACCAAACGCGTTTTTGTCGGACCAAGACAGGCGCTCGCAGTAGCGTCGGCAACATTGCGCGATATCAACTGGATTGGCGGCGATTTTGAAGGACCGATGCAGGTGAAGGTGCGCTCCATGGCCAAACCTACTCATGCACGGCTTGAAGGCGACAAGTTGCTTTTTCACAATCCAGAATATGGTGTGTCCCCCGGTCAGGCTGCGGTCTTCTATCATAAGGACCGGGTGCTTGGCGGCGGATGGATTGAAAAAACCGGGGCGGTATCCCAGCAATGGCTGAGCGCGGCGACTGCCTGATAGTTTAGTCGGCTTCCGCCTCCGTCAGCATGATACAACCCCAGCCTTCCCGAAATTCAGCCGTAGCGGATGCAAGCAGCGGAACCGATGCGGTCACACGCCGTTTCTCGTCATCCAGCGATAGACCGATAATTTCCATACCGGGCTCAAAATCCTTCTCGCAATCGGTCAGATCCCGACCACCGACATAATGGCAGGAACAGGCGACGCGCGCGCCATAGGCTGTTCCGATACCCAGCTGCCCTTTGATGAAACTGTAGTTATAGGCGAAGACCGCCGCCAATATCAGCACGAACAGGGCGAGCACATATAAGGCCATACGACCTTTGCGGGCCTGAGATTTAGAAGCGGTGTCGGGATTGTTATTTACGGTTGCCATGGCTGCTCCTATTGGTGCAACCCATGCCCATGCACAAGATCAAAATCACTGCCCTGTCCTTTCTCGCTCTCACGCTCTCCAGCTGCGCCGCCAGTGATGAACCAGCAGGTCCACCGCCCAAGACGGCCGAAGAGCTCGCCTATATATCGGATGCAAGCCCCATTCCGAAAGCCCGGCTG
Source organism: uncultured Sphingomonadaceae bacterium (assembly GCA_947489315.1). Lineage (GTDB taxonomy): Bacteria > Pseudomonadota > Alphaproteobacteria > Sphingomonadales > Sphingomonadaceae > Parasphingorhabdus. The sequence goes on from CANLCX010000002.1 coordinate 1,027,617, forward strand.
GATTCCGCGATTGCGCCCCTGTTCGACGACCCGGCGATGGCTGAAACCCGCGCCCTGCTGATCATGCATCGCGGCGCGATACTCGCCGAGCGCTATGGCGAAGGCTATGACGAAGATACACGGTTCATCAGTTGGTCGATGGCCAAATCCTTTACTGGCGCCCTGATCGGCTTTCTGGTGGCCGATGGCCGACTGGTACTCGATGATCCAGCCCCCGTCCCCGCCTGGCAGCGGCCCGGTGATCCGCGCGGTGACATCACCTTGCGTCAACTCCTTCATATGTCCTCTGGCCTTGACCATACCGAGGTGGGTGAGGAAGGCGGCAAGACCCTCTACGAAGCCGATACCCAGCAGATGCTGTTCCTCTCCGGCTCGGGCGATATGGCCGGCTATGCCGAAGCGCGTCCGATGGAGGCTGAGCCTGGCGCAAAATTTGAATATAGCACCGCGACCAGCTTGATCCTCGCCGACATCATCACCCGCACCTTGACCAACAGTAGCGATCCGAAAGTGCGTCGCGACACAGCCATGCGCTTCATTCGCGGCCGTCTGCTGGAACCGCTGGGCATGGACAGCACCTATTTTGAATTCGATGCCAATGGCACCTTCCTCGGCGGTAGCATCATTCAATCGACGGCCCGCGATTATGCCACTTTTGGAGAATTTCTCCGCAATAATGGCGCGCGCAAAGGGGCTCAGCATCTGCCGGTCAGCTGGATCACGTTCATGCGGACCTCCTCTGCCAATGATCCTGCCTATGGCGGACATATCTGGCTCAACAAGAAACGCCCCGATGGGCGTAACCAAATATTATTCCCCGACATGGCTCCCGACACGGTATTTGCGGCGCTTGGCCATCTCGGTCAGCAAATTGTCGTATCACCGGAACAGAAGCTGACGGTTGTCCGGCTTGGCAAGACGCAGGATGATGTGAACCGGCCGATGAGCGATCAAATTGGCCGGATTGTGGCCCTGTTTCCGGTGAGCAAATAGACCTATAGGCGAAACTGCCCCTCAACCACCGTCACACATTTCCCGCCAAGCCAGGCCTTGTCGCCATCCAACCGGCAGTCCACATAGCCCCCGCGCCCACTCGCCTGATAAGCAGTAAAGCTGTCGCGACCCAATTGCTTCGCCCAATAAGGTGTCAGCACAGCATGAGCCGATCCGGTCACGCTATCTTCATCGACCCCAGCGCCAGGCACAAACACCCGGCTCAGCGCATCGGTATCTGTGCCAGGCGCTGTGCATATAAATTGCTCATCCCCGAGCGCCGCCAGCGCCTTGAAATCGGGCTTCAGTGCTAGCACCTCATCCGCCGTGGCATAGCGGATGACATTATAACGCCCCTCATGAAATTGCGTTTCAATCGGTGTCCCGCCCAACAAAGCAACAACATCCGGCCGCTCTTTCGGTGATGGCGGATAAGCAGGCAATGCCAGCGCATAGCCATTCTTATTTTTGGCACCATCGCGGGTCATCGTCAACACGCCCGCTTTGCGGGTGCGAAACGTAACCTTATCTTTGTCCGGATTTTGCGACAGGATGATATGTCCGCTCGCCAAGGTCGCATGGCCACACAGGCGGATTTCCACCGCCGGCGTAAACCAGCGCAACTCATAGTCCGCCTCACCGGTGGCATCGGGCAGATAAAAGGCGGTCTCCGCGAAATTATTCTCTTCGCCAATGGCCTGCAACACATCATCATCCAGCCAGCTTTCCAGCGGTATCACCGCCGCCTGATTACCGGTAAAGGGACGCTCGGCAAAGGCATCGACATGATAATAGGGCAAGATCTGTGTTTCATATGTCATGGGTAAAGCATTCCTTCCGTCCAAACGTTGCCATCACTATCGCCATCTCGGACAAACACCCGCCGCTCATGCAACCGATGTTCGCGGTCCTGCCAAAATTCAAAGCGCCGCGGCGTCAATAGATAGCCTGACCAATGCGGCGGGCGCGGCACATGCTGACCATCAAAGCGCGTTTTCACTTCATCATAACGCGTTTCAAATGTCGCTCGGCTATCAAGCGGGCGGGATTGGTCCGACGCCCATGCGCCGAGCTGGGAATCCCGGCTCCGCGTTGCAAAATAGGCATCGGCAACGTCATCAGAAACAGTCGAGAGCGCCCCTTCAATGCGAATCTGCCGACGCAGGCTTTTCCAATGGAATAATATCGCTGCCTGCGGATTGGCGGCAATATCGGCTGCCTTGCGACTTTCCTGATTGGTGTAGAAAACAAAGCCGGTGCGATCATGCCCTTTGAGCAGCACCATGCGCGCGGAAGGCTGACCGCTCGCATCGGCGGTCGCGATGGTCATCGCATTGCTATCATTTAACTCGGTCTCGCGCGCTTCCGCGAACCAAGTTTCGAACAGGGGGAAAGGATCATGGGTCATGATCCTCGCTGTATCAGGGTGATGACGCGCGTGAAAGTGTTGTGTTTTGATATTTGCCCGTCCGTCGGGACAAGCCCAATATAAGCAAGCCATATAGGGTCACACCGGGTCACACCCCCTAAAGCGGAGAAGCCTGTGGGCTCGTCGCGCCCATGCTGTCGCTTGGCATAAAGCCGCTAATGTCATCGCCATCATGCACAATGCCCGCCGCCGCTTCGCTCGCCCGCACCCGTGTCCAGAAATCGGGGTCATCGCTGATGCCGCTGCGTATCGCGCGCTCCCATTGCATTTCGCCCCAGTCAGCTGCATCGTCGGGGTCGAGGTCGGATATGTCGATATCTTCGGGCGCCGTGGCGGCAATCTGCTCGCGCTCCTGCTTTTCGCGCAGCCGTTGCATCAAACTGTCATTATGGATGCCGGTAAAGGGCGGCTCGATATCCGGCTCCCCCGCCTGATCCTGTTCCTCCAGCATTGCGGTACAATCCCTGCCCTGGCTAATCGCCTCGACCATCTCGTCAAACTCGGCTGCCGCAGCCCGCGCCGGATTGCCCGCCAGATCACATTCATCCGCCTTGGCATCCAGCCGGGCCAGCGCGGCGAGCAACAAGGGCACCGAAAAACGCTGCCGCTCTCCCACCTCCTCACCATGATACCAGACCGTCTCGGCCCAGCCATTGAGCCCCTTTTCCAGCACTTCCTCTGCATAAACATCCCGCGCATGGATCAGCGCCGCATCCCATGCCCGCGAAAAGGCCCTGCCCTCATCCCGCCGCCGCAACCGATGCGCGCTTTCCCGGCTCATGCCCACAAAGGCCGCCGCCGCCTTCACCGACCCACAGCGGGCAAGCGCTTCGAGAAACCGGCCCTGCTTCTCCGGCGTCCAGCGCGGCGCGGGCGCGCTCAATGTTTCGGTGGCGGGCTGTTCGGGGGATAGTTGGGTCATCACACATTCTCTTCCTAGTTAGAGGGAGTGCATGATATAACCCATATGGTACATTGTAGGAAAGCGGGGATTTGGAACGCGCTGTTATAGCCAGAAGGTCTGCAATATCCCGAAAGCGGACATTAGAAGCTGTTCTTTCTAACAGCAGTTTTTGGGGTGAAAGCCGACATGCCGGGTTTTCTTTTTGCCATCGATACTTAAATTGTCTGCATGGATGATAGTGCAATTCTCGATAAACCCCGATATTTCTTCAAGTATCGGTCAATTACTGGCGAGCCAGATGACGAAGGAAGCAATGCCCATAGAACGAGAGATATAATAGAGAAAGACCGACTCTTCTGGCCATCCCCGCTTAGCTTTAATGATCCATTTGATTGTTTGCCCGCTAACCAAGTCAATGGCTCAAAGCTAAAGCGCGAGCTGAAGGTTCGAAAGACCATTAAGAAATATTATCCTCACCTTACTAAGGCGCAAGTCAAAGCGAAGGCGCGTATTTCACTATCAATTCCCGAGAAAGAGCAAGTCAGAGCAATGGAAGGCTCGACCGAATTGTGGCTAGAAAAAATTGGGATATGCTCATTGTCCGCGACGGCTTCTAACGTCCTAATGTGGTCCCACTATTCTGATAGCCACAAGGGAATCTGCATTCAGTTTGAGACGAGCCGCTATTGGGCGCCCGCCTTCTCGGCTAACAATCTCTATTTTGAAGAGGCCCTACCGGTGACCTATGCCGACAAGCGTCCCATTTTTGACCTGTCTAGTCCCATGGGCGAGCAGAACGTACTCGAACGGCAGTTTCTTACTAAGGCGGAATATTGGAGTTACGAGCAAGAGTGGCGGCTGATTCGAAACCGAGAACGCCCTGGCTTCCAAGATTTCCCTACGAACTGCCTACACTCGATCATCCTAGGAGCTATGATCTCGAACGAGAACGAGGCGCAAGTGAGGGAATGGAATGCCGGCAGAGAAACACCCGCCACGATCAAGCGGGCTCTGCTCGATAAACTCACATATGAATTAGAGATTGTGCCTGCTGACTAGGCCTATCAATCTATCAGCCTTTTCAGACCAACAATACCAAATTGAAGTTTGGAACCGATCAGATTGACTAATCAAACGTTCGCAATTGGGTCGTAAGCATAATGGTAGCAATTGCTGCTTTCAGAATGTCCGCTTTTGCGCCCATAGCGGACACTAGAGAATATAGGAGGCGCTGCAGTTTTCTGTGGAAAAAACATCACTTGAGCATGAAACTGATATGTTAAAGCCCGCTGGGAAATATGCTGATAAAATAAAGGAATCGGCTATCCAAATCGGAATTGTCGGAAATGACGAATTGATATCTTGGCATCACGGTAGACCCGCAAAATCACCAGCGACCTTAACGGTTTTGCAACCCAGTTGCCAAAAGTACATCCTGTTAACAGCTAAGCCATATTGTATATCGGCAGTCTATTGACTGTCTGCCCGGTCAACGCCGCCAATGCATTGGCGACAGCTGGGGCAATTGGTGGTGTTCCCGGTTCTCCAACTCCCGTGGGTGGTTCGCTGGACTCCACTATGCTTACATCTATCTCAGGCATATCTGTAATTCGCAGCGGGAGATAGTCATGGAAGTTGGACTGTTCGACATATCCTCCTTCGCCCAATGTGATTTCGTTCATCAGTGCGGCGCCCAGTCCATACCCAATACCACCTTCAATTTGAGCAGAAACAATCTCGGGGTTCACGGCCATTCCGCAATCCACCGCAGCCCAGACTTTGTGGACCTTTGGCCTGCCGCCTTCGATCGAGACTTCGGCGATTTGTGCGATATAGGTTCCGAAAGATTTGTGAACAGCAACACCACGGGCCCGGCCGGCGGCGGTACTGCCGCCCCAATTTGCCATGTCGGCAACGCGTTTAAGCACCGCTGTATCACGGGGACTGTTTTTCAGTAGTGCCACACGACCCGCGACCGGGTCGAAGTTCATACCTGTCAGCATCTGGTCAATAAAGCACTCGACGGCAAAGCCATTATGCGTATGCCCGACGGACCGCCACCAGAGTACTGGCACGCCCGCTTTCATCGAATGAATGCTGACCCGATGGTTAGGGATATTATAATAAGGCTCAGCCGCACCTTCAGCGATGGTTCTGTCCGGATTGCCCTTCAATAAAGGCGCCAAAGCGGTTCCCTCAATCAGGGATTGCGCCGCTATGCTCTGATCCCATGCTTCGACCTCACCATCCGGAGACATTGCCCCGGTCAGACGGTGCACAACCAGCGGGCGGTAATATCCGCCTTTGATATCATCCTCACGGGTCCACATTGTCTTGACCGGTCGCTTGCGGTCTATCGCATCAAAAACATGGGCGGCTTCTACAGCAAAAGCTGAGTCCTGTTGTGCCCGTCTGCCGAAGCTGCCTCCGGCCAGCATCGTGTGAATTTTAACATTATCGGGATCAACCTTCAGCGTTTCGCTGATAGCCTTGTGGTCTGACGTTTGACTTTGACAACCGTGCCAGACGTCGATTTTTCCATCTTGTTGTTCAAAAAGGGCGTCCAGCGGTTCCATCGGCGCGTGCGCTAGATAGGGAAAAATATACTCCGCTTCAAAGCGCCGAGAGCCGGTGCTCAAAGCAGCACCGACGTCACCTTTTGTGCCGACGACTTGTCCTGTCTTGCTTGCCGCGTCCCGGAAATTTTTCAGCAATTGTGCCGAGGACCGCTTCTCGGCATTGCTGTCATCCCACTGGATCTCGAGTAGATCGCGCGCCCTTATGGCAACAAAGGTATTTTCTGCGTAAACGGCAATACCTTCTTTTATCTGTTTGACATCCACCACGCCTTTTTCCGCGAGCGTTTTTTTGGCGTTGAAACTTTTTACCGTGGCACCGAATTGTGGAGGATGTGCGACCACGGCGGTCAGCATATCCGGACGATATTGGTCGAGCGTAAATTGCGCCGTGCCATTGCTCTTGGCCTGGCTGTCGACTTTGGCGACATGCTTGCCGATGAAAAGGAAATCTTTCCTTGCTTTCAACGGCGGGTTCTCTGGCGCTTTTTGTTTTGCAGCCAGATCCGCAAGTTCCCCAAATTTTGCTGAATTTTTGCTGGCAGAGTGGGAAATGATACCCTTACTTATAGTAATCTCATCAACTGGCACGCCCCACTCTTCGCGGGCCGCAGCCAACAACATTGCGCGAGCGACTGCCCCAGCTTTTCGCATCTGCTCGAAGGAATTGGCCATTGCCGTTGATCCGCCAGTCCCCTGGGCCCCCATCAACAGGTTTTTATATAAGTCCTTGTTTGCCGGTGCAGAGTCAGCTCTCATCTGCGACCAGTCGGCATCCAGTTCTTCGGCAACCAATGTGGTCAAACCAGTGTAAACACCTTGGCCAAATTCAACATGCTTTATGATCACTGTAACCAGATTGTCGGAGCCGATCCTGACAAAGGCATTTAGCTCTTGGGATTTGTCATCGCCATCTTTGGGAATGCCGCAGCCACCCAATAGCAGAGTGGTTCCAACAACTAGTCCGGCCGAAGCTTGCAGCATATGCCTACGGTTGATGATAAATGATTTTTTGTCAGCCATTACTGGAAACCTGCACTGCTTTTGCCGCATCTTTTATGGCCTTGCGAATACGTCCATATGTGGCGCAACGACAGACATTGCCGTTCATTGCCGCATCGATATCCTCATCTGGCGGATTTGAATTATTCTGGAGCAATTCCAGCGCCGACATGATCTGTCCGGATTGACAATAGCCACATTGCGGAACATCCAGCTGCTGCCATGCATTTTGGATGGCCTCCGCTTTCGCACCTGTGGCACCCTCAATCGTAGTAATTCTCGCACCGTCAACTGCAGCCAACGGTGTCACGCACGAACGCGTTGCCACACCGCCTACATGAACCGTACATGCTCCACATTGGGCAATACCGCACCCGAACTTGGTGCCGGTGAGCTTGAGTTCATCACGAATGACCCATAGCAACGGAGTGTCAGGCTCTGAGTCGACCGAGACGGTATCGCCGTTAATTTCAAACTTCGTGGTCAATATGGAATTCCATTCACATAAAACAATCAATCTTAACTCATTGATCCAGCAGTACTAGATGAAAAAAGGGAATATTCATCATCCCGAAAGTGGACATTTTGCATGTGAGCAAAACGAGATGCAGCAATCTCTTTCTAGTAGTTCCGATTGACTCATATTCGATCGCTCCAATCGCCAGAGGCGGCCTTGAAGCTCTTGATCTCAATTTCACTCCAGACTTTTTGTGAGTAAAAAGGGTCGGCCTTGATCAGGCTCCTTGCCGCCACGCTATTCTCGGCTTTGACGATAATCAGAGATCCCGCACTATTGCCTCCGTCGTCAAACATGGGACCGGCAACCGCGATAAAATCAGCTATGCTTCGGAAATGATCAAGATGACCGTCGCGATACTGTGATCTTGCTTCCTCGGCTCCGGGATTGTCGTGGGCGATGATGGCATAAAGCTGTTGCGACATTTATCTTCGGCTCCCATTATTGTTCACAAAACGAAAACGGCCCTGATTTCTGGCCAGAATTATGTCTTTCACCAAAGAACGTAATTGGATCACATTTTCGGTATTGATCCCCGTCCGGTGCACGAGAAACTGCGCCGGTTCGGCTTGATATTGAACTCATCGATCGCGCTGCTTTCCCGAGCATAGCTGTCCATCACTTTTGGCCGGTCAGACTTGATTTCGCTATTCATAGAACTTCTTTCTCCGAAGATGGCACCATCTACGTTCAAGACATTGGATGTGATTTGCAGCAACGGTCCATCGAAACCGCAAAATAATCATCAGGCGATAATTGAGCCCAAAATTTTGCATCGAGTAAATATTGCGCGCTTACTCTCGTGGGTGATAAAAATGAATACAAGGGAGCGGGGATAAAATGGTACGCGTAAACAAGAATACAATCAGGTTTGTGGCCACAACATTTTTAGCCAGCGCTGCATTCATGGTTCCTACGGGGCAAGCAGCGGCACAAATAGACGCTGAATCCGCCGAAGAATCCGATGATAACGTCATCATTGTGAATGCTCGCAAGCGCGAAGAGTCTCTGCAATCGGTTCCGATTTCCATTACTGCGATCGGCGAAGACGAACTGCGTGATGCCAATGTATTCGGTCTTGAGGATGTCGCGCAATTGACACCTGGTCTTTCCTTCCAGCAACTGGGCGGTGTTTCAGAGCCGACAATCCGCGGTCTCGCACAGACCGATCAGCTGGGTCTGCAAGGTAATGTCGGTGTCTTTATTGACGGGATTTTTCTTAATAATCGGGCATCGTTTGAATTCGCTAACCTGGACATCGGTCAGATTGAAGTCCTGAAAGGACCGCAGAGCGCTTTGTTCGGCAGGAATACCTTTGCCGGTGCGATCAACTATGTGACGCGGGGGCCGACGCTTGGCGAATTTGATGCCACGGTCGAAGGTGAGATCGGCAGCGACGGACTGTATAGCCTCAAGGGATCCATCAATATTCCGCTTGGCGACAGTTTTGCGATCCGTGTATTCGGCGGCCGAAGCGAGTTTGATGGTACGATCGATAATGTGCGGTCTAACAATAACGTCGGCGGTTGGGATGAGCGCCTTACCTATGGAGCCTCAGCAGTGTTCGAAGAGGGGCCATTGCGGCTTAAGGTTTTTGCAGCAAGAAATGAAATTGATGAAGACCAGCCGGCATTAAACTCCATTGGTTTTCGTCAAAACAATGCGGGTAGCACTTATGTGGTTCCCGATGGAATGGGTGGAACGCAGACGATTTCGACCTTTTTCGGTGGAGATCTTCCGAACTTTTCAAGCGTGGATTTAAGCCCCTTGGGATCCGGTAATGTTGGCGACTATACATTGATTTACGCCAATGCCGATATTGACGTAGGTTTTGGTACTGTGACAATTAACGGCTCACATTCTGATTCAAGCTATGCTTCGCTGTTTGATAATCTTGGCGATCCTGACGCCGTCAATCGGCCATTTTTTGGCCGGTTTACAGCTCAGTTCCTCACCAACCAGACCGGCGACACTGCCGAACAGCAGTCCTATGAAGTTCGTATCGCCTCAAACGAGAAATCCAGTTTCGACTGGTTGCTAGGCTATTCACGATATGATTCGACTACGGGTGCGGTACTTGGAACGGTAACGCCTTTGTTTGCAGATCCGACAACTTTAGAGGCGATTACATCTGTTCGGAACCGTTTGATTCAAGATATCGACGCCGTTTTTGGTGCGGTTTCGGTTCCAGTTACTGATCAGCTGAATATTGGCGGCGAGTTCCGGTATACTTGGGAAAGCCAAGTGGCAACAGATCAGGCCGACATTTTCTTCCTGCCAATTCTAAGCCGTCCGCTAACGTCGTCCAATGCGGATTTCAAATATTGGTCCGGTCGTGCTTCGATTGATTATCAGATCAACGATGATGTCCTGATTTATGGTTATGCTGCGCGTGGCGTAAAAAGTGGTGGAATCAACGCAAGTCGTGTGGGCACGCCGGAATTTGAGTTTCAGCCCGAATTTAACTGGACATATGAACTAGGTACAAAAGCGACGATTTGGGACGGCAGAGCTACTATTAATGCCGCCTTCTACTATATCGATTGGTCAGACCTACAGACAACTGCTCCGGCGACATTGTCTATCGGTGCTGCAACAATCAACGGTATTGGTGCCACATCGAAAGGGATAGAGGTTGACGCAACGGTTGAACTGACCGACAGTTTACAGATTCGCGCTGCCGCAAGTTATGCTGACGCCAGCTATAATGACGGCTTCATCGATGCCGCGGTCGAGTCAGGGTGCGGTGTCAACACAGCAACCGTCGTACCAACTTCGGTCTGTAGTCCCAACGTTGGCGGTAATCGTATTGCACGAACCGCGCCGTTTTCCTTCTTCGGAAGCGCAACCTACACGATCCCGGATGTCTTTGACGGTTTCGATCTATACGCTCGGGCTGATTTTAGTCACGAAGGAAGCAAATACCCGTTGAGCCTAAATCTTGCCCGTACTGGTGCAACGAATCTGGTCAATACGCGCATCGGACTGAAAGGTGATAACTATGAGCTGTCGATCTGGGCAGATAACCTACTCAACAGCAACACGATTGTCAGGGTAACGCCAGTTACCGACTTGGAAGCAACGCCGATCTGTGCGAATTGTGGCGCCAGGGCTACGCGGGTTTATCCAGGTAACTCAAGAACGTTCGGGCTCACTGCTCTAGCCCGCTTCTAAACCAATTTTCGTTACGCATAGCTGGGGCGAAAACTGCCATTATCAGTTTTCGCCCCAAAATTTGGCTTTGTGATAGGCATGCCTATTAATTGGGAAGAACGGCTATGAAGAACTGTTTCAATAAATTGGTAGCAGCGGTTCTCTTGCTGGTAATGTTCCCGGCACCCGGACATGCGCAAGATCAGCCGTTTCAAATGCGTCTGAATATTCTCATGAATATTGATGGTAGCCAGGGAGCGGAATTTGATCGATCATGGAAGGTCATTGCAGGCCAAGCAAAAGAAGACCAATTTCCCTTTTATACGGTTGTCAGTGAAAGCGGTAACCAGCGGTTGATCTTGCTGATTGTCAAATCCTATGGCGATATTTCTAAAGTTGCCGAACAGATTGATCGCTATACCAATAGTGACGATGCCGAACTTAAAGAAGCTGTACATAATTTTCAGAATGTCGTTGAGTCCTACCAAAGCTATGTTTCTCGCATAGCGGGTAATCTGACATATAATCCGCCCGATTCATATCGGAGCGGCTTCGTTCGTTATTCGCATTATACGATTGAGAGTGAAGACAAACCGGAAGTGACGAAGCTCGTAAAAGACTATCGAGATATGCTGGAAGAGGTGGGCGTTTCTTCTGCCCTTCATGCGCGCTGGTTGACGCTCGGCAGCGAAGGAACAGTTCTGGAACTGCTAAGAGCTGCAGATTCGCCCGAGGAAATGCAGGAATTTGAAAAGGAAATCGCGGCCAAAGTCGATGCCGGGATGCTACACGAATTTCAATCCCGGCTGGACGGCTTAACCCTTTCGGTAAGCCATAGAAACTGGACACCACGTCCCGATTTGAGCATTAGCACACGCCGATAGCAGCGGCTGTGTCTCCCGCGTTCGGGCTACTGCCTCCGCGGACGGTGAAATGATTTCATATCTTTGCCGTTACTAATGGCTACGCCGATACCTCTGCCGGGCGGCAGCTTATTATTCTTATGCGCAAAGCCGTAATAGACCATATGAAAATTATCGCCGACCGGGAATATATGCGGATAGGCGGTACCACCACCATCCCAATTATTCACAGCACCAGGGCCAAAAATCGGCTCTTCATAAAGATGATCCCACAGAAATCCGTCATCCGATGTTGCCAATGCAACTTGACGAATTGCCGGAAAGAAGCGGCCGTCCAAGCCCGCATAGCTCTTCAGCCATTTTCCGCCAATGGGGAGGGGGTTTTTTATGATATGGCGCGTAACAATGCCTTGCCGTTCCCATTTTTTGGGTTCTTGCTTCCATTGAGCAGAACCGCGTTCTTCCCAATCAATCAGGTTCTTAGACACTGCGACACGGGTATCCCAATAAAATATTTTGGGCGTTAGCGCCGTGTAATACATGACGAACTGCTCGCCATCATGAAAAGTTGTCGGAAATGCGCTGTAGATTGTGTCGTTGCCGCTGATAGATGCGCCGCCAACCGACGAACCCTTTACCCGCGTCCAATTAATTCCGTCCTTGCTGCGCGCAATGCCGGGGCGGCATCGATAGCCGGGATAACGATACCCTTCATGTACCTCCGTTCCGTCAATCTCCATTGGTACACTGGAATCGCCACCAAAATAGGTCATGATCCACTCGCCGTCATGAAAGATGACGTTTCCCAGACCTAGAGCTTCGGAATCAAAGGCATCCGGTGTATTTTTGTCCGGCTCCATGATCGCGCCACCTTTTAGCGGTCCGTTATAGCGTTCCCAGTTCATTGCATCTTTGGACTTGGCTAGAGCGATGCTGCCAGTCCCGAATCCTGGCGCAACACCTTCGGGGAAATCCGAGCTGCGGCAGTAATAATACATCCACCAAAGTTGCTCATCTTCCCGCCACACAACGAAAGGGCCACCATTTTTGGCATCATCACAACGTCCTTTTGGTCCTTTGCCCAGGATTAACCCGTCGGTGAGGCCACTACTGGCGTCTGCCCAAAAAGGTAAGCCCAGGGCGGACACCGTCGCGCCAACCGCGGCTGCATTATAGACAAATTTCCGTCGTGATAATTCCATGTCCAACTCTCCTGCTGGTTACATTCAGACGCGATCAGGATATTTTGCGACAAGATTGTCGCGAACCATGCTCGGAAAGTCGTCAAGAGAATGCATTTTGGAGCCTTTGACGTTCCATAGAAGCTGGGTATCATCATCTTTGCCGATGCCGATCCAAGGACGTGCCCAAGCGCGCATCATGCCAGCGAAATTATAGTCGGTTTTAACTAGACCAACATCCGGGTTCATGACGTCAGCATAGTTGGAGGTCCAGATCGAATTGTCCATCCGCGGCTGGTGCGGACCTTCGGACTGGAATATTCCGTCGAGGAATGTTGCTATGTCATCGCCCCAGCGAACCATGGGCTTAAGGTCTTTCTTCTTATCCGGATCATCGCGGATGAAATTGTCGCGATCGACGCTGTTCGAACCGCCTTTGGGATAGAGCAGATAGGTTTCGGCAAAAAGAGAATCCACCGGTGTCACATTCTTGTCTAGATATTTGTTGTAAATCGTGTCCACCGGCTCATAGGTTTGGGGATCGAGAATCATGCCGGTGTACATAGCGCGCTGGGCGACTGTACCTTCGGGGGCATCCGGGAACTCTTCTTTGCTTGGTTCCTGCAACTGCCATGTCCAGAAACCCATATGACCATACAGCACCGAACCGCCAGTTCCTTGTGGTCCCAGAAGCGCACGGGAAAACATGACAATATAGGATTTCTCACCAACCAGATTATTGGTCATTTTCAGCGTTGCCAGCTGGTTTTCCCGCTGATCTTTCAGATCGAAATTGCCTTGTTTCTCGGCCACCCAGGGTTTGCCATTAAGTTCGCCATTCTTAAATGCATCCTTTGCCGGTCCATCTGGCCGATCGGGAATATTCGTTTGCTTTTTATCTTTCTTGTCCTTTGCTTGCGCAGAAACGGCCATGCCGCCAGCCATTGCCCCTATTCCCAGAAGGACAGATCGACGGCCAAGATTGCCCATCAAACCCATTGAATCAGAAGTTTCCGTGCGTTCCAAATGGTTGGCCTCAGAATTGCCGGACTCAGGGGTGTCATTTTGCATGGCTTAGATCCTTTCCTCTCGATGGCGGGCCTATCTTGGCTTGGACAATTTGGCAAACCCGCCGTCTTTGTTCACTTTATTCTATTTTCTAGGGTGCCAGCCTGCCTGTTGGTTTTATTTTGAGCAGGAATCCTCGTCAGGTGAGTTTTTCCGCCAATTGGTTTCTTCATTTGAATTTGTTTGTGCTCTCTTGCTCGTATAAACCATCAGGCTCTTGACGGGTGAAGGGTCAGGCAAATGGAGAGCCAAATGAAAGACTTAAATCTCAGCCGCAGGTCATTGATCGAAAGTCTTGGTTCTGCGGGCATTGGACTGGCTATTGCTGGTTGTGCAACCCCATCTATGGCAAAAAGCACAAAGAAGGCGATTGAGCCTTTCGCGGCCAACCGTGCTCTTGACCGTTCGGCATGGGGTAATCGGCCCAAAGCGGTTTTTTCCAAGACCGGAAATTTTGATCTATCGAACAAATATGATCTGAATCTCGCCCGAACAAAAGTGCAGGGTAGCTTGGACGGGGGAAAAACCTATTCCTACCTTATGACACGCCATATTCTCTGCCCGGAAGGCAAGCCGCCCTATCCGCTGTTTGGGGAGATGGAAATCAACACCCGCTGGATGGAGCGTGATGAAGGCATGTCAGAAGAGCAATGCTATGTCTGTTCACATTTCACACGTGCGGCTATCGACCCAATGACTTTCAAGCCAATCGACAAATATTACAACCCTTATCTCGATAAGACCATCGAAGTCAGCGACACGCTGTTTTCTGGAGGTAATAAACCGTTTAACTTGGCTGCGGATCAGCCTGCGAACCATGTCACACAAAATGATGAGCCACATTATCGGTTGGGTGACGATGAAATTACATTCCTAATGTTTGACCCAAGGGCGGGGGAAGGGAAATTTCATCCGCGGATTGATACCGTGGCCTGGACAACCAGTTATAAGGACATGATGAACCCGCAAACCAGCCAGGTGGACGCCACACAAAGCTATCATGCGATTTTGAAGGCGTCAGTCTATTGGTGGAGCACAATCGAAGATGGTGATCCGGCGCAGATGCTAACCATGAAAACTGGTACAAAAGTAGGATCTCTGGATCAGCTTCCACGTGAGTTTCAGGATCGACTGGTCACCAAATATCCGGAGCGAATGTAGATCATGAATATATTCAGCAGCAGAAAATCGTCCGACAAGGAAATCTGTGCCCAGACCAGGGCGATTGTTCTTGGTCTTGCTTTTATTGGCCTTACGGCATCTGTTTCGGGTTGTGCTACAGCCAGCGCGAGCGCTGTTCAGGAAACGGAAACTGCATCCGAAAAGCCTGTATCCGCAACGAAAACCATCATGACTAAAGGCGGTGGCGATGTACCGATAGCGGTGACAATCACCGGCAACCTTGAAGGCCGACCGATATTATTCGTCCACGGATTTATGGCGAGTACATTGAACTGGGAAAAACAGCTTCAATCTGATCTGGCTGATACCTACAAGCTTATCTCCGTTGATATTAGAGGTCACGGCAGTTCGGGAAAACCAACAGACGCTGAAGCCTATACCAGCACATCGCTGGTCGCGGATGATATTGCAGCGGCCATTGCGGCCACCGACGCAGAACAACCTTTGCTTGTTGGTTGGTCTTACGGCGGCCTCTTCGTATTCGACTATGTGCGACATTATGGCACCGATAATGTCTCCGGAATCGTGTTTATTGATTCCGTCGCTGGTCTTTTGCCTCCACTTCCACCCACACCCGATACGCCAGAAAAACTGGAACGGATCGAACGATCAAGGTCGGCCAATCTGTCAACGATCAAGGAATGGACCGATGGTTTTATCGGTTATTGGTCAAGTTATGCGGAGCTTCCTGCTGCTGAGCGGGAAACGATCAAAATCTCTGCCATGCTGGTGCCGCATTATGTGCGTCGTCACCTAAGAGACCATCCAGTCGAGAACGCCGATCTGGCGGGCAAAATTGACCGCAAGACGCTGTTTCTTGTCGGTGATCAGAGTATCTCGCCCAAAAAGGCGGACGTTGAAAAAGTTGCGGGTCTTATTTCCGGCTCCGAAACCAAAGTTTATCCCGGATATAAGTCGATGCTGCAATGGTATAATGCAGATGAGGTCAACGCTGATATCCACCGCTTTTACCAGTCAGTTAGCAACTAAAAGACTGGAGAGCGTATTCCGATATCTTAAAACTACGGTTTAATTCTCGGCCAGCGTTTTGACATAGGAACGGAATGTCCGCGCCGGTTTTCCGATTAGATATTGCAGAATGTTGGGGTTACCCCGGAAGCCATGCTCATCATAATGCTTGTTCATGACGCGCATCTGTTCCACCCGATCTTCATTGGCGCCAGCCGCTTTGGCTTTCGCGGCGACCTCATCAAGTGGTATCGCGCGTGCAGTCACGTCGCGGCCAATCACATCGGAAATGGTTGCCGCCATTTCTTCCTGTGATAGTGCTTCCGGCCCGGCTAGTTCATACATAGCGTAAAGATGATCATCCGATGCTGCCACTACGGCACATGCTGCGGCGAGGTCATCGAGATCAACCACGTTAAACTTCTTGGTAGTATCGAAAGGCATAGCGTGCACGCCTTCGTCGGTCACTTTTGACCAGATAGGAACCAGATGTTGCATATAGCGCGACGGTTGGAGGATCGTGTAAGGCAGACCCGATTCAATCAATATTTCCTCAGCATCCAGTTTCAGCCGATGATGGCGCACTTCGCGGCGCAGCGGGTGCATCACAGAATAGTAGATGAAATGCTCAACGCCTTCTGCCTGGGCCGCTTTGATGAAGTGTTGTGTAATCGATAGTTCGTCGGGATGCATGGGCGGCCCGATATGCAGCACTTTTCCGGCCCCCTTCATCGCAGCGGCAATAGATGCTGGATCGGTCATGTCACCAACAACACATTCACCGGCGCCTAGCGCCTTCAGTTCTTCGGCCTGCTCTGCGTTCCGAATAAATGCGCGTACCGGGATCATATGATCTGCCATGGTTTTTAGAATAGCACGGCCGGTGCGCCCGTTCGCGCCTGAGAGAAGCAAGGGTTTCTGTTTCATTTTTTACCTGTCTACTTTTAGTTCACGCAGCCATTTCATACGATGTGCGCAAAGACTCGATCATCGATGTTTCCATCAGATATTTCTTCTCGCGCTCCGGATTACTGACAATATCCATAAATTTGCGTTGGCGCGCCTCCTGCAGGGAAACATCCTTTGTTTCCATCATCGCCTTGTTTTCCTTGGTGCGGTTCTGGATGAAATCAACACAGATGGTCCGCCGTTGCAGATCATAGAGATTGAGCCCATCATCCAGATTGGCATTGTTGAAAACAATATCGACGATCTTTTCACACAGATTATAAGCATCATGCACACCGCCATTCATACCCATGCCGCCAAGCGGGTTATTCACATGGGCGGAATCACCGGCAAGAAGCACCCGGTTTCCAATGCGGTAGGTTTCCGCCACCCGCTGATGCACCCGATAAAGTGTGCGATGCTCGATTTCATAGGGTTCATCCTTTGGATGCAGCCGTTGCAGGCGGCTTTGGATAAATTCATCCGACAACAGCTCATCGGCATTCATATCAAGCGGCGCCGGCACCTGCACCCGCCAGAGATCAGGCGTCTTTAGCATCACGCACCATTCGTCCGGGTCCGATACATAATTGACCCAGCTGAGATTATCGAAATAATGCTCGAACGGAAATTTGGTGGAACACACCAGAAACCGTTCCGGATAGGTCAATCCTTCAAACTTCGTTCCCGAAGCTTGTCTGATACGGCTTGATGCGCCATCGGCCCCAATCAGAAAACTTCCGTCCACACGGTCTTCTGATGCCCCATCAAATGTTAGCGCCTGAACACCGTTTGCGCTTTCGCGGAAACCCAGGACTCCCGCCGAAAAGCGCACTTCGGCATGCGGATAGTCCGCCAGCATATCAACGACGGTTTGAGTCATCTTATATTGTTCGCATTGAAGCCGGTAAGGATGATTGGTCTCCCCGCTGAGACGCGCCATATTGAACCGTGCAACATCACCGGTTTTGCGTTCGCGAAACTGAAATTCGCGAACAATCAGTCCTTGTGGAATCAATCGCTCTGTTAGGCTCAACTCGTCCAGCAGGTCTAATGTAGGCGGATGAAAAGTGGAAGCACGCAAATCGATCGGGAGCTTCTCTCCATTCTCAAATAAAATGACTGGGATACCTCTCTGGGCCAGATATAATGCCGCCACGCAGCCCACCGGGCCTGCGCCTGCTATCAGGACAGGGGCCATCTCCAGTTTTTTCGGGATCGATCCGATTACCGCAATATTATTCGTCATTTCGATTTCCTCTCCACTTGAGCAATTTGCAGGAACAGTCCTGATGATTTGCTGTTTGAGGCCCTATTAATCCTATTCAACCGGCTGCATTTTATTTGAGTGTGCAAATAATCACCTAGTGAAGGTCGGCGTGCCATTTCCATTCTGAGGTCGAGTCGGGCGGTCCGGTAATTTGTCGACTTTTTTCAGTTAATAGAGCCAATCTTAGCTCGAAAATATCTTCGCCTGCGCCACTTTCCAGAACGCTGCGCTCAAACGGTTTTGGTGTGGAGGTAAGCAAGTGCGGAATAGCAAGCGTCATATTGACCTCAGGCTTCAGCGCAAAATTTCCGTCGAGAATCCAAAAGGAACCTACCGTCCAATCGAAGTGCAATTTCGCTGGCATTTTATCCATTAAGTGGATAATTTACTGTCAATCAGATGCGGGCTGCCCAAAAATGACGAGTGATCCACCAAATTTGAGAGGTGCAATTAGCCTTGGCCAAAGATGACTATACCGTCCGATCCGTCCATCGCGGATTAAATGTATTACAGGCAATTAATCGCTCCGGGTCGGCGCGTCTGATGGATATCAGCAACGCAACAGAACTGCCTTATCCGACAATATCGCGGATTGTGGAGACGCTAGTTGAAATGGGCATGGTGGAACGCGAGCCTTCGAGCAGGCGCTATCGGCCAACAGCCCTAGTGCAGACCTTGTCCGTTGGCTATCAGGAGGAGCATGCCCTGGTCTCGCTCGCGCGATCGCACATCGTTGAACTATGCAAAAAAGTCGGCTGGCCGATCACCATTACTACTCGGGTCGGCAATCGGATGATGGTGCGTGATTCTACTCATCGGCTTACCACTTTGACTTTTAACAACTACGCACCCGGCTACACACTGCCCTTGCTCGAATGCTCGGTGGGCAAGGTGTATCTTGCTTTTTGCGAAGACGAAGAACGAGAGAGCATTATCTCCAGCCTCGACAAACTCGATGAAACGTCCGACCAAGATGATACGGCAGACCAGATGGCCCGGTTGCTGTTGCGCGATGATGACATATTGTTAAAAGATATCCGCAGCCAAGGATATGCCTATCACGCCTATAATCAATATACCGAGAACCCGGGTAAAACCTCTTCCCTGGCAGTGCCCGTCTTTGCCGACGGGAAACTGGCCGGTGGATTGGGGCTGATCTTTTTCTCATCTTCCATGTCTGTCGCGGAAGCAGCGGAAAAATATGCCGAAGAAATGAAAAAAACGGCCACTGCCATCGGAAATTCCAACGAAGCAGGCACTACATAAAAGCTGTTTGAAGCTTTGATTTTGATGAGCAATGCTTGCTCCTAAACGGTTTTGCAATCATGGCGAATTGGCCAGAAAAACTGCTTCATTTTTTAACACCGCAAACTCTATAGCTACATACGTTCCACCTCAGAAAGAAACGCCGTTACAGCATCAACGGTACGTGTCGCGTTCGGGTGAAAAGAACCGCGCATTGCCAAGCTTGATGGACTTAGTTTTCGGGCGCGCTTTCAGTACCTCGTCCAATCCAAACTCCAGAACATCATTTTGCGTGTAAGCGCGCGTTCGCGTGGCATGCTCAATGATCGACGCTTCACTGGCTGCCCTGCAAACATCGATTTCAGTGAAATTAAAGTCCCAACGCTAATCGTCTCGGTTGAAGATGATCGGTTCGGTACAGCACAGACGGCTAAAGACATCGCCAAGGAGATGACGGCAGTAAAGCTAGTTATTTATCCTCTAGGCGGGCATATTTGGTCGGGTCATGACGAAGATTTGGCAGACGAGATTGCAGAGTTTACTAAGGAAGGGGGCCTTTCATTGTAAGAAAATTCCCATTGCCTACCACCGATCCGGAATTGAGCATAAAAACCAATTCTCAATGTCCGCTTTTGCGCCCGCAGCGGACATTGGCCTTGTGACTGCTTTGTCCCTTAAGCGGGTATTCGTTTTGAAAACGCTTTTTTGCCGGTTTGAGACTGGAGCGCGATTTCGGACCTAAAGTCTCGGTAAAATCGGTCTCTGTATCAGAGTTGTGAATTGGGCAGCGGCTAACTCTCGGGAAAGACACATGAAAACACCACGTGAAATCCATTCAAGTTATTGATGTAAAAGGATAAACTGCGTGGTGACCCTACGGGAATCTAATTAGAGAAATAAGTAATTGAAATATAAATGTATTTCTTGATTTCCTTGAAATGATACCCTCAAATATACCCTCTGCAAAAATGAAAAAATCCTGACAATGATCGTCCGCTTTATCCCGAAAGCGGACATTAGAATTAATCGTTTCGCAGCATTTTTAGCAAGCATTACGCAAATCAGGATAGTGCCTTAGCTTTGGATATGTCACCAAATCGAAGGTGAGACCAGGTTCATGCTAAGAGCGCAAATCACGATGCGTAAAACCGGCCAATGATGGAAAAAAACCATGCCGCGCAACGACGGCACTGCGCGATATTGCCCTCGGCATATATTCCGCGAATTTTGCCTGATCCATTATCCAGGTAAAAATAGGCTTTCAAATCATAATAGCCGGGTTGCCGTGTAATCGGATAGCTATTGGGCCATTTCGTTCCACCATTTTAATTGAGCCTCTTGCGGTTTTGGCACCCTAAGATCTCGGTCGGAATTTGCTAGCTTGCTACTTTTCTGCCCCATATTCCTGATCGCTCGCGCCAACTTTGGCGAGCAGGCAGAAAAACAATCCGGCGAGAGACAGCGCAGCCACCGCATAATAGGCCGCCGCATAGCCACCGCCTTCGACGACCCATCCGAAACTGCCCGACATGGACGAGCGCGCGAGATTTGGGACTGCCATAAACAGTGCGAACAGGCTCGCGGCAATAGCGGGATTACAAAGGCGCATGGCCCACACGATAAGAGTGATGCTCAGAAAAAGGGAGGTGACATACTGGACCGCGAAGATGGTTGCAAAGATCGTGCTGCTTTCCCAATTTTCGAAAGTAGCGCCCGCAATCATTGCTGCAATTGCAAGGATAAGAAAAAGTGTCGACATGGTCATGCGCAGACCCGCCCAGCGGACAAGGAATGTTGGCAT
This sequence comes from uncultured Sphingomonadaceae bacterium, assembly GCA_947489315.1. Lineage (GTDB taxonomy): Bacteria > Pseudomonadota > Alphaproteobacteria > Sphingomonadales > Sphingomonadaceae > Parasphingorhabdus. The sequence goes on from CANLCX010000002.1 coordinate 1,048,718, forward strand.
CGTGGCACCCGCAATCGCCGCAACGAGCCCGACAACACTCGCATAATTGCTATAGTCATCACTCCCCCAGCCCAATTGCTGAACCGCCAGTGTGGGTGCGACGGAATCTGAGAAAGAAAAAGTCACCGTAGCCAATCCAAATCCTGTCAGGAACAGCAGGATGCTCGGGGAAAGAAGGGACTGAAAAATCCCCTTCAATATCGGAAGCCATGCCGCATGCTGACGCGTGGTGCATTCCGCTGAAGGTTGGCCACTGGTCCATGGGAAAAGCCGTTCGCCGGGGCGTTCGCGGAGCAGGGAAATGAACAGAGATGCAATGCCGACAAAAACGCCAAACAGAATCGCCATTGCCGAAATCTTGTCATCGACCAACAGCTGCCCGGCAATAAAGCCGGCCGCAGAAACGCCCAATGTCTGAGAACCAAACATAAATCCGTTAATGGTGGTTCGATCTTCCTCTGGCACCAGATCTACCGTCATGCCATCGACCGCAACATCGTTGAAGGCCGCGCACAGATTGAGCGTGAAGCAAAAGCCTGCGAGCAAGACGATCTGACTGGCCGAAGGGGCAGCGATAGCAAAGCCAAACAGAGTTAGCATCATCGATGCCTGCGCGACCAATATCCAGGACCGACGCCTGCCCATTGGTTGATAGGTAAACCGGTCCATCAACAGGCCGCTAAAAAGCTTCAGCGACCAAGGTAGCATCGCCGTTCCGACAAAACCGCCAACTTCGATGGGGGAGGCGCCCCGCGCTGCAAGCCATGCAGGAATGGCGATCAGACTGAGACCGGCAACGATACCCTGCATGAAATAAAGCAATATGATGGCGGTAGCCCGCAAATATCTGTTCTCGGACATCGCCGGAATATGATTATTGCCAACATTAGCAGTTGGAATTTCGACAACATATTGAGTCAATGGTTCGCCTCCTGGTCATGAATGAAAGCGCCCAAGGCGTTTCGATCAGCCGTAAAAATATCGCTCTTCAATGATTTTACCGTCGCGGACGGTGTAAATGGCAATCTCGGAAAAGGGCTCGCGCTCGCCGGTTGCGCGGCGTTTGATAAGCATGTCGATAAACAAGGCAAAGCGGTTGCCCGTGATGAACGGGCCATCGATGCTGAGTTCCTCCATCGCGCTGTGACCCAGCCATCTGTTTAACTTGTCGCGTGCCGCGTCAAATCCCGTCACGATGACCGGAACATGTTCGGTACTATCCTCAGGCTCGATGCTGACGATATCGATGGCCCAATATTTTTCCGCCGCCGCGACCGCTTGACCGGACTGGATAAGGAACAAGAAATCATCTGCGAGTTCTTCGATATCGGCCATATCATCTGGCTCATATTTGCTAGAATGAAGAGAAAATCCGGCGGATGGAGGGTCGCAAGTCCATCCACCGGACGCATCGCTTGCGCGTGCTTTTCAACAGACCTAAGGGCGGCCTATCGAACCTTATATTCGCGAAGCAGCATGCTGCTCTGCACGGTCCGGTACTCCGCCCGGTTGCCGGATTCTGCTATTTGCTGCTCTGCAGACGATTTCATGTAGGCATCATATGCTTTGTTGCGTCTTTCGCCTTCCGCTGCATCAGCCATTTTCGCAAAGGTGGTCATCAGATAGATTGTTGGCTCGCCATCGCGGGGATATTCGTTGATGAGTATTTTGTAATCGCTGATCCAGCCCTTGGATTTGGCAAATTCCTGAACGTCGACCCACTTGGTTGCGAGGTGGGTCGCATATTTGAACGCTCCGCCGTCTTTGACAAAAATTCCGCTAACTTGCGAATAGTCACCGGCCACCATCGGGAATTCCTGTGCCGCTGCGACCGTTGGCAAAGCCATCGGGGTTGTCACCAGCATCGCGGTTGCGATCATCAATTTTTTTGTCAATTTCATCATCATTCTCCTGTTTTGGTTTGCTTGAAACTACAGGCAAAGCTCTCCCGTTGGCGGCAACCGGGGGTTTCCGGACCAACCTAAAGGGTCTAACTTGTCTGCAATCTCAGTAGGTTGTTGATGGGCTAAAATGTAACATCCCGTCAACGGCGCTACCGTCAAAAAAGCGTCAATAATGATCTAGTTCATAGTGGAAGGCTTGGGGAGCAGATCCGGCCAGCCATATTTTTCCCATGCCGCAACCATTCCAATCCGTTCAGCGAAATCCAGGAAATCCGGATGCAGTCGAACCTGGTTTATCGGCTCTGCGTCGGTCCAGAGCGACATGAAAGAGAAGAAATTGGCCGTTGTTATCTGCTGGCCAAGAGTTTTGAAGACCATCTGCGCCTGACCCATCCAGATCGCCGGTAATGTGATCGTGGCATCGTAGGGATCGTGCAGTGTCGCGTGGAGCATCTCCAACACCATGCAATAATTTTTGCGGTCCTGGTCTTCACCGCTCCAAAGCCCCTTCGCAGCCATCAGCCAATAGGCATCCATCGCATCCGGGTCGAGCGGTGCACTGCCCGCCGGCGGAAATATGACTGTGTTCATCAGCTTCTTTGTCAGCTGATAGGTTTCCACCGCAGCATCATTGTCGCCCGATACTGCCAATGCGGCTGCGAGCCACAGAGATGGAAAACCAAGATCGACCATCCTCTGCCCCGCCTCAATAGCGGCATCAACATTACCAAGGTTAAGATACACTGCTGAAAGTATAGCGTAATTACGGCCATTTACCGGATCTTGATCTATGCTGGCTTCAATATAGGGCAAGGCGTCCCGAGAACGCCCGCAATAGAGCAGGAAAGAACCGACACGGTTTAGAACATCGGGATTGTTGGGTTCCAGCCGGTAAGCCTCGAAAGCCAGGTCAAGCGCACCGACAATATTATTTTGCGTCCACGCATAAAAGGCAAGCACGATACGGGCATGTGCCTGCTGCGGCGACAGGCTAAGCGCTTTCTTTGCATATCCGGCAGCTTTTTCGCATCGCTCCAATCTGTCCAGACAGGGCGTGTACACCGTCATATTGATTTCGGCTTCGGCCAGTGCCGTCCAGCATTCCGCAAATTCGGGATCGATTTCCAGCGCCTTCTCGAGCAGTTCGATGGCTGTTGGCAGCACGCCATCTCCGATGGCCCTGATGGTTAGCGCCCGCCCTTGCAAATAAAGCCCATAAGCTTCCCTATTGCTGGTCAGCTTGCGGGGTTTGGTGTCATGCTCCTTCAATTTGAGCGCATCACTCAGCCCGTTTGTTACTGCCTGTACAACTTCTGCCCGGGCGGCAAACATATCGTCGAGACTCCCATCATAGCTAAAGGCCCATGATTCAAAGCCGCTTTCCGCGTCAACCAGACCGACGGCAACACGAACCTGTTCTCCTTGCCGGTGAACCGAGCCTTCCAAAAGATGCGACACGTTGAGTGCACCGGCAATTTCCGATGGGGCTTTGTTCGAATCCTTGAACTGAAAGGATGATGTCCGGCCGGCAACCAGAAGCTGCGGCACTTGTCCCAGACTGGTGATCAGTTCGTCAACAACACCATCGGCAAAAAATCCGTGATCGTCCGGATCGGACATCGATTTAAATGGCAGTACGGCAATCCGGGCCTTGCCTTGTTTCCGGTCCGATATTGTTTTGCCGGTAGGAGATCGCACCGACCAGACGTTAAGCAATCGGGCATGTTCAGCCAGATTATCACGTTTCTCCAAAGCGGATAATGCTGTTGTGACCGCGCTTTGCAAACGCTGTTCCGCCTGATGACGATGCCCTATCAGCCAATCGTTGAACGCTTCGCCAAAATTCATCTGATCCAATAATGGTTTGGTACCGATGGACGTCAGTCTTTCGGTTGCCTGAAAACCATCGCCTTCCGTGAGGCAGACATGCAGATCAGAGAGATCGGTTTTAACGGATCCGGTTTTCAGGCTGATCCGGGATCGCGAGATATCCAAAAGATCACAATCCGCCGACGCCAGTACTTTGCCCAAATCCGACAAACATTGCCGCAAGCTTGCCCGCGCCTGTGCTTCAAACCGGCCGGGCCACAAAAGCTTGCTTAAATGATCGCGGTCAATCGGTTCATCCGGCGCCAAGCATAGCATTGCCAGCAAAGCGCGCGCACGGCGATTTGAGATGAGGATTTCTCCGCCATCCTGCGCAACAAGCTGAAATGGCCCAAAAAGCACCGCCTGTGCATGGCCACCAATTTCAGCGAGCTTATCTTGCCGCTCCAACGAATCCAAAAGGCCGTCCCCCAACCAACATATTGTAACATAATGCAAATTGGATTCGGCACAATCGATAAATCAGTACGGGCCTTTGTCCGAGGTGGTGGGTGCTTTTGCTAGTGTCCGCTTTTGCGCCCAAAGCGGACACCAGCTACAGCGATTGTGAAGAACGCTTCGAACGCCAAAAGATGAACGCACACAGCAAAACGGGCAATAGAGAGAAGACACCAAAGGCGCAGTTTCCAGTCATAAAAATCACGATTGTGGAAAGCAGAAACCCAAGCGCGATAACGACCGAACCCACTCGCCTAGTACGATGATAAATTGCTAATAACCCGCCAATTATTTGTAGGCTGCCCAGGGGCAGCAGCCATGTTGGATGGATCCCGGAATCCTGAAACAATTGAATCTCCTGCGGCATGCTAGAAACCTTCGCACCGCCAGCAGCTAGACTCAATATCACCAACATGATCATAACTGTAAAAAACAGATATTTCATGTATCTTCCCCCTCACGCATCAGCGATCATTCCATCCATCGCTGAAAAGATCAACGACAACGCTCCGACAAGGTCACATTCTTGTTCCGTTTTGCGCTCAAAGCGGAACAATGCGTCGCAATCGCAAAACTTTCCAGCAACTCTCTATCTCTCCTTCGTGGGAGACTCGTTGCCCCAGTTGCTCTCATGTACTTTGCAAGCTTCGCAAAAAATAGGCTTTTACATCCGTGACCACCAAGCGGGGGCTGGCAACGCGCGGATTTGGTGCTAGACAAACAAGGCTCTCATAGGGGTGAGAGCAAGTGAACGGGGCGTATTATGCGTAAAATTACAATCCTTTTTCTGGTATTTTCTGTGTCTGCTTGCATTCCGCCGGGGCGTGATTATGGTTGGCCGCAGAATGAAGCGGCAGACGGCTCTGCACCGACGCTCGAAACTGATATGTCCGTTTTCGGCCAGAACCCTGATGAGGCCCCTCCGCCAACTTGGGCTGCGCAACCGGTCACGCCCAATGCGGTGAGGATTGAGGGAAGTAGCTATATAGTCAAATCCGGTGATACGTTGCGCGGCATTGCCAATCGCACCGGGGCGAGTTCAGAGATTATTGCGGCGACCAACGGTTTGACAGCGCCTTATGTTATTCAACCCGGCCAGCGGCTGACGATAACCGGCGGTCGCTATCACTGGGTGAATAGCGGCGAGACGGGAATAGCCATCGCTCGCGCTTATGGTGTGCCCTGGCGTGAACTCGTCGCGCTGAACGGTTTGGAAGAACCGTTCATATTGCGCGTCAGTCAGAAACTATTGCTGCCAGCAGCAACCCCCGTCGATCCGCAGCAATTGAGTATCGAACAACGCGCGGCCGCCTTTGATCTGGATATTGACGATATCGTGACCGGCAGTCAGCCAGCAATGGCCGATAACGCGGCAAAGCCCGAGCCATCCGATTGGCGCAAGGCGATTACTCCGGCCAAAACACCCGCAGTGATTGCTGCACCGACCGGTTTTGTTGGTCGGTTCAATTGGCCCGTGGACGGAAAACTGCTTTCCCGTTTTGGCAGCAAAGGCGGCGGCAAAGTCAACGATGGGCTGAATATCGCCGTCGCCAAGGGCACGCCCATTCGCGCGGCGGCCGATGGGGTGGTAGCCTATAGCGGCGATGAAATAGGCGTTTTTGGCGGTTTGATCCTGCTGAATCATGGCGAAGGCTGGGTGACGGCCTATGGCCATGCGGACAAACTCAATGTTACGCGTGGACAAAAGATCAAAGCCGGTGATATCATCGGCCTGGCTGGAGACAGCGGCTATGTACAGGAACCGCAATTGCATTTTGAAATTCGTAAAGATCGTAAACCGGTAAACCCTGTTTCTCATCTGCCGAAGCGGACCTGATCACCCTATGGCTCGGCGCAAATCCCGTAATATTTCCGACTATCTGACGCTGCGGCGGCGATCGAGTCTGCCGATCTGGCTGGATATCGCTTGGCGGGTGCTTTTTGTTCTGGGGTTGATCGGTATGGCTGTCGCCGTGCACTGGTTTGACCGCAATGGCCTACAAGACAGCTATGACGGGGATGTCAGTTTTCTCGATGTGGTTTATTTCACGATGATATCGATTACGACGACCGGCTATGGCGATATCGTACCGGTAACAGAGCGCGCGCGCATGTTCGATGCATTGGTTGTGACTCCCATTCGCATCTTCGTTGTGCTTATCTTTGTCGGCACGGCCTATAATTTTGTATTCAAAAGAACCTGGGATAATTGGCGCATGAAAATCATCCAGAATAATTTGCACGATCATATTGTGATCGCCGGTTTCGGGACCAGCGGCAGGGAAGCGGTGCAGGAACTAATTGCACGCGGGACAAAGCCCGAAGAGATTGTTGTGGTCGATCCATTTGACGAGGCTTTGGCACAGGCCGAAAAACTCGGCTGTGCGGTCATCAATGGTGATGCGACCCGGGACGTTACATTGATGAACGTCAAGATATCGCGCGCGCGCTCGATGATTGTGTCAGCCGGACGGGATGATACCAGCATATTGATCGTGCTGACCGCCCGTCATCTCGCCTATCATCTGCCGATCAGCGTATCGGTTCGGGCGGCGGACAATGAAATGCTAGCCCGGCAAGCAGGCGCGACGACAGTGATTAATCCGGTGAGCTTTGCCGGACTGCTACTCGCGGGCAGCTGTGAGGGCGCCAAAATATCTGACTATCTCAGCGATCTGGCTTCGGCCACTGGTCGGGTCAAACTGGTGCAGCGTACTGTTGATGAGGATGAAGTTGGGTTGGCGATGAAAGATATCGTCAAAGAAGGCCTGGGCGTTCGTATCTATCGCGACAATAATATGTACGGTTTTTGGGAAGATGAAGCCAAGAAGCTCGAGGCTGGTGATATTATCGTTGAAATCATGCCGGGTAACGGTTCCGAAAAAGATGGTGCAAAACCCGACTGAACAGGAAATGTTGCACCTGCGAACAAAGTCGCTATAAGGCTCTCTTAACAGCCGTTTTCTGTGGGAGAAGTCTGATGACAAACGCCAGCGCGATACCGATGCCGACAGGCCTTCGCCCTCCCAGTAGTCTGGCGCAGTTCAGCGAGCTGGCGCTGCCGCTCGATTTTGTTCATTTCGGCCTGCAATGGCCAAGGGTTGTAACCGCTCCCAAGGGTGATGGCCGCCCGATCTTTCTGATCCCCGGCTATGGCGGCAGCGAATTGTCGATGGGGCCGTTAAAAGCTTTTCTGACACGGCTAGATTATGATGTTTCTGATTGGGGTCTCGGTCGCAATCAAGGCTCTGTAGATCGTGATATCGAACGATTTACCACCGTTGCCGAAGCGCAATATAGCGCCAATGATCAGCAGCCACTGACCCTGATTGGTTGGTCGTTGGGCGGGATCATTGCTCGTGAAGTGGCTCGTCTGTCTCCTGATCTGGTCCGCGAAGTCATCACTATGGGTACGCCGATTATCGGTGGTCCCAAATATACGACGCCAGGCCAACGCTATGCGAAATCCGCACAGATCAATCTCGATCGCTTCGAATTGGAAGTGCATCAGCGCAACAGCATCGGGTTCAGCCAGCCGCTGACCGTGCTCTATTCCAACCGCGATGGAATCGTCGGACCAGATATCGCCAAGGATATCTATAACCCGCAAGCGCGTAACATACGGGTGGACGGCGGGCATCTGGGTCTTGGCTTCAATCCCAAAGTATGGCGGATTATTGCTGATACGCTAGCCGGACGAGCTTAACCCACCACATCTTGTAAACGAACGGCATTAGGCATATCCTCCTCAAAAGGAGAGAGATTATGGCCTTGTTGCAACGACTGTCCGCCGCCAGTGACGCGGAAAAACTGGCGCAGGTGCTGCGCGACGATGGTGCGGCGATAGTCGAAGACATGCTCGACGCGGCTGCCCTGAAACAGCTGAAATCGGAAATTATGCCTTATGTCGAAGCAACCGAACTCGGGCGAGATGATTTTACCGGGCGCAAGACCACGCGGACGGGCGCCCTAGTGGCGCGGTCACAGGCCTGCCGCGATCTCGTTATGGATGAATTGATATTGGGCGGTGCCAATGCCTTTTTGAAACCCTTTTGCGAACGGGTGCAGCTCCATCTCACGCAGTTGATCCGTATCCGGCCGGGACAAGTGAAGCAGCCGCTCCATCGCGATCGACTAGCCTGGGGCGGGTTTTTGCAGGACAGTATCGAACCACAGTTTAACACGATCTGGGCGGTAACCGATTTCACACAGGAAAATGGCGCGACGCAGGTCGTTCCGGGTTCGAACCATTGGGAAGCGGGACGGGACGCTAAGCCCGATGAGGTTCAATATGCCGAGATGAAAGCCGGTTCCGTGCTGATCTATTCCGGATCGGTCATTCACGGTGGCGGGGCCAATGTTGCCGATCATGACCGGATGGGCCTTAATATCACCTATGCGCTGGGCTGGTTGCGGCAAGAGGAGAATCAATATCTTTCCTGTCCGCCGCATATTGCCAAGGAATTTGATCCTGCTCTGCGGGATTTGCTCGGCTATTGCATGGGCAGCTATGCACTAGGCTATTATACGCCGCCAACCGGGCCCGGTGAAGGTCCCGAAGTCGTGCCACCGGAGTTTCTCTTCTCCGGCAAAGTGACCGACTGGAGCGATGGTGACGATCTTTACGAAAGTGTCAGTCGGCGCTCCAGTGAAACGGTCTAAGCGGTTAACCGAGCCAGGCGTGAACCGCCCCCATGGCCGCATAAAATAGCAGCCAATATCCGGCATCGATAAAGAACAAGGCTTTGCCTTTCTGCGAGAAGAGATAGTTGGTGCCGATAGCGGGAATGATAAAGCCGAGTGCAATCCCCGTCGACATCATCATCTTGATAGCAAATGGCGGCTGGCCGAGCCGGAAAAACATATGCGCCAGCATAGCCGAGGCGACGAGGCTGAAAGCGAACGCGCCGCCATAGATCAGGCCCATATTGCCCCCCTGAATCTCTTCTTCGGTCAAGCCAACCGCGCCCATCCATTTCTTGCCCATGATCGGCCCGTACCAGATACCGCCGACCAGAAAGCCGCATGCTGCCGCCAATATGATGGCGAGCCAGTTTACCTCTAATAAATTCATGATTTCCCTCCCAGAAAATTGCTAGTTACATCCATATACATCAATTCCAGTGGAGTTGGAAAGTTTCCCCGATTTCGGCGGCCATCCATTGCTTTGCAAAAGCGCTGATCGAAGAGCGGATGGTGTTTATCTTGTCGTCAGAAAGCGCTGGCGGATCTATGTGAGACGACTGGCAGGCAGCGCTAAAAACATCTCGTAACGTTTGATTATCGCCCGGACCGCTCCACATGTCCGCTTCAAAACATTCCACTAGCCGCTCGGCCTGCAGTAGCTCGACTATGTGGGCCTCGGGCGTGGCAGCGCGGACGGAACTGGCATGGCCAGCCTGTTTGACGATATGCTGGATTTCCTCTGGATGGGTTCCACCAGCGACATGACCCCAGAAACCCCGGCCCATCGCCAGTTCCTGTTCGACATAATAGTGGACGGCATCGTGCGGAATGATCCCCTTTTTGGGGAAGGTGGTTTGCTCAATCGAGCCATCCTGCCGCTCGATCTTTATCCAGTCGCGATCCGATCCCTTGGAGATGCTGATGATCATATCCCTGAAATAGCGGCGGACATTATCGATGACAAGCGGGCACAATGCGACTATGCGGCGTGGAATATGGCAACAGCAATACCTTCTCCGCCCAAAGTCGGCATGGTGTCCCTTGGATGTCCCAAGGCACTCGTCGATAGTGAACGCATTTTGACGCAGTTGCGCTCTGACGGTTATCAAATGTCGCCGGACTATGCCGGTGCGGATGTCGTTCTGGTGAATACCTGCGGTTTTCTCGATAGCGCGAAGGAAGAGTCGCTCGAAGCCATTGGCGAGGCGATGGCCGAAAATGGCCGGGTTATCGTCACAGGCTGCATGGGCAACGAAGCCGACACAATCATGGAACGCTTCCCCGATGTCCTTGCCGTTACCGGCGCGCATCAATATGAGGATGTGGTCACCGCAGTCCACGCCGCGGCGCCAGCAGCACGCGGAGCCTTTGTTGATCTGGTGCCGGACGCAGGTTTGAAACTCACGCCACGCCATTATAGCTATTTGAAGATTTCCGAAGGCTGCAACCATCGCTGTTCCTTCTGCATCATCCCAAGCCTACGCGGCGATCTCGTATCGCGGCGGCCCGATGCGATTTTGCGCGAAGCGGAAAAGCTCGTCGCCAATGGCACCAAAGAACTGCTGGTCATCAGCCAGGACACCTCAGCTTATGGCGTGGATATCAAGCATGAACCGCGCATCTGGAATGGCCCGATCGGACAGGGCCGCGAAGTTCGCGCGCATATGACTGATCTGGCCGTGGCCCTTGGCGAACTGGGTGTTTGGACACGCCTGCATTATGTTTATCCCTATCCGCATGTCGACAAGGTCATCCCGCTGATGGCCGAGGGCAAGATCACGCCATATCTCGACATCCCGTTCCAGCATGCCGCGCCCAATGTTCTCAAACGCATGAAGCGGCCGGCCAATGAAGCCAAAGTGCTGCAGCGTGTGAAAAGCTGGCGCGACATTTGTCCCGACCTCACCATCCGTTCGACCTTCGTGGTCGGTTTTCCGGGAGAGACGGAAGAGGATTTCCAATATCTGCTCGACTGGCTCGAAGAAGCCCAGCTCGACCGCGTCGGCGGTTTCCGCTTTGAACCGGTGGAAGGCGCCGCGGCCAACGCTCTCGACGGGGCAGTGCCGGAAGAGGTCAAGGAAGAACGCTATCAGCGCCTGATGGAAAAAACCGCTGCGATCAGCGCCGCAAGATTGCAAGCCAAAGTCGGCCGCACGCTGCCCGTCATCATTGACGAAATCGGCGAGCCTGATGAAGATGGCGACATCGGCGCAACCGCACGGTCACAGGCAGATGCACCGGAAATTGACGGCAATGTGTTCCTGCGCAATGTGAGCGGTGATGTCGCAGTTGGCGATATTATCGATGCTGAAATTGAAGAGGCCGACGCGCATGATCTGTTCGGGGCGCCAGCCAACGCCTAAGCTTAGTGTCGATTTGGCAGCGGCGGCCTCGTGTCCCGGAAACTAGGCTGGCTTGACAACTGATGCCACCAGCGCACGAGCGCGTCGTGGCGCCTAAGCTCCTTCTCGCCTTCGTCTGCTTGGACGAAATATCCAACCATTGGTGCGAGATGGCAATCAGCCAATGTGATCTGTTGACTATCCAGAGCTAGACCCTCTCCGGCAATCTTGTTCAGCGCGATCAATACGACCTGAGAGTCCTGCATAGCTTTGGCGATCGCAGCTTCGTCGGGCGTTTGACCATATAAAGGTGCGAAAACCCGCTGCGAAGCAACCTCGCGAACCATCGGCCAATAGCCATAATTATCAACGATCGAAATTACTTGTGCCATCCGCGCTGCCTTTTTGGTGTCTGCAGGAACCAGAGAAAGCCCGTCAAAAGCGGCGTCAATATAGCGTGTAATGGCAGCCGTTTCATGGATCCAAAAATCTCCATGCTCCAATAATGGTACCCGTCCAAAGGGATGCATCGCGAGATAGCTGTCCGGCAATGGATCGGTGAAGGGATCAACTTCAACGCAGGTATAGGCGACACCCTTATGTTGAAGCGTCATTCGGACAATCTGGTTGTAAACGCTGAATCGATAGCCGTGAACGATGACCGAATTCGTCATAGGGAGCCCTCATTTGACTTTGGGTTCGACCATATGGTGATATTACAAGCTAGCCAATATTGCACTAAAAACAAAAAAACCCGCTGGATCGGCACCAGCGGGGTCTTTCGAATTGATTATGTCAAATACGGCTTAAGCGTAGCTGACTTTCACATTGGCTTTGCGCTGACGACGCATTGCCCCGCCAATGGCACCAAAGCCAAAGATCATGAAGGCCCATGTTGCTGGCTCAGGAACCGCACCCATATTTGCTCTTCTGACAAATAGCTGGTCAGCAAAGCTCTGTGCACCGGGAGTGCCGGCCCATGGTTCAAAGCGCTGGCCATTGCCGTCCTGCCAGTCGCAATGCCGGAATGTGGCACTGAAATAGGGTGTTGCACAAGCGGCGGCACCTGTTAAGTTGGCATTTGTAGCCTGGAATCTCGCACCGCTGATCGGGTCAACACCACCTAGAGCCACATTGGCACCGTCAAAAATAAAGTCGGTTGCATCGGGAGCTGCCATTAGCTCATCGAGCGTTGGCAGACGCCAGCCAAACTGACTTTGGAAATCGAGGGCGGTTGGTTCACCAGCAAATGGCAAAGGACGACCCCATGCCCAGTCCAGACTGCCTTGTGTGATATAAGCATTGTCAGGAATATCCGTATCGACAAATGCCGCATTGGCTGTTCCACTGACCAGCAGTGTCGCCGCCGTGGCGAGTAATAGCTTTTTCATTTTAGCCCCATGTTCTTCTGTGAGGCAAAAGCAATGCCCCGGATTTTGCGAACCCTAACAAAGCGTTAACATGATTCACAGGTTTGAGCAATCTGTAACCTAGGGGCAGTGTCTATGTGCCAAATTGGGACATAATTCATTGCAGCACATGATGAACCGCAAGGTCTTCCCTTACATGCCCATATAATCTTTCTTACCCACCGCCACGCCCTGCATCCGCAGCAGGTTGTAAGCCGTCGTGACATGGAAAGACAGGTTGGGGAGGAAGAAGCTCAGGACATAGCTTTGGCCATCAATATCCATAGTCTGGCCGGGGCCGATGGGCATGGAGATTTGCAGGCCTGCATTGCCATCAATGACCGCATCATCGGCCGCGGCAACGGTTTTGCCGCATTCTGCGACGCGCGCGATCAGGGCGTCGAACGTATCGCCTTCCATCGGCAAGTTTGGCAAATCGTCGGTTGCGACGCCAGACATTCTTGCGGCACCGCGCACGGCAAATTCGGTGATCATCTGCACTTGCCATTTCATCTCATGCATGTCGGGGAACAGGCGGTTGCTCATAAAGGCTTCGTCGGGTGTTTCGGTTGCCTCGGCATGGGCCTTGGCTTTTTCCAAGATATTGGTCAGTCCGCGAAAGGCCTGATCGGTGGAGGATTTGAAGATATGGGAAAGCGCTACGGTCATTATAAATCCTTGATGGTTATGATGTTGGTTGGGGGCGTATCACATTAAGTTGAATAGAAGAAATCCGCCCAGCGCTAGAAATGACCCCAACGTGCCAAGGGCGCCCAGCGCGCGTCCGGCGACAAATATTTTGCCACTTTCTGCGCCATGGGAGCCTGCTTCCGTGGACATCGCAATCGCATGGGACAGGCGTGCAATAACAAAAACGATGGCGATGATCAGGATGGTCTGATGGGGCACAACCGTCATCTCCGCGATCGCCAAGACTGCGAGAAAAATCCCGGCATTTTCTGCCAGATTGCCATGCCGCCGGACTTTGCGTTCCATCACCGGGTCATCACCTAATCCCAGATTAATACCGGACTTGGCCCGGTGCAGGCCGGTGAGTACCATTAATATGGCCTGCATAATGATCAGTAGTGCGCCGGCATAAGCGGAAATAATCGGTGCGGTCATATTCGGTTCTCCTGTTGCGTGTGTGTCTGTGCGGGTGTTAGCAAGCATCTGTCGTCTTTTGCGCGACTATGATCATTTGCTACCGGCTAAAAAAACCAAAGTCCAAATAAGTAAATGCACATTGCTGGTGCAAAAATGAGCCATGCAATTGTAATGACTTTACGGTAACGCTGATCGGCGAGAATATATAAATCGAAAGTGCAGAGAGACAGGTCGGGATATGGACTGGGAAGACATCAAGACATTTCGCGAAGTGATGAATGGCGGAACCGTGCGCGCGGCCGCGAAAATGCTAGGCGTTCACCACAGCACAGTCAGTCGGCGGATTGAACATCTGGAAAAATCACTGGATGTGATGCTGTTTGAACGCCGGCCTGAGGGATATTTTCCAACTTCGGCTGGTGAAGATCTGGCTCGCGCTGCGGGCGTGTTTGCCGACGATCTGGTCGCGGTGGAGCGCCATATTGCCGGACGCGACAATGATCTGACTGGTACGATCCGGGTGACCATGGCGGAGCCCTTTGCGACGTCAATGTTTGCCTCTCGGCTTCCCGAATTTTGTGATGCCTATCCGGGCCTCGAACTGGAAATATTGACCAGCTATGACTTGCTTGACGTGGCGCGTCGAGAAGCCGATGTCGCCATTCGTATGGACAATAATCCGCCGGATACGCTCGTCGGCAAAAGGCTGTTTGCCTATACCACATCCATCTATGCCCATCCCGATTACCTGGCCCGCCATGATATTTTTAACCAGCCTGAGCAAGCCCGTTGGCTCGGCTGGACTGACCGCGAAAGCCGGTTCCCTGACTGGACTCAAGATACCGAATTTGCGCGTGTTCCGGTCTGGGGCAATTTCGCCAGTATCTCTTTGCAGATTGAAATGGCGCGGGCAGCAATGGGTTTGGTCATGATCCCCTGTCTGGCCGGGGACAACACGCCTGATTTGGTTCGTGCCACTCGGCGTGATCCAACCCCGTCCCGTGATATCTGGATACTCACCCATGACGACCTGCGCCGGACTGCAAGGGTCCGGGCCTTTATGGATTTTGCCGAAACAATATTGCGAGACAATAGGGCGGCATTGATGGGACAGTTACCGAATAAGGTAAATTGACGCCATATTGTTAACCAGTTTCTGCAAAATCACTCTGAAAATGCAGCCTTTTTGCGATATCCCTTTAACCATGAAATTGCACAGGCTCGCAATCTATAGCCTTTATAAAGCTATGCATGAACGATGTGATCTCGAAATTATCCCCGACGCGATTAGCCGGTATGATATCCGGAGCAGAAGTATTGTTGGCGTTCGGCATCACCGCTGTAATCTACCTCGCTATCTTTGGCATTGATGATAATTTCTGGAATGTCATGACATTGGCCTTCATCGTGCCATGGGTGATTTGCGTTCCAGCCAATCTCTATATCACCAGACAGCGCAAGCAGTTGATCGATATGGCAGACAAGCTCAAAGAAGCGCAGGAAGATCTGCAACAGGTCAACAAGGATTTGCAGCGCCGGGCGAGTATTGATGGTCTGACCGGTCTCGCCAATCGAGAGCATTTCATCAAGTTGTTCGATGAGCGCCGGTTGAAATCAAGTCATAATGTCCTGATGATTGTCGACGCGGATCATTTCAAGAATATCAACGATGGATATGGCCATCCGGTTGGCGATCAGGCCTTGATTCTCCTGTCCTCGGTTTTCAAGCGCATTTTGCGAAAGAACGATCTGGTTGGGCGCATTGGCGGGGAAGAATTTGGCGTGCTTCTGCCGGATACGTGCAAGGCAGAGGGTGAAATTATCGGCGAGATGGTCCGTCATGCCATTGAAAATACGCTGTTCGAACCGCAAGAAGGTGTGCCGCACCGGATCACGGTCAGCATTGGCCTGACTGGTGTATCGCCGCATGAAGAGCGTGCGTTACCGATGCGCAATGCCGATAGTGCCTTGTTTGAGGCGAAACGGCGTGGCCGCAACCAATGTGTGCTCTACACGCCGGGTATGCGCGAAAAGCCGCGACCTTTTTATGAAGCGGGAAATGTGCAGGGTCCGATCCCGATGCGGGCCTGATCGGTATCTGAAAAGGTTCGGCAACGGATTTGCAAATTCGCCCGTAAAATAGTCATGACGGACACCGTCGCCGCTGCTAGTGCTTGTCGCCATGACAGATACTGATTCCAGCACACAAAAACACCTCTATCTGGTCGATGGTTCGGCCTATATTTTCAGGGCCTATCATCGCCTGCCGCCGCTCACCAATATTCATGGTGAGCCGGTTGGTGCGGTCTATGGTTATACGACCATGCTTTGGAAGCTGGCGGATGAGCTGCACAAATCCGACGGTCCGACCCACATGGCCGTCGTGCTCGACAAATCATCGCAAAGCTTCCGCAACGAGCTTTACAGCGAATATAAAGCGCATCGCCCCGAACCGCCCGAAGATTTGCGTCCGCAATTCCCGATGATCCGCGATGCCACACGCGCCTTTTCGCTGCCTTTGATAGAGGAAGATAATGTCGAGGCCGATGACATGATCGCCAGCTATACCAAAGCGGCCGTGGCAGAGGGTTGGAAGGTAACGATTGTTTCGTCTGACAAAGACCTGATGCAGCTGATCGAACCGTTTGACGACAGTCGCGTCGACATGCTCGACACAATGAAAAATGTCCGCATGGGCAAGGCGGCGGTCGAAGAGAAATTCGGTGTTGGTCCGGAAAAGCTTGGTGACGTGCTCGGCTTGATGGGAGACAGCGCGGATAATATTCCTGGCGTGCCCGGCATCGGTCCCAAAACGGCATCCAAATTGATCAACGAATTTGGTGATATCGAAGCGGTGCTCGCCGCCGCTCCGGACATGAAAAAGTCCAAGATGAAAGAGAATATCCTCGAGAATATCGAACAGGCCCGTCTGTCACGGGTGCTGGTGACGCTGAAAGAAGATTGCCCCTTACCCGATACGCTCGATAGCTTCCTGTTGCAGGATATCCCTGACGGTCCGCTGCGCGAATTTCTGACGCATCACGGATTTAACTCGCTGCTCAAGAAATTGGGCGGGGGTCAATCGGAGCCGCAAAACCCTGATGTGGATGGCGGTATCGGCGATAGCGGGCCGGCAGCAGCCGCCAAACCGTTGGACGCGCCAGCGATTGATCGCAGCCAATATGAATGTGTGCAGGATATGGACGCGCTCGACACATGGATTGATCGGGCCCGCGCCAAGGGCGTGATGGCGGTGGATGTCGAAACCGATAGTCTTGAAAGCGTTACCGCGCGGGTTGTCGGGGTCTGTATGGCCACCGGCCCCAATGAAGCCTGCTATATTCCGCTTGGCCATGGCAGCGGCGATATGTTTGCCGAATCCCCGAAACAGATTCCGACCGAGGAAGCGCTAGCGCGCCTCAAGCCATTGCTCGAAGATGACGCGGTTCTGAAGATCGGTCAAAACCTGAAATATGACATGACTGTGCTCGCCCAGCATGACTTAAAAATAGCCCCGTTCGATGATACATTGGTGATGAGCTTTAATCTCGACGCCGGCCTCCATGGTCATGGTATGGACGAACTGAGCAAGCTCCACTTGGGCCATGAATGTATCAGTTTCAAATCGCTAACCGGCACCGGCAAAAAAGCGATTAGCTTCGCCGAAGTTCCGCTCGACAAAGCGACGGAATATGCAGCTGAAGATGCCGATGTCACCCTGCGCCTGTGGGAGATATTGCGCCTGCGTATGGCGCCGGAACAGGCGACGCGCGTCTATCAGATGGTCGACCGTCCGCTTGTCCCGGTGATCGCGAAGATGGAAGAGACCGGCGTGCTGGTTGACCGCGAAGAACTGGCGCGGCTGTCGCAGAGTTTTGCCGAGAATATGGAAAGCCTCGAGAAAGAAATCCACGAACTGGCGGGCGAACCCTTCTCCATTGGTAGCCCCAAGCAATTGGGTGAAATCCTGTTCGGCAAGCTCGGCCTGAAAGGCGGCAAAAAGGGCAAGAGCGGGCAATATTCGACCGACGTCACCGTGCTCGAGCGGCTGGCTGGCGACAACGAACCGATTGCGCAAAAGGTTGTGAACTGGCGGCAGCTGTCGAAACTAAAGTCCACTTATGCCGATGCGCTGCAGGAGCAGATCAACGCCAAGACGGGCCGGGTGCATACATCCTACAGCCTTAGCGGCGCGCAAACCGGGCGGCTGTCTTCGACCGAACCCAACCTGCAGAATATTCCGATCCGCACCGAAATTGGCCGGCAAATTCGTCAGGCCTTTGTCGCCGCGCCGGGCAATGTCATTCTGGCTGCCGATTATAGCCAGATCGAATTACGCTTGGCCGCGCATATTGCCGATGTCGATACGCTGAAAGCCGCCTTTGCCGCGGGTGAAGATATTCATAACCGTACCGCGCAGGAATTATTCGGCACCGTTGACCGCGATACACGCGGTCGCGCCAAGACGATCAATTTCGCGATCCTCTACGGCATTTCGCGCTGGGGTCTTGCGAAGCGTCTCGAGGTCGATGCCGACGAAGCACAGCAGATGATCGACACCTATTTTCAGCGCTTCCCCGGCATCAACCGCTATATTTCCGAGACTCTGCAAGCGGCGCGGGAAAGCGGCTATACCGAGACTCTCTTTGGCCGCAAAACCTGGTTCGAGCGGCTCAAGTCCGCCAACCAAACCGAGCGCCAAGGCAGCGAACGCGCCGCGATCAATGCCCCGATCCAGGGCACCAGCGCCGACATCATCAAACGCGCCATGGCCCGGATGCTCCCGGCGCTGGCCGAGGCAGGCTTGCCAGAGGTCAAAATGCTGATGCAGGTGCATGATGAACTGGTATTCGAACTGCCCGAAGGCGATGTCGCGGCGGCGTCGGACGTCATCCGCACGGTCATGTCCGGTGCGGCAGAGCCGGCGGTGAAATTATCGGTGCCGCTGGATGTCGATATCGGGACCGGCAAGAGTTGGGATGAAGCGCATTAGGCGGTGTCTGTTTTGGGTGCAGAAGCGGACACCAGGGTACCTCCACTAGCTAGAATGACGAAATGCTTGGCGGCGGGATATGTCCTATCGACTTAGGCTCTACTTAACGCGCTGGCGTCAAACGAATTGCGAAGCCGCCACCCGGAGCGATGCGCAAGGGCAGTTTGTCGACCGCTTTCACCGTACGGCTATCGATTGCTATGTCATGGCGCGCTGTCGTGCGATAGTCGGCCTTGTCGCCATCGCGCCAGATCGTCGCAACATAGTCGGTGCCTTCTGGCAGGAAGGACATATCAACCAATATGTCGCGAGCCTCTTCATCGGTCACGCCTCCGACATACCAATCTTCGCTTGCCTTGTCCTTGCGCGCGATAACCGCATAGCCACCAACTTCACATAGAGCGCTAACTGCCGTGCCAGTGTCGATTCCAGATCCCGGCCATCGCGGCCTTTTAGAGAGAATACGCCCCGGGGTATAATCCATCGGACCCGACAGCATTCGAGTGAATATCATAGTTGGAACATGGCTTGGTCCATTGCCGGGTTCTCCCCACGCCTGATATTCCATACCTCGTGCGCCCTCGCGGCTCACCCAGTTGGGATAGGTCCGGCGCAGGCCGGTATCCTTGATCGGTTCATGTGGATTGACGGCGACCTTATGTCTGGCAGCGGTCTCAACGACTTTCAGATGATGGCGGACCATGGTCTGTCCATCATGCCACTCAAAGCGCTCACCATCCGGACCATCATCGGGTGCAATAATCCCGCCGGCATCGGCCACATAACCAGTTTTTACAGCATCAATGCCCAGCTTTTCATAGATTGTCCAAGCTGGCGGGTAGGAGATATCTTTGGAAGGTTGCTCATGATCATTCTGTTCTTTGTTTTGAGTTCATAGCGTTGCAAATACTGCGGGGAAGGCGGTAGTTTACTCTGTTTCCAAGCTAAACATAAGAAACTCAATCAAGAAAAAAGGGACGAAAAGGAAGCACAGATTATACACAGAATCGTCCAAAAAATTTTGCCTATGTCCGGCAGACCACAGTCTGCTCGATATTCCAGGGCGAGAAAGAACCGCCCTTATATTATCAAAGCCGCTGGACTGTAGGAAAGCGCACTCTGTCTTGGTCATTCCTTCGCAGCGGAAGATGCGTCCGCCTATTGGTCGTAGAGCTTTGTCAAACCGTCCATCGACTCATAATGGGTCAGGTCCAAATGCAGCGGCGTGATTGATACATAGCCGTCGGCAATGGCTTCAAGATCCGTGCTATGGGCCGGTGTTTCAACCATCGGGCCAAGGCCAAGCCAATGATATTCAAAACCGCGTGGATCGCGATTGCTGACAAATTGCATGCGCCCATAATCTCGAATGCCCTGTGACACGACACGAATGCCCTTTACGTCGCTCGCAGGCACAGCGGGGAAATTGATATTGACCAAAGTGCGATGGTCCATGCGCTGCTTGATCAGCGGCCGCAATACCCGCTCGCCCCATTGCAACGCCGCTTCGAAGGGAACATCATCGCCCATTTCTCCACGGGCATAGGCTTGGCTGAGCGATATGGACGGAATACCAGCCAAAGCCCCTTCCATCGCCGCTGACACGGTGCCTGAATAGGTCACGTCTTCACCCAGATTGGCACCGCGATTGACGCCGGAAAGGATGAGATCGGGCGGGCCTTCTTTCATGATTTTCGCAACCGCCATCATCACGCTGTCGGTGGGCGTGCCATCGACGGAATATTGCTGATCCCCGCGCTTGCGGATGCGCAAAGGCCGGGTGAGTGTCAACGAATGGCCGGCACCGCTATTTTCATCCGACGGTGCGACAATCCAGATATCGTTGGAAAAATGCTGCGCAATGTCGAGCAGCACTTTCATGCCGGGGGCGTCAAATCCATCATCATTGGTCAGCAAGATACGCATCAGTTTACAGGCTCCAGTTTTTCAATCCCACCCATATAAGACTTTAAGGCCTCAGGAATAATGACAGAGCCGTCTTCCTGCTGATAATTTTCCAGCACAGCAACCAAAGTGCGGCCAACCGCGAGACCGGACCCGTTGAGTGTATGGATAAATTGCGTACCTTTGGTCTCGCCTTCCGGACGGAAGCGGACGTTCATCCGCCGGGCCTGATAATCGCCGCAAGTCGAAATGCTCGAAATCTCACGATACGTATCCTGTCCCGGTAGCCAGACTTCCAGATCATAGGTCTTGCGGGCCGTTGCGCCCATATCGCCGGTGCAGAGCAGCATCTTGCGATAGGGCAGTTCCAGCGCCTTGAGGATGGATTCTGCCGCTTCGGTCATCCGCAAATGTTCTGCATCGCTATGATCGGGGTGGACAATCGCGACCATTTCGACTTTTTCAAACTGGTGCTGACGGATCAGGCCTTTGGTATCCTTGCCAGCCGAGCCCGCTTCGCTGCGGAAACAGGGGGTCAGCGCGGTCAACCGGATGGGCAGCTGCGCTTCATCTAATATCTGACCGCTCACGCTATTGGTTAAACTGACCTCCGCGGTCGGTATCAGCCAGTGGCCATTGGTGGTCTGGAATGAATCTTCCGAAAATTTGGGTAGCTGGCCAGTGCCAAACATGGCCTCATCGCGCACCAGAACTGGCGGTGCGCATTCCTGAAAGCCATTTTCCATCGTCTGCTGATCAAGCATATATTGCCCGATGGCCCGCTGTAACCGCGCCATTTGCCCGCGCAAAAACGCAAAGCGCGCACCGGACATTGCCGCGGCCGTTTCAAATTCCAGACCCAATGGCGGGCCGATATCGCTATGCTCCAGCGGTTTAAAGTCAAAGCTACGCGGTGTACCCCAGCGTTCCACCTCGACATTATCCTCTTCATCCGCGCCTTCTGGAACGTCGGCATTGGGCACATTGGGTAATGCGGCCAATGCATCGTGCAATTTTCCGGACACCGCGCGTTGTTGCTCTTCCAATTGGGGCAAGCTCGCTTTCAGCTCTGATACTTCGGCCATTAAAGCCTGTGCGGTTTCTTCATCACCCTGCCCCTTGGCTTTGCCAATGGCTTTGGACGCTTCGTTGCGGCGGGCTTGGCCTTCTTGAAGCTTGGTCGCAATGCTGCGATTCTCTTCATCCAGCGCCAAAAGACTGGCAGCCACCGGCTCTACACCGCGCCGCGCCAGAGCGGCATCAAAAGCGGCCGCGTTTTCTCTGATAGTTTTTAGATCATGCATGGGACAAGCCTATGCCGAGACACGGGCTTTGGTTCAAGTGCGGAGCGCGAACTCCCAACAAAAAAGCGGCCGGATCGCTCCAGCCGCTTGTTGATTTTTTCTGTGCGGATTGCCGTTTAAGCAGCGACCGCTTTCTTGGCCTTGCGGCTGCGCGCGAACAACGCTGCCGCCGCTGCACCAAAGAGCAGAACCACTGGCGGGGCCGGAACCGGGGTTCCGCCGGTGGAACCTCCGGTTGATCCGCCACTGCTGGCACCCGAAGAGGTGCTGGAGCTGGAACTGCTGCTCGAAGAGCTGGAGCTAGACGTGCTGTTGCCACCAAAGCTCGAAGAAGTGCTGCTGGCGCCGGAAGAGGTAGAACTTGACGATCCCGATGATCCGCTGCTGCCTGACGAACCGCTGCTGCCATTGGAGCCGCCACTTGATGAGCTAGAGCTTGACGAAGAACCACTTGAACTGCTCGAAGAGCCGCCTGAAGATCCGCTGCTGCCCGATGATCCCGAGCTGCCGGATGAACCGGAGCTGCCTGAGCTACCGTTCGAACCGCCGCTGCTGGACGAACTGGAGCTACCCGAAGAGGAGCTGGAGCTGCTAGATGAGCCGCCGGAAGAACCGCTGCTGCCCGATGATCCAGAACTACCTGAACTGCCCGACGAGCCGGTGCTGGTATTGCCGCTGCTCGTGGATGTGCCAGGATGGCCGCTCGAGGTCATACCGCTAGAAGTCATGCCGCTCGACGTGTTACCGCTGGAGCTGGATGAACTGGAAGAGCTGCTCGAAGAACTACTGGAGCTGCTGGACGAACTGGATGAGCTGCCGCCGGTAGAAGTACTGACGCCACCCGTTGATGTGCTCACTCCGCCGGTAGATGTGCTGACGCCGCCCGTGGATGTGCTCACACCACCTGTGGATGTACTGATGCTGCCCGAAGATGTGCTGGTCGATCCACCAGTGGACGTGCTTGAGAACCCGCCAGTTGAGGTGCTGGTTGAACCGCCAGTGCTAGAGACGCCGCCGGTTGATGTACTGGTCGAACCGCCGCTGGTAGAGCTGCCGCCTGAAGATGTACTGGTTGAGCCGCCGCTGCTGGTCGAAGAGATAACCACAGAACCGCCGCCTGATCCGCCACCGCCGCCAAAGAAGCCGCCGAAGAAACCGCCGCCGAAGCCGCCGCCATAGCCGCCACTGCCGCCAATCACCACGGGAACCGAACCGCCGCCGCTTTCCAGTACAGGAATTTGTGGCAAGGGAGCCGGGATATAGGCTGGAACAGGAAGCGGAAGGGGTTGTGCTTGCGCAATCGTGACGACGGTTGGCGCGCAGGCCGTGACAGTCTTGGTGACCGTGCGCCGGATGCGCTTGACCTTGCGGGCCGATTGGCCGCGTTTCAGGACGCGAGCGCGCACGTTCTTTTTCTTGTCGACCTTTTTAATATAAGGCGCTGCTGGTGCTTCGGTAACGTGCACTGCACCGCCACCAATTAACGCGCCGCCGCATGTGCAGGCGCATAATTTTGCTAAAGCCATTCTTACCGACATAATATTCACTCTCTTCCGCTTGGGAAAACGATATATTGGGCCAGCAAAAATATGCTGACCGCTAATTTCGCCTTCCGACATCCACCAAAAGCGCAGAAGAACCTGTTGATCACAATTCCGTTAACCTTGTTTGGACCAAGAAAAATTGAAAAATCCTTATCAACCTCTCGCCAAGCAGAGTTAATGTCCCGAATTGATACCATTTACATTGGATGTCTTGCGTCTACCCATGAAAATCATTGAAAAATTTGATGTTTAGCGGCGATGGCGATTCGCTCAACCCAGTCCTAAAATCATATATTTGAGCGTTTCTGGGCCCTATTCAGTCTGGAGCAGCACAATTTATCCAGTAGCGGCATATTGCATCTTGTCTAAGACGAATGCCAAGTTTATAGGCCCGTTTTATAGCCGGTCCTTCGCCAACCCATATCGGGTTGGGGGCAGATGTTGGAGAGTATATTTGGCGTCCTCAGCGAAAAATTCATCCGGTTCGGATAGTGGTTCAAACGGCGAAATCATGCTGGAAGAAGGCTATAAACCTAGCGCCGACGAAGAATTCATGAATGAGCGTCAACTTGCTTATTTCAAAAATGCGCTGGAAAAGTGGAAATTGGATATCATCGAAGAATCCAAGGAAACTCTGGCCCATTTACAAGACGGACCGATTCAGGAAGCCGACCTTAATGATCGCGCATCCAGCGAAACCGATTGGGGCCTGGAACTGCGGACCCGTGATCGCCAACGCAAACTAACTTCAAAAATCGACTCGGCGCTGCGGCGTATCGAGGAAGGTGAATATGGTTATTGCCAGGTTACCGGCGAGCCAATTTCGCTCGAACGCCTCGAAGCGCGACCGATTGCAACGATGAGCGTCGAAGCGCAAGAAGCGCATGAACGCAATGAGAAAATCTCACGCGATCAATAGTTTGCTGTTATCGGGTTCATAAGCCGACAATTAAATAGCTTCACTGGACTACATCCATCGCTTAGCCTTAACGCACTAAGGCTAATATGCTTTCGGTGTTTGGAACACTCTGGGCATCTGATCATGTTGATCCGAACAAACTCTTATCAATATTAACCAATTTTCCATCTTTCTGCGGCAATAATCTGGGCTAAGAAACGTTATTTTACATTTAGCCGCGGGATGCACATGAAAGAACCCTTTGACGAGAATTTGGGAAAAAATGGCCAAACAAGCGGCCTACCCAAGCGCGAACTGGACCGCGATAGCCTTTTTCTGAAAGCCATTTTGCGCTTTGTGGATGGCGATGATTGCGGCGAAGTCCGGATTCGAAATCTTTCCGCCGGCGGTTTAATGGCGGAAGCCCCGGTCATTGCGAAACCCGGTGACAAGGTAGAGCTGGAGTTGCGCAATATTGGCCGTATTACTGGCTATATCGCATGGGTAGCCCAAGGTCGCCTCGGCATTGCCTTTGATCATTCGATTGACCCAAAATTGGCGCGCAAACCGGTCGGCCAATCCAAGGTAGAACTCCCCCGCTATTTGAAACAGCACAGCTCCAAGCGTCAACCGCTCGGCCATGGCCAGCGTCCCCGCTAAGACCACTATTACAAATCTGCTTGATTAGAATCCAGCCGCTGCATAGGACCGTTTAATCATTTGATTAAACAGGAGCAGGATATGGCTGGCCCACTGGCAGGAATCAACATCGTAGAATTTGCAGGCATCGGGCCCGGACCTTTTTGCGGCATGATGCTGGCGGATCAAGGCGCCACAGTCACAGTCCTGCATCGGCCCGGCGGCGCGCCTGATGGCCGCCTCGCTCTCTCCCGTTCACGGAAACTTGTCGAAGTGGATCTGAAATCCGAAGCCGGCATTCAACAGGCCCGTGATCTGGTCAAACAGTCTGATGGCCTGATTGAAGGTTTTCGACCCGGCGTTATGGAAAGGCTCGGCCTCGGACCGGATGTTCTGTTACAAGACAATCCTAAGCTGGTTTTCGGCCGGATGACGGGCTGGGGTCAATATGGACCGCTGGCGCATGCAGCTGGACATGACATAAACTATATTTCCATTTCCGGCGCACTCCATGCCTTTGGCCGTGCGGGTGAAAAACCAACCCCGCCGATCAATATGGTCGGGGACTTTGGCGGTGGCGGCATGATGCTGGCTTTGGGCATGGTATCGGCCCTATTGCACGCCAAAAC
Organism: uncultured Sphingomonadaceae bacterium; assembly: GCA_947489315.1. Lineage (GTDB taxonomy): Bacteria > Pseudomonadota > Alphaproteobacteria > Sphingomonadales > Sphingomonadaceae > Parasphingorhabdus. The sequence goes on from CANLCX010000002.1 coordinate 1,074,403, forward strand.
CGGTGGTGGCGGCCAAGTGGTCGATTGCGCGATGACCGATGGATCTGCGGCATTGATGGCGATGATTTTCGACTTTCACAATATCGGCCAATGGCGCGACGAGCGTGGTGTAAACCTGCTCGATACCGGTGCGCATTTCTACGATAGCTATGAGACCGCTGATGGCAAATATATCTCGATTGGATCGATTGAGCCGCAATTTTACGCGCAATTACGCCAGGTCGCCGGATTGGAAGAGGATGCGGATTTTGACGCCCAGATGAACCCGAAATCATGGGGACCGCTCAAGGAAAAACTAACCGCCTTATTCCAGTCAAAAACGCGTGATGAGTGGTGCGCACTAATGGAGGGGACCGATATTTGTTTCGCCCCGGTCCTGTCGCTAGCTGAAGCCAAACAGCATCCTCACAATGTCGAACGGGAGACTTTTGTCGATGTTGGCGGTCATATGCAACCAGCCCCTGCCCCGCGCTATTCGGTTACTAAGTCTGACAAGCCCAAACCACCTAGCTAACCCACCAGGTCCAACCTTTGGCAAAGGATCGATGCCAAGGAGAACAGCTTAATTGGCGAGCGCAGCCATCGCGGCTTTGACGTAACTCGGCCCGATGGTGAGTTCTGTTCCGTCTTGCATAACGAGATATTTTCGGCGCCCTTTACGGCGGATATCGCGCACAAATCCTCGGTTCACGGCAGCCGAGCGATGAATGCGGACAAACAGGCCCGCGGGCAACCGTTCCAGCAGGGATTGCATCGCTTCATGCACCAGATAGCTGCGGTCTGGCAAACACAGCCGCATATAATCGCGATCAGCCTCTATCCATTCGATATCGGCGCTACCAATCTGCACGGCGCTGTCGCCGTCCTGGACCCAGAGCCGATGGTCGCCGGCAGGTTGCACGCCGGTATCAGCAATCTGCCGTTTTTGTAGGACGCGGCCCACAGCCTCTCTCAGCAGTTCCTCCTTGACGGGTTTGAGAAGATAGTCCGTCGCTTCAAACCGAAAGGCCTCAACCGCATATCGATCATGGGCGGTGGTAAATATAATCTCTGGCGCCGCAGCCAGCTGCTGACATTGTTTCGCGACTTCCATGCCGGAAAGATCGGGCATATCAATATCGAGTAGCATGATTTCCGGACAATTTTGCGATATCATATCCAGCGCTTCCCGACCGCCGCTGGCCATATCTATGCGATTTATGTTGGCCATCCTATTGCACAGCGATTTGATCCGGCTGCGGGCCAACGGCTCGTCATCGACAATCAAAATGTCGAGCTTCTGATCAGGCGTCATAGACAATAATCTCGGAAAACCTGTTCTTCATCAGGGATGATGATCGTCGCCATCACCTTGTCATCATTGTCATTGCCCGCAAACAAGGCGGCGGCAGGACCATATAGAGCGACCAGCCTCTCCCTGATATTGGCCAGTCCCGTTCCGGTTCCATCGGCCTTGTCACCGCCTGTGTGCATCCGGCCATCATTAGCAACCACCAGTTTCAAGCGGTCCGCATCCCTGAGCGCAGTGATCGTTATGACCACCGGTTTGCAGGACCGTGCGACGCCATGCTTAATGGCATTTTCAACCAGCGGCTGGATGATTAAAGCCGGGATTTTCCACTCACGCACATCATCATCCATATGCACTTCGAAGGATAGTCGTTTGGGGAAACGCACCTGCTCAATCTCAAGATAGCGGACCTGCTGGGCAATTTCCTGCTCGACGGTAATCATGTCACCGTCGTCGTCATTAAGCACAGAGCGCATATAATCGGCCAGGCCATCGACCAAATGTTCTGCCTGCCCGTTTTTCTTGTCGATGATCAAACTGCTGACCGAGTTAAGCGCATTAAAAACGAAATGCGGGTTTAGCTGATAACGCAGCGCGCGCATTTCACTCTCTCTGGTCACGCGTTCCAAATTGCGGCTGTGAATAAGAGCTGCCTGAGTCTTTCGGCTGTTGGCCATTGTAAGATATAGGCCGCCCCAGCCCACCAATATGAGATAATCTACGAAAGCAGTGTCAAAAAGATGAGACAAAGCCATATCCATCGAAAGATTATGCTGCACAGTGATATGTTCGAGCACCGGGGTCGGATAAGCCAAAAACAAATCAGTGAGATAAACGATCGCGAGTGCTAAAAATATCGTTGGTACTGTCAAAACTAACAACGCGTGAGCGGTACGATCGCCTAGCACAATCAACCAGCGGTACAACGCCCAGGTCACCGTCACAGAAATTACGGCCGTAACCAGATAAGTCACCAGCGAATGACTGTGATCGGGCGCGCCCCAAAGAACGGCTCTCAGCGCGTTGACCACAAAATAAGCCGCCCACACGCCAAAAATACTCTTCATCGCGAGATCAATATTTATCGGAAATATCCGATGCCAAAAAGGCGAGACTTTAGGCGATAAATTGTCCGCCAAGGGAAATGAGCGCGTCGCCATTATCACTTACTCCGCGACGGCTTCTGATGTCGACGGGTCAATTCCGTCTTGCGGGTCTGCTGGAGCCGGTGCGCGGTTCAAGCCCCTTTCAGTGCGCCAATAAGTGGCAAAGCTGGCGAGCCAATGGCTGCCGGAATAATGAGGTGTACGAACCGATTGTTCACCGGCATCGCCGTGTAACTTTGCCGATGCCAGCAGCGCCGCTTTTCGGTTGTCACCTTCCGGTAGAGCCGTCGCTATGCCTTCCAATGCCCAGGCTCGCGAGAGATTTACGCCGTCCAGGTGAACGAGCTTGCCATCGGTTGGGTCGTTGACAATCCCAACCGCTAGCCATTCGGCGCTGCCGTCTGTTGGGATATCTGGCAGAAAGGCGGTCAGCCACTCGGCAAATTCCGGTGCGGGTAATATGCGTTGCATCAGATCCGCCTCCATCAGGCAGGGCGAGAGAAAATCTTCACCCGACGGTTCATAGGCAATCGGGCAATTGCGGTCGCCTTGATGGAAAGCCAGGCTCTTGTCCGTGATCAATTTTGTCATCTCGCTGTCACCACTAATTTTGGCCCAGTCGAGGAACAGGCCAAAGGCAAAGGCAGACTGGTTATGGGTGCCCAGCCGGATCGGATAGGCAAGTTTGGGAACCCAGATATTGATGCGATCCTTAATCACTGATTCCAGAGGCTTTAAGCGATCCAACCATATTTGCGCTTGCTGTGCCTTTGCGCCTTCCCCGGCCGCGATTTCGGTGAGCTCAGCGGTCAGTTGCAAAAACCAGGCAAATCCATAAGGCCGCTCAAACGAGGCCCGGCCATCGCCATTAAAATAAGCGACTTCGCCGGCTATTTTTTCTGCGGTAAAATTATTGGCTAGCGCGGCGGCAATCTCTTCTTCCATTTCCGGCACAGAGCCATTGCCCCACAGTCGGGTCAGCAACCAGTGGCCATGGACTGCGCTATGCCAGTCAAAACAACCGTAAAAAACCGGGGTCAGGCGAACCGGTTCCTGCACATCGCTGGCGCTGCTCATCACGTGGCTGATTTTGTTGGGATATTGTTTGTTTACACAATCCAGCGCGATCCTGGCATAAGCATGCTCTGGCTTGCGCGGCGCTTGACTGTTTTCTGCAGGGTCAGGCGCAACATTCTTGCGCTCGAAATATCCCTGCTCGGACGTAGTCCGTTGTCCATCATCATCATTAACCGAACAAGACGACATGATCGCCGCCAACAAGAAAAGAATACAAATCCGCACAATCATATTTTGCTCCCCAAAAAGCTATTCTTGCATAGAGGGGAATTGACCAGATGGCAAAACGCTATAGGGCCAATAGTCGATAGAAATTTGCCGATTCCGGCCAACATATTCATTTTTCAGGATCATATTATCGCCAACCCGTCCGCAATATTTCTAACCGGCAATCCGATGCGGCATATTACGGTGATGACATTGACGGCAAGCATCGGTTTGCTGACGATGTTCATCGTCGATTTTGTCGATCTGCTCTACATTGCGCAACTGGGCGACAGCGCGCTGACCGCTGCCATGGGCTTCGCCGCCACCATCCTGTTTTTCGGAACCGCCTTCAACATCGGATTGATGATCGCCGCGAGCGCCTTGGCTGCACGCAAAATTGGCCAAGGCGATTCCGCTTATGCTCGCCGCTATCTCACCAATATATTGGCGCTGAGCATGATATTAATCATCCCACTCGCCATTCTATTCTTTGTCTTTGCCCCGCAGATATTGGAACTTGCCGGTGCGACAGGAACGACCAAGGATGCCGCCACCGGCTATATCCGTATCGTCGCACCGTTCATGCCGTTTAGCGTGACCGCGATGGTCTGTTCCGGTTTTTTACGCGCTCATGGTGCGGCGCGGCGGGCAATGACCGTGACGCTGAGCATGGGCATTACCAATGCTATATTGGACCCGATTTTCATCTTTGGTTTTGACCTCGGTATCAACGGAGCCGCCATGGCCACGGCTTGCGCGGCGATCGTCTCATCAATTCTCGCGGTCTTTCCGATCATCAAACATTATGGCGGCTTTCAAAAACTGTCTTCGGTCTTGTTCAAGGAGGATCTGAAACCGGTCATGGCGATCCTGTTGCCCGCCATAATGACCAATGTTGCGACCCCGGTCGGCGGCTTTATTTCCTATCGCTTCATCGCCAGCTATCCCGATGAAGTCATAGCCGGTTTTGCAGTCATGGGACGGGTCGTACCCGTTGCCTTTTGCTTGCTATTTTCTCTTTCAGGCGCGGTTGGCCCGATTATCGGACAAAATTTCGGGGCGCTGCAATTTGACCGCATCCGCCTGACCATTAAGCAAGCGATGGGCTTTGCGCTCGGCTATACGTTGCTGATCTGGCCGCTATTATTCCTGCTTGCAGATCCGATCAGCGATGTGTTCAATCTGCAAGGTGAAGGACGTGATGTCTTCTGGCTTTTCGCCGCCTATCTGACGCCCCTTTTCTTTTTCAACGGTATCTTGTTCATTTCCAACGCAGCCTGCAATAATCTGGAGCGGCCCGCTTGGTCGATGATCATGAACTGGCTACGCAACACATTGGGTATCTTACCCTTTCTGTGGATTGGTGGAGCGCTCTATGGCCTGCCGGGTATTGTCATTGGACCGGCCATTGGCGGCGTATTATTTGGTATTATCGGCTATGGCATCGCTCGCCACTTGGTGACTTTACAGGAAGCGAATCACGCTTCGGATTAAATTTCGCGGGATTTGGCGAATGTAGCCATGCCGCTCAACCAGTTCATTTTCTTTCGAATCTTGACTCATTGCGGGTTTCGCGGCGGAATTGCTGCGTTAACCATTTAATGCCTGACAGCGCCCCGTCCCATCTTGAAACAACCTCATTTTGATCAGCGATAACAGCCGAAAAAGACTGTATTTCCTTTGCTTCCAGCCCAGTTGGGCCTTTGCAGGTGTTTCGAAAAATTACAGTGCGCGTTCCTCCTCCCTATGTACCGCAGCTCAGCGGCGGCAGTTCGGCTATCGCCGGACCGGCGGGATATGTGTTTTCGCCATCGCCGGAAACAGCACCAGCGCCCACAGCACCGGAACAAAAACCCGAACCCAAAACACCGCCCCAAGAAATAGCAGTGCCAGCGGCGGCGGCTATCAAATCACCGACACCCAAAGCCAAGGCGGCTTGGCGCCTGCCACACTGGTTGATGCTCAATGTTCGGGAACGGATATTACTCGGCCTCTTGGTTTTCAGCCTGGTGATGGTCCCTGCCACCATGCCGCAAGCAAGCCTCGATGCGCAACAATATAATCCCAGCGATCCCAACCTGCAGCCCGTCGAACGGGCCGAAGAAAATTTCGCGGGCTCCGCCTTTTACTTTATCGACCCGGGCTATGCGATCCCCCAGAATTATGGGGACCTCGCCATCGACCCGCTGGCAGAGCCGGGTGATGCTCAAAAGGATGACCTGCTGACGAGCAGTGGCGGCACCGCCACCGCCAGCCGCGATCAAACCGCATCGGCCCACCTGATACGCCCAGTCGCGTTTCGGGCCTCACTGACCGACAATAGCCGCGCGCTGCAATGTCTGACCTCCGCCATCTATTATGAAGCCGGACTGGAGCCCGACGCTGGACAACGCGCCGTCGCACAGGTCGTGCTAAACCGGGTGCGCCATCCCAGCTATCCCGGCACCGTCTGCGGGGTAATTTTCCAAGGCAGTGAACGGCGCACCGGATGCCAGTTTTCCTATACTTGCGACGGATCGCTGCGCCGGACACCGTCAAAATACCATTGGAACCGTTCGAAAAAAGTCGCTGCCCTGGCCCTGTCCGGCAGGATCGCATCGCCGGTTGGCACAGCGACCCATTATCACACCACTGAAATCTATCCCTATTGGGCACCAAGTCTTAGGTTCCTCGGCACCATCGGCGCGCACCGGTTTTATAGCTGGAAGGGCAGTGCAGGTAAGGCGAGCGCATTCAGTCAAAGCTATCGCGGCGGCGAACCCCTGCCCGCTCCAAAACCGCGGAAATATAACGCTGCTTCACCAGCATCGCTCGATCCGATTACACTGGAAAAAGCCTATGAGGCCGGGCGGCGCAAGGCACAGGAAGAAGCGGCTAAATCAGAAAAAGCCACGGCCATTGCCGCCGATAATGCCCGTCGTCACAGCTTACCTGTGCCATCCATCAACACCGGCGCTCCGAAAACCTATCAAGCCCCGAGCTACAGCAAGGAAGCGATTAAAAAAGGCGGAGAGAAAGCCTTTGCGGGTCAAAAGCTGCCTGATGTCAGCAGAATCAAGCCCGAATATCGGAACGCGGGCACATGGAAAGCCAAACCCGGCAGCTAATCCTTCCCGTCTGACCATTTTGTTAGTTTCTGGCGCAACCAAACCGCGCTTTTGCTTGCCATTGCCCTTGAAACGAGCCTAAAGCCACCCGATTTTAAGTGAAAGATATTGGAGTGCGCTTATGGCGACGAACTGGACGCCAAACGGTTGGAGAAATTTTGAAGGGCTACAAATGCCTGACTATCCCGATGCTGCGAAGCTCGCAGAGACGGAAAAGCTGCTCGGAACCTATCCTCCGCTGGTCTTTGCCGGTGAAGCGCGCAGCCTGAAACAGGATCTCGCCGAAGTTGCAGAAGGTAAGGCCTTCTTGCTACAGGGCGGTGATTGCGCGGAAAGTTTTGCGGAATTTCATCCCAATAATATTCGCGACACATTTCGGGTCATCCTGCAAATGGCGGTCGTGCTCACCTATGCATCGAAAATGCCGATCGTGAAGCTAGGCCGTATGGCCGGGCAATTTGCCAAGCCGCGCTCTGCGCCGATGGAAACCCAAGATGGCGTAGAAATGCCCAGCTATCGCGGTGATATTATCAACGGCATTGAATTTGAAGCTGGCCGGCGTCAGCCCGATCCGGACCGCATGGTTCGCGCCTATAATCAGGCTGCTGCCACGCTCAACTTGCTGCGCGCGTTTTCAACTGGCGGTTATGCCAACCTCCAACAGGTGCATGGCTGGACCCATGATTTTATGACTCGCAGCCCTTGGGCTAAAAAATATGAAGAAATGGCAGACCGGATTGGTGAAGCGCTGTCCTTCATGGAAGCATGCGGCATAAATCCCGACACCGTGCCGCAGCTCAAGGCGACCTCTTTCTACACCAGCCATGAAGCACTGTTGCTTCCGTATGAAGAAGCGTTGACGCGGCAGGATAGTCTGACCGGTGATTGGTATGATACCAGCGCGCATTTTCTGTGGATCGGCGACCGCACCCGCTTTGAAGGCTCTGCCCATGTCGAGTTTTTGCGCGGTATCGGCAATCCAATAGGTATGAAATGCGGACCATCACTCAAGCCTGACGACCTCCTCAAAATGCTCGATACGCTGAACCCAGCTCGTGAAGCGGGCCGGATCACGCTTATCTCACGCTTTGGTCATGACAAGGTAGAGAGCGGCTTGGCACCTCTGGTCCGTGCAGTGAAACAGGAAGGCCACCCGGTCATCTGGTCCTGCGACCCGATGCACGGCAATGTCATCAAGGCAGATAGCGGCTATAAAACCCGTCCGTTCGAACGGATTCTTGCTGAAGTTCGCGGTTTCTTTGCGGTGCACCGTGCAGAAGGCACTTTTGCTGGCGGCATACATTGCGAGATGACCGGTCAGAATGTGACCGAGTGCACAGGCGGTGCTGTCGCGATTACCGACGCAGCGCTGGGTGATCGCTACCATACCCATTGCGATCCGCGGCTAAATGCGGCGCAATCACTGGAACTGGCTTTCCTCTTGGCAGAAATGCTCAATCAGGAATTGTCTGACCGCGCTCAGGAAGCAGCCTAGGCTATGGCGGAAAAGATTAAACCTGAACGCATGCGGCCAGAAGACTATCCCCAAGGAGGATCACCGATGAGCCGTGGTGCCACTTATGTTCGCAAAGAAATTGTCAGTAAAGGCGTTGGTTTTGGCAGCGCGCTGGCCATTGCGATCAGCTTTACGACCCACAAATCGATTATCTGGGCGATCATCCACGGGTTTTTCTCTTGGCTCTATGTCATCTATTATGCGCTGACCCGTTAAGAGCTAAGGGCCACATCCGGTACCTCTTGCCTATTATCGTGACATTTCAGGCATTTCCCATTATTGATACACGCGGTTACCAATCAACCTGAGGACAGCTATGCGCCGCCTTACCATCTTGATGATGCCGATAATGGCCATGACCGCGAGTTGCAGCGGCCCGATAGAAACCCGGATCCAGACTCAGACGGCTGCGTCTATGCCTGCCCAAAAACAATATAGCTTCACTGCAAAGCCGGAACAAAATAGCGAAATTTACAAAACCGCGCGCAATTTAGTGACTGAAGCGCTGTCAGCCAAAAATTTTTCCGCCACCGAACAGGCTTCGATAATGGTGCATATAGCTCTGGCTAACCGTCCGGCATTGATTGCCATGACAACGGGCGAAGAGAATGACATCGATATTATCGTATCGCAAAAAGAGCGCAAACCTCTGCAGTCCTGCGAGGATGTCGAGCATCGCCTCACCGTTACGATGGTTGATTCTGCCAATGGATCAACAGTCTATTCCGGCACGGCAGCAGAATATCATTGCAAGGGCTCTTTGGAACAATCTCTACCCCATCTCATCGACGGCGCCTTATCAGGCTTGGGAGGCGATCCAAACCAACCAGCCAATGAAAAAATACGCACACGCGCTGGCATAGAATAGCGTATAAAATCAGACCGGTTCCGCCGGTTCGGGTGCAAGCGGGAGCAGAACGGTAAAGCGGGCACCGCTACCTCTCATATTCTCCGCGCGGATCGAGCCGCCATGGCGCTCCATCACCGCAGCCACAAAATTCAATCCTAATCCCGCGCCTTTGACCGCGCCTTTGGAGTCGAGATCATTGCTCGCAAACCGCTCGAACAGTTGGCCCAGCATATCCTCTGCGATACCATTGCCCTCATCTGTTATCGTCACCGACACAAAGGGTTGCTTGTCGAGGGCGATAGGGCGCAGCAGGATCGTGATGCTACTATCGTCCGGGCTATATTTGATAGCATTATCAATCAGGTTGGCGAAGGACCGATAGAGGCTCGACGGCTCCCCGATGATGAAGGCGCCGTCCGTCTGATCCTCTACCGTTGATTTGATTTTGCGCTGCTTGGCGAGCGGCCACAGACTGTCATTTGCTTCAATCACCAGATCGGACAGCAAAATTTCCTCGCCAGAAAATTCACTGGATTTAATCCTCGCCAAACCAACGAAATTATCGGCCAATGCCAGCGTCCGTCGCGCATGACCTTCGATCCGTTTATTCTCATCCGTCGCGTCCTGGCTATCAAGCAATGCCAATATCGCGGCCTGCGGAGATCGCATATCGTGGGATAGAAGTTGCAACACTTCCTCTCGTTCCTGCGCCGCATTGGCGACTTCGGTAATGTCCGCGAGATAGTGGATATGTCCGCGCAGCTCGCCTTCATCAGACAGGACTCTGGCCCGTCGCATCGCGAAAACTTCGTCATTGAGCGAAGTGAAATCTACATAATCATGCTCGCGCAATTTCTGGTCGAGCGCCAGATAGTCTTTGACATCATCCAGATCATCCGGCGCAACAAACCGCTTCAACATGTCGTCGAGCGCAAGATCCTGCGCGCCATCTTCAACACCGGTCTGGGCCAATTTATTGACGAATTTCACTTTTCCATCGAGGTCGGTAATGAACATCGGGTCGGGTAAATTGGTTAGTGCATCGGAAATGAACCGCCGCAAATCGCGCACATGTTTGATAGCATGGGCCAGTTCTTCGGCCTGTTCGGTAACCAGATCGACGGGCCCAAGCGGTACCTCCAAAACCGGAATATCAGGCGTATCCGATCGATAGTTTTTGAGTTCATCATCCATGAAATCACTGGTCGCCTGCAACCGCCGCCAGCCCCAGACCGGATAAACAAGAGCCAATCCAACAAGGGCCGCACCAGGCGCAAACCAGATTTGGAGGGACAGTAAGATCGCGCTGGCCATTAATATGGCCACGACCAGTCCGAGCGAGACGAAAATCGTTGTTCGAGGGCGCCAGCGCCAAAATCCGATCAATAAAATCCACGTTGGGATCAGGGATAACATAATCTGCGTGGACGTAGAAACAGGCGTGACAAATCTATCCGCCATTATATCACTCAGTAAATTGGCCATAATCTCAACACCAGCCATTGTACCGCCGTCGCCGAGCGGGACCGGATGCTGGTCGCCCAGCCCTTGCGCCGTTGCACCTACCAGGATGATTTTGTCTTGCAAAAACGCGGCAGGAATTTCGCCATTTGCGACTGCCACATAAGAAATCCGGGAAAAGGCCCCTCGGTTCGCATAGGGCATGAGCAGCGGCTGTTCACAATTATCGCGACGGGTAAATGCAGGGGAGCTTCCCTCATTAACGCTGCGATAAACCTGTTCCATCAAATGTGGCCAGATCGTTTCAACGCTAGCGGTACGATCCGCGGTTCCTCGAAAACAGAGCGATGTCCGGCGGACTACGCCATCGCGATCAAACAGCAGATTGACGTGGCCAATAGCGCTTGCGGCCTGTTTCAAAGGCGCGATAGGTTCCTTGATATCAAAGTCAGCGCCATTGGTTCCGGGGAAAACAAAATGCAGCGGCAGAAGCAGATTGTCGTTTTTCGCCGCAGCGGCGGCCAGCGCTAAATCTTCCTCACTGTCGCCCGGCTCGCTCAACAAGATATCAAAGGCGATCGCTTTCGGTTCAGCATCGGCCAATAGGGTCAGTAATTCGGCATGACGGGTTCGCGACCATGGCCATTTGCCAAAGGCAGCGAGACTGTCTTCATCGACGGCAATGATCAGAATATCATCCGGTGCTTCGGGCCTGTCATATTCCGAAATCTGGTCATAAAGCAGGTTATCGAAGCTAGAGAGACTATTCCAATAGATTAGAGACGCAACGATCAGCGAAGCCACCAAAGCCACGCCGGCCCATTCAATTCCCAGGCGACGGCGTAATTTCATAGGTCGTTGGCTCTCCCAATTGGAGCTATATTTAACCCCCATCAATCCCTGCGATTAAGACTCTAACCCGCCACCGTCAATTTTTCAAAATCGGTCCATTTCTGGAACACATCCTTATCCTCTGGATCGGTCGAATATTGCGTAACGCCGACGCGCCAATAATATTCGCCATCTGGCAAATCGGACAGGGTGAGGACGTCTCTTGTCAATCCAGCCTCGTCAACAATTGGAACGGCATCGGTACTGCCGAGCATCAATTGAAAACGATAGGTCCGCTTTCCACTGCCGGCACCCGCCCATTTGAACCGAAAGCCAAAATCGCCTGAGTCGGCACTGCCACTTAAGGTGCTCAGCTGACGCTTGAACGAATAATTCGCTGGCATGCCCTCAAATCCATCTTCACCAAAGGCCGTGGCTTTGGCAAAATAGCGGCCGTCCTCGATACCAGCCAGGGAGATCGCACTGCCCTCGCTGAGCTGCTCTGCGACAATATCAACGAAGCCAGCATCTGACGATATCAATATCCGGTGCGCTGTGGCGACTGGGCGGGGCACGACGGTAAATTCCAGCGTCTCTTCCGATTGCACTTTTGCCGGTTCAACAAGTTCCGGCGGCGTTAACAGGTCGGCCGTGGCAAGTTTGCCAGTGACGGTTGCCGCAGCTCCCGTTCCAGCAGGAACGGAAACGCTCGACGCGCCATCGATGCTTTCGCCCGCAGCAACGTCAATCGATCCTTCGACCGTTTCTGAATAAGCCGTGCCCGTTTCTTCATCGACACGAGTTCGATAATCGGTGCCTCGTACAGCGGAAACAGCCACCGGCGTCCTCACCCGGTAGCGATCGGCTTTCTTATCAAATGGTGTCACTTTGGACCTGATCCGGCCACTATCGACCGCCAGCTCGTAATCGACGCTATCGGTAAGCAGAATATGGCGCAGCCGTGTAATCCGCATCTTGCTGTTGGACGGCATAGAAATGCGCGATCCATCTTCGAGTTGCAGCGTCAGGAAGCTGCCTGCCGATGTCGCAAGTCGGCTGCCTTCGCCAATCTCGAGACCTTTGACGGGTGTGATGGTGCGACCGCCATCCGCTATCGCAACATTACCGCGAAAGGCGCTCAAACTCGCCTCGCTCTTACGATATTTTAACAGACGAAAAGGGATAGAAACGGTTTTACCGACTGGAATGAAACGCGGATTGGCGATGCGATTGATCCGCTGAACCGTGACATAGTCTGACCGCTTGCGCATATATTTGGAAGCAAGGGCGATCAGCGTATCGCCCTTCTTGAATATATATTCCACTCGCACATTATCTGCAGCGGTCTGAGCTTGAGCGACAACCGGTATAATCGAAACCGGGGCCAATGAAAGGAGAGCTGAAATCCGCAAATATCTGAAACATCTGCGTTTGCTTGTCTCAATGGCCATCGTCATGCCCCCTTTTTTAGAGTCTCCAATCTATAGCCATAACCGAAAACCGTGAAAATCCGAAACCCGTTCTCAGGCGTAAGCGATAATTTCGACCGTACACGGGAAACGTGCATATCCAGCGTCCGGGTGGCAAGATGCGCATTGGTCCGCCAGACCGTTTCCATGATATATCGGCGCGACAATGTCCGGTCACGGTTACGGAACATCAAATCGGTTAGTTCAAACTCTTTCGCGGTCAGCGAAACTTCAGTGTCCTTGTGCCGGACTTTTTGCTCGATACGGTCGAGTATATACTCACCATATTGTGCTTCTGTTTCCATTGCAGACGTGCCACCGCCGCGCCGCAGAATTGCATTGATGCGGGCTGCAATCACTCCAGGGTCTTCCGGTTTGGTTATATAATCGTCCGCGCCAGCGTTGAGCGCTTCGCTAATATCTTGTTTAGCGGTGCGGCTGGTAATCATCATAACCGGCGGCCGATCGTCAACCGCTGTTTCCATCCACTCCAAAATCTGGAGGCCGGTTTTTCCCGGCATATTCCAATCCAGAATCACAAGATCAAAAGTGTCACGCAACAGTGCATTGCTCAAAGCGTTGCCGTCCGCAAAGCCGACAAAAATATGGCCTTGCCCTTCAACAATTTTTCCTAAGAATTCGACGATTTCTTTATCATCGTCTGCAATCGCAATACGCATACATGTTCCCCGATAACGAACAGCAATATCCCGATTGCCTTCGCCTTTTAAAAATTCCCTACCCACAGTCTGTTTACCTCTATTTTTATGGACTTTACCAGAACTAGTGACTGTAATTTACATTCCTTTACATAAATCCGGATGAATTCTGCTAAATCGGGGATGAATTAAAGATATGGCCTAGTCATCTGAGCTTCTGGTGGATGTAATATCGCTATTCGCAACATCATCGATGCTTGCGGCGCGATTCGTTTGTTCGGGATAGGATTTGGTTGGGGTGGCAGGATTCGAACCTGCGCATGGCGGCATCAAAAGCCGCTGCCTTACCACTTGGCGACACCCCAATATTGGCTGCTTATATCGTCAGCGAAGGGGCCTAATATCCAACTTACCCCAAAGGGGCAAGGGGCAGTTACAGCTATTTTCAGAACAATATTTTAGAACAGGCGTTTCACCCAGTCATGCTTGTCTTCAGCAAGGCCACGTTGAATGTCGACCAGACGCATCCGCAGTTTCTCTGTCAATTGTCCCGGACCGCCGCTGCCAATTGTAAAATCACCGTCTTTCGACCGGACGGTTCCGACGGCCGTAACAACAGCAGCGGTTCCACAAGCGAAGGTTTCCCGCAAATTTCCGCTGGCCGCATCATCGCGCCATTGGTCAATGGCATAAGGTTCTTCGCTGACCTCCAAACCTTCTTCACGGGCCAGAGTCATGATGGATTCCCGTGTGATACCAGGCAGGATCGTACCTGTTAGCGGCGGTGTGATCAGCCTACCGTCGTCCATTACGAAAAACAGGTTCATTCCGCCCAGCTCTTCAACCCAACGCTGTTCGGCGGCATCGAGAAACACCACCTGATCGCAATCCTGCGCGATTGCCTCGGCCTGCGCCACCAGGCTGGCAGCATAGTTGCCGCCGCATTTGGCAGCGCCCGTACCGCCTGGTGCTGCCCGGCTATAGTCTTGGGAAACCCAAATCGTAATTGCTGAAACCCCGGCCTTGAAATAGGCGCCGGCGGGAGAAGCTATAACCATATAGAGATATTCTTTTGCCGGACGGACGCCGAGAAATACCTCGCTGGCAAACATAAACGGCCGCAAATAGAGCGACCCGCCTTCTTCCGATGGAAACCAGTCGCGATCAATATCGACCAGCGCTTCAACGGATTTCAGAAATAGTTCTTCTGGCAATTCAGGCATCGCCATCCGCTGGGCAGAGGCTTGAAACCGTCGGGCATTTTCCTCTGGCCGGAACAAGGCTGTGGTCCCATCAGCCAGTCGATAGGCTTTCATGCCTTCAAAAATTTCCTGCGCATAATGCAGCACGGATGATGCGGGATCCATTGGGATCGGAGCGCGCGCCTCTACCTTTGCGTCATGCCACCCTTGGCCTTCGGTGTAGCGGATGACCACCATATGGTCGGTGAACAAATTTCCAAAGCCGGGGTTTTCCAGCAATTTCTGCCGATCAACCGTTGCGACCGGCGAATTATTCCGTTCGACAAGAAGTTCTAGACCGTCGCCGTTCGCCATATCCCGTCACTTTCGCTATGCTGATTAGAAGATTCGCGTTGCCTTTAGTTTATCTTGCAATCACCTAAACAGCATGTCAAGATACGTCAACATGGCTGACATATCTCGCCCTTCTGCCTCCCCCGGAGCATCACCCCTCTTCCTCCGCGAAGATGAAATCAGACGCGGCGTCGAATTGCTTTATTTCGGCTATACCCGTCTTACCAACGCGATTGATCAGGAGCTTGCCAAACAAGGGCTTGGCCGGGCCCATCACCGGGCGCTATACTTTATCGCGCGACAACCGGATTTGACAGTTGGCGAGCTCTTGCGCTTGCTCGCCATTACCAAACAGTCTCTTGGCCGGGTGTTGAAAGAGCTGCATGATCGGGATTTGGTTGTCACGAAAACCGGACCCTTGGATCGCCGTCAGAAATTGTTAAGGCTGACTGACAGTGGTGCTGCTTTGGAAGCGGAACTATTTGCCCAATTGCGGGAACGGCTTTCGGCAGCTTATGTAACTGCTGGACAGGAATCGGTGACAGGCTTCTGGCATGTGCTCGAAGGATTGGTGCCGGAAAGCGATCGTCAGATGGTATTTGACTTGCGGAAAGACAAAGCCTGATAGCGGGACGACGTTGACAATATTGACACACCTCTATTGGCTATTTTGATCGCGTAATAAAATTCCAAAGTTCACACAAGTCTCACGACCCTGTGCGGGTGCGCAGCTTCCGTTTGGCGCGCACGACATCGTCGATATTCAAAGCTGAGAAAGAACGCCGCGATCCTATCATGGCGATCATATTGTAGGAAAGCCTTCAGGCCTTTGCTTCTTCGGCCATTTCGCGGTTCCGCTCCATCGCCGCTTTCAGAACATCATGGAGCAGCACGTTAACCCGGCCATTGGCATCGAGTATATCAAGACCTTTGCGGGTAACGCCATTGGGGCTCGCCACCTGATTGGCAAGTTCTCCCGGACTAACGTCAGAAGCCGCGGCCAGCGTTGCTGCGCCATCGACCATCGCCAGGGCCAAACGCGCAGCTTGCGCCTTGTCCATTCCGAGCTCCGCCGCCGAAATTGCCAGCGCGTCGATGAACCGAAACACAAAGGCAGGGCCGGAACCCGACAGGGCCGTTGCAATATGCATCTGACCTTCATTCTCTAACCATTCGGGCCGTCCGAGTGGAGAGAATAGCTCATTCATCTGGTCTTTCAGACCGGAATCCTCAACTTCGCTGATCAGGATCATCGGTGATTTGGCTACCGTCACCGCCATATTGGGCATCAAGCGGACAATCTTACCTGACTTCGGGAAAGCCCGCCGCAATATCTCAATCTCGGTTCCTGCAAGCACGGATACAATATGGCTGTCTTTTCCAACCAACGGCGCGAGCTTGGCCGCGACATCATCCAGTTGATAGGGCTTCATCGCCAGCATCACCAGATCAGGCGCTGGACCTTCGGGATAATCAGGCTGCGATTGCAATCCGCCGGGAAGCGTCGACGCATGGGGTTTGATCACCGTGACCTTAGCGGCATCCAGACCGTTATGGAGCCAGGCTTGCAATATCGCACCGCCCATATTGCCGCAACCGACAAACCAGATGCTGTTAAAGCCGTCTCCGATCACGCGTCAGACTCCTTATGCTTCACCTTGCGTATCAATCATCGCATGCGCAATCGCATCTTGCGGGCTTTTGTCGCTCCACAAGACAAATTGGAAAACGGGATAGAAACGCTCCCACTCATCAATCGCCATATCGACAATCGTCTGTGCTTGATCAAGGCCGAGCATACCGTTGCCACCCAACATGATGGCGTGGCGGAATAACAATATGTTGTTGGTTGACCAGAGATCAAAATGGCCGAGCCACAGTTGCTCGTTAATCAGCCCAAGCGATTCATAAATGGCAATTTTCTTGTCATCGGGAACGCGGATATCGGGGAGTAATAACAATTGCAGGACATGGTCTTCATTGCGCCAGATCGCCCGTAATTGATAGCTGGTCCAATTGCCCTTAATCTCGACCGAGATTTCTTCTTCGCTGACATGATTGACCGACCAACCGCGCGCTTCGAAAAAAGCGATCAGCATATCGACCGGCGGCGCCTCTTCCTGATCAAGCTCAGACCAAACATCGTCAAGCATTACGGTTCCACATTATTTGCATCATTGCCCCTGCATCACGAGCCTTAGTGGCCCAGCCCATCATGCAGGGCAAGGCGGTGCTATGCCTTCAGACATATTGTTTGTGGGAAGACTGTGGATAATCGCCGAGGATAATCACTAGACAAATAGACGCCCGATTATGGGACGGAAACTAGCTTCCGGATTTTGGCGGCGTGGTTTTCTTCGGTGCCGCTTTGCGCGCGGCTGGCTTGCGGGCAGCCGGTTTTGCGGCCGCGGCCTTACGAGCAGCTGGTTTCGCTGCAGCAGGTTTTGGCACAGATTTCTCCAACGCATCGAGGCGTTTTTTCAGCGCATCGGCTTCTGTGCGGGCCTTGGATGCCATTTCCTTGACTGCTTCAAATTCTTCACGCGAGACGAAGTCCATGCCGCCAAACCATTCCTTTGCACGCTCGCGCGCGCCGGCTTCGGCTTCACGACCAACGCCTGCAACTGTGCCAGCTAGACCGTTCAGGACTTTGGAAAGGTCATCAAAAAATCTGTTCTGGCTTTGCATGTCAATTACTCCGTCTGGGGGTCAGGCTTTGGAAATTTAATTATATCTGGGTATATATTATATCTGGGTACTGGCTGCCGGTACGACAAGGGTCTCAGCACCCGGGTTGAGGTCAACAATCTGCTTGTTCAATATCCCGGCGAAACAGAGCCATGCCAGATAAGGAACCATCAACCAGGCAGCGGCTTTGCGTATCCGTCCAAATACCAGGGTTGTAACAAAAGCCAGCGCGAAAATCGTGATTAATAACCAAAAGGCGGCAGATATCTGATGCATACCGAAAAAGAGCGGTGACCAGAAAAGGTTGAGCGCATATTGCGCCAGAAACAGGATGATGGCGACACCACGCAAGGGCGCACCGCGCGCGTGCAATATCATCGCCAGCGCAATGCCCATCATGATGTAGAGGATCGGCCAAGCGACACCAAACATCCAGCCAGGCGGCTGCGCGTCAGGCTTTATCAACGCTTGAAACCAGCGATTTTCTCCGCCCGGCCCAGCAACTTGACCCGACATAATGCCCAGCAAGACAATCACCGGAACGATGAATAAAGCCCAGCGTAACAGCGACATGCGCAATTGGCCTTTGGATGCAATTTGGTTCACGGCTTCATTCCCTTAACCCACAATGGCCTGTCCAGCTTTGTCACCGTACAGAACGAATCATACAGCGGAAAACCGCCATGTTTCTATGGTTTCTTAGGCAATGTTACGCCGCTTTGCCAGTGGCTTGGACCGAGCGACAGCGATGATCCCAATTTGACCCGTTTAATGTGCCCAGCGCTTGGCATCGCACAATTACACCCTATGTTAGAAAGACCGGTTCGATCGCGCGGATGATTTTCCATCCGCCCATGACCGCGAACAGGATTGTGACGCACAGGTCGGGCTGCTAGGGGCTTTTCTATGAGTGAAATTACCAATGACAATGCCCCTGAAAAGGAGCCGTCAGATTCCGAAAAACCTGTGGTCAAGAAAATAGGGAATTTGCGGATGGTCTGGGACCGGGCCATTTGTTACCCGAAACAAATTGCTTTTGCGGCCATTGCGCTATTTGTCGCAGCCATGGCGACGTTGGCTATTCCATGGGGTTTCAAGTCCATCGTCGACGAAGGTTTTGCCTCCGGCGGCGGCGATATTGCGCCCTATTTTCAAATTCTTTTGGTGATTGTTGCGATATTAGCGGTCGCCACAGCCCTCCGCTTCTATTTTGTCAGTTGGCTCGGGGAACGGGTCGTTGCGGATATCAGATTAGCGGTGCAGCGCAATTTGCTGCGCCTGGCGCCTGGTTTTTTTGAAGAAAACCGGCCATCGGAAATTGCCTCGCGGATGACATCCGATACCGCGGTTATCGAACAAACCGTTGGCACCACGGTATCCGTGGCCTTGCGCAACATCATCATCGGCATTGGTGGGATTATCTTTCTGTTCACGCTAGCTCCGGCATTAACAGCGGGACTGTTGGTGGGCATCCCCATCGTCATTTTACCAATCGTATTCATCGGCCGAAAACTAAGCAACGTGTCGCGATTCAGTCAGGACCGGGTTGCTGATGTTGGCGCTATGGTTTCCGAAACATTGGGCGCCATGAAAATAGTTCAGGCTTTTGGTCAGGAAACGCGCGAGCATGAAAGATTTGGCGGCGCTGTTGAAAACACATTTGACACAGCCAAGCGGCGGATAAGGCTACGCGCCGCTTTAACGGCCGTGGTTATCGCACTGGTGTTTACCGGCATTACATTGTTAATGTGGCGCGGTGCTATCGGCGTTGCCGATGGCACTATTTCCGGCGGCACTATTGCAGCATTTGTTCTCACTGGTGGCTTGGTAGCAGGTGCCTTTGGCGCGCTGACCGAAGTTTATGGCGATCTGTTGCGCGCAGCAGGTGCTGCCGGGCGATTGGCCGAATTATTGTCCGAAGAACCCGGCATAGCCGCTCCCGCCTCGCCTATCGCATTACCGGAACCACCGCGAGGGCAAATCTCCTTTGACAATGTGACCTTTGCCTATCCCACGCGGCCGGATACCGCGGCGCTCAAAAATTTCTCGCTTAAGGTATCGCCGGGCGAAACCGTGGCCGTCGTCGGCCCATCCGGTGCAGGCAAATCCACCTTGTTTCAATTGGCCCAACGCTTCTATGATCCGGAAGGCGGCAGTGTCAGGATAGATGGCGTCGCCCTGCCCTCCGCTGATCCAGCAGACATTCGTGAACGCATGGCGCTGGTTCCTCAGGATACGGTATTATTTGCCGCCTCCGCTCGCGACAATTTGCGTTATGGGAAGTGGGACGCAACGGACGAAGAAATTTGGGCCGCCGCACGCGCCGCCAATGCCGAGAAATTCTTGCTGGAACTGCCCGATGGGCTCGACAGCTTCATGGGAGAAGCCGGAACCCGGCTATCAGGCGGCCAGCGCCAGCGTGTCGCCATTGCCCGCGCTTTGTTGAGGCAATCGCCAATCTTGTTGCTGGACGAAGCGACATCGGCATTGGATGCCGAAAGCGAGAAGCTGGTGCAGGACGCGCTGGACCGGCTCATGCGCGATCGCACGACCATTGTAATTGCGCACCGGCTGGCAACCATCCGCTCGGCCGATCGCATCATCGTGATGGATGACGGACATATTGTCGAGCAAGGCGATCATGCCAGCTTGATTACCGAAAATGGCCTCTATGCCAAGCTCGCGGAATTGCAATTTAACGGCGCAGAACAGTCCAAAGCTGCTATTGCGATTTAGCGAGTAACGCCAACTCCTATGAACGATAGGGCTGGCAAATCGGGCATTTGATCGAGCAGATTGATGCTTTAGGAAGAGCCATTGGCACGAGCATGATCAACATGCGCCCCATCGACTAGTATCCCGCCCTGGCCAAAGCCAATGCTGGAACGGTGATATTATCCAGTCCCGATCCGTGTCTTTTTAGAGTGCTGAATTTCGGCTTGGGCCGGAACAAGACGATGGTTCGGGAACAGCCTATGGATTGTAATGGCGAGTATATCGGCGTTCTTGACCATCCACTGGCCAAACCACCCGCAAGCATAACAGCAACGCCAGTGACGAGCGACAAACAAAAAGGGCGGTGGATCGCTCCACCGCCCTTTTATAAATTTATCAGCTGCTCTTAGTTTGGCAAACGAGATGCCTTGCCAAAGCTGCTATATTGTTCGTTACCGACAAAACCAAATTTGGTTACGCCGCTATCTTTGATCTCCGCAAGAACGCGGTCGACCGTCAGATAGGCACTAACCGGATCAGGCTGGAACTGGAGCTCAGGCTCCGGAACCATCGATTTGGTTTGCGCAAGATATTGTTTGATCTGCTGCAACGAAGCTGGCTGTTCATTCCACAATATCTGGTTGGTCGGGGTGATACCCAACCGGTTCTTCACCGGATCAATCAGTGGTGGTGGTGGTGGATTTGGATCATCCACAGGCAGATCCAGTTTAACCGCATGGGTTTGGACCGGGATTGTAATGATGAACATGATGAGGAGAACGAGCAGGACGTCGATCAACGGCGTCGTGTTCATTTCCATCATCGGCTCGCCATCATCGCTGCCGCCGCTCATAGCCATTAGTGCGTCTCCTTAAATATTCTAAACTTGATGCCGTATCAGGCTATTCAACTGCAATCGGTGTCGACAAAAACCCGACCTTGGCAAAGCCAGCGCGCTGCATGGCAAAAATTGCGCCACCAATGCACCGATAAGGCGTATTAATGTCACCCCGGATATGCACTTCAGGCATATCTTCTGGTGTCATATTCTCTACGCCGCCAAAGGCTTCGATCTGATTTTCCAACTGAGTCACAGCTCTTTGTATCAATTCATTCGAATCGACAGGAGTTGTGTTCCAGTAGATCCGACAATTGCCGCCCGGATTGGCGCCAGCAAAGTCCGGATCACCGGGATCTCGCCCTGCTGAGTCTGTTGTCGTAACAGCGAGCAGCACGTTTTCCGGTTTGGTTGTCGTCACTTCAAACGGTAGAACCGGCAGTTCCAGCTCCACTGTCTGGATCACCACTGGAACAGCGATCAAGAAAATGATCAGCAAAACCAGCATGACGTCCACCAGCGGGGTCGTGTTAATGTCCGATAGAGGAGTTTCTGCTCCACCGCCGTCCCCAACATTCATCGCCATAAGATTCTATCCTCTCAAAAATATACTTTATCGAAATAGCAGGTCAAACCTGCGCCTTTCGAAAATGAGGGGCCGCCAAAGCCGTTTGCAAGAATGTTATCTTTCCAAAGCAAACGGCTTGGCTAGCACCTTATTTCTTTATAGCTGGCTTCGCTGCAGCGGTGGTTGCAGGTTTCGCCTGCATGCCGCCTTTGGCAGGAGATGGCTTCACAGCACCGTCGGATGAAATATAACCGAGAACATCGTTGGCAAAGTCGCTCAGATCTTCTGCGATGCGCTTGTTACGACCTTGCAGCCAGTTATAGGCAAGAACGGCAGGAACGGCCACACCAAGACCCAGTGCGGTCATGATCAAAGCTTCACCAACTGGACCCGCAACAGCATCAATCGATGCCTGACCAGCAATACCAATTTTGATCAGCGCGCGATAAATACCGATAACCGTACCGAACAGACCGATAAATGGTGACGTTGCACCAACCGTTGCAAGCCATGGGAGACCAGTCGCCAATTTGGAGTTAATCAATGCCTGTGAACGATGCAGCGAATTGTGCATCCAATCATGGGCTTCCACAGGATCTGTCAAACGGGCGTGATCGTCTTCAGCCTTAATGCCATCGTCGACAATCTGACGATAGGCACTATTTTTGTCCAATTTGGCAGCGCCTTCTTTCAAGCTATTTGCTTTCCAGAAAGAAGCGCGAGCGGCTTGGCCTTGCTTCATTACCTTGTTCTGCTCGAACAATTTGGAAAACAGAATGTAGAAAGAAGAAACGGACATAATAGCTAGGACGGCAAGAACGAACCAAGCGATAACACCACCCTGCTCCATCGCTTCCCAAAAACCAAATGCGTTCTGCGGTGCGGTTCCACCGGCTGCTAAAATTTCAATAAACATTATATATTCCCCTCAAGGATAGATTAAACTTCAAAAATTTTGCAGCGGAGCGGCGCGAGCGCCATTCCACTGCCGTGTTACTTATTTCGGTATCTGCCAACGGACCCGGCTAGACCATGAACCAGTTGTTGGGTTGCCTTGCGAATCAAGCGACGGACGGAAACGTGCACGACGCTGGATATTCTTACAGGTCGCCGCATCCAGGTCACTATGACCGCTAGATCCAGTAATCTGACAACTATCCACTCTGCCCTTCGCATTAACTACAACGCGAAAGCTTGTCGTACCTTCACGCTCTTCACGCAGAGCACGAGATGGGTAGTCATTAGCGTTCGCCCAGTTGCCGGGGTTACCGCGCGGTTCGGGGTTTGCCCGTTGCGGCGGCGGCGGTGGTGGCGGAGCAGGCGCTGGAGCCGGCGCAACTGGCGCAGGCGCAGGTGGTGGTGTTCTCACCTGCTGTATCGGAGCGCGTGGAGCCGCAGGTGGTGCCACAATCGGTGGTGGCGTCACCACTGGTGGCGGTTCGATCGGTTGATCCGGTGGTGGTGGAGGGGGCTCCTCAATCTCTTCCGGGGGTTCTTCTTCTTGGATATCGATCATATCAAGCTCTGACGCCACTTTCTTGACCGCACTATAGGCGAGGCCAGTGACCAAAGCATATCCAAACAGCGCGTGAATAAGAACGACAAGAATAATAGAAACGATCTTGCTCGAACTCATTTGTTGTTGGTCAGCATAAGCCATTCAGAAATATAACTCCTTTTCTTCCCTAGGGAATCGAAACCTCGCAAAAGATTTTTATCGAGAACTGCTGGAGTGTAACCCGCACCAATCCCTAGATTCCCCACGACAGCTTTTCGTTGCGATGAAAGCCGTCTTAAAAATGTTTTAACGCGGTAGATGGGGACAGGCAATCGCTTTGTTAGTTCAGGGTTGATTAAGCTGTCAAAAACACAAGATGTTGCCTATGGAATTCCCTATCAAAAGCGGAACATTACAGGATAATCATGCACCCAATAACATATATATTCACTGGCTTATTAGTGGCGCTAACAGCCTGTTTTCCTGCTTTTTCACAGTCCAATCCGAATGCTGATCCCTTGCAATATGCGGACATAGCTGACCTTAGCGTCAATGCGCCCTTGATTGCGCATGTTAAGATCAAAGAAGCTATTAAAGTTGATCCAAAACGGGTCACTAATGCTCCCGCAGGAACGCAAAGATATTATATCGTGGCGACAACCAACGCGCTGATTCGCGGTCAGGGAGGGATACCGGAAACGATTCGCTATGTGATTGATTTGCCACTGGATGAACGCGGACGAGCACCAAAGATAAAGAAAAAGCCATTTATCATTTTCGCCCGGAATCTCAATGGTTCTAGCGGCGATATTCAGCTGGCCGCGCCGGATGCACAGATCAGCTGGTCGCCCGCGAGAGACCAGCGTGTCAGATCGTTCGTCCGGGAAGTTGTCGCCCGCAATGCGGCGCCAGCAATCGCTGGAGTCGGAAGTGCTTTTCATGTCCCCGGAACGATTATCGGCGAAGGTGAAACACAGGTTTTTTTAGAGACTGTTACCGGTGATCCTGTTTCCATCACAATATTGAGCCGGGAGGGCCAGAAGAAAGTCTGGGCCGTCTCGTTGAGTGAGATAGTCGATGAAGCCGCCCGCGCGCCGACGCGTAATAGCCTTTTATGGTATCGGTTAGCTTGCTTCCTACCCAAATCACTTCCGGAGGAATCGCTCGCTGGTGATTCAGCTTCCAATGCCAATCAAGCGCGCCGAGATTATAATTTGGTGATCCAAGATTTGGGGAATTGCCCGCGCACGCGGTCGGCAGAGTATCGCACGCCCTAGTTCAGCCTAACAGCAGTTTATCTCAACACTTTGAAAGACGGGCTGGCATTATAGTGTCGCGACGCTATTAAACGGGTTCAATCGCAGCATCATCTATTACATCAGCCCGAATTCAAGGTTCCCATCATCATGACATCACCTCTCCGTATCGCTTTGGCTGGCCTGGGCACCGTAGGTTCGGGGGTAATTCGGCTGATCAACGAAAATGGTGCCATGATCGCACAACGTGCCGGCCGACCCATTTCCATCGTCGCGGTTTCCGCGCGCGACCGGAATCGTGATCGCGGCGTTGATCTAAGCCCTTATAAATGGGTCGATGACATGAATGATCTGGCCGCCGAGCCGGAGGTTGATTGCGTCGTTGAAATGATCGGAGGCTCCGATGGCCCGGCTCTCGATCTCGCCCGCAACAGCTTGAAGCAGGGCAAGTCCTTTGTCACAGCGAACAAGGCGATGATTGCCCACCACGGTATGGAACTGGCGGGATTGGCCGAAAACAAGAATGTCGCGCTAAAATATGAAGCCGCGGTTGCAGGCGGCATCCCCGTCATCAAAGGACTGCGAGACGGGGCGTCGGCCAACCATATTGAGCGGGTTTATGGAATCCTAAACGGCACCTGCAATTACATTCTGACCACAATGGAAAAACACGGCAGTGATTTTGACGCGGTACTAAAAGATGCCCAGGACCTTGGCTATGCCGAAGCCGATCCCAGTTTCGATATCGACGGCGTTGATGCCGCCCACAAACTCGCGATTCTCGCAGCACTCTCCTTTGGCACGGCGTTAGATTTTGATGGTGTCGAAATTGCGGGTATTCGCGATATCATGGCAGCCGACATCGGACAGGCAAAGGCGCTTGGTTATCGTATCCGCCTGCTTGGAATGGCACGGATTGACGACGGAAAATTATTTCAGCGTGTAAATCCCTATCTGGTTCCCGAAAGCCATCCCCTCGCTCATATTGATGGCTCCACCAACGCGGTGGTCGCAGAGGGTAATTTTTCCGGGCGGCTGATGTTCCAGGGCGCCGGTGCCGGTGATGGCCCCACCGCATCCGCAGTCGTCGCTGATCTAATCGATATTGCCCGCGGAGACAGCGGCACGGCTTTCGCCATGCCAGCCAGCGAAATGCCCGCAAGCGAACGCGCAGAAAGTGGTAATCGTACGGGAAAAAGCTATATCCGTTTCGTCGTCGCCGACAAACCGGGCGTATTGGCAGAAATTACGGCCGCCATGCGCGATGCGGAAGTGTCGATCGAAAGCCTGATCCAGACCGAGAAAACCGATGAGGGTTCGGTATTAATTTCTATGGTAACCCACCAAAGCCTGGAACGGGACGTCATTCAGAGTCTTGGAAAACTGTCCGATTCAAGCAGCTTGCAAGGCGCGCCGGTCGTCATGCACCTCTTGAGCGACGAAGACTAAACAGCCGCACTTCACTCTGGCTCATTCGCCTTGATCTGCACCTGTTTGACATAGTCCTCGTCCGGCACAGTCGGCTTAATGACCTCCCACAACCGACCAGCTGGGCCGCCAACACTGCCGCCCGCTCCGCCAAAAGAGACGGTGACCAATGACAATCCTTTGAAGCATTGGCGTTCACTGGCGTCTATATAGCAGCGCCCGGTATTGACATATTCCGCATTGCCGTTGGGAATAAGTTCACGAATCCGATCACCATTTGCCAGAAGTTCCGGAAAGGGCAGGCGATATTTGCGATTGGCATCAAAAGTCCCGCAAACCACTATCTCGTCAGGATCTGAATTTTTCAGACAACCATCAGCATCGACCGCAACCAATCGGTGTGCGTTATCGATCAATTGATTGGTGCGGTCATCTATCCCTATTTGGGCATGGGCCGTCTCGAAAACGGTGCCGGATGTCAGGATTAAGGACAAGATTACAAGGCTTCTCGACAATGTCATAACGCTCCCCTATCGAGAGTTCAAAATCTGCCCCTATAAAAGGACTATAGATTCAAATGCCTAAATCAAGTGATATTCTCGAACGCGTCCTGGTACTCGAAATGGTACGTGTGACCGAGGCAGCGGCGGTTTCCGCAGCAAAACTCATTGGCCGCGGTGATGAAAAAGCGGCTGATGCAGCGGCCGTGGAAGCGATGCGCGCAGCATTGAATCAGCTCGATATCTGCGGAACGGTTGTTATCGGCGAAGGCGAGCGCGACGAAGCGCCCATGTTGTTCATTGGCGAAAAAGTAGGTCATGGCTGCGCTGGCGAATCGCCAGAGATTGATATTGCGCTGGATCCGCTGGAAGGCACAACGATTACAGCCAAAGCAGGCGCCAATGCCCTTGCTGTTCTGGCCATTGCGGAAAAAGGCAATCTGCTCAATGCGCCGGACGTTTATATGGACAAGCTTGCGGTTGGACCGGGCTATTCCGACAATATTATCGATCTCGACAAATCGGTGACCGAAAATGTTTCAGCCGTAGCCAAGGAAAAAGGCGTCGCGCCAGCCGATATTATCGTCTGTGTGCTGGACCGTCCGCGCCACGAAAAGATTATTTCCGAATTGCGCGGAATTGGATGCGGTATCATGTTGATTCCCGATGGCGATGTCGCCGGCGTTATCGCAACCACCGACGAAGAAACCACCGTCGACATGTATATGGGCAGTGGCGGCGCGCCAGAAGGTGTATTGGCCGCAGCGGCTCTGCGTTGTGTCGGCGGGCAATTTAAAGGCCGGCTTACATTCCGCAATGATGACGAACGCAAACGCGCTCATAAATGGGGCATAGAAGATCTCGATAAAATCTACGACCTCAAAGAACTCGCCAAGGGCGATGTCATCTTTGCAGCAACCGGCGTGACCGACGGTTCCCTTTTGGAAGGCGTCAAAAAAATGCGCAGCGGTGTCATGACGACCGAGAGTGTGGTGATGCGCGCCTCTTCCGGCACGGTACGCTGGGTGAAGAGTGAGCACCGCGCCTGATATATGGTTGGCGGTGATATCAAAGCTTGGGCTGGCCGATTGAGGCCCTTGATATTGGGTCTGCCGCTATTGGCCGCGGCTTGTATTTCACCCGTCGACTATGGCGATATTCGGCACGCAGATTATGTCGCCAATGGGCGCTGTGATCCGCCGCCAAACTCGGCTTCCGCCAATAGCGCCGAAAAACCGTTCTTCGTGGTCACCAGTCGATTGCCAGATTGCCGCACGGACAATATCAAGCTGATCAACCATCGCGGAGACAAAGTCCGCTTTGGCCGCTTTGGCGCGGCGCTTGATGTCATGAATGACAAGGGCAAGGTCAAAAATCGCCGCATCCCCTTTGTGATATCTAACGAAGCGCAATGGTGGGCGGACCTGTCCAAAACCATGGGCAACCGCGAAGGCCGTGTCTTGCTTTATGTACACGGCTATCGGGAGACGTTTTTCACCAGCTCCCGCGATGCCGCCCAAATAGCGCGCCTGACCAGTTTTACTGGCCCTGTCATCCAATATAGCTGGCCTTCGCAGGGGAAGCTGCTCAAATATGCGGTCGATGAAACCAATATGTATTGGGATGAGCGCAATTTCCGCAAATTCCTAACCAAACTGGCGCAGCAAAGCTGGACGAGGGAAATCGTGCTGGTCTCCCATTCCCTCGGTGCGAGACTGGTGCTCCCGGCGGTCGAATTTGTTGATCGCACCACGCCCAATGGTGACTCCAGTGTCATATCCAACATCATCCTCGCATCGCCCGACGTCGACCGTCAGGATTTTGAGCGTGATATTGCAGAGGAGATACTCTCCGCCCGGCGCGTAAATAACGACCGGCGGATCACCGTATATGCTTCGGCCAAAGACTCCGCCTTGTCTCTTTCTGACGACGTGCACGGCTATCCCCGATTGGGTCATCCACGATGTTTTGATCCATTCAAAGCAGCAGCACTAAGAGAAAAAGGCCTGCCCGAACGCTGCTATGCCGCAAAGTCGCAATATGATGTACCGCCGGAAAAAAGCGGCCTAACCATCGTTGACACCACTGCGGTTAGCGAGGGCCGTGTTGGCCATGGCGACTATCTGCGCAGTGCAGTCGCTTGTCAGGACTTTGCCGCTGTCGTGAATGGAAAACGCGGCGCAATAGAGGGCCGTGAAGCAACGCATTTATCCTATGTATTCGCGCTCACCGCGCCTCCCAAGGATGAAGAACCGGATCATTTGGCGATATGTCGCCGCGATTCTGACTGAATGGCGGGTAGCGAAGACAATCTCGACACACTTCTCAAAGATGTCCGGGCCTGTAATATTTGTAACGGTCTGCCGCTTGGGCCCAGCCCGTTGCTGCAAGCTGGAACCCCTTCCAAAATCCTGATTGCCGGACAGGCGCCGGGCAGCAAGACCCATGAAAAGGGCCGTCCCTTTGACGATCAAAGCGGAAAGCGCTTGCGCACGTGGCTCGGCGTGACCGAAGATCAATTTTATGATCCAGCGCTGTTCGCGATCATCCCGATGGGCTTTTGTTTCCCCGGAACCGGAAAAGGCGGCGACCTGCCACCGCGCGCCGAATGCGCGCCGCAATGGCGCGAGCCCTTGCTCAATCACCTACCGAATATCGAACTGACCTTGATCCTTGGTCAATATGCGCTCGACTGGCATCTTGGCGATGCCAAATCCAAAACACTGACGGGGACGGTGGAACGGTGGCAAGAATTTTGGCCGGGCACCCTGCCCGTACCCCATCCCAGCCCGCGCAACATCCGTTGGTTCAAGGCAAATCCGTGGTTTGAAGCCGATGTCATCCCGATACTGCAAAAGCGCGTCACCCAATTGATCAAAAAACACCCATAGCCAGACCAGCGGCCAGCGTCGCCCCAATTTCGGCGCATTGTGTCTTATCCATTTCACTGATCGTCTTGGGTGCTAAAATCGCCTCTTCGGTCTGCGCATGGGTGCAGATAATCGGCGTGTCGATAACCTTTTTAAGCCGCCATCCAGTGGCAATCCGTTCCAGCTGTTTCTTCGCATTTTCACCATCCGAACCGGCGCAAATCATCGCCGCATAGGGACGACCTTCAATCTGTCCCAGCAACGGATAATAGCAGCGATCAAAAAACGCCTTCATCACGCCGGCAATCGCCGCCAGATTTTCCGGCGTCGCGAAAATATAGCCGTCCGCGCCCAACATGTCAGAAGGTTCGCAATCTTCGGCACGCAGCAGCCAGGTTTTCGTATCTTTCTCCGCGCGCGCAGCCCTTGCCGCGGCTTCCACCATTTGCTGGGTGCCGCCGGTATAACTGTGATAGACGATAAGCAGGTTTTTCATGGGCCCAGCCCTAACAGCGATCAAAGCAATTGTCAGCGGACCATGGTTCGCGCATAGCGGCGGGCATGAATGCAGTTCTCAATGTCACCCAATCGCTATCCGGCCAAACATGGCAATGGCGCAGCACCAGTGCCGATGCGCGCGATCCCAGTTTTCAGCCCGATGACCTAGTCACCCAGCTGTTGCTTGCCCGCGGCGCCACACGCGAAACGCTGGAAATAAACCGCGATCCCACAATCAGAGGCTTCATGCCCGACCCGTCGGTTTTTCAAGATATGGAAGTAGCGGCCGAAAGACTCGCAAAGGCCGTCCTGAATAGTGACAAGGTCACAGTTTTCGGCGACTATGATGTTGATGGCGCGACCAGTGCCGCGCTGCTCATCCGCGTGCTCCGCGATCTTGGGTTGCAGGCTGGCTACTACATCCCTGACCGTCTGATGGAGGGCTACGGCCCTTCTGGCGAAGCGCTGGTCAAGCTGGGCCAGCAAGGGTCTGATCTGGTGGTCACCGTAGATTGCGGTGCCATGGCCTTTGAAGCCCTTGATATGGCCCATGCAGCCGGTGTTGAAGTCATTGTCGTCGATCACCATAAATGTGCCGCCGAGCTTCCTAAAGCGAGCGCGATGGTCAACCCCAATCGCCTTGATGAAAGCGATGCCGGAGCCGAACATGGGCATCTGGCCGCCGTTGGAGTGGCCTTTTTGTTGGGAGCGGCGCTGGTTCGCAATCTGCGCGGCAAAGGCTTTTTCAAAGATCGTGCCGAGCCGAAATTGCTTGAACTATTAGATATTGTTGCACTCGGCACCGTTGCTGATGTCGCCCAGTTGCGCGGGCTGAACCGCGCTTTTGTGGCTCAAGGACTTAAAGTGCTGGCAGGACGCAATAATATCGGACTCTCAGCGCTAATCGACGCCAGCCGCCTGAAGCGCGCGCCGATTTGCTCCGACCTCGGCTTTGCCTTGGGACCAAGGATCAATGCGGGCGGGCGGGTTGGAAAATCCGATCTGGGCGTCCGCTTGCTGATCACACAAGATCCCGAAGAAGCGGAAAAAATATCGGCCGAGCTGAATCATTTTAACGAGGAACGCCGTGCCATCGAAGCGCATGTGCTGGAACAGGCCGAAGCCATGTGCTCCTCTCAGCAAAATCAAGCCGTCGCGGTGTTGTCAGCCAAAGGCTGGCATCCCGGCGTGATCGGAATTGTCGCCGGGCGCATCAAGGAAAAGCTCGGCCGCCCCGCGATCATCATCGCGGAGGATGATGACGGTATTGGCAAAGGATCAGGGCGCTCCATTTCCGGTGTGGACCTGGGCGCTGCCATTATCGCGGCGAAAGACCAAGGCTTGCTTATAGCAGGCGGCGGTCATGCGATGGCGGCAGGGGTCACTATCGATGCATCCAAAATTGATGCGTTCAGCGAATTTCTAAACGATCGATTGGCTGACACAGTCGGTACAGCGCAGGCAGGAAAGGCTTTGCTGCTCGACGCTCTATTATCTCCCAAAGGGGTTAATCCGCTCTTCGTTGAGGCTATGGATGGCGCAGGCCCCTACGGCATGGGCTGGCCAGCACCGCGCATTGTCACCGGCCCAGTGCGGATCATCAAATGCGATATCGTCGGCAAAGACCATGTCCGCATGATTGTCGCGGGCGACGATGGCGGCTCGATCAAAACCATCGCCTTTCGCGCCGCCGAAAGTGATTTGGGTCAGACCTTGCTCAACGCCCCAAAGAACCGCAAATTATGGATCGCAGGCCGCGCCAAGATCGACGATTGGGGCACCCGCCCCGCCGCCGAAATCCATCTGGAAGACGCCGCTTGGGCCGATTAATCTCCCACGTTCAATAGGGTGCAAAAAATATCCGATAATATGCCCGCAAACTGCCAATAAGGGCTTGACCAAAGCGCCCGATGCCCCTAATCGCCCAATCTCGCTGAACAGTGATGCCTCCGGGCACTGGTACGGCCCCTTCGTCTAGCGGTTAGGACGCGGCCCTTTCACGGCTGAAACACGGGTTCGATTCCCGTAGGGGTCACCATTTGACAGTCCGGAGACGTCCGCAAACGTCCACGAAACGGCTGTTTTTCAACACTTTTTTATGTTATAAGATCCATCCTAGTCCATGGCGATGAGGGTATATCCGAAAAAATTGAGGGTATATTTGAGGGTATATCGCCGAGGCGTCTTTAGGAGATACCCTCATGGGTCTGACGGCGGTAGCGATCAAGGCAGCAAAAGGCCGGAACAAGCAGTACAAGCTTGCAGATGCAGATGGTCTCTATTTGCTCGTTCTGCCGACCGGGCGCCGCTATTGGAGAATGAACTACCGGTTCCACGGGAAATTCAAAACAATTGCATTTGGCGTATGGCCAGAAGTCAAACTTAGTGATGCCAGGGCCAAGAAGGATGCAGCGCGGCAATGCTTAGCAAACGGCATTGATCCTGCAGAACAACAGAAGCTGGATCGCATTGCTGCAAGCGTAGCGGCTGCCAATACGTTTCGGGCGGTCGCCGATGAATGGATAGACAAAATTCAGCAGGAAGGCCGTTCGCCTGTCACGCTCAAGAAAAACCGCTGGCTGCTTAGTTTTACCTACGATGCATTGGGTAATCGGCCAATTGCAGATATCACCCCTCACGAACTTCTCGCCGTTCTCCGTAAAGTCGAAAAGAGAGGTCGCCACGAATCTGCAAAACGTATCCGCGCGACATGCAGCCAAGTGTTTCGCTATGCCATCGCAACAGCACGGGCCGACCGCGATGTGGCCGCTGATTTGAAAGGCGCGCTCATTGTACCGAAGGTAACGCACAGGGCGGCGATCACAACGCCATTAGAAGCGGGCGCATTACTGCGGGCAATTGAAGATTTTGAAGGTCACGGAACGACGGTCTCTGCATTAAAACTGTTACCACATGTTTTTGTTCGCCCTGGTGAATTGCGTTATGCGGAATGGGGTGACTTTGATCTTGATCGTGCCCTCTGGACCATTCCGCCCGAAAAAACCAAGATGCGCCGGGCGCATACCGTTCCACTTTCTCGGCAGGCGCTAGACATCATAAATGCTATCGAGACGAATAGGGACTTTAGCAGCTTTCTGTTTCCGTCCATTCGATCAGCTAGCCGGCCCATGTCAGAAAATACAATCAACGCTGCGCTTCGCCGCCTAGGATATGCCAAAGACGAAATGACCGGACATGGCTTTCGCGCAATGGCCAGCACGTTGCTCAATGAGATGGGAAAATGGAATCCTGACGCGATTGAACGTCAACTCGCTCATGCCGATAACAATGCCGTGCGCCGTGCCTACACACGCGGTGAGTATTGGGATGAGCGGGTCGCCATGATGCAAGACTGGTCAGATTATCTCGATCAATTGCGTTCTGGCGCGAAGATATTGACTCCAAAGTTTGGACAGAAATAAATGCTAATCTTCCGTTGATGGACGGATAAGCTGCTTCAAACTCGAAACAAGGATCAATCTCGAAGCGCCGATTTTAACTGTTTCAAGTTGGCCATCGGCAATCAATTCGTAAAGTTTGGAGCGCCCTATTCCGGTGAGTTGGACGGCAACAGGAACGCGAACTGAAATCGGTTCCAATGGGAGCGCTATTGGATCAATTGAATTGATTGTCTGAGGCGAACGGCGTGACATCAACCGTACTCGGAAAGGTACAAAAGTTCCGGGACCATATTGTTTGCAGAAAACGACATAAGACCAATATGGCCCTGTTTGGCCACCACTTACACTACCGCTTGATCGCAGGCCGCGGGCAATTGGCGCATAAACTCAAGGTTGAACTAGTGTACGCTAATTGACAGCGTCCTTAAGCCCCTTTCCTGCCTTGAACCTAGCCTGTGTCGACGCCGGTATCTTGATAGGTTCTCCTGTCCGAGGGTTCCGGCCGGTCGATGCCTTGCGTTTAGAAGTGGAGAAAGTGCCAAAACCAACCAAGCGCACTTCTTCGCCCTTTGCCAGTACACCCGAAATCGTGTCGACGAGCGCATTCACCGCCTTGCCCGTATCCGCTTTGTTAAGACCGCTATGCTCAGAAACTTGGTCAACTAAGTCTTGTTTGTTCATGGGGTTCCCTCTCTGCCTAAATACCGTCTATCCAAATTGGTATTGCAAAAAGCTTTGGCGATGGCCAGCATTAAGCTGGCGATGCGTTTCACATATCTGAATGGGCGATAATCGGCGGCTCAATCAAACTTACTTTTCTCATAAATATTGGATATTTCTGATCCGTCCCAAACATAGCAAAGATGCCGCTCTTGCCTACAGTTTGACAATAGTTTTGGTCGGAACACTGCAGCGCATTCTCCGTCTTTGTTTCTGACGCTTTGATAAACAATGCCGTGTGAACTCAGTTTTCGTAGTTTCGTCGCAAGTTTTTGGGATTCTCCATAATTGGCGAGATCGTAATATCCCTTATGCGTATCATACATCTCTCGAATGTCGTGCAGATCAGCGTCAAGGTCGACGGCATAAACCCGCATATCCAGTTCTTGCGCAGGTTCGTTTGTCGCCAACATAAACTTCACCCGATGGTGCTTGGTTTCTGCAACGGCGGTTTCGATGCTGTCACCGGCATAAAAAACACCAAATGTTCCATCGGTGAAACGATCTCCATCAGGGTTTAAATGGGTAAAGGCGGCCATAATAGTCGACGTTCCAGGTCCAGACACACGCTCGACCATGGGAACAAGATCAAGGTCTCCTGCTTCCTGCCGCAACCGGTCATTGGTTAGCGCTTCAACGGCATAAATAGCCTCTAGATCCTCTGGATCAGCGACCTCTTCAAACAGGTTTATTGGCGGGAACTTACTTGGGATTATGCGGTAACACGGATGCCAATTGATTGTGGCAACCGGGATATTCACGGATAGCCACGCTGAGCATCAATATACTGGCGTACCACAAAGAGATCAGCCACATTTCCAGAAATCAGCCGCTGAAGAGCGGGCTCCCCACCGAATAGAGGCGCATCATTGGGTTTTCGCACCCAATCATCTGCTGATTTAGGGAGCAAGACTTTCAAGCCTTTATAGATTCCCAATATGTAAGAAATCCGTTCAAGAGCATCTTTCGGTATTGCAGCTACGCCTCCCCTCTTCCAGGATTGCAGCGTGGACCGGCTATCGAGCCCCAATATCCTCATTTGCTCCTGTTCACTGAGATCCCAAGCATCAGACACGCGGAAAAAAGTACGCAAGGCAGGACCAGTCAAGTCTTTGCGGCTTTTCATGTTGGCAGCTAATGTTTTGGCCATGGGATATCTCCTTGAGAAGATATATGTGCTATATATGTACAAAAGTCAATATATGTTCATTAAATAAACATTCTCGGTACTCAAATTATCCTAGTTTACACGATCAAGCCTAGTTCAGGGCCTAGATCGCTTAGGATGAAGGGGTCTAACCTCTTAACCGATTAGCTTCACAGCAGCAGCAATCAACGCAACTTCAATTCCGTACAGCAGGTAGAGCTTCAACCTTTTGGTCTTTTCAAACTGCTCAATGATCTTTGCTTCATCACGAATAACAGTCACGCTGGGAGGTCCTTGCTCCACGTTCCCTACTTCGCTCTCTGCGTGCTTTTTAGACCAGAACACCAGACCGCCCTTCCCTCCGAACAAATCGAAGACAGTTAGATTATAGCCGGTGGTAGTTGGTTTTACCTCCGCCAAAGAAAACAACAATTCAGTGTTATCTTCTGGCGAGACAATTCTTTGAATCAGTATTTTTGTGTTTTGGCAACGGGAAAATGGTGGGCTGGTGAAATTAGCCGGGGATGAATTATTTCCTTTGGGGATGTTTCAGCAACTTTTCTTTCACCAATCGCACGAGGACTAAGCAACTAAGGAGGATATATCCCTCATTCCCTAGCTTCACGGGCCGGTTAAGCTATTTGTCGCATTCTTCGTTATCGAGCGATACCATTGTTTGAGAGAACAGTGGATGAAACTCGGGAAGTAATGACATAATACTACCGTCTGGCTGAAGAAACTCATGGGCTGCCCCCGGAAGTAAATCTGGGTCAAGCGGTATGGAGGCATTAGGGTTGTGCAACACAACCATACCTTCCACCCAAGTCTCGGTGGATTCTGGGCTGACTTCTTCCTCGAATGGCGTTGGAAATGGGGCCCGAAGGTTCAAGTCATTACGTCTAATGCCGGTCCGGTTCATCTTGACGCCAGATTCTCCAAAGCCCGCGACGAGGCCCAACCTGTTAAATTTCGTGATTGTACCCTGCGGATTGATGATAACTGCGCTCACATTCTCTGAACCGTTAAGAGAGAAGAAACCAGATTGCGCCCGCTTCTTTCCGTAACGATGAATATCAATGTGGGCAATTTTGCGTTCGACACCCTCGATCCAGTGACGAACGCCAAAAACATACTCCGTGGCTGCGGGTACGATGAATCTCATTGATCCTTTCAAATGGAAATCCTGGATTGCTATACAGAAGGGGAGATCTTTGGCACTAGGTTGATCCCAATATAAAGGCTTGTGATTGAGCTTTGACCTCAAGGAAGTAGACAGTCTGATTGGGATGTAGTTCTCTAGGTATGCCTTAAAGGCGTCGGGATCGCTTGGCACTTCGCTGAGTTCCGTGCCGGAAGGATTTACGCTTGTGGCCTCCACGGCAAGACCGCCTTTGTTTCCTCTCAACACAAAGTCGGGCGTCGGTTCGGTGCCAACGCGAAGAGTGGGCCAGTTGGAGTCTCAGTTGCCAAGTCGTCGGACTGAGCCTTTGCATTGCCTGCGTATGCGCTGACCGTTACAAACCCCAAGAGTATCAACACAAAACGAATAGAACTATTCAGCATTCTGAGGTCTCATTTCTACTGCTAAGTCAGCTTCTTATGATCACGACAAATATTTTCGACAATTTTTTCAGTGCATTAGGCGACGACAAGTGCCGTTGGGCGCGCTGCGAAAAATCAGAATGATTTGGAGATTTGGAACGAAATGAAACGGCCCAAAACGTTGGCATTTGCTGAATCATAGTTCAGGGAAAGTGCCGGAAATGCCACAAATGGCGGGTCTTGGTCGAATAGATTGGTGACGCCGATTGTAGACACCCATCCACTTGACCACTTGTTCTCGCTGTCAGGGCCGATCCGGTAGCTTAAGCTCAGATCAACTGTTGTCCATGAATCGACCGCCACATCGACTGCCCCTCTATTGTCTACATAGCCATCTACGTAATTTACGAAAGCTGCGGCACTGAATCCGTTGTTAGACCAAGTCAGTCCGCTCCTCATCTTGAAATCAGCAGGATTGAAAACGGTATCCACACTGTCGACGAGGGGCGAGCCAACAAGCAATTGATTAGCGAAGTCGAAATAGTAACTTCCTGCAGAGGTAAGATTGAAGGTTCCTGCATCACTCTGGATCAGATAACCGATGGAGTAATCAAGGCCACGGACCTCAGTCACGGCCAAATTTTGCAACCTGTTATCAAAGATAGCCTGAACGTCAGCCGCCGCGACACCATCAATGTTCCTGAAGCCCGGAGCGGAGAAAAGTGCATCTATTTCAGCATCTGTTGGGTTCCTGTTTAAGAATGGAGCCAAACTCGAGTCTGTAAAATACGCACTGCCTGATGCTGGAGTATCGATGCGGTTTTCATATCGAATGTCAAAATACGTTACATTGACAGCAAGATCGGGCACAGTACCTGGGTTCCAGTCAACGCCAATTGTCCATGTGGTTGATGTCTCTGGGCCCAGCGCATTGTTGCGGCCTTGGTTGAGGATGAATGGAACGAAGCCCGCTGGAGATGTTGGGTCCGAGAACGACGCACGATTTAAGGCTGTCGGCGAGTTAGTGCTATCATCTAATTGGATCAAAATGGGTGCTCTGAAAGACGTTCCGTACGTCCCTCGAATTAGAATGCCTTCGGTTGGCTCATATACCAAACCCAACTTAGGGTCTGTTGTTGACCCAAAATCGCTGTATCGTTCATATCTTGCCGCTCCCACGATTTCTAAGCGATTCACAAATGGCACAGCATTTTCCTCGCCAATCAGAGGAATGTGCACCTCTCCGAAGACTGCGAATACATCCCTGTCGGAGTCTCGCTGTGTTGGAGTGCCGACTCCAACATCGAAAGAGGAAGCAAGCGTTTCTTTTCGGTACTCTCCACCAAGCGCTGTCCGCACTTCTCCTCCTGGAAGTTCAGCAATCTTCCCATTGAATATTGTATTTAACACCCAAAGGTCGGTTTTGTTATCTTCGATTGAAGTGAAAGATGCGATAGGCGTTTCCGTCTGACGAAAACCACTAGCGCTACTGTAAGAAGCCGAGGCTTTCACCTGCCAATCAGGTCCAATCTTTTTCTCAACACCGGCATTCAAATTTATCTGTTGGGTGTTGCCAACTGTGAACGTTGAAAACGCGAAGGTTCCAAGATCCACTGAAGAGGTAGTATCGAACTTTCGGTCACTATAGAGACCAGACAACTCAATGGAAATGTCACTACCCAGATCCTGGTTTATAAGGGCAAAAACACTGTGCCGCTCCTGATTTGGTAAGATTGTCCTTGGGTCCGCAGCGTCTTTTGTGAATTCACGGTCAGCAGAATCTAGCGCTGACCGATTATAGTAGTCGTATGTGATAAGACCATTTCCTGACCTCCACTTTGTTCCAAAAGTCTGACTGGCTCGAAACTCGTCAGATGCACCTTCGGTCACTGTTCCATATCTCAAAACAGATTCCGACCCCTCGAAATCCTCTCGAAGAACAATGTTAACCACACCAGATACGGCGTCTGACCCATAAAGCGCAGATGCCCCGTCAGTGAGTAAGTCGACCCTCTCAATGGCAGAAATGGGAATCATTGAGATATCTACGTATGAGCCATTGCTGGATGCCGCCAAGCGCTTTCCGTTCAAGAGAACGAGCGTCGAACCATTCCCGAGACCACGCAAGTTGATACCAGCACCGGATTCTACGGAGGCGCTGCCACCCACACCTGGCCCCGGACCACCTTCATCATTAACACCGCCGCCAAAATTCTGCGGCACCGTTTGAATAAATTCCTGAAGCGTTGATGCGCCTGACAGCTCAATGTCCCGCCGATCGAATTGTATCAACGGTGACGAGTCGGGCGCCACGCCCCGAATATTCGTGCCCGTAACAACAATTATGGGTGTTGAAGGCTGCTGCGGTGCGGCAACGGTAGAGCGCCTTGCCTTAACGATAGCTATCGCACCTGATCTGTCTTTATTTGCCTGAAATCCCGTGCCCGCAAGAATTGCCTTGAGCGCCGCGTCTGCTGTCTTTGTGCCCTTCACACCTGGACTACGGATGGGCTGCACGTCATCCATCTTGTAGATGACTTGACGCCCTGTCTGCTTTGCATAGGTATCTAGTGCGGCTTTCAGGCTACCCGCAGGAATATTATATTCTTGCGTTTGCCCATAGGCTGGCGTTGCCATTGCAACAATAGATGTGGTGGCCAAGGCCGCTGCGAGATTTCTGGTATTCATTTTAACCCCCCTCTAAGTCTGCGACATTTTTTGCCGCCTTAAAGGTTCAGACAATCGGGTGTCATAAACCCGTAACGCATTCACTGCGAAATCTTCACACCATCTTCCTGCCGCTCGACGCGCAAACCATATGCGTCGTCGAGCAGCCGGACGAAAGCATCGACATTAGAGGCTTGGAACGTACCCCCAATTCTGATCCTGGCGGTTTCGGCATCACCAATAATGAGTTGCTTTTTGTTATAACGGTTGAATTCAGATGCGGCTTCGGTCAGCGTTGACTGATCAAATACCAGCATGCCGTCACGCCATGACAATTCGGTTTCAACACGTTTGGGTGATTTTATGGCGACCAATGTCGAGGCTTCATCGGCAAAGGCCATATCACCGCGTGTGATAACGGCGGAGTTGGTTACCTTGCCGCTCGCCATTTCATCAACGCGCACACGCCCTTCAAGCACTGCAACGGTTACCTTTTCTCCGTCCTTGCGAACCGAGAATTTCGTACCCAATACGGTGATGACGCGGTTTCCGGCATAAACGACAAATGGCACTTCTTCAGAGCGTTTGACGTCAAAAAAAGCTTCACCTTCATCAACCCACACTTCACGGCTAGTTTCTGTAAGGGCGGTTCGCAGTTCCGTAGCGGTATTGAGTTCCACCTTACTGCCATCGGCAAGCGGGACGATCTTATGATCGCCAATCGCCGTTGCCAATTGTACCTGGTCCGATCGCATTGCAGGATCATCTTTGTCGGCCATATTCTGCTGCGTCGCCGGCAGGAATATGACGGTGATGATACCAACCATGATGAGAATGGAAGCGGCCAGCGAGACAGGCTTCCAGTTGCGCGACCAATGTCGTGGGCCTTGCGGGGTCTCTGCTTGCTTAAGGGGAACAAGCGCTGCGAGACGATCCGCAAGGCCCCACCCATGTTCAAGGCGCCAAAAGGCGGCCTTGTGCGCCATGGATTGGTCAAGCCATTGATCAAGCTCTACCTGATCTTCATCTGTCCATTCGGGCTCCTCTCGGCGTAGCAGCCAAAGGGATGCTTCTTCCTCGATCTGGCGCGCGTTGTTAGATTCAGCGTTCATTGCTTGCTCGCCTTACCGTTTTTGTCGCGCGCCTTTGTCCTGACTATCTTGCCAGAACCCCCAAGCATGAAATCAACCAATGCACGCATGCCGAGCGTCATCTGTTTTTCCACGGTATCTTTGCCCACACCGAGTTGGTCGGCAACTTCACGGGTAGAAAAGCCTTGTACTTTTCTGAGCCGGACAACTTCGCCGCAACGGTCCGGGAGATTATCGATGCCCGCTTGCACGAGTAGCTGAACCTGCACCCCAAACATATCAAACGCCGCAAAGCGAAAGTGATATCGGGCTTTCTCAACCATCCAAAGCTTCCGAGGGGCCCGAACCGATAGCCGAAAGGACCCGCTCATGAAACACATAGCGCTCATTGCCGCCACCTTGCTCAGCGCCTGTGCCGGCGCCCATCCTGCCCGAACGGCCTCCACCATGCCGATGCAGGCGGCAGAACTTGTCAGCGAAACCAGAACACCGATAGAGCTCACCAAGCTCCCGGCTCAAACAAACATGCCGCACCAGCTCTTAAAGATCGCGGAGAAAAAGCCGGGCAAGAAGGGACCCGCGCCAACGGCGCGCGTCAACGCCGCCAACCGGTCAGCACTGCAGGAACCCGAAACACACGGGTTTATAAAGGCCGTACAAATCTATCCCTTTGTCCAAGGGACCGTATACAAACTCTACGCCGCGCCCGAGCGGGTCAGCGATATTGCGCTGCAGCCCGGCGAAAAATTATCCTCCGTGGCCGCTGGTGACACGGTGCGCTGGATTGTGGGTGATACGACTAGCGGATCTGGAACGGCACGTCGGACGCATATTCTCGTAAAACCATCGGCACCTGGCCTCGTCACCAATCTGATCATTACGACTGATCGCCGCACCTATTATCTGCAACTGGAATCGACCGAAAAAACTGCGATGGCGGCATTGTCCTGGACCTATCCGCAGGACGAACTGCTCGCCATCAAGCGCGGGCAGGACGCAGCGGATATGCGGGCACCCATCGCCGAGGGCCTCAATATCGAAAATCTGAACTTTGGTTATGCAATCTCCGGCGACAATCCGCCTTGGCGGCCCATTCGCGTTTTTGATGATGGACGGCAGGTATTTATTTCCTTTCCAGAAAGCATCGCCACCGGGGAAGCGCCGCCACTCTTTGTGAGCGGTCCCAAAGGCGAAGCGCAGCTGGTCAATTACCGGATGCGCGGTAACTATTATATTGTCGACCGGTTGTTTGATGCAGCGGAACTCCGGCTTGGAACCAAGCCGCAACGCATCGTTCGCATCACAAGAAAAACTAACAAGAAATCGAAACGCCGGGAGAAACGCCAATGAGCGCGCCTGAACAACCAGCATCACCGCCGCCCAAGGCTGATCCCGAAACACTGGTGCTGCACAGCAAACCGCCGGCGATCATCCGCTTCAAGCGCGGCCTGATCATCGCTATGGTGGCACTGGGCGCGCTGGCGATTATCGGCGTGACCTGGATTGCGCTCAAACCCGCAACACTGGACCTGATCGCTGATACCGAAACCCGTATAAATGCCGAGAATAAACGGCCTCCTGACGCACTGGCCAGCGGACCGCAAAGCTATGCCGACGTTCCGAAACTCGGTCCCAAGCTGCCCGGCGATCTCGGCAAGCCGATATTGGACAAGCGGCGGACGATGGCGACCGAGAACGGAGGATCATTAAGATCGGATCAGGATGCACTGAACGCGGCCCAGGCTGCCGAAACCGAACGGCAGAGGCTGGCCGCGGAACAGCGCAAAGTGCGCGAAGCAGATGTGATTGTTTCTTTGTCGCGGGCACCATCTGCAACAGCTGAAGCAATACCCGTCGCTTCCAATCCTGCGGTTAGAACACCCACACCGCCAAATCCGGAAAACATAGAATTTGATCAAACTAACGATCCGAACGCGCAAGGCCGCAAGATTGCATTTGCGAAGGCTGGAAATAACGATGAAGTTGTTAGCGCGCACCGTCTTCAAGCCGCACCATCGCCTTGGACACTCACCGCCGGAAGCATCATTTCTGCCAGCCTTATAACGGGCTTGAAATCCGATCTTCCGGGTCTTGTAACCGCCCAAGTCACCGAAAATGCCTATGACAGCATTACCGGACTTACAATATTGATTCCGCAAGGGTCGCGCCTGATCGGGGAATATGACAGCGTCATCGCATTCGGGCAAAGCCGAGCCTTGCTGGTCTGGCAGCGGCTGATATTGCCTGATGGATCCTCCATCCGCATCGACAATGCGCCAGCGAGCGATACATCCGGCTATGCTGGCCTCTCTGACAAAATCGACAATCACAGCTGGAAACTTCTCAAGGGCATTGCGCTTTCCACGCTTCTGGGCATGGGTACCGAGCTGACCTTTGGCAGCAGCGAAAGCGATCTGGTGCGCGCAATCCGCGAATCCACCCAGCAAAATGCCGACCGTGCCGGACAGCAACTGGTGGGCAAGAACCTCACCATACAGCCAACCATCACAATACGGCCCGGATTTCCATTGCGGATATTGGTGCATAAGGACCTGGTTTTACAGCCTTGGCCAAATGGGGACTATTGAGATGGCGGATCTACGTATCGGCAAACTCCCCGACAGAACGCCGGTCAAGCTGACGATCTCGGTATTGCCGGAGCTCAATGATGCACTATCCGATTATGCAGCCATCTATGCCGAAACCTATGGACAAACCGATCCGGTAACAGAACTGATACCGGCCATGCTAACCGCGTTTCTCGACAGTGATCGGACTTTCAAACGCAATCGGGTAAAACTGATAAATGGCATGAAGTGATGGATGCTCCGAAAAATATCGGCTATTTTCATTGGGCCATTTTCTTCCAGCAGCGTTAAAATGTGCAGCGCCTTGCTGACGGCTTGAATCGAAACAACGCTGGCGTCCGCTATGGAAGCAAACGCAGACTTTAGAAATCGGATGCATTGTTACACCATCTCAGATGCATTGTTACACCATCTCAATTGTCACGCCATCTCAATGGTTGGATAACCGTGCTGAGTTGGTCCGGAACCGCGCCGAATTAACCCAGAGCTTAGTGACAACCATCTGCCGAAAGAACTATTATCGAATCTCGTCATATAGACGAGGAAGCTGAGGCAGCGATCGATGCAAGCTTGGTGATCACAATCAGGATGTTTGCGCCGATTGATAGAGTTACATTTATCTGTGCACTGCCAGCAGCTGAAACTCGGTGAATGAGGTGTATCATGAAAAAGTCCCTGATTTTGAGCGCTATAGCAATTGCTCTCGCAATACCTGGCGCGGCAAATGCAGTTTTGCTCGACGGAAAAACTCTCAACTATCAATATTATTTTGAGGATCTTGATAGCCCCTACCCCTTTGCTGACAATGGAGACAAGATTGTTGGAGCAGGAGTCGAAGTCTCAGATGTTATCGATGGTCGGGGCACAATTGATATTTCGGACACCAACATTTTTGTCGATTTCCAGAGCAGTTCAAAATTCGTGGCAGCAGAATATAACGGATGGGTAATGACAGATGTTCTCAATGACATTGACCCGTTCACCAGCGTCACCATAAACGAGGACACCAATCTTATTGGCTTTTCTGCCGCCAATCTCTCATGGACAGCGGACACGATTTCTGTGAACTGGCAGGACCTGTTCTTTGACGCTGATACGATCGTTTCTCTGGATATAAACAGTGCGGGAGCCGTTCCGGAACCGGCAACTTGGGCGTTCATGATTTTCGGCTTTGGTGCAATTGGTGCAGCCATCCGGCTTAAACGTAGAGCAAATATGAAAGCCCGCTACACTTAGGTCCTAATTGAAATCGATTTATCCCAAAACCAAGCTCAAGTGATCGAACGGGGAATTGCAGTCAAATCGCTAGTGTCCGCCATGGGCGCAAAAGCGGACATTAGGCAACCGGTGATCAGTCTTTCTCCTAACGCCCCCTATCCAGTCATCATGGCGCTTTGAAATTAA
Source organism: uncultured Sphingomonadaceae bacterium (assembly GCA_947489315.1). Taxonomy (GTDB): domain Bacteria; phylum Pseudomonadota; class Alphaproteobacteria; order Sphingomonadales; family Sphingomonadaceae; genus Parasphingorhabdus. The sequence continues at coordinate 1,118,931 of CANLCX010000002.1, forward strand.
GACTGCAGCATGCCCGTCAGCCAGGCATCTGCCGAGAAACTGGCCAGTAAGAGTCTCCGACTCAAACGGCCAACGCCCCGGTATCTGAAAATTGCAATCTACAATCTAATCGCCAATCCAACTGCCATGAAAACCGGCAGGTACACGCGCCTGCAAATGTATTCGCGCGATTGGCTCATCAGACATTTCCGCCGCGTTGAGGATGACCAACTCGCTCAGATGTTCGGAGGGATCGAAAACAAAGGCCACCAGATACCCATCATCCTCGCTGCCTGGATTGTCGGCAGGGACGAAGATGGCCTCGCTTCCTAACCGCCCATCTTTGAGTCGATGGCAAGTGCGCGCTCCTGTCTCCATATCGTACTTGTGAAAACCAAGGATATTGGGGGCGCCGCCAGTATCAAACTCTGCAGCATATCCATGTTTGTGTGGGCGGCCGACCAGCAGCGGCGAAGTCACCGGAAAGTCCACACCCAATTCATCCAGTTGCTCTTCTTTAACCGAGCCTTGATCAAGGTCGATTGTCCACCGATGAAGCTTTGGTACCGGTGGATTTTTCATCCCTACCGAGGTGTAGCCAACCATTCGGGGCGCGTGAAAAACGATCCGTGAGCCGCACTCATAGGCATTCATTGTGTGGTAGACATAGCAAGGATCAATTTCGAACCATTTTACGTCTTGGCTTTTGCCGGTTCGCGGCATGACGCCAAGCCGCGCACCATAGCTTTCATCATAGCTGATCGGGATTCCCGGTTTGCCCAATTTCTCTAAATCCCATAGCATGGGCAGGTCCATAAACAGAACGAAATTTTCCGTGATCGCAAAGTCATGAACCATCGTCGCTGCTTTGACGTCAATGATTTCGGACTGGACCAATTCCCCGCTGGGCGAGACTCGGTAATAGGTCAAAAACGGGGGCATTATCCCATAGCCAAAGAACAGCATTTCTCCAGTTTTGGGACAAATTTTGGGGTGAGCCGTCATATTGCCTGCCAGCTTTCCGTCAAAATCATATGGACCGACGGTTTCCAGATCATCAGACATTTCGATTGGAATCTGCGTTTCTTGAAGCGCCAAAATTTTGTCCGCATGTCCCACGATATGGGTGTTTGCGAGGGAGTTTCCTCTTACAAGTCTGTTCTCATTGGTGATCTCTTCGAAATCCAAAAGTGGCGTTTGGACATAGCGATTGCGATACCAATGGGCTTTGCCGTCACTGATTTTGACGCCGTGGATCATCCCCTCACCCAGGAACCAGTCAGCGCTTGGGTGCGCACGCGGATTCGGCCCGTTGCGCAGATATCTTCCGTTCAGCTCTTTTGGGATTTCGCCGGTTACCTTCAGATTGACTGTCTCGACAGTTTCTTCGACCGGCGCAAAGTTCCCAGCCATCCAAAAAGGTGCATCAGGATGTTCTCTCGTCAAAATTTTGCTCCTCGCTCGCACTGAATATGCCTGCCATTCACCGCGGCAGATCACATCGTCCTGCATGCCATATTATCAATTCAAACGATCATAACAATTCTGAGAGTATCTTTTGAAAACCGGATTATTAGCTTCTCATTCGGAATTGCTGCGAAATCCAACATTTGATGTTCGCCGGTTTAAATCGCGTAACAGATGCAAAAAAGCATCGTCGTGGAGGGGAGAAACAAGATGTCATTCAAGAAGAGACTGTGCCTGCGTACGGCAAGCGTTGCTATTTCTACAACTCTGGCAATAGGCATGGCCAACCCGGCCATCGCTCAGGTTGAGGATGAGTCTGCGCAGGAAAATGAGTCCAATAGCAACCTCATCGTCGTGACTGCTCGGAAACAAGAAGAAACCCTGCAGGATGTTCCTGTCGCAGTTGCCGTTATCAGTGGTGACACGCTTGATGACTTCCGCATTGATGAAGCCGCTGATCTGGTTAGCCGCGTGCCTGCTCTTTCAGTACAGGTGGGTGGTTCGGGCGCTGGTGCGCAGATTGGTATTCGCGGTATCAACTCTTCCAACATTTCGAATGCATTTGATTCCGCAGTGGCGATCAATATCGATGGTATAGCCGTGAGCACGCAACGGATCTTGCAATCAGCGTTTTTCGATCTGGAGCAGGTGGAAGTCTTGAAGGGGCCTCAGCCGTTATTCTTCGGCAAGTCGACTTCAGCGGGTGTTTTGACTCTGCGCAGCGCGAACCCAACGCCAGATTGGGAAGTATCCGGCACCGTCTCCTATGAATTCGAAGAAGAGGGATATACCGTAGGCGGTTACATCTCTGGGCCGATAACGGATACTTTGGGCATCCGCGTCGCTGCCGAATATCAAGACATTGAGAAGTTCGTGGAGTTGCAGGACAATGTGCCCGCGCTCGATCGCGACAAAGGATTGACCAATTTCATCGGCCGTCTGACGCTCGCTTTTGAGCCTTCAGACAGGTTCGATGCAACCCTCAAAGTCAATTACAACAGGCAGCGGTCGGAGACATTGAACGGCTTCACTGACATGTTTTGTGGCGGCAATGGGCAGCCGGAGCCATCATTCCTCGCAGTGTTTGGTTTGTCATTTGAGCCAACCCATAACTGTAATATTTCCGACAATCTGTTCCCCGGACCTGATGGTGATGCCAGGATTAACGTTGCTCCGGATGGACTGAACCTAGGCGGACGAGATGTCACTCAGGCTTTTAATGACACCGACCTGTTCTTTGCGAGTTTGGAGGCCAACATCGGATTGACCGAAAATCTCACTCTGACGCTGCTTTCAGGTTATGTTGAGCTGGACAATATTTACAACGACACTTTCAACACAACCGGCCAAAACGCAGATGGCACGGCCGCCGGATTTTCGGCACCATTCGTCAACACTCTCGAGCAATATACTCAGGAATTTCGTCTCTCAAGTGACTTTAAAGGCCCGTTCAATTTCCAACTCGGTGGCTTCTGGGAAAGTCGTGATAGCGGGCTGCTAACGGCTCAGAACGCGTTTCTGCCATCGATCTTGCTAGGACCGGACGCTGCCACTGGCTTCACTTTTGACTGGTTGGCGGATCGCCCTCTCTCAGCCGAGGCAATCTCCTTCTATGCGAGTGGTTCACTCGACCTGACCGACACAATCAACCTGTCCGGAGGTGTTCGCTGGACCGATGAACAAAAAAGCACAACGATTGCCTTTCCTTATGTTCATTCGTTCATCTCTGGTCCGTTGGGCGCGGTCCCGTCAGGCTTTTTTGCCGGCCCGATCAGATTCAGTGACAGCAATTTCTCTCCCGAGGTGGTGTTGAAGTACTCGCCAACCGACGATTTAAATGTCTATGCGGCGTTCAAGACGGGCTTCAAATCAGGTGGTGTCGATAACAACACTTTGCCAACAGGCGCGGTACTGTTGCTGAACGATCCCGATCCGGCAATTGCTGAAGCAGCTGCGGACTCTCTTCGGTTCGATTCAGAGACTTCAACTGGTGGTGAAATCGGGGTTCGTTCGCAATTGGCCAACGGGTCTTTGACACTCAACGCAACCGCATTTTACTATGTGTTTTCTGATCAACAAATTCAGAACTTTGATGTCAATATTTTCAACTTCTCGACGTTCAACGCTGGTGAAACTACAACGCAAGGTATCGACGTTGATTGGCGCTGGTCTACGCCAGTCGATGGACTTACCCTAAGCGGTGCTCTCGCTTATCTGGATGCAGCCTTCAGCGACACCTTTGTCTCGGTGAATGGTTTGGATTTGGATGGCCGCGCTGCTGCTCGAGCACCTGAATGGTCCGGCAATGTTGCTATCGATTGGGATATTCCCCTTGGCGATTCGCTAGAGCTTGGGATCAATTCGGTGATCAGTTACACAGATGAGTACTTCACGACGACGACAAGCCCAACCGAACTTGATCTGGCAACGAACATCGGCGACATCGTCCAGGATGGGTTCTTTACAATCGACGGTTCGATATCGATCGGTGATCCGGATGGGAAATGGACGCTGTCGTTGATTGGGACCAATCTCACGGACGAAATTTTCATCAACACCTCCGCGCCGCCGCCATTTGGAGCGCCTGGAACTGATGACCGGTTGGTAACTCTGAACCGAGGCCGGCAAGTGTTTGTCGAGGTTGGCTTTAAGTTTTAGTTGGCGTTCTCTTCCGACTAATTCCTTGGGTGGGTGCTGGAAACTACGATGGCACCCACCTTTTCTCCCTGTTGTAGTTAGGAGATTGTCTTGCGATCGACAGTCGTGGCATTGTAATGTGGTCGGAAGCGGGGACAAACCCATGTCCTGTCATCATTGCCACCGCCCTTTCTTGCACAATCTAAAAGTGAGACCTGATGCAAACCAAAATGGAATACACGACAAAGTCAAAGTTACTGCAAGCTGGGATCAAGGTGTTTAGCAACCATGGTTATGCTGGCGGTTCAATTCGTCAAATCGTTGATTTGGCTGGCACCAATATCGCAAGCGTAACCTATCACTACGGGTCAAAGAAGCAGCTTTGGCAGGCTGTTTTTACTCATCTCCAAAATAAGTTGATTGAAGCTATTTTCGTCGATTCAGACAAGTGGCGGGACATGACACCATATGACAGGGTGAAGAGTACAACCCGAAATTATGTGCGATTTTGTGCTCGCTATCCCGAGCTGCATCGCATCTCAATGTTTGAAACCATCCACGGCGGCGAAATGCTCGATTGGATGAACGAGCGGAAATTTGCTCTGTTCTCGATGAAATCAATGGAGTGGGTCTCGCTGGCTCAGGACGAAGGTGTCTATTCTTCAGATGTATCTGCCATCCACCTGCATTTCATCGTGACACACGCGTCCAACTCCATCTTTCTTCTGGCCCCCCATATCAAAGCAACATTCGGTATTGATGTCTTCGAAGAAGAGCAGATTGAGAAGTTCACGGACGCCATCATCTCTCTCTTCTTGAACAGCGAACCTACTGCGGACCTAGGTACATTGGGTACTCAGTCGCCCACCGCAACAGCTCATGATAGCGAGAATTCCGATAAAGTGCGGAATGCGCTCCAAAATCAATTTTTTGCGGATTTTAAGTCCTCATGACAGACGACCCGGTCGAAATTGCGATACAAAAATTGCTTGGCGCACTGGACGTTGCCAGCGGAGATCTGCCCGTTGATGATCCGTCGACGGGAGAAATTATCGCTCGGGTGCACGCATATGGCCTCGATGAAATTTCCCGGATAATCGGTGGCGCGGATGACGCTCGACATGCTTGGGCGGCCCGGACTGCGAAAGAGCGCGGGGCCATTTTGATAAAATGGTTCAATTTGGTCATGGCTCACCAATCGGAGTTGGCACATTTGGTCACTGCGGAATGCGGCAAGCCGTTGGCGGAATCGATGGTTGAAGTAGGCTATGGTGCCGCGTTCATTGAATGGTTCGCCGAAGAAGGGAAGCGCGCCTATGGCGAAACCATTCCCAGCTTTGCTGCAGGCAAACGGGTCCTTACCATAAAGCAACCGATTGGAACCTGTGCAGCAATAACGCCGTGGAACTTTCCTATCGCGATGGTGACGCGCAAAGTCGCACCTGCACTCGCAGCAGGCTGTTCAATCGTTTTGAAACCAGCGGAGGCAACTCCGCTTTCCGCGCTTGCGCTGGAAAAATTGGCGATAGAAGCGGGCGTTCCCAGAGAGGTTTTCAAGGTCATTCCGGTCATTGATCCTGCACCCGTGGGTGAACTTTTTTGCAGCGATGATCGGATCCGTAAATTGAGCTTCACCGGCTCTACGCCGGTCGGGAAAATTCTGATGAGGCAGGCGGCGAAAAATGTCACCAAAGTGAGTCTTGAACTGGGTGGAAACGCGCCTTTCATAGTCTTTGACGATGCAGATATTGATGCCGCTGTTGAAGGATCAATAGCCTCCAAATTCCGAAATGCTGGCCAGACCTGCGTATGCGCGAACCGATTTGTCGTCCAGGAAAACGTGGCAGAGGAATTTACCGAGAAGCTTGCCGCCAGAATTGATGGACTTAAAGTTGCGCCGGGTCTTGAACAAGGGGCCGAGATTGGTCCGCTGATAAACGATGCAGGCCATTCGAAGGTCAGCGCCTTGGTCGAAAGCGCAATCGCTGCGGGTGCCGTTGCGCGTCTTGGCGGCAGATCAAGCGATAGGGGTGGAAATTTCTATGAGCCGACCGTCTTGACCGCTGTCACGAGGGATATGGATATTGCGAATGCAGAGATCTTTGGCCCGGTTGCTCCAATCATGACCTTTGCTGATGAGGAGGAGGCAATTCGCATCGCCAATGATACGCCATTCGGCCTAGCAGCGTATTTTTACGCACGTGACCTCGGGCGCGTATGGCGGGTAATGGAAGCGCTCGAATACGGCATGATCGGCATTAACGATGGCATCGTCTCATCTGAAGTCGCGCCTTTTGGCGGGATAAAACAATCCGGGCTTGGGCGAGAGGGCTCAAAGCACGGGCTCGATGAATATATGGAGCTGAAATACGCTTTGATGGGCGGCATTTCCTGATCAATCTAAAGTTCACACAAGCACAATTTCTTAAACGGAGAACGATATCATGGCACAACCCTTTTCCGATCACCCCTATCTCACCGGCCATCATCAGCCGATGCGGTTCGAAGCGCATGCGCCCGATTTGATTGTCGAAGGCGAGCTGCCAGATGATCTGCACGGGGTATTCTATCGCACAGGTTCAGAGCCGCTCTACGACCCGCCAGAAGGCTATCACTGGTTTGATGGGGATGGGATGGTTTACGGCTTTTTCTTCGAGGATGGCCGTGTGTCGATGCGCAACAAATGGGTGCGCACTGAAAAATTTGACGCTGAACTGGCAGCAGGCAAACGTTTGTTTGGTGTCTTTGGCGATCCTGCAACCAGCGACCCGAGCGTGCAGGGAGTCCGCTACAATACTGGCAATACAAATATCATCCTCCACAATGGTAAATTGATGGCCGTTATGGAGGGGTGTCCTGCTATCGAAATGGATCCGCGCAGCCTCGAAACGCGCGATTATCTTGACTATGGCGGGACGATCACCGGGCCATTTTCTGCGCATCCCACAGTAGATCTCACAACCGGAGAGATGATGAGCTATGGGTGGATGATAAACGGACCGCAGGGCAAACCGGAAATTCGCTATGAAGTGATCGACAAGAACGGCCAGATCACAAATCAATTCTCGTTTGAAGCGCCATATATGAGCATGGTTCACACCGCGCTTGTTACCGAAAACTGGGTCATGGTGCCGTTCAACCCGCTTGAGGTCAGCCTTGATCGTGCGATGAAGGGCGGCCCGATGCAGGCATGGGTCAAGGGGCGCAATTCGCGTTTTGCCCTGTTCCCGAGGCATGGAAGCGCCAGTGATATTCGCTGGCTGGAAATGCCGGGCCGGCACATGTTCCATGAACTCAACGCGTGGGAAGAAGATGGCAAGTTAATCGCAGATGTCGCAGCCGCCAATGGCACTGCACTTTTCCCGAACGATGATGGCTCGCAAAGCACACATGGCGACACGGCATTGGAATTACGACGTTGGACGATTGATCTAACCGGCAAGACCAATGACATCAAAGAAGAAACCCTCAACGATCGCGACATCCAGTTCCCGCGCCCGGATGACCGTATGATGACGCGCAAGACGCGCCACGGCTATGCGAACCTCAATCTCAATTCGGTCGATGGACGCGTGGATGGAATGGATGGCGTAATCCACTTCGATACGAAGTCCGGTAAAGAGGATATTTACCACTTTGGTAATGGCGCAGGCTGCGGTGAACTGGTCTTCGCGCCAAAGACCGGATCAACTGAAGAAGCCGACGGCTATGCGATGAGCTTGATCCATCCAGCCAATTCCAACACGACGGAATTGGCAATCTTCCAGGCACAAGACGTTGCTGCTGGCCCCGTCGCGAGGGTCATCATCCCCTATCGCATCCCGAGCGGCTTTCACTGCAATTATTACAGCGCGGATGGCTCTCTGGCTGAACCAATTTTTGCGTAACGAAAAGACGGTCAGCGGGTCCCAATATATTGCTTCGCTCAAAATCCAATAGCTGAATGCTCTGTCCAGGCGAGATCCATTCCTGGTTCGAGCATTAGCGTCCGCTTTCGGGATATTGCTGCCACAAGGCTAGTGTCCGCTATGGGCGCAAAAGCGGACACTAGAAAACTGTCACTGAGCTGTACCTCAACTCGCTTCGTGTTAACGGGTACCCGCAACTGCGGACCGCGACCTTGCCAACGATGCGCTTGCAAGCATCCTCTACTGGCGGATTATTGTGACCGGAGGTCGTATGAACAGAGCGGAAATAGAATAGATCGCGCAGTTTATCGCCGCGGGCCTCACTGCATAGTGCGGTCAATTACTACTCGGACATTTAGTGTAGCCGTTCTTCTGTCGCTTTGATCTGCCGGGCGTATTCTGTCGGCGGGTGTCCAACAATGCGCGTGAATGCAACGCTGAACGCGCTTGGAGAGCCATAGCCAACGCTATAGGCGATCTTGGAAATCGAGTCCTTGCCCTCGCACAGTCGGTTCTTGGCAAGCGACATCCGCCAGTTCTGCAGGTATTCCATCGGTGCCATGCCGACTACACGGTTGAATTTAGCGAAAAAGGCCGACCGGGAAAGCGCTGCTTCACGCGAAAGCTCATCGACCGTCCAACTGCGTGTGGGTTCTTCGTGAATGAGTCTGATGGCCTGCGCGATCTGATCATCCGCAAGCCCGCGCACAAGACCGGCAAACCCTCCCTCGTCAGGAAGGGCTCGAAAGGCTTCGATACAGAGGACTTCAAGCAGACGATCGAGGATCACATCGCGCGCATTGCGCTGGCTTCGATACTCATCATCGACCAAACGCGCGAGTGCGGCCAGGCGTTCATTTTTCCGGATAATGACAAGCTGAGGCAAGAGCGAGACCAGCAAGGACGCGTCAGGTGAGCCAAAAAGGCAATACCCGATCATCATCCTGACATCAATCGGCGCATCCGGGTCGCCCACACGATATTCCCCGCCGGACAGATCAACGGGAAGCGCCGAAAGGGCATCGCCAGTCACAGCGAGCTTGCTCGATACCGTAAAATCGGCAGCCGAGGGGACCAACAGGAAGTCGCCAGCTTCGACGACGACTTCCGCCTGTCCATCCGCCTGTCCATCCGCCTGGAACCGAAAGCCTCCATCCAGCGCTAATCCATAAAAGACTCGATCCGTGACTTCACGGCGCACGCGCCACGCGCCGCCCCCATACACCAGCTTCATCGCGGCAGGCTGCGGTTGCAGCAGGGAAATCACATCTGTCAGCGGATCGGTCATAACAGGACTATCGCAAATGAATGTCGGATTTTCAACTATCGATAGTACACGTTCCGCCCCTTAGTTTGGTGTCAGACAATAACAAAAAGGAGGTCCCAATGAAAACCGTACTCATTACAGGATGCTCCTCCGGCTTCGGGCTGGAGACAGCATTGTTTTTCCTCGACAAAGGATGGTCCGTCATCGCGACGATGCGCACCCCGCGCGAGGATCTTTTCCCGTCAAACGACCGTCTAAGGGTGCTGCCACTCGACACGACCAATCCGGACAGCATCGCGGCAGCTATCGACACCGCTGGTCCTATCGACGTGCTGGTCAACAACGCCGGTATCGGGATGCTGAGTGCCGTCGAAGGCACCGACATGGCGCAGGTACGCGCCATTTTTGAGACCAACACGCTTGGTACGATTGCAATGACCAAAGCGGTTTTGCCTACATTCCGGCAGCGGCGGTCGGGCGTCATCGTGAACGTCAATTCCAGCACAACAATGAAACCTTTGCCGCTGTTTTCGTTCTACACCGCCAGCAAGGCGGCCATCATCGCGTTCAGCGATTGCCTCGCGCTTGAGATGAAAGAGTTCGGCGTGGCGGTAAAGGTCGTCATTCCGGGGCAGGCCGAAACGCGTTTTGCTGAGAATGCGCAAGCCCGGTCCTCCGATGCTATTCCCGCAACCTACACGGAGTTCGCAGACAGGGCGCTTGCAAGTCTGGCGGCGCCTTCGGCCTCGACAAAGATCGAGGAAGTGACTGAAGCGATCTGGCGGGCGGCAACCGATCCGGACAGTCCTGACCACCTGCCTGCGGGTGCGGATGCCTGGGCCCTCGCCAACGCGATCCCCCAAACCTCTTCACCCAAACCCCAAACCAACTGATTGAAAGGAAAATCTCATGTATCTTGTATTTGGAGCAACCGGAAATGTCGGCGGCGAAGTCGTGGCTCAACTTTTGCAAAAAGGCCATGCCGTGCGCGCCTTCGTGCGCGACGAAGCCCGTGCCAGGAAGCAATTGCCGGAGGGTATTGAATTTGCCGTCGGCGAGCTTGATGATGCGAAAAGCATGGCCGAAGCGACACAGGGCGTGGATGGCGTATTCTTCATGCAGGTCGGACCATCTGTCGAGCAGGCGCAAAGCATGGTCGATGCGGCACATGCCGCCAACGTGAAACGGATCGCCCTGCTCTCATCGCTTGGGACCAGCCTGCAACCCTATCCAATGATCGGTGCCATGATCGCCGAGCGCGACGAGGTGTTTCACAAGTCTGATCTGGATGTCACCTATCTGCGGGCCAACGGGCTTATGTCCAACGCGCTCTGGTGGCTTGACGCGATTAGACAAGACGGCCGCGTGGTCGATGCGACCGATCCCGGCGCACTGACCATCGTTGATCCCTATGATGTGGCGCGTATCGCCGTGTTGGCACTGACCGAGCCGGGTCATGCGGGCCACGGCTACATCCTGAACGGCCCCGAGGCTCTGAGCGCCCGCGAACAGGTCGAGATCCTCGCTGACGTGCTCGACCAACCCATTGAGTTCATATCGGTCACGCCTGAGGAGCTTGAGCATAAGAACATCGCGGACGGCATGCCAGAGCCAAATGCCAAGGCTTTACGTAACCTCAACGAGACGTTCCGTGCAGGACGTGCGGGCTTTCTCGCCGACGACATCGCGAACTTGACCGGCACCGCGCCGCGCACATTCCGAGCATGGTGCGAAACCCATGCAGCCGAGTTCGCTTGAAAGACATAGCCTCCTAACCGGCGCATCACATGAACCGGTCATCCCGAAATGCTACTGATGCCCAATCGATGAACGCCCGCACACGCGACGCCAGTTGGCGGCTCTGCGGATAGAGAATCGACACGGGGACGGTGGGCGGGGGCCAGTCATTTAGCATGCTCACGAGGCTACCTTTGTTGAGGTCATCCTCGATATGGAAACGCGGCATTTGCGCCAAGCCAAGGCCTAGGAGCGTAGAGGCGCGATAGCTCTCTGGACCGGTTACCGAAACCCGCATTGGCAGGCTGAGACTTTGGATTTTTTCATCCACAACAAAGTCGAGCGGCCTGACCGCACCGGTCGTGAGTGATCGCATACCGACCAGTCTGTGTCCTGTTAGATCCTCCAGCGTTTCGGGATGGCCCATCTGTGCCAGATAATCCGGTGACGCGCAGGTAAGGCGCTTGGCATTTCCCAGCTGTCTAACGATCAGGTCGCTGTCGGGCAGCTCGCCCCACCTCACAGCACAATCGACACCTTCCTCAACCAGATCGACCCACCGATCCCTTTCGCTGATGGAAATATCAATCTCGGGGTATCGGGCTAGGAAATCCGGCAAGCCGGGCATCAGAAAGTGTCTGGCCAGCGTGCCCTGGACCTCAATCCGCAAGTGGCCTTTCGGTGGTGCGCCGGCAAAGGCACTGTCGGCTTCTTCAACGTCGTTAAGTATCGAAAGGCATCGCTGATAGTAGGCTTGCCCGTCCAGGGTCGGGCGCACAACACGCGTTGTTCGGTGGAGCAATTGCACGCCGAGCCTGCGCTCCATCTGCTGTATCACTTCGGTGACTGTGGATCGCGGTGTTCCGGTATCATGCGCGGCGTCCGTAAAGCTGCGCCGTTCTACGATCCTCACAAAAAGTTGCATTGCCTCAAACCGATCCATCGCGTCCTCATTGTTCGTCTACAGCGAATAGTGATGTCAGAATATACCCCATTATCCCGCTTCATCAACGGCATATCTTTCGTCCATCGTCAGCATGGTGCTGGCGCACAGAAAGGAGACATCATGACCGATACAAAATCCAGAACAGCAATGGTCACCGGCGCTTCCCGCGGAATTGGGGCCGCCGTTGCCGAACGTTTGGCATCCGATGGTTTCAACGTCATCGCCAACTACGCGGGCAGCGAAAAAGCGGCGGCGGCTGTCGTCGATAAGATCGAGGCCGCAGGTGGCAAGGCTATTACTGCCAAAGCAGACGTATCCGATGCTGAGGCTGTGCGACGGATGTTCGATGCAGCTGAGACCGCCTTTGGCGGCGTTGATGTGCTCGTGAACAACGCAGGCATCATGAAATTGGCTAAGATTGCCGACAGTGACAATGCCCTGTTTGACGCGCATATCGCGGTCAACCTCAAGGGTACGTTCAATACGTTGCGTGAGGCGGCGGGCCGACTGCGGAATGGCGGGGCCATCGTCAACCTCTCGACCAGTGTCGTCGGCACCAAGTTGGAGACTTACGGGGTCTACACGGCGACTAAGGCGGCCATCGAAACGCTGACGGGCATCCTCTCAAAGGAGCTGCGCGGGCGCAACATCACCGTCAACGCCATAGCCCCCGGACCAACAGCGACCGACTTGTTTCTGGACGGCAAGCCGCCAGAGCTGATCGATCGATTTGCCAAAATGGTGCCGCTCGAACGGCTCGGAGAACCACGCGACATCGCCAACGCCGTATCTTTTCTGGCTGGACCGGACGGAGCCTGGATCAATGGACAGACATTACGTGCAAACGGTGGATTGGTCTGAACGGGCCAAACTTCCATTCGAAACAAAGGAGTAATCACATGACAAAGGAAACAGAAAAACAAATCATCGTCGTCACCGGTGCATCAAGTGGTTTCGGTGAGATGACCGCCTACGCGCTGGCCGATGCCGGGCATACTGTCTACGCGTCCATGCGCGGCATCAGCGGCCACAATGCAGATAAGGCTAGTGCTGCAAAGGACTACGCCAGCAAGAAAGATGTCGATCTGCGCGTGGTCGAAATTGATGTGGTGGACGACGCGTCCGTCGCTGCTGGGATTGACCAGGTCTTTGATGAGGCTGGCCGCCTTGACGTCATTGTCCATAATGCGGGCCACATGTCATCCGGTCCGGCGGAGGCGTTCACACCCGAACAGATGGCACAACTCTACGACATCAACGTGTTATCGACACAGCGCGTGATGCGTTCAGCATTGCCGAGGATGCGCGCGCAGGGACGCGGGCTTGTTGTCTGGGTTTCCTCATCAAGCGCCCGAGGCGGTACGCCGCCGTTTCTGTCACCCTACTTCGCCGCCAAGTCAGCGATGGACTCGCTCGCCGTATCCTATGCGGCCGAGCTGACGCGCTGGGGGATCGAAACCTCGATCATGGTGCCCGGTGCCTACACGGCTGGCACCAATCACTTCGTGCATGCCGGGGCGCCTGATGATATCGCGGTATCGGACACCTATCTGAAGGGTCCCTATTCCGATGTACCCGACAAGGTGATGAAAGGTCTCAAATCTCTCGAACCTGACGATGCAGACCCATCAGCTGTCGCGCGCGGTATCGTCGATATCGTGAATACGCCGTTCGGCAAGCGCCCGTTCCGGGTTCATGTCGATCCCTCGCAAGACGGGGCGGAGGTCGTCAATGGGATGGCCGACCGTGTCCGTTCAGAGTTGTTCTGGCGGATCGGATTGGACAGCTTGCTGTCTCCGATTGATCCGCCGGCGCGCTGATCCGGGAAAGGCGCCCAAGCGATTGCAGCATCACAGCTTCGCCAGCAAAATTTCAACCCCCAAACCCTTGTTCGAAAACACTCATAATGGAGTCCTAAAATGTCAGATAATCAACAACTAATCGATAATTCACGCACCCATTTTACTATATTCACGGCCATCGCAGCAGCCATCGCAGCCATCGCTGCCTTTGCAAGCGCATTCCTCACGCTTGCTCCCTGGGCCATGTTTGTCGGGTGGGTAACATTTTTCACCAACCCCGCGTCATTCCGCCAGGCGCTGTTTAGTGCAATTTGCCTTTGGCTAGGCATCGGCCTGGGTGCCGTCGCGACCATGGCGCTCGGCGCTCTCACGCCCGCGCTTGGTCCATATTCACTTCCACTGGTGGTGTTCATCGTCGCCAGCGTGGTTGTTTCGATGCGAGCGTTACCAGTCATTGGCAACATGCTCGCATGGTTTCTTGGGCTTATCACTTTCTTTGCTTCCCATTCTGATCCATCGTTGATCGCTATCGGCGAACTGAGTGCTGCCGGGACATTGGGTATTTGCGCTGGATGGGGCGCACAAGCGTTGCAGAAGCGTTTCGCACCCATTGCAGGATGATTACTCCCAGCGCATTAGCTATACCAAACAACTATGATATCCAATGTCCGCTTTGGTCGCTAAGAGCGGACGCTGGAAATTGTCGAGTTCTCGGATGAAAGGCTTTAGCCTCGAAGAAATTGCTGTTGACATTAATAATAGACCGGTCTAATTATAATTATATTGGCGATTAGCGATGTTGCTAAAGCCCTTGAAGTGAGGCGAGCATGGGACGTCCCCGCAATGAAGATGCATATGTAAATGCGAAAACTCTACTGCTCGAAGTTGGAACGGATCTCATTCGGTCAGGTAGTTACAAAGGTGTGGGAGTTAATGACGTGCTTAGAGAAGCGGGCGTCCCTAAAGGGTCCTTCTACCATTATTTCGACAGTAAGAAGGATTTTGGCTTAGCGATAGCAGAACACTACCATGCTGATCAGCTGCAAACTGCAAAGCAGTTATTCGGAAACGATGCCATCCCAGCACTGGATCAGCTCAAAGCATTTTTCCAATCCGCGATGACGTATTTTGAAAGCCGCGACTACATGCAAGGTTGTCTTATGTGCAATCTATCCACTGAAATTGCGGATGAAGATGCAGACTTCCAAGCATTGCTTAACAAGCACTGGGAGTCGTTAAGTTTAGAAATTGCTGGTTGCATTGCAGAATGCGACAAATCTAAAATTGGATTGGCGCATTTGAGTGATAATGAAGCAGCCGATTGGCTTCTCAATTCTTGGAGCGGGGCTTTGACCCGAATGAAGGCGGTCAGGACCGCTGCCCCGCTTGAACTTTTTCTCAAATCCACGTTCAACGAAAGCAAATAATACCAATGCTAAAAACTATTCTCATCACCGGTGCGAGCCGGGGAATTGGACTTTTGACGGCCAAATCCTTGGCTGCACAGGGGCATCATGTTTATGCTTCGATGCGCGATCCGTATGGCAGAAATCTTTCGATAGCGAACGATCTGAGGGCTTGGGCAAATCGCAATAATCTGAAGCTAGAACCAATCGAGCTTGACGTATGTGACGAGACATCCGTCGAGTCAGCCGTGGGCGTGATCGAAAGCCGCGCCCCGCTAGATGTCCTGATAAACAATGCAGGGATAATGCCCACCGGATTGACAGAAGCTTACACCGTCGATCAGGTTAAGGAAACTTTTGACGTAAACATGTTAGGCATCGTTAGGACTTGCCGAGCTGTTCTGCCCGATATGCGTAAAAGAAACTCGGGCTTGCTAATTCATTTGAGTTCTGCAGCTGGCCGCTTTGCGATGCCCTTTTTTGGGGTTTATTGCGCGAGCAAATGGGCCATGGAGGCCTATTGTGAGGCCCTACACTATGAACTTGAGCCCTTTGGTATCGATTCCATTCTCGTGGAACCAAGCGGACATGGCACCGATTTGGTTCAGACAGCTCCCGCCCCAGCGAACGATGAGCGGGTCAACAGCTATGGGTTGTTGGCTGACGGTCGTGATCGCTTGCTCGATATGTTCAAATCGATGTTCACGCAAAATGATCCGGCGACTGACGCCAATAATGTCGCCGCAAAAATCGTTCAACTGGTCGAAACTGATCGACCGCGAGCGATCCGTACACAAGTTGGCCTTGATATGGGTGTTGATGCCTTGAATGCAGCGACAGCACCGATCCAGGCTCAACTCATAGAAAATTTGAAGCCAGTATATACCGGAGAAGCCGGCAATACATGAATACTCGCCGCTTTCCGAGGAGCAATTCTCATGAAGTTTAACAGCGCATTAATCGTTGGCGCTGGTCCTGGTCTAGGCGCTTCTCTTGCGAGGCTGTTTGCTGTAAATGACTTGAATGTGACCTTGGCGGCGCGCTCGACAGACAAACTTCTGGATCTGTGTAAAGAAACGGGTGCCAATGCGGTCGAATGTGATGCCAGCAAGGAGACTGATGTCGAACGCCTTTTCAAAACAATGGCGGAACAAAATCTTTTGCCAGACCTCGTCGTTTACAATGCCAGCGGCTATGCAGCCGCCAGCGGAGACTGTTTGACCAAAGCCGGTGGAAAATTCCTTCTTGTTTCTGAGCCGGTGGTTCCCTTTTTTGGCGAAGATGAGCGGTGGGACCTTGTAGTCATCGGATCCTATCCCAGTGCGGAAGCGCTCCTCGATCTGTTTGAACAACCAGCATATCATGCCGCATATGTGCATCGCACTGCCGGTTGCGAAAAGGAGCGCGTCAGCATTTGTCTGGGTTAAAAATCGGAACTTTACCAACCCATAAACTATTGGTCTTTGCAGGCCAAAAACGGAAAGAGAAACAATGTTCAAAGAAACCTTTTTGGCATCAACACCACTGATGCTGACTTTTGCGCCATTACAAGCTGCTGCTGCATCCGACGTTGATGGCGAAGTTCAACTTCAAACTGGCTGGCATCTTGCATATTCGCAAGACAAGGACGGCAATGCGGTCGACGGAACCAAAAGAAAGCTATTCACGGCAATCCGGTCAGGAAAAACTGTCCGTGTCTATTGGGCAGGCCGCAGGGTTGAACATCTTGTCGATGCCAATTTTCTGACAATTTTTGGTGATGAGGTATTTGCGCAAATACCGACCATCCGTGGGCAACGGCCATCCCAATCAGGCGCACCGGCTTCAATCAAGTTGGCGGAAGGCGGCCAAGAATGGACCACCATAGTTTCCACAAATGGTGAATTTCCATATCCGGTAAAGTGGTTCATTAGCAATTGAAAATCGGTCTGGTTTAGCTCGAAAATTGAGAAAACCAATGAAGATTGCAATTTTGTGCTCGGCTCCCTTCTTGCTCGCCCCCGCTCAAGCCCAAAGTGGAATCACGCCGCCAATGGGATCGGAGATTCTCCTAGACGGCAAATGCGCTGAACAGAATTTCTGGTTTGCGCTAGATTTTTAACACTTCATTGAACCAGAGGCCCTAATGTCCGCTTTCGGGATGAGCACCGAACACACATATCAGCGTCAGAGCGATGTAGAGGGTTATGGTTGCTGCCAGCAGTCGAAAATTTTGCGATGAAGCCAAATATTTTTTCCATTTCCCAATCTGGGAAGGGAGGCCAGCCTTGCAAATCTGTAGATTCATAATTGTCCTTTCACCTGAGGTTGCTTTGGCAGCCCCACCGCTCCAGTTTCGCCGCTTGATTGTGGCTGCGCGAGAAGGATGCGCAGACAGCAAATGGGGTTGTGGGCGGCATCAAAAGCGGACATTGGAAAACCAACGTTCTGCCTGTTGCATGATAGCCGTCCCTGTAAAGATTAGAATTTCTTCATGATTTTGATGAGCCCGCCATAACTTTCGATGTCACCAAATTCCGTATAACCATCAACTGACAGCGACCATCCATCGCCCAGGCTTTGTGATAAGCCCGCGTCAAGCTGGAACTGATCCCGGATGTCGAAACCAACGGTGGTAAATGCGACGCCGTTATCACCCGTTGCCAGAAAGCGTGAGGTGACAGCGGTTTGGGTATCGCCTTCATAGTGATATCCGCCAAGGCCAACCCGTAAAGCGGTTTGCCCCCACGTGTGATCCCCGCGAATGCCATATCCAAATGCAATGCGGTCCATATCGACTTTGTCGATAGCCAGATCTGTGACGCCGCCGCCGGTCAATGCCACTGCATCCTGCGAGAAATGGTCATAGGCAATGCTGACAAATAGACGGATCGGCCATTGCCTATCGCCGCTGCCATCCAAATTCAGGCGGAATGACATGCCATAAGTCTCTGTATCTGCGGTTCCATTTTGCGCCGTTCCCAGTGCAGGCAAGGCGCCATCGGTGAACATGGTGATATCATTATCGCCATAACCATAGTCCAGTGCGATATCGACATGACCGTTAATGCCCAATGCTCCTGCGTCAAATGCTGAGTTGCCATGAATACCGAAGCGGAAAAGTTCGCTTGCTGATCTGTCACGCGTGCCGCGCAGATCATTGGTATCGAAATCCGAATATCCAGCTGCAAAACCGACTTGCCAAGCGCCAACTGTAACGCCCGAGACACCGGCTGTTAGTTCAAAGCCATCGGCTCGATAGCCCTTGTTGTTCACGGTCGTGTCATTGCGGTGGTAATTATAATTTACCGCGCCCCAAATTTGCGGCTCGCTTGCCGGCGCCTTGGCTCCGGTTGCTGCCGCGAGAGCAAAGGTTCCCAAAGCGGCGACTTCACCAGACGCTCTATCATCGTGTTGATATTGGCTCATCAGAGTTTTGCGGAAACGATCCTGAGTCAAGCGCACGCCATCAATGCCCGCATTGACAATTTCAGGCGTCAGTTCATCTAGTAAGGCTGACAAGGTGGCAGCATTAGGTGTCAGGCCCAGGCCGACAACGAGGTCACGCAGATCGCTGGTAAGCGATCCTGCAGAAAATTGCGTGGTTAGGACATTGGCCACTGCTGCTTGATTGGGGGTGAGAGCGTCAAGTAGAGTGGCATCGGCCCTGCCCGCCACCAGATTGACATTGGATGTTGCCAAATCAGTTACGATGCTCTGCGTTATCAGCAATCCGTTTTGCAATCCGTTAATTGTATCAAAGCTACCTGTAACGCCAGCAGCACCGTCTATCAAAGTGATCGTGTCTGCGAACAAGTCGGTTTGAACGAGATTTAAAGTGCCGCTCAAAGCCACATTTCCGGTGACGGTGATGAGATCAGAGTTGGTTGCACCTTGAATATCAAGCGTGAGTTCACCGGCCGTGGTTTGCGCAAAATTGCCGTCAATAGCGAACGTACCGACGCCGCCTGTATTAATGTCCAAGCTGCCGGCATTGGCTAAGTTACCGACCAGCACAGCACCGTCGGCAGCCTGCAGTCTCGCACCCGGCGCGATATTACTTTGTATGGAAGATAATGTGCCCATCAACATGGCCTCGCCCGCATTGAAATTCACATTGGTCAAGCCGCTGTGCACACCGCCCAGCATGAAGCCGCCCACATTGAAGTTGTATGTTTCAAATTCCGCGATAGCATCGGTTGCATCACCGCTATTGTTTATCAGGCTGGGCGCCGCATTAAAGTTTAGAATATCGTCATCATCACCGCCGCGTATTATGCCAGTCATAACGCCACTCAAATTGAGCGTGTCTGTACCGGTACCGAGCATGATGGCACCATTGACGGTGCCTTCCTCTCCTACGGTCACGATGTCATCGCCCTCAAAGGTCATGATCGCGCCGCTCACAGTCCCTAGGATATTGAGAACATCATTGGATGTCGCGCTGCCGCCTTGCGCCATAGTAGCAATACCGGTGGTGCCGCCAGAAATGGTTTGACCGACAGCGACCGTCAGATCAGTGCCGTCCTGCGTGACCGTAACAACGCCGTTAGTACCGCCAGTCACATCGCCGCCAATATCGAGAAGCAAATCACCAGTTCCTGCGTCGGCATAAATACCTGTTATACCGCCGGTTACATCATCTGCAGTCGTTATCGTTACGCCGGTTATGGTTCCACGATTGACTACCGAAATACCTACGCCGTTTGTGCCGGTGACGGCACCGGTATTTATTACCGTAGTCCCGCTACCATTATTTGTGACATCAATGCCATTCGTACCGCCTATGATGCGGCCCGTACTGGAATCGATTACAACATCCGTACCGCCGCCAAGATAGGCATTGCCATTTGTAGCGCGAATGGCGGGACCATTGGTGCTTGTCACATCTTTGGTTGAAATCGAAATCGACCCTGAACCACGGCTATAGGCGTTAATGCCTTCCCCTCCGGCATCTACCGAGCCGCCCGCTTCTATGGCCAGATCAGTGCCGCTGCCAAAGACATTTATTGCAGAGCCATAGTTCCCAGTTGCGCTGACATTGTTTACCAAAAGGGAAGTCGCGCCGAGGCCCTCATTTCGTGCAGAAACACCCTGGAATGCTGCAATAACATCGCCAGTGGTCACAATGCTCAGATCATCGGCTATAGGGACACCAAAGCTCCGATTTTCTGCATCAATACCCGTTCCATTAACAGCTGTAACGTTGTTGGCGACAATGGATAATGTACCCGTCCCAAAGTTATCAGCTTCAATGCCTCGGCGTGATCCAACGACATCACCGGTGGCGTTAATGGACAGACCCGTTCCGTGAGCGCCGGCCAAAATTCCTTCGCCATAAGACCCGTCTGTTGTGCTCACGTCATTGGCGTTAATAGCCAGTAATCCTGAACCAAAATTCGTTGCTACAATGCCCTGTCGCTCGCCTGAAACAATGCCGGTGCTGGTTACGGTTAGATTGTTCGACTGTACCCCGCCATAAGCAAATATGGTGGTGCCCGGGCTGTCTACGTCGACGACATTGACGGCCAAGTCACCGCGCCCGCCATTGCGAGTGACCACACCACCGGAAACCAATCCCGTGGCGGTGATTGAAAGACCATTTGCATTGCTGTAGTTATATGCCTGAATAGCCCTTCCATAGGTGCCGGTTGCGGACACGCTGGTCACCTCTATGTTCGTTGCACCTGAGCCATTGTTCAAACTATTGATGCCATAGGAGCCACCGACGATCGGGCCGCTGGAAACAATTGACAGTTCAGTCCCAAGATTCCGAGCCAATATTCCAGATTCAAATATTCCCGTGCCAGCAGCGGTGACGGCATTGGTTGAAATGGAAAGGCTTCCAGAGCCATAGTTGCGCGCATCAATACCGGTGGTGGCTGCACTGACCAAGCCAGTCGTCGTGATTGTCAAATCGGTTCCGGCTGCAATCGGTGCTTGATAGCCCGGAGTGCCTCTAAACCCGGACGACGGCGTTCCGTTAAACGCTTTAACCCCGATACCATTGTTGCCGGTCACGCTGGATGCGGTAACGCTCAATGCGCCATCACCGGTATTCATGGCGCTTATGCCATCAATGCCGCCCGAAATGTTGCCTGCGCTGCTGTCGATGTTAATGCCACCCGCACTGCCTGTCGTCTGGGCAAATATTCCAGATGCATTGTCGCTGGTGACATCGCCAATCGCGGTAGCACCGCCAATGTTGATAGCGCCATCGGTGACCGCCAGAATGCCGCTCCCATTAGCAAAGGTCGATCCGCCAATAATAATGTCGCCGCTGCCCGTGCCAGTAATCCCGCCAACCAGGCCGCTGCCCTGGATTGAGATATCGCCCGTGCCTGCAAAGGCGAGGATGCCATTGCCGCCGGTGCCCACGATCGTATCGACCGCATTGACGGTGATGTTGCCGCCGCCCGTGCCAGTGTTAAGATCCAGACCATCGCCCGCTTGCCCGGTCACACTGTCGAGATTGTCGACCAGGATATCCGCACCGGCGGTGTCGATGTCCATGCCGTCGGTGCCGCCGATGACATTGCCCGACATGCCCTGAACGGTAATGTCTGCCATTGCACCGGTGGAGGATGCAAGAATGCCCGCGCCGGTAATCCCTGTAACATCGGCGGTGGAACCAAGCGTGATAGTCGTTGTGCCATCAGTCGCCGAAGTTCGGATGCCGTTGGCACCGCCGGTTACATCATCGACCGTCAGGGATATCGCACCTGCGCCAAAATTGCGCGCAACTATGCCATCGTTGTCGCCCGTAACCGTGCCAGCGCTGCTGTCTATCGTGACGCCGCCGCCATCAGTGGAGGCATCTATGCCGTCGTCGGTACCACCGACCACATCGGCGGTGGTGACATTCACGAAGCCGCCGCCGAAATCACCAGCGATAATACCACGCTCACCGCCAACAACCATTCCTGCGGTGCTATCCACGGTAATGCCGCCGCCATCGGATCGGGCAAATATCCCAAAGAAGTTCGTACCGGTGACGTCAGCGGTGGTGACAGAGATCGCACCTGCGCCACCATCGCTCGCAACTATGCCATCGTTGTCGCCCGTAACCGTGCCCGCGCTGCTATCTACTGTGACGCCGCCGCCAGCAGTGGAGACGGCAGATATACCGGTGTACTCTTCGCTGGTGACATCACCAATCGCAGACATGCCGCCAATATTGATGCTACCATCAGTTCTGGCGAAAATACCGTGCCCATTTGTAAACTGGGTACCGCCAATAGTAATGCGGCTACGGCCCGTGCCAGTAATCCCGCCAACCAGGCCGCTGCCCTGGATCGAGATATCACCCGTGCCTGCAAAGGCGAGGATACCGTTGCCGTCGGTGCCCAGGATAGTATCGACCGCATTGACCGTGATGTTGCCGCCGCCCGTGCCAGTGTAAAGATCCAGACCATCGCCGTTCTGGCCGGTCACACTGTCGAGATTGTCGACCAGGATATCCGCACCGGCCGTGTCGATGTCTATGCCGTCGGTGCCGCCGATGACATTGCCCGACATACCCTGAACGGTGATGTCTGCCATTGCACCGGTGGAGGAAGCGAGAATGCCCGCGCCGGTAATCCCCGTCACATCGGCGGTGGAACCAAGAGTGATAGTCGTTGTGCCATCAGTCGCCGAAGTTCGGATGCCATTGGTACCGCCGGTTACATCATCGACCGTCAGGGATATCGCACCTGCGCCAGTATCGCCCGCATATATGCCATCGACGCCGCCTGTAACCGTGCCTGCGCTGCTGTCCACGGTGATACCGCCACCGTCGGACTGGGCGAAAATGCCGTATCTGGAACCACCCGTAACATCAGCGGTGGTGACAGAAATCGCACCTGCGCCAGTATCTCGCGCAGTAATGCCATTAACGCCGCCCGAAACCGTGCCTGCGCTGCTATCCACAGTCGTGCCGCCGCCAGTGGAGCGGGCAATTATGCCCGTGCCGTTCGTCCCGGTGACATCAGCGGAGGTGACAGAGACCAAACCTGCGCCATTATCTCGCGCATCTATGCCATGAAAGCCACCCGCAACCGTGCCAGCGCTGCTATCCACTGTAATTCCGCCATCCGTGGAACGGGCATAAATGCCTGAATTGAAACCACCTACGACATTAGCAGTGGTGACAGAGATCGCGCCTCCACCAGAATCTAGCGCAACTATGCCAACTAACCCGCCCATGATCGTGCCAGCGCTGCTATCCACCGTTATGCTGCCATTAATGGTTCGAGCAAATATGCCATGGCGGTTCGTCCCCATAACGTCAGCGGAGGTAATAGAGACCGCACCTGCGCGAGTATCTGTCGCAAATATGCCATATCTACCGCCCATGACTGTGCCTGCGCTGCTATCTACTGTAACCCCGCCGCCAGAGGAGAGGGCACCGATGCCAGAGCCGTTCGTCCCGGTGACATCAGCGGTGGTGACAGAGACCGCGCCTGCGCCAGTATCTCGCGCACTTATGCCAGTAACGCCGCCCGTAACCGTGCCCGCACTGCTGTCCACTGTGATGCCGCCACCAGTGGAGCGGGCAACTATGCCAGTTCCATTGTTGCTGGTGACATTGCCGATGGCTGCGGTGCCGCCAATATCAACTGCACCGGCGGTGGAGAAGGCGACAATGCCGCTGCCATTTGTGCCGAATAATGTTACTGCGCCAAGAGTGATATTGCCAGAAGCGCCCGTGCCGGTAATCCCGCCAACCAGGCCGCTACCCTGGATCGAGATATCACCCGTGCCGGCATTGGCTAGGATACCATTGCCATCGGTGCCCAAAATAGTATCGACCGCATTGACCGTGATGTTGCCGCCGCCTGCGCCGGTGTAAAGGTTCAAACCATCGCCCGCTTGCCCGGTCACACTGTCGAGATTGTCGACCAGAATATCTCCGCCGACCGTGTCGATGCCCATGCCGTCGGTGCCGCCGATGACATTGCCCGACATACCCTGAACGGTGATGTTCGCCATTGCACCGGTGGAGGAAGCGAGAATGCCCGCGCCAGTAATCCCCGTCACATCGGCGGTGGAGCCAAGAGTGATCGTAGTTGTGCCATCAGTCGCCGAAGTTCGGATGCCATTGGTACCGCCGGTTACATCATCGACCGTCAGGGATATCGCACCTGCGCCAGTATCGCCCGCATATATGCCAGTAACGCCGCCCAAAACCGTGCCTGCGCTGCTATCCACAGTCGTGCCGCCGCCATAGGAACGGGCATCTATGCCGTCGCCGGTACCACCGACCACATCGGCGGCGGTAACGGTAATCGCACCTGCGCCATAATCCCGCGCAACAATGCCATCGATGCCGCCCGTAGCCGTGCCAGCGCTGCTGTCCACAGTGATACCGCCGCCATAGGAGCGGGCAGCTATGCCGGAATTGCTCGTTCCGGTGACATCGGCAGAGGTGACGGTGATCGCACTTTGATTAAAAGCGCGTGTATAAATGCCATAGACTTGGCCCGTGACCGTGCCCGCGCTGCTCTGCACAGTAATGCCGCCGTTATCCAGAGTAGTCGCACGAATGGCATTACCCGCTGGATTCTCTATCGTGGTCGGCGTGGCCGCGTCGCCGATGACGATCGTAAGATCATCGACATCGGTCTCAATCGGTCCGATTGGCGTTGAGGAAACACACAGAATCGTGCTGCCGCTGGCCAGCGGGTTGGGCGTAACCGTACATTCTGCTGGCACTGTCTGCGCTGCAGCAGATACGGCGAGCGACAGAGCGAGCGCACTTGCAGCGCCGGTGAACAGAAACCGACTCTTGATCGCTGAATATTTGCCCGCTGCGGCCCCAGCCTCAGACGATGTCTTGCACCCATCTTGATTTTTCATTTGTTCCACCTGTTTAAGCCTCTCCACACGGGGCTCGGGCTGTCACATGGTGTAAATTTTCTTTTCACGTAACCCTAAATTAGTTTAGGGTAGTGCTCTGGGAAGTGGGGACTAAGATGTCTATTTAGGTGAAATTTGATGGGCCGATATCTGCGAAAGTGAAATGTAAGTGACAGAAAAAACTGGCCGATCGAAAAGCACAGCTGAAGATGCCAAAAATGTCGAGACGGCTCCGGTGGAACCGCCAGAACTGGAAGAGTCAGAGCCAGAAAAACCAGAACCAAAACAAGATGCTGCCCGTGCCACTGAAGCTGGCAAAACAGACATCAACTTTTCAGCCGGTCTTGCGGGGTTTCTCGCATCCAACAAGCTGTCGATTGGCTTCACATCCTATCAGACCGGCCGGCTTTATCTCATTGGCTCAAGCCAGGATGGCAAACTTGCCCTGCACGAAGCACAATATCCGCAGGCCATGGGCGTGGCGGGCGATAATGAGCGTATTTACTTGGGAACTTTGACGCAGGTTGTACGCTTGGAAAACGTTCTAGGTCCGGGGCAAATCGCGAACAAGGCGCATGACAAAGTCTATGTCCCGCGCAATATGCAGACCACTGGAAACATAGATATTCACGAACTTGGCATCCGCAAAAGCGGGCGGTTGGTCTATATTAACACAAGATATAGCTGCCTGTGCGAACCGGATATCAAACATAGCTTCAAGCCGATATGGAAACCGGAATTCATCTCCAAACTCGCGCCCGAAGATCGCTGCCATCTCAACGGTCTGGCCATGGTTGATGGTGAGCCAAAATATGTCTCCGCCGTTTGTCGCAGCGATGTGATCGATGGCTGGCGTGACCGGCGGCATGATGGCGGCGTGATTATCGATATCGATACGAATGAGATCATGGCCGAAGGCTTGTCCATGCCCCACAGTCCGAGATGGTTCGACGGGAAAATATGGGTGCTCAATTCCGGCAGCGGTGAGCTGGGCTGGATCGACCCCGAGGACAAGAGCTTCAATCCCGTCGCTTTCTTCCCCGGCTTCCTGCGCGGGTTGGCGTTTCACGGAAACTTCGCCATCACGACTTTGTCAAAGCCGCGCCATCAGCGGTTTGACGGACTGGAACTGGCCGACACGCTGAAGGAAAAGGACGCCGACCCATGGTGCGGCGTGCAGATCCTGAATTTGCAATCGGGCGATGTGGCCCATTGGCTCAGGTTCGACGGGGCGATTACCGAACTGTTCGACGTCTGCGTGCTGCCAGATGTGTCGAATCCTATCACGCTTGGACCGAATTCGAATGAAATCCAGGATTTTATTACGTTCGATTGAAGGATGAATTTCTTGGTACAACAAATACCCGCTGTCGGGATTTTGCAAATACCGGAGTAATTGAAACAATATTCAGTCGATTCTGTACAATGCCGCGAACGTAACGAGTGCTACATAGGTTTTCGGAACGGTAATTGCGACCCGTCGTTCCAACGCCCCGTTCGACTATCCCGGTCGGCGGGGCTTATTCATTCAAGCCATCGCATTCGCGCAAGGGTTCACGGAAACTCACACCCTGCCCAATCAACATAAGATAAATTATCAACCGTTTCCTAAAGTCTGCTTTGCGCCCCAAAAACGGACATTAACCTCGTGACTGCTTAATCCCGAAAGCGGACATTAGGATTGCGATACTTCTCTGTATCTAATGCCAGCGATTAAATGTCCCTATCCGGTTTCT
>CANLCX010000003.1 GCA_947489315.1 uncultured Sphingomonadaceae bacterium
GAGCGGAGCGAGGCAAGCGCGACCGCGCGCCCGAGCTTATGCGAGGAAAGCCAAGCGGGCGGATGCCCGCGCCCGGCGCTTGAGGCTAAATAAATACTCCTCACCCCACAACATTGCCAGCGCCTCATCCGCTGGCTAAAGCACTGAGAATAAATAAAAGGGCTTACGCGAATGAAATGGCTTATCACTTTTGGGATAGTGGCGATCGCCGTGGCTGGCTTTGCCTATTGGTTTTTCTCTCAACCCGGTCCGCGGCAGCTGGATATGGTCAATAATGTCATTCCCGGCGACCATGACGCGAAACTGCTCGTCAGTGGTCAGGTCTATGATGAAGAGCTGGGCCTTGGCCTGAATATCTGGACGCCGACAGCTGTGTCAGACAAGCCCTTGCCAGTGGTTGTGTTCATCTATGGTGGCGGCTGGCGTGCCGGGTCCAAGGATGAATATGCCTTTGCCGGCCGGGCTCTCGCCCATCGCGGTTATATGACGGTGCTGGCCGATTATCGGCTCTATCCGGAAGTCAAATTTCCCGGATTTCTGGAAGACAGCGCCAAGGCCGTTGCCTGGGTGCATGATAATATCGCGCCTTTGGGCGGGGACCCCGACCGGATTTTCCTTTCGGGACAATCGGCGGGTGCCTATAATGTCATGATGCTCGCGCTGGACCAGCAATGGCTGGGGCGGCATGGCAAGACCACCGATCTGATCAAAGGGGTTGCGGCGTTGGCTGGACCCTATGATTTCTATCCGTTCACTTCAGAAACGACGAAGAACAGCTTTGGTTCTTATGATCAGCCTGCAATGACCCAACCCGTGAACTTTGTGCGTGCGGATGCGCCGCCGCTGTGGCTCTCGACAGGTGTGGATGATACGCAGGTAAGGCCGCGTAACAGCAAGATATTACGGGATAAAATCCTCGAAATAGGGGGCGATGCGGAATATACCGAATATCCCGACATGGATCATCTCGAGATCATGATGGCGCTCTCCAAACCCTTCCGCAGCAAAGGTCCGGTATTGGATGACATGATCGCCTTTTTCGAAAGCCGCCAATGACGGCCGCGAAAGCGAAGGATGGCGCAAGCCTGTCGCCGGCCAGCGCGATTATTTTAGCGGGAAGCCGTCCCGGTGGTGATCCGATGGCGGATAGCCGGGGCATAGCGGCCAAAGCTTTGATTCCGGCGGCAGGCAAGGCCATGTTGGCGCATGTCGCAGAGGCTTTGTTGGGCCATGAAGTCATCGGCAATGTGCATTTGCTGGCGCAGGATTTTGAGCCTTTTTGGACGCATCCGGACACACAGGCTCTGGAATCGAATGACCGCGTATTCGCTCAGACCAGTAGCGCGACGATCGCTGTTTCATTGGATAATGTGCTGGATCAGGATGATACGCGCTATCCGATGCTGATAACCACGGCAGATAATGTTCTGCTCAACAGGCCAATGATTGATGACTTTCTGGCAGCGGCTGGATCGTCGGATATTGCCATTGCGATGGTTGAGAAAGATGTGTTGCTCGCTAGCTATCCGGCTTCACAGCGCACATGGCTGAAATTGCGTGGCGGCCATTATAGTGGGGCCAATCTCTTTTACTTCGGTTCCGCCAAAGCAAAGCAGATTCTGGCCTATTGGGCGGAAGTGGAACAGGATCGGAAAAAGGGCTGGAAAATATTGACGATTTTCGGTCCTTGGCTGCTATTCCTGGCGATGACCAGGATGCTCACCATCCATCAACTTGCCGAACGGGTCGGCCATAAACTCGGTTTGAAAATAACCATCGTTCCTATGAAACAAGCAGAGGCCTGCATTGATGTGGATAAGGAAACCGACTTGGTCTTGGCCGAGCAGATTCTAGCTAAACGCGCCGAGAAATTGTCCTCCTAGCCCTTTGCCAAATTACGCCGGGCCGCGCTGCCAAAGAGCAACAGCCTGACAATGGCGGCCACAACCATGGCGCCTGCTGCTCCGATCGCGCCGAAAAAATGGAGGCCTGAAAATAAGAGGATGAGGAAGAAGGCGGCAATACAGGCTTGCAGGATCAACGCGGTGCGGGCGCCGCTGCCGGATAATAATGTTGGCTCATAAATCGCGCCGGCCAGGTCGATAGAAGCAGCGGCGGCGAGCAATATCAAAAACGGATAGGCGGGCAGGAATTCGGGTCCAGACATATAGAAAAGCGCGGGCTTGCCAATGACCACGACGATCAGGATGACCGTGCCGCCTGTGATGAATAGCATCCGGCTGGCTTGGCGGAATAAAATTGTCATAGCCTCGCTCCCCTGTTGGGCGCGGATCAGGTTAACCTCGGCAAATATCGCGCGGGATAGCAAAGTCGATATCTTGGTCATCGCAACGCTGAGTTGACTGGCCAGGCGATAGAGGCCTGCGGCCGAAGGGCCGACGAAATAGCCGATGATCAGTAAGGAGATGTTGCGTGATAATCCGGCAAAAGTTGATCCGAGATTGGTCACCACCAAAAACTCTCCAATACCCTGATTTTCAGAGACCGCTTGCTTGGCTTTTGGAAGGTTTCGAAACGATAATATGTCACGGCTCTGCCATGCCGCTAGCAACCAATAGCCGATAGCGTGGATCATTTCCGACACCGCCCAGACGATCAGGAAGTTCAATATGGTGGGTTGGAGAAACCATACGATCAACGTACCGGTCAGTCGCACAATCGGGATGATAGCTTCGGCATAGGCCGCCAGATCAAAACGGTTTTCCACCCGCAATATGCCGGTAGGCGTCGACTTGATCGAAAGCAGCATGGCGAGCGCGAAAAACAAAGCGCTCTGCGCCAGTTCCTGATCCCAGCCAAAAAGGGGGGCCAGCCATTGAACAGCAAAAAAGGCCAAAAGACAGCCGGCCAAAGCGCCCGCCAAATCCAGTAAGGTGCAAAGGCCGACGAGCCGGCCGAATTTCTGCCGGTTTTCAGCGCCCTTCAAATAGCGGGCCCCAAATCGGATGACGACCTGCCATGTTTGAAATGTTACAATGAGTGCAATGGCCTGTGCCGTGGCTGTGATCAACGCAAATTGGCCAAAGCCTTCAACACCAAGGGTCCGAGTCAGTATGGCGAGATAGAAAAGGCTTAAAACCCCGCCAAAACCCTTGCCGCCAAGCAACCAGCCAGTATTAGCGATGATCCGTTTGATGCCGGTTTTTTCGCTGCGGGGCTTCCCGGTTTCGATTGTTGCCTCCTCAGCCATGATCAATCAGGCATCGGAAGATGCGACTGCAACGGGTGGTTACAGGATTGAGCTTTGATGACCATCGTTCTAAGTGTCTCCCCGAAGCATTCCTATCCCGATAAAGGCGAATTGCCAACATGATCGAAAAAGTAATAATATTGAGCGCCGGACAAGGGTCGCGGCTTTTGCCGCTGACTGCCGAACGCCCCAAATGCCTAATCGATTTTTCGGGCAAGAGCTTGATTGCCTGGCAGATAGAGATGCTCTCTGCTGGCGGGGTAAATGAATTCCATATCGTTACCGGCTTTATGACCGATATGGTTGAAGCGGAGCTGGAAAAGTTAAAACAGTCAGGTCTTAATATCATCATCCACTTTAATCCGTTTTATAAGGTGGCCGATAATCTGGGTAGCTGCTGGATTGTGCGCGATGTGATGGATGGGGATTTCATGATTCTCAATGGCGATACCCTGATTTCACCCGAGATTATTGAAACGGCACAGCAAACAGAGAACTGGCCGATTACCGTGACCGTTGATATCAAAGACTGTTATGATAGCGATGATATGAAAGTGTCTTTAACCGGTGATCGCTTAACCGCTATTGGCAAGACTTTAACGGCTGAACAGAGCGATGCTGAATCGATCGGTTTTCTGGCTTTTCGCGGCGAAGGCGGCTCTTTGTTTAGAGAAAAGGTGCGCGATTTTATGCGCACACCTGCTGGCGTCGAAAATTGGTATCTCAAGATAATTGATGCGCTGGCGCCTGGCGAAAAGGTTGGCACAGTATCGATCAAAGGCCATGATTGGGCAGAGGTTGATTTTCTGAATGATCTGGAAACCGCGACCATATTGACAGATAAGTGGGTTGCTGGATCAGCTTAATTATCAAAGCCTGTTTTCAACCAGGCGGTCATATCTGCAATCTGATCATCGGATAGCTTCAATGCATCTCCTAAAGCAGGCGGGCCGGGCCAGGATTTGTCTTCAAAACTCAGTCCCATCCATTCTCGCTCGCCCTCATAGCGTGGAATGAGATGGAAATGGACGTGCGGATCGACCATCATCAACATGAGCCAGTTGAGTTTCTGGTGCGAAACCAGGCTGGTCAGTAGCGCGGAAACGTCGGCCGTCACTGTCTTTAGCTCAGCAAAATGGTCGGGTGACAAGTCTCCGAAATCTTCCGCTTCGGATTTGGCTGCTACGACAAGGGACCCCAATGTGACTTGCGCGGGGCGCAGCAAGACCACCCAATGGTCATAGTCGCGCACCAATGTCGCGGGATAACCAAATTTCTTGATAGTCTCATTTATCATACGCCTATCCCTGTTCTTGTTCCAGCCAGGAAACAATCTTGCCGCCGCGCATTCTGACTATG
The DNA here is from genome assembly GCA_947489315.1 of uncultured Sphingomonadaceae bacterium. Classification (GTDB taxonomy): domain Bacteria; phylum Pseudomonadota; class Alphaproteobacteria; order Sphingomonadales; family Sphingomonadaceae; genus Parasphingorhabdus. The sequence continues at coordinate 4,571 of CANLCX010000003.1, forward strand.
GTCGCTTGGAATATCTGGACCATGTGAACGGCAAGAGAGATTAACGTCCACCAGGCGATGGCCAGCAAGCCGATATCGGGGCGGCCAAAAAGCATTGAAATAAACAGCAACACCATGTTGGGATTGCGCCGGGCGGTGATCAGCCGGAACCAGCTATCCCATGGTCGCCAGACATGGATATGCTGATCGAAGACCCGCATGAATATTCCTTCGATGATCCTTTGCAAGACATAGCCGCCTATTATCACAATCAGTACTAGGCTCAGTTGGTCCTCGGGCAAGCCCAGACCCACTGCGCTGAGACCAAGCGCCCAGGCCCCCCACCAGAAGGGCGGGTGAACAAGGTCGAGGCCATGATCGAAAATATTGCCCCAAAAGGAAGATGTGATGGTGCAGCGGGCCAACTTGCCATCAACAGTGTCTAGCACCATGAAAACAAAGCCTGCCCCCATGCCGGCCCAGAAATAGCCATAAAAGAATAGGAACGGTGCCGCTACGCAGCCAAGCGCACCAATCGCGGTGACCATATTGGGGGTCATTCCGGTACGGGCAGCAAAACGTGTCAGTACCAATGCCAGTTCCGGCCAGAGATATTTCGTCAAGATATCGGTCACGCCTTTATAAGCGCCAAAATAGCTTTGCCGTTCGATTTCCTTCACGGTTGCGGAAGTCAGTTCCCGGACGAAAGGCGTCTCCAATTTACGCAGCTGGTGGTTATGAATACGGGGGTTTTCGCTATATTCGATCAACGCAGCCCCAGCCGGCGCCTGCAATGCAGCAAGCTTTTCAGCGTCCTCGTCATTTCGAATATGGCCGAGAACCGGCACACCCTTGACGGTCAGGACAGTGCCGGGATGTTTCTGGATATACTGCATCCATTGCGGGTCAAAGACATAGGCAAGGTTGACCCAGAGCTGACTGGCATGGTTCTCCAACTTGCCAGCGAGGCGTTTGGCCCGCTCAGCATTGGTCATGCCCCAGATTAACGTATCATTTTCGCCATATAGCAGAAGAGTCACACCGTTTTCGGTCTGCATATAAGATATTCCTGTAGTGCTTATGGATGATGGGGGTGATTTTTCCATAATATCAGTGATCTTAGTCGATTAACAGGCAAATTGGGCAATTTGGTATCGAAAATGAGGCAAACGAATCAAATTTAATGGGTGAAGCGGGATTAGCAAAATTGTCAGCAACCTGCGATTCCTTGGTTTTCCGGTGCTTTTCGACGACATAACCAGCCATTTCAGGCATTGAAATCGGGGAAAAACCGGCTATATCCATCGCTCAAATCTATTTTTAACGCGACACCTATTATTTCGCCAAGACAAGAGATTATCGATGGCAACTTTCACTCTCCCGAAAAACAGCAAAATCCGCAAGACCGGTGAGGTGCATGAAGCACTGAGTGACGGTAAATCGAGGGCGTTTAAAGTTTATCGTTATGACCCGGATAGCGGCAAAAACCCCAGTTACGATACGTTTAAGATTGATACAGATGATTGCGGACCCATGGTTCTCGATGCGCTGATCAAGATGAAAAGTGAACAGGATTCAACCCTCACTTTCCGCCGGTCGTGCCGCGAAGGTATTTGCGGATCATGCGCCATGAATATCGATGGCAAAAACGGCCTCGCTTGCACAACCGCGATTGAAGATTGTGGCAAGGAAGTGAAAATCACACCATTGCCGCATATGGAAGTGATCAAGGATCTGGTTCCTGATTTCACGCATTTTTATGCGCAATATGCTTCTATCCAGCCATGGCTGAAAACTGTTACGCCCACACCATCGGGTAAAGAGCGGCTGCAGTCTCCTGCAGATCGGGCAAAGCTTGATGGCCTTTATGAGTGCATCTTGTGCGCGTGCTGCCAAACCAGCTGCCCAAGCTATTGGTGGAATTCCGATAAATTTCTTGGCCCCGCTATTTTGCTTCAAGCCTATCGTTGGCTTGCCGATAGCCGCGATGAAATGACTGGCGAACGGCTTGACGAATTGGAAGATCCATTTCGTCTCTATCGCTGCCATACGATCATGAACTGCGCCAATGCCTGTCCGAAAGGCCTGTCGCCTGCCAAGGCAATTGCCGAGATCAAAAAGATGGCAGCAGCCCGAGAGGTTTGATAATTGGTGGATGCTGACGGTTGGCGATAAGCTGATGGCTGAAGCCGATCCTGAATTCTTCACAAGCGAACCAGATCCGGATCATCCGGGTTGGTACCAATGGAAATTGAAAGATCCGGAATGCTACAATAGCTTCCTGGGTCCTATGATCATGCGGCGCGGTGGTGACGGCATCGCTGATACTATCGCTCGAATTCGCATGTTTCCCGAGCGGCAGCACCGTAATCTCGGCGACGTAGTGCATGGCGGAACAATGATGGGCTTCATCGACTGTGCCTTATTTGCGGCCATGCGGGTGCTCGATATCGGGCCGTCTGGCTTTGCCGTAACGCTTGAACTACAGACCCATTTTATCGGCGCAGCGCGGCTTTACGAACCGCTTGAAGCGCAGGTAGAAGTAGCTCGTGAAACAGGGCGCTTTCTGTTTCTTCGCGGTTTGGTAGTACAGGGCGATGATCAGGAAAATATGGCATCCTATACCGCCATAGTGAAGAAGGCGCCGCCTCAAAAATCGACGCCTAAATGACCGGTTTTTACGCGCGCTATCAAGCGTTAATCGCAAATGGTGAGCTTAGACCTGACCTTGATCAGGATGCCTGTGCTCAGCGCCTTGCGCAATTGCAGGATGAACTGGAAGCGATTCCGCCAAGAGGCAGTGTCTTGTGGCGGATGTTCTCGAAAAAGCCTGTCGCGCCGCGCGGTATATATATGTGGGGCGGAGTGGGTCGCGGCAAGTCGATGTTGATGGATTTGTTTTACGACAATCTTCAGATTAACCGCAAGAAACGCGCGCATTTTCATGAGTTTATGATGGACGTGCATGCACGGCTGAATGAGGAGCGCAAGAAAGAGCAGGGCGACCCGATCCTGCCGGTTGTGACGGCACTTGCCAATGAAGCCCGCTTTCTCGCCTTTGACGAAATGGTTGTGAACAATAGTGCTGATGCGATGATCATGTCGCGGCTATTTACCGGCCTGGTGGAAGCGGGCGTGACCCTGATCGCGACGTCCAATCGCCCGCCGGTTGATCTTTATAAAGACGGTCTGAACCGAGAACATTTCCTGCCTTTCATCAATCTGCTGGAGAACCGGCTGGATGTCATTTCACTTAACGGTCCGACTGATTACCGCCGCGAACGTTTGGGCGGGGTCGACCTTTGGCATGTGCCCAATGGTGATGCGGCAACGAAAGCCTTGAGTGAGGCGTTTTTCCGGCTAACCGACTATCCGCCAGAAGATCGTGCTCATGTCCCGTCCGAGGAGCTGCCGGTACAGGGCGCGCGGTCGATACATGTCCCCAAAGCGTTGAAAGGTGTCGCCGTATTCTCCTTCAAACGGCTTTGTGCCGAAGCCCGGGGAGCCCCGGATTATCTTGCCATTGCGCGGCATTTTCACAGTGTGATCATCGTCGGTATCCCTGTCCTGTCCAAAGAAAACCGCAATGAAGCGGCGCGTTTTGTAACCTTGATCGACGCGCTTTACGAATATCGGGTAAAGCTGCTCGCCAGTGCTGACGCAGAACCTGATGCGCTCTATCCCGAGGGTGACGGGTCATTTGAATTTGTCCGCACCGCCTCTCGCCTCGTGGAAATGCAGTCGGATGACTATCTGGCGCTTGGGCATGGCACAGCGGAAGCCCGTTGATTTAGAGCAAGCTCAAACTATCCAGATCGAGCGCCATTTGCGCAGGCCGTTCCGCCATTACCGCAAACATTTCATCCCCGCGTTCGGTTTGCTCGACATGGATCGAGGCGTTGATCGCCATGATGAAGCCGGAAAAGGCAAGGCGGCGATAATCCTGCCAGAACAGGTCGCGATTCTGTTCGATCCCTCGCGCTGCAAGCTGCGCTAGATAGTCTTCGACCAGTGCCTTTTCAACGCTTGCTCGTTCTGCAGGATCGGCAAAACTGGTGCCGACAAGATAGGCAATATCACTCGCGCTGTTACCGAGAGTGGCCGTCTGCCAATCGACCAAAATGGCCCTTTTTCCACCCTCATCAAACAATATATTGTCGAGCCGCATATCACTATGGGTGATGCACGGATGAACCGGTTCGGTATCCAGATATGTACCGAATTTTGCGATCAATTCCGCACCCATATCCAAAATATCGGCGCTCAGTCTGTCGGCGAAACGCTTGCGAAATTCGGGATAAATGGCGGGTAAAGCCTGACGCATATAATCGCCATTGCCTTGTCCATGGAGCAGCCAGCTATATTGCTCCAGCGTCCCGGTCTCGGGCCGGTAGCCGTGGAGGGCAGCGGCTTCGCGGATGGCGGATTGCACCTGGATCAAGCTTGCACCGGCCAGCTGATCGCCTTGGCTGGCGGGCGCCATATCTTCGAGCATCAGGACAAATTGCGTCTCATCCTCACCGATGGCGGCATGATAGCAGCCGGGGCAACCAACGCCCGATTGTGCCGCCACATCACGGTACCAGCCCACCTCCATATCATAGAGGTGGAATATGGCGGCGGCTCCGCGACTGACCGGATCGGCGCTCGGGCATTTGGCGACAAAGCTGTCGGGATAACCGGCATCCTGCCAGTCACAGGTGAAGCGAAAGCTGTCACAAACCTGCCCGGTTCCCACCGGCTTGTGGGTCAGCGACTGGAGCGATCCTGATGGCGCGCCGAATATCTCTTCAACCCAGCGCGGATCAAATCCTTCCGGGCGAAGCGGGAATGCGGCGCTCATGCTGCGGGGTGCAGCAGGTCGGTTAACCCGCTGGTCTTATGAGGTCCGACAAATAGTTGTTCAACAATTCCAAGGCCTTCATGACTTTCATCGCCGCTGGTTAGCACCGCATCGCTAAGCGCCTGGATATGGATATAGAGCATGTCATGGTCTGGCACATTGGCCAGATCAATCACATCATAAGCGGTTTCCAGCGGGCCGTGATCCATTCCGTGGCCCCAGACCGGATGCATGTAGCCGAGGCCCGACATATAGAAGGTCCGCGTGGCATCGCCGGTGCGCGGTGTGATGGACAGCGTCCCGTCGGCGGCTGGCAGATCAATCTGCTTCACGCGCCGGGTGCCGGAATGATAGCTGAGATCAAAGCTGCCCGGTTCAAATTCCTGCCGCTCGCCCTCGATGGCATCCACCACGCCGCGGCGATTCCAAGGCAGCCCTTCGCCATCATCATTGCTGTGAAAGAAACAGGCGTGACTATCGAAATTGAGTGGCGTCCATAACCACCAGAATTGCGGCAAGGCGCCAGCGGGCGGGGGCTGGGATTCGGGTGAACCAACCGGCCTGATACCCCAGCTGCGGTCGCGGGTGCCGCGATGCAATTCGGGGGATAAGGCGATGTCTTGTCCATCGACTGTTATCGTCCCGGACCAGCCGCCATTTTGGGTCATGCGGGTATAGTCCATCACCATGCGCGGTCCGTCGCGGCGAATGAAGCGCGGTTCCTCAATCGGTATGTGGCGCGCGGTGAAGCGGATATCGGCGGTGATCGGGCTGTCATTGCCTGTGACAATCAGGCGCAGCTCCTGCAATGGCTCGACTATCTCAACCGTGATCGGCCCGACGCTGAGATCGAGCCGCTCGCTGCCCATGCGTTTGGAAGCGCGCAGATTATGCTGTTTGCCGTCTATCGACACGCAGAAGGCCGCGTCCATGATATCGAGCTGGGGATAGACGCCCAAGGCCGCGGCGAAGAAAATACTGCCATCCGCGCTATAACCGTTGAAGAAATAGCGGTCGTAGAAATTGCGGTTGTCGCCGGACACCGCCATCGGTTCCGGCGTCTGGTGCAGCGGATAATCGTCGCCTTTGCTCAGCATGGGCCTGTTCTCTCCTGTATTTTCTTTTTATCACATCATGGCGCGGCATATCGGTCTTGGCAAAGTAAAATTGGTGGCCAAAGTTCACACAGTTCACAGGGTCTTCTCTATCCTCGATTTCAGGCACTTGCGCGCTCCGCACTTGATGCGGAGCCTAAGGTAGACGGGCGTGACAGCCATCCTGGGTTCCGCATCAAGCGCAGAGCACTAGGCGGCAAGGGTGTTTTTATCCTCGCACCGACACCCAGGGCCAAAGTTCACACAGTTCACAGGGGTTTTTTGCGCTTGTTTGGAACATGCGCCCGCAGGAAATTTATGTGGTTCCGGAACAGTCATTGAGGACGAACCGGCTTCAATACCAATCTCAAAGTTCACACAAATCACAGGCGATTGCCGAGAGAGGGTTGATATTTTGTGGCCAAACCAAATAGCGAAAAAAATAAGCGCCGATCCTGTTCAAAGTCGAAAAAGAGTTGAGCAGAATTTATCACAAACGGGTTCCTGTAGGAAAGCGCTTAATCCTTGCCGCTTTGATCCGTTCCTCATCCTGGAACGCGTTGCACTAGCTGTATTATTGCTATTGCGAACTACTTGCAAAGAAAGCCTGTATATTGGTGCGTTCTGCAGTTGAAATTGCCTGTGGATAAGCCTAATCCATCGGGCACGTCTTTCTACGACTCTGATTTCAGGAGAATTTTTTCAATGGCCCGTAACAAAATTGCGCTGATTGGCGCTGGCATGATCGGTGGCACGCTTGCTCACCTCGCCGCTTCCAAAGAGATGGGCGATGTCGTCCTGTTTGATATTGCCGAAGGCATGCCTGCCGGTAAAGCGCTCGACCTCAGCCAAGCGGCTCCGGTTGACGGGTTTGACTCCAATCTTAAAGGCACTAGCGATTATGCCGATATTGCGGGTGCCGATGTTATTATCGTCACCGCAGGCGTTCCGCGCAAGCCCGGCATGAGCCGCGATGATTTGCTCGGCATCAACCTGAAAGTCATGAAGGCTGTGGGCGAGGGCATTAAGGCCAACGCGCCGGATGCTTTTGTTATCTGCATCACCAACCCGCTCGACGCGATGGTTTGGGCATTGCGCGAATTTTCCGGGCTTCCTCATCAGAAGGTTGTCGGCATGGCTGGCGTTCTCGACAGCGCGCGGTTCCGTCACTTCCTCGCTGACGAATTTAATGTGTCGGTTGAAGATGTCACTGCCTTCGTTCTCGGCGGCCACGGCGATACGATGGTTCCGGTTCCGGCTTATTCCACCGTCGCTGGTATCCCGATCCCTGATCTCATCAAAATGGGTTGGACCACACAGGAAAATATCGACGCAATTGTTCAGCGCACCCGCTCCGGCGGCGGCGAGATAGTTGGATTGCTCGGTAATGGCTCGGCCTATTATGCGCCAGCAACCAGCGCGATCATGATGGCGGAAAGCTATCTCAAGGATAAACGCCGTGTGCTTCCAGCCGCTGCAAATCTCACCGGCCAATATGGCGTCGATGGTCTTTATGTCGGCGTGCCATGCATTATCGGTAAAGATGGTGTCGAGAAAATCATCGAGATTGAACTGAGCGAAGAAGCGCAGGGCAATTTCGACGTGTCGGTCGATGCGGTGAAGGAATTGCTGGCAGCATGTAAGGGGTTGGATCCAAGCCTTGCGTAATTACTGGACATTAGCGGCTATCTTTTCTGTCGCTGTGGCAACGCCTGCCTCGGCTCAGTTAAAGCCAGCGTCGCTGCCAGAAATATTCGAAAGCTATAACGACTGCTTTTCGGCCACTCCTGCTTCCGGAATAGCGCTGGAAGCTCTTGAAAATCTGGGTTGGGTGAGGGCTGATACTGACGGCTCAGACTCGATCATTTTCGGACATAAAGATCGGAAGCCACTGATAATGCTCAGTGCAGAAAAAGGGACGGGAGTTTGTGTAGTGATTGCCAAACTAAAAGATGAGAAGGTATTTGAGTCTTTTTTATCTGCTTTTGGCGAAAAGCTTCCCAAACCCGACAAAGAGGGAAATATATCATTCTCTGCCGAAGGCCACCCCGTTCAACTTGCGCTAACTGGTTCTAAAGAAGCCCCAGCGATGCGAGCAATAATTATGACTCCCAAGGAGAAGAATTGAATGTCTATCTTAATCGACAAAAACACCAAGGTTATCACCCAAGGCATGACCGGTAATACCGGTACATTCCACACCGAACAGGCGCTGGCTTATGGTACGCAAATGGTCGCGGGTGTGACCCCTGGCAAGGGCGGCACGACCCATATCGGTCTGCCCAACTATAACACCGTGGAAGAAGCCAAGCACGCAACCGGAGCGACCGCTTCGGTGGTTTATGTGCCGCCTCCGTTCGCCGCTGACTCGATCCTCGAAGCAATTGATGCTGAGATTGAACTGATCGTCGCGATTACCGAAGGTGTTCCGGTGCTCGACATGGTGCGGGTGAAGCGGGCGCTGCAAGGCTCCAAGTCGCGGCTTATCGGCCCGAACTGCCCCGGCGTTTTGACCCCTGATGAATGCAAGATCGGCATCATGCCCGGGAGCATTTTCCAAAAGGGTTCCGTGGGCGTAGTCTCTCGTTCCGGCACGCTCACCTATGAAGCCGTGCATCAGACCACAGCGGTTGGCCTTGGCCAGACCACCGCGGTTGGCATTGGCGGTGATCCGGTTAACGGCACCAACTTTATCGACGTGCTCGAACTCTTCCTTGCAGATGATGAAACCAAGTCGATCATCATGATCGGCGAAATTGGTGGCAGCGCGGAAGAAGAAGCGGCGCAGTTTATCGCTGACGAAGCCAAGAAGGGCCGCAGCAAACCGATGGTTGGCTTTATCGCAGGTCTTACGGCACCTCCGGGTCGCCGCATGGGCCACGCAGGCGCGATTGTTTCCGGCGGCCAGGGCGGCGCGGAAGACAAGATCGCGGCAATGGAAGCGGCTGGCATTCGCGTGTCACCGTCACCAAGCGAATTGGGCACCACGCTCGACGCGATGCTGAAAGAAACGGTCTGAAGATAGTCTAGTGCCCCTGCGCAGGCAGGGGCCCATCTCCTGATGTTGCGACTAGAGTGAAACAGTGGAGATGGAACCCTGCCTGCGCAGGGATACGGCAACGAAAGGGAAGCGATGAAACCCGGCGCTGTCTATATTATGGCAAACCGGAAAAACGGAGCGATTTATACCGGCGTAACAAGCGATCTGATCAAACGCGTTTACCAGCATCGAAATGGATTGGTAGATGGATTCACCAAAGATCATGATTGCAGAAAACTGGTTTGGTTTGAAATGTTTGACGATCTGGAAGAAGCGCGCAGGCGGGAAGTTCAGATCAAGAAATGGAAACGGCCTTGGAAGATAAAGCGGATTGAAGAGCGTAATCCAGATTGGGACGATCTTTGGTTTGATATTGCGAAGTGAATTTGTCGGTTGAATATTGGCCAAATGGCAGGAGATGGGCCCCTGTCTGCACAGGGGCACTGGAGTTTTGATTATGGGCTTTGAAAATCAGGAATTTGGTGTCGGCTCCGAAAAGGAAGCAGGCCCCAGCTGGCAAAAGAAACATTGGCCGATTGATGACGCCGATGAACTGAACAGCGCGCTCGACCCCACGCAAATGGGTGTCGAGATCAAGGCGGCTGCAGCGAAATCCGGCAAGTCCATGTCCGATGCTGAAGTGGCCTTGGCGGCGGAGAAATCCATCCGCGCGATGATGCTGATCCGCACCTATCGGGTGCGCGGGCATCTCGGGGCGAATCTGGATCCCTTGGGATTGTCCAAGCTCGAAGAACCCGCTGACCTGACTCCTGAATTCCATGGCTTTACTGCTGACGAGATGGACAAGCCGGTTTTTCTCGGCGGTGTGCTGGGGTTTGAAACCGCATCCATTCGTGAAATCGAAGCGGTGCTCCGCGCCAATTATTGTGGCTCGGTTGGCCTCGAATATATGCATATTGCCGACACGGTGGAACGGCGCTTTTTGCAGGACCGGATGGAGGGCAAGGACGCCGCCATCCAGTTTACGCCGGAGGGCAAGAAAGCGATCCTCAACAAGGTGATTGAGGGCGAGGAATATGAAAATTTCCTCGGTAAGAAATATGTCGGGACCAAGCGTTTCGGCCTTGATGGCGGCGAATCGATGCTACCAGCGCTGGAAAATATCATCAAAAACGGCGGCGCCGCCGGTGTCCGCGATATTGTCTATGGCATGGCCCATCGCGGACGTTTGAACATTCTCGCCAATGTGATGGCGAAACCCTACAAGGTGATCTTTCACGAATTTCATGGCGGTTCGTCCAACCCCGATGATGTCGCGGGTTCGGGTGATGTGAAATACCATTTGGGTACGTCCACTGACCGGGAATTTGACGGTATCAATGTGCATATGTCGCTGGTGCCCAATCCATCGCATCTCGAAGCGGTTGATCCAGTAGTACTCGGCAAAGTTCGCGCGCAGCAAGTGGCGCGCGATGATCTGGAAAAACATGATCAGGTGCTGCCCGTACTGATCCACGGCGATGCTGCCTTTGCTGGACAAGGGATTGTCTGGGAATGTCTCGGCTTCTCCGGCATCCGTGGTTATAATACCGGCGGCTGCATCCACTTTGTGATCAACAACCAGATCGGTTTCACGACCAGCCCGCAATTTGCGCGTTCTTCGCCTTATCCGTCTGACGTCGCCAAGGGCGTACAGGCACCGATTTTCCATGTGAATGGCGATGATCCCGAAGCGGTGACCTTTGCCTGCAAGATCGCGATCGAATTTCGCCAACGCTTTGGCCGCGATATCGTGATCGACATGTGGTGCTACCGCCGCTTTGGCCATAATGAAGGCGATGAACCCAGTTTCACGCAGCCAATCATGTATGCCGCGATCAAGAAACATCCCAAGGTCAGCAAGCTTTACGAAGCGCGACTGATCGAAGAAGGCGTGGTCGATGCCGATTGGGGCGCGAACACGCGCAAGGCCTTTGCTGACCATCTTGAAACCGAATTTCAGGCCGCCGCTGATTATAAGGCTGACAAAGCCGACTGGTTTGGTGGCCGCTGGCAGGGGCTGCATATTCCGGCCGATCCGGAAACGGCACGGCGTAATGTTGAAACAGCCATTGATCCAAAATTGTTCGACAGTTTGGGCCGGACGCTGATCACCGTTCCTGACGGGCATAGGATACACAAGACATTGGGCCGCGTTCTCGATGCCAAAGCCAAGATGTTTAAAACCGGCGAAAATTTCGACTGGGCAACCGGTGAAGCGCTGGCTTATGGCTCGCTGGTATCCGAAGGCTATAATATTCGCCTCTCCGGCCAAGACAGTGGCCGCGGCACATTCAGCCAACGCCATGCCGTCTGGGTGGATCAGGAGACGGAAGAAAAATATGTGCCCTTGAGCACCGTGCCGCATGGCCGGTTTGAAGTGCTCGACAGCCCGCTGTCTGAATATGGCGTGCTCGGTTTCGAATATGGCTATGCTGGTGCTGACCCGAAAACACTGGTGCTTTGGGAAGCGCAATTTGGTGATTTCGCCAACGGCGCGCAGATCATGATTGATCAGTTTATTGCCAGCGGAGAGGCCAAATGGCTGCGTGCCAATGGACTCGTGATGCTGCTCCCCCATGGCTATGAAGGTCAGGGTCCAGAGCATAGCTCGGCGCGGCTCGAACGCTTCCTGCAGCTATGCGCGCAGGATAATATCCAGGTCGCGAATATCACGACACCGGCCAATTATTTCCACGTGCTCCGCCGCCAGATGCTGCGCAGTTTCCGTAAGCCTTTGGTGATCATGACACCAAAATCACTGCTGCGTCACAAATCGGCTGTGTCGAGCGCCGAGGAATTTCAGGGCGAGCATCATTTCATGCGGATCAAGTCGGATACCAATCCGCCCGCTGACAAGGATGTGAAACGGTTGGTGCTCTGTTCGGGTAAGGTCGCTTATGATCTTATCGATGCGCGAGATGCTGCCAAAGACAAAAACACGGCGATTGTCCGGATTGAGCAGCTCTATCCGTTCCCGTCCGAGCCTTTGGTGGTTCGTCTCAAGCGAATGAAAAATCTTGAGACGCTTGTTTGGGCGCAAGAAGAGCCGCGCAATAATGGCAGCTGGCATTTTGTTCGGCCTTATCTGGAAGAATGTCTGGAGCAAGCGAAAGTGGGACCGGTTGATCCCGTCTATGCTGGGCGCGACGCATCAGCTTCGCCCGCAACCGGACTGGCTTCACGGCATAAAGAGCAGCAGGCGCAACTGGTTGCCGAGGCTTTGGGGCATCCAGTAAAGAATTGATTTGGTGCGGAACTGTCCGCCGATGAAAGTGAGCATAAGACTATGGCAACAGATGTAAAAGTCCCCGTATTGGGCGAATCGATTACCGAAGCGACTTTGGGCGAATGGCTCAAACAGCCGGGTGATACGGTCGCGGCAGATGAACCGATAGCCAGCCTGGAAACCGACAAGGTGGCGCTCGAAGTCCCAGCACCGGAAGCCGGAACGCTGAGCGAACATATGGTCGCAGTCGGCGATACCGTCGAAGTCGGCGCGATTATCGCGAAGATTGAAGCAGGCAGCGGCGGGGCTGCATCAACAGCCAAAGCCGCCCCAGCGCCGGCGGCAGCCAGGGCAGCGCCGGTAGCTGATGCATCCTCCATAACCCTGTCACCAGCGGTTCGCCGTCTGGTGCTGGAACATGGCGTGGACCCCAGCAAGATTAAGGGCACTGGCAAAGACGGCCGCCTGACCAAGGACGATGTCGAGCAATATGTGAAAACCGGTGCCGCTCCTCCATTGGTCGAGAAGGGAACGGCAACGGGCGCGGAAATTCAACCGGCGGCCACCGTCTCTGCAACGGGTAGCCGTAATGAAGAGCGGGTTCGTATGACGCGCTTGCGTCAGACGGTCGCCAAACGCCTCAAAGAAGCGCAAGATACGGCGGCTTTGCTGACGACATTCAACGATGTCGACATGACTGCGGTGATGGAAACGCGCAGCAAATATAAAGAGCTATTTGCCAAGAAACATGGCGTGAAGCTCGGCTTCATGGGCTTTTTCGCCAAGGCTGCCTGTCTGGCGCTGAAAGATGTGCCGTCGGTCAATGGGCAGATTGATGGCGATGAAATTGTCTATCATGACTATGTCGATATTTCGGTAGCCGTGAGCGCGCCCAATGGCCTTGTCGTGCCGGTGATCCGTAACGCCGAAGCAATGAGCTTTGCCGATGTCGAGAATACGATCGGTGATTTTGGCAAGCGCGCGAAAGACGGCACGCTGACCATGGCGGATATGAAAGGCGGTACGTTTACGATTTCAAACGGCGGCGTATTCGGCTCGCTGATGTCGACCCCGATTATCAACCCACCGCAATCGGCAGTACTAGGTCTCCACCGGATCGAACAGCGTCCCGTGGTCATGCCGGACGGCTCCATTCAGGCGCGCCCGATGATGTATCTGGCGCTGAGCTATGACCACCGTCTGATCGATGGCCGTGAAGCGGTTACCTTCCTGGTGCGGATCAAGGAAGCGATTGAAGATCCAACCCGGCTTTTGATTGATTTGTAATCTAAGTAACAACCCTAACTCGTCATGCTGCATTTGTTTCAGCATCCCGGGAGATCCTGAAACAAGTTCAGGATGACGAGATGAGAGATAGAATATGACCGACAATTTCGACTATGATGTTCTGGTAATCGGCTCCGGCCCTGGCGGTTATGTTGCGGCCATTCGGGCGGCGCAGCTGGGTCTGAAAACCGCTTGTGTGGAAAGCCGTGAGACATTGGGCGGCACTTGTCTGAATGTCGGTTGCATTCCGTCGAAGGCAATGCTCCACGCATCCGAACTTTATCATGAGGCCCATTCGGGTGCGCTTGAAAAATTCGGCATCAAGCTGACCGGCGCAAAGCTCGATCTGAAACAGATGCACGCAGAAAAATCCAAGGCGGTGGAAGAACTCACCGGCGGAATCGCCTTTCTGTTCAAGAAGAACAAGGTCGAATGGCTCAAAGGGCGCGGCGCATTTGAAAGTGCGAACAGCGTTAAAATTGGAAACAAGACCGTCACCGCGAAAAATATCATCATCGCCACCGGGTCGTCGGTAACCCCGCTACCGGGCGTGGACATTGATAACAGCAAACATGTCGTCGTCGACAGCACCGGCGCTCTTGAGCTACCCAAAGTTCCAAATCATATGGTCGTCATCGGCGGCGGTGTGATCGGGCTTGAGCTTGGCAGCGTATGGCTGCGGCTGGGCGCGAAAGTTACGGTCGTGGAATATCTCGACCAGATTTTGCCCGGCATGGATGGCGATATCCGCAAGGACAGCGCGCGCATTTTCAAGAAGCAGGGCTTTGACATCAAAACCGGCACCAAGGTGACCGGTGTGACGGTCAAGGGCAAGAAAGCCACGCTGACGGTACAGCCTGCCAAAGGCGGCGATGCCGAAACCATCGAAGCAGATGCAGTGTTGGTGGCGATTGGTCGTCGGCCGAATACCGATGGCCTGGCGCTCGATAAAGCGGGCCTTGCCACCAATGATCGCGGGCAGATTGAAGTCGGCCATGATTTTCAGACAGCGGTCAAAGGCGTATACGCGATTGGCGATGTCACTCCCGGACCGATGCTCGCGCATAAGGCCGAAGATGAAGGCATTGCCGCAGCCGAATTTGTTGCGGGTCAACAGGGTATCGTGAACCACGATCTGATCCCGGGCGTGGTCTATACCTATCCGGAAATCGCTTCGATCGGCAAAACCGAAGAAGAAGTGAAAGAAACTGGCGTCGCTTATAAAGTCGGAAAATTCCCGTTCGCAGGCAATAGCCGCGCGAAAACCAACCGCGACACCGATGGCTATGTGAAGGTCATTGCGGACGCGGAAACCGATCGTGTTCTGGGCGCGCATATCATCTCGTCACTGGCCGGAACGCTGATCGCGCAAGTCACACAGGCGATGGAATTTGGGACGACGTCCGAAGATATTGCTTATACCTGCCACGCCCATCCCACTCACAGTGAAGCGATCAAGGAAGCGGCCATGGCGGTGCAGGGCAAGCCGATCCATATGTGAACCATGACTCGCCAAGTCATCATAGTCGGCGGTGGACAAATTGGATGCGCGGTGGCCGCCGGTTTTCGAACTGCGGGCGATGATGTAACTATCTTCAGCCGGAGCGCGCCGGTTCTGCCGGTTGCGAACCATGTTTTAGTTGATCGTCAGAACCACAAAGCCTTTGAGGCAGCGATAGGCGAAGGCGCTGACATCATTGTCGATACCATCGCCTATGACGAAAATGATGCGGATCAACTGCTGAAATTCGAGAAACAAGTGGGCATGATTGTCGGGATTTCATCGGCGAGTGTCTATTGTGACGATAAAGGCCGGACCCTAGACGAAGCCGCTGAAAACGGTTTTCCCGAGCTTCCAGAACTGGTTTGCGAAGATCAAAATATTGTTCCTGCAGGGGATCAAACTTATTCAACGCGCAAGGTGGCGATGGAAGAGCGTTTATTGACGGTATCGCAAGCAACGGCAGCTATCGTTCGGCCCTGCGCCATTTATGGAATGGGCACGCGTCATCCAAGGGAATGGTGGTTTGTAAAACGGCTGTTAGATGGGCGGCGCGTGATTCCTTTGGTTCAAAACGGGTCAAACCGCTTTCAAACAAGCGCTGTCCAGAATATCGCGCGATTAGTCGTGTATCTCGCGGACAGGGGGGTCGGCGGAATTTTCAATGCGCCTGATCCGGATGCTCCGTCGGTCCGACAAATCGGAACGACCATTGCGATGAGGATGGGTAAGGACGTCGAATATGTCGACGCGAATTTACTCGGTGGAGGTTTAGTCGGAAGAACGCCGTGGTCAGTTCCACGTGCCTTTACAATATCGGATGCGAAGGCGCTAAATATCGGTTATCTGCCAGAAGGTAATTACACCGATCTCGTGGCGCCGTATATCGACTGGTTGGCGAAAATGCCGACAACGGATTGGGAAGAGCGCTTTGCTGGGCTTGCGGCATATCCATTTGATTTGTTCAACTATAACGCCGAAGACACCGCTATGGCAGCACAAGGAAAATGATCGATTTTCAGGCCGTGCGAGGAGGTCAGTTTATGCAGCGTTTCATTGCTTTTCTTTTTCTGCCGCTATTATGTGCAGCTTCTCCTGCACCAACATTGTCGAGCAATCTTCGTGATATATATGGTGGTTGGGATGGCGGTATCGGCAAGCTCGCGCGTAGGGATGCGAGCATGATTACGCGGACATCGTCGCATCAGGTTGACGCCAAAAGCTGCCTGTCCACGACCGGACAGGAAATGAGCCGTGCGCTCTATAGTTGCTTGCCTTTACTAGAGATATTCAGCGCTTTCGAGCCGTTGCGATTCAACACGATGACCCGGGAATATTTGCCCGATCCAGCCAGTTTGGTGAGTAAGGCCTTCGCCAAAAAGTCGGACGCGTTTTTTGCGCTGGCCGCGGGCAGGCAATATCCTGCAGGCGATGTCGCCATCGTACAGGCGCATATTATTCGGTCACTAGTCTTTGAATCGCGCAAATCCAATGGCAAGGCTATGGACGAGCTGGATGCTGCGGTCCAAATCATTGCGACGACCAAGATTGTCGATCCGGAATTTGATATTCGAGACCTTCTGATTGAACGCAAAAACCTGCTGGCGAAGCTGCCATGAAACATCGCACGCTTATACGCTGGCATGTCTGGCTGGGCTGGCTGATTGGTGTCCCGATTGTCTTGTGGACCGCATCAGGCCTGTTGATGGTGGCGCAACCAATTGAAACCGTGCGCGGCAATCATTTGCGCGGCGCACAACCGGCGCTTGATCCGATCATGCCAGTGGTGCCTGTTCTAGAGGGTAGGAAGGCACAAAACCTGACCTTGCAACAGAACGCACAGGGGCCGCATTGGGTGATAACCTATGCCGATGGCGGCAAAAGGCGAGCCGATGCCGCTACCGGTAAATTGCTGCCGGCGATAGCCGCCACCGATGCCAGTGCGCTGGCCATCGCAGCGCGGTCGGATGATAGCGCGATCAAGTCGGTTCAACGTTTTGCAGCGGACCAAGCTCCTTTGGATTTGCGCCGTGATCGCCCGTCGTGGCAGGTGATTTTCGAAGATGACGCGCGCTTCTATATTGATGCCGATACTGGAGAGTTGCTGGCCGTCCGCACCCAATTTTGGCGCGCCTTTGATTTTATGTGGGGCCTGCACATCATGGATTTGCAGACGCGCGAAGATACTAGCCATCCGATATTAATCGGGTCGGCGGCCATTGCATTGCTCGGTTCGATCTTGGGTTTCATCATGCTGTTCACCCGCAGCGCCCGCAACAGACGGAAGACAGATTGAACAGCGCGGTGCTCTATAACGCGTTGGGCTGGCTCGACCTGTTTGGTATAGCCGTGTTTGCGATATCCGGAGCGCTGATGGCGGCACGCAACGGGCAGACGTTGGTTACCTTCGCGTTTTTCGCATTGGTCACGGGTGTAGGCGGCGGCACGGTGCGCGATCTGCTCATTGGCGCGCCCGTGTTCTGGGTACAAGATAGCCGGGTGCCGGTTCTCTGCTTGGCCATTGCGCTGCTGATTTGGGTCACGCCGGTCCGCTGGTGGAAGGCGGGCGCGGTCGACTGGTTTGATGCGATTGGTTTGGCGGCTTATTCTGTTTTTGGCGCGGCCAAGGCGTTGCAGCTCGGTATCGATCCTGTGCCAGCGGCGATCATGGGTATCATCACCGCCAGCGTCGGCGGCGTGATCCGCGATTTGGTCGCCGGCGAACCATCTATTATCGTTCGGCCAGAACTTTATGTGACCGCTGGCGCTCTATCTGCTTTTGCCTTTGTCGGGCTGGCGCAAACGGGGATGCCTGGCATAGGGGCGGCGTTAATCGCCTTTGTTGCGGGCTTTGCCTTGCGTGCTTTGGCAATTGTGAAAGGGCTGTCCTTGCCGAGCTATCGCGGCGCCGAGGATAGCGAATAGCTTCGTAGCAGGTCGAAAAGATCAGCCGTCGTGCCGGTCTGTACCTGTTGGCTAGCACCGCCACATTCCAGACACAGCGCTTGCACATCTTCGCGCGCCATCAAGCCGCGCGCGGTGTTGAGCGCATTGGCAAAGGTTGCCTTTTGCTGCCGCGCAACCCAGCCGATCATTCCGGTAACTGGCGTCGCTTCCGCCTTGGCAAAAGGCAGTCCGCCAATGGGCAGCCATTTAAACGTCGGTGTCGCTTCGAGATATTTGGCGTGATAGGCGCCTTCTTCCAGATCGGCGCGTTTCGCTGCTTCGGCCAGCGCTTCGGCCATGCCGCCAAAGCTGTCGACTAGTCCCAGTTGCCGGGCAGTACCGCCATCCCAGACGCGGCCCTGACCGATGGTATCAACCTCGGCATTGGTTTTGCCGCGTGCCTTGCCGACGAGGGACAAGAAGTCCTCGTAGCTATGCTCGACGCCGGATTGCAAAACGGTGCTCAGGTCTTCGCTAAACCCGCCGACAAAATCTGGTTCGCCAGACAAAGGCGTGGTCTGCACACCGTCGGCATTGACGCCCCATTTGCTCAAGGCTTTTTCAAAGCTTGGCAGGACGGCAAAGACGCCGATAGAGCCGGTAATCGTATCCGGTTCCGCTATGATATGGTCGCCCGCTGCGGCAACCCAGTAGCCACCGCTGGCGGCGACATCGCCCATGGAAATGACAATGGGAATTTCAGCCTTTTTGATATCAGCTAGCGCCAAGCGGATTTCTTCGCTGGCAAAGGCAGAGCCACCGGGTGAGTTGACCCGCACGACCAATGCCTTGATCTGCTTTTCTTCAAGCGCCTTGTAGATTTGCTCGGCGATCCGGCCGCTGGCGGCGATGCCGGGACCTGCTTTGCCGCTGACAATCTCGCCCGCAACGGTGATTACACCAATGGCATCACCGCTGCTGCCTTCGGGATTGGCGGCAACGAAATTATCATAGTTTATGGTTTTGAAGCTATCGGGAGACGGCTTGGTGTCTTCGCCAACTTTGGTGGCGACATAGCGGCCAAAGGCTACCCGATCACCAATTTTATCGACCAGTTTTTGCTCGGTGGCGATTTTGGTATAGTCCCCGCCAGCAATCTTGATGAAGGTCGCGGGATCATCGGCATAAGGCTCAATCACTGCCTGTGGCCGTGCCTTTTTGACTTCGGCTAGCCAGCTATTCCAGAGCACGGAGTAAAGTGCTGCCGATGCCTCCTTGGCTTCGGGTGACTGGTTGTCGCGCATATACGGTTCGACCGCGCTCTTATAGGTGCCAACGCGGTAAATATTGGCAGTGATGCCAAGTTGATCGATCAAATTTTTAAAGTAAAGCTGGTTGCCACCGGGACCGGCAAAGGCAATGCCGCCCATCGAGTCCATCCAGATTTCATCGGCATAAGCAGCGAGCTGATAGCTGTCATCGCTATAGAAATTCGCAAAGGCGTAAATTGGTTTGTCGGTTTTCTTGATCCGTTCCAGCGCATCACCAACAGCGCTCAAGCTCGTTTGGCCGCCGCCCATGAAGGCGCTCAGATCCAGCACAACCGCTTTCACCCGGTCATCTTCTGCCGCGGCATCAAGCGCGCGGACAACATCGCGTAACCGGTATTGGCGAACAGTGTCTTCATTATTGGTGAACATCGCGGTGAAGTCTTGCTGTGCCGGCTGTTCGACAATCGTGCCTTTGAGATCAAGGAGCAGTGCGCCATCACTGATCGCCGCGACATTGGGGCGGGCCGACAAGGCGGCATAAAGCGCTGCGAAAAATAGCAACATGGCGATGAGCACCAGGCCATCTTTAATCGCTACCAGAAATTTCCAAGCTCCGCGGGCAAACTGCATTGTCGTCATTCTCCAAAAAAGGCGGCTGATCATCACTGACCGCCGCCCTTAATATGGTTATGCTATTAAGAAATTACCAGCGGATAAGGCGCGGTACGACAATCCGGCCCACTATGGCACTGACCAATACCGGCAGGGTGAACCACAGTCCGATATAATAAATGTCGTTAAACGGGCAGTAGATATTATAGGCCGCGGCACCCAATGCGCCCGATGCAATACCAACCAACCAGCCTGCGCGTTCCGGAGAAGTTGGCGCGCCCTGGCGCAGCCATGCGGTTAAACCGCCGCCAATGGCCAAGGCTGAGAGACCACTAATCGTCAAGCATTTCATGCCTTCTGCCGGACGCAAGGCTTCAATCGGCGCACCATTGACCATGCTCATCGCGATAGCTGTCAATGGGAACAATCCAGCTGTGACCAGCGCCCAAATCCACCCGCGATTGAGATTACCGACCCCGGGCCGCGCCATATTGGCCGCTGCAAAGGCGGTAGCAATGCCCAGCATCAATAGGACACCGCTGCGCAGGAAGAACATTTCATGGGCCATACCCATCGCCAGATCGCCGCGCACGCCCATGAAAAAAGCAACACCAGAACAGGCCGCGATTGTCAGGATTGCTGCCACTGCCATGCCGCCTGAAGGTTTCAGGGTACGGACCGGTGCCAGGTCATCGACCAGATCATTGATCAAGCTATTTGCTACTTCACTCATGCTATTCACTCTCGATAAGGGCGCTCATTTTCTTGAGCCCCCGATGGATATTTACTTTCACCAGTGATTCCGACTGGCCGGTTTTTGCCGCAGCTTCGGCAATGCTTAGTCCTTCAATTTTTACCATGGCGATAACATCTGCCTGTTTGTCCGGGATCATACCTAGCAAACGTTCGAGGCTCACCTTGGCGGTCACATCCTCATCCTGAGGATCAGCAACCAGTTCTTCGTTCAGCTCACCATGTTCGTGGCGATATATTTTTCTCAAACCGTCAATCCAGCGATAGCGCCCGATGGCGGCGAGCCAGGGCAGAAACGCCTTGGTCGGATCATAGCTGGCCCGTTTGCGGTGCAGCGAGATCAGCGTTTCCTGCACCAGATCATCGACTTCCGCCGGGTTGATCTTGCGCGCATAATAGCGCCGCAGCCATTTTTCGCACTCGGTCAGCAGGCTCGTATAGCATTGCCTGTCGCCGCCCTGCGCCTTGATCATCAAGTGGCGCAATGTTTCTTCATTGGCGATCATGGTTTCAGCGCCTTATTTGTCGAGGCCAGTACTCCTGCGCAGGCAGGAGCCCATCTCGTACCGTTTGTGCAAGACGCCAGGGTCGGAGATGGCCCCCTGCCTACGCAGGGGTACAAGGCGGTATATGTTGAGATGCTATGAAGCATCAGCCGAACTTGTTTCCGAACAACCGGTCCACCGAAAACAATCCACCGCCACGGGTGATCAACACCAGTGCAAGAGCAACCCAGATAATATGTACCGACCACCATGCTTCAGGATAGACGAAAAACTGGATGACCAGGGTCATGACAAGCAGTCCGGCCGCGCCAAAGCGGGTTGCAAGACCCAATACCAAAAGGATCGGGAAGAAATGTTCGGCATAGGTTGCGATCAATCCGGTAATTTCGGGAAATGGCATGCCATATTCATCGCGGAACAGATCGACGGTCAAATCTTTCATCGTCAGAAAGCTGCCATCTTCGACTTTAGTCCGCGCCGAGCGCCAGAAAATCCCGGCCAGTGCCACGCGGGCAAACAAGAGAGCGATTGCTTCAGGAATAGCGCCGCTTACTAGCTTAATTGCTTTTTTAATCAGGTTCATCATTTTCGTTACCCCGTCAAATTATCATTCTATTCTTGTTATGGCGCCTGCTTGGATCAACTTGATAATCCGTTGCATTGCAGCGTCCTCTCCTCCCAGTTCGATGGCAGTGGCCAAAAGGTTACCCATTGTGGAGATATTTGCAATTTTTTCCGCAATATCATGCTCTAAGCTAGTCAGCGGGTGGAACAAGACTTCTGCTTCCGGGCGTGCAACCATCAGCGCATCGGGGGTCTCGTCACCCAATTCCGCTAGCTGAGGAGAAAGCGTGCCGGTCAGTTTAATAAGCCGCATCGCTGGATGTATATCAATCTTAAGGCCGAGCAGACCCTCCTCATCCAGTGTCGCAATATCTTGGAGCGCCAGCGGTTCGGCTTCGGCACTATGATAGCTTTTGATCCACGCCCATTCGATCCGGGCCAAATCCACTTCCGTTTCGCTGAAACCGCGTTTGGCCAGAAAAGCCGCAAATTGGGACGCGATAGTGTTCATATCGCAGGTCAGGATATGATCCTGCTCGATATAATCCCGAGAAATGGCGTGAAAGGGCTCGTGGCCCATATGCTCGTGCAATTTGGGATAGGCATTTTCCAAAGCTACCAGCCGCGCATGGGAAACGGTATTGGCATGGGCTTTCAAACCCAGAAGCGCGCGAGCGGCATCTTCCGCAAACAACTCATCGGGAAAATGGGTCGGGCCTTTTTGCAGGCAGGCAATGAAACGCGATTGGCCGTCAGCTAGCGAGGGCATCGTGTCTCTCACTCAAAACATGGCTGCCGAGGACCGTTTCAACTTTGGCAACCTCGGCCATCAGTACATCATATGCGGGAATATCAGTATCCCATTCGATCAACGTGGGTTTAGGGCCAGCGCGTTTGATGAAGCGCTCATAAAGGCGCCAGGTCACATTGCTGACGATCGAGCCATGATCGTCGATCAGCAATGGGCCGTCTTCATGGTTTTCGCGAGCATGGCCAGCCAGATGCATTTCTCCCACAATTGCAGGATCAATGGCATCAATATAGGCTTCCATATCCAGCCCGACATTGGTGGCCGTCACCTCGACATTGTTGATGTCGAAGAGCAGGCCGCAACCGGATTGCTTGCACAACCGGGATATGAAATCGGTCTCGCTCATCTCGTCATCGCGGTAGCTGAGATAGCGCGACGGGTTCTCGATCAGCATCGGCCGTTTCAACCGGTCCTGTACCTTGCCGATTTGCGCCGAGAAATGATCCAGCGCTTCCTGAGTATAGGGAATGGGGAGCAGATCGGGATAGCGGTCATGCGCGTTACCGCTCCAGCTCAGATGGTCAGAAACCATGGCTGGTTGATAGCGTTCACAAAGGTCCGCAATTTTATCGAGATCATATTGGTTGAGGCCCTCAGCAGAACCGAGCGAAAGCCCGACGCTGTGAAAGCTCAAAGGATAGTCTTCGGCGATGGCGGTCAGCCAACGATGTAGCGGACCACCATCACCGAAGTAATTCTGCGGATGTACCTCTACCCATCCGGGTTTCTTGGATCCGTCTTCTTCGGACAATACATCATTATAATGCACTGACTTCAGACCTATGCCACCTGATGGAGGGAGGGAGTGAGACACAGGCGTGATCATAACGGACAGACCAAAATTTGAGGTGTGAGCTTCAGTAACATCCGCAAAACTTAGCTTAAAACTGGGTTTTGCACCAGAGCCTTAAAGGCGGTTTAGCCTTTGCGTGGAACTGGCTTGGTGTTGCCTTTTTTCGCGGTCAATGAACCACCGGCTTTAACGCAAGCGCCTTTGGCCGTGTATTTCCAGGCATTGCCCTGATAATCTGCGGTTGATGTACCGGCACAGCTTGTACCGGGACCAGCGGCGCAATCATTCTTGCCTTTCAGCGCAATGCCGAAGCATTTTTCTTTGGCGCCGGCAGCAACAGCCGTGGTTGGCGAAATGGCGATGGTTGCGGCGGCGGCAAGGGCAGCCGCAGCGGCGGTGGCTTTGATGATGGAGTTAGACATTTTGTTTTCCTCTCTTGGAAATTGGGTAATGGGGGCGAACCTGCTGGGCAGGCTCACCAACTGTTTCGCCGCCACTGCCTGATTGGTTACACTTCTTTTCTCATAAGGATGGAAAAGCGGTGGGTTGTTTTCGGAAACGCCCTATTTCTGGACGATACAGGCAAGAAAAAAGATTCCGAAATTTTTGCCCAAAGCCTTGACGCGAGAGGAATATGGCCCATATGAGCCTCGTTAGCACTCGACTCGATGGAGTGCTAATCCTCCATTGAATATATTCTTGATGGCTCAAGCTAAAGGAGCGGGGCTGCAGGAAGAAAAATTGGACAAGAAAGGGAAACATATGAAATTTCGTCCACTACATGATCGTGTACTGGTTCGCCGCGTAGAGGCGGATGCGAAAACCGCTGGCGGCATTATCATTCCAGATAGCGCGCAAGAAAAACCATCCGAAGGCAAAGTTGTTGCCGTTGGTTCCGGTTTGAAAGACGATAATGGCAAGACCACTGCTCTCGACGTCAAAAAAGGCGACAGCATCTTGTTCGGCAAATGGTCCGGCACGGAAGTCACCGTTGAAGGTGAAGACCTCATCATCATGAAAGAAAGCGATATTCTCGGCATTATCGAGAAGTAAAAGCGCTTTTTCACATATTCATTCAATTCTCATAAGCAGAGGAAATTAACATGGCTGCTAAAGACGTAAAATTTGGTCGCGACGCACGCGAACGCATTCTGAACGGCGTGAATATTCTTGCCGACGCGGTAAAAGTAACCCTCGGCCCCAAAGGTCGTAACGTGGTTCTCGACAAATCATTTGGCGCACCGCGCATCACCAAAGATGGTGTTTCGGTTGCCAAAGAAATCGAACTGAAAGACAAGTTCGAAAATATGGGCGCACAGATGCTTCGCGAAGTGGCATCAAAAACCAATGATGTTGCTGGCGACGGCACCACCACGGCTACCGTGCTTGCTCAAGCCATTGTCAAAGAAGGCATGAAATCTGTGTCTGCTGGCATGAACCCAATGGATCTCAAGCGCGGCATTGATCAGGCTTCAGCAGCTGTTGTTGCAGAACTGAAAAAGCGTTCTAAAAACGTGAAGAGCAGCGAAGAAGTTGCTCAGGTTGGCGTTATCTCTGCCAATGGCGATAAAGAAGTTGGCCAGAAAATCGCTGAAGCGATGGAAAAAGTCGGCAAAGAAGGGGTGATCACGGTTGAAGAAGCCAAAGGTCTCGACTTTGAACTCGACGTTGTGGAAGGCATGCAGTTTGACCGCGGTTACCTGTCACCTTACTTCATCACCAATCCGGACAAGATGATTGCCGATCTCGACAATCCTTACATTCTGATCCATGAGAAAAAGCTGACCAACTTGCAGCCTATGCTCCCTATCTTGGAAGCTGTTGTGCAAGCCGGACGTCCGCTATTGATCATTGCTGAAGATATTGAAGGCGAAGCGCTGGCTACTCTGGTAGTTAACAAATTGCGTGGCGGTCTGAAAATCGCAGCGGTTAAAGCGCCTGGTTTCGGTGATCGCCGTAAAGCAATGCTGGAAGATATCGCGATCCTCACCAAAGGTGAAATGATCAGCGAAGATCTCGGCATCAAGCTGGAAAGCGTTACGCTCGGTATGCTTGGTGAAGCCAAGAACGTCACGATCGACAAAGACAACACCATCATTGTTGACGGTGCTGGTAAATCGAAAGACATCAAAGCGCGCGTTGATGCGATCCGTGGTCAAATCGAAAACACCACATCCGACTATGACAAAGAAAAACTGCAAGAACGTCTGGCGAAACTCGCTGGCGGTGTTGCCGTGATCAAAGTTGGCGGTGCTACCGAAATGGAAGTGAAAGAGAAGAAAGACCGTGTTGACGATGCATTGCATGCAACGCGCGCTGCTGTTGAAGAAGGCATCGTCCCTGGCGGCGGAACCGCGCTTCTTTATGCTACTTCTGCTCTCAAAGGCCTTGAAGGCGAAAATGAAGACCAGACCCGCGGCATCGACGTTGTTCGTAAAGCGCTGCAGGCTCCTGTTCGTCAGATTGCTGAAAATGCTGGTTTTGACGGCGCGGTTGTCGCTGGCAAATTGCTTGACCAGAAGAGCAAAGACTTCGGCTTCAACGCATTTAGCGATGAATATGAAGATCTTGTCAAAGCTGGCGTGATCGATCCAACCAAAGTTGTTCGTGCAGCATTGCAGGACGCATCTTCGGTTGCCGGTCTGTTGATCACCACCGAAGCGGCAGTCGCTGAATCCCCAGACGACAGTGCTGGCGGCGCTCCAGGCGGCATGCCTGACATGGGCGGCATGGGCGGCGGCATGGGCGGCATGGGCTTCTAAACCCAACTGCACGGCTAACGCTGAAAAATTTGAGGGGCTGGAAGGAAACTTCCGGCCCCTTTTTTGATTTATGGATTCTATCAACCCATCCGCGATGTTTCCAAAATCGCCAGACTGTGCCATGTCGTTTCCAACGTAACTTCTTGCACGGGGATTAAGCGGCATGACCAGATTTCTTAAGTTAATATTGGCTTCCACCACTATGGCGGGGCTCGCAGTAGCGGCTCCCTCGGTTCACGCGCAAAATGCTGCACCTGCAGTCGCTGATGCGATGGAAACAGAGACGGATCGGCTCAACATCTGGTTCGATAACAAGTTTGAAGAACAGCTGGCTTTCAGTCCGATCCGACAGACCCTGTTGGGGCGCAGGACCGCTTATGATCAGATTGATGATTATTCGATTGAAGCCGCGGACCGCCAGCTGGCGTGGATGCGCGTAGCGACGGCCGAGATGAAGCGTGACTTTGACTATGAAAAGCTAACGCCGGGTGCGAAAATATCCTGGGACATGTGGTTATTCCGGCTGGAGCAGGCGGAGGCCGGCGTACCGTTTCGGCAAAACGGCTATGTGCTGCATCAATTTAACGGCCAGCAATCTTTCTTCCCGACCTTTCTGATCAACCAGCACCGCGTTGCTAGCGAGTCGGATATGGTCGCCTTTATCGAACGGCTCAAAGGCAGTGCGCGGGCGTTGGACCAGCTGCTCACGCGCGCGCAAAGCAATGCCGAGGCTGGAACACGGCCGCCACGCTTTGCCTATGAAGGGGTGATCGAGCAGTCCGAGAAAATCACCACCGGCGCGCCGTTTGATACGGGCAAAGCGTCGGCCCTTTGGGAGGCGACCGAGAATAAATTGGCGGCTTTGGTGAAAGCGGGCACGATTACGCAAGGCCGCTCGGACGAATTGAAAGAGCAGGCGCGGTTGGCGCTTACCGGATCGTTGAAGCCAGCCTATGAGCGGATCATCACCTGGTTCAAACAGGATCTGCCAAACACGAAGGAGGCACCCTTTGGCGTGTCGGAACTTCCCAATGGCGAAGCCTTTTATAATTACCGCCTCGCCAATCAGACCACCACGAACCTGACGGCGGAAGAAATTCACACTATCGGTCTTTCCGAAGTCGCGCGCATCCGCACCGAGATGGAGGCGATTAAGGACAAGGTGGATTTCAAGGGCGACCTGCAATCCTTCTTCACCTTCTTGCGGGAAGACGATCAATTCTATTTCTCAAACGATGACAAGGGCGCGCAGGACTATATCGATACCGCCGAAAAGCATCTGGCATTCATCAAGACGCGCCTGCCTGATTTTTTCGGAACCTTGCCGAAAGCCGACTTGGTCGTGAAACGCGTCGAGCCCTTTCGCGAACAGGACGGCGCGGCGCAGCATTACCGGCCGGGGACACCGGACGGCACTCGCCCCGGCACCTATTATGCGCATTTGTCTGACATGCGCGCCATGCCCATCCATAGCCTGGAAGTGATTGCCTATCATGAAGGCAATCCGGGCCATCATATGCAAAGCTCGATCGCGCAGGAACTGACAGGCATTCCAAAATTCCGCGCGCAGGGGGGATACATCCCGGCCTTTGGCGAAGGATGGGCGCTCTATTCGGAACTATTGTCGAAAGAAATGGGTGCCTATGAAGATCCCTATTCCGACTTTGGCCGGCTAACGACAGAAATATGGCGTGCGATCCGGCTGGTCGTGGATACCGGTCTGCACACCAAGGGCTGGAGCGAAGAAAAGGCCGTGGCATATTTCCTCGCCAATTCACCCATTCCAGAGACAGCGGTGCGCAGCGAAGTGCGGCGCTATCTGGTGATGCCGGGCCAGGCGACCAGCTATAAAATCGGCATGCTGAAAATTCAGGAACTGCGCGCCAAGGCGGAAAAAGAGCTTGGCGATGTTTTCGACATAAGGGGTTTTCATGACACGGTGCTCGGCGGCGGCTCGGTGCCTTTGAGCATATTGGAGACGATGGTTGATCAGTGGGTCACGAAGATGAAGGCGTCTTAACAACAGGCAGAGGGCGCACCGCATATTGGGGATTGTCTGATGCGATTTTTTCATTGGCTCCGGCTCGGCCTCTTGCAGTAGAGCATTTCTAAATTATCGGGAGAGAAGCACGCCATGGTCGCTAGCACATTTGAGCTGTTTAAAATCGGTGTCGGGCCATCCAGCTCGCATACGATGGGGCCGATGTCAGCGGCTGCCAATTTTGTGGCGCGGCTAGCCGATCAGTCACTGCTCGGTCGAGTCACGCGGGTAGAAACGAAACTATTCGGTTCGCTTGCGCTAACGGGAAAGGGCCACGCGACCGATCGCGCGATCCTGTTGGGGCTGTCGGGACAGGTGCCGGAAAATATCGAACCGGATGCGGCCGATGCCCTGGTCGATCAGATCAGAAGCAGCGCGCGGATCAGCTTGGGCGGTGGGCAAGACATTGATTTTGATGAGGATGCGGATCTGATTTTTGATCAGCGCAAACGGCTTGATTTCCACTCCAATGCCATGCGGTTTACTGCTTCTAATGGCGATGAGCTATTGGCGAGCCGCGTCTATTATTCGGTTGGTGGCGGCGCGATATTGGATGAGGACCAGATTGGGGCCAATGACCCTGAAAGCGGCCTTTGGGATGTGCCGCATCCCTTTTGCTCAGGCGCTGATCTGCTCGAAATTGCCAAGACCAAAGGCCTGTGTATTGCCGATATCATGCGCAATAATGAGCGTGTCGATAAATCGGATAAAGAAATCAGTGCCGGTATAAGGCAGATATCCGACGCGATGTCCGCCTGCATCGATCGTGGTATTAAGTCGGGCGGCATATTACCGGGCGGCCTGCGTGTGAAGCGCCGGGCGCCGCTGATCCATGCGCGCTTGATGGAGCGACAGGAACGCGCTTTGTCCGATCCCTTGACGGTGCTCGATTGGGTTAACCTGTGGGCGCTGGCGGTGAACGAGGAAAATGCTGCCGGCGGCAAAGTGGTCACCGCGCCCACCAATGGGGCGGCGGGGATTGTTCCCTCGGTGCTACGTTTTTACGAGCGCTTTTCCCCGAAAGCGGATGTTGAGGGCGTGGAGACATTTCTGCTGACCGCAGCGGCCATCGGGTCATTGTTCAAAGAAAATGCCTCCATCTCCGGCGCAGAAGTCGGCTGTCAGGGCGAAGTCGGTGTGGCCTGTTCGATGGCAGCGGCTGGCTTGACGGCGGCCTGGGGCGGCACGCCGCTGCAAGTCGAAAATGCCGCTGAAATTGGCATGGAGCATAATCTCGGCCTGACCTGTGATCCGGTTGCAGGGCTGGTCCAGGTGCCCTGTATCGAGCGCAATGCGGTTGGTGCGGTCAAAGCCATAGAGGCGGCGCGACTGGCGATCATGGGCGATGGCACCCACCGGGTGAGTCTGGATGAAGTGATTGAAACCATGCGCAAAACCGGTCTGGATATGAGTGAGCGCTACAAGGAAACATCGCAAGGTGGTCTGGCCGTCAATCTGGTGGAATGTTAAGGCCTTGAAACGCGACCGGAGGAATGCATGAGCAAGTCGAGATTTTTGAACAAGCGTCGGTTAGCCGGTCTGGTCATCGGCATTGGCGTTCTGGTTAGCGCCACATGGCTTCTCCGTCCGGAAATCGGTGCCCGGCTTTTTGCCAATGCCGTGGAAACCGCGGTTAACCGCGACGTAATAGGCGATCTGCCCGACGGCATGCATCTGGCCTTATGCGGAACCGGTTCGCCCTTGCCAGACCCCAGTCGCGCGGGCCCCTGTTCCGCCATAATCGTTGACGGCAAAATGTTCATTATTGACATAGGCGGCGGAGCGGTGCGCCGACTGGGTGAAATGGGGCTCAACCCGGGCCGGGTTGAAGCATTGCTGCTGACCCATTTTCACAGCGATCATATTGACGGCATGGGCGAGCTGCTATTGCAGCGCTGGGCCGGCGGTGGTCATGACGCGCCTTTGCCGGTTATCGCGCCGGAGGGCGTAGCGCCGATAGTAGACGGGATAAATGCCGCCTATGCCGCCGATGCCCGCTACCGCGTGGCGCATCATGGTGAAGATATCATGCCGCCATCCGGTATTGGTGGAATTGCGCGACCCTTTGCCGTGCCTGCCGACTATGCCGAACAGATTATCTATGATCAGGACGGCCTGAAAATCACTGCCTTTGCGGTCAATCACGAACCGGTTATGCCAGCGGTCGGTTATCGCTTTGACTATGGGGGCCGCTCCATCGTGTTTAGCGGCGACACAGCCCGAAGCATAGCGGTTGAGAAGGCCTGCAATGGCTGCGACATATTGGTGCATGAAGTGCTGAACGCAGAGATGGTCGCGATCATCGAGGCGGCAATGAAAAAAGCGGAGCGGCCAAGGCTGGAAAAAATCATGGCGGATATTCCCGATTATCATGCCACGCCTGCTGAAGCGGTGGAATCGGCCAAGGCTGCTAAAGCGAAAATGCTGGTTTTCTCCCATATCGTTCCGGCGGTGCCGATAGGCTTTCTGGAAGCCTATTATCTGAAAGATGTGACTGCGGGCTTTCGCGGAAAAATGGTGATGGGCAAAGACGGCATGCTGTTCAGTCTCCCCGCCAATAAGAATAGTATCGAACAGGACGATTTGCTTTAGTTTGCATATATCTACTGTGCTCCTGCGCAGGCAGGAGCCCATCTCCTGAAATAGCGACTAAACGAAACAGCGGGAGATGGGCCCCCGCCTTCGCGGGGGCACTAGCATGACCACCAACCGTTTCTGGCAGTTGAACAAACGCCCTGTGGCCGATGATGTCGCCACGGCGCTGTCATTGGAAACCGAATCCATGCCGGAATTGGCCGGCGGTCAGGTGCTGGTCAAAGCCGCCTATCTTTCCATGGATGCCGGCACTCGCATGTGGATGACCGAGCGCGAAGACAGTTACCAACCGCCGCTGGAACTCGGCACCAAAATGGTTGGTCTGGTACTCGGTCATATTGCCCAATCCCGCCATGATGGATTTGCCGAGGGCGATCTTGTGCGCGGCTTTGGCCAATGGGCGGAACATGCCGTTATCGAACCGGAGCTTGCCGGGCTGGTGAAGGTTGATGCGAGTATCAGCGATATCAAACAGCATTTTGGTGTGCTCGGGTTTAATGGCTGGACCGCGCTTTGGGGTTTGCAGGAGACGGCAGGGGTGCAGGCAGGGCATAATGTTCTGGTTTCGGCTGCGGCGGGCGCAACTGGTGTGCTGGCTTGTCAGATTGCGAAAATATTGGGCGCCAATGTCTATGGTCTGGCCGGTGGCCCGGACAAGTGCCGCTGGCTGGAGGAAGAGCTCGGAATCACCAAGGCGATTGATTATAAGAATGATGATATCGCGGCTGAGCTGGCGAAAGTTGAAGGCGGGATCAACGCCTATTTTGATAATGTCGGCGGACCTATCCTTGATGATGTGCTGCCCAATATGGCGCTCTATGGCCGCGTGGCTCTATGCGGTTTGCTGGCCCAGTATAAAGGCGAAGGGCGCGGGCAGGGGCCGGAGAATTTTGACCAGATCCTGATGAAACGCCTGCGCGTTGAAGGCTTTTTCTCGCCCGATTTCATGGATCAGGGAGAGTGGCTGACCGCACAGCTCAAGGACTGGCTGGATCAGGGGCTAATTGATACGCCCTTTGATGTGACTGACGGCATTGAGAATGTTCTGACCGCTTATGACAAGCTCTTCAGCGGCGGTAATATCGGCAAGGTGCTCGTTAAGCTGTAGGCTTTAACCGCATACCCCAAAGCGCGAAGCCCATGATCAGGCTGGCAAAAACCAGCGATACCGCAACGATCGCGTCCCAGCCGCCCCAAGCATAGGCCGCGGTGCCGAGCCAACTCGATAAACCACCGCCGACAAACATAATGACGATATAGATGGTCA
Organism: uncultured Sphingomonadaceae bacterium; assembly: GCA_947489315.1. Taxonomy (GTDB): domain Bacteria; phylum Pseudomonadota; class Alphaproteobacteria; order Sphingomonadales; family Sphingomonadaceae; genus Parasphingorhabdus. Next base: position 36,405 of record CANLCX010000003.1, read on the forward strand.
TCAAACGGGTGCGAATCTCCGGCGCGCGGCCGAACAGGATCGTGCGGTTGGCGACATCCATGGATGCGCCGCCAAAATTGCTAAACATGATCGGCAGGATCATGATCCAGATATTCTGGCCAGCGAAGATCAAGAGGATTGCGCCAACAAGCTGGGCCACGGCAAACAGCGCGCGCGCTTTCTCCGCGCCAATCCGGTCTGCCAAACGGCCCGACCACGGGGCGACAAACACATTGGATGCGGCGAGTAATGCCAGATAGCCCACGACATCGACGCCATAACCCATTTCCGCGCTAGTGATATGCAGACCGATGCCGAGCCATAAGGCGAGAAAAAAGCCAAAGGACAAGGCTTGCAGCAATCCCGCGAGCAACACGTCCGGCATGGTTTTGATGATCGGCCAGAGGGAAGCAATCAACGCGACATAGCTTTCCTGAGGCTCGCTATCATCACGCAGCTTTTCGTCTTTTTCCATGATCAACGGCAAGATGATCAGCAGGGCCAAGGTCAGCGCCGTGCCGACCCAATAGGCCGATCGCCAACCAAAATAATGCCCCAACACACCAGCGCCCGCGCGGCTGCCCAGCAAGCCGACGGTGATACCGACGGACATGATGCCCGTGACATCCCCGATACGGTCTGGGCGTACCCGTTTGGTTACATAGGCGGGCAGCAAATAAGGCGTGATCGTCGCAAAACCGAGCAGCGAGGACGCGACGACGAACAACCGGAAATCCTGTGCTGTTGCCATGGCGAGCAGCGCTAGAAACTGACCCGCGACAAAGGTGATGACCAGCTTGCGATTGTTGATCCGGTCACCAAGCGGCAATAACAATAATATGCCCAGCGCTAGCGCGATCTGATTAAACGCTGGCACCAGTCCAAGCAGGGTCCCGCTTACGCCAAAATCTTCGCCAACTGGGGCAATGAGCGGGTGAATGTAATAGCCATTCGCCACCGCGACTGCACAGGCCATGGAAAAGAAAAACAATTTTGTTTCACTAATCCGGCGCGGAGTTGTTTTGGCAGAGGATTTGGCGGCTTCGGTCAGAATACTAACTTTCGATCATAGTCTTGCGATGCCCATGACGAAAGCGGAGCCCCAAGTCCTCTGTTTGTTTAGCTAGCGTTGACTACTTTCTCCAGCTCTTTCAAGACATCGCCATAGGTTCGGTCATTGAGTAATTGCACCAGCTTGGGATCGGCGACGCTAGGATTGCCGCTATCAAAAGGAGGATGAGGATCATATTCGAGGCCGAGCTGCACGGCCTCGGCAAATTGTTGTCCTGCAATTTCGGCAATCACGGTCAGCGCAAAATCAATCCCGGACGTTACACCGCCAGCGGTAATGACATTGCCGTCTTTGACCACGCGGGCAGGTTCGTACGTCGCGCCGAATTTTTCCAACAGCGATGTATAGGCCCAATGGCTGGTCGCGCGTTTGCCTTGCAGCAATCCCGCCGCACCCAATGCCAGCGATCCGGTGCAAACTGAGGTGACATATTGTGCCCTCGCGGCCTGATCACGCAGGAATTGCAACGTCTCTTCATCCTGTATGACATCCCGCGTGCCAAAGCCGCCCGGGACGCACAGCAGGTCCGCCTGCGGACAATCCGCAAGGTTCGTGTTTGGCAACATCGCAAAGCCGCTATCGGTCTGTATAGGCTGCACCGCCTTTGCCGCAGTATGCACCACCGCACCCGGCATGCGCGCTAAAAATTGCGCTGGTCCAGTAAAGTCCAGCTGCGTGATGCCGTCGAATAATAGAAAGACGATGTGAAAAGGTTTTTGTGTATCATTCATGAGCATGTCTCCGTTGGTTCAAGAAATGCCCAGGCACCCGACTGAAAATTGCATCGTTAAAGATGCGCCCGCTCCCCGGTGGTATCCCACCCTATCGCGCCAGTTGCGGACGGACCCTTTATATCATTCCTGTGTGGACAGTTAAAGAGTGGAATTACGGGATGCTGCTTGGTGCTTCATTCGCTGCGCAGCGCTTCAATCGGCGACAGGCGTGACGCGCGGACAGCGGGATAGCCGCCGAACAACAGGCCAATAAAGGCCGAGAAAATAATGGCTCCGATGCCGACTCCAACCCCGATTGGGACCGGGAAATCGGCATAGACAGTCAGCGCGGTTCCACCGGCAATGGCGAATATCAACCCCATCGCTCCGCCAATGACACAAAGAACCGCGGCCTCGACCAGAAACTGGTTGCGGATATCGCTGCGTTTGGCGCCCAAGGCCATGCGCAAGCCGATTTCACGGGTGCGTTCAGTGACGCTGACCAGCATGATATTCATGATCCCGATCCCGCCGACCAGCAGCGAGATGGACGCGATGGCGACCAGCACAATCTGGAAAATGCCCGTCACTTGCGCCGATTCTTTCATAAATTCCTCGGTCGTACGGATAGTGAACGGATTGATATCCTTGCCTCTGACCCGATAGCGATCGCGCAGTAATTTGGTGATCTCGCGCTTGGCCGTAGGCAGAGACACGCCATCCTCAAAACCAACGAACAGCATTTGCAAATCATCGGGACCCGCGAGAGTGTCGCCTGAAAAACGCTGCCGGGTGGTGGTAATCGGCATGATCGCAATATCATCATTATCATTGCCAAAGCTCGACCCTTTGGACTCCAGCACGCCGATCACTTTAAACGGTGCGCGGTTGATGCGGACAGTTTCGCCGACCGGATCATAATCACCGAACAGCTTTGTCACCACGCTAGGGCCCAGAACAACAACTCTGGCGGCGGAGCGGACATCGGCTTCGCTGATGAACCGGCCCGAGGCGGCTACGAGATTGGAGACCTTGCCATAGCCCGGGGTTGTGCCAACCGCATTGGTGGAAGCATTACGTCCGGCGACGATCAACTGGATATTCGTGCGCAATTGCGGAGCGATGTCATCAATTCCGCTAATCTGTTTTTCGATTGCGCGCGCATCGCGCATGGTCAGCCGGCCGCGATCAAAGGAGCGCCGGCCGCCTTCGCCGGTATCCGGTTGCGGAAAGACCAGTGCCATATTGGACCCCAAGGCGTTGATGGACTGCATCACCGACACTTGCGCGCCTGACCCGACGGCCACGGCTAATGTCACCGCGAATACGCCGATCATCACGCCCAAGGTCGTCAATATCGAGCGCATCAAATTGGTCCGCAACGCCGTCATCGCGATAGCGATATTGACGATCCAGCCCGAAGCCTTTTGTCCGAGATTGCCGATCATGCGCTCGTCTGCCGGCGTTTTTTGATCATGACATCCTCGATCACCTTGCCGTCGCGGAACTCGATCCGGCGTTTGGCTTGATCGGCAATTTCCGCTTCATGGGTGACGACGATGATGGTGATGCCCTGATCATTCAGCGTCTGGAAAATCTGCATGATATCTTCGGATGTCTTGCTATCGAGCGCCCCCGTGGGTTCGTCGGCGAGCAATATGACCGGATCGGTGACCAGCGCCCGGGCAATCGCGACACGCTGCTGCTGTCCGCCTGATAATTTGGCAGGACTATGATCCAGCCTGTCGCCCAGCCCCATTTCCCCAAGCTTTGCTTTGGCTTTTGCTCTGCGTTCTTCACTACCAAGTCCGGCATAGATGAGCGGCACGGCGACATTGTCGAGAGCGGTGGTCCGCGCGAGCAAATTAAATTGCTGAAACACAAAACCGATTTTCTGATTGCGCAATTCGGCGAGCGCATCGCCATCCCGGTCGCCGGTGGCAATGTCATCAATCCGAACCTCGCCTGATGTCGGTATATCCAAACAGCCAATCATATTCATGAAAGTCGACTTGCCGGACCCGCTGGCACCCATAATCGCGACATATTCGCCGCGGTCGATGGATAGCGATACGCCGTCAACAGCGCGGACAGTTTCCCCACCTAACACATAGTTTTTGACCAGATCCTGTGTTTCGACAAGCGCCATTTGTTTAGGTGTTCCCGCGGGCAAATTCATCCTCTTCTTCGTCTTCTTCATTTTCAAGATTTTTGGAGCGGACGAGGATGGTTTCTTTTTCTTTCACACCTTTGATGATTTCGACAAAATCTTCTCCGGCCAGCCCAATAGTGACGGTGCGACGGACCGGTTCATAGGGATCATCGCCAGCGACCCAAATCTCGGCGGTACGTGTTTTTTTGGAATTTTTATCCATCGGTTTGGCCGGTTTCTTGTCGTCCTCATCAGGCCGGTCATCCTTGCGTGGGCGAAAGCGGATGGCGGGCGCGGGGATACGCAAGACATTGGTCTTTGTGCCGGTAACAATTTCAACATTGGCGGTCATCCCGGTGAGCAGCTTTCCTTCCTTATTATCGACATCAAGGATGACGAGATAGCTGACAACATTCTGTTCTTCGGTCGCCGATTTGCGGATCTGACCGACTTTCGCGACAAAGGTATCATCGGGATAGCTGTCGACGGTAAAGCGCACCAGTTGATCCACCCGCACCTGCCCGATATCCGCTTCATCAACCGAGGCCTCGACCTGCATTCGACTGGTGTCGGCGGCGATTTCAAACAGATTGGGGGTTTGAAAACTCGCGGCAACGGTGGTGCCGGGCTCAACCAGTTTGTCGATTACGACCCCGCTGGTCGGAGCAATTATTCGTGTACGATCAAGGTCGAGCTGGGCTGAGGACAGCTCGGCGGCGCTTTGCGCGATTTGGGCCCGCCCGCTTTGTGCCTGTGCTTTGGCGGTACTCAGAGAGGCCTGCGCGTTGGCAAGGGCATTGCGAGCCTGATCAATACCGGCCTTGGACACAAAGCCCTTTTCGGCCAGCTGTTTTTGGCGTTCATATTCACTGGATTGGACTTGAAAGTCGGTTCGAGCACGGATGATCGAGGCTTCTGCTTGCGCCAAACTGGCACGCGACAATTCCACTTGCGCGCGAGCCTGTGTGACGCGGGCCTGGATGCGAGTGGGGTCTATTCTTGCCAGCACTTGGCCAGCCGTAACCGGAGAATTGAAATCGACATAGACGTCGGTCACTTGTCCGGAGATTTCCGACCCGACATTGATGGTGTTGAGCGCCCTGAGCTTTCCGCTGGCCGAAACAATCCGGGCCACTTCGCCGCGCGACACTGGCTCGGTGACATATTCATAGGTTGCCGGTGAGGGGACTATGACCTTGTAAAGGATCGCGATCACAGCAAGAGCGATAAGCCCAGAGATGACGGGGTGGAGGCGAATCCACGCCAATGAACGTGTAATAATCACTTGTCCCCTGTCTTAGCTATATAAAGCACTATGACAGGTGGCGCGCGCATAGGCAATATGCGGTTCTTAGAATTAGCTGACCTTGACAACAGCGACCTGATTAATCCGCCGTCACATCATAGCCGTAAAGCCATTCCAATTGCGCGTCGAACGCCTCTTGACCCGGTATTTTTCCGGCCAGCCACATCGGGCCATAGGTGCTTAACTTGCCGCCTGTCGTACGCTGATGAAAAATGCCCATATTCCGCCGGGCGGCTTTCTGGACCGTCGCTGTCCGATCCCGCCGAGCATGGAAAAAGTGGTTGAGGGCGCTGTCGCTATCATCATGTTCGGCAAGTGATCGGGCCAGCACATAGCCATCCTCAATCGCTTGTACGGCACCCTGTGCCATAAACGGCAGCATCGGGTGGGCGGCGTCACCGATTACGACCGCCCGGCCATCTACCCATTGGTCCAGCGGATCCCGGTCAAATAGGGCCCAGCGATAATGTTGCTCGGCCTGTTCCAGTAAAGTCGTGATTGTCGGATGCCAGCCTGCAAAGTCGGCCATCGCCTGTTCGCGCACACCCTTTTCGGTCCAGCTTTCCTGTTGCCAGTCATCGCGCTCAACCACGCCGACCAGATTAGCCAGCGTGCCGCCGCGCAACAGATAGGTGACCGCATGCTTGCCCTCACCCAGCCAGACACTTGCAACCGGTAAGGGCGCGTTCCGGCCCAGTCTGGCGACGGGAACAACCGCACGCCAAGCGACATTGCCGGTGAATAGCGGCTTTTCCGGTCCCAGCATCTGTGTGCGAATGGCCGATTTAATCCCATCGGCGCCGATGACGATATCGCCTTCGACGATCGTGCCATCGTCCAATGTCGCCCAGGCTTTGTGTTCATCCTGACCATAGCCGGTGACCGTTGTCGCCATTCGTATGGCGCGCGGACAACGTTCTTCCAAGGCGCGCGCCATGGTGGAAATCAGGTCGGCCCGATGAATGTGCAGATAAGGCGCGCCCCATTTTTCTTTGAGGCGCTCGCCCATATCTTGAGTCATGATGACGCGGCCGGATTGGCCCATGCGGAATTGAGTGGCGCGGGGCTGAAAACCGGTTGCGGCAATCTGTTCGTCAATATCCAGCGCGCGCAGGACCTGCATCCCGTTGGGACTGATTTGTATGCCCGCGCCAATATCTTCCAGCTGACCGGCCTGTTCCAATATTTCGACTTCCAAGCCGAAGTGGTTGAAGCACAGCGCAGCATTTAACCCACCAATCCCGCCGCCAACAATTACCGCTTTCATGATCCCGCCTCTGGTTGGAATTGCGCGTGTAGGATGCAGGAACATGGCATGGGAGTGTCGTTATCAGAGATTGGGTAAGTTGGGAATTCAATCTGGAGGTTGGGTTAAGTTACGATTATATATCGAGATACCGTGTGAATCAGAATGGACGATCAGGAGGTCCGGTTAGATCAAGAGGGTGCTCTCTTATCCATTTGGACAGAATAAATTTACGGCCATTATCAACAGGGCGGCCGGCATGTATTGCCGCTGGATCAGGTTTGCCCTGCATGTCCACATTCGTGAACAGAATCGCATCCCCCCGTTGGCCACGAATGGCTTTGCCAATCTTGGTAAAGAAGGTCTCCCCGCCCTCAAAATCCTCATTGAGATAAACCAGCACTGTCTTCACCCGTTGATTGTGAAAATCAGGCAATGCATCGCTGTGCGGTTTATATTCTTGCCCGACGGTGTAGCTGAGGACCTGAAGCGGTTCCCCTTGATCATATTGAGTGCCAGTGGCGACGGCGATCCTCTGATTGATTGCGTGTAGAAACGGATTTTCTGAAATGAAAGGAAAAGCCGCAGCCGTTGAGGTGCGAATGGGATCTTGAACAAACGCACCTGTCGACGGATGGACGACGACCGAGGGCTGCTGCAAGGGAATCGCCATTTCAATAATATATTCACATTCTTCAGCTGAGAGAAATACAGGAATTTTTTGGATATCTGGAACCATGCTGATACGCTCAAAGCTAAATTTCCGTTGAAAATTTCCGTGCTCGTCGAGGTTCATTTGCTTGATTAGGGCAAGCTGAAGGCTGAGGTCATGGTCAGCTTCACAACGTGAACGCATCCTATTCAGAGCTTCGGTCCAGCGGCGACCGATACTTCCAGCACCATTCGCCAAAAGCGCAAGATAGGGCGCCTCAGCCTGTTGCAAACCCAGATTTTTAGCGCATCCGAACAACCGCCGTGCTTCGCCAAGGTCTCGCCGAATGAAGTCGCCGGTCATCCGCCATTGGGCCAGCTCCAGAGCCGCCCCGGCGTCACCGTGTTGCGCAGCCGAAGACAGAAGCGAATATGCTTCTGACACTTTGCCTTGGGTGGCCAGTTCTTGTGCGTGCTGCGTTGTCTTCATTTCATCAATTTGGTGAAATCCTCTCAAAACGAAAAGGGCCGGAATGATATGTTCCGGCCCTTCGCATTCTCAGTAATTTCTTCGACTAAAAATTGGCGCGGAAACCGGCGTAAAAGTTCCGTCCTTTTACGCGATATATGGCGCTTCCTTCACCGATACCGGTCAAGCCCAGTGGAGGATTGGTATCGAGTATATTATCAATGCCGAAATTGAAATTGAACCTTTCGTTGACTTCAATTCCCATTCGGATGTCATGATAGAAGACCTCCTGATACTTCCGGGTGTCAGCATAGTCGGAATTTTCAGGATCACGGCCTTGGACGCTAAAGAAATCCTCGTAATTATTGAGAACCTGTGATCCGATATACTGCATTTGATATCCGAAGGTCACATTGGAAAGCTTCAAATCGGCACTGAAACGGAACTCGTCCTGCGGGTCACCGAGTTCGCCCAGAACCCGGTCCTCGAAGTCCGGAAATGACGGATCCTCAAAGTTACTCCGTTCAAACAAGTGGGTGTAGATGAAGCGTGTGCTCAGAGCATTATCTTCCCCAAAAGTCGTACGGTAGGCTGTTTCTATATCAATGCCTCGGACCGTGCGAGCGGCGAAGTTGACGCCGCTAACCACCAGATCATTGTCAAGGATCTGCCCTGGGATTTCACCATTAGGACCAGTCCCAGGGCCTTGGAAACGATTAATCAACGCACAAAATGAATTGTCCAAAGTCGGCAGATCATAGCAAGTATTGACAAGGTCTTGCGCCAATACAGATGTGATCACGTTTTCAACCCTGATGTCATAATAATCGACCGTAAGAGAGAATCCAGGCAAAAACCGAGGTTGGATCACGGCGCCAATAGTGTAGGAATCCGATGTCTCTTCAGTCAGATCAGGATTACTTCCACTCAAGATCTCAAGCGAATATGTTGGCAGGCTGGCAAAGGCTGCAGTGTCTAGAAGGGCACCGAGATCAGCGCGGCAGTTGGCTGCCCGGTTTGCCGAACCTTCGTTGATGTTTTGCGGACGACAGGGATCCTGGAAACCGGGCGCAAAGTTCTGTGACAGTGCCGCAGAAGTCTCGCTCAGATTCGGTGCCCGAACAGACCTGCCATATTGACCTCGGAATCGAATGTCCGGGATAGGTTGCCATTCGAATCCCGCGTTATATGCGTAAACGGTTCCGACCGCTCCATCATAATCAGAGATGCGTCCCGAACCGATCAAGGTCAGCTCTTCGAAAAATGGTCGATCAGCAAGCAACGGGATCCGAATTTCGCCAAAGACCTCTTTTACCTCAAAAGCATCTGGATCAAATGTGGGAAGGGCATTGTAAAATGTCCGGCCGGATTCAACAATCGGGTCTGCTTGATAGAAGAGCTCCTCGCGCCGATATTCTGCTCCCACAGCGAAGCCGATTGGCCCGCCAGGCAGTTCGAAAAAGCCGCTCGTATCACCCGAGACAAATCCGCTGAACACCAGTTGTTCAAGGGTCGCACTGGAAACTGTCTCCTCGACAATGTAATTTGCAGCAGCGGAATTATCCGGCGCACCGAAGGGATTGTAGGGAACACAATTAGCTATGTCCTCTGCAAGAAACGGAGCATCGGCTGCACTATATGCTGTTGCCGCTGCCGGATCGAACTGCGCACGACAGGCTATTTGCCCTGTTGCCGGGTTGATCCCAGAGTCGAGCGCGAGCAAGAAGCGCTGCGGAATTATGTTGCCTAAGATCCGGGTGTCTTCCTCGACCCTGCCGTAGTTTACGGAAACCTCGTAGTTCCAGTCGTCATTAAACTGACCACGAACACCACCAACCACACGGAAAACATCGCGCTCGGACTTCTCATCGCGGCTACCCAGATCTTGCAGAAAACGGGCAATGGTAAAACGATAGGAACCATCGGCAATGGCAGCAAGATCGTCAGCGTCCAGCTCATTTCGCCGAATGAGACTTGAGTTGAAACCAGATTCCAATATCTCGCTGGAGATCAGATCTCGCGCCTGCTGGTTGAGAAAGGGATTATCAAGACGAACAAGTTCACGTTCGTCACCGAATGTGACACCCTGAACAAACGCGGGAGAGGATTGTTGTCCCTGAGTTTCAATACGAACATATTTAGCTTCAACAAATGGCTCGAACGCTTCACTAATTTCAAAATGAGCAAGCAGGTTGAAATTGTACCTTTGCTGATTTGGAATTACGGACTGCAATTCTTGTTCACGGCCTGTTTGGCCATTGCCGCCCACTATGCTACCAATTGGACCAGAACCAAGACGCGTTCCGGTCTGCGGTACCAGCTGGCCATCTGGAGTGAATATATACGTACAGTTATAGGGAACGTTGTTAAGACCTGTGCCACATTCCGGCGAACCAGTGCCGCGCGTTATCGGGACCAGACCATCGAAGTAGATGCTGGCTGATCGTATATCTCGAAAGAAGGCGCGATCCGGAAAACCATCACTATTTTCTGGAAGGCCGCCTTCATCGAGATCAATGGTTAGGAAGCCGTCATTTCTTCTCAAATAGGAAACGTCAGATCCGAATACGCGATCTTGATTTGCAAATTCGGCGTGGAGCGTCACGTTGCCCCGCCCGTCGGCGAAGTTCAGCCCGCCAAGCGCTGAAATATAATGCGTGGGGAACGCGCCTTCGTCATTAATACTTGTGTGTCCACGAAGCTGCAGCCCTTCAAAGTCGTCCTTGAGAATGAAGTTGACCACACCGGCAATTGCATCCGAACCATAAATGGCAGAATTACCGCCGGTCACAACATCTACACGTTCGATCAGATCATTAGGAATTGTATTTACGTCAACTGATGTGCCGTTCGACAATATATCGGAGGCTACGTGGCGCCGACCGTTGACCAGAGTCAGCGTGCGCGCCGTTCCCAATCCGCGGAGGTCCAGCAGGTTCAGTCCAGCTGTGCCAAGGAAACGCCCTGAGTTGGTCTGGCTGAAGGTACTGCGCAATTGCGGCAGATCGTTCAGAGTATCGCCGATGTTAATCGAGCCCTGTTGGAAAAATTCTTCGCCGGTGATTGTCGTTACGGGAACGGCCGACTCGATATTCGGGCGAGCAATCCGTGAACCAGTAACAATGATAACTGACTCAGCTCCATCCGATTCATTTTGTTCAGCGGACGCCTGATTTTCACCGCTATCTTGATCCTGCGCTTTCGCGGTTGTCGTAGAAATAGCCATGGCGATAATTGCCGTGGATGCAAAGCATTGACGTAGAGTCCTCAATTGAAAATTGGGTCGCATTTTATATTCCCCTGTTTGGTTACGGGAGCAACCAAATAATAAAAGGGGCTGTTCAGCAATAAAATAGCGCGATAGTTTTGATATTGTGAAGTGTATGAAGTTTTACAGCAACGCTGCCTTTACGATCATGTAAAGCATCATTTTGACAAAAATTACATTATCTATATTATTGAATAAGAAGAAAATATTTCTCGCTCTCGAACGCTTTTCGGCCCAAGATTGCGATGTTTGTGCATGCAATCACATATTCTCGCTGACTTACCGGCAGGCTATTGATTGCTTGCAAGTCGCTTCCAAGCCTCTGGTCTAGAAAAATTTGGCAAGAAGCATTCATGATTGTGACAACGGTATAGAGCTTTGAATAGTTGCCCGACAATTGGATATATCAAGTGAAAAAGGCCAACGAAACGCTGGCCTTTTTCATTCGAATTAGGAAGGCGTCGTAGCGCCTTGAAGGGTGAGCGAGGGAACTGCCCTACTTCTTGCCTAGCCCGATTTTTGTCGCCAAGCCGCTGCGGACTTTTGAATAGTTGGACGACACCATCGGATAGTCCGGCGCAAGGCCCCATTTGGCGCGATATTCTTCGGGTGTCATATTATAGCGTGTCATCAAATGACGCTTGAGCATCTTGAATTTCTTGCCGTCTTCCAAGCATACAATATGATCCGGTTTGATCGATTGATCGATCGGCACGGCCGGCTCCTGCTTGGTTTTGGCAGAGCCTGGCTCTCCAGTGAGATCAGCCAATGCGCTGTGCACGCTGTTTATTAATATTGGCAGGTCTGAAACCGCAACATTGTTATTGTTCACATGCGCTACAACAATCTGCGATGTTAAAGCGATTAGCGTTTCGTCCATTCGATTATCAACTTCCGACATATTTTTTCCCCGATCCCGATATTTCCCCAAATACCTCAATTTTTTCAATTGATAAGTAATTTACATCCAAAATGGATATAAATTACAGATGTCCTTCATGGAGCGATAAATCAAGTGTTCTTTGGCTATTGTTTTCAACAATCAATAACCACCAACCACTGCTGATCCAATTTGGCAAAATTGTTAGGTGCTCATGCGTACCAATAGAGGCTGCTAGACTATTTAGATATAGGACGCGGTCGTCTTGGCTGCGGCCTCTTCCGATGTTACATCTGGTGCGAGTTCGATGAGTTTAAACGGACTATCATGATCGGCACGGTGAAATACGGCGAGATCGGTGATGATCATGTCCACCACATTGGCACCGGTTAGGGGCAGAGTGCATTCTGGAATGAACTTGGGGCTGCCATCCTTGGCGCAATGATCCATGACTACGATGATCTTCTTAACCCCGGCGACTAGGTCCATGGCACCGCCCATGCCTTTGATCATTTTACCCGGGATCATCCAGTTGGCGATATCGCCATTTTGGGCAACCTCCATTGCGCCCAAAACGGTTAAATCAATATGCCCGCCACGGATCATCGCAAAGCTGTCAGCACTGCCAAAATAGCTCGAAGAAGGAAGCTCGCTGATGGTTTGTTTACCTGCATTGATCAGGTCGGCATCCATCTCATCCTCAAAGGGAAACGGACCAATGCCCAGCATGCCGTTTTCACTTTGCAGTGTGACCTCGACGTCATCGGGAATATGATTGGCAACCAGTGTTGGAATACCAATGCCGAGATTAACATAATAGCCGTCCTGCAATTCGCGCGCGGCCCGTGCGGCCATTTGATTTCTATCCCACGGCATGAATTTTATCCCTCGTCATAGTCGTCAGCGCCAGTATCAGCGGCATCAGTCCGGCTTCTCATAATTTTGTACCGTGTCCAAGTCGGTCGTGCTGTGATTGCGTTCAGCATCAACACCAGCCCATATTCGGGCCAGAGCCTCGGCCTCCGGGATATCTTGGGCTTGCGCATAGGCCCGCGCACCATGGCGAATGGAATCAACCATTAGCATGCCGAACATTTCCGGTTTTTCCAAATTTTCCGGTTGAATGATGCAGGTCGCACCTGCGCCATCTTCTACCCACAAACGAGCGACTTCATGCGATTGGTCGAGAAAATCAAATTGTTCGACCGAAATGGCATTATCAAAACGGCCCCCTTTATTCTTTCTGCCAAACATTAGACTGTCTCCCGTTCCCGCGTCATCCTAAACTCGATCTTCTTGTCATAAGGCGACCCGTCGATCAGGCGTTTCACATAAATGCTCGGCAAGTGGATTGCATCTGGGTCCAATTCACCGATCTCGACTATTTCTTCAACCTCAGCGACGCAGATCTTGCCGGCTGTCGCCATAGGAGCATTGAAATTGCGGGCGGTCTTGCGGAAGATCAAATTGCCCGCTTTGTCGGCTTTCCAGCCTTTGATCAGGCACAAGTCCGCAAATATGCCGCGTTCGAGAATATAATCTTCGCCATCGAAATTCTTGATTTCCTTGCCCTCAGCAACCTGCGTACCCACGCCCGTCTTGGTATAGAAGCCCGGTATCCCGGCGCCACCGGCGCGGCAGCGTTCGGCCAGCGTTCCTTGGGGACAGAATTCGACTTCCAGTTCTCCGGATAGAAACTGGCGCTCAAACTCCTTATTTTCGCCGACATAGGAGGAGATCATCTTCTTGACCTGCTTCGAACGCAGCAACTTGCCCAGACCCTCATTGTCGATCCCGGCATTGTTCGACGCAATGGTCAAATCTTTAACACCAGATTCCTGGATCGCGTCTATCAATCGTTCGGGAATGCCGCACAGACCGAACCCCCCTACGCATAAATGCATGCCATCAAATAACAGCCCGTCCAGCGCGGATGCCGCATCAGAGTATATCTTCTTCATATCGAGCCTTTTCGCTAGTGTTTTAGCTACTAGCCCAAGATTTGGTTGATCGTCCAGATTAGAATATATTTGCGTCCGCAGATCGGTTATGGGCCGGTTTGTGACCCGATTATTAGCATGTCTGTCCCTGTTTTTCTTTCTTGTTCCGGTGACCTATGTTCATGGGCCGCCGCCGCCCAAGAATAGCAGCCAGTATATTCAGCTCCAGCCGATCAATTTCCACTCTCAGGATTCTGAGCGCACGAAAACGGGCCGGCTAGAGTTTCAGGCCGGTTGGAAAATGACCAGCGACAATGATGATTTTGGCGGTATCTCCTCGATGCTCGCGCTGCCGGAAAGCCGGTTTTTGATGTTGAGCGATGCCGGCGTGCTGTTCGGTTTCACGTTGGATCAAGATCAAAGTCTTGCCAAACGCCCGTTTATTGCACCGTTGCCGGATGGACCACCGGTGGAAAATGAATTTGCCAAAAAAAATTGGGATGCGGAATCGCTCGCCCATGATCCGGAGACGGGTCAATATTGGGTGGGCTATGAACGCTATCATGGTGTCTGGCGCTATGGACCATCGTTTGCGCGCAAAGAGTCGGAGCATAAGGTCAAGGCGATGCAGCAATGGCCTCAGAATGGAGGCGCCGAAGCGATGTTGCGCTTGCCGGGTAAAGCAGGGGTGGCGGATCGCTTTTTGGTTTTTTCCGAGTCTGCGGATTATAGCAAAGGCGGTTATCAGGCGTTGATATTTGATGGTGATCCAGCGGAAGCAGGTATCAAGCCCAAGCTGTTCGGATATCGCCCGCCAAGCGGTTATGAGCTCACCGATGCGACATTGTTGCCCGACGGCCGGGCGCTGTTGTTGCATCGCCGGTTTACCCCGCTGGATGGTGTTTCCGCGATTGTTTCGATTGGCGATCTGTCGGAAATTGCTGCGGGCAAACTGTGGACGTCACAGCGGATCGCGACACTTAAGCCGCCGATGAAGGTGGATAATATGGAAGCGCTGGCAGTGACGACAGAGGGCGATGATGTCATCATCTGGATCGCGTCGGATGACAATTTCCAAGCGTTTCAGGAAACTTTGTTGATGAAATTCCGGTTGCTGCCCGGCAAGCAGAAGCGGAAGAAGGGCAAGGCTGATGCGCCAAAGGCCGGTGCCCCAAATGACAAAGCCGAGGCGAGCCCCGGCTTTTCATCAATTTCCAAATAATACTGTAAAAACAGTATTTTAAGCGACAGCAGGTTGCTTTTTGACAATTTCCTTTTTGAGGCGGCGCACGCGCAGGCTCAATTTATCGTCGGATGTTTTTAGCAGCCAGTTATCCAGCCCACCAACATGCTCAACCGAACGTAGACCATGGGTCGATACGCGAAGCTTGATGCCTTTGCCGAGAGAATCGGACAACAAGGTCACATTTTGCAGGTTAGGCAAAAAAGTTTTCTTGGTACGGTTTTTGGCGTGCGATACGTTATTACCTACCAGCCGAGTCTTACCTGTCAGTTCGCAAATCCGCGACATGTTATCTGTCCAATTTCTTGTTATTGAGTGATTCCCGTAGGAAAGACAGCGCAACTAACCGCAAATGGCCTACTCGTCAAGCATCACGCCGATATTTTGCTGCGCTTTTGTGTCCATAAACATATCAACAAAAATATTCGGCCAGTCGGTTGATCTGGTCATTGCTGCCACTTCGCGCTAATCGCTGGGCTCATGGCCACCGATAGCTTTCATTCCCATATGCCGCAAGCACTGGCCCTCGCCCGCGAAGCGGCAGAGGCAGGCGAAGTGCCGATAGGGGCCGTGATCGTGCACGCGGGAGAAATTATCGGTCGTGGGTATAACCTGACCCGTACCGACAAAGATCCCAGTGCCCATGCAGAAATCGTCGCGATTCGGCAGGCTTGCCGCGCGCTAAAGTCGGATCGGCTGGAAGATTGTGATCTGTGGGTCACGCTGGAGCCGTGCACCATGTGTGCTGGTGCCATTGCTCACGCCCGAATCAAGCGGCTTTATTATGGCGTGGCTGACCCAAAGGGCGGCGCGGTGGACAGCGGCGTGAATTTCTTCGCCGCTGCCACCTGCCACCATGTTCCAGAAGTCTATGCCGGTTTCGACGAAGCCGAATCCGCTCATTTGCTCCGGGATTTTTTCAAAAACCGCCGTGATTAATGCACAAAGCGCGCGACGACGTCGCGGTAGCTCCGACTCACTTTGACCTGCGCGCCTGATCCCAGGACCAGAAAACACTCGCCATTGGTGTGTGGTTTGACTTCCCGCACCTGACCGAGATTGACGATCGTGGAGCGATGCACCCGCTGAAAATTGCGCGGATCGAGTCGCTTTTCGAGATCTTTCATCGTTTCGCGCAGGATCAACGAGTTATCGGCCGTATAAATGCACATATAATCGCCAGCGGCATCGATTCGTTCGATCGTATCGACATCGACGCGGAAAATCTGACCGCGATCTTTGACGTTGATCAGCTTCTCATAGCGGCTGGCAGCGGCTGGTTCTTCCGCGGCCTCCAGATCTGCCATCGCACCCGGCGCCACTTCGTTGAGCACATTTTTCAGCTTTTCAATCTCTTCCGCACCGCGTTTTTCGGTGAGGCGGTTGCGCACGCGTTCCAGCGCGTCGGCCAGCCGGTCGGGTTCTACCGGTTTGACGAGATAATCAATCGCCTCTGCTTGAAAGGCCCGAACGGCATGGTCGGCATAAGCGGTTACGAAAATGAACAACGGCGGTTCTATCTCCATAATCCCCTGAACGACTGAAAAACCGTCAAAGCCAGGCATTTGGATATCAAGAAAAACCAGATCGGGTTTCAACGTCTTGATTTTGCGGATCGCTTCCCGACCATTGCTGCAGGTGTCGATGATTTCGATATCTTCGAATTTTTCCAAACGAATCTGAAGGCCTTGAATGGCCAGTTTCTCGTCGTCGACTAATATCGTCTTGATCGTCATGGATTTATGTCCTTTTGGTGCGATGAAACCATGGCTGGGGCGGTGACGAGACCCCTATGGTTTTTATCGGATGCATGCTCCCCAAATATTGCTTCGTTCCGGATTTGGTCAATTGTGGCATTGTCCTGCGCTGCCTCTTTTTCGATCTGTTCTCTGGTCTCAAATGGCAATGCAATGATCACAGAAAAACCGCCTCCCGTTGATGATTTAATCTCGAACTCATGCGCTTCTCCATAAGCTTGGTTTAATCGCTCCTGAATATTTCCTAAACCGACACCAGTGGAATCGGTTGATTTTGGTATCGGTCCATTTTTTCCGGGGCCGGTATCCGTCACTGTAATCCGCACCATATCGTGGTCAAGTCGCGCAGATACAGCGATTTCTGCGCCTTCTTCGAGCGGGGTCACCGCATATTTAATCGCATTTTCAACCAGTGGCTGCAACAATAGCGACGGCAACAACGCATCACAAACAGCTGGGTCGATATCAAAACTCGGCCGCAATCGATCTTCAAAGCGCATTTTTTCAATGTCGAGATAGAGATGCAAAGTCTCGACTTCCTGCGCCAATGTCACGCGGCTATGCACTTCATTGACCAATGTATGGCGTAGGAATGAGGACAGGCGGGACAACATGGCATTGGCCGGTTCGGTCTGTTTCAGCAGCACCAAAGTCGAAATACTATTGAGCGTATTGAACAGAAAATGCGGGTTGAGCTGATAACGCAGCATCGCCAGTTGCGCGCGCGTTGCCTGGGTTTCCAGGCGCAAAAGCTGGTCATTCTGTTCCTCGACCCGCAGGAAGAAGTTGATCGCATAATAGAGTGCGGACCAAGCCCCCAGCAACATAATGCCGAGGAAAAGCGCCCCAAGATAGAGTGTCCCGAAGGCGGTTTCAGTATTCGGGTTTTGAATCCGGAACACCCACGCATCGATAAAGGCATAGAGTGATGCGGCGACGGCCAGAGACACGGCCGTGATGCCCCATGTCACCAACGGTTTGCGATTGATCAGGTTGCGGTAGATAACCGACAGCAGCAAAGAGATGGAATAACCGGTTATCGTTCCGATGATTGCGGGAACCAGGAAGCTAAGCGGTAAGCCGTTAGAAATTCCGGACAATCCGCGTAGCGCCAGCACCGCAGCCCAGCCTCCGGATTGCAAGTTCCAGAATGCGCGGTTTTTATTGCCAAAAAAGGGCTGGGGACGGATATCTATGACGGCCATATTCCCTATCTATAGCGCGGCATTGCCGTTTGGGAAAGAATCGCATAATATCTTATGAGAAAACGCGAAGATAAGCGTGAACCTAAGGAGAATGACATGGGCGGCCCCAATGAAGTGACAGCAAAATTTGCGTCAATGGAAGAAGGTACCAAGGAAGATTGGGACATTATTGGCGGCCATTACATGCCCTTTGCCAGTAAGGTTGCGGACCGGGTGCTCGACCATTTGCGGCTATTGGACGGCGATTATGGTGGTTTTCCCGTCGACCGGCTCGAGCATAGCTTGCAAACCGCGACCCGTGCCCATCGCGACGGGCGGCCAGATGATTATGTCGTCATGGCTTTGTTGCATGATATTGGCGACACATTGGGGACGTTTAACCATCCTGATGTCGCCGCCGCGATCCTGAAACCCTTTGTCAGCGAGAAACTGCACTGGATCACCGAAAAGCACGGCATTTTCCAAGGCTATTATTTTTTCCACCATCTCGGCCAGGACCGCGACATGCGCGAAGGCTTTCGTGGCCATGAGCATTTTGAAGATTGTGCGGAATTTTGTGAAAAATATGACCAGAAGGCGTTCGATGCCAATTATGACAGCGCGCCGCTGGAGTTTTTCGAACCGATTGTAAAGCGCGTCATGGCGCGGCCGATTAACAGCATTTATGTCAACGAATAGATATCTGGCCGGGAAACAGTTCGGATCTGATGATTGGATCCATTAACGATTCTATTCGTGCGGCCGCTTTCGTCCGACAGCATTGTGTAATTGCGTATAGTCCAATCAAAAAAAACCTCGCCGGGTTGCGCCGGCGAGGTGATTGACTACGCTTACGGGTCGCTATTAAGCGTAGCTAATAGTCGTTTTTACACTGCGCTGACGGCGCAATGCTCCGCCGATAGCCCCAAATCCAAATATCATGAACGCCCATGTTGCAGGCTCAGGCACGGCAGCCATTTGTTCTGTTCCAAAAAACACCAGATGGGAAATATCATGTGGATTATTTTGGAAGGGGATATCGAATGTATCCCAGAAACCGGAACTTGCCGGACTGTCCAGTTGATAGAGCACAAATTGCGAAGATGCTTTAACCGCGACAAAATCAACGAGAAAAGCTGGTAGATTCCACGTCCCTGAACCCGATCCCCCGCCAGTGAAGCTTCCAAAAGATCCGAAATTGCCATCATCTGTCGACGCCAATACCGTCAGGAGAATATCCGGAGCGGCTGACGGGTGCGTGTCATTATAGAGATTATAGGCATTTTGGGCGTTAAGAAAACTGTTGCCGCCATTGCTGCTTGAATTGATATTGCCGTTAAAAAGACAGCCACTTGGATCGCTTGCCGAAATACAGGCGCCATCCACAATCGTGGCCGCTGTGGCCGGATTGACAATGCAGGAAGCAGATGCCACTGCCCCCGACATCAGAAGATATTTTACTTTTTCCACTATTCCCCCTTCGAGCACCGACTCGAAAAACTTAGCAGACCCGGGCTGATTTTATGTTTTCGGGGGCGTTAAGCAACGTTTCTCGTCGTAAAAAATACTTTGTCCCATTTCGATACATGCGCTGCGAAAGCCCCCGACGTTTGCGATAGTACCTAAAGCGGGCACCAAGGGGTTGAATCAAGTCCACTTGGGTGAAAGATTCAATCTGGGCTTCGTCACTAGTGATGATTTTGTTTGTTATCCCGACTTTCGTCGGCAATCCGGCAACCTGCGCTCAGGCCGCAGAAGGTTCGCCAATTTCCTTGAGATGGCGGACCACCATATCGCCGCGATCGGCACAGCCATCGGCATGGCCGGTTTCATGGTTTCTGAGTTCTTTTTCATCAATCCAACACAAGTCATTTAGGCCCAAAACCCTGTCATCATGGGCGCGGATAGTGATCCGGCTGATAGGCTGGCGGTCTCTTGCGTCGGCCAGTACCGGGTTTGACGGCACACCGGTTTCCCATTTTTCGCCCCATTGGCGAATGGCAACAATCACACTGAGCAAGTCAGCCCCTTTGTCGGTGAGGCGATATTCGACCTTGCGTTTGTCATGATCACAGGGGCGGCGCGACATAATGCCCGCTTCCACCAGCCGGGTCAGCCGGTTCGCCAATATGTTTCGGGCTATGCCGATTTCCGACAGAAAACCTTCAAAATGACGCACACCGTTAAAGGATGCTCGCAAGATCATGAAGCACCAGCGCTCGCCAATCACTTCCAATGAGATGGGCAGCGAGCAGCCTGTTCCGAGTTCTGCGAGATTTTCAGTCAATTTATCCATGAGCTTTACCTAGACCAGTTTTCCATAATCCCAAAAAAAAATATAAGTTTTTAGTTGCAACTTAAAACCTAAATATATAAGTACTGATTCGCAACCTAAATTGCAAGCCGGTTTTTCTCCCCAGGATGTCGGCGCAAATCACGGGTCCAACTGACTTGAAAGGAAAATAAAATGCTTATCTCCCAAAGCCCATTGCGCAACATAGCCATGTTGTTTGTCGCGATAATGACGACAACACTTATCTTCACCGCCAGCGCGGCAAATGCAAAAAGCAAGCCGGTGGCTTATAGTGCAGAACTGCAACAGCCGGTTGAGGCTTCGCGCCATATTATCAAAGGCACGGTCATCTATTGTGACGGCACGCAGTGCAAAGGCGCCAAAAGCGGCTCGTCCATCAAGACGGTTTGCGCGCGACTGTCCCGCAAGGCCGGCCCATTGGCGTCCTTCTCTTATAAAGGCGAAGCCGTTGATGCCGAGGCCTTGGCCCGGTGCAACGGAGACAAAACGGGCTCGAAGCAAAGGATTGCTAACCGCAAATAACATAGTTCACGACTGGCCACTCAATCCCGTTACGGCCACGCAAATGGCCCGGCCGGTCAAACTCTAGCGTTGAAGCTTTGCCCTCCACCCTCGAAGGCATTGTCTTCAACGCTATTTTTTTGTTGCCCCTGCGATGAAAGCCAGACAGTTTGCCGATATGTTACGGCAATATGAACTGGTGGAGCGGGTGCGCAGCTATGACCCGGATGCGGATGAGGATCTGCTCAACCGCGCCTATGTGTTCTCTGTCCAGAGACATGGCAGCCAGAAACGCGCCAGCGGCGATCCCTATTTCAGCCATCCGATCGAAGTCGCCGGGCTGATGACCGATCTCAAGCTTGACCAGCAGACCATTGTTACCGCCCTCTTGCACGACACTGTTGAAGACACGCTGACCACGACCGAAGAGATTGAAAAGCTGTTCGGGTCTGAAATCGCGCGACTTGTCGATGGCGTGACCAAATTATCAAAGATTGAGGCGCAGACCGACAATGAGCGGGCGGCGGAAAATCTCCGCAAGTTCCTGCTCGCCATGTCGGATGATATCCGCGTGCTGCTGGTAAAGCTCGCTGACCGGCTGCACAATATGCGGACGCTGCATTTCATCAAGAGCGAAGAGAAGCGCCAGCGGATTGCCCATGAAACCATGGATATTTATGCGCCGCTCGCTGAGCGTATCGGCATGTATGAATATATGCGCGAGATGCAGTTGCTGGCGTTTAGTCATCTCGAACCGGAAGCCTATGAAACGATCACCGGACGCCTTAATGCAATTAAGGAAGGCGATGACGGGCAGGTTCATAAGATTGCCAGATCGCTAGAAAAAGCCCTCGCCGCTGGCGGATTGGCAGCAGAGGTCAGCGGCCGGGAAAAGCATCCCTATTCGATCTGGCGCAAGATGCAGGAGCGCCATGTCAGCTTTGAGCAGCTGACCGATATCATGGCTTTTCGGGTGATAACCGACAATAGCTCGGAATGTTATCGCGCGCTGGGTATCTTGCACCAAAAATGGAAAACAGTACCGGGGCGTTTCAAGGATTATATCTCGACGCCCAAACGTAACGGCTATCAGTCGCTGCACACCACCATCATGCACGGCAATAATATGCGGGTCGAAATACAGATCCGTTCCGAGCGCATGCACCGCGACAATGAATATGGGTTGGCGGCGCACTGGGCCTATAAACAGGACAGCGGGCCGGATGGGCAGGCGGGCTGGATACGCGACCTCATCGAAATTCTTGACCATGCCGAAGACGCCGAAGAGCTGCTCGAAAATACCAAGCTCGCCATGTATCAGGACCGGATATTTTCTTTCACGCCTAAGGGTACTTTGCTGCAGATGCCTAAGGGATCGACGACGGTCGATTTTGCCTATGCCGTGCATACGGACCTCGGCAATCAGGCGGTCGGAGCCAAGGTCAATGGCCGTCACGTACCGCTGCGGACGCAGCTGACCAATGGTGATGTGGTGGAAATTCTGAAATCCGATGGCCAGGAACCACAGCCCGGATGGCTGTCCTTTGTCATCACCGGCAAGGCGCGCGCGGCGATCCGCCGGTTCGTGCGGCACAAGGAACGCGACGAGATTGTCGAGATAGGCACCAAGCTTTATGACGAGATAGTCGAGCGTTTGCCCGGAAAGATCGGGAAAAAAGCCCTCAAAGCTGCACTGAAGCGGTTGGACCTGCCAGATGATGACGAGTTAATGATCGCCATCGGTACCCGCGAGCTTAGCGACCGTGAAGTCATGGAAGCACTCATGCCCGGCAGCGTCAACGACAATGAGGACGATCGCGAATGGCCGGAACAAGACCGTGCGATTTCGATCAAAGGTCTGACCCCGGGCGTCGCCTTTGATCTTGCCGAATGCTGTCATCCGGTGCCCGGCGACCGCATAGTCGGCCTGCGCCGCAGCGGCGCGAATGTCGAAGTCCATGCGATTGATTGTCTGAGACTCGCCGATGGCGTGGATGCCGACTGGGTAGACCTGAGCTGGGGCATGGAAACCGATGGCGCGGCGGCGCGGTTGATGGTGGTGCTGCATAATAAACCGGGAACGCTCGCAGAGATGGCCGGAATTTTCGGCTTTCACAATGCCAATATCCTGCGGCTGCGTATGACCAATCGGGATGCGCCCTTCCATACGTTCGAGGTCGATCTGGAAGTGCATAATGTCCACCACCTGATGCGGATATTGTCAGCGCTCAGGGCTTCGGAAGCGGTGGCGCAGGCGGAGCGGCTTTAGCCCGCTTTCCATGCGGCAACACCGGCACTCTTAATCAAACTATCACCGAGGATCAGCTTGCCGCTCTGCATATGGTCGGTGAGGTCGATATCCTCTGTTCCATAGTTAAAGGCAAAATGCAGATCGCCGAGTTGCCGGATGCGCAGATCGCGGGGCAGGTCGTATATAGCCATGCCCGCTTTCTTGCCCATGTCGGCAAACACGCGTTTGATGAGCGGAGCAGGCGGCCAGCTGGCGAGATAGCGGACAGAACCGTTGGAAAAGACGACCCCCCGGCCATCCTCCAGCGCTTCGTCACTGGGCAAATCGGTCTCGACGGTTTCGATCCAGCGCGTGACATCATAGTCCGCCCCTTTTTCCGCCATGCCGGGCCGCAGGCTTTCTACGCGCGAAACCTTCAAGGGGATTAGCTGTTGCAACGGACCGGGCGCTAAATCAGCCTCAATCGCAAAATCGGCGGTTTTGCTGCCCGTTCTGGGTCCGAACAGGACCGGGACGTTCATCTGCGCCATCCGTTCCACTAGTGATGGGCTCAAAATCGGCAGGCTTGGCACCACGATCATCTTATAGTCATCAAGCGGCGCGTCCGGTGCAATGATATCGACATTCAAACCAAGCTCGCGCAGGGCGCTGTACATTTCAAAAACCAGCTCAAGATATCGGAAACTTTGCCCTTGCGGCTGGGCTTCGAACAGCCACGCCGCTTCATAGGAAAAGAGCAAAGCGACGGATTTCGCTGTCTCGCCAATCTGTCCGAGCTGCTGAATATCAGCCGCCGCCATCGCGGCCTCATCACCACCCGGTGCCACCTCGCTATCGGGACGCAGCAAGCCCGCGTGCATCTGTTCCTGCGCAAATGGCGCCTGCCGCCAGCGGAAATAGGACACCAGCTCCGCGCCATGGGCCATGGCTTCCAGGGTCCATAACCGCACCATGCCGTCCAGCGGTGCGGGATTATAGCGCGCCCAGTTTACCGGTCCGGGCTGCTGCTCCATCACGCTCCAGCGGCCACCGGCGCAACATCCGCGGTAGAGATCGTGGTGAAAGGCGGCAATATCGGGATGGCCTTGGCGCGTGTAGCGCAGCTTTTCCTCATCGCTGAACCAGAATTGTTCGAGAAAGCCGAGCGGATAGCTGTCCCAGCTGGCTACATCGAGATCCTTGGCCACCGTATGATGATCAAATTCGGTGAAGAACCCCATATAATTGTGGATCATATCCCGCCCCGGCGACCGAGGGCGCAAGATATCGACTTGCAGCTTATTGAAGCTGACCACCTCGTCAGAGGCAAAGCGGCGATAGTCGAGCACATGGGCCGGATTGGGTTCGGTCACCGTCAGGTTGGGCGGATCGACCTCATCAAAGCTGCGATATTCCATGCTCCAGAAGACATTTCCCCAGGCGGTGTTGAGCGCATCGACATGGTCATATTTGTCCGCAAGCCAGCGGCGAAAGCCTATTTTCGCGGCCTCGGAATAGCTCACAATCGTGTCGTGACAGCCATATTCATTATCGGTTTGCCACGCGACAATGGCGGGGTTCTCGCCATAGCGCTCCGCCATCGCGGTCGTGATGCGCCGGCATTGTTCGCGATAGGGCTGATGGGAAAAGCAATAATGGCGGCGCGATCCGAATTTGCGCGGATTGCCCTGTTCGTCGACGGCCACCATATCCGGCATGCTGTCGACCAGCCATTTAGGCGGCGTCGCTGTGGGTGTGCCGAGGATGATTTCCATACCAGCATCGGCCAATATGGCGATTGCCCGGTCGAGCCAATCCCATTCAAATTGTCCCGGAGAAGGTTCGATGCGGCTCCACGCAAATTCACCGATGCGCACCTGCGACAGGCCCATTTGGACCATGCGTTTGGCATCTTCGGTCCAGATGTCCTCCGGCCAATGTTCCGGATAATAGCAGCATCCCAGTTTCATCATTTGGCTTTTATCCCTTTTCTTCGATGGCGATCAGCCAAGCTGTTTCCGGGTGTGTTAGCGGCAAGGCCAGTCCACGTTCGGCGAGTGCCCGCCCGCTCAAAACCATGCCGCTTTCCCATAAAGCTGGATCGGCAAGATAGGCGGATGCTTTTTTCGGCCAAGGCTTGGGCAAGGTGACGCGGTAAAGCGTGTCAGCATCCAGACCCGGCAAGTGGACCGGGGCGACATTGAAATTCTCGGCAAAGGCGGTCTGCGCGACAACGGCCAGCGCGCGCTGGTCGCCGACCACCATCTGGCCATAAATGCTGGTTTCGGGATGGTGCAATTGCCGGAACTCACCCTGATGCAGAATATCGCGCCATTGCTTGTAGAGCGCGATATGCGCCCGCAAGATGGCCCGCTCATTGTCGCTCATCGCCGCCGGATTGGTCTCGACGCCCATATGGCCGAACAAGGCAACCTTGGCGCGAAAATCCATAT
This sequence comes from uncultured Sphingomonadaceae bacterium, assembly GCA_947489315.1. Classification (GTDB taxonomy): domain Bacteria; phylum Pseudomonadota; class Alphaproteobacteria; order Sphingomonadales; family Sphingomonadaceae; genus Parasphingorhabdus. The sequence continues at coordinate 61,784 of CANLCX010000003.1, forward strand.
CCGTTCGCCGACCGGTAATCGGATTGGGCGAGGGCCCGACATGATTGCCAAGAATTTCGAGCGGCAAGAACCGCGCCCAGCTTTCCATGATCCGCAGCCGTTCAACCGGGTCATTATTGTCGCTCGGCCAGATGCGGTGACACTGTTCCAACATCGCAAAACTGACGCGCCCGCCGCCACTGGAACAGCTTTCAATCTCCACCGCCGGATATTGTTTCCGTAGTTTGCCGAGCAGCCTTTGGATCGCAAATTGCTGTAAGCCGTTATCAGGAAACAGCCGCCGATTATGGTCCCATTTCAAATAGGCAATATCATGATTGTCGAGCAAAGCGGCCAGCGCGTCATGGATATAGGCAAAGGCATCCTCGCGGCTGAGATCGAGTACCAGTTGATTGCGCTCGGTCGGACGATCCGCACGATCATCATGCAGACACCAGTCGGGATGGGCGCGGTACAGGTCGCTATCGGGCGAGACCATTTCCGGTTCAACCCACAGGCCGAAATCCATATCCAGCCCCTGCACATGGTCGATGAGCGGCGTAAGGCCATCCGGGAAAATGGCTTCATCCACTTGCCAGTCGCCGAGACCGGCATGATCACCGCGCCGCCCTTTGAACCAGCCGTCATCCAGCACAAAACGCTCGATGCCAAGGTCGGCGGCGGCCGTGGCCAGCGTCTTCAACTTGGTTCCATCGAGGTCAAAGGCCAGCGCTTCCCAGCTGTTGAGATGCACCTTGCGCGGCCCCCAATCGGACCTTTGCGGCAGGACATTCGCCCGGACATGGTTGTGAAATAGCTGCGTGAGATGATCCTGATTGTCGCCGAGGATCAGGGTGACTTGACCGAGATCGGTGGCATCACCGGCATGCAGAGCAATTCCGCCCGGTTGCCGAAGGGCCTCGATGGACAGGCAGGTCCGGCCATCCTGATCCTGCACGACATGGGTCAGATGATCGCCGCGAGAGGATGCATGGATACCGAGACATTCTTCGCCGTCCTTTTGGCCGCCATCGCTATGAAAGATTAGCCAGTTGCCCGCGTCGAAGCCGGGCTTGCCATTGGCCGAACGCATCTCAATGGCTTGGGGACCGATACGGGCCGTTGTCGCTTGCATTTCGCGCGCCCAGCGCCCGTGAAAAGCCGTCATATGGGTAAAGCGGTGGGGTAATGGCATGGACAGCGATGACGCGGACTCGAGGATGATATCTCCGTCGCCATCCGCCAATAATTTGGTGGTCAATTCTATGGTGCGGGCATCGACAATTTCCCAATGCAGATCGACTTGCAGGCCAGTCGATTTTTCAACCCACATGGCTATCATATGGGTCCCGTCTGTCTCGACATTGGAGAGCTGAAAATCGCCATTGACGGGCTTTCCGCCAGACCGGATTTGAAAAGCCGGTCGGCCGCGATAGCCGTCACGGGCTTGCGGTAAGAGCCCGCCTATGCGGGGATCATCTGGCTCATTTTCGTGGCGGCCAAAACTTCCGGCAGTCACCAGTGCCGAAAGGTCTTCGCCATCAGGCAAGCGCGGGCCCAGATAGGCCAGATCTATTTCATCGCGCCCGGCTGAGACAAACACCAAAGTGATGGCATCGCCATCCAGCCGCCAGTTTTTTCCCCTCTCGATCATCGGCGGATTAGGCGATGAATTCTGGCGCAAAGTCAAACGGATTCCGACGCAATTCGGCTTGGCTTTTGGCAAAACCGGTCGTAACAAAAGATACCCCGGGGAAAACAGAACAAGGGGGTCAAAGGGGATCGCATGTTAGCCAATTTACCAACAGCCAGTGGCGTACAGATTATCGTCTGTATCGCCATCACCGCCATTATTGGCTTTGCGACTTGGGCGAAAGTTCGGCAGGCGAAAACCCATGATGGCTCCAGCAAGGACGTTTTTCTGGCCGGTGGCGGTCTGACATGGATGTTTGTTGCTGGCTCGATCACCCTCACCAACCTGTCAACCGATCAATTGGTCGGCATGAACGGCAATCAGATGCTGCTATTGGCTTGGTGGGAGATTTGCGGCTTTGCGGGATTGCTCATCCTCGCCTTTGTCTTTGTGCCGATCTATTATAAAAATAACTGCACAACCGTCACCCAGCTGCTTGAAAAGCGCTACAAGGGAAAGAGTATCCGGACGCTGATTTCGGGACTATTCCTGTTCGGTAATATCCTGATCTATTTGCCCGCGGCGCTTTATTCCGGGGCGTTGTTCATGCAATCGCTATTTGGCAGCACCATACCGCTCATCTATTTTGCCGGCGTTCTGGCGATTATTTCGGCGGCCTATACGATTTTCGGCGGACTGCGCGCAGTGGCGGTGATGGATACCTATTCGGGTGTTGGTATATTGGGTCTGGCGATGGCGATCGTGATATTGGCGCTGGCCGCGGTGGATTATGATATCGTCACCGATATGCCCATGGAACGACTCTCGATGATCGGCGGACCGGATTCGCCCATCCCTTTTCACACCCTGTTTACGGGGATGATTTTCATCCAGATATTCTATTGGTCCACCAACCAGAATATCACCCAGCGGGCGATGGCGGCTCCGACAGTCAAAGAAGCCCAAAAAGGTGTCATGGTCGCGGCGATTATCCGCATATTGATCGTGCCGCCGATTGTCGTGATTCCCGGTGTTGTGGCGTACAAGCTATTCGGTGATATTGGCGATGCCGCCTATGGCCGACTGGTTGCAGAAGTGCTGCCCGGATGGTTATCGGGCGCTTTTGCCGCGATGGTGGCTGCGGCCGTTATCACGACCTTTAGCGCGGTGCTCAACAGTTCGGTTGCGCTTTATTCGGTCGACTTTCACGAGCAATTTATTGGCGAGGTCAAGGATCACTGGAAATTGGGCGGGGCGGTTTCGGTCCTGTTGACGGTCGTTGCGATCATGCTGGTGCCGCTTTACCAAAATGCGGAGAGTATCATCAACCTGCTGCAGCAGTTGAACGGCTTGCTATCGATGCCAATCCTTTCCGCCTTTATCGCGGGGCTGTTGTTTCGCGGCGTTTGCGCGCCAGCGGCGGTTGGCGGGGTGATCTGGGGCGTGCTGCTTTACGGTGCCTATACGTTCCGGCTGGAACCGGCGGGCATTATCACCATGCATTATATCGACTTCATGGTGGTTACGCTGGCGACATCGGTAATGGCCGCTTTGCTGGCCAATCGCGCCATGGGCAATAAAGCGCGCTTTGCCGGATTTAGAGAGGCGCTAACGTAACGGCCATGTTTGATAAACCGCATCGCCGCTATAACCCGCTGAAAGACGAGTGGATATTGGTCTCGCCGCAGCGGTTGTCCCGCCCGTGGCAAGGCGACGAGGGGGAGGCGGAAGCGCAGCCGCCGTCTTATGATCCCGAATGTTATCTGTGTCCGGGCAACACGCGGATCACGGGCGAGCAAAATCTCGACTATGACGGCGTGTTTGTCTTCAAGAATGACTTTGCGGCCTTGATGGAAGATGTGCCGGCTCAGCAGACGGACGATCCACTTTTTCGCGCCGAGACGACCTCTGGTGAATGTCACGTCATCTGTTTCTCACCCGATCACGGCAAGTCCATGCCGCAACTTTCCATGCCCCAGATCAGAGCCGTCGTGGATACATGGTGTGAGCTTTCAGGCACGCTCGGGCACACTTACAAATCGGTCCAGATATTCGAGAATAAGGGCGCAATGATGGGCTGTTCCAACCCCCATCCCCACGGTCAGGTCTGGGCCGCCAGCCACCTGCCAGACGCGCTCCGCCGCGAAGATGCTAGCCTGCGCGGCCACTTCGCAAACTTCGGAACCTCCATGCTGCTCGACCTGGCAAAGCGCGAAGCAGCGCTGGGCGAACGGGTGGTGGTACAAACGGACCACTGGTTAGCCATTGTGCCCTATTGGGCGGAATGGCCGTTTGAGACGCTGTTGCTGCCCCGCTTTCCCGTGAAGCGTATGCCGGACCTGACCGGGGAGCAGCGGGACGATCTGGCTGTGGCCTTGCGAGCGCTCACCGCGCGCTATGACAATCTCTTCCAGTGCAGCTTTCCCTATTCCATGGGCTGGCACGGAGCGCCCTTTGGTGAAGATGATACGGCGCATTGGCAGCTCCACGCCCATTTCTATCCGCCGCTTCTGCGCTCTGCCACCATCCGCAAGTTCATGGTCGGCTATGAAATGCTTGCCGAAGCCCAACGTGACCTGACGCCCGAAAAGGCGGCTGACATGCTACGGTCTGTCAGTGATACCCGTTTCAGCGAGCAGGCCCGATGACAACGGCAAGACGCGGCCTTTTGCGCGATAAAGTGACGCAGGCCTATGTCGACATCTATGGCACAGAACCGGTGATGCTGGTGGCTGCGCCCGGCCGCGTAAACCTGATTGGCGAGCATACCGATTATAATGACGGTTTCGTTCTGCCCTGCGCGATCGATTATGAAACGATCGTCGCGATAGGGCCACGCACAGGAAGTCAGGTCGATGTGGTCGCCTGTGACTTTGACAACGAACGGGATAGCTTTGATCTGGATACACCCTTTGCAAAACAGGCGGCCGAATGGAAAAACCATGTGCGCGGAATCGCTGCCAGCCTGGCTGATAAGGGGCTTACGCTTGCGGGAGCCAATATCGCGATTGCCGGTAACGTGCCACAAGGTGCAGGGCTCTCCTCTTCCGCGTCGCTTGGCGTAGCGCTGGCCAAAGCCTTTACTGAACTGCATCAGCCGGGCGCACTAGACGAGACCGAGCTAGCGCTGACCGCACAACATAGTGAGAACAACTATGTCGGCTGTGCCTGCGGGATCATGGACCAGCTGGTGTCTGCGCGCGCCCTAGCTGGGTCAGCGCTGCAGATTGACTGCCGTTCCTTGGAAACTAAGCCCATTACGATATCCGAGCATCTGGCCGTAGTGGTCATTCATTCCGGCGTTCAGCGAGGGCTGGTGGATAGCGCCTATAACGAAAGGCGGCTGCAATGCGAACAGTCCGCTGCCCACTATGGCGTCGCAGCGCTACGTGACCTGAGCATCGAACAGCTTGAAGCACAGCGCGCTGGATTGGACAGCGTAAGCTATCGCCGGGCGCGCCATGTCGTGACTGAAAATGCGCGCACACTGTCGGCCGCAGAAGCATTGATAGCCGGTGACCTGACAACGCTCTCGACTCTGATGGCACAATCCCATGTTTCAATGCGCGACGATTTTGAGATTACGGTTCCCGCTATCGATCGGCTGGTTGAAATTGGGGCGGAATTTTTGGGTACCACTGGCGGCATCCGCATGACGGGTGGGGGATTTGGTGGCTGCGTTGTTGCGATTGTACCAAAAACAAAAGCGGATGCACTGGAAGCTTGGGTAAATCAGCACTATCAAACGCCGGATCAGGGCAATGCGCTCTTTTTCCTCTGCGAACCCTCAGGTGGCGTTGCAGTTTTGTAGGGGATGCAAGGGTGGAAGCTGACGCTAATTAAAAGCCCCAACGCTACTGCATAAAATATACTGTCAAAGGTTTACTGGCCAGGAATTCCAGGAGGTGGACCACCAGGCATGCCGCCTTGCTGTTGCATTTGTTGCTGCAGTTCCTGCATCTGTTCTGCCGAAATAAAATCAAGCAGGGATACGTCAAAAATCAACACCGAATTGGCGGGCAATTGCGGGCCGGGCGACTGTTCCCCATAGCCCAGTTCTGATGGGATCCAGATCCGATATTCGCCGCCTTTTTGCATGAGTTGCAAGGCTTCGGAAAAACCGGGGACAACACCGCCAACAGGCATCGGTGTCTGTTCATTTTCGTCAAACACATTGCCGTCGCGCGTCGTGCCTTTATATTTGACCAAAGCCGTATCTGTTAGGGCCGGCGAAGCGCCTTCGCCGGGCTTGAGCACTTTATATTGTAAGCCGGAATCCGTGGTGACGACGCCATCATTGTCTGCATTGCAGTCAAGAAACATATCATTGGTGCCATTCTCGCACATCGCTTTACCTGTGCCGACCCATGCTAAAACTGCAGCCACAACCAATACCAGAGCCAGTCCGATCCACAATTTGGTCAACGAGCCTTTTTTGATCGGCCGGATGGGTACAGTGGTTACGGACATATCGGATTACCTATTCAGTGAAAGCCTGTGTTGGAAAACGGACGGGTCTATATTGTACCGTCGCGTTCCATCCGCTTGCGCTCCATCTTGCGGGCGCGGCGTACAGCGGCAGCTTTTTCGCGTGCACGCTTTTCAGAAGGCTTTTCATAATGCCGGCGCAGTTTCATTTCGCGATAAACGCCTTCACGCTGCAATTTCTTTTTGAGCGCCCGAAGGGCTTGATCAACATTATTATCGCGAACCATGATTTGCATAAGACTGAGTAACTCCGTTCAAAATTCTATATCTAAATTTTAGCAGCAAAATCGCCTTCAGACCGGGTAATTTCATAACCGGCCGAAAATTGTTTAAGCCATAAAAAAGGGTTTGCAGATGATTCGATCAGCTGCAGTTGAAGCGCGCCTAACAGGCTAATCGACCGAATTCAAGCATTTCCGACTCAATTATGTGGCATTTTTACCCCGGTTCCATCGCGCTTATGCGCCGGTTTCACGTTGTGAAAGCCTTTTGATTATCACCGGAAGCTGTGTCATATCCGTTTCAAAGTGCAATTCATGCGAATCAGGAGACGGAAAATGGCGACCGCAGTCAACATCCAATCAAGTTGTAGCGAAGACGAATGGAAGGCGCGCCAAAGGCTTGCTGCCTGTTACCGGATATTTGCTCATCTTGGTTGGGATGAGATGATTTTCAATCATGTCACGTTGAAAGTACCGGGTGAAGATGACGCTTTCCTGATCAATCCTTATGGCTTGCATTTTAGCGAGGTGACCGCCTCGACATTGGTCAAGATCGACATCGACGGCAATACGCTCGATGGATCGACTTATCCTGTGAACAAGGCTGGTTTTACCCAGCACAGCCTCTTCCACCGGGAACTGCCAGATGTGCATGCCATCATTCATACCCATACGACGGCGACTATGGCGGTGGCATCGCTGGAAGGCGGCTTGCAGCCAGTGAACTTCTATGCCGCCGCGATTGTTCCGCGCCTTGCCTATCACAAATTTGAAGGCGTGACGGTTCATGATGATGAAGGGCCACGTTTCCTTGCGAGCCTGGGCAAAAAGCGCATGATGCTGCTCGAAAATCATGGGCCTGTGGTGATGGGTAAGACATTGGAAGAGGCTTTCCTGAACCATTGGGTTTTGCAGCGCGCTTGCGAAATTCAGATGCAGACATTGGCCATGGGCAAGCCCGTCATGATCAGCGAAGAGGTTATCCGGAAGCATTTGGCCAACCTGTCGCAGACGGCGATTGATCCTGCTATTCAAGGCGTTCCGGAGTTTGATGCGATGGTGCGGCTGATCGACCGGGAAGACAAAAGCTGGCGGGAATAGAAAAAGACAGTTAGTAAATTGATGGGGCTCATTATTAACGGATTTCCCGATGGCTAATATTAGATGACCAAATTTACCGTCAATGGCCGGCCCGTGGAATATCGGATGGATGGGGAGACGCCGCTTTTATGGGCGCTGCGTGATGCATCCAACTTGACGGGCACTAAATATGGCTGCGGCACTGGAGATTGTGGCGCATGCATGGTTGAGATTGACGGGGAGGCTATCCGCAGTTGCCTAGTCACTATCAGTGAACTGGAAGGCCGGTTCATCACGACGATTGAAGCGCTGTCGCGTGACCGCAGTCATCCGGTACAACAGGCCTGGGCAGCCGAAAACGTCCCGCAATGTGGGTTTTGCCAGTCCGGTATGATTATGGCAGCGTCGGTTTTACTCAAGAAAAATGCCAATCCGTCCAATGACGAGATTGACGAAGCCATTACCAATATCTGTCGCTGCGGAACTTATCCACGGATTCGTGAGGCCATCCAGCGCGCGGGCCGGGTTGCACGCGGCGATGATGTCCTGAGTGCTGCGCCGCCGCCGGGCATTGATCCGGCGGATGCCGCCAAAGCGGTGCCCGCGCTAACGCCAAAGAAATAGAAACCACGATGAACGCCTGGCGTTGCTGCAATTTCTATTTATTGGGATGATCTTGATCGGCGCGGTTGGATTGCAGCCTACCACAACAGCGTAATCTGCCCTAGGTGAAATATGTGCCGCCATACACGCTGGGCCCATCGATGGGGTTTAGGGTGGGGTGATCGACAGACCCAGCATGCCTTGATGTTCGTAAGCAATCACGAACGATTAGTAAATTCAGCAATTCAACCGACCAGCGTTCAAAAGCTGAACGTTGCTGTCAGACGGCCGTTAATTGGTTCGCCTGTCGTAATATTGTCATTATTATGTACGGATGGGAAATAGGTCTCATCAAACAAATTCTCGACATTAAGCTGAATTTTGAACTGCTCGTTCACCGTATAATAGAGCGCGGCATCGACCCGTGTGAAGGATGGGACACGCACCGTATTATCATTGGTGGCAAATTGGCTCGACTGATGGGTCACGCCCAGGCCGACCGCAAATTGATCGTTGAAATCATATTTCGTCCACAACGAAGCCATGTGCTCAGGCACTTGGAACAAGCGGAGATCCTGCCCGTCAACTGTGTCCTGATTGCGCTGCTTGCCATCAAGATAGCTGTAACCCGCATTGACCTGTAATTTCTCGGTCAAACGACCCGCCAGTTGGATTTCAAAACCTTCCGTGCGGGAACCGGATAATGTCGTATTGCCCTGATTGTCGAGCAACGTGGCTTGGTTGTCGCGGTCAAGGCGGAACAGCGCGGTCGTCAAGCTGAGACTCGGTGTGATATCCCATTTTGCACCAATTTCGTAGTTCTCAAAGCTCTCCGGCTCGAGATCGACGGTGCCCAGAACATCACCGACTGTCGGCGTCAATGTCAGGAACTGGTCACCGGAACGCGGCAGGAAGCTCTTGGAATAGCTGGTGTAGATAGAGATATTTTCCTGCGGTTTGTAGATCAGACCAAGGCGTGGCGAAAATTTATCATCTGTCCGGCTGAGACGGACGTTGTTTTGGATATCGTTCACATCAATGTCAAAACTGTCAAAGCGGACGCCGCCGACAATTTCAAAATGATCACCGATGCTGATCTGGTCCTGCAGATAAAGCGAAACGAATTTCAGATCCGACACGCGATTGCGGGTCGATGCCGGGAAGCTAAATGCCGGCTGGGCAATCGGATCGGTTAGCGGAATAGTGATTTGGTCATCATTGCTGTCGGCAAACAGGATATCTTGCCGGGCGTTGGCAGACTGCTGCTGGCCAATTTCATATCCGAGTAACAAGGTGTGGCCAATGCTGCCTGTTTCACCCGTCCAGAGCAAATTGCCTTGGGTGATGAAATTTTCGCGATCGGTGGTATCGTTATAGCCATCGAGGGTGATGGAATCGACCAGCGGACCACCCGCCGGGACACCTAGTATCGCATCGACAGGATAGACGTTGCGATAGAGTTTGTCGTAATCGGCATAGACGGTTGTAGCGTTGAATTTCAAATTGTCGCTGAAATCATGCTCCACCCGTAATTTCAAAATATGCGCCTGCAATGTTGTCTTGTTGACACCATCAAAGCCGAACAATGTATCGCGAAATCCGCGCAACGGACCGCACGGGCTGTCGAATGAACAGGCGTCACCAACGGCGCGCAGTTCGGCTGGATTGCCGCGGTCCACCGAGCGATCGTCATCGACATATTCATAGGAAAGCAGGATGCGGCTTTGGTCGCTCAGTTCAGCGCCGATTGTCGGGTTGATCGCAATGCGCCGACCGTCAAAGAAATCGCGATGGTTATTAAATTCCTCATAAAGCCCATTGATGCGGAAAGCAGCATTATCGGCAATCGCGGCATTAACGTCGCCGCTCAGGTAAAAGGCGCCGAAACTGTCCACGCTGGCAGTTGTTGAACCAAATGTCTCACCGCTGATTGGGGATTTCGTGACCCGGTTGATGATGCCGCCGCCGCCGCCACGGCCAAAGATCATTGCATTGGGGCCTTTATGAATTTCTACTCGTTCGAGATTATAGAGCGGGCGAAAATATTGTACATCATCGCGGATGCCGTCGACGAAGAAATCAGCCGTTGTGTTCTGGCCACGGATCGTAATCTGGTCACGATTGCCCTCGCCCTGACCAATGGAAGTGCCAGGCGTGTAGCGCAATATATCGCCAATATCTTGCAACGCCTGGTCCTCAAGCTGTTCGCGGGTCACGGTGGAAACTGTTTGCGGTGTATCAAGCAGCGGCGTTCCGGTTTTCAGGCCGGCGCTGCTAATGGCGAGATAGCCGTCTTTCTCACCAGTGACGATGATTTCATTTTGATCATCATAGCTCGCTTCATCCAGAGCTTCGTCAGCTGCAAAAGCTGTGTTGGCCTGCATAGTCAAGGCCATGACACCGGCAACGGACAAAAATTTGGTGGCGCGAAAACGTGGTGAAGTCATATTTATAAAATCCCTAGCGTGCGAATCATTCTCAATATCAATTGAGGCCCTAATGAGAATAATTCTCATAAGCAATGGCGTTTATTGTGTTTTTCAAATTTTCTTTGAAACATCGCGTGAGGTGGTGTTTATGGGGCACAGAAACCCCTGTTACGGAGCACGACATGAAAGCGACCATCTGGCATAATCCCAAATGCGGGACCTCCCGCAAAACCCTGGCATTGCTTGAAGAAGCACCGGGGGTTGACGTTACGGTTGTGGAATATCTCAAAAACCCGCCAACCCGTGCCAAGCTGGAACAGCTTTACCGTGATGCTGGCATCACCCCGCAAGAAGGCTTAAGAACGCGCGGTTCGCCCGCCGAAGAGATGGGGCTGACAGATGATAGTGCTACGGCTGACCAGATATTGGATGCCATGGCGACCGACTCGATCCTGATCGAGCGTCCACTGGTTGAGACCGATAAAGGGGTCCGCCTATGTCGGCCACAAGATCGGGTAAAGGAAATTATCTGACGGCCACAATATTTTGGTGACCTGTCTGTTTGACAGCTTCTGTTTCTCAATTCCGGATCACATTTATGGCCGTTATCGCAATTTACAGCATGAAGGGGGGCGTCGGAAAAAGCTGCACCGCCGTCAATCTCGCTTGGAATAGTGCGATCAAGTCATCGCGACGGACCTTGGTCTGGGATATCGATCCACAGGGCGCGGCGTCGTTCATTCTAAACGGTGACCGGCACAAGAAAGATCGCGCCCGGGCAATGATTGCCGGTGACATCAAACCATCTAAGCTGATCAAGCCAACGACTATAGAGAATGTTGATCTCCTCGCGGCTGATGTGTCGCTGCGTGGCCTCGATCGGTTCTTTTTCGAGCTGAACAAGAAAAAGCATATGGGCAAGATTCTGCGCGAGCTGAAAAATGACTATGATCGCATCATTCTCGATTGTCCGCCCGGCCTCACGGAAACTAGCGAACAGATTTTGCGCAATGCTGATTTGGTGATCGTGCCGGTTATCCCGTCCCCTTTATCGGAACGGGCGCTGACCGATGTACAGATGTTTCTGGATTCCCGGCGGCGCAAACATGCCCCGTTGTTGCCAATCTATAATATGGTCGATCGGCGGCGCACGATCCACAAGGAAACGCTGGCCAAAAAACCCAAATGGCCTGTTATTCCGATGTCCAGTGATGTGGAACGCATGACCCGGATCAAAAAACCCGTCGGTGAATTTGCGCCGCGCAGTCCTGCTGCTCTGGCCTACGCAAAAATTTGGCGGGGTATCGAAAAGAAGCTAGCGAAACTTTAGCGCGCCCATTGATATTCTAGGCGGCGCGGTCGCCCAGTCGAGCCGTATCAGGATTGAAATCCTTGAATAAATCCAGCGCATCATGGGGTGCCATCGGGCGACCAAAATAATAGCCCTGGATTTTGCTGCAGCCCAGCTTCTGGATCATCTTGACCTCTTCTTCGGTCTCGGCCCCTTCGGCTGTCGTCGTCATACCCAAGCTGTCGGCCATAGCGACAACGGCACGAATGATCGCGAGACTTTCCGGTACTTTCTTGGCGGCACCCTGAACAAAGCTGCGGTCTACCTTGATGGTCGAAAAGCGTGTTTTCCGCAAATAGCCTAGCGAGCTATAGCCGGTGCCAAAATCGTCAAGCGACAGGTTGATACCAAGGCCGATAATCTGATCGAGTACTTGGGTGGCGCCAGTGCCTTCCCGCATGAAGATGCTTTCGGTCACCTCTATTTCCAGCCGACGGGCAGGCAATTCGCTCTCTTGAAGCGCGGATACAACCATATCGAGAAAGCTTGGATCGGTTAGTTGATCTGCTGACACGTTCACGGCAACCTTGATCGTCGATGGCCATTTCATCGCCTCGTGACAAGCTGTTCGCATAACCCATTCGCCAATCGGCACGATCAGTCGTGCGTCTTCAGCCAAGGGTATGAATTTTGCCGGAGAAACGATGCCAAATTCTGGATTGGTCCAACGCAGGAGAGCCTCAAAACCCATTACTCCGCCTGTATCAGCGCTTACGACTGGCTGATAATTGAGCGAGAACTCGTCATTATCCAATGCCTTGCGCAGGGCAATTTCCATGACACGGCGTTCTTCGGCATGGACGTGAAGCTTCGGTTCATATTGGTTATGTGCACCGCCGCCTTGGTCTTTGGAGCGATAGAGCGCAAGATCGGCGCTGCGCATCAGCATTTCGACCGTGCGACCGTCACGCGGACCAATGGCGGTCCCGACACTGGCCCCGATATAGAGCGTATGATTGTCGACCTCATAGGGGCGGGACAAAGTATCGATAATTTTCTTGCCGAGCATATCCATATATTGGGAATCGCTGGCGTCTTTAATGACGATGGCAAATTCATCACCGCCAAGACGGCCGCAAAGCTCGTTGTCGGTCATGATCGAGCGCAGCCGTTCTGATACGCGCGCAAGTAAGCGGTCGCCGACCGGATGGCCCAGCGTATCATTGACGGCCTTGAACCGGTCCAGATCGATCATCATGAAGCCGCAGCGACCATTCCACTTATCGGAATCCTGCTGAGCATTGCCCAGCGTCTCGGTCAGTTGCAGTCGATTAGGCAAGCCTGTGAGCGTATCAAAGCGGGCCATGTGAGAGATTTTATCGGCCGATTCACGCTGTTCGGTTACGTCTGATCCAACACCCCGAAATCCGTGAAAAATGCCGTTTTCATCAAGCTTGGGTGATGCTGAAATTTCCCACCAGCGCGTGACATCATTGATCACGACGGGAACCAGCATATTACTGAAGCTATCGCGCCGTTTCAATTTCTCTGCCAGTTCATGCAAAGCGGGCGAGAATTTTCCGGAATCCCAGGCCTGACCAGCGACCAGTTGCAAGAAGGGACGGCCTTCAATATCTTCAGCGGTCCGCCCGACGGCATGCGCAAAACGCGGGGACACATGGGTCAGCCGGCGCGAGGTGTCGGTCTGCCACAGCCAATCCGCTCCGGTATCTTCAAACTCCCGCAATAGCAGGCTGACGACTTCCTTTTTCTCATTGAGATTGGCTTCTGCGATCTTCCGGCTGACGAACGAGCGGCCGTTCATGAGACAAGATGCAATTAGCAATAGAGCGATTGCGGCTGATGCCATGGCCATTTGATAGCCATTGATCAAATACCATCCGACAGCCGATGACAGGCCGCACATTCCTATGAAAATGATGCTGGCAAGCGGAACCGCGGACATCAGCATCGCTGATCCGACCATGAGGCACAATACTAGGGCCCATATCCCGACCATCGTATTCAAATCTGCCGCTGGACCGAAAAATATAATCGCGGTGGACCACAATAGGCCACCTGCTCCAGAGGTCAGAACGACGTTGATATTCTCGCGTCGGGAAATGGTTTTCCGTTCCCAAATCGCGTCTTTACGGGCTTTGACGTAGGAGTAGATATAAAGACCAAACAAGGCGATGGTCCAAGCACCCAGCAGCAGCCAATTGACTGCGTCAATGCAGAATTGAATTGCTAATATTCCGCAGGTAATCGACCCAATCATTTTGATGAAGCCGTTTTGATGCATGCCTTCAAACTGGAGCACGCGAATACGGCCCCAATCCATACCTTCAGGATCAGAGATCCCAAGCAAGACGCTCACAGGTATTTCTTGCGGTAAACCCGAAGATGATGATAGTTTTTCTTCCACGCTTTGCCATTACGCGGAAAACGTTATCGAAACGTAAGCGAGCGCTTTTTTTTTCGATTCATGGTTAATCGAAATTAACGCTTTTAGTCTCTGATTTTATGCAGCTACAGCATAAGGCTGGATATCACCGGAAAGATAAAGGTTGCGCGCTTTGGCCCGGCTAAGTTTACCTGAGCTGGTGCGTGGCAATGTCCGCGGCGGAACCAGTTCGATCACACAGTTCATGCCGGTAATCGCGCGAACTTTTTCGCGAATCTCGTCGCGCAAGCGCAATCTCTCGACGTCATCCGATGTTCGGCACTGGACCAAAACGGCTGGTGTCTCATCGCCGCCGGGTGTGGTGATCGCAAAAGCGGCAATATCACCGGCCTTGAACCCGGGCAGTTGCTCCACCGCCCATTCAATATCCTGAGGCCAGTGGTTTTTGCCGTTGATGATGATCATATCCTTGGCGCGGCCAACGATATAAAGATAGCCGTCAGACAGATAGCCCATATCGCCAGTGTCGAGCCAGCCATCGACCAGACAGGCGTCCGTGGCTTCCTGGTCGCGATAATAGCATTCCATGACAGAAGGGCTTTGCATCCAGACCTTGCCCACGGCTTTTTCGGGGAGCAAGCTGCCATTTTCCTCGCGGATTTCCAGCAGTGTATCGCGCACCGGTTTGCCGCAATTGACAATGGCGCGATAGCGTTTTGGGCGGCTGCCATCGGCCTGTTTTTCACCGGCCAATTCGGTTTCTTCAACCAGCTCGACTTCCATGCCTTCGCCTGGCGGCATGATGGTTACGGCCAAAGTCGCTTCGGCGAGGCCATAGCTTGGCAAAAAGGCTTTGGCGTCAAATTTGGCCGGCGCAAAGGCATCGGTAAAGCGCTGCATGACATCAGGACGGATCATGTCCGCGCCATTGCCAGCCAGCCGCCATCGCGACAGGTCAAAGCGTTCCGCCACATTGGACTGGCTGCCGATGCGCCGCGCACAAATCTCATAGCCGAACGTGGGAGAGAAACTGCAAGATGTACCCGGGTTGCGGGAAATCAGGTCCAGCCATGAGAGGGGGCGACGCGCAAAATCAGATGTTTTGAGATAGTCGGTCGACACCTGATTGCAGACCATCGAAATGAAACAGCCAACCAGACCCATGTCGTGATAAAAGGGTAACCATGAAACACAGCGATCTTCCTCGCTGACGTTCATGCCATGGGAATGCGATCCAACATTATGAAGCAGCGCTTTATGCGACACGGCAACACCATGGGGGAAGCGGGTTGATCCGCTGGAATATTGCAAATAGGCAATATCGCTGCTCTTGGCTTGCGGCAGTTCGCAGTCCGGCACAGCATTTTCGGCAAATTTGTCCCAACCGAAAACCGGAATTTTGCGCGACTGACCAGCCGCCGCGGCGAGTTCCTCTATCTCATCGGGATAGAGCAATATCGCCGGATCACAGCTATCCAGCTGGACGCCAATTTGATCAATATAGCTGTCTTTCCCGCCAAATGAGGTCGGCAAGGGCAGCGGTACCGGCCACGCACCGGCATAAATGGCGCCAAAAAATAAAGCGCAAAACTGCGGTTCGGTGTCGGCAATGAGAGCAATCCGGTCGCCCGGCTTTACGCCGAAACCGATCAGGCGGCGCGCGGCTGCCATGGCATCAGTCTGCAGCTCTTGAAACGGATAGACACGGACAAGCGAAGCACGCGCATCATGGAAATTAAAGCCTCGCTGGCCCTGTGCGGCGTAATCTAGCGCTTCACCAACCGTTTCAAAATCAGCGAAACGGCGCGGGAGATCGTCTGCGGTGGGCGTTGGTGTCAGCTCAGTCATACAAAATCCATTTTCCAGAAGGTCCAGCCTTCTTACAAATCGTAATTTTCCCAGATATTCAGCCAAATTTTGAGAAATATTCAGCTGTCTTAACCCTAAACAAGCTTTAATGATTGCAACTGACGTTTAAATTTCGGCTCTACTGTGGCACAAAAAGGGCAGTGGTTCTTAATGAGAGGCGAAGCGTTGAAAAATAGCGGTAGACCGTTGGACCATGATAGCCTGCAAGAGCTCGCTTTACGCTATGTCACTCGTTACGCGACAACGCGGCACAAGTTAAAATCCTATCTTTTCCGCAAATTACGCGAGCGGGAATGGTCGGAAGACCGGCCAGCAGATGTCGAAACGATGGTCGAGCGCTTTGCTGAGCTCGGTTATATTGATGATGCGCTATTTGCTAAAAATCGTGCGACGGCCTTGATTAATCGAGGCTATGGCAAGCGACGTGTCACGCAGGCCCTCTATCAGGCCGGGATTGCGGAGGGCGATGACCGTGAAGCGCTCGACCTCAGCGACGAGAAGAAATGGGACGCGGCCCGCACATATGCGCGCAAAAAGTCCATTGGCCCCTTTGCCCAAGAACCGGCCGACCAGGATAAATGCCGCAAGCAATTACAAGCCTTCCTGAGAGCAGGGCATGACTTTGACATGGCCCGTCGCTTTGTATTCGCAAAGCCGGGAGAACAGATTGATGCAGAGATGTAGTACCGGTGTATTCAGGGAGCTAAATTCCTTTGATCACAAGAAGAATCGCCAGTTTACATTTATTATGCTATAAAAAGCTCAGCCGATTCTTTTTGGTTGCGGGACCAATGATTCGGATGAAAGTGTTCGGAGATGCATTGTGGCAAGTTTATATGCAGAACCCGCCAGAACCGATGATGGTTCGGCCAGTGATGTAGTAGTTGACGGGGAAGCGCAGGCATCGCCTGTTTTGCAGACTGTCGGCTATGTCAAATGGTTTGATTCCCATCGCGGCTTTGGTTTTATTATTCCTGATCTGGAACAGCACCAAGGTGATGACCTTGACGGTGGCCAGGATATATTGGTGCACTGGACGGTGCTAGAACCGCTTGGCCGCCGAGATTTACCAGAAATGGCCATGGTACGGTGCGAATATGTCGATGCCGCCAAAGGCCTGCAGGCGACAAAAATACTCGATATTGATGAATCCAATTGTGAGCAGCTAGTTCACAAGCCGGCCCCAGAAGTCAGGCGTAAGTCCTTCCATACGGTCGACGACGCCGCAGCCTTTGTTGAAGCTGAGGTAAAATGGTTCAATCGCGCGAAAGGCTATGGCTTTCTGGTCGCCAATGGCATGGACGGGGATATTTTTATCCATATGGAAACGCTACGCAATGCCGGGATTGCTGAAATAATGCCGGGGCAACATTTGCTGGTCCGCATTGATGATGGTGATCGCGGCCATATGGCCGTACAGATCAGCACAGCGCTAGGGTCGGAATAAACCGAATAGCAATCTGTATGAAGAGCGTCTGTCTATGACTGGATTTTTCAAGCGTGCCATGTGGCCTATCCTGATGTTATCATGTGTGGGCCTAAACGGCTGCTATGCCCAGGCTGGCAATACTGATGGAAAGACCCCGCAAAACCAAGCGGCGGCAGAGATCACGTTATCAGAAGCTGGGCTTAGGCAGATTCCTTTGACCGTTACTTCTGGCGGCATATCCCACAGTTTTACGGTCGAACTGGCCAAGACCACTGCCGAGCAAGCGCGTGGTTTGATGTTCCGCACCGAACTGGCCCCTGACCGGGGTATGATTTTCCCCTTCACCGAAGTGCGTATGGCGAGCTTCTGGATGAAAAACACAGTTATTCCGCTGGATATTATCTTCGTTCGCAGCGATGGCACAATCGAATCCATTGCTGCCAATACGACGCCTTATTCGCTTGACCCGGTGCCATCGGGCGAACCGGTTTCAGCCGTTCTGGAACTGTCTGGTGGCCGTGCCGCTGAGTTGGGGATTACACCGGGCGATAAAGTGGAATGGCAGCAATAGCGACGAACCGAATGCTGCGCATCATAATGCGGCGCATTTTTTAATTGCGAACCCCCCACTCGTGACGCTAAGCGGACAGGCATGGGAATATTAGGCAAAATCTTTACGTGGTGGGACGGTGCAACCATTGGCACCTCATTGTTCAGTGCGCGCAAGGGCCAATCGGTTGGCGAGGATATTTTTGGTAATATATATTACCAGACCAAAAATCTTGCCAAGGATGGCGACAAGCGCTGGGTCATCTATTCCGGTGCCAATGACGCGAGCCGGGTGACACCCGAATGGCATGGCTGGCTGCACAAAAGCTTTGACGAAATTCCGGAAAGCCATTTGCCGCAACCGCGCATTTGGGAAATTGAACCAACTGGCAACTTGACCGGCACGGCTAATGCCTATCGCCCGGCAGGAGCGCTGGAGGCCGGCGGCAAACGGGCCAGTGCAACCGGCGACTACGAATCTTGGAATCCGGCCGAAGCCGAGTGATGGCAACCCGTCGTTTCCCTGCCATTGGTGAGAGCCGCCTATTACCGGTTTTGGCAAGCGCGCTGCTTTTATCAGGTTGCGGGCTGTTTGGCGGCGATGATGAGAGCCAAGAGAATAGCGGTCAACCAGCTGAAAAAGCGGAGCTTTCGGCAACCGATGATGAGGAATTGGTGCAGCCGGTGAGCGAGCAGATCGGTACGCCGATGGCTGAGCGCGTCGCGACATTAGGTTTTTTAAACAAGCGCAATGGCCTGACCCGTGATCTGGAATTGAAGCCGGGTCAGTCGATCCGCATCGGCCGTGCGGTTGTGCGCCTGCGCGCCTGTGAACGCACGGCGCCGTGGGAACTGACCCCGGAACAAGGCGCTTTTGTGCAGTTGCTCGTTAACGCTCGCCCGGCTACACGCCAAGGCGATGACAAGTGGGAGACCGTTTTCTCCGGCTGGCTATTTCGCGAATCACCGTCGCTAAATGTGGTCGAGCATCCGATCTATGATGTCTGGGTTAAAAGCTGTGCGATGAGCTTCGCGGGTGAAGAAGCGCCGCCTGCAGATTCTGCCAACCCAACAGCACCGCGCCCTTCATCCTCATCCAGTTCTGCCAGCACCACATCCAGCGCTGCAAATGATGGTGCGGAAACGAGCGCAGATGAACCGGTAGCAGAATCGGTGCCGACACCCGTACCGCCGGTTCCAGAAACACCACCGACGGAACCGTCCGACCCAATTGGTGATTTAATTGCCGAAAATGCGGGCGAGTGATAATCTTGAGCTGCGTGCAGTTGGTCTAGATATTCTTCCTGACTAATTTCGATGGCGCCAAGTGAAGCCAAATGATCGGTCATAAACTGACAGTCCAGTAAAACAAACCGCCCGACAATGAGCCGCGCCACGAGCCATGCTAGCGCGACTTTGGAGGCATCTCGGGCACGCGAAAACATGCTCTCCCCGCAAAAAGCACCGCCAATGACTAGGCCATAGAGCCCGCCGACAAGCATCTTTGTACCTTTTTCATCCACTGACCAGCATTCCACACTATGGGCATGGCCGCGATCATGAAGCAGGCAAAAGGCCTCTTCAATATCCGCATTGATCCAGGTTTCGCGGCGATCACCCGCCGATTCTGCGCAAATCGCTATGACATCCGTAAAGGCGGTGTCCGCCGTAACCTCGAAACGACCGGACCGGATGGTTTTGCGCAGAGAGCGTGACATCCGAAAGCCATCGAGCGGCAGTATGGCCCGAGTTTTCGGCTCGACCCAAAAGGTTTCGGGATCGTCGCGCGCATCGGCCATCGGAAAGATACCGGACGCATAGGCTTTCAGCAGCAGCTCGAGCTCGATTGCCATTAATGTTCCCGGTTGATCGGGGTGTTCAATAAAATTTTCGCCTCGTCAGCAATGCGTTGAGCGACGGCCATATATTCGTCGGCAAAGCCTGCTCCGCTGCGCCAAGCGATACCGATACTGCGCGAGGCGGTCCAATCTTCGACTTGAAGCTGGGCTATGTCGCCGCCATGAGACAACTCGGAGCGCACATAAAGCGCCGGTAAAATCCCCAGACCGAGGCCGGAGGCGACCATTTGGCGGACGCTGTCGAGGCTGGTCCCTTCATAATCCTGTAAAAGGTGCATGCCGTGCTGGCGGCATTGTTCGGCCACATCCCTATGCAAATGGTGGCGGCGATCAAGGCTGAGAACGGGTGCGTTATAAAGATCGGCTTTGGTGACTTTTTTCTGCATCGCCAGCGGATGGTCGGGCGGTGCGACCAAGATTAGCGGCTCGCGGAATAAGGGTTCCATCGTCAGATTTTCGCCTTCTATCGGCAAGGGCCCGAGCAGCATGTCAATCGCCCCCTTCACCAGTTCCATAGCCTGCAGGTCGGGAATGCCCTCTCGCATGTAGAAGCGCAGATCGGGCTGAGCGCGATGGAGCGCCGCGATAACCGGCGGCATCAGATAGGGGCCGAGTGTGGGTGACACCCCAAACCGTAATGTTCCGGCGAGACTCTCGCTCGCGCGCTCGGCAAGGTCGCGAATATCTTTGACCTGAACGAGCACACTTCTAGCGCGCTCTGCGATTTCACGGCCAATCGGCGATAGCTCCGCACCATGGGTCCGGCGCTCAACCAGCGTCACGCCCAGCCGCGATTCGAGTGCCCGTAACTGATGGCTTAACGTTGGTTGGGAAGCACCGGCCGCCTGCGCTGCGCGGCCAAAATGCCGGTGATCGGCAACCGCGACAAGATATTGGAACTGACGTAAAGTTGGCATAGGGGATACCTTCTGTAGTGATAGACGCTGTCTATTGATTATTCAATTTTCATTCGATTGGAAATATCATCAACCTTCTGCAATATCAAGGTCAACCGAAGCAAAGACGATAGAAAAGGAGATGAGGACATGCAAAAATATCTCAACAGTCTGATCCGCAAACATCGCAAGCTCGATAGACAGATTGCCGAAGCCGGGACGGACATGGATCAGCTCCATGCCATGAAACGGCTGCGGCTAAAATTGAAAGACCATATTACCCGTCTTCGGCGCGGCCCTGAACGCCGAATGACATAAGCGATAATCTTTTTACCCCCGACCTGGGGTGGCAGCTTTCCCTCTTTCCGCTGCTGCCCCATTTTTTTGTCATCGGGCTGTCATTGTCCCTGGGCAATGATTCGTTAAAACCGTTTATCAACTCACTTTCGAAAGCAATATCATGGTTGTAAAAATGCGCACGGCGCTGGTGGAATTTGTTGCCCGCGAAACCAGTGCGGGCATTGTTTTATTTGTCGCCGCCCTACTTGCCATGATTGCGGTGAACAGCGCGTTTAGTCCCTATTATCTGGCCTTTTTGAATATCCCGGTAGTGGTTCAATTTGGCGCGCTGGAAATTGCCAAACCCTTATCGTTGTGGATCAATGATGGGCTGATGGCGATATTCTTTTTCTTGGTTGGTCTCGAGGTGAAAAGAGAGGTTGTAGAAGGGCAGCTATCAAGCGTCGATAAGGCTGCTTTGCCTGCCATTGCTGCGGTCGGCGGGATGGCTATACCGGCCGCCGTCTTCCTCTATTTCAACTGGGATATTGCGGCGAATGTCAACGGCTGGGCTATTCCTGCGGCAACCGACATTGCCTTTGCCTTGGGTGTACTCGCGTTGCTTGGCAAGCATGCGCCACTGTCTTTAAAAATACTCCTTCTCGCCATTGCGATTATCGATGATATCGGTGCTATTATCATCATCGCTTTGTTTTATACCGCTGAGGTTTCGAGCTTCTCGCTAATGTTGTCCGCCGTCGGGATCGTGGTTCTCGTCCTGATGAACAGGCTGGGCGTGGTTCGGGTAGCGCCTTATATCTTGGTTGGCATATTCCTCTGGATATGTGTTTTGAAATCCGGTGTTCACGCTACATTGGCCGGGGTAATCGCCGCGCTGGCCATTCCGCTTAACGCCAAAGATGGCACCTCTCCTCTGAAGCATCTCGAGCATATATTGCATCCTTGGACGGCGTTTCTGGTTCTACCTATTTTTGCTTTCGCCAACGCTGGCGTTTCGCTGGCTGGCCTGCAATTTACTGATCTGTTTGCGCCGTTGGCGCTCGGCATTGCGGCGGGTCTTGTGATCGGCAAACAGGTTGGGGTGTTCGGCTTCATGTTTATCGCGACCAAAATCGGTCTGGTGCGGCGTCCCATGGGTGTTTCATGGATGCAGCTTTATGGCCTGGCCTGCCTCACCGGCATTGGGTTCACGATGAGCCTGTTTATCGGTAATCTCGCGTTTGTTGATCCAGAGCAGATTGAGACTGTTAAGCTCGGCGTGATCAGCGGGTCGTTGGTATCGGGTGTGCTCGGGTTTTTGATCCTGCGCTTTGCCGGACCTTCATCCTCAGTGATGAGATAGGGCAACCTATAGCGCAGCTCTAGGGAAATAGATTGCCCAGCGCCCCGCGATATACGATACGGCGCTTTATGAAACGGCATCTCTATCTGGCTGGCGGCTTTATAGCACTAGCGCTAGGCAGCATTGGCATCATCTTGCCGCTTTTGCCGACCGTGCCTTTTGTCATATTAGCAGCCTTCTGTTTTGCGCGCAGCAGCCCTCGGCTAGAGGCCTGGCTGCTCGACCACCATGTTTTCGGGTCGCATATCCGCAATTGGCGGGACCGGCGCGCTATTACCAAGCGCGGCAAACGAGCCGCAATTGCCGCGTTTGCGGTTAGCATAGTGGTTGCGCTGATGTTCCTGAAAATGCCGTGGAACCTGATTCCCGTGGCAGCGGCGTTGATATGCGGCACATGGATCTGGACGCGCAACGAGCCTGATCCAGCAGCGGAAGCAGTCGTGGACGCAAGCAGCGACGAAGAGTCTCCGCATAAAGAATAGTGTGATTGCTGCTATTTTTTGATATTCTCCGGCAAAATCTGGAGAGAGACATGTCACGGCAAAAATTACTCGAAATGACCCGGTCACTAGTCGACCATGGCGCAGCGGGCACGATGGAACTGGTGGATGACGTGGTCGCGGTGGATGCTTCTGATTATACCGATGAAGATCGTTTTGAGCTGGAAAAAAACCGCATTTTCAAACGCCTACCGCTGATGGTGGCACCGTCGTGCGAGTTGCCGGAGCCCGGTTGCTACAAGGCGATGGACATTGCCGGGATCCCGGTTCTGGTCACCCGACAGAAAGACGGCACGGCGCAGGCGTTTCTGAACAGCTGTACCCATCGCGGCAACCCGGTGGCTCAAGGCAGCGGCAATGCGACTCGCTTTACCTGTGGCTATCATGGCTGGACGTTCAAGAATAATGGCGATTTGCTAGCGGTCGCGTCACCTAAGGACTTCGGCACGGTCGACAAAGCGGCATTCTGCCTAAAGAAATTCCCGACCCTCGAACGCGCAGGCCTGATCTGGGCGACGCTTGATCCCGAAAGCACGCTCGACATTGCTTCTTATCTCTGCGGCTATGATGAGCTGCTGGAGCATTTCGGTTTCAAGACCTGGCACTTGTTTGACCAACGCACGATTCCGGGGCCGAACTGGAAAACCGCTTATGATGGTTATCTGGATTTCTATCACTTGCCAGTGCTGCACAAGGACACATTCGGGGCCGATTTTTTCAATCAGGCCAACTATTTCGCCTGGGGCCCCCATCAAAGACTGTCTGCACCATCCAAATTCGCACAAAAAACCGGCAGCGATGAGCAGCTCGACTTGACCGAAATGGACGAAAAAGACTGGCCGATTGATGCCCTGTTGCAAGGCGTCTGGACAATCTTCCCGCATATCTCCATCGCCAGCTTTTACGGCGGCGGCGGACGCGGCGCGATGATCTCTCAGCTGTTCCCGGGCAAAACCGTCGGCGAAAGCTTTACTACGCAATTTTACGTGATGGAATATGAACCCACTGACGATGCGGTTAGGCAGGGAGCGCAGGATCAATTTGCATTTCTGGAAACAGTGGTCGCAGACGAAGATTATACGACCGGAAAACGCCAGCATGAATCGCTGCAATCAGGATTGATTGATAAAGTCTGGTTTGGTCGCAATGAAGGTGGCGGACAGGTTTTTCATCAATGGGCCGATCGGCTGATCAAAGCTGATGACGCCGAACTGGATGCCCTGTTTGCACCGCAATTACAGGCCGCTGAATAGCTGTGGGTTAAAGGCTTAGCCCATGATTCATGGCGTCCATCATGTCGCAATTTCAGTGCCTGATATGGAACAGGCAATCGCGTTTTACATTGACGTTCTGGGCTTTGAGACTCTGTGGAGTCGGACGTTGGCAGGTGATGATAGCGGAGCGGATGCGATCATCGGTCTATCCGAGGTGGAAGCAAAAATCCGGATGATCAAGGCTGGATCATGTTGTATCGAGCTATGGGAATATCAAAATCCGTTGCCGCAACCCAAGGACGCCGAATATTCTCCAGCTAACCACGGCTTCACGCATATATGCTTGGCAGTGACCGATATTCAGGCAGAGCATGATCGATTGGCGAGGGCCGGTATGACATTTGTCGGAAGGCCGCATCGTGCGGGTTTTGCCTCGGCAATTTATGGCCGCGACCCGTTCGGGAATATTATTGAACTTTACGAAGAGCATGAAGCGCCGTCTATGTCCTGATATCAGGCGTTCCGAAAATCCCGGCTAGGCGGCAGGGCTTCTTGCCATTGGGGGCGCTCGTTCCTTAACCTCTCAAGCATATTCTCCCAATAGGCTTCGGTCTTGCCCTTGAACTGGATGTTAAAATCTTCCGCCGTGCGAAACTCGAGAATCTCGACGCCTTTTTCGCCAATATTATAGGTATAGGGGGTTTCGGCAGGCAGGAAAAAGCCGTCGCCGGGACCCATTTCTTCGGTGCCCATGCGGATATCACCGGCAATAACATAATAGAGGCAATCGCTGTCATGGCTGTGCAGCGGCAGCGGATAGCCGGGCTTGAACCAGAAATGGTGGAGCGAGAAACCAAAGCCGCTGAACAGGCAGGTGCCTTTATAGCCATCGGCTACGCCCGCTTTCCCCATTTTGGTCAGGCCATCAAGGATCACCGGCGCATCATCAACATAAGACATGTGTCCCGCATCGCCAAAGTCCTGCGCATCTTCTTTGCGGAAGATACGCAGGACTTTTAGCGGCTCGGGTTTATCGCCTGCTTGAGTGCCTGTTTTCGTGGGGGAGGCATCAGCCATATCATTCTCCGGACCAGTTTGGAGAGTAGATATAGCAGCACAGGCGCGCCGGGGGAACCAGGGGGTTAGGCTGGAACAGAATCGCGAGGTGGATAGCTCGCGATATAACGATCGAGCACAGCAGGGTTCAACATATTGTGGAACGCGCAGCCCAGACCTGAATTCTTGCGATGAACGACTTCTGCTTCCAGCGGTGCGAGGCCGGGCAGGGTTAGCCAGCATCTGGTGCCGGGATGGGCTTGCAGCAAAGCATCACAGGCAAAGCCAGCCATTGAGATATTTGTAACTTCCGAGGGAAAGCTGCTGGAACCGGAAAACCGCATTTTCGCAGGGATGGCAACCTTGTGTCGAGGTGCACAACGATCTTCCTCTGCCATGAAGGCATAGGGCGCTATGGTAGGTGGAATGTTCGTTTTCTGAGCCAGTGAATAAGTCATCGGAAACTCCTTGGTAGTGAGGACCAGTTGTCGATACTTGGGTGTGCACCGACAAACCGCTTTTCACACAGGCAGGTAAACCACCCCTTCTTTCGCTCGGTAAACAGGGATTCGGTGAAAATTAACTATGTTGGTGGTTCAGGAGAATTTGCAGAGGCGGTTTTGAACCCGGGTGCAGAATGGCGCTTGCCCTTGGCTTCACATAACGCTAATGCGCGCGCATTGGTTGATTCAGCTTCTTGTTGATCAGCTGGTGTAGGGGTGTAGCTCAGATGGTAGAGCGTCGGTCTCCAAAACCGAAGGCCCACGGTTCGATCCCGTGCGCCCCTGCCACTTTTTCCCGATAATGGCGGTCCGAAAACATGACTCAGTTTATTTCCGCTATTTCTTTGATTGTACCGGATTATGATCAGGCCATTGGTTTCTATGTCGGGCTATTGGGTTTTGATCTGATCGAAGATACGGAATTGTCGGAGGACAAGCGCTGGGTATTGGTGGCGCCTCCGGGCAGCACCGAAACGCGGCTGTTATTGGCTAAGGCCAGCAATGAAGCGCAGGAAGAGGTTATTGGTGAGCAAGCCGGTGGCCGGGTGTTCCTGTTCCTCGAGACCTATGATTTCGACGGGGATCTGGCGCTAATGGAGCGTGCGGGCGTCGACATTGTCGAAGAGCCCCGAGTCGAAAGCTATGGCAAAGTCGTCGTCTTTCGCGATCCCTTTGGCAATAAATGGGACCTGATCGAACGGCATTAGTAATACCATGCCGTAGCGTCACCACAGAAAATTGCCTGAACCGCTGTTTTCTGCCATAATCAACCCATGATGGAACAGCAAATCGCAGCGACCGATAAGGACGCTTTGGAACCCTATTTGGGCGGCAGAAGTTTCCAGCAATGCTGGGAACAATATGAAACGGATGGCTATGTGATTTTCCCCGGAATCATGCCTGCCGATCAAATCGCGGAACAGCGCGCGGCACTTGAGCCCTTTATCAAAGCCGATATTCGCGGCCGCAACGTGTTTGAAGGCGTCGAGTCCAATCGTATCTATGCAATGCTGGGCAAGAATCCGATATTTTCTGATCTGATCACCCACCCTTTGCAACTGGCTTTTGCCGAGCGGGAATTGGGTGGATCCTGTTTGCTATCTGCGTGTCTCGCGATCAACTTGCATCCGGGTGAAACTGTCCAGCCTTGGCATATGGATGATGATCATTGCCGCCAGAAAATGCCGCGCAAGGCCCTTGGGGTCAGCACATTCTGGACTATCGATGCGATGACCGATGATAATGGTGCGACCGAGGTGATCCCCGGCAGCCATAAATGGGGACCGGTGAAACCGGAGGGCGCCAATGAATCGTCCCATTTTTCCAACAAATCCTTGCTTGATGATAATGATGACCCGGGTGCGCACCCAGATGCGGTAAAGGCGATCATGCCAGCTGGCTCCTTGATGATTGCCAAGGGTAATTTATGGCATCGTGGCGGGGCTAACCGGTCGGACAGTTCAAGGCTGATCGTGACTCCGCAATATTGCCCGGGCTGGATGCGGCCATTGGAGACCATGTTGTTGGCTGTGCCGCCGGAGAAAGCGGCAGCCTTACCGAAACGGGCACAAGAGCTGCTTGGCTATTCCATCCACGAGCCTTTCATGGGCTATGTCGATGGCATGCACCCGGGCCGGGCACTGGCCAGTTAAACTGTTCTCTTATCCATCGATGACCCAAGGAGTTGACGTATGAAAGCCTTGGAGAGTGACGCGCCGCTGATTGTCTATGTCGACATTAAAAGCCCTTATGCTTTTGCTGCCATCCGGCCAACGCTAGCGCTGGAGCAGTCGCTGGGGCTGCGTTTCGACTGGCGGCCACTGACACTCGATATCCCAAGCTATCTTGGCTCGGCGCGCAAAAAAGAGGGCAAGGTTGTCGAGAGCACCCGCAGCACCAGCCAGTGGAGTTGGGTCAAATATGCCTATCGCGATGCGCGACGCTATGCCGAGCGTCAGGGCTTGATGCTCAAGGGCACAGAGAAAATCTGGGACTCATCAATTCCCAATATCGGGATTTTATGGGCCATGCAGACCGATCGGGACCGCCTCGGCGATTATTTCGAAGCGGTCTATCCGCCCTTCTGGCGACGGGAGCTAGATATCGAAGATATGGTGGTAGTTGAGGCCTGTTTGGAAAAGGCCAGAATCGATTCGAGCGGCTTTGCAGAATTTGCGCTAGGCGAAGGTCGCGCACAACATGACAAGCTTCAGCCGCAGCTGCACCCCAGCGGCATATATGGCGTCCCGACTTATGTGTTTGACGGCACCATATTGTTTGGCCGCGAGCATCTGCCTTATGTGCGGTGGCACTTGCAGGGGCGGGAAGGGCCGGCGCCTGATATTGCCTATGAGATTGACGCCATTGAGGCGGATAATGTGGGAGCGGGGCCATGCTAACCATCTATCTCGATTTTAAATCGCCCGCTTCCTATCTGGCGCTCGAACCAACATTGGATATGGCCCGGGAAACCGGTGTTCATATTGACTGGCTCCCGTTTTCCGTGCGCCCTTTTTCCGTGCCGGAAGAACAAGCGGATGAAACCGTCGGGGAACGCCATCGCCGCGTCCGTGCGATTGCTCAGCGAGACACTTATTTGCACTATTCCGCAGTGCAAGGGCGGACGATGCTGTTTTCGAAAACACCGGCTGGTTCTGATCTCGCATTGGCGGCGATGGCCGGAATTGCAGGAGACCCTGTTCCGTTTATGCGCGCAGCCTTTGCTGCTTATTGGATAGAGCAGGTGGATTTGAATAATGAAGCGGTGGTTGTGGCCTTGCTCCAGTCGGTCGGCGCCGCCATTCCAGATCTGGAATCGGCGCGCGCGAAACTGGCTTTAATCCGAGACAAGGCAGGCGAATCAGGAATTTTTGAATCGCCATCCTATGTGATCCAGGACCAACTCTTCGTCGGTCGTGAACATCTGCCGTGGATAAAGTCTCTTATCGTGGCGGAATCGAGCCAGTAATATCCCACTCTTGTCTTGCGGAATCGGGAATCACGAGCTAAAGGGCTGGTTCTTTCCTAAATCATGCATATATCCGATCCCAGTCGACAGACTGACACCCGGAGTTTATGCCGGGCTTGGGGAAATAATTTTAGGAATCATACCATGGCGAAAGTCAATCCCGTCCAATTCATGAATCAGGTGAAAGCCGAAAGCAGCAAGGTTGTCTGGCCGACATGGCCCGATACGGTCCGTACTGCGATCATGGTGTTGATCATGACCACGATTCTGGCACTGTTTTTCCTGGCGATTGATTCGGTTTTCAATGGTGTCGTTGGTTGGCTCCTTAATCTCGCCAAGGGCGGCTAAGCTCTCGCGAAACGCAATTTAGATTAGGTTATTTACATGGCACGCTGGTACATCATTCACGCTTATTCAGGCTATGAGCACAAGGTCAAAGAAGCCATTGAGGCGGATGCCAAGCGTTTGGGCCTAACCCCGCTGGTTGAAGAAATCGAAGTTCCGACCGAAACCATCACCGAAGTGCGTCGTGGCAAAAAAGTCCAGTCGGAGCGGAAATTCTTCCCCGGCTATGTGCTCGCCAAGCTGCAGATGACCGATGATGTGTATCACTTGGTTAAAGATCAGCCGAAAGTGACCGGGTTCT
The DNA here is from genome assembly GCA_947489315.1 of uncultured Sphingomonadaceae bacterium. Lineage (GTDB taxonomy): Bacteria > Pseudomonadota > Alphaproteobacteria > Sphingomonadales > Sphingomonadaceae > Parasphingorhabdus. The sequence continues at coordinate 91,046 of CANLCX010000003.1, forward strand.
TGGGCACCACTAAGCCGCAGGCGATTAGTGAAGCCGAAGCAGCGCGCATCCTCAACACCAAAGAGGAAGCCGCCAACGCGCCGAAACAGCGGATCACGGTCAATTACGAAATTGGCGACCAGATCAAAGTATTGGATGGTCCGTTCGCAAGCTTCAACGGTATTGTCGAAGAACTGGATTTCGAGAAAAACCGCGTCAAAGTATCCGTATCGATCTTTGGCCGCGCGACCCCTGTCGAACTTGATTTTGAACAGGTTGAAGTCGCGAAATAAGAGATTTGGCAGCCCTCGGGTTGCCGGATAAACCCCAGCGGCTTTGAGCCACTGGATCACCAATGCGGGAGGATGATTTTCGGATCATCTGTTTGACCGCTTAATTTGAGGGCGAAGCAATTTTGCGGAGCCCGATAGAATGAAAGGACAGCCAAATGGCTAAAAAAATTGATGGCTACATCAATTTGCAAGTACCTGCCGGTATTGCAAATCCATCCCCGCCAATCGGCCCAGCACTGGGTCAGCGCGGCGTTAACATCATGGAATTCTGTAAGGCGTTTAACGCGGCTACAGACAAGATGGAAAAAGGCGCACCGATCCCGACCAAGATTACGGTCTATGCGGATCGCAGCTTCACCTTTGTAACCAAAACACCACCAGCCAGCTATTTCATCAAGAAAATCGCGAAGCTGAAAAAAGGTTCTAGCGAACCTGGTAAAGTTTCCGGCGGCACGATCAAAACATCGCAGCTGAAAGAAATTGCTGAACTGAAAATGGCCGATCTCAATGCGAATACGCCTGAGCAAGCTGTAAAAATCATCGCGGGCAGTGCTCGTTCGATGGGCATCGATGTGGTGGAGGGATAAGACATGGCTAAACTCACCAAACGCGCAAAAGCTTCCAACGAAGCCGTTAACCGCGAGAAGCTCTATGGCATTGATGAAGCAATCAAGGCTCTGAAAGCCCTCGCGTCCAAGTCAAAATTTGACGAAACGCTCGACATTGCGATCAACCTTGGTGTTGATCCTCGTCATGCTGACCAGATGGTTCGTGGCGTGATTTCTCTGCCTGCAGGCACGGGTAAAGAAACCCGTGTTGCTGTTTTCGCCAAGGATGCGAAAGCAGACGAAGCGAAAGAAGCCGGCGCAGATGTTGTTGGCGCAGAAGATCTGATGGAAGCCATGCAAGGCGGCGATCTCAACTATGATCGTATCATCGCAACGCCGGACATGATGGGCGTTGTTGGCCGTCTCGGTAAGGTTCTTGGCCCTAAAGGCCTGATGCCTAACCCGAAACTCGGCACGGTGACCCCGAATGTCGCGCAAGCGGTCAAGGACGCCAAGGGCGGACAGATCGAATATCGCGTTGAAAAAGCCGGTATCATCCATAATGGCATCGGCAAAGCGAGCTTCAAGGAAGCAGACCTGCGCAAGAATTTCGATGCTCTGGTCGGTGCGGTTGTCAAAGCCAAGCCAGCTGGCGCGAAAGGCAAATATGTCAAGAAAATCGGTCTGAGCTCGACCATGGGCCCCGGCCTGAAAATCGATCTCGGCGAGATTGAAGGCGCATAAGCTGATCATTTGATTGATATTGAAATAGAAAAAGGCCGGGAGCGATCCCGGCCTTTTTTTTTATGCTCTCTCCCTTCCGGAAGAGGCGTGACGATTAGAATTTCGCTCTTACGCCGAGGCCGACACCGAAAGATTCTGTGTCATCCCGCAAGTTGGCATTAAAGCCATTACCGCCCCCACCAACAAAGCTGCGGGTAAAGTCACGGCGATAGACTTTGGTATAGCGCCCTTCTGCAAATATATCGAAGCGCTTGCTCGCTTTCACCGTTGCGCCGATGGCGTTGAACGTAACCAGGCCGGTGGGGTTTCCATCCACTTCAAAAGTCGGAGCGGTCGCGACGCCATTATTGGGAAAATAGTTGATGTCCGCATCCACCACGCCGATGCCAATACCGCTACCGAAATAGGGAATGACCTTCTGATTGGGCGACCAGACGATGTCATTATACAGCGCGGCAGTCGCGGTGAAACGGTTTACGCTGCCACCAAATGTCTGATTGCCGCCGTTAAACGCGCCGCCATCTACATCTGCTTCCGCATAGCTGACTTCCACTTCTACGCGGGGTTTCAGAAACGGGATCAGCCCATTCTTAAACTGATACCCGACTGCACCTCTGACGGCGAAGCCTGTGTCATATTCCACGTTCACATTGGCGGGCGCGCCCGCGACGCCGGGGACACCAGCGGCGGGGTTTTGGGTGCCGGTAAAATCACTATCATTCAAAAACTCGGCTGCTGCGGATGCAGATAGATAAAATCCTTCTTGCCTGTCATTTGCCGATTGGGCGTGGGCCTGAAAGGAAAAAACCATGCAGCCAGCCAAACCGGCGAGAGCGACAGTGTTGCGAACTATTTTGTTATAATTCATGTAAGCTATCTTTCTTGGTGCAACGACGCGCACCATTAGAGTTGGGGAACAGATAGCCTTTCGGGATGAAGCGACATCCGGTTACACCGGTGTGAAAATAAAGGAGAGGACATGAAAGATACGGTACATAAAGGCTCCTGCCTCTGCGGCGTAGTGACTATTACAGTAGCTGGCGATCTGCCTCAGCCGGATGCCTGTCATTGTTCGCAATGTCGTAAGCAAACCGGGCATTATTTTGCCAGTACCGATGTGCCGGAAAGCGCTTTGACGGTTGATGGTGAAGAGCATGTTCGCTGGTATCCGTCCTCCGAAAAAGTCCGGCGCGGCTTTTGCGGCACCTGTGGATCCACGCTGTTCTGGGATCCGATTCATCATGACAAGATCGCTGTCGCCATGGGTTTATTTGATGGTGTCACGGAAACAACATTGTGGAGTCATATTTTCGTGGCCGATAAAGGTGATTATTACACAATTGAAGATGGTGTGTTGCAGAAGGACCAGTAATCGCTGGCAGACTTTTTTGATGGAATATAGCGGGCGGATTGGTGACCCAAAGCGCTTGACATCCCGGCCATTCCCGCTAATGGCACAGTCACAAATTGCGGTTCCGTCAAACGAATCACAATTTCCGTCCGAGACAGCCGGTGAGGGGAATATGCCTCTCTTAATTTCCAGCCTAGACGGGGATCAGTTTTTTCATGTGCTTGCACATGGGCTCGTCGCTTAGACAGCCAAAAACCCCCCTTCGGATTATACAGAACTGACTTTGGTTAGTTCTTTCGCTCGTCACCCCGGTTCGCGCCGGAATGGCGAAATTGAAGAAAGCGGATTGCGCCTTAAAAACGCAATCCACGTGAAGGAGCAAAATATGGATCGTGGTCAAAAGACCGAAGCCGTTGCTGCGCTAAACGCGACTTTCAAAGAGGCTGGGGTTGTTGTGGTAACACGCAATCTGGGTCTCACCGTAGCCGATTCTACTGCGCTACGCGGAAAGATGCGGGAAGCCGGTGCAAGCTTCAAAGTCTCTAAAAACCGCCTTGCCAAGCTGGCTCTGGAAGGAACCGACTATGCCCCGATAGCAGATTTGCTGTCTGGCCCAGTCGCTCTTGCCACATCGGATGATCCGGTGGCTGCTGCGAAAATCGCAGTTGAATTTGCAAAATCCAATGATCTCCTGGAGATTGTTGGCGGCGCAATGGGCGATACCCTTCTTGACGAAGCGGGCGTTAAATCCCTGGCCTCCATGCCTTCTCTTGATGAACTGCGCGGTACGATTGTTGGATTGCTTGTTGCACCACAAACGAAAATCGCACGGGTGGTCAAGGAACCAGCTGGAGCCCTTGCACGTGTAGTCGGCGCTTTTGCCGCTACGGGTGAATAATAAAATTACTCAAGCATTGATTAGAAAATTTGGAGCGTAAATAACATGGCTGACATAGCAAAACTAGTTGAAGAACTTTCAAAATTGACCGTGATGGAAGCGGCTGAACTGTCTAAAGCTCTTGAAGAAGAGTGGGGCGTTTCTGCTGCAGCTGCAGTTGCAGTTGCTGGACCGGCTGCTGGCGGCGGCGGCGAAGCTGCTGAAGAGCAGAGCGAATTTGACGTAATTCTGACCGGCGACGGCGGCAAGAAAATCCAGGTGATTAAAGAAGTTCGTGCGATCACCCAGCTTGGCCTGACCGATGCGAAAGCACTTGTCGAAGGCGCGCCTAAAGCAGTTAAAGAAGGCGTCAACAAAGCAGAAGCTGAAGAGATCAAAGCGAAGATCGAAGCAGCTGGCGGTACCGTTGAGTTGAAATAAGCCTCACGGTTTATTGACAAGATTAAGGGGCGGTTTCCGGTTCGGAAGCCGCCCTTTTTGATTCCAGTTCGCCAGCAATCCATTTTTGCGCGGTTATGATCGCACTTTCCTTGGACGCCTCAATATCCGGGATCACTCCGGTGCCTTCCCAATTGCCGCCAGTATGCGGACTATAGGGTCGCGTTTCGGGAATGACGATGTGCCAACCGCCGGTTAGGGGCACGGCATCTCCCAGCATATGCGCTCCGCCACCGCTTGGGGAGCCAAAGACCACCGCTCGGCCTTGCGCCTGCAACGAATAGGCAACGGCCTCTGGCGCGGAAAATGTTGTTTTGTCGACGATGATGGCAAGCGGCCGTTCAGTTCCGTATCGCGGCCATTGCAGCGACGGTTCCTTCATATCGGGTTTTTTGCCGTGACGGGTTTCGCGGTGCAGCGGGATTGTGGATCCCGGTGCCATGAAAGTCCATTGTACCGGCCATTCGGTTTCCGGAGACCCGCCCGGATTGTGGCGCAGATCGAGTATTAGGCCCTCACTGCTGCTCACCAGTTCAAAGGCAGCCGTCATTGCTTTCTTAGCGGTTGAAAATTCGAAAAAATCGGTGAGGTGAAGATAGGAAATATTGCCTTTGATCCGCTCCACTTGTCTGACGCCAAAGCCTCTGGCCGGCGCGCCATCTCTCCATTCTTCCAGCCAGTCATCTTCTCCCGCCTCGGAGGAATTCGGAGCATGTTCGACGAAGACATGGCCATCGTTCAAGATAGCGCGCAATTGTGTCGTCATATGCTTTGCAAAGGCTTCGCTATCGCCGCAGTGTTGGTAAAATACACCTTGTTTCAGTTTGTTCCTGACAGTTGCTGCCGAGCGTGTCGCCGCATCGGCGAGAACATATTTCTGATCGATCGCCTCTGCCATTTCGATGATGGCTGCATGTTCATCCGTGCAGTCTGCGGGTACTGGCTGCATTGACAATAATATTGCTGCTATCACTTGTTCTGACCTCCTTCGGCAAATGTCGTTTCAATGCGCTCGGCGAAGCTCAGTCGGTCCAGTGCATCGTCCAGTGCATTGAGTTGTTTGAGAAAATCGGGTGCAGCTTCCTGCAGCAGTGCTTCTGCGGCCTGATCCACGACCCGGGATATCGCAGACACTTGTTCCAGTTTTTCGGACCCTGCGGCAGTCAGATGCAATATTTTGCTGCGCGCATCACGGGCATCGGCCCGGCGTTCGAGCAAACCGGCCTTTTCCATGGCGCGAACAACCTGAACCATCGCAACATGACTTTGCCCGAGCATCTTTGTCGCATCGCGGCTGTTCATCGGGCCATGATCGGCCAGCAACATACCGAGCGCAAACCAGCGTTGTTCAAACCCGAGTTCGCGGCGATAAACTTCTGTTACGCTGCCGTTAAGCCGTTCAAAAAGCCGCCTGACGCGGGTACCGAGGGTTTTTATTCCAGAATCGCGGAGATAGTCATTTACCATATATGTAAGTTGTTACATATATCTTTTAATGTCAAGGCAGTTTGATCACCAACCGCGCACCGATAATGTCGAGTCCGGGATTCTGTCCATCGTTAAACAGCTGTGCGTGGCTGACATGCACCCAGCTGGCTTCGAGATCGATGCGTTCTGATAATTGCACACCAATGGCCAGTTCCGGTTCAAACAGGATGCGCGATCCCAATTGGGTTTGCGAACCATCGGGAGCAAAGCGCAAGGATGGTCCATCATGAATGGCAAGCCCGATACCGGGACGCAGGTAAAATTTAGTGCCGATTTTCCAGCTGAGACCGGCGGCGACCAGACTGGTGTCGCCAGCGCTGTTGATTGATGCGAAAATATAGGGCGAGGGTGCGCCGATGACTGACAGGGCTTCTATCCTTTTTCCGCGATAACCGACTTGGAAATCGACGCCTTCTTCATCTATTTTGAACGACAGCGGGGTATCCATTTCATGCGCCGCCACGCCGACAAATATTTCCTGCGCCGCAACAGGCTGTATCGCGGTGAACCAAGCAAAGGTCGAAAAAACAATTATATAAAAACGCTTCATAGACGCGGCCTCCCGTTGCCGCCCGACAGCCGTTTCCGGTCCGTCGGCTGTGGCTATAGGATTGGTTCTGCGTTTAGGGAAGCAGGCACGCTTCCAAGTCTCCTATTGGGTCAGATCGATTGATAGACCTTAACGGTGCAGCAAATGAGGGGAGTGAGACAGTGAAGACGGATGCAATGTGTTGTTGCCTGGTTTCTTGCGCTCATAAGGGAATTAGCGCACGCCTCATCGATCATAAAATACTCAGATAAAACGACATTTACCGTCGTTAACTTTATGCAAACTCTGCGTATCTAATGTTCTCTCAATATTTGTAACATCGAGTAAAACAGGGCGCGCATATGGGAGAGACGATCACACTGCAGCGTTTGCTGGAAATGCAGAAAAAGGTTTGGAACTTCAAGATCAGTGCTGATCATGAAACCACCGAACTCGTGGCCCGCGAACAGATTAAATCTTTTGGCCAGATATCGCGAATCGGGGCTTTAATAGCGCTGCCGCTGACCATCTACGCCATGGTTCTGCTATTTACATATGCAGATGTGGAATTTATCGCGACGGCCTGTTTCTACGTCGCCATTGCGGCCTTCCTCAGCGTGCGCAACTTCGTTCGGCAAATGGCGTTGGACCCTGATACGGCGGACTATAAAGAAGCCATCAAAAACATCCGCACCGAAAGCATCATTAGCAGCATCGGCTTTTCCTGCGTTTTGGCTATCCCAGTTGCTTTTGGTCAGGTTCCCTACAGTCTTGATATTGCAATATTGGCGATGGGCGGCCTGGTCGTCGGAGGCTTTGTTTTTGGCAGTGTTCCCCGCGCGCAAACCTATAATCTATCGATTACCACAATATGTTACGTCGGCGCATTCATAGCGGCGAAGGGCTATGGCGGTATCAGCACAGCGATATTATTGGTCTTCTTTGCGCTCTGCATCGACTATATTTATCGGATGTTCTTCTTCAACTTTGTCCAGCGCCATCTGCATGCAGCCAAGCAAAAAGATGCGGCCGAAACCGTGCGGCTCCTGCTGCATGACTATGCCGAACAAAGCTCCGATTGGCTTTGGGAAGTCGATGGTGACCAGTTGATCGTCAATCCTTCGGCGCGTTTTGCCACAGCAGTTGATATGGAAATACGCGATTTGCGTAATTTGCCGCTGGTCGATCTGTTCGAAGATTGCATGGAACGGAATCAGCTGGCCCAGTCTCTGGCGTCCGGAAAGGCCTTTCGCGATATCCATGTTCCGATTAAACTTGGTGGGGAAGAATATTGGTGGAGATTATCCGGTCGGCGAATCAAAACCGTGGACGGGGAAAGTCAGCATATACGCGGTGTCGCGGCAGATATTACCAGTGCAAAAAAGGCAGAGGCACGGGTCGCCCATCTGGCCCATTTTGATAGCCTGACCGACCTGCCTAACCGGGCTCTGTTTAATCAATCGCTGCAACGCTCAATCGCGCGGATGAGGGATGATCAGAAACTGGCGGTGCTCTATCTCGACCTCGATCATTTCAAAATGATCAATGACACTTTAGGGCACGGGGCAGGGGATTTGGTTCTGAAAGCTGTCGCTAATCGCCTGGAAAATACCATCGGCATAGAAGATGTGGTGGCGCGTCTGGGCGGAGACGAATTTGCGGTAACCCTGCGCAATGTCGGTTCGCATGAGGATGTCATGCAAGTCGCTTCGAATATTATCGACAAAATTTCAGAACCGGTGATGGTTGAAGGACAGCCAGTTTCAACAGGTGTGAGCATCGGCATCGCGCTGGCGCCGGAGTGCGGCAATAACGGCGAAGAGTTGATCAAGCATGCCGATATTGCCTTGTATCACGCCAAAGAAAATGGCCGCGGCTGTGCATCCTTATTTGAACGATCAATGCATGAGGCGGTGCAGGATCGGCGCAATATTGAGATGGATTTGCGCGCCGCGCTGAAACGCAATGAGCTGGAACTCTATTACCAGCCATTGGTGAATATCGAGACCAATGAAACCATCGGCTACGAAGCTCTGCTGCGCTGGCATCACAGCGAAAAAGGCATGATTATGCCGGATGTGTTCATCCCTGTGGCCGAGGATACGGGACTGATTGTGCAGCTTGGCGAATGGGTCGTACGATCTGCTTTGTATGAGGTTGCTAAATGGCCAGACCATCTGAGCGTCGCAGTCAACTTGTCCCCAGCCCAGATGCGTAGCCCCAATTTGATGCCAACTATTATCAACGCACTCGCTGCGACCGGCGTTGCACCGCAACGGTTGGAATTGGAAATCACAGAATCCGTGCTGATGAACGACAACCAGTCCAATGTGGAATTGCTGCACAAAATCCGCTCGCTGGGTGTGCGGATTGCGTTAGATGATTTTGGCACTGGCTATAGCTCGCTCAACTATTTGCGTAGCTTCCCGTTTGACAAGATCAAGATCGACCGGTGTTTTGTCGATGAAGTGGACAGCCGCGAAGACTGTCGGGCGATTATTCGCGCCGTCACCGGTCTGGCCTCCAGCCTAGGCATGGTAACAACCGCCGAAGGGGTGGAACGCAGCGATCAGCTCAGCCAGCTCAAGGAAGAGGGCTGCGTTCAGGTCCAAGGTTATTTGTTTAGCAAGGCCATGCCCGCCTCCAATGTGGAAGGTCGGATAGAAACGACCGCTCATGAGGGCGCCAATACCAGCGACATCGGTCAACAAAGCGCTGAGTCCAAGAGCGAAAGTGCGCCTAAGAAGGTCCGTCGTAGAAAGACAGGCTGACGTTGGCGATAACAGTAGTTACTGACAGCGCTGTGAATAGTTGATTGTTCGGCCCCGTTGCGGTAATCCGGGTCTCTGACAAGGACGGTGCTGTGCAATTTGTTCTGAAAAATATCCTCCATTTCATGCCCCTGATTTTCGGTATCGGATTTTTGGGACCATTGCTCGCTCAGACCATGCAAATGCTGGGCTGGCAGACTCCACTGGGGCTCGCCCCGCTGGCATTGGGACTGATCATCGGCGGCGCATGGGGTGCTTTTGCGCAAATCAAAGGCCGTTGGATATGAGCGGAACCTTGACTGAAACGGACCTGCGCAAACAAGAAATAGCGATTGCCCGCAAATATGCAGGCCGCTTGCCTTGGGAAGCGGTGGCATGGGGACTGGGCAACTTGCTGGTCTGGCTGTCGCTTTGGCCGCTGGTGTTCTTGGGTTTCCTGCCGCTTTGGCTGGGCTTCATCATAGCGACGTTCAACGTCATGCTCTGCTATCTGCCATCGCATGAAGCCCAGCATGATATTATCGGACGCAAAGGTACCAAATGGCGCTGGCTGAATGAACTGGTCGGGCATGTGTCGACCATCCCGCTGGTGCTGCCCTATCGCGTTGCGAAGCTGACGCACATCCAGCATCATCTACATGCCAATGACCCGGACCTTGATCCGGATATTAGCAGCATGGCCAACGGTCCCTGGCATGCCATCTGGAAGTCGATCCAGAACCGCCAACCGGGTGCCGACGGTGGGTTCAACAAATATGGCGATGTTCTGCGGGACATTGGCCGCCCGGATGCGCTGCTCGATGGCGCGCTGTTTCAACTCACCCATTTCGGGATATTGATCGGGTTGGCTTGGTCCGGCTACGCACTGGAAGCGGCCTTGCTGTGGTGGCTGCCCCGGCAAATTGGCCTGACCTATATCCAGTTTTTCTTAAGCTGGGCGCCGCATCACCCCGCTGATGGGATCGGCCGCTATAAAGACACCCGCGCGTTCAAAAGCGCGTGGGGCAATATTGGATCCATGGGCATGCAATATCATATTGTCCATCATCTCCATCCCTATATTCCGCTCACCGACACGCCGCGGGCTTATCGCGAGATGCGCGATATCTTGGAGCAGCGCGATTGCCGGCTGGAGGGGATATAGATGGCCCGTTAGCTGGAGATCAGCCCGATTCCCAGCATATGATCGAGATAAATAGCGGCGTCGCGAATGTCGAAAATGAAAGAGAACAAGATCACCGCGGTGATCAGGCCGGACCAGAGTGCATAAAGGGAACGCTCTTTCATAAAAGGCCGATTCTTGATCAAGAGATAAAGCGCTGGCGACCAGCAGATCAGATGTACCAGTGCGACGAGGCCCGACAGCTTTACAATTCCCATGGCTGGAATGCCAAATCGGATCATGAGGATAGTTGTTATGAGCCCACCGACAACCCAGCGTGCTTCCACTCGTTTCCAGACAAATAGCAATCCAAGCGCAAAGCTGGTTATCATTATAACCAACCAGGTTCGAACCCACTGCGGAGCATTGGCTTGCCCCTCGGCGTCCCAAACTTCCAAAGCTGTATGCCCGGACTCATAGCCTGTTGCTGCCAGCGCAGCGGTGCTGAGGATCAGACAGAGAAAGGAAAAGAGCGCTACGAGTGGTAAGTTTATCTTAAAAGAGGCGACCATAAAATCTCCTATTGGCAAGAGGCCAGCCTGAGCCTGCGATTTGCTTATTCTTGGTTTTATTGACCCGCTTATCAATGGGGGTGTCCTCATTTGTCAACAGTCGCAGCGGTTCGTATTGCCGATCCGATATGCTATGCCTTTGCAGGACGCTGCATAGAAGGATGAGCGATAGAACATGGATGAAAAATTGACCGGCAGTTGCCTGTGTGGCGGCGTATCATTTACGGTTGCCGGTCCGCCCGGTCCGATTGGACAATGCCATTGTTCCAAGTGCCGGAAAGTGTCTGGCACGAATGGCAATGCGGTTTTCCACGCTACGCGCGATAATTTTGCGTGGGAGCAAGGGGAAGAGTTAATTGCTACGTTTTTCGTTCCGGACGGGAATGGATGGCACTCGGTATTCTGCAAAACATGCGGCAGTCCGCTTCCGTTGGACGGGCAGAAAAGCAATTTGTTTTTCGTGCCGGCTGGTCTGCTGGATAATGACCCTGGCCACCGTGGCTTTGCCGCCCATATCTTTGTCGGCTCCAAAGCGGAGTGGGAGGAAATCGCCGACGACGCCCCTCAATTTTCTGAAGGATTTGGTTCTGCCAGGATCGAGAAAGACTAGAGCCTAGGCGGCGCTGATCCAATTGCCATGAAAGCCGGGCGGAATGCGGTGCGGGACATGGATGACCGCCTGCGGTTCACCGGTAAAGTCGTTGGCTTTGAGGATTTGCAGCTCGGTTGTCTCGTTGTTCATGTCGATCACCAGACCGATTAGCCAGCCATCATCCTCATCCGCTTCGGCAGATCGCGGAACGAAAACAAACTCACCCGGGTGGCGATTATCGCCAAAATTACGGATAGCGGTGTCGCCGGTTTTCAGATCATGTTTGAACAGTTCATTCCCGGCCATGTCCAGCTGATCCGGTTCTCCGGCCAAAGCGATGCTGTAAATATAGCGATAGTCGCTGGTCGATAGGCGCTCGTCATAGCGCGGGAATTCTTGTGCGCGGTCGTTCAGAATTTTGCGGTCGACTTTTTTTGTGACTGGATCAACGGTCCAGCGTTCCAGCCGTGACCATTCGCCGCCCGGGCCAAAGGTGGTGCGGGCATAGGTGCTTTCATGGACCACCACGTCGACGATGACTTTGCCTTCCTCTGTCTCAAAAGCATTGGCAGCGTGATAGACATAGCAAGTTTCGACATCGCACCAGATGGTATCGGCACCTGATCCGTTGCGGGGGCACAGGCCAACGCGGGCTTTATGATCCGGGTTCCAGTCATAAGGGAATGCAAAGCCAGCCAGCATGCGCTTCATCGAGAAGGTCGCTGGCAGATCAAAGACCAGCACATGGTTTTCGGTAATCTGGCAGTCATGGATAGAGGGGCCCTGCGCGACGGCTATCGGTTCTTCGCGCTTCACCTTGCCATCCTTGCCGATGACAACATGCCACACGGTGTCCATCACCGGTGCATCATAGCAAATGGCATGCATCTCTCCGGTTTTTGGATCCAGATGGGGGTGTGCGGAAAAGGCGTTGTGCAATGTGCCATCAAACGGGTTATGGGCAACCGTCTCAAGCTCGTCGGTTAACTCGACCGGGAAACCTCCAGCCTCGACAATGGCAAAAGTCCGGCCGCCAATTTCCACAATATTGGTATTGGCTGTATCTGTCCGTGGTTTCCGCGTGCCCGGCTTGCGGTCTTCACCAAGCCCGTCACTCACGGCGTTGGAACGGACCCAGCGGTTGCGATACCATTCGGCCTTGCCGTCGGTGATGCGGATGCCATGGGCCATGCCGTCGCCGACAAACCAATGATAGCTGGCTTCATCGGGAGCGGTCACCGGGTTCGGGCCGATCCGCAGATAACGGCCATCAAGCTGGGCCGGGATTTCGCCGTCCACCTTTAGGTTGGCGAGCGTCACTTCCTCGGTCATCGGCTTGTGAATTCCGGTGAGATAAGGATGTCCACCTTCCGGTGCTTTCATCCGTTTGCGATTGAAATTGGCGACCGCGCCCAAGACAGGGGTGACCGCCGAGCGGATGGTGTTCTCAATAACGGAAGCCATAGTGAAATCCTTTTCAGTTAAACCAGATGTCGGCAGCGGTCGTGGTCGCTGCGAGTAATAATAATATCCCGCCGGGATGGGGTCGCCGTAGGGCCGCAAAATTTCCAATGCCGGATATGGCGAAAATCAGGATCGCGAGATATCCGATCAATTCGCTGCCGCCCTGAAGCCGGTTCACAAGAACCGCGATGCCGAGGCTAGCCCAGACCAGACTATGCAGCTGAAACATCGCCCAGGTCAGATGGCGCATGCTGGGGGCAGACAAAAGCCCATCAGTGGGTTCCGCAAAAAGCGGTTTCAGCACTACGCGTTCGCCGAGGATAAAATGAGCCGCCGCGACGGTAACGGCGATGATGGCCGTTGCAATTGCAAATATCAGCATTGGCGCAAACTCCCCTTGGCATCGCGACTCAGAATGTTTATGCTGTTAACATGAGCGTTAAAGGTAACAGTGTCAACATTAAAGATTCCAATCCCTATCACCATGGGGATCTTCGTGCGGCGGCGATTGCGGCGGGGATGAAGCGGATTGAGGATATGGCCCATCCCGATCTGGGGCTGCGCGCGCTTGCCCGTGAACTGGGTGTTTCGGCGACGGCGCTCTATCGGCATTTCCCCAATAAAGACGCGTTGCTGGACGCGCTGGCTCTCGAAGCGCTCAATCGTTTGGGCGTCAGTCAGGCAGAGGCGGCACAGGCGGCTAGCGATGTGCGCGAAGGTTTTGTCGATGTGGGGGTCACCTATGTGCAATGGTCGGTCGAAAATCCTGCCTTGGTCCGCCTGATCTATGATCGCGTCGGCAAAGTTGATCTCGAGACGGATGATCCGTCCGAAATGGGAGAGGCTTTTTTGCAATTGCGCAAGGGCATCACCGCTTTGATGCCTGATACTATGTCGGGTGAACAGCGCACCGTTGCCGCTCTGCATGCATGGTCGCTTGTCCACGGGCTGGCGATGCTCATATTGGATGGACAAGTGGAATATGATCCGCAGATGGTGCGGAAAGTCGTTGAGTCGGCCGAATTTGGTTCGAAAAACTCAGGCTGACCGCACGCCCTTTATGGCCAGATATACTCCAAGAGAAATCAGGGCGATGAGATTGGACAGCATGAATGAAACTGTCACTGCGCTATGCCCGATGATGGGAATAAAGTCGCGCGCCACAATGGCGACAGCGACAAAAGAAAAGGCAAAGACACCCCATCCGGCAATCAGCTTCGGGATTAATCCAGAGCGCAGGAACAGATAGGCGAAACCTGCATTGCCCACGCTTGCGAGGATCAAGCCAAGGTGAAAAGACGTGTAATCGGACGTTGCCTGAAAGCCGGTGAGCAGCAATTTCTGCCGCTCATCCGCCAATTCGATATATGCCACATTCCCCGCAATTTCAGCAGCGTTGAGATTGAACACCGCGCCCAGTAAAACCATTAGCGCGGCGCCGAGACTGATGATCAGGCTCCACGCCGCGAGCAACGGGCCGGATTGTCGGAGAAGCAAGAACAAACCTGCGCCAATAACGACCTCCAGCGCAAAGACCAGCAAAGCAATATAGGCCTTAGCCCGCAACGCCGTTTCGGCTTCGAGCATGTTTCGTGCGGTAGCCACAATATCGGCTGACAGGTTGATATCAATGCCCTGCCCGACGGTCAGCGCGCTCACCATGCCGACCACAATAGTCCCCAGCAACGACAGGCCAACAACTCTTGCCAAAGTCTTGGTTTCTGTTTCTGCCGATGGATCTGGTGTGATGGTCATGGCGTTTCATTGTCCTTTGCATCTTCGAATGTCAGCAGATCACCGGGCTGGCATTGCAATTCCTTGCAGATGGCTTCCAATGTGCTGAACCGTATCGCCTTGGCCTTGCCGGTTTTCAGGATCGACAGATTGGCGATGGTGATGTCTACCCGTTCCGCCAGCTCTGTTAAAGTCATGCGATTATCGTGCAGCAGATCATCGAGTTTTACAGTGATTGCCATCAGATGGTCCCCTGCAAGTCGCTGCGCATGTCGGTGCCGTGACGGAACACGCGGGCGAATATAAAGAGGGTGATGACCATCAATAGTCCGGTAAAATCCCAGAACATGTCCACCTTTGATGTCGGACCTTTGAAGGCCGTTTCAACGATCAAACCCAAGGCTGCCGTGGGAATGTAGATTAACTGAATGGTGAGCAATAGAAGCGCCATATGCTGAAGCCGCTTTGCGTTGCTGGCTATGAATGGATCGCCCTCGACCACCGTGTCCACAATATGGGTGAGATATCGAAAAAACATCCACCATAAAACAAGGACCGCAGAGACGAACAACAACAGTGCCACGACCGAATCGACAGGATAATGCGAGTCTGCAATCGCAAAATGCTGTTGAAGGGCCTGGAGCAGTTTGTCAGAAAAGATCACGGATAAAGGAGCCGAAAGCAGGACCAGAATCGCCGCCAACGCAAAGAGATACTGGCTGGTTTTAACGATAACGGCACCAAATCTCAGAAAGGGATCACGCAAAATTCTGGTCATCATATAGTACCTTCGAGTTCGTCGCGCATATCAGCGCCGCGGTCGAAGACACGGGCCAGGACGATCAGCAGCAACACCAGCAAGATTCCGGACAGCGAGAGTCCGAATTCCCCCGAGACGACCATTTGCTCGCCCTCCTTCATCTCGCCGAGCAGGCTGATAATCACTCCGATCAGCGCGCCAAGTAGGGCAGATAGGATCTGGATCACAAATATGGCAATGCCCATGCCGCGTAGGCGCAGGCCATTGGTCCGGTTGAACGGATCGCCCTCACGGACGGAAGCCAGGACCTTACGAAGCCGGTCGATAGTGAAATAGCACAGCAGCATGATTAGCAGCAGTACCATCACAAACCCGGCCGATACCCAAAGCACCGAAGCCGATGGCGGGTTTACAAACTGCTCCCCCACGTCGGCCAATATGTGCTGGCCGAAAATCGCCATGGCTGGCAACGATAGCACCAGGACTACGGATGCGAAGATCACCGCAAAGCGAAAAAAGCCGAGTAGCAGGCGTGCTGACTTTAGAACGAGATCTTCCTCCCCTTTGGTCGCGATATTTGTCATGATAGTCTCCAGTAATATTGAATTGCGATATGTGTTTCGTTGTTTATCAATATACATTTATCGATAAACGTCAAGTAATTTATTGTTTTTCAATAAAATCAGATATATAGGCTCCTCGTTCCGATCTTTTGAATGAGGATATCGCCGATGACATTTATCATGTTCCTTCATATCGCTATGGGCACAATCGCTGTTTTGGCAGGTGCGGGCGCGTTGTTTGCGCGCAAGGGTTCGCGCGTGCATCGTGGAATCGGGAATGTCTTTTTCATAAGCATGATGATCATGGCTGGTGCCAGCATTTATCTGGCCCTCGTCCTTCCGATGGCCATTTCCATCTTGGTTGGTGTTTTCACCATCTATCTTGTCGCCACATCCTGGATGGCAGCCCGGCGGCAAGATGAAAGGGTCAATCCGTTTCACTATGTCGCGCTGGTCATTGCATTAGGGGTTGCCGCTGGCGGCGTGTTTTTCGGGCTGGAAGCGCAGAATAGCCCCGACGGGCTGAAGGATGGATTGCCGGCCTTTCCGCATTATTTTTTCGCAGGGCTTGCTCTTCTGGCCGCGGCAGGTGACGCGGTGATGATCGCCCGGCGGGGCATTTCCGGCAAACAGCGCATCGCCCGGCATTTGTGGCGGATGTGCTTCGCTTATTTTATCGCAGCCGGATCCTTGTTCACTGGCCCTGGAGCGAGCGCTTTTCCAAAGGCAATTCAAGACACAGGCTTGTTGGCCGCTCCGGAACCTATCATCCTGATTGTTATGTTATTTTGGCTCGTCCGTGTGTTGGCGACCAAGTGGTACAAAGAGGAGCCTTCATGAGGTCTTGCTATCGCCTTCGATCGGTCCAATTGCCAGTCTTCTGCCCCTTGACCCCTATCCACTATCTCCCTATATGAGCGGCTCACCACAGATTTCGAGACAGGGCGTGCAGTTGCGCAGTGCGCCAAAAGAAATGAAGTCTGACCGGTTTTCAGGACGCTATAAGCTACGACTCTCCTCCCAAAATATGTGGGTTTGAGAGGCCGTGGCTTTTTGTTCTGGAGCGCCCCACATGATTGATTTTCCACCGGCTAAGCGCTTCATAAGTGGCGCAAATCCGGTGATGGCGAGAAGGCAAAATACATGGCGACGAAAGCATCTTCGGTAAAGACAACGGCTCTCACACCGACCCGCAAAAAACGTATCCGCAAAATCTTTGGCGACATTCATGAAGTCATTGAAATGCCGAATCTCATCGAGGTTCAGCGCGAATCATATGAGCAGTTCCTGCGCTCTGATCCGTCAATTGATTATGTTTCCGGTCTGGAAAAAACGCTGCGCAGCGTTTTCCCGATCCGCGATTTTGCCGGCACCGCGGAAATGGACTTCGTCAACTACCAGCTCGAAGATCCCAAATATAATGTTGAAGAATGTCGTCAGCGCGGCATCACTTACGCAGCGCCGATGAAAGTCACGCTGCGTCTGATCGTCTTTGAAGTCGATCCAGAAACAGAAGCGCGCTCCGTTCTCGATATTAAAGAGCAAGACGTATATATGGGCGACATGCCTTTGATGACCAAGAACGGCACGTTCGTCATCAATGGTACAGAGCGCGTTATTGTCAGCCAGATGCACCGTTCGCCCGGTGTCTTGTTTGACCATGACCGCGGCAAAACCCACTCATCGGGCAAATTCCTGTTCGCGGCCCGCGTCATTCCTTATCGTGGTTCGTGGCTCGACTTTGAATTTGACGCGAAAGACATCGTCAACGTTCGTATCGACCGTAAGCGTAAATTGCCGGTTACCGCATTGCTGCGTTCGCTGGGTGATGCGATCATCGAAGTGAAAGAGAAAAAGCCGCCATTCAAGGTTGGTGAAATGGTTCGCGTTGCTGGTATGAAGCAGCCTGCAGAAATCACCGAGATGGAAGGCAACCGGATCACGATCAAAGAGCCTATGGGCGCGATCGAAATTCAGGGTAAGATTGAAGATGAAGGCCGGACCAAGAGTGCGGAAATCACCGGCATTCTGAAGCAAGGCTATTCCGAAGAAGATATTCTCAACGAATTTTACGAGCGTATCGTTTACAAGCGCGCGAAAGACGGCTGGACCATTCCATTCGTCGCCGAGCAATGGCGCGGTCAGAAGCCGACTTTTGATATTGTTGATGCCGATAGCGGTGAAGTCATCTTCGCCAGCGGCAACAAGATTACGCCACGTAGCGCCAATAAGGCTGAAAAAGATGGCATGAAATCTGTCGTCATTCCAACCGAAGAAATTTTCGGCCGCTACAGCGCCTTTGATCTGATCAACGAAAAAACCGGCGAGATTTACATCGAAGCTGGTGACGAAGTCACCGTTGAAAATCTTGAGAAGCTGGATGGCGCTGGCATTGATGCGCTCGAACTGCTCGATATTGACCATGTCACAACCGGTCCATGGATCCGCAACACGCTGAAAGTCGACAAGGCTGAAGATCGTGATGGCGCATTGTCCGACATTTACCGCGTCATGCGTCCTGGCGAACCGCCAACCCGCGAAACCGCTGAAGCTTTGTTCGAAGGCCTGTTCTTCGACCCTGAGCGTTATGACTTGTCCGCTGTTGGCCGTGTGAAGCTCAACATGCGTCTCGAACTGGATGCGCCGGATGATTATACGGTTCTCCGCAAAGAAGATATTTTGGCTGTCGTCAAAACCCTCGTCGATCTGAAAGACGGCAAGGGCGAAGTTGATGATATTGATAACCTTGGTAACCGTCGCGTGCGTTCGGTTGGCGAGCTTCTCGAAAACCAATATCGTGTTGGCCTGTTGCGTATGGAGCGTGCGGTTAAAGAGCGTATGTCCAGCGTCGACGTATCCACCGTGATGCCGAACGATCTGATTAACGCGAAACCTGCTGTTGCAACGGTTCGCGAGTTTTTTGGTAGCTCGCAGCTGTCCCAGTTTATGGATCAGACCAACCCGCTTTCCGAAGTTACCCATAAACGCCGCGTGTCGGCGCTTGGGCCCGGTGGTTTGACCCGTGAGCGTGCAGGCTTTGAAGTTCGCGACGTTCACCCAACCCATTATGGCCGTATCTGCCCAATTGAAACGCCCGAGGGCCCGAATATTGGTCTGATCAACTCGCTGGCATCCTTTAGCCGGGTGAATAAATATGGCTTTATCGAAACGCCATATCGTCAGATTAAAGAAGGCAAGGTTACCGATGATGTTGTCTATCTCTCCGCGATGGAAGAGCAGAAGCACACGGTGGCACAGGCCAACGCGGAACTGACCGACGATGGCAGCTTTGTGGAAGAATTGGTTTCTTCTCGTGAAGCGGGCGAATTTTTGATCGCTCAGCGTGACCAAATCACGCTGATGGACGTTTCGCCAAAGCAGCTTGTGTCTGTTGCGGCCTCGCTCATCCCATTCCTGGAAAATGATGATGCTAACCGCGCCCTGATGGGATCGAACATGCAACGTCAGGCTGTGCCTCTGGTGAAAGCAGAAGCGCCATTTGTTGGAACCGGCATGGAAGAAACCGTGGCCCGTGATAGTGGTGCTGCGATTGCGGCCCGTCGCGGCGGTATTGTGGATCAGGTCGATGCGACCCGTATCGTGATCCGTGCGCAGGGTGATGTCGAAGCAGGCAAGTCCGGCGTTGACATCTATACCCTCCAGAAGTTCCAGCGTTCCAACCAGAATACCTGCATCAACCAGCGTCCGTTGGTGAAGGTCGGTGAAATGGTTCAGGAAGGCGACACTATCGCTGATGGTCCATCGACCGATATGGGTGAATTGGCACTGGGCAAAAACAGCCTCGTCGCCTTCATGCCTTGGAATGGGTATAACTACGAGGATAGTATCCTTATTTCCGAGCGTATTGTGAAAGACGATGTCTTCACTTCGATCCATATCGAAGAATTTGAAGTCATGGCCCGTGATACCAAGCTTGGCCCTGAAGATATTACGCGCGATATTCCCAATGTCGGTGAGGAAGCCCTGCGCAACCTCGATGAAGCGGGTATCGTTTATATCGGTGCGGAAATCGAACCGGGCGATATTCTTGTCGGTAAGATTACGCCTAAGGGTGAATCCCCAATGACGCCGGAAGAAAAACTTCTTCGCGCGATCTTTGGTGAAAAAGCTTCCGATGTTCGTGACACGTCCTTGCGTCTGCCTCCCGGTGTTGCTGGAACGGTTGTTGAAGTGCGTGTGTTTAACCGCCACGGCATCGACAAAGACGAGCGCGCCTTGGCGATTGAACGCGAAGAAATTTCACGCTTCACGAAAGATAGGGATGACGAACGCGCCATTCTAAACCGTGCAACCTTCAACGCATTGAAAGATATGCTCATTGGTCAGACAGCCACCTCGGCACCAAAACCAATGAAGAAGGGTGCGGCGATCACCGCAGAAAGCCTGTCCGAGTTGGAAAATGCTGACTGGTGGAAAATCGCGGTGAAGGATGACAAAGTCCAATCCGATTTCGAAGCGACCCGTGGTCAATATGATGAAGCGATCAAGGAAATTAATGATCGTTTCGAAGATCGCCGTGAGAAGCTGGAGCGTGGTGACGAATTGTCCCCAGGCGTCCTGAAAATGGTCAAAGTCTTTGTCGCTGTGAAACGCAAATTGCAGCCTGGCGATAAAATGGCTGGTCGTCACGGAAACAAGGGGGTTATCTCCCGCATTCTTCCGCAAGAAGATATGCCATTTCTTGAAGACGGAACGCCCGTTGATATCGTGTTGAACCCCTTGGGTGTACCCTCACGTATGAACGTCGGTCAGATTTTTGAAACCCACTTGGGCTGGGCCGCACGTGGTCTGGGCGAACAGGTGACAAAAGCTCTGGAAGAATGGAAGCTGGCTAATCCCGATCCACAGGCGGCACCGCCACCTGACGCAGTGAAAGAGCGGCTCAAGGTTATATACGGCGAACAGCATCACGAAGATATCGATTCCCGTGATACCGCTGAAATCGTCGAAATGGTTGGTCATTTGCGCCATGGTGTCCCGATGGGAACGCCG
The DNA here is from genome assembly GCA_947489315.1 of uncultured Sphingomonadaceae bacterium. Taxonomy (GTDB): domain Bacteria; phylum Pseudomonadota; class Alphaproteobacteria; order Sphingomonadales; family Sphingomonadaceae; genus Parasphingorhabdus. The sequence goes on from CANLCX010000003.1 coordinate 111,885, forward strand.
GTATTTGATGGTGCCCATGAAAGCGATGTTTCCGACATGCTGGAACTTGCTGGCCTCGATCGTAGCGGTCAGGTTGATCTCTATGACGGACGGACCGGAGACAAATTCGATCGTAAGGTGACAGTGGGCTATATCTACATGCTCAAACTGCATCACTTGGTCGATGACAAGATCCACGCCCGTTCGATCGGACCCTATTCTCTCGTCACGCAACAGCCACTGGGCGGTAAAGCTCAATTTGGTGGTCAGCGCTTCGGGGAAATGGAAGTCTGGGCGCTGCAGGCATATGGTGCGGCTTATACGTTGCAGGAAATGCTGACGGTCAAATCGGATGATGTGATCGGACGGACCAAGGTTTACGAAGCAATCGTCAAAGGCGACGATAGTTTCGAAGCTGGTGTGCCCGAAAGCTTTAACGTTCTGGTCAAGGAAATGCGTTCACTTGGTCTCAACGTCGAACTCTCCAGCTTTGGTGATGATGACGATGATGACGGCGTAGCGATTGCGGCGGAGTGAGGCGTTAAAACCCACTCCCGCCTCAAGCATTTAGATTTTTGGGCATAGGCCCCGAAGGAAGAAAAAATGAACCAAGTATCAAATTTCGCAAATCCGATCGCAAAGCCGGAAACATTCGACCAGATTCAAATCGGTCTTGCCTCACCCGAGCGCATTCGCAGCTGGTCATTCGGTGAAATTAAAAAGCCGGAAACCATCAACTACCGGACGTTCAAGCCAGAGCGTGATGGCCTGTTCTGTGCGCGTATCTTTGGCCCTGTCAAAGATTACGAATGCCTGTGCGGTAAATATAAGCGCATGAAATATAAAGGCATTGTCTGCGAGAAATGCGGTGTTGAAGTCACGGTAACCAAAGTTCGCCGGGAACGCATGGGTCATATCGATCTTGCTGCTCCTGTTGCGCATATCTGGTTCCTGAAATCTCTGCCATCGCGTATCGGCTTGCTTCTCGACATGCAGCTCAAGCAGCTCGAGCGCGTGCTGTATTTCGAAAGCTATGTGGTTATCGAGCCCGGCCTGACAGCCTTGGAGAAATTCCAGCTGTTGACCGAAGACGAAATGCTCGAAGCACAAGATGAATATGGCGAAGATGCTTTCTCTGCCGGTATCGGTGCTGAAGCCGTTAAGATCATGCTGCAGGATCTCGATCTGAAGCAGGAACGCGACGATCTGATGGAAGATCTGCGGACGACCAAGTCGACGCTGAAACCCAAGAAGATCATCAAACGTCTGAAGGTTGTCGAAAGCTTCATTGATTCCGGCAACAAACCGGAATGGATGATCCTCGAAATCATTCCTGTGATCCCGCCCGAGTTGCGCCCGCTGGTGCCTTTGGATGGTGGCCGTTTCGCGACGTCCGATCTCAACGATCTGTATCGCCGCGTCATCAACCGGAACAACCGTTTGAAACGCCTGATGGAATTGCGCGCACCGGATATTATCGTCCGTAACGAGAAGCGTATGTTGCAGGAATCTGTGGACGCGCTGTTCGACAATGGTCGTCGTGGTCGTACCATTACTGGTGCGAATAAACGCCCGCTGAAATCTTTGTCCGACATGCTGAAAGGCAAGCAGGGCCGTTTCCGTCAGAACCTTCTCGGTAAGCGCGTCGACTATTCCGGTCGTTCGGTTATCGTGACCGGCCCTGAGCTGAAATTGCATCAATGTGGTCTGCCGAAGAAAATGGCCTTGGAATTGTTCAAGCCATTCATTTACGCGCGCCTTGATGCCAAGGGTCTTTCGATGACGCTGAAACAGGCCAAAAAATGGGTCGAAAAAGAGCGCAAGGAAGTCTGGGATATTCTCGAAGAAGTGATCCGCGAGCATCCCGTGATGCTGAACCGCGCACCAACGCTTCACCGTTTGGGCATCCAAGCGTTCGAACCGGTATTGATCGAAGGGAAGGCCATTCAGCTTCACCCATTGGTCTGTTCCGCGTTTAACGCCGACTTTGACGGTGACCAAATGGCTGTCCACGTACCGCTGAGCCTTGAGGCGCAGCTGGAAGCCCGTGTCTTGATGATGTCGACCAACAACATCCTGTCACCAGCCAATGGTAAACCGATCATCGTTCCTTCGCAGGATATGGTTCTCGGCATCTATTATCTCACCATGGATCGCAAAGGCGAGCCAGGCGAGGGCATGCTCTTGGCTGATATGGCTGAAGTGCATCAGGCGCTTGAAATTGGGGCTGTGACTTTGCACTCCAAAATCACCACCCGGGTTCCGCAAACCGATGAGGAAGGCAAGCCTATCCTCAAGCGTTTTGAAACCACACCGGGCCGCTTGCTGATCGCCGAGTGTCTGCCAAAATCACACAAGGTTCCGTTCGACATTGTGAACCGCTTGCTGACCAAGAAAGAGGTCGGTGACGTGATTGACCAAGTTTACCGTCACACGGGTCAGAAAGACACGGTCCTGTTCGCCGATGCGATCATGGACCTTGGCTTCCGCCACGCCTGTAAGGCCGGTATCTCCTTCGGTAAGGATGATATGATCATTCCGGATTCCAAGGATAAAACGGTTGAAGAGACCCGCGCTTTGGTTGCTGATTACGAACAGCAATATCAAGACGGTCTGATCACGCAGCAGGAAAAATATAACAAAGTGATCGACGCCTGGAGCCGCTGTGGTGACACGGTTGCGAACGCGATGATGGACGAACTGGCCGCAACGCCAGAGGACGAGCATGGTCGTGAGCGTCAGATTAACGCCATCTACATGATGAGCCACTCTGGCGCCCGTGGTTCACCAGCCCAGATGAAACAGCTGGGCGGTATGCGCGGACTGATGGCCAAACCTTCTGGCGAGATTATTGAAACACCAATTATCTCGAACTTTAAAGAAGGCCTGACGGTTCTCGAATATTTCAACTCGACTCACGGTGCGCGTAAAGGTCTTGCCGATACCGCTTTGAAAACCGCAAACTCCGGTTATCTGACACGGCGTCTGGTTGACGTTTCTCAGGATTGTACGATTGTCGAAAATGATTGCGGCACCGAAAATGCGCTGGAGATGAAAGCCATCGTCCAGGGCGGTTCGGTTATCGCATCGCTTGGTGAGCGTATCCTTGGTCGGACAATGGCCGAAGATATTGTCGACAGCAAAGATGATAGCGTTGTGATCAAAGCCGGCACCTTGCTGGACGAAGCAGCCATTGTGGTGATCGAAGAGCTCGGCATTCAATCCGCGCGCATTCGTTCTCCGCTGGTCTGTGAATCCAAAATGGGTGTCTGTGGCACTTGCTATGGTCGTGATCTTGCTCGCGGTACACCGGTGAATATCGGTGAAGCTGTTGGTGTTATCGCGGCACAGTCCATCGGTGAGCCAGGTACGCAGCTAACGATGCGGACCTTCCACATCGGCGGCGCAGCGCAGCTGAACGAGCAGTCCAATCTGGAAGCGGTTGCCGAAGGTGTGGTTGAATATCGTGACATGCCTGTGATCGAAGACAAGAACGGACGCTTCCTGTCCTTGGCGCGTAGCGGTATCATTGCCGTTATCGACAATGATGGGCGTGAACGCTCTGCTGATAAGGTTCCTTATGGTACCAGCGTGCTGATCAAAGATGGCGCGAAGGTCAAATTGGGCGATCGTCTGGCGGAATGGGATCCATTCACCATGCCAATGATTACCGAGAAGCCGGGTGTCATTAAATATCAGGACGTGATCGAAGGCAAAACAATGTCCGAGATTACCGATGAAGCAACCGGTATCGCTCAGAGTGTTATCACCGAATATCGTGCCTCTGGCCGTGGTGCTAACAAAGAAGATCTGCGTCCGCGCATGACTTTGCTGGACGAAAATAGCGGTGAAGCTGGTCGGTATTTGCTGGCTAATGGCGCTACACTTTCCGCGACCGATGGTCAGAAAGTGCAAGCGGGTGACGTTATCGCCCGTGTGTCTCGCGAAGCTGCAAAAACGCGTGATATTACCGGTGGTCTGCCACGGGTTGCTGAGCTTTTCGAAGCCCGTATTCCGAAAGACAATTCGATTATCGCGAAAGTATCGGGCCGGATTGAATATCTGCGCGATTATAAAGCGAAGCGTAAGATCGCGATTGTTCCCGAGGAAGGCGAACCAGTAGAATATCTGGTACCGAAGACGAAAGTCATCGACGTGCAAGAAGGCGATTTCGTGAAGAAGGGCGATAACCTCGTTTCTGGTTCACCTGATCCGCATGACATCCTTGAAGTCATGGGCGTGGAAGCTTTGGCTGAATATCTGGTTGCAGAGATTCAGGAAGTCTATCGTCTGCAGGGCGTGAAAATCAACGATAAGCACATTGAAACGATTGTTCGCCAGATGCTGCAGAAAGTTGAAATCACCAACGGCGGCGACACGACGCTTCTTCCTGGCGAGCAAATCGATAAGGAAGAGATGCTTGAGTATAATGCCAAGCTCACCAAAAAGCAGGAACCTGCTGTTGGTAAGCCCGTATTGCTCGGTATCACCAAGGCAAGTCTGCAAACGCGTAGCTTCATCTCTGCGGCTTCTTTCCAGGAAACCACCCGGGTGCTTACCCAGGCGGCTGTCGAAGGTAAGAAGGATCAGCTGATCGGTCTGAAAGAAAACGTCATTGTTGGACGTTTGATCCCGGCCGGTACCGGTGCTGGCATGAACCGGGCACGGATTGCGGCCACCAGCCGCGACGTTGCCCTGCGCGCACAGCAACAGAAGGTTGTTGACGCGATGGTCGCAGCACAAGAGCTGAAAGCTGCAGAAACCGCAGCCGCGGCTGCTCCTTCACCCGAAGAGGTGTTTGATGCACCAGTTGTTGAAGAAGCGCCAGTCGCAGAAGTTGTTGTTGAAGAAGCACCGGCCCCAGAAGCGACGGTAGAAGAGGCGTCAGCCGCTGAAGCTCCAGAAGCTGCTGTTGAGGCGGACGACGGCGAAAAATAGGCTTTTTGATTAAAATTCTATGCTTAAACAAAAGCCCCGCCGGAGATGATCCGGCGGGGCTTTTTATTGTTTTCATAAATCATCCTAGATTCGTCCCAATTTGGTACATTTTGTCCTCGCTTCCCCGCAGACTTGCGCAATATTGTAAAATATATTAATAATCTGTTAGGGTTCGCAAAACTTGGGCGCTTGATTGAGCCGACTATAAACTGGGGTATATAATGAAAAAATATCTAATGGGCGGTGCTGCTGCACTGCTATTGTCTACATCAGCTAATGCTGCGCTCGTAGACTTTGAATCATCACCAACCGGAAGTTTGGCTGAAGGCACCGATATCGGTGGCATCATATTTACGTCTGATCTCGGTAGCGGTTTGTCTATCAGAGATTTTGGTGTTCAAAGCGATGGTCAGGCTCTGTCAGCAGGTGGTGATGGAAATGGTAACTTTATCAGGGGCTCCATTGCTAGTAGTGCCAATTTTCTTTCGATAGATTTTGGTAATGATGATCCCGGATTTTCCAATGCGGGCGATCTCGCGACGCTTCAGCTATTTTCCGGTGCTTCATTGCTAAGCACGGTGACTGTAGTCCTGAACCGTGATGATATCATGAACCAGACTATCACTTATAACGGGTCTTTCTTTGATAATTTCTCCTTTGCTTATACCAATGCAGCTGGCGATCCTTTCACCGGCGGCGGCGCGGCAAATACCGGTTTGATTGAAATTATTGATAATGTGCAGTTCGGCGCGGTTCCAGAACCAGCGACATGGGCTTTCATGATCTTTGGCTTTGGTGCCATTGGTGGCGCAATGCGTCGTCAGCGCAAAGCCAATGTGAAAGTGTCATACGCTTAAGCGCTTCTGACTGTACAAGTTAAAAAAGCCCCGCTGGAGATGATCCAGCGGGGCTTTTCTTTATCGACGATGCGCATGCGCTATCAGAGTGCGGCGATTACGTCATGGGCGCCTGATATAGCGGATTCGCCCTTCACCATTTGCTGGTCTGCGCTGACGATAGTGACGTCGGTAATGCCAATGAAGCTGAGTACATGGCGCAAATAGCCTGACGCAAAATCAATCTCGCTGCCGACTTCTGTTCCGCCCGATGCGATCAGAATATAGGCCTTTTTGCCGGTCAACAATCCTTCGGGACCATTGGCGGTATAGTGGAATGTTTTCCGCGCGCGGGCGACCATATCAACCCATGCCTTTAATGCGGCAGGGATACCGAAATTATAGATCGGCGTGCCGATCACCAGCGTATCGGCGGCAGTTAACTCGTCCACCAACGTGTCGGACAGGCTGAGAGTGGTTTTTTGTTCGTCAGAGCGATCGGCTTCGTCGGTGAAATTGGCGCCCACCCAATCTTCTGTGACAAAGGGTAGGCCCATTACAAGATCACGGACCACCAGATTTTCCGGAGCCAGTTGCGCGAGCAGGGCATCGGTAAGCGCGCGAGAGGATGAACCATTTTTCCGGGCGCTGGCGTCGATGCGGAGTACTGATTTAACTTGTGTCATGAGAGATTTCCTTTTTTGATGGGGTAAAGTGGAGGAGCGCCCCAGTTCATATTTCTGGGTCCAGAGGATGGAAGAGCGCCCCTCCTTCGCGGGTGTCAGTTTTGTGTTTCAAAGGCTTCGGCAAAGACCAGCTCGGCATCTTCTATGGCTTCGATTTCCAGCGATGCCACGTCTCGGATCGCCAGTGCATCACGGGCATGAACCAATTCGCCGTTAATCCGCAATTTGCCAGCCGAACCGACCAGATAGACATGCGCGCCATCGGCGATATCGTGCCGGATGGTTGTTCCGGCTTTCAACGTGGCGCCGTAAAGCCGAGCGTCAGCCCGGATCATCAGTGCGCCGCTAGCAATATCCTCGTCAAAACCACTGGCGAGTATTTCCAGCTGGCCCGACCGGTCGCCCTTTGGAAAGGCTTTCGCATCCCAGCGCGGATCACCGCCCGGAGCGCGGGGTTCGATCCAGATTTGAAACAAGCGGGTCTGTTCGTCTTCGAGATTATACTCGCTGTGTGTCACGCCGGTTCCCGCGCTCATTACTTGCACATCGCCGGCTTCCGTGCGGCCTTCATTGCCGAGAGAGTCACGATGGGTAATCGCACCTTCGCGAACATAGGTGATGATTTCCATATTCTGATGCGGGTGCATCGGAAATCCGGTTTGAGAGGCAATCTCGTCATCATTCCACACCCGAATTGGGCCAAAACCCATACGGGCTGGATCGTGGTAGCGGCCAAAGGAAAAATGGTGCCGGGCCTGCAGCCAGTCATGATTGACATGGGCCAGTTCATCAAATGTGCGTTTCTCGATCATTGTCATTCTCCTGTTCATGGGACTGGAACTGTTTCCATCCTGCTTGAGAATGAAATAGGATGATCTCATTGTTTCATAAATATCAAATATGGAAATTGATTGTTTCTAATATTTATATAATAAGATCGACATGAACCTTCCTGATTTTGAAGCCTGGGCGATATTTGCAACCGCAGCACGGCTCGGCAGTTTTACGGCCGTTTCGCATGAACTAGCGATTTCCAAGCCGACGGTGTCCAAGGCGATTACGCGCCTGGAGGAGTCGCTCGGCACGGTGCTGTTCCACCGAACCTCTCGCAAAATATCGCTATCAACGGCAGGTAAGGCGCTGCTCCCCTATGCACAAACTATTGCGCTCGACGGAGAGGCGGCGATGGAGGCAGCCCGTGACACCGCCCATTTGCTGCGCGGACAGGTCCGGTTAGCCGCCCCCTTAAGCTTTGGCCTGTCTCATCTCGCGCCGGTTATTGCGGACTTCATGTGCGAATATCCTGAGATCATGGTTGATGTGCAGCTGAGTGACGCGCGTGTGGATTTGATTGATGAGGGCTTTGATGTGGCCATTCGCATTGCTGACTTGCCCGATAGCAGTTTGCGCGCCTTGCGCCTGCGCAGCATGCAGGCCTATTTTATCGCAGCGCCGGACTATCTGGAACGACGCGGTACGCCAACGCGGCCAGAACAGCTCGCGGACCATGATTGCTTTCTCTATTCCCACGAAGCCACGCCGGAAATGTGGCACGTGAAGGGACCCCGGGATCAAAAAATATCGGTGCGACCGCAATGCCGGTTTCAGAGCAATAATGGCGATATCATGCTACCGGCGCTGATCGCGGGGCGCGGCATCGGCTATCTACCCGATTTTATATGTCAGGACGCGATTGATAGCGGGGCCTTGCAGCCAATATTGCCCGACTGGCATTTTGGCGAATTGGCGCTCAATCTGGTGATGCCGCCCTCTCCCCATCGCCCGGCGCGGGTCAACGCGCTGATCGCCTATTTGAAGAAACATCTCGGTTAATCTGACGCAGGATCCGGTGCGAAAAATCTGCTGTCCTACACGAAGCCGTTTCTATATTGATTCGGAACGGCAAAGGGACAGCGATGACGGGCAGCACCAGCGCCTTTCATCGCCGGAAAAGGGGTAGAAAATTTTTATGCGATTCTGTGTATAAACTGTATAAACTCGTTCATGTTGGTAAGGACTAAGCTGAATATGCCACTTGAAACGATTCTGCTTTTCCTGATCACCGACCTGACCTTTTGCTTCACGCCGGGACCAGCGACGATGGTGACGGTCAGTCACGCCTTGCCGCCCGGACGGCAGGGCGGGATGCGCGGTGCACTTGGTCCCATTGTCGGGATTAATGTTGGCAATTTCATCTGGTATGCGCTGACCGCTTTTGGACTCATCGCGATGATCCAGGCTTTCCCATCGGCCTATGCGGTTTTGCGTTGGCTGGGCGTCGCCTATCTGGCGTGGTTGGGCGTGGCGATGCTGCGCGGGGCGAGGCAGAATCTCAGCGGCTCTGCCGCCAAAGCGGAAGGGTTTAAGCGCGGCTTCCTGAGTGGGTTGGCGGTGCATATGTCCAACCCCAAGGCGCTGTTTTTCTATACCGTGATCATCCCGCCCTTTGTTGATCCGACGGGTAATTTGTGGGTGCAGTTTGGCATATTGGCAGGATTGACAATATTGACCGAAACGGCAGGCTTGACCTTTTATGCGGCGCTGGCATCGCGGGCGCGGAGCTTGGGCAATGCCGACCGGGTGCAGGATGTCTTTAAATATGTCGCCGCCGCCGTTTTGATTTGTGTGGCGCTGGTTATGGCTTTTTTGAATCTTGAAGATGCCGGGATTGATCTGGTGTTCAACGGCGCGAAAGGCTTGGTCGGTTAGATGGGAATGATGTCGCGTTGTCTCTTACCCATTGTTGCCGTGCTGTTTGCTGTGCAGCCAGCCCCAGCATGGGCGCAAGGTTCAGCAGATCAAGCTATGGAATCAGAGGCTGTGCTGGCGCTCAAAGCCTTGCAAACACTCGACCAGCGGGTGCACGCAGTTGGGTATCGGCTGGTCTCAGCCAATGCGGCCTATTGTCAGGAGACCGTGCCGCATCTCGGCCTATTGCTCCACGACCTGAATCAATATGGCAATAAAGATGCCGCCCGCCTTGCCCATGGCTTTGCCAGCAATATTGCCATTAACGCCGTCGCTCCGGGCAGTCCAGCTGCAGCAGCAGGGCTACAGGTCGGCGATGACTTGATCGCGATTGATGAAAACTTGCTGGAAAACATGGCGGTTGATGACAAAATATTCGCCAACGAGAAACCGGAATATCGCCGGATTGCGGCAATCAAGACGATGCTCATGGAAACTGCGGTGGATGGCAGTGCTAAGCTATCGATCATGCGTGACGGCCTGGGTCAGGACATTACCCTTACACCAAGGCGGACATGTGCCAGCCAGTTCCAAATTCGGGTGAGCAAAAGCCGGGATGCTTCGGCGGACGGGAAGATCGTGAGCATTTCATCGACGCTTGCGGAATATGTGCTGGACGAAGACGAACTCGCTGCCATTACCGCCCACGAACTGGCGCATAACCTGCTCAAGCATCGCGATCGGCTCAACGCGCAAAAGGTCAATCGCGGGTTTTTCGGGCAATTTGGCAAAAGTGCCGGGCGGATCAAGGCGATAGAAATTGAGGCGGACCGGCTGTCGGTCTGGTTGATGGCCAATGCCAGCTATGATCCGCAGGCCGCGATCCGCTTTTGGACGCGCTACGGCAAGCAACATGGCAAAGGGATTTTTTCGGCATCGACCCATTATCGCTGGAAGAAGCGGGTCAAATTATTTGAAGAGGAAATTGGCAAGATGCAGCAGATGACTGTGGTGGATGGGAAATATGCGCCCCCTTTACTGGTTGTCGAAAGGAGTGATTGATTAGGTTTTACAAAAGCACCCGTTCGTCCTGAGCCTGTCGAAGGACGTCGCGCGGCCTGGAACTGTCCTTCGACAGGCTCAGGACGAACGGTCAGGGCTCAGAGGGATCAAGGAAATGGGGTTAGTCATCCTTCTTATAGGCCTTCTCGCATTGCTTGCGTTCCGCCTTATCCTCCGCTTGGTCGAGGCACGCGTCCCGTTCGCGCTTACGTTCCGCCAATACCTGGCGGCCGAGATCTTCTTCTCTCTCGGATTGGGTTTGGGTTGTGGCATCGACAGCGGTTTCGACAACCGTACCGGCGGCCTTGAACGGCGCCGTGACGATCTTGCTGGCAACGCAGCCGCTCAACGCCGTTAGAGCGCATGTTGCTAAGGCAAGGGTAAGCAGGCGCATGGATGATCTCCTCGATCGGATATGTGCGCTCCGATCAATGAAGACGCGCTGAACGAAGCTCAAGCCTATGATTTTGCGAGTAACTTCTCGGCAATAGCGCGAATATCATCACCAATTTCGGGGTGAGCTAGCGCCAGAGCCAGATTGGCCTCGACATAGCCGGCTTTTGAGCCGCAATCATAGCGTGCACCGTCAAAGGTCATGCCATGAAACGGCTGTTTACCAATCATCTGCGCCATCGCATCGGTCAGCTGGATTTCGCCACCAGCGCCCGCTTCTTGGGTCTCCAGGATACGCATCACTTCGGGCTGCAGGATATAGCGGCCCGGCAGGATCAGATTGGATGGGGCGGTACCGGCGGCGGGCTTTTCGACCAGCCCTTTGACCTCGGTAATCGGACCATCGCGGTAACCCGGGTCAATCACGCCATAGGAAGGGGTATCCTCAATCGGGATCTCCAGCGCACAGACGATATTGCCACCGAGTTTATCATAGGCATCGACCATCTGCTTCATGCAGCCGGGACTGCCGCTCATCAGCTCATCGGGCAGGAAGATGGCAAACGGCTCATCGCCGATAATATCCCGCGCGCACCAGATCGCATGACCCAGACCAAGCGGTTCCTGTTGCCGCACGAAGACACTGTTGCCTGGCGTCAGGCGCGTGCCATCGAGAACCGAGCGATCCTTGCCGCGATCCTCCATGTTCCGTTCCAGTTCAAAGGCCAGATCGAAATGATCCTCGATCATCCCCTTGCCGCGGCCATTGACGAATATCATCTGTTCGATACCGGCTTCGAGCGCTTCATCGACCGCATATTGGAGCAGCGGACGATCAACGATCGGAAACAGCTCCTTGGGCATAACCTTGGTCGCGGGCAGGAAACGGGTGCCCATCCCTGCGACAGGGAAGACGGCTTTTTTGATCGGTTTCATGGAAATGGTTCTAGTCCTTTAATTTATCCGCAAAACTGGTCCTTAGCTTCTGCAATTTCGGTGGGATGGTGGCAACACAATAAGGATTGCCGCGCCCTTCATCCGCCCAATATTGCTGGTGATAATCCTCCGCTACATACCAAGTCGCAGGCCCTTCTATCGTGGTCACAATCGGTTCCGACCGGTCTGCGCCCGCCCGTTCTATGCCTGCGGCAGCCGCCGCGCGCTGGTTGTCGTCCAGAGGGAAGATAGCGGATCTATATTGCGTTCCGATGTCATTGCCCTGCCGATTGAGCTGGGTTGGATCATGGGTCGCAAAGAATATGTCGAGCAGGTCGTCATAGCTGACGACATCGGGATCAAAGCCGATCTTGATCCCTTCGGCATGCCCGGTCGTGCCGGAACAGACTTCACGATATGTCGGCTTTGCATTAGCACCGCCAATATAGCCACTTTCGACGCTGTGGACGCCCGCAATGTCGTTAAAAATCGCTTCGGTGCACCAGAAACAGCCACCGGCAAAAATCGCTTCCTGCATAGTCATAAACTCCTGTTAGGCGGGCGCTATTTGGTCTGGGGAAGCGCTATCGCCATTTTCATTCTCTTGTACACGACGTTCCTCGTCCCGGCGTGCGATTAGTAAATACATAGCTGGGGTTACAACGCGAGAAAGCAAGGTCGAACTGATCAATCCGCCGATAATGATGATTGCAACTGGCGCATAAAGCGCCCCGCCAAACAGAGCGAGGGGAAGCAAGCCGCCAATGGCGGTAACCGATGTTAGCAATACCGGCAGGAAGCGGACTTCGCCGGCTTGTTCAATCGCTTCCCGCAAAGGCATACCCCGTTCCCGCAGTTTTGCAGTAAAATCGACGAGCAGGATGGAGTTTTTAACTTCTATACCAATGAGCGCGATAAAGCCGATCACACCCATGAAGCTGAGCGCATCGCCGGTCAGATATTGCGCGATCAATCCGCCAAATGTTCCCAATGGAATGACGCCTGCAACGACTATGGTTTCTCTAAAACGCCCGAATTCAGCAACCAGAATCGCGAGTATCAAGAGAATAGCCGTGAAAACAATAGGCCCCAGATCGCCAAATGTATCACCAATGGATTCGCTCTCCCCGCCAATTGAGAAAGAATAGCCTTCCGGAAAATCGATATTCTCAATCTTCTCCACAGCGTTATTGGTTACGATGGATGCCACTTCATTATATTCCAGCTGCGCGGTAACAGATACTGATCGTTCCAAATGGCGGCGCTGAATTTGCGGGGGGACATTGGTCAATTTGGGGTTGGTAACTTGAGACAACGCAACCGGATCGCCGTCGCGTGTCGCAAGATAGATATCGTCCAAAGCTGAAACAGGTTGCGTCTCTTTCAGTGGCAAACGCACGGTTACCGGATAGTTATCCCCTTCTTCATCTCGGAAAGTCGCTGCGCGTTCACCGCTAATTGCCAATTGGATGGCCCGACGCGCTTCGCCCGGTGGAATATTGAGTAAAGCCGCTTTTTGCTCGTCCAGTCCGATATCGAGATCAATTTTGTCCGTTCCAATCGGATTGTTAATGTCTCTGGCGCCGGATGTTTCCCGTAAAATATCTTCAACCTGACCGGCTAGATTTTTGAGGACATCAAGCTGCGGTCCGGATACCTCGATGACCACCGGCGCTTCAATCGGTGGGCCATTTTGAAATGGTTCCAACTTCACACGCGCGCCCGCTATCGCATCAAATTTTGCCCGCAGCCGAGCAACCATTTCTGGCCCGTCATCTGCATCCCATTCGTCAAGCACCGCCAGCACTTCGCCATAGTTGGTACGCTCTGCCCCGACGAAGACATTATAAAATACTTGCGGATTACCAGCGCCGATATTCTCTGCCCTGACTTTAATCGACGGTTCCGCTTCCATGATTTTTGCGACCTGACTGACGATCTCGTCTGTCTGATCCAGGCTGCTGCCTTGTTCGGTCTCGACCGATACGCGGAAATAAGGAGAGTCTGAATTGGGGAAGAGCGAGAAACCCATTAAGGGCACCAGCGCAAAGGCTGATATGCAAAAGGCCATAGCGATAATAACGGTCCGCCGAGGCGCGCCTAAAGCGATATGTAAGAGCGGACTATAGAAGGTTTGTATTTTTTCGTTCAGCCAACGGAGTAGAGCGTTGCCCTCTGGATTTTCATCTCGGCGCAACAAACGGCTCGCAAGAAACGGAATCAGGGACAGCGAAATCACTAGAGATGCGGCCACTGTCACCATGATGGCCAGATAAAAGGAGCGGGTATAGGAGCCTGCTCCCCCGGGTAAGAATAGCAGCGGCGCAAAAGCGAAGATGAGCACGAAAGTGGATCCGATAACGGCGCCGCGGATTTCCAGCGTGCCTTCTATTGCCGCCTGTGTTCGCGTTTTTCCCATGCGCAAATGGCGTGCAATATTCTCTGTAACAACGATAGAGTCGTCGACCAGCAGTCCCAATGAGACAATGAATCCGGCTATGGAAAGCTGACTAAGATTATAACCCATGGCGTAGAGCACGAGCAGTCCTGATGCCAAGGACAAGGGGATGGAAATCATCACCATGGCCGACGCTCGCCGGCCAAGCGGCAATAACGTGAATATCACCAGTGCGACAGCAATTGCAAAATCGCGGGTGAGTTCATTCAGACGGCTCGTAACATCGCGGCTCTGGTCAAATTGCAACGCCAGTTTAATATCTGCTGGCAAGCTAGCCCGCTGATTGGCAAGTTCTGTGCTGAGCTCCTCTCTTAAGCGGGTCACATCAACGCCGTCTTTTTGGGTCGCGGTCACAATTATGGCGCGTTTCCCGTTATGCCGGGTGCGATATATCTGTTCAGCCGCACCCCATTTGACGGTCGCTACATCTTTAATGGTCAGTAATGCGCCTCCCGAAGCGCGCAGCGGTAAAACGCGAATGGCTTCCAGATTGCGGAAAACACCGCCCGCTTTCACATTCAACCGCCGATTGCCGCTTTGCACAGCCCCGCCAGGAAGTTCGATCCCGCCTTGTTTCAAAGCATCGGCAACCGCGCTTGCCGGGACTTGTAATTCCGATAATCGCGCTGGATCAATCTCTACGCTAATCTCTGGCTGCGGCAGGCCGAATATGCGCACTTCCCGGACGCCGGGATAGCGTGTCAGATTATCAACCAAATCGTCCGCAAATTTTTCCAGTCGCCGCCAAGATGCGGTTTCACTGACAAGGGCGAGCTGCAACACCGCCGCTTCAGTGGTCCGAACTTTTCGGAATTCCAGGCGCTGAAGGTTAGGGGGCAATGTCTCACGAATGGCGTTCACTTCGCGGACGACATCGTCAAAATAACCCTCTACGTCCCCCGTCCAGTCGGTAAATTCAACACTGATCGTGCTGCCGCCATCGGTGCTGTTGGACCGAACTTCCTTTATATCGTCCAAGCTTTGGACAGCCTCCTCAATAGGCTTAGCGACCGTTTCTTCCATATCCTGCGCATCGGCGCCGGGCAGAATGGCGATGATGCTGACAACGGGAATGGGGAAATGCGGATCAACGGCTCGGGTGATATTGGATAGGGCGCTGATGCCCAATACGACCAGTAGCAAAAACAAGATCATCGTTAGCTGCCAGCGCTTTATGACAAATTCAGCAAGCATTTATGGACATCTCACCAAAGACTATCGGGCACCAGATCATTTGGTTGTGCTGATCGGTTTGATGACATCACCGTCTTGCAGCTTTTCGGTACCGCGGGTGACTACAACCTCGCCTTCGGACAGACCGGATGATATTTCCAGACTGTCATCATTTAGCTCACCGATGATGACATTGCGGGTTTTGACTTTCTTGTCCTTATCGACAACGAAAACCAGACCTTCACCTGATCGTACGCCAAATATTGCAGTTGCGGGAATGGCGATCGCACCGTTATTATTGCGGGATATTTCAATTTCAACGGTCCCCAATTGGCCTGACCTCAGCCGGCTATTGGCGGGCAGCAGAAAGCTGACCTCAAACGTACCGGTGCGTTCATCCGCGCGGCCATCTTTTTCGCTAACCACGGCCTCGATCGCAGCGTCTGATAAGGCAGAGATAGTTACGTTGGCGCGCATGCCTACCCGTACCCGCGATGCTACGGCATCGGCTAGCGGTACTTTCAAGACGAAGCCTTTGTCGGTTTCTCCAAGGACAATGGCGGTGGTTCCGGCGGAAACAATCTGACCGGCATCAATGTTTCTGCTCAAGATGATACCATTGCTTGGCGCATGGATATGAGCAGTTCTACTTGCAAAACCGCTGGCATTCACTTGCGCTTTCGCGGCGCGCGTCGCTGCTTCGGCTTGTTCGAGGCGAGCCTTGGTGACCCACCCGTCTGCGTAGAGAGATTTTATGCGACCAAATTCCGCCTCTGCGCGGTCGCGTTCGGCTCTTGCGGACTCCAGATCAGCGGAAACAGTGCTGTTGTCGAGGGCTGCCAGAATCGCGCCACGCTTCACCCGGTCGCCTTCCTCATAGCGCACAGATGCTACTTGTCCTGCGGTTGTAAATCCCAATTCGGTTTCGCGGCGCAGACGCACCGTCCCCGCGGCCGTAAGCGTCTCATTTTGACTAGCGGATTGAGCGATGATGGTCGCAGCGGGTACAGCGTCTCGCGCTTTTGGCTGTTCTTCTGCGTCGGTTCCGCTGCACCCAAGCAACAAAGCCGTTGCGATTAACCCTAGAGATTTGTGACTACGCCCCGTCATATTTTCCTGTCTTGTCCCCTCCCGACAGCCCTTCATAAGTCGCGAAATCGCCGTGACCAATAAAAAATTGCAGTTTGCAACGAAAAAGGGCCGGATCAGAAGACCGGCCCTCTTGGTTTTCATTAGATATGTTGGAGAGAAGGCTAGCCTTCTGTGCCGACAATATCTTTGCCGTCACCACCAACAAATTTGTAAACGATTCCCGCGAGCACTGCGCCGACAATGGGTGCGACCCAGAATATCCAGAGCTGAGATAGAGCGATACCGCCCTCAATCAACGCAGGACCGGTGCTACGCGCCGGGTTTACCGACGTGTTGGTCACTGGAATACTGATCAGGTGGATCAACGTTAGGCCGAGACCAATAGCCAAAGGGGCAAAGCCTGCTGGTGCACGGCCATCTGTCGCGCCCAATATGATCATCAGAAAGAAGAAGGTCAGCAATATTTCAATCGCAATCCCTGAGACCATTGTATATCCGCCTGGTGATTTCTCGCCGACGCCATTCGCGGCCAGTCCGTTGACGGCAATATCATAATCAGCATTGCCGCTTGCGATCAGATAAAGCGCTGCTGCGGCAGTGACTGCACCGACCACTTGCGCGATAATATAAACTGGGATTTCATTGGCTGGGAAGCGCCCGCCCGCCCAAAGGCCAATGGTAACGGCGGGATTGAGATGGCATCCGCTAATATGCCCAATGGCATAAGCCATGGTGACGACTGTCAGGCCAAAGGCCAGCGACACGCCTAACAAACCGATACCGACGTCCGGAAAGGCAGCGGCGATAACAGCGCTGCCGCACCCGCCAAAGACCAACCAAAATGTACCGAGAAATTCTGCTAGTGATTTTTGTACAGCCGTCATGTTCCTGACTCCCCAAGAATTTTTTCGCTGCCGTTATTCGGCAGCATGGCTGCAATTTACCGCAAATTAGCCAAATCACCTAATTTTCGGCCGTAAATCAATGTAAAAACCGCATTATTCTTGTTGAGAAGCGCGCTTTAACCGATCGTTTATTGCAGCGCCGATACCGCTCTTGGGGATTGGTGCGACTGCAATTTGCGCTTGAGTGGCAGCATCCGCAATATGCAGAGCGGCAAACAGGTTGGTCGCAGCTTCAGCTAGATCGCCGCTGGCCGACAGATTCTTGTCACCTTCGGTGTCGCCAAAGCCGATATGATATTCGTCTGACTCAGATTGTTTTGCATTGATACGCACCGGCTTTGATGGTGCATAATGGCTCATCAATTGTCCGGGTGCTTCAATAGTCGAGCTTTGCTCAGCAATCCCTAGCTTGCCAGTGATGCGTTGCAGGTCTTCCTTCGTTATCGGACCCGGCCGCAATATCTGATAATCATTATCCCTGATGGCGACGATGGTTGACTCGACACCAGTTTCGCAGCGGCCACCATCCAATATCAGAGGGGCTGCGCTGCCTAAGCTGCGTTCGACATGCTCCGCAGTTGTAGGACTGATCTCACCACTTTTATTGGCTGACGGCGCAGCGAGGAAAAGCCCAGAGGCTTCCAGTAATTCCTGCATCAAGGGATGGGCCGGACAGCGCAACGCTATGGTATCAAGGCCAGCTGTTACCGCCGGTGTAACAGGGCAGTCAGATGTTTTTGGTACGACTAGCGTCAAAGGGCCAGGCCAGAATTTTTTCGCGAGCGTGGCCGCCAGATCATTGAACATCCCTATTTTTCTGGCCGTATCGATGTCAGGCACGTGAACAATAAGCGGATTGAAATCGGGGCGGCCTTTTGTCCGGTAGATGTCCGCTATCGCGCTGGCGTTGGTCGAATCGGCAGCCAGACCATAGACGGTTTCGGTAGGGACAGCGACCAGCCCGCCGGATTGCAGTCGTTCGGCAGCGGCGACTATCGCCTGCTTGCCGTAACGTCGCGCATTGCCATCAATATGATCATTTGAGCCGGACATGATAGGGCGCTATAGCCCAGCGAGATTTCAAGCAATAGCGGATACCAAATAGATGAGCTTTACAGCGCCTAGCAGAGAACAGAATTTTGTCCTGAAACATATCGCCAATGTCGGTGCGCTTGCCGAGCATGAACGCTTTGCCGGTGCCAGCGAAGATATGGTTGAAGCAATTGTCGAAGGCATTGGCCAGTTTGCGGCCGGAGAATTTGCGCCGATTAATCGCATCGGCGATACGGTTGGTGCAAAATGGAATGGCGGTGCTGTGACCATGCCTGCCGGTTTTAAAGAAGCCTATGGTCAGTTTGTTGAAGGCGGCTGGGCATCGATTGACGGCTCGGAGGAATTTGGTGGGCAAGGACTGCCTTATTCTCTGTCAGCGCTAGTCCTTGAGACCTGCGGCGCAGCCAATTTCGCTTTTACGCTTTGCCCGATGCTGAGCTTTGGTGCGGTTGAGGCTATTCATGCCCATGGTAGCGATGAGCAGAAAGCCACTTATCTCGAAAAAATGATATCCGGTGCATGGACCGGCACCATGAATCTGACCGAACCGCAGGCGGGTTCCGATGTGGGTGCTTTACGTGCCACTGCCGAGCCTATCTCGGACGGTGAACATGCTGGCAAATATAAGATCAAAGGTCAGAAGATATATATCACCTTTGGCGAACATGATCTGACTGACAATATCATTCACTTGGTACTCGCTCGTACGCCCGACGCACCGGAAGGCACGCGCGGCATATCCTTGTTCATCGTTCCCAAATATCATCTGGATGCCGATGGCAATAGCGCAGAGCCTAATGATGTGACCTGCGTTTCTATCGAACATAAGCTTGGTATTCACGCGTCACCTACCTGCGTCATGGCCTATGGCGAGAATGACGCATGCATCGGCGAGATGATTGGCGGCGAATTTGGCGGGATGAAAGCTATGTTCACGATGATGAACAACGCTCGCATCAATGTCGGTTCGCAAGGTGTGCAGATTGCCGAACGGGCAACCCAGCAGGCTATCTATTACGCAACCGACCGGGTGCAGTCCGCTCGCGCCGGTAGCGGGAATAAAGAGCCGGTTGCGATTATCGAGCATCCCGATGTGCGTCGGATGATCTTGCGCAGCAAGGCGCTGACGCAGGCGGCGCGGGCGTTGCTCTATTATGCAACGTCTCATGTGGATGGCGCCACTCTCGGTATCGAAGGTGCAAAATCGCGGGCTGAAATCCTGACGCCGCTGATCAAGGGCTATGGCACGGATATCGGTAATGAAGTCGCTTCCATCGGTGTGCAAGTGCATGGCGGCATGGGCTTTGTCGAGGAAACCGGAGCGGCCCAGCATTTTCGCGATGCCCGTATCGCGCCGATTTATGAAGGTACGAACGGTATCCAGGCCGCTGATCTTGTCGGCCGGAAACTGGGTCTTGATGGCGGCGATGCGATGATCGGGCTTATTGCCGATATCAAGGCAGAGGCTGCGGACGAAGATGCGTTGATGCTATTGGCTATGACGGTCGAAGATATTGCAAACTGGATGGCCAGCGGTGACGCGTCGATTGATGACCGGCTGGCAGGCAGCTATCCGTTTATGACCATGCTGGCGACAGCAACCTGCGGTATGTTGATGAAAAAGCAGCAGCGGATTGCCGAAGCCGAACTGGCCGGTGGCAATGACCCGTTCCTGAAAGCGAAGCTGGTCACAACCCGCTATTATCTTGACCATCTCGTCCCAGAAGTCATGGGCTTGAAAGCCGCTGCAATGGGCGGCGCAGATATATTATATAGTCTCGATAGCGAGGAACTGGTCGCCTGACATGACCGATGGCGACACCAAGGCCGCGCTCCAACGGATTGCCGACGCTTTGGAACGCCTATCCCCCATAGCTTCTGCTTCCGCGGATATCGGTTCGGGGCCGGCTTTCCACTGGACCGGAAAAACCATTGAAGCGATTGATAGCTTTGCGCCGATTGCGCTGGATATGCTGACCGGTATTGATGATCAAAAGATGCGGTTGCTGGAAAATAGCAAACGCCTAGCCAATGGTTTCGCGGCCCATGATGTCTTGCTGTGGGGATCCCGCGGTATGGGCAAGTCGGCACTGGCTAAATCAGTGGTACGCGAACTGCATGGGACAGACACAGATATAGCGATAGTCGAGGCCAATGCCGATATGCTCGAAGATCTGACTGATCTCTTTGCGACATTGGGCAAGACGGATCGCGCTTTCATCCTGTTTATCGATGATATTGGATTTGAAGAAGGCAGCGCTGCGCCTCGGTTGTTGCGATCGATGCTGGAAGGCGGTGCTGCTGCGCGGCCAGATAATGTTCGGCTCTATGTAACTTCCAACCGGCGGCATATTGTCCCGCGGCACATGGCGGAACAGGATGACCCGATTAATCCACGTGACGTCGTTGACGATAAATTGGCGCTGTCAGATCGCTTTGGTTTGCGGCTGGGTTTCCATGCCGCGTCACAAGATGATTATCTGGCGATGATAGATCGCTATGCCGAAGTCCATGGATTGGCATATCAAAGCGATGATGCGCTTTTATGGGCTCGGCAACGCGGTAGTCGATCGGGCCGGGTTGCGTGGCAATATATAGTTGAACTAGCTGGACGAGCAGGAAAGTCGCTGACTTAGCTTTTCTGTGCTTATTCTGCGGCTGGTGCCTTTTCTGCTGCTCCCGGCTTTGAAACGCGCCAGATAATCCCGCCTACATCATCGCTGACCAGCAACGCACCGGTTTGGTCAAATTCGACCATGGTGGGGCGGCCACGCGCCTTTTCTTCGTCATCGACAAAACCGCTTAGGACCATTTGCGGCTTGCCTTGCGGTTTTCCTTTTTCATCGAAATCAACGTAGATGACATCATAGCCAGATAGAGGCTTGCGGTTCCAAGAGCCGTGCCGCGCGATAATCGCACCGCTGTCAAAAGGCGCGCCCAAAGCTTTCCCGTTGGAAAAGGCCAGACCAAGCGGCGCAACATGCGCGCCAAGCCCATAATCGGGACGCCGCTCATATTGGCGGTGATCCAGATTTTTGGGCTCAACCCTCGGATCAATATGGCCGCGCCAGAAATGCCATGGCCAGCCGTAATGCGAGGCAAAGAGGACTTCGGTCAAATAGTCCGGCACCATGTCGCTTCCGAGCATGTCGCGCTCATTCACGACGGTCCAGAGTTTGGCGGAAACAGGTTCATAGGCAAGGCCGACCGGGTTACGCAGACCATCGGAATAGATCATTTTATCGTTGGTCGCCAATTCGACGCGTAGAATGGCGGCGCGTTCTTTTTCGCTTTCCATCCCGTTCTCGCCAATATTACTGTTCGAACCGACGGCAACAAATAGATATTTGCCGTCCGGGCTAGCAACGAGATTGCGGGTCCAGTGGTTATTCGGCGCCTTGGCATTAAGGTTGGCGACCTTGCGTCCCTCAGTCGTGATTTTCGTATCGCCGACGATATAAGGAAAGGCGAGCACTTCATTGGTATTCGCTACATAAAGCGTGTCTTCGATCAACACCATGCCGAATGGCGAGTTGAGGTTTTCGAGCAGGGCAAATTTTTCGTCCACTTTGCCATCCGCATCGCCATCGCGCAGCAAGCTGATCCGATTGGCAGATGGCGTACCAGCGCCCGCTTTGCTCATCAGATTGCGCATGATCCAGCCCTCGACACCACTATTGGTGCGCGGCGGGCTGTTTGTTTCCGCTACCAATATGTCGCCATTGGGCAGGCGCAGCATGGAGCGGGGATGGTCTAACCCTTCGGCAAACCGTTCGACCGTCAATCCTTTTGCGGCAACCGGTCCTTCTCCGGGTTTCCACGGATCGGCTTCAGCGATGTTAATGGTCGGAAAATTTTCTTTCCGGACATTGGTTATCGTCGGTTCGACACCAGTGGTCGCCTCTAGGGGAATGCGTGCCGTATCGCCCCGGGTGATATAATAGCCCGCGCCAATGGCGATCAGGATGATCAGAATCGAGAAGTTGCGAATATGTTTTAGCATGGGAAGACAATAGGAAGCACGGCGTCTGATGACAAGCGCGCTATTGGTATCAATATTTCAAAATAATATATCTTGCGGGCCAAGCCGTTTACTGGGTCAGCGGTCAAAAAACCAGATCGCCACCGCGACCAGAGCGCCCGCTACCAATCCGCCCAGAAAACCGATCGAAGGTTGCCCCAATAGACCGCCCACTATCGCGCCGGCAATGCATCCGGCCGCTAGGAAAAACCCGCCGGCACTTTTGTTGGATCTGTTTCCAGATTCTTGCTCGTTCGTCATAGGAGCCCCTGTTCCACAATCATTGCGACGCCATGCCATGCCCGATCACCAATGGCTAGGCTCGTCTGCTTACCAAAAAATAAGGTTTTGTTCACCATCGGCTTTGACGGAATTTCCATTCCTGTTCCCTAATAGTCACGGATGTCGAGCGGGGCGATAGAGGCCCGCTTTCTTATCGCAGGAGCCTGTTTTGCAACTACCCGTTTTTATAGACTCCACTAATTTTTCCGATGCCGAGCAATTGATCATCAATTTTGGTGAAGAAGCCGGTCTCGAAGCCGCCAACCGGGCTGATAAAAGCCGGGCAGTGGGCAACCATATACATTATTGCAAATGGCGGCAGGTCGAACGGCTTTGCGTATTGCTGTCGATCGACCAGTCGATTGGAACTGTGCATTAAAGCACTGTTTTAACAGTAAAATATAGTAAAATAGCTATCGTTTCGGGTCGCAGATAATCTCTGCTGATCCGCCGGATTTCACGCTGCAATTGGGCCGGCCGCCAATCTGGATTTTGCCCGTGCCGCTATTGGAAATATTGGCCTCTTTTTCGACAAAGACATGGCTGCTCGCTGGCCCGCGGTGAACCAGTTCTAATGTTTCCAATGTCAATTGGGAACCTTCGAATATGCTCGAGCCAAGCAATTGTATCGTCCCTTTTTTGGCCTGACCAGCCATGACTATCTGGCCGCCTCCATTCATGGCAATGTTAAGGGTGTCGCTATCGACATCGTTAATCGTCAATACGCCAAAACCGTTTAACCGCGCTTTAGGGTCGCGCCCGCCCAGCTTGTCGAGGGATACGTTGCCCGACCCGGAATGGGTGATCGACTTGATGACATAGCTGCTCAACGTAACTGTGACCGGTTCATTTGCGGAAAAGCGGCCATTGTCTCTTGCCTTGGGTTTGACCGATATGATCAATTGGCTGCCGCTTTTGCGCAGCGTCACGCGGTCTAATATTTCCCTGTTCGCCGCTTCCGCCTTGGCGGATACGCCCCGATCGGTAGAGATGAACACATTGACGCTGCCGATAATCCGGACATCTTCAAAGCTGGAGATGGAAAACTTGCGTTCCGCGGCCTGTGCCGGTGCGATCATCGCCGCAAAGCTGAGGGCGAGCATGATAAAAAGATTCTTCATAACGGCCGTGCTTCTCCAAATTCCATCCAACCCAGCCATCTGGGCGTTTTGGGGGCATAATGCCCGCCTTCTTGATTCAATGCGAAACCCTCGGCTTCGAACAGTTTCGTGACCGGGCGATGCAAATGACATCCGCCAGCAATATGTTTCCACATTGGCTCGATCCGCTGTTGCCACTTTTCCGGGCCTTTATCGGGAGCGCGTCCATGTTCGAGGAACAGGATTTTGCCACCCGGTTTCAACACCCGCCGCATTTCGTTCAGAACTTGTTTACCATCTTGTACTGAACAAAGAGTAAAGGTGGTCAGCACCGTATCGAAGCTATCATTCTCGAACGGCATAGCCTCGCCAATGCCATCCAATATATCCATCTCGAACCCAAGTGCTTTGGCTTCGCTGCGCGTATAGTCGAGCAATTCTGCGGAAGGATCGAGCCCGGTCAGCTTGTCGACTTTTGATCGATCATAAAATTGCAGATTGATCCCGCCGCCGCAGCCGAGTTCCAGTACCTCACCCTGTGCTCTGGGAACAATTTCGCTGCGGTCCTTCATCACCGCTGGTTGCGAGCAGGCGAATTTTATGATCCGCGGGACGGCATGTTTTTCCCAGAAATTAGGCATGGGACGGTCTCCTGCTTAGTGATGAAACGCCAAAGTTCACACACATCACAGCTCTTTTTAGACGCTGATATGAAACTCCAAAGTTCACACAGATCACACGCCCTTTTTGCAAGAGGCGCACAGTCCAAAGTTCACACACATCACAGCTTGTTTCTCTGCGAAAAGCAGGCAAGCGCGGCGCCGGTTCGAAAACCGCACCATATCTGATTTGATTGTCTCTTATTGTCATGATGACCCTCCCCAAAGCCTGTGCGACCGAGGTTAGCAGACAGCCAATCATGTAGGAAAGGGAAAATCAGCTAGGGCGATTACCCACAGGTGACATCACCAGATCCTGCAGTTTTGGAGTTGCACTTGGCATCACCGTGGATTCGAACATCTCCCGAACCCGCGATTTTGGTATCGACAGTGCCGTCCGAAGACAGCGCAACGTCGCCGCTGCCGGCGATTTTGATCGTTGCGGTTTCCGCTTTAAGTCCCTTGCCGCTGATATCGCCGGAACCGGCAATTGATATCGTGACATTACCCGCCGTCCCGGCAAAAGCGACATCGCCTGACCCGGCGATTTTGGTGGTGAGCGAGGTGGTTTCCATTGTCGCAATATCTATATTGCCTGACCCAGCGACGCTGATTTTCGTGTTTTCACCGTTCATTTTATCGACTTGCATATCGCCCGACCCGGACAGTTTTGCGCTGTTCAGGGACGGCGCACTGACATAGATTGTCGCATCCTTATAATCGCCGCTCCACATGCCGCTGTTTTTTTCACGGCCGATTTTCAACTGTCCGTCAGCAATCTTGTAGCGCAGCTGCTCCAATGTATCGGCATCGCCTTCCGCCCGGATTGAGAATTCCGAACCTGTGGTGAAGATAACATTATCAGGCCCTGCCAGAGTGACACCCTCAAATGCGCCCGGATTGGTATTCGCAGAAGGAATTGCTGTGCCATCGGAAAAACTGCTCTTTCCTGCATCGCCCACAGCGCTGGCGATAGAACCCTCGCAGGATGCAAGCGCGAGAAAAGGAATGACAAGCAATAATTTTTTCATGGGAACCCTCCAGTGTGTATTGTTTCTCTAATACAGTAGGACGGTCTCAATGGCAAGCAATGAGTTTGCATCAAGATGTTGTTTGTCAGCGACGCTATTTTGCTGGTTGGCGTACCGCCAATATATCACAGGGCAAATATGTGATAAGTGCGCGCGCCATGCTGCCCATCATATTGGCGCGGAAGCCACTCGTGCCATGGGTGCCGATAACCGCGAGATCAGTGTGACGGTTTTTCAAAGCCTGCATCACGACGCTACACGTATCACCATATTCCACGCTATAGGTCAGGCTTTTACGGACATCGGGCGAGAGTTTCAGGTCTTCCATGAATTTCGTAATCTGCAAATGCTGTTCGGTTCGAAATTCCTCGGTCACGGATTCGGAATGTAGAAAACCTTCGAACGGAACGTGAAAGGCGTTGATGATATGCGCCTGCAGGTCTGGAAACAGAGTACAACCTTGCTCAATCGCATAGGCCGACGGCGAAGAGAAATCGCTAGCAGCGACAAGGCGCTCATATTGCGTCGTGGCCCGGTTTTTGGCGATCAACACAGGCAGCGGGCTGTGATGGATGATCCGTTCCAGTTGCGTGCCCATGACCAGGTCGCCCAAACGCCCAATTCGAGCCACGCCAGCGACAATCATAGCAGCATTGCTCGCGGCGGCATTGTCGACAATCTGACTGACCACATCGCCGCGCTCGATAATGATCTCTGCTTCTATATTATAGCTTGCGAGATCCAGTTCGATTTCAGCCGAGGCTGCTTCGATGGCGGCGCTATCGTGCCGCCCTTTCTCCAACACATGACAGACAACCAGCTTTGCGCCGCGCGCTTTGGCGAGCTGAATGGCGCGATCCATTGGCCGGTCGCCGCGTGCGGTCAGGTCGGTGGTGAGAAAAATAGTCTGATCTTGTTGTGTTGACATGGGGGTGCCTTTCTAAAATTTTGGTCGATATATTCCTTGTAAATGGTCGTATCATGATCCCGGCGATGCCGTTAAATCGATTGATGGCAGGCTTTTCGATAGGACCGGTCTATTCTTCGGTCTTCTTTCCGGTTTGCCAGGTCCGCTGATCATCCACGATGGAGCGGGCGGCCTCTTGCGGAAAACCGATATTGGTGAGCAATTGTTCGCAAAGTTCCAAACTGGCTTCGACTGTTTCTGGCACTGCGCTTCGGGCGCCGCTGGCGCGCAGGGCTTCCGCATGAGGCACGTCACAGGCGCGGGCGATGATCGGGATATGTGGCCAGTCTCTGTGGACGGCTTTGATCACATGATCAGCCGCTTCGGGCGTATTCATCGTGGTGGCAAAGGCGGCGGCTTTGGCTATTCCCAGATGTTTTAACAGATCCGGCTGGCTGGCGTCGCCAAAAAATACGGCCGCCCCCTTGGCGCGCTGCGTTGCCACCAGATCGGGATCGCTATCGATAGCTATATAGGGAACGCGCTGCTCGTCCAGCAGCTGTGCGAGCAAGCGGCCAACGCGCCCAAACCCACCAATGATGACAGGATGTTCGTCGCCAATGCTGGTTGGCGCGTCACCGTTTGTGGCCTCTCGCCGGCGCAATATTTCCCCCAGCCGCTTGCCTGCTATCGCGAGCAGCGGTGTTACGAACATGGTGACGATAACCACGAGCAGCATGAATTGGGCAATGTCGGGATCAAGCAGAGAAAAGGACAAAGCGGCGGCGATAACTACAAAAGCGAACTCGCCGCCCTGGCTCATCAATATTGCGGTTTCCACTGCAACATCCTTGGGCAAACGATAGGCCCGGGCGAGGGCGAACAATATGGTTCCCTTGATCGCAAGCAAGCCTAGCGCGGCCACCAAGACCCACTGTATATTCGCCCAGACGGCCAGAATATCGAGGCTCATCCCGACCGAGATAAAGAACAAGCCTAGGAGCAAACCTTTAAACGGTTCGATGTCGCTCGCAATCTGATGGCGATATTCTGTTCCGGCGAAGAGCAGTCCAGCGAGAAAGGCGCCGAGGGCCATTGAAAGCCCCGCCATTGCTGTCAACGCCGCAGTGATCAGGACTAGCAAGATGACGGCAGCCATAAAAACTTCGCGGCTGCCGGTGCCGCCGACAAAACGCAGAAACGGACGGACAGCGATGCGGCCGAGCAGGAAGATGAGCGCTATCACGAGCACCGCCTCGCCAATGGCTCGCAAGGCTGCCAACGCTAGTGATCCCTGGATTGTCGCACCGGCTATACCAACGAAAAACAATATCGGTACCACCGCCAGATCTTGCAGCAGCAACACCCCGAAACTCGCGCGGCCAGCGGGCGTACTCAGCCGGCGTGTTTCGGTGAGCAGCTGCATAACCAGTGCGGTAGAGGAGAGCGCAAGGCACAGGCCGAATATGGTTGCGGCGACCAAGCTGTTGCCGAACGCATAAGCGATAGCGCCGATCACTAGCGCGCTAATGGTGACCTGCGCTGTGCCGAAACCGAAGACAAGACGACGCATACCCCAAAGCTGCGCAACAGAGAGTTCGAGGCCGATGGTGAACAGCAGGAATATAACGCCAAGCTCGGCAAAGCGGCTAACACCCTCGACATCCGCAATCACCATGAGCTCGAGCACCGGCGTCTCGCCAACGAGTCGCCCGACACCAAAGGGGCCGATGATCAGACCGACAAACAGAAAGCCCAGCACAGCACTAATCCCCGCCCTGCGGAACAGCGGAACAACCAGCCCGGCGGCGACCAGGAAGATGATGGTTTCGCGAAGATAGGGGATTTCAGGATGCACAGTCAGGCCTCTGCTTTGGTTGCTAACGGGGTCTGGAGCGAGGATCGATTTTAAGTCGATTCCCTTAGTTTTTAGACGTCCAAATTGGTGCCATAGCAGCTTCTAACACCCCCATGCGGCCATTGGATTGATCTGAGTCAATAGAACGGCTGCATGAAGTTGGTACAATCCACCTCACAACGCGCTGAGATGATGGCTCTCGGCCGGAAGGAGAAAATCATGGCTCAACCATCAGCAATCGGTCATATTGTCTGGCATGACCTCCTGACCACCAATGTCGGCAAAGCGCGTAAATTTTATGCTGACTTGCTGGGGTGGGACTATGAGGTGGAGCATGCGACGGATTTCGTCTGGAAGTCCGGCGAGGCGGATTATCCGCTCATTCTCCATGAAGGTGAAGCCCATGGCGGTTTCATAGAGATTGAGCCGGATCACCAATCCCACTGGTTGGCCTTTGTTGCGGTTGATGACGTCGATGATGCTGCCAAACGGTCTCAGAAAATGAACGGTACAATTGAAAGAGTGCCGTTTGATATTCCCGGAGTCGGGCGAAGCGCGGTGGTGGGTGATCGGCAAGGCGGGTTGATCTGTCCGTTCGTCGCCAGCCACGACTATCCAGCCCCGACAGGTGTCTTCATTCGGGAGGAGTTACTCACGATGGATACCCATAGTGCTCGGGTTTTCTATGAAGGTCTTTTTGCATGGTCTTCCGAGCAAACTGATGCGGGAGATATGGACTTTTACAGCAGTTTTGCAGCTGCCGATGACAGTCCGGTAGCGAGTGCAGTGGCTATGCCCGAGGGGTTGAATTGCGCCGTACAATGGATCCCTTATATTGGCGTCGCGGCCGTCGATATATTTGCTGAAAAAGCCATATCATTGGGTGCACATATGATGCTCTCGCCAAAGACCGTAGAAGGCATTGGTCGCTATGCGTTGGTGCGGGATCCTACAGGCGCCCTATTCGGATTGCTGAATTCTGAGCGCTGAACCGCGAAACGGCGCGAAGCAGATATTATTTGCAAGATCGTCGCATATCCCTAATTTGGCCGCGGCCCGATCCAATGGAAATCGGGAAATATAATATGGAATCGGCGTGGGACAATTGCAGACTCTTCGATGCTAAAAGTTGCCAGTTACAACATTCATAAAGCGGTGGGCACCGACCGGCGGCGCAATCCGGGGCGCATCATTGAGGTGCTCAATGAACTGGATGCGGATGTTATCGCACTTCAGGAAGCCGATCGCCGTTTCGGCGCACGAGCAGCGGCGCTACCGCCTCTGTTGCTCGAACAATATAGCGATTATCGGGCCATTCCTCTGGATGTGCAGACCGATTCCATGGGTTGGCATGGCAATGCGATATTGGCGCATAAGTCCGCGCGGATAGTTGCGCATGACATATTGCATATCCCATATCTCGAGCCGCGCGGCGCAGTCATGGCGCAGATTGAAGTGAATAGCTTTGATCTGTCGATATTTGGCATGCACTTGGATTTATCGGGCCTTTGGCGTCGTCGCCAAGCGGCTGCGATCGTAAAGCTCGCCAAGCAACATGGTGAGAGCAGACCCACCATCTTAATGGGTGATCTCAACGAATGGAGTGCTTCTGGCGGATGTCTGAAGGATTTTGGCCGTAGTTATAATTTCGTCAATTGCGGCCGCAGCTTCCACTCGCGCGGACCGATAGCCCAGCTCGACCGGATCATGCATTGTGAGCAGCTGACCGCCCTTGCAGGTGGCGTGCATGACAGCGCTTCGGCGCGCAAGGCATCGGATCATCTACCGGTCTGGGCGCAGATCGTTTCGGCGTAACATTGCTATACGTAGCGTAAGGGATTGGTTCAGGGTTGGTGGATCAACATCCAGGCATTGACGGCCCGTCTGGCCCGTTTTTCTTTATCGGCGACCGAAAATTTGATTTTTTGACCGTATCTCAAGAACAGGTCCATACGGCCCATGACAAGGCCTGCGAACATTTCGGCTGATGCGATAATATCGTCACTGTGAATCTCACCCTTCTCGACGGAAAGTTGCAGCAAATTCGTGAGATCCTGCAGCAGCCGGCGCGGACCATTGTCGAGGAAGCGCTCGCCGATTTTGGGATCGCGGGTGACTTCAGCGGCCAATATGCGTTCAAAGCGGATCATCTCATCCCGCATCAGGAAGTCCATCATGCCGAGCGCAGCGTGGAACAAAATATCGCTCAGGCTTTTGTCGTCCAGATTAGCGACAACAAAATTTTCGCGCATATGAGCGCATTCCATTTGCACCACTTGGGCAAAGAGATTCTCTTTGTCCTTAAACCGACTGTAAATCGTCACTTTGGAAACCTGGGCACGCGCTGCGATCGCTTCTATCGTCGCTGCTGAAAAGCCGTTGATAAAAAACTCCTCGCGAGCAGCTGCCAGAATATCAGCGATCTTGCGCTGACTCGCCGGCCCGTCAATCCGCATGTGAACTTTATTCTTTTCCCCATGAATCACAGCGTTTTCCCTTAATAACCATAGCTCTATAGCAAAATGAACGCCAGCGTACAAATAAAACGTTGACGTTCATTTCGTTCGATGGCAATTTGCTAGCGCTTGGTAGTATCTAAGCCGCTGGAACGGTGCCCCTATTGTGAAAAGTCATTTTTTTAGAGCCTTTTTGTCGTCCGGCGCGATAGTGTTGCTGGTGTCCGGTTGTGTCAGCATGGCACCGGACTCGCCTGCGCCGAAAATAGCTGCTGGCGTGCCGCAGCAATATAGCAAGACGGATGCCAGCGGTGCCTATGAGCCCGCGCAATGGTGGACCAATTTTCAGGATCCGGTTCTCAATACCCTGCTCGACGAAGCGCTAGCCAAAAATCTCGACCTCGCAGAAGCAACAGCCCGGCTGCGCGCGGCAGAAGCGCAGGCGCGGGTATCGAAAAGCGGTCTGTTTCCGCAAATTGATGCTGATGTTGGGAGTAGCTATTCCGATACACCGACTGCCGGAACGGGATTTGGTGCTGGCACTGGTTCTTCGCGTTTTCAGGTTGAAAGCTATACATCCGGTCTGGGTTTTTCGTACGAAGTCGACCTCTGGGGCAAGCTGCGCGATGATGCGCGCGCTGGCCGGGCGGACGCCATTGCTGCGGCGGCAGACCTGCAGGCCGCGCGCCTTGCTGTAATAGCCGAAACGATAACCAGCTATTTTGATATTGTAGATGCCCGTGATCAAATTGCGCTGACCACCAAGATTATTGATGTGCTGGGCGACCGGGTGGAGCAGACCGAAAATCGCTATCGCCGCGGTCTGGCGACATCGTTCGAACTATATCAGGTGCGCCAGGATTTCCGGAATATTCAAGCTGGCCTGCCGCAGCGCGAAAGCCAGCTGACCGCGACCGAAGGACAGCTGGCGGTGCTGATCGGGCGCTATTCCGATAATATGGATCAGTTTCTCGGACAGAAGCTAGCGCCGCAACTGATATTCACTTCCATTCCCTCGGGTCTGCCCATCGACTTGTTGGCACAGCGGCCGGATATCTATGCAGAGGGTCAGCGACTGGAATCGGCCCGATTCAATCTTGGCGCGCGCAAAGCAGAGCGTTTTCCTTCGATTAGCCTGTCTGCTGGCACGGGAACACAGGCGGGCAGCCCATCGGGCTTGTTTGATATTTTCGACAAATGGATACTTAATTTAGGGGCTGGTCTCACCGCGCCCTTGTTTCAAGGCGGCAGGATAAGAGCCAATATCGATGTCGCCGATGCGCAATATTCTCAGCAAGCGGCTGTCTATGCCCGAACTGTTTTGACCGCTTACCAAGAAGTCGGCGCGGCGATCGAAGGCTATGAAGAAGAGCGGCAGCGTTATCGTTTTCTCTTTTCCCAGCTTGATGAAGCAACCGCTGCTGCCGAGTTGCAATCGCGTCGTTTTGCCACGGGAGTCGGCAGCTATGTCGACTATCTTGATGCCCTGCGCGCGCAATATCAGGTGCAGTCTGCCTTGTCTTCGGCAGCGCGAGATGTGGCACTGGCCCGTTTGGCAGTGCACCGGGCTCTTGGCGGCAGTTGGGTCCAGACCGCGTCCACCACAGCCGATACCGACGACCGTGATCCAGAGACCGGATCATCAGAAATTAGAGGAGACGAATAGTGCATCGGCAACGCGTCATTGGCGGCCTGATCCTGCTTGCAGCAATCGCGATTGCCGCGCTGCTTATCTTTGTGCGCGGTGAGCCGGAGGAGAAGCCGCCGGAGGAGAATATTCCGCTGGTACAGGCAGAGCCACTGGAAATTCGCTCTGGAAATTTGATGGTGCAAGGCGCTGGCACGGTTCGCGCACGGGAAGAGCTGACGCTTTCCGCTGAGGTGGCGGGCAAGCTGGTTTATGTTAATCCACGCCTGCGCGAAGGCCAAAGCGTTGGTCGTGGTGCGACGCTGTTTCGGATCGATACCTCGGACTATCGCAACGCCGTACAGACTGCGCAGGCCGATGTGGCTTCGCAAAATGTAGCGGTCATGGAAGCGCGCGAGGAAGTGGCACTGGCCAAGGCAGAGCTGGCCCGCTTTCAACAACGCGGTGCCAGCAGCAGCGCTTATGCAAGCGTCGATAGCAGCGACTATGCCGCAAGGATTTTACCGCCCGCTGCATTGGCAAAAGGCCAGGGTAGCAATGATCAGCAAGCCAGCACGTCATCGCAGACCAATGGTTTGGCAACCCGGGAACCACAATTGCTATCGGCGCGCGCAGCGCTTCGCCGCGCACAAGCGCAATTGTCTGATGCACAAACTGCATTGAAACGAACGACTGTCCGCGCGCCTTTCTCGGGCGTCGTACGATCAGAGGAAATTGCCCTCGGCAGCTATGTCGCACCGGGCCAGGCGCTCGGCTCGATGGTGGGCACCGCCGATTTTGAAGCCGTCATTCCCCTGTCGGAAAGCGAAGCCGCCCTGATCCCGGCCTTGTGGCGGCCCGGCAACAACCAGATCGAGGCGTCGGTTTATTCTGATTATGGCGGGACACGCTATCGCTGGCAGGCTTTTGTTGATCGCGCCAACAGCGTCCTAAATCCGCAGACCCGGACCATAGATGTGTTTTTGCGCATCCCCAACCCGTTGCGTGGCGGGGCTCCGGCAGTGGCTCAGAAAGAAGGGCAGAAATCGGCAGGCGCATCGAGCGCGCCGCCTTTGTTCGTGGGTAGCTTCGTGGACGCGGAAATTACGGGTCGGGCATTGGATCAATATGCAGTATTGCCGCTGGCAGCCCTGCGGCCGGGCAACCAGATATGGCTGGTGCGAGACGGCAAGCTGCGCATCGTCAAAGTGGATATATTGCAGCGCACCGACAAACAGGCGTTGATCGCGACGGCGGGTCTGGGCGAAAAGCCTGTTGTCATATTGGGAACGCTGAAGACGGCTACAGATGGCCAGCAGGTGCGGATTGCAAAAGACAGAAAAACTGCTGCGCCCGAAGTTAAACCGGCTGTGAGCAAAACAAAAGCCGCCAAATCCGGAGCTGACAAAGCCCCATGACCGAACCGGTAGATCAGTCCAGCTCTCCGCCTTCGGGACCGGAAACGCCCAGCAAAGAAGTGATGGAACAGCGCGGCGTTGTCGCGTTCATGGCGCGCAACGGTGTGGCTGCCAATTTGCTGATGCTGTTCTTCTTCATTGCCGGCATCGCGTCATTCGGCACGATTGTGCAGGAAGTTTTTCCGGAAAATAGTCTCGACACCGTGCAAGTCAGCGTCACCTATCCCGGTGCCACGCCCGATGAAGTCGAAGAATCGATCATCCAGAAAATCGAAGAAGCGGTCGAAGCAGTAGACGGCGTTAAGAAGGTGAAAGCTAATGCCTATGAAGGATCGGGCACGGTTTCGGTCGAACTCGAATTGGGTACAGATATTGACCGCGCTCTGGACGATGTAAAGGCGGAGATCGACCAAATTCAGACCTTTCCCGATGAAGCGGAAGAACCCGATGTTCGGGAGCTGACCACCAGGCAAAGCGTCGTACGGATCGCGATATTCGGTGATGTGTCGGAAACGGCGCTGAAAGAAGTGGCCTATCAACTGGAAGATTCTCTCGCGGCGCTCGACGAAGTGTCTTTTGTCGATACCAGCTCCATCCGCGACTATGAGCTATCGATTGAAGTGCCGCAAAACACGCTGCAGGCCTTTGGTCTGTCGCTGAATGATATCTCGCAAACCGTGGCGGCGAGCAGTCTGGATAGTCCGGCGGGTTCGATTGATACCGATACAGAAGAGGTACGGGTTCGCACCATCGGACAAAATTACGACCAGCAGAATTTCGAAGATATTGTGCTGGTGAGCAACGAAAATGGCGCGCTGATAAGACTTGGGCAGGTCGCGACGATCAAGGACGGATTTGAAGATGCCGATCTATTGCCGCTCTATAATGGCAAGCCGGTCGCGTTTGTGGAAGTCTTTCGGACCAGTGATGAACGGGTGCTCGATGTGGCGGCGGCGGTTCGGGAATATTTGGAAAATGATTTTGTCGATACGCTGCCCGAAGGCGTGTCCTATGCAATCTGGAGTGACGATTCCGAACTGCTCGATGACCGTTTGAGCCTGTTACTCAAAAATGCGGCAATCGGTCTGTTTCTGGTGTTGCTGGCACTCACGCTATTTCTTGATATCCGGCTCGCGATGTGGACGGCGGTGGGCATAGGTGTCACCTTTATCGGCGCGATTTATCTGCTCGATCTGGCTGGCTCCAGCATCAACATGTTTTCGCTTTTCGGATTTATTCTTGCCCTTGGCTTGGTGGTCGATGACGCGATTGTGGTCGGCGAGAATATCTATGCGCAGCGCGAAAATGGTCGCACCGGTCTGGGCGCGTCGATTACCGGTGCGCGCCGCGTCACGGTGCCAGTCATCTTTGCGGTGCTGACGACGGTTGCCGCTTTCTCTCCGCTTTTTGCCATTGGCGGGGTAATCGGAAAACTGGTGGCCGACATTCCGTTGGTGGTGATTGCCGTTCTTGCACTGTCGCTGATCGAATGTTTGCTCATCCTGCCTTATCATCTGAGCCATTTGCCAGCGCCTGGAACGCCCACCCTTAACGTTGTGACGCGGTTTTTCGAGCGGCTGCAGGCCAAGGTCGATCGATATTATCAAGCTTTCGTCGATGGTCCGCTGGACCGCGCGCTCAATTTCTCCCTCCGCATGCCCTATGTGATCGTGGCCGGGGCGGTTGCGATATTGATCCTGTTCGCTTCGTTCATTCCTGCCGGGATCATCAAAGTTGGATTTTTCCCGTCGGTAGAGGCCGATGTGGTTACCGCTAATCTGGAAATGCCAGCCGGCACGACGATTGAGCAGACCGAGAAAATCGCTCGTCTGATTGAGGAAGGCGGACGCAAGGCCTATGCTGAGTTTGAAGCGGAGCAAGAGGAGGATGAGCCCTCTCCCTTGCGCGGCATATTTACCAGCGTTGGACAAGCAGCGGCCGACGGCGGACCGGAACCCAATAGCGGCACATTGTCGTCCAATCTTGCCAGCGTGCAGTTTAGTTTCATACCCGGTGATCAGCGAGAACTGGATGCCAAAGCGTTTGAAAGTGCTTGGCGCGATACGGTCGGCCCGCTCGTTGAAGTGCGTTCTCTAGTCTTTGCATCGGATCTGATTTCGGTCGGCGCACCGATTAATGTCCAGCTGTCCGACCCCGATCCGGTGATCGTTGATGCGGCGTCCGAGCAGCTAATGGCAGAGCTTGCCCGCTTCTCTGGCGTGTTTGATATTGAAACTGATCAGGATGAAGGCTTGCAGGAAATCCAGCTGCGGTTGAAACCAGCGGCCAGAACGCTGGGTGTGACCTTGCAAGATGTGGCGCTGCAAGTACGCGCCGCCTTTTTCGGCAGCGAGGCGCTGCGGGTCCAGCGCGGCCGGGAAGATGTCCGGGTCTATATTCGCTTGCCCGAGGAAGAACGCAATTCGATCACCGATGTCGAACGCTTCCGGGTCCGCGTGCCGGGCGGCGAAGTCGCGCTCGCAACGCTGGCCGATGTGTCCTTTGGTGAAGCGCCTTCCATCATCCGCCGGACCGACGGGCGCCGGATAACCACGATAACCGCTGATCTCGACGATGAGGTGGTCACGGGTCAGGAAATTGCCGATGCGTTGAACGGCGATATCATGCCGCGTCTGCAGGCCGATTATCCGCAACTTTTATATACGCTGGGCGGGGAGCAGGAAGAACAGGCGGAATCCTTTGGTGACCTGACCACCGCTTTTCTCTTTGCGTTACTGGCAATCTACGCGCTGCTTGCCATTCCCTTCCGTTCCTATGTGCAGCCGCTCATCATCATGGCGGTTATTCCGTTCGGCATTATCGGTGCGCTGATTGGTCACATTCTGCTCGATCTGCAGCTAGTGGTGCTGAGTATATTTGGGATAATTGCCTTGTCGGGCGTGATCGTAAATGGCTCACTGGTGATGATTGACTTTATCAACGAAAATCTGCGCAATGGCATGCCGATTGAAGAGGCGATATTGAGCGGGGCGAAATCTCGTTTCCGTCCGATTATGTTGACGTCGCTCACGACCTTTCTAGGCGTCGCGCCCATCACCTTTGAAACCAGTCTGCAGGCGCAATTCCTGATCCCAATGTCGGCTAGCCTGGGCTTTGGGGTGCTGTTCGGCGCCTTCATCCTCCAGCTGCTTATTCCTGCACTGGCGCTGCTCGAATATCGCGGCAAGCGGGGGTTTCAGCATATGGTGGCCAAACGCCGCGGGGCTTTGGCTGAAAGCTGATATCGGCCCAACCGGCCGTAACCGTCAGGCGTAGTAAGCAACGCTTTGCATGCCGGTTGCAATCAACTGCCGGTCGCTGTTCCAGATGCTCATAAACTGGCTGCTAGCTCCATGATCGGCATGATGGGTCTGTGAATCGATCAGC
Organism: uncultured Sphingomonadaceae bacterium; assembly: GCA_947489315.1. Taxonomy (GTDB): domain Bacteria; phylum Pseudomonadota; class Alphaproteobacteria; order Sphingomonadales; family Sphingomonadaceae; genus Parasphingorhabdus. The sequence continues at coordinate 148,830 of CANLCX010000003.1, forward strand.
CACCAGCCGTCGGTTGTGGTCGGATGATCGGCAATCACGTTCACCTGCCAGTTCATCGAGCTGACCATCGCGTTCTTGTCGAGCAATCCCATGATCGAAGGCGGCAGACTGTCGCCCATGCAGATAATTTCTGCCATCGGGTCGAGGCCATCTCGATCCGCTAACCGCATCCAGCGCGTCAGTCGGTTGGTTTTGATACTGGTATCAATACGCTTTCCAACAAATTGCATTTTAGATGTGAAAAACTGTTCTGGTCCGCTGTGTAAATCTTCTTCTTTGGGCAGCGGCGGAAAGTCCGGCGGCGTCATGTCATGGGCTTTGACAGCCGTTTCGCGCTCGCTGGCGAAGATAAAATTGCAATGCAGGCCGAGTCCCTTGTCGCCAAAAAGTTCGGATTGGACAAAGGCGGTGCTGCGGCCTCGGCGGAGCATTTTCGTCTCAGCGGTCAGCGCGCCAAATAACGGGCCAGTAAAGGCAATTTGCGCCGAGCGTAGCCCGGGCAGCTCGTCTTCAATATGACTTGCAGCCTGATAGGCTAGGGCCGCTGAGAGCCCACCAAAAGCTGTTCGTCCCTGAGTCCAGCCTTGCGGAAGGGTGACGGGATTCGACTCGCCGCCAGACCCGCATTGGTTCAAAAGCTCGTTTAAAGTCATCATTTTATCGGTTTTTTTGGTCATCTGATCGGTCATAAATGCGGCTTATCGTGAGAAACGACCGAAATCCACTGTTAAGATTTACATATTTCCCAACTTGCTCTATGCGATATGTAGGGTTTTCAATCTCTTACTAGGAGATATATTAGATGAGCTATAGCAGTACTCTTACACGTGCGGATCTTTCCGATACCATGAATCGCCAAGTTGGCCTGTCGCGCGCGGATAGCGCGGTCATGGTGGAGTCCATTTTGGATCATATGATCAACGCGTTGGTAAACGGGGAAAATGTCAAAATTTCCGGTTTCGGAACCTTCGTCCTGCGTGACAAAGGCGAGCGTACGGGCCGTAATCCCAAAACCGGTGTGGAAGTTCCGATTGCACCGCGCCGCGTGCTAACATTCCGCGCCAGCCAGACAATGCGCGACCGCATTATCGCGGCCGGGTAGTCTGAAAGGTCGAGTATAGTATGACCAAAGACAGCCCAAGCAAAGACAGGGGCGCATTCCGAACCATAGGTGAGCTTTCCAAAGAGCTAAACATCAAGCCGCATATATTGCGCTATTGGGAAGACCAGTTCGGAATGCTTCAGCCGTTGAAACGCGCTGGCTCACGCCGCCATTATCGGCCAGAAGATGTCGCTATGGTGAAGACGATCAACCGCCTGCTCAACGAAGAAGGCTATACGATAAAGGGCGCGCGGAAGGCTCTGACCGGGCGCAAGACCCAACCTAGCGCTGGTGAGACAAAGGAAGCACCTGCTGCATCAGCCACGCCAATGGCCGCAAGTGTCAAAGACGATGGCGGTTTGATGCTCAAAGAGCTGAAAACCATTCGCGATCAATTGTCGAGTGCTCTTAGTCAGGCCTAGCGGATAGCGATTGTTATAGTTGGTTCCCCGACAAGTGTAATCCGAAGTCTGTTTCATCCCGGAAGCGGACACTAGTTGAAATTTGTCATGGCTAAAGGCTTGATTGGGATCTTTCTCGGATGAACCCTCTCAAGTTGGACTAGACTGTTTGCTATTGTTGCAATTTTATATGCACGCACTTAGCCTCGTATTTCTGTAGAATGCACGAGGAGGCATATATGTTGAAATGGGGCGTCCGAATTGGGTTGGTTCTTCTGCTGGTGCTTGGCACGTCCTATTTGTTTCGCGAACAAATTATATTTGCAGTGATGAAATCACAAATGGAACCAGCGAACGCATTCGATGCTGCACAAGTTCCTGCTGAGTTAAATTATGCTGACGAAGACGCGTGGGCTGCATTACCAAGTAAAAAGGATGGTGCAGATTTCATTCCCGATCAACTCAAAGGACAAGGGCAGCCTTCCGACGTCGCGGTATTTTTCCTGCATCCAACGACCTACCTGTCGGACGCGGGTTGGAATGCGCCGACAGATGATCCGGAATCCAGCGAATTCCGGGATGATCTGGTGATGCGCGCTCAGGCAAGCGCATTCAACGGCTGCTGCGAGGTTTATGCGCCCAAATATCGCCAAGCAACGCTTTGGTCATTCATGGATGAAACCGGCTCCGGCGATAAAGCGCGGGCATTTGCCTTTGCGGATGTTGAGCGAGCGTTTGATGAATTTCTCAAACGTATTGGTGATCGGCCATTCATTGTTGCTGGACATAGTCAGGGCGCGGATCATGTGGTTCGACTGCTGAAGGCCAAGATTACCGGAACATCGTTGAAGGATCGCATGGTCGCTGCTTATCCCATTGGGTTCGGTATCAATCCTGCTGATATGAAAGAGGTTGTGGCTGACATTCCTGTTTGTGATACGCCTGAGCAGACGGCATGCTATGTCACTTGGAATTCACTGGGTCCAAATGCGAAGCCCTTTCCCGATTATATCGGCGCTGTTTGCGTCAATCCGCTTAGCTGGACAACCGATGGGAAGTCCGTAACTGCGGATCAAAATGTAGGTTCCCTGTCAGTGGGAGATAAGATTCGCTACGAGGCCGGCGTAACCGGTGCTCAATGCCAAAGTGATCGGCTTCTTGTTGGTGACTTCCAATCCGATATGTTCGATAATTTGCCGGTAAACATGGGCGAGGATAACTATCACCTGATAGATTTTTCACTGTTCTACGGCAGCATTAGGAAAAATACTCAGGACAGGGTTAAAGCGTTTCTCTCAGCAGAGTGATCGGCAGCCCGCCTGCTTCATCTCGAAAGCGGACATTACCAAGTTTACATTGTAACGTTGCTATAGCCGGTGATAGGTCGTCGTTTACACGAAGCCATTTCTTGTTATTTGTAGCCTTGAAGGCGACCGCTATAAGAAGGTGGGCCGACATGCTGACTATCAATGTCAAATGAGATAGCGTTGCGGCTGGCGACGATGGCGATGCGCCGCATCAATATTCGTTCGAGATGGAAAAAAGCGCTAGTTTTAGCCTGCTTTTTCAGCATCTCGCGGCGAGGCAATATCTTGCAACCGTTTCGGGAGCAGAACATGCTTGGCAAGCAAAAATAAGTGACAAAATCGTGGCGGAGTTCATCGCGAACAACGATAATCCAGAAGCATCCCCGCTACTGGAGATTCCAATATCAGAGTGGGCCGATAACGATACAATTGAGCTTTATTTTATTTATAATTCTTCCACATTTTAAATACGAAATAACTTCGGCTTTTGCGTCCTTAGCAGACATTACCGTTCACCTAAACGTAATCCGGCCCCAATTCCGGATCGAGATCACGGGGCCGGGTAAACCGGTCCAGTGTCCCGCAGCTGTCCTTCATGTCCGACCAATTTTCAATGTCCAGACTGAGTTCGGCCAATGCGGCTGTCGGATATTTGACCTCCACTGCGCCGCGTGCTTCGGATGAGCCATCGTCGGGGACGAGATCAAATATCAGGTCTTCAAGGCCGGGATTATGGCCGACCATCAGGACATGGTCCGCATCAGCATTGGCACCGCGCAGCACATCCATCAAAGTGACCGAAGAGGCGAGATAGATTTTGCGGTCCCATTGCGGTTCGAAAGACAAGCCGCTGGCGGGCTCCACTTGTTCCAATGTTTCAATAACCCGGACAGCGGGCGAGGCAAGGACCTGATCAAAGGCCAGCTCATTGCGCTTGATAAACTTGCCGATAATGGTGGCGGCACGTTTGCCTTTTTCGTTGAGCGGCCGATCAAAATCGCGGGTGACAGCATCATCCCAACTGGATTTCGCATGCCGTAATAGTGTCAGTCTCTTCATATACCGCCCGATTTATCCCGAATTTCGTCCCTCAGCGCAGCGTCATGCCCGAAAGATATGTCAGGGGAAAGACTGGATTGCACAGTTTTGGATTTAGCCGCTTTTATTTCGGCCAGCGCTTGATCAAGCGGCATTCTTTCAACCGGCGTCCCTTCCGGGAAAGCGGACAATAAGCGAGAGGGAAAGGCGGAGGACAAGATGACAAAATGGCCATGATCATCGGCGCGGCGGATGATCCGGCCAAAGGCTTGTGCGAGCCGCGCGCGGATGATGCGATCATCATAAGCGGTTCCGCCACCTGCCAGCTTCCGGGCTTTGTGCAGGATATCCGGCCGTGGCCATGGAACCGATTCCATCACCACGAGGCGCAAACTGCGGCCCGGCACATCGACGCCGTCGCGCAGCGCATCGGTGCCTAGCAGACTGGCTTTGGGATCATCGCGGAAGATATCAACCAAAGTGCCGGTATCAATCGGATCGACATGCTGTGCGTAAATCGGCAGGCCGCTTTGTGCCATCCGGTCGGCAATGCGAGCGTAGACGGTGCGCAGACGCCGGATCGCGGTGAATAATCCCAATGTACCGCCGCCCGATGCCTCGATCAATTGTGCATAGGCGCCAGCAAGGCCAGCCATATCGCCGCGTTTCACATCGGTGACGATGATGACCTTGGCTTGCTCCGCATAGTTAAACGGACTCGGTACCTCAAATTCCTGCACCGCTTGGTCGAGATGTACCGCGCCGCTGCGCGCCCGTGCCGTTTCCCATCCGCCGCCACCTTTCAGCGTAGCGGATGTGATCATTAGGCCGTGGGCTTGTTTCGTCACAACCTCTGTCACCGGGATGGTCGGATCGAGCCAGTGGCGGCACAGACCAATATCATATTCGCGCCCTTCAAACCGGTCGATCATCAGCCAGTCGACAAAATCGGGGTCGGCTGGGCCGCCAATGCGCGAGAGCAAAGCGAGCCAGCCGGACAAAGTATCGCAGCGCCAGCCTAGGCTCGACAACGCCCCTTCCATCCGCGCGCGGGCCGGCGCGTCCATCCAGTCGGGGCCTTCCTCGATCAAATGTTCAATCCGCTGACCGAGCCGGACCAAGGGTTTGAGCAAGGCATCAATCGCCTCGGCCGCATTGGCGACGGCGTCGATCATCGGCCCTTCAACATCGGTGAGTTCGGTTTCGAGGCCATAGCCGGCATCCGCGCTTTGGCTCTCGTCACGCGCGAAGACCATATGGCGAACTTCCCCGAGCAAGGCTTCAACCGGACCAAAGGGTTCGCTTTCCGATAAGCGTTGCAGCCAGCCATCGCTGGGCATGGCTTCGGCGGCATGGCGCGCGCTTTCAATCGCACGGCCACCTTCGTCATCATAAGAGGCAAGGTCGGCGAGCCGGGCCGCGAGACCGCGACGCCGTCCGCGATTTTTGCTCTCCGGGCCGATGACCCAGCGGCGTATCTCGATCGCTTCTTGACCTGAAAGGCGCGCGGCAAACATGGAATCAGCGGCATCGAACAGATGATGGCCTTCGTCGAAAATCAACCGTGTTGGCGCGTTCTGCTGTTCGCGTCCGCGCGCAGCGTTGACCATGACCAGCGCGTGATTGGCGATAACAATATCGGCCTGCTGGCTGGCGCGGGTTGATTTTTCAATGAAGCATTTTCGGTAGTGCGGGCAGCCTGCATAGACGCACTCGCCGCGCCTATCGGTCAAAGCGGTGGCGCCATTGCGACGGAACAAGGTGGTGAGCCAGCCAGGCAGGTCGCCGCCAACCATATCGCCATCTTTTGAATAGGCCGCCCATCGCGCCACCAGATGGGCAAGGATCGCGGCTCGTCCGGCAAAACCGCCCTGAAGCGCATCTTCCAGATTAAGCAGGCAAAGATAATTTTCACGGCCTTTGCGCACCACTACCTTTTTGCGGAACGTTTCTTCATCGGGATAGATGCGCCGGGTTTCGCGATCGAGCTGGCGTTGGAGAGCCTTGGTAAAAGTTGAAATCCAGACCGCGCCGCCTGCTTCGGCGGACCAAAGCGAAGCCGGGGCCAGATAGCCCAAGGTCTTGCCAATGCCTGTGCCTGCTTCGGCGAGTAGCATATTGGGCGCGCCTTTGACGCGGCGCGGGTTGAATATCTTGGCTACGGCGGACGCATAGCTTTTTTGGCCTGCGCGCTCCTCAGATCCCTTACCCGTCAGGTCGCCTAGCCTCGTCAATGTCGCGCTTTCGTCCATCGTTATGGATCGCGGAGCGGGGCGCGGGGTTTCTTCCTCCCATTCCTCGAGCTTGGAAAACAGCCAGCGTTCGGCTTCGTCCGGCTTTTTGAGGCGCTGGGACACTTCCCCGGCCCATGGCCAGCGCAAGCGATAGAGTGCCTGCGCGCTACTCCACGCGCCTTCGCGCTCTGGCCAATGCTTCGCTCCTAGTCCGGTTAATAGGTGGTCCGCGGCCAAACGATAGAACGCAGCGATTTGGGCTTCATCAAGCCCCTCCCCTTCAGGGGAGGGGTTGGGGTAGGGAAGTGTGGCGCTATCGTTCGGATGTGCCCCACCCCCGGCCCCTCCTCTGAAGGGGAGGGGAGAAGATAGCCCCAATGTCTTGGCAAGGCCAGCAGGCGTTGGCACAACAAACTGTGCCGGATGGATGAATGCAAAGAGCTCCAACAGATCGAGACCGGACAAGTCGGGATAACCCAATCGTTGTCCCATAAGCGGCGCGTTGAGCAGGATATGCGGGGTCTCGGCAACACAGCCAATGGCCTCGCCCTTGCCAATCGCGCGGGACACGCCATCGCTGCCGCAGATCCAGATGCCGCTATGGCTGGCATGTAGAGCGGGATAGGGGAGAGTGTGGTCAGTCAAGCTATACCGTCATCCGGGCGCGTTGGGGCCTGCCAGCGCCACACCGGCATAGAAGCGATGCATGCCGAACAAGACGATATAAAGCACCAGTGCGATCACGACGCTTAATATCTCCCGGCCCATGGTGGCCGTTTCGGTGGGTTTCACCCAAGCCCCTTCGTTGCGGGAAACCGTGAAAATCGAAATCAGCGCCCAAAGGCCCAGTCCGCCAAACAGGACGACCGACCGGCTGTCCCCATTGGCGAGCAAATGCCCCGCTGACCAGACAACGACGCCCATTAGCATCGGATGCCGGATGGCCTGCTTGACCCGTGATTTCCCCTGCGCGGCTCCGAACAGCAAAATCGCAAAGATCATCGTCAGCATATTGAGATGCCGTCCCCATGTTGGAGGATCATAGACAAATTCATATTGCGCTGTGCGCCAGCCATAGATCATCAATGCTATGGCTGTGATGATCAGCACCGCCACTAGCCCCTGATGCGGGCCTTCGCCGATCTTGGCTCTTATGTTGGTTCTTAGGCCCGGAGCCACCGATTTGACGAGATGAACGATGCTCCAGAGCAACACACCCGCGATCAATGCACCCATTTGAAATCTCCTGCTTTTGTGCTGTTCTAACTTGCTATAGACGGTAATGCTACTATTGGCGCAGAACCAAGCAAAATAAACAACGCAAACCATTTAATAGGACTATCACATCGTGACCGATTATCGTGAAGCAGCACAGCAATCCAAAGCATGGCCATTTGAAGAAGCCCGCAAATTGCTCAAACGCTATCGCGGTGAGCGCGGCGCGCCTGCGCCTAAACCCGGTGGCGAGCCGATGCTGTTTGAAACCGGCTATGGTCCATCAGGGCTGCCGCATATTGGTACATTTAACGAAGTACTGCGCACCACCATGGTGCGCCGTGCCTATGAAGTGCTGACCGGCAATGCGACACGGCTGATTGCCTTTTCCGATGATATGGACGGCTTTCGCAAAGTGCCGACCAATGTCCCCAATCAGGATATGTTGGCGGAACATTTGCACAAGCCATTGACGCAGGTACCGAACCCCTTCGACACGGAATATGAAAGCTTCGCAGCGCATAATAATGCGATGCTGCGCGAGTTTCTCGATCGCTTTGGTTTTGATTATGAGTTCATCTCTTCAACCGAACAATATCAGTCGGGTGCATTTGACGAGACGTTGAAACTGGTGCTGGCACGCAATCAGCAGATATTGGACATCATGCTACCCACGCTCGGCAAAGAACGTCAGGCGACTTATTCACCGATCCTGCCGATCAGTCCTAAGACCGGCCATGTCTTGCAGGTGCCTGTCGAGATTGTCGATGCGGATGCGGGCATCGTCCGCTTTGAAGATGATGGCGAGATGATCGAGCATAATGCCCTTTCCGGCGGCGCGAAGCTGCAATGGAAAGTCGATTGGGCCATGCGCTGGGTGGCTTTGGGCGTTGACTATGAAATGTATGGCAAGGACCTGACCGACAGCGGCGTGCAGTCCGGCAAGATTGCCAAAGTGCTCGGCGCGCGTAAGCCCGAAGGCCTGATCTACGAAATGTTCCTCGACGAAAAAGGTGAGAAAATTTCGAAGTCCAAAGGCAATGGTTTGTCGCTGGACGACTGGCTGCGCTATGGCTCGGAAAACAGCCTTGCCTTCTATATTTACCGGGAACCCAAATCAGCCAAGCAGCTGCATCTTGGCGTGATCCCCAAAGCGGTGGATGAATATTTCCAGTTCCGCGCCAACTGGCAGGACCAAGCGCCGGAGAAGCAGCTCGGCAATGCCGTGCATCATGTTCATGGCGGCGATGTGCCGGGCGATACTATTCCCGTAACTTTTGGCTTGTTGCTCAATCTGGTCGGCGTGATGGGCGACGCGGACCGCGAACAAATTTGGGGCTATTTGCGCCAATATGCGCCCGATGCAACGTCAGAGAAATATCCTGATCTGGATGAGCTGATCGGCAATGCTATGGCTTACCACAAGGATTTCATCGCGCCGACGCTGAACCGGCGGAAACCGGAAGCTATTGAAGTTGCGGCGCTGAAACGGCTGGACAATGAGCTGGGCGGATTGCCAGACAATCCGGTGGCTGAGGACATCCAGACGATTATTTATACCATTGGCAAAGAGGGCGGATTTGAAAATCTGCGCGACTGGTTCAAAGCGCTTTACGAGACATTGCTGGGCAGCTCGCAAGGGCCGCGCATGGGCAGTTTCATCGCGCTCTATGGTGTGGAGAACACGCGCAAGCTGATTGCTGAGGCCCTGTCATGAGTAATGTCATGAGTAACGTCATGAGTGGTTATCACCTCGCGCAGATTAATATCCTGCGTTTTAAACGGCAAAAGGACGATCCGGCCAATGCCGATTTCATGGACGCACTTGACCCGGTAAATGCACTGGCGGACACCGCGTCAGGCTTTATCTGGCGGTTGGTGGGTGAGGGCAATGATGCCGTTGATATTGATCCCGTTCCGGACGATCCACGTCTGGCCGTGAACATGTCGGCCTGGGAAGATGTTCAGTCACTGGGAGACTTTGTTTACCGGAACCCGGAGCATCTTGCGATCATGCGCCGCCGTAAGGAATGGGCGGAGCAAATTGAAGTATATCAAGCCTTATGGTGGATACCGATCGGTCATATTCCATCGGTGGAAGAAGGTTTGGGAAAGATCGACTTGTTGGAACAGCGCGGTCCGACAGCAGATGCTTTTACCTTCCGACAGCCCTTTGATGCTCCGGACGGAAAGCCTGCGACTCCCGTACTGGACGCGTGCGCCTGATGATCGATATTTTTACCACTGGTGGCACAATCGATAAGATATATTTCGATGCGTTATCGGAATATCATATCGGCCCGACGCCGTTGCCCGACATATTGGCAGAGAATAATGTCTACGTTCCGCACCGGGTGACTCAGTTGATGCGCAAGGACAGTCTGGAACTGACAGACACGGACCGGCAAGCGATCCATGACGCGGTGGCGGCTAGCGACGCGGACAAGATTCTCGTGACTCATGGCACCGATACCATGGTGCAAACCGGTCAGGTGCTGGCGGACATAAAGGGTAAAACCATCGTCATAACCGGCGCGATGCAGCCAGCGACTTTGCGCAATAGTGATGCGGAATTTAACATCGGCTTTGCGCTAGCGGCGACCCAGACATTATCGCATGGAGTCTATATTGCCATGAACGGCGAGGTTTTTGATCCCGCGACCACCAAGAAGGATCGCGCCGCGCATCGCTTCATTCGCGCATAGCTTTCTGGAACCACGGAATCTGCGCGATCGCTTTGGCCGCATAGGGCATGGCCTTTAGCATCAGCGCAATAGTGGCTATCATAACCAGATAGGCCACAGCGCCATAAAGCGTCAGGCCCGGCACCGTCCACATCAGCAGCACGTCATTGCCGCCCGGCACAGTTGCTGCGCCAATGCCCATAAGGAAGCCGCCGGCCAGATTGGCGGTGGCTAGCTTCCATGTCCCGAGCTGGGGGTGGAATTTATTTTTCAGCCAGCTGCTGAAAATAGCACCCGCGAATAAGGCGATGACGGCCAGTTCGACGGTCATACCAACAGAGAGGCCTTGTCCGGCGAGCAAGCTGTTGAGCACCACCGCATAGGACCATTCCGGTCGCGTACCGTAGATGATGGCTGCGGTGATTCCGATGGTCAGTAACGCCAGCATGGCCATATTGCGCTTGGCAATGATCAGCCACAGACTGAGCAACGCAAGCGCCGCAAAGCCGAATAGTGCTGCTTGCTTGACAATGCTGTCTTCAATCGCAATCCGTCCCTTTGTCACGACCGGATCAAAGGGATTGAGCGCATCCACGCGGAGCAGCAACATGGCCAGCGCCAACCCGACAAACGTCAAAAGATAACTGAACTTGCCGACACCAATATAGCCAACCGTACCCACAAAACAGCCGCGATTGATCATGGCGCCAACGCCCATGATGGCGGCACCGAAAAACAGTTGCCAGCCTATTTCGATATCAACCGGGATATGGGCGCGCCCCGAATATTGAAGAAGCAGAAAGAGTACCAGTCCCGCCCAAGCGGCGACAATCAGCAATCCGAACAACCAATCCAATTTACCGTCATCAATCCAGCGCATGGTCGCAGCGACCGTGCAAGTCGCGGCGCGGACCAGCGCAAAGCCGAGCAGGAAGGCCAAAGGGATGATGAGGAAAGCCATCATGGTTCCGATGCTTAGCTGATTATTCTGTTTTCTCAATCAAGTGAATTGAAATAGAGGTAGCAAAGCTTAGATATAGGTCATGCGCATAAACGCCGAATTTGACAAACCCGTGGTCCTCAGACCCGAAGATATGAAATGGGTTCCCTCTCCGTTGCCCGGTGTCGATCGCAAAATGCTCGACCGGGTCGGCGGAGAGGTTGCCCGAGCTACCTCGTTAGTGCGCTATGCCCCTGGCAGCTATTTTGATCCCCACGTCCATAGTGGCGGCGAGGAGTTTCTGGTCGTCGAGGGTATATTTTCGGATGAACATGGCGACTTCCCGACTGGCACTTATGTGCGTAATCCGATTGGGACCAGCCATAAGCCGCATAGTCAGGATGGCTGCATTATCTTGGTGAAGCTGCACCAGTTTGATACCGCGGACACTGCGCATTTCTCTGTTGATATCGATAGTCTGATATTTGAAGATGGTGGCGCGCCCGGCGTCGAATTTGCCTGGCTCCACAGCTTCGAAGGCGAGGACGTAAAGATCGTCAGATGGGCACCGGGCAGCAGCTATCCCGAACATGTCCATGAAGGCGGCAGTGAAACCTATATCCTGGAAGGCAGCCTGTCCGATGAACATGGCGATTATCCAACCGGCACCTGGGACCGCACGCCGTCAGGATGGACGCATACGCCTTACAGCAAAGACGGGTGTTTAGCTTGGACCAAAACTGGGCATCTCACGCCTGAGAAGTTAGGGAAATTCGCTTAGTTTAATCGTGCTCCGCACTTGATGCGGAGCCCAGGATGGCAGGGCGCGGCAGCTAACCCTAGGCTCCGCATCAAGTGCGGAGCACAGTCGCCTGATTGGTCACTTGCTTCAGGACATCCCAATATCCGCCCGCAATCGTCATGCGGTCTTCCATACCTTTGACCATCAACAGGGCATGCGCTTTGGGCAGATTATAGCAAGGCACGCCCATGAACAGATGATGCTCGCTATGATAGTTCACCCAATAGGGTGCCACCATCGTGCGTTCCAGCAGGTTCGCATAGGTGGTGCGGGCGTGGGTGAAAGGGTCTTCGCTGCCAGTCGTCGTGCAGGCATGTTCGGCAATATTTCTGATGCGCAGGAAAAGCTGGAACGTTGTTGCCAGCGCGATAATCCAAATCAGAAAGGGGATGATGCCCAATGTCAGCAGACTGACGGCCAGAACGATTAACTGGATCAGAAGAAAGCGTGCCACAGTCTTGGTGGTCCGTATGGCTCCGCTCAAGTCGGTTACCGGAGCAGAGACTCCAGCAGCGCCGCCGCGATTAAGCGGTGTGCCAGCAGAGGTGTCGCGCTTGCCATTGCGATCGGTCGAAGACGAACCGCGCAACATTGCCTTCAGCCCCAACCAAGCTGCAAACAACTGACCACTGCGCTGTTTGAGGAATGTTTGCCCGGTCAAGTCGCGAAAGACTTTGCGCTTCATACTCGCGGGCGTTGTCGGAAACGGCTGCGACAGCGCAAGATCAGGATCTTCGGGTTGCTGCGTATATTTGTGATGGGTCAGGTGATAGGCGCGGTAACTGTGCAGATCGCTTCCCGTCGCCGCGCCAGTAAGCCATTGGCCTGCGAAATTATTGACCTTGCGATTGGGATGAAGCAGCCCGTGCGCGCCTTCATGCATCAATATGGAAAGGCCCAATTGTCGCCCGCCGACCATTGCGATGGCAAATGGGAAGGCGACGAGACCAGCTAGCCAATGCCAATCCCATAGCAATGCCGTGCCCGTCAGAACCAAAGCCGTGGTCAACCAGCCATGCAGGATCAACCAAAGACCCCGTGAAGGCGATACACGCGTTAAGCGCGCCCACTCCTCGCGGGGAAAAATATCTGTTGGTCGGGCGGCTTTAACGGCTGGCATGTTCCCAATAATAGGCCAATTTCCGCCAAAAAGCTAGGTTTTTGCTAGCCATGCGATAACCCCCGCATTCCGTACCGTAAATTGAGTATCGATGTCTTGAAGCTTGAACAAAGGTTTGTCTTTTTGTTGGATGGTTCGCACCAACACAGTCTCGCAGCACCAAAGCGCGGGTTAAATTTCAGCTAGGGCGCCCGCGATGCCATCAATCCGTTTACCCCTGTCGCAGTTCTTCCACCAATCTCAGCATGAAATCCGCACCGCGAGTGAATTGCTCCAGGCTGATATATTCATTGGGTTGATGGGCTTGTTCAATCGAGCCGGGTCCGCAAATCACCGTGGGAAAGCCCGCTTGTTGAAACTGCCCTGCCTCAGCAGCATAGGATACCACGCCTGCAGGCGCATTGTCTCCGGTCAGCTTGCGGACAAAGGCTTCGGCGTCTTCTGAGCCAGATTGGCCGAGTGGTGGGGCGTTTGAGAGCTGTTCCACCCGGACGCCGGTTTCAGGGAAGGCCCGTTTCAGTTGCGCGTCAAGTGTAGCAGCTTTTTCTTTGAACGGTTTCAAGATCGTTTCGGGATCAACATCAGGCGGACAGCGCAGGTCAAAAACGAAATGCGCGCGGCGCGCCAAGATATTGGCCGCGGTGCCGCCTTCCATCTTACCGACGGTCAGCGTGGCATGGGGCGGCGTAAACGGCGAGCTCGGGTCAGCATTTTCCCAAAGTTCACGTGCCAGCTCGGCCAAATCATGCATGAGTTCGATCGCGACCATATTCGCGGAAATACCAAGATGGGTCAGACTGCTATGCGCTTCGTGGCCCAGCACTTCCACTTCGTGCACGCAAATGCCTTTATGTCCGGTGACGACTTTCATCATCGTCGGCTCGCCAATAATCGCCAGCGCCGGCTTGGGCAGGGTTGCGGCAATCTCTTCAATCATCGCCGGTGCCCCGAGACAACCAACCTCTTCATCATAGCTGATCGCCAGATGTACCGGACGCTTGCCTTCTTTCAGCATCGGGGCTGCTGCCAGAGCGAGGGCGATAAAGCCCTTCATGTCGCATGTGCCGCGCCCATGGAGCAGGCCGTCGCGTTCGGTTACGGTGAAAGGATCGCTCGACCAATTCTGCCCATCCACGGGTACGACATCACTATGGCCTGACAGGATGATGCCGCCTTCGATATTGGGACCGATGGTTGCGTAGAGATTAGCCTTGGACCCATCGGCATTGCTAACCCGCGTGGCGCTGATTCCATATTGCGCAAGATAATCTTCAACCCAGGCGATGAGCTCCAGATTGCTGTTTCGCGAGGTCGTATCGAAGGAAATCAGCGAATCAAGAATCGCTAAAGATGAACCAAGTAACGGATTTGTCATCTTGTTCACATAACTGTACGCACGATAAAAAGAAACTTTCTTACAAAAAAGCTTTATCTTTCATGTGCTTTACAGCATGTTACATAGAGTCATTTGGAGTGTGAGAAGAATCTGGTAAGAGCGTGTTCATCAATGGTTAATCAAATCTTTAAGGTTTTTTGTAAAACACACTGAGATAAAGGGTTCTAAATCGGGTATGAACAGAGTTATTTCAGTTGAACGGGACTTGGATCTGCTCGCCAATCTGGCGGCAAGATTGCTTGAAACACCTGTCGCGACGATCACGCTTTACGACAGCGATGATGATGGCGGTATCGATATGGTCGACACCATCAGCCATGCTGCCACCTGCTGCGATGAAAGCTGGGCGGCCAGTCATCCCGGTATAGATATCAAACAGCTGGGTAGTCCGCGCAACGCGATGACACAGCATTTGGGGCTCTATGCGTCTGTACCAATCAGAAATGGCAATGGCGGCACCATCGGTATGGTGGCCTGTGCCGATGATGAAGCGAAGGATCTGGGTGAAGAAGGACTGGCGACATTGAAACATATCGCAGCCATTGCCTCAGCCGTCGCTCAAGCCTGAAAAATTAACTATTTAGATTAACGTGGCGCCAAGCGTCGAGCACTATTTCAATTATGCGTATCTTCCGATTGCAAGGCGGCCTTGCCGCGTGCTGTGATCATCGTGTCGAGAAAACGGGGGCCCGATGCCGTACCGGTCAGGAAAGCTTCATACAGGATCATGCCATTGTCGCTTAATGTTTGGACAACATCGACAAAAAACGCCGGATTAGCGGCCGCCTCCGCGGACTCAATCATGTCCGGAGACATGGTCGCCGCCGATGGCCAGGCTTGATTGAGCGATCCGAGAACATAGAGTTCCGTCTCGGATAAGTTCGCTTCGGGGGAGTAAGCAGAAGTCATTTTTTATCGCAGACCAGATCAAATTAAGTATGCCCCACTCGCTTTGATTGCGTTAACCTTTATTAAACTAAAAAGTTAAAAAAGTGTTAACAACCGGTTATCACTCCCTCTCCTTTTCGGCGCGTTCAGTGCCATTTCAACCGGGCGCAAAGCCAGTTTCAAGCTGGCCTTGAGCGCGGTCTGGCCCTTACAGAATTTTGACACTGTGGCGATAGAGAAGACAGCTGTTCTGCCCTTAATGCCAGACGAGTTGAATCGGTTGAATGTTAACATGGGTAATTTCCCCAGAGGATTTTGCCCATGTTTTGGCAATACGCCGATTTGACATATTCGCGTAATATACATAGATATCGATATATTAGATACCTAAAGAGAGATTCGAATATGGTTTCGCGAAGGCAAGTTCTGATTACCGGCGGATCATCGCTGCTACTGCTGGGCGGTGGTTTCGGTGCTTATGTTGGCACACGCTCCACCGCAAAGGCACAAGCACCCTGGAAACAGGCGGCGGCGGGCTTCGGAGACCCGAGGCTCGATGCGTTGGCCTATGCGATATTGGCCCCCAATCCGCATAACCGTCAGCCATGGCAGGTGCGGCTGGAGGGTGATGACGGTTTTACGGTTTATTGTGATCTGGAGAAACGCCTGCCGCATACTGATCCTCCCAATCGTCAGATCACTATTGGTTTTGGAACATTTCTGGAGCTGTTCCGGCAGGCGGCGGCAGAAAAAGGCTATCGGGCG
This sequence comes from uncultured Sphingomonadaceae bacterium, assembly GCA_947489315.1. Lineage (GTDB taxonomy): Bacteria > Pseudomonadota > Alphaproteobacteria > Sphingomonadales > Sphingomonadaceae > Parasphingorhabdus. Next base: position 164,722 of record CANLCX010000003.1, read on the forward strand.
GACATTACGCCATTCCCTGAGGGGGAGCCGGAACCTGTGCTTGATGACCGACCGATTGCATCGGTGAAGATGATCAAAGAACCATCCGTTCCGCGCGATCCTTTATTCGGTACGATATTGAGGCGGCGCAGTACGAAAGAAGCTTTCGCGCCCCGGTCTGTTGATGATGAGACATTTGCCAAGCTCCAAGCCTTGGCTTTTGCGGGACAATCAGAGTCAGAAGTATCGTTTGCTACAACCAGTGATGCAGACCGGGTCGCCCATTTGCGCGCGTTGAATTGGCAGGCATGGTCGGTGGAATATGGAACCGAACGCACCCAAAAAGAGAGCGTCGATCTTATGCGGATCGGCGCGAACGAAATAAACGCTAGCCCTGACGGCATTGATTTAGGTGGGCCGATGATGGAAGCGTTGCGATTGGGCGGAATTATCTCGCGCGAGCAGCTGGCGACCAAAGGAACCAGCGCATATGAGACGGGTATTTCCATGTACAAAGATATGCTCGACAATACGAGCAGTTTTGGTTGGTTGATTTCACCCGACAACAGCCGGAAGGCACAGTTGCAGTCCGGTGCGACATGGGTGCGGATCAATCAGGCCGCGACCGCGCTTGGGCTGGCCATGCATCCGGTTAGTCAGATATTGCAGGAGTTTCCCGAAATGGCCGCGCTTTACGATCAGTATCACGATACCGTTGCCGTGGCCGCCCCGGCGCGGGTCCAGGGCTTCTTCCGCCTCGGTTATGCGGATACACCGGCGCCATCGCCGCGATGGCCAGTGGAATCAATCCTCCAGAACGTCTAAAGACTATACATGAGCGATGAGACCAACCTAGAACCAAAGCCCGCGGGGCTAGACGGTGACCCCGTCGAATTCGCGGTCATGACGGAGATTGGCATTATCAGCCAGCTTGCCGACAACCTGTTCCAGTCGCACTTGCCCAATGGTATGACAGTGGCGCAATTTTCGGTGCTCAACCATCTTTTGCGCCTTGATGTGCAGCAAACCATCAGCGAGCTGGCCAGCGCGATGCAGGTGTCTCAACCCACCATGTCATCGACGGTGCGTAAGCTGGAGGATAAGGGACTGGTTGAGCTGGTCCATGAAGCGGAGGATCGCCGGATTAGGCGAGTTGCAGTGACTGACGTGGGCGCGCAGCTCAGAAACGATGCGGTGGCGGCTCTTGCACCGATGGCTGAGATATTGCGGCAGAATATGCCACCATCAATATGGAACGATATCCTGCCGCAATTAAACCAGATCAGAGTGTTTCTGGATGATCTGCGCGGTTAGGAGCCAATTGATAGTCCAATATTGCTATTCGGCTTTCGCTTTTCTGGCCTCTTCCCTTTGTAGTTCAAGCGATGCTAGGAATGTTTCGGCGAGATCTGACTGTTTGGACCGATGTGGATTGTTAGCCAAAGGCCGCAGTGTGTGGATGGCGTGGTCATAGCGTTTGTCCAGAGCGTGCTGATTGGCGACCATCCAACGTAATCGTGAGTCAAAGGGCGCGAATTCAAGGGCTCTTTCTAAACCTTGCACGGCTATCTCAGGTATGTCCCTGCCAGCATCACGGTAGCTATTATAAAAATAGAGCAATGGAATAGGATGGTCGTTCTCGATTTTGTTCGCTTTGACAAATTGGCGTCGCACCGCTTTCCATGATGCTTCTTGATCGTCGCTATCTTTTGCTAATCGCGCCAAGGCAAAGCCTTTTTGGATATGCGCATTCATGTGTTTGGAATCCCTGACCAGCGCGCGATCGGCTGCCGCAATAGCGGCTTTGTTATTGCCTGCATCATATTCTGCTTCTGCAAGGGCGGCCTGTACTGCCGAATCATCCGGATATAGCGCAGCTATTTTTTGCGCGTCAGGCAATAGTTCGATTGCTTGCTCTGTATTCACGCCACGTTTAGACCTCATGATAACCGGCATCATAGCGGCCTCGCCGCGGCGCAAAGTTCTGATCGTTATCTGGCCAATTTTCAATTCTGCGCGGGGCCGACTAAAATAGGTCCACTTCCTGTTTTTGCGATAGAGTCTCAGTTCTTTTGAAAGCTGGCCAATATCACCAAAAACCTCGGCGGCTTCATTCTCTGATGATCCGGTCATCAACTTGTTCTGATAATCTAGGAATTGTTTCCGTCGCCCCGGGTTAAAGGTCAAATAGTGATAAAGTAGCCAGCTCTTGCCATAAAAATTGTCATATGCTTTTCCTTTTGAGGCAAGATATTCCTTTGTATTCAACAAAAGCTTTAGCGGGACTTCTTTGGCTTGCCCCAATTCATAAGCGCGATGAACGGCTGGTAAACCCAGTCCAACGTTTCCATTTTTTTCAAATTTAACGGTTGAATGAAACTCCGCAAACCCCTCACTGAACCAGCGCGGAAAGGAATAACTGGTGATACCGTACATGAAATGGTGGGCATATTCGTGGAATAATATTTGTTCAGGCGAACTTTGATATTTGTTGTTGGATTTTCTCAACTCTGGAACAAAAGCTACTGTAGCTCCGGCGCGTGGGAGATAGAAGCCTCCAAGATATTTATTGCCGTCCTGTGCCAGCTTGCGAACTTTGGTTTTGCTACCGACCACAAATATAGTGACGCGGTTGGAGGGACTGGGTTTGGACGCAACATTTTTTCTACGCAAAGCTAAGGCCGCGTGGAAAAGTTCCAATCGTTCAGCAAAATTGCGCACGCTTTTTTCATTTTTGTCAGCATAGATGACGAAATGGTCGCTGCTCGCCTCAACCCATTTTGCCTGCGCAGGCACATTGGCGGCAAAAAACACACAAATTGCTAGATAAAAATAACGCATGTAATAGTGCCCCTATACTGAAAGCTTGTCTAATAGACAGTCAGTATAGGGGCAATAGGGATGTGAAAAATTGTCCGGTCAGATCAAATTAGATTTGGGTAGCTATCCAGTCATCAATCTTCTTTTCCAGCACCGTCATCGGCAGCGAGCCGGTATTGAGTACCTGATCATGAAATTCGCGTGGGTCGAATTTTTCGCCCAGGCTATCCTGCGCCTTTTTCTTAAGCCGCTGGATGGTCAATGCGCCAATTTTATAGGCCAATGCTTGCGACGGGATGGCGATGTAGCGTTCGACTTCAGCTGTCGCATCAGTCTCGCCCATGCTGCTATTGTCGAGCATATATTTGATCGCCTGTTCGCGAGTCCATTTTTTGCTGTGCAGGCCGGTATCAACCACTAGTCGCATCGCCCGGAGCATTTCGTCATCCAGATGGCCGAAACGCTGATAGGGGTCGTCAAATAGCTCCATTGGGAAGCCGAGCTTCTCTGAATAAAGCGCCCAGCCTTCGACATAAGCGGTGTTACCGCCAAAGCGCATGAAATTGGGAAGCGCTTCATTTTCCTGTGCCAGTGAAATCTGAAAATGGTGACCTGGTGCGCCTTCATGCAGATAAAGCGTTGTCATGCCCGATGTGTTGCGGGAGGGCAGATCATAAGCGTTGAAATAAAACACTCCGGGACGCGAGCCATCGGGCGTTCCGCCTTGGTAGGAACCACCAGCCTGAAATTTTTCAATGGATTCATCATAGGGACGAATTTCGAGCGGAGATTTTGGTAGCACCTTGAACTGCGTGGAAATCACCTTGTCGACTTTTTTGCCGAGGTCATAATAGCCTTGGGTCAGGGCTTCGCGAGATTCCGGATGAAATTTCGAATCGGTCCGCAAATAGGTGAAGAATTCGGACAGGGTGCCTTCAAAGCCCACTTCATCCTTGATCGCTTCCATTTCGGTTTTGATCCGGGTGACTTCGCTAACGCCAAGATTATGAATATAATCGGCTTCCAAAGGCAGGGTGGTCGTGTTTTCGATCAGATGCTTATACATAACATCGCCGCCCTTCATGTAGGACAGGCCAACCCCTTCGCGGGCAACCGGTAGATATTCGTTTTTCAGAAAATCATGCATGGTCTGGTAGGACGCGAAGATTTTTGTCGTCATCGCCTCATATTCTTTGGTTAAACGGGCTTTGTCAGCGTCGCTGAAGTCTTCAGGAAATGCCTGTGTCGGCGCCATGAACGGGCTGTTCTCAAGACCCAGACCAATTTGTGTCGCGAGCTGTTCAATGACATTGCCAACGGTCAGCTTGGTTTCGACTACGCCGCTGTTCATACCCTGACGGAACCGGCCAACCGAGCGGTCAATCAGCGTGATAAACTCCGCATGGCGTTTCAGATTGTCTTCGTAATTTTTGACCGTTTTGAAAGGAGCCGCGCCCTTGCCCGATGCAAAGGTCGGGTAAAAAGTGTGAAAGCCACTAAAATGGTTGAGCGGGCGCACCACGGTTAGAGCCATAATCTCATCGGACATGCCTTTAATGGCTTGCTTCTTGTTCCGCATGAACACGTCATAGGCAATCTTGTCGGTCACGCTCAGCTTGCTGCGGTCGATAGCCATCAGGGCGGCGAGTTCGCTTTCCTCAGCAGCCAATTCGGCCGCGAAATATTCATCGCTGATATAGTCACCGAGACGGTCGGCATAGCGCTCGTCACCACGGAACAGGGCGCCAATCGGGTTGCGCTGCAGACTGTCCGCATCGCTTTTTGCGAAGAGTGCTTTCAACGTCGCGCTTTCGCTCTCCGCTGGCGCTGCGGCCTCTTCTTGAATAGCTGCGGTGCTGGTTACGGACAGGCTGTTGGCATTGGCAGCCGAAGCGGTGGCCAGCAGGCTAACGCTGGCTAGCAGAGCGAGAGACTTGTTGATCATGATGATTCCCTAATTTAAAAAGCTGTTATGCATGGCTAACACGGCTTGGTTTCACCTGCAACGATTGCTGATGTCGTTTGTCGAAGGGCATGTGTTGTTGGTCAGTGATTGCCAGCTGTCTGTTGCCGGGCATCTCCAGACTCATTCCGGATATTATTTTAATATCAGCGCCTTATTGCGCGGGGCGACCGTGCCAGCGATTGAGACGGAACCATTTGGTGATGATATATTTCGTGCCTTTGACAACCGGCGTGCCGGCATGAAGCGTGTTGAGATTGGGCCTGCCATCGAGACCCATATTGTTCCAGATGAGCAGCATGCCTTTGCGCGGTTCGACCTGATATTCGAGTTGCGGGAACGCGGTTGCTCCACCTTCTTCCGGTTCATTGAGATAGGCCATGGCGGTCCAACTGCGCTGCCCGCCATTGGTTTCCTCATTCTTCCAATATTGTTCGGACTCGTGAAAGAAATCATGGTGATCCTTGAATTCCTGACCGACTTCATAGCGCTGTCCCTGCAGGACTTCGCTATGGTCGTTTTCCAGTCCCATCAGGTCAGAGATGGATTTTTCGATCCGCTGAATATCCGGATCATCTATCTTGACATTGCAGCTGTAGCTGGTCCGAAAATCTGTAGATTTTTTTGTCTCGTACACACTTGATGGCGTTGAATCGGCATCGATCATATTGATCAGCAAGGTGCAATCGGCATCGGACAGGAAATTCTGGTGCACAAATAGCTGCGCATGCGGGCTTTCTAGCCATTGCACCTGGGGATGAGCATTGAGCGTATCGGTGACCCGCCGGCTCAGCTCGACCATCCGTTTGGGGCTATTATATTTTGTCGCTTTGGTTTTGGTGGCTGTCGTCATGGCGCACCTCAGTCAATCACGCGGCCGCGGATCATCACCCAGTCGATATTCTCCAGTACCGTGACATCTTCGAGCGGATTACCATCAAAGGCAATGAGATCAGCAGAATAGCCATTGGCAATGCGGCCAATCTGGCCTTCCATGCCGAGGACTTCAGCGGCGAGGGTGGTGGCACTGGCCACCGCTTCGCGCGCCGTCAGGCCATGGCTGACCATCAGTGCAAATTCTTCTGCATTGCGGCCATGACCGAACACACCGGCATCGGTGCCAAAGGCGACGGGTACGCCCATTTTTTTGGCCATGGTGACGGCTTTGCCAACGCTACCCAATGTTTCGCGGATCTTGTTTTCCACCACCGGGGTGTAGATGCCTTTGCCGAGGCCTTCACTCACCCCTTGAAACGCCATGAGGGTCGGAACCAGCGCAGAGCCACTGGCCTTCATTGCTTTGAGCGCGGCCTCATCGGCAAAAGTGCCATGGTCAATCGTGTCGATACCCGCGCGTGCTGCCGCTTCGATTCCGCGCGCTCCGTGCGCATGGGCCATGACTTTCAGGCCGAGCGAATGGGCGGTATCGGCAATGGACGTCATTTCTGCATCGGTAAAATGCGCTTCGAGACCGCGGCCTTGTTGGGAGAGCACGCCACCCGTGGCGGTAATCTTGATAATGTCAGAGCCTGCGCGTGACGCTTTGCGTACCTTCTCGGCACATTCAGTAGCACCGGTGCAGCTATAGCCGCTGGCCAGCGCATCGTTAATATCTTCCTTGAAGCCGGTCGTATCACCATGGCCGCCGACAATAGCGAGCGCCGGGCCGGCGGCAATGATGCGCGGCCCGGGGATCAAGCCCTCCGCAGTGCCTTTGCGCAGCGAAAAGGCCGAATATTGCGAAGAGCCCGCTTCGCGTACGGTAGTGAAGCCGGCTTTAGCGGTTAGCAATGCGTTCTTCGCACCGACGACGACACCCCATTCGGTTGGTTCAGTGGCCTGTTTCCAAAAGTCTCCGCCGGGATCGCCGGTGAGATGCACGTGCAGGTCGATGAGACCGGGCATGACGGTCTTGTCAGACATATCCACAATCGTGACATGATCTTCAGGAGCAGAAGGTACTACAGACCCTTGATTTATATCGATAATTCTCCCGCCGCTGACCGTGATCGTTGCCGGACCGGAAGCCCCTTTGGCGGGATCAGCGATAAGATTGCCGACTGTAATGATGGTGACGGGGGCCATCGGCTTTTCATCCGCCGCCGAAATCGGGGTTGCGAAGCCCAAAGCTGCAATTGCAATCAGATGCCGGATCATATCTCACTCTTTCCCGTTAGGTCTTTTGACCTGTGTGCGACGGGCGGCAGATGGTTTCAAGAGATAATATAGATCAAGGCCCGCAATCATTGCTGATTACGGGCCTCACCTAAGGAAATTGGTTTCCGTTTGATCTGACTTAATAGAAAAAGTCGTAGATCACATCGACCACGCGGCCATCATATGTGTCGATCAACAGAACGTCGTCATAATAACGGATCCACCGGTAGCCCCCATAAGCGGGTGGCAAGCGATAGCGCCATGGGTCGTTTATCCAGTAGCGCGATCCGTAGAAAGACGATCCGAGATAGATACCGATATTCCAGCGGCGGTAGCTATGGTTCCGATAGGGCGAATAATAGCGGCCCGGGCGATAATAGTGGCGGTTGGCTTTGCGATAGTTGCGCCAGTTATAGCGCCGGTCGTTGCGCCAGCTGCGATTCCATTTTTTATAGCCGCGGCGACCGTCGCGATAGCTGTACTTGCGCCCATCACGATAGCGACGGTCAATGCGGCCATCACGGTTGCGGTCTACCCGCCGGTCCACACGTCCATTATTGTTGCGGTCAAACCGGCGATCAATACGTCCGTCGCGATTGCGATCCCAGCGACGGTCTACCCGGCCGTCCCGATTACGGTCACCGCGGGCATTGGCACGGCGATTTTCCCTATAACGACGGTCGATCTTACCATCGCGGTTGCGATCTACCCTGCGGTCGACGCGACCATTATTGTTGCGGTCGAACCGACGATCAATCCGGCCGTCCCGGTTGCGATCAAAACGGCGGTCTACACGGCCGTCTCTGTTGCGATCACCGCGGGCGTTCGCACGGCGGTCTGAACGGCGCTCGCCGCGCTGGGCCACATCGCGGCGGGCTTGCCGGTTGGAACGACCCACATCAGCACGGCTGCGCGCAACGTTGCGGTTCGCATTGCCATTTTGCTGGCGATTGGCGCGACGCTGTTGCCGCTGCTCGGCGCGGTCGCCTTCGGTTAGCACATTGGCGCGCCCGCGATTGTTGCGGTTTTCGGATCGCGTAGCCCGTCGGGCGTCACGATTGTCGTTGCTGCGATTACCCCGCCGCGCATCACGATTGCCAGAACCGCGATTGCCGCGATTGGCACGGCGTTCGCCGCGACCATCGCGTTGCAGGGCAACCTTGCCGGTCAGGTCCGCGGTGATCGCGGTGCCGGTCTTGTTCAAATTTGGGGCTATGTCTGCGGCCGACGCCGTCGCGGGCGTCAACATGGTGGCCGCCATCAGGCCGGTGATAAAAAATAGTCGCATAGGTCTACTCCATAACTATGCGACTCTGTTTGCCGCATCTATGGAACAAGTCATAGCTTGTTAACCCTGTCAGTCTCCTGAATTGAGCTGTAATGTTCAGGAAAGAATCGATTTATATGAACAAAAAATCAGGCGATTGCTACGTAAAACTACGCATTTTCGTCCTTTTCGAGCCACTCTTCGAGCCATTTAATGGTATATTCGCCGGACTGAAAACCTTCATCATAAACCAGCTTCTGGTGCAGCGGGATGGTCGTTTCCACGCCTTCAATGACAAATTCATCCAGTGCGCGGGCCAGCCGCATCATGCATCCGTCGCGAGTCCGTCCATAAACAATCAGCTTGGCAATCATGCTGTCATAATAAGGCGGGATCGAATATCCGGCGTAAAGCCCGCTATCGACGCGGACATGCATGCCCCCGGGAGCATGATAGCTCACCACCTTGCCCGGTGATGGCGCGAAGGTTTTGGGATTTTCTGCATTGATCCGGCATTCAATCGCATGGCCTTTAAATTCCAGCTCTTCCTGCGTGACAGAAAGATCGCGGCCATCGGCAATGCGGATTTGTTCACGGACCAAGTCAAAACCAGTGATCATTTCGGTCACCGGATGCTCGACCTGCAAACGCGTATTCATTTCGATGAAATAAAACTCGTCATTTTCGTAGAGAAATTCGATCGTGCCTGCGCCGCGATAGCTCATGCCCTTCATCGCATCGACACAGACCTTGCCCATGCGTTCGCGCTGTTCGGCGCTGATCACGGGTGAGGGTGCTTCTTCAAGCACTTTCTGGTGACGGCGCTGCAAAGAACAATCGCGCTCGCCTAAATGGATCGCATTACCACGCCCATCGCCAAAGACCTGAAATTCAATATGACGCGGATCGCCGAGATATTTTTCGATATAGACAGTCGCATCGCCGAAAGCCGCTTTGGCTTCGGTACCAGCCTGCTTCATCTGGGTTTCCAGCTCGGTCTCACTGTTGACGACCTTCATGCCGCGTCCGCCGCCGCCTGAGGCTGCCTTGATGATCACCGGATAGCCGACGTCGGCCGCAACCTGCTTGGCTTCTTCGATCTCGCTTACGGCTCCGTCAGAGCCCGGGACCAAAGGAATGCCAAGTTCGCCAGCGGTCTTTTTGGCCGCAACCTTGTCGCCCATGACCTTGATATGTTCGGGCTTGGGGCCAATCCATTTAATGCCGTGCGCTTCAACGACTTCGGCAAAATGCGCATTTTCGGACAGGAAGCCATAGCCAGGGTGGATCGCATCTGCGCCGCTGATTTCCGCTGCAGAAATAATTGCAGGAATGCTGAGATAGCTGTCGGTGGCTGAGGGCGGGCCGATACAAATGGCTTCATGCGCGAGCCGAACGTGCATCGCGTCTTCATCGGCAGTGCTGTGTACGGCAACCGTATCGATGCCCAGCTCCCTTGCGGCGCGCAAGATGCGGAGCGCGATTTCGCCGCGATTGGCGATCAGGATTTTGTTGATGGTCATGCGCCGGGCCTCATCTACGCAATCACGACAAGTGGCTGAGCAAATTCAACCGGCTGGCCGTTTTCGACCAATATCGCTTTGACCGTGCCTGCGCTTTCAGCGGTTATCGGGTTCATCACCTTCATTGCTTCGATGATCAAAACTGTATCACCCACGGCGACTTTGTCGCCCACGCTGACAAAATTAGCGGCCTCAGGATCCGCTGCCAGATAAGCGGTGCCAACCATCGGAGATTTCTGTGCGGCAGCATGATCATCAGCCGGCGCTGCTTCTATAACGGGAGCGCTTGCCGCGGCTGGTAAGGGTGCTGGCGCAGCTACAGCGTGAACCGGGGCGGCCACTGCGCCACCGCCGCCACGAGATACGCGGATCTTGCGGTCGCCATCTTCGACTTCAATCTCGCTGAGACCCGCATCATCCAATATTCCGGCAAGTTCGCGAACGATATCAATATCGACATTCATGCTGCCATCAGTTTCTTTTTTTGCGGCCATAACCGATTCCTATGCTGAAATTAAAATTTGCCTAAAATTTTGCACTATAACTTTTGGGTGGCGTCGAGCGCCATTTGATAACCCAGAGCACCAAAGCCGCAAATGGTTCCTTTTGCAACCGGTGCGATCAAACTCTTGTGGCGAAATATTTCGCGTGCGGCTGGATTGGAGATATGCACCTCGATCACCGGAACGTCTATCGCCTTGATCGCGTCGTGTAGCGCGATGGACGTGTGGGTAAGCGCGCCGGCATTCAGGATCACAGCTTGCGCTTCCTCTGCAGCGGCTTCGTGCAGCCAATCGACCAGATGACCTTCATGATTGCTCTGGCGGATATCAACCTCAAGGTTCAGTTCATGCGCCTGATCTTCCAAGCGTCCGGCAATATCATCCAGCGTATCGGAACCATAAATATCCGGTTCCCGCATCCCCAGCAAATTAAGGTTGGGGCCGTTCAGGACAAAGACTGTCTTTTTTGAGCTTGTTCCTTCTGGCAATATAATGTCCCCCATATTGTGCTTTTGGTTGCGGCACTGCTTAGCTGTTTATATGGCCTCTTTATAGGGCTCGATTCCGAAAAGCGAGATCAAACAGATGGAAACGTTGGTAATGCCGGAAATTTCAATTCAGCTAAATGGTGATAGCAAAAATATAGCGAGCGGGATGACCGTGGCCGATCTGGTCCGCACGCTTGATCTGGAGCCCGAGAAGGTTGCGGTGGAACGCAACCGAGAAATCGTGACCCGCTCGACCTTGGCAGATGTCATGGTGGAAGAGGGCGACCAGCTGGAAATCGTGCATTTCGTTGGTGGCGGTGATCATGCAAGCGGTGTCGCCGCTGATGACGGCTGGAGCGTGGCGGGTCAAAATTTCAAATCACGCCTGATTGTCGGTACCGGCAAATATAAGGATTTTGAAGAAAATGCGGCAGCCGTTGCAGCGGCGGGAGCAGAGATTGTAACCGTGGCGGTGCGGCGCGTAAATGTCATGGATCGCAATCAGCCGATGTTGACGGACTTTATCGATCCCAAGAAAGTCACCTATTTGCCTAATACGGCGGGCTGCTTTAATGCTGATGATGCTATCCGGACTTTGCGGCTGGCGCGCGAAGCGGGCGGTTGGGATCTGGTGAAGCTCGAAGTGCTGGGCGAAGCGAAGACGCTCTATCCCAATATGCGGGAAACTTTGGAGGCAACCGAAGTGCTCGCCAAAGAAGGCTTCAAGCCGATGGTCTATTGCGTCGATGATCCGATAGCCGCGAAACAGCTCGAGGATGCAGGCGCGGTTGCGATCATGCCCTTGGGCGCGCCGATTGGTTCGGGGCTCGGCATTCAAAACCGTGTCACTATCCGTTTGATTGTCGAAGGGGCCAGCGTTCCAGTACTGGTCGACGCCGGTGTGGGTACGGCCAGCGATGCCGCGGTGGCGATGGAGCTGGGTTGTGATGGCGTATTGATGAATACGGCGATTGCCGAGGCTAAGCAGCCAGTGCGCATGGCTCGCGCTATGAAGCTTGCGGTGGAAGCTGGTCGGGAAGCTTATTTGTCCGGCCGGATGGGACGGCGGATGTATGCAGACCCCTCGAGTCCCCTTTCTGGGCTGATTTAACCTCATAATACACCGTGATTCGGTGTCATCTGTAACTAACTGAATAGTAACAATAGTTACATAGTTTTACTTTGATCGACGTCCCATGGTCGTTGGTCGAAGCTTTTTGCTGTTCACCGACCAAAATGGCTGTTTATCGAACATCGGATGCTCACCGACCGACCTTCCCGTATCTAAATATGCGAGGCGGGAGCAGCAGCATAAGTCTTAAAGCTCTTCCCCGAGCTGGTCGAAACAAACTGCTCCCGCCGTCATAAACCCCATCCCTTCTTTGAGCAGGGATTATCTGGGCAAAACCGGTCCCCCAAACTTCCGGACTGCCCCAAAATACTGTTGAGGAGTGAACATATGAGAAATTCAATTTTGAGCAAAGGCCTTTGTGCCGCCGCCGCAATCGCCGTAACCGTCACTGGTTTCTCGGCCAGCGCAAGCGCCCAGGGCCGGACTACCAAGTCAGTCGAAGTTAGCTATGCCGACCTGGACCTGACCAGCGCCGATGGCCAGCAAACGCTGGATGGCCGGATCAAGGGTGCCGTGCGCCAGGTTTGTGGTTCCTATAATTCGAAAAGCCTTCGCGACATCGCCGACCATAGTGGTTGCGTTAAAGAAGCAAAATTCTCCGCCAAGCGCGCCAAGGTATCGCTGATCGCTAGAGCCGAAGCGGGTACGCTCGGCACAAGCACTGTGGTTATCGGCGGTAACTAAATCAATCCAAGAGCCGCGAATCCCAATTAAGCGGCCGCCTACTTGGCCAAACCTCCTGATGACCCCGGTGCCCTTACACCGGGGTTTATTTTTGTCTGTAGTCATTCGGTCCAGCACCACCGTTCGTCCTTAGCCTGTCGAAGGCCGTCCAAGAGTATCGCTGATCGGTAAGGGAATCGTTTCGACAAGCTCAGCCCGAACGGGTTGGGGGAATTATGGGAGAAGGGCTCAGGACGAAAAGGAGTTTTGGATGTAACTCCTACCGTCCGGCGAGCTTCTTCGCTTCCGCCAAATGGGTGCGGCCGATGCGGATTTCCGTGCCGCATTTCAGGCAGGCCATCCATATGCCGCCGCCATCGTGGCGCAAGCCGCCAATCCAGTCGCGGCGGACCAGATGGGACCGGTGCAGGCGGATAAAATGTTCCGGATTAAGCCGCCCCTCCAGTCCGGTAATCGTCTGGTGCAGCAAATAGCTGGATCCACCCTGTTCGCTGCCGACATGCAATCGCATATAGTCGCGTTCGGCTTCGATCCGGTTGATCTCAGAGGCTGCAATGCGGCGCAGCTCCGATTTATAAGGGACCCAGAATTCTTCTGCCCAGGGGGAATCCTCGGCCGGTACCGGGACCTGATCGGTCTGGCGTTCCAGCACGCGGGTAATGGCTATGGAAAGTCGTTCCGCCTCAACCGGTTTGAGCAAATAGTCGATCGCAGCGACACCAAAAGCTTCGACAGCAAATTTGTCAAAAGCGGTGACAAAGATAATGGCGGGCGGCGTTTCCAGTTCGGAGAGTTTCTTGGCCACTTCCAGTCCGTCCATGCCCGGCATCGCAATGTCGAGCAGCAAGAGGTCCGGCTCCAACTGATGGGCAAGCCGAATGGCGGCTTCTCCGTCACTCGCTGTGCCGACCAGATTAATATGTTCCTGCCGGGCGCATAGCAGCTGCAATCGTTCGATTGCGAGCGGTTCATCATCGACAATCATCGTATTCAGCTGTGATGGCGGTGAGGCCGTATCGTCTGCCATAATCAGATATCCGCTAAGAGAGGCATGGTCAGTTCCGCAACAAATCCGCCGGTTTCAGGATGGAATGTCTTTAACTTGGCCTGAGAACCAAATCTAGTCTCTAGCCGGTCGCGGACATTGGCCAAGCCAATGCCGTTATTCATGCCGTTGGATTTATTCTTCGGCTGTGCTTCGCCATCATCGCTGACCGTGATTATCAGGAAATCGCGTTCGGTCGTCGCACTGATGCGGATCGTCACAGGGCGCTTGCTATGGGCCACGCCATGTTTGATCGCATTTTCCACCAGCGGTTGCAGGATCAGGCCGGGCACCAAAACATCATCCAATTCTGCTGGTACATCTGTCTCGGTTTTCAGCCGCTTGGGAAAGCGCACCGCTTCGATGTCCAGATAGAGCTTTTGCAGATGCACTTCTTCCGACAGCGCGACATCTTCGAGCGGGTCTCCGGACAAGCTGGTACGATAGAATTTCGAGAGGTTGAGGATCATCTTCTCGGCTTCGGCCGGCTGGCTGCGCATCACCAAGGTACTGAGACTATTGAGCGTATTGAACAGGAAGTGCGGATTGACCTGATAGCGCAAGCTGCGCAGTTCGGCATCTTGCGCCGCCTGAGCAAAGCGGGCGGCCTTGCGTTCCACCGTGCGAACCTCGCTAGCATAGCTGAGTGTTAAGTAGAGCGAGGCCCAGCTGATCATGAAGAAAAAGCGTGACACACTGTCCTCGACAATGGCCTTTAGAGCATAGTTTTCAGTCTCCATATACTCGCGCATTTTTTCCATATGTGCTTCGTCAAACAGGCTTTGCGGATCATAAACATTGAACATGTAATAGTTGAAGATCGCAATAGCGACAGCGCAAGGGATCGCGCCTGCAAAAGCGGTGATGATCCGCGTCGACAGTGCCTTTTCCTCAAATAGCCGCAACAAGCGATATAATAGATAGGTTATGGCGATCCCGAACAGGGTCACCACCACGCGGCGCAGAGCCAGTTCTTCCTGGGCTGGCCAGTCGCTAACCGCCGCCCGCAAAGTGATGATGATGACGTAAAACAACCAAAAGCCAAGGATCGACAGGATGGCGACCTGCTGTCCTACGGACGGTTTGTGATTTCCGATGTCAAATTTTCTCATTCAGCGCCTAATTTCTCATTGGCATGCAGCTTAGAATATAATGGTATCAATTGTCTCTATCGGAATCGTGTCCGGTCGAAACATGCTTGCGGTTGGTCGAAACTTTCGGTCGTGGCCAGGTAATTTCCAAAATTTTTGAACCTCTTGGCAATAAAGATCCAGCAATTTTGGGTATATTTAATCAAATCCTAACCATGTTTTGGTCAAGTGACTCTCGTGGGGACAAGAAAATGTTCCAGAGTAGGAGTTACCATGACCAAAGCGATGCAACCGGTACCAGGCGCAATGACGCTGTCGGAAATGAAAGAATTTGCGGGCTTTGGTTCAGCGACTCAGCGCTATATCCGTCGCTCGCTCGACGTCGGGCTGGATCGGTCCGATGCAATCCAAACCTGGTCGCGTGATGCGGTTGAAGAAGCTGGCATCCAAGTGCAGATGAAACTCTACAGACGGCTGGCAGACATCCGTAAATCTATTCCGCAGGATTGTGGGATGGATAGCATCGAAAAATTCATGCCCGCCTTGATCTCGCTATCGGCTTATGATCTGGGGCAGGGGCGCATTAGCAGCTTCCCCGCTTACCGTTTTCTCTATGAACGCTTGCTCGGCCCCGATGCCCGGCCATGGCTGCCCGGCAGTTTTTGTGCTGCCGCTTCCTTGCCGCATCTGCACCCAAAGACCCGCAAGGGCCTGCTGCAATCGATTAGCGAAGCGGCTGCCACCGCACCCGGCTGGTCCACGCGTGAACCCAGCTTCTTCCCTGAATGGGTGGAGAAGGTGGATATGAACAAGGCTGCCCACTAGGCTTAATCCGGTTCCGCTATCATCCCGCCGGAATATGCTTGGCGAGAAACGCTTCCATTTCCTGCAGAAACTGCACCCGGTCAGCTTCCAGCGAGAAGTGGTGATCACCTTCTGGTTGTTCGATATAGCGGACGTCCTTGCCGGCTTTTTCGAGAGCCTTGGCAAATTTTCTGCTCTGGTTCACTTTCACTCGGCGGTCGCGCTTGCCGTGCATGATGAGCATGGGGACGTTCACCTCGTCGGCATAGTTGATCGGTGATACTCCTCTCAGATCCGGTGCCTGTTCCTTGACCCAGGTCCGGCCCCATTTGCTGCCGAGATAGCGGCGGTCATAACGGAGCATGGCGGGAAGGTCGGACACACCCGCATAGGATATTGCGCATTTATAGATATCAGGATTGCGGTGGGATGCGCGCATAGCCGCATAGCCGCCATAAGAGCCACCCACCATGCAGACGCGCTCGGGGTCGGCAATGCCTTGTTCAATCGCCCATTTCACCCCGTCGTCGAGATCATCTTGCATTGCGAGACCCCATTGCCCTTCGCCTTTCAAGGCAAAGGCAACGCCATAGCCCGATGAACCGCGATAATTGGGCTGCAACACCGCATAGCCGCGATCGGCAAGAAACTGTGCCTGCCAGTCCCAACTTTCGGAATCGCGAGCAAAGGGGCCGCCATGGGGCATCATGATCAGCGGCAGTTTTTCGGCGGGCCGTCCCTTGGGCAAAGTCAGAACGGCTTCGATGGAAAGCCCGTCACGAGCCGTGTAGCGGATAGACTTTACCGGCGCATAGCTGCGATTCTTAAGCTGCTCGTTCACTGTCCCCAGCTTCAGCATTCTGCCCCAGTTGGTATCAAATATATAATATAGACCCGGCCGTGATGCACTGCCAACAGAGACGACGAAACGGGTTTGATCGCGGTTCATCGAAACAATAGTCGCGGCCTGGCCGGGCACAGACTTGTCGAGGGCATCTTGTATCTCCTGCAACCGCGCATCAGTCCATTTGATCCGGTAGCGTGTATCGGTATAGCCATAACCGATCAGGGCATTGCCTTCGCTATTGCGTATCACTCCATCAATATCATAGCCTTTAACTTCGTGCACTTTTTCGCCCAGGGTCAGACTGTCGAGATCATAAAGATATAGCGAATCGGTCCCGTCTTGATCATCAAAAACCATCGCCTTTCCCGGCTCGGCCAGAAATATGCTTGGTATCGTCAGGCTCTCGTCATTCTTGCGTTTGGCCCGGTCAACCGTCTTGAAAAGCTGACCATTGCGTTTCCGATAATAAAGCTTCGATGAGAGGTTTTGATGGTTGCGCGCAATGCCCAAGCGGACATTGCCGAGCGGGTCCGCATACCAGCTGTTCACGTTTTGCAGGGACTTGGCGATCGTCTTCTTTTTACCGGTTTCCAGATTGATATGATCGACTTGCGGCCAGAAACCGGGATAGTTGGAATATATGGAGGTTTGATAAGCGAGCAAAATTTCCGGTGAACCATCATTGGCAACCCACAGAATATCGGAGGCATTTTGCGCCGCGTCGCGATTGACCAGCAAGTCGGTAGACGATCCGTCCGCCTTGATCTTGGCCGTGCGGGTTATCAACCAGTCACTCCCTCTTATTTTCTTCACATCGGCAACGCTGGCAACCAACCAATCTTCGTTCACCCAGCGCCATCCGCGCATATCCGTGTCACCCATATCCAGGACAACCCGTTTCCCGCCCGCTTCTGTGACGGGAGAAATGACGAATATCTGCTTGCCTTGAAGGGAAATCAGCGCCGCATATTTGTCACCCGACGGGGATAATTTGGGGTTGCTCATCAAGGGTAGAGCCGCAAAATGTTCCAGCGGCGTCTGTGCACGCGCCGGTGAAAGTGCTTCTGTAAATATCAGCGCTATAAAAACACTGACGCATGAAATATAGCGCCTCAATATTCTGCCCCTGCTTCAATTCGATTCATATAATATTGAATAGATAGTAGTCAGGTTAAGTCGAGAATATTTTGAAGTCACCTATTAAGGCCACGCAGGGTTAACAGTTTCGGCCAGCCGGGGTGACGGGCAATCTACTGCCCTTTGGTCAGAGTAGCTGTGAAAGGGCTGGCTTGTCGTTTGCAGCAACCATCTGAAAACCCAGTTTTCCCACCGGATTAATCTAGCGCTCATCGGGTAGCTCCATGATAGTGCTCGATCATCCGGGGAAAGAGGAAAACGAAGAGCAGATGCATATTTATCCAAAACCAATCGTGGCGGGGCTGTATCTATTCCTCGGCCTGTTCCTATCCTTTCCGGCACTGGCCAGCGCGCCAATTTTTCCCGCAGATGGCCCGGTTGGTCTGGAACCTCCGGGCGGAATGACGGTCGCCGAGAGTTTTTCCGGGTTTCGGGATAGCGAGGAGGGGGCTTCAATATTGATCGCTGAATTTCCGCTCGAAGCTTATGCGGAAATAGCACCACAATTTACGCCCGAAAAACTTGCCGCGCGGATGACGATGGAAGGGCCAGTGCAAAAGCTGACGCTTGCAGGTGACGTCGAGGCGCTGCTCGCGGCCGGTGTGCAGACGCAGCAGGGCGTTACTTATCGCAAATGGGTGATGATAGCGCGCAACACCGATAGCACCGCGATGGTTACGGTGCAGGTTCCCTCGACCAGTGAAGCCTATCCGGATGAAGAGGTTCTCGCAGCGCTGCAATCGGTGCGTTTCCAGCCGCGGGGGACTTTGGAAGATGAAATATCACGACTGCCTTTCACCGTTGCGCAGCGCGCTGATTTTCGGGCTGTGCGCACCTTGGCGGGCAGCGGTTTGATGATGACCGATGGCCCCAAGGACGTGGTGGCCGATGCCTCGCAACCGCTCGTCATTGTGGCGTCCAGCCTGGGCTCCAATCCCGCGCTCAGGACGTTGACAGAGGAACAGCGCACGCAATTGGCATTGACCGCTTTGCAGGACTTGGGCTTCAAAGACTTTCGTGCCGACGCCACCGATGTGGAAGAAGATGGCGATGTGGTGATCGCCGGCAACGGCACAGACGAAGATGGGCGGTCCATGATGCTGCGCCAAATCATGCGCTTTGCACCCACGGGCCATGTCCGGACGGTTTGTATTTTTACAGCAGAGCAGGATATCGCCGCGCGCTGTGATCAGGTTGGGCAGGCGGTTGCTTTGAAGGCGGGCATGGGGAATGAACAGCTCGAGGAATAGCGGTCTTGGTCCCGGCAAGGGTCACTATAGTCGCGACTTTATTTGCCTTGAACTATGGTTTTCACTTCGGCTTGTAATTTTGCAAAAAAATCTGCTGGTGCGCGGCCAAAGCTGATATCGATGGGTAGTTCTTTATCTTCCTGACGATCGGCGAGGAAAAAGAGTGTGTCTGCGCTAGGCCAAACCCAGCAATAGCCGTACCAGTCCTCTATCTCATAAATCGCAAAGGCCTTTTCGTCGTCCAGCAAAGCGGGATCTGCACCAACAAAATCTTCAAAACGCGCGCCGTCATCGCCGATCGCTTGGCTAATCGCCTTGCGATAGATTTTCAGTCGCTCCGCACGCTGCGCATCGATATCTTCATATTCCATCGAGGCATAGGGATCATCGAAGAACATATGGGACGAACAGAGCGCGACTTCCTGAATGCCGCCATAAAGCGGGTCTGAGAATTCAGGGTCATTGGCGAGGGTTCCCAAGGCAATGGCTTTGAACTCCTCATCCGATGCGGTGACGAGTTTCGCAAACAGGCTGTCGGGGTCTGTGGGGTTGGTCCAGCTCCAGATGGAAGGCGTTTCGGTCATGATGTCCTTTTGAGTCGTGCTAGTTTCTTCGGCCATTGCTGTGTTTGTCAGATTCTAACCAATTTACCAAAATCTAACGTCTTGGACATAGGATTGGCGTTGATATTTTTTCCCGTCGGAAAGCGCTCTGTGATGTTTCTACCGTTCAAACTTGTCGGATTAATAGTAGGAGGCGTCATTGCTATAGCTGCTTGCATCATGTTTTACCAAGCCGCCGATATACGCATGAACTACACACTGGTCGAAGCAAGAATCACCTCGGTTGAAACGGATTGTTTCATAAAAGAAAACTATAAAAATAAATTGGTCGATGAAGCGACGCAAAAGCTTGCCTATATGGACTGCTCAAAAGCACCCGCAGCCGCCGCAAAACACAAATTCGAAAAACGGGATATTCGAAAAAGAGCTCAAATCGCATATCGATATACTTCACCGGTAGATGCAAATAAATATACCGGACATTTCGAAAGGAATGATGATGTTGAAGATTTGGTGGTTGGAAAGACAGTGTTTGTTCATGCTCACAATGGAGAACCCGATAACTCGCGGACAACCAAAAGCAATTTTTTCATAGCAGATAGTGGCGTCTAGAAGCTGAATCAAAGTGGATGGTCGCTGCCATTCATCAGGAAATTCTGCTGCTGCAAAAACCGCATTCGAGCGCGTCAGACCTTAAGGCATAGCGAGTTTGTGCGGGTCGGGCCTTAGACGGCCTGCGCGCCATCCGGCCGCGCAGCGGCAAATTCACTTTCCGCTAGATCAATCAGATGCCGGTCATCTTCGTTCCACGGATGAAAGCCGGGCAGGAAGAATTTAATCCATGGCAAGATAATCTTACGCGCTACGCCGGGCGTGAACAACAGAAAGCCGAGCAGCTTCCTCTTAGTGCGCCATCCGGTAAAGCCATCTTGCGCGAGCAGGTCGAGCGTATCGGTATAACGGTTGGTCCAGAAATTCCGGGTGATGACCAGCATCAGCAGCGATTTGACTTTCCAGCGCTGCCAGCGGGTCCAGTCTTTGGTCGCATAGAGCCAGGTGTCATAGGCGACACCCTTATGCTCGATTTCTTCGAGCGCGTGCCAGCGCCACAGGTCGGCGGTTTCCTTGTCGGCATTGGCAAAATGATGCGGATTGGCAATAAATTGCTGCGCCATGATGGCGGTAAAATGTTCGAGGATCATCGTCGCGCCGAGATTGGCAATGGCCGGACGGCCTTTTGTCATTTCGAGCGACTCGATCACGCGTTTTTCAATCGCGCTGGTATCATAGCCTGCTTCTTCGACACGGCGGTTGAGCGCCACATGTTCGCGGGTATGGATGATTTCCTGTTTCACGAATGCGCGGATTTCTTTTTGCAGTTTTTCTGGCGTGACATCGCGAAAGGCTTTGACGCTTTCAATGAAAAACGCCTCGCCGCGCGGAAAAGTAAGGGATAGCGCGTTATAAAAGGCCGTCGCAACCGGGTCGTCATTCAACCACCAGCGGCCGGGTTTATGATCATCATCGCGGCCAAAGCGGCGATCACGCGGGGTGATCTGATGATCTTTGGGCGTCGGCGTATCAATCGTTTCCGACCCGGCTTGCAAGATGCTATGCATGTTCATAAGAGCTCGCTTTTATACAAAATATTGTTTAAATTGCTTATTGGATATTAGGGTTACTTACATAGATGTCAATAGCTAAACGACGCCTCTCCCCAGAAGAAAGCCGTGGCATGGCCATGGCCGCTGCCCGTGATTTGTTGATCGAAGCCGGGCCGCAGGCGGTAACGCTGAAAGCGGTCGCTTCGCGGATCGGCCGCACCCATGCCAATTTGTTGCACCATTTCGGTTCCGCATCGGGACTGCAAAAATCGCTGGCGCAATATCTCACTGATCAGGTGTGCGGGTCGATCGCGCAGGCGGTGTTAGACTCTCGTACTGGTGAAGGCACGGTGCGTGATATTGTAGACCTGACCTTTGACGCTTTTGACAAGCAGGGTGCGGGCGCTTTGTCTTCATGGATGTTGCTGACGGGAAATGAAGATGCGCTCGATCCGATTGTCGATGCGATTCATGCCTTGGTCGATGAAGTGGGCGAAGGCGGCCACGAAGATCGAGAAATGCATGAAGATACGCTGGCGCTGGTGCTGATGGCATTGGGTGATGCCCTGATCGGCGAGCGGCTATCCGATTCGCTTGACCTGCCGCGTCATAGCGCGCGCGACATGGCGGAGCGCCAGCTGGACCATGCGCTGGATCGCTGGAAAAAGGACCATCAGGACTAAATTTGGTCCACTTCCTATCCGAAACGGCGCAGATTCCGGCAGATTTTTAGCTTTTCGTTCCATAATCTCCCCCACAAGAGATTTTCTTAATGTGGAGCGGCGACATGGAACATCATCCCAATGCTATCGGCGATGCGCGGACATTACATCCTGACGATCCCGCCCTCCATCTGATCGGAGACAGCGCAGCGATCGAGGAAGTGCGCAGCCTGATTCGCTATGCCGCTGCCACGCCGATACCTGTCATGATCACCGGGCCATCGGGTTGCGGCAAGGAAGTGGTGGCCAAAGCGCTGCACCGATGCTCGGCGCGATCTGCCGAAAAGTTTGTTGGTGTCAATTGCGGGGCGATCCCCCGGGATCTTCTGGAATCAGAGCTTTTCGGTCACGAAAAAGGCAGCTTCACTGGCGCCATTGCCCAGCGCAAGGGGCAGTTTGAAGATGCCAGCAAAGGCACATTATTTCTCGATGAAATTGGTGACATGCCCTTTGACATGCAGGTCAAGCTTTTGCGGGTGCTCGAGGAAAAACAGATTGAGCGCATTGGCGGCACGGAATCGATCGCCATTGACACGCGGATCATTTCGGCCACGCATCAAAATCTCGACGAAGCCATTGCCGACAAACGCTTTCGCGAAGATCTTTTCTATCGGCTCTCGGTATTCCCGATAGATATCCCCGCGCTCAAGGATCGCCGCGACGATATTGCACCCCTGATTCGCCATTTCATCCAGCAGATCGGGGGAGAGGAAATCTATTTTTCACCCGAAGCGATGGACGCGCTGGAAAATTATGGCTGGCCGGGCAATGCGCGCGAGCTGCGTAATATTGTCGAGCGGGCGGTAGTGCTGTTCCCCGGCGTGATGATATCGGCCAGTCAGCTATCCTCGCTCTTCCGCCGCCGGGCGTCCAATGCCCCAACCCATCACCGGCACGCATTGCCATCAAGCTATGCCGGCGGGGCAGAGGTGCGGCCCTTCCGAACGACCAGTGATGATAGCGCATCGGATCGCGGGACATTGGGGGACGGTTTTGATCTGAAAAAACATCTGATGCAAGAAGAGCGCAAATATCTACTGTCAGCGCTGCGGATGGCCGAAGGGGTGGTTGCGGAAGCGGCGCATCTGGTCAGTCTGCGCCGGACAACTTTTGTTGAGAAAATGCGACGGCACAAAATTGTTCGCCGAATGGCTCTAACCGATCACCGCTCGGAGCTAGTCCGTCGCGAATAGCTGATCATCGTCGGCAAAGGCTTTGAACTCCAAAGCGTTGCCACTGGGGTCGAGGAAAAACATCGTCGCTTGCTCTCCCACTTCTCCGCGAAAACGAACCGTTGGCGCGATAACAAATTCTGTTCCGTGTTGCTTTAGCCGCTCTGCTAGCGCCTCCCATTGCGCGATGGTCAGCACCACACCAAAATGCGGCACCGGAACATCCTCGCCATCCACCGCGTTGGTTATTGCACGCGGCTTGGCATTGGTATCGAGATGCGTAACAATTTGGTTGCCATACAGGTTGAAATCAATCCAATGACTGCTGCTCCTGCCCACGGCACATCCCAGCAGGTCACCATAAAATCGCCTTGCGGCTGGCAGGTCATGGACCGGAAAGGCGAGATGGAAAGGGCGCCGTTCAATGTTCAAAATTCTGCTCCTTTTTCTCCGGAGCCGCTAGCGCGAAACAATGATCGATATCCAAGGCCGCTTGCTTGCTTGGATCCTGTTCCAAGGCTCGCATTTCCTCGCGCGTCTGGGTAAGGATGATATCGCTTTCAGAGCCGCTTTTGCCTTCGCCACGCATCTTTTCGCGCGCCCGATTGTCGAGGACAAAGGCCAAAGTCTTCAGATCCTGCGCGGTTTTGGATAATTTCTCCCGCGCATAGACCGTTTCATAGGCCAGCTGCAGCATCCCAGCACATTGGTTTAGCGTTGGTTTGGGCTTGGGCACGACTTCGGTGTCGAGCAGCGGCAGGCATTTTTCCATTTCGGCAGCAACAACCTGTTCGGGTTCCGCAACGTTTTTCACCTTCGCCTGCTGATCGGCGACCGCCGCCAATATGGCATCGCGGACCTGTTCGCGTGTCTGTCCGGTCTCGACCATCACGCGCTCACCAATCTCACCAGCATAGATCCGTCCGCGTTCGGTAAGCAGCGGATAATCAAGCGCACTTTCGATGCCGCGCTCCTGTTCCGATGCCACGATAGCAAAGGCCGCGACGCAAGACAGGTCGCGCTGATGCGTCGCTGTTAAAGCGGTCGGTGCGCTATTTGACGGTCCGGCAGCCGGTTGGGATAATGCGAGTATGGACAGCAATATTATTTTCATGATCCCAGTTATAGCGGTGCTTGATCACTCCCGGCAATTGGCAATCGTCAAATAACGCTTTCCTACAGTTACAATGTGATGATAATCTGGCTCTGCTTCTTTCTTTGTCGATATCGACCCGGCTGATCGAAAGGGAGAGAGCAGAGAATTTTTCAGGCCATTCTGTGTATAAGCTGTATAAACTGTCAGGGTTTAAGCCTTTAATATGAACAAATTGACCTTTGGTTGGTAATTAATGTTTGAACCTGCCCCACGAAAACGGCAAAAGCCGTTGGTGAATAATCTCAGCACCCTGTTTCGCAAATATCCCTTCTGGCTTTCGCTTTTGGCGGGTGGTCTATCGGCCACCGGTTTTGCGCCGCTTGGCTTATGGCCGATCAGTCTGCTGGCGCTGGCTTTATGGATGGCCATTGTCGATAGTCTGGAAAGCCGCAAAGCTGCTTTCCTGTCGGGCTGGCTATTTGGTCTGGGGCATTTTGTTGTCGGGCTCAATTGGATAGCCAAGGCTTTCACCTTTCAGGCCGCGATGCCGGAATGGCTAGGCTATATCGCGGTTGTTTTATTGTCTCTCTATCTGGCCGTCTATCCCGCGTTGACGGCGCTTGGTGCTTGGGCTTTGGGCAGGGGGCGGCCGATAGTTTTTGTTCTTGCGTTCGCAGGTTTCTGGATCATAACCGAATGGCTGCGGAGCTGGGTGTTCAGCGGATTTATCTGGAATCCGCTTGGCGTCATCGCGGTCGATGAAATGCACGCTCTAAGTGCCCGGTCCATCGGAACCTATGGCCTGTCTGGATTGGTAATCGGCATTGCCGGTCTTGTCGGTTCGGCGGTTGGCGGGATGATTGCCCTTAAATGGCGGATCATTGTTCGCAGGGCTTTTGACCTAGTCATTGTCGCCTTGGGTGTCTTAGCCTTGGCTGTGGTCGGCAGTGGAGAGGATCTTCCCAGCTCAGGCAAACAGCCGAATATCACTATAGTGCAGCCTAATATCGGTCAGCAGGACAAGTGGCAGGCCGGTTATGAAGAACAAAATCTTGCCAAATTGGCCGGGTTAACCCTCCGCAAAGATGATGCACCCCGGATATTATTTTGGCCCGAAGCTGCCATTCCTGACTATCTCGAAACCGGTTATCCAAGACGCTATTATTATGGGCGCCCGCCGGAAATGATCCGCGCTCAACTTGCCAGTCTTATGAAACCGGAAGATGTGTTGGTGCTGGGCGCACTGAAACTGGAATTTGATGAAACCGGTGCGCCGGATGACAGACGCGCCATCGGTGCGCGTAACAGCGTGTTTGCAATGGATGCGGATCAGAATTTATTGGGCCGTTATGACAAGAGCCATTTGGTACCCTATGGCGAATATCTGCCCATGCGGCCCCTTCTCTCCGCCATTGGCTTATCGCGTTTGGCACCAGGCGACTTTGATTTTTGGCCGGGTCCAGGACCGCAATCCCTTGACCTAGGCGCATTGGGGAAAGCGGGTTTGCAAGTCTGTTATGAAATTATCTTCTCTGGCCAAGTGGTTGATTTAAAAAATCGCCCCGACTTTATCTTCAACCCGTCCAATGATGCCTGGTTCGGATCATGGGGGCCACCGCAACATCTTGCGCAAGCACAATTGCGGGCGATTGAAGAAGGGCTTCCGGTCATTCGTTCGACACCGACGGGGATATCCGCCGTAATCACTAGCAAAGGCAAAGTGGTCGAGAGCATTCCCATGGGACAGGCGGGCCGGATTGACACAAAACTCCCGTCTGCCGAAAGTCCCACGATATTTGCGCGCTATGGCAATGTGCTGCCGCTGGGATTGGCGCTCCTATTACTCATCTGTGCCATTGCCATCCGGCTTCGTGCTCGCTAAGGAACGCATATAAACCTTTCTTTATATCTAACATAGCGCGCCCTCACGCGACCAAATACTAGGAAAAGTCATGCGTTCAGAATTTATCTTCACTTCCGAATCTGTATCCGAAGGTCATCCCGATAAAGTGTCGGACCAGATTTCCGATGCGATTGTCGATCTGTTTTTGTCCAAAGACCCCGAAGCGCGGGTTGCCTGCGAAACCATGACCACCACGGATCGGGTGATTTTGGCCGGTGAGGTACGCGGTACCGGAATGATTGATACCGATGGCAATTGGGCTCCCGGTGCGCAGGAAGAAATTCAGACCGTTGTGCGGGATACGGTCAAGAAAATTGGCTATGAGCAAGACGGGTTTCATTGGCAGAACCTGACCTTTGAAAACCATCTTCACCCCCAATCCGCGCATATCGCGCAAGGCGTGGATGAAAGCGGCAATAAGGATGAAGGCGCCGGTGACCAGGGTATCATGTTTGGCTATGCCAGTGATGAGACGCCTGATTTAATGCCTGCAACGCTGCAATATTCACATCAGATACTAAAGCAAATGGCAGCCGATCGCCACAGCGGTAAAGCACCGTTTCTGGAGCCTGATAGCAAGAGCCAAGTGACGCTGCGCTATGTCAATGAAGTGCCGGTTGAAGCGACTGCATTGGTCGTCTCAACGCAGCATGCGCCGGGCTATTATAAGGACAGCGACAATCCTGCTCTTTATGAAGAATTGCGCGCCTATGTGATGGGCGTTTTCCATTCGGTGCTGCCAGACGGCTTTATCACCGACAATACCGTCATTCACGTAAACCCAACCGGACGCTTTGAAATTGGCGGACCCGATGGTGATGCGGGCCTAACCGGCCGGAAGATCATTGTTGATACCTATGGCGGTGCAAGTCCTCATGGTGGCGGCGCTTTCTCTGGTAAAGACCCCACAAAAGTGGATCGGTCGGCTGCTTATATTACCCGTTATCTGGCGAAGAATATTGTTGCGGCTGGCCTTGCCAAACGCTGCGCGATCCAGCTGTCTTACGCCATTGGTGTGGCAGAGCCATTGTCGATCAACGTAGACCTGCATGGCACTGGAACGGTCAGCGAAGAGAAGCTGGAAGAAATCCTACCGAAATTGGTTCGACTGACCCCTAAAGGCATCCGCACGCATCTTGGTCTCAACAAGCCTATATACAGCCCGACGGCTGCTTACGGACATTTTGGACGTAAAGCGGACGGTGATTTTTTCACATGGGAAAAGACCGATCTGGTTGATGCGCTAAAAGCGGCAATCAACTGACTTTTGAGCAAGCATTCGTTGCCAATGGGCAGTGTTATTCTTATGCTCTGAAGGGGAACGTTTCAGGAGGCTAACCAAATGCACAAAATACTGTTTCTGCCCATCTTTTTTCTTGTTTTTGGCCATACTGAAGCTCTTGCACAGCCGACAGATATTTCGTCGGAACCAGATCAGGTCTGGGTTCACGAACATACTGGAACTGGTTTCCCCGCCAAACTGGGTAGATTTGACCGTTCAACGATTCGGGATCTGACCAAGAACCAGTTGGACATCGTTGTGTCCTATAAGGACCCGAACAAGCAGGGAGGCTTGACACTCTATATTTACCGTCCGGCAATCAATTCTGTCCCATTGTGGTTTGAAACCGCCAAACAAAGTCTGATGAACGGCAGTTTTGGCGAGTTCGTTACAGAAAAGGTGACTGACACCGTCTTTACTCCAGCTGGACAATCATCGACAGCGGGTATGTTAGTCTCCTACAGCCTTTCGGGTTCAGGGTACAAAAGCACCGCGATTGCCATGGCACCTATTAATGGTTGGCTTCTCAAGGTTCGTTACTCGTCCGCTGAATATGATGCACAATCGCTAGCAAATGAAATTCTGAAGATTTTATCGACGGTTGAAACTGGTGACGATCTGGAGCAGGCTCCGAAAGTCTTGGCCGTGAAGCCCTGCGCCAAAAAACTCAAGCTCAAGTCAAAGGCAAAGAGCTTTCGCCCCAGTCTGGTTGACGCTCTAATTGGTGGTGTGATTACTAGCGCGGCTGAAGAAGACAAGAGTGACCGAGATCAGACGGTCAAAGCCGTCACCTATTGCCGAGACCCTGGAGAGTACCAGAAATGGACGGTGTTTCGCGCTGATGAAAGCAAAAACAGTTACGTCTTACCACTTGCAGATTCAGGCAGGGCTTTGTCCGTTTACCAGAACACCGTGTCGGGTGAGATATCTGGCGACAATCGAAAACGATATACGCCGGTTCATATGAAACTGGGGCAGCATGACATATATGCTGATGTCAACGTGCTTCCGGTTCCCGAAACTCTGATCGCGGTGATCAATCAAGGGAATTTGATATCCAGCTCGACTACCTGGCCTGAAGAAGGATCCACCATCACCATTGATGGCGGGTTGACGACTGACGAATAGAAAAATTTCGAATATTGTTATTGATAAGCGCGGGTTTGAGTGTGACGAGAAGATAGAAATGGAGTCTATTCAGCATGAATGGCGCGCAATCAAATAGCGGTAAAGAGGAATGATCGACAAGCCAGAACTTAGCGACCCGACGACCATCCGCCAGCTTTATGGGCGGCGGCAAGGTCATGCCTTGCGTGATGGCCAGGTCGAACTGGTCGAGAAGCTGCTCCCGCAGATTAGCGTCCCGACAGAAGGGTCGGTGTCCTCGCCGGTATTATTTGGCGACAACCGGCCGCTGCATTTCGAGATTGGCTTTGGTGCAGGCGAACATATGGCCGCGCGGGCTGATATGCTCCCGGATCATGGCTTCATTGGCTGTGAGCCTTATCTCAACGGCGTCGTCGGTGCCTTGCAGCATATCCGCGAAGGGGTTCTGCCTAATATCCGGCTTCATATGGGCAATGCGCTGGATGTGCTGGAGCGGATACCGGATGGCAGCTTAAGCTTTGTCTATTTGCTGCATCCTGATCCATGGCCCAAATCCAGGCACGCAAAACGGCGATTCATGAACCACGGCCCGGTTGATCTGATCGCAGCCAAGCTCAAACCCGGCGGTGAATTTCGTTTCGGCACTGATCATCCGGTTTATCTCGAATGGGCGATGATGATTATGAATCAGCGCAACGAGTTTAACTGGCTCTGTGATAGCCCGCAAAAATGGCTGACCCGTCCGGGCGGCTGGCCGGAAACGCGCTATGAAGCGAAAGCCCGGCGACAAGGGCATGAGGTTTGGTATTTTCGCTATCAGCGCAAATGAGAATTTAGAGCGGTTCCCCGTTAACGGCGTTTTACTGCAATCTATATTTGAATCGCCTTGTAAACAGCGAGTTAACCGCGTTTTTATTCACCGCTGTAGGTATTTTGTTAACCCTCCTGATCTATAGATTGCTTAACCAAAACACTGGTCGCACAGCTATTGGATTTCTGGGAGGCTTTACATAGAAATGGGCGACGTTCCATCACATGCAGATACTGCGGACGCAGCGACGACGATCGCGGGTAGTGCGACGCCAGCTGATCTGAATATTCAATCACGGAACCGGCATTTCGCTAGCGCCGCAATAGAGCGGCGGCGGTGGGTTGGTGGTGACCCTTATGCATCGGCTTTCTTCAACGCATTGTCGGTAACCTTCCCCAAAGGCGAAACGTTTTTCATGAAGGTTCTGAAGCAATATCGCGACAAAGTGCCGGAGAAGCTGGCACGCGAAATTCGCGGTTTTGTTCAACAAGAAGCAGTCCACAGCAGAGAGCACCTGTTTTTCAACAAACAGATTGAGCAAGCAGATTTTGATCTGTCTAGGCTGGAACAGGCCCTGACGGATGTTATCGACAATATTGGAAGCATGCCGCTTATCAGACAGCTGGTGGCGACCACCTGCCTCGAACATTTAACGGCGATTATGGCTGCGGAATTTATTGAGAATCCCACTCATTTTCAGGATGCTGATGAAGAACAGCGCAAAATGTGGCTGTGGCACGCATCAGAAGAGATCGAGCATAAGGGCGTCGCCTATGACACCTGGCTGCACGCCACCAAAGATTGGAGCCCCATGAAACGATGGGCAACCCAGTCCTTGTTTATGGTCCGCATTTCACTCGGGTTCGCAAAAAACCGTACCAAGGGTATTTTTGACTTGCTGCGCCAAGATGGTGTGTCTGGTCCCCGTGCTTGGTTCGGTTTTATGCGCTATGCTTTGGTGAGCCCAGCACCGTTCCGCCGCACTTTATGGCCTTGGTTCCAGTTTTTCCTTCCGGGTTTTCATCCGTGGAACAAAGATGATCGGGATTTAATACAGCTGGCCGAAAGCGAATATGAAGCAGCTATTATGGAAAAAGCCGACGAGCCGGACGCTATCGCGCCGATTGGCGACTGTCGCAAACCTGGCCGTCTGCCTAGGGTCGCTTAGGCCGCCAGCGGTCGCGCTACGTTGCTTTCCATGTCACTTTCCAATGACAGTTCAAATTCAAGGGCTGCAACGGCTTTGTTGCGCCCTTTACTGAACCGTGGCGCGCTCCGACCGGTCCGGTGAAAACCCAATTTGAGAAGTACATTCCCAGACGCAGGATTATCGATAAAGTGGCTGGCTACTATTGCTCGGTGACCCAAAGCCTTTGCTGTTTCCAAAGCAGCATGACCAGCTTCGGTCGCATAGCCCAAGCCCCAATGATCCCGGCCAATCCAATAGCCCAGTTCGACACTGCCATCCGGCATAACGTCAATGCCGCAAGTACCAACCAGGCAAGGGGCACCAGCCGTCCGCCGATAGATCAGCCAGCGCGGGCTTTTGGGGTTGTGAGGCAGCGAAAGAAATTCTTCCGCATCATTCCGGCTATAGGGCCATGGGGCGCTGGCGAGATTGCGGACAATGGCTTCATCGTTGATCGCGTGATGCAGAGCATCTGCATCTTCCGGCCAACCCGGTCTTAATAATAATCTTGGTGTTCTAGCAAACATCGGGACTCTCCGTCTTTCTGGCCAAAAAGCCAAATTTTAACCGCCCCTGTGTTGGTTTGACCGGTCCCTACAATGGGCGGATGACAACGCAGTGACATTTTCGACAGGGAGAGACAAAAAAAGGGAGAGGGGGTGACCCTCTCCCTGAAATTTGGTGATTCTATTGAACCATCCGGGTCATCCCTTAAAGGATAACCCGTTATCGGTTATCCGGTTATTCGGCGGCTTCTGCCATCATATCGACAGACACATATTTGCGGCCGAGCTTGCCTTTGTGGAATTCCACTTTGCCATCAATAAGCGCAAATAGGGTATGGTCTTTGCCAATACCTACATTGCGGCCCGGATGGGTCTGTGTACCGCGTTGGCGAATGATAATATTGCCGGCGACAACAGCTTCGCTGCCAAATTTCTTTACACCAAGACGGCGGCCTGCTGAATCGCGGCCATTGCGGGATGAACCGCCTGCTTTCTTATGTGCCATGGTTTAGCCCTCTTTCTTAGCAGCCGGCTTTTTAGC
The DNA here is from genome assembly GCA_947489315.1 of uncultured Sphingomonadaceae bacterium. GTDB lineage: Bacteria > Pseudomonadota > Alphaproteobacteria > Sphingomonadales > Sphingomonadaceae > Parasphingorhabdus. Next base: position 195,908 of record CANLCX010000003.1, read on the forward strand.
GGCTGGTTTTTTTGCTGGAGCTTTTTTCGCTGCAGCTGGTTTTGCTTCTGTTTTAGCAGCGGCCTTCTTTGGCGCTGGCTTTTCAGCAGCGGCTTTCTTTGCCGGTGCAGCCTTTTTGGCTGGCGCTGCTTTTTTCGCAGCAGCTGGCTTGTCTTCAGCAGCTTTGGCAGCTTCTTTTTTAGGAGCCGCTTTCTTAGGTGCTTTCTCAGAGCCAATCGCGCTGATTTTCAGCACGGTATGCTGCTGGCGATGGCCGTTCTTACGACGGTAATTATGCCGACGGCGTTTCTTGAAGATAATGACCTTCTCGCCTTTTTCCTGCGCAACAATTTCAGCCGCTACGGTCAAGCCTTTGAGGTCTTTCATCTCGCCGCCGTCGCCGGCCAGCAAAACATCATCAAGGGTTACCGAATCACCAGCTTCACCAGCTAGTTTTTCGACTGCGATTATATCTCCTGCGGCAACACGATACTGCTTACCGCCGGTGCGCACTATTGCGAACATGGCATTTTTCCGTTTCAATCTTGTGGTTCCAGCGCGCAAGCAAGGAAACGCGAGTCTCTCGGCTCACGCTGGAAAGAGTGCGCAGCTACTAGATGGGCATGGCTGTGTCAACCAGTCTTGGCCGATTTTCTGGCCAAATTTCTGTGTCCCCGCTGTGTCGGCATGACAGCCGGGCACGCGGAATGCAAAGACCATTGCAGCAACAATCGCTGCGGCCTAAAGATGTTCCTATGAAATTGACCATTTTTTTCGTTCCCATCCTTGGCCTGTCTTTGTCCGCTTGTGCGATGCAATCGGGTGATTTTCCGTCTCTTTCCAAGCGCGCATATGAGGATGTCCCTGCGATAGATGACACAGCGGCCCCGCCGCCGGCGCAAATAGAAGCGCTGCCTGCTGCGCTAAAAAAAGCCGTGGATGCCGCCGTTCGGCAAAGCAATACTGCGCATCAGGCTTTCTTGGCTGGCCTGCCCAAAGTGAAGCAAAGCGTCTCGGCAGCGCGCGGCGCGGCACCATCAAGCGAATCATGGGTGGTGGCGCAAGTAGAGCTTTCATCGCTTGAAATGGATCGCAGCCCATCCGTATCAGCACTGGCGGATATCGATTCGCTATATCTGCAACGCCTCGATCAAGAATTTACCGGAGAACAAAAAGGCGCAGCAGCGCTAATCGCAAAGTCCCGCCAGAAAATTGAAGCGCAGGTTTCCATGCAACAGAGCGAGATCGCGCAGCTGAAAGCGGGTATCCGCTAAATTTAGACGCCAAATTAAACTGTTTATTGAGCGGCCGCGATTGCGGCTTTATGGGCTTTGGCATTCTCGACATAATGGGCAACACCCATCCGCATCCCGGCAATGGCTGGCTCGGTCAGATCGCGCATATATTTCGCTGGTGATCCCGCCCATAATTGCCCGGTCGGGATTCTTTTATTGGGCGTCAATGTCGCGCCAGCAGCCAACATCGCATCCCCTTCGATGACGCAGCCATCCATGACGGTAGTGCTAAGGCCAACAAAGGCGCGATCTTCCAATGTGGCGCCGTGCAACATGACCATATGACCAACGAGCACATCGTCTCCAATGATTGTGGGATGGCCATTAGGCGTAACCGGGGTTGCGCTATCACAGTGGATGGTAGTGCCATCTTGAATATTGCTGCGCGCGCCAATTTTGATGAAATTCACATCGGCCCGAATCACACAATTATACCAGATACTTGCCTCTGGGCCGATTTCGACATCTCCGATAATCTTGCAACCGGGCGCAATAAACGCCGATTCATGAATCTTCGGCGTTTTGCCATTGAACGGCAGGATAAGCGGATCAGTCATGTATCGGGTTTCCAGTCTTTGGCTTCGATTCGGTAAACAATAGTTGGATTCAATTCTTCCCCATAATTAGGGTCGTGAAAGTCCAGCTCTGGACGATGGGTCATACCAAGCCGTTTCATCAACCCCCATGAAGGTTCATTGCCGGGAACGGTGAGCGCTACGACAAAGGGGGCTTCATGGCGGGTAAAAGCAGCATCCATTGCTGCTGTTGCTGCTTCTTTCGCGTAACCCTGTCCCCATACATCCTCGCGCAGACGCCAACCTATTTCAAACGCGCCGGTTAATTTGGGCTGCGGTGCGTTGACGCGTTTCAGTCCGCAGAAACCCAGCAAGGCGTCATCGGATTTGCGTTCTACAATCCAGAAGGTGTGGCCGAAGTCGCGATCATAGCCCCGGATTCGCTCAACGGCCGCAAGAAATTTCTCGCGCGTCTGTACCCCGCCGAGCCACCGTGTGACTTTGGGCGTGTTGAGATATGTCATGAATGGATCAATATCTTCATCACGCCAATTGCGCAGCCGCAGACGTTCGGTTTCCAATATGATATCATCCATGGAGAAGCCGAGCCGCATTCGCGGCGGAATAGGTGAGAATGCCGGAACAGCCCGGCGCAATAAATGCCGATTCCTGGATTTTCGGTGTTTTGCCGTTGAATTGTAAGATGAGCGAGTCAGTCATTTGGATTTTCTCTTACATAAGTGACATGGCGCACCAAATCGCTTTTCGGATCAACTTTCGGATGGTCGAAATCAAGTTCTGGTAAATGTTGCATGTTCAAGCGTTCCATCACCGCTCTACTGCGATGATTATGCTCACTGGTAATTGCCCAGATTTGCTCGTCCGGGAAAGTATCAGCCGCCCATTTGCAGCATTTCTGTGATGCTTCTGTTACATAGCCTTTGCCCCATTGTGCAAAGGCCATTCGCCACCCGATTTCCAGTTTGTCCGATGCCGGCGTATCTTCACCACCTCTTATGATGCCACACCATCCGATCAACTCTTGGTTTGCTTTTGTTTCCAAAGCCCAAAAGCAATGACCATGCTCGTCCTGATAAACTTGCTGCCAGGCGATGAGATCGGCGACTTGCTGACGTGTCATAATCGGCCCAAGTGTTTTTCTTACTCTGGGGTCGCTGTTAATTGCATGAAAGATATCGAGATCATTTTCCCGCCATGCCCGCATGACCAAACGGTCTGTTTCCAGCCTGAATTCATCCATGGAGAAGCCGAGCCGCATCAGCAGCGAAATAGGTTAGGATGCCTGAGCAACCCGCGCGTTTGAAAGCGATCAGTTTTTCCATCATTAACGCATCGCGATCGCCAATACCGGCGGCTGCACCAGCAGCGACCAGCGCATATTCGCCCGAAACCTGATAAGCAAAGACCGGCACGTTAAACTCGCTTTTGGCACGATAGATAATGTCGAGATAGGCCAAGCCAGGCTTAACCATCACGCTGTCAGCCCCTTCAGCAATATCGAGAGCGATTTCGCGCATCGCCTCATCGCTATTGGCAGCGTCCATTTGATAGCTTTTCTTGTCGCCTTTCAACGTTCCTCTGGAACCCACCGCATCGCGAAACGGCCCATAAAAGGCGCTGGCATATTTGGCGGCATAGGCCATGATCTGGACGTTATGATGGTGCGCCAACTCCAGCGTGTCACGAATAGCGCCGACGCGACCATCCATCATGTCGGAAGGCGCTATGATATCCGCGCCAGCATTGGCCTGGTTGAGCGCTTGCTTCGTCAGTATGTCGAGCGTCCGATCATTCTCGACATAGCCTTTGGCGTCGATCAGCCCGTCCTGCCCGTGGGTTGTATAGGGGTCGAGTGCGACATCGGTGAGCACACCAATATCATCGCCCAGCGCATCTTTTATCGCCTTGGTGGCTCGGCACATCAAGTTGTCAATGTTGAGTGCCTCTGCGCCATCATCGCTGCGTTTGTCGCTTGGCGTGTTAGGGAATAAAGCGATGCAGGGAATACCCAGATCGCGTGCCTCCTTTGCGCGTTCTACAATCAGATCCACCGACCAACGCGACACGCCGGGAAGCGAGGCAATCGGTTCTTCAGCATTGGCCCCTTCGGAAATGAAGAGCGGCCAGATCAGGTCGGCAGGCGTCAGAATATTTTCCCGAACCATTGCTCTGCTCCATGCAGAAGCGCGGGTGCGGCGGAGACGGGTGCGGGGGAATGAGGATGTAATGGGTGTTTCCATGAGGCAGCCTTAGCGGACCCTTCAAGGCTACTCAATATCCCATAAGGGTTTTGGCTCTTGCAATATTGCTGCTTGTTGGGATTATAGGCATTATTTCAATCGCTAAGGATTAAAGATGCTGCCACGCTCCTCCTATATTATCGCAGTTTTGACATTCCTGCTTGCTCTGACTGCCTGTGGCAGCGCGGATGACGAGAATAGCCTGACAGGCGCTTTTAACAAAAGCTTTGACGAGAGTTGGAGTACGGAATTTGTGGCCGGTTGCGTGACAGAATCTACAAAGGCAGGAGCGACCGAAGCCGACGCGACTCCGGTTTGTAATTGTCTGGCCAAGGAATTAGGCAAAAACTTGGATGGGATTAGCGAAAAAATGAACCCGCCTGAGGCAAAGCTGGATGCGGCGACCGAGATTTGCCTCGGCGACATTTGAGGCAGTTCGCCCTAGCTGATCGAGGCTTTACTCAACCGACTAATTTCCCGTTGCTTTTTCGGACCACTGGAAGCGCTCTTCAGCGTTCCGAGAGCAGCGCCTGGCGTCACTTGTTTGAGACGTTGCAACTCACTCTTGAACCGTCTCAGTTCTTTACCACTCAGTTCGGAGCGTTCAACGAATTTTACCGAATTGGGGTTGATCGTCCGGCCATTGCGATAAAGTTCATAATGAAGATGGGGGCCGGTCGACATGCCGGTCGAGCCGATATAGCCGATAATCTGCCCCTTGCGCACGCTGCGGCCGTTCCCCACGGCAATGCGGCTCATATGAGCATAACCAGAAGCTAGGCCGCGGCTATGCTTAATTTTTACAAACTTGCCATAGCCACCTTTTCGGCCAGCAAAAGTTACCTTGCCATCTGTCACCGCGTAAATTGGGGCGCCATAGCCACCACCGAAATCAAGGCCGCTATGCATGCGTTTATAGCGCAATATCGGGTGACGCCGCATACCATAGCCAGAAGTCTTGCGGCCCCGGGTTGGCCGAACCAGCTCGCCACGCGATTGTCCGACGCCAGAAGCTTCAAACCAGTTTGTGCGCCCGCCGCTGTTCCATTTTACCATTTGCGCCTTTGCTTTGCCGTTGCGATCGATACCGGCATAGAGCAAATCGCCGACTTCAACTTCGCCAGTTTCAGCGCGGCGATAGCCGAGGATGATATCAAATTCGTCGGTTGATCGGATATCGCGCGACACAGACATTTTCTTGCCGATGACTTGTAGATATTTTTGGACCGCTTCGGTCGGCGCGCCAGCAGCGCGAGCGGAGCGATAAAGGCTGGATCCCACGACGCCTCTGATCCGCAAGGGCGTATTGTCGACAATAATAGGTTTGCGGTTGAGTTTTAATTGGTCACCGTCGCGTAGAATTTCGAGGTTTAAATCAAAGCGTGCTCGGAAAGCCAGTTGATCCAGCGGACGCGGTTGATTTTTAGCAGGGCGCCGGCCCAGAATGACATCGATCTTTGTACCCGGTTTAATATCGCCCAATGATACCGCGCTGGCAACCATATCGGTCACATTACCTGCTTCTGCTTTGGCTACACCGGCACGCTGCAACACCCGGCGTAGACTGTCGCCTCGACCCAAGGTCGCAACCAGTTCAATAGAAGGGCGTTCCGGGCTTTGTGCTAGCGGGCGCACGGCATCAGTGGCGGCCATCCGGATACCGGTATCGGATCCGTAAGCGAGCGGAGCAATCGTTTGCGATCGTGCCTGATCGGCACGAAAACCAGTTAGCGCTGCATTTTGGTGGCCATTTATGGGACCGAAGTCGGGCAAACAGGTAATTGCTGTACCACAAAGCAAAACCAATGTCGCGAGACCGCGAAGCCAGGTAAAGCTGCCAATGTCACGGCCGAGGTCCGGCACCCAGTCAATATCACTTAGCCGATCACGCCAATTATCTAAAATGCCGCTGACATTTTCGGACATGTCAAATGCGGGCGCAGATGGGGCCGCCGCGATAGCCGCTGCTCCATTTCCCTGATCGGCAAGCATGTCGATACTCTTGAACAAATGCACCCCTTGGCGATGCTGTCTTTCTTTACGTAAAAAGACAAAATTCCATCGCAATATTGTTTCTATCTCTGTGAAGGAAGAGGGTTAATGTCAAATTAAGATCGGACATCGGCGGCAAGCTATGCGGTAAAACGTGTATAATCGCAGATATCTAGCTGAATCGAAGAGAATTGCAGTGATTCTTGGCTGAAACTGCTTGCCAGTTTGCTGCAGATGCGGTGAGGTGAAACAAATGTCCGACTTCTCCCAGTCTCCTGTTATCGCCGTCCTCGGCCCCACCAATACCGGCAAGACCCATTTGGCGGTCGAGCGGATGTGCGCGCATTCCAGTGGCATGATCGGCTTTCCGCTACGATTGCTGGCGCGGGAAGTTTATGATCGCGTGGTCGCGCTTAAGGGTGCTAATCGCGTGGCTTTGGTGACCGGTGAGGAAAAAATTATTCCACCCGATGCCCGTTGGTTTCTCTGCACGGCCGAAGCCATGCCGATTGATCGCGACTTTAGCTTCGTCGCCATTGACGAAGCGCAACTTGGTATCAACCCTGAGCGCGGGCATATTTTTACCGACCGGATGCTGAATATACGTGGTCGCGATGAAACAATGATCCTGGGATCCGACAGCCTCCGGCCGCTTATCCAGCAACTCATTCCCGATGCAGAGATCATAAGCCGCCCGCGCTTTTCGACGCTTAGCTATGCCGGACCGCGCAAACTATCGCGGCTTCCGAGACGTTCGGCGATTGTCGCGTTTTCGCTAGAGGACGTTTACGCGATCGCCGAAATGCTCCGTCGACAACATGGTGGAGCCGCGATCGTCATGGGCTCGCTTTCGCCACAAACTCGCAATGCGCAGGTCAAAATGTATCAGGATGGCGAGGTGGATTACCTCGTTGCGACAGATGCCATTGGAATGGGGTTGAACCTGGATGTTTCTCATGTGGCTTTCGCCGCTTTGAAGAAATTTGATGGCCGTCGCCGTCGCCGTTTGACGCTCGCCGAAATCGGACAGATTGCGGGTCGAGCTGGGCGTCATCAAAAAGACGGAAGCTTCGGGGTACTATCCGGACTGGCGTCTTCCGACGAGTTGCAGCCTGAAGAAATCGAACGACTTGAGGATCACAGTTTTCCACCATTGGAATGGCTTTACTGGCGCAATGCAGAACCAGATTTGACCAGTGTAACCAGTCTTATTCAATCCTTGGAGGATAAACCGGGGGAACGACTCTTGCAGGCTGCCCCGGAAGCGGTTGATTTGGCGGTGCTAAAGCGGCTTGCACAGGATCCCAATGTCAGGCGCCTGGCAACGGGACGCGAGCATGTGCGATTGCTTTGGGAAGCCGCCTGTATCCCGGATTTCCGGAAAATAGGCGCGGATCATCAGGCACGTTTTGTTGCTTCGCTCTGGCCTTATCTGGCGCAAGGAAATGGCCGTATTCCTCACGCCAGGATGGCTCAGGAAATCGCGCGGCTAGAAAATGTGCAAGGGGATATTTCTACGCTTGCTGCCCGCATATCCGCAGCGCGCAGCTGGAGTTATATCGCACAAAAGTCACGTTGGGTTGAGCAGGCGGACGTGATGGTGGAGCGCACCCGCGCGCTGGAGCTGCGTCTAAGCGATGCCATGCATAGTCAGCTGACCCAGAGATTTGTCGACAAACGCACCCGCGTGTTGATGCGCGGACTAATGAAAGATTCCTTGCCGCAGGATGTTGCGCTAGAAGCCGACGGCTCGGTATTGGTGGACGGACTGGATATTGGAACGCTCAAGGGGTTCCAATTTGTCGTGCCTTCGGATAGCCGGAGGGAAGACCGTAAGATGCTGCTTGCCGCAGCGGAAAGATATTTGGGACCGATTATGACTGACAAAGCCGATGCCCTAGCAAAAGCCCCCGATAGTGAATTGTCACTGGCTGCCGATGAAGCCGGTCAACCAGTAATATACTGGCAAGAGGCGAAGCTTGCTGTGCTGACCAAGGGCAAAAACCTCCTCCATCCGGAAATCAGATTTGATCGCGCACTCAAAGATATTTCTCCCGAAAATAGCAAGAAGGCCGAAGAGCGCGTCAAGCAATGGGTTGAAGCGATGAAAGCAAAGCATCTTGATGGGCTCGTCAAAATTGATGCGCTGGCTAATGATGCGAATACACCCGCCTCTGTCCGCGCGCTGTTTGCCCAGATTGTCGAAGCGGGCGGCATCATCATGCGCCGCCAGATTGATCAGGCGGTTCGAGCTCTCGATAATGATATGCGCGGCGTTGCGCGCCGCGGCGGGCTTGTTTTCGGAGCGCTTGATATTTTTCATCATGCGTTGATGAAGCCCGGTGCCGTGCTTTGGCGCAACGCTTTATTTGCCGCTTTGGATGAGCAACCCATGATTGCCCTTCCCGGCGATAATGCGGTGCATCTGAAGGATTGGAAATTTGCCGCTCCTGAACATGCCAGCAGATTGGGCTTTCGCAAGATTGGCGGCGAATATGTGCGCGTCGATATGGCGGAACGTCTGGTTAAACAAGCCCATGAGGCGCGGCAGGCGGGGCCGGTTTTTGCGGTTGACCCCGCGCTTGCGACATCTCTTGGCTTATCGACGGAGGTGCATGAAGCGCTGCTTGATATGGCGGGGTTTGTGAAAACGGATGATAAGCCGCAAGCCGTTGAGCCTAACAAAACGGAAGAAACTGAGGCTGCTGCTACTGATTCACCCGCACCGGAAGTGTCTGCCGAAGCAGTTGCCGTTGAAGCTGTTGAGCAACAAGCTTCAAAAGAGACCGCTCAACCCGAAGCTCCAGCAATCCATTGGCGCTGGAAGGGCATGAGTAAAGCTAGGTCGGCAAAACCGCATAAAAACCATAGCAAGAAACCGCACGGTAAGCGGCCGAATAAAACCGGTTCTGCGCCGCGCAAGACAGAACCGGTTTTGGCCACTGCTGGCGGCGCATTTGCCGAGTTGGCAGCGCTGAAGGAGGCGATGAAAAAATAGGATGCCGCTTTGAAGGGTAAAAAAGCTGCTCAATCAGAACGTGATCCTTTGACGCTCAGGATCGATAAGCTGCTTTGGTATCTGCGCTTTGCCGGTAACCGGGCGATGGCAAAGAAGCTAGCTAATAAGGGGCATGTCCGCCTGAACGGTCGCCGAGTGAATCGTGCCCATATGATGGTGCGGCAGGGTGATATTTTAACGATTCCGCAAGGCCGAGAAGTGCATGTCATCCGAATAGCAGTGTTGCCTGTTCGGCGCGGCAGTGCGCCGGATGTGCAAAGCTGTTTTGAAAGGCTGCGCACTGGTCAATGAATTAGGAGCCGAAACCAACTGTTGACGTTCCCAATTTTGCGCAATAGCAGTGATTTAATGATCGCAAACATAGCGGTCCGTAAGATGGAGTAGACGACCCGATGACTTATGTTGTTACCGACGCATGTATCAAATGCAAATATATGGACTGCGTTGAGGTCTGCCCCGTCGATTGTTTCTATGAAGGCGACAATATGCTCGTCATCAATCCCAGTGAATGCATCGACTGCGGCGTATGTGAGCCGGAATGTCCTGCCGAAGCAATTTTGCCCGATACAGAAGATGGTCTGGAAAAATGGCTGGAAGTGAATACGAAATATTCCGAAAGCTGGCCCAATATTACTGTGAGCCGTGAACCGCCTGCCGATGCCGATGAATTTAAGGGCGTTGAAGGTAAGTTTGAAGCCCATTTCTCTGAGAAACCCGGTCAAGGCGATTAAGTTCTAAAAGGGTTCTTTTTTAGAGCCTCAAGCGCCGGGCGCGGGCATCCGCAAGCTTGGCTTTCCTCGCATAAGCTCGGGCGCGCAGTCGCGCTTGCCTCGCTCCGCTCGGTTATCTGACCTCAAGATTGGCACCAAACCGAGCGCAGCGAGGCAAGGCCGACCGGCCGCCGCGCCTTATGGCGCGATAGCCAAGGCGACGGACGTCGCCGCCCGGCGCTTGCGGCTCTAAAAAGTTGTGCGTTGCAACGATAAATTGCTTTTTTGTGACGAATCTGCTAACACTAGTGTCGGTTAGCGGCTGGGCACGGGGGGTGTTCGGTCGTTATATATATGAACAAAAGGGTTTTTTCGTCGGGGTTTTGAAAAATTTGACTGGAATCACCCTTCTTTTCCATCGAGAAAGAAAGGCTTTTTATGGCTGCGAATACGCTGTCCTTTGATGTGGGCGATTATGTGGTTTATCCAAAACACGGTGTGGGTCGTGTAATCGAACTACAAAATGAAGAAATTGCAGGCATGCAACTGGAACTTTATGTTCTGCGCTTCGAAAAAGAACGCATGACCTTGCGTGTACCAATGAACAAAGCAGAAGGCGTAGGCATGCGCAAGCTGTCTTCTGACAAGACGCTGAAAGAGGCTCTTGAAACACTGAAAGACAAACCGAAAGTTAAACGCTCCATGTGGTCGCGTCGCGCCCAGGAATATGAAGCGAAGATCAACTCCGGTGACCTCGTCTCTATTGCTGAGGTCACTCGGGATCTGTTCCGTGCTGATGATCAGCCAGAGCAAAGCTATTCCGAGCGTCAGATTTTCGAAGCGGCCTCTAGCCGTCTGGCCCGCGAACTGGCTGCGATGGAAGAGACTGACGAGCCAACTGCTCTGACGAAAATTCTCGAAATCCTGAATATTGCGGCACCGCAATATTATGAGGTCAAGGAAGACTGATCACTGCGGTCTGACTATCCATCTAAATTATAGAGGGCTGTCCCAGCAACGGGGCGGCCCTTTTTTTGTTTAAATGGTGACGTAGTTCACAAGAGGCCGGACATGGCCAGACCGCAGGAATTTGGTGGATAGAGTATACCGTAATTTTCACGGCGCTTGGAGGATATCTAGCGGCAGTCGAAGCATTAAGGTTAGCAACAAAGAAAACGGCGGCACTTTGCAGCGCCGCCGTTATTTGGATTTATGTTAGGCCCGATTGATAATCCGGATGCGTTAGAATTCGTAACGAACGCCCAGAACAATCCGCCACAATGATGAACTGGTCGTAACATTTTGATCATCATCAGGATTGAAGCTGCTGATGATATATTGACCTGTAGCCGCATCAACGCCGCCGCCCGCAACTTCCACCAGATTTCCGATGGATCGTACAGTGTTGGCACTGCTGTCAAAAATATTCAGCAGATTGTCAACATCGGCAAAGATCTGAATTTTGTCTTCAACACCGAATAGACGTCCTGGCCCTGGAATTTCCTGACTGATGCGTAGATCAAGATCGTAAGACCAGTCGTTGCGGCACGTGTTTCTTGCAATCGAACTTCCGATGAAATCACGAGCACATCCCAGTCCGTTTGCATAGTCGACTAGTTGCTGAACGGCGACTGGATCAGATGCAGCTGACAGATTTGGATCGTTAATACCTGTCGGGATGTATAGCAGTGCATTGTCCGAACCGGAGCTGCTGTCTGCAAATACGCCCTGGTTGTCGAATGTCAGGCTGTAAGGCCGACCCGACTGTGCGATAAAGCTAAAGCCCAAACGGGTTGCAAATTCGTCAAAGAAATATTCCTTGAAATCAATTTGCGCCGTTATCCGGTGCCGGGTTTCGAAGTTTGATGTAGAAACGGCCGGGTTTTGACGATCAAAAGCTGCCGTGCTGTCAAAGCTAGACGTGGACGTCGAGCTTGCTAGGTTCCGGCGGTTGTTTGAATCGACAAAAGCATAGCCAAGGTTGAAGTTGGTCGAACCGGCATCGGTAATAACGCCGCCTTGGAATCGCTTGGCCAGGCTTAATCCAAATGCATGACTGGTATAACCAGCTGCATTTGTGAACTGAATTTCATCATCCCGACCCGTCGAGAAACATGAATCGGTGGTTGTTACACCAGTATAGATTGGTGGTGTCCCACCAGAGCCCGAAAGAACCGCATTACAACCGGCATTGTTAGGATCGATGGCATCCAAGATAGGACGCCCATCGGTTGTAAAGCCATTCAAGCCGATTGAAGGGTTTGGTGTCTGCGAAAGATCGACAAAGTTATATGGATTACGGAACCGGCTGTAAATATACTGCGTATTCACTTTCCAGTTGTCGAAAAATCCGTCGGTGCCAGAGAAGTTCAAAGTGGTTTCGAAACCAAGGTTTGCGCGGACCACTGTTGCAATTTTCAGGTCAGGATCGGTCGATTGCGTATCGGCTAAGCCAGCGGATGCCGTAGCCGATGCCGCCTGAATGACACAAGCTGGAATGCCGCTAAAGGATCCACCCGGAGTAACGTCAATTTGGCCGTTGGCATCGCGAACAGCATCACAGCCACTGTCCAGGCTACTCGCCGCAGCGGTCGAGAAACCATTGTTCGAGAAGGCGTTGGAAAACCAAACGGTTGGATCACCGCCAGAGTAAATGCCTACGCCGCCTGTCAAGACGGAGTTGCTGAGAAACCCGTCATTGTCGAAATTATAGTTGAAGGCAGCGCGTGGTTGCAGAACTGGGGCTAACCGGCTGAAACCATTGCGGTTTGTAAAGCCGTAACGCGATAAGAAGTTGGGATTGGCTCGCGGTGCGTCTCCACTATATATATCAGTTCTGATACCAACCGTAACAGACAGGTTGTCATTCACGCGCCAATCATCTTGCGCATAGAATGACCAGATTGTCCGTGACCAGTCGGCTGCAGCTTCGTTAATATCGCCCGATGGAGAAGCGCTAATAACCGCTCCACCAATTCCGCCACCGGCAGCGTCATTTGGGCTGGAGAAAGCTGATGTAAACCCGGTTCCGCCCGACAGCAGGCCCGCACGCAGATCATCAACATTCTGAAAGAACAATGTTCCGGTTGCGTTGATCGCAAAGAGGTTAAAAATGTCGAGTTTATTATACTCGGTACCGATTTTGATATCATGATCGCCAGCGGAATAATTGGCCTGGAACTTCACCAGATCCACTTTCCGATCCAACTGGTTGGCAGAACGGAAAATGCCAGGGCCCGCGATTACCGCGCCATCCTCGCCTGAGCCATTGCCGGCAATTACGCCGCCGCCAAGGTCAGTGCTGTTATCTATACCAACAACGATGCGGTTTATCGGGTTGTCGGATTGTGCCTCACCGCCTCCTACTGGGCCCTGAAGATCGCTGACTTCAGAGCGCGATACACGCAATTCTGTGGAGAGATTGTCTGTCCATTGTGAATATAGGCGAGCCGAATAGTAGTCCGATTCAGTGCCTTCAAGTTCAAAGCTGTTCACACCGGTAATTTCGCTATCGCCCTGATCGAAATCATCTTCTTCGATCCTGCCTTCTTTCAGATTCTGATAAGTCACTTCCAGACGATGGTCATCGTTGATCAACCAGTCGAGGCGACCGAAGAAGCGGCGATCAGTTTGCGGAAGGGTCCGCGCAATTTCTCCTGTATCGATACCATAAGTTGTATTTAATACTTGAGAAATTTCGTCAAACTGGGCCTGATTAACTCCTGCAGCTTCGTTAGCGAAGCCTGCACCGGCTGGACCGTTGTCCTGACTGTTGCCGAGATCTGTTTCTTCATAGGCGAAGAAGAAGAAAAGCTTGTCCTTGATGATTGGACCAGAGAGTGTTGCGCCCCAACGATACCGATCGAATGGAGACTGAGCGATGTTTTGTCCATCTACCGTATCTCCGGTCAGGCTGTCGCCTGTGTAGGTGACGAATGCAGTTCCATGGAAATCGTTTTCGCCCGACTTTGTTACGGTGTTAATGGCGCAACCGCTAAACTGGCCGTATTCGACGTCAAATGGCGCGAATTCTACCGATGTTTCGCGGATAGCATCGAACGGAATTGGCAATGAGTTACGTGCTGCAAAAGGTGTGTTGTTCAAGCCGAACGAATCTGACTGGGAAATCCCATCGACAGTGAAGCTGTTGGAACGGTTGTTGCCGCCCAGACAAGAAACTTCGTCAACCTCGTTGCTACGCTCCAGAGAGACGAGTGGATTGAATTTAATGATATCGCGAACATCACGGGTAACTGATGGGAAGCCTTCGAGCGCTTCGAGCCCGAAAGCTTGTCCTGGTCCGACCGCCAGTTGCGATACACCAGCGCGGGTCCCGGTAACGACGATAACGCCTTCGTCGGAGCTAGCTGTCAGGTTAAAAGTATAGTCTGTATTGCCCTGCAGGTTAAGAAACTGGTTTTCTACAGTTTGTCCTTCGAAGCCAGGTGCGGTCGCGGTGATTGTATAGGGGCCGCCGGTAATAAGAGTCTCGGCGCGAAAAAGCCCATTGGAGCTTGTCGAAATTGTTCTTTTCTGACCAGTCCGTGTGTCGGTAATGACCACAGTCGCACCAGAGATTGATGCTCCGGTTTCATCGGCAACCTTTCCTTCAACACCAGATGTAATCTGCTGTGCTGCGGCTGGAGTAGCCATCAGGCCTGCTGTGGAAAGGCTGACAACACTGGCTGCCAAAAGATATTTCATTTTCATGTTTAGATTCCCCATTTGCGGTCTTCTACAGTTGATGGACATAATCGGGGGGCGCTGCGGGCGTCCTTTGATTTATGTAATCGAACTGCTCCCTAGGGGTGTAAAATGACAGTTTCGTCTCAATCGCAACGACTTTATTTTGCGCTGCAACATTTAATTTTTATCCACAGTTTATCAAGGGCTTGGAATATCGGCCTGTTCGTCGAGAAAGTTTACAGTCCTGTGAACCTATCTCATTGAATCATATTGCTTATTGATTTTACAATTGCAGAAAAGTCACTTGTAGCGACCGTTTTTGACTGTTGCGAATTTATCACGATGTTTGCATGGATCTGTGAAGGTTCGACAAACTTATCATGCATCGGATCGACTTGATCGACGAACACTTCCCGGACCGATTCGGCAGTACGTCCGCGTTCTCTGACATCCCGTTCTAGACGCCGCTCAAACCGGATAGCACTGTCACAGCGCACAAATACAGACAGATCAAATAACTGTCGCAGGAGTGCGTGGTGTAGGATCAATATGCCATCTACCAATATGATCGGCCGTGGCTTGGTCAGCTCGGTTTCCGTCTTCGGCATATGTGTCGGGAAATCATAAAGCGGACGCTCGATTGATTGCCCTTGCTTGAGCAGCGATAGTTGTGCGTACATTTTGTCAAAATCGACCGCGTCGGGATGATCGAAATTAGGGCCGCCTTTGCCTTCCGGCGCATCGCCGTAGCCAAAGAAATAATCATCCTGAGGCAGGATGACGCATTGGTCTGAGCCTAAAGTTTCAAAGATATGGGCTGCGAGAGTTGATTTTCCAGAACAACTGCCTCCGCTAATCCCGACGACTTTCGGGGTCATGCCAATCCAATTTCGCGCAGGCGTTCCATCAAATAGTCATGCGCTGTAATCGGGTCGGGATAGAGATTGGGATGATCCGCATCAACACATTCTGGCAGAGTTTCAATCAGATAATCCGGCCGAAAATGCAAGAAGAATGGCATGGAATAGCGCGAATGACCGCGTCGTTCCGGTGCCGGATTGACAACCCGATGGGTCGTCGATGGCAAGCGGTTATTGGTCAGTCGTTGCAGCATATCGCCGATATTGACAGCCAGTTCGCCCGGCTTTGGCGTTACAGCGCGCCAATTGCCTTGCCTGTCGAGCAATTCCAGTCCGGCTTCTTCTGCGCCGATGAGCAAGGTTATGGTGTTGATATCCTCATGTGCGGCGGCGCGGACCGCTGGTGAATCTGCGGGAACCGGAGGGTAATGGATAAGGCGCAAGATACTGTTGCCATCACGAACCGTGTCGTCAAAAAAAGCAGGGTCGAGTTTCAGGAAACGGGCAATCGCTTCCAAGATCCGCTGACCGGCCGTGTCAAAGGCGGTGAAAAGTTCTAGGTAGCATGCGCGGAAATCATCCAATTCTTTGGGCCAGATATTGGGGCTCATAAAGGACTCAAATTCATGACCCGTCGGCAACTGCCGACCAATGTGCCAAAATTCCTTCAGGTCATGAATATCGGAATCCTTGGCAGCTTCCGTCCCAAACGGGGTATAGCCGCGGGCTCCACCACCACCAGCAATATGGTATTTGCGCTTCACACCATCGGGTAGTGCGAAAAAAGCACGAGACATTTGCTCGGCTTTTTCGATCAGAGCGTCTGATATGCCGTGGTCAGACACGACAGCGAAGCCCCAGTCGGAAAAGGACTGACCGATGCGTGCGGTAAACGCATCCTTGTCTGTTTCGGCCAAGGCCAGCGAAATAGAGGATAGTGTATCATGGGGTTGGGACATGACGCTATGATGCTCCGTGAAACGGGTTTGTCAATCTGTTGGGCTCAGCCGAGCGATAATAATAGGCCAGCTAAGGCCGCGCTCATTAGGTTGGCGAGAGACCCTGCCGCCAATGCCCGCAGGCCAAGGCGCGCAATGACTGGCCGCTGATTGGGCGCCAATCCGCCTGTGACCGCCAATTGGATCGCGATCGACAGGAAGTTCGCAAAGCCGCACAGGGCAAAGGTCACGATCGCAATCGTTGTCGGGGACAGTGATTCTCCCATATTGCCTAGGTCACTAAAGGCGACAAATTCGTTTAATACGACTTTGGTACCGAACAAACCGCCAGCCGCAAAAGCCTCGTCCCATGGCACGCCCAGCAAGAACATGATGGGGGCAAAAACATAGCCAATAATTTGTTGGAAACTAAGGTCAGGTAAGCCGAACCATCCGCCAACACCGCCTAATATGCCATTGGCTAGCGCTACTAATGCGACAAAGGCCAAAACCATGGCGCCGACAGCTACGGCGATTTTTACCCCGGTTTGCGCGCCCATGGATGCCGCCATAATGATGTTGGCTGGCTTCTCTTCCTCATAGTCAACAGCCACCACCAGTTCTTCCGGTGCTTCGGCATCAGGATCATCGGGCATGATGATTTTGGCCATCAAAATACCACCAGGGGCGGACATGAAAGCGGCCGCCAGCAGGTAATCAATACGAATGCCCATCGACGCATAGGCCGCCAATATAGTCCCGGCCACACCGGCCATACCAACGCTCATCACTGTGAAAAGCTGAGATTCGCTGAGCTTTGCTAGGTAGGGCCGAATAACCAGCGGTGATTCCGACTGGCCAACGAAGATATTGGCTGCGGCGCAAAGGGATTCCACTTTGGAAATGCCGGTTACTTTCTGAATGCCGCCACCAACCCATTTGATGATGAATTGCATCACGCCGAGATAATAGAGAATGGATATCAGAGCCGAGAAAAAGATGATCACGGGTAGCGCGGCGATAGCGAAACTGTTCCCGCCCATTTCCGGACTTGCGAGCGGGCCAAATATAAAATTGGTGCCATCGGCGGCATAGCTGAGAAGGTTGGATACCCCGGTGGACATCGCTTCGATGATATTTTTACCCGCAGGTACATATAGCACGAGGACCGCGATACCCGCCTGCAATGCAAATGCAGCCGCAACAACGCGAAGGCGGATGTTACGCCGTCCGGTTGAAAGGGTGAGGGCCAGAAGCAGGATTACTGCCATACCCGCGATGCTTGTAAGAACAGAAGTCATGTGCGGTTCACCCCGGCTAATTTTACCACGTCACTTCCCCTTTGGCTCCGGTATAAGCAGATGTCAGCTGATCCAATATGTCGCCGATATCATCGCTCAAGATTAATTGTTCGCGGCGGGCTGATGACATGAAGCCATGGCCCGCGACATTGTCCAGAAATGCGGTAAGGGAATCCCAATAACCATTGACGTTGAGCAGACCGATGGGCTTGCCATGATAGCCAAGGGCTTTCCAGGTCCATGCTTCAAACAACTCGTCCAAAGTGCCAATGCCGCCGGGTATGGCGACAAAGCCATCGGTCAGCTCGGTCATCTTCGCTTTGCGCTCGTGCATGGATGTTACGACATGCAGTTCGGTCAAGCCGGTATGCGCAACCTCATGATCTTTTAGCATTTCAGGGATGACGCCATAGACTTTACCGCCACCGGCAAGCACGGAATCGGCAATAATTCCCATCAGGCCAAGGCGTCCGCCGCCAAAGACGAGATCGATATTACGCTCGGCCATCACTTGGCCTAATTGTTTTGCTGTCTCGGCAAAAGCAGGGTCCCCCCCAGCGCTTGCGCCGCAATAAACTGCTAGTCTCTGCACAAATTCCCCTTTGGACCGACCATTGCCCCCGAATACCCTTGGTCAAAACATGCCAAAAGCATCATCGATTCTTCCCTAGAGGAAAATGCCTGAGAGTCACGATTCCTTTTTACCGTTTGTTTTTGGTGCTTTTTTTTCAATCCAGACCGCGCTAGGCAATGAAGATGACAGAAGCAGTAAAAAATACACTCATCCCGCGCTCCCTATTTGTCTTTGCCGTGCTCTATGGCGGCATGACCTGTATTGCAGGAATATTGGGCGCTAAACAGGTGGCACTCGGTCCTTTGGCTGTAGAAGCTGGCATTTTCCCGTTTCTGTTGCTGGTCGTATTATCCAGTGCCGTGGCAGAGTTGCATGGGTCGGAGGTGGCCAACCGGCTGGTACGCTTCGGCTTCATCCCATTGATTACGGCGATTGTTCTGATTCGTATCGTATTGGAGCTGCCAACCGATCCGGGCATGTATGAACCGGCCAAAGAAGCATTTCCGATAATCCTGTCGCAAGGGTCGCGACTGATGTTTGCCGGCATTATGGCCTATGGCGTATCGCAGTTTCTGAATGTCTATATTTTCTCCCGCTTAACAGGGATGAAGGGCGGTTTGATTGCGCTTCGTGCATCCATTGCCAGTGCCCTGTCGCAGGTCGTCGACACGATAATATTCATCACTATCGCCTTTTACGGGGAGCGTCCGATTGGCGAATTGTTGCTCGGACAGGGGACGGCCAAAGTTGTCTTATCCTTTGTACTCGTTCCTTTCTTGATCGTGTTTTTTGTGAAGCTTGGTAAGCGGCTCGACCGAGGATGAGGTTGCTGCGGCTTTTACCGCTAGCCTTTTTTACCACCCTGTTCGCTTGCGCAGCACCGGCAGCAGACGAGAAGCCCGCACCGGGCATCAATATTGTCACGGTAGTTGGTGCAATTCATGGCCAACATCGGCGCAGCGAGAACTATTCGCTGGCGATATTGAAGGCAGCGATCGTCAAATTTGATCCTGATATCATCATGGTCGAACTGCCGCCTGAACGCTTTGCCAAGGCATCTGCAAATTTCGAACAATTTTGCGAAGTCCGGGAAACCAGGGCCGATGACTTTCCGGAGTTGATCGATGTCGTTTTTCCGCTTCGGTCCGAACTAGGTTTTGAAATGATCCCCGTCGCCGCATGGACGCAGGAAATTGCGGATGACCGGCGCGCTGCTCTGGCGCAGCTCAAGAAAGATCCTGCGCGCGCTAAAGACTGGGCCGCACATCAGGCCGCTATCGTATCGTATAACAGGGCCGTCAGCGGTCATTCTGATGATCCCCTGTTCATTCATAGCGAAGCCTATGATGTAGCGGTGAAAGCGCGGCAGGATGTTTATGAAAAGATGTTTGGTGATGATCTGGGATCAGGCGGCTGGCAGAATATCAACGCAGCCCATTATCAGAAAATCGCCGTCGCACTGGATGACGTTAAGGGACAGGAAAAGCGGATATTGATCCTATATGGCGCTTGGCACAAATATTGGTTTCTGGAGCAATTGGAGACCCGCGATGATATCCAGTTAGTGGGCGCAGCGGACCTGTTCGCAGATTAGAAGTCGCGCTCTTTCCGGTTTTCCATCGCTAATATTTCAGGTGTATCAATATCCAACAAGCTATCATCGGTCACCGGAATAAGATGCGCTGTCTGCAGCAGCTTCCTTGCGCCTTGATCTCCTTGCACATCCTGTAGGAAAGCAAACTGATTCGACGGGAAGAATGCTGGCGGCATAGCTTTGCTATGGCCACTTGATGCAATTACCGTGTCTTGTCCGCAGTCCTGAAAAGCCTGCGCCAAGCGCTGGATATGCTCGGAAGTAATATAGGGCATGTCGGCCAGGCAAATGAGTAACGCGCTGGCGTCGCACACTACTGCGTGCTGAGCCGCGCATCGGACTGAAGTGGATTGCCCTTCGGCAGCATGTTCATTGACGATAACATCATAACCCAATTCCTTCCATCCAGCGGCGCAGGGATGATCTGGGTCGGACGCGATTATGACATGGTGATCGAAGGGCAGAGTGGCCAATGTTTCTGCCGCATGTAAACCTAGCATCTTGCCATGCAACAAGGCGGTTAGCTTGTCCTGATCCCCAAATCGCCGGGACTGACCTGCAGCAGGCAGAGCCAGCATGGTCCCGTTACCGGCGACTTCGCTCAATTGGCGGATGCGTCCTCAATATAGGCGATAATGGCTTCCCGCTGTCCGGCATCAGAAATCGCGCCAGCCATCATGGTGGTGCCGGGCACTTTCGCGGCTGGATTGGCAAGGTAGCTGTCTAATTCTTCTTTGGTCCAGGTAATACCAGAGGATGCCATCGCATCAGAATATTTGAACCCATCAGCACTGCCAGCGGCCTGACCAATAATGCCATAGAGATTGGGACCGATACGATTAGCGCCCCCTTTTTCGAGGACATGGCAGGCAATACATGTATTGAAAGCTGACTTGCCTGCTGCGACCAAGCTGGCTGTTGCTTCGCCCGCTGGTTCAGGTGCTGTGGTATCCGAAGCTTCGGAGGCATCTGCACCGGGCTCGCGAACAACAATCTGTTCTGTAGGCTCTGGTGCTGGGTCGGACCCGCAGGCTGCCAAAGTAATAACCAGAACAAGCGCGGATGCGCGAAACACTGCTTTCATCAATCTATCCTTATAAATGTCAGCACCAATGGCCTTAGGCGAAATCTACTTTGCTCAATGGCAGTTCGCGGACGCGTTTGCCAGTGGCTGCGAAGATCGCATTGGTAACAGCAGGTGCCAGCGGCGGCAATCCCGGTTCGCCTGCGCCGCCGAGCCGCTTATGGTCGCCATTGATAATTTCCACAGCGACGTCCGGCATCTCGTTGATGCGCAGGATGGGATAGTCATGGAAATTACTCTGCTGGACAGCGCCGTCCTTGACGGAGATTTCGCCGAAAAGCGTAGCGGTCAGGCCATAGGCGATACTGCTTTCCATCTGTGCGGCAAAGCCATCAGGATTGACCGCAAAGCCGGGATCAGCGGCGACGAAAATCTTTTTGACCTTCGGTTTCTTGCCGGTCATATCGACCTCGGCCACTTCCGCAATGATAGTGCCAAATGATGGCACGAAGGCAATGCCGCGGCCATGGCCTTCAGGAAGCGGCTTATCCCAACCAGACATTTTTGCGGCGGTATCGAGTACTTTCAAATGGCGTGGAGATCCGGCGAGCAATTCGCGGCGGAATGCATAACCGTCTTTGCCGGCTGCTTGAGCCATCTCATCGACAAAGCTTTCGATGAAAAACCCGTGCTGGCTATGATCGACAGACCGCCAAGGCCCGAACCGCAAATGCGTTGGCACATCGATCTTACGGATCTTGTGATTGGCAATATTATAATAGGGTACGGTCGGTGCTTCTTGCGGATCGAACAAATGGGTATGGATATTGCTCCAGCTTACCGCTTTGCCATCCTTGTCGAGACCGCCTTGAAAACGGCTAGTGGCCGACGGACGATAGTGATCCTGCATCGTATCTTCTTCGCGCGACCAGATCATCTTAACCGGATATTGGGTTGCCTTGGCAATACGGGTTGCCATGATAATCATGTCCATTTCCGCACGCCGCCCAAAGCCGCCGCCGAGATAAGCATTGTGATAGGTTACATTGTCATAATCGATGCCAGAGGTTTCAGCCGCGGCCTTCCGGGCCATTAAAGGCATCTGCGTTCCGGACCAGACATCGCATTTGCCCTCGCGGACCCATGCCGTGCAGTTCATGGGTTCCATTGTGGCATGGGCGAGGAAGGGCACTTTATATTCCGCTTCGACTTTCGTTGCGGCGTTGGCAAAGGCTTCTCCAACATCGCCTTCTTCGGCCTCTACATCCCCGTCACTATCGCCGGCTTCATCGAGCATTTTCGCGTAACGGGCAAACAGTGCGTCCTGATCCAGTCCGTCGCCATCTGTTTTGGAGTAAGTGGTATCGATCGTTGCGAGCGCTTGCTCGGCCTGCCAATAACCATCAGCAACAACGGCCACAAAATCACCCATGTTAAGAATTTGCAACACGCCGGGCATTGTTTTGGCGGTTGTCGCATCCATCGTTTCTACTGCGGCACCGACAACGGGCGGAGCTTTAACGGCGGCATATTTCATACCGGGCAAGTCCGCGTCGATACCGAAAATCGCGCTGCCGTCGGTTTTTTCCGGGATATCGGTACGGGCAATTGGTTTACCCATCAGCTTGTAATCTTTGGGCGATTTGAGCTTCGGTTTGGCCGGCAGACTCTGTTCCGCAGCGGCAGTGGCAAAGCTGGCGAAAGTCGCCGACTTGCTGCTCTTGTCATGCAAGACCATGCTGTTTTCGGTACGCAGTTCTGCGGCACGAACATTCCATTCCTTTGCTGCTGCGGCGACCAGCATTTCGCGTGCGGCTGCTCCTGCGGTGCGCATTGCGCGTTGACCGGTACCGCGAATGGAGAAGCTGCCGCCGGTAATTTGCAATGTCATAACAGTGGCAAGCGACAGGAAGCTGCCGCTGGCAGTGGGTTCCAAAATTGCAGGCACTTCCAGATTTGGCGCTGCAAACTCTCGGACGATGTCGTGGGATACATATTTGTCATCGGCAGGCGCTTCAAGAATACGGACTTTGCTCCAGTCGGCATCCAGTTCGTCGGCTAGCATCTGCGCAAGTGATGTAAAAATGCCCTGGCCCATTTCTACATGCGGTACGATCGCAGTAACAATATTATCTGCATCAATTTTGACCCAGGCGTTGATTAGCTGTTCGCCTTTGCCTTTGGCAACCAATGGTGAAAGTCGATCAATCGGATTACCAGGGCGCACCGCAATGCCCACTACCAAGGCTCCGCCAGCGGCTACGCCAGCACCAATAAATGCGCGTCTTGTCCACTTACCCATGATCAAGCCTCCTGCGTTTCTGAGGGTGCACCGGCTGCGACCTTGATCGCCTTGCGTATCCGGACATAGGTCCCGCAACGGCAGATATTGCCTGCCATCGCGGTATCGATCTGTTCGTCGCTGGGATTGGGATTATTTTTGAGCAATGCTGTGGCCGTCATGATCTGGCCGGACTGGCAATAGCCGCATTGCGCCACTTGCTCATCGACCCAAGCCTGTTGGACTTTGCTAAACGTGCCGTCTTCGGCCGCAAGCCCTTCAATCGTGGTAATGGATTTGCCATCGGCCTCAGAAACAGGTGTGGAGCAAGAGCGGATCGGCTTGCCATCCAAATGGACAGTGCAAGCCCCGCAAAGTGCCACGCCGCAACCAAATTTGGTGCCGGTCATTTTCAGATTTTCGCGCACGACCCAAAGAATGGGCGTTGCCGGGTCGACATCAACCTCTTTAGCCTGACCGTTTACGTTCAGTGTAATCATTGAAGTCTCACCCATGGAAATTGCATATTGAATTGAAACCTATACCTGAGGGTAAGGGTTTAGCCAAGAGGTACGGTAGGACAGGGTCTGATCACGCGAAAATATCGGACAGTGCTTCCGTAAACGGCCCTTCTTTCACAGTGCGCAACTCAACATATAGTGCGGCAACGCCAGCGGCTTGCACTGCACCAATTGCGGTTTCTGCGATCACGGTGAGAAAGACCGAAGCGGTCGCGTTAAAGAAGCCGAGCCCTTCTGCCACGCCGGACAGCATCCCCGACGCGATCATGAAGATAATCATGAGCAAGAACATCATACCCTTTGATCCGGAGGCCAGCTCTGCACTGCGCTTGAGTGAATCCGTGATCCCGAGATTTTCGATAACCATCGCTGGTGCTGCGATCATCCACATCAGAAACAATATGACACCAGGAACAATGAAAAGCATCAGCCCCAGTATGATGCCCAGTAACGATAAAATCGCCAGCCCGATCAAGGGTAAAAAACGTTTCATTGCTTCTGCAAAGCACAGGCCGATATCCACATCCTGATTGCGCATATCGCGGATGGTTGCGACGATCAGCATGGCTTGAAGCAAAATCGTCAGGATGAAATAAGCGATGAACATGCTGCTGGCACCAAAGATAAATGTCAGCCAATAATCTTCGAAATCAGCAAACATTCCATCTAGGAAAGGGGTCGCGAGTGCCTCGGGGTTTAATGTAAAAAATTGCATCAACCCATAAGGCAATCCGGCGACGATCAAGGACAAGCCAAGAAAGACAATGGGATGGCGGGCTATAACCGTGAAAGTCGCGCTCATCACACGGCCGATATCAAATGTCATTATGCGAGCGCCCCTTTTTGCCTTGATGCGTTTATTCCTGCTCTGGCTGGTTCTGTCAATTGACCGACTGATGTAAACTGGCCCTACCGGTGGTAATCTTCACTCTTGCTCCCGCTCCCTGTTTCTGCAACATCGGACGAGTGGCAAAAGACGCAGTAGTACAGGGTGATAACAAGAACGCTTCTTTTGACGCCGCGTGGAAAGACGTGCGCGCGGACGAGGATATTCAGTTTGCTAACGTCCCGGCGAAACCTCCTGAAGAACCCCCTGAATGGTGGTCCGATTTTCTGGAATGGCTAAGTGATGCGCTCGCTCCTGCTGCTGAAGCGATGGTGGCGGCATGGCCGATCTTACGGATCATATTGCTGGTACTGTTGGCGGCAGGCATTTTGACACTGCTTTGGGTCATATTATCACCTTATTGGCAAGACTGGCGCGGTCGCAAACCACAGCAGGAAGAGGAATGGCAACCGGATCAAAATACAGCGCGGCGGTTACTTGAAGAGGCCGATGCGCTGGCAGGTAAAGGGCAATTTGACGAGGCTGCGCATCTCCTGCTGTTTCGCAGCATAGAAGATATTGAGAAGCGTCGCCCCGATCTGTTGCGTCCGTCCAATACCTCCCGCGAGATTGAACGGTTTGATAGCTTGCCCGAAAAAGCGCGGGTGATGTTTGCGGTCATCGCAGGGCATGTCGAACGCGGTATATTTGCGGCTACACCGATTGGTGAAGAAGGCTGGACCGCATCACGCGATGCCTATGGTGCGTTCGCGTTGGCTGACAGTTGGCGCAAGCCGAAAGCTGATCGGAAATGAGCGTTCAGTCTAATCCATTTAAACGCACCACGATCATCATCATGTTTGCCGTCGGCTTCGCGGCCTTTGTTGCACTGCTTTATGGATTAGGGGCTGGCGACCGCCTGTCTTCCGGGAATAATGGCCGGGCGCATGGGGCATCCAATAGTTTGGTCGGCTATAAGGCACTAGCAAATCTGTTGGAAAAGACGGGCCGCGAGGTACAATTGTCTCGCAATGCCGGTGGCATCGATAAACCGGGGCTACTCATCATAACGCCCAACGCTTATGCCGAAGCGGACAAGCTGTCAGAGGTCATACAAGAGCGCGCTTATGTCGGGCCAACGATGATTATTCTTCCCAAATGGGACGTTGCCACGACAAATCTTGTCGGGATGGAATCAAAAAAGGGATGGGCTCGACGCTTGGGGATAGTGGCCAGCGATTCCGGCGTCCGCATGTTGAGTGATATTGTTGATATCGAACTCCAAACGATCCGCCCGGAAGCAGACGAAAAAGCGAATGAAGGAAAATCGGACGCTGTGATTGCGAGTGAGAGGCAATCGACGGAGTCCAAATTTAATAAATCCGAAATCGCTGTTTCTGCGGTTGGCGATCCGATCCCGGTACCAGATATTCATATCACGATGACAGGCGACTATATCCGCAAGATTGTTGAAGATCCGGAGAATGAAGAAGCGCTGATCGCCTATGTTGACGATGGCGGTATTTATGAGAGCTTGGAAGGTCTCGATCCCTCAGGACTCTCGGCTGAAGATGAAATCGACGCCGCTTATTATCCGGTAGTCATTGTGGCCGATGCAGATTTGATGAACAATACCGGGATGGGCAACGAGCGGATTGCGCGGCACGCCTATGATCTGATCACAGCGCTTGAGGCGCAGACGGATGGCCCGATTATATTCGATTTGACTTTCAATGGCCTTGGTTCGTCAGACAATCTTTTAACGCTGGCATTTAAACCACCTTTTTTGTCGGCGACGATCTGTTTGATCATCGCGGCTTTGGCGGCGGCATGGATGGCGTTTAACCGCTTTGGCCCGCCCGCCCGCGAAGAGCGCAGCATTGATTTTGGCAAGACTGCGCTGGTTAACAACAGCGCTGGCTTCATCCATCGGATGCAACGCGAACATCTCGTGGCTAATCCCTATGGAGAGATGATCCGCAATGACGTGATCAATGCCATTGGTTTGTCGCACGGTGCGGATCGCGAAGACATAAATCACAAGTTGGATATGCTGGGTGAGGTTGGCGGGAACCGGTTCACAGCCTTGCTCAACAATCTCAACCAGGCTCAAAATTCTCGCGAAACTGCGGACCATGCAGCGGCGCTTTATAATTGGAAAAAGGAACTCATCGGATGAATATCGGCGAATTGAAGACACTGGCAGACAACATCCGAACTGAGGTCGCGAAGGCGATTATTGGGCAAGAAGAGATTGTCGATCATCTACTGATCGCGCTGTTTTCCTCTGGCCATGTGCTGCTCGAAGGGCCTCCAGGGACGGCTAAGACATTTCTTGCACAATGTTTTGCTGAGACCCTCAGCCTCGATTTTGGGCGGATCCAGTTTACCCCTGATTTGATGCCCGGTGATATCGTCGGTTCAAACCTGTTCAATTTCCAGACCAGCACATTCACTTTGACACGCGGCCCGATTTTTTGCGAGCTGCTGCTGGCCGACGAAATCAACCGAACTCCGCCCAAAACGCAAGCCGCAATGTTGGAAGCGATGCAGGAACGGGCTGTCACAATTGATGGCGAGACGCACGATTTGTCGTCACAGTTTATGGTGGTCGCGACGCAAAACCCGATTGAGCAACAGGGTGTATATCCGCTCCCTGAAGCGCAGCTAGACCGATTTTTGTTCAAGTTGCTGATCGAATATCCCAATGCCGAGGAAGAGAAGAAAATCGTCATGCAATATGGCGAGCGTATCGGTGCGCCGGGGCCCAAGGATTTTGGAATCAGCGCGCAAATAGATGAGGCGACTTTGGTAGCTGCGGCGGATGTGGTGAAATCGGTCAAGCTGGTGGAAGATGTCACCGATTATATAGTCCGATTGATCCGCGCGACCCGCGAAACGGCCGATCTGGAAAATGGCGCCAGCCCGAGGGCCGCGATCATGTTGGCAACGGCGGCGCGCGCGCGGGCCGCAATATCTGGCCGCGACTATGTCGTGCCGGATGATGTCAAAGCGCTTGCTCCTTCTGTGTTGCGTCATCGCACTCTCTTGTCGCCTGCTGCAGAAATTGAAGGCCGTCAGGTCGACACGATTATCGAAGCTTTGGTTGAACGGACGGAAGCTCCGCGTTGATCTACCCGACCGCCCGCGCTGTTTTCTTGATCGCAATTGGTGCACCGATTGCGGCTGTGCTGGCTGCAATCATACCTAGCCTTTGGGCGATCGGTATTGCCTGGGCGGCTATGCTGATGTTGCTTTTGGTAGTTGATGGTTTGATCGCGGCGAAGGCAGGAAATGTGCAACTGGCGGTTCCCAAGACGACGGAAATTGGTGCGCCGTTGGAGCTTGGTGTGCAGGCGGAATTCGCCGGGCTGATGGCGCCGCGCACTATAAGCGGAAATTTGGGCGTGGATGACCGGTTGTCCGACGATGGCCGGATGGAGTTTACGCTTAACCGACATCAACCCAAGCAGCGCACCTATAGCGGTGCCGCGACGACAACGCCAAGCCGACGCGGGATTGGAGATATCGGAAAGCTCTGGCTGCGTTGGAAAGGGCCGCTGGGTCTTGCTTGGCGCCAAACCTCGAAACAGAGCGATCAGTCTATCGCGGTCATGCCGAATATCTCGGCAGTGCGCAGCCCAACGGTGCAAATGTTCCTGCGCGATTCCGTTTTTGGTCTATTGGCCCGCAAGTTTCGCGGTGAGGGCAGCGAGTTTGAAGCGCTTGCTGAATATCAGCCGGGCATGGATCGGCGGAGTATCGATTGGAAAGGGTCTGCCCGGCACAGCAAATTGCTTGCCAAAGAATATGATACCGAGCGCAACAACCAAATTGTTTTCGCGCTCGATTGCGGATCGGCCATGTGCGAGCCGATTGATGGCCTGCCGCGCATTGATCGTGCGGTTTCTGCAGCGTTGTTGACCGCCTATATCACTTTGAAATCGGGCGACAAAACTAGCCTGTTTAGTTTTGCAGCTAAGCCCGAACTATCCACGCCCTTCTTATCCGGCAGCCGAAATTTTTACCGGATGCAACAGGACGCCGCGACAATTGATTACCGGCATCAGGAAAGCAATTACACATTGGCCTTGTCAGCTCTATCCATCCGGCTGCAGCGGCGCTCGCTGATCATCATCTTTACCGATTTCACCGATCCGACCAGCGCTGATTTAATGCTGGAGGCAGCAGGTCGGTTGATCGATAAACATCTGGTGCTGTTCGTGGTGCTGGAAGACGCAGAGCTCTCGGAGTTTATCAACAAGGAACCGGAGAGCGCCGAAGATGTAGCGCGCAGCGTGACCGCGCAAAGCCTGCTCGACCAGAAGAAATTGGTGGTCACCCGGCTGCAGCATATGGGTATTGATGTGATCGAAGGCGCGCATCAGGATATCGGTACGCGGCTGATCAACAGCTATCTCAAAATCAAGCGGCGAGGAGCGATTTGATGGCGAGTATCGCAGCAGATCCCACAATGGCGCAGGCGATCGAGACCGCGGCGCTCAAAAGCGACCGTTTCCGTTTGGAGCGAGAAGCTGACTGGATCCGTCTGGAAGAGATCGTAACCAAGATGGAGAAGGGCAAGGCACGGCGACTAAGTGATGAGGATGTCTTGGCGCTTCCCACGCTCTATCGGACGCTGTTATCGAGCCTATCTATTGCCCGTGAAAATTCGCTGGATGCCGGGCTGATCGATTATCTCGAAGGATTGGCGCTGCGATCCTATTTTCTCGTTTATGGGACCCAGACAAGTTTTGGCCGCTGGCTCAAGGGTTTTTTCGGTGGTGGGTGGAGCCAGGCCATCCGGGATATCAAGCTGGATATCTGGATTGCTTTGTTCGTCATGATCGCCGGAACCCTGATCGGCTATATTCTGGTCGCTGGTGACAGCGACTGGTATTATGCGCTGGTGCCCGGCAATTTTGCCGATACCCGCGTGCCCGGTGCAAGCGAAGCGGCGCTGCGCGAGACATTATTCAGCACCAAGGAACATGACGGACTGGGCGTATTCGCAGCCTATTTGTTCAGTAACAACGCGCAGGTTGCGATCCTCGCCTTTGCGCTGGGCTTCGCTTTTGCAGTACCCAGTATATTGTTACTCATCCATAATATGGCACTGCTCGGGGCAATGCTCTGGGTCTTCGCCCAGCGCGGTTTGACAGTTGAATTTATCGGCTGGCTCTCCATCCATGGGACGACAGAGCTATTCGCTATATTATTGGCGGGGGCTGCCGGTATTCATGTCGGACGTTCCATTGCCTTTCCAGGAGCAAAATCCCATCTGACCGCCGCCAGTGATGCGGGCAAACGCGCCGCCTTGGTGATGGCTGGTGTTGTGATCATGCTTATCTGTGCGGGGCTGCTCGAAGGGTTCGCGCGCCAGCTCATCAACGACACTGGTTTGCGTTATCTCGTGGGCGGAGCGATGCTGACATTCTGGTTGGTTTATTTCTTTGTCTTTGGCCGTAATCGGGCGGAGGCCAATCCATGAACAGCACGGCAACCGATCCCTGGATCAGGCGATCCGCCAATCCGAAGCTTGACCGGGTCATGGTCTCGCCAGAGGGCGTTCCGCTCAATGTGACGGTTGCCACTGCCGGCGCGCGGGCCGGGGCATTGACGCTGGATATCATCATCATATTGGGCCTTATCCTTGGTGTGACCTTGCTGGGTTTATTGGTTTTGTGGGGTTTTGAATCAGCCTTTGGTGAGACTGTCGCATTGGAAGAGAGCGGCCCGCTCAGTGTTATTGCGGTCCTTTGGATTATCGCGGTCTTCCTGTTCCGCAACGCCTATTTCCTCTATTTCGAATTGGGAGATCGCGCTGCGACCTGGGGCAAACGGGCGGTGGGCATCAGGGTCGCGGCCCGCGATGGTGGGCGTCTGACCGCAGAAGCTGTGATCGCACGCAATATTATCCGGGATATCGAACTGTTCCTGCCCCTGGTGTTTCTGACATCGGGAGAAGCTGACGGCACGATGACAGACTTTACCGCGTGGGCTGGGTTCCTCTGGGTGCTGATGTTCCTTCTCTTCCCGCTGTTTAACAAGGACCGGTTGCGCTGTGGTGATTTGATTGCGGGAACCTGGGTGATCCAAAATGTGAAGCGTAATCTTGGCGGCGTTGTTGCGCCCTCTGCGGAACTTTCTGCTGATCCTGTCACCGGAACAACGGGCAGTCGCTATGAATTTTCGGATGCCGATCTGTCCGTTTACGGCGAGTTCGAATTGCAAACGCTGGAAAGTGTTCTCAGAACCGGGACCGACGAAGCATTGGATACGGTGACCGCCTCAATCTGCAATAAAATCGGCTGGGAGCCGGGCAGCGGTGACGAGCGGATATTCTTGGAAGCCTATTACACCGCTCTTCGGGCTAAATTGGAGCAAGGAATGCGGTTTGGTAAAAGGCGCAAAGACAAATTTTCGAAAGGCATTTAAGGAGTCGATTAAATCTCTGAAGAGATTCGGCAGCGAGAAACGCCGCGGGAGTCCTGCTTGCCGTAGCGTCACCTGCTACGGTCTTTAGATCAGCTTGTTTTCTGCCGTTTTTGGCGTATGTTGGCGCCAAATTCATCATTGGAGACTCGCTCATGAACCTGGAATTCACCGCAGAGGAAAATGCATTTCGCGACGAAGTGCGCAGCTTTATCGAGAATAACTACCCTCAGAATATAGAGCGGGCAGCGGTTCAGGACGATATGAGCCCTGAAGATATGACCGCCTGGCATAAAATTCTCGGCAAAAAAGGCTGGTCGGTCCCAGCATGGCCGGAACAATATGGCGGGACCGGCTGGACCCCCACTCAGCGTTATATCTGGTCAGAAGAAAACGCTCGGGTCAATGCCGTAATGCCACTGCCTTTTGGTGTCGCTATGGTTGCCCCTGTTATCTACACGTTTGGCAATGAAGAGCAGAAAGCAAAGCATCTGCCGGGCATTCGTAGCGGTGAAGTTTGGTGGTGTCAGGGCTATTCCGAGCCCGGTGCCGGTTCGGATCTCGCATCATTGAAAACAACTGCAGTGCGCGATGGCGACGATTATATCCTCAATGGCCAGAAAACCTGGACGACATTGGCACAGCATGCCGATTGGGGTTTCTTCCTGTGCCGCACCGATCCCGATGCGCCCAAGCCGCAACAAGGCATTAGCTTCATCTTGGTGGATATGAAAACTCCCGGCATTGAAGTGCGCCCGATCAAGTTGATCGACGGCGGCTATGAAGTGAACGAAGTTTGGCTCACCGATGTTCGCGTGCCAGCGGAAAACCTGATTGGTGAAGAGAATAAAGGCTGGACCTATGCGAAATTCCTGCTCGCACATGAGCGCTCCGGCATAGCTGGCGTGGCTCGCTCTAAGCGCGGTGTCGAGCAACTGAAAGACATTGCTAAACATGAGATGCTGGACGGCGAGCCGCTGCTGCAGGACATGGGTTTTGCAACCAAGATCAGCCAATTGGAAATTGATCTCGCGGCGCTGGAAATTACCGAGCTGCGGACTTTGGCCGGTGAGCAGGCGGGCAAAGGCCCCGGACCTGAAAGCTCTTTGTTGAAAGTGAAGGGTACGGAAATTCAGCAGCGCCTGACGGAATTGACGCTGGAAGCGGTTGGCTACTACGGCGCTCCCGATTTCCGCAGCTTCCCAGCCGATGGCTCGAACGACTTCCCGATTGGGCCCGATTATGCGCACAGCGCAGCGCCGACCTATTTCAACATGCGTAAGACATCAATTTACGGTGGATCCAATGAGATTCAGCGTAACATCATCACCAAAATGGTTCTCGGTCTCTAGATCCAACCCGCAAATATAATAAGAAAGCGAAACTATGGATTTCAACTTTTCTGACGAACAAAATATGGTTCGTGACGGTATTTCACGGCTCGTTCGGGAACAATATGACTGGGACACGCGGCGTGGCATAATCGCCAGTGATGCTGGCTGGAGCCCCGAATTTTGGGCACAATTGGCGGAGCTGGGCATGCTGGCAGCGCCTTTTTCTGAAGAAGATGGCGGCTTTGGTGGCGGTGCGGTGGAAACCATGCTGATCATGGAAGAATTTGGCAAAGGCCTTGTGGTCGAGCCGTTTATCCCCAGCGTTGTTTGTGCTGGCGGTTTCCTGAAGCATGCCGGAACAGCAGCGCAAAAAGAAGAATATCTCAGCGCGATCATCGCTGGTGAGAAAGTTTTTGCTTTTGCTTATGCGGAGCCGCAGGGCCGCTATGATCTGGCGAACCTGACGACTACTGCGAAGAAAGACGGCGAAGGCTATACATTGAATGGCCAGAAAGCGGTTGTGATTGGCGCGCCATGGGCGAGCCATTTCGTCGTGACGGCGCGTACCTCGGGCGGGCAAGCGGATCAGAACGGTGTGTCTGTTTTTATCGTTGCCAAAGATGCCGCTGGCGTCAGCTTGCGTGATTATGCAACTGTCGATGGCCGCCGTGCTTCGGAAGTCTATTTTGAGAATGTTTCGGTATCGGCTGATGCTTTGATTGGTGAGCTGGACAATGGTCTGCCGCTAATTGAAACGGTTGTTGACGAAGCAACGGTCGCTGTTTGCGCAGAGGCAACCGGCGCTATGCAAGTTACACATGCGATGACACTGGAATATGCCAAACAGCGCAAGCAGTTCGGCGTTCCCATTAGCACCTTCCAAGTGCTTCAGCACCGCATGGTCGACATGTTCATGGAATATGAGCAATCTATTTCCATGTCCTATCTTGCCACAATCAAGCTGGATGAAGGCGAAGCGGAACGCAAACATGCGGTCTCTTCGGCCAAGGTTCGTGTCGGGCAATCGGCACGCTTTGTTGGCCAATCAGCGGTTCAAACCCATGGCGGCATGGGCGTGACTGATGAAACCGCTGTCGGCAGCTATTTCAAACGGCTGTCCATTATCGAAGGCGAATTCGGCAGCGTCGATCATCATATGCGGCGTCATATTAAACTGACTGCCGCTGCATAAAGCAGGTTCCATAACCCTATCATAAAAGGGGGTGCAGTCAGGCTGGCTGCACCCCCTTTTTCGCGCTATCCGTTATGTTCCTTCAGGAGGGAATGCGAATGGCTGATCAGGCGACATCAAGCACTGGCGGGATCTACCGCTATTATGTGCTGATCATGCTGATGCTGACCTTCATGTTCAACATCACCGACCGACTGGTTATGTCGATCCTGATTGAGGATATTAAAGCCGAGTTTCTGTTAAGTGATACGCAAATTGGTTTGCTGGCGGGAACCGCCTTCACCGCTTTTTACCTGCTCCTTGGAATTCCTGCGGGCCGTTTAGCCGATCGTACCAACCGGAAAAATATGGTTGCTGTGGCATTGTCGATGTGGAGCCTGATGGCCGCTCTCTGCGGCGCTGCGATTGGTTTCTGGACATTGTTATTGGCACGTCTGGGTGTCGGCGTGGGCGAGGCGGGAGGGGGACCGCCTTCGGTCTCAATCATTACAGATTATTTCGCACCTCATGAATTGTCACGCGCGATGGGCATATTTGCCGTCGGTGCGGTATTGGGTCCTGTGCTCGGCTATGCAGCAGGTGGCCTGATCGCAGAGACTTACGGATGGCGCTGGACTTTCATAATATTGGGCTTGCCGGGGGTGTTGCTCGGTATCATCCTCTACTTGACCGTGAAAGAACCAAAGCGCGGCCGTTATTTCAAGCCAGATGGACCGCAAACCGGGGCGAACACACAACAGCCGTTCATGACCACCATGCGATCGCTCTGGAAGAACAGCGTTTTCTTTCGGGTCGTTTTGGCAAATTCCTTTACCAATATTCCATCATTCGCTTTTGCTATTTGGCTGGCACCGACACTGATCCGCAACTATGATGTAACCCAAGGCGAAGTTGGCGTATATCTTGGCGCTGCGTTATTCGTTGCTGGCGTTCCTGGCATGATTTTGGGCGGCTATCTGGCTGATTATCTGGCGAAGAAAAACCCCAAATGGCGTCCATGGTATTGCTGTTTTGCGATGATGTTAACCTTGCCATTCTGGACTTTTTGTTTGTTGGCCAACAGTTTGGAAATGACCCTTACACTCTATATCATCGGCTATGTTCTGTTGGTTTCAACACAAGGCGCTGCCATATCAATGGTGCAATCCTCCGTATTGCCGTCAGAGCGCGGCACGGCGTCGTCCATCAGCAGCCTGTCGATAAACCTGCTGGGTTATGGCATTGGTCCCGCGCTGATCGGCATGATGAGTGATAATTGGGCCAGCGACTATGGTTCGATGTCGCTCAGCTATGCCGTCATTGTAACCGTGGTTTTTAGCCTGATCATGGCGGCGACATTATTCTGGTGGACCGGCAAGGCAGTGAATGATGAGCCTGCTATAGTTTAAGCTAAAGCAGCAATCCTCCATCAGCGATAAGCGTCTGTCCCACGACATAGCGCGCCAATGGGGACGCCAGAAAAAGCGACAGCCCAGCCATATCATCGGGATCGCCAATGCGGCCGACCGGAATATTCCTGATGGTCGCTTCCCGGCGTTTCGGGTTCTCGGTTGTCACGGCTGTCATTTTCGTTGCGATAAGCCCGGGCGCGATGCCGTTCACGCGGATACCGTCGGGAGCCCATGCCTTGCCCAAAGTTCGGGTCAGGCCCATGGCTCCTGTCTTCGAGGCATTATAGGCCGGGTTGCCAACAGTCGCATGAAAGGCGGCGGTGGAGCTGATGATGATCAGCGAACCTTGTGCTTCTTTCAAAAGGTCATGAAATTGCCCGGCAAAGGTCATCAAGCTGTTGAGATTGACCTGGATGACTTTTGCGAAATTTTCCGGTTCAAATTCTGCGCGTTTATATAGCACCATGCCTTGCGAGCAGATCAAAACGTCCACTTTAGAAAATGTCCGCCGATAGGCGGTGATGGCCATATCGTCGGCGGCATCCACCTGAGCATAATGCAGGCCTTCCAGGTCAGAGCCTTCGTCTTTAGAATAATCATCAGCACTTCCGCGCGTGCCGGTGACATGAACTTGCGCCCCGCATTTGCGAAAGGCTTGTGCGGTGGCATTGCCAATTCCACTGGAGCCGCCAATAACGGAAACTATCTTGCCTTCATAATTGAGCGACGCGTCGATCATATCTATCCTCTCCCTTTATGTCGGCCCAGTTGTTCAATGAGCCCCTATGCAAAGCGATATTGGCTGAGCAGAACGTGATGGTCTAGAGCCGATTGTGATAACGCATAATCCAGAGGATAAAATATGGATATTCCATTCTCACTGGCGGGTCGGACCGCTCTAATCGCTGGCGCATCATCGGGCCTTGGCGCGCATTTTGCTGAACTGTTTGCTGCGGCGGGCGCGAATGTTGTTCTGGGCGCGAGGCGGACGGATCGCACGGCAGAAGTGGCGGACAAGATAATAGCGGCCGGTGGCAGTGCGCTGGCGGTGCCTCTCGACGTAACGGATGAGGCATCTGTGATCGCTGCTTATGATGCAGCGGAGGCGAAATTTGGTGTGGTCAATTCAATCGTCGCTAATGCTGGAGTCAGTGCTGCGGGGCGCTCGACCGATGTGCCCTTGGAAGGTTTGCAGAACCTTATCGGAACAAACGTTATCGGCGTATATCTCGTTGCCCGCGAGGGGGGCAAGCGCCTCATCGCCAGCGACAGTCGGGCCAAGGAAAACGGCCGAATTACAATCATCGGATCGATTACGTCGCGGCTGACTGGCGAGGGCGATAGCGCTTATGCTGCGAGCAAAGCTGGCGTCACTCATCTTGGCCGCAATCTGGCGCGTGAGTGGGTGCGGCAGGGGGTGAATGTGAACACCATCCATCCCGGCTATATCGCGACCGAAATACAGGGCGACTGGTATCAAACCGAAGGTGGTCAGCGCCAGATAGCCGGTTTCCATCGGCGGCGGTTGCAAGACATGTCATCGCTCGATTCAATGATGCTATATCTTTCTTCAGATGTTTCGCAGGCTATGACCGGGTCTGACATAACAGTCGATGACGGTCAGTGTTTATAAGGCGATGGTGCCATGGGTACGGCTGAAACGGCTGTGATACGTTTCAATTATTTCGGTTAGCGTGGATAGCGCCAGAGTGGCGGGGTCACGCGTTGACGGAATGATGCCAATAGGGGCTTTCATCCGCTTAATAGCCGTGTCGCTGACGCCTATGTCGCTAAGCAAAGTCTTGCGAGTGTCGTGGGTTTTGAAGCTACCCATTGCGCCAATATAAAAGGCTGGTGAAGCTAGTGCCTGCTTCATCAGTTGCGCTTCCCAGTCATGGTCATGAAAATAAAAGACACATGCCGTCCACGGGTCGGCTTGATAGAGATCGCTAGCCGCTGGTGTTTTAAGCCGATGAGCCGTGCCACCCTCTGTGGTGATACGGTCCACAATGTCCAAGTCCGGCGTCAATATTTCGCAGTCGAGACCATAGGATGCCGTCAGATTGGTCAGATTTTCAACAACAGCGCCATGACCGAGGATGATGATTTTGGCGGCGGGAACGTGGTTGACGTGAACCGCTTGTCCATCCCGAACAACGGCTTGATCTTGCGCGGCTGGTGCACTGGTGATGGTACCCGTTTTACTCTCCATGCTGATGGTAAAGGGCTGCCTTGCCGAGACCGCATCAAACAGTTCCTCAGCGACCCCCGCATTGCGCAAGGGGCTGAACAGCAAATCAATGCCGCCGCCACAAGGCAAGCGAATGTCGAGATATGGCGAGCCTGCGCCAAAACGGACTTCGCGTGGTGCATTAGTGGTGAGGCAATCCAAGGCTTCAGCGACGACCGCTGTTTCAATGCAACCGCCGGAAAAGGATCCAACGGAGCTGCCGTCTGTCGCGACTGCCATATGAGCACCGGGATTGCGCGTGGAAGCGCCTGTCACCGCCGTCAAACTTACCAGAGCGCAGCCAAGGCCTGCCGAGGACTTGTCTTTCAGAAACCGGAATATGGGAAAAATATTGTTCAAGCGTGCCGCAATCTATTGTTTCATAGATACTAGTCCAGTTTGGACGAGGCCCGCAATCTTTCCTTTTCTAACGGCCTCCGGTCACGAACAGACATTGACCGGTGACCCAGCTGGCAGCGGGTGAGGCCATGTAGATGACGGCTGCGGCGATATCCTCTTCCTTGCCATAACGCCCCAGCGGAACGCCAATATGCTTGAGCAGGTTCTCGCGATCCTCATCGGATTTTATACCCATGGACTCGTCAAAATTCTCGGTCGGAATCGGTCCCGGGGCCACCGCGTTAACCCGGATTTTTGGCGCGAGTTCTAAGGATAGCGTACTGGTGAGGCTATTTACCGCCGCTTTTGATGCACCATAAGGCCCATTTTTCACCTGCCCACCAAAGGAGGCTCGGGACGAAGTGTTGATAATGGAACCGCCATTTTCCTTCATGTGCTTGGCCGCGACAACTGCTCCCATCCAGACGCTTTTGAGATTGAGATCAATCTGCGCGTCCCAATTATCCTCTGAGGTTTTCGTGAGATAGCGTGGCGTTCCGTCCGGCAGGCCGCCCGCATTGCTGACCCAAATGGTGAGCGACCCCAGTTCATCAACAGCGCGCTGTGCCAGATTTTCTAGTGCAGCCATATCAGTGACGTCAGTAGCGACGGTTATGGCGCGGCGGCCCAACGCGCGGATTTCTTCGGCCACAGCCTCCAGATCACCGGCGGTGCGGGCTGCCAGAGCCACATCTGCGCCAGCCTCTGCCAAGCCTAAAGCAATCGCCCGACCAATGCCTTTGCCTGCGCCTGTCACGACCGCGACGTCGCCCTCCAGTTTGAAACTGTCTAATATGCTCATAAGAAAACCTCTCCTTTGTCGCCCAGATTATCGGCGACAAAGGGGAAGTCCACTAACAGAACGGTCACTAATAGAATGGCCAGTCTTAGTCAGCGTTGTTTAAGCGGCGACATGCCCCGGTTGGATGGGGGCAGGCAGGCCGGTTTCTTCGAGACAATTGGCGCGCAGCGTTTCGATATCCGGTCCGAAGTTAAACGGACTGTCGGTTTCGATAACTTGACTAGCCATATCGGTCCTCAGGCTATCCGTAGCCGATTGGTCAACCGTTCCATCGCCCGCAATGACGACGCCATATTCACGCGCCCCATCTACACTGATCAGACCTTGACGGATTTCCAACGCGACCAATTCGGGATCACGCTCGAGCGGATCGCCCCATCCGCCGCCGCCCCATGTGACGAAGTGTAACTGGTCACCCTCTGCGACGGTGATTTCTTCCACCTTATTGGCGACGATCGTGCTCGTGCCATCTGCTTTTTCAAGAATCTTACGAGCCCGTTTTCCTGGCTCACCGCCGTTTACGCCCCATGGCGGAACGAACCAACGGTCATCATGGATGGAAATAGTCCCACCAGCGAGGAAACGATAGGTTAAGTGAATGCCGTTGCCGCCACGGTGCAATCCTGCGCCACCGCTATCCTGCGCTGTCTCATAACGTTCGATGCGCAGCGGGAAATAACGTTCCAGAAACTCATTGGGCACATTGGTAAAGCCCGGCCATAGCGAGTGACCATCTGGTCCGTCGCCCAGAGGACGCCCGGGTATCCCGCCAAAGCCAATTTGAAACAGCTGGAACCAGTCGCCATTTTTGTCATTGCCGGAATAGAACAGATGTGGTGACGACGAAAAGCCGGCTGCATTCAGGAATTCCGGCGTCTTCTGACCCAGCAGCCCGCCGAGAATATCGAAAATGCGCCCCAGCGCGTGCGTTCGACCAGAGAGCGCAGCGGGGAATTTCGGCTTGAGCAGTGATCCTTCGGGAATCCGCACTTCAATCAGATCATAGAAACCGTCGTTGAACAGGATTTGCGGATCGAAAACCATGATCATGTAGATGCCGAAGAACATCTTGAACATATTTTCATTGAGCAAGAAATTGATGGAAGCGCCACTTTGCGGATCGGTCCCTTCAAAATCGAGAATGACCTTCTCGCCATCTCGCCGCATCGTGCACTTTATTTTATACGGGCCAGCGCCAATACCATCATCGCAGATATAATCTTCAAAGCTGACCGGCTCTTCACCAATCGCCTGACCGATCAATGTTTTCATCGCCCGATGATTGCGGGCCAGCAGCTCCTGTGTGGCAGAAACATAGACATCATCGCCGAACCGTTCTGCCATTTCGATCACGCGGCGCGCGGCCACGCGGCAGGATGCAATAATCGCGTTCAAATCAGCCTGACACCAATCCGGCTTGCGGGTCTGATGCATGACGAGCTTCATCAGGTCTTCGTTATATTCGCCCTTTTTCCAGATTTTGACAGGCGGTATGCGGACACCTTCTTCAAAGATTGACTTGGCATCGATCGGCATAGAACCGACCACTTTGCCGCCAATGTCGGACTGATGCCCAAACATTGCAGTGTAAGCGATCAAGCGGCCATCCTTGAAAATGGGCAACAGGATTAGCCAGTCATTATTATGGCTGACAGCGCCGTCACAGCTATAAGGATCAGACAGGAAGATCATGTCGCCATCTTCGAGCGTTCCATCATATAGACGCAGGAAACCGTCGATAAAGCTGCCAAACTGACCGACAATCATCTTGCCGGTGTGATCAGCGATCAACGGAAAGGCATCGCCCTGTTCCCTGATGCCAGGGGACATGGCCGTCCGTACAAGCGTGGCATCCATCTCGATCCGCGCATTACGCAACGCATTTTCAATAATATCCAGCGTAACCGGATCAATATCGATTTTCTGGAACGGCGTGTCGTTGGTTTCAATGATTGTTGCAGGCATTTTACTGTCCCTCCGCCAAATTGATGAGGATATTGCCAACTGCGTCCACTTCGCCGACGCAGCCTGTTTCGATCAGGGTTGTGGAATCCATTTCCACAACAATCGCGGGGCCAATGATGACATCGCCCTGTTTGAGTTTAGCGCGATCATAAATGGCACCATCCTGTTCTGCGCCGTCCATCCACAATTTGTGATCCCGAATTTTGGCTTCTGATGGGTCGCCATTGCCTTTTTCCAATTCGGCGGCCGGCAGGTTGAGTGACTGACCCATTGCGACAGCGCGCAGGTTCACAACTTCATGCGGGGTATCCATGTTGAAGGTAAAAAGCCGATGATGCTCTTCATCAAAGCGGGCTAATATGCCCTCTATGCCATCTCGTTCCAGAACTTCTGGCGTGATCGTCAATGGTACTTCAAATGCCTGCCCCGCATAGCGCACATCAATTTCAAATTCGCTGGTAAGATCTTCTTCTGCAACGCCATCGGACAGCAATTCCGCACGGGTTTGTTCCGCCATTTCCTTCAGGATTGCGATCAGCTCGGACGCATCAGTGGTTGTCGCTAGGCGGGAGAAGGAGCGCGCTGTCTCTGTGCGCATACGCGTTGTCGCGTCGCCCAAGGCGCACAGCACGCCGGGAGAAACCGGCGATACGGCTGGCCAGCTGCCCATCAATCTTGCGACCGCGTTGACGTGCAGCGGCCCTGCTCCGCCAAAACCCATCAGGGCAAAGTGGCGCGGGTCATAGCCTTGCTGCACAGATATCATACGCAGCGCACCGAACATATTTTCGTTCACAATATCAATGATACCCCGTGCGGCTGCCATCAGGTCAATGCCAAGCGCGTCAGCAATTTTTTGCACCGATTTCTTGGCGCCTTCGCGATCCAGCTGGAACGAGCCACCGAGAAGATTTTCGGGCAGATATCCGAGCACGACATTGGCGTCGGTGACCGTCGGTTCTTCACCGCCCTTGCCATAAGCCACTGGCCCCGGCACTGCGCCGGCCGATTGCGGACCGACACGCAGCGCACCGGTTAGCTCCGGTACATAGGCGATTGAGCCGCCGCCTGCGCCAACCGTCTTCACGTCCAGCGAAGATGCGCGGACAGATAGATGGCCGACCTCGGTTGTGCGCACCCGTCGCGGTTCGAGGTTTTCGATCAGCGCCACGTCGGTTGAGGTGCCACCAACGTCGAGCGTCAGGATGTTTTTCAGTCCGGCGTTTTTTGCTACCCAGACTGCGCCTGTAACGCCGCCAGCGGGACCGGACATCAGGATATTGACAGGATGCTCTTCCGCTTTTTGCGAGGACATCAGGCCGCCATCAGAGCGCAGCAGCGAGAACCGCCCTGCCATGCCGGCGTCGGCCAGCTTCGCGCGGAGGCTGGATACATAGTTGCTCACCACGGGCCGGACGGCTGCATTGGCAACGGTCGTCAGAGTGCGCTCATATTCCTGCATTTCGGGAAGGACTTCGTGGCTCAATGAATAAGGGACGTCAGGCATCTCGGCCGCGACCATTTCGCCGATCCGGCTTTCATGCGCGCCATTAGTATAAGCGTTCATCAGCGACACCGTAACCGCTTCCACGCCCTGTTTTTTGAGATATTCAATGGCTGTTGTGACACTGGCTTCATCCAATGGACGGACTTCTTCGCCATTGGCATCCATACGCTCTTTGACGGTAACGGTGTCTTCCAGCGCCGCGAGAGGTTGCGGTTTGGGCCAGATAATCCAGGCAGCCAGACCGCCGGGGACAAAGCTTCGCGCTATCTGCATGATATCGCGATAACCCTCGGTGGTGATCAGGCCGACTTTTGCGCCCTTGCCTTCCAGCACCGCATTGGTCGCGACGGTCGTACCGTGAAGAAAATACTCGATTTCGCTGGCTTTGACGTCTGCATCTTCGCAAATCGCGTTCACGCCATTTAATATGCCTTCGGAGCTATCATGGGGTGTGGACGGCGTTTTGGTGCGCCAGAATTGTCCGGTTTCATCATTGAACAGCAGCAGATCGGTAAAGGTTCCCCCGACATCAACGCCTAGTCGATACCCCATATATCATTCTCTCTCTTACAATTTATACATTCAGGCTTCGGCCCTTGCGACAAGTGATGGCAAGGGACGTTTCATTATGGTTTCAAACCATTGATTGGTTGCAATGGCTTTTGCCAGATCAACGCCATGATTGACCGCTGACCGGTCAAGCAGATTGATCAGGTCTTCGGTTGCTATATTGCCAGTGGCATTAGGAGCGAATGGGCAGCCGCCAAGACCGCCAAGACTGGCATCGAGTGTTGATACGCCCGACCGGACCGCAGCCCAGGCATTGGCAATGCCGGTGTTGCGCGTGTCATGAAAATGCGCGCGCATCGTGATGTTGGCAGGCAGCAGCTCCTTTAGGCGGCCGAATAAATCTTCGACTTGGCCAGGCACCCCGACACCGATTGTATCAGCGAGCGCGATTTCAAGCGGTTCTTCTTCGGACATCTCGCTGGCGATACGAAGTACCGTTTCGGGCGGGACATGCCCTTCGAATGGGCAACCGAAGGCCGCAGAAATCGTGACCTGCGCTTTCAAGCCTTCGCCCTTGGCAAAACGGATCATCTCCCGATTCTCGCGGATGCCTTGCTCAATTGTCTGGCCTTGGTTCTTTTCGCCAAAAGTGTCGCTTGCAACAATCACACAGCCTGCTTCATCAATACCGCGCTTGCCACCTTCTTTGGTGGCGAGGCCGCGTAAGACGCCGCGTTTGTTGAGGCATAGGCCGATATAGGAGACATCATCACGGTCAGGCAGACCTGCGATTACGGCTTCGGCATCGGCCATCTGGGCCACGCGGCCGGGATGGACAAAGCTCGCAACTTCCATCCGGCGGATGCCAGCGTCGATCATATGGTTGATCAGGCCCAGCTTATCGGCGGTTGATATAATATCGGGCTCGTTCTGCAGCCCGTCGCGTGGGCCGACTTCAACGATATTGACTGATAAGGGGTTTTCACGAGCCATAGAAATTGTATACAATCCATATTGTGCTTTGTATAGTAAAAGCATCATGCAGGAGGTTTATTAATGGCGCAAGGGGCACTAGCCGGACTCAGATTGATCGAAATGGGTCAACTTATTGCAGGTCCTTTTTGCGGTCAGCTCATGGGTGACCACGGTGCGGAAGTGATCAAAATTGAACCGCCAAAAGTGGGTGATGCGATGCGCAGCTGGGGGCAGGGGATACCGCTGTGGTTTTCGGTCGTCGGGCGCAACAAAAAATCAATCACACTCAATCTTCGCGAAAAAGAAGGTCAGGACATTGTTAAAAAACTGGTTGAAAAAAGCGATTTTCTGTTGGAAAATTTCCGCCCCGGTACGATGGAAAAATGGGGGTTGGGCTACGATCAACTGAGCGCGATCAATCAGGCGCTGATCATGATCCGCGTTTCCGGCTATGGCCAGACCGGACCTTATGCCTCCCGCGCGGGCTATGGCTCGATTGGCGAAGCTATGGGCGGCATGCGCTATATTGCTGGCGAACCCGATCGACCACCAAGTCGCGCAGGCCTGTCTATTGGCGACTCGCTCGCCGCCACTTACGCTTGTCTTGGCGCGATGATGGCGCTTCATCACCGGCATGTGACGGGCAAAGGGCAGGTGGTAGATTCGGCTATCTACGAAGCTGTGCTCGCCAACATGGAATCAACCGTCGCGGAATATACGGTAGCAGGCCATATCCGCGAACGGACCGGATCGATATTGCCGAAAATCGCACCCTCCAACGTTTATGAAACCAATGATGGCAGCGTGTTGATCGGTGGCAATCAGGACAGCGTATGGAAGCGTATGTCTGCGATGATGGGGCAGCCGGAATTGGGCGATGATCCCCGCTATGCGACCCATGTGGCGCGCGGCGAAAATCAGACCGAACTCGATGATCTCATCAATGTCTGGACGCGGACGTTGAGCAGTCAGCAAGTGCTCGACCTGTGCGAAGAAAACGGTGTTCCGGCTGGTAACATATACCGTGCCCCGGAAATGCTAGCTGACCCACATTTCGAAGCGCGTGATGCGTTGGTGAAAATGGATCATCCGCAGCATGAGAATTTCATGATGCAGAATGTTGCGCCGAAATTGTCCGACACCCCGGGGAAGGTCGAAACAATTGGTCCCGATCTCGGTGCCCATAATGAAGCCATTTATGGCGAATTACTGGGCATGGATAGCGCGAAAATGGCAGATCTTTTGGATCGCGGGATTATCTAGCTTAGGAACGGTCCGGAGAGGCCGTAATGCTAAATGAGTGAAACGCCCGACGGATATGGCTGGTCATCACTGATTTGGCCCAATCGGCATCTTTCGCTGCAAAGGCAGCGATCAATTCGTCATGGTCCACTGCCGACTGGTTCAGTTGAATCTTGGAATATTGATGCGCCGTTCGCCGAACGACTGGTTGTTCGACCAGCGCCGGCATTAACTTGGTCAAGCGAGGCGACTGCGCGCATTCCAATATCAGGTCGTGGAAGCGCCGGTTGGCTTCCAGAAAACATGCGATATCGGGCGGTGACTGGTTCACCGCGTCTTTCAGCTCTTT
Source organism: uncultured Sphingomonadaceae bacterium (assembly GCA_947489315.1). Taxonomy (GTDB): domain Bacteria; phylum Pseudomonadota; class Alphaproteobacteria; order Sphingomonadales; family Sphingomonadaceae; genus Parasphingorhabdus. The sequence goes on from CANLCX010000003.1 coordinate 240,615, forward strand.
GTTTATACCGCGCAATATCTCTAGTGCGTCGTCGTCAATCCTCCGCGCAGCGCGGGCAGCGGCATGGGCTTCCAACATTGCCCGCAAGGTAAACATCTCATCGACCTCGCCCTCGGACCAGTCAGCCACGGACAGTCTTTTGGACGCGCTGCGGACAACCAGCATTTCATTTTCCAGCCGCCGAACCGCATCCCGCACGGAAGTCCGCGACACGCCCGATATCTCGGACAGTTTTTCCTCGGTCAATTGCATGCCAGGAACGGCTTCCCCTTGCAGGATGAAAGCGCGGATCTTTTGATAAGCAGTTTCGGAGGCGGGCATCATGGGATCGATCATATTCCTCAAGGGCTTTGGCTAATTTTAGTCATAGCGCGAACAGTTTGTGCTTGACGGGGTGATTTTGTATACAATAGAAGTGCAGTAGGGAGATTTGTCAACTATTATGCCCAATCCAAAACGTATCAAAGTCATTGTTCCGATTCCAATGGATGAAGCCGGTGTTGCTGCTCGCGCTGAACAATTGCCCGCTAGTTTCGTTCGCGAAGGTTTCGAACCCGAATTTGTCGCCGTACCTTGGGGTGCGGCGCTGGGGGACAGCTATCATGATACGATGCTGATGGACTGGACCGTTTTTCAGGCTGGCATCAAGGCGGAAGAAGAGGGCTATGCTGGCGTACTGATCGATACGGTTAGTGACAGTGGCATGCGAGCCTTGCGTTCCCGTCTTTCCATTCCCGTTGTCGGACCCGGTGAGGCCGCCTTTGCCGCAGCGATGATGCTGGGTAAGAAATTCACTGTGCTCACAATGTGGCCAGAATGGTTCCCACTCTATGAGAAAACCATCACCGAATACGGCTGGTGGGACCGGGTCGCTTCACTGCGGTCGATTGATACCCGCCCCGATGTCACCGAATTGCTGGCAGGTAAGGAAGAGGTTATCTTCGACAAGCTGAAAGCTGAGGCAACCGCGGCAATGGAAGAGGATGGCGCGGATGTGATCGTGCTTGGCTCGACGACCATGCACCAGTCGGCAAAATATCTCGATGATAATATGCCGATCCCGGTCCTGAACCCCGGACAGGTCGCCTATAAATTTCTAGAGACGCTGATTGAACTCGGTCTCACGCACAGCAAAAAAGCGTTCCCGGCACCCGAGGTGCCTAAGGATGATGATATCAGAAAAGGATGGTATTAATGGCAGATTGGACACCCGGTATGGCAGGACAGGTTCCGCTGCCTTATCCCTTTTACATCGACATCGTCACGAAACGATATTTTGATGGCGTCGATAACAAGAACTTGACGCAGGTGCTGAATTGTTTTGCGCCTGATGCAATCTTGCATGAGGCCACGTCCAACACGATCCACGAAGGGCGCGATGCGATCAGTGCGATGTTCGAAAAGCTGTTCGCTGATTTTGAATCGATCTGGCATGGCAATTTCGTCCATGTTGCCGATCCTGCAACCAATGCCGTTTGCTCCCAGTTCACCGTGTTGATTACACCCAATGATGGTGAGCAGCTTCGCTATGAAAATTGCAACCGCTTCTATTGCAAGGATCGGCTGTTCCAGCATGTCTTTGTCTATATGAGTGGCGATAACCTGCTTAAAGAAGGAGAAGCCTGATGCAATATGAACCCGGCCTATCCCGTGTAGAGTTGATCGAATTTGCGACCAAAACCTATTTTGGCAATGTCGATGCAAAAAATATGGATGCTGCTTTGGCGTGCTTCCATGACGAAGCCTTATTCTGCGTGCAGACTAGCTTTACCCGCCATGCCGGGAAAACTGAGATCAAGCGTATGTTTGAAGATTTCTTCGGTGCTTATGAAACCATTGTCCATCGCGATTTCAATTGCACGGTCGATGAAGCCAATGGCCGTATCGCCGCCAGCTTTGTAGCAGAACTCACTGATGCCGACGGCAATGTCACATTGCTGAACAACACCAATTTCTGGCGTATGCGCGACGGTAAATTTCAAGAAGTCTATGTCTATATGAGCGGGGAAAATGTCCTCGTTTAAAACCAATTTGACGGGTCAAAAGGCCTGCAAACTATTCCATCCAGGGAAGGTATTTAATATGCGTCACATCAAGACAACTCTCTCACTCTCAGCAGGCTTTGCCGCTTTGGTTAGCTTCAACCCGGCTTTGGCCCAATCAGCCGGTGATCAAGGTGCCAGCGAAGGCGCCAATAACAATGACATCATTGTTACAGCGCGGCGTCAGGACGAACTGCTGACCGAGGTGCCGGCGTCGATCACGGTATTTGGTGCGGATGCAATTGAAAAAACCGGTATCGAGCGGGCGGATGAATTTGTTCAGCTCACCGCCGGTGTAACAATTATTACCGGCACAGCAGAAGCTGGCGATACGCAAATTAATATCCGCGGTATTAACGGAACGCGCGATGCTGAAAGTTCGGTGGCGCTTGTCGTTGACGGCATCTTGAAAACCAACACAGCACAGCTCAACCAGAAACAGGGTACATTGCGCCAGATTGAGGTTCTGAAAGGCCCGCAAGGCGCGCTTTATGGCCGCAACGCAGCGGCGGGCGCGATTGTCATCCAAACCCTGAAGCCTGGTGACGAACTGGAAGGTGGGATTGAGGCCAGCGCGGCGGAAGACAATACCTATAAGGCATCTGCTTATGTGTCGGTACCGATCGGCGATAGCTCCGGTCTTGTCTTATCGGGCAATTATACAACCAGCGATGGTTTCTTTCGCAACTCCTTCCAAAATAACGCTGCGATAGTCGATGATCAGGAAACCTGGTCTATCGATGGTCGGTTTGTTACGCAATTGGGCGATGATACCGAACTGGATTTGAAGGCGCGCTATGCTGATCTTTCAGGTGCATCGATCAATTTCAACGCCTCATTCCACCTTCCTAATTTCGCAGGCGTGAATCCGGACTTTTTCGAAGATGTGAACGACCATCCGTTTAATTATTACAGCAATATCCGACCAACCAATGACCAACAGACCTTCGAAGCATCGGCCAAGATCGAGCATCGTTTTGATGCCGCTGTCCTGACTGCATGGGTATTATATAGCGATGTGGATCAGCAACTGACCGCAGACGGTACGTCGGCAGACTTTGCGCGCTTCACTTTTCCTGGTGCAACAGCTGCATCTGTAGCGGCATCCAATAGCTGCTTTGCTACGACGGCGGCGCTGACCGGATTTCCGGTTAATTCGCCGGGTTCTGTTGGGGCCAGTCCGGTGCCGTTTATCTTTGATCCCGTTAATGGGTCTACCTTTGGCCCCTATAGCCCAACCACCTGCGATGGTACGCAATATCAAATTCGCAACCAGACCGACATTAGTGCCGAGGTCCGTTTGGCCTCAGATAGCGATGGTCCGCTGAACTGGCAGGTCGGTGCTTATTATCTGAACATCGATCGCGATGTCGGGGTTAGCCTTGGCGCTGATCTCGGACAGGGCGTTATTCGTGAATTGTTCAACGATGAAAATAGCACCAACCCTACCACCCAGCTCTATTTCGATAATTTCAACACAGATGTTTACGCGGCTTTCGGTTCCGTTGACTGGGAACCCACGGATCGGTTCAATATCGGTGTGGCGTTGCGCTATGATATCGAAGATCGCAGCGTCAGTAACTTGGTACCAAATGCAACGGATCCGTTTTCTGGTGGGCCGATTAATCCCGGTCAGGCCTTCGGCCCGATTGCGGATCAATCAGAGACCTTCAAGCAACTTCAGCCGAAAATTTCGCTGCGCTATGGTTTGACGGACGATATCAATCTCTATGCAAACTGGGGTATCGGGTTCAAATCTGGAGGTTTCAATAACCAAGGTTCCTCTGCGGTTATTGACCAGAATTTCAATCAGTTTCTTGGCACTAACATCCTGATCGAAGATGTGTACGACAAGGAAACATCGAGTGCCTTTGAAGCGGGCATCAAGGGCAGCCTGTGGAACGGACGGATGACATTCGATCTAGCGGGCTATTATACGCAAGCTGATGACGTACAATTTTTCGAGTTTTTCGTCGGGGCTTTTGGGCTCCTTCGGATTGTGTCGAATATCGATGAAGTCGAAATCTACGGGGCGGAGTTTAACGCCAATGTAGAGATTATCGATGGCTGGGATATTTTTGGTTCGTTCAATGTGACCGAAAGTGAGATTAAAGAGAACAGCTCCCGTCCAGGTACTGTTGGTAACAAATCGCCTTCAACATCCGATTATACGATCAATATCGGTACCCAGGTGGTCGCACCGATTGCGAACGATTTTGATCTGGTGATGCGCGCGGATTATCGGATTACCGGTCCGACATTTTTCCATACGGTACAGGATGATGTGGGGCCGACATTGTTTAGCGGATTGTTACCCCTACCGGCTGATGCAAATTCTCCGAACAAACTGGTACTACCGGCCTTTGTCGGCGACGGTGACTTTTCTCCAACTGAGCGCGAAGCCTTTGGGGTTTTAGATATCCGCTTTGGTCTGGAAGGGGAAAACTGGAAAATCACAGCATTCGCGGACAATCTGCTTAACCGCAAATATCTCAACGAGGTTATTCCTGCGGTCGAATTTGGTGGGTCGTTTATCTCACCAGGTGGTCGCCGCCGTTTGGGTGTCGAAGTCGGATATAAATTCTGATCCATGACAGGCGATAAGGCGGATAATTATGGGGGGGTCTTCGACGGATCGATGGGATTTGGTGCAAAACCTGCGCTAATTCTCATCGATTTCGTCGAGGCTTATTTCGATCCGTCCTGTGCGCTTTATGCCGGGGTTGAGGATGCGTTGGAAAACGCCCTTCGGCTCCGTGATGCGGCACGTGAGGCGGGTATGCTGATCATCTATACGAATGTCAGTTACACCAAATCGATGATTGAAGGCGGGCGCTTTGCCCAGAAGGTCCCGCCGCTTAAAAATTTCGTCGCGGGGCATCCGATGGGGGCATGGCCTAAGGGGCTGGAGCCAGCGGACGATGAACTGATCATCACAAAACATTATCCGAGTGCTTTTTTCGGAACGTCTCTGGCCTCAACCCTGACCGCCAATGGCAATGACAGCTTGATCATTACCGGCCTATCGACCAGCGGTTGTGTGCGCGCCAGTTGTGTTGATTGTTCGTCGCATGGCTTCATCCCGATCATCGCCGAAGATGCGGTCGGAGACCGGCATGAAGCACCGCATAAAGCCAATTTGTTCGACATGCAGGCCAAATATGCCGATGTTATGCCGACTGCTGCCATAATAGATTATTTTGGCGAACTCCGGCTCTAGAAACAGTGAATCGCTAGATTGATTTGTTCCAAGGTCCTGAAATGGCAAGTGTCCTGGTCGGGCTGTAAAGGTTCACGAACATCGTCTGTCCGTCAGGAGAGAAACAGGCACCAGCGGGTTCCGTCTGAACCCTGATCCGTCCCAGCGCATAGGATTCCCCTCGCGGTGTAACTCCGCGCAAGTGATTGTCCACGGTCGCACTATATTGATCTTCGCAAACAATCAGATGCCCGTTGGGCGCCACGGTCAGATTGTCACCATAGCTATATTGCCGCCTATCGGTGGATTCCATGAATAGCTGCAACAATCCCGGTGCTCTGGATTCATCAGCTTGTCCCTCAAAGCGTGATGGCCGGTAGCGCATGATCTGACCCTCTTTGGCCACGCCGCCCGATGTGCAGCAGAAATATAATTCGCCATCGCCGTGAATCACACCTTCGCCGCGCGCAAATTTCACTGCACCTTCACTGGCTCCGCGCATTCGCAAGTCATCTTCGGGACTTTCGACATTGCTGACATCGATCCAGCGGACAAATTTCCACGCGCCCGGCTGAAAATTCTGACCCGACCAATTGCGGCTGTCATTGTCCAGCGCTTCGCTGGCAAAAGCGAGCGCCTGTAAACGTCCGCCTTTGGCAAGCTGGCCCGCTTCATTGGGGAGGAAGCGGTAGAACAGACTGTCGTTCCGATCCTCTGTCAGATAGACGATCCCGGTTGCCGGATCGACGGCCGCTGCTTCGTGATTGAAACGCCCCATGGCTTTAAGCGGCACTGGATCTACGAGACCTTCATGTGCTGCCGGTACTTCAAAAACCCAGCCGTGATCACGCTTCACATTGTCGCCAGCGCGGGTCATGTCTTCTTCACAGCTCAGCCAGCTGCCCCACGGAGTCACGCCGCCGCCGCAGTTTCTGATGGTTCCAATCAGGCTCAGATGTTCGCGTTCTACAGCCAGAGATTTTCCGTCAAGCAGCAAGGTCGTGGTACCCCCCACTAGCGGTTTGCCGTTTGCACTATGGTCAAAGGTCGCTAGCGTTGACGGGATATCACCAAATGGCCCATCACTGAAATTATTGACCTTTAGTTCATGGTTACGAACCAACGCGATCTTGCCATCCGGCATAGCGAAGCAGCCCATACCATCGGCGCGGTCGGGAACCCGATTGCCATCCGACATCGCACCGCGAAATTCGGAAATGACGCGATAGGAAAAACCTTCTGGAAGGTCGAGCAAGCCATCGGGATCGGACTTTAGGGGGCCATGGCCTTTATGAGACATGATAGCCCCGGACCGGGCGAGACTGCTGTGCTGGGCAAAGCCGGAAAGCGCGAGAGCGGTCAGCCCTCCCGCGAAACTACGTCTGTTCAGCTGCATATTTTACGATCCCGTTACTCTGTGGCTTTAAGTTGATTAGCGCAGTTTAACGTCCGACCGTTACATATTTTTGAATCGCGGGATAATCATACCAGAGTGGTTCGTTTTATTGCATGCCCGCCATTCTGATCGCCAGCGCCGGGTCGGTGGGATCGGTCCAATCCTGCCGCGCCGCCCATTCCGCTAGTGGTGTGGGCCGGGTTTTGAAATACTTGCCCATTTCGGCGGTATCGGCGATCAACGGGGATATCGGCTGCTCGTTGTAGAAGCTGTAAAAGCTCGCCATCCCACTATAAATCGACTTGGGTTCGACCGTCGCCGATCCGGTTACGAGCAGGCTCATCGCCGAAGCAAATGCGTCGGGTGTCAGGCTTTTGAAAGTAATCGGCTTGCCCGTGACTTCGCTGAGAATGGTTGCGACTTCATCGCCGACCAGCGCCTGCGGTCCGCCAATGGCATAGCGCCCGCTGGGCAGATTATCATTCTGCAGCGCTTCAACCATGAAGGCTGCGACATCATCGAGACAGATCCAGGATATTTTCAGATCTGGTTTGGCCGGATAGGCAAATATCGAACTGTTGACGATGGACGGTTTATTCCAACTGCGGATCATATTGTCCATGAACACTTTGGTTTCGAAAATCGCATAGGTCACGCCGCTGTCCATAATCGCCTGTTCAATCGCCCGGCGGCCATCATGCGCGGGGTTGCCGTTATCTTCATCGGCAACATAGCAGCTGGTGTTGAAGACAATCTTGCGGACGCTGCTCGCTTTGGCGGCGGCGGCAATATTGTGGCCCAGCTGAGTTGCTTTTTCCAGATCAAAAACAAAGGGCAGGTGCATCGCAATGGCATCCATGCCCTGGGCGGAAGCGATCATCGATTGTTCATCATATAGATCGGCCGATATGGTTTCGACATTGGCAAAAGGCGTGTTGGCCAGCGCTGCCGGATTGCGCAGTGCCGCCACCGGGCGCATGCCAGCATCCAGCAACCGCTGCAGTAATGGGTGGCCTTGGTCGCCGGTAGCACCGATGGTCAGTATTTTGATGATCTTATCCTCTTTATTCTTCGCGATAATTGGTTTCAGCTGTTAATTCACCGGGCTGCTGCGCGTCCGGCTATATATCCAAAGGTCAAAGCCGGGCCGAGTGTCCCGCCAGCGCCCGCATAGACGCCACCGGTCGGGCAGCTGATGACATTACCAGCGGCGAACAGGCCGGGAATGGGCTCTCCGTCCAGGTCCAGCACTTGCGCCGATCCATCTGTTTTGGCACCGCCATTTGTACCGAGCGTACCCATTTTAATTTCTACTGCGTAGAAGGGGCCGTTGGTGATTGGACCCAAAGTCGCCGAAGCGCCATCCCGCGAGCGATCGCCGTAAAAGCGATCATAAGCGCTCTCGCCGCGGGCAAAATCTGGGTCGTGGCCTTTGATCGCATGGGCGTTGAAATGGTTGACCGTCTCAGCGAGCTGTAATCCGTCAATGCCTATCGCTTCACCAAGGCTTTCCAAATCATCCGCGCTGTTTATCCATTCGGGCACCGGTGTACCGGGCATGACCGAGGCCAGTGGATAGCGTGACAGATATTGAGAATCGAAAATCAGATAGGCTGGCAAATTGGGGTGAGAGTAAGTGGCAGGATCAAATTGGTGAAACGCGCCTGCAAGGGCGGAATAATTATTGGCTTCGTTGCAAAAACGTTTGCCCGCTCCGTTGACCATGATCGTATGCGGCAGGGTTCGTTCGATCAGCACCGGCATGGAGCGCTGTTCTCCGCCTTCCCATTTTACCTCCGGTATGGATAGAGTCGGCACCCACCAGGCGCTGGTCATGTTGCCGAGGCTAGCCCCAGCGGCCATCGCCATTTTCAGCCCATCGCCCTGATTGCCCGGCGGAGACGCAGGCGCATCCAGCGGTCCGCGCAGAAATGCTTGTTTAAGCTCCTCGTTCCATTCAAAGCCACCGGTAGCCAAGATCACGCCCTGTTTCGCATGGATGGTCAATTCTTCGCCATCTTGATGCACGGTTGCGCCCGTAACCCGGCCCTGTTCGATGATCAGACGGTAGCCGCCAACATTCAGCAAGGGTTCGATATCCCGGTCGAGGCAAGCTTTTAGCAATCGTCCGATCAACGCTTGTCCCCAGCCGCGTAAATCGCCCGCTTCCCGGCGGGCCATCTCCGCCGGATCAACCTGTCCGGTTCCGCCACCCAGTGGCGTTTCCCGCAATAGCATGCGCGGAGCGGGGCCGTGCTCAAAAATCTTGCCCGCCCAATCACCAAGCGAGGTAAAGTCGAACAAGTCATTATCGAGCGCGCGGCCGCCATCTGGCTTGGCTCCGGGCCGATCGAGATAATAATCAGGATAACCCTCGAGCAAGCTCAGTCGGGCAGCATCGAGATCTTCCAGAAAAGCGAGGGCCTGCGGGCCCTCTTCGACAAAGGCGGAGAGGGTAACATCGTCAATATCACCCTGATCGAGCGAACGGAAATAGGCCAGCGCATCTTCCCGGCTGTCTTCCAAGCCATGGACCTGCATCTGCCGATTGCCTGGTATCCAGACGATTCCGCCAGATATCGATGCAGTGCCGCCTAGTTTGGGTTGCTTTTCGATGACTGTGACGCTGGAACCTGCCTCATGCGCGGCCAGAGCTGCACTCAGCCCTGCTGCACCTGCTCCTATGATAAGAACATCTGTATTCATCGCCACCACACTCCCCTATTATCGGCAACGATAAGGGAGATTACCTCAGCTGGGCCACTGTTATTTTTGACCTTGTAAGTCTAGTCTAGCCAACGGTTCCAGTATCCCGCAGCGCGCAAATCTGTTCGGCATCAAGACCCAGTTCAGCCAATATGCTATCGCTATGTTCGCCGATATTCGACAATTTGGCGGGCGCCGATGGCCGTGATCCATTCATTTCGATGGGGAGACCGGGTAGTTTTGTTTGCTCGCCATTGGCCAGTGTTACCGGCTCTAGACCGCCACTGGCGTTGAGGTGCGGGTCATCGAACATATCTTCGGGCCGCGCGATGGGCGCGAAAGGAAGCCCTGTGCCTTCCAGTTTGGCGATTAATTCGTCTCGCCCATATCCAGCGATTAATTCACGGATTTGCGGCATGATCCGGTCGCGCGCGGCGACGCGGTTGTTATTCTCGCGGATGCTTTCATCGGCCCATAGGTCGTCCAGCGCGAACAGCTTGCAGAATTTCTCCCACAGGGCATCGGTGACGACGCCGATGAATATGGGCTCGTCCTTGGTCTGGAACACATCATAAATTGCCCAGGCGGAAATGCGTGCGGGCATCGGATCAGCGGCTTTGCCGGTGACCGCCATTTGCGCCATATGTTGACCGATCAGATAAACGGTTGTTTCAAATAGGGAGCTTTGAACCTTTTGACCTTTGCCTGTCCGGTGACGTTCCTCGACCGCGGCGAGAATAGCGATGACGCCGAACATCCCGCCGGTTACGTCGATGACGCTGGAGCCGGCTCGCAATGGTTGACCGGGAGGCCCTGTCATATAGGCTAGCCCACCCATCATTTGCGCAACTTCATCCAGGGCAGTGCGGTTTTCATAGGGGCCGGGGAGGAAACCTTTTTCGGAGGCGTAGATCAGGCGCTCGTTGGTCTTGGATAGGGCTTCGTAGCCAAGCCCCAGTCGGTCCATCGCTCCAGGGCGATAATTTTCGACCAAAATATCTGTGTCGGCCACCAGTTGCTGAGCGATTTTCAGACCTTCGGGGTCTTTCAGGTTTAGCGAGATGCTCTGCTTATGGCGGTTATACATTGGGAAATAGCCGGAACCCGAACCAACTAGATTGCGGGTGCGATCGCCGCCAATCGGCTCGACCCGGATGACCTCGGCGCCGAGCGAGGCGAGGATGGCTCCGACCGCCGGTCCCATGACCATATGGGTGAATTCAATGACTTTCAGGCCCGCTAGCGGCGTTGGGGCGCTCATGCTGCGGCCCTCTCAAACCCTAACGGCAGGCCCGCATCAGGTGTGAAGCCATAAAGCGGCTCTCCGGGCAAGGCTTCTGCAATAATCTCTCTCACTTTCAGCAGCTTATCGAGATTAATGCCGGTGTTAATGCCCATGGCTTCGAGCATGAAAACCAGATCCTCTGTCACGATATTGCCTGACGCGCCCGGCGCAAAGGGACAACCGCCGAGGCCGCCAAGCGACGCGTCAAAGGTGGTTATGCCTTCTTCCAAACCCGCCATGACATTGGCGAGACCAAGTCCGCGAGTATTGTGGAGATGCAACGTGTTGAGCTTGTCATTACCAATGGCGCCTTTGATTTGACGCACCATGCGCGTGACCTGCGCGGGATTGGCATAGCCGGTGGTGTCCGATAGGCCGACTTCGGCAACGCCTGCTTCGATAGCGGCTTCTGCAAGGCGGGCGACCTGATCTTCGCTCACCGGGCCCTCGATGGTGCAACCAAAGGCAGTTGATAGGCCGACCTCAAAATGCGGGCGCTGTCCTTCTGGCTGGGCTGCGACGAGTTCTGCGATGGCGCTAATCTCTGCAAGCATCGCCGGATGATCTTTGCGGACATTGTTGATGCTGTGGGTTTCGGACATGGAAAAGGGGATCGACATTTTGTCGACGCTAGCGGCAATGGCCCGCTCCGCGCCCTTCAGATTGGGGATTAGCGCCACAACGTCCAGATTGGGAAGCGTCTTGGCGTAAGCGACGATTTCGGCCGTATCCGCCATTTGCGGGAGCAGCGACGGCGGCACAAAGCTACCCACTTCGATCTCTTTAACGCCCGCGTCCGCTTCCGCCTTGATCCAAGCCTTTTTTGCGTCGGTGGGCATGACGGCATCGACGCTTTGCAGGCCGTCGCGCGGTCCCACTTCGCTGATCGTTACGGATGAGGTCATTGGTTGGCTCCTAGATATATCCATGGTCGCTGTGCGCGGTCGGCCTCTTGCCATGTGGCAATGTCTGTGGCCATTTTCAAACTCAGATCGATCGCGTCCAGTCCTTCCAGCAACATCGCTTTGGCTTCGTCATCGATTGGGAAGGACCAGCTCTGGCCAGCGTCGATGCTAATTTTTTGTGCGCCTAAGTCGATGGTAACGGGGCCTTTCGCCTCTGCCATGACAGCAATGGCATCGGGATCGATCACGGCTGGCAATATACCGTTACGCATACAATTTCCGGCAAATATCGGCGCGAAACTCGGTGCTATCACGGCGCGAAAACCATATTCCACCAACGCCCAGACGGCATGTTCGCGGCTCGACCCACAGCCGAAATTGGCACCACCCAAAATGATCTGGCTCTCGGCATATTGCGGGTCATTGAGCACAAAATTGGGATCGGCGTCGCGGCCGCCAATGTCCGTATAGCGCCATCCCGCAAACAGGCCATCGGCCAAGCCGGTCTTTCCTGTGCTTTTCATCTCGCGTGACGGGATGATCTGGTCCGTATCGATATTGTCGCGGATTAGCGGCATAGGCAGGGAGGTCAGGGTGGTGAACGGTTCAGCCATCACAATAATTCCCGAACATCGGCAATGGCCCCGGCCAGCGCGCTGGCAACGACGGTTTCCGGACTGGCAATATGGGTTTTTACACCCGGTCCCTGACGGCTTTCAAAATTGCGGTTGGTCGTGGATATTACGCGCGCACCCGCGTCAAAACTTTCGCCGCCCGCATAGAAGCACATGGAGCAACCGCTTTCCCGCCATTCAAACCCGGCTTTGCGGAAAATCGTATCTATCCCTTCTGCTTCGGCTTCCCGTTTCACTCGGGACGAGCCGGGTACGCAAATGGCTTTGACATGGCTGGCAATTTTCTGACCTTTGAGTAGGGCGCTAGCCCGGCGCAGGTCGGACAGACGGCTGTTGGTGCAACTGCCGATAAACGCCGCATCAATTGGTGTTCCGGCGAGTTTTTGGCCCTTATCTAATGCCATATATTCAAGCGAGCGTTCGCCCGCATCTTCCGGGACTGCGCTGCATATGCTGCCACTATCTTGGGGGCTGGTACCCCAACTGACCATTGGCGTGATGGCGCTGGCATCAATCTCTATACTCGTGTCAAAAACAGCGCCGTCATCGCTGACCAGCTCTTTCCAACTCTCAGCGGCAGCATCCCAATCCGTTCCTTTGGGGGCATAGCGCCGACCGTTCAGATATTCGAAAGTCTTGGCATCAGGAGCAATAAAGCCGGACATGGCAGAAAATTCCGTTGCCATGTTACAGAGCGTCATCCGCCCTTCCATATCCAGTGCGCTGACTGCTTCGCCTGCAAACTCAACCGCATGACCTTTGCCGCCCGCTGCGCCATGTTGGGCGATCAGCGTCATGATCATATCCTTTGGCGTGGTGCCTTTTGCCAGCGTCCCGGAAAAGGAGACCCGCATCGATTTGGGTTTGTTCAGCCGCAATGTTCCGGTTGCCATTGCATGCTCGGCTTCCGATGAACCAATGCCCCACGCCAGAGCCCCAAAAGCACCCTGGGTACAGGTATGGCTATCGGGCGCTACCAATGTGCATCCCGGCAACACAATGCCGAGCTCCGGCGAGATCACATGGACAATCCCTTGATCGGGATCGTTAACATCAAACAACGTAATACCGGCCGCTTTGGCCGCAGCGCGTGTTTCTGTAATGAATGCCTGTCCGCCAGGCATCAGCGTCTTGTCTGTCCGCCCCGGGCGGGTATCGACAATATGATCTGTCACCGCAAAGACCCGCGCGGGGTCGGCAACCGGTCGGCCTGCCTCCGCTAGGGAGTTAAGCGCCGATGCCCCCGTTCGTTCGTGCAGAAATACACGATCAATGGCCACCAATGCGCCACCGCCCGGTAAGGCGGTGACAACATGGCTATTCCATAACTTGTCAAAGAGACTGGAAGGTTCAGGCAGAAACAGTCCCCATTTCTGCATCAATGCTACGCCAGTCCTTGGTCACAAAAGTCTCCTGTATCGCGGTCCGTGTTTCCAGCATTCCGTTTCTGATCCAGTGCCATGTCCGGCACCTATTCTGACCGTCATCGGAAATCTGGATCTGCTCATAAAGATAAAGCGATGGATCACCTTGCCGCTGCCAATACAACATCATGGTGCGGTTATATTCGTCTAGCGGAACTTCCGCAGCCCAACCTTTTATCAGTTCATTGTCCCACCATATGCGCTTGTCATGATAAGCGGCAGGAAATTCGCGAATTTCCGTTTTCCCGTCTGCCCAAGTATAATGGTTGGTCTGATGGTAGGGGATATCCCCTTCATCGGGGAGGCGGCACAGCAGGCGTGAGGCATGTTCGTCGATCTTCTCATTCTGTGCATTGAAATAGGTGTAGGTGCCGTCCCAAACGCCTTCGTGGCGGCCCAAAAGCGGCATGTCTTCTCTGATTCCCATTAGTTGTCCTTTCCTCTGGATTGTAGGGCGATATGATATTCTTTGGCCGCTGACGCGTTGATCAGAGCGAGATGCTCGGCAGCAAGTTGTTCGGGCTTGAGCTGTTCTTCGTCAAAAGCCACGGCATGGGCTGCATCAACATTATACCAAGGCGCAAACATATGGCGGGCACGAACGATCTGCCACGCGATGTTGAGATAATTACCAAAACGGTCAGGTGATAAATCCGGATAGAGTTGATCCGGCGCTCCATCGGGCAGAGCAGGATAGACTGTCGCACTGGTATCGAGTGCATCTGCAACCGCAGTGATAACATTGTCCCATGCAGTCCAAGCGACGGGCGCTTCACCGATCCAATTGTCGGACAAACCATGGCCGGGCATATCAATGGCAATCTGACTGGCAGGTTGATCATTTGCTGCTGCATAGGCCGGCGCATGCAGAACAAGCTGATCAGCATCGCGCGCTCCGCGCCAGTGGATCAGGCCATTAAATATATCGGTTTGTATCGCAATAAAGCCTTCGTCGCTGGCTTCAGGCAACCCATTGACCATAGCTGTTTCGGTGGCCAATAAATGGTTCAAGCTGACCGCTTGATGATCCGCTGGTGTGGCTACTTTTTGGGCTGACCAAGTTGGCGGCATCTCGCCCAGCCGGTCAATATGCTCTTGCAGCGGATCACCATCATAGGCGCTGATCAGGCAAGGTGGGACATTAGAATCCACCGCTGGAATATCCCGCGGCGCGCGCAACACGGCGCCATAGCCAGCCTGATAGGCATTGCCTGCATCAAGCATTTCGCGAACAATTGCATCGACCCGCTCCGGATCATCATTAGCGACCGAAAGCCGATGCGCATCATCGGTCGCAAACCAGGGGAAGAACCAGCTTTGTTCGAGAATCCGGTTCCATAGCCATGTCAGATGCTCACCATATCCGGAGGGATAAAATTCAGGAAGATAGCGGTCGCTGAACAATGCCATTTCTTCCGGCGTCCAGATCGCATAGCCGCCGACCGCCAACGTGGTGATTCGAGTCGGATGGCGTTTGACGGCAGTCACGAGGATAATCCCACCGGAATGGAATCCATAAGCAGCGCATTTTTCGATCCCCAGCGCGTCGAGAAACGCAATCGTCGCATCGGCAAATTCGGCTATTTCGGGATGGCCGGAAAGCGGATCAGATTGTCCAAAACCCGGCGTATCGGGCGCGATACAGGTAAAATGGGAAGCCCATTTTACCATCAGCGCTTCATATTCCTTTGAACTGCGCGGGCTTTGGTGCACCATCAGCAACGGCGGGCCATTGCCCGCCATGCGATAATGGACACGGCGTGTGTTGCCGTCTTTCTCGACGTCTATAAAATGGCGTGTAATCATAATCTCTATATTTGTCCGGACAAATTTGTCTCGACAAGTCTTTTCTGTTGTTTATTACATTTTTATCGATTCCGGAGAGAATATTTATGGACGTCAAAGGCACGAAAATGGTTGAAGACGGGCGGACGGCCCGGGATATTTTTGAAGAGTTGATCGGCAACCCCGCGCGCAAGAAATTCGGCTTCGGAGAAAAACTCGCCATCGTCAATGTTGATGTGCAGCAGGCCTATACCCGGATGGATATGTTCAAAACCGCCTATGAGACCGATCCGAAGCAGATTGACTATATTAATCAGATATCGGCTTTGGCACGCGCCAAAGCTATGCCGGTGATCTGGAGCCGCGTCGCTTATAAAGCGGATGCAGGTGATGCTGGTGTCTGGGGTACGCGGACCGATACCGAAGATTCGTTGCAGAATATCAAATATGGCAGCGAACGGCATAAGCTTGATCCGCGTTGCGAGGTCGATGCCGATGACCTGCAATATACCAAGCGCATGCCCAGCGCCTTTTTTGAAACACAACTGGCAAGCTATTTGACGTGGCATAAAGTGGATACGGTGATTGTCACCGGCGGTTCGACATCCGGCTGCGTCCGCGCAACAGCGGTGGATGCCTTGAGCTATGGTTATCGCACGATCGTTCCAATCGAAACCTGTGCGGACAAGCATGAAAGCTACCATTTTGCTAACCTGACCGATTTGCAGATTAAATATGCAGATGTGGAGCCGGTGCAGACGGTGGTTGACTGGTTGGAGGCGCGCTAGTGTCAGACGTGCAGAAATCCGACCCGGGATTATATGATTATGCGGCTTATCGTGGACGCCCGAAAATCGAGTGGCCGGACGGTAAGACCTGTGCCGTATGGGTTGCGCCCAATCTGGAATTTTATGAACTCGATCCGGCGGTCAATCCGCATCGCAAAAGCTGGCCAAAGCCGCATCCTGATGTGGTCGGTTATAGCCACCGCGATCATGCTAATCGCGTGTCGCATTGGCGCATGGCGGAGATGATGACCAAGCATGGCTTTCCCGGTTCGGTGAGCCTGTCCGTGGCTCTGTGTGACCATATTCCCGAAGTGGTGGAGGATGCCAAACAACGCGGCTGGGAGTTTTTCAGCCACGGCATATACAATACGCGCTATTCTTATGGAATGGATGAGGCGCAGGAACGCGCTATTATCGAGGATTCGATTGCGACTGTAGAGCGCGCGACGGGCCAGCGGATCAGAGGTTGGCTGGCCCCTGCGTTAACCCATACGTCGCGCACGCTCGACCTGCTCGCGGAATATGGCATGGATTATACATGCGACCTTTATCATGATGACCAGCCGACTGATGTGAAGGTGAAATCCGGCCAATTGACCGCCATTCCCTACAGCCTTGAGGTCAACGACCATTATGGCTTCTTCATCTACAATATGTCGCCGCGGGAATATGCCGATACGCTGATCCGGCAATATGACCGGCTCGCTGAAGAGGGCGCGCAGTCCGGCACGGTGATGTGCATCCCGCTGCACAGCTATCTGATCGGACAGCCTCACCGGATTGGTCCGTTTGAAGCGGTGCTTGAACATATCGCCGCGGATGGCCGGGCATGGATCACCAAGGCGGGTGATATTGTCGACGCCTTTCGCAAACAGACGGGAGGCGCATCATGAGCCTTGATCCTTCATATCTCGACTATCCCAAGCGTGGTCGTGGGATGGACCATGGCTATTATCCCTATAGCAGCCTGTTTGATCGCAAGCCGGTGCAATGGCCGGGCGACAAAAAGCTGATGATATGGCCGGTCATCTCCCTCGAATATTTCCCGATGGTGCCGAATGACGATCCGTTTCGCGCTCCCGGGCATATGCAGACCGCCTATCCCGACTATCGCCATTATACCGCGCGAGAATATGGCACCCGGATCGGTATTTACCGGTTGCTTAGTGCGTTTGAGAAGGTTGGCGCGAAGGTTTCCGTAGCGACCAATAGCGTCATTGCCAAACGCTATCCTCAGTTAATTGAGGACATCATCTCTGGTGGTCATGAAATCATCGCGCATAGCACCGACATGAACGGCACTATTGCGAGCGGACTGGCCGAAGCGGATGAGAAAGCGCTCATCGAAGGTTCGCTCACCGCGCTGGAAAAAGTGATCGGAACGCGCCCACGCGGCTGGTTGTCGATAGCGCGTTCGCAAAGTTTCAACACCGCAAAATTGCTCGCCGAGGCCGGTGTCGATTATATGTGTGATTGGGCCAATGACGAACTGCCTTATGGGTTTCAGACAGACACCGGAGCGATCACCAATATTCCGCTCAACCACGAACTGTCCGATCGTCAGATCATCAATGTCCAGCAGCAGTCGGTTGATAGTTATGCTCAACAAATGACGGATGCTGCAGACTGGTTGCTCGCAGAGGCAGGCCAATATGGTGGGCGAATGCTGCCGATGCATCTGACGCCCTATATTATGGGACTACCCTATCGCATTAGCAGTTTTGAGAAGTTGATTGCTGGCTTTGCTGAGCGCAATGATATCGGGTTCGCACGGGGTGATGCGATACTTGATAGCTGGAAGGCCCAAAGATGAAGGCACAGCCATGAAGATACGCAATCCGCGGACAGGCAAAGTGGACCATGAAATCGCGGCATTGGATGTTGAGGCGGTTGCCGATGAAGCAAAGCGGCTTCGCGCAGCCCAAAAGGATTGGGCCAGCAAAACACCCGAACAACGCGGGGCGATATTGCTGCAATGGGCCGATGCGATTGAGGCGCATCTCGGCGCGATCATTCCGGCCTTGACCGCTGATACCGGGCGTGGCGGTATCTCAAAGATTGAAGCGGCTGGCGTGCCCGGCCAGATCAGGCGCTGGGCCGCTATGGCGCCTCAGCTCATGGCCGATGGTCAGCCGGTTGATCAACCCACATCGGTACCGACAATTACCACTTCTACGCGTCTAGTGCCTTATGCGTTAGTCGGTGTGATCAGTCCGTGGAACTTCCCGATGACACTCGCGCTGATTGATGCCATTCCGGCGCTGATGGCGGGATCAGCGGTGCTGGTAAAACCGTCTGAAGTGACGCCGCGCTTTATCAAACCGTTGATAGAAACCGTGCAGAAAATTCCAGCACTGGCTGGCATATTGTCGATCATCGAAGGTGATGGTCCGACTGGTGCGGCGATGATCGATCATGTTGATTATATCTGCTTCACCGGATCGGTTGCAACCGGGCGCAAAGTCGCTGCAGCGGCGGCGAAAGCCTTTATTCCGGCAAGCCTGGAACTAGGCGGCAAAGACCCGATGATCGTCTTGGCCAGTGCCGATCCGGAAAAGGCGGCTGCCACGGCGCTAAGGGCCAGCGTCGTCAACACCGGTCAGGCCTGTCAGTCGATTGAGCGGGTCTATGTTGCGCAGGAAATCGCCGACCCGTTTCTCACCAGTCTGGTTGCACAAGCAGAGGCGGTCCAGCTCAATCATCCTGATATCAACAAAGGCCATATCGGCCCGTTTATCTTTGAGAAACAGGCAAAAATTGCGCAGTCCCAGATAGATGATGCGGTCAAAAAAGGGGCGGAATTGCTGTCGGGTGGTAATGTCGAAAAACTCGGTGGCGGTCTTTATTTGCGGCCAACGATCCTGACCAATGTAACCTCATCAATGACGGTAATTTCTGATGAAAATTTCGGGCCCGTGATTCCCGTCCGGGTGTTTGACGATGTGGACGAGGCTGTGATGATGGCCAATCACAGCCAGTTCGGTTTGTCTGCGGCGGTCATTGGTGGGTCAGTTGATGAGGCTGAAACAGTTGCATCGCGCCTCAATGCCGGTGCAGTATCGATTAATGACGGTTCCTTGACCTCGATGGTCTGGGAAGCGGAGAAATCGAGCTTTGGTTATTCCGGGCTTGGTGCATCGCGGATGGGGGCAAGCGGATTGATGCGCTTTTTCCGTAAACAGGCGTTGATCCGGCAATCGGGCGAGGCAGCGCGAATAGAAGCTTTTGCAGAGGAGAATTTCTGATGGGCGTAATATTACAGCATCTGATGAAACCGGAATTGACCGCTGAAGAAGCGGCACGTGGGCGCTTTGTGTCTGGCATCAGAGCGTTTATTCTCAATGATCTCGCAGGCGATTTGCGCACCGCTTATGACAAGCGGGCTGCTCCGGCCTTTGCCCGGGACAAAGGTCGCCCTCCTGAAACGAGCAACGAAGCGCATCAGGCGCTGCGCGGCGATCCGGCGTTTAACATCTATTCGGCCATGCGGGTGCAGGCGCAAAAAATGGTCTGGCACGCGTCGGGCGATGTTGTCGCGCGCGATATAGAGCGGCTCGAAGCAGAAGCGGTGAAGGTTGCGAACCAGCCCGGCTCCGTGAAACTGAACCCTGATCTCGATATCCCGCGCAATGTCGATGCGATCGAAGTCCATCTGATGCCGGGAAGCTATACGCGCGGCGGTGAATCGCTAGAAGCCGGCGCGGTCTATGATCAGGGGCTGGCGGTGTTCTCCATGGGTCTGATGGGCGCCAATCTTGATGATATTGGCCTGTCCATGGCCGCCTATGTGAAGGGCAAGTTTCCGGACTTCAAACCGCAGAGCATTCTCGATACCGGCTGCACCATCGGCCATAATACTTTGCCGTGGAAACAGACCTATCCTGACGCGAAGGTCGAAGCGATCGACGCTGCTGCAGGCGGCCTGCGCTATGCCTCAGCGCGTGCAAAAATGCAGGGGCAGGACGTCAATTTCGCACAAATGTCGGCCGATGCGTTGGACTATCCCGATGACAGTTTCGACTTGGTTTTTTCCTCCATGTTCCTTCATGAATTGTCGAAAAAGGCGCGTGCAGCAGCGTTTGAGGAAGCCTATCGAGTGCTTAAGCCGGGCGGATTGCTGCTCCATATGGAATTGCCGCCCAACGACCAGATGAATGCCTTTGATGGTTTTTACCTCGACTGGGACAGCTGGTATAATTCCGAGCCGTTCTACAAAGGCTATCGCGATGAAAGCCCTCCGGCGCTTTGTGAAGCAGGCGGCTTTGGCCCAGATGATTACTTCCAGTTCGTCGTCCCCAGCATCGGCATATATGGCGAGGAAGCGGTGGCGCAAGCGATCGCTGATGAGGGCGCCAATGCCGTCGATAGTGAAACCACCGGTCGGCTCGCCGAAGGCATTATGTGGTTCGGCTTTGGCGCGTGGAAAAGATGAGCGCTGATACACAAAACCCCGGCCCAGCGTTCAAACCGGACGATACGCCCAAGGAAATTTACGGTCCCGATGGGAAGCCGCAATTTTTCGATGATCCCGGCATGGATCGATATGTCGCGGTGGTCATGAACATGGCGCAGGAAATGTGGGTTCAGGAAGAGCGACTGATGGCGCTCGAAGGATTGGAAGCGTCTGCTGCCGATCGTGAAGCGAAGTTAAAAGAGTTTATCGATCGTATTTTCGCGCCGCTGCGCGAGCAAGGGAGTGACGACATATGAAGGCTTGGCAAATGGGATCACGGACCGGCATTGGCGGACTGCAACTGGCCGATCATCGCGAGCCCGAGCCAGGTCCCGGAGAAATTCTGGTCAAGGTTTCCGCAGCGGGCCTCAACTATCGTGACCTGATGGTATTACGGGGAGATTATGGCACGGATTTGCCGGAAGATCGCGTGCCTTTATCCGACGGTGTCGGCGTGATTGAGGCTGTCGGTGCTGATGTGTCGGGACTGGATGTCGGGATGCGCGTGATGGCACCGCATTTCGCTACTTGGCTGGATGGCGCCTATAGCTTTGCCGTGTTCGGTAAGGATCTCGGCGTCACCGCGAACGGCTGGCTGGCCGAGAAAATTATACTGCCTGCAAATGCGGCCATTGTGGTGCCTGAAAATGTGAGTGACAGCAGTGCAGCGACCTTCTCCGTCGTCGGTAGCACGGTCTGGCATGCGATGATTGCTTTTGGGAATGCCAAACCGGGTGATCTTGTTCTCGCACAAGGAACCGGCGGAGTTTCGATATTTGCGCTAAAGCTGGCCAAGGCCATGGGCATGGATTTTGCGATCACATCATCGAGTGATGAAAAACTCGCCCGTGCCAAAGAAATGGGCGCCGATTATGGCATTAATTATCGCGACCGGCCAGATTGGGCGGCCGCTTTGCTGGAAGCCACCGAAGGCCGCGGTGTCGATGTGGTCGTTGATACGCTAGGCTTTCCAGCAATGGGTGAAACCGTTGCAGCCTGCGCTGTCAATGCGCGGATCGGATCTCTGGGCGCCCTTTCTGGGACACCACAAGATCAATCGACCGGCAGTCAGGGCGCGCTCATTGGCAAGAATATAACTATCAAAGGCATCGCATCAGGGGATCGTCAGATGTTGCAGCAGGCGCTGGATGTTGTTGCCCAAAACAACATCGAACTTCTGGTCGAGAGTGTTTTTGATTTTGGCGACGCGCCTGCAGCGTTCACTCATCTGGAGAACGGCACCCATATGGGCAAGGTCATGATTACCGTTTAAGTTCGACCAGCTCGTACCAGGTCATCATGTAACCACCGACGCCGCCCTGCACAAATATGCCGTCTTCGTCATCGGTGATCCAGACATCATAAGCGGGATGTTCGCCAGCCATGCCGCCGGTTCCCGGAACGATGCTGGCATCGTCGACAAATTGGAGGTGTTTGCATTGAAAGGTTCCCGCTTTCACGGTTACTTCCTCTTTCCCCAAATAGACCGCTCCAATTTTGACCTGAGCGATCTGCGGCGGCGTGGCACCGCGATGATCGGGGGAGGGCAGATAACAATTGAGCAGGCGCTTAGTGTCTTTGTCCCAGTCCTTGGTCGATAGCATATAACCGTCCGAGACAATCGGGTGCGTGCCAAAACCATCCAGTGGTAATTGCGCTTCGACGCGTTGGGACAGACGCCCGATCGATGGTCCATAGGATTCCATTTCGATATGCGTTCCGTCAAATCGCATCCAGCCAGAACCCATGAAGCTGTCGCCGACTGTCAGCCGGACATGACAGTCCATCGGTTGATTGTCTTCATCAATTGCGTAGATAATGTCCCGCATTACCGTCGGTTCTGGCTCATATATCTCGCAATGCGCGCGCATCGCCACTTTGCCGTCGTGATGATGTGTAAACATGAAGGTTTCAAAACCGCGATTCTGCCCAGCCATTTCTGGTTTGCGTGACGTATATTCCAGACGACCTTCGATAATACGGTGCTGCATTAAATGTCCTTGAGTTCGCGGCTCACCTCTTCGATTGGCGGCTCTACTTGCTCCAGTTCCTGCACCATTTGATGCGGGCCGCGCATGACGCGATATATATATTCGCGGACCATCGCGCCACGTTCATAGGCGGCCTGTTTGTCGGGTGCATAATTTTCAATATCATCACGGCTGATTGTGCCTTTGGCATCTAGCAGGCGTTCGACCGTATCCATTCGCTCGCGCAGCACCGATACTTCGCCGACGACTGCCATCAAGATCGACAGCATCCGCTCATCTTCGGGATCATCAAAATACTCCGGACGCTTGCCTTTTGCCTTTTTATTGGCCGCTGCCATCCAGTCGAAAATGTCGTCTGTCATGTCCTACTCCGCTGCTTCCTGCATCTGATCGCTATTTTTCCATGCGCCATAAGCATGCCAATAGGCTGCTCGGCCATGATCTTCGTCATCGCCGGTTGCGGCTTCGGGGAAGATATCCGTATCTACCACGGCACGAACACCGCTTTCAAACAGCTCATTTGCCGCAAAGCCTGCCTCGATCATGACGGTTTTCATGTCGAGTGCATGCATCGACGACCAGAAAGGTTCGTTATTATTAAACGCATCCCAGTCGCGGATAAATTGCTCGTAGAGCGGCATTTCATCGGAATATTCCGGCTGCTCAAGATGGAACATCAGGCCATCGTCGGCTAGCACACGATAGCCCTCAGCGATGATCTTTGGCAGTGCTTTGCCGCTGGTTTCATGCAGGAACATCGTCGTCTGAACCCAGTCAAATGTGCCGTCGTCCCAGCGAGAGAGGTCCTCAGCATTGGCCTGAATAAATTTGATATTGGTCGCGCCGAGCGACTGCGCCCGGGCATGGGCATAGCGCAAAATCGGAGCCGCTGTATCGATGGCGATAAACTCGCAATTGGGAAAGGCCAGTGCCAGCGGCACGATATTGTGACCGACTGTCGTGCCGATGTCGAGAACGCGGCGCGGTTCCCATCCGGGGCGCTGCTGCTTGATCCATTTCACCAAGGCTGCGCCGCCGCCGTCTGACAAAGCGCCAAGGCCTCCCGCCGTTGTCGCGAATATCCCGCAGTCATAATTGGCGCCGGCTGACACATCGCCAATCAATTCTTCGCCATGATAGCTGCCGGGCATGCAATGTATGTCGACGGTATTTTGATAGCGTGGAACCTCAATCGCGGGATTTAGTTCCAGCGTGTCACGGCCTTCATTATACTGGCGTGCCTTAGCATTAAGCTCGTCAATCTGGCGCAACACCATCGCCCGGCCGTTTTGCTGGCGCATTTCCATCGAATTGCGTTTTAGGGCCGACCAGAATTTATGGAACGGGTCATTGTTCATTGCGCGCCGGATTTCGAACCGGTTCTTAGGTACGCGGCCATGTTCTTTTTGGAAAGCAGGCTGCACGCGCTTGTCATAAGTCAATTTGTTGCCCGGCCCGAGCGCGCCGGAAAGAAATTTGTTGAAATTGGCGAGGAAATCAAAGCGCGCCACTTCATCATGGGACGGCTGCGGCGATACACCATGCCGCGCCACGGCATTATAGGGCGGCGCCACGTCTAGTTTCTGGTCAGTCGGGGTTGCTGTGCTCATATCAAGCCCTCCTTTATCATCCGTTCGATGGTTTGTTCCTGTGTACGGAGAAAATAGTCGCGGTCCGGGGAGATGATGTCATTGTTCTGGATCAAACCATCGGCTTTTTGTACGGACACATCGCTATAGGTCGCAGCGAACAGGTCCAGCCGCTGGCGCGCCAGAAAATTGGTCATCGCTGGCTTACGGCGGGCCGCACGCAGAGCGCCTATGTCAATATCGGCAAAGGCGGTGAACGTTTCGCCGCTGTTCGATTCCGCCATCACGCGGCCCTTATAATCCACAACCATGCTGTTGCC
Organism: uncultured Sphingomonadaceae bacterium; assembly: GCA_947489315.1. Taxonomy (GTDB): domain Bacteria; phylum Pseudomonadota; class Alphaproteobacteria; order Sphingomonadales; family Sphingomonadaceae; genus Parasphingorhabdus. The sequence goes on from CANLCX010000003.1 coordinate 265,133, forward strand.
ATCCGCCGAAGCCAGTGGAAGCGTGGTGTTTTCAATGCCGGCCGTATTGGCGGACACGACATAGGCCATATTCTCCTGTGCTCGCGCGCGTTTGCCGATATCCTTGGGCGTGTCGAGCGGCGATCCAATTTCTGAAGAACTATGCACGAAAACCTCTGCCCCACGCAGTGCATGGGCGCGGGCGATTTCGGGATAGAGTATTTCTTCCGACGCAATGGCCGAGAGATTGCCAATCTCAGTTTTGGCGACTGGGAACACGCCATCAAGGCCATAGATGTCGAGATATTTCGTCCACACATCATGGGGTGTGGGCGCGAACATGGAATTGAGCCGCCGATAGCGCAGCACGACATCACCGGAAGGCGCGATGACAAAGCTCGCCTGAAAATAGAGACCGGGAAAATTGCTATCCACCTCATAGGCATTGCCCGCGATGAACATTTTCAGCCGTTGCGCCATAGCGCCCAGGGCTTCATATTCCGGTCCATCAACTTCGAGTGCAGCCTTATCAGCAAAATCCGGAATGGAAATGCGTCCGGGATAGCTGGTCAGCAGATATTCTGGAAGCACCACTAATTTGACGGGACTGCCGCCATATTGCTGGATGAAAATGGTGGCTGAACGGATTTTGGTTTCGACTTCACCAATCATCGCCAGCATTTGTCTACGGGCGGCCGCTTTGTCGGGTGTTTTTTCGATCGATCGCGCGGCCAATTGCATCGCGACGGCGGCGTAGTTTTTGGTTTCGGTCATGGTTTTATCTTTATCACTCTTTCCGGTCGCGGCAAAAACAGGTGGCGTGACAGTGGCGCAAAGCGCCGCGGCCATCATCTGTCTGCGGTCAAAATCCACCCCGCTCTATAAACCCAGTGATCCTGGATTCATAAGACCCTTTGGATCAACGGCTTTTTTCAAATCTTGCAACAGAGCATCGGCAGCGGGATCCAGGCTGTCGCGATAGCGATAGGTTTTTGCGATCTGCAAATGGGCTGCGCCCTGCTCGTGGAACAGATCGACAAGAGCTTGCTTCAGTTTCTGGACAAATGCCCAAGCTTCCGCGTTGCTTTCCAATGTCGGCAGCTTCGCAAAATGAGAAGGCTCGATCGATGCCTCATGAACCGGATTAGACGTATCGGGCCAATAGAGGCACGGTTCGATAATCGCGCCCGAGCCACTGACGGCCGACACAAGGGTACCGGTGAAAATGCCGTGGCGATCCATTTCTTCTTTATGCTCTTCAAACAAAGCGAGAATGGCATCATAGCATGCCAATGCGCGGCTATGCGGCAGCAGGCCGTGAATTGGAGCCCAGCGTTCGCCTTGCGGCCCCAGCATGCTGTTCAACGGTCCGAATGGATTGGCGCGGATGATTTTGGGAATGGTATTTTCGGTCTCGGTTGCGCCGTTTTCCAAAGCCAATTTACGGGCGCGTTCGAGGTCGTCATCCGCCGCCGCCTTTATGCGCGCTTCGGTCAAAACATGCAGCGAGAATTTCGCTTCGTCCATGAAATCGCGGCCCGCTGCGACAACCTTTGTGCCTTCCTTGATCGCGCCCCAGACGGAGCCTTGTTTCTTCATCATCTGGCCCAGCGCCTTGGCATCACTACCCAGACTGTCGCGCTTCATCCTCAGGGCATTAAGGCTGGGATCGAACCCGAAACATTCGGTTGAGACACCGGATCGCTCAATCGCGCCCATTGCCGCCAATATGTCCTTGTGATTTTCAAAGGTGAAGCTGGCATATGCATGGGCCTCGGCTTCGGGGATCAGGCGCAGCGTGATGGTCGCTTTCATGCCCAGCGCCCCTGTATCAGCCAAAAACAGTCCGGTCAGATCGGGTCCATAAGGCCGCGTGAAATTTGCTCCTGTTTTAAGGATGGTACCATCGGCCAGCACGACTTCCATAGCGATACAGCTTTGCGCTGCGGTACCATAACGGCCCGACCCCCAAAACAGGCAATTCTGGCTCATCCCACCGCCAATGGATGCTTTCAGGCCCGACAAGGTTCCCCAGAACGGCGTCCGTAATCCTTTGGCCGCAAGCGTTTCATAGAGTTTCGCCCAAGTGCAGCCTGCTTCGACTGTAACGGTCATGTCGGTCTCGTTAATTTCCAATATCTGGTCCATCGCGGCTAGATCGAACAATACCGCACCTGCCTTGGTCGTCGTATAGCCACCGGTATAGCTCATCCCGCCACCGCGCGGAACGACCGGAATATTTTGCGCCGTGGTCGCGGCAATTGCGGCAGATAACTCATTCTTATCTTTCGGACGCACGACAGCCAGCAGATCGGCGCCGCGCTGATACACATCATGCGCATAGAAATTCAGCGTATCGTTGTCGGTCAGCACCTCTGCGCCGCTATCGGCAATATATTGGGCTGCGGTGGGATTGGCTTTTGTGGCCATCAGCTTTGCTCCATTGCAAGTTTGCTCGTGGGGGAAGGATCAGTTTCCGGGAAACTATCAGGATAGCGTCCAAGGAATAGCAAAAGACCGCCGCCAATAAAAAATGCGAAAATCGCAATGCTCAATATCGGGTCATAGCTGCCCATATTGTCGCGCACGCTGGCATAGATGATCGGTGACAAGGCCGAGAAAAAGCCAAAGGGCATATAAAGCATGCCGTAGATTTTTCCGTAATTGGCCATGCCGAAATAGCGGCCGGTGAGATAGGCGATCAGGTCGCTTTCAGCTCCGGCGGCAAAGCCGAGCAGGAAACCCACTAATGCCGCCATAGGAAAGGCAATGGTATCACCGAGCAGCAGATAACAAGAAATAGCAGGCAGGCAGAGCAGCGGAAAAGCAACAAAACCTTGCCAGAAGCGATCCAGAAGCGCGCCAGTGATAATCCGCCCCGACAATATGCCGACACCCAAAACCCCCATGACCGATGCAGCGGTTTGTTGCTCCAGTCCGCGATCACCAAGCATGGTTGGCAAATTGATAAATGCACCGCCGAAGGCTATTGCGATTACGGCGATGGAGAGCCAGATCAGCCAGAAGCGATAGTCTTTCAACGCGGTACCCAAGGTCACGCCGGTCAGATTACCAGTGTCGCTTAATATCGCTTTGGGCCGTTCCTCCGGCCGGGGCTCACGAAACAGAAAATACCCAATCGGCAGGCCGATGACAAGCGGTAGCGCGGCGACAATAGCGAACATTGCCCGCCAACCGTAATTTTCAATACCCCACACAGCGAGCTTGGGTACCGCTATCGCCGCGAGACTGGTTCCCAATAGCAATATACCCAGCGCCAGTCCGCGATTTTTGTAGAACCATAAATTGATCGCTCGGCTCCAGCTGACTGGCGTCGAGCCAATGCCAACCAGACCGACGAGAACCCATAAAGCGTAGTAAATATATAGCGTGGATGTCACCTGCGCCGTCGGGGTCATGGAAATCGCACCGAAGGACAGGCCAAAGGCTAATAGGGAATATAGCGCCACTTTTCGGACACCAAATTTGTCTGCCAGCGATCCGAAAAACGGGGCCAGTAACGACGCGATAATACCGAAAATGGTGATCGGCAATATTATCTGTGTTCGGGTCCAGCCGAATTCTGTGATCAGCGGTTCGACCGTAAAACCGATAACATTAAACGGTAATGGGGAAGCGCCGCAGCCAACTCCCAAGACTCCAGCGAGCAGGACTTTCCAGCCCATCGCAAATTCACTACGCTCTGGATCTGTCACTGAAGGTTCCGATAAATTCATAGCGCGATAGTGCCTCTCCGAAAAATGACAGGCAAGATAAGATTATACCGGATTATCGAACCCGGGCTGATCTTGCATCCGGCAACCGGATTCTCGCTTGGCATCAAATATTCCGCTGGCACTGGGTTTGCACCCGGTTCCAGCGGAGAAAGATATTCAGTGCTTTTATCCCAGCCGCATCTTAAAAATCAAAGCGACCCTTAATCAGGAACGTCCGCGGTGGATTGAGATAGCTGTAATTAGCCAAGGTGGACTCAATCGCCTCCTCGTCAAAACAGTTGCTGCATTCCGCCGATAATGACCAGCCTGTATCGCTCTTTAACTTGATATTCGCATTAACAATCCAGCGCGATTCGCTGAATGAACCAGTGATGAAATCACCGTTCGTTGTGTTCGATGGGAATACTGCCCCAGTGGAACTGGTCACAGCACCAGAAAATATGGACAGTTCGCTGGTGCCCGTCTCACTTGAATCCCGCCAGCTTGCATTGAGCGATGGTATGAGCGTCAATCCGCCACCAAGCTCGGCTTCATAGCTGCCACCAATGGCGAGCGTAAATTCCGGTGTCCGCACTGGTTCTGCGATACTGCCATCGGGGCTGACAATGCCAACGCCACATTGCGTGGCCTCAGCCGCTCCGCCGCCTGCAATCAGCCCGGCACCCAATTGTGCGAGACATAATGTTTGCTGGCTAGCGACTGACCGCACGCCAAATGCGTCAAATTCCTGAGCATCGGCATCAATATTATATTTGTCATCTTGATAACCGACAGAAGCAAACAGGTTCAGTCCATCCACTGGCACGGCATTAATCTCAAGCTCGATGCCCTTATTCTCATAATCGGCAAAGTTACGCGTTATGAAAGCCAGCGTGCCATTGGCACGAGTGAAGGCTGAGGGTGTTTGCAAGCCGCTGACGTCCAGATAATAAGCCGCCAGGTTGATCCGTAGGCGATTATCAAACAGCTCGGATTTGACACCAACTTCATAATTCCAGGCTTTTTCGGGACTGAATGGCAGCAATTCTCCTGCAGCCGTTCCGCGGGCATTCCAGCCGCCCGACTTAAACCCACGCGTTGCCGAGGCAAAGAATAGCAGATCATCTGACGGTGCGTAGTTGATCGCAAAGCGCGGCGTCCAGATCTTAATCTGCTGTTCTTGCGGTATTGGCTGTCCATTTAAAGCGATCAGGTTCTGATCGGAAACGCAAGTCACCTCAATCGTACCATCATTGCAACTTGCGCGATTGTCCGAAATGCTGAATTTCTTCGTCTCGTCGGTATAGCGAATCCCGGCTGTCACCTTGAACTGATCGGTGATGTTAATGTCACCCTGCAGATAAGCTGCATAAGCTTCTGTATCATTGCGCAAGGTGCGATCTGCGAGAATGAACGGAAAACCATCTGGTGGAGGTGCAAAGGGCAAGGTGAAGAGATCGCCAAAATCGCTGACATTATCTTCTTCAAAGTAGAAGACACCACCGACCAGGTCGACCAACCCGTCACCAAGTGACGCGTTGACTTTTATTTCCTGTGTGAACTGCGAAAACTCGCCTTCATTGGCGATTGTGAATCCGCCAAAAGTATAACCGAGAACTGGCGGAACTGGGGAGGAAATGCTCGGAAGGCCACGACCATCGGCAAAATCAAGCGCATAGTCCTGCGTGGTATAAACATAGCCGGTAATGATGTTAACCGTCAAATCGTCGCCGCCAAGCTGCAGATTTGAGGATATGAAATCCATGTCCGTCTTGTTGCCGAGGCCAAAATCATTTTTCTTGCCAGTAAACTGACCTCCAAAGTCACCGCCTCTGGTGTAACCGGTGGTCACAAATCGGCCGTCACAATTGGTTGGGTCACCCGGGTCGCAATCGAAATTCAGGATATTGGCGCCTTCTGAACGGGTGTGCATATAGGAGCCGGTCCAGCGGGCATTGTCAGATAGCTCTCCGCGGAAACCGATCCTGACGCCCCAGCCATCACTATCATTGGTACGCTCACCGGTCGTCGTGTTTTGAGCATAGCCTTCATCTTCTTGAAAATAGCCGGAAACCTTGACTGCGAAACTGTCTGCCAACGGGATGTCAACCGAGGCGCGGGCGACATATTTCTCGTAACTGCCATAGCCTGCTTCAACATAGCCCGCGATTTCATCGCCCGGCTCTTTGAGGAACACGCTGATCGCGCCCCCTGTTGTGTTACGTCCGAATAATGTGCCTTGCGGCCCGCGCAATACTTCCAAGCGCTGGACATCAAATAACGAAAGGTTGTTGGCATTCTGGCGACTGAGATAAATGTCATCCACATAAGTGCCGATTGGAGGATCGAATGTCGGAATGGTTTCCGTATTTCCAAGCCCTCGAAGGAAGTAAGAATTGGCTGAGCCAAGCCCCGTATTGTTTAGTCCTACAAGGTTGGGAACAAATTGTGCAACTTGCAGCGCGCTCGAAACGCCGCGGCGTTCCAGCTCGGTATCATCGAACGCCGTGATCGCGATCGGAATATCCTGAACACTCTCTTCTCGGCGTTGCGCGGTGACCACGATGACACTCAGGCCACTGTCCTCAGAAGCTTCCTGTTCCGATGTTGATTGTGCATGGGCTGGAGCGCCAGCGAATGTCGCCAATGCCAGACCGAAAATGGCTGAATTTCTATATGTTGCTTTGCGCGATATCATTTTTGTCTCCCTGGTTCCCGACAAACAGAGAATGCGTGATTTACATTCAAGTTGTCCAGACAAATTTTAGAATACCGGGCTAGTCATCTTGATAGGGCCAATGCTAACAACCAATGGGCTACCTTCTACAACCAAATTGTTTTTGTGGTCTGTTATGGTTTTTCAGCAACAGTGATTCCGCGCAGCTGGTTGATCCCGACCACGGTACGGCAGGCGGCGATGAGTTCGTTCTTCAGGCTTTGGGCCGCGGGCTGAAGAACGGAATTGCGGCGGGTAGCAAAATAGGCGGTGCGGGCGACCGGAAATTGGGTTCCCTCGACAATATGATATTGGGCGCGTTCCTCTTCGGTAGCGAACAACTCCTTGGCGAGCAGCATGACCGCGTCACTCCTTAATAAGGTTGATTTGGCGAGGATCACCGAATCCATATCGACATATTTGGCTGGCGGCGAAAGTCCAGCGGCGAGAAAGACGTTGCAGATTCGGTTCCACTGCATTTGCAATTGCATGGAAACCAACCAGGTCTGCGAGGCCAGATCCTCCAGTGTTATATCGGACTTGGCGGCTAGGGGATGATCGCGCCGCATCATGATGACATCGCGATCTTCAAACAATTCGGTAGTTTCTATGGCGCTGTCAATTTCCAGATCGGTCGGCGGGGCGCTAGCGACAAACTCCACTTCGCCGCGCAACAGTTTCTCATGGAGCGACTTGGTGTCGCCAGATGTTATGCTCAGCGTCACGCCCGGTTGTTTGTCGCTAAACCGGTTGATGATCATCGGCGCTATCCGGGTGAGGAATGACCAGCCCAGGCCTATACGGACATAGCCGCGATCAGCGCCGCGCATGGCGCTGATTTCCGCAGCGGCGAGACGGCTTTCGGCTGTGATAACTTTCGCCCGCCGGGCCAAAGCGTGGCCAAATTGATTGGGTTCCGCGCCAAAAGCACCGCGCTCAAAGAGCTTTACGCCAAGGCTTTCCTCTAGCTTCGCGACACTTTTGGATACGGCTTGCTGGCTGACATCATTATCGGTTGCGGCGCGGGAAAAGCTGCCGGTGTCATAGACCGACAGAAAATGCAGTAATTTTTGGGGGTCCATGGACGGCTTAATGAAGCGCTGGCGCAGATCGGGTTTACTCATGATCAATTCCTTGTTGCAAGGCAATTACAATCAAAAGCTGTGTAAAGTCCAATATCGGTTGTTGGTGGGCCCATTTCATCTCGCCTACCGGACGCCAGATAAAGTTGGGAAATGAGGATATTTGATGGTGGTTGTTCAGAGTGAAGCGATTTTAAAGGACATCATGCCGGCCATGATGAAACATGATGGTGTCTGGACCGGGATCTACCGTCACGTCGACACCGACAACCAGCTAGTCGACGAGCATAAGGCCCGAGTGGAATGCATTTTTCCTCATGAGGGACCCTATGCCTATATCCAGAAAAATCTATTCCAGTGGGATGATGGCCGCGAGTATCGCTCTACGCTGAATGGCGTTTTGCGGGATGGGAAGCTGTGGTGGGATAACGAGAATTTCGATGGCTGCGGCTGGGAAAGTGATTTTGGCCTGATCCTTCTCAACCTCAACCGCAAGGATGATCCGGGTGCCAATTTCTATGAGATCATATGTATGGGCGAGGATGGCAATCACCGCGCGAGGACTTGGCATTGGTTCAAGGACGGGCAATTGTTCAAACGGACCTTGTGCGATGAACATCGGGTGATGGGCTAGGCCGAAGGTGTTTGCAATTTGTCCGGACATATATATCTATGATCGCACCAAAAGAACAATCGGGGGTCCGGCGCGATGACAGAGCTATTCAATATTTCCTTCTACCAGCTGCTGGTATTCGTCCATATCATCCTGTTCGTACTCTGGCTCGGCGCCGATGTTGGCGTGTTCATGCTCGGCCAGCATTTTCGCAAGCGGGAGAAATATGATCTGCCACAGCGGCTCGTCCTGCTGCAATTGCTGGTCAGTCTCGACATGGTTCCGCGTACGGCATGGGCGTTGATGGTGCCGCTGACGATCACCATGGTCGATGCTGGCGGCTGGTGGGATTTGCCTGGTTGGGCCGTTGCTTTATCCTGGGCGGTGGGCGGCTTCTGGCTCTGGCTGGTGTGGGATGCCCATATTCATGACCAGACAGAACGGGCGGCACGCGACCGGAAAATTGAATCCTTTTTCAGAATTGGTCTCACGCTATTCTATCTTGGCCTCGGGATCATCTCACTCGCTCAGGGCGAGCCTCTCATGCCAGTTTGGCTGGCGACCAAAGCGCTCATGTTCGGGTTGATCTTTGCCGCAGCCATCATGATCGATGTCGCTTTCAAGCCTGTCGGCGGGCAGCTCGGCAAGCTGATAGCCGAGGGGTCTTCAGACGCTACCGAGATACCGCTGCGTAAGACGATGGACACAACCCGCATCTGGGTCGGGATGGTTTATCTGTTGCTGGTCGCAACCGCATTTCTCGGTAATATCAAACCGTTTTAGGGCAAAAAAGAGGCCGACCAACACGGCCGACCCCCAGGGAGAAAACTCTTTTAAGAAGCGCTATTTCTTCGCTTCCTCTGCTGCACGTTCGGCATCAATCATTTCTTTGAACACCGTCCAGGTGGTTTCGTTCTTGCGTGGATCATCACCTGGTGGCGGCGCGGTATACTCAGGATGGTTGAGGGCAATCTCATCCTTGATCACCTTGGGTAGCTCGTCATAGCTTTTCAGCTTTGCGCCCATAGCGTTGAACACCATTTGCCCTTGCCGTCCGCGCATTTTCATCCACGGCATCCAGTCGGAAATCCGCACCCAGCTGATCGACGGATAGGCGGTCGGGTTCTTGGTATCGAGAATTTCGTCCGCCAGCATGGTGAAGTCAAAAATCTCCATCGCATGATATTTGTTGCCGACATAATCCTGATAATCGCCGGCGAGCACATTGTGGTAAAAAAGCGGCACTTCGATCGGCATGAACATCCAATTGCCCTGCTGCCGGATATTGGGAAGCGTATAGGGCGTGCCATCGGCGCGATAGGGATAGTTGGGGCGGCTGTTTACCGGATCATTGGCAATCTGCATGACCTTGACGGTCTCGCCGGTCCACGGATTGTCCCAGGTGCGCAGCACTTCATTGGTTTTGGGATCAAGATAGAACATCACTTCGCGGCTGACTTGCCGGTATCCGACACCGCGCTTTGGATCTTCGACCTTCACGCATTGGCGAACATTCATTCCCTCACCATTATATAAGTGCTTGTCAGGTTCGCCCTGTACGCGAGAATAGACTTTGCCCGACCAATGATAAACGGCGGGAACACCATCGGCCGTGCCGCATTGCGCGCGTTTCATGATTTCTAGAGCATCTTCTGGTTTTTTCGGATCCAGCGTTCGCGCGGATGAAGGGGCGCTGAGGACAAAAGATGCCGCCATAGTCGCCAAAGCCGTTGTCTTCAAAAATCGATTCATTTCACGCTTCTCCCAAAATTTTACGTTCAGTGACAATGCAATTAATTTCACTTTCTAGTTGACTTTATATTTGTCCGGACAAATTGTGAAGGGGCAATATCAATCAATCATGATAATGGAACTTATGTCCGGTTTTACCAACTTCCTTTTTGTACCCGCCAATCGCCCTGAACGCTTTGAAAAAGCGGCGAATAGTGGTGCTGATCTGATCTGTATCGATCTAGAGGATTCGGTCCCCGCTGATCAGAAAGACAGCGCACGCGAATCCGTTTTGGGCGCGTTGAATCTACTCGATTGTTCGAAAACGGCGGTGCGAATCAATGGCCTTAAAACCGCCGCCGGTCTCGCTGACTTGCTCGCGCTATCCACGGCAAAGCATCTTCCCTCTCTGGTTTTTCTGCCGATGGTCGAAAGTCCAACAGAGGTTGAAATTGCGCACGCTATTATGGGTGACCGGATTGATGGTCTTGTCCCGCTGATCGAAACGGTCAAAGGCCTGCGCGCCGGTGATGCCATCGCTGCGAGCGCCGGAGTTACCGCGATGATGTTCGGCGGCGGTGATTTTTCTGCTGAACTTGGCACGAAGCTCGAATGGGAGCCGCTGTTAGCAGCGCGCGGAGCGTTCATCTTGTGCTGCGCCTCGGCTGCCGTAACCGCGATTGATGTGCCCTATATTGATATGGGCAACGAAGCGGGTTTGGAAGAAGAATCCGGCAAAGCAAAGGCAATGGGTTTTCATGCCAAGGCCGCTATCCATCCAAAACAAATTTCCGCCATTGCCAAGGCGATGAAACCAGATGATGCTGAAATTGCTGAGGCCAAAGACGCCATCGAAGCGTTTGACGCTGCGGGCGGCAAGGCAATTAGTCATAATGGCCGTATGTTGGAGGCACCGGTTATGCAACGATACCGGCATATCGTCGCTACAGCCTGAATATCTAAAACCAATTTACTGATAAGGACAAATACATGCGTGATGGAGTTATTGAAGTCAGCCCGGGGCGTTTCCGTGAAACATTCGGGCGTTATTACGAAGATTTTCAAGTCGGCCATATCTACGAGCATCGCCCCGGCCGGACGATCACGGATACGGACAATGTTCATTTCACTTTGCTGACAATGAACACGCATCCGGCACATTTCGATTATGAATTTGCCAAGAAAACCGAATTTAAGAAACCTTTGGTCTGCTCTCCATTGACCGTCGCACTGATGGTTGGAATGAGCGTTTCGGATACCAGCCAGAAAGCCGTGGCCAATTTGGGTTGGGATAAAATTCGCCTCACCCACCCGCTATTTCCTGGCGACACGCTCTATGCCGAGAGCGAAGTGCTAAACAAAAAGGAATCCTCCTCACGGCCAGAGCAGGGCATCGTAACAATTAAGACCATCGGCAAAAATCAGGATGATAAAGTCGTGTGTACTTTTGAACGCACCATGCTGATCTGGAAACGCGGCTTTGGCGGAGCCGACGATTAAACAGGCGAGCGGCTAAAATAAAATGGGGGAGGGAACCCCAATTTTAAGACATTCAGGAGTGACGATAATGGCAACCGCAATTGATAATGCGCAGCATATGATTGACCCGGAAGAAGAACAGGCTTTCATGGACGCAATCCAGAAATGGATCCAACGGTCGGTGAAGCCTGTGGTCATGGAGCATGATCACGAGGATAAGTGGCCTGAGCAGCTCGTCGGTGAAATGGCTGATATGGGGTTGTTCGGTGCCACCATCGGTCAAGAATATGGCGGTTTGGGCTTGCCTGCCACCAGCTATGCAAAAATCGTTGCAGAGATTGCCTCGCATTGGATGGCGATTACCGGTATTTTCAATTCGCACCTGATCATGGCTTGTGCGGTTGAGCGTTTCGGTACGTCCCAACAAAAATCCAAATGGCTTCCCAAATTTGCCAGCGGAGAAATTCGTGGCGGACTGGCTTTGACCGAACCCAATGCAGGAACCGATTTGCAGGCGATCCGTACCACGGCGGTGCGGGACGGTGACGAATATGTCATCAATGGCACCAAGACGTGGATATCTAATGGCATAAACGGCAGTTGTTTTGCGCTGCTGGTTAAAACCGATCCCAAAGCCGAACCGCGCTATAAGGGCATGAGCCTGATGATCGCGCCCAAGGGGGAGGGTTTTACGGTTGGCAAGAAGTTCAAAAAGCTGGGCTATAATGCTATCGACAGTGCGGAACTGGTGTTCGACAATTATCGTATTCCAGCGGAGAACCTGATCGGCGGCGTCGAAGGACAGGGCTTCTTCCAGGCCACTGGCGGTCTGGAACTGGGCCGGATCAATGTCGCTGCGCGCGGTGTTGGGCTGGCGGAAGGGTCCTTGCGGCTTGCCACCGAATATGCGCAGTTGCGTGAGACCATGGGCAAGCCGATTTCCGAACATCAGGCGATCCAACTCAAGCTTGGCGAAATGGTGACCCGGGCACGGGCGGCGCGTTTGCTGACCCTTGATGCGGCAGAAGCCTATGATCGCGGTGAACGCTGTGATCTCGAAGCAGGCATGGCGAAATATTTTGCCTCCGAAGCGGCGGTCCGCAATTCGGAGGAATCGATGCGTGTCCATGGCGGCTATGCCTATTCCAAAGAATATGAGATTGAACGCTATTATCGCGACTCTTTACTGATGTGTATTGGCGAAGGAACCAATGAGATGCAGCGAATGATCATTTCCAAACAGTGGGTTAAGAGGAACCCTGCATGATGGTAAGAACAAAAAAGCCCCTCCTTTTTAAAGGAGGGGTTGGGGTGGTTGCGATATGCAATATCGCTCGCGAAGAAAATTTGCGAAATGTGGCCGACTCCTCCACCCCAAACCCCTCCTCTGAAGAGGAGGGGCTTTAATCATGGGTGTCAAACAACCCCTCAAAGGCTTTCGCGTTCTTTCCGCGGAACAATATGGCGCCGGTCCTTATGGCACTATGTTCCTCGCGCAAATGGGCGCCGATGTCATCAAGATCGAACCACCAAAAGGGGGCGACACGGCGCGGCATGTTGGTCCGCATTGGTTGCGTGAACAGGAAAGCCTCTATTTTCAAAGTTTCAATCTCAATAAACGCTCGCTCACCCTCGACCTGCGGACTGATGAAGGTCAGAAGGTGCTGCATGATCTCGCCAAAGACGCGCATGTCGTAGCAAATAATCTGCGCGGCGATGTGCCGGATAAAATTGGCTTGAACTATGATGCGTTGAAAGCCGTCAATCCTGCGATCATCTGCGCGCATATCTCCGCCTATGGGCGCGGCAATGAGCGGTCAAAGTGGCCCGGTTATGATTATTTGATGCAGGCCGAGGCCGGTTTCTGCGCTCTGACGGGCGATCCGGATGGGCCGCCTGTGCGCTTTGGTCTGTCGATGGTGGATTTCATGACGGGTACGATGGCGGCAGTTGGTTTACTCGCCGCCTTGCTGGATTCGCAACGGTCTGGTGAAGGCTGTGATGTCGATGTCGACCTGTTATCGGCGGCTGTGCATCAGACCAGCTACCCGGCGCTTTGGTATATGAATGAAGAGGATGTCACGGGCCGCGCGCCTTATGGGGCGCATCCTTCGGCGACGCCAAGCCAGATGTTCAAGGCGGCGGATGGCTGGATGTTTGTCATGGCGCAGTTGCCGAAATTCTGGACGATCTTATGTGAGCGGATTGGCCAAGAAGCGCTGATCACCGACCCACGCTTTGATACACCGGCCAATCGCCTGACCAACCGCGCAGCGCTTTCGGATTTACTGGGCGCGGTTTTTGCTGCCCAGCCGGTGGCGTATTGGCTGGAACTGCTTCAGGGATTGATGCCGATTGCACCCGTTTATGATTTGGATCAGGCGCTGGATAGTCCATGGCTGAAAACCATCGGCATGCGTGATACGGTCAGCCATCCGGATCGCGCGGATATGAATGTTTTGTCCAGCCCGATCAAACTCAACGGTGAACGGCTGCCAAACCGCGCGGGACCGCTGCTCGGCGCTGATAGTGATGCGGTATTGGCCGAAGCTGGTTATGATGCAGATGCGATTGCCGACCTGCGCGCGAAAGGGATAGTCTGAAACTCCAATGGCCAAACTAACGGGTATCAAGGTCATTGACCTCTCGCTTTTTCTGCCGGGCCCGATGCTCAGCATGATGATGGCCGACCATGGTGCAGAGGTGATCAAGGTCGAACCCCCTGCCGGCGATCCGGCGCGGGCTATGGAGCCAATGGAAGCCGGACAATCGGTTTGGTTCCGTAATCTCAATCGCGGCAAGCAGGCGCTGGCGCTGGATCTCAAATCCGATGAAGGCCGAGCACAGTTGTGGGATTTACTGGCCGATGCTGACGTGATGATCGAGGGCTTTCGGCCTGGTGTCATGAAGCGGCTCGGTTTTGACTATGCAGCCGTTTCTGAACGTCACCCGAAAATCGTTTATTGCTCGATCTCGGCCTTTGGGCAAGAGGGCGAAATGGCGCATCATCCCGCCCATGATCTGGCGGTGCAGGCCTTGTCCGGTTTTCTGTCGGTCAATGATGGTGCGGATGGAACGCCGGTGGTACCCGGTGTGCCGTCGGCCGATATGGCGGCTGGCCTGAATGGATTATCGGCGGTGCTGATGGCGTTGATCGGACGCGAGAAATCGGGCGAGGGCGACTATATCGACATCGCGATGTTTGACTCCATGCTCCCCTGGTGTACCCATACCGCTGGGTCAGCCATTTCCGGAGGTGCATCACCACAATCGCAATCGCAACGTTCCTTGGGCGGCGCGGCCTTTTACAATGTTTACCAAACCGCCGACGGAAAGCATGTGGTGCTCGGCGCGCGGGAGATAAAATTCGCGCGAAATTTGCTTACGGCACTGGAAAGGCTAGATTTATTGCCGCTCGCCGAGGCAGAGCCGGGCTCGGGCCAAGCGCCACTAATTGCCTATTTGCGCGGAACCTTCGTAACCAAAACCCGCGATGAATGGGTCGAGTGGTTTGCTGACAAGGACGTTGCTTTCTCTCCCGTTCTCGATTTTCGTGAAGCGTTGGATCAAGGTTTCCTGCGTGAACGCGGCCTCTTGATCGAAGCCCATGGCAGTCATCAAATCGCGCCATCCTTCCGCTTCGCATCGGAAACAGGCTGGCAGGCAGATGATGCCCCGCTCCCAGACGAGCCGCAATGACGCTGGCTCTAGTCCACCTCGATATGCATCGAATAGGCAAAGCGTTCGCCAGGATGATAGCTGGCGGAAATCTCGAACATCCGGTCGGCCTCGTCAAAATAGCAACGCAATATACGCAGCACCGGATCGCCTTTTTCCAGACCCAGATCAGCGAGAATATCTTTCGTACCCTTAATCGCCTGAATATCCTGCGTTACCCGCGTTACACTGACTTTCCCAAGCGTTTCAATCTGACCAAACAAAGTGGTTGCGTTGACGTCAATCTGCGCCACAGCATCGGCCAATTCCGGGTGAACCCAAGCCTCGGTCACAGCAATGGGCCGTTTGCGTCCAGGCTTCATGCGCTTGCCGCGAAAGGCGAACCAGGCACCATCGGCCTTGGCCCCGATTTGCTCGGCAACATCATATGGAATGGCACCAGTTTTCTTCTGTTCAAATGCAATCGTAGTGTCGCGGGCATATTGCAGAATCTCGCCAACATTACTCAGCGGCTGGTGCAGTGCCCCGGCGCGCGCCGTCGCAGGTTGAACCACCGTTCCGGAACCGCGTTTGCGTTTGATCAAACCCTCGGCGGTCAGCTTGCGCAGAGCTTCCCGAACCGTGAACCGGCTGACATCGTATTTTTTGCACAACACAGATTCGGTTGGGAAATCGCCGGGATCGGAATAGTCGCCGCGCAAAACTGCCTCGCGCAGTTCATCCGCCAATTCCAGATAGCGCGGTTTTTTCTTCGCCGAGCTTTTGGTTTTAGCGGGCGCTTTGGCGACCAAATTTTCTCTCCCAGACATAGCTCAGTCTTAGGACGGGTGCAGCGATGACGCAAGAGAGCCTGACCGAGAAATTGTCCGTACATTTGATGCGGCCCATTGATGAGGCGACACGGCAACGGGCAAGGTTGCATTTGCTCGATTGGCTGGGCTGTGTGGCTGGGGCGCGCAATTCAGGGCCGGTGAAAAAGAAGCTAGGGGATTTCAGCAGCCGATCTGCATGGCTAGGTAATGTCCTAGAGATGGATGATGTGCACCGCAGCTCAATCCTGCACCCGGGACCTGTTATTTGGCCGGCGCTTGAAAGTCCTGCGGGAACAATGAATTCGTTCCTTGATGCAGCCGTCCGTGGATATGAAGCTATCATAGCAATCGGGTCGACCTTCGATGACCGGCATTATTCCTTTTATCACAATACCGCGACGGCTGGGGTGTTTGGAGCAGCCATAGTCTCTATGGGCGACGAGGGATTGGATCAGCAGATCATGGTCAACGCCATGGGGCTCGTAGGCAGCATTGCAGGCGGATTATGGCAAATGCGTCATGAGCATTCGGACGCTAAACAATGGCATATATCGCACGCCCATATGAGTGGAATCGAAGCCGGAATGGCTGCGGAAGACGGCGCTACCGGCCCCCGTTTCATACTTGAAGGCCCACAAGGTCTCTACGCCGCGACTTGTGAAAATCCAAAACCGATGACCTTCCCGGATCAATGGCGAATCCATGAAGTCAGTTTCAAACCATGGGGGGCTTGCCGACATGCTCATCCCGCTATCGATGCCGCCTTGGAACTGAAGGCAAAACTACACGCGCTCGATGGCGATATTCATGTGGAAACCTATGCCGATGCGATCAGTTTTTGCGACCGACCTGATCCACAGTCCGTTGTTGATGCAAAATTCTCGATCCAGCACGCTTTGGCCATTGTTGTCGAGCGAGGCGTTCCGCAGCTAGCAGATTTTGGACCGACGGCTATCGCTGCGCTCGCCAAAGCCCGCAGCCGTATCAAAGTTTCGGAAGCGAGCGATATTACGGCGCGTTACCCAGGTCATTATGGCGCGCGGGTCACCGCAGGCGGCGAAAGCATCGAACTGGTCGATACGCTGGGCGATCCAGAACGACCTTTGTCTCACGAAGGCGTGACCAAGAAGGCTCGTGCGCTTGTTGCCTGGGGCGGATTAGCAGACAAGGAAGCAGATCGCGCCATTGATCTGGCGCTTAAAACGGATGATCCACATCAGATTCAGCAGATGCTGCAGGATTGGCTGTCATGAGTGCGACCCGGAAAGTTCTAGATTTCGCCGTGGCGGATCATGTCCTGGCCGCGAACACAAAAGCTACCGTGCTCTATCTACTTGGCGACACGCTAGCCGGTGGCGCTGCGGGCGCTGCTTCCGCTGCAGGGCAATCCATGCTGCCCGCACTGCAAGGGTGGGGTGTAGGTGATGATGCACGATTACTGGGTTCGGAGGACCGCATGCCAACGCCCTCAGCGGCCTGGTTTAATGGCTTTGCGATCCATTGCCTCGAATGGGATGCAGTGCATGAACCGGCGGTGGTCCATGCTATGTCCGTTGTCACTGCGGCCTTGCTGGCGAGCGCGGATCGCATGGATGGATGTGACGCGGAACAGTTTCTAACTGCGTTAGCCGTGGGTGTTGATATCGCTAGCGGTATGGGTGTTGCGGCGACTGGCGGCATGCAGTTTTTCCGTCCAGCAACTGCGGGCATTATCGGTGCGTCTTTAGCAGTGGCGCGGCTTGAAAGCCTGCCTGCCGAACGCTTAGCTGATGTCCTGGGTCTCGCTTATTCCCAGGCGGCTGGTACCATGCAGGCCCATGTAGAGGCATCAATTGCCTTGCCTTTGCAAATTGCCAATGCTTCCCGGGCCGCGATTACCGCAGTCGATCTCGCCAAAGCAGGCATGAATGGACCGCATGATGCGCTTGAAGGACCATATGGTTATTTTAAACTGTTCGAGCCGGGCGATATTGCGCGCTATGCCAAGGACATTGGTGCCAAATGGTTGATCGAAGATGTCAGTATAAAGCCTTTCCCATCCGGGCGGGCCAGCCATGGAATATTGGGCGCGATTGATAACATGCTCCGCGATGGATCGCTTGATCCGGCAACGGTGCAATCGATCGATGTCGCTGCGCCGCCGTTGATACACCGGCTCGTTGGGCGGCCCTACAGAACGGATATGACGTCGAGTTATGCGCGGCTATGCCTGCCCTTTCTGGTGCCATTGATGCTACGTGACCGGATTATCGATCCGCGCTGTTTCACGGCGGCCGAATTTGCCAATCCGGCACTGGCAAAGCTTGGTAGTAAAGTCACCGTTCGGATTGACGATAATCCCGATCATAATGCTTTGGCGCCTCAGAAATTGGACATAGCCCTTTCCGATGGCACGCAGGTTGAGCGCATAATTACCGGCAATCTTGGCAGTCCGACCGCGTTGATGTCTGATGCACAGACCAAAGCAAAACGTGACCTTGCTCGCGATCTTGCCAGCAACGATTGCGATCCCAGAATATTTGACGATCCTTTAGCCTATGCGACGGAGACCCGATGACCTTCCCAACCTATTTCGAAGCCTTTGATGCCAAACAGATGTTGACCGATTATCCGATCGGTGAAGCCTTTACGAACCGATATGTCGGCATGTCGCGCGACGAGCTTCATGCCCTGCAAGAGAAGCGGTTTCTAAAACTCATGAAGCGTGGTTGGGAAATTCCCTTCTATCAACGGCTGTGGGGAAATCAGGGTGTTGAAGCAGGGGATATTGCGAGCTTGGCCGACATCACCAAGCTTCCCGTTTATGACAAGAGCGATCTGATGGCCTCGGTCAATGATTTTCCGCCTTATGGCGATTTTGATGGCCGCGGTGATGAACCCGTGGTTTTCCATACCACGTCGGGGACAACTGGTCGGCCGCAACCATTGATGTTTGGCCCCAAGGGCAGAGAGATTACCAATTTGCTGGTCGGACGGATGTATCGATGGATGGGGCTCGGCCGTGATGATGTCGTGCAGTCGGTATATGGCCACGGGATGATTAACGGAGGTCATTACATCCGCGAGGCTGTGACCCATTTTACCAATGCCTTGTTCCTCAGTGCAGGCACGGGAATTGAAACTCGGTCTGTCAACCAAGTCAATCTGATGGCCGACTTCAAGGTTACCTGTATGGTCGGTTTTGTGGACTATATCCGTAAATTGGGAGACGTCGCCGCGGCGGAAGAATTATTTGATCGGATCAACCTAAAAATGATCATCGGCCATCTCGGTACCGAAGATCGCGCTTCAACCGAGGCTGCGTGGCAGGGCGCAAAAGCTTTTGATTGGTACGGCGTGGGCGATACCGGCAGCATCGCCGGAGAGGGACCCGAGCGCGACGGCATGTATGTCTGGGAAGACGCGCAATATCTGGAATTGTTGAATGTCGATACCGGCGCACCGGTCGCCCCCGGAGAAACCGGAGACATGGTCGTTACCTGCCTGTTCAAGGATGATATCGCGCCCTGTATCCGGTTCAACACCCATGATATTACCGAGGAGCGCACCGACAGCAATGCCACGGGCATGGTGTTCAAGCGCATTACCGGTTTCAAGGGGCGTAGCGACAATATGGTCAAGCTGCGCGGCATCAACATATTCCCGCATGCCATTGGTGCGATTATTGAAGGGCGTAGCGATCTAACTGGCGAATATGTATGCCGCGTTACGCGGGATGATAGCGGACGGGACGAGATGCATGTCACGCTGGAAAGCCGCGGCGATAGCGATCATGCGCAAACCGCTGATCTGTTGCGCAAAGGATTGGGAATTGATGTCGCCGTGCAACTTGTCGATGTTGGCGCTACGGCCAAGGATACGCAAATTGATACAAGGCAAAAGCCGATAAGACTAATTGACGAGCGGGGGTTATGATCTGATCGATGCTCCATTGGGATGATCTTGAAAGCGCCAATGCTGCGCTCAATGCCTTTGCCGATTTCGATCGCAAGGCACGCTTTGGTGAAGGACCATTGAGCAATCTGACCATGGGTATCAAAGCCAATATTGCGGTTGAGGGTTTGCCCTGGACTGGCGGCTTGGAGGCTTACAAGGATCGCATCGCGGACAAAGACGCCGAAGCGGTTGCGAAACTACGCGCGGCTGGCGCTGCAATAATCGGCACGCTCAACATGGAAGAAGCGGCGCTCGGTGCCAAAACCGACAATCCCTTTTTCGGTGCGACCCATAATCCGCACAAGATCGGTTATACCCCGGGCGGTTCTTCGGGTGGGAGCGGTGCTGCAGTGGCAGCCGGCCTGTGCGACGCGGCATTGGGTACGGACACCATGGGATCGGTGCGAATTCCAGCGGCTTATTGCGGTATCTATGGTCTCAAGCCAACGGCCGGGGCGATCAGTCAGGATGGACTGGAAATTGTCGAACCGACGCTCGACAGCATTGGTCCGCTGGCGCGGTCTCTGGAGGACCTGGAGATAGTCTCGCGGGTTTTGATGGATCTGGATGATCCACAACCTATTGATAATATTACACATTTAGAAAATCTTGGTGGTGTGGACTGCGAGCCCGCCGTGCTTGAAACCTATGAAAAGGCGCGGGATGCGCTAGGGGCTGCAGCGCGCTTCGCATTGCCGCATCCGCTGACCCGCATCCGTTTTGCCGGATTTATCCTGTCCTCACTCGGCCTGTCACGAGAACTGACCGATGTGCTGAAAAATAACCCTGATGGCCTGTCTGATCATCTGAAATTTCTGCTGACTTTTGGCCCGGAACGCAGCGCCGCCGATCTGGCGGAGGACCGGAAGATTCTCGCCGAAACAACCGATGCCATCACAGCGGCAGTGGAAGCGCATGGCGCGATCCTGCTTCCCACAGCACCGCAAGTGGCGTTCAGCCATGATGATAAAGCGCCAGCCAATCAGGCGGATTTCACCTGCCTTGCCAATATTGCCGGATTGCCTGCGATCAGTATCCCCGCAGGTTGGTCAAGCGATGGCTTGCCGGTTGGCATGCAGCTCATCGGCGCTGCAGGGAATGAACTGGGCCTGTTTGCATTGGCGCGCAAACTGGACGAAAAACTGTCCGCCTATCGTGCGCCGGAAATTTTTGTTGGAAACATATAGAGGAGAGAGATGATGCGCATCATTGTTTTGTTTAACCTGAAAGACGGCATCGATATTGGCGAATATGAGGAATGGGCGAAAACGCGCGATATTCCGGCTGCCAGCGCGCTGAGCTCGGTTACTTCGTTTACGGTGCACAAGGCGACCGGTCTGTTCGGTTCGGATGATCCGTCCCCTTATGAATATTTCGAGATTATCGACATTACCGGACTGGATGCATTTGTCGCCGATGTGTCGGACCCTGAATTTCAGGCCATGGCAGCACCGTTTCAGGACTATGCCGATGGCCCGCAATTCATATTGACAGAAGACCTCTGATGTCTGGCCGGTTTGCAGGAAAAACCATCGTAGTCACCGGTTCCGGCAAGGAAAAGGGACTGGGACAGGGCATATTGCAACGCTTTGCAGACGAAGGCGCGAATTGTGTGGTTTCGGACCTTTCCATCGGTGATCAGGAAGAAGGCGTGGCCGAAGAGTTGCGCGGGCGCGGTGCGAAAGCCGCGACCATATCCTGCGATGTCAGCGATGCGGCGCAATGTCAGGCTCTGGTCGATCAAAGCGTGGACGCTTTTGGCGGGGTCGATATTTTTGTCAACAATGCCGGTATCGGTTTCATGATGAAGCCGCTGCTGGAGGTTGAGACGGCGAAGGAATGGGATCAGGTGCTTGCGGTCAATCTGTCCGGCGCCTTTTACTGCACCCAGGCGGCCGCCAAATCGATGGTTGCGGCTGGCAATGGTGGACGCATCATCAATATCGCATCGCAAGCCGCCAAAACCGGTTTTCCGCATCTTCCCGCTTATGTGAGTTCAAAGCATGGCATGGTCGGTTTGACCCGGGCAAGTGCAGTTGAGCTTGGTACGCACGGGATTACCGTCAACGCGGTTTGCCCCAACCATGTGACGACCGGCCTGGGTGCCCAGCAGAATGCATATTTTTCCAAGCTGCTCGGTTTTGAAAACGTCGAGGCCTATCTCGCGAACATGAGCACGAAAAATCCAATGGGGCGGCCCGGCCTGCCTTCGGATACCGCTGCTGCTTGTGCATGGTTGGCCAGTGATGACGCTTTTTATGTGACCGGAGAAGCGCTGAACGTTTCCGGCGGGGAGGAAATGCATTGATCGAAGAACGGATGGACTGGCCAGACGGCGCAAAAATGGCGCTGAGCATTGTTGTCAATGTCGAGGAAGGCAGCGAGATGACCGTGGCGCGGGGTGATCGCGGTATGGAGCCGGTGGATGAGCTGGGCATTCATATCAAGTCCCCGATCCGTAATTACGGAAACGAGAGCAATTATCTCTACGGCATCCAGGCGGGCGCACCGCGTATCGTCAAGCTGCTGAAAGAATATGAGATTATGGCGAGCTGGACCGTCGCCGCGATGAGTCTGGAAAACCATCCCGAGATTGCGGAAGCCATCGCCGAAATGGGTCACGAGCCAGTAAGCCATGGCTATCGCTGGGTGCATCAGTTCAAGATGGACGAGGCTAAGGAGCGAGAATTTATTCGCAAGGCTGTCACGTCGATTGAGAAAACCACCGGCACGCGGCCCTTTGGCTGGCTGTCGCGCTATTTCCATACCGACAATACGCGGCGTCTGCTGATCGAAGAGGGCTTTGCCTATCATATGGATGATTATTCCGGTGATATTCCGTTCTGGGACAAGGAAACGGTACCGGAAAAACCTATTGCGATTGTGCCCTACCAGCTTGATAGCAATGACATGAAAATGTGGACCGATCCCGCGATGACGCCGCAGCAATGGCTGGATTATGCCAAGCGAAATTTCGACCAGATTTACCGCGAAGGCGAAGAAGGCAATCCGAAAATGATGTCCTTAGGCTTGCATCTACGGATCATTGGTCGGCCGGGGCGCATCTGGGCCTTTGAAGAATTTCTGAAACATGTGCGATCCAAAAAGGACGTTTGGGTGACCACCCGCCATCAGATTGCCCAGCATCTGGCGAAGGTTGATCCTCTATGACGTTACGGCTTGAGACACAGGGCAAGGTCGCACATCTGATTATAGATCGGCCTGACAAGCGTAATGCGTTTAACCAAGCGATGTGGGAGCTGCTGCCCGAATTGCTGGCCGATGCCATGGCGGACGATGCGATCCGCGTGTTGACCTTGCATGCGAGCCGACAGGATAGCGCCTTTTGTGCCGGTGCCGATATTGGCGAATTTGCGACCGGCTCTACTGATCCTGAATGGCGCGCGCGTAATCAGGCGGCCATTGGTAAGGTACAGCATGAATTGGCGCAGGCACCCAAGCCGACTATCGCGATCATCGATGGTGATTGTGTCGGTGGTGGCTGCGGCATAGCACTGGCCTGTGACATGCGTGTGGCTGGCCCCAAAGCGCGTTTCGGGATTACCCCGTCAAAACTCGGACTGGTCTATCCTCTGCATGATACCAAATTGCTGGTCGACTTGGTTGGGCCGTCGCAAGCCAAGCGTATCTTGTTTACTGGGCAGCTTTTGTCGGCACAAGAAGCGTTGGATATCGGTTTGATCACCGTGCTTGCCGACGCGCCATATGATGAAGCAGAAGCACTAGCGAACACTATGGCGTCAGTTTCTTCGCACAGCCAGACCATGAGCAAATCCATCATCAAACGGATATTGGACGGGCAAGCCGATGATGATGCGGAGACAGAGCAATTGTTCGACTCTGCTTTTGAGAGCGATGATTTCAAAGAGGGCGTTAGCGCGTTCATGGAAAAGAGAAAGCCGGAGTTTTGATATGACACATGTTTTGCAACATGGTTCGATATTGGGCGGTGTTGTCACTGTCCCGAATCTGGAAGTGGCCCTGAAAGACTATCATGACGTACTGGGCATGCAGCTTGTGGAAAGCGGGACATTGACGGACGATCTGGCGCATAGCTGGGACTGTCCAAAAATCGCCGGGGCACCTATGGCGGTCTTGCAGCCGACTAGCGGCGCCGATTGCTTCATCCGCCTTGTCGAGCAGCTCAATCATCCCGATTTTAAACCGACGACGACTTATGGCTGGGCTGCCTATGAACTGACGGTTGAGGATGTCTTTGGCTGGCCAGGGCGCCTGGAGGTCAGCAGCTTTGATATTATCGGGCCGCCCAAGGAGATC
Source organism: uncultured Sphingomonadaceae bacterium (assembly GCA_947489315.1). Classification (GTDB taxonomy): domain Bacteria; phylum Pseudomonadota; class Alphaproteobacteria; order Sphingomonadales; family Sphingomonadaceae; genus Parasphingorhabdus. The sequence goes on from CANLCX010000003.1 coordinate 289,174, forward strand.
GATATCCTCCCCTATTTTGTGCCGATGCAGGCGCTCGGTCCCGGTCGTGAGATGATCTATCTTAATGAAGTTCGCGAAAATACGCCAACGACGGACCTGCCCAAAGCACGGTCGCTAGCCGATCATATATTCATCGTCATTTTGGCGGCTCCGGACCGCGTGAAAACCGTGAACTGGTATCGCGATCAACTGCATTTGACCGAAGGTGATACCTATACGCTGGAATATACCATGATCAATGAAGCGTTCGGAAAGCCGACAGGAACAGTGTCTGACTTGACCATGGTCCAGATCGAACGCTTGCCGATTGTTGAAGTGGACGATTATCCTGAAGAGGCAACGCTGCGACCAAAGCATGCCGGAATGTTGCCACCGGGCAATGCGCTCGTGACGCTGGCGGTCACCGATCTGGATGCGATCAAGATTGACTGGATCGCTCCACCTCAGATCCGATCAGGGGCGCTTTATCGGGATCGCCGAACCGCGACTGCTTATGGTCCGGCTGGTGAACTGTTGGAACTGATCGAAATCGGCTAGCGGGCAGGGCGGTCTTCCGCCGCCACGTCTGGCGCCTGATTATCCATATCGCGCCACAGCCGCCACTGGCCCTCGCCACTTTTCTTATAAACCAGAAAGGATCGGCCTTTGAAGTCCAGAACTTGACTGTTGGCTAAGGTGATTGTCATCCAATATTTGGCGGTTAGATAAGCGCGCTGGCCGTCGATGGTGATGTCTTCATTGGCAAAATCGATGGTGACTCTGTTGCCAGCGGCCTTGTTGCGGCCCAGAAATGACAGAATGGCATCAACGCCGGTTTGCGGCAACGCGCCATGGGCCATCAGAACCGCGTCAGGTTCATACATATCGCGCATCTGTTCGACATTACCGGACTGGAATAGCTGCTGCCATTTTGTACCCCACTCGATGATCATTTGTTCATCTGTTGGCGACGTTTCTGTGTGACCATCCAGAGCATTTGCTGGAGATGACATGGGGAGCGTGATCGCGAGTATGGCGGCTATCAAACTTGATTTCATTCGCATTATTTATGCCTCCTTACGGCGATGCGGGCCGGCTTGCCATTGGTCCGGCGCGTAAAGCGCGGTCGCGGAATCAAATGGTTTGTCTTCCAGCTCCGTGGCGAGGCTGTCGTTCCAGCGATTGAGGAAGCCAAACATGCTGATCACCGCTATAATCTCGGTTTTCTGGCGGTCGTCATAAAAGGCATCGAGAGCAGTGAAATGCGCGTCGGTAGAGGCATTGGGCACTTGCCCAGCGGCAAACGCGAGGTCTAGTGCAGCACGCTCAGCGGCGTTGAACAAATCGCTCGACTGATAGTCCCAGACCGCTTTTACTTTCTCTTCGGCAACTCCGACATCGCGGGCGCCCAATGTCGTATGGGCCTTGCAATATTGGCATCCGGCTGCGGCGCTGACAACCGCTCCGATCAGGCGTTTCAGGCCATTGTCGATGGCGCTTTCCCCATAGATGACGCTGACCAACCCGCGAAACGCGCCGAGCAGTTCCGGCCAGTGCGCCATGGTCATCATCGAATTGGGGACATAACCCATCAGATTTTCAGAAAATTTAAGAGCCGCCTGTGTCTCGTCGGGCAATTCGTCGATGGTCAACGGCGTGATGCGGGTCATTTTCTGATCTCCTCAGCAATTGTGAAAGCCTACCATATCTTGCCGCCAATCCAATCGCCAGCGGCTGGCATGAACGGCGTTATCCGGATATCGACCCAGATATCAGCGCTGAAATAAGGGTCGGCCTCCAACTGTTTCCGAGCCTGTTCCGCATTGTCGGCTTTGACAACCAAGAGTGATCCGATCGTCACGCCGGCTTCGTCGAGCAGCGGACCGGCAATGAGCAAATTATCCAGCGTCTTTTCTATATGCGCGAAATGCGCGTCGCGGGCATCAAGCCGTTTTTGCGCGGTATCCGGTTTATCGGTGCAATAGATGGCATAGGATTTCATGGGTTTTCCTCATTAAGAAAGAGTAAGATTTCTGACGCAGTAATCGCGGCGGCCTCATCTAGCACGGCGCGTTTTATATCTAGTCGTTCGACGAGCTTGGCGGTAGGCATCAGTTCTGCAGCACGGCGGCTGGTCTGCAGCAGGCCCGACTGCGATGCCAATATTAGGGCAGGTTGCGTGATCTGCGGCAGATTTTTTTCAACATCATAGGTAAAGCCAGCATGAAAGGCCGCGTTCATGTTTTTGCCATGACGCAATTGTTCGACAAATATTTCAAAGCTGCGGTCTGCGCCCTGACTGGCCAGCCTTTTGGTCAATCCGCGATCCCAGGCGGCTTCGAGACATTGCAATTCCGGTGTGATCTCCAGCGGTGTGGCCGCAACGGCGAGATATTTTTCACGGGTTTCAGGATCAAACGCCGGTACATCCACCAGTGAGAGGCGACGAACCTGATCTCTAGCGGATAGCGCTATTTCAACCGCAACAAGATTGCCGGTATGGAAACCCATTATGTCGACGGGGGCATCGCCCGATAAATCGGCTATGGCAGCCTGCATGGCTGCTGCATATTCCTCGATCGATGGCTCCGGTTTGAACCTGTCCGAGCCGCCATGACCGGGATAGTCTGGTGCTATGACCCGGCGATTCTGGGAGAGATGCGGCATGATGCCGGTAAAGGCGAGCCCACTAAAAGGCGCGGGATGAAGGCAATGGAGGTCCGGTTGGTTCGCTGTTCCTGCAGGCTCCAGCATCCGCCAGTGCAGCTGACCAAATGGACCATCGCTATAGCCTTTGCGGATCATTCGCTGGCAGCGCCCAGACGCACCATCTGCTCACGATAGAGCCGCCGTGTCATGGGCATCATCAAAAAGGGAATGAGACCAAAGATCAGCGGGACAGCGGCCACAGCATAGCGCAGGTTGTCCTCGCCAAAAACGCTGCTCGACAATTCTCCGACGGCAATCGGTCCCAGCGATCCGAACCAGCTAATCGCGAGATAGTAGAGCGCGACAACCTGTCCCCTAATCTGGGCCGGCGTGATGACCAGCAGGGATGTCACACCGATAGCCGATACAATGCCAATGCCGATCGTATTGATGCACAATATCGCAAAGGCCAATTCTGCGCTGGGCATAAACAAAGGGATGGCGGCGGTCGGGACCATGATGAAAAAGCCGATATAGAGGATACGCAAGGATGCGTCCTGCACCCCCTTTTTTGTCCACCAGTCGGAAATCGTGCCCATGATCATCATATTGGCCGGGCCGATGACCAGCAATGCAACCCCGTTGACGAAGGCATATTTCTGGGCAGACCATCCCCAGGTGCGTTCAAAGGTGGGGGCCAAAAACCCCTGACTATAGGCGATGGTCGTCATCGTGCCGATGATCAGGACAAAACCAATATAAAGCGTCTTGTTGCTCCAGATATATTTCAGTGCGTCCAGAAAACCACTGCCGGCGATAACTTCAGGGGAAACTGGCGCTGGACGCCTTGCCGGTTCCTTCATGAATAGGAAAAATGCAGCGAACAAGATGCCCGGCAGACCGACGACGATCAGTGTGAAACGCCAGGGTGAAAGCTCGCCGAAAAAGGGCAAGGATTGCGTTCCACTGGACGCCGTCCAAGCGATTATAGCGCCGCTCAGCAAGGATGCCAGTCCCGCACCAATCGGTAAGGCGGAGGAATAAAAGGCTATCGGTTTGCCGCGTTTTTCGGTCGGGAAACTGTCGCCAATCATCGAAAAGGTAGCGGGGCTGAGGGTTGCCTCACCAACGCCGACGCCCATGCGTGCGGCGAATAGTTGGAAAAAATTCTTCGCGGTGCCAGTGGCGATGGTGGCAGCTGACCAAAGCGCGACGCCAACCGATACAATCCAGATGCGTTTGCCCCGGTCAATCAACCAGCCCATGAATATGCCGACAAAACCATAGACCAATGTAAATGCACTAAGCAGCCAGCCAATCGAACGGTCCGACAGATCAAATTCCGCTTTAATGGGTTCGATCAACAGCCCGAGGATATAGCGGTCCACAAAACTGAAAATATAGGCGATGGTCAACATTACCACCAGAAACCAGCCCGCTGCCGCGCTAGGATACGGCTTGACTGGAACAGCGGCTGTATCTGTCTGGCTCGCCATTATTGTGCGTCCGGGATGAGATAGATAACCACCAGATTATCGTCAAAATCTACAATGCCGATCTCGCGTCCGATCCGCCCATCATGGGTTTCGAGCCGGCCTTCTTCATAAACCTGCAAGCCCAATTTTCGTGCGCCCTCCATAACCGCATCGGGATCGGCGACGTCGAGCACAATGGCGCTGCGCCTTGGATGGGGAACAGGTTCTAACGGGATATTTTTAACCTCTGAAAGCGCCATGACGCGGGGCTGACCCGGCAGAGAGAGTATCGAAAACCCAATCTCCGCTTCCTTGGGAATTTCAAATACCGGAAACGAATAGCTATCGGGATTATGGCCCTTGCGGAAGGTTTCTTCGAAACCGAGGACATCGCGATAAAATGTCAGCGCCCGATCAATATCGGCGACTACGAAATTGCCGCGCTGAAACCGCGTCTGTTGTTTCTCACCCATAGCTCATCTCCCTCAAATCCAATTATCTGGCTCACCCCGGACCGAACAACATTGCACGCCAACATTCTGACCATAGTAAAGGTTGGCGAGCGCGCGCGGCATGTTTTGAAATCCCTGTTCGACATCCTGTACAGGTTTCAGATTGCCGTCATGAATCCATCCCGCCAGATCATCCATAACCGCATCCCAACGATCCAGATGATTATAAACAAAAAAGCCCTGCATCCGGGTTTCCGTGGCGCGCAACCTTGTATAGTTTGACAGCTTGAACGGCTCATCGCGCGTATATTCGCTGATCGATCCGCACAGCACGACGCGGCTATGCAGCCGCAAGCGTTCCAGACAGACTTCCAGCGTTTCCCCGCCGACATTGTCGAAATATAGATCAATGCCGTAGGGGCATAATATGTCTAATCGCTCTTCGATATCTTCGGATTTATAATCAATCGCTTGCGAGCAGCCATGGTTGAGAATGAACGCGCATTTCTCAGCCCCACGCGCCATGCCAACAACATCACAGCCGGCGACATTGGCTGCCAACTGACTGACCATAGATCCGACACCGCCCGCTGCGCCTGACAAGACCATCCGGTCGCCCTTTCGAGGATCACCACACGCAAATAATCCAGCATGAGCAGACAGGCCCGTCATGCCAAGGACGCCAGAGCCGAGTGCCGCGGGCAGACCATTGGGCGGCATCCGGAAAAACTTCTCCTGCGGTGTCATGCGAGAGACTTTGTAGGTTTGCCAACCGACCTGTCCCTGAACCATCTCGCCTTCGCGCCAGTCAGGATGATGGGATTTGACGACCTGCGCGACTCCGCGGCCATGGATTACATCACCGGGTTTCAGAACGCGTTCGCCCGCCGCACCGGTGCCCTGCATATAAAAACGCATCACCGGGGCGAGGCCGAGATAATGGGTTTTTAACAGCACTTCGCCATCGCCCGGTTCGGGAATGTCCGTCACTGCCCACTCAAAGTCCGATGGCACGACATTACCAACGGGCCGCGCAGCAACGCGCCACTGATAATTGGCATGATCGTTAATCTGTTTGTCGGCAGAAAGCGTATCAAAATCGGCAAGAGAGGAACTAGCGGCGGTCACTCAGTCATGGACCTTAACGACTTGATTCACCTCAAAGAAATAGCCGTCCAAATCCCAGAAAGAGCAACCGATCATGTCCTTTTGTTTGCCATCAGCACCAGTAACCGTCCATTCGCGCGGTTCACTGTGGATTGCGGACCCGAGTGCGCGAGCGCGCTCGACAGCGCCCTTGGCATCTTCGGAAGCGACAACGAATACCGGGGCGCCAAATTTAATCTCGGTGGGTAGCTCTTTGGGTGTATCCTGTTTGGGATCAAGCCATTCGAGCAGGCCGATCATGCCAATCATATCATGTTCGCATTTCAATATGATCAAGCGCGTCTGATCACCTTTCTTCCCGGCTGCCAATTGCGTTCCGGAAAGCGTGAACGGCGTATCCATCCATTTGGTCATGCCCAATACTATTTCATACCAATGCGAGGCGGTGTCGCCATCGCGGACCATGAGGGTCGTTCGTTTTATAATATCGGTCATGCGATTTTCGGGCTTTCGATAACTAGCACCTGACATTCGGCGATATCGGCACGTAACTTTTTTGCTTCCTGATATTCCGGGCTATTCCAGAATTTATAAACGGCCGCTTTGTCTGGCCATTCGGATATGACCATTGACGCGCCATCGCCAAAGCTACCTTCCAGCAATTCCGCCCCGGGACCACGGAGCACATAGCGCCCGCCAAATTTCTCGACGAGTGCGCCGGCAGCTGCGCCATAGCCTGCGATGAATTTATCGCGATCCGATATAGCAGCGGTCACAATCATATAGGCTGGCATAGATGAGTCCTTTCTAGAAGTTGTCCGGACAAATTACGCGAAGGGAGAATGATTGCAACCGCTATTTGCACCTAATTTCCGAGGCTATATTATTCGAGCCGATGAAGAATGAAATATCGAAATATCGCAATCTACAGGCACGGCTAATATCGCACTATTGCATAGTTGTAATAATGTAACAGTGAGTGCCTCCAAAGCCACTTAGACGTAAATTTGTCTGGACAAATTAGATGAGCGGTGGAAATCAGGGCTTGGAGAAATTTGTCTGGACAACTGGACATCAGGGAGAAAGCGATATGAAAACGATATTCAAAGCCGCGCTGTTGGCAGCAACGGCGGCCATGCCAGCCTCGGTCTTGGCACAAAATACAAGTGCCACTGATACCGCCGTCGAGGATGATTCTGACGTTATTATAGTCACTGCGCGGAAATTTTCTGAAAACCTGCAAGAAATTCCGACATCGGTCGCCGTTGTGTCATCCGAAGCGATAGATGACCTGGCGCTGGACAGCGTCGCCGATATTTCGAAGGTCACCGCCGGTTTGACATTTGATGCCAGTCTGGGTCGGGATGCGAACCGTCCCGTCATTCGTGGTCAGGCCAATGTTCTGGGCACTTCGGGTGTCGCCATCTTTATCGACGGAATCTATTTTAGTGGCTCTATCGGTGATTATAATGTCGATAATATCGAGCGGATCGAAGTCGTTAAGGGTCCGCAAAGTGCACTTTATGGGCGTAATACCTATTCTGGCGCGATCAATATCATTTCAAAGACTGGTGCAGATAGTTTGACGGGCAGTATATCTGCCGACATCTCAGAGAATAGCCGCTTTGATATCAATGCCAATATTCGTGGTCCCGTAACCGATTCCATCACAGCCTTTGCTTCTGGCCGTTATTTTGAATTTGGCGGTGAATATACCAACCTGTTCGATGGTAATAAGGTGGGTAAGCAGGAATCCTATTCCTTCGCCGGTGGTTTTGCCTTCGATGATGGCGGACCTTTCACTGCACAGGTACGGACCTATTATAACCGTACAGATGATGGCCAACCGGCGATTTTTGCAACTAGCGCGAGCGACAATAACTGCTTCTTTGATAATGGCGGCTTCTATGGAGGGGCAGGCCGTTATTTCTGTGGCGTGATTCAACCGGGGCAGATTAATACTGATTATACCCGGCAGTTTGCTGATCCGGATGACGTGGGTTTGAATGTGAAAACATTTAACGCCAGCTTGCGGATGGACTATGACATCAGCGATCAACTGACGCTGACATCATTGACGGGTTACAATCGCGTGCGGAACAGTCTCGTTACGGACGGCGACTATGGTCCGAATAGTTTTCAGCCTTCCACATTTGCTACTTTCCCTGCAGGACCTGTCGGTATCGGCATCGTCAATGGAGGCCCAACCGACTTTTCATTCGCTAATGCTGGTGAAACCGAAGACTGGTCGCAAGAACTCCGCTTGGCCTATGATGGTGATCGCTTTGATGTGATGGTCGGTGGCTTTTATTTCGACCAAAGCGATGATAGCCGCGATATCCGCACGCTACCAGCAGATGCCAATATACGCGCTCTGGCCAATTCGGAAGCTCGCCGCGCCGCATTATGTTCCCCTGCCAACGGATGTTTCTTTAACTTTCTGACCGACTCCGCTGCAGCCGGAACAGTTATCGTTCCGCGCAATGTCAACAATCAGGACCTCCGTAACTGGGCCATTTTTGGTGCGGTCGGTTTCGATATTACCGACACAGTGACGCTAAGTGTCGAAGCCCGCTATGCGGAAGAGAAAATCGAGCAATCAGTGATTGACCGTGATTTGGGCGATCCGGCAGTGACACCGGTCTTGTCATCGGCGACATTCACCAAATTTTCTCCGCGTGTCTTGCTCGATTGGCAGGTCACACCGGATAACTTGCTTTATGCCACTTTTGCGCAGGGCCAGAAGCCCGGTGGTTTCAATGGTGTGACAGCCATTAATGCCGGTGTGCCTTCCTATGAGGAAGAAGAAGCAACCGCCTATGAAATTGGTTCGAAGAACGTATTTCTTGATCGCGCGTTGACGGTTAATTTAGCTGCCTTCTACAACGAGATAGAAGGCTATCAGCTAACCCAGAATGTCCAATCGCCGACCAGTGTGGTATCGGCGGTGGTCAATGCGGGAGATGCACGGGTATTTGGTCTCGAATTGGAAACGATTTTGAAACCAAGCGATAACCTTACCTTTACAGTTAACTATGCCCTTGCTGACAGCAAATTTACTTCGGGTTTTGATCAAAACCAGGGTGTGCTGGATGATGTCGCTGACGATAATCTCGTGAACTGCTCAACCGGAGATGAATTCCCCGACACCGCGGGCTGCCAATCGATCTTTGGTTCTATCAAAGGCAAAAGCATACCGCGTGCGCCAGTCCATCAGATATTTGCCGATGCAGATTGGCGTATGCCCGTCGGGTCAGGCGATTGGGAGCTATTTGCCGGTGCCAATGTCAGCGTTGTTTCCACCAGCTTTGCGCAGGTTCACAATCTCGCGGAAACTGGCGGATCAGTCGTTTCTGACATCCGGCTCGGCTTCCAGAACGAGAATTTCAAGATACAGGGCTATGTTAAAAACCTGTTTGACGAGGATTCTGTTGCACAGATTATTCGCTATGCTGATGGTGACGACACGTTCAAGCGCAACTTTATCGCTGGTCTTCGGCCCGGACGGAGATTCGGCGTTGTTTTGACAGCCCGCTACTGACGACGTGACAAAAAACCATAAACCCGCCGCCTGAGAGGGCGGCGGGTTTTATGTTGCGATCGACAATATCCTGACAATGTCATTTGGTGCCGTCACCATCGCGTCATGGCCGGTCGTCAGGGCATGATAGATCCAGCTATCATCTGCTTGCACCTGCTCGGCATGAAAGGGAAAGCTGCTATTGGGCAAAGCCGGAGCGGTGCAGTGGATATAGCTGCGCTTCAATCCCTCCGAACCGCCGTTTTCCAATGTGATCGGGTCTAGCCAGGTTTTTAGGGGGTGCGGGGTAAGCTTTTCGGCAACCCAGTTGTAGCCAGGATGATCTGTTGGAATTCCGAGAAATTCAGGTGGGAATGCACCCATCGCAACACCGTCGGGCGCGAGCCCGGCCAATGCTTGCCGGGATTGTTCGATGATGTCTGGGCTTCGTTCCGGACCTTGCGTGATCATCGTCTGGCCATTTTCCGGCAAGGCAGCATCAAGATAGACAATCTCTGCAATCTGGGCCTTTCTGGCATCGGCCACTCCAGTAATCACCATCCCGCCATAGCTGTGGCCGACCAATATGATGTCGCTGAGATCATAATAATCCATGAGCGACGTGATGTCCTTGATATGCGTATCGAGGCCGATGTCCTTCGAAAGCAAATGGGCGCGGTCCGCGAGACCGGTTAATGTTGGCGTGAATACCTGATGGCCTTGCGCTTCAAGCTGCGTCCTTACGTCTCGCCAGCACCAGCCGCCATGCCATGCGCCGTGCACCAGAACGAATATTTTGCGCTGCTCCGGCGGCAGGATCATGGGCTGCGTCTGAGCACTGGCATAGCTGCTGATCGATGCCGTAAGGCCCAGCGTAGCCGTGCCGACCATAATCTGGCGCCGGTTGAACGTCTGTTGTTTTTTGTCATTCATGTTCGCGGGCCTTTATCATGATCTTCGATTAGAGCGTTGCAAGCACATGGTCTGCAGCGCGTGCCCCGCTTTCCAGCGCACCTTCCATACCAGAACTTTGTTGCGCCAGATGTTCTCCTGCAAAATGGAGGCGCTGTCCGCGATGTTGCGCCGTTTGCGCCAAAGCAGCGCCCTGACCGGCGCCGATATGATGGTATATTCCGCGAGCAAATGGATTTTTCTGCCAGCTGAACATCCTCAGAAATTTGAGTTTGCCAATGGCAGAAGGCCGAGCCTCTTCGGTTTTACGAATAATCGCCGCCCCCGCCGCGTTGTCATCCATTGCATCGACGAGATCCGCGCTGGAGCCATTGAGCCAGATCTTCACCATGGCCGGATTGTCACCCAGCACGAACATTCGCCCGAGCATGGGATCATCGGACCAGATGGTTTCCGGCAGGCCATCATTTTTCCAGAAAGCCTCGGTCGCAGACAGATAGGCAAAGCTTGCGCGTGTATAAGGAAGCCGAGCGATCATGGTGCGAAGTTCGGTTGGCAGGTCTGCCCGTATATTCATCGATCGAAGGGTTGAAAAAGGTGCGGTGCAGATGACATGGCGCGCACGAAATTGGCGCCCATCGGCAAGGCTTAGCGTAACGCCGTTGCCATCATCCGCTATTGCCGTAACAGGGCTGTCTAACAGGATGTCGCTGTTCAGAGCCTTGGTCATGGCATCTGTCATGCGCTGCGATCCGCCACGGACATAGCGGGTTGGGCCGCCGCCGCTGCGAAAAATGGCGAGGGATCGGACCATATGCAAAGCGGATTGGGTATCGATGCTATTGCCGTTGAGATTGGCATCGATCAGCCGCAAAGCTTCGTCGGATGCACCCTGATTCTTGAGATATTGACGGAGCGGAACATCAATGGTCTGCGCCTCCGGTTTCATCCAGTCTGCTACATTTTCAAGCTTCGGCAGGTCTTTGAGGTAAGAGAAAAATAGACGGTCTGGCGGCGTTGCTTTTTCTTCTGCAGTCAATTTATTCTGCGCTGCCTCTGGCCATTGCTGGGCCGTGAGCGATGCGCCGCCTATATGATAGAGTGAGCCTCGCGCGGATGCAGGCGGGATATTGCGTTCGACACCAAGTTGATCGGCAATCGCATGAAACCGTTTATAGCCAGCACCAATTTGGATGCCGCCTGCATCCGGATTGCCGGGCAAATCATCCAATGTGTGGAGGCGACCGCCGGTGCGGCCCGACCCTTCAATCAGCAGCACCTTATAACCGGCATTTTCGATCAGCTTTGTGGCATGTAACCCGGATAGACCAGCGCCGATCACGATCACATCCGCTGTGGTTGTGGTCCATGTCTGCCGCGGACTTGCGCAAGCAATGAGCGACGCACTCATCCCACCGACAAATGCGCGTCTGCTGATAGAACGGAGCCTAGTCACGATGAGCGCTATCCGCGAAAGTTATCGGTGGTGACGGTAGAAGACCGCTCGGCACCTTTGATCGTGCAACTCGCCTGCATCCAGCGCAAGTTCAAGCCGACCCTGCTGGCATCGATATCGGCCCAGCTGTAGCTGACGGCGCTGTCCGGGTTATCGGGCTTATGGACATAGAGCACCATGCTTGGGCGGTTATTGCTCGGGGGTGGCCAATAAACCGCCCGCATGCGCAGGATCAGCGGTTCGGCGCCGCTCTCTCCGCCACCAATCATCACCCGTCCACCCTGATCGTGCAGTTTGAGTTTCTGGGCGAACAGCCAGTCCGGGCTGCCATCCGCCTTGGGCTTGGTCTTCTTTGCTGCGGCCCAGCATTCGACAGGACGAGCACGCTTCAATTGGGTTTCGGTGCCATTGGCAAAGCGCAGTTTCAATCCGTCCGCGTTGACACCGGTAATCTGATAATCCTGACGACAGGCCATCCTATTTTGCAGCGCACTATAGGTCCAACCCGCATCTGTACGATCAAAATAGCGGGTACATTCGCCTAATGTCAGGCTGTCGCGTTCCACGCCTACGGCGGCAAGCCCCTTGAGTGGTGCGGCAACCGGTTTGCCGAAGGCATCTGTGCGGGTAACGACCAGACCATTGCCCTGTTTTTCTATTTTCAGCGCGATCCAGGGCGGCGGGGTCCGGCCTGCATCTTTTTCAAAATAAGCCTGCTCCTCATTTGTATAAACGCCAAGCAGTTGCTGATCCAGCATCGCACCATGTTGCGCTCCGACAGCAAGCGTCAAAGCAAAGAGGCTGGAAAGAGACATAAGACTGATCCTCCATCAATTTGTCCGGACAACTTAACATCAAACACATGATGTGCAACAGCGTTAAACCATCGACGCCGCGCCGCGTTTGGCCGCCAGTTCGAACAGACCGCGGTTACCCATTTCCCATGTCACGTTGAGTTGGGTTTTGTAGATCAGCCAGCCATCGCCATTCCGTTCCAGCTCGTGCACATAATAGCCGCCAATGCTATGCATCTGTCGGTCGCCATCGACCACGAGATGATGATGAGCGGTCATGTAACAGGTGCATGTCGCGCAATCGCCATCAAGCGTGATCACAAAATTGGTCAGAACATGCTGGGTTGCATCAAATGGTTCCAGCGTTGCTCGAACCCCCGCAACCCAATCGTCTGCAGGTGTTTTGCTCGCCGGATCTCCGGACCAGCTGGAGAAATCCAGCATGATCTCATCCGCGAAGATCGAACGATATAGCTCCCATTGGTGCCGGTCGATGCCGGTGGCATATTTTAGCACATGGTCGGTTATATTTGCCCGATCGATCAAATCGTCATGCGTCATCATGGCTTCCAATCATTCTAATAATGTCTTGCTCGCCGCTATTGCTTCTTGGGCCCAGTCTTCTGCATCGAAATGTGGAGCAGAAGCATAATGTGGCACTTCAATATCCAAATCGACATGCGCGCCCAATAGACCAATTAAGGCGCGGAGCGGGAACATACCTTCGCCGGGGACCATTCGATTCATCGCCTCCTCGACATAGTCGTCAGATTTCCGAAAATGCGGACCGTCGCATATTTGAGCATAGCCAATAATATGAGGATCAACGGTTTTGAGCTGATCCAGCGTTCCGCCTGTCCGGAATAAATGCAGCGCATCGATAGCGACCTTCAGATTGGATTGGTTCATGGCCTGATGCAGCTTCACTGCTTTTTCAAGGCTGTCACAGCCCTTCGCAAAGCCGGTAAATTCCAGTCCGATTTCTATGCCTAATTCATTGGCCATGGCACATAATGCACCGAGTTGATCGGCAATCCGTACCGGATCAACCTCATGAATATGGGTGACAGCGCGTTTCGCGCCTAGCTCGGCGGCCAGTTCTAATGCTGCTGCATATCCGCCGACATCGGTTTCCGGCATGACCGGGAAATATTCGGCGTTGATAATCGACACACCATTGTCGGCGAGCAGGCTTTGAAACTCTGTTTTGTCTGACGGTTCAACAATCGCAAACATGGGCTTACCATCGGCCGTCAGCGGCGTTGCGGTGAACAAGCAGACTTTCTTGAGACCAGCCTTGGCCGCGAACCGCACAAGTCCGGACGGTCCGCCTTGCGTCATGGTAATCTGGTGAAGAGCTAAGTCGCGCATCAGACAATTCTAATCCAAGCGTACGGCCAAGACGGCTAGTCAATATGCTAGGCTGTTTGCGCGTCGGCGGCGATTAGATAGAGTTGTGAGAATCGGCCACGATGAGGGTCGCCAAAAACTAGGACAGGTACATGCTGAAAGAAGATATTGTCACGATAGCGGACGTCATCCGGCAACAGGCCAAGGATCAGGGCGACGCGCTCGTCTTCACCTTTGAAGGCGACGAGATGAGCTATGCCCAGCTTGATGCGGGCAGCAGCCGGGCGGCCAATGCGCTGGCATCGCTTGGCGTAAAGAAGGGTGACCGGATTGCCTATATGGGCAAAAACTCCCATCTCTATTTCGAAATATTATTGGGCGCGGCCAAGATTGGCGCCGTAATGACGCCGGTCAACTGGCGGCTTGCCGGCCCGGAAGTCACTTATATCGTCAATAATTGTCAGGCCAAAATCCTGTTCATTGGACCGGAATTTGTCGATCTGGTTAAGCAGATCAAGCCGCAGTTTGACTATGTCGAAACCATCTTTTGTTCGGAACAGGCAGATGAGGAATTTGCTGGTTATCCGGCTTGGCGTGACGGGTTCCCGGATGTGGACCCGATGGTGGCTTGTGCGCCGAATGATGATGCCCTGCAACTCTACACGTCTGGCACGACCGGCCATCCCAAAGGCGCGATCATGACCGGTTACTCGATTTTCGGCGCGCGATCCAAGCTGACCGATGATGACCTGGCCGACTGGCAGAGATCGCAGCCCGGTGAAACCATGCTGCTGGCCATGCCTTGCTTTCATATCGGCGGGACCGGATCCGGCCTTGGCAATATGTATAGCGGCGGCCACGCTGTTGTGGTGCGGGAGTATGATCCGGCTCAAGCGCTGGAATTAATTGAACAATATGGCATCAGCAAAATTTTCATGGTGCCGGCCGCGATCCAGATATTGCTCAACCATCCAAGGGTGGGCGAGGTCGATTTTTCCAAGCTTAAATATATCTCTTATGGCGCATCACCGATACCGCTGGAAATGATGAAACAGAGCATCGACATGTTCGGCTGCGAATTTATTCAGATGTACGGCATGACCGAGACATCGGGGACGATTGTCGCCCTGCCGCCTGAGGATCATGATCCGAACGGCAATGACAAAATGCGTTCGGTCGGCAAGCCACTACAGGGTGTTGAGGTCAAGATTATTGATGAGGAAGGCAACACATTGCCTGCGCGCGAAGTGGGCGAAATTGCCACGCGATCCTCGTTCAATATGAAAGGCTATTGGAACATGGATGAAGCCACGGCTGCGACCATCGACGCCGAAGGTTGGCTACGCACTGGCGATGCGGGTTATTTTGATGAAGATGGCTATCTCTATATCCATGACCGGGTGAAGGACATGATCATCTCTGGCGGCGAGAATATCTATCCGGCGGAGGTCGAAAATGCGATTTATGGTCATCCTGCGATAGCAGATGTCGCGGTAATCGGTGTGCCTGATGAAAAATGGGGTGAGGCGGTCAAAGCCTGCGTGGTCTTGAAAGATGGGGCGGAAATTGCGGAGGCTGATCTGATCGCCCATGCCCGGACGAATATTGCCGGTTTTAAATGTCCGAAGTCTGTGGACTTTATTCCGGCGTTACCTCGCAACCCTTCAGGAAAAATCCTGCGCCGCGAATTGCGCGCGCCTTATTGGGAAGGCAAAGACCGGGCGGTGAACTAGACAATCCCATCCTCTCCCCTTGAGGGAGAGGAAACGGAGACTTGGCAGCTTGTCTGCCTAGTCGAGTTGGAGAGGGGTGGAGATTTGCTACGCCCTCTCAACCCCTCACCAAGATTTTCTATTCAGCAGAGCTGACAAGCAAATCTGTCCTCTCCCTCAAGGGGAGAGGAACATAGCTTAAAACTGAACGCGTTTCGTAAAGCCGCCGTCGATCACGAGATGTGCACCCGTGGTATAGCTCGACGCAGGGCTCGCGAGAAACACAACGCTGCGCGCCACATCATCGGCTTCACCGAAATCACCCAGCGCGAAGCCCGCTTTCGTCATGTTGTAAAAGTCCGGCATGCCCGCTTCAATCTGCGACCAGTTGCCGCCCGGGAATTTGATCGGGCCCGGGGAAACCATGTTGACGCGAATCCCTTTGGGACCAAGTGCTTGGCTAAGCTGGCTACCATAGGTGATGAGCGCCGCTTTCAATGCGTTAAAGGCCTGTGGCGCAACGAAAGTTTCGAATGCAGCGGTGGATGACATGAAGATCACCGAGCCATCGTCTGATTTCTCAAGATGAGGCTCCAATACCTCCATCGCTTTGACCGCACCGATAATATCGGTGTTGAACGTCATTTCCCAGTCACCCGTTCCGCCAGCACCCGAGGAGCTAACATTATGGATGAAAATATCGCAACCGCCGAGTTCGCCAGCTGCTTTTTCAAGCCATTTGGGATAGCCTTCAGCATCCGTCATATCAAACGCTTCAGCAAATACTTTGCCGCCATGCGCCTCCAGCTCGCTCTTGGCTGCAGCCACCTGTTCAGCGTTGCGCGAGAAAAACGCAACATCCGCGCCTTCCTTGGCGAAATGCTCTAGCGCAGCGCGCCCTAGTCCGCGGCTACCGCCGGTGAGAATGACTTTCTTGCCTTTGAGTCCTAAATCCATTTTGCTCTCCTTTAAAATATTGGGGTTTGGGTTTTACGCTTAGAATTTTGCAATGGCGGGCTGACAAACCCATTTGATGCCGCGACGCAGCAGGTCGTAAATAATCGGCTGCTGCCAACCGGAACGATCCACTTCGGGCCACCAGTCGAGAACCGGGTCCATATCATAATGGCCGCGGCAATGGCCCATGGTCAGATAGAGCACGGCGCCTTCGCCCATTTTGCGAATATAAAAAACCGGGTGGCGGCTCTTCTTGATGTCGCTGTGCACAAAGCCGCTAATATCGTCGCTGCCATTATATTCCGTGTCGAGCAGCACATCAATTTCCGCGCGGGTTTCGACGAGATATTGCTCATCGACCGTTTCAAAACTGGGAATGTCTTTGACCAGTGGATGATCCGGTTGGGCATTGTCGACGGTGAACGGGATAATCGGCGGGTGGGACAGAAAGCGGCTGCCCAAGGTATCGACAAAGGTCGGCATATCGTCAGGCGCATCGACCCGACCATCTTCCAGGAACTTGAGCACACTGTTGGTGCCATGCAGCGCAAAATACTGACCGCCAGTGTTGACGAAGGTTTGAATATTTTTCTGTGCCGCTTCGCTGGGTAACAGGTCGCACGTATAGCTGATCAGAACATCGGCATTTTTGATGGCTTCCAGATTTTCATAATCTTCAAATACCCGCACCCGGATGCGGTCATCCTCCGCGAGCAATTTTAATATTTCGAGCCGCGCAAAATCGATATCGTGATATTTACCGGCCGCAACCAATACGCATTTGATCGGTTTCTGGTCGGGACGGCGTTCGGGTGGTGTGTCGCTCATCTATTCTTTTCCTATTACGGGATTGCTGACGCCATCCCAATCCAAATGGGCCTGACGCATCGCGGCAAAGCCATCGAGGCCTGCTTGCGGTATTTGCAGATATTCGATTATCGTACCGGGGCCGCCGCCATAATCGGCATAGAAAGCACCGCCGACACCGCCGGGTAGGCTAACTTCCTGAATGACTTCGCCGCCTTTACTCTCGGTAATCTGTCGCGCCTCGGCCAAGTCATCGACGATGATGCAGAGATGTTGCACGCCTTTCAGGCCCTTGGAGCGCCAGTCCTTGAACATCGACGGTGCATCATTGTCAGGCCGGATCAGTTCAACCTGCACATCGCCCCAATAGCCGATAGCCATGGAAAACTGGATATCCGAAGCCTCGCCGCGATATTTGACATTCTCGACCTGCACGCCCTCGGTATGGAAAAACGGGCCCGCGCCCATTTTCTGGGTCCAATAGTCGAGCGCGGCATCATAGTCATCGGGCACATAGCTGATCTGCATGATCGTGCCGAGTTTCGCGAGGGTGGCAGGCGAAGCGGTCATTCTGCGCCGCGCCAGATTTCCGCCGAAGGGCGTTCTTCCATTTTAGCTGCAAAGCGGGTCAGATTGTCTGCGCCTGCCGGCAGCGACCATCCCACTGTGCCGCCAAATTTGATGAAACAAAAGGCAACCAGATCCGCCAGCGTCAACTTGTCGTGGCAAATATGATCCTTGTCGCCCAGTTGCGCGTCGAGCCACAGCCAATGCTTATCCGACATGGCTGACAGCTCAGCAGCTGCCTCGGGGCTGACCACGTTCATGCGCGGCTCGAACATGGGCCGGCCGCCGCCGCCGCGAAAGCCGAGCGTCATTGGTACAGCGATTTCCTGGTCTATCCGTCGGGCCCACCGCCGGGTTTCCGCGCGCTCTTTTGCGGTCGATCCGATCAATACGGGGTCCGGTTTGGTCTCTTCCAGATATTCGCAGATGACCGTGGATTCGCTAATCAGCGTTCCGTCATCCAGTTCCAGCGTTGGAGTCGTTTGCATGACATTTTTCTTGGCATAATCGTCGCTGCGATTTTCGCCGGTGATAATGTCGAGATGGATTCTCTCCACCTCAATGCCTTTTTCCATCAAGAACATGCGGGCTAGCCGAGGATTGGGACCAAGGCTGGAATAGAGTTTCACGGGTTTGCTCTCCTTTTGGGCAGATTCGTCACGGCCTCATTGTCATGAAGATACACAGGTAACAGGGTCGAACGGTCCTCTCAAAAACATTAGGTTTTGCCTTGGAAAAGAGCGGTTGCAAATTAACCCCAAAGATTCGGCAGGCTGCCAGATTCACTAGTGGAGTTTGCGACTTCTTGCGGTAGTCTGTCGGCAAATAAGTTTAGTTTTCAGGAGAAGATAATGGTCGAGACGTTAACGGGTCACAATCGGTCAAACGGTATTTCCTATACTGAGTTGTTGGAAGGCGATAAAGTTCGTGCGCCCGAAATATATTTTGAAGAATCCCCCATGGAACCTGGCCTGACCGAAGTGGAAGTCAGCCGCTACTGGACCAAGGAAGAGCATGACCGCGAAGTGGAAATGCTCTGGAAACGGGTATGGCAAATGGCTTGCCACAAGGATGAGATCAAGGAAGTCGGCGATACATTTGTATATGATATAGCCGGACTGTCTTTCATCATCGTGCGCGTGTCTGAAGACGAGATCAAAGCCTATCCCAATAGTTGCATGCATCGCGGCCGCGCCATTTGCGATAATCACAAAAAGGGCCAGAAAGCCCTGCGTTGCCCGTTCCATGGCTGGTCATGGGAACTGGATGGCAAGCTCAAAGAAGTGCCTTGCCAGTGGGATTTTCCAACAGTCAGCGAAGAAACCCATAGCCTCAAAGCCATTAGCGTCGGCGAATGGGGCGGTTTTGTCTTTATCAACCCGGATCGTGATTGCGAGCCGTTGGAAGATTTTCTCGGTGATCTGGACCGGCATTTCCAGATCCCGTTTGAGCGCCGCTATAAGGCCGCGCATATGATCAAGCGTTTGCCCTGCAATTGGAAAATTGCGCAGGAAGCCTTTATGGAATCCTATCATGTGGTCGGTACGCACCCGGAACTGATGCCCGCCTTTGCCGACGCGAACAGCAAATATGATGTGTGGCATAATGTCTCGCGCGCCATGTCTGCGCACGGCGCGCCGAGCCCGCATACAGACTTGGTCAATCCTGATCCGACAGCCTTCCCTGATCAAAAAGCCTTTCAAAGCTTCATTCACCCGATCAGCAAGCACAAGTTTGAGCGGTTGGAAGAAAACCGGGTCAAGGTCTCTTTGCCCAATGGCAAAAGTGGTATTTTCGATATGGAAGCCAATTATATCGAAGGCGATTTGAAGTCTGCCGACCCTCATATGTGTAACTGGATTGGTGGCAAAATTGCGCCGGAAGAAGAAGATACGCCGATGGTGTATACGGATGTTTCTCCTCACCAGATGCGTGATGAAGCGGCGCAAGCCAGACGCGAAGAAATGCGTCCGGCCTGGGGTGATATGGTTGATAATATCAGTGATGCTGATTTGACCGATGCGATTTTTTACAGTGTCTTCCCGAACATGAGCCCGTGGGCAGACTATAATCCGATCTTCTATCGCTTCCGTCCCGATGGCGATAATCCGGAACAATCGCTGCATGAAGTCATGTTCATGGTCGCGTTACCAGAAGGTGCCGAACGCCCTGAACCGGCTAAATGCACGTTTCTCGATCTACATGATGATTATACCGAGGCGAAGGAATTTGGCAGCTATTTGAACAAGATATTCAATCAGGATTATCTCAATCACAAAGCGATGCAAAAGGGCGTGAAAAACCAGCCACATGGTGTTTCGATCTTTGCCAGCTATCAGGAATCAAAACTGCGTCATTTCCATGAAACACTCGATTTGTGGCTGAATAGCGAAGAGCCGCCAAAAAGCCCCAAGCTGCAAGCTGCAGAATAAGGCTTTGGCGGACGTCCCCGAAGGATTTGCGCCGGCGACATTTTCCACTGGATTTCTGGATGTTGCCGGCCCTTATTTCACCCGCAAAGAGGCCGATCATATAGCGGTTGGTATTCGCATAACGGAAGGTCATCTGAACGGTATCAATGTCGCTCATGGTGGCGTGCTCACGACGCTGGCCGATGTTGCGCTAAGTTATCAATTGTTTGTGAGCGAAAAACCGCGCCTTCCGATCGCCACTATCAACCTCAACACCAATTTTCTGGCTGGCGCAAAGTTGGGAGATTGGATCGTGGCCCATGCTCATATTGACCGCAAGGGTAAACGGACGGCTTATTGCCGCGGCGAAATCGTCGCGGGGGAGCGTCTGTTGATGACGATGACCGGCGTGTTTGCGCTGTTGCGCAAATAGGGAAGCTAGTCGGTTGCTCCCAAATAGCCGAGCTGGCCAGCCTTAAAGATGGTCTGGCCACGGTTGACGCTGTTGAGCTTTTGACCTGCCCGATTGACGTGGTAGCGGATGGTCGCGTGGCTTAGCGACAGGATCATGCTGATCTCTTTGTCGGTCTTGCCGATCGCAGCCCAATGCAGACATTCTGCTTCGCGTTTGGATAATATGCAATTGGTTGGCATCCGGTGCTTCTTGCGCATCGCTAGCACATAGCCGGTTACAAAACGGCTGGTAACAATCGATAGAAAATCAGAAAAAACCCGATAGGGTTCGCTCAGGTCAGTGACGCTGTAATCGATCGGTGTGAAGCTGACCGCGGCGATTTGCCCGAAAGGCAAATGCACTGGAATCAGGATGGCTGACTTGGCTGTGGCGCTGCCATCATAAAAGTCCTTGAGGTCAATTTCGTCGAGATATTCATTCTGCCAATGGCCATGAAAGCCTTCGGCATTGCACCAGATGGGCTCACTTTCATAACGGCAAGCACGGGGCAGGGGAGAGCTCAGCGCCAGTCTGGTATCTTCCCACCAGCGCTCACCTTCAGCGACCCAGCCGAAAATATCTTTGTTGATAAGCTCGCCCTCGGCATCGACCAAATGGGCCTTTGACGAGATGTCTGCGCTGACCGCAATGCGGAAGCCATAGGATTGCGCAATTTTGTGAATTGCTTCTGCCGCTGGCCGAATTTCAGCCGCACTGGTGATCGTTACACTGTCCAGATTGCGGCGAAAAGTTGCCTTCGAAACATCAGGTATTTCTGCGACGAAATTCTCTGCCATAATAACGCTTGTCCTCCACGGAGCCCTTTGATCAAGGCTCTCGACTTGCGTTGCTTGTCGCGTTGTTTGGTTTTGCAGTCAACCAAACATTACTAATAATAATGATAGGGTTCTGGTCAGTCGCTACTATCGTAGATTATTCGATCGTTCCGATCAATTCGCCGACCGGATATTCTTCACCGGTCGTACTGACAATGATCTTGAGTTTACCGGTCGCAGGCGATTCTACTTCCTGGGTCGATTTGTCGTTTTCCAAGGCATAGATGTCCTGCCCCTCGGTGACGTCTGCGCCATCAGGAACCAGCCACTCGGCCAGCGTGCCGACTTCCATGCTGAATCCCAATTTTGGTATGCGTATTTCAGTAGCCATTTTTACCCCAATATTTTGCGAATTTCGCGTTCAATATCATCTTCGCTGAACATCCAAGCCTTTTCGATGGTGGGAGAGAAAGGCACAGGCGCATAGCCTGATCCAACCCGTCCGACCGGCGCCTTGAGTTCAGAGAATAATTCTTCATGGATGCGCGAAGAGATTTCAGCGCCAGTGCCAAAATTCTTCACGGCTTCATGCACGACCACGGCTGCCTTTGTTTTGGCAACACTTTTCAGCACGGTTTCCTCGTCAAACGGAGCGATGGTGCGCAGATCGACCACTTCACAGGAAATGCCTTCGCCAGCCAGCTTTTCGGCGACCGCATGGCACGCGGCAACGCCGCGGCTATAGGTGATCAAGCTGATATCGCTGCCTTCACGAGGGACCGATGCCAAGCCGAGCGGAACAACATGATCAGGCGCCGGCGCCGGACCTTTGGTGAAATAAGTCGGCGTATTCTCGATAAAGATAACCGGATTGGGATCCATGATCGAAGAATAGAGCAATCCATAGGCATCACAGGGATTGGAAGCAGCAACCACTTTCAGACCCGGTACGTGGGCCAGCCATGCTTCGAGCATATCACTATGCTGCCCGCCCAGGCCGGTACCTGCACCAGTGGTGGTTCTTATGGTCAATGGGACGCTTGTCTGTCCGCCGGACATGAAGCGCAATTTGGCTGCGTGATTGACAATTTGATCCATCGCAACGGTGATGAAGTTCATCAACATGATTTCCGCGACCGGTTTGTAGCCGACCAAAGCAGAACCAACGGCAGCGCCGACAATGGCCTGCTCTGAAATCGGGGTTGAGCGCACGCGGTCCGTGCCAAATTGTGCTGATAGACCGGCCGTTACTTTAAAAACACCGCCGCCTTGTTCATCGGCAATATCTTCACCCATTAGGATGACTTTGGGGTCGTCGGCCATCGCTTTTGCCATCGCCATGTTACAGGCTTGCGCGAACATGATTTCCTTTGGTGCGTCGCTCATGCTGCAATCTCCACGTCTAGTACATCGATGCGATATTCATCCCCGGGAGGATAAGGCGCGTCGAGCGCAAATTGTGCCGCCTCGTCGATAATCGCTTTGTTTTTGGCTTCAATGGCAGCGATGTCTGCTTCGCTCACCTGAATGTCGAGCAGTTGCTGGCGCAGGATCGGCATTGGATCATCTTTCAGCGCCTGTTCCATTTCCGCTTCAGGAATATAATGACCGGTATCGCCGAGCAAATGGCCGTGGAAGCGGAAGGTCATCGCCTCGATCAACGTTGGCCCGTTTCCGGCGCGGGCATATTCAACCGCTTCCTTCGCTGCCGCATACATTTCGCTCGCATCATTGCCGTTCACACGCACCGAACGCATGCCTAAGCCTTCGCCGCGCTGTTTGATGGTGTCGGAACTGGTCGCAAAGGCCATCGGCGTATGTTCGGAATAGAGATTATTCTGGCAGAGGAAGATGACCGGCAGCTTCCAGACCTGCGCCATGTTCAAGCCTTCATGGAAGGCTCCAATATTGGTGGCTCCATCACCAAAGCAGCAGACCGTAACTTTACCGTCTTTGTCGAGCTGGCTCGCAAGACCCAAGCCGTTGGCGATCGGAATGCCGGAACCGACAATGCCGGTGGTGACCATTACGCCGGTTTCAGGATGGGTGATGTGCATGGGGCCGCCCTTGCCTTTGCAAGTGCCAGCCATCTTGCCAGCAAACTCGGCCCAGAGATCTTTGGACGGAATACCTTTAGCGAGCTGATCATGGAGACCGCGATAGATGGTAACCAGATAATCTTCCTGATTGATCGCTGCCATCATGGCGGAGGAGACAACTTCCTGCCCGCGCACGGGATAATAGACGATTTGCAATTGTCCGGCGCCGATCATTTTGCGGAATTTAATATCCGACTGCATGATCAGGTCCGCGCGGGTGAAAATGTCGATCAGGACATCTTTGTCTGCCATCTGTGTATCGCTCAAGGCTTTGCTCCTTTGGTGGTCATCCATCATCGGACCTCTTTCGGGTCTTTTGTTCTGAAATCTTCATAGCGCAGGCCAAGCCGCTCGCCACTATTGTTATAGGGAGTGTGCGATAAAGGCGTCCGTTTGGTCATGGCCTTTCCCGTTGCTGGATGGGACGGCTCCTTCATGGCCGAAATTGTCAAGAAATGGCAGAAAACAAAGCCCTTTGGAGCGATTTATCTTCAAGCTTCATAGCAATGTCATGTAATAAGAACGGCAGCAGCAAGTTCAGGCAAATCAAGCAGCTATCAAAGCTGGCAGTTATGTCGCGGCAGGACTCGGGTCTATCAGATCGAAAATAATGCGTAACGGGAGAATAAAATGACTGATAACAGGCAGTGGCTGATTAATGGACGTCCAAAAGGACGCGGGTTGGTGGATGATGACTTCAAAAAAGTCGTGACACCAGTTCCAGATGTTGCCGAAGGTCATGTCTTGGTCAAGAACGAGATTCTTGGTTTTGATCCTGCGCAAAAAGGCTGGATGGAAAATATTGGTGGTTATATGGCGCCAACCGAAATTGGTGAAGTCATGCGCGGTAGTGGTGTCGGCACCGTCGTCGAATCGCGCGATTCGAAATTTGCCGTTGGTGACAAGGTTATGGGCATGCTGCGCTGGCAGGATTACGCCATGGTTCCCGGCAGTGAGCTGAACAAAGTGCCAGACGATGAATTACTCGCCGCCAATCTTGGCGCGCTGGGTACAACTGGCATGACTGCTTATTTCGGATTGCTCAAACATGGCCGGCCACAGCCGGGCGACACATTGGTGGTTTCCGGCGCTGCTGGTGCAACCGGCTCCATGGTCGGTCAAATTGGCAAGATTGCCGGATGTCGCACAATCGGTATCGCGGGCGGCAAGGAAAAATGCGACTGGCTGACCCAGGATGTCGGTTATGATCATGCCATTGACTATAAAAATGAAGATGTTCGGGCGAAGCTAAAAGAGCTTTGTAATCAGTCGATCAACGTTTTTTATGACAATGTCGGCGGCAAAATCTTGAACGACGCTCTGGCGCATATAGCTATGAATGCACGCGTCGTCATATGCGGCGGAATTTCGCGTTACGAAAAAGGCGACATGCCTGCTGGTCCGGAAAATTATTTCAATCTGATCTTCAAGCGTGGGACAATGTCGGGCTTTATTGTGCTCGATTATATGAGTGAATATCCCGAAGCACAGAAACGCATGCGCCAATGGATCAAGGAAGGTAAAATCACCTTCAAGGAAGATATTCAAGAGGGTTTTGATAACATCCCTGATACCCTGAAACGGCTGTTCGCAGGGCAGAATTTCGGGAAGCAAATGCTTCGGCTGGACTGATCGGCTGTCGGGCTGGCTGATTTCTTGCGCTAACTATTTGCGCAGTGCCAGCCCTTCGCCGTCTGCAATATGACGGATTAATTACGAGAGGCAAAATATGAGCGATTTGGAACAATTTCGCGCAGAAACACGGGCTTGGTTAGCAGAAAACTGCCCAGAGGAAATGCGTGACGGCGACATTACAGCAGAGAATCAATGCTGGGGTGGGCGTCAATGGGAGTTCCAGTCTGAGGCTCAGAAGCGCTGGTTCGAAGCGGCTTTGGAAAAGGGCTATACAGTCCCGACCTGGCCCAAGGAATATGGCGGAGCCGGACTAACCGCAGACGAAGCCAAAATTCTTACCGAAGAGCGCGACCGGATCAATGCGCGCAAGCCGCTTAGCAATTTCGGGATCTCAATGTTGGGCCCCGCCTTGCTGGCTTATGGGACCCATGAACAGAAACTGCAGCATCTGGGTGGTATCGCTCGCGGAGAAATTCGTTGGTGTCAGGGCTATTCCGAACCGGGCGCCGGTTCCGACCTCGCTTCGCTGAAAACCAAATGTGAGGACAAAGGCGATCATTGGCTGATCAACGGCCAGAAAATCTGGACGTCCAATGCTGATATTTCCGACTGGATATTCTGTCTGGTCCGGACCGATTTTGACGCGCCAAAGCATAGAGGCATTACCTTCATCCTGATCGACATGGCGAGCGAGGGGATTAGCGTGAAGCCGATCGTCTTGATCTCTGGTCATTCCCCCTTTTGCGAGACATTCTTCGATGATGTCAAAGTGCCGAAAGCCTATGGCGATGGAAACTTGTCCGTTGTCGGAGAGGTGAATCGCGGTTGGGATGTAGCCAAAAATCTGTTGGTCCATGAACGCGGGATGTTGGGGACAATGTCACCTTTACGCGGTGCGAAGGGACCAGAAAATCTTGGCGGCTATGCGGCGGAAGAAATTGGTCTCGATGCAGCGGGCCGTCTTGATGACCCATCTCTGCGGCAAAAAATTGCTCAAGCCGAAATTGATGACTGGGCTTATACACTGACCGTTGAGCGGATGAATGATGAAGCCAATGCCGGCAATGGGCTCGGTGCTAAATCATCAATGCTCAAATATGCCGCTTCTGAACTTACTAAGAAGGGTAGTGAGCTGCGCATGGACATTGGCGGGACTGACGCTGCGACCATTGGTGCGGATGGCATAGAATATGACAGTCTCGCCAATACCTGGCTTTATAATCGCGCTTATTCCATTCTCGGCGGAACGACCGAGGTTCAGCTCAACATTATTTCCAAGCGTGTCTTGGAACTTCCCAGCGCATAGATAGGCGAGAGCGACATGTCCCTTATTCTCACCGAAGAACAGGAAATGCTGCAAGATGCGGCCAGCGGTTTTTTGACTGAAAATGCCCCGGTTGCTTCCTTTCGCGAGATTAGGGACAGTAAGAATCCCGATGGTTTTTCCCGTGATCTGTGGAAAGAAATGGCGGAGATGGGTTGGGCTGGGATCATTGTTGATGAGGAATTTGGCGGCAGTGAATTTGGCTATGTTGGCGCCGGTGTCTTGGCCGAACAAATGGGCAGAAACCTGACGGCTTCGCCTTTTTTCTCGACTTCTGTATTGGGTGCGACCGCTGTCCAGCGTTACGGTACGCAAAAGCAAAAAGACGAACATCTTGGGTCAATTTGTGACGGTTCAACTCTATTTGCACTGGCAGTGGATGAAGGGCCGCGTCACCGTCCGGAGCATATTGAATTTGCCGCTACACCGCATGGCAATGGCTATATATTGTCTGGTTCCAAGACATTTGTGGCGGACGGCCATGTTGCCGATAAATTGATTATCGCCGCTCGTACTTCGGGCGAAGCCAATGATTCATCGGGTGTTACGCTATTTCTGGTCGATGCCGACGCAGCGGCGATAGAGCGCGCGCATACACCGATGATCGACAGTCGCAATGCCGCCAATATTAGGGTCGATGGTCTTGAAGTGACAGGTGATGATATATTGGGCGAAGTCGATGGTGGTTATGAAGCGCTGGAAGGAATCTTGTCGGCAGGCCGTGCGGTATTGGGCGCAGAAATGTCCGGTTCCTCGCAGCAGGCTTTTGCAATTACCACCGACTATCTGAAAGAGCGCGAGCAATTTGGTCAGAAAATCGGTTCGTTCCAGGGCTTGCAGCACCGCGCCGCGCATCTCGCGACCGAAATCGAAATGACCAAGTCTGCGGTTCTGAAATCCCTGCAGTTGCTCGATGACGATTTTGAAAGCGCTTCAGCAACCTGTTCGATGGCGAAGGCCAAATCGGGTATGACCGCGCAGCTATCCACTCAAGAAGCGATCCAAATGCATGGCGGCATTGGTGTGACCGATGAATATGATGTCGGGCTGTATTTCAAGCGCGTCCATGTTGCCCAGCAAATGTTCGGCGATGCGGGTTTTCATGCAGACCGGTTGGCGAAGCGTTCAGGCTATTGAACGGTTGATAGGCGTTCCAAGCTCAGCTCATTGTAATATTGGATGGGCCGAAATGCGCCGTCATTTTTTCGACTTTACCGTCATCATCAAACTCAAAAATGTCGATCACTTCCACGGTGAGGATCTTGCCATCAGCTTGACCGATATCAGCGCGAAATGGAAAGGCCGCCGTCTTAGAGCTTATTCTGATGCTATCGGTCAATTCCACTTTCGCACCGCCGGAAAACGCATTTTGGTAAAAGCTCAAGATATCGGCGCCCGTCTTTGGTTCAGTGCCAGCCGGATCTTCGACCGCAGCATTGTCAGCAAAAAGGTCCATGACCGCGTGCATGTCACCGGCGTTAATGGCCGCCATATAGCGGTTGACGATCTCAGTCATATGTTCGGGCGTTGGCATCGGACTTCCTTTCTGAAGATATGAATGAATAATAGGGGCGCAAGGTGGTCACCGGCGTCTCCCTAATTTGATAGGGACTTGAGGAGAATGGATATGACGAAGCGGTTACAGGGAAAAGTGGCGATTATCACCGGCGGTGCTAGCGGCATTGGTGCGGCGATGGTGAAGCGCTTTTCAGAAGAGGGCGCGAAGGTGTTTTCCACGGATGTCCAGGTTGAGCTCGGTCAAAGCGTGGCTGACGATGCTGGCGCGTTGTTCATGGAGCAGGATGTGTCTACCCAAGCGGGTTGGGAAGCCGTTGTCGCGAGAGCGCAATCAGAATTTGGCCGTCTCGATATTCTTGTCAATAATGCGGGGATCGTGGCGGCGAAATCGATTGAGGATATTGATCTGGCAAGCTGGCACCATTTGCTCGGCATCAACCTGACCGGAGTCATGCTCGGTTGCCAGAATGCAATAAAAGCGATGAAGCAAAACCCTGGTGGATCATCCGGTTCGATTATCAATATCGCCTCTACATCGGCCTTTGCCGCGCTGCCCGGGGATGTTGCTTATACCGCATCCAAGAGTGCCGTGCGCATGTTGACCCGATCCGTGGCGGTACATTGCGCGCAAACGGGTTTGAACATCCGCTGTAACAATATCGTGCCGGGCGGGACCCATACCGGGATTATCGATGCCGCCAAACAGGTCGTGCCTGATATATATGATCGGGTCGCCGCCATGTCGCCAATGAACCGCATGGGGCAGGGCGCGGATATGGCCGGAGCAGCGGTCTATCTGGCAAGTGAGGATGCAGCGTTCGTGACCGGCAGCGATTTGCTGGTCGACGGCGGTATGCTTGCTGTCCATCCTGGTTATTAAATTGGCAGGCTATTAGAAATCTAACTAGCCGTTTTGGCAGTTATTGGCCGACCGGCTTTGGCCTAATGTCTACGCAATAAAAAGGGAGAGAGCGAATGGGCGCACAGCCAATCGCAGATAATCTGTTCACAGATGACAATATGACCGCCTTGATCGGCGCACGGAACAAACAGACGGGCCATATATTTTTCCCGCTGCCGCTAACAGAGAATGACGATATCGAGCCGATAGCTTTGGCGACCCGCGGCACCGTCTGGACCTATACGGTTCAGCGCTTTCCGCCGAAAACGCCTTATGCGGGTCCAGCCGATCCGATGAATTTCAAACCTTATGTGGTGGCCTATGTTTCATTACCGGGCCAGACCATGGTGGAGTCGCGGTTGACGGGTGTGGAACCGGAAGACGTCAAAATCGGCATGGAAGTGGAGCTAACGGCGATCCCGTTGGACCCTGACGCCCCTGCCGATGAGCAAGTTATGATTCACGCTTTCCAGCCTGTTTGAGGAGATATTGATATGAGCGACGTATGTATTGTGGGCGCAGGTATTCACCCCTTTGGCCGGACGGAAGGCCGCGATGGCATGGATCAGGGTGTTTTTGCAGTTCGACAGGCTTTAGCGGATACAGGCATAAAATGGGAAGATATCGAATTTGCCTTTGGCGGCTCGGCTGCCTCTGGCGCCGCTGATACCATGGTGTCGAAGCTGGGGCTGACCGGCATCCAGTTTATCAATGTCTCCAATGGCTGCGCAACAGGCGGCTCAGCACTTAATGCCGCGGCCAGCGCGATCAAGTCGGGTGAATATGAAATGGGCATGGCGGTCGGTTTCGACAAGCACCCGCGTGGCGCATTTAACGCCGATCCGGCGGCTTATGGCTTGCCCAACTGGTATGGCGAAGCAGGCTATATGCTGACCACGCAATTTTTCGGCGCGAAGATCATGCGCTACCTGCATGAGAATGGTTTGAGCACCGAAGCATTGGGACGGGTTTCTGAAAAGGCGTTCCGCAATGGGGCCAAGACAGATCATGCGTGGCGGCGCAGCGAGGTTGATCTTGAAACCATCATGAACGCGCCGATGATCAGCGATCCGCTCAATAAATATATGTTCTGTTCGCCAGCAGAAGGAGCGGTTGCCCTGATCCTCGCGAGCGAGAAAAAGGCCAAGGAACTCGGCGGACCGATGATCCGTCTGAAGACTTCCGTCATGCGCACCCGTCCACCGGGATCGTTTGAGGTGTTTGCGGCATCCATCGATAATGAGCGCGGCGGCACGGCTACCGAACTCGCGGCCAAGGCGGCGTTCGAACAGGCGGGCATGGGGCCGGAAGATATTGATGTTGCGCAGCTTCAGGATACCGAGGCCGGTGCTGAAATCATGCATATGGCGGAAAACGGTTTCTGTGCGCATGGTGATCAGGAAAAATGGCTGATCGAGGGGCGCACGGAAATTAACGGCGCGTTGCCGGTCAACACCGATGGTGGTTGTCTGGCTTGCGGGGAACCCATTGGCGCTTCTGGTCTGCGGCAAGTCTATGAAAATGTCATCCAGCTGCGTGGCACGGCGGGCGAGCATCAGGTGCCGGGTGATCCGAAGACCGCTTACACGCAAGTTTACGGCGCGCCCGGTGTGGCCGCTGTAACGATTTTGCAGCGTTAGATATATTGAGAATGTGCTCGGCACTTGATGCGGAGCCCAGAGTTACGGAGAGCGAGAGCTATCCTAGGCTCCGCATCAAGTGCGGAGCACGTCGTGATAATTATTGAGGAAGACCATTGAACCACGAAATTAGTGCTGAAGCCCGTGAGATTGCCGACAAAGTTGAAACTTTCGTCCGCGAGAAAATCTTTGCTTATGAAAAAGACCCGCGTTGCGAGGATCACGGCCCCACTGATGAACTGGTTCAGGAAATGCGGGCATTGGCCAGAGAGGCCGGTGTCCTTACCCCTCATATTCGCGACGATGGCAGCCATTTGACGCATTTCGAAACCGCTTTGGTATTACGTAAATCGGGACTGTCGCCACTTGGTCCACTGGCGGTGAACACATTCGCCCCGGACGAAGGCAATATGTATCTGCTCGGCAAATGCGCTTCGCCGGAACAGAAAGACCATTTCCTCAAGCCGCTTATTGAAGGCACCACGCGCTCCGCTTTTTTCATGACCGAACCGGCCAGTGAAAATGGTGCGGGTTCTGATCCCATGATGATGCAGACGACGGCCAAGCCGGACGGTAATCATTGGGTTATTAACGGCCGCAAGACTTTCATCACCGGCGCTAAAGGCGCGACCGTCGGGATTGTTATGGCAAAATCTGACGATGGCGCCTGCATGTTCCTTGTCGATCTGCCGGATCCAGCGATCACGATCGAACGCGTCCTTGATACGATCGATAGTTCCATGCCCGGCAGCCATTCGGTTGTGAATATTGACAACCTTCGCGTACCCGCTGACCAGATGCTTGGGCAAAGCGGTGACGGCTTCAAATATGCGCAGGTCAGGTTGGCGCCGGCGCGGCTGACCCATTGCATGCGCTGGCTTGGTTGCTGTGACCGGGCGCAGGAAATTGCCACCGATTATGCCTGCAAGCGGATGGCTTTTGGCAAGCCGCTGGTTGATCATGAAGGCGTAGGTTTCATGCTGGCAGAAAACCAGATTGATCTGAAGCAGGCGGAGCTGATGATCGACTGGTGCGCGAAGGTACTTGATACCGGCGATATTGGTACAACCGAAAGTTCGATGGCCAAAGTCGCGGTGTCCGAAGCCCTGTTCCGCATTGCCGATAAATGCGTCCAAGTCATGGGCGGCACCGGCCTCAGCCGGGACACAGTGGTGGAGCAGGTCTTCCGCGAAGTCCGCGCCTTCCGCGTTTATGACGGTCCGACTGAGGTTCACAAATGGTCGCTCGCCAAGAAGATCAAGAAATCGCATCAGGTTTAAGCAGAGGAAATCCCATGACCAAGAACCGCAAATTCACGCTTGTTAGCCGCCCCGACGGAGAACCCAAGCCGAGCGATTTCGCGCTGGTCGAGGAAGACTTGCCCGAATTGGAGGATGGTTCTTTCCTCGTCCGCAACCACTATATCTCGCTCGATCCAGCCCAGCGCGGATGGATGAGTGATGCAGAAAGCTATATGCCGCCAATCGCTCTGGGCGCGGCGGTAACGGCGAGCGCTGTGGGCCGGGTTCATGCCTCGAAAAATCCGGATTTTCCGGAAGGCCAATGGGTTGTTGGCCTTGCCGCCATGGAGGAATATTCAGTTGTTCAGGCTGGCGGTTTTACCGCGCCAGTCGACGCATCGCTGGTTCCCTCGCCGACCAATTTCCTTTCGGTATTGGGCGCGGTCGGCATGACCGCCTATTTCGGGATGATCGATGACGGCAAACCCAAAGAAGGTGAGACGCTGCTCGTTACCGGCGCGGCGGGAGCCGTCGGGTCGCTGGTCGGACAGATTGGCAAAATCAAAGGGTGCCGGGTCGTCGGCATTGCAGGCGGCGCAGACAAATGTGCGAAGCTGGTCAATGATTATGGCTTTGACGCGGCCATTGATTATCGCGGCAAGAGCCAGGCGCAGCTTGAGGCTGAAATCGCGGCTGCGGCACCCAACGGTGTCGATATTATCTGGGAAAATGTTGGCGGCATTATCATGGATGCGGGGATCGCCTCGATCAACGAATATGGCCGGATGGTGCTGTGCGGATTGATCAGCGAATATAATAGTCCGGAGCCGGTCGGCACGCGCAATCTATGGTATCTGATTTCGCGTCAGGCGACGATCAAGGGCTTTCTCGTCCGCGACTATCCGCCGCGCTTTCCGGAAGGCATTGCACAAATGGGGCAATGGCTCGCCGAGGGCAAAATCAAGCATGACGAAGATATCGAAACGGGTATCGAGAATAGCTATGATGCCTTCATGAAGCTGTTCTCTGGCGGCAATAAGGGTAAATTGATTTTGGATGTCTCCCCACAAGAATAGGAATTTCAATCATGTCCAATGCTGCTGAAAAAATCGTTCTCGACTTTATCGAAAGCTGGAACAGGCTCGACTATGATTCCATCTACGCCGTAATGGCCGAGGATATTTTCTACCACAATATCCCGATGGAACCGTGCAACGGCATAGCCGAGATTAAAGCACTTTTCGGCGGCGGCGCGTTCGACTTTGATGAAGCACAATGGGATGTGCACGCCATTGCAACCAATGGTGATGTCGTACTAACCGAGCGCACGGACAGATTCAAAATGGCAGGCCAATGGATCGCCATCCGGGTGATGGGAACCTTTGAAATTGAAAATGGCAAGATCGCCAAATGGCGGGACTATTTCGACCTTGCCGAATTTCAGGGTCAGGTGGCTGCCGTTCTGGAATCAAAAGAGTCCTGATCTCTATTGATGGGGTTGGTAGAGCGCTCCATTGTCCACCGGATATTCCCCCGCCGTCATAAAGCGCGACGCGTCGCTCGCCAGATAGACGCATAACTCCGCAACATCATTAGGATGGCCCAATCCGCCGAGCGGGATCATGCCGGTGGCCGGTGTGGCATCGCCATCGGCACCCACTGAGGGCTGCCGGACCATCGGCGTATCGATACCGGCGGGATGCAGGCTGTTGCAGCGGATCGGGTAATTTTCGACCTTGCAATGCATCGCCACGGATTTGGTCATGGACCGCACGCCGCCTTTGGCTGCGGCATAAGCGAGGAAAGGCGCATAGCCTTGCAGCGCCGCCATCGAACTGAGATTGATGATCGAGCTCGGCTGATCATTGGACTTCATCGTCCGCACCGCTGTCTGACACCCCAGAAAAACGCCCTCCAGCATGATCGAATTGGTGAGCCGGAATTGTTCCAGCGTGCAATCCTCAATAGAAGCAGGAATGACGAGGCCGGCATTGTTGACTAATATATGCGGTGTTCCAAAGGCTTTTTCCGTTTCGTCAAACACCTCCTGCCAACGCTTTTGATCGGCGACATCCTGATGCAGAGCCATTGCGTTGGAGCCGATGCCCGCAGCGACCGCTTCGGCGCTTTCGGCATTAACATCGGTGACGACAACCTTTGCGCCTTCAGCGGCAAAGGTCTCGCTGATCGCCTTGCCAAGGCCTGATCCTGCTCCTGTGACAATCGCAAT
Organism: uncultured Sphingomonadaceae bacterium; assembly: GCA_947489315.1. Taxonomy (GTDB): domain Bacteria; phylum Pseudomonadota; class Alphaproteobacteria; order Sphingomonadales; family Sphingomonadaceae; genus Parasphingorhabdus. Next base: position 323,140 of record CANLCX010000003.1, read on the forward strand.
TTTACCGTCTAACCGTTTCATAGTAGCTCCCTAAAAACCTATATTTTAGATAGTATAGGCTGCCATTGGGCCACTCATAGCAATACCCATTATCGTTAGTATCCGTAACGGATTCTCGATCGAGGCTGAACATTTGTTGCGCGAATGCCACAGTTCGGCATATTTGCTATCAAATTGGCTAGCAGAGCCTCTGCAAACTCCTGCTTAAGATGATCCCATAAATAAGGCGGAAGAACCGCCAGTTATTTTGGATGGGCCTCAGTTCAGTGAACGGGGTTTTTTGGGAGAGACTGATGATTAAACAATCAACACGCTATAATAGTATTTTTGCAACAAAGTCCATGCGGGGATTGCTGATGGGTTCCGCTGCAAGTCTGGCGCTCGCCGGTGCCGCTGCTCCTGCCCATGCGCAGGACGCTGCCGAAGATGATGATAGCAATGTCATCACGGTTATCGCTCGTAAGCAGACAGAGACCTTGCAAGAAGTACCCGTAACAGTGACAGCCATTGGCGGCGATACTCTGGAAAAATTCCAGGTCAATGAAATTGCCGACGTGGTGAGCCGCGTACCAGCCCTCAACGTTCAGGTCGGTGGTTCCGGTTCCGGTGGCCAGATCAGTCTTCGCGGCGTGGGTTCCTCCAATATTTCCGCTTCGTTTGACTCTGCTGTCGCATTTGATTTTGACGGTGTTCAGGTCAGCACGATGCGGATCGTGCAAGCCGGTTTCTTTGACGTTGAACAAATTGACGTTCTTAAAGGGCCGCAATCACTCTTCTTCGGGAAAAGTGCTTCGGCCGGTGTGTTTTCTGTTCGTTCGGCCAATCCGACTCCCGATTGGGAAATTGGCGTAAAAGCTTCGCAGGAATTTGAAGAAAATGGCACGACCATCAGTGGTTATGTTTCTGGTCCGATCTCTGATGCCTTAGGTATCAGGGTTGCAGCCCAGTTTAATAATATTGAAGATTATGTTGATTTGGCGCCTGGCACACCAGCGTTTAATCCAAACGGGTCGCCCAGGACAAGCCGCGGTTTGGAAAATTTCGTTAGTCGTCTGACGTTCCAATGGGACCCATCCGACAATTTCAATGCAAATTTGAAACTGAATTATATCAGAAATGAAAATGACGGTGCGATTGGACATTCCGATATTAATTGTGGGCCAAATGGCGTAGCGGACTCGGTATTCTTGCTACAAGGCGGGCTTGTCATTCCGTCCAACGCAGATTGTAACGACAGAGACGGTCTCTATCATCATGCCGATGCTGCGGCTGCCTTATCCGGGCGTTTACCTGATGGTTCTGCCGGCCAAGGACGGTTTGAAAATGGTATTCCTTACGGTGAGACCGATATTTTCTTTGGCCGACTGAAATGGGACCTCGACGTATCGGACACACTAACTATTTCCTCGGTCTCCGGTTATCTTGGTATGGATGCTGTAGATACCGATTGCTATGCTTATGTCGGAACTTTTGGGCCGGGCATACCGGCAGGCTCCGGGTGTAGTGATCCCGAAAACAAGATTGAACAATTTACGCAGGAGTTAAGGCTTGCCAGTGATTATGATGGCATATTCAACTTTATGATTGGCGCTTTTTATGAAAGCCGTGAAATAGACTTTAACACTTCTCAGCAAGCAGTGAACATCTCGTTTGCGGCAGCCGATCCTACGCTTCCCATTTTTACAATTCCTGATCCGACACAGGCTGTGTCAGCAACTAACGTTCCGGTATTTCAAGGCCTTGTAGCTGGAACCGGCACGACATATGACTGGCTCAAGCAACACAAAACAAAAACAGAAGCTTTTTCCGTTTTCGGCAGCATCACGCTGGATCTGACCGATAAGTTGCAGATTTCCGGCGGTGTCCGTTGGACCGACGAGAAAAAAGTAAACACAATACGTGTGCCATACCTGCACAATCTGCTGGAGTTTACCGGCAATGATCCTGTGACGGGTAATCCATTGCCAGCTGGAGTTTTTGTGGATAGTCCTGGCTTCGTAACTGAAGGTTTCTTCTCCGGGCCAATCAACTTTTCGGACTCAAATTTTTCACCGGAAGTTTCGATAAAGTATCAGGCAACGCCAGATATTAATATTTATGCAGCATTTAAGACAGGTTTCAAGTCGGGCGGTATTGACAATAGCGCTTTGCCTTCAAATTCACTGCAGGCTGCTGCTGCGTCCGGTAGTTTTGACTCCTTAATCTTTGACTCAGAAACCGGCCTTGGCGGCGAAGTCGGTGTCAAAGCCCAATTTGCTGATCGTTCGATCACATTGAACACATCAGTTTTTTATTATGTATTTGATGACCTGCAGGTACAGAATTTTGATGCAACTACCATCCAGTTCCAGACATTCAATGCCAGTCAGCTGACGAGCCAAGGCGTTGATGTGGAATGGGCATGGCGTACTCCGGTTGAGGGTCTGAACCTTTCCGGTTCGCTGGCTTATACGGATGCTGAGTTCACTGCTCCGTTCGTCACTACATCGGGCGAAGATATCAACGGCCGAGCAGCGGCACGTGCTCCGAAATTTGCTGCCAATGCCGCATTTGATTGGTCCATTCCCATAGGGGAATCATTTGAATTCGGGTTGAATGGCAACCTGCAATATAGCGGGTCTTATTTCACCAACGAGGATTCACTGACCGATCTTAAGCAAGACAGCTATGTATCGATCGATGGTTCTATCTCGGTCGGCGACCCTGATGGAGCATGGAAATTGTCTCTGGTGGGCGTGAACCTGACCGATGAAATCTGGATCAATACCAGCGGTGGCCGTCCATTCCTTGAGCCCGGTGTGGGTGATGACCTTGTCGTCACGCAAAACCGTGGCCGTCAGGTCTTTGTGGAAGCCAGCTTCAAGTTCTGATCAACCCTCCCGTTGATCACAAGAGGCCGGGACAGTGGGGGCTGTTCCCGGCCTTTTCTTTGCGCGGCTGATTCAGAGGGGGATAGCCATATTGAGAGTGGCGAGCCGTCGGTGTCCGGTTAATAAGACTCCATATAAATTCATATAGGTTGAGGAGCAAAACATGGGACGTCTTGAAGGTAAAAAAGCCATTGTTCTGGGCGCAGCAGGCGTGGGCAATATGGGGCAGGTCATTGCCAAGCGGTTTCGTGATGAAGGGGCCGATGTTCTGGTCGCCGGTCGTAAGGAAGACGAACTCAAGCGCTTCGCCCAAGAATTAGGCGGCCATTATGCGCTCTGCGATCTGACCAACGAAGAGGATGTCAACGCGCTGGCAGAAACTGCGACCAGCAAAATGGGCGGTGTCGACATTGCGATCAACGCGACCGGTCTCGGTTTTCTGAAACCGTTTCTGGAAAATACCAGAGAAGAACTGGAAATGATGTCAGCCTTGCAATTGGTTGGCCCGTTCCAATTTTATCAGGCGATGATTAAGGCGATGAAAGATGGCGGTTCGATCATTCAGATCAGCTCTGCCACGGCAACCATCATGCTCAATGACCATGCGGCTTATATGGGTACCAAGGCCGCGACCGATCATATCATCCGTTGCATAGCGCATGAATTTGGCGAGCGGGGCATAAGAGCAAACAGCATCTCGCCGGGTCTCACCCGCACGCCGATGACGGCTGGCGTCGATCAAGTACCCGGCTTGGTTGAATCCTTTGAAGCGCGTTATCCGCTCGGTCGCATTGGTACGAGCGAAGATATCGCCGCCGCCGCAGTATTTCTCGCCAGCGACGAATGCTTCATGACCGGTGAGAATTTGCAGGTCAATGGCGGCCTGTGCCTGCGCGGCAATCCCACCCGCAAGGATCAGGAATTGATGATGGGGGCTGTCGCCGCCGCCAATAGCTGACTGCGTAAAAGCCGGTTGGCGCTTTGGTAATTTTCCGCCATGAAGGTGCATTGATGCATCGGTACGGGGAAGATCGCTATTGCTTGACATATTGAGCCAGTTTCAGGGCGTAATCGGCATTGTCTTCATCCTGACCATCGCCTGGGCCTTGTCTGAAAACCGCAAGGATCGACCAAGCTGGCGCTGGATAGCCGGAGCTATCGCGGTCCAGTTTATCCTGGCCGTGTCGATTGTTCGCATTCCCTTCATCTGGGACATTATCGGCCTCGCCAATCAGGGCGTGCAGGCGATCGAACAGGCGACACTGGCCGGTTCCAGCTATATGTTTGGTTATGTCGGCGGGGCGGAATTGCCCTTTGTCTTGAAAGAAGGCGCGGCCCCGCCGCTGATTATCGCCTTTCAGATATTGCCGCTCGTCATTGTTTTCTCGGCTCTGGCCGCCCTGCTTTGGCATTGGCGCGTGTTGCAGATCATCGTCAAAGTCCTGTCCTGGGCTTTGCAGAAAACCTTGGGGGTTAGCGGCGTGGTGGGACTGAGCGGCGGTGCGAACATCTTCCTCGGCGTAGTGGAATCGCCGCTTGTCGTGCGCGCCTATTTTGAAAAGATGAGCCGAGCGGAACTGTTCGCGATCATGGTGCTGGCCATGTCGACCATATCCGGCGCGATATTGGTGCTTTATGCGACAACGCTGGAAAAGACTGTTCCGAATGCGGTGGGCCATATGATCTCGGCCTCGTTGATATCCCTGCCCGCGGCCATCCTGCTCGCGCGGCTGATGGTGCCGGGACTGTCCGATACCAAAGTGAACCGTGAAGAACCCGGTCTCAAATATGAGAATAGTTTTGATGCGATCATCAAGGGTACGATTGACGGCGTGCAGCTCTTCCTGGCGGTCATCGCGGTGATTATCGTGATCTTTGCCTTTGTCGCTTTGATTGACCAGATGCTCTCGGTTCTGCCATTCGTCTCCGGCGAAGCGCTGACATTGAAACGGATATTCGGCTGGATATTCGCGCCGCTTATGTGGATGATCGGTGTGCCATGGGAGGAGTCCGCTGCGGCAGGATCGCTGATGGGGACAAAGGCCATTCTCAATGAATATGTCGCTTATCTGGAACTGGCGGCGCTGCCCGCCGATACGTTCAGTGCCAAGGGGCAGTTGATTGTGACCTATGCGCTCTGCGGGGTCGCCAATCTTGCCAGTGTTGGCTTGATCATTTCTACCATCGGAACGCTGTGTCCAGAGCGCCGTGCGGAAGTCGCGGGACTGGGCATGAAAAGCTGGTTTGCTGGCAATTGCGCGACGGCGATGACAGGTGCGGTGATTGGGATTATCACATGGGTATAGGGCCTTCTTGCCATGTTTGACGCCAAGATCAGGCCGCTGATCGATCCGCCACTCAATGCGGTAGGCCGGGCTTTGGCGCGGATTGGCTTTACTGCGAACAGCATTACCCTTCTGGGTCTGGGTTTTGGCCTGGGCGGGGCCTATGCCGTTTCTCAAGAACAATATGGCTGGGCCCTGGCGCTCGTCGTGCTTAGCCGGATATTGGATGGCCTCGACGGCGCCGTTGCGCGGGCGACCCAAAAAACCGCCTTTGGCGGCTATCTCGATATCGTCTGCGATTTCATCTTCTATGTGTCTATCCCGCTGGCCTTCGGGATCGCGAACCCCGCAAATTTGCTCCCCGCCTTGACCTTGGTCGCAGCCTTCACAATTACCGGCATCAGCTTTCTCGCCTTCGCCGTCACCGCTGGGGAGCAAGGCGCCGAAACCAGCGCCCATGGTGAGAAAAGCTTTTTTTACAGCACCGGTATTGCGGAAGGCGGTGAGACCATCGCCTTCTTCCTGATCATGTGCCTGTTCCCGATGCATTTCGCGACGCTGGCCTATATCTTCGCCGGATTATGCGGGGTGACCGTATTGCAGCGGACGGTTTTGGCGTGGCTGAGCTTTCGTGATTGAGCCCACTATCGGCTTTCCTACACAAGGTGCGTTGTGATAATTTGAGGCTGGCTCTGTCTCATTTTTGAATATTCAGAATCGGCTGTTTTCTGGGCGAGAGTCACTGTGACTTGTGTGAACTTTGAAATTTTTCTGTGCCGCGGGAAATCCTAAAAGGACTGTGTGCATGTTGTGAACTTCGCCCCATTGCGGCCTCGTTTGAAAACCCCAAATGGACTATGTCAAGATTGTCAACTTCGTGGTGCTCCGACCTAGCTGCGCGCCCAATTGAAATAGCGTTCCAGCCATTTCAACACCAATTCCGGCTTATGCTTCTTGCGCCATTCGCCAGCGGCAAATTTATTCGCTTCGGCCATGGTCGGATAGGTGTGGATCGTGCCCAATATCTTGCCGAGCCCAAGGCCATGTTTCATCGCTAGCACATATTCGGTCAGCAATTCCCCAGCTCCATGACCGACAATGGTCACACCCAATATCCGGTCCTTGCCCGGCGGGGTCAGTACTTTGACAAAGCCTTCGGTCGCGCTTTCGGCGATGGCGCGGTCGAGATCGTCGAGGCCATATTTGGTGACCTCAAATTCCACGCCTTCCTTGATGGCCTGCTGTTCGTTGAGGCCGACATGGGCAATTTCGGGGTCCAGAAAGGTGGTCCACGGCAGGAATTCATAGCTCGGCTTGAACTTCTTATACCGGCCGAACAGCGCATTGACGGTCGCGAACCACGCCTGATGCGAGGCATTATGGGTCAGCTGATAAGGGCCTGCAACGTCGCCCGCGGCATAGATATGCGGGAAGGTGGTCTGGAGATGGTCATTGGTGACCAGCGTCCGCTCGGTTTCCACGCCGAGTTTTTCAAGGCCAAAGCCCTCGAGCCGCGCCGCGCGGCCAACGGCGATGAGCAAGTCGTCAAAGGGCAGGGCCTGTTCGCCGCCATCATTCTCGACGATGATCATTTTGGTGCCGTCCTGCATCTCGGTGCGCAGCGCCTTGTGTTTGCAGAGCAAGGTAACGCCGGAATCCGTCAGCGCCTTGGAGGCGATCTCGGAAACATCCTCGTCCTCGATGCCCATGACCCGGTCGGCCATTTCGATGAGGGTAACATTGCTGCCAAGGCGGGCAAAGGATTGCGATAATTCGCAACCAATCGGGCCGCCGCCGAGCACGACCATTTTTTGGGGAACAGCATCGCGTTTGGCCATTTCTTCCCACAGCGTGTCGCTGGTCAGATAGCCGGTCTCTTCCAAGCCGGGCAACGGCGGGACAAATGGCCGCGCGCCGGTGGCCAAAACAATCGCCTTGCCGGTTAGCGTTTGAGTGCCGCCGTCATTGCGCTCAATTTCAACGGTCCAAGGGTCGGTTAGCGTCGCATAGCCTTGCACCACATCCACGCCGAGGCCTTCAAATCGTTCGACACTGTCATGGGGTTCGATGGTTTTGATGACATTTTCAATCCGCGTCATGACGTTTTTGAAGTCGAATGTCGGTTTGCTGGCGGTTAGACCATAGCGATCCGCATGCTGCATCTGTTCGGCAACCTTGGCGCTTTTAATCAAGGCTTTGGATGGAATACAGCCGTAGTTGAGGCAATCGCCGCCCATTTTACCGGATTCGATCAACGTGACTTTGGCATTGATCGTGGCGGCAATCAGCGAAGAGACTAGTCCGCCCGAACCGGCACCAATAACGATCAAGTTGCGGTCGAATTTCTTCGGTCTGGTCCAGCCTTTGTAGATTTTACGGTTCTTGAAAAAGCCGATAATCCCTTTGGCAATCCACGGGAATATCGCCAGCAGGACAAAGGAACCGATGACCGAGAGGGAGAAGACCCCGCCAACCGAATCGACTTGCGACAGCTGCGTACCCGCGTTCACATAGACGATGGTGCCAGCGAACATCCCAATCTGACTGGCGATGAAATATTTCCACACCCGCATTTTGGTAAGGCCCATCAGCAGGTTGACGACAAAAAACGGAAAGGCGGGGACCAGCCTGATGGAAATCAGGTAGAAAATGCCGTCGCGTTTAATGCCTTCGTTGATATTTTTGAGCCGCTGGCCAAATTTACTCTCTACCCAGTCGCCCAGCAAATAGCGGGACGTGAGAAACGCAATGGTCGCTCCAATGGTTGAAGCGAAGGAGACAACGATCGTGCCGACCACAACACCAAATAAGGCGCCAGCAGCCAGCGTCATCACCGCAGCGCCCGGAATGGACAGGGCCGTGACCGCGACATAGATCAGGAAAAACACGCCAATGATCAGCAGCGGATTGGCCCGATATTGCGCGTCTATCGCGTCTTGTTGCGCCTTCAGATTTTCAAGCGTGAGCTGCGAACCGAGATCATAGTGAAAAAATGCAAATATCGCCGCCACGATGACGGCCAGTAGTAATAATTTCTTCGCCATGCCGGTTTTTCCTTAACCCCTGAACAGAATGATTTTCTATAGTTCGTGGCTAAGGCATAACCGGTTACAGGCTCGCCGTCGATGTTGCTTTTGGAGTTTGCTGGGCCGGAAAACTATCTATCTTTCAAGCCCATGGCGTCGAGCGCCGGGCAGTCATTTTTTTGTGCTGCTGTCGTAGAGCGGGAAAGTATTGGTGTAAGCCCAGGCACACATGCCGATGCCGACCGCGTCAAACGCGGTCCGGACCGCCTTTTGATACTGCACGCGTTCGGCCACCGGGATCAGGTCGATCGCGCCAAATTCGCCCATAAATGGCGTTTTACCGGTGCGAGCGATATAGTCGCGGATCTTCTGAACATCGTCATCAAGCGCCTTTTGGTCTTCCGCCCCACCATATTTGCGGCCCATGGGCGGCGGATTATCAACCCAGGTAGCCCCCTGATGGGTGAACGGGAAAGGATCATAATAGTGAAAGGTTGGCACGATATGCGGATCATCGGGCAGCGGCAGTGTCGCGAGAGAATTGATACCGCTCCAAAGCTCTCCGCCGATAATGACCGGGCGATCCGGATTGGTTTCGCGGATGGCGTTTAAGGCTGGCTGCAAGGTGGCGAGCAGGTTTTCATGGGTGAGCTTGTCATGCGGTTCGTTCTCAATCTCGAACCAGACATGCGCGGTTGGCTCATTGGCAAAGGCTGCTGCAATCTGTGTCCATAGCCCTGCGAAGCGGACCTGCGCGACTTGCAAGCGTCTGGCTATGTGCATGCTATCGAAGCGGGCGTGCGGGTTGTGATGGCTTCCTGTAATAGCTGGCATGGCGAGAAGATGCACGGCTTCAAACCGATGCTGACCGACGTGCTGCGGGGCCGAATGGGTTTTGACGGATTTGTCGTCGGTGACTGGAATGGTCACGGGCAAGTCGCGGGTTGCAAACCAACCAGCTGCGCGGCGTCGTTCAATGCCGGTCTCGACATGTTCATGGCGCCCGATACGTGGAAAGAGCTTTACGAAAACACGCTGGCGCAGGCCAAGCCGCGCATGATTTCAAAGGGCGCCTCAGTTTTTCGTGGCCCAACTCCTCCTATCAAACCGGTGTGAACAAGGGCGATGTCGAATATGCACCGCTCTTTGCTTATGACTATGGTCTCAGCTATAGCCAGCCCCGACGTGTCGCTATGCTCAGCGAGAGCGAAGAGCTCGCCGGCGCTACTAAATCTGACATTACATCGATGATGATGGCCGGTGTTGCGCAATCGCCATGGGTGATGGGTGCAACAGATGCCCGGGGTTACCGCGCGTTGGGCGACAGTCGTGGTAAGTCGCTAGCCGAAACTCTCAACATCATTGCAACAGACCGCGCGGCACAGGAAGATGTCCGGCAATTGACCTGGTCCGGTCCGGCCGACTTCATGATCTCGACCAATCCGGTGGATATTTCCCGTCAAGCCAATGGCGATATGGCTGTCCAGTTCGATTACCGCGTCGAAAGCGCGCCGCAAGGCACCGTCATGCTTGGCGGAACATGCAAGGCGGATGAGCCCTGCGATGGCTTTGTCGACATGACAGATGGTATGAAAGCAGCCGCCGGCAAAGGTTGGAAAACCGCCAATATCAAACTGAGTTGCATGGGTGAGGCCGGCGCGGATATGAGCCGCATCACATCGCCCTTTACCTTGCGCAGCGCAGGCGCGTTTTCCGTCTCGCTCTCAAAAATCACGATTGTGGAAAATACCGGGGAAGCAGGTTGTTCCCTTTGAGGGCAGCATATTTGGAAACGCTAGGCTCTATTTTCGGTTCCCGTCTCAACTTGTTTCGCCAGTAGCTGGGCCGACATAGTAGACCAGTCGGAGAAACCACATTCTTCGGGATCTTCTACCGTAAGCACCTTTCGAGATCTTTTTCGGCCCGTGTCGATATCTTGAGGAGCAATGGGACCATCTTTGTCGAGCGAATGGAAACTGCGGACAATCGGTGCTGCATAGTCAGATGGCGATTCCCCAATCACCACGGCAAGCTCATTTCGATCGAGTTTAACCAGTGTTCCAACCGGCAATATGCCAAGGCTATCGACAAACTCGCGGAGGATCAGCTGGTCGAAATGACCCGACCAGGATTGCATTTTGGCAAGCGCCTGTGATGCGGACAATGGCACATTATAGGGCCGCTGCGATGTTATCGCGTCATAAACATCGCAAATGGCAGCCATGCGGGTGAAAATACTTAAATTATCAGCTGTCACTTTGCCCGGATATCCGGTCCCATCCATCTTCTCATGATGCCTAAGGCAGACTTCCAGAGCGATGTCACAAACGCCTTCTGATGCTGACAAAATTTCGTGACCTCTTTGCGGATGGTTGCGGATAGTGGTCCATTCCGCCGCTTCTAGTTTACTGGGTTTGAGAAGGATGCTGTCGGGAATCGAACTCTTGCCGACATCATGCAGAAGACCGGCCATGCCGATATCGTGAATTTGCGCTTCTGGCAGACGCATTTTGCGGCCGAGATTTATCATCAGGGCGCAAACGGCAACAGAATGAAGATAGGTATATTCGTCTTTGTTTTTGAGCCGCGCCATATTGAGTATGATCGTTGGATCAATGGTGACCGAACTTGATATCCGCTCAACCAAAGGAGCCATTTTTTCGGATTTGATAGAATTGCCGAGACGCGCATCTTCAAACAGATTCATGACCTCAGTTCGCGAACGCTTGAGAGCTGTTGAAGCCTTGCGAACCTCGGCTGCCCGTTCTTGAGAGGAAAGTCGCACTATTACTTGCTTTTCAACAGGGCGGAAGACCGGACGATTTTCAGTCGGTATCGGTGAAGATGAGGCACTGGGCTTTGTCTTTACTTTCGCACCAGCGGGACTTTGAGCCGGTTGAGGCAATCCTTTGCCCTTGGTATCATCGATCTCCACCCAAGATACGCCGCTAGATATTATTGTTTCCAGCTGCTCGGCGTCGGTCAAAAGAAACCGTGGGCGCCAAAAAGGATGCTCAAACCAAGAGCATTCGAGAGATTGGACGAACATCCCAAACTCCAATTGGCTGGTCTTTATCCTGTGCAGCATATGCCGGTACCCTGTAAAATAGCCGATTATGACTTCTGTTTACGGATGGACCGGTGTTTATTTAACCATATATTTCTGGGCTTTGTGTTTGAAATCCTTGTTTCAGCAACGACTAGCGGACCAGCTGCGTCACCACATTTTCCAGCCATTCCTGTCTGCCGGAAACCGGGGCCGGGGCATGATTGCTGGACAGGGCGAAGTCCGCGACCTCGTCGAGATTGGTGCTGCCAGCCAGCATTTTGGCGCCAATACCGTCTTTCCAACCGGCGTAACGCTGTTCCTTGAACTGGTCGAGCCGGCCATCGTTGATCATAGCCTCTGCGTTTAACAGCGCGCGAGCTATCAGGTCGACCGCGCCGATATGCGATTGCGCGAGATCTTCCGCGGCAATGCTCTGACGGCGGACCTTGGCATCGAAATTCATCCCGCCATTTTTCATGCCGCCCGCCGACAGGATGGATTTCATCATCAGCGTCATTTCGCGCATGTCATTGGGGAATTGGTCCGTGTCCCATCCATTTTGCGGGTCCCCGCGGTTGAGGTCGAGCGATCCGAATATATCGAGGGCAAAGGCCATATCGACTTCATGTTCAAAGCTCAGCCCTGCGAGTGTCGCATGGTTGGCTTCGATATTGACGCGTACTTCGCCTTCCAGACCATAGCGTTGCAGGAAGGAATGAACGGTCTGCACAGTGCTGTCACATTGATGTTTGGTCGGTTCATGCGGCTTGGGTTCGATCAATATATCGCCGGTAAAGCCGATCTTATGTTTATGCTCGACAACCAAGGCGAGGAATTTACCAAGCTGATCGAGCTCCTGACCGATATTGGTGTTGAGGATCGTGTCATAGCCTTCGCGGCCGTCCCATAGCACATAGTTGGCGCCGCCGAGCCGATGGGTTGCGTTAAGCGCTTCGCGGACTTGCAGGCCAGCAAAGGCGGCTATTTCGGGATTGGGATTGGTGGACGCCCCGGCCATATAGCGCGGGTGGGAGAAATTATTGGCGGTGCCCCACAGCAATTTGCGGCCTGAGCTCGCCATCAGCTCTTCGAGATGGTCGACCGCTTCGCTGAGACTGGCGACATGCTCTTGCGCTGTTTCAGCCGGGGCCATCACATCAACATCATGGAAGCTGTAAAAGGGCAGGTCGAGCAGATTGAAGAGATCAAAGGCCGCTTCCCGTTTGGCCTTGGCCGCCGCTTTGGGATCATCCATTTGGTGCCATGGCCGGTTAAACCCACCAGCACCAAAGACGTCTGATCCATCCCAGCAGAACGTGTGCCAGAAACAAACGGAGAGCCTTAGATGCTCTTCCATCGTCTTGCCCATGACCACCTGGTTTTTGTCATAATAGCGATAGGCAAAATCATTCTTGCTATCCGGCCCCTCGTAGCGGGCCTGGGGCAGTGATTTGAAATAGGCGCTGGAGGCGGTTTGATGATCGGTCATTGAAGATACTCCTTATCCCTGACGGGTATTTCTGTATAAATTTTTGAAAATCTCGCGCTTTTCGGCAAGCGGTGCGACAAGCTGCGGATCGGGCTCGATGGTTTCGATAATCTCTGGAGCAGCGAGCACGTTCGGGGCATCTATCCCTTCGATCATGATGCGAGCGAGCCGCGCCGCGCCAAAGGCCGCGCCTCTGTCCGCGCCTTCACGATAGACTAACGGTTTGCCAATCGCTGACGTCAAAATCCGGCCCCAGTAAAGAGAGCGCGATCCGCCGCCGATGACGTTGAGCTGCTTAATCTCATTGCCGCAGGCTGCAATGGCGTCCGCGCCATCGGCATAGTCAAAGGCAACGCCTTCGAGCGCCGCTTGTCCCAGTGCTGCCGGATCGGTTTATCGACAGCTTGCATCCAGTGTTCAGGATTTTGTTCGCTGTGCAAGGGGTGTGGACGCTAGACTTCGAGAGGAGCATCGGCGTCGGCAAGGACCGAATCCTGATTGTCCATGACAACCTTGTCAAAATCTTGTTCTTGTGCCAATTTGATTCTAAGCACAATACCGAGGATGAACGGCGTTCGCCGAAAGGGATGAGGTTTGGAGAATAGTACGAGCGAGAGTCCGCCCCAGCGCGCGACCATGATCGACGTGGCTAAGGACGCCGGTGTATCGTTCAAAACAGTATCCCGGGTGCTCAACGGCGAAAGCAACGTCCGGGAAGAAACCCGTCGGCTCGTCATGAATGCGGCGGAAAGGCTGGACTATAAACTAAATGTGGCGGCCCGCAGCTTGCGCGTTGGCGGCCCGCAAATTATTGCGCTGCTCGTCCAGAACCCTAGCCGCAGCTATATTGAGAGCGTTCACTTGGGTGCGCTGCAGCGATGCCATAAAACCGGCATGCATCTGATCATGGAAGAATGTGAAGATGGCTTGGCTGAGATTGAGGCGATGATCAACAATACCTCGCCGGTTGGAGTGGTCGTGACCCCGCCATTATGCGACGATGTTGAATTGATCGAGATGCTCAAGCGGAAGAAAATCCGCTATGTTCTGATCGCGCCGCGCAGTGCCGATGCAACACAGGCTTCAATCGACATCAACGATGCGATCGCTGCGCAGGAAATGACCGAATATCTTCTGTCGCTCGGGCACGAACGGATCGGTTTTATCAAGGGCCATCCCGACCATAGTGTGTCTGCGAAACGCTATGAAGGCTATTCCAGGGCCATGAAAGCGGCTGATATCGATATTGATCCTGAGCTGATTGAGCAGGGCGAGTTTTCCTGGGCCTCCGGTCTGGCGGGCGCTGAAAAATTGCTCGATTTGCCGAACCCGCCAAGCGCAGTTTTCGCGAGCAATGATGATATGGCAGCGGCGGTTATCGCAGCGGCCTATCGCCGTAATATCCATGTACCCAATGACCTGTCGGTTGTCGGCTTTGATAATACGCAGGTCGCCGCGGTGATCAGTCCGCAATTGACAACGGTGAACCAGCCGATTGCCGATCTGGTTTCGGAAGCGGTTGGTCTTTTAACCGATCAGACATTCCAGTCGGGCGATAAGTCCAAGCCGATATTTCTCGACCATCATCTTATCATACGCGAGTCCGCCGGGCCCGCGAACGCCAAATTTTCAACCTAAATTTGATTAAGTAACAAGCATATAGCGACGACGTGCAACGACAAAAGACAACGTTGTCTTTTATTGGAAGGGGAGGATGAGTCCATGCAAACGCATGAAAATGAACAGGTCAATATCGGTTTCATTGCGCTGATTGTGTCGATTGCGACGATTGGCGGATTTCTATTTGGTTATGATAGCGGTGTTATCAACGGCACGGTTGACGGGCTGCGGACCGCATTTAATTCCGATAGCGTTGGCACCGGTTTTAACGTGGCGTCGATGCTGCTGGGCTGCGCGGTTGGCGCTTTTGCCGCCGGTAAGCTGTTGGATATGTTCGGGCGTCGGAACCTTTGCTCGTCGCGGCTATATTTTTCCTCATCAGCGCCTTTGGGTCCGGTATTGCCGAATCCTCGATTGAGTTTGTGATTTATCGGATCTTGGGCGGTCTTGCCGTGGGCGCAGCCAGTGTGACGGCACCAGCCTATGTCAGCGAAGTGACACCGGCTTCGATGCGGGGCAGACTGTCCAGCATTCAGCAGATCATGATTATTGTCGGTTTGACCGCTGCGTTCCTTTCCAACTATTTGCTCGCCGCTTCTGCTGGTGCATCCACCAACGCGTTCTGGTTGGGTTATGAAGCATGGCGCTGGATGTTCTGGATCGAAATGGTCCCGGCAACGATATTCCTATTAGCGCTTTTGGCTATTCCCGAAAGTCCGCGCTTCCTGGTTGTTAAGGGCTGCGATGCACAGGCGGAAGGCGTGCTTACGCGGCTTTTCGGCGCAGAGACAGCTGCGTCTAAAGTGAAAGAAATTCGGGCCACATTATCCGATGATCATGCACCGAAATTTTCGGATCTCATGGATAAGGCCACGGGCAAGGTGCGGACCATTGTCTGGGTCGGTATCGGCCTGGCCACTTTTCAGCAACTGGTCGGGATCAATATTGTTTTCTATTACGGCGCCGTGCTTTGGCAGGCCGTTGGTTTCAGCGAGAGTGACGCACTGCTGATCAACATCCTGAGCGGGTCGCTGTCGATCGTTGCTTGTCTCGCAGCCATTGCCTTGATCGACCGGATTGGCCGCAAGCCTTTGCTGATCATCGGATCAGCCGGGATGGCAATTACGCTGGGCATCATGGCTGTTGCCTTTTCCAGCGGATCACTGGTTGATGGTCAATTGGTATTGTCTGACAATGCCGGTACGATCGCGCTTATCAGTGCCAATGCCTATGCGGCCTTGTTCAATTTTAGCTGGGGACCTGTCATGTGGGTCATGCTCGGTGAAATGTTCCCGAACCAGATTCGTGGTTCGGGTCTGGCGGTCAGCGGCCTGGCGCAATGGTTGTCTAATTTTGGCATCACCATGGCCTTTCCGATCATGTTGGTCAGCATCGGCCTTGCTGGAGCCTATGGTTTCTATGCCCTCTGCGCTGCGATCTCGGTGATCTTTGTCTACAAAATGGTCAAGGAGACACGCGGCAAGGAACTTGAGGAAATGGAAGGCTGAACCCATTTGCCGAACATGTGAGCTGCGGTCCTTTTCGGGACTGCAGCTCCTGCATTCGAATTCAGCAATCATATTGCGGCTTTTTCGCACAAGACAACGTTGACACCATGCTGTTGCAGATTAAAAGAATGGCTCGTCATGGTTGCTTCAACAGGCTGTTTTGTTTGAGTAAGCACCACATCATATGAAATATGTTTCGCCAACAGGGATGATAGAATGCCGATGAATTCCATTCCTTCCAATACACTGCTTCTGTTCGGAGCCACGGGTGACCTGGCACGGCGTATGTTGTTGCCGTCGCTCTATGCTCTGCACGTGGATGGCCTAATCGCTAAAGACTTGCGGATATTTGGCACCGCGCGCAGCGGTTTGAGCGACATCGAATATAGGCAGATTATCGGGGAGGCACTTAACGAATTTCTGCCCGAAGAACGCAAGGATGTGGCCGCCATTGAAGCGTTTCTCGAACGGCTTTTCTATCAACCGCTCGATGCGTCAAAGACCGAAGGCTTTGCCGATCTCGCAAAGAAGCTGGGTGACATATCGTCCGGCATGTCGATTTTTCTGTCGACGGCACCGTTTCTGTTTGAACCGACGATTAAGGGACTGCAGTCGGCCGGATTGGCAGGCGACAATGTCCGCATCGGGCTTGAAAAACCGCTGGGTAATGATTTCGCCTCCTCCACCGAGATTAACGATGCCGTAGTGGCGGCCTTTCCCGAAGATCGGATTTTCCGGATCGATCATTATCTTGGCAAGGAAACCGTGCAGAATATATTGGCGTTGCGTTTCGCCAATATGATGTTCGAGCCGCTGTGGAATGCGGGCGGGATTGATCATGTTCAGATCACGGTATCCGAAGTTGTCGGTCTCGAAGGCCGGCATGGGTTTTACAATGATACCGGTGCGCTGCGGGACATGGTGCAAAATCACATGCTCCAGCTGTTGGCGATTACCGCGATGGAACCGCCGGCCAACTATGATGCCACCGCCATTCGCGACGAGAAAGTGAAAGTGCTGCGGTCGCTGCGCAAGCTTGATCCGTCGGAAGTGGTGACCGGGCAATATGATGCCGGAGCCGTCAATGGCACGGCAGTCGATGGGTATAAGAGCGATTTGGGCGACCACTCGAAAACCGAAACCTTTGTCGCGCTCAAAGCTCATGTCGATAATTGGCGCTGGCAGGGTGTGCCGTTTTACCTGCGCACCGGCAAGCGTCTTGCCGAGCGCCGCAGTGAAGTGGTGATCCAGTTCAAGGATGTGCCGCATAGCATTTTCGGGGAGCGCTCTGGAAAACCGATTGCCAACCGGCTGGTCATTCGCTTGCAGCCAGAGGAATATGTCCGCTTGCAAGTCATGGCCAAGGAACCGGGCCTCGATCGCGATGGTATTACTCTGCGCGAAGTGCCGCTCGATCTGTCGCTGACGCAAGCCTTTGCCAGCGCACGGCGACGCATTGCTTATGAACGATTGTTGCTTGACCTGATCGAGGGCGATCAAACCTTGTTTGTTCGCCGCGATGAGGTTGAGGCGCAATGGTCCTGGGTCGATGCCATCCGCCAGATTTGGAGCGATCATGCGATGGTTCCCAAAAGCTATGGTGCCGGCAGCTGGGGGCCGTCCTCAGCCATTGCTTTGACCGAGCGGGATGGAGTGAGCTGGCATGAATGAAGTCGCCTCATCAAGACATGTCACATGGGCAAGTCGTGCCGATGCTGAAGCTGTCGCTGCGCATATTGCAGACGCGATCACACAAAAAGATGCGCGGCTATTGGCTGTTCCGGGCGGCAATACGCCGCTGGCGATATTCGATAGCTTGTCGACACTGGACTTGCCGTGGAGTGACCTGTCCCTGATGCTGACCGACGACCGGATTGTCGCCAAAGATCATGAGGCCAGTAATTTTGGTAAGTTGACCACAGCCTTTGCGGACAAAGAGGTTGCGCTGATCGACCTAAGCGATGGCATCGCTCCACCGCGAGCGGATTTGGTCTGGATCGGAATGGGCACCGATGGGCATATTGCGTCGTTATTTCCGACCATGAAAGCGCCGGTGCAGGATGGTGGTAATAGCCCGTTGGTCATCCGCACCGTACCGGATCCCTTGCCGCCGGAAGCCCCCTTTGAGCGGCTCAGCCTCAACATGGCAGCGCTGATCGATACGGATGAATTGATTATTGTCGTGCGCGGAGCCGATAAGAAAACTATATTGGAACAGGCAATTAAGGAAGAGCATGATTTGCCGATTGCAAAGCTGATCAAGGCCGCTTCCTGCCCGATAACAATTTTCTGGAGCGAGTCATAAGCCTGCACCCCATTCTGGACGCGGTAACCAGCCGCATTATCGAGCGCAGCAAGGCATCGCGCGCAGCCTATCTCGACCTGATCGATCGCGAAGGCGACAAGGGCGTTCACCGGCCTAATCTGTCCTGCGGCAATCTCGCCCATGGCTTTGCCGCCAGCGGCGATGACAAGCCAGCGATCCGATCCGGTGCAGCGATGAATATCGGGATTGTCACGGCCTATAATGACATGCTGTCGGCGCATCAGCCCTATGGCCGCTATCCCGAACAGATCAAGATTTTTGCCCGTGAGGCTGGCGCGACAGCACAGGTGGCCGGCGGTGTTCCGGCGATGTGTGATGGCGTTACCCAAGGGCAATTGGGCATGGAGCTCAGCCTTTTAAGCCGCGATAATATCGCAATGGGTGCGGCCATCGGGCTTAGTCATGGGATGTTTGAAGGCACATTGCTGCTTGGCATCTGTGACAAGATCGTGCCCGGCTTGCTCATCGGCGCGCTTCGCTTTGGGCATTTGCCGACGATATTGGTACCCGCTGGTCCGATGCCATCAGGGTTGGCGAACAAGGAAAAGCAGCGCGTGCGCCAGCTATATGCCGAGGGCAAGGCGACCAAGGACGAGCTGCTGGGAGCGGAAGCGGCGAGCTATCATGGCGCTGGCACCTGCACCTTTTATGGCACAGCCAACTCCAATCAGATGATGATGGAAATGATGGGACTGCATGTTCCCGGCGCGGCCTTTGTCAATCCGGGCACCAAGCTGCGGCAAGAGTTGACTCGTGCGGCCGTGCATCAGCTTTCCGCCATTGGTAAAGCGAGCGAGGATTATCGCCCTCTCGGTCGCTGTATCGATGAAAAGGCGATTGTGAATGCGGCTGTCGGGCTTTTGGCCACCGGCGGGTCGACCAACCATCTGATCCACTTACCCGCCATCGCAAGGGCAGCAGGAATCATGATCGACTGGGAAGATTTTGATGCGCTGTCAGCAGTTGTTCCGCTGGTCACGCGCATTTATCCTAATGGCTCGGCTGATGTGAACCATTTCCACGCAGCGGGCGGTATGGCTTTCGTTATCCGCGAGCTTCTTGATGCCGGACTTTTGCATGATGATATCATGACCGTCGCCGGCGAGAGCATGGATGATTATGCCAAAGAGGCGGTGTTGGACGACGACAAGCTGAGCTGGAGCGCCGCGCCAGCAACAAGCCGCGACGATGAAATTCTTCGTCCGGTGTCCGACCCCTTCTCACCGGATGGTGGCATGCGGTTGCTGACCGGTAATTTGGGACGCGCGGCGATTAAGACCAGCGCCGTCGACCCGAGCCGGTTGACGATTGAAGCGCCGGTGCGGGTCTTTGCGGATCAAAATGATATAAAGACCGCCTTTGATGCTGGAGAGCTGGATCGCGATGTGATCATTGTAGTTCGTTTTCAGGGACCGCGCGCCAATGGCATGCCAGAGCTGCACAAGCTGACCCCGCCCATGGGCGTGCTGCAGGATCGCGGTTATCAAGTCGCTTTGCTGACCGACGGGCGGATGTCGGGCGCGAGCGGTAAGGTTCCCGCAGCGATTCATTGCTGGCCAGAGGCAAAAGACGGCGGTCCGTTAGCGAAATTGCAGGATGGCGATATCGTCCGGATTTGCGCCAAGACAGGGGAATTGACGGCGCTGGTTGATGAAACCGAATGGCAGCAGCGGGCCCTGGCTGCGACGCCCTTGGAAACAGCAGGCACAGGACGGGAGCTATTTGCGCTCATGCGTAACCTATCGGACAATGCAGAAGCAGGCGCCTCGGCCATGCTCAATCAGGCGGGGCTTTAAGTTTGACTCAGGAAATTGTGACAGCAGATATTGGCGGTACCCATGCCCGCTTTGCCATTGCTCAGGTGGATGGCCATCATGTGCAGGAATTGACCGATCAAGTCGTGATGAAAAGCGCCGATCATGCGAGCTTGCAAACTGCTTGGGAAGCTTATGCGGAGCAGATTGGCCGTGCGCTGCCGAAGGATGGCGCTATTGCGGTCGCTGGTCCCGTGGGTGGGTCGCTGCTGCGTTTGCCCAACAATCCATGGATTGTCCGGCCCCACGCGATAACTGACAAATTGGGACTCGACCGCTACACATTGATCAATGATTTCGGTGCGGTCGCGCATGCCATAGCTCATTTGAACGGAGATCATCTCGTGCATTGCTGTGGCCCGGATATATCGTTACCGGCCGCTGGGCCGATTTCGATTTTCGGTCCGGGTACTGGCTTGGGAACAGTACAGTTGTTGCGCACCAAAGACGATTATCATGTCATCGAAGCCGAAGGTGGCCATATTGATTTTGCACCACTCGACAGCATCGAAGACAAGATTCTGCAGGTTTTGCGGAAACGCCACCGGCGCGTTTCGGTCGAGCGGATTGTATCTGGTCCCGGGCTGGTCGCTATCCATGAGGTACTGGCCAGTCTTGAGGGACGATCAGCTGCACCCATGAGCGACCGGGAATTATGGGAGTTGGCGCTGGCTGGCGAAGACAGTCTGGCAGCGGCAGCGCTGGATCGCTTCTGTCTCAGCCTTGGCTCGGTTACCGGCGACTTGGCTTTAGCACAGGGCGCAAAAGCGGTGGTGATCGGCGGGGGAGTGGGCGCGCGGATCGCTGATATTCTTCCTAAATCCGGTTTCTGCCAGCGCTTTGTCGCCAAGGGCCGCTTTGAAACGGTCATGCAGAATATTCCTGTTAAGCTGCTGAACCATCCGCAACCGGGCCTTTTTGGCGCGGCTTCTGCCTTTTTGCAGGAGCATGACGTTTGAAACCGATCGAGAAACTCATGCGCACTGCACCGGTAATTCCGGTGCTGGTGATCGATGATATTGCCAGTGCACGTCCGATTGCAGAGGCTTTGGTTGCTGGCGGTCTACCGATATTGGAAGTCACATTGCGGACCGATTGCGCACTCGAAGCCATTGCGGAGATGAAAAAGGTTGAAGGCGCGATTGTCGGTGCAGGGACAGTATTAAATGATGCGCATCTGACGTCGGCAATGGATGCCGGTTCTGAATTTATCGTGTCGCCCGGGCTGACAGAAGGATTGGTCGAATCTGCGCTTAAACATGATGTGCCTCTGCTCCCCGGCATTTCTAGCGCCAGCGATATTATGCGCGGCATGGATATGGGGCTCTGTCATTTCAAATTTTTCCCTGCCGAAGCCTCTGGCGGAGTTGCGGCCTTAAAGGCGATCGCCGGACCCTTTAAGGACTGCCTCTTTTGTCCAACCGGCGGCATTAATCCGCAGACGGCGGGCAATTGGCTGGCTTTGGATGCGGTGCTTTGCGTCGGTGGCAGCTGGATTGTGCCAAAAGGGACGCGTGATTTCGATCAGGTCAAACAATTGGCGCGAACGGCTTCGGCTATTCAGCCCAATTGATTTTTTGGCGTTACCGCAAATATAATTTGCGTTGACCAGCTTTCGCCCGGCGCCAAGATATTGAGCCCATCCCGATTAATCGCATCAGTCATATGGCTGACGGGTTCCACGCAGAAATAATCCTCTCCGGTCGGGGCATAAATATGCGTTTCGGGTAGGTCCGCATCGGGTGTCATGGTCAATCGGTAGCCAGGCCAGTCGATATGATGAGCGGTTTTTCGGCCGGTAAATATCGTGTCAGCAGGATCGTCTGCTGAGAGGTCATAGGGCCCGGTTTTAGCGATCCATTCTATCGGCAATCCGTCATCTGTCACATCCCATAAACCGTCAAATATGGTTCGCAATTGAGCGCCTTCGCGCGGGAAATAGGGATGGAAACCCAGCCCCGCTGGCATGTCGGTGGGGCTTTGGTTTGTAATCGACAGGTGATGAACATAGCCGTCCGCAGTCAGAGTCATTTTCTGTTCGCTGAGATAATCCCACGGCCAACTATCGGCAGCATGGTGATAGTGCAGATGTAACGTTTCATCCGTTTTAGCGACAACGTCCCATGCAGCCGTCCAACCATGCCCGTGTATAGCATGGCGTGATGATGCCGGTGCATAAGTGGGCGGCACGTTTATGGATTGATCGGCGAACTCAAAACTGCCCTCTGCGATCCGGTTGGAAAACGGAACCAGCACAAAATTCGCTAACTCCAATGGGCCGCCGTTCTTGTTCCGAGCCGGCAGAAACATGTTTTTCCCGCGCCAGTCAAATCGCAATATTCCGCCCCCGCGTTGGGGGTCGATATGCAAGGCTATGTCATTGTTATGGAGCGAAATCATGATTCCGCAAAGATAGGCGCTTATTGGTTGTCAGAATAGCTAATAAATGGTCCCAGCGCGATGGAACCGCGATACCCCACGGGCGAGCTATCGAGAAAGCGGACGATGTCTCCCGAACAGAGCCTGTTGCCGCCGCTTTGCGTGACCATGACCAAATCGTCATTGAGGGCGGAAGCCCCCCATGTGGGCCTATTTAGCCAGACTTTTCGGTTGGGCATTTCATAAGCAATACCGACACGATCAATAACTTTCGTAGAGCGCACCTGATTGAGAGAAATGCAATTTGTCGTTTCATATATATCGATAGGAGGAACAAAGATCATCTCGCGGTTACCCGCAAAATTCTCGCCAGACGTCGATGATGCACAACCCGCAAGCATGAATGGCAGCATTAATAATCCCATATGTTTCAATGTGCTTGCTCCTGAAATTCGAATATCCGAAAAGACCCGGAGGAAGATCAAATGCAACCTTCCCCCGGGGGTTCCGATCTTCGGGGAAAGATTCGGAAAAATTGGACCCGCAGGGTTCGGGATGGGTCCGATATTTGAGACGTCATCGCTTTGCGAAACCCGCAAACTTTTTTGAACTTTTTTTCAAAACAAACCAAACACTATGTATCCATGTGTAAATTTACACGATGACACAGTTGCAAAATACGTTATATCGGCATCAAGATTCGCATTTATCGGGGCTTGCAGAATGAAATCCATCCATTCATTAAAGCCCGCCCTCCCCCGAACGCAGAGATTCTTCAGATTATGAAGCATCAGAAACTTCAGGCCGTTTTCCTCGCGCATCGCGATGCCCTCTTGCGTTTCTTGAGCGCGCGCGGCGCTGGCGACAATGCGGAAGATATTTTGCAGGATCTGTGGCTGAAGCTGTCCGATGTGGACGACAGCAATATCGCCAGCCCGCTGCCTTATCTTTACCGCGCCGCCAATAACGCCATGCATGACCGTTATCGCAAGGATGAGCGCGCGCGGCAGCGGGATAATGAATGGAGCGATATCAGCAGAGGTACCGGTGAAGCATCTGATCTGCCACTTCCTGATCGTGCGCTGATCGCAAACCAGCAGCTTGCTGCGGTCGAGGAGAGGCTTGGCCAAGAGGGGCCGCGGGTGTTCCGGGTTTTTCGCCGATTCCGCATTGACGGCATCGGCCAGCGCCAGATTGCCGAGGAAATAGGGATCAGCCTGAGCGCCGTCGAGAAAGATTTGCAGAAAGCCTATCGGGCGCTGGTGGAGTGGCAAGATGGGGAAGATACGTGATGATGAACGGGATGCAATGCGGGATCGGTGCATTGGCAACGTCTATGTCACAGGACATATATGATGGCTGAAAAACACGATAATATCCAAGATCAGGCTGTTGCCTGGGCAATCAGAATCCGCGCGATTGATTTCGCTGATTGGGAAGAGTTTACCCTGTGGTTAGAGGCCGACCCGCAGCATAACCTGGCCTATGAAAATGTGCTTGGTGCGGAAGACCAATATGTCGACCTAACGACAACTATCGAACAGGAAGACGAAAGCGAAACTCTCCTTCCGGTGCCTGCCAATGATGAATTTATCATGCCCGGCGCGCAGACCAATCGTCGGCGCGTCATGTTCGGAGCGATAGCGGCGTCGCTGGTATTTGCCGTCAGCGCTGGTGTCTGGACTCAGATGCCGCAGCCTTATGATATCATGACAGGGCCCGGCCAACGGGAAATTGTTGCCTTGCCTGATGGTAGTAAAATTGCCTTGAACGGCAATACGAAAATTGCCCTGGATCATAAAAAGCCACGCTATGCGCGTCTGGAACGTGGTGAGGCATTATTCACGGTTGTCCATGATATTGAAGACCCGTTTATAGTGGATACAGGCGACGTTCGCCTTGTCGATGCCGGCACCGAGTTTAATGTCATACGCAGCACTGCAGCCCTTGATGTTTCGGTTTCTGAGGGTTTGGTCATCTATAATCCGGATCGAGAGAATGTGAGCTTGCCAGCTGGCAAGCGCCTCTATCGGCCGGCCTCGGAAAACCGCGTGACTGTCTCGACCATTACCATCGAACAGGTCGGTTCCTGGCGCACTGGACGGCTCAGCTTCGCCGGCGAAACGCTGGGTGAGGTTGCGCAGGCGCTGAACCGGAATTTGGGGATCAATATCGTGGCGTCCCCGGATGTCGCAGCGCGGCCGTTTAGCGGCGTGATCCAGTTGAACAACGATGATCAGCAAAATATCGAGCCTATTGCAGCCGTTCTTGGGGTGCAGGCAAGAAAACAAGGAAAGGGTTGGATTTTGATCGGGGATGATGCGGTACCATAGCAGTTTAGTGGCCGCTGTTCTGAGTGTTGCGATTGCAGCTCCTGCTCATGCCCAAAATCAGATTGAAGTGGATATTGCCGCAGGTCGTCTAGACTCTGCGATTTTTGCGCTTGGGGAACAGGCGGGTATCAGTATCGGCCTGGCCGATCCGCATATGGGCGCAAAACGTGTGCCGCGCATCAAGGGGCGAATGACCTCTCACCAGGCATTGACCCGGTTGCTGGCCGGTAGCGGTGCAAAACCACAACGCGTGGATGACCGTCACTGGCGGATTGTGCAGGTGCCCAAACGGCCCAAGCGAACCGTGCGGGGGCGAAAATATGCTGCCGCCAAACCGGTGCTGCCGCCGGTCGTTAATCCAGATATTGTTGTTACCGGCCGGCTGATGCGCGACATCATAAAAACGGATGCGACGGGCAATCGGTTGACGGTGTCGCTCGATGAGGTCGGGCCATCGGTAGAGATTCGCGGGACCGACGCGCTGATAGAGACGCTACCCAGTCTTAGCTCGACTCAATTGGGTCCTGGCCGCAACCGCTTGTTTATCCGCGGTATTGCGGATTCCAGTTTTAACGGCCCCAATCAAGCGGTGTCGGGCCAATATCTTGGCGAAGCACGGCTGAACTATAATGCACCGGACCCGGATTTGCGGCTCATCGATCTCGGTTCCATCGAAGTCTATCAGGGACCGCAAGGCACGCGCTTTGGGGCAGGGACTTTGGGTGGTGTTATTCGTCTTGTCCCCAATGCTGTGCAGCTTGACGAACTGAGCGGGAAAACGTCAATTGCGCTAGCAGCGACTCAAGATGGCGATCCGTCGGCGGACGCCAATGCGACGCTCAATCTGCCGTTAGTGGCCGGGACCATGGGCATTCGGGCGTCGGTCTATGGCGGCCGACAGGGCGGCTATATTGATGACCGGCGGCGCGACCTGAAAGATGTCAACCAGATCGATACGATTGGCGGCCGGTTCATGCTGCGTGCTGATCCCGGTGCGGGATGGTCGGTTGAGGTGATGGCGGCGGCCCAGGAAATTGAGGGGCGCGATGGCCAATATGCCGACCGTGCCGGAGACAAGCTTGATCGTGCGGTGCCTTTTGCGCAGCCTTTTCGCAATCGCTTTGCTTTGGGACAACTGGTGGTCCGCAAACAGTGGGGCGATATGGAGCTGATGACAGCGGTCAGTCTTGTCGACCAGAAAGTTTCCGAGATATTTGATTTGACGCTGCCTGCTTTTGAACCCTGGTTTCCCGAACAGCCCGGCCTTTTCCATCAGCGTGGCGAGATTCGTCTGTTCACATCGGAAACGCGGCTGTCCCAGTCGCTGGATAATGGCGGTAGCTGGTTCGTCGGCACTAGTCTGATCAATAATCGCTATCGGATCAGGCGCATGATCGAGAATGATCTGTTCACCAACGGCATCGCCGGTATCGAGAATGAAGTGAGCGAGGCGACCGCCTTTGGCGAGATTAGCTGGCCGCTGTCAAACCGCTTGATGGTCAATGCTGGTGGCCGGTTCAGCCATGTCTGGCTCAAAGGCAAGACGCTCGATCAACCAACCTTTTTCAGACTTGCAGAAGCAGTGAATCCGAAAAGAACCCAGACAGCATTTCTACCCTCGATAGGGGCGCAGTACCGGTTTGCCGATGGCCTGACCGGCCATGTACGTTATCAGGAAGGGTTTCGCGCTGGCGGTATCGCGGTCCGCGACGATGTTGTGGAATATTTCCGAAAAGATCAGGTGGCCGCGATAGAAGCGGGGTTGGTTTACAGCAGCGGCGGCGAAACCGGTTTTGATGCCGGTATTACTGTGGCGCATACCAATTGGAACGATATCCAGGCCGACCTGATCGGCAATGATGGACTGCCGGGCACGCAAAATATCGGCAATGGTCGCATATGGACGGTCGATGCGTCGATGAACTGGCGGCCGCTGCGCGGATTATCGATCGAAGCCAGCGCGATCTGGGCCGACAGCAGCCTGACGCAGCCAGCGGAAACAATTTTTATCGGTAATTCAGCGGATGAATTTGTTAGCGACGTTCCCGAAGGAGCGGTTATCGCCAACAGCGATAACCTGCCCAATGTCGCCGATTTTTCGGGACGACTGGGGGTGAGCTACTCCGCCGCCCTGTCCGAAGACGCGGCTCTCTCGCTTGCCGGTTGGGCGCGTTATACCGGAGAATCCCGGCTCGGTATTGGTCAGATACTGGGCGTCAAACAGGGTGATTTTTTCGATACCGGTCTGTCGGCAAGCCTTGATCTCGGTTCGCGGTCGATCTGGTTGGAGGCGTCGAATATTTTCAATGCGACCGGCAATCGCTTCGCCTTGGGGTCGCCTTTCACACTGCCCTTTGGGGATCAGATAACCCCGCTGCGTCCGCGCACCATCAGAATTGGCTTTGACGCTAAATTTTAGGCGGCTCAAACCGTAACTGAATAAAAATCAACCATTATAGTATGTTAGTGGAAGATCGCGGGCAAATTCCCACGGCCTATTACTGTTCATCCCTGTCGGTGACGTCTTGTCGAATATCCAAAGCAAGATTTTCAGACAAGGACCCACCCCCCATGCGTTTATTACTCGCCTGCACCAGTCTCACCCCCATAATGTTAATCGCGGCAGGCCCTGTCCATGCCGATACGGAGATCAGCACCGCGCGCACAACACCGATAGCGACCGGCACGGATAATGATGATATCCGGATCACAAATCAGGGCTCGATCAGGCCGACGACCGGCACGGCGGTAACGATTAACAGCGATCATGATGTCACCAATCAGGGCACGATCCAGATTACTGACGCCAACGGCGCCAGCGGGATTGTCGCAGAAGCAGGCCGCTCGGGCACGATTACCAACAGCGGCTCGATCATCATGGATGAGGATTATACACCCGAGGATGCGGACGAAGATGGCGACCTGGATGGCCAGTTTGCGACCGGTCAAGATCGCTTTGGTATCCGCACGCTTGGTGCGTTTACTGGCGCGGTCGTCAATAGCGGTACGATCACCATCGAAGGCAATGACAGTGCCGGGATATCGCTGGAAGGCCCGCTCACCGGATCGTTCAATCAAAGCGGCCGCATCACAGTCACTGGTGATGACAGCGTCGGCATCCGCACTGGCGCTGTGTCCGGGGACGTAGCGGTACGCGGTTCGGTCACGGTACGCGGCGATGGTGCGGTTGGTGTGACGGTCACGGGCCCGGTTGATGGCGCATTGTTGATCCAGAGCGAGATTACGGCAAGCGGTTATCGCAGCACAACACGGCCGGCCGATGTTTCCAATCTGGATGCCGATGACTTGCTGCAGGGCGGCCCTGCTCTCGCGATATCGGATGATATTGCCGGCGGCATATTATTCGATATCCGACCGGTCAATAATGATCCCGATGAGGATGATGAAGATGGTGACGGAATTGATGATGACGAGGAAGGCAGTGCTTCTGTCACATCCTTTGGCGAAGCCCCGGCCGTTCAGATTGGTTCGACCAGTGATGCGGTAACCATCGGTGCTGTCGCTGGCGACGCGGCCGACGGCAATGGCATCGTGATTAACGGATCCATCCGCGGCAGTGGGGTTTACGACGGCGTTGCTGGCAATGGCTTGTTGATTGGCGGCTTGGGCGGCGCGACGGAAATTATCGGCGGCATTCTGGTCAATGGTACGGTCAATGCCCAATCCTTTGATGATGATGCCACCGCCATCCGCATTGGTGACAGAGCCACGGTACCCACCATCACCAATACAGGCGAGATAAGCGCGCGCGGCGGTGAGGCAGCCGATTCGGCCGTCTATGCCATTTTGGTGGATGAAGGCGGTTCGCTCGATTCCCTTTATAATAGCCGGACGATTAGCGCCGCTGCGGCGGAAGACGGAACAGCCGGTGCGATTATCGATCGCTCTGGCACGCTGAACTATATAGAGAATAGCGGCACCATTCAGGCGTTCAGCGAAAATGGCGGTGCGGGCAAGGCCATAGCTATTGACCTTTCTGAAAATGGCTCCGGCACCGATATCATTCAATTTCGCGAGGAGGATGCTGCCGCACCTGCAATTATCGGCGACATCCTGCTCGGCTCTGGTGATGATACTGTCGATATTTCAGAGGGCTTGGTAGCAGGTCGACTGGATTTTGGCGGCGGCGCGGACGCGTTTGCATTGAATAATGGTGCGCAATTTATCGGAACGCTAGCCGGAGCGGCAGGCACAGCCATCGTCATTGACGACAGTGCGATGCTGCTGACCGACACGGCGACAGTGGATATCGCATCCATTGTTACCGGGGACGACAGCACCATCGGCGTCACCATTGACGGCCGGTCGGGAGATTTCACGCAGTTAAAGGTCGCGGATACCGCGGAGTTTGGCGAGGGAACGAATCTGGAAATCCAATTGGTCAGCGTCAGCGAGTCTGAAGGACGCTATCAGATTGTCGATGCGACCACCCTGATCGGCAGCGATAATCTGGCCTCGGACGGCGTAGTGAGCGCCTATATGTTCAAGAGCAGCGTGTCGGGCGATGATGACGCGGGAGAGGTCTGGGTCGAGATTGAGCGCAAGACCGCCGCCGAGATGAACCTCACGCGGTCGCAAACCAGCGCCTATGATGCGATATTCAACGTGCTCGACAATGACGCGGCCGTGGCTTCCGGTTTTCTGGGCGCTACAACGGCAGAGACATTTGACGAAACAATTCAGCAGATGCTGCCAGACCATGCGGGCGGCGTATTTGCAACGGTTAGCCAGGGGTCACGCTCGACCGCGCGTTTCCTGACCGATCCGGTTGCACCTTATAGCGATCAGGGCGGCTGGGGCTTCTGGCTGCAGCAAACGGTGTGGGACTTGTCCAAAGACCGTGGTCAGACCGACAGCTATGATATTACCGGCCTTGGCACGACGGCGGGTATCGAGGTGGAAACCGGCGCCATCGGCAATTTCGGCATATCGGTGGGCTATCTCAACAGCAATGACAGCGATGACGATGCGGCTAATGAAGTGGACAGCGATCAATATGAATTTGCCGCTTATTGGCGGGCGCGGTGGGGCGGCTTGCGCGCTTTTGCCCGCGGCTCCTATGCCAAGATCGAATTTGATTCACAGCGCCGGTTTGAATCGAAAGTCGGGGATGATGAAGAAACGGAAAGGCGCTTTGCGGTCGCGGACTGGTCCGGTGATCTTTACAGCCTCGCTGGTGGCCTTGCCTATGAACTGGATATTGGCCGCGTCTCCCTGCGTCCTTCGGTATCGGTCGATTATTATAATCTTTCAGAAGAAGGCTATACCGAAACCGAAGGCGGCGATGCGTTTAACCTGATTGTCGAGGATCGCGATAGCGACGAGCTGGCGCTGAACACCACATTGGCGGCGGCCCTGAACTTTGGCGACACCGATTCCGATGGTGTCTGGTTCCGTGCCGAGGTTGAGGGCGGTTATCGCCAGATTATCGGCGGCGAAATTGGCAACACCGTTGCGAAATTTGAAGATGGTGACGCATTCACATTGTCTCCCGATACTCGCACCGACGGCTGGCTTGCCGGATTGCGGCTGGTGAGCGGTACCGGCAATCTGCTCTTCGCGGGTGAAGTCAGTGCTGAGGAACAGTTGCAGGATGAAGTTTCACTGGGTGTGCGTTTGTCGCTGCGGATCGGCTTTTAAGCGCACTGCCCCTGGCGAGCCGGAGCGCCCGAAATCTCAATGACCCTATTCGGGCGGCGAATGACTCGCCGCCCGACATGTTTTGGTGACCCACGGTCTAAGATTTGCAAGAAAAAATAGACTATTGTTTGACAAAAACGGCCTAATTTGCGCCAAAAATTAAATAATCTTTAACCAATTGCCAAATCGCAACAAGCGGATCAGCGAATCGTCATATCAAAGGGATGTCGCATGAAGCGGCACATAACAGGGCCTCTTAACCCCCTTCCTTGTTTCGACAGGGAAAGAGAAGATGCCTTAGACCCTAAGGAGAATAACGATGAAAACGATGAAACTAATGGCGGCATCAGCTGCAGTAGTTGCTTTGGCCGTTGGCGCCCCTGCCATGGCTCAGCAAAATCAAGACAACGACAATGACACGACAGGCGCTGCTGGCAACAACAGCGACACAATCGTGGTCAATGATTTGCTTGATGTATATCTGGCAGCAGATGCCAGCACAAACAACACGCTGGACGACATCAACAGCAACAACAACAACAACAACGATCTTGTTATTGCTACGCAAACGCTCACAGCAACCAACGCCGCCCAAAATTTCGACGAAATTGTCGATCTTGATGGTGAAGATGGTTCACCTGCACCTGTAGGCTATAACAGCGGTAACGCCTATAACCGTGGAAACGCTTTTTCAGCCTTCGCTGGTATCGTGAACCAGTCAATGAACACTGGCGTTTACTCCAACGCTCAGTCTGCAACCAACGTTGCAGCACAAGGCACGATTAACTTCGGTGATGGCGCTGCAGCAGCAGCTGACGGCGCTGGCGGCGGCGGCGATTAATCGTCCCTCGTTGACTTGATGAAGGGCGGGCCGGTTTCAGCCGATGGAGCCGGCCCCTCCATCCCCCAAATCCGATCCCCAACCGGGAGTAAAGACGATGAAAAACTATTTTTGGCTTCTTACGATAGCCCCCCTTGCCATGACCGCATCCCATGCGAGTGCGCAGGTGGCGGATCAAGGCGCTGCGTCCCAGGCACCCGCAACTTCCGCGCAGCAATCTGCATCTCCGCTCATGTCGATGGATGAACTCGATGAATTGCGCGGCGGTACACAGATCGCGATCAACGAACAGACCTTTTCCTCGGAAAATACCGGCAACACGATCGGCGGCGATTATACCGCTGGCGATGTCAACTTGTCGGACAATTCCCTGTCCAGCTTTAACGGTTTGGGTAATATTGTGATCAACACCGGCGCACAGTCGGCGCTCCAGGCAGGCCTGGGCGTGACGATCAATATTACCGACTAGGTAAGGTATAGGCCATGACCCTCACTCCCCCCATCAAATATGGCCTATTCCCAGCCTTTCCGCCCTTCAAGAGCGGCTTGAAAACTTTCTTGAAGGGCGGACTGCTGGCCCTGACCGGTGCCGCCCTGTTTTGTGGTTCCGTGGCCCAAGCCGAAGTCCGCTTGGGGCGGGAATCAATTGGCGGGGACTATTATGTCGGCGTGATGACTTGGTGGGATATCCCCTTCCGTTCGGTCATTCGCCAGCGCTATGATTTTAGCTGCGGCTCTGCAGCGGTGGCGACCCTGCTGACCTATCATTATGACCGGCCCACTAACGAACGCACGCCGTTTAAGGCAATGTGGGATCTCGGTGATAAAGAGGCGATTAAAAAAGTCGGCTTTTCGATGCTCGACATGCGCAATTATCTGAAATCCATTGGCTACCGCGCCGAGGGTTTTAAGCTGACGCCGGATCAACTTTCCCAGGTCAAACGGCCGGTGATCGTGCTGCTCGACCTCGACGGCTTTAAACATTTCGTCGTGGTCAAGGGTCAGACAGATGACCAAGTGTTAGTGGGAGATTCCGTGCTTGGCATTAACAAATATTCTACTGAGGATTTTGCGAAATATTGGAATGGCGTTGCGCTGGCAATTGTCGATGGCCCGATAAAAAGCCGGCCTAAATATAATCTTTCCGGCGACTGGAATCGCTGGTCCACCGCGCCCATGGATCAAGTGTCCGCGACTGCCGCAATTGGCGATTTAACCAACCACCTTCCCCCCTTGTACCAGCTCTCGCCAGAGATCCTGCTCGACGTGCAGGTTGGTACCGTCAGATGAGAGAAAAGTCATGAACTACAAACAAAGACATTCCGCTACGGTCGCCTGCATCGCGCTCTTCACCGCGATGCTTATGCCCCAAACCGCCAAAGCTGACCCCGTGGCGGCGGTTGGTCTGCCCGCACTTGTTCCGGACGAAGATCTGGACAAGTTGCGCGGTGGGTTTGTGGTCAACGGATTGGGTGTCAATTTTGGTGCCGATATCCGCACTTACGTCAATGGTGAGCTGCTGCTGCAAACCGTGATGAGCTTGAGCGACGAGGGCGCGCATACCACCCAGACGGCCGCTGCGGGTCTAAGTCCCGTCGATGTCTCGACCCTTGAAAATGGCGTCCTGTCCAATGGTAACATCCGGATGAAAGTGGGCGACACACCCGTCTATCTGCTCAACAACGGGCAAACCGCGATTGTTCATGAGACCGCCAATGGTATCCAGAACATGCTGATCAACACGGCCAACGGCTTTGAAGCCGTTCAGGAAGTGGACGCAACGCTGACCCTTTCCGGCTATGAGAATTTCAATAATGGCCTGATGATGGACCGGATCGGCAGCGCGCTTGATGATATTGCCGGTCAAGCTGGCATCGGCGCCCTGGGAAATTAAGGCCGAATTGATCGGCTGCCAATCCGGCCGATAACTGAAAGCGCCGTGAACTGGAGAGGGAGTTCGCGGCGTTTTTTTATTCCACAACATCCGTCATCCCAGGCTGTGCTGGGGAACAAGGCGATCTTTTTAAAACCGAATGCGTTTGACCACAGGTTGGCGCGGAGATTTTTCACATGAAAAGACTGATAGTGTGCTGCGATACCGCGGGCCATGGAACTCTATCGCGATCGCGATATCCTGCCTGACCATGATGAATGCATTACATTTCGCAATTCCAACTCAATCTTGGAGGACCACACGCCGCCCCAGATTTGCTTTCTGGGATGCTGGGATACTGTTGGCGCATTGGGCATTCCCGACACCATTCCCATCATACCCGTGGATAACTGGTTTGACCGCAAATATGAATTTCATGACACGCAAATTGGTTCGCACATCAAGAACGCGCGTCACGCGGTCGCCATTGATGAACATCGCCGGGTTTTTGATGTAACGTCGATGCAGCAATCCGATAGTCCCCATGATCAAGAAGTGCTGCAAGAACGTTGGTTCCCCGGCAATCATGGTGGCATCGGCGGCGGCGTGCGCGAATTGCGCCAATGTTCGGACGGACCGTTATTGTGGATGATGGAAGAAGCAAAGCGTTTCGGTCTTTCGTTCGATGACAGCCATGTCAGCAAATATACCGACAGCAATCCTCTGGTCGATTTACCCCCAAAAGAGGGCCGGCTATTTGGATTGGTTGGCAAGTCATTCGATCGGCAAGGGCCGACCCATATGACTGACGTTTCGCCGGAAGCACATTATCGATGGAATGAGACTGATAGCTATAATCCAAAGACCCTTCATCGCGTTTTTCCCGACAAGAAACTAGATCGAGCAGCGGGTGATGCCACGATCAGAGGGCTGAGGAACTGAAGGAGACATTGCTTTTTCCTTTCGAAGACTGGCTATAAAACCCGGTCCCTGACCCGCTATAACAAAATTCAGACAAAAAAAGACCGGAATGACCTGCGCCATTCCGGTCAAATTTGATCAACGGGAGAGTCGATCAGAACTTAAAGGCGGCTTCGATAAACACCTGGCGGCCGCGGTTTTGGGTGACGACACGGTCATCACCACCGCCTGTTGCACGGCCAAGGGTATTTCCGGCGTCAAGAAACGGGCGGTCGCCGACTGTATTGGCCCAGATTTCATCGGTGAGATTTACCCCAATGAGGGACAATTTCCATTTTCCATCAGGATCACCAATCGATGCGGACGCGTCGAGAGACACATAGTCATCCTGGACGAAATCAGCAAAATTATTATTACCGGCAAAATAGGAACCGCTGTAAGCTGCATTACCGTTCAAACCAAATTCCAGAGCATCGCCCATTGGGATGGACCAATCGAAAGCAATATTGCCTGACCATTTTGGCGCACGAGCGGCGCGGCGACCGTCAATGTCAATGTCATCGGCGGTTCCGCCCACACCATCAACTCCAGCGTCCGCAAGGAACGTATCGGTAAATTTGGCATCGGTGTAACCAAAGGCGCCAGAAAGGTTTAGTCCCTCTAGCGGCGTCCGCCAGGACCAATCGACATCAAAGCCTTTGGTGGTAAGCTCACCCGCATTGACGGTTAGGAAGCGTGTGTTGGCCCCATCGAAATTCTGAACCTGCAAATTGTCAAATACGAAATAATAGACCGACGTGTTCACCCGCAATGCGCCGCCAGCCAACAAGGCCTTCATACCGACTTCGCCACCTTTGGCGGTTTCAGAATCATAGACAATCGAGCTAAGTGCAGCTTCCCGCGCAGCTTCAGGATCCGGGAAAAGGGCGGGAAACATTTCAGCAAAGCCGGGGACGACCAACTGAACCGAAGCGGTCGGCAAGATGCTATTGTCTATGCCCCCTGATTTAAAGCCGGTCTTATAAGACGCGTAGAAATTGAGATCGGGCGTAGCCTGATATTTCAACGTGACTTCTGGCGAAATATTGCTGTCGGAAAATTTGATCGGCCCGGTATTAAAGCCTTCCGGAACAACCAGTCCCAGTCCGCCAACGATCGGATTCAGGAATGATAGCGCATTGTGAACAAACGGGAAGTTCGATCTATGCGTCTTCTGCTCATCCGTCCAGCGCACGCCACCGGATAGTTCCAATTGATCTGTAATATCAAAGGTCCCGCTGGCAAAGAAGGACAGTGCCTCACTTTTCGTCGCCCGCTGTGCGACCCAATCATAAGTGATCCCGCGGGAATCTGGGAAGAGGAATGTGCCGAGAAACGCGTTTTGGGACGTCTCTAAAGGCTGTTTCCTACTTTCCCAAAAACCGCCAACCATAAAGTTGAACCGGCCATCAAAATCACTGGCCAACCTTATTTCCTGGGTGAATTGCTCCAAGGCATCAGAAAATGGGGCCGGAGCACCGCCTGGTAGACCATCAGTCCGAACGCCCACATAGCTGAAGTGATCAATATGTTCATTTTCGAGATCAAGATAGCCGCTTACGGTCGATAATGTCAGCGTGTCGGAAATGTCGAGGTCCATCGCCAATCGAGCGAAGAACGTGTTGGTTTCATTATAAGATTGACCAACATAGCGACCCGCGCCGGTTGTCCCTGGCGCAATCACCAGCAAATCGGGATTGCCATCGGGGTGCGGATAGAGACCATCTTGAATATCGCACGATGCGTTTGATTCAAAGAACGTACCGGTAAGTGCAAAAAAGACCGGATCGGCGACACCATTGGCGCCGCAATCAATGTCGGAATGCCCGAGCAGGCTGTCGCCTTCGTTGCGATTATAATTGAGTTTTAGGTTGGCAGAAAAATTATCTGCCGGATCCCATTGCAAAGTCACGCGGCCGACAATGTTCTCCAAACCTTTGCCGGTATTCAAAAATACCGACGGGGTACCCGCCTCCAGCTCGACATATTTCTCGATATTCTGATATTGGCCCGCGACCCGGATACCAAGATTGTCATTAATCGGTCCTGATATATATCCGCCAATCGTTGTGCCGTTTTCTTCAAATTCTTGAGAGACTTTTACGCCCACTTCCCAATCGGGAGTCGGATTGGCTGATCGAACAGAGAATACGCCTGCGGTCGCACTCTTACCAAAGAATAGAGATTGTGGACCTTTCAAAACATCAATTTGTTCGACATCAAAAAAGGACGCTTGGACCAAACGCATCGTGCTGACTTGTACACCATCAAAATCAAACGCGACGGCAGAGTCAAAGGCAGCGGAAATATTGGTTGTACCAACACCGCGCAGACTGATCTGACCGCCAGCTCCGGAGCCACCAACTTGCACGTTGAGAGCAGGAACGCGGCTCACAACATCGGCCACTTCGTTGATTTGATATCTATCAAGCGTGTCGCCGCCAATGGCTGTAACCGTCACCGGCACTTCTTGCAGTGACTCTGTCTGCTTCCGGGCTGTAACCGTTATGATAACACTTTCATCCACTTCTTCGGCGTCCTGCGCGAAGGCCGGAGTGGCGAAGGTCGAAATAGCCAAGGTGGCGGCGGTTCCCATCAAAACACCTTTTACAGATTTTGTGATGAGCCCGGATTTTTCATGGTGCGCGCGTAAGTTCATAACTCTCTCCCAGTCCTGTCCACCACTTTTGTGACGGACTTTCATTGTCTGCTGGTTTTCCCAGCTTTGTTGTAAAATGAGACTGGCGCGGGTCGCTGACTTACTCAACTGGCCAAAAGGTCAAGATATCAGCATCAGAAGAAATATTATTGTTAGAATCATGCTAAGTGGAGTATTAATATTACAGAATTGGCATCGTAGAGCGATGGAGAGATAGGCGATATCGATTTGCCAATCTGAATTCGCCAGAAATTATCTGTGATCGTAAATCCCGGCCATGCCAATCAATTAATGATGGCTATTGCCCAGATAACCCAATTGGGTAGCTTTGAAAACGGTCTGCGTTCTGTTGACTGAATCCAGCTTTTCACCCGCCCGACCGATATGATAACGCACCGTTGATCGACATACAGAAATTATCTCCCCGATCTCCTCATCCGTTTTTCCAATGGATGCCCAGCGGATACATTCCGCTTCACGCTTGGACAAACCACAATCTGCAGGAATATGTTTCGATTTTCGGGATAGTGATACGTAACCGGAAATAATCCGGCGTGTTAATGCCCCCAGCAAATTCCCATATTTGGCAAATTCAATGGAAAAACTATCAGCACTGGCATTTATGGCCGGAAAACTATTCGCTGACACCTGCCCAAAGGGCAAATGCACCGGTACAACAATGAGTGCATTATATCGGCCTTTCAGTTTGGCAAAATAATTCTGCAGATCTATTTCATCTAAAAAGCTGTTCGGCGCGTGACCGTGAAAGCCATATTCATCGCACCAAAAGGGTTCACTTTCATACCGGCAGGCGCGGGGTATGGCGCAATGCAAAGCAAATTGGGGGTCTTTCCACCAGAGTTCAGTTTTTTTTACCCAACCAAAAATATCCGAATTGAGACAATTGCCGTCAGCGTCCGTCATCGGTTTCCCTGATGATATATCTGCGCAAAGAGCAACTCTGAGCCCTCGCTTGTCCGCTATATTTTGCAGATTATAGGCAGCTTTGCGAATATCCGCCGGCTTTCGAACTGAAACGCGTTCGAGCAACTCGTCCAAATTGGGATCGCTCTCAATCTTGTGTTCTTCCGCCGGCATGTTCGCCACCTGAAATTCCTCTCCCGAAGACATGTGACCGGATGAAGCTTTTTGCCCCTTTCCGATCAATCTTGAAATGAAGAAGCGGCTTTCTCGTTAAGAAAATCAACTCTCAATATTGGCAATGCGATGGATTAGGGGGAATGTGGATGCCGCTCAGGGAGGCATATCGGCGGATAATGCTCTCTTGATATGGTTTTGGGCTATATGTTCTGGCCAAAGAACGAGCCTCACAATTTGCTGGATTTCAGCTTGAATATTCCTTGAACTCCGGCCGCATTCATCTTCAAGAATCCTGCCTTGATCGCACAAGCAACCATGTGGGTTCGGTTTCTCGCGCGCAGCTTCAGTTTGGCACTTTCTATATGCCGATCAACGGTGCGCGGGGAGATGTTGATATGTCGGGCCACTTCCTTGGCGGATAGCCCCATAGTGACATATTCGAGTATTTCGATCTCTCTTTTGGAGAGTACCGGATCATTTATCAAAGTAAGCGATTGTACCATCATGTTGATTGCCTTTTCGAACGAGCTGCCTTGAAAAACTGGGCAGAATTGGGTTGCTTTTGAAAAATGGGGACTGCACTTTCGTGCAGCCCCAGTCGGCAAGAAAAACACTGAGGTTGTTTCTTCTCGCGAGCGGTTTTCGGGTCGTGTGATAAGTGTAAACTTAGTTTTTTGGCCGCGTCTCCGTGGTCAACATTGAAATCTTTTGCTCAAGATTCTGTAGAGCTTCTGCCCGCGCATCATCGAAACAGTCGTTCATCTTACTTTTTCGAGCAAGGGCAGCAATGCCGGGCAGCGAACAAACATTCCTCGCTGCCCGACTCACCCTGCGGTGAAGCTCGGTGACATCTTTTGGGTTTGCCAGATCCAGATCATCGTGGCGGACCAATTCGACGTTATATTCAGAGTTTTTTGCAGATGCGGCAGATGGCATCATAGCAACAATGGCTGTCACGAGCGCCATCGTTGCCAAAACGGCGCAACCAGCAAGTGATCCTTGTTTTCGTCGTCGTCTAACCATGTTTGATGGGGATAACATTATCGATTCCTTCTATTCATCGGGGGGTTGAATATGCTTTCAAGTAGCGGCATCCCTTTGATGCCCTTGCGTGTTACGCAGCATGTTCATGGGCATGTCATTTGCGTTGTTTTTTCAATCAATGGGATTAAAAGATGCGTCGGCCACAGGGGTGGCCATGACCACGAACTGCCAATGGAAATCCAGACGACTCGCGGGGCTAGTGAGTAATGTAACGATGATTGACTTGGAAATTGGCGTGCTAGGCGGCCTATCTGTGCGCCGTGCCGGCCAACCCGTGAAGTTACCGGCGTCGCGCAAAGCTCGGGCGATGCTGGCATTCCTGTTGCTGACAGGAAAGCCGCAGCATCGCGAAAGGCTGTGTGACCTGTTTTGGGAGGGGCCGGATGACCCCCGGGGAGCGCTTAGGTCGGCCATCTGGAAACTGCGCCGATTGCTCAACGATCCAGAGGCCGAACGGATCGTCGCCGACAGGGAATGGATCCGCTTTGAACCGGTTGCGGTAGAGTGTGATTATGCAAATTTGAAGGAGCGCGCGCAGCGCGATGAAGAGTTGGTGGGGCAGGAATTTGCTGACGTTCGCGGGGCTCTGGATCAACCCTTACTGACCGGGCTCGATCTGCCGGACCATCCCGAATACCAGGCTTGGCTAGTGGCGATGCGAGAGGAAGCAGAAGCACTGCGCGCGCGCTTGCTGCCGGATTTGGGGGCGAGGACTGGGTTACCGATCGACAAACCGGGGCAGCTCCATCTGGCGCGGCAAAAAATCGGTTTTGCTGGTGCTAAAGACGGCACGCGGATCGCATGGGCGCGCATCGGAACGGGCCCGCCGTTGCTGAAAGTCGCTAATTGGCTCAACCATCTCGAACTGGATTGGGATAGCGAAGTCTGGTCGCCCTTGTTTCAGGAATTGGCGCGCGACCATTGCCTTGTTCGCTATGATGAGCGTGGGAACGGTATGTCTGATTGGGAAGTGGTCGATCTCGGGTTTGACGCATTCGTTACCGATCTGGAAAGCGTGGTCGAACAAAGCCGTGTTGAGCGATTTCCTCTGCTTGGCATATCGCAAGGCGCGGCTGTCGCGATTGAATATGCCGCGCGGAACCCGGATCGTGTCAGTCACCTGATCTTATGGGGCGGCTATGCGGCGGGTTGGCGCGTTGATGGCGATGCTGAATCGATGGCTGAAAGAGAAGCGCTGATTACGCTGGTCGCAAATGGCTGGGGACGCGACGATTCAAGTTATCGAAACCTGTTTTCCCGCGCCCTTATTCCTGGCGCAACCGAGGCAGAAAGAACGGCATTTGATGAATTTCAAAGAAAGACCATCTCTCCGGCCAATGCGGCCCGTTTCCTGGAAACCTTTGCGGATATTGATGTGCGCCATCGCTTGAGTGAAATAAAATGCCCGACTTTAGTAATGCATGCGCGCGGGGATCAACGCGTTCCGGTAGCCAAGGGCGCGGAACTAGCCAGCCAGATCGGTGGAGCGGAATTCGTCACATTGCCGACCGATAATCATCTCTTGCTCGGCCGGGAACATAGTTCCGAATTGTTTGTTGCCCATGTCCGGCAATTTCTGTCGGATGAGGCTGACAGCATAAAGACCGCTTAGGCGTAAGACATGAGCAAAGGGACGTGTGAACATGCCCCGTTGCTGTAAATCATTAAGCTAAAAGCGCAGGGGAATACGCGCAACGATGCTGACATCCGGTGCATCCTCGGTCACACCAAATTGGAAGCCGAGGTTCAGCGATTGTTTTTCGCTGAGGCGGTAGGACATGCCAAAGTTGAGCGCTCCGACTTGAATGTCATTGCTTTCCTGCAGCGTGTCGCCGAGCTGGGTCTTGGTCGAGAATATATAATTGTGGCGATAGCCGAGCGAAAAGGAAAAGCGCGGATTGAGCGCAAAACCAAAGCCGACGCTGGCGTTAATCGCATCGCCCGGATCCACTTTGCCGACAGGGACATCGCCGACGATCCTGTCGATATTGCGTTCGATATTCCACAAATAGCCGGTGCCGCCATAGATCACGACCGGATCAGAGGGGAGCAGAAAGCTGATGCTAGGCTGAACGCCCCAGAAGCCGGAGCCTGTGGCAAGGCCGGTCGCCACACCAAATTCGTCGAACGGAATTTCAAAGGGACTGGAGCCGGTATCGGTTTTTACGCGCAGCCCAGCAACCCAGATTGGGCTTTGCGGTTTGGGTCGATTTAACTGGTAACGCAGCGAAATCTCGGCATCCCCTATGCCGGTTTCTTGCAGACCCACTTCCCGTGTAATCTGTTCTTCGCGTTGCTGGACAACCTGAATCCGGTCCTTGCGATGGAGCAGAGGTATCCGGCCTTCGATTTCCAACCGGTTGGTCAGACCATAGCGCATCGCAAATGTTCCGACAACGGTATCGCGGTCCGCGTCGCTGGCTTCAATGGCGCCAATTTGAATGCCTGGAATAAGCTCGATACCCCTGAAGACCAGCCGGTTGGTCGACGAGCGCGTATATTCGATCGAGGGATCAAGCACGAATTGCCCGCGCGGCGTCAGCACGCCTTGGCCCTCCGGCACGGCCTCGACCTTTTGTTCGATATTATTGGCCGCCGGGGGGGCTTCGCCAACGGGTCGATCCGGCAAGGTCAGCTCGTCATCTGGGGTTGTGCCGATTTGCACGGCAGCTGTTTCAACTTGGCCTCGCTGAATGCCGGCTGCGCGCATTTGTGACAGAGCAAAAGGTGTTTCGACCGGGGCTGCGGCACGAACGAGCTGGTTATGCAATTCCAACTGCTGAATTTTGTCATTTTGTGATTGGATGAGCGCGTTCTGGCTAGCGATCAGTTTTTTCTGATCCGATAGCTCGGATTGGATGGCCTGCAAGGCGGCGGTAATATTGGTCGTTTCCTGATCTGTGACCTTAACCGGCGGCTGTTTGGTGGGGACAACTGCCAGATTGACCGGCCGTTTCTCCGGCTCAGCCGCTTGTGGCAGCGCCGGAGATTGGACCGCACGTAAACGGGCCATGATTCGAGCCGATTCTGCCTCGGCTTCCGCAGCGGTTAGCGGGGGAGCGGGACGGACATGATCGGTCTCCGCAGTGTCGGTGGTGGCCGCGGTTGCTGATCCACCATATAAAGTGGCAACCGGTAGGGCGATAAGGGCGGTGAGGGGGTTTAAACGATTGGTGGTCATAAGTTTTCTCCGGTCATGCTTACGCATGCGCAATTTTTAAGCGGCTGATAGTTCGCCGAGGCAAAAATCTGATGCGGGATGAATGTCAGCGTCAATATCAGGTGTCAGGCTGTCGTGATATTCGCCAGCGAGGCGGCACAGTCCGGCATTGTCGGTGATGATGACAGAGTCTCGGCCATTGATTTCGATAAGGCCGCGTCGC
The DNA here is from genome assembly GCA_947489315.1 of uncultured Sphingomonadaceae bacterium. Taxonomy (GTDB): domain Bacteria; phylum Pseudomonadota; class Alphaproteobacteria; order Sphingomonadales; family Sphingomonadaceae; genus Parasphingorhabdus. Next base: position 365,361 of record CANLCX010000003.1, read on the forward strand.
GCCAAGTCGGTAAAGGTCCGGCTGACGGTATGAACCGTGAGGCCCAAGAAATCGGCTATATCGCTCCGTGACATCGGAACACAGATGTTCGGATCGTCATTTGCCTGTTGTTTCAGGCAGAGCAAAAAAGCAGCTAGCTTCTCAGTAGCAGTCCGGTGGCCCATGATGAACAGGTAGCGCTGAGCGGTCGACATGGCGCGAAACAATATCGAAACCGCCTCATCCAGCTGTGGCTTGGGCGTTGAGTCGTCGGTAATATCTCCGACCCGGTAACAGCGCACGGTGACATCCGTGACCGCCTCAGCCGCCGTTCCATAGGTGCCATAATCGGCCCCGAAAACGTCGCCGCTGAAGAAAAATCCGGTCAGGTGCCGGTGGCCATCCATATGGAAGCGGCACGTGCGAACGGTACCCTGCACCACCTCATACCAGCGGCTGGCTTTCTGTCCTTCGTCAAAGATTAATTGACCTGCGCGAAACCGCAAAGTGGTTGAGCGCAACTGTGAGTTTAGCCCCTGCATCATGGCAGGTGCGGTGATTAGCGATTGCATCCGTGCTGTCTCCTCTAAGACCTCAGCACGACCCTTTTTCGTTCATTCCGCGCCCATATTCCGAGAATATAAACGCGGCCTCAGATGCGACCTTGTTTTTGTTTTGTGAGCGTTATGTACGGCAGGAGACCGAATTTGGTCTATCCAGCGATTCGCCTGCCTTGTTCCCCAAGGGATTTTACATGCTGGTTTTTACTAGGTAAATTTACCAATGGATTGGACATCCGATGTAAATTACTGTAAATACAAGCAGTTGGTATGGACGTTTTTGTCCTATCTCCAACCTGTGCTAAGCGAGTAAAAGATTGATCATTGTCGGATCGCAATGTTGCGACAATATGAATTATGCGACGATTTGTTGGGGAGGGAACCGCCAACAATCAAAGGAATAGGTCCTTCGGGACCGCACTATGTGCGTGCCAGCGCGCAGGGTAATTATTGCTGGCGGCCATAGGACAGAGACAAATGGGGGCATTTGTTCGTCGGCAGGTTTTGTGACCTGTCCGATAATATAGAAGGTAACCCTCGTGATGTTACAGCAAAAGAGTTTGACCAATGGTCCCGTACTCACGCTGAGAGAGCATGAGATACTGGAGTTTATCGCCCAGGGGCTCTCGACCAAAGAAGTGGCACAGCATATAGATATCGCACCGCGGACGGTGGACCGGCATGTCGAGAACGTGCGGCTGAAGCTTCGGGCAAAAAACCGCACCCATATGGTTGCGTGCGCAGTGATGGAGGGGCTTCTACGGGTTGACGGACATGATCTGGATGAAGCTGTCGATAATGACGTGGCTTAAACGCCGCCACCCATTCCAGTCGCTTAGGGGATGGGCCTGTTGTAAAAATTGATAAGATGAGCCAAGCCGTCTGATAATATTGGCAATTAAGGGCATCATCAACATGACGGCAAATATCGGCGGTACGACCTCTGCAAAATTTCAACGTGTACAGGATGAATTTGCTCGCAATTTTGCCGAGCGCGGCGAAGTTGGTGCATCGGTTTGTGTCAGCGTCAATGGCGAGACGGTCGTCGATCTGTGGGGCGGATTGGCTGATCCTGCGACGAACACCCCTTGGGAACGCGACACAATCTCGATTATCTTCTCCTGCACCAAGGCGGCTACCGCTTTATGCGCTCATATATTGGTGGATCGCGGCCTGTTGAAACTGCATGCGCCGGTTTCGGACTATTGGCCGGAATTTGCCAAAAATGGCAAAGAGACAACCACCGTGCAGATGATGCTCAACCACGAAAGCGCGGTTCCAGCGCTGCGGGATCCGGTCAAGCCGGGTGGCTATCTCGACTGGGATTATATGATCAAACGGCTGGAGGATGAAGAAGCCTTTTGGGAGCCGGGTACCCGCAATGGCTATCATATGGTCAGTTTTGGCTGGACGGTTGGCGAATTGGTACGCCGCGTATCCGGCAAGTCGCTAGGGCAGTTTTTTCAGGACGAGGTCGCGGGACCATTGGGTGCGGATTTCTGGATCGGATTGCCGGATGATGTCACCCATCCGATTGCTCCGATCATTATGGCTACACCCGATCCCGGCGTAGAATTTAGTGCGTTCACCAAGAAACTGCTCACGGACCCGCAATCGATACAGGCGCTTTCTTTCCTCAATAGCGGCGGCTGGAACCAAAATGATCCGACTGCCCACAAAGCCGAAATTGGCGGGGCAGGCGGACTGTCCAATGCTCGCGGTCAGGTGGCGATGTATGAACCTCTCGCCCTTGGCGGATCGCATAAAGGTGTCACTTTGGTATCGCCAGAGCGCTTGGTGCATATGGCCCAAGTATCCACAGCGACTCAGGTCGATGCGACATTGCTCGCCCCGACCCGTTTTGCATCGGGTTTCATGAAATCCATGGACAATCGCGCCTATCCCGGCGGTGACCAAATGACCGCCATTATTGGCGATGCCGCCTTTGGTCATGTCGGCGCAGGCGGTTCTATCGGCTTTGCTGATCCCGAATATGGTCTGGCGTTTAGCTATACGATGAACCAGATGGGGATGGGATTATTGCTCAATGATCGTGGCCAGTCACTGGTCGATGCGACTTATGCCATATTGCGCGAATAGTGGTTGATTGGTCTTTCTACGAACCGCAAATCCGTTAACCTTATCCGTTCGATGTTGATTTATCTCCTAGGCGCTATTTTTCTTTTGCGGGGCAAGCGCAGAGAAATGCCGACTGGCATGTAAGAGGTAAATATGATCGAGAACCAACGTCCAAGACCAGCTATTGTCATCGGCCCTTTAGGGGAAGCCATGACCAAAGCTGATTTACCCCATCAATCCACCACCAGATGGGTCGTACGCCGAAAAGCCGAAGTCGTGGCGGCCGTCAATGGCGGGATGCTGACCACGGATGAGGCCTGCGATCACTATAATATATCGCTCGAGGAATTTATCTCCTGGCAGCAGGCGATTGAACGCGCTGGCATGCCTGGACTGCGGGTCACCCATTTACAGGATAGTCGCGAGCATTATCAGCGAGCCTGAAGCTAAGCCGGTTTCAAGGTGCAATTCCTCAGTCAACGCAGGAACTTATTGTTCAAATCAGGGTCATGCCCGCTTGTCTGTGGGTGAACCCAGGCAAATATGGGACGTAATGCTGCCGACCTGCGATAATGTACCCAGCACATCGGCATGAAAGGCTTTATAGGCCGCCAGGTCCGCGACTTCCACACGCAGCAGATATTCGACTGATCCTGTGATATTGTGGCATTCGCGGACTTCTGGCGCCTGGGCAACCGCCTGTTCAAAAGCCTGGGCATCTTTTTTGAGATGTTCGGACAGGCCGACCATGACGAAAATCGTAATGGCCGCGCCGCGAACGGCTGGATCAAGAACCGCCCGATAGCCTTGGATCAAGCCCCGACGCTCCATATCCTGCACGCGCCGTAAACAGGCTGACGCAGACAGCCCGACCTTGGCAGCAAGGTCGATATTAGTAAGGCGACCATCTTGTTCCAATGCCTGCAATATATTGCGGCTGATAGCGTCTATTTCGATCATATATTGCGTATAATGTCTATATTTCCGTCAATAGGCAAGCACCTTGCGCCCTATTTGCTGTAATATTGTGTTCTTAGAAATCATCGCAAGGAACATGATGTGGCCGCCTTTCATCTCAGCAAATATGATATCTCCCAAGAGCGCGGTTTCCTGTCTCCCTTTGATCCCGAAAAGGTCCAGCTGCCCCAAGACCTAGCAATAGTCCGCGAAGCCGCGATGGCGTTGCCGAAAACAATCCCTTCCGGATCAGTGCGGCGCTATATCGAGAGCTTGCCGCGATTGGATCTGACCGATTTCTGCGCCTCATCCAGCCTGGGGGAACGGCGGGTTGCGATGGTGCATTATTCCTTCCTCGTGCAGGCCTATATATGGGGAGAGCCGGAGCCGCCGAAACATTTGCCCCAATGTCTCGCGGTCCCGATCTGGCAATTGGGCCGATCGATCGGACAACCGCCCTTGCTGACTTATTCCAGCTATGTTCTCGATAACTGGGCGCGGATGGATGCTGCTGGCCCGATAGATCTGTCCAATACTTATATGCTCCAACCCTTTTTGGGCGGGCAGGATGAAGCATGGTTCGTGCTGATTCATGTCGCGATCGAAGCCCGCGCCGGGGAAATGCTGGCCGCTATTCCCGCGCTTGTGCAAGCGTGCCGGGATCAGGATGCCGACACGATAGAATCAGGCTTGTCGGCCATGACAGCGGTGTGGGATGATATGAACGACATTTTCAGTCGCATGCCGGAACGCTGCGATCCTTATATCTATTTTCATCGCGTCAGGCCCTGGATTCACGGGTGGAAAGACAATCCGGCTCTGTCCGGCGGTTTGATCTACGAAGGCGTCGAAGAAACCGCCGGGCAACCGCAAGTGTTTCGCGGACAAACAGGATCGCAATCCTCCATCGTGCCATCCATGGATGCCTTTTTAGGCGTTGATCATGCCGGCGATCCGTTGCGCACCTATCTGGATGAGCTGCATATTTATCGTCCGCCCGAACATCGTCAATTTATCGATGATATTCGTGCAAATAGTGTCTTGCGGTCTTTCATACAGTCGGCAGGCTCGCCGATTTTAACGGGCCTTTATAATGATTGCGTGGAAAATCTGACCCGGTTCCGGACGCGGCATCTGGAATATGCCGCGAGCTACATCAACAAGCAGTCAAAGGGTGGAGCCGGCAACACCGCCGATGTCGGAACCGGCGGCACTCCGTTTATGAAATATCTCAAAAAACATCGCGATGAAGCGGCTGCGCATATGCTTTAAACCGGCCAGGAAAAGGAAAGGGCGGTTTGCCCTGTCGATTGCCCAGACGGTGCATAGCGCCGTTCGACCATTGATCCTTCGCCGTTGTGATCAACCGCGACCACTGTGCTGCACCGCGTTCCGTAAACTGGATTGCGTATGAATATCGGCGAATATTCCGGCTCGAAGGCAGAACCCTTATCGGAGGGCGTTTCCTGCTGTGAGTGGTGAGTTTTCTCATCAAGCAGAGCATCCAGCAAAAGCTCAGGATGTTCGGCATCCTTATCAAGCCACTGTTGCATAAAATTGTTGAGATAGCCGGATTTTGGCCACGGCCTGTCCAGCGGCCCATTGGACAGCCCATATAACCCCGGTTCTAAACCATGGCTGACGGAGTCGGGCCGATTGGAATGGACCAGCGCCTGATCGCCGACGACCGTAATCAAATTGAACGGATTAAAATCAGAAAAATCAGCCGCCGGCACATCCGAATAAGGCCCGTCACCGGATAGAAAATCCTTCAAAAGATCGCCGCGCGAGTTCTTTGTGCTGTCGGGCGTGCCATGCCCGCTGACGTTGGTGACGACCGCAAAACGCCCCTGTTCAGAGAGGCCCAGCCACGTGCCACCCGCCTCTACATCGCGCCCGGCGAGCAAGTGGGTCGCGCTGTCCCAACGGCCCAGCGGCTCTGCTGGCCGCGCGTGCATTTCATCACGGTTACCGATAGCAATCAGTTTCCAGCGCGGATGGGATTGCCATGCAAAAGCGACGATACACATGACGCTTCTATTGCGCAGCGAGATCGATTTGGCGAGAAATATTCCGCTTGTTAGCAATGCAATGAGCGATCAGATCGGACTTTCAGTTATGGGCTAGCGTCCGCTATGGGCGCAAAAGCGGATGCCAAACATAAAGCTCCATGTGTTCGGAGGATATCCGTTAAAACACGTATTTGTGCATTCAGAACCAACGCATATTCCTGATCGAACCAATTTTCCGATAATTGACGGGAGAAAAGTGGATGCAAAGACGCACTCTTTTGATTGGCGGTGGGGCTGTGATTGTCGCAGGTGGCACTGCAACTGCAATCGGAATTAAACAAACAGGATCAATGGATGAATATGAGGAAGTCGCAAAGCAATTGCGCTTGCCGCTTGCTGTGCAACCAAACGACCGCGAGCTGATCCGTTACGCAACGCTCGCAGCCAATGGGCACAATACACAGCCTTGGAAGTTTCGAGTTCGGGAGGGCAGTTTCGAGATTCTACCGGATTTCACGCGAAGAACGATCGTAGTTGATCCTGACGATCATCATCTCTTCGCGAGCCTTGGCTGCGCTGCCGAAAATCTGATGATTGCATGCACATCCGCCAATCGCACGAGCGAGCTTCGCTTTGACTCGGCTGAAAACGGAAAAGTTGTGGTCGATACGGCGACGGGTGGGGAGGGTCGCTCACCCCTGTTTGAGGCTATTACCAAAAGGCAATCGACCAGAGCAGACTATGATGGCAGGTCTGTCGGTACTGCCGATTTGGCCTTGCTGTCCTCTGCATCGCAAATTTCCGGCGTCGCAACGATCCTGATAACCGACAGAATGCAGATGAACCGGATTCGGGATCTGGTAATCGCCGGGAACAGCTTTCAGATGGAGGACAAGGGATTTGTTGAAGAACTGAAGCATTGGATCCGCTTCAATCCCAATGATGCGATGGAAAAGCGAGATGGTCTGTTTGGGGCGAGCAGTGGTAATCCCACTTTGCCAAACTGGCTCGGGCGTCGGATGTTTGATCTGGCGTTCCGGAAAAACACGGAGAACGACAAATATGCCCGTCAGATCGACGGTTCTGCTGGCATTGCAGTATTTGTTGGAGAGAAGGATGATCCGGAGCATTGGGTGCAAGCGGGCCGCGCCTGTCAAAGATTTGCTTTGCAGGCGACTGCTCTGGGGCTGAAGCAAGCGTATATAAATCAGCCCGTTGAAGTCTCGAAATTGCGTCCGGAACTGGCGGCCTTGGTTGGAACGCCGAAGCGGCGGCCCAATATCATCATGCGCTTTGGCTATGGACCAACAATGCCAATGTCACTCCGACGCCCGGTTGATGCCGTGCTAGCGGTCTGATTATCAAGAAACAGGTCAATCTGACCGTAAATTTAATGTCTGCTTTCGGGATAAAGCGGACCTTCCGCCAACCTTCGACTTGTGCGCAAAAGCCGACTTTAAGTCTTAGCACTGCTAGACACAGGACGGCTTTTTGATTTTAGCAGAATGTCATTCCACTTGGCGGGCGGAATACCATATTGCGCAACCGGCGAAAAATGTTGCAATTGCTCCGCTTGCGCCAGCCAGTGGCACTGCACCCAGCCCCAAACGCACGGCGGCCACATTTAAGGCGATCGCGATTACTCCGGCGATCAAACTGACCAAGCCGACCACTCGGCCAATGGTCTCGCCATTGCGGAATAGCGATAGCCCGAAAAACACAGCAGCCAATCCCAGAACGACCTTGGCCAAATAATAGAACAGAAATGATCCGGCCAGCACCGTGCCCATAAGCGGCGCAAACTCTTCGCCGGCCTTGGTCGCTGGCAGAAACATAGACAGTCCAATGCCAGATTGGACCATGTTTACCAATCCGGCCACTACCAGTGCAGACCAACCCAACTGCATATCCGAAGATCGGACCAGGCCAACGAGCGAGGCGATAGCAATGGCGGTAAATAACAGCAGTTCGATGGTCCAGATTGTCGATCGCAGAGGCCAACCTTCGACAATCCCGACACCGCTGAGGGTCATTGTATAAATTATCTGTGAAATCACGGTGAGCAGAAGCATAATCGACATAAATGTTGCTATTTGTCGCATTGTCTGGGGCATGATTTCTCCGGAATCTAAGGAATATCGATTGCTGTTCGATCTGATACGCAAACTGGTTACAACAGAAGCAAATATAAATACCGGGTCGCTCTTGCACTGGCGATGAGCGAAGATTGTTTAGCTCGTGGACATAGCTTCCAAGCATCACGTTATCGCAATGCCCACCGAAACAATAAGGCGGAGCTTGCCATTGGTGCGATAATGTCGGTTTTTGCGACGAAGCCGCCATCAGGTGATTGTGTGTAAATTGTCGAGCCAGAAGGCGACCCAAAGGAAGGAAACTTCATTTCCCATTTAGCAGCTATTGTGAGCTGATATTTTCCGGCTCGACAAACATATAAACAACTATTGGTCGAGGAGTATAATCTGCCTGTTAGGCCGTAGTAAGATCGAGCAACAAGGCAGACGAAGGCTCGCGGCAACATGCAAGGTCCGCTTTTGGGATATTTTCAACGTTCCGATATTGACGCCATTTCAAATCAAAGCTTTCCTACATATTACCAAATAGGTTATTATATGTGTTTCAAAACACCAAATATGGAGATATTTATGACCGCCTCATCCCCTGAACATAACGAACAGTCCCTGCCCGAACCCACAAAGCGGCCACAGCATAATGGCTGGAGCAAAGCCAAAATGCGGACCTTTCTCGAAGCGCTGGCGGCTTGCGGATCGGTTACGGCGGCGGCCAAGTCTGTCTATATGTCACGCGACAGCGCTTATAAGCTGCGCGCGCGCTTAATGGGTACGCCGTTTGATTTGGCCTGGGAGGCAGCGCTGGAAAACGGTATGCGGCAAGTGGCCCATGAAGCGCTTGACCGCGCGATTAACGGCGTGATGCAGCCGGTTTTCTGGAAAGGCGAGCAGATTGGCGAGAAGCGCGTGTTCAATGAAAATCTGACCAAGTTCATATTGACCAATCCCTCGCGCATCGGGCGCAATCCGCTGGCCCGCGAACATGCACTGGGCAAATGGGATTCAATATTGGACCGGGTCGAACATGGACCGCTGGATTGGGAAGACCATGATGCGGGAGAAGATCCCGAAGGAAAAGCAATGGCGATGGAATATATCAAACAGGAAAGCGAATATGCCAGTGGCTGGATGTGGGAACTCAGTCAGAACAAGCCTCGCAAAACCGGCTAATCCGGGCGATTCATCGGCCCATGCGTAAGGCAAAGCCGACGCGCGTTTTAGGTGATTTTGTGTATAAACTGTATAAACTCAGAATATCGAAACGAGGCCGATTTACCGGTTTTGTCTGCCAAGCATGATCTGACCGCCGGCAAAATGCATGGCATCGTCCCGGTCTTTGGCCAGCAGCAACGGTCCGTCGAGATCGACCCACCCCGCGCGCTGGGCGAGGGCAAAGGCAGGCCGAATGGCAAGCGAGGTGGAGAGCATGCAGCCGACCATCAGTTTGAGGCCGGCTTGCTCTGCGGCATCGGCAATGCGAATGGATTCGGTCAGGCCGCCGGCCTTGTCGAGCTTGATATTCACCGCTTGATAATAAGGTGCGAGAGCGGGAATGTCGGCGCTGGTGTGGCAGCTTTCGTCGGCGCAGAGCGGGATCGGGGAACGGACATCGGCCAGCAGGTCGTCCCGACCCGCGCTGACCGGTTGTTCGATCAGCTCGACGCCCCACTGTGCGAGAGCGGCGGCTTCCCCGGCGATATCGAGATTGTTCCAGCTCTCATTGGCGTCGACGATCAGCCGCGCATCGGGCGCACCGCGATGGACGGCGGCGACACGCGCATGGTCATCGCTGCCGGACAGCTTGAGCTTGAGCAGGCTGTGGGTGTCAGCGGCGGCACGGGCATCGGCCTCCATTGTTGCCGGATCGCTGAGCGAGATGGTGAAGGCGGAGGTCAGCGCGCGGGGCTCGGGCAGGCTCGCTTGCTGCCACAGCGGCTGGCCGGTTTGCTGGCATAGAAGGTCCCACAGCGCGCAGTCCAGCGCGTTGCGGGCGGCACCTCTCGGCATATGGTCGAGCAACGTCTGCTGGTCGAAACTGCCATGGGCGCGGGCAAATATCTCTATGGCGGTGACGCAATTCTCGGCTGTCTCGCCTTCATAATAGATGGGAGTGGCCTCGCCGATTCCTTCATGGGTGCCATCACTGATGCGGCAGACGACGACATCGACATGAATTTTGGCGCCGCGGCTGATGATGAAAGACCCGTTGACCGGCCAGCGTTCAGCGGTTGCGGATATAGAAAGAGGAGAAGCGGATGGTGACATAGGAAGATGGTAGCGGAAGACCAGCGGCTGTCATCTGCTTTGTTAGGCGCCCGGCATCAGATCGCGGATATCAGGAGGCAGCTTGGGACCATTTTCCGGTTGGCAGTTGCCCTATAATCGGGTTCCATTTTGCTTCCTGCGCGCGGCGGCTCAGATAGGTGTCGAGCCCGATTTGTAGCGCGACGAGCATATAGACGAAAGGTTGAAAGGCGACGCCAACGAACAGTGAGCCAGCCATGTAGATAATATGGGCGTTGCCGAGCGCGATGGCGAGCGGAGCGACCCAGGTCTCGCTTTCCTTCTGGGTGTTTCGATAGCGCCGACGGAGTACTTCCATCCGCCAGATACCGCCGAGGTGAATGAACAGCCATAGGGAGAGGCCGGGATAGCCTTGCTCGCCCAGCATCTCGAAATAGCTGCTATGAAAGGCGCGGCCTTCGTCGACCACTTCGATCGGGCCATCATCTTCCAGCGCGTAGTCATATTCCTGTTCCTGCTGGGCGTCATTCTCATCCTCTGCCAGCTCATAACGCAGTTTGTTGAGCCGATAGACGTTAAACCCGCCGCCGATGGGATTGGCATTGGCATATTCGATGGTCCACTCCCAAACCGCGATGCGGGTCGAGGCAGACTCATCGGCTTTGTAATTCTGAATCGTCCCCATGCGCTCGGAAAAGCTTTGCGGCAGGAACGGGATCGCCATCAGGCCGATGGTCACGGCAAGGCCCGCATAGAGGAAGCGATATTTGACGAAGCGCAGCTGGAGCACCGCCAGCACCGCAATGCAGACCAGTCCGGTGCGTGCCTGTGTCCCGATCGGGATCAACAGGGCGGCAAAGACCAAGGCCAAAGTGAAATATTTGACCCGCCAGTCGGGAGGGAAAATTGTACCATGTTTAGAGAGCCACAGCATCAACGGGATGATCGCAATCGCAACCATCGAGATAATCGAGCCTTCATACAGCCCGGCATTATCGTCGATCAGCAGGACCAGCGCGCCATAGCCGCCGCCGGACCCGAGCGTCTTGATACCGCCAGTGATAATCAAGGTGGCTGCGCAGAGCACCATGAACAGAGTCAGCGCCTCGATCCTGAGTTTGGTGCGCAAGGTGAGCGGCAGGAATATGGCAAAGACCAAGGCCTTCCAGACCCAGTCCCATTTTTCCATAGCATCCTCCGGCAAAGCCCCTTGAAAAGTGGTGTAGCCGCAATAGAGCAAGAGCAGGACCATCGCCCCCTGTCGCACCGAAAAACGGCTATCTTTCTTGTCATCCGCAACCATGTAACCAAGGAAAGCCATGCCGAAGACAATGAGAGACAAAGGGATCGAATTGAGCAGGAAATAGCTCAGTCGCTGTGGCGCGACAATGTCGATATAGGCATAGATCAACGTAAAGATAAACGGACGCTTGAACGCCAGAAACAAGAGCGCCAGCAGATAAGCGACAAACACCAGATCACGCATCGGGCTGGCTCCGTGGCTGGCCTCTTTGGGCATGAAAACCCTCTGGCTCTGCATCCGGTTCTGGCGGATCTTCATGATCGAGGTCAGGACGATGAATCAGCCGCCATACCGCAATCAGCAGCAAACCATGTGTCAGAGCGATGGAAAAATTATCGATCATATGGGGTTCGGCGGCCTCTGTTCATACATCAGATTCATATCACTATCTGCACGCGATACAGGCTTTGGGTTGACGGGACGTTAATCCTTTTCTGGCAGGGACTTGCGCCATGACGCGGATTTTGCACATATTGGATCACAGCCTGCCTTTGCACAGCGGATATTGCTTCCGTACCCGGGCGATTATGAAGTCCCAGATAGCCAGCGGCTTGCATGTCGCCGGTGTGACTGGCGTTCGTCAGGATCAGCATGGGTTTGAAGCCGCTGCGCCGTTGGAACAGGCGGATGGATTGGATTTTTTCCGGACATTGGCCGATGTAAACGGCCCCTCGCCGGTGCGCGAATGGCGGGAAATATCCGTATTTGCAGATCGCATCGCGAAAGTCGTGCAAGAGTGGCAGCCAGATGTGCTGCACGCCCACTCGCCGGTTTTGAACGGGTTGGCGGCTTTGCGGGTAGCGCAAAAAACGGGGCTGCCGCTGCTCTATGAAATTCGCGCATTCTGGGAGGATGCATCCGTAGGAAACGGCACCGGCCGCGAAGGCAGTCCGCGCTATTGGCTCACGCGCCAATTGGAAAATCACGTCGTCAATTCCGCTGATGCGGTGGCAGTGATCTGCGAAGGCTTGAAATCCGACCTCATTGCTCGCGGTGTTGCTAAGCAGAAAATCACCGTTTCGCCCAATGGCGTCGACATGAGAATGTTCGGCAATCCACCGGAACCAGACGAAGCGCTGCGGAAAGATCTCGGTCTGTCCGGTAAATCTGTGCTTGGCTTCATTGGTAGCTTTTATGATTATGAGGGACTGGATGATCTTGTCGCCGCTATGCCGCTGTTGCAGAATATGTGCCCGGAAGCACATCTGCTGCTCGTCGGTGGCGGCCCGATGGAAGAGGCGCTCAAACAGCAGGTGGAGAGCTCGGCTGCAGCCTCTGCGATTACCTTTACCGGCCGGGTGCCGCATGAAGACGTCGAGCGCTATTATGGCCTGATGGATGTCATGGTCTATCCACGCAAATCCATGCGCCTGACAGAATTGGTGACACCGCTCAAACCGCTCGAAGCTATGGCGCAAGGCCGTCTTGTCGCCGCATCCGATGTCGGTGGTCATATTGAACTCATCGAAGATGGCGTAACCGGAACATTATTCCCTGCCGGATCACCCGAAAAAATCGCACAAAAACTGGCCGATTTACTGAAAAATCGCGCCCAATGGCCACAAACCATTGAAGCCGCACGAAAATTTGTTGAGGCGGATCGTAACTGGTCGTCAAACATTTTGCGTTACAATCCTGTTTACCAAAGGTTGATCGCGCATAAATCCTATAAGCGGGCAGCCTGAGACGGTGGAGAATGACGTGGAACTGACACAGGAAAAATTGACTGCATATAGAGTGCCGATGATGGCAATTGCTGCTGGTGTCGGCGCTGCACTGGTGACCGTCACTTTACCGCATGTGTATCTGGAATCCATTATTGGTGCGACCGGGCTATCCGAAATCATATCCGTCGCCGCACCACCGCTCGGCAATACTGCGCGCGGCCTGATCGCCATCATGGCCGGTCTGGTATCCGCATCTGCCATCTATTTCTTTTTAAATCGCAAAGGGGGCTCTGACATGGGCGTTGCACTTCGAGAACAAATTAATGCCGCTAGTCCGATTGAACTGGACCTAGAAGAAGAAGAAGCGAAGGCAAAGAAAAGCCGGTTCGCTCTGCCCAAATTTGATACCAAATCACTCACCAAGTTTCTAAAGAAGCCGAAGAAGGACAAGGCCAGAGTCATGGACCTTTCCGATCTACCCCAATTGCGGAAACTGGATGACGAAACGGATGAACCGGTTCGGCCATCGATTTTTGCGGCCCCAGAACCAAGCGCAACGCTGCCCGAAACCATCCAGCGTTTCGAGAAACCTGAGATAGAAGAAGCAGAAGTAGAAGCAGTGGCTGATATCGCTCCGCCCCGCGACTCATTTGTAGCTGATGATTTGCAGCCTGCCGAGCCGACACCGGTCGAACCCGCATCCCTGTCCGTTGCCGCGCCGGATATCGCAGCATCAGATATTGTGGTGCCAATGGAGGATTTGTCCGCTCTCAACATTGCGCAGCTCGCCGATCGACTGGAGGCAGGCCTGCACCGTCTGAAACAGCTAGAGGCCATCAGTGCGGAAGTGGCCGTCATGGCTTCGCAGGCAGCAGTGGTAGCAGCACCAGAACCTGCGCCAGCACCGGCGACAGTACCGCACGCCGAGCGCGAGCCACTGGCCGTTGTACAGCCCGAGATCGAAGCGGTTCCGGCTCCGGCCCCGGCTGCTTTTTCCGAGGCCAAAATATTTTCACCACCACCCCTGAAACAAGTTGAGAAACCTGTTGAAGCCGCCATGGAAGACCGCCAGGCAGATATGGATGTCGCCTTGAAAGCGGCGCTCGGTACATTGGAAAAAATGACGGCGCAGCGATAGTCTTAGTCGCAGGTTCGGTTTTCCACCGGATCAACGATCGTCAAGATTTCGAGCGTGAACGACCCATCATCGGCGTCATCATGTTGGACCAACAGATCAGCGACAAAATGGCCCGACAAGTCAAACTCATGGGTGGCCAATTTATTTTCCAACGCGGCAGACATGTCCGCGGGAGTTGGTGTCGTGGCCTGAACAGCAAGCCTGTGGCGGGTACCAGAAAAGGTAATGCTGGCCCAGCGGCGTTCGCGCGTCAGCGTCACTGCATAGCCCGGCCCCGCCAATAGCTGCACCTGCTCAACCAATAAAGATCCGATGTCTTGAGCGGACTTCCTCATCGCGTTTCTCCTTAAGGGTCTATCAAGCGGCATGATCATTTCTCCATTTGTTCATGAAATGTTCTACTCTTAGTGAAATTTTTTCCCCCGGTTCGCGGCCATTGCGCAAGTCTTCGACAAAGCGCGGATCACGTACGGAAAGCCGACCAAATTTGGTCCATGGCATGTCGGTCTCCCGCATAAATTTCTCGATTTCCCGTAACAAATACATTGCGATCTTCTCCATTCGACTCGATTGCGATAGGCAATTTCCTATTTGAAATGTAATTTCCTACATGTCTAGGATATTTCCTATTGCCATTTTCGGCCAGCGCCGATAGGATCTACGCATGGTTCAGAAACACCCTTTCCCGGACGGTGATCCGCGCGCTAACCTGGAGCGGTTGGTTCGAGAAAATGGTGATGATTTTTCATCGCTGTCGCGGATGCTTGGCAAAAACCCGGCCTATATTCAGCAATATATTAAGCGTGGTACGCCCAAAAAACTGGACGAGGGTGATCGCCGGAAACTGGCCGAATTTTATGCGGTCGATGAACAGCTTCTAGGCGGTGCATTTCCTTCGGCGACCAAGCAAATAATGACCCGCGGCGGCCAGGATATGGTGCGGATCAAACAACTCCAGCTCGGCGCGTCCGCCGGCCCCGGATCGCTGGCAGACGATGAGGCGCATCAGGACAGCATGGCCTTTGGTGCCAAATGGCTGAAGCAGATCGGTACGGATCCCGACAAGCTATCGCTCATCTCGGTCGACGGCGATTCCATGGACCCCACTCTGTGCGATGGCGATGACATCATGGTCGATCATAGCGCTGCCGAACGCCCTCTGCGCGACGGCATCTATGTCCTGCGCATGGACGATGTTCTGCTGGTCAAACGCCTGGCACTGCGTCCATCGGGCAAAATATCTATCCGCAGCGACAATGAGCGCTATCCCGACTGGGACGATATCGCGCCACAAGAGGTCAATATTATTGGCCGCGTGGTCTGGAAAGGGCGACGGCTTTAGAGTCCGCTAGGTGCTGGGATCGGCCCGATGCCACTGAGTATCGTCCCAGCTCTCGCATTGCGTCACATCCAGATCGGCGGGTGCGACATGCCTTGCGGTTGCTTAATCCCGAAAGCGGACATTAGTCTTATCAATGCCAGTGCTGGCCGGTATTGTAAGACGGATCAGAAGATCAAATCCAAAAAAGGGATTGCTGATGGACCTTTGAAACAATCCAACATAAGAGCGTCAATTATTGGCTCTGCTGTTGGCTAAAATATTCATTTTTTTGCGGCATTTCGTTTATATTACAGTGATATACTGATTATATTCGCTCATCGTTGGGTCACAATTTTGGCGTCCTTCAGACACCAGCGAACTTCCAGAGAATGGCTGTTTTCGTCGATCCAAAAGCTAAAATTTATATTTGGCCGAAACCTGGACCTTTTGCAGATTGCCGGAAGCGCCATCTTCGAGTTCACGTTCTGCAAACATATATTCGATGCCGATATCGAGCGGAGGCACGGGAGAATAGATCAGGTTGCCGAATACGTTCCAGCTCTGATCGGTGACGAGCCCGGTCGTCAATGTCACCGGATTATCGGCCTTGAAATAAGAGCCGGAAAGGGTTGAGCGCAGCTTATCGGTCCAGAAATGGCGGAACGCGATAAAGCCGGAATAGGTCGCGATCGGTGTGATCGAACCATCCGCCCGCAAGGCCGCGTCATTGACAATATTGACGCCAATATAACGGCCCAAACCCTCGCCTGCGGTCGCCATGAACCGGAGATCGTCTTTCTCACCGATTTTGAGTTCACCGGAAACGCTGACACCATAGCCGAAGGCACTATCGGAAATCAGGCCAAAATCATCTGGTTTGACGCGCAGAAAACGCCCCATTCCGGCAATGGTCAAATGGCCAAAATCACCTTCGTGATTATAGCGCGCGACAATGTCGGGAATGGCATCGTCCCCGATTATGATACGTGCTCCGCTATTGTCTGTAACGGTTGTTTCGGGCTGCTCGACCGCGATTTGTAGACCGCCATTGGTATATCGGACCATCGGTTGGCGGTTGAATACCGTGCCCGGTGTCGGGCCGATAAAATCCAATGCTTCGGGAAGCGCGCCGACATCCTGAAATGTCGACCAGGCCTGCCCGAACAGCCAGTTATCAAAGGTTATAAACGCCTGACGAACACGCGGGGCATAGCTGTTGGAAACCCGTTCATCACCGCCATCGGTGACCATGAAATCCAGTTCAATATGGGAACTCAGTTTATGACTGTCGCCGACATCGGTATCGGTCTTGAGGATGAAGCGGGTTTGACGAGCGCTGAAATCAGTATCAAATCCGGACGCGGTGCCGCCAACCGGTATCGCCCCGGGGATCAGGAAGTCACGGACGATACTAGCACTCGGCACTTGGCCGCCACTGGTCCGCTGACTAATCGCGTCGATTTTAACATAGCCGCCATAAGTGACACGAGTTTTTCCAACATTAAACCCGTTGGTCAGGTCGCCTTGCGCCGCCACTTTTTCTTCTACCGCGGTCGTTTTGGCTTCAACGGCGGCCGTGCGGTCGGCAAGCGCGCGAGTTTCTCTGATCGCTTCCTGAGCCTGGGTTGCAGCTGCACTGTCGTCGCTCGACACAGCGCCTTCTTTTGCGTCCATGCGCTCAATGAGCGCGCCGACCAGGGCTTCCAGACGGTCTAGCCGGCTATCAACATCGCTCGATTGCGCAAGGACCGGTGAGGCGGTCAGGCAAGTGGCTGACAATAAGATGGAATAAATGCTATAGCGTTTCGCGTTTGGCATGCGCCTTCCTCCCGATTATGATTTATGATTGGAAGACAGAATGTCAGCCCCGTTCAGCAAATGAAATTAGCCAATGGTCTATACGACCAATGTCGCATTCAAACGGCCCGCATGAAGGCTCTATAAACCGGAAATATCTGTAAAAATGGGAGGTAGACACATGGCAGAGGTTTTGGACAGGATGGATGCTGTAGACGCTGTTACCTCACCGCGAATGGGGGAGCAGACCCACTGCACATTATCGGACTATGACGCGCTTTATGCGCAGAGCATCTCCGACCCGGATGGATTTTGGTCTGAGCAGTCTGAGCGTCTGGAGTGGACGCAGGCGCCGAGTAGCATTGCGAACTGGTCCTATGATCCGGTATCGATCAAGTGGTTTGAAGATGGCGTGCTTAATATATGTCACAATGCGGTTGATAGGCATGTGGCTGCTGGCCGGGGCGATGTCACGGCTTTGATCTTCGAGCCCGATGATCCGAACGGGACGGTGCGCGCGCTAAGCTATGCCGACCTGCTGGCCGAGGTGATCCGCATGGCAGGCGCGCTCAAGAAGCTGGGCGTCCAGAAGGGCGACCGGGTTACGATCTATATGCCGATGATCGTCGAGGGCGCGGTGGCGATGCTCGCCTGCGCGCGTATTGGTGCGATCCACTCTGTGGTGTTTGGCGGTTTCTCTCCAGAAGCGCTGGCCGGACGGATTGAAGATTGTCAAAGCCGCTTTGTGGTCTGCGCGGATGCAGGCCTGCGCGGCGGCAAGGGCGTGCCGCTCAAGAGCAATGTCGATGCAGCGCTCGCAAAAGACGGCGCGGATGTCGATGCGGTGTTGGTGATAAACCATACCGGCAGCGATATCGCGATGCAGGAGGGACGCGATCACTGGTATCACGAGATCACCGCCGATGTGCCAGCAGACTGCCCGTGCGAACCGATGAATGCGGAAGACCCGCTGTTCATTCTCTATACGTCCGGTTCGACCGGCAAGCCCAAGGGCGTGCTCCATACCACCGGCGGCTATGCCGTCTGGGTGGCGACCACCTTTCATTATGTGTTCGACTATAAGCCGGGCGAAGTCTTCTGGTGCTCGGCCGATATCGGCTGGGTCACCGGCCATAGCTACATAGTTTACGGTCCTCTTATAAATGGCGCGACCGAAGTCATGTTCGAAGGCGTGCCCAACTATCCCGACCATGGCCGTTTCTGGCAAGTGGTCGCCAAGCATAAGGTCAATATTTTTTATACGGCCCCTACTGCCATTAGAGCCTTGATGCGTGAGGGCGATGCACCGGTAAAGGCGCATGACCGTTCGTCCCTTCGCCTGCTCGGCACGGTGGGCGAACCGATTAACCCGGAAGCCTGGCGCTGGTATTATGATGTGGTGGGTGAAGCCAAGTCACCGATAGTCGATACCTGGTGGCAGACCGAGACCGGCGGTATCATGATCACGACCTTGCCTGGCGCGCATGGCATGAAGCCGGGCAGTGCCGGTAAACCCTTCTTTGGTATCCAGCCGCAGCTGGTCGACAATGACGGCAAGGTGCTCGACGGCGCGGCCGATGGCAACCTGTGCATCACCGCCAGCTGGCCGGGCCAGGCGCGCAGTGTGTACGGTGACCATGAGCGCTTCATCCAGACCTATTTCAGCACGTACAAGGGCAAATATTTTACCGGCGACGGCTGCCGCCGGGACGGTGATGACTATTACTGGATTACCGGCCGGGTCGATGATGTGATCAATGTCTCTGGTCACCGCATGGGGACAGCGGAGGTCGAAAGCGCGCTGGTCTCCCACCCGCTGGTCGCAGAAGCGGCCGTGGTGGGCTATCCCCATGACATTAAAGGCCAAGGCATTTACTGCTATGTCACGCTGAATGCCGGGGTGGAGCCATCTGACGACCTAACGGCCGAACTCAGAAACCATGTCCGCACCGAGATCGGACCCATTGCCACCCCCGATCATCTTCACTTCACGCCCGGCCTCCCCAAAACCCGCTCCGGCAAGATCATGCGCCGCATATTGCGCAAGATCGCCGAGAATGAATATGCCAATCTCGGTGACACCTCTACCCTCGCCGATCCCTCTCTCGTAGATGGGCTCATCAATGGCAGAATGAATAGGTAAAAATGGCTGCACAGATCATCATTGCTGACGATCATCCGCTGTTTCGCGGGGCCCTGTGTCAGGCTGTGCTCAAGCTGTGGCCGGGTGCCAATATTATTGAAGCGGAAACCGTAGCCGAAGCATCGCAAGCGGCAGACCAAGGCATGGCCGATTTACTGCTGCTTGATTTGCATATGGCAGACAGCAACGGCCTGTCCGCCTTGCTTGATTTTCGCCATGAATATCCCGCTCTACCGGTCGTCGTGGTGTCTGCCAGCGAAGAGAGTCGGGTGGTAAGAGCTTGCCGCAGCCTTGGCGCATCCGGCTTCATCCCGAAATCCGCCGATCTGGATATCATGCGCAAAGCCTTGGCTGCAATCCGTGACGGTGAAGTCTGGTTTGAAAATGGTAATAATGCCGAAGAACCAGAGGAAATCAGCCAGTTTGACAAGCTCGCTAGCCTGACCCCGGCGCAGCGGCGGATATTGAAACTGGTCAGCGAAGGACTGCTCAACAAGCAGATTGCCTTTCAGATGGACATTACCGAAGCCACGGTAAAGGCGCATATCACGGCCATTTTCCGGAAACTGGATGTCGTGAACAGAACGCAGGCTGTGCTGGTTGCCAAGCATCTTGATGTCGATTTACCACCCATGGCGTCGACCTGACATTCAGCCAGACCGCAGCAACTGACTGATCAACGCACGCAAAGCGGCAGGCGGCACCGGTTTAAGCAATCGTTCAATCTTGAAATCGCTGGCGATAGCGCTGGTTATGTCAGAATCCTCTGCTGTCACCAATATCGCTGGTGGGCGAACGCCCCATTTGCCCGTCAATTGGTCAAAAACCTTGTCGCCGGTCCATCCATTATCGAGCTGATAGTCGAAAATCACCAGATCAGGGGCGCCGGCAAATAAGTCTTGCGCATCGGTCAGCCCTGCCGCTGTTTTGACATCGCAGCCCCAACGTTCCAGCAACGCCGACAAGGCACCCAGCGCAACCGGATCATTATCAATATATAATATTTCTTTCCCGCCCAGATGGGCGGTACGCGAGGCCGGGCGGACGGACTTTGGCTCGCTCGCGCCAATGACTTCTACTTGCTTGATTTTTATAGAAAAAATGCTTCCCAAACCCAGTTTGGATTGCACTGAAATATCGGTGCCCAACAGCTGAGCGATCCGCCTGGAAAGCGAAAGGCCCAGGCCAATGCCTTCTCCCTTTTCGCCTTCCCCAACTTGCCGGAACTCTTCGAATATCAAATCATGTTCCGATTCCGCAATGCCGATACCCGTGTCCCGGACTGCAATCAGGGCCTCCCCAGACTGACACGCAACGTCAATCACAACGGTCCCTTGCGGCGTATAGCGCAGCGCATTGGAGACGAGATTCTGCAATATGCTGAGCAGCAGGTTTCGGTCCGTTTCGATCCATATATCCGTCTCGGCAAACGCGAGTATCAGCCCCTTTTCGTTTGCCGCTCCAGCAAATTCGGAATGCAGATCTTCGATTATCGGTGCCAGTGCGAATTTACTGATCTTGGTCTGCAACCCACCGCCATCAAGCTTCGATATATCGAGCAAAGCACGCAGCAACCGGTCTGCCATTTCAATGGACCGATCGATATCGCGGGCCAATTGCTTAGCTTTTGGCTGATGCCCGCCAATTTCTTCATCAAGGGCGGAAGTAAACAACCGGGCCGCATTTAGCGGCTGCACCAGATCATGGCTCGCCGCTGCCAGAAAACGGGTCTTCGACCGCGTTGCCTTTTCAAGCGCGGCATTCGCCTCTGTCAGCTGTTTTGTGCGTTCCTCCACTTTGGCTTCCAAAGCCTGCTCCGACCGCTTGTCAGCAGTAATGTCGGAATAGCTCGTGACATAACCGCCAGCCGGTGTGGGATTACCGGATATGCGCAATATTCGTCCGTCGGCTTGCTCACTTTCCAGACCATGCTTCCGGCCAGCGCGCATGTGACCCAGCCGCTTGGCTACTTGTTCTTCGATAGTGTCACGGTCCATCTGACTGCGCTCAAGATTACGGCGGATCAGCGCAGCAATCGGTTGACCGATAGCAACCAAATCCAAGCTTAAATCGAACATCTCCACATAGCGCGTATTCCAAGCAACCAGTTGCATGTCCTTGTCTACAACCGCTACACCCTGGTCGATATTTTCAATCGCTGTTTGCAATAACTCTCCGCTAAATTGCAGCCGCTGAGAGGTTTCATCAAACATCGCCACAACCTGTTCAAGCGGGATCGGGTCGCCTTCCATGGTTGAAACAATCAGCGCGCGTGCAGAAGATGCGCCGAGCACGCCTGACAATTGCCGCTCGGCCGTTTCAATCAGCGCCGTGTCAGCCGCATCAAAGTCAGAATATGCGCGGCCCGTCTGCAGCTTCAATTGTTGCATCGCCGCGCGGCTGCGTTCTTCGCCAATAAACTGCCGCAGCAGCAACCGGTAATCCGCCACGCGCATGTTATCGGCGGTGCCGTCGATCGCCAGTTTGCCATATTCCATAGAAACAAACGCAGCCGATTGCGCCTTGTCGATGATGTTTGCTTTGCTGTTGGCAGAACCGAGAATATAAGCACAAATATTGAGACCAAGGCTGATCAGTACACCAGAGACCAATATGTCATCCGCAACCGCAATGATTGGGCTGGTATCGAAATAGGCCGGTACAATCAGCAAGACGAACCACGCAGCGAAACCGATTACCAACCCTGCAATCATACCCAGACGATTACCCTGTTTCCAGAATAAGCCACCGACCAGGCCCGGCGCAAACTGAGAAACTGCCGCGAAAGAAATAGTGCCCAAACCGGCCAATGTCGCCGCACTATCGATTGTCCGGTAATAGAGATAGGCAAAAAATAGCAGCCCGATAATCGTCAGTCTACGGATCCATAACAGCGATTGTTCCAGCATTATCGGGCCTGCTGCCCGCCGAATTTTCCGCCGGTAGAACAGCGGAACAATAAGGTCATTGGTAATCATTCCTGACAGAGCAACCGTCGTCACAATGATCATGCCGGTCGCCGCGGAAAAGCCGCCGATGAACACCAATATCGCCAGCCAATCAGAGCCAGCTGAAAGCGGAAGCGCGAGCATGATCATATCAGGGTTCATCGTCTCGCTGGGCAATGTCGAAACGCCGGCAATGGCAATCGGGAGTACCGCTATAGACGTAAGCAAAAGATAGCCCGGAAAGACCAGTTTCATGACCCGATTGGGTCGATCCGTTTGCGCCTCGACAATCGTCATATGGAACTGGCGCGGCAAGCACAAAGCCGCACAGGCCGAAATCAGGGTCAGAACAAAGAAACGGGCATCCAGCTGGTCTGCGTGAAAAATATCGGCAAATGCGGATGGGGATGCCGGGAAGGCTTCATATTGATTATACCAAAGGGAACATGCGAAAACCGCCACGACAATAAGCGCGATCAGCTTCACAATCCCTTCCATCGCAATGGTTAGTACCAACCCTCGATTATGCTGAGTCAAATCAATCTGGCGGGTACCGAATAATACAGCAAACAGAGCCATCACGGCCGCAACGCCCAAAACAACATCATCGGCGCCGACAGATCCGCGAATGTCAGGAGAAAGCGCAAACAGGGTCTGACCTACCGATTTGAGTTGAAGCGCAACATAAGGAAGCAAGCCGACAGTGGCGATAATCGTGACCAGTGCTGCTACCGCGCCATTTTTTCCATAGCGGGTGGACAGAAAGTCGGCGATCGATGTGCTATGATGCGCTTTGCCGAGACGTAATGTTCGGGCTACCAGTTTATATCCGACAGTGAACAGCAATATGGGACCCAGATAAATGGGCAGGAAATGCCACCCATTGGCGACAGCGGTTCCGACAGCACCATAGAAGGTCCAGCTCGTGCAATAAACAGCCAGCGAAAGTCCATAGATCCATGACATTTGCTGAGGGTTGATCGCAAACCGGCCGCGGTCGCCCTGAACGGCCAGTAAAAACAGCCCCGCAGAATATAATGCTGCGATGGCCAATGCGACCCACAAGATCATATTTTATCCTCTCCAGCAGCACTTAAGCAAAAAAAGAGGGCACCGCCAAGCGCTGCCCTCTTATTCTTAGGAGGATGTGCCTCAATGCTTTGCAGCATCCCCTGCTCCGCGTGGAACACGGATGGAGTCTACCAGCTTGCGTACCTCGATCGGTGGTGATGCCGTTACCTTTGACACCGCGATTGCAATGGCAAAGTTGATCAACATGCCGATCACGCCAATGCCTTCTGGCGAGATACCAAAGAGCCAGTTGGCCGCGATATTCGCATCCGGATTTATCAGCTTGAAATAAGCGATATAGCTGAACGTAAAGACAAGGCCCGAGACCATCCCCGCAATCGCACCTTCCTTGTTCATGGATTTGGAGAATATGCCCATGAAAATGGCCGGGAACAAAGATGCTGCCGCCAGTCCAAAAGCAAAGGCGACAACCTGCGCCACCCATCCCGGAGGATAGATGCCGAGATAGCCGGCGACCACAATCGCTGCCGTTGCCGCAATCCTGGCTGCCATTAGCTCCCCTTTCTCGGTGATTTGCGGACGGAAGGTGTTTTTGAGCAAATCATGGCTGATCGACGAGGAGATCACCAGCAACAAGCCCGCTGCCGTTGACAAGGCTGCCGCCAGTCCCCCGGCCGCGACCAAGGCAATCACCCATCCGGGAAGATTGGCGATTTCCGGATTGGCAAGGACCATGATATCGCGATCGACATAGACCTCGTTTTCGCTATCCGCGCTGGGCGTATTGGCGATCACGCGCTCGCCGCTCTGGCCGGTTTCTCCGGTAAATTCAGGCTTGCCGGCGAATGGATCACCCGCGCGATATTCCATCTTGCCGTCACCATTTTTATCGGTCCACGCAATCAAATCATTGCTTTCCCAATTTTTGAACCACTCAGGTGCGGAGGCATAATCCTGATCATTCACCGTCTCGATGAAATTAATCCGGGCAAAAGCGCCAACTGCTGGAGCCGTGGTGTACAACAAGGCGATGAAAATCAATGCCCAACCCGCCGATTTACGGGCATCAGAAGCTTTGGGAACAGTGAAGAACCGGACGATGACATGGGGCAATCCAGCCGTACCGATCATCAAAGCCGCTGTTATACAGAATACATCAATCATCGATTTCGACCCGTCAGTATAGGGACCAAATCCCAGATCCTGCAGCACCAGATCAAGCTTTTGCAGGACATATAATCCAGACCCATCGTTGACGGTCGAGCCCAGTCCGAGCTGCGGAACGGGATTGCCAGTCACCAGAAAACTGATGAAAAAAGCTGGCACCATATAGGCAAAGATCAACACACAATATTGCGCGACCTGCGTATAGGTAATGCCCTTCATGCCGCCGAGTACGGCGTAGATGAAGACAATGCCCATACCGATAATCACGCCCAAGTTGATGGGCACATCAAGGAACCGGGAGAACACAATCCCAACCCCGCGCATCTGCCCCGCAATATAGGTGAAGCTGATGAAAATCAGGCAGATCACGGCGACCACACGGGCCGCATTGGAATAATAGCGCGTGCCGATAAAATCGGGTACAGTGAACTGGCCAAATTTCCTGAGATAAGGCGCAAGCAACAAGGCGAGCATGACATAGCCGCCGGTCCAACCCATCAGATAGACGCTGCCATCATAGCCCGAAAAAGCAATGATCCCCGCCATCGAAATAAAACTTGCCGCCGACATCCAGTCGGCCGCCGTTGCCATACCGTTGACCACCGGATTTACCCCGCCGCCAGCGATATAAAATTCCTTTGTCGAACCGGCACGCGACCAGATGGCAATGCCAATATAGAGCGCGAAAGAAAGGCCGACGAAAATATAGATTAATGTTTGTGTAGCCATCTCACCCTCCCTCAATCATCCAGGTCATATTTGCGTTCGATCTGCTTCATTCGAACGGTGTAATAAAAGATCAGCAGCACAAAGACGTAGATGGACCCCTGTTGTGCAAACCAGAAACCGAGCGGATAGCCGCCGATTGAAAACTGATCGAGAAAATCACGGAATAATATCCCGGCGCCAAAGGAAACCACGAACCAGATCGCCATAAGCGACCAGAGCAACCTCAGGTTTTCCGACCAATAAGCCTTTTCATTTTCATTGGTATCTTGACCGTCTGTTTCGTGATTGGACGTCTCTTGACCAGATTGGTTTTGGTCATCGTCAGACATATTTGCCTCCCCTTTGCGCTCCTAAAAGATGACGACTGTTGCCGCCATTCTTGCTTAGGTTAGAGAAGGTCCAAAATTTTGATAGAGCTACTTTGGTCTAATGCCTCCGTCACACCGTTTAATCGCGCATCAGCAGCGCGCCGAGACGAAGGTCTGATTGTTGTTTTCTCGCGATCTGAGCTAGGAACAGCTCCCCGCAAGCCATGGCATCAGTAAGGCCGTCATGCGCCCGGTAGGACGGCAATCCATATTGCGCACGCAACTTGCCAAGTCGCAGTCCATCGCTTGCCCGCACCTTGGGAAACCAGCGCTGTTCAAGCTGCATCGTACAAATGAAGCGGCCGACAAATGGCGCTCCAAAACAACGCAGACAGGCGGCGTTTAAAAAATCGCGTTCAATTGCCGCAGCATGAGCAATAATCGCACGCCCTGCCAAAGATTTTACGAGAGTGGCCAATACGTACTGTTCAGAAGCACCCTCCGCTGCGGCATCATCGGTTATCCGGTGGATGATAACGGCCGATGGCTTGAGCTTGTTATCCGCACGAATACGCATCTGATGAGCAGTATTGAGCAACAGAGCCTCATTCTCAATATTGACCCAGCCCGCCTCCAAAAGTTGAGCCGATGTTCCCAGCCCATCGCTTTCAAAATCCAGTGCGGCCAGCGATGTTGTTTCGAGCATGTCATCAGGCAGCGGCAGCGTGCTATCATAATAATCCTCTAGCGGTGTGCCCGCTGCAGCTTGTCTGGCCTGATCGAAGGCCTTGCTAAAGCCCCTATTTTGAAACCAGCTGCGCCATTCTATCTTCACTGAACATTGCCTGCAAAATTACGACGCAGAATATCCAAATGGGTCCGAATGACTCCAAATGCATCCTTCAGATGCTCCCTTTCAAACCGCGATAATGTTTTTGGCGAAAGATTGTTGGTCGGCGGGTCACCCCGTTTGATTTGATCCGACTGATGACGAAACCGCACGTTACGGATAAATTCAAAGCAATCCAGCAAATCCGCCACGCCTTCGGCGCTTAGACCGCCGATTTTGGCGGCTTGCATAAGCCGCTCCTGACTATTCACCTCCGACAATCCAAGGCTCAGCGCATAGACACGGGCGATGTCAACGAGCGGTGCGATTGCCTGATATTTGAGATTGAGGACATCTCCCTCCTGTTCATCATGATCCAACAGAAAGTTTCGGAAAAAGCCGAGCGGAATATGATTGCTTGCTGCTACCCGGGCGATGAAGGAAAGGAATATTTTATTGACACTGGTCCACTCAAAAACCTGCGCGCGCAGATCCTCAACCAGCGCCGCGTCTCCGGCAATGGCGCGCATATCGAAAAATATCGTGATGTTCAGGATATGGTCCGGATCGGGTGTCTCAATCCAACGCCGATAACGATCTTTCCAAACCGCCAGCGGTTGGCGCCATTTGTCATTGGTCGCCATGATATCGCCCGGACAATAGACATAGCCTGCGCTGTTCAAACCGTCACATAATCTGGTCGCCAACGTCTCAAAATAAGCGGCGTGTTGCTCAGGATCATATCGATCATCCAACAGGAAGCCGTTGTCCTGATCCGATCCCCCCGCTTGCTCGCGGCGCGCCAGCGATCCAAATACGACTAACGCATAGGGAATAGGTGGCGGCCCTAACTCCTTCTCGGCAAGTTTGAGCAGCTGTTGATGGGTGGTCTCGCCAATATTGGAAATGAAGCGCGACGCGTGGTTTGCATCCACTCCGGAATCAACCAGATTGGTGAGGACCGCGTCCACCCGCCTAGCCGCCTTTGCGACCGCTTTGACATCAGTGGCGGCTTTGATTTCGGCAATCACCCGCAAGGCATTCATGCCGAAGCGGTTTAGCAGGTCATTGGAGCTCAATACGCCGATAACGGCGTCCTCATCATTAGTGATCGGAAGATGGTGGATATTATGTTCTGACATGACCAGCATCGCCGAGAGCAGGTTATCATTAGCGGACATCGTTAAGGGATCCGGCGTCATGATTTTGGACACCGGCAAGTCCGGCGATATATCATTTCCCAATACGCGCCGGCGCAAATCCTTGTCGGTTAAGATGCCGACCAAAACCGTGCCCTCGGTCAGCGGCAGGGTGGAAACGTCAGCATCGGTCATCAGCTTGGCAGCTTTGCGGATCGTGATATCGGGCCCGGCTGTCACAATATCCGCACGCCGCAACAAGCCACCCAGTTTCGCTGCGACCAGTCCGGCATCGTCGTGCTTCTCGACGGACTGGCGCAGGGTCTTGACCGCTTCGCGCAATCTCTCGGCTTCATCAACGGCGAAAAACCCCTGAATATTGGGGTTCTCGCTATAGAGCTCCAGAAAATCCTTTTTGGGAAGCTGATATATCAGGCTGTCTTCAAGGGCGACGACTTGATTGCGCGTAAGCTTGTGATGGAGCAATGACGGATAACCAAATAGCCCCCCTTCACCCAGTCGGTGCGTTAACTCGGTTCCGCCCAGCCGCAATTCCACGGCGCCGGAACGTATTATGTTGAGAAAGACATTCTCCTTACCAGCGTCGATAATCACTGCTTTACGGGGAAAATACCGAATTTCCATTTTACGCGCCAACGCACTGACAGCATCATGACCCAGCTGATCAAATGGGGCATGCCGGTTCAAAAATGAAGCGACTTCTTCGAGTTCCATAAAGGTCTCCAAACCTCCAGCTACCATATTTTTCGCCTCGATAGATCTTAGCGGAAGGTATAATAGCCTTGTTTGGTGGATCGTCCATCTTTGCCAGCGATCAAACCTGATCTCACGCCCATGGCGGCGGCTGGCGTAATGAACGCAATATCCCGAAAGCGGACATTAGCGATGTTATGTGTGCGCAACCTTCGGAATTTGACGCGATACTCGGTGTTTTGCTAACCAGTACAAGATTGCCCCAATCGCTATCATAACCATCGTTGAGAGAATCGCAGTTGCCGGAACTTGCCACGACATCCAAGCGACCATAGCGACTGCAACCGGTAGGATTACTAGCCACCGGGAACCAGTAGCGTCTCTTAGTTCGCGAAAGTTGCTTTTCCATAAGACACCGAAAGAAAGCAGTATCAATGCGAAAATAATTTGCTCAACCGCGACAAGCAATGTGGCAAGTGTTGCAAAAGAACCGGTTATTGCAATGGTCGCTACGAATAGCCCATAGGATAAAATGGCATAATCGGGTGTCAGAAAACGGGGAGAAACATGGGCAAAAAAGCGCGGCAAAAGATTTCTCTCCCCCATTCCGAAAAGAACACGTGGGAAAACAATAAAGCCGCATAGCTGATTGGTAGCAATGGAAAAGACCGCTGCAATACTGATCATCACGCTACCCCAATTACCGAACAGCTTTTCCGCGGCGACAGCCAGGGGAATATCTGCGTTGCCCGTTTCCGGCGCTATGGCGATGTAAGCCCATTGGACGACGGCATAGAATAGCGCCACGCCGACGATTGCCATAATCACGGAACGGAACACTGTTGTGCGGGGATTCTTCGTTTCACCGGCAGTGGCAATTGATGTTCCGAAACCTGAAAAAGCATAGGCGATTAAAAGCGCGACGGATTCCAGCCCGGAAAAACTCGGCAGTTCAACATCTGAAGGTACGCCATTCATCCCGATGCCAACAACACAAAGCAGAACGAGCGGAGCCAGTTTGAATATAGTCCCCACCCACACCCCGCCAATCGACCGTTTCGTGCCAATAACAGACATTGTGGTCATGAAAGCGATGCACGCTACAATTGTCATCGGGCGGGCGATCGGGCCGTCGAAAACCGGGAACAGCGCCGCCAGATAGGACACGAGCACATGGAAATTCGCGGCTCTGCCGGCACTGCTAGCGCAAATCACAAACCATCCGACTTGAAAGCCGGTAAATTTCCCCAAAGCTGTTTCGACATAAAGTTGCGCTCCGCCTGATTGATCGAAGACGGTCGAGAGTTTCGCGCAAGTCGCCGCCAAACAGATTGTCGGAATAGCGAAAAGTAGAATTGCAAACGGGGCGAAATTACCCAATCCAACATAAAGCAATGCCGGCAGGGCAAAAATACCCGCCCCGATCATCCCGTTGAGATTGAGCAAGCTTGCCCCGACAGTGCCCAGCACCCGCGGTGGTTTCAATGCTTCAGACACGCGCTATTCCCCCTGGCGTCACGCTAGCATCATTGCCAATTTGCCGGGTGGGAAATTTCACGACGAGCAAAACCAGGACCGAAGCAGCCTGCACAGCAACCAAAAACATCAGCATCGCCTTTGGTTCGGCCAGCACCGCAATTGATGCGACTAATATGCCGGCCAGACTGATGCCCATGTTGGCGACGGCCATGAAAACAGAAAACTGGGTGGCCGCTATGGCGGGTGGGCTCAGCCGCATGTTGATAACAACAGTGCTAATGCCGCATAACGAATATAGCAAAAACCAACCGATAGCAAAGCTGACCAATATCCGCGGGTCCGTCCAACTGTCTGCGGACCAAATCATCCAACTGAGCAACATCATATAGCCGATGCGCAAAATCCATAAGGCGCGTTGGGCTCCAATTTTGCCTATCGCAAACCCGCCAATGCTAATGGCCACAAGTCCGGCAATAAGCTGGGCTGTGCCATTGAGCGAGCCCAGTTGATCTTCCGCCCAACCGGTATGGGCGGTGGCTATAAGTGGTACCGCGACAATGCATATTCCATAGGTCAGGCCCGTGGTCAGCAGCGGCACGAACCACAAGAAACTGCGCACCGAAAGCGTATTTTTCAGAGCGGCCAAAAGCAATGGCAACCAGCTGTTCGACTGCGCCAAAATGTTCACGTCCTGCGCTTCGCCAATTGACCAGGGAAGGCGACGCTCGCCAACGCGTTCGCGCGTCCAAATAATATGGATAGTGACTAGCAGAACAAGAATGGCGCAGGCAATATAGGCGGCGCTCGCGCCAAAGACATAGATCACCGCCCCCGTAAACGAAGCAGAGGCCGCCATGCCCAAAATCTGACCACCTGAAGCAAGTCCTCCGCCCATGGATCGTTCGGATTCGGGGAGAATATCAACCGTTAGTCCATCAACCGCGACGTCTTGAAAGACAGTGGCGGTGTTAACCGCAAGCCCGGCAATCCCAAGCAGCAAGATATCGCGCGGCCCCGGATCGACTATTGCAAATAGGATGAGACAAACGATCATCACGGCCTGCGCCCCGATAATCCAGCTCCGGCGACGGCCCATGGAAAGCAGCGTGTAGCGGTCCATAACCATGCCCGCGATAAATTTAAAGCTCCAGGGAATACTGACCATCGCCACCACAAAGCCAATATCCTGCGCGCTCGCACCGTTGACCGCCATCCATGCCGGTATGGCGAAATCAAACAGGCCAAGTGGTATGCCTTGGCCTGCATAGAGTAGGAAAATTGTGAACAACCGCCAATTGCGGTTTTCTGCAAGAGATACGGGCATAGGCGAAGGGCTTTGTAGCGCTACGGATTCCATAATATTCCCCCATCGAGCGCAAGTTGGCAAAACCCGCTTCGATACGTCCTGTTTCTGTGATTTTATTGTAAGATACCCGGCGAATGACGGGTCGCATATTCATTCGCCGGGTACCGGGCGGGGTCAGGACTGATAGCGCTTGAGGAGCACAAACAGCTCTATGCCAGAGGCATTAAGACCCCGTCATTTTGGTGCATTTCGTTTATTTGACTTCGACTTTACGCAACATATAGCTGCCGGTTATGGACCGGATCGTGGGATAGAGATCTTTCGAAATCTGCCGGGACTCTTTTACTTTTGTCTCGCCCCATTCTTTCATGAAGGCATCATATTTTTGCTTATTCGGTTCCAGATCAGCGGTGTTTGCGAACTTGGTCAGCAAAACCATATTGAAAGAGCCAGATGCTCCCAATTCGCTGCGATAGATTGCATAATCTTCGATCTGGCCGAGTTTTTTGGCGACTTCGTTGGACGCAATCCATGTCGAACGCAGGCCTTCCAGATAATAGTCCTCCATATTGGCGTCTATCTTGATGGTATCCATGACCCAGACTGAATCAGAAACCGTATAATCCTTGAACATTTCAAGCTGGGCCTGTGCAGGCGTTGCGGTTGCCAGAACACTGGCTGCTGCGATGGCTGCGAATTTCATTACATTTTTCATATCCATTCCCCTATTTTATGATCGGCATCCCTGCCTGCAATTTGGCTAGCGGGAGCCTGCGTCAAAGTCCTGATGGAAAAAATGATGTTTTTATGATGGCGCAGAAAGGCAAAGTGGCCATCCTGTTAGGGGTCGGAGTTAGGCGGTCATGCCTGTTTGGGTTGGGACCAGAGCGCAACGAAAAACCCCGCCGGATTGCTCCAGCGGGGCTGTTGCTGCGCTTCGGGTTGCAATTAAGCGTAGCTAACCTTGATATTCGCTTTTTGCGCGGTGTTTTTCTGACGCCGCCGATTTGATCTCAGGACGCCGCCAACAGCGCCGAAGCCAAAGATCATAAACGCCCAAGTGGCAGGTTCGGGAACCGCACCAAGCGCCGCCTGGCCAATGTTCACGGTGATCGTGTCATTCGGCGTGGTGTAGGAATAGACACCCGCGTCGAGACCCAGGCTCGCTATGGTTGCGCCAGCAAAAGTCGCAGTCGATGCAATTGCAGAATTAGATATATAGCCAACAGGTAGGTAAACAGCTGATTGAGTTGCCACTATGCCAAACGTGTCACCGGAGAATGACTGTCCATCTAGCCGACCGCCCATTCCCCAATTCGATGGACCTGCTATTCCTTGATAAATATCAGACGGTGCCTTTTTAATTTCTGCGCCTAAAAAAAGGCCGCGCCTTGCTTCTACAGAGTTCAGAGCGCCCCCGTTAAAATTTGCAACACTGCCAAAAAACGTCAGACCGGTTAAATCCAGCGAACCGCTGACAGTACCGACTACGTCCGATCCATTTTGTTCAATGTCGATGACTATCGCTGCTTGCGCAGCGCCGGGTAGCGCAATCATACCTAGCGAAAATGCAGCGACGGAAGTGCGTAAAATATTTTTCATAAAGTTGCCCTTAGTGATTATTTTCAATTGAGAATATTGTCAGTGAATGGATATCTATTCGATGCCGGTAATATCGTAGATATCAAACGGATCGGTGCTTTCATTAGGCGCGTAGCCGATCTTGTTGCGCCGTACGTCGATGATGATGATCACGCCCCGATCGCGATCGAGCAGATAGATGCAATCTTCATCCCGATCATACACATCAAAGGTGAACCGCGCATCTCCGGTTTCGGATAGTTCCTGCCAGACATCTTCTTCAACCATCTGGAAAGCACCGCCATTGGAGATCGAAACATAGGTCAGATTCTCAGTAAGGCTATCCTTCGTGTCTGGTTCTGGTGAATAGACAGGTGGCTTGTCTGCAACCCCTAAATCAGAGGGAGGGTCAGATGGACGATCAGATGGTTTTGGCGATTCCGTATTGCTGGTATTCTTGTCATCAGACAAGCTGTTTGCCGTTCTGATAGTTCGTTTTCCGGTTTTGCAATCGACATCGTAAAGAGTCGTTTTCGAAGATGTAAACAGGACACCATTGTACGTACCTTGATACGTTCTCGTTTGTGCTATGTCATCAGGGTCGCCATTCCTAAAGTGTATCACGTCATATGAAAATGGCACATTGACCTCAGCCGATTTTGCAGTGAACGCCGCATCGACGCGCTTGCCATCCGGAACGGTAAAATCATAGCCCTGCGTCACTGTGTTGGTTGTAGTGGTCGTATCAGATGTTCCAAAGTTAAAAGACTGTTCGACACTGGCCGTCACTTTTCCATCGGCGATAACGGGCAATCCGACTTTGAATGATGCAGACAAACCTATTTTTGTGTTACTGTTAAAGGAAAATGTGTGTGAATCTGAAACCGTTTTGGTAAAATTTTTGTTGAACCTTGGAGCGCTTGCGAGCCAATTGTCACAACGATCGCCCGACATTGAATCAATGGTCTCGGGTTTGGCGAAATCCAAATCCTGCTGATTCTCATCTATGCGCACTCTTAGGTTCGCCACGCGATAAGGAAGACCGAAGCTCAACTTAACTTGATTTAGATAGGCTCCAAATTTTCCATCAATCTTCCGCAGGGCGCCGCGGTTTGGGTCTTGAACTGATGTTCTGACCCCGCCATCTTTGTTACCATATATAATCGGATCTTTGGCATCTCGGCTCGCACCGCTTGTTACGAACGAGATAGCATTGATCCAATCACCGCGCCAGACAACCACTTGGTCAATATATTGATTTTTCGGTACATTGAAAAATTCGCATTTACCGCCCGGACCACCGAGCTTTGTACCTTCAAAATTATCATAATATGGCGTGATGCTGTCGATAAATCGACCGTGACACACTTCAATCTTGGTTATGACTCCCCTGTTAAAATTATCGGGTGTTTCATATACCCATGGCCCGCCGCCGCGCCCTTCCGTTGTTTTCGAAAATTTGATCAGAATCTCATCTGCTTTTTGAAACCCCTGAGCATGCGCACCACCGGCGATGCAGAAGACAGAAACACCCGAAAGCAATGGGATGATTCCCAAGGCAATTTTTGATGCT
Source organism: uncultured Sphingomonadaceae bacterium (assembly GCA_947489315.1). Classification (GTDB taxonomy): domain Bacteria; phylum Pseudomonadota; class Alphaproteobacteria; order Sphingomonadales; family Sphingomonadaceae; genus Parasphingorhabdus. The sequence goes on from CANLCX010000003.1 coordinate 399,456, forward strand.
CGCTTTTTTCGGATCGGTAATTTCATTTCTTTTTGTCCCCCATGTTTCCGTCAGGCGATGCTTTCGCCTCCGACTAAGATTTCGGCCTACCGCAATGACTTCCGCCTAGTCCTGATGAAAAATATGATGTTTTTATGATGGAACAGAGCTAGGCTCGAACCGGCGGTTTGGAAGATTCGTTTTACCGTGCGTTAAAAAAGAAAGTTTCTGGTTCGAGGCCACCTGAAATTTTCTTTTCCCAAGGGGTGGGATGGGGAGAAAAAGCCTTGAAGACAGCGAGTTTCGCTGCCCAGTCGGGCGCGGCTTTTCAGATAAACGGGGTGGCTGTTAATCCGGCCGAATTGACCGTGGGCCGTGATAAGGATGCGGTTCGGGTCGAGCCAAAAGTCATGGCCCTCCTCTCCATTCTCGCGACAAAATCCAACGTCCAGGTCAATCGGGAATATTTGATCGACACGATCTGGCAAGATGGCTTGGGCAGCGATGAATCGCTAACGCGCCTGGTTTATCAATTGCGCCGAGCGTTTAAGTCTTTTCCGAAACTCGAAAACACGATCAAAACGGTTTCCAAATCGGGCTATAAGCTGGAAGCCTCGGTTGATGGACAGATTGAAACACCTCAGCCTCGCCGCCGAGGCACAGACAATATACAAATGGACCGGCGGGAATATAATCTTTCGATCGCGGTGATACCGGTCACTGATTATGACGATATTCCAGAGAACCGGTATCTTGTCGACGGTATGGCGCGTGATTTGACCGGCTTGCTCGCAAAAACACCGATGCTTTCTGTAACGCCGCACAGCTCGGTGATCGCTCTTCATGATCAAACATTGTCTATAGAAAATCTTGCCGAAACTATTGGCTGTCGTTTCATTCTGACGGGTAGTTTTCGGCGACAGGCGGAACAGATCAGACTGCGATTTGAACTGGTTGACACGCAAGATTCATCGCTCGCTTGGTCAGGTAAATATAATACTGTCCTGGACCAGTTTTTTGAAGTTCAGCATGATGTCTTGCTAAATGTGTCAACCGCTATTTCCACCAATGTCCAGTTCCCGTTGGTGACAGCTGACAGGACGGCGCGACCGTTCAAAAACGACGTATATCGCATCATTCAAACAACCGAAACGCTGCGCTACCGCTATGGGAAAGATACGGCTCAGGAAATTGTTCGGCTCCTCACAGAAGGTCTGGAAATCGATCCGGGCAATGCCGTGTTGCAGGCCGGTTTGGCGGTGCAATTGAGCCAAAATACTGTCAGTCAATGGGAGGAATATCCCGATGCCGCCCGCATTTCGGCCTTTCAGAATATCGAACTGGCCTTGGCAACAGCGCCCACCAATGCCGAGATATTGGGCGCGGCTGGCATTGTCCATGCCATGTTCCATCAGCCTAAGGACGCGATTGGCTATTTGCGCCGGGCGGTAGAACTTGATCCCAATAACGCACATGCCACGGCGGTGCTTGGTTGGCAGATATGTCTAGCCAATGACGATGCAGACGGACTGAACTTTATTGAAGCGGCAGAAAGCCGTGCCCCCCATCATCCGCGCTTTGGCCTGTGGGCGACCTATCGCGCGACAGCCCATTTGTTCATGCTGGATTATGGCTCTGCTATGCCCGCTTGCGAGCAAGCTATTTTGCGGACACCACAATATTATCAACCGAGATTATCTCTGGCTTGGGCGTTGCTTGGCGCGGGAGATCATGATTCCGCGAAAAAGGCAACGGAAGAAGCCGAGAAATTCGAAGGCGCAGAGATTACTGCTAAGTTTGTTGGCGAAATGAAAAAATGGTCCGCAAATTCTCCCCATGCGGAACAGTGTAATCAGGTGCTGGACGAGCTGCTCTTAATGTCCAGCTAACCCCGATATCGAGCGCTTGATCAGAATTTTTTGAGAATTTCAACGCCCCATTTCACCGGCTCGTTCAACGCCGCATTGGGAAAGGCACCCAATGCCGTCACCTGCGATGCGTGGCGATTATCAAAGATATTCTTTCCAAAGACAGCGGCCGTGATGTTGCTCGGCATATGTGTGTATGAAACGCGCAAATTGACTTCATCAAAAGCCTCACCAGAGAAGGTGCTTTGGGTCTGGTTTGTCTCCAGAAAGAACACCTTGCTTTGGTAGCGATAGGAAGCGTGTAAGTTTAATTTTGCGGCGCTTCCAAGGGCCAGTTCATATTGCGCCGCGCCATAAAATTGAAAGTCGGGGGCGCGGCTCAGGCTATTCCCGGCAATATCGACCGGGGACAGGGGGATGGGCGCGCCAAATGGAAAACTGGTGTTTTCCGGTACGGCTGGAATGCTTCCTTCGGTAAACTCGGCATCCAATAGCGCGATATTGGCCGACAAGTTCAGCCCGGTAGTTGGTATTATGGTAAACTCGAATTCAGCACCCTTTATGCGTGCTTCTGCAGCATTGGCGATATTGACACCACCCGTGGGTACCGGCAGCCGCACTTGAAGATTGGAGTAATCATAATAGAACGCACTGGCGTTCAGGCGTATTCTATTGTCCCAAAATTCTGATTTCAAGCCAACTTCATAAGCGTTTATGCCCTGTGATCCGAATTCAGGAGCCAGCCCGAAAACATTAAATCCACCGCTGGTAAATCCTTGCGAGTAACTGGCATATAAGAGCAGGTCATCATCCGCCTTTGCTTCCAGAACGACGCGCGGCGAGAAGTCTGTGAATTTCCCGCTATCAGCAAAATCCGTCGGTGGCGTCAGCGTTGCGCCAGCAGCAAAACTCTGACCGGGAAAGACAGGTGCCGCAACAGGAACCATTCCGCCATTCAGTATGTTCACTGCCAACTGGTTGGTAAAATCTTTCTTTTCGGAAGAATATCGTCCGCCGGCTGTAACCGAAAATATCTCATCGATCGTCCATTTGCCTTCCGCAAAAACCGCAAAGGCATCAACTGTTTGCGTGGCTCGAAAGGCGGCAACTGTGCCTAAGCCGAAAAAACCGTTGATGTTGCGAATTTGGAAGAAGAAATCATTATCTTCACGGAAATACATTCCGCCCACAATCCACGATAAGGCGCTTTCCTCATTTGAGGACAATCGGATTTCCTGACTGAACTGGTCATTCTGCCCGTTACCGTCATTGTTAATTAAGCTTAGCGCTGTGCCATCGCTATCCTGGGCCGCGGCAAATTCATAACTGCGAAAAGCCGTTATCCAATCCAGCGTCAGCTTGCCAATGTCCCACCTTGCCTTCAAGTTTACTCCGCGATGCTCGGCTTCATAGAAATTGGGATCATTTATCGCAAAGACACGATCATCTAAAACCTGATCAAAATCCGGACGGACGATAAAGGGCGATGCCGACGCCGGATTTGAAAGGTCCGCCACAGCAATGGTTGCAGTATTGGACTTTTGATCAAAATAGTCGCCAACAAGGTCAATGGTCAGATTATCATCCGGGGTAAAACGCAATGATGCCCTCGCGAAAATATCTTCTGCTCCGCCAATCCGCGATCCGTCGAAATTGTTGATCCCATAGCCGCGCCTGTCCGCATAACCGGCAGCGATACGTCCGGTTAGCAGGCCATCGACAATAGGGCCGGAAATGGCGCCATTGACGCGATATTCATCGTAACTCGCAACCTCGCCGCCAACATAGCCTGTCAATGCATCAGTCGGCGCTTTGGAGTTGATTAATACCGCCCCAGCTGTTGAATTGCGCCCATAAAGCGTGCCTTGAGGCCCGCGTAACACCTCAATATCTTGTATGTCGAATAAGGCCGCGGTGGAGATGCTCAGGCGGCCAACATAAACTTCGTCAATATAGACAGCCACCGGCTCGTCAGCGAAAAAATTACCCCCGCCATTGGCCCCACCTACGCCGCGAATGGCGAGCGGTGCAGCCCCATAGTTCACACTATGCGTTGTGACAAAACCGGGAACTGTTGACGCCAAATCTTCAAGCGAATCAACATTGTTACCGGTCAAAAAACCATCGGTAAGAGTTGTGATGGCAATCGGCACATTCTGCTGATTTTCTTGCCGTTTTTGCGCAGTGACAATGATGGTGGAAAGCCCGCCTTCACCGGCGCTATCTTTTCCAATATTATCTTGCGCAGCAGCCTGATTGCTTGTCGCAATAAACAAGCACAGTGCCAATACACGAACCGCACAGTTCATGATACCAAGCCGCTGCTTGGTCCATTCAGATGGATTGCCATGTTTGCCCCCGATAGTCTGCGCCTGTCCGAAAGATTTGACGCTATGCACGATAGTAAATTCTGTAATTGCTGTTGTTTTTAGGCGACGTACCAGATCAATATCATGTCCGCATCCTTCATTTGAAGGATAAGGATCACGTTATTGCGATTTGCTTGCATTTAGAGCCCTGATCAGAGCCGCTGACATTTACTTTTACATGTTGAGGTCGCTTTTCAACCATTTCAAGAATACCGGACCCTGCTGATGATGCGCCAGATAACCGCAATTGGGTAGTATTTCCAAAGCCACATGCGGCAATTCACCTGCCCATTTTCGCGCCGCATTCCATTGGACATTGCGGTCATGCTCGCCAATCACCAACCGAACAGGAACGGGGCAATCGATAAGCAACGGCCGCCAATCCTCCGCAAAGCTAATGTCGCCATAATTGCCGATATAGCCATTTTCCTGATGCACGTAGAGTCCCTCTACGATGATCGGCAGAATATTGGGGCGGGATACCCATTCGACATCTTTTGCCGAAGCCCGGGTGACGGCTTTGGCAAAAGCTTCGGGGCCTTTGGTTTTTACAAAAGCAAACCCGGCCTTGCCCATAAAGCGTAAAGCCTGAGGAAAGCGCAAACGGGTCTGCGGGATCAGGCGGTTATAGCCATTGGTCCCTTCCAAATCTTCATCTCTCAGAACAGGCAGCAACGGGTGTGATGCGGTTATAGAGGTGAAGCGGTCCGGCATAAGCTGCGCTGCAGCCAGGCCGTGGACAAGGCCGGAACTGACCGTCATCAAGGCTGCTTTGTCGATGCGCAGATGATTAAGCAGCTCTTCCATCTCCATAGCAAAGCTATAGGGGTCGCTGGATGCACCTTCGTAAATGCTGGTTCGCCCAAATCCCGGTCTCAGCGGCGCAACGATTTGCAAATTGGCGCGTACAGCCGCATCTACAGCTTCCTTAAACCAGATGTCGCCAAAGACCTGACAATGGTAAAACAGGATCGTGTCGGGGCGCTTGTTTCCGGTCTTCGTCTTGGTTCCAAATATCGCATATTCAATCTGACGCCCATTCTTAAGCCTATATATCGAACGCTGGCTTTCCAGTGGATAGTGGGTCACCTCCCGTGATGCCTGTATCTGCCCCGCGACCTGCTCACCTTCGTCGCTACCATGCATTAGCGAGAGGCCGAATACCATGCGGACAATTTCCATCTGCGTGCTGGTGTCGGTCTTGGCAAAAATAGCACGCAGCTGACTGCGCACTGTTGTGGGCGTGGACATGCGCGATTTCGCGATGTCATTGACCCGCCGCCCTTCGACCATCATGCGCACCACATCCAATTCTGCCGCTGTCAGGTTGAACAAGTCCTGCAAAATCGGATCGAGATGTCCCGGCCAGCCAATATCATTGGTTTGAACAATGGCGAGCGATGGATCATCTGGTTTGATTTGATAAGTATCAAGAGTGACCAACAGAGGCTGCTGCGTCGCGTTATTTTGAAAACGGAGAACATTATTGGGCGCGTTGCGCGGACTTTTTCCTGTCGTGATATTGCGGATATGTTGGGCCAATATTGCGTGTTCCGCATCACTCAACGGTAGGTTCAAAATTGTCGATTCAGGAACCAGATCATATAAGACCCGCGCAGACATATTGGCATCCGCAACATGGCCATCTTTATCCACTGCAATCATAGCCTGCATCTTTTTCGACAAATGCTTTTGCAGGGCTTCGTCCTGATCATGCCGCCATGGCGTAGTAACATCAAGCAACGATGCCGCGCGTTGCCAATGCGCTCTAACAACAGAAGATCGCGTTGTCAGATTCGCCGCACTAATCGCATCGAGCTTTCCCTGTAGCGCGGTCATGAATTCATCATATTGATCAGGCGAGGATACGACCTTGTAAAGGTCCTCAATACTCACATCATCTTGATCGGCCACTTATTATGTTTTCCTCGATATCGCGAAATGAACAAAACTATCCTGCGCTGTTAGCACCCTATTTTCCATTTATGATAAAGTTTTACCGATCTGTGTGATTAGTAGGTCAGGATGCCTCAATATGCTCTGGCACTAACAGCCAAAATTTTCTTCGAAAAACTTGATCGCTCAAGGAATATCGACAAACCATAGGTTTGATCCAGCGTCCGCTTTTACGCCCAAAGCAGTCACTAACGTTGTGTCTGCTTCATCCCGAAAGTGGACGCTAGAAAACTAGATCCATATTACTTTCTGGTCTCGACGGTTCCTGTTTCTAATTATCTTTCTGAAATGGAACAATTTCGGTTCTGGGTTTAAGGAACTGGTCTATGCTCGGTTTTATCTGTTTCCACTGTACGATTTTTCTCTGATCAAACAGTATCGCCGTTACCACGAACAGCAAGGTAGGATTCATGAGTGCAAGGCCTTGGAAGGAGCTGAACGCTAGACTCTTGCGGCAACTGATCGCGTTTTGAACGCGCGGCTCTGCTTCCTGACCGTTATTGTTGGCGTCATCATGGAGAGTAAATTCCATCCTAGGCCGGATGCGTCAGCGCGGGTTCTTCGCTGCGATATCTAGCCTATTCAAAGCTGTAACCATCGCTGCAAAAATGGGTTAGGTGCCAACCTGTCAGGGTGGTGTTCGCGCTCTCGCCCGGCGGAAGGCTGAACACAAAGCTCATGCCCGGCCCGCGCGGTCTGAATCCACCCGTAGCCAAGGCTTTTAGCAATGGAGGATAGGACGTGATGGTGTCGGCAACATCAGCCCCGGTTTGTTGTAACAGCCGGCGAAGCGCCGCTGCCAGCAATTGTGACAAGTCGTCCGCATCCTCGAGAAATTCGAAATGCATCAGCGTTAGCCTCCGGATTTCGCGCTCTTGCCCATCCGCGAGTTTCTCGCGTAGAACACGGTCACGCAAGACGAACAACGCACAGGGCTCCTGATCGCCTGCTCGCGTGATTTCAAAAAGCGTATCATCCGGTTGCAAGCGCGCAAGCACCCAATCAGCTTGGCGAGCCCAATAGTTGGGTTGGACCCGCACAACCCTATGGTCAAACAACTCGCCAAAGCGCGACTTGTCGACAGCGATGATTTCGAAGTCGTCGCTCCGGTGCAGGGCGCTGCGCAATGTGCGTTCCGTTGCTAACACCATATTGCCAAGCATGCTTGCGGTAGTCAGCAAAAAGGCGTTACGAAAACGCGATTGTAGGAACGGCCGCGTGTTGCGCACAAGCGTCATGCGAGGGGCATGACCGATGATCTGAAAACCCAAACGCTCATATATGCGCAACGTTCCAGGTGCAGAAAAAGCTGCTGCGCTAATAATACCACGTTTGGCGATTTCCGCGACCTGAAGATCGACCAGGTGCCGACCTACGCCTTTGCCTCGATATTCCGGATCGATGAATGTGTCGAAATTCCAAGACCAGCGTCGCTCTTCGCCTTCCATATGGGCGATATCCGGCACGGTCTTTCTATTGCCGACAATTTTGTTACCATCGGTGACATAAAAAAGATGAGGAAAATCATCGGGTGTGGGTACAGGGTTTTCAGGGAAAGGCAGCGCAATGAGATCCGGGCGGTTCGACCAACGCGTCGAATTCGGATCTGTGATTTGCTCTCGTTCTCCCCATGTAATGACCTGATAATCCAATTTTTCCCCCTATACTGGCTTGATCTGCAGACACATAAATTGCGTTGCAGGATCTTTTCGATCCTATTTGTGCTTTACCTTGATGCCCGCCACGCCCGCAAGTTTACCAAACCCCTCTAAAATTCGCGCCAGTGAAAACATCATCTGTGGTTTCTCGCCGCGTACGGCTCGAGAAACAGGGTAAATCAAAGAGCGGGCGATGGTGGCGAAGCTATGAACGACCAATTTTCCTCGTCTATCCCCTTGTTCCAGCGAGGTCTGAATGGACGTGTTACCATACCAGAAAAATCTGCGGAATTGATATGACAGGGTTAGGCGTTCTTCTTCCTCATTCTCGAATACCAAAGCGTCTTTGGCAAAGCAGATCTTGAAGCCAGCACGAGAGATTTGACGATAGAACACCATGTCTTCCCCGCCGATTCTACCGAATTCGGGGTTAAATCTCAGAGCGGGATCGTTGTTAATGATCTCTGCGGCAATCATGCTGTTATTGGTGAAGGCTTGCGTCATTTCCTGACCATCAATCGCGTCGAACCGGCTCATGCTTAAGAAGGGTTGATCAACGATCCATTGGGGCGAACCTTCCGGAGCGCGGCGGATAAGAGGGCCAGTGATGACTTTGGCACCAGTCATTTCCTGGACGCGGAGTAATTCGGACAACCATTGGTCGCTTGGCTCGCAATCATCATCGGTCATCGCGATCCAGTCACCGATTCCCGCAGCAGTTTCCACCGCGAGATTACGTGCTTTGGATATATTGCGAGCGCCGGAATAGCGGTAGGTCGCACCAAGCTGGAAGCTATTATCAAACGATTGCACCAGTTCCCGTGCCAGTTGATCGGCATTATCATCGGCCACGACGACCCCGAGAATCATTCGGTCCTTGTCCCGGTCAGCGATACGGGACAGGGCTGTAAGCAGCTTCTTTAGCGGCTCGTTGCGCTGATAGGTGCAGATCGCGACAGTGACTCTTGCAGGTTCGCCCGCAACCGACTCGTCAGGAATGTGTTGTTCGCCGGGCAAGTTTCATATCCGATTCTCATACTGCAGTTTGAACGATATTTGATACCGAAACGCCCCTGATGTGTCGACATTCAATATATGTTACCTGTTAGTATTCAATGAACAGGTTGGCAGGAAAGATTGAAAGTCTGCGTTTCAAGGAGACGGATTAAGAGCAATAACGGTTCTTCCGGGTCATAGGGCGCTAACAGCTTGCGGTTTTCAGATCAGTGAACCGTATGGTTGAACGGCAATCCCCAGAATTTCGTTTTTTAGTAGCACAACTTTCCGAAGCGCTTGGTAAGCTGGCCGGATTGATTGGTGTCAAAGTCGAGTACAAAATAGTTCGTTGCTCAAGATATAAGTTTCGCAAACCCATCTAACGAAGGGTGAATTTTGCTAGTTAGCCTTGCCCCATCAATAACTGAGTATTGATCGCAGTGAGAAATGGTATGTAAGCCGTAGCCATATCGGCTCCCCACTGGCGGTCTTATGACAGAGATAGGTTCTTCCGCAAATTCGGACGTTGTTAGTTTCGTGACTTGGTTGATAACTACATTTTGCCCATAGTAAGACGCGCAATTCTGCGCGGGTCGGAAGAGTTGATTATGAAACATAAACGGTCTGCCAGCAGGCCGTGCGTTAGAGACATCCGATTTTACCGGATTTCGTTCATGCATACGCCATGGTTTATCTAAACCCTCGGAATAGAAAACAAAGAGATCGGAATTTTCGTTTACACCTGGTTTAGTTGCAAACAACCATAGCAGGCCATCATGTTCGACAAACGTGCAGTCTATCAGAGGCAAACGTTTCAGTAGCGATCGCTTTTCTAAAATCTCACCCATGTTATCGGTAACGTAAAGTGATGTATCTCCGCTCTCGGAATGCTCCGGTACATACCCTTTGGTACCAAGGTGATCAACGACGAACGGATAAGATAAATGAAATTGAGAATCAAGGGATACTGCGGGTTTCGAAAAGCTGCTTCCATCAAAGGTCACACGATCAATTCGCCCGATTGATTTTGACCAGCAATAATTTTCATAGTAAACTAAGTATTCGTCCGACGCCTTATTTAGGCTGACAATGAAAGGGTCGGCTTTGAAATTGGATGCTTCTTCTTCCATCCACATAACTTTATCCAAAGCCTCATTCTGTTTTTGCAGACCTTCCAAGCCAGCGACAATATGAACAGGATAAGCAGTAACACCGACATTCCAAGACTGTTGAAACATGCGATACTTTATCTGATCCTTGTAGAAAGCTGGTTCTAAAATGCGATCAGCTAAGACACGTAGCTTGTTCAAATGTGAACCCGTCATCTTAGTTTACTCCCCTTTTAAATTTTACTCGTATTTGACAATATTGCCCGTCGTCAGATAACTTGAGACAGATGTAGGCTTCGCTTGCGGTTTAAGGGTTTGAAGCCCTGCTTGCTGCTTTCTCGGGCTTCCCTTTTGCTGGAAATAATTTAGCGCTACCATCGATAATCGAAATGCTATTAATAAGTTTAGAGCTTGAATTGAGAGCGGAACGAGATTTATAGATCCGTTTTTGATCTTTCGGCTGGTATCGTTCAAACCGAATTGATTGGGTCGAGTTCTTTGTGGTCAGCATTCGTTTTCTGATTATTTTTGATGCAGTTTTGATTGGACTTTCTTGGCTGCGAAATGATTTCTTTCCCACTTACGCTTCTGACTTCTGGCGATGCCCGCGAGTTTTTAACTAGCGGTATGCGGTCAAAAATCTTCGCTCCACCCAAATCGGTTCTCGAGTCCAACGCGGCGGATTTCCTCGGTCATCTCTCTGCGTCTGTCTGATCTTGATTTTAAACTGACAATTCTAACACGATCAAACTTATCGAAGAACATAGTCACCCCCGTGAATACTTATCATTGTAGACGTAACTCGCTATCAACAGTGAGCCGATAGCTTTGATATAGCAGTGATGAAAATATAAAATACCCTGGAAGCATGGAAAAATCTATTGCATGATCAAATTGTAGTTTTCAGAACTGAGATAATGCAGCGCAAGTCCAACAGAAACTGCTTCTAATAATATGTTGATGCTACCGCGGTCTTCACCCGACACCGGACCTAAATAGGCCTCATCTGGATAGTCGTTGGATCAGCGCATATTCTAGCGTCCGCTTTTGCGCCCGCAGCGGACATTGGCCTTGTGACTGCTTTGTCCCTTAAGCGGGTATTCGTTTTGAAAACGCTTTTTTGCCGGTTTGAGACTGGAGCGCGATTTCGGACCTAAAGTCTCGGTAAAATCGGTCTCTGTATCAGAGTTGTGAATTGGGCAGCGGCTAACTCTCGGGAAAGACACATGAAAACACCACGTGAAATCCATTCAAGTTATTGATGTAAAAGGATAAACTGCGTGGTGACCCCTACGGTACCTACCTTACTCAATTATTTCAATGAGTTAGCCAAATATTATACCCAACATATCACCATAACTCCCTGCGCGATCCCGAAAGGTTTGGCTAACCAGCAAGCATGGTCAGGCAGGGTTTGCACTTACTACCGAGATACTTAACTGATTGCTGATTTATAGACGCACACAAGTCCATGTTTCGCGGCTTCCATGTTATAATAGAACCCTTGCCAACCAGCCCGTCGAGCGCTTTTACTCAACGGCTTTCTCGGCTCAAACAAATCAAGATTTTGAAGATCGGCAGAAAGATAATAGATTGAAAAGTCCGTTTTTGATTTGGCTTTCAGAACCAAAAAAAGGGGAAAAAAGATTCCGGAATCCATTCTATCTTTTTGCGGTCCCCATGCGGCACCGAGGACCTTTTTTGGTATAGGTAGATTATTCGATGCGGTTGATGCTTTGACCTGTGCCAAGTATCCACAAAAATCACAAACCAAGTCGGCGCATTTGAAATTAGTAGGTAGACGTTTGAGCGTTTTTTGACGCTTACACTTTGGACAGGAACAATGCTTGGTTACTACCGTCTCTCCGAACTCACCCAACTTTTGCTTCGCAGTTGCCATTTGTTGACCTTACTATTTTGTGTTGGGATAGTCGGAGCTAGAAAATCATCTCTCGGTCGTTGGTTCGTTCGAAGACCTCAGCGCAGTGAGCTTACCAACCAGATCGGCATATTGGTATGTTGCCTTCACCAACTCCTTAGCCAATTCAATTCCAGCTTCGACTTCTGCTGATCCCAAATCCCGATAAACTCGGGCTTCAATGTGAGCAGCGTCATTACCCAACAATCGCAAGTGGTCCATTGCTTCGACCAATGCTTTTGGAATTGTTATGATTGTGCTGAGCGCTTCAATTCGCTGTTTAAGATTATTGCCCTCGGCTTTCTGATCTGCGCAAATCTCCTCAATTGTTCTGCGGACCATAATTGCTGCTGCCTTGAAGCATCGCGCTGAATGACAGTTAATAGCCTCACGCAACGCGGCTTCAATGGGTTCAGGTGTTTGCCCAATATCAAAGTCAATGCTCTCTGACGGGAAAGCAAAAACTAACTGACTGCCAGTTGTAATTGTGAATACCAACGCTTGACAATCTGGATTGGGGCAGATTCTTGCAGCCGCACAAAATGATCTTCTTACGCCATTTGCCGCGAATGGAAATTCGAGCCCGTTTGGAGCAGAAAATGTCCCTGCCATGCCGCAGCTAAAACAAGTGATCGAGACATTGAGTATCTGTTGGGCTACCTGAGCCTCTGCACCGCTAAATTCCGCCATATGAATGGGGATATCTACATTATTAAAAGAAACTAAGTTGTTTGCATGAATTGCCATAGAAAATCCGAACATCAAATAGAATAAGCATCTAGACTAGTATTATCCAATGCTTTTAGCTTCAATCTCACAGCAATCAAACTGTTCGTGAAACTTCTGGTTCCGGAACAATTTTTGGGGTGACTTTGAATGGCTTTTTTCTGCTGTTCTCTCAAATCGATTTACAGACATGGTTTTGGTACGGGTGGTTTGGAGGTTTGCCCATAAAATCAGTATCTAATTATGGTAAGCCAATCAGAGGCAGCTACTTTATAGTTTTGCGAATGCAGATGGAGGATCACCGCTCTCATGTGTCTTGCACCAAAAACAATGCCGATCGATTTCTGATCAACATCTGAATCTGATATATGTTTATCGATGATACCGATAAGATGTTTGTCCCTCCAATCCAAGATTACCTCTTCGATCTTCTCGAAAGTTTCGTTGTCGTCCAAAAGCGCATCGTTATGGTCATGAAGATCGAGATGCATTCCCTTACCGATACTTTCTCTTGTACCGAAAAATCTAAGGTAGAGACCGTAGATTGGAGCAAGTGCTGGTATCAAATATCTCTGTAAAAAAGGTAGTTCTGCCCACTTCTTTGAGAAGTCGCCAGAATCTACGTCAGCATGTTTTATATCAGCATTTAGCGTATCCAGTGACATGGTCGATTGCAGAACCAGACCCAGTTTTTGATTTTTCGCAAAATACCGATAGGAAGCCGTAAGAAGGGTGCCCGTGCGGGTCTTGACGCCTTCGGTCAACACCACGTCACATTCGGAAAGTTGGTTCACAACTTCGTCATAGAATGACTTGTCGGCAACATGTATCATTGGAAATAGAGTAAAGCTTGATGAACGATCGGTGTGCTCAAACCGAAATACGGCGCTCCGAACTCCAAAGACCGTAGATTCAATGATCTGCATATATAACCATTAAATTGCAGGTTCTGGCAGATCAGAACGAAGTTCAACTGGATCGCCATTATTAAACTTGTCACATCGCGCGCTGTTAAATGCTCTGGCACCGAAAACTGCCATACATTGCCCATAGGCTTCTGCACTTGTATCAATTACCGCTTTGTTTTGTAACCATGAGCATTGTGCTGCTGAGCCGATTAGGTAGCTCGCAAGAGGCAATGCTTTTTGAGATTCCGGCATCTCACCTGAAACAGTATCAATGAAGTAATTGACATGCTCGTTTCCAGTGCTGAATGTATGCACCCACTCATGGGCAAGGGTGTTGATTGCACATGATTTTTCCACAGTATTTTGCGATCTAAACCGGTTGTTGATGGTCCTGCCGATCTCAATAGCCAAAAGCTCCTTTTCGGAATTTTTCGCCTTCCTCATCAAGCCATGGGTCGCGACATGTTCATTGCTGTGATTTTGAACAAATGCGTATGTGGCACAAGGCAATTGCTTGCCCTCGTCATTTACGCAGTCCCCCTTATATTTCTTGCCTTGATCATAATATGTACCTGTCAAACTGAGCATTGAAGGAAACGGAGTAAAGTCTGTTTTGCCAGACAAGATTGCCAGCACATCATCTAAGCTTTTTGTGCTGACGGAACCATCGTTGCCCAAACTGACAACGACCTCTGTGTCACTGCCCAAAAAATTACGGAGGTCTGATTGAAATAGCTCACTTTGCAGAATCTCCTTTGTTTCATCGACCAATGTGCTCAATTCTTCGGCTTCTTCTCCACCAGCACTGACAGTGATGTTAAAACTTGGAGCCTCATTTTGCGAGTTAGTTTCGGTTTGGTTCGAGCAAGCGGAGATCAGAGCAATCGCAAACATTGAGGGAAAAACCCTCTCGAACAGAAGCCTAAGCATCGGAGGTGAGCATCTATTTCTCGATAAGTTCAAGCACTCTGCTCCAAGATTCCTCTTTCGCATGTTGTTCAAAGCTCTTTCCTCTTATAGTTTTCAACGAGGTATTCGCACCAGCCTTGATTGCAAGGATCGCTATATCCTCATTTTCAGTTAGAAATAGCAGCGACGAGGAGTGAGCCTGCCCACCAGAGCTATCCTCGCTGCCAGCATCGACATCCGCTCCGGCAGCCAGAAGTATTGAAACGATTTCTGGTTCAGCGTCATATGCATGCTGTAATGCTGTCCAACCGATATCGTCCTTGGCTTCCATATTTACGCCTGACTGAATCAGCATTTTTACGACTGCAATCTTATCTGCATCTTTTGCACGCGGGTAATATGCATAGTTCAAAGCTGCAATCAGAGGAGAGGATTTTTCTGGCTTTACGCTCGCTCCTCTTTTTAAAAGAACGGAAACCAAAAACGGGCTATTAGAACTGGCAGCATCCGCCAGCATTTTGTCTTTCTGGTTTTGAGGCACACTATCCAGAATGGAATCTTCATCAAGGCGCTTGAACAATTCCAACCAGCCCATTTCGAGGGCGCCGGATAATGCCGCTGCATGAAAACTTATATCTTCGGGATAATCTCTACGGTCACTTATATTTTTTAGCTTATCATCCAAAGATATGCCTTGGTTCAGTAAGTCAATTGCGACGCTTTCCGGTGCTCCGTGAATTGCCTTTATCAACATGTTTTGAGCTTTTTTGGACTGAAAATTAAATCCAGTTTTCCGCAACGACTTTACGGTTCGTGAATTGCCGGTCACCCATCGTTCGGTATCTGCAATCCTATCAACCTTGCCTTCCAATTCGTGAATGACAGAAGGCATACCCATTTCAAGTCCCACATAATCAACAATAGTTTTCTTCTGTTTTCCATTATCAAAAGTTAAGAAATACGTCGGCATATCTGTGACACCAGATTCATACTTGTCCTTTAACGACCAAAAATCAGCTTTTCGAAAATCGTTGAGCAAATCCAATACCGCCGCTCTGGGGATTGCGTAAATTTTCTTGCCCTCCACCAGGGTATGATGTCGCCCTTCATATGTAACTTCTCCATTTCCGGATATAGTCACGGTATAGTCGGGACACATTCCGTAACAAGAAGAACGCTCCAATGTGATTTGGAACTCGTCGCCCACTACCTCGGGGAACGGAATCTTGTTAACTGGCAGGATTTCAGGCGGGTATATATCGATGGATATTTTGGTTCTGACTTTTATAGCCTTCCCATTCTTCAAGAATGTTTGAAACGTCCATTTTCGAGCTTCCGCTTCGGCTTGCGAGCGAAATTGATCGGTGCGGATAAAATCGGGGTCATTGGCTGAATCTCGGTTAGATGAAACATGAATGACATCTCCCTGTTCGTCTACAATGATATCGACAGCAATCTGGTTGCCGTTAAACTTAACCTTGGGAGAGCGAATAAAGTCTAAGCCGGACTTCTTGTTCGCGAGCATTTCCAAATGGTTTTTAACCGCTAAACCTGCATATGGATTGGAGTTTCCGGAATCCGTGCAAGCGCCAAGCGCAAAGATCATTAGAATAACAGCCAAGAGGTATTTCATCATTTGGATGAAGCTATCCGAACTGCAAGTAGTTGTCGAAAGCATTATCAATCTGCATTTGTTCGTTTTCCCGTTAGATGAAATGTCCATGCAAAGACGACGATGAAAAGCCATACCATGCTAAAATAAAATAATTCATCTGCATTGCTTACTGGATGCCAAGAGCCTTGATATTCGCCTTTTTCTATCCATAAAATCTCAAACAAGAAATCGTATGTTGCCCAAAATGATAGAGTGAGCGGCGCTATCCATGCACTCGAAAGGATGGTGATGATCAATCTTACTAACAGCCTCTTCATCCAGGCTTCCTTACGATGTATTTGAGCACTCGATTCCAAGATTTTCTTCGTGCAAGCTCTTTCAGGGTTCGATTTTGATCATCTTTCAACGTTGTGTCAGCGCCTGCTTTTATAGCCATCATGGCAATGTCTTCATCGTCAGTGATGTAGAGCAGCGACGAACTGGTATTTTCAATATCATTTAGCTCATCGATGCTTCCCGCATTTACATCTGCTCCCGCATCTAACAACGATTTCACAATCTTTGGATTTTCGTCATGGGCATGCTGCAATGCAGTGTAATCAATATAGTCCTTCGCCGCCAAATCGACGCCCGCTGCCAAAAGGAACTTAACTACTCCGAGCTTGTCGGCATCAGGAGAAAGAGGACTAAAATCATTGTCCAACGCAGCTATAAGTGGTGATGAGCGATCTTGTTTGAGATCAGCACCAATCTCAACAAGCTGAGACACCATGTAAAGACTGTTGGATTTGGCAGCACCCATGAGCAATCGATCTTTTTGCTCTTGCTTCAATGCGCCTGTATAGCCCACACTGGCGCGTAATGGCGCTATCTCGAAAGCGGAGGCTAGGATTAGAAGGCTTTGACTGCGAACATTCTGTCGAAAGCGTAGTGGGAGATTTTAGCCAAGGGCGTCGCAGTAGTGCTTATCAAGACGAAGTGACATGACCGCTGTAAGTCTCCCATCGCTCGTCGGACTCGCGATAACTTGCTGCGGCGAAAGCTGGTTCGCCGTTCGTTTGAGTTAGTGTCTTGCCTACTAGTATCAACTCTCGATCAATTTTGTCGCCAAATGGCGCGAACCTCTCCGTACATGAACTTATTGGCGCAAATATCGGAATATATGCGGGTTTGGATACAAGCCAATCTGGCAGTCGGCTTGTAAGCCAATGAGTCCAAGGGTTAATTGATGTCCCCATGCCGATGAAGCTGAAGTAACCCATCTTAACATTCTTATCCTTAAAGGAGATTTCTAGAGGTTTACGCCAATTTTCAAACTCGGG
The DNA here is from genome assembly GCA_947489315.1 of uncultured Sphingomonadaceae bacterium. Taxonomy (GTDB): domain Bacteria; phylum Pseudomonadota; class Alphaproteobacteria; order Sphingomonadales; family Sphingomonadaceae; genus Parasphingorhabdus. The sequence continues at coordinate 416,789 of CANLCX010000003.1, forward strand.
CACTCGATTCGTCAAATGAAAATGCTTCGCAACCAAGCCGGAAGGGAGATTGTCAGGCACATCATCAAACGTAATATGTGAATGCAATCCCGCGTGAAGACACGCTTGCGCGCGCTGTAGTGGAATTGTGATCAGCGTTGCCAGCATACCGGCGACAAAATAACGTCGAGTGAAATGGCTCATTTTGGAAAATATAAGAGGTGATCAGTTAAGAACAAGCTTTTGCTGAATTGAGCAAGATTAGCTGATGTCCGCTTCATCCCGAAAGCGGACATTGTCCGTGTTGATTCAACTTACGTGACGGGACTTAGCTAGCAATGACTTTGAAATTATCTGTTAAGGTTAGTTTCCTATGGAGAGATCAGAATAAGTCCTATTGATACAAAATGTATGTTCTCATGTAAAAAGCGGACATCGCCAAAAATCGTTTGGAGACTAGTGAAGTGATGAAAGGGTGTCTTACTTTGGCTGTCCTTTTTGCACTCCTAATTTTTGGAGGATGTCAAATTGTCCGATACAATGAGAAAAGTGACATCGCTGACAATTTGCCGAAGCAACTAGAAGTAAATAAGCTCATCCAATACGACGTTTGTGATAGGGTATTCGGTGGTTACAGCTATATCGCCTCAATTCCGGAAAATGTCAGCAAGCGTATGGTGTCCGAAGAAACTCCTTTTCTTGCTGGTACAAAGGCTAACTCTGAATTTTCTCTAAAAAAAACCAATTGGATACCCTCGGACACCCTGCAATGGGATTACGATGGTCCGCCAGTAGGACTTTTTTGTCTGCAATCCTGGACGTTTAAGGGTAAAAAGATATCTCAAGAAATTTACCGAGAAGGGGGCTTATTTGGAAGGTTTGGTGCGCGTGGAGCAGTTTATGTAATACCAAGCTTGAATATTGTTGTTGGTGGGTTTGACCCGCGATAAAGTTTGAAGGTTCGTTAGACAATCTACATGCTAACTCATGCATCTTTGACGAATACTGAAGATCGCAAATTGCCCTGATGCAAGCCAAAGCCAATGTCCGCTTTTGCACCCATAGCGGGCATTGGCGTTGTGACTGCTATATCCCGCAAACGGATACTAGCGGAGCATTAAAAACTGAAATTGTTTGGAGAAATCATTATATATAATCTCCGCGCCGTCTTATCCATTCACCACAATCGGAAACAATTCTATAAAATTCTATATTAGAAACTCCCGAGTCAGCAGGTATATTTCTTTTAACATATACATCCTTCACCCAGTCGCCGGTCTGATAGACATCATACAAATCCTCCGCACTACGCGCGGTCATTGTGAGATAATATTCAGGCAAGGTTATTCGACAACAATCAGGGAATTTTGTTACATAGGAATCTGCAATTTCTGCATCGCTAATATCTGAATCATCGGATAGATATGCATCACGATAGACAAAGAAATGCACTCCGTTTGGACCGAATTTTGCATCGTATTCCTCCTTGTTTTTGAGAATATCAAGCAGGACCGCACGATAGCGTTCCTTTGTTGGAATTTGCCTCTTTTGCTCTTCACAGTAATCTGGGAAAAGTTCCGGCTTTGATTGACCGCAACTGGTCAATAGCGCACAAAAAAGGATAGCTTGAACTTGCCTTCTCATATCATCCCTCCATCTAAGAAAGTTGCAATAGCGTCTAAACATTAATGTCCGCTTTTGCGCCCATAGCGGACATTAGCGCACAAACGAAAAGCCCTACCAGATTGATCTGACAGGGTTTTAGGGAATCCTGCTGTTTCTCATCCAACTTTGTTGCGTTTTGAATATTGCCCTTCGTTATTATTCAGCATCCTCCTTTTTGACGATCAGTATCGAAGGATCAATTCCCAATAGAGTATCACGCATTCCTACTCAATAGGATCGAGGCATATTAAGGATGGTACTTGGGAGGCGCAATGTCGGACAGCGATAAAGGCAAGGCAGGGCGTGCAGCCCTAAATGCAGCAAGTGGGATGGTTCCATTCTTGGGAGGAATCTTGGCTGCGATTGCCTCGCATTGGGGCGAGAAAGAGCAAGAGCACGCTAACAATGTGCTTCGTCAATGGATTCAGATGTTGGAAGACGAGTTGCGCGAGAAGGGGCAAACAATCTCCGAGATAATTGCTCGCTTGGATATGCAGGATGAGAAAGTTCAGCAGCGGATTGAATCGGAAGAATATCAAAAGCTGCTGAAAAAAAGTTTCCGAAAATGGTCCTCGATAGATAGCGAGTCAAAGCGAGAGAAAATCAGAAACATTCTTTCGAATGCCGCAGGTACCGATCTTGTATCCGATGATGTGGTGAGCCTCTTCATAGATTGGCTCGAACAGTATTCTGACTTTCATTTCGAAGTGATCGGTCAAGTATATCAAAACGAAGGAGCTACGCGAGGGCAAATCTGGACAAACTTAAACAGACCCATAGTGCGAGAAGATTCGGCAGATGCCGATCTTTACCGAATGCTAGTAGACGATTTGAGTCGCGGTCGCGTGATCCGTCAACATCGTCGCACCGATAGGTTTGGAAACTTCATAAAAGAGACTCCGAAACCCTCTCGAAAAGGCGCAGGAAGAAAAACCATGATTTCAGCGTTCGACCGCGAAAAACAATACGAGCTAACCGAATTAGGCAAGCAGTTTGTGCACTACGCCATGAATGAACTTGCGCCTCGATTGAACTTTGATTCGACAATCTCGGACATTGATTAAGCATCACTTTTTCTGCGCAAAATTACGGAACAATTAGCTCATCCATATAGTTCTCTCGAAGCGATAACTGGAAATTAGTATTGGCAGTGCAAAAGCGCCGTAAAGAGAGAGGGCGTGTAATGACTAAAAATGAAAAAGCTCTGTTTGGTGAATTGGTGGTGTTACTGTCCATTTATCTGGCAACTTTTAGTGAGACCATTGACCTCGGTGCAGATATCAAAAATCGACATACCGATGATCATCTTTTGGGTGATTTTGAAGAAGCCATTGAGCTTCTTTCGCTTTGTGGAATAATAAAATTGGTCCGCGAGCTAAGAAAAAGCTCTGGGGATGTCGTGTCTGTTAATCGCATTGCTTTCAGTGTCGCTGAATTGCGAGAACACGTTAATGCTAATTGTGATAATTTTGGTGTCGAACTTGATTGGCTTATTCAAAAGTCAATCAACATCATGTCAGACTATGCTCAACCACTTAAAGGAGTTCATGTCCATGAGCCTTTCTCGGTGCCAGACGTTTTCCAAGAAGCCTTCGTACTTCTCTCCAAGTGCGGTTTTTCCAAGCAAGTAGGCAAAGATTTTGAATGGACGGACAAGGGCTCTTCTGTCATCTTCGAACACGAAGTTGAACTCACCGAAAATACTCCAAATATTTTGCGCAATGAGATTGTCGAGATGTGGCATTCGATGCCTAAGGAGATTCGTGATCAATTCTTGAACTCTGACAATATAGATTTGCTTGGCAGAACGGTAGCCAATCACTGGTATAAAGGAAAATGGCATAAAGACCCTATCAGAACTCTAAGCGGCGAATCCATTAGCACGTGCTGGCCAGCATGGATGAAGGCATTAAGACTCAGGCATATTGCGAATGCTCCGGCAGAAAATCAGGCTGAAATTGAGTATCAAACAGAACTCGTCCTGGCATTTGAAACGCTTCCCCCGAACCTGAGGCAGCGACTGAGAGCTACAACCAATAGAGATGCAGAAGACATAGCTCATTCGGTAATGGACCATTGGTATGATGGTAGCTGGCATCATACGCCGCCTGAGAACGTGTCTCACAATCTGATAAGTCGATATCGACAGAAGAGTATGGCTGCCGAAATGATATTCGAGCTTACCGGTAAAGAGAACCTCCGAAGGCGTCAGTGGAAACCTACTGCTCATTTTCTGGGAGATGCGAAGCCCGTTGATGAAGCAATTTCACCTGAACAGATTTGGAAAACGATGCCCGACAAGTTTCGGGATGATTTTGTGAACGAGTCAGGTGAAATCGATGTGCTTTCATTGTCATTATACATGGGACATTTTTTTGATGGAAAGAACTGGCATGATACGCCGGAGTCCATGGACTCATTGAAACGTGGAGATTTGAAAGGTGGGTATCTTGGAATCGCAAGAGAAATAGCTGATATTTTTCGAAAAGATCGTGGGGCTGATCGTCTCAAATAGGTAAACCCAACTGGGCTGTCTCAACCGATCAGTAAAACTGTCTCACAAACATTATCTTGCCAATTTTGAAACATGTGAGAGTCTGGTTCTAAACCCAAATGAGACAGAGGAACCCAATATGAAGGTTGGATATGCAAGAGTTAGTTCACAATCACAATCTCTCGATATTCAAGTGGAAGCATTGCGTGAAGCAGGATGTGAAAAAATCTTCGCCGAAAAAATGAGTGGGCGTTCGACAAAGGACCGCGAGGAACTAACTCAGGCAATAGACTTCGTTCGTGATGGAGATACGCTTATCGTTACTCGCCTTGATAGGTTGGCACGGAGCGTTGGCGATCTACATAATATTATCGAGACACTAATGAAAAAGAATGTTGCATTCAAATGTATCAACCAATCTGGCGTAGATACAGATAGCTCTTCTGGACGACTAATGCTCTCGATCCTTGGTGCAGTATCTGTTTTTGAAAACGACGTGAGAAAATCGCGTCAAATGGAAGGAATCCGAAAGGCTCAGCAGGACGGGAAATACAAAGGACGCCCCGTCAGTATTGATCCAGATAAGGTCAAAGAACTTCATAAAGGAGGCATGGGCGCATCGACCATCGCTCGTGAATTGAAGATTGGGCGAGCAAGCGTATATCGAGCGTTGGCGGCTTGAAACTTGTGATCGGCGCTGAGCGAGAATGCATAAGCTCCCGTATTGTGAAAAACTCTCTTGGGTTTTTAACACCTTAAAAAACCTTGACAAAATTAAATATCTTGTACTGTGAAATAAATATTGCGAGCGAAAAGGCGTTTCCATTATGCAAGTATGCATGACGAAAAAAGCCAACTTTAAACAAGCAGATATTACTCGGGCAGTCAGTGGACTTCAACGATGTGGAATAAGTGTGAGTTCGCTCATTGTGAATAAGGATGGAAGCTTCCAGCTCCTCACTTCTAACAATTCGGATTTGATCGCCAATGTTCCAAATGAATGGGACAATATATAATGTCGAGAAGAAGACACTTGCCGAAGTATGTCAGTGAATATCGAGATCGACATGGAAAGTCTCGTTACCGATTTAGAAAAACGGGTTTCCCAACACATAACTTTAAATCACCCTTTGGAACAGAAGGTTTCAGAATAGAATTGAGGCAATGCCTTGATAGCCTTTCGCCCCAAAAAACTATGAAGAGGGTTTCTATAAAGCCAAGGTCTATTGAGGACTTGGTTGTAAAGTTTTTGCAAAGCGGTGACTTTACGGGTGCCGCATCTTCTCAAACTCTCTCAAAAAATCGAGCGATCATAAATCGTTTTCGAACTCGATACGGTTCATTGCCCGCAGAAAAGGTGACTTTTGAAGCGTTAGATAAAATCATCAATAAGGCAAAAGAGAAAAAGCCAGATGGTACTGGTGGAATGTTTGCAGCGCAAAAACTTCGTAAAGAACTGAGGCGGCTTTGGTATATATTGCCAATTCAACATCACCGCTATGTTGAGTGATGGACTTCATTTCACTGTTTGTTGCACTCGATTCTGCCATGCGACGAGCTACTGCTTTTCTCAATCCGTGCGCGGAACAATGAGGCAAGCCTGCTTGTGTACACCATTTGCTGAAACGTTGACTAAACCCCTTATCCGAATACGGCTTGTCGTGAGGAGTGAGCACAAAAAGTAGATTGTCCTTCCCGTTCGCATCGATCGCCTTTTGTAGCTGCCGCGAGACAGGTATCCAGTTCCGCTTTCCAGTTTTCCGATCTGTTGTCACCAACACGCCACGCTGGATATGTTGAGGTCCAATCTTAATGGCGTCGCCCATTCGCTTGGCAGTCCACAACATCAGTTCCATTGCCATACGCTGCCTTGAACCAAGTTTCCAATAACCCTGAAATTGCTTAATTTCTTGCTCAGTCCAAGCATGAAACCCATCAGATTGAATGTTGATCGGCTTCACATCGTCTACTGGATTACTGGACAACCATCCGAGCTTTACTGCGTAACGGAAAAGACGTAAATCAGAAAAAGCTAGCTGACCTAACGATGAATCGTTTATCGGAAAGATACTGAATTGGCTAACCTTGCCGAAACAATTTGGCTAACTAACCAAAAGTGCAGTAATATCAACGCTTTGAAAGCAGTAGTGGTGACCCCTACGGGAATCCTATTGGACGTATAAACATCTGATATGCAGATATTTTTTATAGGTCCTTTTAAATTATACCCTCAAATATACCCCCACTTAATCTGAAAAATTCCCGATAATGATCGTTTGCAACATCCCGAAAGCGGACACTTCATTTTCGCCGAACAAAAGGCAATCGGGGATAACAATCGTGTGATATATGCTGAGTCTCTAAAGTGCGATAAAGTCAAATTATCTGACGTCGGAGGGTAAGTGTCCTGGAGAAGAGTCATATTCTACTGCACACTTGTCGTAGCTGGATTGCCGATTTTGGGTGCTGTAGCTATATACACCGCTAGTGAAGTTTATCTTACACATGTCTCTTTGCCTCCAAGTTTCGATTATCCCATTCCCACAGAAGAAGCATCTTTGAACAACGGCAGGCATATTGCTCGAACGCGCGGATGCTTCGGCTGCCATGGCCAGCAGCTTGAAGGTCGGGTTTTTACCGAACAATGGAATTGGGTTGATAGAGGCGTCGCACCAAACCTGAGTGTATTTGCAAAAAAAGCTTCGCCAGCACAGTTGGAGGCAGCGATTCGGCACGGCGTTGATGCCAATGGCCGCGCCATGTATTCGATGCCATCCTATAATTGGGTTCACCTTTCAGATAGACAGGTTGCTGATTTGATTGCTTTTCTGAAGTCTGTCCCCACCGTCCAAAACCAACTTCCAAACCCACGGCTGGGATGGCCAGCCCGGTGGATTTTGGCTACCAGGGACGATGATCATATGGCGGCGCTTGCATTAAAAGTTCCGGCCCTCAAAACTAGTCCGTCCGACAATCCGGTTTTACATCGCGGCGAGAGGCTGGCGATGACAACTTGTAGTGAATGCCATGGTCTGGACTTGCGAGGAGCGCAGACACGCGATTTATCCACTCCTGATCTCGCAATTGTAGCAAATTATACTGAAGCTGATTTCCGCCGTTTGATGAAACAAGGAATCGCTCAGGATGGTCGGACAGATTTGGGATTGATGAGTTTGGTAGGGCCAGATCGATTTCCAGCTTTCACCAGCAATGAATTGAAAGCTTTGCACCTTTATCTGTCCAGCCTTGGTGACGACAACGACCTCACGATCGAAGAATGACGTGGCGTGGATTTGTATATTGAATACTCGTATCCGCATCTAATGGTCGTTCGTTGGGGATGTCTGCTTTATCCCGAAAGCGGACACTAGGATTGACACCTGTCCCCCAGCATCAACGTCAAAAACAATATCGAAACCCAAATTCGGTTAAGCGGAAAAAGCGCTGACGGCTTCGAAAGTATTCATAAAGTCCCTGAACAAAAGCCACTTTTCGTCCGCCACCGTGATAACATGGACGAAATCAGATTCGATGAGTTTACCCGTCGAAAGCGCGGTGAGCCTTAGATGCCCTGTAACGACGACTTTGTCGCCCTCACAAATATAATCCTCTGGATCAAACTGATGAATATCCACCGAGGATAAAACGGTTTCAAAAAAACCACGCGCTTTTTCGAGGCCGTTATAATTGCCGGCATAGGGAATGATGTTCGGACCATAAAATTCGATCCGGATATCGGGATGCAGCCATTTGACGATCGTATCGACGTCATGGGCGCCAAATGCCTCGAAGACATTCTTGGTGACATCAATTGGGGCAATCATTGCGTTTCTCCATTATGTTTATTGGCACTTTTGCTCATCAGAAACTCAACCCCAGATCGATGCCATAGGTCCGCGGCGCGCCAAGCGGTCCCACAAATTCTGCGCCATAGACGGTTCCTGTAAGGATTTGATTGGTGAAATAGGTCTCACCAGTTAGATTGTCCCCGAACAGCCGAATGCTCCATTTTTCATCAGCGCTGGTGAAGCCAAGGCTTGCGCGCAGCAAGCCATAGCTTTCCTGTGACGCCGCATCGATATTGAACACGGTGAAATATATTTTGCTCTGCCAATGATATTCCGCGCGTGCCGTAATATTGCCCATATCACCCAGTGGCTGGTCTACTTGACCAGCGACGCTGAACTTCCAGCGCGGCGCACGCGGCAAGCGCAAACCATCCAGGTCCCGCAGCAAAGTGCCCGGTGCCTGTGTCAGGGGCGCGGGTCGTAAAGACTCTGTAAGCTGCCCCTCGGTAAACTGTGCATCTACGTAAGTGACAGCCCCTTCTAATCTGAAGAAATCACTGGGCCGTGCTACCGTTTCCACCTCAAAGCCGCGCACCCGCGCTTTGCCTACATTTCGAATAATGGGTTGGTTGCCGACGCTATCCTGTGCCTGAAGGTTGGTGTAATCATACCAAAATGCCGATGCATTGAGCAACAAGGCCCGGTCAAACAACTCGGACCGCGCGCCGATTTCGTAAGACCAGATTTTCTCCGGTTCAAACGGATCACGCTGACTGCTGCCGATATTATAGCCACCGCTTTTGAAACCGCGCTGTATCGATGCATAGAGCAGCACATCATCATTGGGTTTATAATCAATGCCGATTTTGGGCGTAAAGGCACTGAATGTCGTCGGGCCATTGACCGGGGCGATGATGAAACCGAATGGATCGGGTTGAGCCGCAGCACGGTCTTCGGTGATCGCGTTGGGAAAGAATATCGTATTGGGCGCAATGCGCGTGTTGGGGAGCATCACCAGATCGAAATTCTGGCGGCCGTCTCGTTTCTCTTCACTATAGCGACCACCCAACCGAACCGTAAACTGATCCGATACGTCCCACTGCGTATCCAGATAAAGCGCCCAAGCCTTTGTTTCCTGTTCCCCGCTTAAATGCAATTCACAACATAGGTCCGTTTCAGGGAATACGACCGGAAATGGCGGCAGAACGCCGGCGGCTTGAAGATCCGTAAACCCTTGAATGAGGATAGGTTCCCAAAAATTTCCAAAAATATCATTGTCGATAACATTGCGTTCTTGGAAATAATAACCGCCAGCAATCCATGAAAAAGGTTGATCCACCGGGGAGCTCAACTGCATCTCGCTGCTCCACTGCCAATGATCTTCTTCCCGTCCGACATAATTGTTAAACGTGTCGGACAGATCAAATTCATTTTGCGAAACCGGATTAGTATCTCTGTAGCTACCAATTACTTTGAGATTATAGTCCGCGATATTCCAGTCCAACGTCGCCCCAAGTCCCCAGTTTTCGACTTCATTGAAAAAGGGTACATCAGCGAAAATATTTCTGGAAGCGACGGCGGAAACCCGGCCTGCATTTTTTATCGCAAAATAGGGTAAGGTCTGAGAGCCTTCTCTTGTGCCATACCAGTCCGGAACTTCATCGGCATAGCCCGCACTGGCATAAAAATAGGCATTCGCTTTGTCATCGGCACGATAATAATCACCGTTCACGGTTAAGGTTGCATCGGGAGAGATATCTGCTTCCACAGTGAGGCGAACAGAAAAGTCTTCCTTATCTTCTACACGCTCGGTGGAATTATCTGGTCGGGTTACGGTCGCGTAACCGCCGCGATCTTCCAGTTGGAACGCCAAGCGCGCGAGGATAGCATCGCTTAGCGGCCCACTCACTGCTCCGGCGACACGAAAGCGGTCATAATTTCCAACCGTTAGTTGCAAATTGCCTTCCAGAATATCGGCCGGACGATTGGTCACGATATTGACCGCCCCGCCCGTTGCGTTGCGACCATAGAGTGTGCCCTGCGGGCCGCGCAAAACCTCTATCCGTTCGATGTCAAAAAATTGTGGTCCGATCGCGGCGGGACGGCTGATGTAGACGCCATCAACATAGGTCGCCGTTGAGCTATCCGTACCGGCGATGATGGTCGGCGTGCCGATACCACGGATGAATATGGACGTATCGCCCTGATAGGTCGAAATCTGGACACCAGGCGCGATTGCACCGACTTGTTCTATCGATGTGATTGAGCGGTTTTTAAGCTCATCGTCACCGAAAGCGGAAATAGACAAAGGTGTATCCTGAAGCGATGCTTCTCGGCGATTTGCAGTGACAACGATCATGTTATCCGTTGCTGCCTCAGCAGATACTATTTGATTGCCATTATCCGTATTTTCTTGTGCATGGACGGGTGCTGACATCGCCGTGATTGCGATCAGGCTTGCCGTCACTCTCGACGCCGACTTCCGATTTCTAATGTCCATTTTTTTCCTCCCTATTGCGATGATTTGGATCATCGTTATTTAATTTTCTTGAAAGCTGACTGATGGTTAATCCTTGCCTCGGAAGGTCACGGGATTGCTTGCCAGACCATGGTTCAACAGACTGACATCCTGCCAATCGACCTCTCCGGAACGTTCGATTTTTTTATAGCGTTCTCTCAACAGGCGCGTTGTTGACTCGGCTTCCAAATGGGCGAGCGGGGCCCCCAAACAACGATGAATGCCATAGCCAAAACTCATATGGCGGCTCGCATTTTTGCGGTTCAGTTTGAACTCATAAGGTTCTGGAAATACTTCGGGATCATAATTGGCGGCACCAAAAAAACAGGCCACCCAATCGCCTCGCTTAATATCGGCAGAGCCAATCGTGATATCGCGCGTTGCCACTCGAAACAGTCGCTGTGGAGGGCCATGAAAGCGCAAGGTTTCTTTGTAAATTGCATCAAATAGCGCCGGCTCCTCGACAAACCGGTTCCAGATATCCGGAAAGTCAGCAAAAACAGCGATAAGATTACCGAGATAAAATGAAGTCGTCTCCGCCCCTGCCACCGTGGCGGTCATGCAGAACCGGACAATCTCATCAAACGATAGTTTGTCTCCATCGACCTCAGTACGAATAAATGCGTTGAGAAGCGGACCTTGGGTTTCCTCACCCCGTTCAATCCGGCTCATCTGTTCTTTGACGTGCTGTTCAAAGAACGCCATCGCCTCCCTGTTATATGATTGCCGTTCTTCCGCGCTGATATCGGCCGACAGCATGAAAGCGGTTGCCCAATTGCGGACATCCCGATCCATCTTGGCTGGCATACCGAACAAATATACCATCACTCTGCTCGGCAGCATCGCGCAATAATCGGCCATCACATCAACCGGCCGATCAACAGTGAAGAAATCATCCATGCTGGCCGCCACAAGTTTATCAACTTCGGGGGCGAGTGCCTTGATGGAAGAGGGTTGAAAAACCTTGGCCGCAATTTTCCGCAGCCGGGTGTGTTCCGGCCGATCATGGTTTACGAGCATCAAAGTTGGCGCAGAAGAACTTTCCTGCAGGCTATCACGCGATGAAAAGCTCTCATGATCCCATGCGACTTTAGAAACGTCATCAAAATCAAGCATAACCCATGCAGGCTTTGGCTCATCCACGCCCGGCATGGTGCCCGGTGGATAGTCCCGATAACCAAAAACCGGCGATTGATCACGCAACAGATCATAATAGGGATAAGGATTCCGGATCACCTCCGGACGGGTCAATTGGTCAACACTAAACGCAGGTTTCGTCAATCCTAAATCCTCTCAACCTTAATATGTCCTATGGACACCATTTCTTTGCGACATAATAAGATTGAGAGGATTTATTTGTCAACTAGTCGATTGAAATTGAGCAGAAGTTAAAATAATATTCATTTTTTATAATAGTTTATGCCTCCATAAACATAGACGACGTACTTTGTGGACGATGGCCCTGGACTGGACACTTTCCATATCGAAGACCCTTCCCATCAATTGAAGAGATAGACTTTCAATGGTTTTTCGTTCATCGAGTCTGTCCGATCACGAGTTATAAAATTGAGCGTTATTCTGGCTATGGAGCATAGGGTGAAAGAGCAATCTGATTTCGGTGTAGAATATCCCATTAAACGGGAAACCGCTCCGCAAAACTTCCTGAAGCTATTTTACCCGTTTCACTATTCGGTAGGGATGGCCGTTGAGAAGCAGTTGAGCGGATCAAACCTGACACGGCATCAGACGGTAATATTGTGGATCATTCACTCAAAGGGGGAGGATGGTCATATAATTCATCGTAAAACTATCGAACGGCTCATTGGCGAATGGTATGATTTGGGCAGTCCCGCCATATCCAAAGTATTGCGCGCAATGGCGGACAAAAATCTCAGCCTCATTTCAATCAAAGAGAGCAAGTCATCGGCGCGAGAAAAAGTAATTCGCCTGACCAAAAAGGGAAAAGCGACAGTGGATGAAATGATGCGAAGAACAGAAGCCTTCATCAAGTTGATTTCCGACGAGCTAACGGATGAGGAAATCGCCAACGGCATGGAGTTTATGAGCAGAGTTGGGACAATCGTCGAAGGCGGTGTCCCTGAGCGTTGAAACGCAGTCTAATGTCGGCTTTTGCGCCCAAAGCGGACACTAGCATAGCGGCTGCTTTATCCCGAAAGCGGACACTACCGCAAGATGCCGAGGCTATGGAATCGCTGTCCGAACGGTGCTGATGGGCGTCTTATGTTTCACGACGCGACTGGCGAGGTTGATGGCGGGATTATGGATTAAGGTCTAAACCTTGCTGATCGAGATATAAGCAACATCGAATTTTTTTTCTGATGTTTGACGAGTTTTAGGGTCGATAGCCACAATTTGCACATCAATCTTGCCGGAGGATGTCATATATGTTTCCAAGGGTCGTGACAAAAAAGAGAATAGTTGAGTGCCTTGGTCGTATTGAACCTCAACATGGTAAGGATCGCTACCATTTCCTGGAAACGTAGCTCTCAATTCGTAGTCAATACCGGCGTTGAGGGTAACAGGCCTTATATCTAAAATCATGCGTTCCCATTGTTCGGCATCGATATGTAGGTTCAACTTTCCGGATTTTTGAAATTTTATGACACCTAATCCAAACCCCTCATTGTCGACCCCAGCGTCAATTGATGCAACATTTTCCATGTCGGAAACAAACGAAATACCGCTTGTCGAAAAGAGTTTACGAGCGCCAAACATTTCACTCTCAGCATCAGCTCTTAACGCAACAAGTTGTTCATGTGATGGTCCTTCGTAACTCATACTAACATTCCTTCGGATAGACTTAGGCTACGATAGCTCATTGGCATGAAATGAACCGAGCAAACTCTTCTTGGCCCTATATCTTCCCGCAGACAAGTCTTAGAAAACCTTTTTTGCAGCATCTAACTCTAGCAAAATGTCCTTTGAAGCTGATGGTGTAGCTGATGGCGGGATTATGGATTGAGTCCGCAATATCCCGAAAGCGGACACTAGAAACCGGTGCGCTGGAGGTGTATTGGATCGCCTCAAAAGGAACTGGAAAGAGTTACGATTGGTATGATTTTATTGTCATTTCAGAAGTTGCTAGAAAAACGCTCTAGGTAGAAACCAGCATGAAAAAGCAATTCATACCATTGGTTGTCAACATCCCCGAGCATTTGCAGACCCATCAATTTAGTTTTGTGGTTCTAGAACCTAGTATCGCTGAACAAGACTACGATGCGGTGATGTCTAGCAAAAGTCGTTTACGACAGGTTTTCAGTGAGAATGGTCAGTGGCCAGAAGATTCCATGACGCTAGAATCCAATGTTGAAGATTTGGCCCGACATGAACGCGAATTTAATTGTCGCAAGAGTTTTGCCTATGCGGTGTTGTCACCTTGCCATAGTCGCTACATAGGTTGCATTTACATCGAACCAACAGCCGCACGTGGTTTTGGTTGCGAAGTGTATCTTTGGGTGCGTGATAGCGAGGTTGAGTTAGATGGCGACTTGTTCAGTGCGACAAAGCGATGGTTGTCAGAGCAATGGCCGTTTGAACAGGCAGCGTTCCCTGGAAGAGAGATAGCCTGGTGTGATTGGACTGGCGTACAAAATCGGTAAGCTACGCCTTCGGGACTACAAATCAATCTTCTCGCGTCTGCTTTTGCGCCCGAAGCGAACACTAGGATTGAGATTACTTCAAAGTATCACGCCGGATAGTAATGACGTTGGTTAGAGTTTTTCCGCTGCCTGCTTGATCGCGCGCCTGATGCTCATATAGGTTGCGCATCGACAGATATTGCCGCTCATTGCGGCATTGATATCAGCATCTGAGGGCTTTGGTTTCTCGCTAAGCAGGGCAGTTGCCGCCAGAATCTGACCGGACTGGCAATAGCCGCATTGCGGCACATCATTTCCGACCCATGTCTCACGTATCGCATCGGCCGCGGTTCCGGCCAAGCCTTCAATGGTTGTGATTTTCGCATTTTCGAGGCTGTCATGTGGCGTGATACACGCCCGCTTTGGGGCGCCATCGACATGAACGGTGCAAGCGCCGCATTGGGCGACTCCGCATCCAAATTTGGTCCCGGTCATTTTCAGATGATCGCGAAGGACCCACAGCAGCGGTGTTCCAGCTGCCGCTTCGATGGTTTCATCTTTGCTATTTATGTTCAATGTGATTGCCATCAAATACTCCTCAATCAGCTTGACGCGTTTGCTGAAATATCAAGCTTGCTGCGGTTCGCCCCCATCAACGGTAGGTTCCTGAAACGCTTCCCGGTGGCGTTGAATATCGCGTTGGCGAGCGCTGGCGCCGCAGGCGGCGTGGGTGGCTCCCCTACGCCAGCAGGCGGACTATTGGATGGAATGATTTCGACTTCAAAATCTCTCGGCGCTTCATCCATCCGCATGACTCGCCAACTCGGAAAATTATCCTGCACGACGGTACCATTTCTGGCCGTAATTTCTCCGTACAGCGCATTGGACAAGCCATACAGTGTTCCACCTTCCATTTGCGCGCGAGTATGGCGCAAGTTGATGACGGTTCCGGCATCAACTGCTAGCCATATACCAGGAATAGTCAGAGCGCCATCTGCGGCGACCTTCACTTCGATTACGGTGGCCACATAGGCCAGAAATGATCGATGAACGGCGATTCCTAAGCCATGCCCATCGGGAAGCTTGCGTCCCCAATCGGCCATTTGTGCTGCGCGCTCGGTGACACGGGCCAAGCGAGCCGTATCGATCGGATATTCCTCAACCGAGCCGCCATAATTGGAATAGCTGGCCCCTTCTGCATTAGGATCTACCAATCGGGATTCACCGATCAGTTCGAGCAGATAATCCTTTTGGTCACGGCCAGCGGCATGCGCCATTTCCGCTGCAAAACTCTGGACCGCAAAAGCGTGGTAAATATTAGCAACGGACCGCAGCCAGCCAATGCGCAAATGAGCCTTGGCACTACCAGATTCGATCTGCAAATGCGGGACTGCAAATGGTACATCTATCGCTCCCATACTCATTTCGCCATCGGATGGTGTGTCTATGCCAGCGGTAAAGGTAGAGCCAATGGTGGGGAAAACAGTACGATGAAGGTACGCGTTACATTTGCCCGTTATGTCTAGTCCTGCTTCTAGTCTTTGCGCGCTTGCTGAGTGATAAAATCCATGTCGAACTTCATCTTCCCGGGTCCAAGTAACCTTGACCGGTTTGCCAACTTCCTTGGCAATAAGAGCGGCTTCAACAACAAAATCCGGTTTGGATTTGCGCCCAAAAGCCCCACCCAGCCATGTCGCGTGGACGGTGATATTTTTCTTGTCGATTTTCAGCAAATCGGACAGCGTCTGCCGGGTTCTTTGCGGGTCCTGAACACAGGCCCAGCATTCCAGTTTATCGCCAGTCCAACGGGCAGTAGCTGCTGGCGGCTCCATCGGCGATTGCGAAAGATGCGGGGCGTAATATTGGGCCGAGATTGTTTGATCTGCCGCTGCCAGAGCCGTACCAACATTGCCTCGACTACGGCGAACGGTTCCGGACCGCTCTGTGCTTGCTTCCATTGCTCGGCGAAAATTCTCGGAATCATAACTGGCATTGGATCCATCAAGCCATTCGATCTCCAACGCATTGCGGCCTTGGATAGCAGCCCAGGTATCAACCCCAACAACCGCGACGCCGCCAAGCGCCTGAAACATAGCGGGCGGTTTTGCATCCGGGAGCTTCACCATTTGCAAGACACCTGGAACAGCCAACGCCTTGGCATCTTTGACCGAGCCAGTCCCGCCAAACACTTGCGGTGGCCGGGCAACGACGGCGTAGACCATGTCTGGCACATGTACATCAATACCATATTGTCCTTCGCCCTTCGTGATTTTAGGGACGGTCACGGATGGAATTTCTTTGTTGATAAAGAGCCAATCCTTAGGCTCTTTCATCACAATGTCGGCTTCCGTCGGAACCTGCAGCTTAGCGGCAACCTTGGCAAGACTAGCATATGACAGGGTATCGCTATCTTCATTGTTTGAGACTTTACCCAAAGCCGCGCTACACTGAGATGGGTCTATTTTCCAATATAGGGCCGCTGCAGAGACAAGCATTTGTTTCATCGCCGCGCCGGCAAGGCGCAGCCGATGGAAATTATAGCGAACCGAACGCGATCCGTCGGTATTCTGATCCCCATAGCGTTCGTGACCCTCGGCCTGGACGATTTCAATATTCTCCCAATCAGCGTCGAGCTCATCAGCAATTATCTGAGCCATAGCTGTCCAGACTTGCTGACCCATTTCCGAACGATGACAGGTTATCTTAATCGTTCCATCTTCTTCGATTGAGATCCACAAGGCCGGTGTGGCATCGCCGCCTTGCACTTCGGTCAAGGGACTGGGACCTGCCTCCGGAATGTCGAGGCTGTCAGGATCGACAATCGGTTCCTCGTAACTGGAACAGCCAGCTAGCGTTACACCAACAACGAATAGGCCGGTTCCGGCAATAAATCCCCGGCGAGTGAGATTAATTACGGAACGGGAATTTTCGGTCTGCAGTGGCTCTTTTCCCCGGGATGGAATGATTCCTATATCTTCCAAAAACATTGCAGACCTCTTCAAATACGCTGTATAAACGGGCAATTATCGAGCAGTGTGGCGCGATAAAGGGTCTTATAATAAATTATTACATAATGGCCAATAATTATTACGGAAGCATTGTCTATTGAATCTTAGGTCAACTATTTGAGGATTTTCAAGATTCCACTTCTCGGCTCTGCTTTGACCTTATTGGGTTCTGCCTGATCCTAACGGCAACGGCCTGACCGGGCAGGTAGTTTATTTTGACAGAGGCCCGTTAGCAGCTAATACAGTGTGCAAATGCAATATTTTTCAGCCACAGCCCGCCCGATCCCTCTAGAGCCCGTAATGGTTTCCAATATGATATCGGCTGCGAATATACTTTGATGCTGGAAGCGCAAGCTAGGGCTGCCCTGAAGCGTGGTGACCTATCAGCCGCAGCCGCCGCGGCAAAGTCGCTCGTCATGGCTGACCAAGACCAACCAACAGGCTATTTCCTTCTAGGCATTACTGCAGCCGAAGCCGGCCAGATCGCCAAGGCAGTTCCGCTCATCGAGGCTGCAATAGAACGCGGACCGGAAGCGGAGCATTTGGCCCAACTGGCCAGGCTGCTGATCCTACTACGACGCGATGGCGACGCCGGAGATGCCGCACAAAAAGCACTCGCGCTTGCACCGAGCGACGCGCGGACGTTCGATACGATTGGCTGCGTATTTACCCGGCTTGGCGACCACGAGGGTTCGGTCGAACCATTTAGATCAGCGGTCGCGGCTGAACCGACCAATCTCGACTATCGCTATAACCTCGCGGCGGCGAGCAGCTTTACCGGTCGAGTCCAAGAGGCCCGGACGCATTACGAAGCAATTCTCTCCGCAGATCCCGGCAACGCGCGGGCCCACTATGCCCTCGCGATTGCTTCCCGCCAGACAGCAGATGCCAACAATATACCAAGGTTGAAAGCTGCGCTCACCGAAGCGCGCAGGCCTAGTGACGGACTGCGTATACGATACGCGCTGGCAAAGGAACTCGAAGATATCGGTGACCCCGAGGCTTTTGAACATCTTTCTGAAGCCAATGAAGAGCACAAGCGCTCGCTAGGCTATGATTTTGCGCAAGACGCGGCGATCTTCGATGCAATAGAGACCTTGTTCACCGAGGGCGGGGATACCCTTCTCACCGGCGCCGGAAATTCCGATAAGGCGCCGATATTCGTGGTTGGGATGCCTCGGACAGGAACCACTCTAGTTGATCGAATCCTCTCCTCGCACAGGGATGTTCTGTCGGCGGGAGAGCTGCAGGCGATGCCGCTTGCGGTCAAGCGATTGGCGGCCACTTCGTCCCGCACCGTCATAGATGTGGAGACGGTCATGGCGAGTGGCGATATCGACCCAGCCAAAATTGGTGACGCCTATCTCGCCCAAGCTGGCCATCACCGGCACGAGGGCAGACTTCACTTTACCGACAAGCTGCCGGCCAATTTTCTCTATGTCGGTCATATAGCGCGGGCACTGCCTAACGCGCGAATTGTTTGCTTGCGCCGCAATCCGATGGACACTGTCTGGAGTAACTACAAAAATCTCTTCGCTAGCCAGTCCGCTTATTACGCTTATTCATACGACTTAATGGATACTTCACGCTATTATACGCGCTTTGACAGGCTGATGGACTTTTGGGATAAGTTATTCCCGGGATTGGTGCTGCAACTATCCTACGAAGAGCTCGTCGCCGACCAGGAAGAGCAGACCCGGCGCTTGATCGCGTATTGCGGTCTCGATTGGGATGAGGCCTGTCTAACTTTCCATGAGAATAGTGCAGCCGTAGCCACGCCAAGCGCCGCGCAAGTTCGACGACCAATTAATGCAGATGCAGTGGGCAGATGGCGTTCACATGAAGCGGCACTGCAACCCGCTCGAGTTTTCCTCGAGGAACAAGGGATTTCTATCGATTAATGTGAAGCTGTGCCGGTGAGGCCTTGCGTTACGAGCTGCTAACATGACAGGGGCGCCTGCCGTTTCTAGCAAGTGCCCCTGTCGCGTCATTCGTGAACTCAGCAGATCAGAACTTCACCCGTCCTTCGATGCCGACAGTACGCGGATTGATTATTCCCTGTCTGTAGTAGCGAAGTACGACTCCGTCGTTGATGCCAATCCGCGATCGGTCGTTTTCAACAGACGCCACTGCATATTTGTCGAAAATATTGTCTGCGAAAAGGCTGACACTGAACTTCTCAGTATCGTAAGTAAGCGATGCGCGATTCAGGACATATCCAGGAATCTTGTCGCCAAATGTCCGCTCATAACCGAGCCGGGATATGACGCTGCCGCGGTAGGTGGCAGTCCAGTTGGCGATGAAATCACCCTCCATCATCGGCACGGTATAGGTGACACCAAGGCTTCCGGAATTCTTGGCCGAGCCCGGCAAACGATCACCATCTAGACCGGGGAGCTGGATCGGTGCGCTTGGATAGACACCCGGCGGATCGTTGACTGAAATGATACCCGGAACATCCTCGGTCAGTGTCGCATCCGTATAGGAATAAGTTCCCTGGATCGATAGTTCGGGCGTCGGATTAGCCTGAAAAGACATTTCGAAACCTTGCGACCTCGCTGCACCGCCGTTCACCGTGATTCCCGTGATACCGTTCAACGTAGCCGACGCAACTTGGATACCTGACCAGTCAATATGGAAGACATTGAAATTGAAGTTGAGCTTTCGGTCAAATAGCTGACTTCGAATGCCGATTTCGATATTCTTTGTCGTATCCGGACCAAATTGAATTTCGTTTGGCAGGGCACAGATTAACTGGGTATTGTTGACATTGTCGCCGTCCGGATCGTTTGGCAGAGGATTGGGGCATGGCGCGACGCGGTTTGGGCCGCCAATGCGATAGCCCTTGCTATAGGTTGCATATAGCATGAGGTCGGGCGTGAATTGATATGAGGTGTTGAACTTCCAGACCACGCCGTCATCCGACGCGCTGCCGCCGTTCGCAGGCAAATCATAAGGACTAAGAGGATCACCTAAAAACGGGAGTGCAGCTGCGCCTGCTATGGTCGAGGTATATTTGAAATAGCGTCCCCCGGCGGTGACTTGCCATTCTGGCGTGATCTCGAAAGTAGCTTCGCCGAAAATCGCTCTTTCGGTGACTTTTGAAGTCACATAGCTGGCATATTCAATAAACTCTGGATTGGTAACAGGGTCCGCAAACGGGTGGTTTGGCAATCGCTCGACATAGTCGCTTTGAAATTTGCTCACATTGTAAAACCCACCGAGTACCCAGCTGAACGGGCCGCCATGCCTGGAAACGAGGCGGATTTCGGCATTTTCTTGTTTACGGGTCTGATCCGACTCGTTGAACCCTGCGAAAGCGGGGAACAGCTCGTAGTCGTAATCAAGGTCGAGTAGCAGGTCAGTCACATCACCGATGCCTAGGCGCTTGACCTCCGTGTAAGCCCCTGTCGCAACGACATCGAAGATATCGGCGATATTGGCGTTAATTTCCGCGCTCACAAGATGAGCATCTCGGGTGACTGGCTCGGTGAATCGGCTGGCGCTCTCGTACCGGCCGGTTCCAAGCACGCCCGCACTGTTGGTCTGCGACCCATCAGTCTTGGTCTGCTGATATGCATAGGTGAGAGTCAGTTTCAGATCTTCGCTGGTCTGCAACAACAGCTGGTTGCGGGTTGTAAAGGTCCGTTCAAAGTTGAGATCCTTGAGCGCGAAGAGGTTCGCGGCAAAGCCTTCTTGAGTGACGCCTTCGGTTCCATCTGGCTGGGGAAGGGAAACGCCCGGTTCCTGAACCAGGAGCGGATAGTCAATAAAGCCGGGATCAAAGATATAGCCGGTGGCGGACCGGAACGCGATGTGATCCTTTACAATTGGTATGTTGATCATAGCGTCCACTTGATATCCGAAATCATCGCTTTGAGATTTGGTCGACGTACGGGCATGGAGCTCGCCTTCAAATTCATTCACATTTGGACGATTAGGAATGTAGCGAATAGCGCCAGCCAAAGTGCCAAGGCCGTAGAGCGTCCCTTGCGGACCAAGCAGAGTTTCGACACGTTCGATGTCCAATAGCTTGAAGTCATAAAAAAGCGGAACCTCACCCAGATATACGCCAAGCGCGGTGTCGGCATTGGAGCCAAAGCTGCTCGTGTCGGAAGCGCGCAGGCCGCGCAGCACAATTGTTCCAGTCGAGCCTGGTCCCGTGTCCGAAATCGTCACGCCGGGAGTGAAATCGGCGAGATCACGTACGTCGTCGATGCGATTTTTCGCGATATCTTCGGCACCGACAACCGAAATGTTGACGGGCGTTTCCATGATTGTCGTATCACGCCGTGTGGCGGTGACGATGATCACATCGTCGCTCCCGCTGTCGTCAGCGGCCACATTCTCCCCCGCAGTCTGGGCTAAACCGGGCGTGGCAAACACGGCACTTGTCAACATGGTCGCAGAAAGCAGCCCCAACTTAAGTCTTGCGTCATTTATCATTATTTTGGATCCCTTTTTTAAACGCCCTCCCCACCGAGGGCCATACTTGC
Source organism: uncultured Sphingomonadaceae bacterium (assembly GCA_947489315.1). Classification (GTDB taxonomy): domain Bacteria; phylum Pseudomonadota; class Alphaproteobacteria; order Sphingomonadales; family Sphingomonadaceae; genus Parasphingorhabdus. The sequence goes on from CANLCX010000003.1 coordinate 438,336, forward strand.
GTCGTCCAACCTGATAATTATTCTGGGGGATCTTCCGTTTTGCCTGCTTACCGTTATTCGGTTTCCAGGCGGCCGCTTCTAAAATTAGAGGGGTCTAATCCGCCCAATTTAACGATCCCAAACTTACACTGCTTTGTTGTCTCCTCCTTCACTACCGGCCGATGAAACTCTGTTCTTGCTGGCTTTGTACTTGCTGATCAGCGACTGAAACGGGAACATGAACTGCTCGTAAATCGACAGCCGCTTGCGTTCGTCTTGTCCTACGATTTCGGATTCACCCTCGCGGAAGGTGCCGAATATCCGATCGAGCAAGATCAGCGAGTTCCCGTAATTGCATCGCGTTTCTTCATAGCTAAGCGCTGTGTGATGCAGGCTATGATGCCGGATCGTCGTAAAGATATACGAATAGAACAGCGGCGGGTTCGAGCGGACATTGGCGTGAGCATATGTGGACACCACAGTCAGGATATTGAAGCCACAGAATATCGCGGTCATATCAAAATCGAAAATCGCAATAATGCTGAGTCCAATCAAGAACAGCTCTATCGGATTGCCCACATATCCTTTCATCGCATTAAGTTGGGTAATATGATGGTGTGGCGCGTGGGTCATCCAAGCCGGATGCCAATCATGCATCAGACGGTGCATCCAATATTGGCCAAGTTCGAAAAGGACTACCACCAATGCAACCTGCAACAGGAACGGCAGTTCCATTGCCCATTCCGTCGAGATTCCAAGAGAATCCTTGAGGGCCGCGAGCGGCTCATCGGCGAATGTACCTGTCGCCCAACCGATCGCCGTATAAGAAAGAAACAGGTAAAAGAGGTCGGTTGTAAACTCTTTCCAAGTTAAGCGCCAACCTTCGTGGCGTTCAATGACTTGTTCTAAGCCCAAAACGAAAAAGCTGATAGTAAGCCCAGCAACCACAAATGACCACGGGTTTTCGGTCACCGAAGTTGGCGCAAACATCCAGAACATGACAACAGCCACTAAAGTTGCGGGGGGCACCAGATTAATCAGGGTTCGCTTGACCGGACCCTCGCCTCGATTGCCGACGGATGCTTCGACGCGACTTGCCCCATTGGCCACAACGGGTTCATTTTTGGTTGCTGCTTCGACGTCCGAGATTCGGCTCATGAAAAGATCCCCATCAAGCCGGGTATCGGCTCAATGCCTCAGGTTTTCTCTCTCCAATCAATGCCGTTCTCAATGGCGACAAAAGATAAGCTATAGATATTACGAAATGAGTCAAGAGTAATAAAAAGGGTGCACAGATGTTGCCATTCTATGGTGAAAAATCGCAAAAAACGGCCTGTCGTCAACCTTTATGCTCTTCCCTGAATGTCCCGATCCACGCCTATTTGATACGTTGTCTCATAGTTCTCAAAAATCGAGATAAACGACAGCCGAATCATTCCCAACCAACCCGGACGCTCGCTCAACCCTTTTCTCTATTCGGAATCCTTTTCGGCACTGCTCCACCAGGAAATGGACTCAACGTCGTGGGCACTCGTCCAAACGCCTTTTGGTGTATAACGTACAGCACCGCTGCCCGCAGCTGGGCCCAACCGCGCGCGGATTTCCAGTGTCTCCGCATCAATTGCCACAAAAGTCTGGTCTTCGGTCGTTCGCAGCCAGACTATGCCTCCGCCAGTATCGATGTCTCCATATAATAAAGTTTCGCCAACTTTGGTGCGGCCTGTAACCTTGACGGTCTCGGGATCGATCCGCGCGACTGTGCCGTCGCCTTGTTCTTGCACCCAGACACCGCCCTCACCGGCAGCGAGAAAACCAGGTTGCTTGCCGAGCTCGGTCGTGCCGCTCACGGAATTGGTCGCCGGATCGACACGCTGAATCAAACGCTCGTCGCTGCTGACGGCCCATAGTGAGTCGAAGCCGAATGCAAGAAAGAACGTGTCTGGAGCGACATCGACGGTCGCGATCACTTCGTTGGTTTCAGGGTCTATACGGGCGATTTTTCCTTCTGCGCCGCTCGGGACCCAAATCGAACCGGCGCCTGCAACTACGTTCGTTTCGCCTTTGGGATTGGCAATACCGGTGGAAATCATCGCTTCCACCTCCGCGGTCTCAAGGTTGATTCGGTACAGGTTTGCATCATCACAATTGGCCACCCACAACGCACTGGACAGGATGGCCATCGTGCCGCAGGGACGCAGTATCGCCGTGGTTGCGCGCACGCCATCAGTGGACCATTGCTCAACACGTCCTCGATTGGTGACCCACACAGTGTCCCCATCGACTGCAAGAAAATCCGCAAAGTCTGGCACCGCGATTTCCTGTTCAATCAAGTCGGCTGGTTGCAGTGGTGTCGTGGTCTCCACCGGTTGTTGCTCTGCCGGAGAGCAGGCCGCAACAAAAAGCAACATCAAGGTGATTGATCGGTTCATGTGATTACTCCTGTGAAGAACCTGAATTGGTTCAAGCGTAACGATAAGGATTGGTGTCGATTGTAGTCGTGCTGCGTGTCTGGTTGCAGAGGAATACCGTACCGGTGAAATAGATGCCCGGTTCGGTAATCGTTTGTGCGTAAGCAAAGGCTTCGCGCAACTGCTGCACGGTCATCTGCACGGGCGCTTCATTTGGTTGATAGGTGAGACCGTAGGGATAGTCTTCGTCATCTTTGCTGATTTCGACGTGACATCCCATGACATGGGTCACGGGATGCGTATCCACAAAATCGATTAGGCGCTTCATGCTGTCGTACCACGGTTCCCAATAGGTGATGTAGCAGCGGCCGCGATAGAACATGTCGCCAGTGTAAAGGATCTGAGTGTAGCTATCATAATATGCGAATTCCGAAACCACGTGACCGGGCGAGCCCCAGATCAGGATATCGCGACCGCCTAGATCAAGCGTCACACGCTCTTCCGGAAAATTGGTCATGCCCCAGAATCCGACCATTTCTTCGTGGGTCAGCCCCATATAGCGCGTGTTCGGTCGGTCTGCGAACTGATTGACTGCAGCATAGTGATCCGCATGAAGATGGCTGAAGGCGACCAGCAGCTCCAGACGGTCTGGATCTCGGCCGTTGCGAGCGCACCAGTCTTCGATGCACTCGTCTACAATGCCTCGCAGATCCCAATCATTACGCAGCTGGGTGAAGCCTTCATCAAGCAAGAGGACGCGGTCATTGCCGAAGTAGAGCGGCGCGAAGGGCGCCTCGAAGCTATAGGCTTTGTTCTGACGCAAGATTGCAGTGTGGGCGTTGTACCAATGGACGTGAACCGGTGGATCGGTGTTGTCCATGCACGATGGCGAACCGCAGATCCACCGATCAGGAAAGCCACCTGACGCTGGCAAATTACTGGTAAAGTCGATCGGTTCTGGACGCGTAGCGGCCGTTGCGGTTTCGCCAAAAGTGGTAAGCGCGGAACCGACGACCGGAATAGCGGCCACCGCAGCGTTGTACGACAGGAAGGTGCGACGATCCATGATAGTGCTTTCTGCAGTCAAAAGGGGTGAGGCGGGTTAATCTTAGGCACGCCTTCGGGCCAGACCTGCGTTCGCTGGTCAGGACTGACTCCATTAAAGAGAGCGAAATCAGGGCGAATGAGCATCATGTCTTTGCCCTGCACCTCGCGCGCATATTGCAGGGCTTCATCGATAAGTGCGGGCTCCATTTGGAGGATGCGTTCATAGGGTTTGTGATTAGCGAAACGCGGGTAATATTTGCCCGGTACAAACATCATCTCAACATGGCCGCCAAGTATCCATTTGGGCGACCGGTCAGTCGCAAATGCTTTCAGCGTTTTAAGTGAGACAATATAATCGCGGTCGTTACTGATGTTTATCTTGCCAGGGTACAGAAAGTCGCCGGTAAACAGGATCTGGCAGTAAGGATCGTAAAAGGTGACGCCGTCCTTATGGGTGCCGGGAGTTGGGATCACCTCGATCACCCGATCGCCCAGATCGATAGCGCTCCTGCGCGAGGGCCAGCTTTTCCGAAAGCCATAATATTGCTTCATCACATCAAACGGCGTGGGGACGATGGTCGTATCCGGGCGTCCGGCAAACTGCACTAACCCCTGGTTCTGCGCAACGTCTTCGCCCGATGTCAGCGCGACTGTAAGCGGCACTTTGCTGCGCTCTCTTGCTTGCCCCCAGCGAGCAATAATCTTATCTACCGTGTCACGCAGCGGATAATGCTGCGCGTTGGCGGTCGCGCCGCTGTCAATCAGCAGGGCACCTTTGTTGCCGAACAACAGATAAGTGAAGGGCGCTTCCCAATGGACGCATACATTTTGTCGCAGGACGAACGTGTCCTCGTTATACTGCACAACCTGTACCCGCGGATCGCGGTTTTTGGCCGCAACGTTAGAACCATAGGTCCAGCGAAAGGCGAGCTTACCGGCCGCCGGCCCCGCAGTGTTGTAGTCATGCTTTACTGATTCTTTAGGGTGCAGCGGCACCGCAGAATCTGTGTTTCGCGCACCGACGGGATTATAACCCAGATCGAGATCGCCGTTGCCGGCAAAGGTTGGATTAATATTCTGTGTAGACGCTTGTGACATCATATGCTCCCGGCAAAGCCTTGAGTGCGGCGTTTGCCGACTGCTTCCGATGCACACTCTCCCCAACGCCGCGTCTCACTCGGATCACAGTTGATTCGATACACGTGCTCGCCAAAGATACGGATATTACAAAACATATCAATAGTAATAATTTTGATGGACAACATCTGTTTTTACAGCGATGCTGCATCTGCGAAAGGAATCGAATTATGTTCAACGGGATCCATCGCGCGGGGGCATTGGTAATGCTGGCATGCGCGCTCATTTTAGCGTCGTGCTCGCCAACGTCGGAAGAAAAGACGGCGACGCGCACTGAATTCAACATCGGATGGTCGATCTATGCTGGCTGGATGCCTTGGCCCTATGCCGAACAGACCGGCATCGTAAAGAAGTGGGCAGACAAGTACGGCATCGAAATAAATATAGTTCAAGTTAACGACTATGTTGAATCGGTGAACCAGTACACCGCTGGTCAGCTCGACGGCGTCACCGTTGCCAATATGGATGCGCTCACCATCCCCGCTGCAGGTGGCAAGGACACCAGCGCGATTATCGTTGGCGATTATTCAAACGGCAATGATGGCGTTCTTCTAAAAGGTACCGATAGCCTTAGCGCGATCAAGGGCCGGAAGATTAATCTCGTCGAACTTTCTGTTTCTCACTATCTGCTCGCGCGCGCATTGGATTCGGTCAGCCTGTCCATGACCGATGTCAGCACCGTCAATACCTCGGATGCGGACATTGCCGGTGCCTTTTCGTCGCCAGATGTGACAGCCGCTGTCGCCTGGAACCCTCAGCTGTCGACGATGAAACAGGCGCCCGATGCTAGGGAAGTGTTTAGTTCTGCCAACATACCAGGTGAGATACTGGACCTCTTGGTCGTCGACACCGTGACGCTGGAGGCCAACCCCAATCTTGGCAAGGCGCTTGCTGGAATCTGGTACGAGACGACTGCGCTGATGCAAAAGCAGGACGAGGAAGGCGAAGCGGCAAGAGCTGCTATGGCCTCACTCGCCGGTACAACGCCGGAAATGTTTGAGGGACAGCTTGCAACCACCTTCCTTTATGCAGACCCCGAATCGGCGGTCGCGGCCACATCGGACAAGTCACTGATTGAGACCATGACCCGAGTACGCGACTTCAGTTTCTCGCAGGGGCTTTTCGGCCAGGGCGCGTCATCGGCTGACGCGGTGGGCATGGCCTTTCCGGGTGGCAAAACATTGGGCGATCCAGATAATATCACCTTGCGTTTCGACGAACGATACATGCAAATGGCTGCCGATGGAGCGCTATGACCTGTTAATACGGCCAACTTCTTGATCGAGATAGGAGCATCATGCGCTGGGTGAATCGCCGCATAAGTCGAGGCAATGGTTTGCTTCTGGGAGCCATTCCGATCCTGTTGCTGGTAGTAGTCTACTTGTTGGTCGCCGCCGATCGAAATGCCATCAATCCGAATGACAAGATATTCCCATTACCCGGCGCGATGGTTCAGGCGATGTGGGGTCTCGTGTTTGAACCCGATCAACTTTCGGGTCGGCTGCTCTTCTGGGCAGACACTCTGGCCAGTCTACAGCGCCTGGGAATTGGTATAGGCATATCGGCTTTGTCCGCTTTGCTTGTAGGACTGATGCTCGGTATTCTGCCGCCGGTTCGCGCGACGTTCGGCATGTTGGTTACGGGGATTGCGGTCATCCCGCCGATTGCCTTGTTGCCTATCCTGTTCATCACTTTCGGCCTTGGGGAGACCGCCAAAGTGGCGCTGATCGTGATCGGCATCGCGCCCTTTATGACCCGCGACATCGCGGCCCATATCGGGGGTTTGCCTAGAGAACAGATAGTCAAGGCACAGACTCTGGGGGCAAGCACTTGGCAGCTGATGCTGCGGGTCGCCTTGCCCCTGGCCATGCCACGATTGATTCAGGGTATGCGCCTTTCGCTTGGTCCGGCTTGGGTGTTCCTGATTTCAGCCGAAGCGATCGCCTCCGATATCGGGCTGGGATATCGGATATTTCTCGTCCGCCGCTACCTCGCGATGGACGTGATCCTGCCTTACGTGGCATGGATCGCGCTGCTCGCTGCGACTATCGATTTCATTCTCGCCACATCCAGCCGCCGCCTGTTTCCTTGGGCGCATGGAGAAAATCGTTGAACATAGCGCTCAGCCTGCACGATGTGTGGGTCGAATATGGTGACTTGGTAGTCCTCGAGCGTATCAAACTCGACATTGAGGAAGGCTCGTTTGTCTCAATTATCGGACCGTCAGGTGCGGGCAAGAGCAGCCTGCTTCGCGTGTTATTGGGCCAAGAGGCGCCGACCAGAGGGTCTATCCTACTTGACGATATTCCGCTTAAACCGGAATGCGAGCCAGATCGTGGTGTGGTTTTTCAGCGTTACTCGGTATTTTCCCATTTGTCGGTCCTCGACAACACATTATTCGGCCTCGAATGCGCCCAAGCGCCGCTGATGGCTCGACTGTTCGGCGCGCGCCGCCGTGTCGCGGTTGCGGAGGCGGAAGAGATGCTTGTAGCGGTTGGCCTCGGTGACCAGCTCCATCTCTATCCGTCGCAGATGTCGGGCGGCATGCAGCAGCGTCTGGCAATCGCGCAGGCGCTGATCAAGCGACCACGCATCCTGCTGCTGGACGAACCTTTCGGGGCGCTCGATCCCGGCATACGGTCGGACATGCATGCGTTGATAACGCGGTTGTGGAGCGAGTACTCGCTGACTATAATCATGGTCACGCACGACATCCGCGAAGCGTTCTCGCTCGGAACCCGCGTTCTGGCCTTGGACAAAACGCGCCAGGATCCGCACGCCCCGCACCGCTATGGTGCATCCGTGGTGTACGATATTCCGGTTACGAAAAAAGGAGCGCTAACGAAAGATGTCAGCGTCGATGCAGGCGATAAGACCAGCGTCGAAGTTGTCAGCAGTATTACTGTTGACACAACTAATAATAACTGAGAGGAACAATATTATGATCTCCGAGCCAACTAGTTTAGCCCGGCTCAGTATGAGCCTTCCTGCAGAGTTATTGCATCATCTCGACGTGATGGTCGACGAGCGGGGCCTGCCGTCACGTTCTCAACTGATTTCAGAGCTGATTCGCCATGCGCTGGCGGAGCACGAGGCGCTGACCCGGCCAGAAGAAATGCTCGCAGGGACCATCACGTTGGTCTATCGCGGAGACCACGGAGGCGTCCGTCAACAGCTCGCTACAACCCAGTTGCACTATCTGAAGGAAGTCATTTCCTCACAACATGTTTTCCTAGAGGATGATCAGTCGCTCGAGGTGTTGTTGGTTCAGGGACCGGCCGTGCGGCTAGAAGAACTTTGTGACGCCTTAAGACGCATTCGCGGCGTGCATCAGCTGCGGCTCGTCACCACCACCGCCTTGCTGCCGCCGCTTCACGAACAAGAAGAGCCGACTGGCAAGGACCGCAGGCGTAGGGGCGTGGCTGCATGACAAAGGCGCTCGCCGATCCTATGGCAGCCCGCGATCACGCCCGAAAGATGGCCGGTACGATCGTTGACGCCATGCCGGTGCTGCCTCCGATCTGCGACGACCTGCCTGCAAATGTGACCGCCGAAGACTTATTGTGGGAGGAGACTATTGCGGCGGGCGGCTATGCCACTCGCAAGCTGGCGCGAGGTTCGCGCCTCCGCCTGAACGACCTTGAAGGCGATGCCTGCGCCTCGCTCCTGATTTTCAACGCAGAAATGACGAGCGAGCGCCTCAATGTCGCAGACACCGTGAAAGTGCAGTGGAATGCCTATCTCGGTGCCGGCAAGTTGCTGCTCTCCGATATGGGGCGCGTGCTGATGAGTATGGTGGAGGATGGAGCGGGGACCCATGACGCCTTTTGCGGCACGTCCAACGCCGCGACAAACAAAGCGAAATATGGCGAAGGTCATAACAGCGGTGCTTTTCCCAACGGCCGCGACCGCCTGTTGCTGGGCTCAGCCAAATACGGGTTGCAAAGGCGCGACGTCCATCCGTGCATCAATTTGTTCAAAGGCACGCGGATCGAAACGGACGGAACGATCACCCCACTAGTCGGTCCCTTTGAAGGCGGGCGCGAACTACTCCTGCGCGCCGAGATGGACGTGATTGTTGTTATCGCCAATTGCCCGCACATTCTCGATCCGCGCGAGACCTGGACCGTTACGCCGCTTCGCGTTTCAGCGTGGCGTGGAGCCGTGACGTCCGAAGACGACTATATTCGTAATGCTACGCCGGAAGGCCTCCGGGCCTTTCAAAATGTCGAAGATTATTTCCGCCGCTAGGAAGGAATATTGGCCTAAAAATGACACCCCCCCCAGAATTACAAGGGCTTTCCGGTATCGTTGTTCATGACGAAATCGTGTCAGCTCGGGCGCCGTGGCTTCATCATGTTGCCGCCGGACAAACCCTTCATATTGTCGATCTAGAAGGCAATCAGGCGGTTGATTTCCTGATCTATTCATCCGCGGACGATGCAGAGCGCTACAGCGCGCAAGATACTGTCGCGGCGCAGAGCAATCTGTTCCTTCGCGCCGGCACCGTTCTGATGTCGAACGAAGGACGCGCGATGATGACCATCCTCGCCACTTCGGTCGATTACCACGACACGATCGGCGGTGCCTGCTCTTGCGAGTCCAATACGCTCCGCTATGGACATCACACCAAGAACCAGCATGCTTGTGTCGAGAATTTCCTGGAGGCCAATCTAACCGAAGGTCGCGGTAAGCGCGACATTGTGCCCAACATCAACTTTTTCATGAACGTACCGGTCGAGAAAGACGGTGCGCTGGGGATCGTCGATGGCATCTCTGCGCCGGGCCTCACGGTCGACCTGCGCGCGGAAATGGACGTTACCGTGGTGGTGTCCAACTGCCCGCAAATCAACAATCCCTGCAACGGCTTCAATCCAACCCAGGTGCGGATGATTGTCACTGCATGAGCGCTGATACCGTTCTGATCGCAAACCGCGGGGCGATAGCCACGAGAATTATCCGAACTGTGCGCCGCATGGGCATGCGGTCGGTTGCGGTCTATTCCGAAGCCGATACCGATTCATTACACGTGTCAGAGGCAGATGTGGCTGTCTGCATAGGTCCTGCTCTTGCGGCTGAAAGCTATCTGGACATCACAGCAATCATCAACGCAGCGCGCGAGACCGGCGCTGGCTTCATCCATCCCGGTTACGGTTTTCTGGCTGAAAATGCTGAATTTGCTGATGCATGCGATGCTGCTGACATTGTTTTCATCGGCCCGACGACGGATAACATCCGCACCTTCGGCCTGAAACACAGCGCCCGCGCGCTGGCAATTGAGCACGGCTTGCCACTGGCGCCCGGCACAGGCCTTCTCGTCGATGAAGACAAGGCCGCACGCGCTGCAAACGAGATTGGCTATCCGGTCATTCTGAAAGCCACAGCTGGCGGTGGTGGCATTGGCATGCAAATTTGTGAAGATGAGGCGGCCGTGCGCAAGTACTGGGCCAACGTCACACGGCTCGGTGCCGGGAATTTCGGCGACTCCGGTGTATTCCTCGAACGCTACATTGCCCGCGCTCGCCATATCGAGGTGCAGATTTTCGGGGACGGGACCGGCCGGGTCATGCCGCTCGGTGAGCGCGATTGCTCGCTCCAACGGCGCAATCAAAAGGTTGTTGAAGAAGCGCCTGCGCCAGAGCTCGACGACGACGTCCGGCGCAAACTTATCGATGCAGCGGTTCGTCTAGGCGAAGCGGCCAATTACCTATCCGCCGGGACGGTCGAATTCCTGTTCGATGCCGAAAAGCAGGAATTTTTCTTCCTGGAAATGAACACCCGTCTACAGGTCGAACATGGCGTGACCGAAGAGGTGATGGGGATTGATCTGGTTGAATGGATGATCCGTGGGGCAGCGGGAGACTTCACCTTCCTGGATCGTAAGCCGCCGGTGCCAAGCGGCCATGCGGTCCAGGTCCGCCTCTATGCTGAGGATCCTGCGCTCGACTATCGCCCGACCACGGGCACGATCACGGCCATTAATTTCCCCAAATCTGTTCGCACCGAGACATGGTGCGTCGATGGTAGCACGATCAGCGCTTGGTATGATCCCATGATCGCCAAGCTCATCGTTCATGCCGATACGCGGGAAACGGCGATTGCCGCCATGCAAGTCGCGCTCGACGAAAGTCGCGTGGATGGCATTGAGTCCAACCTGCGCTGGCTGCGCGCCGTGGTGCGGGATGACCGCTTTATATCGGGGAAAGTCGCGACGCGATTGCTCGATACGGTCGTCTATAATCCGCACAGCATTCGCGTGATTTCTGGCGGTACAGCGACCACGGTTCAGGACTGGCCGGGCCGGGTCGGCCTTTGGTCGGTCGGCGTTCCGCCTTCCGGCCCTATGGACGATCGTTCCTTTCGGATCGGTAACCAGCTGCTCGGCAACCCGGAAGGAACGGCGGGGCTCGAAATCACCTTCACCGGCCCGACCCTTTATTTCAACGCACCGACACGCATTTGCATCACCGGTGCCGATTTCGGTGCCCAACTGGACGATCAGCCGATTGAGCAGGGCATCCCGGTCGACATCGCTGCGGGGCAGACACTCGCACTTGGACGTGTCACCGGCTGCGGCATGCGCGGTTACATTTTGATTGCAGGCGGGCTCGACATTCCGGACTATCTCGAAAGCCGCAGCACGTTTGAACTTGGGAAATTTGGCGGCCATGCCGCTAGAAAGCTGCACGCTGGTGACACGCTCCATCTCGCCGAAGAGAATATCAGCGCGCCTGCACCTGTCGGCCCAACTCCGAAATTCGGGAATCATTGGACCCTGCGTGTCCTATATGGTCCTCACGGCGCGCCGGACTTCTTCACCGCCGACGACATCAGCATGATTCTCGATGCCCATTGGAATGTTCATTATAACAGCAACCGCACTGGCGTGCGCCTGGTTGGCCCTAAGCCGCAATGGGCGCGCGCCGATGGTGGTGAGGCGGGCCTGCACCCTTCGAACATCCACGACAATCCTTATGCTATTGGCGCCGTCGATTTTACCGGCGACATGCCGATCATTCTTGGCCCTGATGGACCATCGCTCGGTGGGTTTGTCTGTCCGTTTGTCGTAATCGCGGCGGATCAGTGGAAAATCGGGCAACTCGCGCCTGGCGACCGCGTTCGCTTTGTGCCGGTCACTCTTGATGATGCCAAAGCGGCCAGCCGCGGACCACTCCAGCTAGCAGAAGATTCATCGGGCATCAGTGATCAGGAACACGAGATTTCCAGCCTATCGCCAGTTCTTGCCGATACACCGGCGCAGGGATTACGCCCGCGCACCGTCTATCGGCAGCAGGGAGACCGCAACATCTTGGTCGAATACGGCCCGATTGTCCTCGACATAGAATTGCGCATTCGGGTTCACGCGCTCATGAGTGTATTGGAAGAAAAGGCTTTGCCGGGGGTAATCGATATTGTGCCCGGCATTCGCTCCTTACAACTGCATTTCGACGATGACGTGCTCGATCAACAGCACGCGCTGGCTGCGCTCATGGAAGCCGAGAACCAACTGGGTGATCTGGAGGATTTTACTGTTCCTTCCCGCATCGTCCATCTACCGCTCAGCTGGCGCGATCCGGCCACGATCGAGACAATTGAAAAATATATGGCTGCCGTCCGTGATGACGCGCCGTGGTGCCCGGACAATATCGAGTTTATCCGGCGTATCAACGATTTGCCTGATGCGGATGCGGTTGAAGATATTGTTTTCGACGCAAGCTATCTCGTGATGGGGCTGGGCGACGTCTATCTTGGCGCGCCCGTGGCCACTCCTGTCGATCCCCGGCACCGGCTGGTGACAACCAAATATAATCCCGCCCGCACTTGGACTCCGCCCAATGTTGTGGGCATAGGCGGCGCCTATATGTGCATATATGGAATGGAAGGTCCGGGCGGCTACCAGTTGTTTGGACGCACCATTCAAGTATGGAATACCTATCGGCAGACCGATGCCTTTGTCGATGGCAAGCCTTGGCTGCTGCGCTTCTTTGACCAGATTCGGTTCTTCAGCGTAAGCCCTGAAGAACTGGTTGAATGGCGAAGAGATTTCCCCAATGGCCGCCGGTCCATCCAGGTCGAGCATTCGGAATTTCGCCTCGCCGACCATCGCGCTTTTCTGGCAGACAACGCCGAATCCATCGAAGCCTTTGAAGCGAGGCGCCAATCGGCTTTCGAAACAGAACGCGCGCAATGGCAAAAAAATGGCGAATTTGATCGTGTCACGCGGCTAACAGACGACCCTTCGCTCGGGGCTCCCATTACCCCTGCGATTGACGCGCCCGAGGGCTCTGATCTGATTGAGGCGCCCTTTGGCGGAAGCGTGTGGAAGCTCATGGTCGCGGAAGGCGATGAAGTTAAAGCGGGAGATATTATCGCAGTGATCGAAGCGATGAAAATGGAAAGCCCGCTGGAAAGCCCTTATGACGGCACGATTGCAGCGCTTTATATACGCGAGCGCCAGTCACTCGAACCCGGTGCGCCGATGCTAGCGCTCAGGCGGGACCAATGACTATGCTCGACCGACAAAGTCCCGCAGCGATCGCAGCGGCCGTAAATGACGGGAAAACAAGTGCGTTAGCGGTGGCGGAAGATACGCTTGCGCGCCTTTCCGCCTATGATGCGATCCAACCGCAAATCTGGATCAGTCGCGCGGAGCCAGATGACATGCTCGCTGCCGGTCGCGCGGTGGACGCCCGGATCGTGGCTGGAGAAAGGCTGCCGCTTGCCGGTGTGCCATTCGCCCTCAAGGACAATATCGATATCGCCGGTTTCGAAACCACGGCCGGCTGCCCAGCCTTTGCCTATTCTCCCGCCGCCTCGGCTGGCGTAGCCGAAAAGCTGCTGGCGGCCGGAGCCATCTGTGTAGGGAAGACCAATCTGGACCAGTTCGCCACCGGCCTCGTCGGCACGCGCAGCCCTTATGGGATTCCGCGCAACGCGCACAACCTCTCCTATGTTAGCGGCGGGTCGAGCTCAGGCTCCGCCGTCGCAGTTGCAGCGGGCCTGGTGGGCTTCGCGCTTGGTACTGATACGGCGGGTTCCGGGCGCGTGCCCGCGGCGTTCAACCATCTGGTGGGGCTCAAACCAAGCAAGGGTCGCTGGAGCACGCGCGGTCTTGTACCAGCGTGCCGTACTATTGACTGCATAACGGTATTCACCGATCATGTGTCGGATGCACGGTTGGTAGATGATGTGCTCGCGGGCTTCGATCCCGCTGATCCCTATTCGAAGCCGCTGGCCGACATCGCACTGCGACCGGAGCGCTTTGGTGTGCCACGCCGCGATCAGCGCGCCTGGTTCGGTGATAGCCAGTCCGAATATCTATACGACCAGGCAATTTCTCTGCTGGAAGCCGATGCTGAGGTGGTTGCACTCGACATCTCGCCCCTCAACGAAGCAGCGAGCCTTCTCTATAATGGTCCGTGGGTCGCAGAGCGCACAGCGGCCATTCAAGAGCTGATAGACAGCAATCCCGATGCGATCCACGAGACGGTACGCCAGATTGTTGAACCCGGCTTAAGCGTGAGCGCGGTGGAGCTGTTTAACGGTATTTACCGTTTGGCCGAACTGAAACGCCAAACAGACGGGTTGTGGAACCAAGTCGACATGCTCGCCTTTCCCACCACCGGCACGACCTATCGCGTCGCGGAACTGCTGGCGGCGCCAATCGCGTTAAACAGCTATCTCGGCTTTTATACCAATTTCGTGAACTTGCTCGACATGGCAGCAGTCGCTGTGCCCGCCGGCATCCGTTCGAACGGGACGGGCTTTGGCATCACTTTGATCGGCCCTGCCGACAGCGATCAAGCCCTGCTCGCGGCAGCTGAAACCTATCTGGCGGTAGCAGATTTACCTGCTCCGCCTCCACTTGACCTGGAGGGAAAAATGGAAAGCGTAAAACTCGCCGTCGTTGGTGCCCATTTGAAAGACATGCCATTGCATTGGCAACTGACGTCGCGCGATGCCGCGTTCGTTGGTTCTTTTGAAACCGCGCCCACTTATCGCCTCTACGCAATGGCCGACAGCGTTCCAGCCAAGCCGGCATTGGTCCACAGCGAAGATGGAGCGGCGATCAAGGTGGAAGTCTACGAACTAGACGCCGCTGCTTTTGGCAGTTTTGTGGCAGAAGTTCCCGCCCCGCTCGCAATCGGGACGGTAACCTTGGCCGACGGCACCAGCGTCAAAGGCTTTGTTGCCGAGCCCCGCGCTACCAATGATGCGGAAGATATCACCCATCTTGGTGGCTGGCGCGCCTATATCGAGGCGGGCTAACAAGGCGGCTGTTCGTCAATGCAAAGAAAATTGCGTTACCACAGGCATGACGAATATTACGCTTGACGTATTTAATAATATCAATACCGTAGCAACCACAGCAAAAAAAGAGTCGTTCACAGGAGAGACACTGCAATGCCGGGCGGGTTTAGCGCCAGGGCAGCAGCGATTCTTGGGCCTTGGCCCTCAGATTATTGGGGTAGACGGTATGAACGGAGTGCGCGTAGGAAATAGAATTATTGGGGCTGATGCCCCGGTCACCGTCGGATGGGAGAATATCGGCAGGGTCGAAGGCGGCCCCGTCAAACAGTTGGTCTTCACCTGGTTTCAACCCATGGTGCTGTTCGCGCTAATTGCTTTTTGGTACTACGCACCCAGCGAAATTGCTGTGGCGTCGACAGCCATCTGGATCGGCATATGTTTCAAGGTACTGCTGCTTGGACTGGAATGGGTCAACCCTCGCTATGAAAGCTGGCGCCTGACCTGGAAGGAATGTGCCACTGACGTCTTCTATGTCGCGCTCGGTTACACCCTGCTCAGCATGGTTGATAATTACATCGGCGGCGACGTCATGATTGAAGCGGTCCAAAACTCCTTTGACTGGGATAAATTCTCTTGGTTCACGGGATTGCCGCTGCTGGTTCAGGCCCTCATGATCTCGTTAATATTCGAGTTCGGTCAATATTGGATGCATCGCGGCATGCATAACTGGCACCCCCTTTGGATTACGCATGCTCCACATCACTACATCACCCAATTGAACATCAACAAGGGCGCAGTTGGCAATCCGATCGAGCTATTCCTGATCGGGCTTGGTATCGGCGGCTTCTTTGACTTTATCCCGCGGGCCTTTCTGCTCGCCGGAGCCCTCGGTCTGGCAGTCGGCACCTACCAGCACATCAACGTGCGCTTTAACACTCCGCGCTGGTGGCGCTTCCTGTTCAACACTACTGAGCACCACAGCGTACACCACTCTCAAGACTACCAAGCCACCCGCAGCAATTATGGTGCCACATGGATCATTTTCGACCGCCTCTTCGGAACCTGTGTCGACGGGGAAGCGGAGCTGCTCGGAATGGAAGGCGGACGACGTATGCCGATCAACGAGACGATGACCTTCCCTTTCACCGAAGGCTATAAGTCCATCAAGGAAAAGTTTCGAGGCCGTCAAGAGCAAACAACCACGCTGCCCGCCGAGTAGCGGATCATTTTGTCTCTGTCAGAAACGACTTTCTCACGGCAAGGGCTATATTTGCTCCTGCTCGGGATGAAACCGCAGTCTTGCCTGTCTCCGAAAACTTGCAGGGGAAATTGGAAATGAAATTGCCTTTCATCGACCGGATCTGGCGCGTGAAGGGTTCACTTACCCTCGAAGCTCCCCTGTCCCAAGAAGATGCTTTCGACAAGCTAGATCCATTGTTCCAAACGCACGGAACAAGCTATCAGATAGAAGGCGAAACACTGAAGTTCAGAAAGCATAACCCCGCCGCTCAAGACAAGCTGGCGACTTTCACCCGCGGTTCGCTGCGCGTCGTCAATCGAGAAGGGCGTTCGGAGCTCACCTACGACCTAACGAGTCCAGCATTGCTAGCCTGCTTTTTAGCGCCGCTACTGTTTCTGGCCTTTGGCCAGGCTACCATAGCCATTGGTGAGTATGAAAAGTCGAAAACCGAAGCCAGAGGGGATTCGGGGAAAGATTCTGAAAAGTCGGAAAAAGAAGACAAAGAAATAAAGCTGCACCCAATCGACATAGCCTTAGGCGCACCCGAACCCAAAAAACCTGATAAGAAAGACGAAGAGGAGGAGGATAAATTTTCACCCAAGGCCGCCAATATTTTGGCAGCAATTTTTGCCGCACTTTATCTGGGTGGGCGAATGCTCGAGCCATGGCTGATCAAATCAACCTTCCGCAAGAAACTATCAGGCATTCCCTTAACTAGCGATGGAAAACCCATCGATCGGATCGAGGAGCAATTATAATGAAATTGAGGATGGCTGGCACGGGTCTGACGTTGACGATGTTATACATGGTCTGTTGCCCAGCACATGCAGCGGAATTTGTGGTAATCAGCACCCCAGCGGAGGTTACAGACGGTGAGCCCGCTGCGGTGGCAGAATCCGTTACTATATCATCACTTGTCCCCGCAAATTTCGATGTTCCGATATTGGTTGAAACCGAAGGTTTCAAACTTGTGCCGCTAGGCCCGGAACTAGTAAAAATTGATTTCGACGCCTACATGTCATCTATCGAACACATCCAAAAAACTTTCACGCGCAGCACCAATTGGCCTCATAAAGACATCTCCGATGCTGATGCCATGAAGGATATGGAAACCGAACAGGCCAGATTTGAGAATCGCGAATCATTTGCCTATGCGGTGCTCACACCAGATGGCAGTAGCGAGCGTGGTAGCTTATACGTCTATCCAAGTACTATTGAAGGTTATGATGCTGTGGTCAGAATGTGGGTGACCAAGGCCGAATATGATGCTGGATTCGACGCCGCGCTTTATCAGTGGGCAACCAACTGGGTAGAGACAGATTGGCCGTTTGAAAAAGTTGCTTATCCTGGGCACGCGATAGATTGGGATACTTGGGATGCCATGGTTGCGAAGGCTAATAAAGCAGCATCAGAAGAACAGAACGACTGAAGGCTTGATCAGTTGAACTGACGGGGCTGAGCCTTTTCCTCCGAATATGAGCGGCACATTTTGGCAATTTTAAATCGTGTTAAAATGGCTCGAATTGGCCATATTCTCCCTTTTGCGCCAAGACCGGACATTCGGTATTAGTCTAGCGAATGCTAAAAAGGGCACCATGGTGAGCAAATGCTAGACACAGTTTTGATTGAGACAGAGAAATACATGCTTCGCAAGCTAGAGCCTGACGACACTTCAGCGTTATTCGGGACACTTTCGAGCAAGAAGGAGTGTCGGTTTCTTTCGCGCCCGCATTTTGACAATGAAGCTGAGTTGCGTTCCTGGCTCACAGATCCAGAATGGAATGGTCGAAGCTGGGTCGCAATTGATAAATCTGATGATGCAATTGTGGGCCGCTTTGTAGCTGTACCAACAAGTGATAATCACGTTACAGAATTGGGATATATTACGGTATCCGATCGACAGGGCGAGGGGATCGCGCTCGCATGCACTGCCGCATTAATTACACATCTATTCGAACGAGAGAATCACCGCCGGGTTTTCGCGGAGATTGATGCCAAAAACCTGGCTTCGATAGCACTAGCCGAACGATTGGGATTTACCCGCGAAGCCTGCCTGCGAGAGCATGAACTCACGCATAATGGGCTTTGCGATATGCTGATTTTTGGACTGCTCCGCCGCGAATGGAGCAGTCTAGTCGGGAACCACCCAATATGATCTAGTTAATTACCGATTTTGGTGGAAAAGCCTTCATTTTGACCATCCGTTATTGGAGCCTTAGCTGACAAATAATCAGCCTTTTCCTAGCGTCCGCTTTTGCGCCCATAGCGGACATCGGCTTTGTGGCTGCTAAATCCCGAAAGCGGACACTAGAAAATACAAGTTTGAGCGTCTGCAATTGGGTGGAAAGCTGAAGTGCGGCTTTTAGGTGACAAGACCTGCCGCGCAATCCCGCTTTATGTGCAGATCAATCAGCTTTGTTTTCGAGAAGCGGTAAAACATCGACCAGCGTCACATCGCGCATTTGCGCAAGATATGCTTCATAATAGCCCTTGTGCGAGGCACCGACTATCGCAAGCATTCGAGTTCCCGTCTGACGCCCCAGGACTTCCCTCATATTGGCGACCATGCGTAAATTGCGTGTCTCCCAATACGCGACATAGCGCCTGCCATAACCTTCTGGCGAGGGTTCGGCGAGGGCCGCACCGAAATCCGACCGGTATTTAATCGCAGCATACGATGGCGAGTTGTAGGCGCGATACATGGCGAGCAACCCACCTGGCTGATTGAGACCGGCAGCAAGTGCCTCGGCCTCTTCGGATTGGGCCTTGGTAGCTGGGTTCTCCCAAGCCTCCATGATCGCGGCACCGAAAGCATCTTCGTCCGGCAACTCACCCATATAGGTTGACTGGTCGTCAACGCTCCAAAGCCGTTCGAGACCGGATGCCGCTGCCACTCGCGCCGCAACAGCGTCCGTCTCATTTTTTCGTGTTGCACGTTGCTTGAGAAGCGAAACAAGGTCTTCGGTCAAGTTCACATCAGCATGCCGCTCCTGCTCGGGCAAACGCAGCCATTGGACAAGCGCCGAACCGGGTTCCCCCGCAGCGAGAAAGACAGCCGCCAATTCTCGCCGTGTTCCGGGCGGCGGATCATCTTGCAGTTCGGTAAGCATCGTCTCCGCTTTGGTGTTGGCCGTAGGAACATCTAGACCGGTGACGGACGAGGCGATCGAAACGTCGAAACAATAGCTTTCGATGGCCTGTTCATACCGTTCGGGCATGCGTCGCATTTTGTCGCAAAGAAGCCCGGAGTTGTTTTCGACCGCAATCGCCGTCGGAGCCCATTCGACGAGACGGCTGATGAGGGGATGCACCATTTCGACGCGAAAACTGTTGGGCAACTGCGACAAATGCGGAGTGCCAAGCACCGTAACGTCGTTCGGGGTTCCAACGGGTCGGTCGTCGAGTTCGCCGGGATCAAATGCTTGGTGATAATCTTGTGCCAAAACGGGGCTGGCTCCAAAGACGAGACAGATAAAAAGAAGTCCTAATCTCATTTTAACCGCCTCAGTGATGCAACACAGCTTTTCTGTCATTTTCGCAGTCGGTGGTCAAGCGCCCCATCTATGACCGCTTTGGAACGTCGGATGAAATACATCGAATGACCGCTATTGGGTCGGCAGCTGACTGACAGCTTCTATATCTCTAGTGTCCGCTTTTGCACCCATAGCGGACACAAGCGTTGTGTCTGCAATACTAGCGCTGGCGAACCGGCCATCTTCGTGCAATTGTAAGGAATGATGATCCGTCGCGAGGATTCCAGAGAATATGAAAGATCGTTTTGAACGCCACAAACAGGCATGGAATTCGGAAAAAATCCAGAAACTTCATGCCTTGGCGAAGAAGTGCTAGCAAGATGAGGCAACTAATTTTTGTTTCCCGGCAACATCGCTGGATTGGCATCGACCTTTGAGATTGCGCGCCGTCGATAGAATTGCCTTTGGTATGGGCGGCGCCGTCTATGCTGTGAAAGAAGCGGCATATATCATGTTTGTGCTGCTTTTTTATACCCAGGTCCTGGGTTTGAGTGGTGCAGCAACCGGTGTTGCACTATTTCTGAGCATGGTCTGGGACGGAATCTCCGATCCGATAATGGGGACATGGTCTGACCGTTTTCGTAGCCGATGGGGGCGCCGCCATCCGTTCATGATCATCAGTGTCATTCCCCTGGGGCTGGGATTTATCGCGCTGTTTAATCCACCGCAATTTATCGCGGCCGAGGCCAGCTATCTTGCCGGCTGGCTGCTCGGCTGTTCGATCTGGATCCGCACGGCGCTAACCGTTTTCTCGATCCCGCATCTGGCACTGGTCGCCGAAATTACACAAAATTATCATGAACGCAGCCGATTGCTGGGCATGCGAACCGGGTTCATGTTTTTACTGACGCTGCTGTTGCCAGCATTCAGCATGTATTTTCTTTTTTCGGAAACAGGTGGTCAGGATGGTCGGTTTGTTACCCAAAACTACGTGACCTATGGTTGGATATCGGCTGGTCTTGTTTGGTCTGCGTCTTTCATCACGATCTGGGGGACCTGGAAATATATCGGCGACACCAAAGTAGCGACGGAAAAAATGCCCTCCAGCAAGGGACTGGGCGGAATGTGGCGAGATTTTCTGGCGACCTTTGCCAGCGTCAATTTCCGCAATTTGCTCTACTATGATCTCGCCGCATCCTCCTCCTATGGCATTACCGTGGCGCTCAACATCATCATCTGGACCTATTATTGGGAACTGGACTCCAGCGAAACGGGCATGGTCTTAGGATTGTCAGTGATTTTGGCGGTGCCTTTGGCTCTTTTGACCCTCGGTCCTTTGGGGAGGCGCTGGCCAAAGCACAAAATCATAACTTTCGCCATCATATGCATGCTGATCGACATAATGTGGCTGTTTCCGCTGCGCTTATTTGACCTTATCCCGGCCAACGGACATCCCTTCATTTTTTTCGCTCTCACCCTGCAAAATATGCTGTTTATGTATTTCTTCATCATGCGCATCGTTTCTGCCTATTCGATCACTGCGGACTTGACGGACGAGCATGAAGTGCGGTCGGGCAAAAGGCAGGAAGGCGGCTTTTATTCCGTTTTTGCGTTTACGGCCAAGCTGGGCACGGCGGTCGGCCCCTTATTCGGCGGTGTTGCGCTTGACCTGATCGGGCTCAACGAGGGGATGTTGCCAGGCCAGATTGATCAGCCTGTTCTGGACGGTTTGCTTTGGGCCATTTCAATTGGTGTCGTCCCGCTGATGTTGATCGCATTGTATTTCACAAGCCGCTTTTCGATGACCGAGCAGCAATTGCTGGAAATCCAGGAGAAAATCGCTGTGCGGATTAGGAAGGGCGGAACAGGTTAATTTTTGAGCATTGCGAAGTTGCCCCAAGAAACGCACTCGGCAGTGATAATCCGAACGTGCAATCGCACGTTTTAGTTCCCACATTCTCTCCGATAGGATATCCACCCAACATGACCTCAAATATGTTGACATATACGTTGATGTCAACATATTTGAGGTCATGCGAGAAGATCTTCCCCTTACTGTCACTCACGAAGTCAGAGACCGATGCCTTTGCCTGCATCTCCAGCGGGCGGCGCGGGCCATCGGCCGCCGCTTTGACGAAGCGCTACGTCCGGTTGGTTTGACACATGGACAATATTCGCTGCTGGTTTCGCTAAACCGCCCGGAGCCGCCGAAGATCGGAGACGTGGCCTATCTCCTCGCGATGGATCGCACCACGTTGACGGCGAACCTGAAGCCACTGGAGCGGCGTGGTCTGCTGAAAATGTGGAAAGACCCTCAGGACAAGCGCAACCGGCGGCTTGCGCTGACCGATGCCGGTCGCGATGTTCTCGTCCAAGCAGTACCGATCTGGCGAGATACACATGATGAGGTTGATCGGCTATTGAGCGACAAGGATAGCGCTCCTCTGAAAACCGATCTGATGGCACTCTCCTTTGGTGCATAGAGTCGAATCCGATTTGATTTTGTGATGGTGCCGCCACAAGTAAACGTTTGATATAATTGCAAAAGCAGTCATTTTGAGAGTATGGGACATTTTCAAAAGTTAGCCATTGACCTAAGTGTTTAGCATGATACACTTAGCTATATGGCTTACCAACAAACGGCATTAGATACAGTTTTTCATGCTCTGGCAGACCCAACGCGGCGAGCAGTGGTTCAAAAACTTGTGCAAGGCTCGGCTTCGGTAATGGAATTGGCCGAGCCGTTCGAAATGGCGTTGCCATCCTTCATGAAGCACGTTCAGGTGCTCGAAACTTCCGGTTTGATCAGATCGCAAAAGACTGGACGTGTCAGGACTTGCGAAATTAATCCAGAGCGTTTGGGCGCTGCTGAAACATGGATAAATGAACAACGTGCTCTGTGGGTTGGTCGAACAGATCGATTGACCGATCATGTTGAAACATTAGCAACTAAGAAAGAAACAAAATGAACTCGAAAATTGATGGCAAAGATTTATCGGTTACTCGCATCATCAAAGCTTCACCTAGTCTTGTATGGGCGGCGTGGAAAGAACCTGAACAATTTGTGAAATGGTGGGCTCCAGCTCCTGTAGTCACAATTTCCAACAAGCATGACTTCTTCGCCGGAGGCGGTTTTGACACAACAATGCGCTTACCAGATGGTACGATGATGGAGGGAGGTGAGGGCTGCTTCCTTGAAGTGATTGAAAACGAGCGCATTGTTTTCTCAGATGCACTGCAAGGCGGTTGGAGACCAAATGAGGAGGCGTTCTTCTCAGCCATTATCACGCTGGAAGATCATCCAGAAGGAACCCTTTACAAAGCGATCGCGCTTCACAAGAACGATGAAGATCGACAAAAACATGCTGAGATGGGCTTCTTGGACGGCTGGAGCACTGCCCTCACACAACTGGCGGAGCTGGTAGAGAACGATGTTTAGGATATCCGCGCCTTCGACCTAATACATTGGACTTGCTCATCAAAATCTAGCGTCCGCTTTCGGGATGTAGCGGTCACAACGCTAGCGTCCGCTTAGGTCGCAAAAGCGGACATCACATGAAAACCAAATCCCAATACAGCCTAATCGCCAACAAAGTGAAGCAACCTGTCGGCTCAACATCTTCCGTTCAAACTGCCCCAGTGGTCATCCGCACCAGCACGCCGTCCTTGCGCACAAAATGATGATATAACGCTGCAGCAACATGTCCGGCGATCAGTACCCAGACGATATAGGCTCCGCCATTCTTATGGATGAAATCAATCGGTGCTTCAAATTGCTCGAAATTCATACCCAACATATTTTGAACGATTAGTTCAAACAGCCATGTGTCCTGAAACTGGGGTATCTCGAACATCCAGAAAAACTGGGTAGCCAATCCGGTGCCAAGATAACCGGTTATCGGCATTATGATCATGACAGCATAAAGAGTATAATGGGCAATATGGGCGAGCCTGTGTTCCCATGCCGGACCGGGCGGATCTTGTGGGGCCTTGTCGGATAGTTTGTAGATAACACGCAGGATCACAAAGACCATGATTGTTACACCAAAAGACAAATGAAGCTGCAGCGCCGTGAGGTTTATTGGCGTATCGGCCTCGGTAAACCAGCGGCGGAAATAGACACTGACATAAGCAGCCAGAAACAAGGCAGCGATGATCCAGTGCAAACTTCTGGCGAAAACTCCATAGTTAAAACTGTCATTAAACCATTGTTTCTTTTCGGGTTTGGTCATTTCATACTCCATTGGGTAAGCCGCAAGTGCTGCGTTATTTTCCCCCAAACCATTCGCCCCGTATCATTATTTTTTGGATCCGTTATCGCATAACGCGATCAAACCGTCGGCTGACAGATTAGCAAATTTCTGCAGCGCTTTTGCTGAAAGGCCAGTTCTCGCGCCGGCGGATAGGCCTGCAAGCGCAATCATGGTCATGCTGGCAACGTCCCGGCTTTGGGCCGGATATTCGCGCGCCACAAATTCGGCAATATATTCCTCGGTCGCTGCCCGCTTGGCGAGACAGATCGCGCGAGCACCTTCCTCATGCGTGCGATGCGCGCCTTCAAGAACCATGCATCCTGTGATGGTTTCATTTCGGCTGTATATGTCTGCCGCGGCCGCCAGAATATCGCGCAGGCCTTGTTTAACGGATGCGCTGCTTTCTGCAGCTTGCCCGATAAACTGGCCTTCGCGCGCGCTATATCGGCTCACTACTTCGGTGAACAAGCCCAACTTGCTGCCATAGGCGGCGTAAAGGCTGGGTGGCTTTATACCCAGATCTGCAGTCAATTGGGCAATGCCGACATTGTCATAGCCTTGCGAATGAAAGAGCTGTTGGGCGCCATCAAGCAGCTTCTCTTGATCGAATTTTCGCGGCCGTCCTCTTCCTTTGCCTGTCGCGTTAGAGGAGTCTTTGTTGTCTTGTTTAGTCATCGCTACATAAATCTCTTGCAATATCGTTTCTGCTATTTATGTAGCAGTCACTAATTAATTAAACAAGGATATATTTGATGACCGATTTTACCGATAAGAATATTCTCGTAATGGGCGGTAGCCGAGGCATTGGAGCCGCGATTGTAGAGCGCTTTGCCAAGGATGGCGGTGATGTTGCCTTTACCTATGCCAGTTCACCAGAGCCCGCGAACCTACTGGCATCAAAAACCGGTAGCACAGCGTTGCAATCTGACAGTGCACAGCGCGATCAGGTCGTGCAAATCGTACAGCAGCGCGGCAAGCTAGACTGCATCATCGTCAATGCCGGCGTACTGGAAATGGGCGATCCGCTGGACCTTGACCCCGATGCCATTGACCACATGATCGATATCAACATTCGCGCGCCTTATCATGCCTTTGTTGAGGCAGCGCGCAATATGAATGACAATGGCCGGATGATCGTGATTGGATCCTGTAATGCCGAGCGGATGCCTTTTGCTGGCGGCGCAGCTTATGCCATGACCAAGTCAGCAATGCAGGGCATGGTGCGCGGGCTGGCAAGGGATTTTGGAGATCGCGGAATTACCGCCAATGCTATTCAGCCCGGCCCGGTGGATACGGAAATGAACCCCGCCGATGGTCCCATGAAAGACATGATGCATGGTTTCATGGCAATTAAGCGCCATGCACGTGTGGATGAGGTTGCTGGAATGGCAGCATATCTTGCTAGCGAAGAAGCCGCGATTGTCACCGGTGCATGCCATACGATTGATGGCGGGTTTAACGCCTAAACCGAAGGGGATTTTAGTTTTAGAGGCGACCACTCACTTGAAAATCCCGAGCTTGATCTAATGTCCGCTATGGGCGCAAAAGCGGACATTAAGACTTAGTTCCAATTCTGAAAATTACTGGCATTATCCAGAAGACCATGATGGGCACCATTAGGATACTCATCACCATCGTTCGAATTGGAATTGGCAAATCGTTTAGAAACGGATCCAAGACCACCGCAATAACGGTCAAAACCGGATAAACCCCCATCCAGGTTCGAAAGGCAAGGCGGGTTTTGCCGCCTTGCCTTTCAGCTTTCGCAGAGACGCCTGTCCCGATTTTCATATCAGTTCCAGGGCGCTAATATTCTGGTTCAGATGATTAATCGATGTTGTACCTGGAATAACAATGATGTTGGGAGAGCGTTTCAGCAGCCAGGCCAATGCCGCGCGCGGTTCCAGCTTTGCGCCTTGTTGCATAGGATTGGCGCCAAGCGGTCCATAGGGAATGAAGGCGACACCTTTTTCGGCGGTATAATCGACCAGATCATCTTGCTCAGTCTCGGCCATATTGAACCGGTTCTGGACACTGGCAATCGGAGCAACTGTCAGCGCACGATCCAGCTCTTCTCTGTTCACATTCGATAGGCCAATATGCTTGATACGCCCGTCTGCTCTGGCCTCAGCCAATGCCGCTACCGACCGTTCAACCGGTATGTTGGGATCAATGCGATGAAGCTGGAACAAATCGATCTGGTCTCTGCGCAGGTTGACCAGGGCCTGATCAATTTCCCGGAACAAAGTGTCTCGCGATCCATCAACGGTGATCCTGTTCGCAGCCGGTTTGTCGATGCCGCCCTTGGTTGCGATGAAAGCCTTGCTGCCCTCTAACGCTTCCCCGACGATTTGATCTGCTGTCAGCGGCCCGTAAGAACGCGCACTGTCAAAGAAATTCACGCCGGAATTGAGAGCGTGACGCAACAGGGCTTTGCCTGCCTCCCAATCCGCATAGGGACCGAAATTACCGGGCTGACCGGTCAGGCGCATGGCGCCATAGCCCAGCCGATTGACGGTGGTTTGACCCTCAAGTTCAAAACTAAGTGCATTGGAATTTGTCATCATTATCTCCTGTCTGTCAAATGGCCTGTAGCGGCCGATAGAGGAGTAATGACGGACGAAGAGATTATTTGGTAGACAGAGAATATAGGTAACTATTATACGTAATACGTATGAGCAAGAGTCTGGACCGTTTGACATTGCTGGAAACATTTGTTCGCATTGCCGAACGGGGCTCAATCAGCGCGGCTGCAAGAGATTTGGGCCTTTCCCAGGCATCGGCCAGCCGGCAACTGTCTGATCTGGAAGACCGTCTCGGCATCCAGTTGATTACGAGGACGACCCATAGCCTGGCGCTGACATCAGCAGGGGAAGTTTGCCTTGAAAAAGCCAGAGCGCAGCTTGTGAGCTGGTCGCTGCTTGTCGAAACTTTTGCGGATGAAGCCGAGGTGATGCGAGGTCCCGTTCGTGTGGTCGCGCCTGTCGCGCTGGGACAAAAGCTGTTGTCAGATGCGGCGGCTGCGTTTCAGATAAATTTCCCAGATGTCCAAATCGACTGGATATTGGAAGATGGAGATATCAAATTTTCCGAATTAGGATGTGATCTGTGGATCAAGGTCGGGCCGGTGCCTGATGAAACGCTCATTGTTAAACCGGTTATATCGGTAAAACGGATAATTGTGGCCTCGCCGCGGCTCCTCGCTAAAAATGCACAGCATTCTCCTGAATCGTTAGCCAGGTTACCGTTTGCGGCCTTGGCACCATTTGAAGGCGGTCATATTCCTTTGACCGATAGGACGGGATCGAAGAAAGCTTTCAAGCCTGCGGTTTCCTTTACTACGAACAATATATTTGCCGCCCATAGATCCATTCTCTCCGGCCATTCTGTGGCGGTTATGCCGGAATGGCTCGTTCATCAGGATCTCGCCGATGGCAATCTTCTGAATGCTTTGCCTGACTGGCGTGCACCAGATCTGCAGGTCAATATCGCCTATGCGCCTGCTAACCGACAGACCGCAAGGTTGAAGAAGTTTGTGGCAGAAATAACCCGGTCGCTTGAGACATTAATCTAATGTCTCAAGCGACCGGGATAAAGCATACACAGGCTAGTGTCTGTTATGGGCGCAAAAGCGGAAATTGGCAGCATTCATGAAATCGCATAAATCGAGGAAAAGTTACCTCTTCGTCAAAAGACTGATGACTAGGTCCAACCATTTATCAAAGAGACGGCGCAAATGATCGCGATTTTGGTGGATACCGTTCTGGATGATCATACCGCGTAGCAACATGACGCTGAGTTCAATTATATCGGCGGCTTCCCCACCAGAATATTCCTCTTCAGCAATAGATTGTGTGGCTTCCCGCATGAATTTCATCGCCGCCGCGTCGAGCTTTTGGACAACCTCAATGAGTTCCGCATCTGTGCGTGCTGCCACCATGACCTCCAGCCAGCTCTGAACAAACTCCTCTTCGAAACAGGCATCCCAAAGGAGTTTCAGATAGTTTCGAAACGGATCCCCTCGTTCGGCCAGCCCGGTGTTTTCTGACTCGATTCGACGCTTGTAGCGTTCGGAATTTTCGCTGACTGCGGCAAGCATCAAATCGTTGCGCGTTGGGAAGTGATGAGTCTGCGCACCGCGTGAAACTCCCGCTTTTTCGCAAATCTTCGCCGTGCTGGCATTTGTCCAGCCATCCGATGCAATGACGTCGATTGTGGCGTTAAGTAGGCGCGTCCGCATAACTTCACTCCGCCGAACGTTTGGAACCCTCTCAGTTGTCAATCTACTGATCGTTGCCATAATTGCCTCTTGACTCTCTAAAACATACCGACCAGTTTGTTTGTAAATGAATGGCCAAATGATTCAAGAGAAATCTGGATCACGCTGACCCCCGAACGCAATTGAGGCCCAGGAGATTAACATGGCGAGTATGGATTACGAGGAAATCATCAATGCCTCAGCAGACAAGGTTTGGGCTTTCCTTTCCGATTTTCCCGCCCTCGACAAATGGGCGGCACCCGGCAGCATTTCGCATATCGAAATGGAAGGCAATGGCATAGGTGCCGTTCGTGCCATAACCAGCGCAGTGGGGCTGATCCGGGAGAAGCTCGAGATTTTCGATGTTGCGGCCATGCGCATTGGCTATTCCATGGACAATGAAACCCCGCTGCCATTCAAGGATTATTTTGCGATCGCCAAGGTTACGAAACTGCCAGACAATCGATGCATGGTGAATTGGCAGTCGACATTCGAACCGGTTGGCGATGTTGACCAAGCCAAAAAGGTTGCTCTGGATCTCTACACCAGCGGATTGAAAGGTATTCGAAAACAGCTCGGCATTTGACGGCATTTGACGGCATTTTTCACGACAGATCAGGAAATTACAATGACCAAGACACTCGCTCCTCCGGCCGAACGCCCAGAACCTTCTTTGCAGGATATCTACGGTCAGGACAGGATCGCACCGCCAGCGCACATGCGTGCGGAATCGCGCGTCGACATGGGTGATGAGGATATTTCGATCGAACGCTATTACAGCAAGGAATGGCACGACCTAGAGGTGGAGAAAGTCTGGCGCAAGACCTGGCAAGTCGCCTGTCGGCTGGAGGAAATCCCGAATGTCGGGGATCATATTGTCTATGAAATCGTCCATGACTCGCTGATTGTTGTCCGCGAAAGTGAGGACAGCGTCCGCGCTTATGTGAACAGCTGCCTCCATCGCGGTACACAGCTAAGAAAGAGTGGTGGGTGTATTCAGAAACTGCAATGTCCATTTCATGGTTGGACATGGGGGCTGGATGGAAAGCTTAAGAATATCCCCGGGGACTGGGATTTCAAGCATGTCGACAAGGCAAAGTTCAATCTGCCAGAGGCAAAAGTGGGCCTTTGGGGTGGGTTTGTGTTCGTGAATTTCGATGAAAATTGTGAATCACTGGAAAGCTACCTTGAAATTTTGCCTGACCATTTCAGCGAGTTTGAACTGGAAGACCGCTATATGGGAATGCACGTGGCCAAGGTCATGCCATGTAACTGGAAGCTGGTTTTCGAGGCCTTTGCCGAAGCTTATCATGTTCCGGTCGCACATTCGCAGACCGTTCCCTATTATGGCGACAGCAACACCCAATATGATACCTATGAAGGTGTGCGTCATGTAAATAGGATGATCAGTGCCATGGGCGTACCCAGCCCCTCCCGGTCAAACATCAATCCAGAAAAATCGCGTGAGGCAGTCGAACGTGATATTCCTTTTTATGCGACGGGAAATCCACTCGCAGAAGGTGAAACGCTTCGCGATCGCATCGCCCGCACGGCGCGGGAGCGGATATCCAATTCAACCCGGCAAGACACTTCTAACCTGTCGGATGCAGTCGCGGTTGATCTCATTCAGTATACGTTGTTTCCGAATTTTGTTCCCTATGGCGGGGTTGGCCTTTCGGTCGGCTACCGCTTTCGGCCGCTCGGAGACAATCCGGAAAAATCGATCATGGAGTTTTTCTACTATTTTCCGAAAAATCCTGACGGATCGCATCCGGAACCTGCCAAAATGACTTGGCTCGAAGAAGATGAGGATTGGGCGAAGGCCACGGAAATGGGTTCTACAGCTATGATTGTCGATCAGGACACCGACAATTTGCGCCGTATCCAGCGAGGGCTACGGGCAACAAAGAAAAAGGGAACCACCCTTGCCAACTATCAGGAAAGCCGAATCCGGCATTTTCATCAGACACTCGACGCCTATATGAGAAAGGATTGACATTTCAGTCAATTTCTAGTGTCCGCTTTCGGTATAAAGCGGCCACAACACCAGCACTGGTTTGAGCCGAAAAAGCGGTCTCTGCTCTAAATGGATACTAGCAATCAAAAATAGGGACAGTAGTTTTTGGTTGAATGGAGCAAAGATGGTGGCCCGATTGAAAATGGAAACCCTGAGACAGGCTGACAGACAATCAGCTTCAAACCCGTGTTGGCGTGACGCGCAGACCTGATGTTCAACTCTATTCTAAAGCCCATGCATTTTTGAGAGTTTCTTGAAGTGTATGACTAATGTTGGGCTCGGGATAGCTGTGTGCGATCCGCGCCAATTGCAAACTCAGGGAATCGGGACCATCAAGCGATTTCAAACCTTTTGCTGCTGCCTGGGCCTCGATTGATCGTCCTTGAACCATATAAATGATCGACTTTGCTATCCAACAATATGGATAGTCGGGATTCATCAAGCATGCCCGCTCGAACGCTCGCTCGGCAAGGTCAATTTTCCCCAACATGAACTGCGTTAGCCCTTTGTGAAACTCCACGAAATATTGCCAGGGAAAGCGCGGTGCCACCCGATCATGTTCCGCCAGCGCAGCCAGCGCGGCATCCGCTTGCCCTTGATAGAGGTGATGACGCGCCAGGTAGAGATGCGCAATATTATGCGTGGGAGCCAGATCAATCGCCCTCTCGGCGAGCTGCATACCTTCCGCAGGACGTGTAATCATGCCGAGCGAATTGGAGACCCAGGCCAAAATTGTTGGGTTTTCCTGATCTGCGGCTAACGCCAGATCGCAATGCATGCGCGCCTCCGTTGCTATAGCTTTATCCAATGCTCCTCCAAGTTCGTAGGTGGCAGCCAGAGCATTGGCCAAAGCCGCCTGCGCTGCGCCAAAGCCAGAATCAAGCTCGACCGCCCGCCGTGCTTCCTTTTCTGCAAAGGCCAAACTATCCAGATTGATCCGTTGATACGCCGCATTCGCGCGTACAACGGCCTCCCAGGCCGTCAGATCAGAGTGCTTGCGGAGCGCTTTGTCCGTTTCTTCCCGCGTAAGCTCAGTCGCGATCCGGCTGGCAAGGTCCACAACCAGATCATCGGAAGGCATGGCGTCGATTGGCGAAAGCCCCTCAATGGAGTGCGTCCAAGCGATCCGACGGCTATTGACTTCGGACAGCTGCAAGCGAAGCCGAACATGATGATCGGCCCGCCGGAAGGTGACGGTCGCGATGTAATCGACACCATATTCTTGTCCGATCTGGCGGATATCTGCCGCTACATGGGAGGCGGCGATCCGTGCGGTAACTTTAAGATCCCGGTTTAGCGACAGCGCGGCTGTGATGTCATCAACCAAGAGCTCCGTAAATTCTCGGTCTTCGTCTAAAAGTGACTGAACTTGCACCTCGCCGAATGCCACGGAAGTTCGATGGCTTGGATCGCCAGAGAATCGAGCCTTGGGTAGACGGCTGCCCGCGCCTGGATTTATGGTGACAAGCCGGTAACCGACCTTGTTGAGAGTTTCAATTTCAAACCCGCCCAAGCTTTCCGCCACGCGGCGCAATCGGCCGACACAACGCTGAATCGCATCTTCGCCGACGACCAAGCCGTTCCAGCAGCACTCAATCATAGTGTCGCGCGTCACGACGTTGCCAGCGTGTCCAGCTAGCAACACGAGAACCTGCATCACTCGGGGTTCAAGCGTTATCGAGCTGTCGTCCATTTCCACTGCACGCAGCGCAGGGCGAATTCTGAGTATCCCAACAGAAAAGTCGGCCGTCTTCGAAAGTTCGATGGGATTGGCATCTGTCTCTATCATCGGTTTTTCATCAGCTAATCATCGGGCCGAGAGCCTATCGAATTTCTGCGTAAACGGCAAATGCATCGGGAATGCTTGGCCGAGAGGCGCGAACAAGGGGGGACAGGCAAGAAACGAAACAAAGGAAATAATATGTTTGAAACATCACGAAGAAAAGTTCTTGGCGCATCCATGCTCGGCGCTGGTACGGTTATGTCAGGCCTGGGTGCTGGCAAATCAGGCGCAAGCTTGAGGAACAGAGGCAGCATCCTCTTGGATCGAATTCCCGATATGCCCAAGGGTTTGATTGAGGCGATGCAATTTCCCCTTGTTGAAGCCATTCATGGCCGTCGGTCGCGCCGCTTTGCGCGTGGTGCCTCCATTCCCGATGGTCCTCTGGCTTATAAGTCTAAGGATAAACCAGAGCCACTTTCCCAATTGGAACAGATGCTGTTGTTAACAACCGTTGCAGGTAATACTGGCTGGTCTAACCTGATCCCGCACAATCATAACTATGTCCCGAATATCCCGAACTATGCCGGCGCTGCCGGCGGACGCAGTTTTCCGTCTTGTGCAGGTTTTCAGATAACCGAATTTTTTTATACTGACGACAATGGCGTTTATTTTTTGCCGACACGTGACATGCCCGCAGTCGATGCGAAAGCTGCAAGCGGGGAAACCGATCTGAAAGCGTATCTCGACGCGCATCAGAAACGGATCGTGAAGATCGCCGATGGCCGGTTAAACATACCTGCACAGCCACAGCATATGGAAATGCATAATCAATGGTGTGGCAATGTCCCCGGCAGCACGCTTATTATTCCGGTCGCCGACTTGGCACAGCATATTGTCTTGGCCTTGTGCTATTTTGTCCAGAACGGCGTATGCATTTATGACGATGTTAACAACCGGCCCATTCCCGGTCTCAAGGCGTTCAAGCATCTCGTTGACACGGACAATCCCTATCCATTGTCCTATGTCGAGCAGGTCAGCGCTACAGAAGTGACGGTGGAGCTATCCTGTTCGTGCTATGCCGGCGCGCTCATGCTGCAGGCCATGGGCCTTGGTGGATGGATGTATGACGGGTATAATCCGTTCAGCATTCTCGGCGCTAGCGGCGATCCCGACGTGCCGGGCCTGGGTTTTCGCTTTGACATGATCAAGGATCAACCCTTGCCCTTTGTCACGGGCCGGGAAGGAATTCTGGAGGGCCATTGTCAACCGCATTTCAAAGATATGCGGGCCGCAGTTGAATCTGTAGTTCAGCGCAAATTTGGCGCCGATGGGCCGTTTAACGAGAAAACTAAAGGTCCCTATAAGGAAACCGATGCAATCCGCAAAAGTGCGGCGCCCATCAACGACGAGTTCATTGATTGCGTAGCGACGATGGCACAATATGTTCAGGATACCTTTGGTCGCTTTCCAGCGACTGTTCCAGCAATCATGACATTGATGTACCTTCAGGCACACAAGCTCGATACCGGATTCTACGACAAGCACTTTGAGCCGGGCGCTTATCTGAAAACCCACGCCAACCATCGACGTGACTGGTCCTGACGAGTTTCAGAAAATCAGGTTCACCAGGTCCGCGTCGTCTGCCGTCCAAGACATTTGATACACCTCTGTCTCGTTCGTTTTGGACGGCATTTCTTCTCATGCAAACCCACAAGGAATCAATCTATGATACGCAAATCGCTTTTGCTGATTTATGCTGTGGTGGCCTATTTACTGGCGACCGCCGCTCTTCTCTACATCATGGGGTTTCTTATCGATTTCGGAGTCCCGAAAGGCATCGGTGATGGCAAGGAGATTGGGCTCTGGCCAGCTATTGCCATTGATGTTGGCTTGATTGGCGCATTTGGTCTGCATCACTCGATTACTGCCCGCACCTCTTTTAAGCGCTGGTGGACCCGAATCATTCCAGCCCCGATCGAACGGGCCACCTATCTCTACATGACCGTTACCATGATAGGGCTTCTGATTCATTTCTGGCATCCCATCCCGATTACGATTTGGCATGTCCAATCCCCTCTGGCGTCGGGCGCTATCGTCGTCCTCTATCTCAGCATCTGGACGATGATGTCAGCCGCGACCTTCCACTTTGGGCATTTCAGATTTTTCGGTCTGGCACAGGCCTGGCAGAATTTCCGGCAGTTGCGACCAAAGCCCGCCAATATGACAGAGCGTTATCTCTATGCTCTGGTTCGTCATCCGATCAGCCTTGGCTGGATGACTGCTCCCTTTGCTACACCACATTTGACCGCCGGGCACCTGGTCTTCGCGGGAGCCACACTTACATATGTTTTGCTCGCGACCCCCTTCGAGGAAAATGACCTTATCGCAGAGATTGGCGAACCATATATGAACTACCGCGAGCGCGTTCCAACCTATGTACCATTCTTGAAACACGCTTCAAAACGAAACCCGAAGAATCGAGTAAAATGACTTGCCATCCAGTCGGTTTGGTCCGCCTTTTGCACCGGCGGTCGGTGGGATAGATTATGTCCGCTTTCGGGATATTGCAGTCACAACGCTAGTGTCTGCTTTGGGCGCAAAAGCGGACGCTAGAATTCTGCCCAATTGGGTTGAACTATATTACTTGGTTGCGCAGGCAGCGTAGTCTCACGCCATGGCAAAATCGGGACTGGCCCGCAGTCGCTGCGCATCTTGCATGGGCGGCGCGCCAAATATCCGGACATAGTCACGGCTGAATTGTGACGGGCTTTCATAGCCCACTTTAAATCCTGCACTGGCCGCATCCAGTGCATCGGAAACCATAATCCGGCGGGCTTCCTGCAAGCGAAGGCGGGTCCGGTATTGCAGCGGACTATAGGTCGTTATTGCTTTGAAATGTTCGTGCAATGATGAACTGCTCATCCCGGCTTCCTGCGCCAGTCGATCAATGCTGAATGGCTCGGCATAATGGTTTCTGATCCAGATTATCGCTCTGCTGATCTGGCTGAGATGACTTTCAGCATTGGCAATATGGCGCATCATCTCGCTCTGTTCACCGTTCAGCAGCCGGTAAAGGATTTCGCGTTCTGCCAAAGGTGCAAGTGCCGGAATATCTTCAGGCGTAT
The DNA here is from genome assembly GCA_947489315.1 of uncultured Sphingomonadaceae bacterium. Classification (GTDB taxonomy): domain Bacteria; phylum Pseudomonadota; class Alphaproteobacteria; order Sphingomonadales; family Sphingomonadaceae; genus Parasphingorhabdus. Next base: position 473,247 of record CANLCX010000003.1, read on the forward strand.
CAAGCAGGCGCAGCAAGCGGACCATCGCGTCGATAAGGTTTGGCGTGACGGTGCTGAGGGCTATTCCAGGTTTTGATGTGGTCGCGGGCGCTCGGGTCCCATGTTCGAGCAACAGTTCACTGAGCACCGGAACATTGAGGTCCAGACTGATGCAAAGATAGGGGCGTTCCTCGCTGGCTTCTATGATTGAACCCAGCAGCGGCAGATCAACGGACGCCACCAGATATTGGGACGCATCGTACACATATTCCAGGTGACCCAGGGTCACGTGTTTCTTTCCTTGCGCAACAAGGCATAGAGAAGGCTCATATATTGTTGGCATGGATGCCGTCGTCGTCACGGATCGTATAAGCTTAACCCGCGGCAATGCGCAGGGCTCTATACCATCAAAAGTCTGATGACGGCTGACAATGTCGGTCAATTCCTGCGCTTTTTCCATGATCGCTTTATCTCACGGATCTCATGCCCGAACAAGAGTAAGCCGGTCATTCTGGAGGATCAGGCAAGACTCCCGGATTAGCATTCTACCGCTCTTGGACCCGCATCAGCCATATTGAGAATGCGAAGAGACAGTGCTGTCTCGGGTCAAACCCCAGGAGATTGAAATGAAACCTGCAACAGAAAAAGTCGTATTGATCACCGGCGCAAGCAGTGGGATTGGTGCCGCTACATCGCGCTTGCTCGGCCAGAGCGGGACGAAGCTCGTTCTAGGTGCACGGCGGACCGAACCGTTGGCTGCCCTCTGCGACCAGATAAATGCAGCGGGCGGCGATGCGATCTATCATATGGTCGATGTAACAAAGCGTGATGACGTTTCTACCTTTTGCAATGCGGCAATCGATCGATTTGGCAGAATAGATGTTTTGGTGAACAATGCTGGCATCATGCCGGTATCGCCTTTGTCCGCCGTAAAGGTGGATGAATGGGATAGGATGATTAACGTCAATATCCGCGGTGTGTTAAACGGAATTGCTGCTGCCTTACCGCATTTTATTGCGCGCAAAACAGGTCAGTTCGTCAATATTGCGTCGCTTGGCGCGCATTATGTCGTGCCAACCGGCGCTGTCTATTGCGCAACAAAATTTGCCGTCTGGGCGATCACGGATGGCATCAGGCAAGAGCATAAGGACATTCGCGCGACGATCATCTCGCCCGGTGTCGTAACTTCCGAACTGGGCAGCGACATAACAGATGCCGCGTCAATCAAAGCCATGGCTGACTTTCGCAAAGTGGCGATCGAACCTGATGCCATTGCCCGCTCGATCCGTTTTGCCATCGAACAACCGGACGATGTCGATGTCAGCGAAGTGATCGTTCGTCCAACCGCAAGCGACTTTTAACTCTCACCCCCAGAAAGGAAATAGAAATGGAACAACGTAAACTTGGAAATACAGGACCCACCACCTCTGCGATTGGTTTAGGATGTATGGGCATGTCGGATGTCTATGGTCCGGCAGATCGGGACGAAAGTCTCGCCACAATCGCCATGGCCATCGAGCAAGGGATCACATTGCTTGATACGGGCGACTTTTATGGCATGGGCCATAACGAGATGCTGATCGGTGAAGCGCTACGCAACCACAAGCGCGACTCTCTCGCCATCAGCGTAAAATTCGGCGCTTTGCGGGATCCCGACATTGGCTGGGGCGGTTACGATGCCCGCCCTGAAGCGATTCCGAATTTTCTGGCCTATTCGCTGCGGCGCCTGGGAACGGATTATATCGATATTTATCGTCCTTCCCGGCTGGACCCCGCCGTTCCCATTGAGGACACCATCGGCGCCATCGCCGATATGGTCGACAAAGGCTATGTGCGGCATATCGGTCTGTCCGAAGTGGGTGCTTCGACCATCCGCCGCGCCCATGCGGTTCACCCGATCACCGATCTGCAAATCGAATATTCGCTCATCTCGCGCGGTATTGAGGAAGAAATTCTGTCCACTTGCCGTGAACTGGGCATTGGAATCACCGCCTATGGCGTCCTGTCGCGCGGTTTGATCAGCGGCCATTGGTCACCCGATCGCAACAACGAGCGGGATTTTCGCAGCATGAGCCCGCGCTTTGCCGGTGATAATCTTGCGCATAATCTGTCTCTGGTCGATGCCCTTCGCAAGGTTGCGGAAGCCAAAAATGCGACAGTGGCCCAGATCGCCATCGCTTGGGTGGCGCATCAAGGCGAGGATATCATTCCCTTGATCGGAGCCCGCAAACGCGATCGGCTTACCGAAGCGCTGGGCGCAATGTCGCTGTCCCTGAGTGCAGCCGATCTGGCCGATATTGAAGCGGCAATTCCGAATGGCAGTGCGGCCGGTGCCCGGTATCCGGAGTCTCAGCTCGCGCATCTCGATAGCGAAAGGAGCGCAGCATGATGACCAATCAACCTGATCCCTTTTCCAGCTTCTCCGGCCTCCTGCGGGCAGCGCTTGGTGACTTGCTGGTGCCAGAAGCAGACACGTTTCTTGATATGGTAGCCGATGATATCGTAATGGAGTTTCCCTACGCACCTCCGGCCGCTGTGCCCCGCGTGGAGGGTAAGGCCGCACTGGCAGAATATTTGCCCGGCGCGGCTTCGCTCATCACGATCGAGTCAATGTCAGAGCCGGTGGTTCATCGCACGCAGAATTCCGATATCATAATATTGGAATTCACTTGCACCGGTCATGGCACCGAAACCGGAATCGCCTATGATCAAACCTATATATCCGTGGTGACCGTGGCGGACGGGTATATCACCCATTATCGCGACTACTGGAACCCTCTGATCGCACTGCGCGCGATGGGCGGCGATGACGCCATTGCCGCGGTGTTGAAGGAGACCGGCGATGCGTAATAAAATCCTTGTCACCGGCGGGACAGGCAAGACGGGAAGCCGTCTTGCCAAACAGCTGCGCGCGAGCGGTCACCACCCCCGTATTGCAAGCCGGAACCCTGATGGCTCAAATCAGGTCCGCTTTGATTGGTCGGATCCAGCCAGCTACACAGCGGCGCTGGACGAGGTCAAGGCGATCTATCTTGTCGCACCTGCGAATGTTCCGGAACCGCTGGCCGCTATGCAGCCATTTATCGACCGCGCGATTGGAAATGGTGTCGAGCGCTTTGTGCTGCTCAGTGCTTCCTCGCTTGAAGAAGGCGGTCCGATGATGGGTGCCGTGCACCGTTACCTGCATGATCACGCGTCAGGCTGGTTCGTCCTGCGTCCCACCTGGTTCATGCAGAATTTTTCGGAACAGCAGCATCTGCCGACAATCCGCGATGAACAGGCCATCTATTCCGCAACGGGAGATGGACGGGTTCCTTTCATTGATGCCGATGATATCGCGGCGGCCGCCGCTGCGGCGCTGACGGATCCAGCCATTCCCAATGGTGATGCAATTCTGACCGGACCACAGTCGCTTTCCTATGATGAGGTTGCCGATATCCTTTCCGATGCTTTGGGTATCACGATCACCCACTATAAACTGAGCGAACAGGAACTGACAGAGCGCATTCAGTCGGGCGGATTGAGCAGAAGCTATGCGGAATTACTCGCGGCAATGGATACCGCTATCGCAGCCGGTGGTGAGGACAGGTTGACCGATTCCGTCGTCGCGCTTGCCGGAAAAACACCGCAGGATTTGACCGGCTTTGTTGTACGCAATATCGAGAGGTGGAAGACGCTTCAAACCAGTAAAAGCTCATCGTGAAGATGCAGCGCTAAAATTCTGTTCGAGCAAAGGAAATCCATGTCATTAACGAAGCTGCTCGTACCAACCTATACGCAAATGCTGAAAACGCTCTCAGGCTGGCTGGAGAAGGCTCAGGCGCAAATGCCGAAAGCAGACGCGGAAGCGCTGCTATCGGCGCGTCTTGCGCCCGACATGTTTCCTCTATCGACACAGGTCAGGTTCGCCTGCTTGCAGGCTCAAGAAGCCATATTCAGGCTTAGCGGAGAGGCCTTTCCGGAATCTCTCGATACACTTGTCGAGGAAGGGCGAAATGCCAGTGAACAGCCTGGTTCTCTAGCAGATGCTCAAGCCCGAATTGATGAAACGATCATGTTGCTGGAAGGCCTCGCCCCCAATGCGCTCGATGCCGACCCGGACAGACCCATCGCGCATGAACTTCCCAGCGGCATGATCTTTGACCTGACCGCGGAGCAATATGCCCGTGACTGGACGCTGCCCCAGTTTTATTTCCACCTCATGACCGCCTATGCGATATTGCGCAGGGAGAAGGTTGAACTCGGCAAAGCTGACTACGTGCCGCACATGTTTGCATATCTTCGTCCTGAAACGATTCCCAAAGGCTGACCGTGCGGTCGTTATCTGAAGCATAAAGAAATTGGCTGCTATCGGCTATTGCTACTGATAAGATTACCCATTCCTAATGTCCGCTTCGGGATAAAGCGGACATTAGGCTTGTGACCGCAATATCCCGAAAGCGGACACTAGAAAGCGCCTATTTTCGGCATCCATTCAGGAGCTGATCGATATATGGACGATCATTTACTCGCTTAACGTTGCCGAGGTCCGGGCCTCTCGTTACTGAATTGTTGGAGCCTAGACTATGCCGCTATCAATGGCAGCTTGTGTAATTTTTTTATTGTTCGAAACACCCAATTTTTTTCGGATTTCGGCTAGGTGGAAAGAGACTGTGGGCATAGCTATGCCCAATTTGCATCCAATTTCCTTATTGGTCTCGCCAATGGCCAGATAATGCAGAATTGCTGATTGGCGAGGTGATAATTGGATATTTGGTGTACTGAAACTGTCTAACTGTTCCCGCACTGTCGTTGACAAAAAGCTTTCGCCTTTCCGGACTTTATCCAGAGCATCTACAATCTCTTCGGCAGGGTCGGATTTTCTGACAATTGCTCTAACCCCCATTTTCAATGCAAAGGAAAAATCCTTTGGATCATCTTGGCCAGTCAAAATCATGACGGTCATGTCGTGGATACCGATAAGCTCTGCGAGCAAGCTCATACCGTTCATATCGGGTAGCACCAAATCCAGGATGACGATGTCGATTTCTTCTGTCAGAATAAAGTCCAGGACGCCCGTTCCTTTGTCGAGCGTGCCGACAATTTCATAACGGTCCAATCGCGAGAGCAATAGGGCGCAGCCCGCTCTAGTCAGTTCATGATCATCGACATGCAATATCCTACAGGTCACGGGTTTCCCTCCTGTTATCGCTTTGGTTGATGGCAGGATGACAAAGCATATCTGCACAAACCGGTTTTAAGAGAATAATATCGGAAAAGGCGCTGGCGAACCCCCGCATGCGCGCCGATGGGTCATACGTAACAGGGAGGTAATTGCCGTCAGAGGCGCAACCGTTCTTAGATATTTTGTCAATTTCTGACTTCTCCAGTATATCGGTGTCGACCACCACATAATTCTTCAAGCGGGATTGGATGTCGGATATCTCCAGCTTCGTGCAAGCACTTGAGGGTATGAACGGCAAGCGGATTATCACGGTCGTTCCTATAGCCACCTTGCTATCGATCTTCATTTCTCCGTGGAGTTGGGACATAATTTTTTGCGACGCTAACAAGCCAAATCCTGTGCCTGCGGCATCATCGTCGGCCTTAATCCGCCTTTCTTCGCCTGCCGAAAGGCCTTCAATGACTGGGGTTTCAATACCTGGTCCAGTATCGGAAATGGTGAATTGGATCATGCCTTCAGAGGTTGATATCGAGAGGGTTATGCTACCTTCATAGGTGAATTTTAGACTATTGCTCAATATGTTGGACCACACGCGTGCCAACAACGCGCGATCGCTGATAATCCAATGATCCTCATATTCTTCGACGCGAAAAGACAAATTCTTTTTGTTTATCAAAGGTCGGTAAATCATTTCGAGGGGCCGCAGGAGATCGCTGAGTTTGAAACGGCTCAGAGCAATCAATTTTGAACTTTCGACACCGGATATGGGACCTGCCATGGTAGTGGATATGATATCCTCAAGCTGCGACGCCGACGCTCTAAGAATCTTGGAGAGCTCTTTAGGAATATCGCCTGCATCGCTTTTATCGGTAAACTCGACAATGCTGTTGAGGGCCAAAAGTACCTGCTGACTATCGTGACCGGATGCGTGGATTAAATGACCCTGATCGTGGATGGTCGCCAGTGCAGAAGCCTTCTCCTGCTCCAACCGGTTTGCATTTTCGCTTATCTCAATTTGTTTTTGCAGGCTTTCATTCAATCCACGTTCGGTTTCGAGCTTCTCTTTATATATATTTCTGAGATGTAGTCCCATCGACAGCGAGATGAATAAGGCTCCGAAAAGCCCGAAAGGTCCTGCCAAATGCCAATTGAAGGACAGGCCTTTGACCAGTCCAAGAGCAGTCACGGCACCATATGTACTGAATAATGCCAAGCTGCTCCATGATATAAGCAGCGGCCAATATTGCCGTCCTAACCGCAAAGTCGCGATCGCCGCGATATAGGGCAAGAGCAGGACAATTATGGCGTTGACCAAGCGCGTCAGCATGCCGAATATGGCCTGAACCGTGCTGTCTTCGTGATATGTCAGAAGGATATGGCCAACGATTGTAATGGCACCGGTAATGATCAGCCCGATCAGGAATATATTGAGCGCTGGAAAGGTTTTCCGGGTGTTGAGAAAGCTCCTTGCGAACTGCGCCATGGCGATGGAAAACGCACAGGCCAATGCAAAGCCAACCGTATGAACCCACGGGCCTTTGTCATAGAGGAAATAAAACGTAGTATATCCGCCAATATGCAGAACATAGACGGCGTGGAAAATTTCCGCGAGGCCCAGCCACAAGAATTCCGGCTTGCCCGTAACAGTATAGAGCACCACACCCACAACCATCAGGGTCAGCATCCCCAATACGGAGCCTGAGACCAAAGCGATATTCTGAAACCGTTTTTGGAAGAAATTTTCTTTGGTCGATATTTTTAAGGGCAATATGGTGGAATGCTTGCCTTCAAAAGTGATTGCGAATTGCTTCTGCTCACCTGGATCCAGGTTAAATTCATGGGTGAAGCTATGGTAGGTTTGCAAAGTATTGCGCACCTGTTCCATATCGCTGCCGTCGAGCAACACTTGCGTGTCGCCAGACGCATATTCGACCATTTGGAAACTTTTGAGCGCACCGCGTCCTGTCGTGAATAGCCATTCTCCAGATTCTGAACCCTCATTTTTGACGCTAAGGAGAACCAACAGGGGTCCATCGGGGCGTCCGAAATTTATGCTGGAGGTGTCAAGATGCATAAGGGACGAATCATATTTCGCGAGATTATCCTTGCGAATATCGCCGGAATAATTTTTCAGATAGCGGACATAAGGAGCCAAGGCTGGACCGTCTGAACCAGCGATTAAAGAGGCAGCTGGTAAATCAAGTGATTTATGATCCGACGGCCGGTCAGTATCTACTGTAAGCGGCTCTATAATTTCAGAATTATCGCCTACCGTTGGGGAAGAAATCGCGGCAAATGCGGGCATGCAAAGCAAGAAAAAGCATAGCAGTAGGCACGGCGCTCGCTTCATCAAGTTTCCCCCTGATAATCAGCATAATCCCCACGTTACCCCTCGCTACCCTAAACTAATTTAGGGTTCCGTGGAAAGAAAATTTACATCATGTGACGGCCCGAGCCCCGTGTGGAAGGGCTCAAACAGGTGGGACAGATGAAAATTTATTCAGATTGTAATCGGGCTGATCGGCGCCATATTGGCCGCCGTCACATGTTCTTGTTATCTCTTTTGACCGGGGGGATTATTGCTGCCCCTGTTCAGGCTCAAGAGTTACCTCGTCCGCCATCCGGGACGTTTGAGCAGGAGAACCGTGACCGTGTCGGTCCGGTATCGGAGCCTCGAGCGACCTTTCGGATAGAGCGTCCTTCTGCGGGAGACGTGGCGGCGGCATCGGATGTGCGCTTTAATGTGCGCGGATTTCGGATTGTCGGAGCCTCGGTTATTGCCGAGGAACGGCTACAGGGCGCGCTGGCGGAATTTGCCGGACGGCCCATGACGCTGGCGGACATTTACCGGGCAGCGGATAGGCTGACCAAGGTCTATGCCGATGCCGGCTATGCCTTGTCCTTTGCGCTGGTGCCGGTACAGGATGTTGCGGACGGGGTTGTCGTCATCAACATTATCGAAGGCACGGTCGATAGGATTGATATCGAGATTAAGGGCTCTGCTGGTCTGACCGGCAAGGACCGGTTGATCCGGATGTTGGAGCGCCGCTTTGCCGGACTGATCAATAGCGGGCCCGTGAAGATCGATGATATCGAACGGGCTGTGCTGAACAGCCGCGATCTGGGTGGTATGGACGTTACCATGGTTGTGCGCCCGTCCGAGCAGACCGATGGCGCGGCCAGCCTGCTGATCATCGCTGACCTTGATCCGATTGTCCTCGACTTCCAATTTGATGACCGGCTGCGTTCAGCTTTCGGGGATTACCGCTCGCGCGCTACGCTGCGGGTTAACTCGATGTTGATCCCGGGCGACCAACTGATACTCGACGGACGGACGTCCATTCCCACCGGCGGTTTTGTCTCTGGCTTTGTACGCTATCAGGCCCCCATTGGCAGTTCGGGGCTGACCGGTACGCTGGACTATTCAAGGGCGCGGTCGCGCGGACGGGACGGTCTGCTCGATCTGCTGGATTTTGAAGGCAATGAAGAGATTGTCCGCGCTGGCATGCAATACCCCATTCAGCGCACCCGCACCGCCAGCACATTTGTGAACATCAGCGCAACCGCGATTAACAGCGAGAGCGGCTTTTTCGGGCTGACCTTGATTGATGATAATATCCGCACTGTTGAGGTCAGCGCCTCGCATGACTGGGCTGCATCAGATGGCTCTGTTGGGTTGGTGGCGGTCTCTCTCAATCAGGGATTAAAGGGCTTTGGCGCCACCGGGCGTTTTAACCCGCTGCGTAGCCGGTCAACCGGGCAGCCGGATTTTACCTCTGTCACCACAGCGCTGGATCTGCGCGGGCCGATTGGTGTGCCGAACACAGCGATCCGGATCAACCTGGAGATGCAGGCCGGGCTTCATGGCGCAGCATTGGCCGCGAGCGAGTGTAATTATGGCGGTGACCGCTTCGGTCGGGCCTTTGATTTTGGCGCATTGGGCGGGGAGCATTGCCTGACCGCGATGGTCGAAGTCACCCACTCGGTCCAGCTGACGGATGGCTTTATCCTCCAACCCTTTATGTTCGCGGATGCAGGCACGGCGTGGCAGTCGGGCCGTCTCGATATTGGCGAGGCGCGTACCAGCGAAGCCTGGTCCGCGGGTCTCGGCGCCCGTTTGGCGCTGCCTTATGGGCTAAGCGCAGAGGCTTATGCCGCCTGGCCCGGCCGCGCCCGCTTCACCCCCAACAATAGCGGCGCAGCGCGCTTCTTCTTCACGATTGGAATCCGGCTATGACCCTCTCTATCGCAAAAGGCCGCAAGCATCGGTTTGCCCTGCTAATGAGTGGAGCGGCGATAACCGCTATAATGGGTGCAAGCCCGGCATATGCCAATCCCTCGGGCGGGACAGTAACCGCAGGCAGTGCCGGTATCGTCGGTGAAGGCACTGGAAGGGTGACCATCCAGCAGAACAGCGACAAGGCGGTGATCGACTGGCAGTCCTTCGGGATTGCAGCCGGTGAAAGCACGACATTCGCGCAGCCTGGGGCCACATCAATAGCGCTCAACCGGGTCACGGGCGGTGATGTCAGCACGATATTGGGTGAGCTTAATGCCAATGGGCGGGTGTTTCTGATCAACCCCAATGGCATCCTGTTTGGTGAAAGCGCCCGGGTCGATGTCGGGGGTTTGGTGGCCACGACTGCGGATATTTCCAATGAAGCGTTCATGGCTGGCGGCGCATTGCGCTTTGGCACGCCCGGCAAAGCGGGCGCACAGGTAATCAACCAAGGCCAGATCACTGTGCGCGATGCCGGTATCGCTGCCTTTGTTGCGCCGCAGGTGGTCAATGACGGCGTGATAACCGCTCGGCTTGGCAAGGTTGCCCTCGGTGGCGCAGAAAGCTTCACGCTGGATCTTCACGGCGATAATCTGATCCGTTTTCAGGTCGGGGACGAAGTTACGTCCACCGATAGGGATGGCGCGCTGGTCGAAGTTGGCGGTGTCATTGATGCCAGCGGCGGGTCCCTGATGATAACCGCTTCCGCTGCGCGCGAACTGGTCAACCAGTCTGTGCGCATCGGTGATGTCGAGAGCGCAGGCGGCGCAAGGGTCAATGCTGACGGCAGTGTATCTCTCACTGCCAGCAGGGTCGCGCTTGCCGGGTCTGGAGAAATTGAGACCGGCAGGAATGTCAGCATTGACCTTTCATCTGCCAGCAATGGCGGTAGCGCCGGTGACGGAGCGCGCGGGGGCACGCTCTCCGTCTCGGCAGACCGCACGATATTGGACGGCACGATCAATCTCGATGGCGATGGCGCCGGTGGCAGCGCTGATATCAGCGGCAGCGACTTTCTTTCCTTCGGTTCCATCCTCTCCACGCGAGGACGGGAGGTTGGCGGCGATGTGCGGCTGTCAGCGGGGAGTTTATCGCTGGCGGGGCAGATTGTCGCCAATTCCGCACTGGGATATGGCGGCAATGTGAATATCCACGCCAACGGCCGCGCGATTGATACCGGCGATGCCTTTGTCGATGCCACCGGCCTGCATGGCGGCAGTATAAGCTATATCTCCGACAGCCAGATCATCTCGTCGGGCAAGTTCCGTGCGTCCGGCACTTACGGCTTTGGCGGGACGATCGACATGACCGCGCCGCGGCTTGATCTCTTTTCTGGTCAATATTATGCGCAAGGCGGCGTCCAGGGCGGTCGCATCCGCTTGGGCGGCGAATATCAGGGCGGCAAAGGCCTGACCACTGACGAGCTTGCCAACGCGAGCAATCTGGTCGCCACGGACGGGGTGGTCATTGATGCCTCTGCCATTGGCCAACGCGGCATGGGCGGGGATATTGTGGTCTGGTCGGACGAAAAGACCACCTTCCTCGGCACGGTGCGTTCGCAGGGCGGCCTGTTTGGCGGTAATGGCGGCAATATCGAGATATCTGGTGCACAGGACCTGCTCTATGCTGGCACGGTCGAAACCGCCCGGAGCGGTATGCGCGGCGGCAACCTGCTGCTCGATCCCAAAAATATCACCATCGCTGAAACGCCGCCCAGCCAATATGCCCTGGTACTCAATGCACTGAACGTGACCGATGACGGACCTCTGGAGGGCGGAGACATTAATTTCGGAGATCAGGGGGATCGTTTCGGCGACAGTGTCTCCTTGGACGGCACAAGGTTGGCCGTCGGTGCCGCTACTGATGATGGCGCGGGTAATGGCAATGGCGAAGCGGGTGCAGTTTATCTCTTCAGCTTTGCCGATCTGGATTTCTCGGCACCGAAGCTCGAAAGCATATTGGGGGCGGGCTATAGCGGCGGTAAAAACTTCTCCATATTCGCAGGACTTTCTTTCGGCGCATCCGTATCGCTGGATGGCAATCAGCTGGCGGTTGGATCGACTGGTCAATCAGCAATCTACCTATTCAGCTTTGCCGACGCGACATTCTCGACACCGACACTCCACTGGAGGGTAGGTGTAAGAAACACAATGCCTGGCGAATTTCAGGTAAGCGGCCTCCAGCGCAATGACAGTTTCGGCGCATCCGTATCGCTGGATGGCAACCGCCTTGCCGCCGGAGCGCTCAACGATGACGGTTTGAACGATGATGTTTTGAATGCGGGGGCGGTCTATCTGTTCCGCTTTGACGATCAGGCTTTCACTAACCTGCGACAGGAAAGTATTCTGGGCGCAGACTATATCGGCGGTAAAAACTTGGATGTGATGGGCTTGCAAAAGGATGACAAGTTCGGGGTTTCGGTTTCGCTGGATGGTGACCGGGTAGCGGTTGGAGCGATATTCGACGACGGCGCGAACGACAGTTTGTTTAATCCTGGCGCGGTTTATCTTTTCAGCTTTGCTGATGCCGCTTTTTCTACACCGATATTAGAAAGCACATTGGGTAACGGCTATAGCGGCGGTAAAAACCTTGCAGTGACCGATCTTGCGGCTTTTGACGCGTTTGGGAATAGCGTATCGCTTGACGGCAACCGTCTTGCTGTTGGCGCAGGTGGTGATGATGGGCTGAACAATGGAACCAGCGCCGCGGGCGCAGTCCGGTTGTTCAGCTTTACTAACGCAACTTTCTCTGATCCAGAGCAGCAAAGCATATTGGGTAACGGCTATAGCGGCGGTAAAAACCTGTCGGTGGGGAGCTCAAGAGATGACCGTTTTGGTTTTTCAGTGTCACTCGACGGTAACCGGCTGGCCGTTGGGACGCCTGGGGATGACGGGGAGGGCAATTCGGTTCCTGGTTCTGGATCGGTTCGTCTGTTTACATTTACGGATGCGCTATTTTCCGGACCGGCACAAGTGGGTACTTTCGGTGCGGGCTATACATCCGGCGTCAGTCTTGATCTGACGCAATCGGTTTCGGCTCTGGATAGCGATGATGCGTTTGGCACATCGGTCTCGTTGGACGGCAATCGGCTCGCTGTGGGTGCATCGCTTGATGATGGCGCAAGTAATGGATTCGATGCCGCAGGCGCAGTTTATCTGTTCAGCTTTGCCGATGCTGCTTTTTCCACTCCGACGCTGGAGGGTATATTGGGCGCGGGCTATAGCGGCGGTAAAAACCTGTCGGTGACTGATTTGGAGGCCGGTGACCAATTTGGAAGCGCGGTCTCTCTTGATGGCAACCAGCTGACTGTCGGGGCAACGCTTGATGATGGTGCAGGCAATACAGCAAACGACTCTGGCGCCGTCTATCTGTTCAGCTTTGCCAATGCCGTCTTCTCGACACCCACGCTCCAGGGCATATTAGGCGCGGGCTATGGTGGTAGCAAAGACCTCGATGTGAGTGGTTTGGAAGATTCCGATCTTTTTGGAAGCTCCGTCTCTCTTGATAATAACCGGCTGGCTGTCGGGGCATCGCTTGATGATGGTGCAGGCAATACAGCAAACGACTCTGGCGCCGTCTATTTGTTCAGCTTTGCCGATGCCCTTTTCTCTAATCCAACACAACAAGCCGTATTCGGCGTGGGCTATGGTGGTAGCAAAGACCTGGATGTGAATGATTTGGGATCATTTGATGCATTTGGCAGTTCCGTCTCACTGGACGGTAACAGGCTGGCCGTTGGCGCGCGCGGCGATGGTGGTGCCGGTGATACGGCAATAGCCTCAGGAGCGGCCTATCTGTTCAGCTTCGCCGATCCGACCTTCTCTACACCGATGCAAGAAGCCAAATTCGGTTTGGGCTATAGCGGCGGCAAAAGCCTAGCGGTGACTGATTTAGAGGCGGGTGACCAATTCGGCACTTCTGTCTCGCTGGAGGACAACCGACTAGCCGTAGGGGCAGATAGCGATGATGGCGCTGGGAATGCAGCTGAAAATTCGGGAGCGGTCTATCTGTTCGGCTTCGCCGATGCTGACTTCTCGAACTCGCAACTCGAAGGTAAATTGGGATCAGGCTATGGCGGGGGGCAAAACCTTTCGGTGACTGCTCTGGAGGCTGACGACAGGTTCGGTATATCCGTCTCCCTGGATGCAGACCGGCTCGCCATAGGAGCAAACGGCGATGATGGACCGGGCAATGCGTTGCCAGATTCGGGGACCGTCTATCTGTTTGACCTGGCTCCTCCGGCGCTGGGTTCCAACCTCTACGCCGACAATCCAGCCAGTGACGTGACGATATCACCCGGCAGTCTGACTGCGATCCTGAATGGCGGGACGAATGTTACGCTGCAGGCGAATAACGATATTTTTGTGAACGATGCCGTGACGGCAAATAATCCTGCCGGCAATAGTGGCGGGCTGATCCTGCAGGCGGGGCGCTCGATCTTTGTCAATGCAGGGATTACGACTGACAATGGCTTGGTCGCGCTGTTTACCAATGATCAGCTGGCCAATGGGGTGATTGATGCAAATCGTGATCCCGGGGCGGCGGAGATCAGCTTTGGCCCGGGCGGCTTCGTCGACGCGGGGACTGGCGTGGCTTTGATCCGGCTTCTGGACGGCGCGGGCAAGACCAATTTTGCGAGCGGTCAGATCAACCTCGGCTCGATCACGGCTTCTGCCATAGAGGTGATTAATGAAGGGGCGAGCGCGGGTAGCGGGGTAACCATCAACGCCGGTGCTGTGCTGTCTGCCAGCGGCGCCAACAATGCGATCATTATATCGGGCGACAGCTTCACCAATAATGCCGGTGCCGGTGCGTTCAACCTGACCGGTAGTGGACGTTTTCTGGTTTATTCGAACGACTGGGATACCGATACGCGCGGCGGGCTGATCGGTAACAATCTTTATAACAGAAGCTTTGTCGCCAATGGACCGGGAGCAATCACGCAGACCGGCAATATGTTCATCTATGAACGGCAGCCCGTTCTGACCTTCACCGCCAATGATGCTGCTCGCGAATATGGTCTGGCCAATCCGGTATTTTCGTCGGTCTTCACCGGTCTGGTGAACGGCGACAGCGCTGGCTATGCGTTTAACGGTATAGCGGACCTCACAACAGCGGCGACGAGCGGCACAGCGGTCGGAACCGTTCCGATTAATGCGAGCCTGGGGTCTCTTTCATCGGATGTCGGCTATGGCTTTGCCTTTGCGCCGGGAAGCTTGTTGATTACCAAGGCGTTGCTGAACGTGCAGGCTGATAACAAAACCCGTCAATATGGTCTCGTCAATCCGCTGCTCACTAGTAGCATAACGGGTTTCCGTAACGGCGATAACAGTTCAGTAATTTCGGGCCTGACGCTAGCTACAGCGGCGACGCAAGGCTCTGATGTCGGCAGTTATGCGATCACCGCATCCGGGGCGAGTGCAACCAACTATGATTTTGCCTTTGTACCCGGCACGCTGTCGATCACCAAGGCGCTGCTCAATGTGGTCGTCGACGATCAGGCCCGCGAATATGGGCTTTCCAACTCGCCGTTTACCGCTGACATTTTTGGTTTTGCCAACGCGGATAATGCGTCCGTCATCTCGGGGCTGGTTTTGAGCACATTAGCGACGCAAGGCTCTGATGTTGGCAGCTATGCCATCACCGCTTCGGGCGCGAGTGCAACCAATTATGACTTCGCCTACACCCCCGGAACATTATCGATTACCAAGGCGCTGCTGAATGTGACTGCAGACGACCAGACTCGTGAATATGGATTGGTCAATCCATTGCTGACGAGCAGCATCGCTGGTTTCCGGAACGGTGATGATAGTTCGGTCATTTCCGGTCTAACGCTAGCAACAGCGGCAACGCAAGGCTCTGATGTCGGCAGTTATGCGATCACCGCTTCGGGCGCGAGTGCGACCAATTATGACTTCACCTATGCACCGGGTACACTCACGATCACCAAAGCGTTGCTCAATATCACCGCTGACGATCAGACGCGCGAATATGGTCTGGCCAATCCGTTGCTCACCAGCAGCATAGCTGGTTTCCGCAATGGCGAGACTTTTGCGACCAGCGGCGTCACCGGAGCGGCAGCGCTGGCGACTGCCGCTGGCCAGGGATCGGATGTCGGAACTTATACGATTACGGCAAGCATGGGTAATCTGGCGGCAGGTAATTATGACTTTGCCTTTGTGCCCGGGACGCTCTCCATCATCAAGGCGTTGCTCAATGTGACGGCTGATGATCAGACACGCGAATATGGATTGATCAATCCGTTGTTCACAAGCAACATTACGGGCTTTCGCAATGGTGATGATAGTTCGGTGTTATCCGGTCTGACCCTGGCAACAACGGCGACGCAAGGTTCGGACGTCGGCAGCTATGCCATCACCGCTTCGGGCGCGAGTGCAACCAATTATGACTTCGCCTACACCCCCGGAACATTATCGATTACCAAGGCGCTGCTGAATGTGACTGCAGACGACCAGACTCGTGAATATGGATTGGTCAATCCATTGCTGACGAGCAGCATCGCTGGTTTCCGGAACGGTGATGATAGTTCGGTCATTTCCGGTCTAACGCTAGCAACAGCGGCAACGCAAGGCTCTGATGTCGGCAGTTATGCGATCACCGCTTCGGGCGCGAGTGCGACCAATTATGACTTCACCTATGCACCGGGTACACTCACGATCACCAAAGCGTTGCTCAATATCACCGCTGACGATCAGACGCGCGAATATGGTCTGGCCAATCCGTTGCTCACCAGCAGCATAGCTGGTTTCCGCAATGGCGAGACTTTTGCGACCAGCGGCGTCACCGGAGCGGCAGCGCTGGCGACTGCCGCTGGCCAGGGATCGGATGTCGGAACTTATACGATTACGGCAAGCATGGGTAATCTGGCGGCAGGTAATTATGACTTTGCCTTTGTGCCCGGGACGCTCTCCATCATCAAGGCGTTGCTCAATGTGACGGCTGATGATCAGACACGCGAATATGGATTGATCAATCCGTTGTTCACAAGCAACATTACGGGCTTTCGCAATGGTGATGATAGTTCGGTGTTATCCGGTCTGACCCTGGCAACAACGGCGACGCAAGGTTCGGACGTCGGCAGCTATGCCATCACCGCTTCGGGCGCGAGTGCGACCAACTATAACGTTGCCTATGCGCCGGGTATGCTGACGATTAGCAAGGCGCTGCTTAATATCCGCGCGGACGATAAGACCCGCGAATATGGTCTCCCGAATCCACCGCTTACCAGTATGATTACCGGTTTTAGAAATGGCGATAACGCCTCGGTAGTATCCGGCCTCAATCTCGCGACCACGGCGAGCCTAAACTCGCTCGCCGGACGCTATCCGATCATAGCCTCGGGTGCGAACGCGGTGAATTACAGCTTTGCCTATAGTCCCGGCACCTTGTCAGTTCTCTCTGCGGATCGCGCGCTCATCCCGGTCGGTCCTGCCGCTACCGGGGCAGCTGGCGTCCAGATTCATACAGAATTGCCGATAGCGGCCGGGGAACGGGATAGCTGGCTAGAATGGCTGAATATCGAGCGCTGTCTCACGGCCAATAGCTATCAATCCTATGCGATCTGCGCTGGCTTTCCGATCCATTATTCCAGCCCGCCGCCGATAGAATAGCGGCTTAAAAAAAGGTCAATCTAATGAAAACCCTGTACTTAAAAATCATCGCCTTTGCTCTCATCAGCTTTAGCCTGCAGACAGGTTCAATGGCGGCTCCAGTGGAAGCAGGTGCAAGCCCGAAAGAACCTGAGCCATGGGTCGAGCGATGCAAGCGGATCGGATCCGAGGAAATTTGCGAGGCCGTGCAATCCCTGAACGACAAGCAAAACGGCAACGAAGCGATCCGTATCGCCTTCGCAAAGCAAAAATCATCCGGACGCATAGGTATCATGATAAAAACGCCGCTGGGCCTACGCTTAGATACTGGAGCATTTCTGAGGATCAATCATGAAGTCGCGGGCGGCATCGAAAATATAGCCTTTCAACGCTGTTTCCCGGACGGGTGTATTGCCGAAAAACCGCTCTCTTCCGAAGAAGTGGAGAGGATAACAACCGCCGATGCTCTCGAGATCGTCATATTGGATCTTAAAGGGAATCCGATCATCATCAATTTGGAAATAGCGAATCTGCGATCGATCATTGAGCAACTTTAGCCCTTCCGGCCCTCTCCCCGGTGGGCCAGAACGCACCGGCGGATACACCCACTCCGCCGGTGCGAAATTCGCCGGCTGCGCCATCTACATCACCAGACTTCAGTAGCGCGGCTTGCGACATTAACAACGATGGAACCAGTGGTCGTACTTCGTCCGGTGTCGGACGATGTCTTTTTCTCAAAACCCTTTTTGGTTTGGTGAGGTCAACTAATGTCCGCTTTCGGGATTGAAGCAGCCACAGCGCTAGTGTCTGCTTAGGGCGCAAAAGCGGACATTCGACTTTGTCGGGAGATTGAAGACGCTGATGACAATTGATGTGAGAGAATGTA
>CANLCX010000004.1 GCA_947489315.1 uncultured Sphingomonadaceae bacterium
CTCAGTTATGAAACGCCTGCCGAGCGGTTCGGGGCATGTGTTGCGTCCACCAGTTGAAATCGCAGGATATAGCGGACATTATCTCTAAGGCTACAACATCTGGGAAGTCCCCATAAATATTCCAGCAAATAAAGGCACACATTGGGCCGGTATATCTGGATCATTGTTTTCAAAGCGTAGGATTTTGTAATTCGATAATTCGGCAAAGACCAAAATATGCCGACCGAAAACCGGGGACCCGAACAAAAATAAAAAATCTAGCAACTCTGCTTCCCGAATGCTTTGCTATCGTCTAACTATTGGTGATAGCAAGAGAGAATTCCAAAGAAAGGCAAGTCATGAACACCCTCAGTAAATTATTTCTCGCAACCGCGGCATTGGCAACAATCACTGCCTGCTCCTCTGAAATGAGCGAAGACGAGCAAGCCATCTATGATGCGCGTCAGGCAGAGGAAGCGCAAAAACCGACAAATCTTACCGCTATTGTTCAGGGCAACCCGGACCTGTCGACAGCCAGCACGATGGTTGCACTATCGGGCATTGCGGTTGACCTTAAAGATGATGGCCCATTCACAGTGTTTGTGGCAACAAATGACGCGTTCAATAAAATGGACGCGGAACGGCTTAGCGGTCTGATGACGAACGAAGACAAGACCGAACTCGCCAGCATGGCCAGATTTGGTTTGGTCAAAGGCGATATGAAGGCGGCCGATATCGCAAAAGCAATCACCGATGGTGGCGGAACGGCTAGCCTGACCACTTTGGAAGGCGGAGCCATTAAGGCGACGATGGAAGGCGACAAAGTCGTGCTTGAGGATGGCGCTGGCAATAAAATCAACGTGATCGAAGCCGATGTTGAATCAAGCAACGGCACCGTTCACATAATCGATGGAGTGTTGATGCCAAAATAATGGCTATTTTCTAAGTTTAAAAAAGGGCCTCGCTGAAAAGCGGGGCCTTTTTTGCTCATGGAGAGAAGCCAGTGATGGTGAGCGGGTGCCTGTGTAGGTCGCATCCGGCAATAGTGCCACCTATAGCTGAGACAGATGCGCAATTCTAACTGCTGGCAACCTGATCCCAGGGACCAGTGATGGCAAATGTTGTCGATGGCGAATAGAGATTCACAAACATCGTCGATCCATCTGGGGAGAAACACGTCCCCGCAAATTCGGTTTGAATGCGTGTCCGGCCGAAGATATATGTCTTGCCATCCGGTGTGACCCCGCGCAGGTGGTTGTTGGTAATATCGGTATATTGGTCTTCCGAGACCATCAGATGCCCGCTTGGCGTAACGCAGATATTGTCGCCCAGATTATAGACAGTAGCGTCCTGACTTTCGAGGAAAAGCGCGAGCTTGCCCTGCTTGCCTTTGCGGCCCTCTTTCTTGCTGGGTTTATAACTGAAAATCTGACCCAGTTTTTTTGCACCGCCACTGGTAGATGTGAAGAAAAGCTGCTGTTCCTTATCGTCCCAAAAAATACCTTCTCCCCGGGCAAATATCGTCGCGCCAAGCTTTCTGCCGCGCTCACGCAGTTCGCCTGCGCTTCTTTCCGGATTGTCGAGCGTGATCCATTCTGCGCGGTGGCTGTCGCCCAATTTAATCTGCTTGGTGTCCCAGTTACGGGTATCTGAAATGTCTTTCAGTGCAAGCGCTTGCAGCGTTCCACCCTCGGCAAACTTGCCGTTCACCTTGGGAATGAAGCGGTAGAACAGGCTGTCGCCGCGATCCTCCGTCATATAAGCTATGCCGGTGCGATGATCGATGCAGACCGCTTCATGCACAAAGCAGCCCATAGCTTTCAATGGCACAGGGTCGACGAGCCCTTTATGATCCGCTGGAACCTCAAAAATATAGCCATGATTTTTGTCGACGCCCTCGCCGGCCTCCAGTGCGCTTTCTTCACAGGTCAGCCAGCTGCCCCATGGCGTGGTTCCGCCCGAACAATTCCGCACGGTGCCGATTAGGCTCAAATATTCTTCAACAACCTCCGCCTTGTTCATGTCATAGATCAGGGTCGTCGTACCGCCGGGAATAGGCATTTTCGAGTTGTCGCTGAGCCGGTCATAAGCATTGAGGTCAGCGCTCGCTTTGCTAGTGAAGGGTCCTTCGCGCAATTGCCGGTGATCCAATTCATGATTGCGTATCAATGCGACCTTGCCATCACCCATGTCGATACAGCCCATGCCATCTGCGGCATTGGGCACAACCATTCCATCACTCATCAAATTGCCCCGCCGAGAGATCACAGTGTAGGAAAACCCCTCAGGCAAATCGAGTAGACGACCAGGGTCGGGAACCAAATCGCCATATCCCCGCACTTCATTCTTTCCTGTAAAAGGAAGGTTCGCAAAAGCGCGCGTTGCAAGGCCGGCAAAAGCTGTCCCGAGCATGGTTGCTCCGAACTGGCGGCGGGAGAAAATCATATCAGCGATACCCCTTAAAATAGTTTCTGCGCATCATACACCGATGGCACAGCCAATAAACCGGTGATTTAACGATTCGTCGGACGGTCAGAGCGCGACTCCTTCATTGGCACCGCGGGTGTTATATAAAAAAATGGTAGCGGAGGAGGGACTCGAACCCCCGACACATGGATTATGATTCCACTGCTCTAACCACCTGAGCTACTCCGCCAATGGTTTCCGGTCGCAACAACGGGTCGCTCCAAAAATCCTTGGATCGCGGCGCTATAGTCATAGCATAGTTATCGGTCAACAAGTTGCCGATCATTTTTCTGCTAATGCTTGCAAGGGAACCGGTATCCGCGCTAACAGTCGTGCCCTTGCCGCTGGGCGGCGCAATGGGGCCAAATATGAATAAATCCTACGATATCCTCATCGTTGGCGCGGGCCACGCCGGCGCGCAAGCTGCTATCGCGCTGCGTCAGCAGAAATTCGAAGGCACAATTGGTCTGATGGGGAATGAGAAATATCCCCCCTATGAACGCCCGCCGTTGTCCAAAGAATATCTCGCCGGAGAAAAGCCGTTTGAACGTATCATGCTGCGTCCCGAGAGCTTTTGGGGCGAACGCAATATCGAGCTGCTCACCGGATGCCGCGTCGCAAAAGTCGATCCGATGGACAAGAAGGTCACGCTGAGCACGGATGATGAAGTATATTTTGGCAAATTAATCTGGGCCACCGGTGGATCGCCGCGGATGCTGGACTGTCCGGGCAATCAGGCGCGCAATATTCACGGCGTGCGATCGCGCGCGGATGTCGACAAGATGATGGCTGCCTTGCCCACCACCGAAAAAGTTGTGGTTGTCGGGGGCGGCTATATCGGGCTCGAGGCCGCCGCCGTGCTGACCAAGCTCGGTAAAAAAGTGACGATAGTTGAAACGCTCGACCGGGTCTTATCTCGGGTGGCCGGCGAGACATTGTCGCGCTTTTATGAGGACGAGCATCGCCAAAAGGGCGTTACCGTCGAACTCGACGCGATGGTGGAAGCTTTTGAGACCAATGATGACGGCATGGCGACCGCTGTAAAGCTCAAGGACGGGCGTATATTGGAAGCGGAAATGTTCATTGTTGGCATTGGGATTATCCCGGAAACCGGGCCTTTAGTAGCCGCCGGAGCCGCAGCGGGAAATGGTGTCGATGTCGACCAGCATTGCCGTACCAGCCTCGAAGATATTTACGCCATTGGCGATTGTGCAGCGCATAGTAACCGCTTTGCCGATGGTGCCCATATCCGGCTTGAATCGGTGCAAAATGCCAATGATCAGGCCAAGGTTGCCGCGCTCGATATCATGGGCGAGGATTGCGAATATGACGCGGTGCCGTGGTTTTGGTCGAACCAATATGATCTCAAGCTACAGACTGTTGGCCTCTCTACCGGTCATGACGAATATATCGTGCGCGGGGATCCGGCAAACCGATCCTTCTCGATCGTCTATCTGAAAGATGGCAAGGTGATCGCGCTCGACTGTGTCAATGCCACGAAAGACTATGTGCAAGGCCGCAAAATTGTCGAAGCAGGTCTATCGCTAGATCAAACACAGCTAGCCGATCCCGAGATACCGATTAAGGAAGTGGAACGGCTTTAGCCGCGAAAAGGCCACTCCCCGATAGACTGCCAAGGCCCGTCCATATAATAGTGCAGCGCCAGACCTTTAATTTGAAACGGCCTAGGTTCGAAATCCAGCGATAATCGGGTGAGCAGCTCTTTCGCCTCTTTCGCGGACACCTTGTTCTGCACTGTGATATGCAGCCGCGGCGTCTGTTGGTCCTGCGCGACCAGCAACCCATGAAACCGGTCCGCCAGTTCCATCCGCATCTCCAGCAGATCAGGCGAATGGAGCTCATAGGCGACCCCGCTACCCAGATGGATCAGGCGCTGCAATGAGGTCACCGGAGGGGCGCCATATTGGGTCATCTCCTTCACTGCTTGCTTGATTTCGCGCAAGGCCTGTGGCGGCAGATGATGGAATAAAGTGATATGCGCCGGCAGGACATTGCGCTCGGCGGGATAATATTGACGGCGAAGCGCGTCGGCCCAGGCGAGATCCTGTTGGCCCATAATAGCGGTCATGATGATCGGTTTGTTAAGCGCTGTCATCCATGCAGACTATCGCCAAAACAAAAGGACCGCGAACGAATAATCGCTCGCAGTCCTTTCAAAATGCTCGAATGCCGGTGTCTAGGCCGCTTTCTGGGCAGCACCTTCTTCGTTAAGCCATGACAGGATATTTTCAGGCGAAGTCTCGCCATAAGGATCGCTATCAACGCCATCATCGTTAATGCCGGGCTCTTCAAACCATGCGCTGATCACGCCATCGTCAGCGATCATCGCATAGCGCCAGCTGCGATCACCAAAACCAAGATGGTTTTTCTTGATCAGCATGCCCATGCGGCGGGTGAAATCACCGGAACCGTCTGGCAGCAATTTGACATTTTTGAGACCTAGAGACTGGCCCCACTGATACATAACGAACGCATCATTCACCGAAACACAGTAAACTTCGTCCACGCCCTTGGCTTTAAATTCGTCATAAAGCCGCTCAAAAGCGGGGCATTGCTCGTTGGAACAGGTTGGCGTGAAGGCGCCGGGCAAGGAAAATACAGCGATACGCTTGCCGCTGAACAAATCCTTCGTCTCGACGTCCTGCCAACGGAAGGGATTCGGGCCCTCGATGCTTTCATCACGAACACGGGTATGCAAGGTTACTTGGGGGATATTTCTACTAATCATCATTTACTCCATCAGATTGAGAGCGCCCCTATAAGCGGGTTTTCGAAGCCATAAAGCGGATTAAATCAATCGCAGACATCGGCATATTCGATCAATAATTTTGCAGGAAAAAACCAATATAGGCGCGCCGCCCATTCTAGTTTACAAGGGTCTGCAATAAAGGACCGACACCAACAAGGACGGCCTTTATCCAGGAGGGGACAGCACATGACACAACAGGGTAAAACGCCAATCTGGTTCTGGATCGTTGGAATATTCGCATTGCTGTGGAACGGAATGGGCGTTGTCGCTTATGCCACCGACATCACAATGACCCCCGAAAGTTTTGCGCAGCTAACCGAAGCTGAACAGAATATCTATGCCAACCGCCCCTATTGGGCGAGCGCCGCATTTGCCGTTGCCGTGATAGCCGGTTTTTTTGGATCTTTGATGCTGCTACTGCGCCGACCTATTGCTGTGCGATTATTGCTGCTGTCCCTGATCGCGGTGCTCGTTCAGTTTAGCAGCTATTTCATTCTCGATGGCTATGCGGACTATATGAGCAAGACCGGATGGTGGATGCCGATATCCATTCCGATTTTGGCCGTGGCATTTTTCTTGTTCGCCAGCTGGTCAGAAAGAAACGATATTCTTCGCCAAATTTAGCCTGCCTGCGTTGGGTTAGGTCGATGTGCTAAATGGGGTGAAATTCGTTGATTCATCATAGATGTCGACGCCTTCACGCCGCTTCAACCAGCCAACCACCGCATAGGTTACAGGGGTCAGCACCGCTTCCCACAGCACTTTCAATAGCCAGTTGGTCACCATGACCGTCAACACAGCCGATGTCTCCCACACGCCCCAGAAGGCCAATGGATAGAAGATCAGGCTGTCGACACCCTGCCCGACGACAGTGGAACCAATGGTCCTGGTCCAGAGCATCTTGCCCTGCGTCCAGACCTTCATCCGCGCCATCACATAGCTGTTCACAAACTCACCAGCCCAGAAGGCAATAATCGACGCCGCGACTATACGGGGTACCTGCCCAAAGACGCTTTCATAAGCCGCCTGCCCCTCCCAGCCCTCTGCGGGCGGCAGGGAGACGACAACCCAGCTCATGAATGCCATAAACACCAGAGCGCCGAAGCCCGCCCAAATTACACGCCGAGCGCGCGCATAACCATACACCTCCGTCAGTATGTCTCCGATGACATAGCCAAGCGGAAAGAAAAGAATACCAGCGCCATAAATAAACAGGCCGTCAGGAGCTGGCCACAATCCATCAGGCCACCAAGGGATATGCATAAACGTCTGCTTAGCTGCTCCGATGATGTTGGACAGCAACAACACGGCAACAAAGGCTGCCATCACATAATCAAAATAACGGAAGTTATGGCCAGCCTGACTGGCGGCAGTGCTGCGCTTGATCGGATCAGTACTCATCACCGGATGATTAGCCAATCGGTCTCAACTTTCAATAATATAACTGATAGCTAGCCGCTTTATCCCGAAAGCGGATATTAGGTTGAACAGTAAAAATCCGTAAGCAGAGAAATCTGTTTCGACGATTTTATGGATTTGATTCGGATGGTAAAATCACTGCACTGTTTACAGTTGAGTGAAAAAAGATTGCTCAATGATAATTGTATTGTTAGTTAAAATTTTCCCTTGGGGGCCATCAATGCCGTCGGATGATGAATTTAGCGAACTACAGATTGCTGAACGAAGAATACAGGCTCACACGCGCATGGAAGAAGCGTTGAAACTTCTTGATGCTACCGGTGATTACTTGGTTGCCGCCAAGTTGGATGATGCGATCTGCGCTTTGGGTTTAAGGTCAGATTTGCTTTAGCTAACGTCACAGCGGAGAATGGAAAACACTTTCGAGACGTGTTTTAACAGTTTCGGATAATCTCAATTCAGCATTTTCCGACGGGTCTGTCTGAGACATTACAATCATACCTTCCGACGCCAATACCCTTATATAGCGATCAAATGTAGACGGTGCGGAGTCAATTGCTTCATTGAGCTTCCGACTATTGGACATAGCCGTTGCACCTTCATCTATGAACATATGCAAAAGAATCTTGGCAGGAATATTCTGCGAGATTGGCTCACCAATTACCTCATCCAGCGCTGAGATTTGGCTGAGCAGTAATTGGGCTGATTGCTGCGGTTTCATTTATAGGTTTCCAAATGATTTGAAGACTGACTTGAGGCAAGATTCGATCAAGCTGCCAATGGTTGTGGAGGCATTTGATTTTGACGAATGTGACGTTTCTTTTTCGTCGATCAAACCGAGGCTTCGCAGACTGGCAATGCCACTTTTGGCAACAATCAAGTGATCAATGACTTCCAATTCGAAAGGCCTACACAAGTCGATGATCTTGGTTGTTAAAGCGATATCTGATGCACTCGGGTTTGAGTCGCCACATGGATGGTTGTGCACGAGTATGAGGGCTGTTGCATTAAGCTCAAGAGCATCACGAATGATTTCACGAACATGAATCTGAATGCGGTTAACTGTCCCAATTCCCATTAGCCTGTCTTCAATCAGGCGATTATTGGTATTGAGAAAAAGAACCCGAAACATCTCTTTTTTGGATGATGACAAACTGTGGAACAAATAGTTGCGCAATGTTGTAGATGCGGACAGAACTGGGCCAGAAACCAGCTCTTGCTCCAAGGCGTAATTGAAGGAAGCAGCGATAACTTTAAGATAATCAACCGCCTTGCTGGCATGCCCTTCCGGAAAGGTTTTTTGCTCGCCAATTTGCTGAAACAGGCACCGGATTGTGCCAAACTTGGCTAAGAGCCGGTCCGCTTCTGCTTCAGCTTCTTTATTCAAAATTGGTCTTATGATTTGAGCTAAAGTTTCTATGTCTCGTTCTGCGTTTTTTTTAGTTTTCGGCCTCTGATCGTTGCGCCAATCAAGATGAGAAGTTGTACATAACCCCAAGCCCCCTGTGTTACACCCACGCCCCGGGAATTGAGATCCACTCCCACCGACATCACGAAAAACGTCATTACTGGAACCATTTGAAATGCTGCAATGGGTAACGGCCAAAATCTTTTACTCCGAAAAGCAATCATTGCTAAAAAGAATAGGCTACTGAGGTCGATAAGGAAGATACCGATCTGTGGTCTCAACCAGTTTTCGCCACCGATCTTATAGATGATCGCTGTTCCTATGAAATTGGAAACTAGGATCAATAAGACCAGCCGCTCTTCAGTCTTGCCATATCGCAGTACAAAACCGAGTGCCGAGAGCATGAGAAACAGTAGAATCCATTTTGCCATAAATGGCAAATCTCATACTATCGGCATTCCAGTCAACGCGGGTGTCTCATTAGGCAGCTTTGGTTTTCTCAGATTGTACCAATTCCATCCGAGTTTCATCCTTGGCTTCATCGAAAAATTTCCACAAATCACCACCAGCCAGAGTTCTCAAACCAATTTGATCTCTAATTTCCGCAAAAGAGTGATGAGCTTCGACAATACGCGCGCGCGCAGTGTGAAGTGCAGTCGCGGTTTCGCCAGTAAGCGCAATAGCATCTTGTCCGACAAGAGCAGAAAGGTTGGCACTTTGACGTGCTGCTGATGTGGTGGATGTCAACTCACCCGCACAAATCAGGGCATTATCAATCGCCGCTTCCAGAGCATTGAGTTTTTCGGTTACATCTTTAACAGCGCTTATACGTTCTTTGAGCATGAATATTCTCCAGCGCACCCGATTTTTTGGCGCACATAAATTTCAAAACAATAAAAGAGAAGATCGCTGTTCAGGTTATCCGAGAGAGGCCTTCAACCAGGTTCACCAGCAAAGCAAAGGCCAGCACACCGGTAATCATGATGAAAACTATAAGACCAGCCCGCACAGGGATCGAAAGATTATTTTCTCTTTTCGTTTCGAACAGAACCGACAGAAAAGAGGGTTTGTGAGTGTTTTGAAAGGCATCATGTGAATAGAATGCCTGTTCATTACGAAGCTCATCTTGCCCTCTGACATTCGGCGGGTTCGATTCGCCGGATGACGCTTTCTCATCGCGTGCATATCGGTATCTTGGAAGGTCCGAACTTTGGTGTACCAAATCATCGTATAGTTCTACATCATCAATAGCAGGCCGTCTTTCATGGTTGCTGAGGATACGTGCAGCTTCGGCTCTCGAAGAAGCACCTAGTTTAGTTTGGGCGCGCTTCAGTCGTTGATCGACAGTATGTGGCGAAATATTTAATATTCGGCCAATCTCTTTGGATGACCTTAATGCCGCGACTAACCGCAGACACTCCTTTTGCGGTTCGCTCAAACTATCGATTCGTTCGACAGAAATATTTATATTCAATGTGATAGCCCCATCTTGTTTCTTTTTAACAAAATGAGAGAGGTGGTGCAATCAGTCGATATATTTGTGAGGGTTTCATATTGTTTCAGCCATCATGATCGCTCATCCGTTGCTACTGTGGATTGAAGATAGTTTCGTTCCTGGCAGTTCGGCAAAGCCGCTGCTCATATTGTCGATTTACCTGTTTTTGACCTTTATCGCAGTCGTGGTGAACCGCCGTGTATTTATCTTTTCCGGCCTAGTATATCTGGTAAAAGCAGTGCTGGATTTCGGGAATAGTGGTGCCAATGATGAATTGGTTATCGCGTTTGCGACGCTGCCAATTGGATTGGGAATGCTGGCTTTGTCGAGCTATTGGTCGAAAGCCCGTAATCTGGCTATCAGCCATCTGCCGACCGCACTGACCGCGCAGCTCCCACGTACAGAATTGAAGGTCCCCCTTAGTCGCCCAGTTGGATGAATTGAGAATCATTGCACAGGGCAGCGTCCGCTTTTGCGCCCATAACGGACACCCATTCTGGATTGGTCAAAATTATCGTTTTGCGCTACCTACTGACCACAGCATAAAACATCTGACCATCAGTGGGGCAAGATGACGCCATGAACGCCAAGCTACCTTCTCAAACGCAATCGGTTTTCGACGGCCTTCCAAAAGCTATGGTCGCTCGGCTGGTAGCGCTCAGGGCCCTTATCCTCGAAACCGCAGCTGAAAATTCGGCCATCGGTCCACTGGAAGAAACCCTGAAATGGGGAGAGCCAGCCTATCTGACGTCGACCACCAAGTCCGGCACGACCATCCGCATCAACCGCCACAAAAAGTCTGACAGCGAATATGCAATATACGTGCATTGCCAGACCGATCTGGTCGAACGGTATAAGCAATTATATGGCAACATCCTCACATTTGAAGGCGCGCGCGCGGTCGTTTTTGATGTGGATCAGGATATTCCAACAGAGGCTGTGAAACATTGTCTCGCTATGGCTTTGACTTATCACTTGCGATCTTGACCGGTGCCAGGCGTTCTCTCTCAGCTTTGTTCATTTCCGCAAAAATCCGCCAGACTGCGATGAACAAGGCCGCCAATAACGGGCCGATCACAATGCCGTTAAAACCGAACAGTTGAAGACCGCCCAATGTAGAGATCAATACGATATAATCGGGCATGCGCGTGTCGCGGCCGACCAATATCGGACGGACGAGATTATCGACCAAGCTGATGATGAAGATACCGGCAAGAATAAGTACAACCCCTTGCCAGATCGCTCCCGTCACGAGCAGATAAATGGCCACCGGTACCCAAATAAAGCCCGTGCCAATGGCGGGGATGAGCGACAATATCGCCATCGACACCGCCCAGAGCAAAGCCCCGCGAATATCCAGTGCCCAGAAGATAAGCCCGCCAATCGTCCCCTGAAGCAAGGCAACAACAAAGCTCCCCTTTATCGTTGCGATGATGACGACAAAGAACTTATCAATCAATATGCGGCTTTTACTCTCTGACAGCGGCACAACATATTCAATCTGACCGGCCAAGGCGCGTCCGTCACGGAGCAGGAAGAATGTCAGATATAGCATGACACCGAGCGCGAGAAGAAATCGAAATGCCCCTTGACCAAAGCTGAGCGCCTGCGCGATCAGAAATTCAAGACTGCTGCCAATCGCTTCTTCAATCTGCGGCCGCACGGTTGCCAAATCACCATAGCCAAGAGCGGCTATCTCATTTTGCGCCCATGTTGGCAGGCTGTTTTGAAAGGCAATGAAGGCGCCGCCAAAATCAATTTCCCCGGCCTGTATGCTATTATAGGCGCTGGTAGCCTCGCGCACCAAGGCCATGCCGAGCAATATGGCAGGAACGATCACCAGCAAAATGACCAATATCAGCGTCAGAAAGGCGGCGAGATTGATACGCGGAAACAGCCACCCGGATATTTTCCGGTAGACCGGCTGAAACAAAACCGCGACGACAACGGCCCAAACAATCGCGCCAAAAAATGGTTCGATCAGCAAGGCAAAGGCGAGCGAAATGATCACCAGCAGGGCTAAGACAAATAGCCGTTCTATTCCAAATTGAGGGCGTTCTGTTTCATTCATAGGTTTGCTGTTGCCTGCGTAAAACAAATTGAGTCCGGACACAATGAAGGTGCAGCCAAGCAGCCGATTTTGCTACCCTATCCAAAACTATCGAAAACTGCCAAAACATCAAAAAACAAGATAGCGACAAGGCGAGAGGCAGCATGAACACCATCCCCTTCCAAAAAGGCCTATATGAAACCGGTAATGGCATCTTTGCCTATTTGCAGCCCGATGGCGGTTGGGGTTGGTCTAATGCCGGGCTGATCACGGATGGCGATCAGTCCCTGCTCGTGGATACGCTGTTCGACGCGAGCCTGACCCGCGATATGCTGGCGACCATGGCCGATGCTGCGGGAGTTGGGGCAGATGATATCGACACCATCGTCAACACCCATGCCAATGGCGATCATACGCATGGCAATGGCTGTTGCCAGCATGCAGAAGTCATCGCGTCGGAGGCCAGCGCCAAAGAGATGGACGAACTGCCTGCTCCCGCTCTGGCCGCAATCATGGCGCAAGCGAAAGACATGGGGCCGACTGGCCAATATCTCGTTGATATTTTCGGCAGCTTTGATTTTACCGATGTAGCGGAAAAACATCCAACCAAGACATTTAGCGGCGAGTATAGCGTGATGGTTGGCGACAAGCAGGTCGACCTGATCGAGGTCGGCCCCGCGCATACCGCTGGTGACGTTCTCGTCCATGTACCCGGCGACAAGACTGTTTTCACCGGCGATATCCTGTTTATCGAAGGCACACCAATCATGTGGGCCGGACCTGTATCCAACTGGATCGCCGCCTGCGATCATATTATCGACCTGAAACCCGACACGATTGTTCCGGGCCATGGTCCGATAACCGACGAGGCCGGAGTCCGGCGTGTGCAGGATTATCTGCACTATATCAATGGCGAGGCGCGCAAACGTTATGATGCGGGGCTCTCGGTGCGCGATGCTGCGCATGATATTAAGCTGGGTGATTTTTCAAGTTGGGGCGATAGCGAACGGCTCGCTGTCAATGTGTCGACCCTGTATCGCGAATATGCTGGCGACACGACACCGCCCGATGTGACGCAATTATTTGGATTGATGGCCGAATTGAAACGTTAGAAACCATTTCATCACTGCCACAAATAGCAATTGCATTCCTGACGAATTTAATCGATTGATTAAATTTTATTCGCGGAGACCCAGATGAGCATTACAGTAAGAATAGACGGTGATATCGCCTATCTGACAATGGATGATGGCAAAGCCAATGCTATTAATCCTGATTGGATGACAGACTTTATCGCAAAGTTCGAAGAGGCGGAAAGCAGCGCGAAAGCAATCATCTTGTCGGGCCGCGAAGGCGTTTTCAGCGGCGGCTTTGATCTCAAATGGCTAGCAGCAGAAGGCGCTGCTCGCTCTGGCGAACTGCTTGATCAGGCCAGCAATATGCTGCTCAAAGTCTATAGCAGCCGGATTCCCGTTATTGCCGCATGTAACGGCCATGCCATCGCCATGGGCGCGTTTCTTTTATTGGCTTGCGATACCCGCATCGGCGCAAACGGTGCGTTTCGCTATGGTGCGAATGAGACAATTAACAATATGAATCTGCCGGTCTTTGCCATCGAACTACCGAAAGCGCGCCTGGATGGTCGGAAACTGACACAAGCGCTCGTCCAGTCGCAGCTTTACGAACCAGCGGACGCTCTGGAAGTCGGATATCTCGATATGTTGGTTGATCCCGAACTGGTTTCGAAAACCGCAAAAGAGCAAGCAGAACTGCTCAGCAAACTGCCTAGTCGCGCATACGGGGCTAACAAAGTGGCGGTACGCAAACATACACTCGATCTCATCGCGGCGGCAATAGGGACATATTAGATATCCCGGCCGTCCGGAAATGATTCGATAATCCAGCCACTCTGCTTATGGGTAGTGCGATGAGCGGCAACCTACTTCCTAAACCTCTCTCCGACTGGTTCGCTGCGCGCGGATGGACTGTGCGGCGGCATCAGATGGAAATGTTGCAGGCGGCTGGGGCAGGGCGGCATGCCTTGCTTACTGCACCGACGGGAGCAGGTAAGACGCTGGCCGGGTTTTTGCCGACACTGGTTGATCTTATCGACCAGCCGGATTTTGACGGTCTCCACACGCTCTATATTTCTCCGCTCAAGGCCTTGGCGGTTGATGTAAAGCGCAACCTGTTGACGCCCATTGACGAAATGGACCTGCCGATCACCGTCGAAACCCGCAGCGGTGACACGCCCGCCAATCGCAAGGCGCGCCAGCGGGTCAAGCCGCCACAAATATTATTGACCACGCCCGAATCGCTCAACCTGCTCTTGAGCCAAGAAGATAGCTTCACCCTGTTCGCCAATTTGCAGCATGTGATTATCGATGAGGTGCATGCCTTTGCATCCGGCAAGCGCGGCGACCTGCTATCTCTTTCGCTCGCACGACTGCAGCGGATCGCCCCTGATATGAAGCGTTCGGCATTGTCGGCCACGGTCGCTGATCCCGATGATTTTCGCGCTTGGCTCGCGCCCTATGGCGATATCGACGCGGTCACCCATGTGTTGGGGGACGAGGGCGCGCCAGCGGATATCGCGATTATGATCCCCGAAACACCGGAAGGCGAAAAGATCCGCGTGCCTTGGGCAGGTCATGCCGGCGTCTATGCGATTCCGCAGGTGATGGAGCAGATCAAAGCCAACCGGATGACGCTGGTTTTCACCAACACGCGCTTTCTCGCCGAGTATATCTTCCAGAAGCTATGGGACATAAACGAGGATATTCTTCCAATCGGAGTGCATCACGGCAGCTTGTCGAAAGAGGCGCGACGAAAGATAGAAAACGCCATGGCGACGGGCAAGATGCGCGCGCTGGTCTGTACCGCATCGCTTGATCTGGGAGTCGACTGGGGCGACATTGATTGCGTGATCCAGATGGGCGCGCCCAAAGGCAGCTCGCGGCTGCTGCAGCGGATTGGCCGCGCCAATCACCGGCTGGATGTCTCGTCCAAAGCCTTGTTAGTCCCGGGCAACCGGTTCGAATATCTCGAAGCGCAGGCGGCGCTGGATGCGGTGAATGAAGGCAAACGCGATGGCGAGCCGTTTCGCCCCGGCGGCCTCGATGTACTGGCGCAACATGTCATGACCTGCGCTTGCGCTGCGCCGTTTCAGGAAGATGACTTGCTCGATGAGCTGCAATCCTCTTTGCCTTATAGCGCGCTCGACAAAGACACGTTCGACCGCGTGCTCAGTTTCACTCGCGACGGCGGCTATGCGCTAAAAGCCTATGACAAGTTCAAGCGGTTGCGGCGCGATGCCAAGGGGGTTTGGCATCTCGTCCATCCCCGCTTTGCGACACAGCACCGTTTGAATGCGGGGATCATTGTTGATGCGGCCATGATGACGGTGCGCTTCAAAAATGGTCGCAACCTCGGCAAGGTCGAGGAAAGTTTCGCAGCTATGCTGAGCCCCGGCGATACATTTTTCTTCGCCGGCATGAGTCTGGAACTGGTCAAGATGGACACGTCCGATGTCGTCGTCCGGGCCACCAAAAAAGCGGCCATGATCCCAAGCTATATGGGTGCACGCCTACCGCTGACCACTCATTTGTCGGATCGGGTGCGCGGATTGCTGACTGATCGGGCAGGCTGGGCACGTTTCCCGGACGATGTACGCGAATGGCTGGAAATGCAGGACCA
Source organism: uncultured Sphingomonadaceae bacterium (assembly GCA_947489315.1). Lineage (GTDB taxonomy): Bacteria > Pseudomonadota > Alphaproteobacteria > Sphingomonadales > Sphingomonadaceae > Parasphingorhabdus. The sequence continues at coordinate 15,284 of CANLCX010000004.1, forward strand.
TCGCTCGCGCTTGCCGGAACCGGGCGAGCTGCTGGTCGAGACCTTCCCGCATAAGGGGCTGCATTATATGGCAGCCTATAGCTTTGAAGGTTGGAATGCCCATCAATCACTCGGCATGTTGCTGACCCGGCGGATGGAAACACGCGGACTGAAACCGATCGGCTTTGTCGCCAATGATTATGCATTGGCCTGCTGGAGCGTCGAACCGGTCACCGATCCAGCGCCCTTGTTCAGCGCCGACATATTGGAAGACGAGTTTTTCGACTGGATCGAAGGATCCTATCTTCTCAAGCGCGCGTTTAGGGAAGTGGCCGTCATTAGCGGCCTCGTCGACCGCCAGCATCCCGGCAAGCGCAAAACTGGCAAACAGGTGACCTTCTCGACCGACCTGATTTTTGACGTATTGCGCAAATATGAGCCGGATCATCTGTTGATGCAGGCGGCCTGGGCCGATGCGCGTGCGCGAATGACCGATGTCGCGCGATTGGGCGATTTGCTCGACCGCGCGGCTGGTTCCATGGTGCATGTTGATCTTGATCGGGTAAGTCCGTTGGCGGTTCCGGTACTGGTAATGATTGGCCGAGAGCATGTTGCACAAGGAGCCACTGACGATGCCCTTCTGATTGAAGCAGAAAGCCTTATAGAAGAGGCAATGCGCGGCGACTAGCGGCGCCTGTTACCTCCAAGATATTTGTCGCCAGTCCAAAATTGGAGTAACTATACAAACATGAGTATGTTTTCCCCAATAAGCGCGGCCTTACCGTTGCTATTTTCGCTGCAAATTGCCGAACCGGCTGTGCCCTTGCCGGAAGCCGCAGCAGCTATTCCCGAAATTGTTGAACCAGAAGCGATATTGGCCGACCGGCTGCCTGATCAATTCATCCAGCCCGATGCGGAACAAATTTCCATTGCCGAAGACCGGATGGCACGCATGACCGTGCCCATCAGCATCGACGGCAGCGGACCGTTTGATTTCATTATCGATACCGCGGCCCAGCGCACCATATTGTCTAAGGAAATAGCGGGTAGCTTGACCCTTGAACTGGAAGACGAAGTCAATATTATTGCGTTGGCAGGAAGCACGATTGTGCAAACCGTCTATGTACCGGAACTGACATTGGGCACCCGCAGCTATGGCGGCATAGTCGCACCTACCTTCCGATCGACCAATATCGGCGCCGATGGCGTATTGGGTCTCGACAGCCTGCAAGGGCAACGCATCCTGTTTGATTTTATCGACAGCACCATCTCCGTTGAAGACACGGCCAAGAAACGCAAAGCCCGCTCACGCCGTGAAATTGTCGTTACCGCCCGGCGGCGTTCCGGCCAGTTAATTTTCACCAATGCCGAAATTTCAGGTATTAAAGTCAGTGTCATCATCGATACCGGTGGAGAGCTATCCATCGGCAACAAGGCCTTGCAGCGCCGCTTGCGAATGAAGCGTTCTGCGCTGCAGCAGATTAATCTTGTTGACGTGACCGGCCGCTCCGTGGCTGCTGACTATGGTGTGGCGAGCGAACTACATATCGGCCGCGCGCGCTTCGGCATCATCCCTATCGCCTTTGCCGATATCGCGCCTTTTGCTGCGCTGAAACTGGACAAGAAGCCCGCAATGTTCCTCGGCATGGATGCGCTGCGCAAATTTGACCGCATGGCAATCGATTTTGCCAATCGCAAAATCTATTTCCTGCTACCCAAAGACGCGTCATAAGTTGATTTTGGTTACAGACCCTTTGGTGGTACAGTGGAGCGACATAAATATATCCGGAGAGTTAGATGCCAATCTTTTCCACGAGCCTGATCCCCGCGATTGCAGCCTCTGCCCTAGCTTTGGCTTATCCGGTTCCAATGGGCCAATCGGTTGAACCCGGCAGCCTAACCAAACCGGAAGGCGAAATTGTTGCGATAGACGAAGACCGCGCCCGGCGGATGACAGTACCTGTTAGCATCGAGGGCCGCGGCCCATTTTCCTTTGTTATTGATACTGGCGCAGAACGGACCGTCCTGTCGCGAAAGATTGCTACCCGACTGGCCTTGGATGCCGAAGAACCAGCAGAGCTTATGAGTATCGCCGGTAGCAGCATGGTTGATATGGTCTATGTCCCCGAATTGACTCTGGGCTCGAAAAGCTATGACAGCCTGATCGCACCGGTTCTGCTCGCCCGGCACATCGGCGCAGACGGGATATTGGGTCTCGACGGCTTACAAGATCAGCGCATATTGTTCGATTTTATCGCCAATCAGATCTCGATTGAAGACACCGCTGAGCCACGGTCAATGGCCTCGAGCCGTGAAATTGTGGTAACCGCCAGGCGCAAATCTGGTCAGCTCATCTTCACCGAAGCGACCATTTCAGGAATGAAAGTCAACGTGATTGTCGACACCGGGGCTCAGGTCTCCATCGCCAATCCCGTCTTGCAAAAACGATTACGGCAACGCGCGAAAGAGCTGGGCGAAGAAAATAGCCTGATCGCGGTTACTGGACAAACGCTGGGCGTGGAATTTGGGTGGGCTCGCGATTTTCGGATCGGTCGCGCCCAGTTTGAAAGATTGCCCCTAGCCTTTGCGGATGCACCGCCATTTGAACGGCTGGGCATGGCCAAGAAACCGGCGCTATTGTTAGGTATGGATGTCTTGCGGAAATTTGATCAGGTCGCCATCGACTTTAAAAAACGAAAAATCCACTTCCTGTTGCCAAAAAATTCCAAACGGCATTATGAAGGGCTAAAAAACAGCCGTATCAAATCATAGGGTCGCTGGCCGCAAAGAGCGGCTCTGGATCACCCGTTCTCCACTGCGGGTATTTTGTCATCGTCGTGGCAAATAGGTCCGAGGCCAAATGAGTAGCCAGCCATTTCTGGACCGCCGGCAACGATTGCGCATCAAACCAGTTACGGTCGTTATTGGCAAATTGGCGGATAAACGGGAAGATCGCATAGTCCGCCAGGCGAGCTGCATTTCCTAGCAATTGACCGTTTGCAGTAAGGCGCTTTTCCAGCTTCACCAGAAATTCCAGACCCGAACTGCGATGAGCAATCGGATCAACATCATCGTAGCGCGTGGGATATTTGTAGCGGTCGAGATTGTCCTTAAAATCACTGTCGGCTTCGGCAATTAATGCCGCGCTCGCATCTTTGTCTGCTAGCCAGCCTTGCGGGTCCGAGCGCTCCAACGCCCAATGCATGATCGCCAGACTTTCATCAATGACAGCGCCATCATCCTGCACCAATACCGGTACGGTCGCCTTGGGGGAGACCGCGATCATTTCCTCCGGCTTGTCTCGCAAGACCACTTCCCGCAATCGCACCGGCGTCCCGCTGATCAATAGCGCCATGCGCGCGCGCATCGCATAAGGACAGCGCCGAAAACTGTATAGGATCGGCGCGTCGCTCATACCGTTCCCAAGTGCTGACGGCCTTCTTTCTCAGCCTTTTCCACTTGCCGTTGGCGTTCGCGATAACGTTCGCGCTGCTCTTCTGTCCGTGTGTCGTAACAGTGCGGGCAGGCTTCGCCCGGAACATATTTGTCCGAAGCGCGCTCTTCTGCGTTTAAAGGCATCCGGCAGGCATGGCATTGATCATAGTCGCTCTGCTTCAAGCCATGACCGACCGCAACTCGTTGATCGAACAAGAAACAATCGCCATTCCAGCGGCTCGTTTCTTCCGGCACATTTTCAAGATATTTGAGGATACCGCCTTTCAGATGATGGACATCTTCAAAGCCCTGCGCCTTCACATAGGCGGTGGCCTTTTCACACCGTATCCCGCCGGTGCAAAACATTGCGATCTTCGGCTGTTTTTCCGACTTTTCTTGCAATTGTTTGGCAAAATCGTCGAACCATGTCGGGAAATCGCGGAACGTCTCGGTATCCGGGTTGATTGCGCCTTCAAAACTGCCAATCGCCACTTCATAAGCGTTGCGCGTGTCGATGACGATCGTATCGGGGTCCGAAACCATAGCATTCCAGTCGAGCGGATCGACATAATCCCCCTTGGCCCGAGCGGCATCAATACCCTCGACGCCCATCGTCACTATTTCCTTCTTCAGCCGTACTTTCATCCGCAGAAACGGCATATCATCGGCAGTAGAATATTTGACCTCCAGCCCGGAAAATTGGGGGAGGCTTTTCAGGAAGGTAATAGCAGCATCGACACCATCGGATTCACCGGCAATCGTGCCGTTAATCCCCTCTGGCGCGAGCAGGATCGTGCCTTTCAGACCTTTGGCTTCACAGGCTGCCAAGATCTTCGGCTTCAACGCCGCTGGATCGTCCACCACCGCAAAATGATAGAGCGCAGCCACTTTATTTGAAATTTTCGATTCAGTCATGACGCGCATATAGTCGCGCGCAGCGGCAAATTCCAACCCTTCCCGCTTGCATGGGCTACCAGATCATCGCATAGCAGAGCCATGGTTCCCCTTTCGTTCGCCCATCACCTGTTTCATGTGGTCGCTCCAGCTGCGCTTTATTGGCCAGCGCAAAAGGCTTTGCTGGTAGCCGACTTACATCTTGAGAAAGCCAGCTTTTATGCCCGGCAAGGCCAGATGTTACCCCCTTATGATAGTCGCGCGACGCTGGATGAACTGGCGGGTTTAATCACAACAACGGCGGCGGAAAAAGTCTTTTGCCTTGGCGATAATTATCATGATGATGAGGGCGAAGCGCGGCTGGAAGGCGAAGCAGCCCGTCTACTGACAAAGCTAACCCAAAACACGGAGTGGGTGTGGATTAGCGGCAATCATGACCGCGATGTCAGCGGACTGTGGGGCGGGGATGTGATGGCCGAATGGACCGGGGACGGGCTTGCGCTGCGCCACGAAGCGACGGCAGACACCATGCTGCCTGAAATATCCGGGCATTTTCATCCCAAACTGCGCGTGCCTGTGCGCGGTCGGCATGTGTCGCGGCGCTGTTTCGTCAAAGCGGATAAACATTTGATCATGCCGGCTTTCGGCGCATTGACTGGCGGACTAGCAGCCAATCATCCGGCGATTGAACAGGCTGTTCTCGGGCCAGCGGAAGCCGTCATTGCTCTCAAAGAAAAGCTGGTGCGCTTTGATCTCGGCTTTGCACCCGTGTCCTCTACAATAATCGATCAGCCGGAACTGCCATTACCCCTGACCATATAGAAGAGCCTCTCGCGCCATTTTCCTAGCAGCGCTGCAATATACCATATGATTTTTTGCATAAACCGCAAAGAAACGGCATAGATTACAAATGATTATTGTTGATTCGCTGATGGTGAAAATTGCGCTCATTGGTCTTTTGGGCATTGGCGCACAATGGGTCGCCTGGCGCACGGGCAAGCCGGCCATCGCTCTTATGCTGATCGTCGGCATAATTGCTGGCCCGATACTGGGGATTATTGATCCCGAACGCGACTTTGGTGCACTGCAGGAACCGATTATCAAACTCGCCGTGGCGGTGATCCTGTTTGAGGGCGGTCTCAGCCTGAACTTCCGAGAGCTTCGCCAAGCGGGTGGCGCGGTGTTTATGATGGTGTTTATCGCCGGCCCGATCGCCTGGGTTCTGGGAACGGGCGCCGCCCATTATGGCGCGGGCTTATCTTGGGAAATTTCGGCGCTTTTGGGCGGGATCATGATTGTCACCGGTCCCACCGTCATTGGCCCGATGCTGCGCACGCTGCGCGTGCCGTCGCGGGTGCGCAACGTGCTGAAATGGGAAGGTATCGTAAACGATCCGATTGGCGCCCTGCTCGCGGTCGGGATTTATGCCTATATTACCTATGAAGGGCCCAATGCGAATATTGCAGCGATCAGCATGGACGTGCTGGCCGCCAGTTTTCTCGCTGGCCTGATCGGCGCGGCTTTGGGCTATGCGATCACTTGGCTATTCCCGCGTGGGCATGTTCCCGAATATCTGAAAGCCCCATTTTTGCTGATCACCGTGATCGGCGGCTTTGTCCTTGCCGATCTCATCATGCACGAGACCGGCTTGATCACCGTCACCGTCATGGGTGTGGTAATGGCCAACCGCCAGATCTATTCCAGTCAGGCCCTGCACCGGTTCAAAGAGGATTTAGCGGTTCTGCTGATATCAGGTGTTTTCATCATCCTGTCCGCCACACTGGATTGGGAAACCGTGCAGCAGTTCCGGCCGCAATTCGTCATCTTCCTGATCTTGCTGCTTTTCGTCGTCCGGCCGATATCCGTATTGGTCGCGCTGCTATTCAGCTCCCTGCCATGGCGAGAGCGTCTGTTTATCGCCTGGATCGCACCGCGCGGTATTGTTGCGGTCGCTATTACCGGACTATTTGCCATCCGCTTGGTTGATTATGGCTTTCCGGGCGCTGAAGCGTTGGTCCCACTCAGTTTTGCCGTGGTTATCGCGACGATCTTTGCCCACGGCTTTTCCGCTTCTTGGGTAGCCGAACGTCTGGGCATCAATGAAGGCAAGGGCCAGGGGATTTTAATCGTCGGTGCCACTCGTTGGTCGGTGGCCCTGGGCAAAATCCTGAAGTCCCTCGATATCGAGGTCTTGATGGCTGATACCAGTCAGTTCGCATTACGCCGCGCGAGACATGAAGATCTGAACGTCCATCAGGGCGATATATTGGACGAGGCCCACAATGATCATATCGAGCTGGGTGAATTTCAGCATATGATTGTTGCCACCGATAATGACAGCCAGAATCAGCTGATCACTGCTGATTTGGGCCCCGAAATGGGCTTTGACCAGATCAGCCGCCTCTCCAATGACAGCCGCGGCAAGGCCAAGAGCAAGGTCGGCCATGGCCGGATATTGTTTGAATCAGGTGCGGCCTTTAACAGCCTGCTCGATCGTGAGCGCGACGGTTGGCGGTTTAGCAAAACCAATATTACCGAGATTTTCTCTGCCGAAGAATATCGCAAAAATCTGGGAACGGACGAAGAGCCGCTGGCGGTGTTAAAGGAAGATCGCCGTTTATTATTTTTCGCCACAGACGCGAAGCCGGTGATTGAAGACGGCGATGTTGTCATCAGTTTTGTGGCTCCGGATACACCGGAAGAACGCAAGGCTGGCCGTGCCGCTAAAGAGGCCGAGAAAAACGGGGACGCTAAAAGCGAAAGCTAGTTCCGCGCCCCGAACAGAGCCGTTCCGACCCGAACATGCGTTGCGCCGAGTTTTATCGCGCTTTCAAAATCGCCGGACATGCCCATGCTGAGACCGAGTAAGCCATTGTCCTTGGCGAGCTTAGCCAGCAGCGCAAAATAAGGGGCAGGGTGCACTTCTGATGGTGGCACACACATTAGGCCAGCCACTTCTATTTCCGCTGACCGAGCCGATTCAACAAGAGCTGGTACATCGCCAATGGCGCAGCCGCCCTTTTGTGATTCCTCACCGATATTGACTTGAACAAAGCATGGAACCCGGCGATCGAGCTTGTCCATCGCCTTAGCGAGCGCCTTGACCAAGGATGCGCGATCCAGCGAATGGATCGCATCAAATAGCTGCACCGCGTCTTCCGCTTTGTTGGATTGCAACTGGCCCACCAGATGCACTTCCACAGCGTCATAGGCGTCGCGCAGGGCAGGCCATTTTGCCGCCGCTTCTTGCACGCGGTTTTCACCGAACAGCCGATGCCCGGTATCTAACAGGGGCCGTATCTCATCGGCAGAGCGGGTTTTGGAAATGGCCATGAGGCGCACATCGTCCGCTTCGCGCTGCGCCAGCTTGGCCGCTTTGGCTATTTTTTCCTGAATCGCATTCAGGCGTTCATCAGCTTCTGTCATCGGCATCATAAAATTCTCAATTGGCTATTGGCCGCCTATATGGCAGGTGATCGATATGCACCACCCCTGCTTTCCCGATCTTTATCCGCAAATCTGGTTGATGACGGATCGCCGCAACGAAGCCGTGCTGGAAGAGTCAGTAAAAGGACTGCCGCGCGGCAGCGGGATCATCTTTCGGCACTATCACCTGGATAGCGATGCAAGGCGAAGCAGATTCTTATCGATCAAAGCATTGGCAAAACGGCGCGATCACATATTGCTGCTCGCCGGATCACCGAAACTGGCGCGTCAATGGGGTGCAGATGGCGTCCACGGTCGACAATGGAAAAGACATCAGACTACCAGCTTGCTCCACAGCGCGCCGGTTCACAATCCTAAGGAAATCAAGGCCGCCAATCTTAACGGCGCAGACCTGCTATTTCTGTCACCTGCTTTTGCAACCCGGTCCCACCCCGGTCAAAGGCCGCTGAGCCAACTACAACTTAAACGGCTTATCGTTCTATGCAGAAAACCGGTGATCTTGCTCGGCGGCATGGATGCCTATCGGTTTCGGCAACGGGAGCATCTTGGCGCGCATGGATGGGCCGCCATTGATGGACTAAGCACCTAAAGGTTTAAGCTTTTGTGGAAATTGGTCGATTGTAAGACCGAATATTAGAAACGGAATTGCGTTCCAACATAAACGGCTTGGCTATCCTGACGCGAATCGGTCAGTGGGGCCATCCGGTCGCGCTCATTTTTCAAACGAACGCCAGCGGTAAAGTCGAGATTGCGCGTTACCGAGTAGCTACCGCCCAAATCAAGCGAATAGTCTTTCTCGCTGGCGGTCAAAGCACCTGGTGCTGCGCCCATCGGGGTTTTCGCATCGATGGAAACACGCGGATTAAACCGGCTTTTCTTACCAACGTCTTTTTCATCGCTACCAACGCCAATACCAATTTCGGAAAGATCAGGCAGGTTATCGCCTAGTTTCTTAACCGGAATGGCGAAGCTCTTCAGCCCTTTGGCCGTGCCCAGACTGAAAGATGTCTGCGTGATTGTTGTTGGTGTCAGCACACCTGCACCCGGAGCCGCTGAAGCGATATTCTCACGAATGGAAATGGCTTTGCTTGATGCATCCTGCCGCACCACCACAGTAACAGCGCGATCACCGCTTGTATTACCACCAGCAGGCGTAAATTTAAATTGGGTCTTGCCGCCCAAACTATTGCGTTTGAAACTCGCGGCCAGCTCAGGATCAGCGCCAGCGGTTGTAAAACTACCAATGGTGTTCAACGATACCGCGTCGCTTTGCCCGGATAATACACGCGCCAGTGCAGGAGTCATGGCAAGACCAGAAGCTGCGAGTCCCGCAGCTAACCAACCCAAAAGATTGCCATTTTTCTTCATGACGACGTTATTTTCCCCTTGCTGATTTTTATCTATAACAAATTTTCAGCCGTGACACGAGTCAACTTGCTGATTTTGTCTGATTTTCTTGATCTAGGCGCATTCTGTTGCAGATCGGTTACGGTTTCACATGCCATCATCAGCTATTTAGAGTGGCCAAGCTGAACCAAAGATTATCGAGTCGCTCATCCCAGCCTAATTAAGATCGCTATGATCCGGCCTTATTCAACTGGTATTCACGCTGCGCTTAGCATGAGCGATTTGTTGCGCTTTGGCTTGCCCCCTGCGGCAAAGCAATTATAGAGAGCGTTGAGATCAGATTTACCGGCACGCGGCGCCATTGGAAAACCTACGCCAGACTGCCTATGAGGAGCTTGTACATGTCCCGCCTTTCTTTATCCGCCGCGAAATTGCGCCCTTTGGTAATGAGCCTTTCGGCTGTGGCACTTGTTTCCGGACTTTCAGCCTGCGGCGGCAAAGAGCGTCCTAAGGCCGATCTCGCTGCGTCGCAGATTACAACCATTGGTGTGAACAGCTATTTGTGGCGCGCGACGCTCGATAGCCTTTCGTTCATGCCTTTAACCCAGACCGACAGTAATGGCGGCGTGATTCTGACCGACTGGTATGTGAATCCACAAAATCCTTCGGAGCGGATGAAGCTGAATATCTCGATCCTCGATCAGGATTTACGGGCCGATGCCCTGCGCGTGGGCGCTTCCCGGCAGGTGCGTAATGGCGGCACTTGGGTCGATGCACCGGTTAAGGCGGCTACCACACAGAAGCTGGAACAGATCATCCTGACTAAGGCGCGTGATTTGCGGCGCGGGGCCCTTACCAATTAAGCGGGACGACCAACTAATCTAACGACGAGCCTGCTGAAGCGGGCCAAATATTTGTAGGACCAGCATGACCGATCAGCGTTTTAACCCTTTATCGGCGGACAAACGCTGGCAAGCCCGTTGGTCCGAGAGCCGCGTTTTCGAAGCCGATGACAATTCGCCCAAACCGCGCAGCTTTGTGTTGGAAATGTTTCCCTATCCCTCTGGCCGCATCCATATGGGCCATGTCCGTAATTACACGATGGGCGATGTGCTCGCCCGTTTTCGGCGGATGCAGGGCTTTGAAGTGCTCCACCCCATGGGCTGGGATGCTTTTGGTATGCCAGCGGAAAATGCGGCGATGGAAAAGAAGGTCCATCCTGGCGAATGGACCCGCGCCAATATTGCCGGGATGCGCGATCAAATAAAGCGTCTGGGCTTCGCGCTCGACTGGAGCCGCGAAATCGCAACCTGTGAGCCGGATTATTACGGTCAGGAACAGGCACTGTTCATCGACATGTTCGAAGGCGACCTGGTCTATCGCAAGGAATCGGCGGTCAACTGGGATCCGGTCGACATGACTGTGCTCGCCAATGAGCAAGTGATAGACGGCAAGGGCTGGCGCTCGGGCGCTCCAATTGAAAAGCGCAAGCTCAGCCAATGGTTTTTGAAGATTACTGATTTTGCCGATGAATTGCTCGATGGTCTGGATGATTTGAAAGGCTGGCCGGAAAAAGTCCGCACGATGCAGGAAAACTGGATCGGCAAATCACAGGGCCTACAATTTCTTTTCGCGCTCGCTGATAAGCAGCAAGATATTGAAACGATAGAAGTTTTCTCGACCCGCCCGGATACGATTTTCGGCGCGAGCTTTGTCGCTCTATCCGCCGATCATCCGCTTGCCCAGCAATTGGCGCAAGATAATGAAATGCTCGCTGCCTTTTGCGAAGAGTGCAAGAAGACCGGAACGACGGCGGCCGAACTCGAAACAATGGAGAAAAAGGGCTTTGATACGGGCCTGAAAGTGACCCATCCGCTCGACCCTTCCTGGGAATTGCCGGTGTTTGTCGCGAATTTCGTGTTGATGGATTATGGCACCGGTGCCGTGTTCGGTGTGCCGGCCCATGACCAGCGCGATCTTGATTTTGCGCGCAAATATGCGCTGCCCGTGACCCGGGTGGTCGCAGCGGAAGGCGAAGAAGACGCCCCGATTCACGACGAATCCTATACCGGTCCCGGCAAACTGGTGAATAGCCGCATGCTCGATGGCATGGATATTGAGACAGCCCAGAAAACCGTCATTGACCAAGCAGAATCGGAAGGTTGGGGCAAGGCCCAGACAACCTGGCGCCTGCGCGACTGGGGCGTATCGCGCCAGCGTTACTGGGGAACGCCCATCCCGATCATCCACTGTGATGATTGCGGCGCGGTTCCGGTTCCAAAAGATCAATTGCCGGTCACACTACCAGAAGATGTCAGCTTTGATATTCCCGGCAATCCGCTGGAGCGCCATGACAGCTGGAAAAATGTCGATTGCCCGAAATGTGGCAAGGCAGCGCGGCGGGAAACCGATACGCTGGATACATTCACCAATTCCAGCTGGTATTTCCTGCGCTTTGCTAGTCAGCCGAATGATAAACCATTTGACGCAGAGACCGTTAAAAAATGGATGCCGGTATCGCAATATATTGGCGGTATCGAACATGCGATCCTCCATCTGCTCTACGCGCGTTTCTGGACGCGGGCGCTCGAGTCGATCGGCAAGCTTGATTTTGTAGAACCGTTTGAAAGCCTTTTCACGCAGGGCATGGTGACGCACGAAACCTATTTCGAGACAGTTCAGTCAGAAGACACCGGCGCGGACAAAATTGTCTATTACAGCCCGGATGAGGTCGACCACCGCGAAGGCGGCGTGTTCAAAACATCCGGCGGCGCACCGATTCAAATCGGTCGCATCGAAAAAATGTCGAAGTCGAAGAAAAACGTCGTCGACCCTGATCCGATTATTGAACAATATGGCGCAGACGCCGTCCGTTTCTTCATGCTGTCCGATAGTCCGCCCGAGCGCGACCTGCCTTGGTCAGAAGCGGGAATCGAAGGCAGCTGGCGCTTTGTGCAACGGCTCTGGCGTCTGTTTGTTTCGGTGGCGGACCAGCCCAATCCCGCTGGCGAAGACAAAGCCGTCAAACGCAAGTTGCACCAGACCATTGCGGGCGTCGCGGAAGATATCGAAGCGCTGTCTTTCAACAAAGCGGTGGCGAAGATCTTTGAACTGATCAATATGATCGAGAAAGCGGCGCCATCGGCTGATCGTCATGACGCCATTCGCACGCTCGCCCGGATAACAGCCCCAATGGTGCCGCATATCGCCGAAGAGGCATGGGCGCTGTTCGGGGAAAGCGATTTGGTCGCCAACGCGCCATGGCCGGATGTGGACGAAAGCCTGCTGGTCGAGGATGAGGTCACCATAGCGATTCAGGTCCGCGGCAAGCTGCGCGATACGATTACCGTGGCCAAGGGCAGCGACAAATCCGTCTTGGAGGAACTTGCACTTGGCTCCGAGAAAGTGCAGCGTACCATTGATGGAGCGGACATAAAGAAGGTGATCGTCGTGCCCGACCGATTGGTGAACATCGTTATATGAAACTGATGCGCAAAATCTCCGCACTTGTTGTCGCTAGTGCTCTTCTTGCTTCTTGCGGCCTGCAACCGCTATATTCCGGAGGCACCAACGGCGTAGTTGCGACTCAGTTGGGCAATGTCGCAGTCGAACCGATTGAGGGCAAGGCAGGCTGGCTGATGCGCAATGCGCTGAATGACCAACTCTCCACATTTGAAGGCAGCGAAGCCAAATATCGCCTGATTATCGAGCTGGATGATAAGATTGCCGGCTTTGGTGTGCGCAGCAATGACCGTATCACCCGCGAACGCCGGACCTTACGCGCACGCTATCAACTGGTGCGCCTGTCCGACAGCAAAGTTGTATTGGATGCCACCGCTGGCTCCGACGCTGGTATTGACGTGGTCTCTTCAGAATATGCCACTGTCGCGGCGGAAGAAACAGCGCTGGAAAACCTATCCACACGGGTCGCCGATCAGATTGTCAAAAGGCTCTCTCTCTTTGCCCGCGAGCAGGCGAGCGACAGCGGAAACTAGTGGTAGCGGCATGAGAATAAAGCCGTGAAAGTCAAAGACAATGAAATCGTCCGCCGCTTTCACGCGGCACCCGATGCCATTCGCCTTGCTATCCTATGCGGCCCTAATGCGACACGCTGTCAGGCTTTGGCCAATGAACTGGCAGCCCCGCTTGCAGCATCAGCAGAACGAGTCGACCTCACCATATCCGACCTAACCGAGAGCGCAGCCCGACTGAACGACGAGGCCACATCGGCTTCCCTGTTCGGGGACAAAAGATTCATCATGGTTCGCCTCAATAGCGGCGAAGCGGTGCGCGCAACCGCGTCAATAGAGAATCTGCTGGAAAGCGAAACCAAGGGCGATCCGGTCTTCATCGTCGCAGCGGGCATGGCGGACAAGACCGCCTTGGCAAAAAAGATTGCCGCCGCTCCCGACGCATTAATTGCCACCTGTTATGAGACTTCGCAAGGCGACGCAGTCGCGGCCATATCCGGCATGGCACGGGCAGAAGGCGTGCAGATGTCGCGCGATATGGCAGCCGCCATTGCTGCACTAACCAGCAATGATCTGGTTCTGGCCAGACTCGAAGTCGAAAAAATCGCGCTTTATCTGGATGCAACGCCGGATAGTCCGCAAGAGGCCGAGACAGAATTGCTAGCTTTGCTGGGCGCAGAAAATGACGAAGAAGATCTCGGACTATTGATCAACGCGGCAATCAGCGGCGATACTAAAAAGCTGTGTCAGGAACTAGCCGCGGTCAGCACCACTGGCTTTAGCGAAGTAGGATTGATCCGATTGATGCTCCGCCACCTGACAAAACTCGCAGAACTTCGCACAAAAGTTGATCAAGGCGCCGGAATCGGCAAACTGGTCAACCATCCCAGCGTATTTTGGAAGGATCGCGACAATTTTTCGCGGCAACTTAATATCTGGTCATCGCCCCATATCGAGCGGTTAATTGAGCGGATACTGGCACTGGAGATTGCTTTGAAAAGCAGCGGTCAGCCGAACCATGTGCTGGTTGAACAGGAATTATTGACCATCGCCAGAAAAGCTGCCCGCCTGCGCTGACGCTGCTTATTCGTAGTCGGCAGTAATCGCTATTCGGCCTCGAAACTGGCCACTGGCATTGCCGTTTACGCGCAACCGGCCGCCAAAGGAAAAAGTCAGCCGTCCATCGCGGTCCAGCCGAGCCTGTGCGGGTAAATCCGTGTCGAGCTTAACCAGCTCTGCGGTTGATCCATTGGGCGCGCTTAATGTGATCCGTTCCGGCAGCTGGACGCGGACCAATCGCCCGGGCGCGCCGGTCAAGCGGCCTTCGCCGTGGAGAGATAGGCCGCCCAGATCGGTGATGCCACCGCTGAACCGACGCTGTCCTGATTGCGGATCGAGATCCACCTCACCGCCGGCCCGATTGAGCAATGCCAGTCGGGAAAAATCCAGATTAGCGGTGATTTCAATATTCAGCGGCGTCTCGGTCTGTGCCGATGCACTGCCAGACGATGTAACGACCGGTTCAGAAGCACAAAGACGGCACTGTGCCACCGCGCTTTCCGGTTGAATGACCGTCCAGCACAGCAACAAGCCAAGCAGGGCCAGAGAAACCGGCCGGTATTTTACGCATATCATCACCACGGCTCTATCTTGCAGCAAAGCTCTGAAAAAATGGTTAATATTTTGTGATAGCATCTAGGAACAGCGCAGATATCCGGCTTTCCTACATGGGCACCACTATGATATTATGGGTTCGGCTCTTTCTCAATTTGGAATATCCTCTACAGGCGCTTATTTTGGCCGAAAATGTCAAACGTTCCGGCGCTATAGGCTGTGATTTGTGTGAACTTTGGATTGGATTAGTGGTTCCTTGGTGTGGGCATAAGAGTTTTGACTCGTCAGCGGCGGGCTGTTGTAATGCCTCAAAAGGACAGTATGCAGGTTGTCAACTTCGCCGAAGCATGGCTTGACGCCAGCCCCTTTTCTCCCCATTTTAAAGTCATGGAAAAAATTACGCTCAGCGCGGATGAATGGCGCGAAAAACTCTCTCCCGAACAATATCATGTCCTGCGCGAGGCCGGAACCGAACGCGCCTTTACCGGCGAGCTCAATGCCGAAAAACGCGATGGCGCGTTTTTTTGCGCGGGATGCGGCACCAAATTATTCGATGCGACAAAGAAATTTGACAGCGGTTGCGGCTGGCCAAGCTTTACCGAACCATCTGAGGCAGAAGCGGTAACCGAAATCGAAGATTTGAGCCACGGTATGCGCCGGGTTGAAGTGCGCTGTACCGGCTGTGACGGTCATTTGGGCCATGTTTTCCCAGACGGCCCAGCCGCAAATGGTCTGCGCTATTGCATGAACAGCGCCGCGATGGAATTCGAACCAAAAGAGGCCTGATAAGCCTTCGACAAGCTTTGCGCAGATTTTACTGTCCTGCATCGTTCAGCATGCAGTAAGACGACAACACGCTAAAAACGCATATAGTTAAGCGTATAGTGAATGGGATGATATGGCGCGGGGCAAAAAACGCAGCAAACAACCGGGACCGGTTCGCAAATGGTTTTTCCGGATAGTCAAAGCCGGTTTGGTCGTTGGACTGCTCGGCTTTATCGCGCTTGTTGTCGCAGTTACAGTTATCCGGTCGTCTTTACCGGGATATGAAGATCTAAAATCTTCCCCCAATGGCCAGATGATCCGTGTGCTTGACGTCAGCGGACGCGAGCTTTTTTCCATGGGACCGAGCTATGGCCAATGGCTGGAATATGAAGATATTCCCCAAGTGATGATTGACGCCATGGTGGCCGTTGAAGACCGGCGCTATGAGAGCCATTTGGGTGTCGACCCGATCGGGATTGCGCGCTCCATCAAAGTGCGAATGGAACGCGGGCGCTGGGCGCAAGGCGGCTCGACCATTACCCAGCAGTTAGCCCGCAATATCTTCCTCAACAACAGCCGGACCTTTGGCCGTAAAGGCCGCGAGATCATGCTGGCGCTGGCCATCGAACGCAAATTTTCCAAAGAACAGATTTTGGAACTTTATCTCAACAAGGTTTATTATGGCGGCGGCGCTTACGGAATTGACGCAGCGTCTCGCCGGTTTTTTGCCCATAGCGCGACCGAACTGAGTCTAGCGGAGGCAGCGATCATCGCCGGATTGGTCAAGGCACCATCACGCTATTCCCCAACGGCCGATGCGCAAGCCGCAATCGACCGCGCAACCGTTGTGCTGCGGGTCATGCAAGATGCCGGCGCGATAACCGCAGCCCAAGCAGCCGAAACCAAGCCAACAGCGGTCGAGATGGCACCCGAACCAAGGCAAAATAGCGTGCGCTATTTCACTGATTGGGCCTTGCCGCAACTGGACCTCCTGATTGACGAGACGGTGGAACCCATTGAAGTGTGGACCACATTGGATCTGGGTATGCAGAGGGCCGCGACCAGTGCCATCCAAACCGGTGTTCCCGGGGGCGTACAGGGCGCACTAGTCGCGATAGATCGCGACGGAGCCGTGCGGGCAATGGTCGGTGGCACCGATTATGTCACCTCCAATTATAACCGCGCAACCCAGGCCGTGCGGCAACCCGGATCCGCGTGGAAAATATTCGTCTATATGGCGGCGCTCGAAGCTGGTTACTCACCCAATGACATCGTGACGGACCAACCTATCCAGATAGGCGACTGGCAACCGCGCAATAGTGGGGGCAATTATGCTGGTGATATTAGCCTGCGCAGCGCCTTCGCTTATTCCAAGAATACCGTCGCTGCTGCCATTGGCAATGACATCGGCACATCAACGGTAGCCAATATGGCCCGACGGTTTGGTATCAGCACCCCGATTGACGTCTATCCTTCAATGGTGCTCGGCACATCTGATGTGCGGTTGCTCGAAATGACCCGGGCATTTGCGTCCGTCAATGCCAAAGGCATCGCGATTACGCCCTATGCGATCACCAAAGTGACCACCATCAAAGGCGATGTCCTTTACAAGAGCAAATTTGACGGCAGCCGCGTTCTGGTCGATCCATGGGTGGCCGCCGGTATTACCGACCTCATGCAGACGGCCGTTAATACCGGTACCGGCAGAGCAGCACAAATTGGCCGTCCGGTGGCAGGTAAGACGGGAACAACTAGCAGCAACAAGGACGGATGGTTTCTAGGCTTTTCGAGCGGCCTGACGACCGGCGTTTGGATGGGCCGCGATGATGCCAAAGCCGTGCGTGGTCTACAAGGCGGGCGAGCGCCAGCCGCTGCCTTTGCTGCCTTTATGAAGGTTGCTGTCGCGAAACGGAAAGTCGAGAAATTTGAAACCGACCTGGTCTTGCCTGACTGGCAGCTGGAGCCAGATGACCAAGAATTATACGGCGCACCGGAAGACGGGATCTATGTCGACGAAAATGGCATGCCGATCGAATCCGGTGAGGGACTGGAATATGATCTGGAAGGCGGTCAAGCCGAAGACGGTCCGCCGCAACTGGATCAGGGGTGGATTGATTCCGTGTTGGGCAGAGGCGAAGAAGATGCGCCGAAGAAACCGGCGCAAAATCAGAATATACCGCCCGCAGATGAACCGTCCGAACCGGCAAGGCCGAATGCGCCTGTGTCTATTTTGCCAAAACCAGCAGAAGAATAGATAACCAACCTACTCGCGGCTGCTTATGCTTCGCGGGCCGGTGCGCCAATGAGGTGCAGGGCAGATCCATGCTTTTTGAGCCAGTGATCGGCGTCGCGTCGTTCACCCTCGAATATGGCATCCAGCAAAGCGTAGAACGATGGGCTGTGGTTCATATGACGCAAATGAGCAACTTCATGCGCGACCACAGAACGGCGTACCATCGGCGGGGCCATAACCAGCCGCCAGTTTAATCGTATCGCTTTGCGCCCGGAACAGCTGCCCCAGCGGCGACGGGCATCACCCACGGATAGCGTTGGTAGTTCTGTGTCAGCCCGCTCGCAATAATAAGCTAGATCATCGCTATAAATGGTCCGTGCTTGGTCTTTCATCCAGTCTAATACACGGGCTTCAACGCGTTCTTCCGGGCCGCCAACTTGGATTTCATCGTCTTTTTTCAATGGCTTTCGACTGAATTCACTGGACCAGCGAACGAAATGGCTTTGGCCAGCAAACGCCAATTCGGTACCGTTGATGATCGGAACCGGCGGCAGCGCATCGGCAAAGTGGGCTGCGAGCCAATCGGATTTAGACTGGGCAAAACGCAGCGCCTGTGCGGTATCGGCATAGCGAGGCATGGTCAGCCGAACCTCGCCTTTCACTGTATCAGCCGAGACAGCGATCGAACGCGACTGCACCAATTTACGAACGCGCAAGGGATAGAAACGCCCCTCGAGCTCGATTTCTAATTCGTCCTGTTCCACCGGAACGGATCGCGAGTTAGAGCGGCTCATCGAGAATATGCTGTTCAATCGGCCCAGCTTCCACCTCCGTAATAACCTTTCCGCGAATGGAATTTCCCGTGTTGTGAATGGTCTCACGATCACCAGAAATCAGATAATGCCATTCTGGGAGCGGCAGGTCCCGTGCCCGCATCTTATATGCACAGCTGTCAGGTAACCAGGTGAAAGTTTCGAGCTTACCGCGGGTCAATCGCACACAATCCGGTACATAATAGCGGCGGCGGCGATAGTCGCTGCACTGGGCAGTTTGCGTATCCAGCAACTTGCAAGCAATATTGGTCATATAAATCTGACCATCATCCTCATCTTCGGCTTTGAGCAAACAGCATTTTCCACATCCATCGCACAAGGCCTCCCATTGTCCGCGGTCCAGCTTATCAAGCGGCTGTTCCCAAAAAGGAGGAGAATCGGCTATCGTGTCCACCGCTTGATTTCATCCGCCACCTGTTGCGGTGTACCATCAAAGGGAAGGAGGGCAATCGGCTCACCATCCGGTCCGAACAAATAACCTTGCCGGCTGTGGTCCACTAGATATTCGCTAAAACCTGGGCTTTCGCGTTTATTATAAATGATCAGATATTTCTTCGCGACCGCTGCAATTTCATCAACGCTTCCGGTTAGTCCGATCAACCGTGGGTGGAAATTATCGGTATATTGCTTGAGCTGTTCCGGCCGATCGCGCTCCGGATCAATGGAAATGAATATCGGCTGGATCTTCTCCGCTAGCGCCGGATCTTCCTTTTCCGCGAGCGTAAGCCCATTCATCAAATTCGCGAGATCTATCGGACAAACATCAGGGCAGTAGGTAAAACCAAAATAGATGATCCGATATTTACCAGCAAAATCCGTGTCAGAGCTTTTCCCACCATCCTGATTGGTCAGCGTAAAACTGCCGCCAATTTTTGCGCCAGCAAGCGGCGCTTCTTCTTCGACATTATCTGAAGAAGCCGGGTTGCAGGCCGGCAACAGCGCCATTACAAGAACCGCAGAGATAGCGGATAGGAATTTGTTCATCATGCGGCCAGACATGGTCTGCTAGGGGATAATATTCAACCGATAATTGACGGAATCTATTGGCAGATGACAATTGGGCCGTCAAATCTGGATAGGGCAATATTTATGTTTTGGGGTAGCAGTAAAATTTCACGGTCGAATGATCCACATAAAGGGAAAAGCAGCATTGGGCGTTTTTTCCTTAGCCTCATGGTCGTGTGTTCTCTGGCGCTTCCTGCTGTGGCTACAGCCCAATTTTCCAGCAGCTATAATTTCCTGAAAGCGGTGAAAGACCGTGACGGGACCGAAGCCACCAAATTTTTGAATCAACCAGGTACTGTGATCGTCAACACCCGGGATATTTCAACTGGCGAGACAGCCTTGCACATCGTGGTCGCCCGCCGTGATGCCACCTGGACCGGCTTTTTGTTGCAAAAGGGTGCCAACCCTAATCTCCGCGACAAGCAGGGCAACACGCCGCTGATGCTCGCGACGCAATTGCGTTTCGTGGAAGGGGCCAGAGTGTTGCTCGCGAAAAAAGCGGATGTTAATCAGACCAATAATCAGGGTGAGACAGCCTTGATCCGCGCCGTGCAACTGCGCGATTCGGAAATGACACGGCTGCTATTGAAAAGCGGTGCAGACCCCGACCGCCCCGACACGTTGGCAGGGCTTTCCGCTCGCGATTATGCCACACGAGATCGGCGCGCTGCTGCGATATTGAACGAAATTGAAAAAGCAGATGCGGAAAAAAAACCGAAAGCCGAAGGTAAGTTTTTTGGACCAGAAGGTTAAGTCACCCATCCAACATATTTTCGTTCAGTAAAATTCTCGTGCCTCCGGGTCAATCCAGCCGTTGACCGCAGACAGCCGCAACATCGACCGCCGCGCGAGCCTCATCGTCTCGGCCTTGCGCCGTGCTGGCGCTAGAGCATGGGTCGCGGCCGGCCGGATCATTTCTGCATCATAAGCATCCGCGATGATCAATCCGGACCTTTCGGGTAAGAAATCCGGGCGATTAAGTGGCGAGACATCCAGTTCACCAGGGACCGCCCAATAAAAGCGGTCGCAATAATCAAGATATTCCATCCACTTATTGTCGCCCAACAAATCTCCGCGTGCGACCTTTATTTCGACAATTACGATCTGCCCCTTGGCATCTACGCCCATCAGGTCTGCCCGTCGTTTATTGGGCAGGCTGACTTCGGAAAGGACCATGATGTCATGTCGCGAAAATAAGCGCGCCACACCGCGAGCCACTGCGGCCGCGCCAGTCAAAGGAGTCAAATGTTCCTCCTGCTGATCGGCGTTGGCAATCAAAGCAGGGGTGGCCAAAGGCGAATCGCTAGGTTCTATCATCATGACGGGAGAGTAGAACATAAAAAGAACAAAATAAAGCCGCTTGTCTTTTCCGGACATGATCCGGTGCGAAGTTGACAACCTGTACACAGTCCTTTTGGCGCGTTGCACAGGGTCGTCGCTGACGAGCCAAAACGCCTATGTCCACTTGCGTCCACGCCAAGGAACCGCGAGGCCAATCCAAAGTTCACACAAATCACAGCTTATAACGCCAGATGATTCGAGAGTTTTGACCCTGCACCAGTTCGGCAAATATTATTCAAATATGAGAAAGAGCGACCGCCCAATTATCACATAACGACACCTGTAGGAAAGAGCGGCGGCGCCTTCGAGCAAAACCTGAGCTGCCAAAAATAAAGGCCCCCGAACGGGAGCCTTTATAAAATCTCTTGATGTTCAAAATCAGCGATAGAAGATATGATTATCGATCGTCGCCATCCGTTGGAGCCGCCAGCCCGGCGATACATAGCGGGCATGGAAAAACAAAGCGCCTTCGACGGGGCTTTTCCAACCGTCATTCATCGCAATTTTTGAAATTGCGACGGCATTGCGCCAATGACGATGCCCTTTGTCAATCCGCGGCATTTTACCACCCCGAATGAAGGAAAACTGCTTGCGCTGGTAAACTACACCGCAAAGACTGTTCGGGAAACGCGAGGACGCGGCCCGCGCCATGACAACCCGCGCTACGGCAAGCTGACCGGCTAGTGTTTCGCCTTTGGATTCAAAATAGACAGTACCAGCAAGGCACTGCATTTCTTTGCTCAGGGAACCGTCAACTGTCTGCTGTTTCACCAGTTCACGTAGCGAACCAGCGCCTGTATCGTTAAAATCAACGGTTTCGGTAGAGGCCCGCTCTTCATTAGCGCGCTTATCTGCGTCGATCACATCTTGAGGAATTACAGAAACCACTTCCTGCGGCTCCCCGAAAATTACGGGAGCGGCTTCATCATCAGCTTCCAACATAGCTGGATCAATGACAATTTCGGTTTCTGGTGTCTCATCATTGGCTTCCAATGCGAATGATGCATCGGTCACTGCAAGAGCGGCGACCGCAGAAAATGCAAGCGAAGCGACGCTTGCAGCTTTAAAAATTTTGCTCATAAACCTAATATTTTATGCGGCGAGTCGAGTGCCAGCCGAAGCCAGCGCAAATAAGCTTAAAAACCAACCAACAGCTTATCCCTGTTCCCTCCGTCTGCGTGTTTATTCCGCGTCCATGTGGACAATCCCTCGGAACAACCTTCGCTTCAAAGTTGATCGCGAAATAGGGTGCAGTGCAACAAAGTCAAGAAATCAGGTCATTTGAGCGATGAGCCGTTCCGCATCCGGGATGTCCAGTTCAATTAACCATAAATCGGGGTCAAAGCTGGTTCTACGTTTCAAATATTCATCTAAATCTTGTTGTTTTTCAGTATCTTGTGGCCAAGTAACCTGCCAGGTCGAAGGGCCCTCGAAACTGGGCATTTTCTCTAGAAGGCGCGGATCTTTACCCTTTTCAAGACATATTATCAGGATCGCACCGGCAATCAGGTCGCCTTTGTGAATGACGACTCCAAAGCCACCATCCTGATTCACTTTTCGTAATAAGGATTGGACCGTCATCTCGGCAGACAGTCGCGGCTCGATCATATATCCTGCTTATAGCCGGGAAGCGATGCGAGCGGGATATGAGAACGCATAAATGTTCCGGTGCCCCGGGCAATTTCTTCACCCTCTTCGTCGATGAGCCGGGAATCGGCGACAAAAACCCGTCTTTTCCCGCTAACCCAGCGTCCCTCTGCCGTCACCGTGCTGGACTTTAGCGGCCGGGTGAAGAGCAAGTTGAAGGCTGTGGTCAGCAAAAACCGGTCCGAAACCAAGCTATTGGCTGCATAAAAGGCCGCATCATCGAGCATTTTGAAATAGCTGGTACCGTGTACAGCGCCAGCTGCGTGATAATGCCGCTCATCGACCGCAAATGTAATCCGTGCGAAGCCGCGTTCGGGAATATCTAGATCGGATTCGAACAATTTGTTGATGGGCGCTTCTTTGTAGAGCCGCTCCAAAGCACGAAAATGTTCATGCGATCCATCGGCTTCCTGCTCTGAATCGGTCCCTGATACCATGTTCAAGCCGCTTGTTGGCCCTGTTGGCCGGTCAGCAAGACATAAAGGGCATCTTCCGAACCAGCGCCCCGCAATTTCGATACGGTCGACTCGTTTCGCAGGAACCGTGACACTTCGGCAAGGGCCTTCAGATGGTCGGCACTACCCTGTTCCGGCGATAGCAATCCAAAGACCAGATCAACGTCCTGGCCATCATGCGCATCAAATGCGACAGGGTACGCGAGACGAATGAAAAGACCGACGCTATGGTCTAACTGTTTGATGCGCGCGTGCGGTATTGCAACCGAGCCACCAAATCCTGTGGACCCCAAGGTTTCCCGATCATTTAATCGATTCAGCACAAGCTCTGCATCAAGACCATAGCTATGCGCTGCTTTTTCAGCCAGTGCCGCAAAAATTTCTTGCTTGGATAGAGCGGTTGCACTCGCCAAAATTGCAGCCGCATCGATATGAACTGATAAATATTCCATTATATCCTCACAGGCCAGAGGCCCGAACTTGTTACTACGCAAAACATCATGGCGGACAAACTGCCTCCCCGAGATGCCGTTGATCACAAATATGTTCCGCCAAAAACGAGCCAAAAACACGGCTATTAGGGGGATTTAAAAGCGAAACATGGCGCTGCTACTGTGGTTCAACCCAACCAATAGTGCCGTCTGAACGGCGATAAACCATATTATGCGATCCAGTTCCAGCATTTTTAAACAATAGCGCGCTGGTATTACGCAAATCCATCATCATCACAGCATCCGACACACTGGCCTCGGGAATATCCGTGCTGGTTTCAGCAATAATCGGAGGTGCCTCAGAATGGGTTTCCGGCTCAACCTCATCATCGTCCGACTCAAACACACGATAGGCCGCTTCTTCCTGCTTGGCGGCATATTGCGCTTGCACATGATGGTCGTTGAGACGGCGCATATAGCGGCGCAGCTGTTTTTCAATCTTGTCCGCCGCTTGTTCAAACGCCTGATGCGCATCGCCCGCCCGTGCTTCTGATTTCAGCATCAGGCCTGTCATGATGTGCGATACAATATCGCACTGAAAATGATTGTGAGGCGCTTTGCTAATGGTTGCGTGCGTCGAAATGGCTTTCGGAAAATATTTGTCCGCTATCGCATTCATTCGATCATCAACGTGGGTCTGAAGCGCATCGCCAGTGTTCACTTGATGTCCTGAAACACGAATTTCCATATTATTTCTCCATTATGGTTACGCGGCAAAAAATAGACTTAAATATCGGCCCAGAGTGGGTCTTTTATTCCCTCCAAAAAAGCGGCGTGGCGGGCAAGTTCGTCGGCACTGGCACTGTGCGGACGCGGCGCAATAAACTGGCGGCGCAAAGCCGCCTCTTTACTCGAGGGTTGGCGCTGGTTCTCGGATTCGGATAGCTTGTCATCCGCCAGACCAAGACCGATTTGACGTCCGCCGGTTAGCTCGATGTAAAGCTGTGTGAGCAACTCGGCATCCAGTAGTGCGCCATGTTTGACGCGGTGGCTGCGGTCAATGCCATAACGGCTACACAGCGCATCGAGCGACAATTTGGCGCCAGGATGTTTAACCTTTGCGATCGCTAGCGTATCAATCATTCTAAACTGGGAAATGGGGGTTTTTCCGCACAAGACCAGCTCGGCATTGAGGAAATTAAAATCAAATTGCGCATTGTGCGCGACCAGGTTGGCGTCACCGAGAAATTCGAGCAACTCATCGGCACCGCTAGCGAAAAGCTTTTTATCGGATAGGAACATATCCGATAGGCCGTGTACTTGTTCCGCTGCTTTGGGCATCGGACGCTGCGGATTATAATAGCAGTGGAAGCTGTTGCCGGTTTCGATCCGGTCAATCATTTCAATACAGCCTATTTCAACCATCCGGTCGCCGCTCTGGGGGTCGAATCCGGTGGTTTCAGTATCGAAAATTATCTCTCGCATAAGCCCAATATCGGACTCAATTTCCGGTTACGCAAGGGAAGCTTTCAATTTTTCTATAGTATTTCGCACCTGCTCCCGTGTTTCTTCCAAAGGCTGCGATGTATTGATGATAAAATCGGCCCGTTTGCGCTTTTCTTCGTCCGGCATTTGCAGGGACTTAATCTTCTCAAATTTGTCTGGCATCATACCGGGGCGGCGCAAAACCCGTTCCCGTTGATCTGCTTCTGAAGCTGACACCACAATGACATGATCGATGCCGTCAGCGTCGCTTTTCTCAAAGAGGAGCGGGATATCGAAGAGAATCATCGGTGCATTTTGATTCTCGTCCAGAAATTTCAGCCGCATCATTCCAACTGCCGGGTGAATCACAGCCTCAAGCTGTTTTAACGCGTCCGGATTACCTAACACCGCTGGACCCAGTTTCTGACGGTCGACACCATTTTCATCGGTTGTACCCGGGAACAAAGCCTCAATTTCTTCAACTAGAGCGCCGCCAGGGCCCTGCAGGATATGAACTGCGGCATCGGCATCGAAAATCGGCACACCTTCATCGGCAAACATCTGAGCGACGGTCGATTTGCCCATGCCGATAGAGCCGGTGAGACCAATGATCATCGGTTTGGTCATGTGAGAAGCAGCTTTCTCAATTCTTCATCATGTTCCAATGGCGGGGCTTGACCAAAGAAAATTTCAAAAGCGACCGCTGCCTGCCCGATCAACATCGACACGCCATCGATGGTCTCAAGACCCCGTGCCTTTGCAGCTTTAAGCAATTGGGTTTTAATGGGGACATAGACAAGGTCATAGACAATCGCGTCATCGGGCAAGCTGCTGAGGTCGACGACCAGCTCATCCTGTCCTTTCATGCCCAGCGCGCTGGCGTTCACGAGCAATCGCGCAGGCGGCAAAGCTGATCCATGTTCCAAAGCCTGTCCTTTAAGACCAAAGCGCATTAACAAGGCCGAAGCCTTTAAGACATTGCGGTTGATGATCGTGACAGAACCAACATCAATACGGGACAGGGCAAATAACACCGCCTGTGCCGCGCCACCAGCCCCGATGACAATAACGTCCTGACCGCTGAGCGGAACATCGGCAATGGGCGCAAAAAAACCGCCAGCATCGGTATTCGTGCCAAAAAGGTCCCCATTTTCTGTCCGGGCAATCGTGTTCATTGCACCAATAGACGCCCGCACATCGCCGGGATCGGACACATGGTCCATCACCGCCAGCTTATGCGGAATGGTAACATTGCAGCCCTGCCAATTGCTATCATCGCGGCGGTTAGCGATATAATCTGCCAATTCGTCCGGTTTCACGTGGAACATCTTATAATCGGCTTTGATCCCGAGTTTTTCGAGCCAGAAATTATGAATGATCGGCGATTTGCTGTGCGCAATCGGGTCGCCAATAACTTCTGCATAAGGGAGAGTTTCGGTCATGACGGCATAACACCGCGGACACGCAGATAGTCAAGCAAATGGATTAGCGGCAGACCCATGATCGTAAACTGACTCCCTTTAATGTCTGAAAATAGCTGCGCGCCGCGGCCTTCAATCTCGTAGCAGCCGACACAATGGCGGATATTATCCCATTCCGCATCGACATAGCTATCGATAAAAGCATCACTCAAGGTCCGCATGGTCAAAGTCGCGATATCAATATGCCGCCAGACCGGTGAGCCTTGATCCGCGATCACCGCCGCGCTGAATAATTTATGCTTCTTGCCGGAGAGCAAACGCAAATGGGCTTTGGCGTCATCGCGGTCCTTCGGCTTGTCGAGCATCGATCCATCTTCCAACGCGAGAACCTGATCCCCGCCCAGGACAAGCGCAGGCCCGATGCGCCGAGACAATCGCACGGCTTTGGCTTCCGCTAGCGCATCGGCCAAATTGCGCGCGGTCACGCCATCGGCCTGCAACCCTTCTTTCAATGCTTCTTCATCCACATTGGGCGCTAGCGCCTCAATCAATACGCCCGCCGCTTCGAGCATCGCGCGCCGCGCTTTGCTCTTGGAGGCCAATATTAGCATTGGCTCGGGTACATCATCACTCATCAGCAACACCCTGCTGTTCCGTATGGCGCTCATTATAAAAATTAATGATAGCCGCCGCAGATTCCTCAATCGAACGCCGCGTCACATCGATCATCGGCCAGCCATTGTCGGCAAACATCCGCCGGGCATATTGGGTTTCGGCCTTGACCTTTTCTTCATCGACATAGTCGGTTTCGGGCGCTTGATTGAGCGATAATAAGCGGTTGCGGCGCACTTGCACCAATCGGCTAGCCCCTGTGATCAAACCAACGACTAGCGGGTTTTTCAGATGAAATAGGGATTGGGGTGGCGGTGATTCCGGAACTATTGGGATGTTCGCCGTTTTATAGCCGCGATTGGCCAGATAAATGGACGTTGGTGTTTTGGAAGTCCGTGAGACACCCGCCAGAACAATATCCGCCTCTTCCCAATTTTCCCAGCCGATACCGTCATCATGGGCAATGGTGAACTGGATCGCCTCAACCCGCTCAAAATAGGCCGCATCCAATATATGCTGGCGGCCCGGTCGCGCCTTGGCTTCCTGACCAAGCATATTGGACAGCGCGTCGGTTACCGTGTCGAGCGCGGGTACAACCGGTAGCCCCAAATGGCGGCATTCGCGTTCCAACCGCGCTCGGATATCACTGTTGACCAATGTGAAGATCACCAGGCCGGGATTATCCGCTACCTCTACCAATATCCGGTTGAGATGAGTCTCAGAACGCACCATCGGCCAGAAATGCTTGATGATTTCGACACCATCAAATTGCGCCAGCGCGGCTTTTGCGATATTCTCCAGCGTCTCGCCAGTGGAGTCCGATAACATATGAAGATGCAAACGATTCATGCCCGCAACCCTGTGATTTCATTGTGGATAAAGCAAGGGATGAATGCGGGATATTTAGGCCCGTCTTTTTCATCCCCATCATCCCAATTTCTATCCACAGTCAGCCCAGTTTTGAAACTTTCATCCACAGATTGTGGATAGTGGGGATGAAATTTGGGAATCGGTAAATTTTCCGTTAACAGCCATCTGTCAATCTGTTTGTAATCTCGACACTGCCACGTTACCGCCTCTATCCACGCTCTATCATCATCAACAAGATTCTATAAATATACTATATTATTATATTGGGTGACCCTTATCTCATGCCTGACGCTATCGACTCTCCGAAAATTTTGCTCAACACACTGCATGGCAAGAAAGTAGCCGAGACTCCGGTCTGGCTCATGCGCCAAGCAGGACGCTATTTGCCAGAATACCGTGAGTTACGCGCGCAAAAAGGCGGTTTTCTGGAACTTTGCTATGATGCCGAAGCGGCCGCCAAAGTCACTTTGCAACCGATTAAGCGTTTTGCCTTTGATGGTGCGATCCTGTTTTCTGACATATTAATCGTGCCGCATGCCATGGGTCAAAAACTATGGTTTGAGACAGGAGAAGGACCCCGGCTTGCACCAAGGCTAGTCGACGCGGCTTTATCGTCTCTAGAGGCTGCCCCAGAGCATTTTGAGGCTATTTATGCCACGGTGCGCCGGGTAGCAGAGCAGCTCGACGACAAAACCACCTTCATGGGCTTTGCAGGAAGCCCCTGGACTGTCGCAACTTATATGACCCATGGGCAAGGCAGCAAGGATCAGGCTGTGACCCGGCGCTACGCCTATAATGACGAAGTGGCTTTTTCAGAACTGATTAACGCGATTATCGAAAATACCGTCGAATATCTGCTGGGCCAGATAGAAGCGGGCGTTGATGCGGTGCAGCTTTTTGACAGCTGGGCAGGGACGCTGTCCCCTGCGCAATTTGAAAAATGGGTGATTGCACCAAATGCCGAAATTATTTCGCGGTTAAAAGTGGTTCATCCGAACCTGCCGATTATCGGTTTCCCCAAAGGCGCGGGCGCCAAATTGGTCGCTTATGCGAATGAAACAGGGGCCGACGCCATTGGGTTGGATGAAACCGTCGATCCTGTCTGGGCGCATAAGAACTTGCCGGCAGACCTGCCTTTGCAAGGTAATCTTGATCCTCTGGCCTTGATTGCGGGCGGGGACGCGCTGGAAAAATCGGTGCGCCATATCTTGCAAGTCTTTGAAGATCGTCCGCATATTTTCAATCTGGGTCACGGGATTTTACCGGACACGCCCATTGAACATGTTGAAAAGCTGCTTACACTCGTCCGGCAATGAATGAAATTATATCCATGCTCTATCTCTGGTTAAAAGCGGCTCATATCATCTTTGTCATCTTCTGGATGGCGGGACTGTTCATGATGCCGCGTTTCTTTGTTTATCATCAGGAATCGGCTGTCGGGTCGGAAGAAGACGGCAAATGGATTGAGCGCGAGGCAAAGCTGCGCAAGATCATCCTCAACCCGTCGCTGATCATCGTCTGGGTTCTGGGATTGTTTCTCGCTTATGATATTGGCGCGTTTAGCCAAGGCTGGTTTCACGCCAAGCTATTGGTCGTGCTGTTGCTATCCGGCTATCATGGCTGGATGATGGGCTATACGAAAAAGCTGGCCCGCGGCGAACGGACGATGACCGATAAAAAACTGCGGCTGGTCAATGAAGTGCCGGGGATAACCGCTGCAATCATCGTGATTTTGGTGATTGTGAAACCGTTTTAGCTTTTGTGCGATTCAAGCGCTCGAAGAATTCTCCATCTGGCAAAAAAGTAGAACAAAAAACCTAAGGTTGCGTTGAAAAAACCAAAAAGGAGCGGAGTGAGAGCATAAGAAAGTGGACCTGCTGCAGCACCAAAGTTTGCTCCAGCGACACCTATTTTTAATAATATTTGTTTGGTGGAATAGAGAAAAATAGAGAATCCATAGAGGGTAGAAAAAACTGATATATACTTTAGAGTATAAAGCGAAAAATCATTTCTTTCTGGCTTTTTCAGAACTTCTTTTCTTTTTGAAGCTATATGGAAAAAGAAAATACCGATCATAACAATCAGCAGAAATGACTGCCCACCCCATGTCATGTAATCTAGCAGATTCGGAGCAGTAGATTGATACTGGTGGGTAAAGCCGAATTTATATTGCGGTGCAGTTGACAATAGCCTTACTCCCAATAAACAAGATCAATCTACATTTGACATGGTCGTCCAGCAAGCGTAATTGAATGCCAAAGCCCGTCCGGGCGATCTTTCATGTGAAAATTTCACGGCGCACACGCTGCACACATGCAAAAACAAACATAACTTCCCAATTTATCTGGATAAACCTCCATGCATTTAAAAGAATTAAAAGAAAAATCGCCAGCTGGTCTCGTCTCAATGGCGGAAGAACTGGGCGTTGAAAGCGCATCGACCCTGCGCAAACAGGATCTGATGTTCGCGATTCTGAAAGAACTCGCGGATCAGGACGAATTGATCATGGGTCTTGGCACGATTGAAGTGCTGCCCGACGGATTTGGATTTTTGCGCTCGCCCGAAGCCAATTATCTGGCTGGCCCTGACGATATTTATGTCTCTCCGAACCAGGTCCGTAAATTCGGCCTGCGTACCGGTGATACGGTTGAAGGCGAAATTCGCGCGCCGCGTGATGGCGAGCGTTATTTTGCGCTGACCAAGCTCACCGCGATCAACTTTGACGAGCCTGATGCTGTCCGTCACCGGGTGAATTTTGATAACCTCACACCGCTTTACCCGGATTCAAAACTGACACTCGATAGTCTTGACCCCACGGTCAAAGACAAGTCAGCCCGCGTCATCGATATTATTTCACCGCAGGGCAAAGGTCAGCGTGCCTTGATCGTGGCACCGCCGCGGACCGGTAAAACGGTGCTGCTGCAGAATATTGCCAAAGCGATTACCGACAATCATCCGGAAGTCTATCTGCTGGTGTTGCTCATCGATGAGCGTCCGGAAGAAGTGACCGATATGCAGCGCTCCGTGAAGGGCGAAGTGATCAGTTCCACCTTTGATGAACCCGCGACACGCCACGTGCAAGTAGCTGAAATGGTTATTGAAAAAGCAAAACGTCTGGTCGAGCATAAGCATGATGTAGTTATCTTGCTCGACTCTATCACGCGTCTTGGCCGTGCCTATAATACGGTCGTGCCAAGCTCTGGTAAGGTGCTTACCGGCGGTGTGGATGCCAACGCCCTGCAACGTCCGAAACGCTTTTTCGGTGCTGCGCGTAATATTGAGGAAGGCGGCTCGCTTTCCATCATCGCAACCGCTTTGATCGATACGGGTAGCCGGATGGACGAGGTCATCTTTGAAGAATTTAAAGGTACTGGTAACTCGGAAATCGTTCTGGATCGCAAAGTTGCCGATAAACGGATCTTCCCAGCGCTGGATGTTGGAAAATCCGGTACGCGTAAGGAAGAATTGCTGGTCGACGATGACAAGCTCAAGAAAATGTGGGTGCTGCGCCGTATCCTTATGCAAATGGGTACGATCGACGCGATGGAATTCCTGCTCGACAAGATGAAAGACAGCAAAGCCAACGACGATTTCTTCGACAGCATGAATCAGTAGGAAGCTTAAGACAGTGTGCTCACCCTGAGCCTGTCGAAGGGTGTTTCTGTCTATGCTTCGACAAGCTCAGTATGAGCACAGTGGGGACTGGGGCCAGTAATGATTATTGAACAGGCCTTGTTGCAGGTAAAACCAGGTCAATCCGACCAGTTTGTTGCAGCAATGCAAAAGGCGCGGCCACTTATCGCGGTCCAGCCTGGTTTTCAGTCAATAGAAGTTCGGCCGTCGACAGATAGTTCTGACCAGTATCTATTGCTGGTCACATGGGACAAGGTTGAATCCCATCGCGATGGTTTCCGTAAATCACCAGAATATGAGCAATGGCGCGCCTTGCTTCATGATTTCTATGACCCTATGCCGACCGTAAGCTATTTTGGACATTCGATTTTTTCATGATTGACCTTTTTTTCATCTTATCCGCAGCAGTTCCCGTTGGCCTCGGTTCCATGTCAGAGATGTGGGCGGCGATCGTCCATGATTTTTCCAATATCGGAACGCCTGAAGCGTTAGCCGCTTTCGGGCAAGTCATTCTGATTGATCTGGTATTTGCCGCTGATAACGCGATTGTTGTCGGCGCGCTGGCAGGTGGTTTACCAGCAGATCAGCGCAGGAAAGTGATTCTGATTGGTATCGGAGCTGCTTTGGTGTTGCGCATAATCTTTGCGTTGATTGTGGTGCAATTGTTGCAGATTGTTGGGCTGGTTCTTGCTGGTGGCCTATTGTTGCTATGGGTAGCGTGGAATTTCTATCGAGAAATCTTCCATGAAGGTGAATCTTCTGGTTCACCTGAGATAGAAGGCGATGAACATAGCGGTGTAAAGTCGACAAAAACCTTCTGGGGCGCCGTTTGGGCAGTCACAGCCGCCGATGTGTCGATGAGTCTCGACAATGTCTTAGGCGTGGCTGGAGCCGCGCGCGAGCATCCCGGCATATTAATTGTGGGATTACTTTTGTCTGTTGCGCTAATGGGCCTCGCGGCCAATGTCATCGCTAAATATATCGAACGCTATAAGTGGATCGCCTATATTGGATTGGCTGTAATCATCTATGTCGCCGGCAAGATGATTTATACCGGCTGGATAGGGGATGAACAGACGATCGGCTTAATGACGCTGTTCTAGGCCATCTAACCTTTCATTGTCTCCAGCATTTTACCCATTTCATCCCAGACTTTGTTGATCGCCTTTAGCGGCCGAACCATGACTTTAAAGTCTTGAATCATGCCATCGTCATTCCAGTTGATGATATCAACGCCATTGACCTGAATCCCGTCCAGCTCGAGCTCAAATTCCAACATGGCCATATTCGCGCCGTCGTCGACAATCTCGCGTACATAGCGGAAACTGTCATTGCCCAATACACTATCAGCAGCCGTCAGATAGGCCATAACAATGGGTTTGCCCGCTTGCGGCGTGTGTACGACAGGGGAGTGGAATACGGCATCGTCAGCGAGTTGGGCGCTAAGGGCCGCCTCGCTTTTATCGGCTATGCGGGCATGCCAGGCTTTTAGATTATCCCGGGTGCTCATGCTAAATGCTCCTTGAAAAATTCAATTGTGCGGCTGTCGGCCAATGTTGCCGCTGCTTCATCCCGGCGCGCACCAAATTCAGCGGCAAAGCCATGATCAAGACCATCATAATCATGCAGCGTCACCTTGGGGTGATCATCAAGCCCTTCATGCATCGCGGCTTGCGCGTCAGCAGGGACAAAACCATCGGCCGTCGGGATATGCAGCATGACATCATGGGCAATCGCGTTTTTCTCACCGAGCAAGCCATCAATACCCACG
Source organism: uncultured Sphingomonadaceae bacterium (assembly GCA_947489315.1). Classification (GTDB taxonomy): domain Bacteria; phylum Pseudomonadota; class Alphaproteobacteria; order Sphingomonadales; family Sphingomonadaceae; genus Parasphingorhabdus. The sequence goes on from CANLCX010000004.1 coordinate 48,473, forward strand.
CCATAATAGCCCACGGAGGCATTAATATCGGTTCTGGTTGCCGTCATGAAGGCAAGTCGACCGCCCAGGCAATAGCCGACGCAGCCGACTTTTCCGCCATTTACACCTTCTCGGGCAAAATGAATCGCCGCTTCAATGTCTCTTATGCCCTGATCCTGATCAAATTTACCCATCAAGTCGAGGGCGACCTGAAATTCTTCCTGAACATCGGCATCCAGGTCCGTACCTTCGTTGATTCTCCAGAACAGATCCGGTGCTATAGCGAGATACCCTGCCTCGGCCCAATGATCGCACTTGGCCCTAATACCGCTGTTAACGCCGAAAATTTCTTGAATGACGATGATGGCGGCTTTTGCCGTTCCTTCGGGAGCGGCCACATAACAGGCAAATTCTTCGCCTCCGCTCAGCGTTTTAATCGGTTTCATGGCACCCATTTTCAAAGCTCCTTTGATCATCACTTGATTATTGGTGTACAATATCCCCATATCCTATTGTGGCAAGGTGGAAGATCATCTGTTGCGGTGAGGGAGGGAACTTCGCTTCAACGATAAGGATAAGAGGAAGCATTTATGAAAGTTACCGTAGAACTGGATTGCACACCGGAAGAAGCGCGTCGGATGATGGGCCTGCCGGATGTTGGCAAACTCAATGAAACCTATGTGAAAGAATTGTCCAAATTCCTTCAGGGTGCGAGTTCGGTAGAACAGCTTCAGAATTTTACCAAGATCATCGCACCAATGGGTGAGGCCGGAATCAAGATGTTCTCCTCCTTTGTGAGCGGGGCCATGGGTGCCGGTAACGGAAAATCTTCTTCTACCAAGAAAAAAGACTAGATATCAGATAGTTAATTAAATGTCAGCCGCTGACACCATCTTTGCATTGTCCAGTGGGCAACCACCGGCAGCCATCGGGATCATCCGGATTAGCGGCATAAAAGCATCGGGCGCTCTACACGCTTTGAGCGGTTCAGTGCCCGATGAACGCCGGGCGAGTCTGATGAAATTGTCAGACCCGTCGAGTGGAGAGCTGCTCGATACGGCGCTGATATTATGGTTTCCCGGGCCCAATAGTGCGAGCGGTGAAGATCTGGCCGAAATCCATTGTCACGGCGGTCGCGCTGTGGTTCGCGCTCTGGAAACCGCGCTTGAGAATATGGAAGGGCTTCGCCCTGCGGAACCGGGGGAATTTACGCGCCGGGCCTTTACTCATGGGCGGATGGATTTAGCGGAAGCAGAAGGATTGTCCGATCTGCTTTTTGCAGAGACGGAACTTCAACGCCGTTCTGCGATACAGGCTGCTGGCGGCGCGCTATCGCGAAAAGTGGAGGATTGGCAAAATACAATATTGCGCCTTTCTGCCATGGTCGAGGCCGAACTCGACTTTTCCGATGAAGATGATGTCACGCCGGCGCAATTGTCAGTTGTGCAATCGGCGGCTGGCGAACTCGCTACCGAAATGAAAGCCATGCTTGATCGCCCGCGCGCGGAAAAATTGCGCGAGGGCGTTCGCGTTGTTTTGGGCGGTCCACCCAATAGTGGGAAGTCCACTTTGCTCAATGCGCTGGTGGAACGTGAGGCTGCGATTGTGTCGCCCATTGCCGGAACCACACGAGATGTCATTGAAGTGCCGATCGCGATAAAGGGCATACCGTTTCTGTTTATCGACACGGCGGGCGTTCGCGATGAAGGCGCCGAAGAAATCGAGCGAATGGGAATCGATCGCGCGCGCCACCAATTTGATCTGGCGGATCTGATATTGTGGCTCGGCCCAGAGGGAGAGGGTCCGCAAATTTCTAACCTGGTGGAAATAGCCTCGCGCCAAGACCATCCCGACTATCTAGCGAAATCTTCGGATACGCTTTCTGTGTCTCCGCTCGCGGGTGCAGGCATGGATGCGCTCGTCGCCTTGCTTGTGGACCGCGCGAAAGATATCGTTCCGCGAGGAGACGAGATTAGTGTCAACAAACGCCAAGCCGATCATCTGATGGAAGCGCAGCGAAATCTTGGCGCTATATCCGATCTACAAGACTATCTGATCATCGCAGAACAACTGCGGCTGGCACGTGGCGCGCTAGATGCATTGACGGGCAGGGCAAGCACCGAAGATATGCTCGACAGCCTGTTCGGGAAATTCTGTATCGGCAAATAAGAGGTGTTCCACGTGGAACATTGTTTAGCGGCAGAGCCGGGTTGCGAGATCATTTTGACCTGAAACCTAGCTTCCGCTATGGGCGCAGCATGGACTGTGATTTTGATCTTATTGTTGTTGGCGGCGGGCACGCTGGATGTGAAGCGGCGGCTGTTGCTGCGCGCATGGGCGTGCGCACAGCGTTGGTTAGTTTTACCAAAGACAGTATTGGCGCGATGTCTTGCAATCCGGCCATTGGTGGCTTGGGCAAAGGGCATCTGGTGCGCGAAGTCGATGCGTTTGACGGCCTGATCGGTCGCGCGGCGGATGCTGCGGCGATCCACTATCGCATGCTCAATCTGTCTAAAGGCGCCGCAGTGCAGGGCCCGCGAGTCCAGGCGGATCGAAAGCTCTACAAAGCCGCCATCCACCGAATGCTGGAAGCGCAAGACAATATATCCATTGTCGAAGGTGAAGTCGCCTCATTGATTTTTGACGGGCAGACGGTGAGCGGGATTAATTTTGCTGACGACCGTCAGATCACGGCATCCGCCGTCATATTGGCGACCGGCACCTTCTTGAATGGGAAGCTCTTTCGCGGCGAAGAAACATTTGCCGGTGGTCGGACAGGGGAGGCTAGTGCTGTGTCTCTTGGGCAGCAGATTCGCGACGCGCATCTGCCCATTGCGCGTCTGAAAACCGGAACGCCGCCGCGGATTGATGGTCGGACGATCGATTGGGCATCGCTTCCAGAGCAGCCGTCTGACGATGATGGTTGGACCATGTCGCCCATGTCATTGCGGCGAGACGTACCACAGACATTTTGCGCGGTTAGCCGAACCAGCGCCGCGACCCACGACATCATCCGCGATAATCTCGACCGGTCGCCATTGTTCAGCGGCGCGATTGATGCGCAGGGGCCGCGCTATTGCCCATCGATAGAAGATAAGATTCACCGCTTTGCCGATCGCGATTCCCATCAGGTTTTCCTGGAACCGGAAGGGCTCGACACCAATTTGGTCTATCCAAACGGGATCAGCACATCTTTGCCTGTTGATGTTCAAGAGGCATTTGTTCGGACCATGGATGGACTTTCCAAGGCGGAAATTATCGTGCCGGGCTATGCGGTGGAATATGATCATATTGATCCCCGTGCTTTGGATCGCTCTTTGAAGGTCCGCGATCTGGACGGGCTCTATTGCGCGGGCCAGATTAACGGCACTACCGGATATGAAGAAGCGGCAGCCCAGGGTCTGGTTGCCGGTATCGGCGCGGCTTGTGCGATCCAGAGGAAAGATGCCCCGCAGCTTGATCGCGGTACCAGCTATATGGCGGTGATGATTGATGATCTGGTGCTGCAAGGGGTCACTGAACCTTATCGCATGCTGACGGCTCGTGCGGAATATCGTCTGCGCTTACGGGCGGACAATGCGACGACGCGCTTGAGTCCGATTGCCGAATCCATTGGTTGTCTGGGGTCAGAAAGACGCGCTTGGTTTAAAGAGCGTCAAACGCAGCGCAAGGCAATCATGCAAGAGTTGGAAGCCGTCTATAGCTGTGAAGCGATTGCGGACCAAGAGATTGAAGTGCGTCGGGACGGAACCAAACAGTCTTTGTTCGACTGGCTACGCTTCCCCAATATTTCAATCAATGCCTTGGCCGGCTTGGGCATATCGGTTGCAGATACCCATGAGGGGCTGTTGGCAGAGGTAGAGGAAGATGCGCGCTATGCGCCTTATCTACAGCGTCAGGAATCGGAGCTTAGAGATTTGCGGGCCAATGAACAGATACGCCTGGGCGATGATCTCGACTATGCCGCGATCGCCGGACTATCGAATGAAATGGTTGAGCGCTTGAAAGGGGCAAGGCCCGAAACGCTCGCTGCTGCGTCCCGTGTTCGGGGCGTTACGCCAGCTGCCCTCGCAGCCATTTTGGTGCACGCGCGGCGGCGCGAAGCCAAGACCCTGGCGGCTTGATCAGGATATGACGGAACAAGAGGCGCAGGATTGGCTGCGCAAGAATTTTGATGTTCCACGTGAAACATGGGAAAAGCTGGAGGGCTTTCTGGCCTTGCTGGCGGAAGAAATGTTGCTCCAGAATCTCATTTCCAAATCAAGCGCCGACCATGTCTGGGACCGCCATGTTGTCGATAGCGCGCAGTTGTTAATGCATGCGCCAAAGGGCGAGGGCGATAAGATCTGGATGGACCTTGGCACGGGTGCTGGCTTTCCCGGAATCATTATTGCCATATTGAGCGACTATAAAGTGGAGATGGTGGAATCACGTTCGCGCCGGAGCACCTTCCTCGAAACCACCGTGCATAAGCTGGGATTGACCGAAAGCGCCTTGGTTTTTGGACAGCGTTTGGAGAATGTCGAAAGCCACCCTGTGGACGTTATTAGTGCCAGAGCTTTTGCGCCGTTGCCGAAATTACTGTCACTTTCACACCGGTTTTCCACAGAAAATACTGTTTGGCTCTTACCTAAAGGCAAAAATGCGGTAAGGGAGTTAAAAGGCCTATCGCCAAAACGGCAAAAAATGTTCCACGTGGAACATAGTTTGACCGACCCGGAAGCGGGGATATTGGTTGGGATAGGCTGAAAAGCATTATTTTATCTCAGCTTAGCGAAGGGTTCTGCGTAAAATGGTCCGGATAGCGATAGCAAATCAAAAAGGCGGCGTTGGTAAAACGACCACAGCCATTAATATGGCAACTGCTCTTGCTGCGAGTGGTTGGAAAGTCTTGCTAATTGACCTTGATCCACAGGGCAACGCATCGACGGGTCTTGGCCTGAACCAGGCAGAGCGGACGCATAGCAGCTATGATCTCCTGATTTCCGACATTCCTCTAGCGGAATGTGTGATCCAAACCCGGGTGCCTGGTTTGGATATTGTGCCTGCCGTTGTTGATCTGTCTGGCGCTGAAATTGAGCTGGTCGAGTTTGAAGAGCGGACTCACCGTCTAAAGAAAGCTTTGGATGCAGGGGATGATGGGCAGTGGGATATCTGTCTGATTGATTGTCCGCCGTCGCTTGGTCTGTTGACGCTGAATGCGATGGTAGCCGTTGAATCGCTATTGGTTCCGCTCCAATGCGAGTTTTTTGCGCTGGAAGGGCTTAGTCAGTTGTTGCAGACTGTCGAGCGCATAAGGGCTCGTTTCAACCGAGGTTTGTCGGTCATGGGTGTTGTGCTCACCATGTATGATCGCCGCAACAAGCTGACCGAACAGGTGTCTGATGATGTTCGGGCCTGTCTCGGCAACGTCGTGTTCGATACAGTAATCCCCAGAAATGTAAGGCTTTCGGAGGCTCCAAGCCATGGACTGCCGGCGTTGATTTACGATCACCGGTGCAGTGGGTCGAAAGCCTATATCGATCTGGCGCGGGAATTAATTTCCCGCCTACCCGAGAGGAAGGCAGCAGCGTGATGGCGAAAGAAGAGGAAGCCCCATTGCCGAAAAAAGCCGCGATAAAGAAGGCCACAGGGTTGGGCAGGGGTCTGAACTCGCTATTTGGTGAGATTCAGCGAGAAGAACCGCTCATACAGGCGCCTGATACCGAAATAGATGAAGGTAACCCGGAAGCCCGTGGGGATGGGCTGCGTTCCATCGCGATATCGGATATCCGCCCAAATCCCGATCAGCCTCGGCAGACTTTTGATAATGAGGCGCTCGATGAGCTAGCGGACAGCATGAAGTTGCGCGGAGTGATTCAGCCGATTGTCGTTCGCCCTCATGGCAAGAATTTCCAAATTGTTGCTGGCGAACGCCGTTGGCGTGCAGCGCAGCGCGCCAGGTTACATCGGGTGCCAGCGATAGTTCGCAATTTAAATGACGCTGAAACACTTGAAATAGCGATTGTCGAAAATGTTCAGCGACGCGACCTTAATGCCGTTGAAGAAGCCGAAGCTTATGTGAAGCTGAAAGACGATTTCGGCCATAGTCAGGCCAAGCTCGCGGAATTGGTTGGAAAGTCCCGGAGCCATATAGCGAATCTCATGCGGTTGCTCGAATTGCCCGAATCGGTTCGGACGCTCGTTGGTGAAGAGAAGCTTACAATGGGGCATGCCCGCGCTCTTATTAATGCCCCTAATGCAGAGGAATTGGCCAAACAGGTCGTCAAACAAGGTCTTTCTGTCCGCGATACGGAGAAACTGGTGCGCAAAGCGCTGGGAGGCTCTCGACGCAAAAGCAAGATGCCAATGGCTGGTATCAGCGAAAGCGATGCAGATATTCGCGCTGTCGAGAGTCATTTGGGTGATCTGTTGGGTTTAAAGGTAACGATCCAATCCAAAGGACAAACTGGGGCCGGATCGATGACCATTGATTATAGCAATCTCGACCAGCTGGACCTGATTTGTCAGCGCTTGACCGGTGAACATATTTAAATTTCTGATGATTTTCGTGCGATTTCAGCAAGAAATTACCGATTCTCATTTCTAAAATTTTGTAACTTCACCGTATAAAGTTCATATATTTCAACATATTAAAGAGTTTACAGTTCTTTAACCATGGCTGGCAGCAAAGCCTTATCCTTTCTCGTCGATAAGCAATCTCGAATGTTGGCGTAGAGCGACGTTTGACCAGTGGGTTTGGTCAGACGCACCGTAGGCGCCCTTTCGTTTAGTAGTGAAATATAGGGACCAGAAAATATGTCTAAATTTATTAAAGCCGCTGTGGCTTCTTCCGTGCTTGCCGCTTCTGTAATGGGCGCAAATGCCGCTCACGCTGCAACGGCTTCTGCTGACGCACGTGCGAACATCTTGGAGCAGGTTACTGTTACCAATACTTCAGATCTTGATTTTGCAACCATCGTTACAGGCGCTACCGCTGGTAACGTTGTTGTAGACGCTGCTGGTGCCGTTACCTGTGCCGCTGCTCTGGTTTGCTCAGGCACAACCACTGCTGCTGGTTTCACGGTTGCTGGTACAACTGGCCAGACCGTCGATATCGATGCTGATACGAACGTTACGCTGACCAACGCTGGTGGTAACGCCATGGTTGCAACGCTGACGGAAAGCGCAACCACGCTGACCATCTCTGGTGTTGCTGCAACTGACGTTTTCACAGTGGGCGGTAGCCTGGCTGTTGGTGCAAACCAAGCCGATGGCGCTTATCTTGGTAACTTTGACGTGACCGTCAACTACCAGTGAGCCTTGGCTAGACCGACTAACTGTCGGTCTGCGCAAAGAAGTTGATGCCCGCCTGCAACCTCGGTTGCGGGCGGGTTTTCTTTGTACCCTTCCCCATCACATCCTTCCGATTATTTGGCGTGGTTAGCGCTTTGGTAACCCTCTTTTGGCATAGTGGTGGATGTGGGGATATTGGCGGAAAACCGCCATGTCCGGAATTTTTTACACCGGAGACTATGATGAAGACCAGCGGTCTGAGACGACTTAACACCTTATATGCCGGATTTGCCATTATGGGATCCGCGCTTTTTCTTTCTAGCGCTCCCGCCCAAGCGGCAGGAGACTTGCTGGTCGCACCGACTCGTATCGTGTTGGATGGACAGCGCGGCACGGAAGTTATCCTAAATAATATCGGCTCAGAAACGGCGACTTACCGTATTTCCTTGGAGCTTCGCCGGATGACGGCTGAGGGTAAGCTGCAAGATGTCAGTCCCGAAGATGCCAATAGCTTCGAAAAGGCTGCGAAAGGCATGATTCGTTATGCGCCGCGCCGTGTCACGTTGCCGCCAAACCAGCCCCAGGCCATAAGGCTGGGTGTAAGGCCGCCAAAAGACTTGGCTGATGGCGAATATCGGGCCCATTTGCTATTTCGCGCGATTCCTAAAGCCCGAAGCGTAACTGAGCAGGCAAGCCCGAGCGGCGGCTTTACGATCGCGCTGACCCCTATTTACGGTGTAACCATACCGGTTATTATCAGACAAGGAAATTTGCAGGCTACGGCGGGCATAGCTAACGCTCGTGTTGAAACTTCTGATAGTGGGCAGGCTTTTGCCTTTGATCTGAGCCGTACGGGAGATCGATCGACCTATGGCGAGATTCGCGTGCTCAAACAGGGTGAAAGCGAGCCGATATTGGTGGCACGCGGTATTGCGATATATCCAGAAGTGCCGAGCCGAAAAGTCACGCTGCCGGTGCCGGCGGAAATTGCTGCCAAGCTTACGGGTCCTATTTCGGTTGAATATTATGAACCCGACAATGCAGGCGGAGGTTTGATTACGAAAAGCCAGCTGGTTCTAAGATAGTCATAAATATCAATATTTTAAGCTGACGCCAAAGCGTTAAGCGGCCAAAATATCCATGATGAAAAACCGTCTTTCCATATTCCGTCAGCGTTTCAAATCGCTGACAATAGCCGTCGGGATCACCACGATCCTGGCGGCTTCGTCGCTTATGGCACCGGCGGCGCATGCGCAATCAACCTGGACGGCAAATGACGATGACGCTCTGCTGTTTGATCTGCGTTCCGGCAAATATCGGCTCGGAGACGGGGTTCGCGGTTATCAGACCGACAATGGCGTCTGTGTTGATTTCGGCGATATGATCATGGCATTAGATGTGCCAATTAGGTTGGATAAAAAGTCGCGCCGCGCAACTGGTTGGATATTTGCAGAGCGCGAAACGCTCACAATCGAGCGTGACAGTTCAACCGTACAGACCGGGAGTGACCGGAAAAAATTAGCAGAAGGCGATATCTACGACGCACCTGAGGGGTGGTGCGTGAATGTTAAAAGTCTGTCTAACTGGTTGGATCTTGCACTTGTCCCTGATCTATCCAACGCCGTGCTGACCATAGAGTCGGACCGGAAACTGCCATTTCAACTGGCGCTGGAGCGCAAGGAACGGGCAGCGAAAATCCGGCCGCGGCGGAGTTTTGACCTATCGACTCTGCCGCAATCGACAGAGCCGTATAAATTCTGGCGGACTCCATCGGTTGATGCCGTCGTTTCTGCCGGCGGATTGCGCGACAAACGGTCTGGTCAGCAACTTGATGTCCGGTATGAGCTATTTGCCTCCGGAGAGGTCGGCAAAGCTTCTTTTGATGCCCGTCTGTCATCCGATGATGAGGGTGTGCCGGAAAGTTTGCGGGTCCGCGCCTATCGCACCGACCCCAAGGGCGGCCTTCTGGGACCGCTTAAAGCGACCCATTTTGCGTTGGGCGATGTATCAACCTTTTCGACGCCCTTGGTCTCCCAAAGTACCGCTGGACGGGGTGCGGTGATCACCAACCGTCCGGTTGACCGTCCCGATAATTTTGATCGCACGAGTTTTCGCGGCGAATTGCCGGAAGGCTGGGACGCAGAACTCTATCGCAATGGACAATTGCTGGCCTTTGCAGAAACAAGGTCGGATGGTCGTTATGAATTTATCGATGTGCCGCTTCTTTACGGACAAAACCGGTTTGAAGTCGTGCTCTATGGCCCGCAAGGACAGGTTCGCAGAGATAGCCAATCGGTTCCGGTCGGACTCGATTCTATCCCGCCCCGGAAAACCTATTATTGGGCCGGGGGGCAGGAGGCAGGCCGGGACCTGATCAACTTTAATGCGTTTCTACCGACCGAACAGGCCGGTTGGCGTGGGGGTTTCGGCGTGGAGCGTGGGCTCAATGCCAAAACATCGGTCGCAGCTTCTCTGTTTAGCCTGCAGATTGATGGCAAGCGTTATAACTATGCCGAGGGATCGGTTCGCCGCGCCGTCGGACCGACATTGGTTGAGCTGACGGCGTCGTCTGACTTGCAAAATGGCACGGCTTTCCGCGGGCAACTGCTTGGTGAGCTTGGCAATACCTTCATTACAGCTGAGACGATCTGGGCACAGGGAAATTTCCGATCGGATCAAATTGAACAAAACGTGAACGGGAGGCATAGCCTCTCGCTGGACCATAATTTTAAGCTCGGAAGTAAGATTGTCCCCTTCCATATTGATGCCCAATATGAAACGCGCTCGGATGGTCGCGCCTCGCTTGATTTGACCGGTCGTGCCTCGCTGAACTTGCGGCGTTTCTCGCTCACAGGGGAATTAAGCTGGGAAAAACGGTTTAGCGATTTGGGTCCTAATCCGCCGGATATTGCCGAAGCGCGTTTGCTGGCCAATGGCCGGGTTGCCGGTGTCAGGTTGCGCGGGGAAGCAACTTATCGGATTGCGCCGGAGAAACGTTTCGAAAGGCTTAATTTTACCGGCGAGTGGCGTGCGGGAGACCGGGCCGACTGGCGGGCGGAGCTTGGCTATGATGTTGGGCTTGATCGCGGTCGCGCCGGAATCGGAATAATCCGCCGTTTTGACAAATTTTCGCTCACCGCCAGCGCGGAGGCAGCAACGGATGGCTCTGTGGCGGCAGGGCTGAACTTGGCATTTAGCCTGGGTCCTGATCCTCGCAATGGCAAATTCCGTTTCTCGAACAACAAGCTCGCCAATAGCGGTCAGGCGCTGGCAATTGTCTATCGGGACAAAAACCGTGACGGCAAAAGACAGCCAGATGAAGAATTGGTCGAAAATGTCGAGTTGACGGCAGGCCAATCGACCGCGCTCACACCGACCAATGCGCAAGGACAGTCGATTATCGACAATCTGCAACCTTTCCGACCAGTCCTGATTGGGATTGATGCAAGCAGCTTACCTGATCCTTATGTTCAGCCTGCACTGCCCGGTATTGTTGTGACTCCGCGCCCGGGTATTGCTGCGATGGTTGAATTACCCTTGGTCAGTGCTGGTGAGGTTGAAGGTACGCTGGTGCGCAAAGGCGGCGGGGCGCTCGCTGGGGTTGGTCTCGAACTATTGGACGTGGAAGGCCGGGTGACACACGAAACGCAAAGTGAATTTGACGGGTTCTTCCTGTTTGAAGGCGTCCCCTACGGGGCTTATCAGCTTCGGATTCAGCTCTTGTCCGCGCAAGCCATCGCAGTGTCTCCGATTGTGAACATCCGTGCGGTTGTTGATGACGATAATCAGGTGGCCAAGCTGGGTGTCGTTGTTGCTGCTTCTGATGCGATTATGGCAAAACTGGGCGATGTTCCAACCGGAGCGCCGGCGGGATCGCCCGATCCCTGATCGTATCTTGTACGGTTTTCTGGTTCTGCTAGGCTTTTGGGCTGTTTATACGCTCAGCATGGAATCAGGATCATAATATGCAAGTCACCGCCAACGGGATTAATATTGAAGTAGAAGATCATGGCAAAGCCATTGATCCGGCGATCCTCCTGATCATGGGATATGGGACGCAACTTACCGCTTGGCCGATGGATTTCGTGAATGGGCTAGTTGAATCCGGGTTTCGTGTCGTCACTTTCGACAATCGTGATGTGGGACTTTCCTATAAATGTGACGGGGTTTCAGCCCCTGGGCCGCTCCGGCAGCTTTTTACAAAACGGTTTTTTCCCAACCAAAATTTGGCGCCCTATAATCTGAGCGATATGGCGAGAGATGCGATTGGCGTGTTAGACGCGCTCGATATTGATAAAGCGCATATTGTTGGCGCTTCGATGGGCGGAATGATTGGACAATTGGTGGCGGCCGATCACGCAGACCGGGTCTTGTCGCTCACGCCGATCATGTCTTCCACCAACGCTCCGGGCCTGCCCGGTGCTGACCCTCTGGTTCGCAAGGGACTTATTCAATCGGCCCGGGCAAAAGCAACGACGATTGAGGAAGCACTGATTGTTGGCATGGCATTTTCATCGATCATCGCCTCGGAAGAAGGCCGGGCGAGAGAAGAAGAACGCAAAGCCATGATGAAAATGGCTCTGGAACGCAGCTTTTATCCAGCCGGTCGTCAAAGACAAATGGCAGCCATTATTGAAACCGGCAATTTGCGGCCCAAAGCCCAAGCGATATCTGTTCCGACAATGGTTATTCACGGCACATCCGATCCGCTTATTCCCCATCCTTGCGGCGAGGATATTGCAGCCAATGTCAATAATGCCCGCCTCGAGCTCGTTGATGGCATGGGTCATGATCTGCCGCCGAGCAAGTTACCGGTGATGGTTGAGATGATCGCAGAGCATTGCCGCGTTGCCTGAATTGAGACAATTGGATTTAGTCGTCTAGCGGCAGGCAATATTCAATTACATGGTCAGTCATCATAATCTGGCTGGGTTTAAGCGCCATACTATCCCCATCTTCTTGAAAAAATTGGCTATTTTCGATATTTTTGGAATGTTCAATGGTGGCTGACCGCGCCTGATACGGCCGAGCGAAGGAAAGATTTTTGGGATCTTTCCCGCGGGATACGGATAGCATGAAGCGTAAAAAATTCCAGCGACCGGCGCGGGCCAAGGCGATTAGATGGAAATGATCTTTGCCAAGACCAGCTTCTGGTGTCAGCGTCCATGGTCCGGCAAAATAGCGTCCCTTGGCAATATAAAAAGCTTCGCAGGACAGGCTGTTTTTTGATCCATCTGTGGCCGTGACTTCCAATAAAAATTTCTCACGGGGCCAGCGCAGGAAGAGTTTAGCGAAGGACCAGGCATAGGCGGAGCGACCGATTTTCCTTTTGAGTTGCGGCGAATGCCGGGCAACCGCGACGCCATCTGGTCCCGCACTCAAACAAGCAGCAAAAGGTCCATGGTCGCTATTCGCTATCGGCTCTTTCAGCCTTGCCTTTGGCCCCGCCAGATAGCCGCGCATAACCTCACTAGCAAATTGCTCCGGTTCAGATGCATAGCCAATTTCGCGAGCCACCAGATTAACTGTTCCGGCGGGAAAAATGCAAAGGGGGGTTTTCGCGCCGCTTTTCTGGATAGCGGCAATAACCAACCGTAAGGTTCCGTCGCCGCCGGACACGCATATCAGGTCGCTTTCCTTTGCCAGCTGCATATTACCGTCAATTTCCGTCGTGCCCATAACCACCTTAGCACTGCAGGCTTCAAAGGCTTGCGCGAGCGTGCTTAGCCGCGCCGAATGATGGGTACCCGATGCAGGATTGTGGATCAGTTGAACAAGCATTGACAGGACATGGCGATAGTTTGCCGCCCGCGTCAATGGCGAAGAGCGATTACTATTGTCCCTTACCACTAATCCATCTTATTGAGCGCCTATGACAAAAAAAATCACAATCATTGGCGGTGGTTATGCCGGGACGATGCTGGCGAGAGAGCTGGACCAACATGCGGATATCTGCCTGATCGAGCCACGCGACAAATGGGTCCATAATGTTGCGATGATCCGCGCACTGGCGCGGCCGGAACTGCTTGATGAGATTATCATGCCTTATGACGACCTGCTCAAAAACGGCCAGGTCGTGCGCGGACGAGTGGCCGCGATGGATGGCACAACTGCGATACTGGAAGATGGAACCGAAATTGCCGGGGACATGACCATTATCGCGACGGGCTCGAGCTATGCTGCACCGTTTAAAATGCAGGGGGATGATAGCGCGGCCTTCGTTACCAAAGCCAAGCGGGTGATGGCGCAAATCGATAAGGCGAATAATATTGCCATCGTCGGTGCTGGCGCTGTGGGCAGCGAGCTTGCTGGCGAACTGGCTTTTGCGCGACCAGAGAAGCGGATTACGCTCATAACTGCAGCTGAAAGCTTATTCCCGGATTATCCGGTGAAGCTCGGCCGCATGATGCAGCGACAATTGGGCGAACTCGGCGTGAAGCTGCGCTTGGGCGAGCGGATCAAAAAACTGAAAAGCGCGGACGAACCGTTTGTGCCGCTTAAAAACAAGATCAAACTGTCCGATGGTTTTCCGATTGATGCTGATCTGGTGATTCCGGTCATTGGCGCTAAACCGGTGACCGGTCTTTTGCAGACTCTGGCAGGTGTGGCGTTTGATGGACATGGCCGAGCGAGCGTTGATGGCTGGCTGCGGCCGACAGAAAATCCCGATCTGTTTATCGTCGGTGATATCGCAAATACCGGTGATACGATGACCATTGTCGGCCTGACGCGTCAGGTGAACTGGTTGAAAAAAGCCATCAGGGCGCATCTGCGCGGCAAAGCCATGGCAGAGGTCAAACCTTATAAGCCATGGCCTAAGCCGCTGATATTATTGCCCTTGGGACCGGATAAAGGCGCGAGTGCTTTGCCCTTTGGTGTCACCGGGCCTTTGCTGACATCTGCGATCAAGGGCAAAAAGCTGTTCATCCCGCGCTATCATCGGGAGTTTAACTGGAAGCCTTAAGCGGCGACCGGGTCCAGCATTTTGAGAGCCAGATCTTTGGCATCTTTGTAACCGGGTTTGCCATTGGCCGCTCGCGGCACATCGTCGACCACTAAAAACGCCCGCGGGGTTTTATAGTCAGCGAGCTTACCGCGGACATGATCGTGCAGAGTTGCTTCATCAAGCGTGTGCCCGTTAGCGAGCGAAAGCACAGCGGTGACTTTTTCACCAAAACGGTCATCGGGGACGCCGACCACCAGACAGTCGTAAACACTGTCGTGCGTTTTCAGGGCTTCCTCGACTTCTTCCGGGAAAATCTTTTCGCCACCGCTATTGATGCAAACCGATCCGCGGCCGAGCAGGGTCACGGTGCCATCGGCTTCGACAACAGCAAAGTCACCGGGAATCGAATAGCGTACTCCGTTAAAAGTCTTGAACGTCGCGGCGCTCTTTTCTTCGTCCTTATAATAGCCGAGCGGGACCATCCCGCCATTGCAGATCATTCCCATTTCGCCAGACCCGGGTTTCACTTCGCGGCCATCTTCGGTCAAAATCTTGGTGGTCTCCGCCATTTCAAAGCTGGCTGTCTTGTCGATAGCGGCATTTTCGCGGGTCGTTACCGACGCGCCCATGCTGCCTTCGGTCGAGCCCATGCTGTCGACAATCATCATTTCGCTATGTTCGAGCAGTCCTTGTTTGACTTCGGCAGACCACATCACGCCGGATGATCCCATCATCTGCACCGAGGTTAGATCATAAGGCTTACCTGCTGCTTTGGCATCATCAAGTGCCGCGAGCATGGGTTTGGCAAACACATCGCCGACAATGGTAATATCGGTCGCTTTTTCATCATCCGCCAGCTTCCAGAGCGCATGGGGATCAAAATGCCGGTTGTTGAACAGGATGACACAGCCGCCAAGCGCATGCGGAATCATAGCGCCGATCCACATGCCGGTGCCGTGCATGATCGGGCAGGCGGGGATTGCCCGGCCAGTTGCGCCAGCGGCATGCAAGGCCTGCGCAAGAGGGCCAAAGCCATCGGCTCCTTGCGGCAATTCCATGCCCCGCATCTCAAAACCCTTGGTGAACAAGGCGCTGGAAAAGGTTTTGTGATCGTACATCACGCCCTTGGGCATGCCGGTGGTGCCGCCGGTATAGAGCATGTAGAGATCATCATCGGAGCGCGCTATAACCGGCATCGGATCGGCGGCTTGCAGAGCGGTTTCATAATCCACTGCGCCGTCCAGATGCTCGCCAGAGCCATCGTCAATTTCCAGAAAGAGTTTCACTTGTTCCAGCTGATCTCGGATCGCGGCGACGCGCGGCGCGAATTGCGCATGATAAACCAATGCCTCGCTATCGCTGTTGTTGATGACGTGGGTCAGCTCCGCTTCGAGATAGCGGTAATTGACATTGACCGGACAGACGCGCGCTTTGAACGATGCAAATTGCGCTTCCATATATTCGGCGCAATTATAGGCGTAAATAGAGAGCTTCGCGCCGGGTTTCAGGCCATGATCGATGTAAACCTGTGCCAGTCGCGCAGCACGCTGTTCATATTCGGACCAGCTATAGCGCTTGGCGCCTTCCACAATTGCGGGTTTGTCCGGAATCGCCTGGGCAATATTTTCCCAGATATCAGCCATGTGCCAGCTCATCGAGTCTCTCCTTTTTCTTTTGAACATAGCCAGAAAAAGGCCCAATTCAATAGCGGGCACAATAGATAGACCCGATAGGTTCATTCACCCTGTTTTGATAGAACGCGTCCCTGGCGCCGGCGGGCTTTCCGCGCCGCCAGCAAAACATTGCGCTATGGCCATCCACCGGGTTGCGTTTGGACCGGTCACTTTTAAGTCTGTATCCGCAATATTGCGAGTCTGGGTAACGACTTGGCAAAATTCCTCAGCTAAACCCTCAATCCGCTCTTCTTCGCTCTCATCGCCATAGTCCCAGACTGCACCAGAGGGGGCAGTAAGCTTGAGATAGGGCACAGGCTGCGGCGCTTCTTCGCCGTTGACCTTGAAGGTCCAGCCATAGGTGTTGAGGCCGATCATCACGATATTGCGGATGCGGTCCGCATTTTCGCGCTTGAGGCCGAGCACATCATAAATGGCCTGCGCATGCGACCAATTTTCCATCAACCGCGCGGTGATCGACGACCGTACACTCATCGATGGACCGGCCCATTCGACCCGCATTGCGGGATCAGCAGCGCCAAATTCGGGTGCCATTTTCTGATAAAAGTCGCGCCAGGTTTTCACGAGCTGCGAGCCGGACTGATTGTCGAGATAGTCCGCTTCAAAAAACCGCATGGAGGTCTGGCCCTTCATGGCGTTTGACTTCATTGCGGCCATCGCTTCCTTGAAAAAGTCGTGGAATTTTTCCGGCTCTGTCAGCGACCAATAAGCGGCCATGTTCCAGATATGCAGATGGCGGAGGATGGCATTGATCGTCCAACCCTTGAAACCGGTCTCCTGCTCCATCTGCTCATCGGAAAGGTCCTTGACGAGCCCATATATGGCTTCGCTTTCGTCGAGAAAATCCTGAGCTTGGTCCATCATATGCTTATTCTTTCCCTAATCCTAATTCCGCCAAAATGGCGTCTGTATGTTGCCCAAGTGCCGGGCTTGGCGCTGTCTCGGGTAGCTTCTGGCCGTTGATATATAACGGCGAAGCGACATTGTGAATGGTGCCGAGTAGCGGGTGATCTTGTTCTTCAAACGCAGCAATCGCCAATATCTGCCCATGCGATTTCACATCGGCCAGTGTCAGACAAGGCGCGGCAGGTACATCGCCTTTGGTCAGGCCGGCAATCATCGTATCCGTATCGTGGCGTGGCGGTTCACTGGAAACAATCTGCGCGAGTTCAGCCATGTGCATGCTGCGATTTTCCAGGCCCTGATATTTTTCCTCGGCCTTCAAATCTTCGCGGCCCACCATTTCGAACACAACTTGCCAATGGTCGTCACTCATTGCGGCGTAGGCAATGGCGCCGTCGGTGGTACGCAGAGGCATCTGGTAATAATCGGCAAAAGGCGGAGCGTGGATCGCGTCATCGTCCATCAAGGTCAGATGCATGCCGCCGTCCGGCCAGAGAAAGGCGATACAACTGGCGAGCATCGACAGATCAATATGTTGTCCTTCGCCCGTTCGCTCGCGGGCAAATAGCGCCGCCGTAATCGCTTGCGCCGCGGTATAGGCGGTCAATTTGTCGCACAGCAATGTCTTTACATAAGCAAAGCCGTCGGGATGGCCTTGGGTACCCATAAAACCCGCCATGGCCTGCATCACATGATCATAGGCAGGGCGATCAGCCATCGGACCCTCGCGCCCAAAGCCGGTAATCGCGCAATAGATAATCTCTGGCTTTTCGGCGCGCAGGCTTTTGCTGTCGAGACCCAACCGTTGCATCACACCGGGGCGATAATTGTGGATGACAATATCGGCATCAAGGCAAAGCTTGTGGGCCGTGGCGACGCCCTCTTCGGTTTTCAGATCCAGCGTAATGGATCGTTTGGCGCGATTGCAATTGTTGAACAGACCGGAAATGCTGTCCTTCCGGCTGCCGAGCCAGCGCATCGGATCGCCCATGCCGGGCGGTTCGACCTTGATGACTTCGGCCCCTTGCTGCGCAAACATCATGGTAGCGAGAGACGCGGTGATCATCGTTGAAAATTCAACAACCTTTATGCCCGCCAGCGGCTGCCGTGCTGTCACCTCTGTCATAATATCCCCTAGTCCTCTAAATTGGCGGCGAGTCTTTCATAGGCGGTGATAAAATCTTCCTTGAAGCCTTGCACAACCTGCGCAGTGGACATCGGCTGGTTCATCAGGCCAACGCCTTGCCCGACCCAATAGGTCGCGAGATCTTTTGCCCCCTGGTTGTCGCCCTGACTCAATTTGTCGATAGAGCGCAGCGGTGGTTCGGCCACCAAAGACTGTAATGGCATTGCTAGTGGTTGCGGAGCATCTTCCGCCTCCCAAGCGTCGGTCCACGGTGAGCGCAATTGCCGCGATGGCTTGCCGGTGCGCGAACGGGCGCGAACCGTATCGCGCGACGTGGCGTTCAGCATTTTCTCTTTCACGACGGGATTGGTTTCAGCCTCTGCCGTGGTCAGCCAGACTGATCCGCACCATACGCCACTCGCGCCCATCGCCATGGCGGCGGCCATTTGCGCGCCGGTAGCAATACCGCCTGCTGCGAGTACCGGCGTGTCATCTCCCATATCGCGCAAGGCGTTGCAGACTTCGGGGATCAAAACCATGGTGGCGACATCGCCGGTATGGCCGCCAGCCTCTCCGCCTACCGCGATCAGGATATCCACGCCAGCGGCAACCTGGCTCATCGCATGTTCCTTGGTGCCGATCAGCGCGGCCACGGGCACAGCATGTTCGCGGCCCATGTCGGTCATGACCTGCGGCGGAATGCCCAGCGCGTTTGCGATGAGTTTGATCGGATGGCGAAAAGCAACTTCCAGCAGGGCGCCGGCATTGCCGCCGCGCAAATTATCGGCGCCCACCGCATGTTCCCGGCGGAGGTCTTCCAGATCACCGGGATCGACATTATGGCGCGCCATTATATCCCGGGAAAATTGCTTATGTTCTTCTGGTACCATCGCCAGCGTCGTTTCGACGTCAATCTGCTGGCCTTTGCCCTCAACCTTGTTGGGCACGATGATATCAAGGCCATAGGGTTTGCCGTCGACATGATCATCAATCCAGCTCAGCTCTTCTTCCAATGTTTCGGGTGTACAGTTCACGCCGCCAAAAACGCCCATGCCGCCTGCTTTGGAAACGGCGGCAACAACATCGCGACAATGGCTGAACGCGACCAAAGGAAATTCGATGCCCAGCATGTCGCAAATCGGGTTTTTCACTACGCGTCATCCTCTTCGTCCGTTTCGTCAGCGACGATTTCCAAGATCAGATCGTCGGCGGCAATTTGTTTGCCCGCTGCAGCCGCAACCATTTCAACCGTCCCGTCAGTTTCCGCCAAAATTTCATGCTGCATCTTCATCGCTTCTAACACCGCTAGCTTGTCGCCTCTTGCCACGACCGCGCCTTGTTCGACGAGTATCTCAAGTAATAGGCCATGCATCGGCGCAACGACAGTACCGCCGCCAGCCATATCTTCCATGGCACTCAGCCCCGTCATGTCGGTGACGGATAGTGACCGTGTCGGAAGCGCAAGATGCAGATGGCGGCCATGGGCATGATAAATGGTTTCAACCGTCCAACCATTGACGCGCAGTTTTGCTGTATCATCCGCAATCGAGAGCAGCTCTATCTGTGCTTCCTGACCCGTACCTTCCACGTGATAATGGCCGGGTTGACCAACATGGACATGGATGGTCCCGTCCGTTTCGGTCGCCTCACCCAATTGTGCATATTGAGTCACGGTTTGCAGATTGGCTGTGCTCGACCAATCCAGCATTTCCGGATTGACGTTGAGCGCTAACTTATGGGCAGCCTGTTGGCGCAGCTTATGTTGCAGCACGGCGGCAATGGCAAAAGAGTCAAAACTATGTGCGCCCAGATCAACGCCATCCTCACCATAATTTTCAGCAATAAACGCAGTGGTCGCCTGACCTGTGATAAAATCTTCTTTGCCGAGCGCATTAATCAGAAAGTCGCGATTGGTCTTTGGACCGAACAGGGCGGTCTGAGACAAGGCCTTGACCATTTGTCGCCGCGCATCTTCGCGGGTCGCGCCATGGGTGATGATCTTGGCGACCATGCTGTCGTAAAAGGGGGAGACTTCGCCGCCGGTGGCGATCCCACTGTCGACACGGGCAATGGCCGAGGGATGCCACAAGTCGATATGACCCGTGCTTGGCAGGAAATCATCGACGGGGTCTTCGGCGTAGAGCCTTACTTCCATGGCATGGCCGGTGAGGGTGACGTCCTCTTGCTTTATACCAAGCGGTTCGCCTTGCGCCACTTTGAGCTGGAGCGCTACGAGATCGAGACCCGTAATCTCTTCAGTGACGGGATGTTCGACCTGCAGCCGCGTGTTCATTTCCAGAAAATAGAAACCACCGGATTGATCGAGCAAAAACTCAACCGTACCCGCGCCGCGATAGTCGACCGCACGGGCCGCCTCCACAGCGGCTGCGCCCATTTCAGCGCGCAGCTCTTCGGTCATCACGGGGCAGGGCGCTTCTTCGATCACTTTTTGATGGCGCCGCTGCACAGAACAATCGCGCTCGCCGAGATGGATCGTGTTGCCATGGGCGTCGGCAAAAACCTGAATCTCGACATGACGCGGTTTGATAATTGCTTTTTCGAGGATGAGTTCGCCATTGCCAAAAGCATTTTCCGCTTCTGAGCGTGCGAGCTTGATTGCGTTGGGAATCTCAGCCTGATCATGGACCAGTCGCATACCGCGGCCACCGCCGCCTGCTGCGGCCTTGACCATTAGTGGCACGCCAATTTTTGCGGCTTCCGTGATCAATGTTGCGTCGGATTGGTCATCATCCTGATAGCCGGGAACGCAGGGCACACCGGCTTTGATCATTGCGCGTTTGGAGCGGGCCTTATCGCCCATTACATCAATGGCTTTTTCCGGTGGTCCGACAAAGATGATGTCGGCATCGGCACAGGCTTGCGAGAAGGCTGCATTTTCAGACAAGAAGCCATAGCCGGGATGCACGGCATCGGCGCCGCTATCCTTGGCCGCCTGGATGATTGTGTCGATCAGCAGATAGGATTCATTGACTGGTGCAGGCCCGATATGGACCGCATCATCCGCCATATGAACATGGGGTGCATCGGCATCGGCGTCTGAATAGACCGCGACGGTTCTTATGCCCTGCGCCTTGGCCGTGCGCATGATACGGCAAGCGATCTCGCCGCGATTGGCAACAAGGAGTGTGGATATCTGTGTCATCTCTGGTTCCTTATTCCGGCTTCACGGCCCAATTGGGTCGGCGCTTTTCAAAGAAGGAGGCGACGCCTTCTTTGGCTTCATCACTGATCATGCGGTCGGCAAAATTTTCGGCAGCCAGGCGGATCACTTCTTCGCGGGGCTTGCCAGCAATCTGGCCGAGCAGTTCCTTTGTCGCCGCCACGGCGCCCGGCGCAGCACCAAGCACCTGTTTGCGCAGTTGCATCTCGATGGCTTCGAGGCCTGGAACATCATCCGCGATAAAATCGGCAAAGCCCAGTTCATGGGCTTGCGTGCCGTCAAAGCGCGCAGCGGTCAGCATCAGCCGTCGGCCGGTGGCATAGCCAAGCTTTTGAATCACAAACGGCGATATCTGCGCCGGGGCCACACCGATGGCGGTTTCGGTCATCGCAAAGCGCGCCCCAGATTCGCAAATCACGACATCAGCGCAACAGGACAGGCCAAAGCCGCCCGCCATGGCCGCACCTTCGATCAGGACGATCACCACTTGCGGCGCGGTGTTGACGAGGTCGAATATTTCGGCGGCACCTATCGACATTTTTACTGTCGCATCGCGGTCGCCGCTGGCCTGAAAATTTTCTTTGAAATTTTTGAGGTCAGCACCGGCACAAAATACACCGCCACGCCCGCGTAAGGTGATGCCCCGGACCGTCCGGTCATCACGAACGCCTTTTAAAACAGTGGCTAATTCTGCCACCAAGGCGTCACTCAACGCGTTGCGATTATCCGGCTGATTGAACCAGATGGTGAGCCAGCCTTGCCGGAGGTCCAGTTCGAGGGTGCTGGTTTCGGGGAGGTTCGTCATGCTGTGTGCTCCTGCGCAGGCAGGAGCCCATCTCCTGCTATTCGGTCAGCCACAACGGCGGGAGATGGACCCCCGCCTTCGCGGGGGAACAAAAAGCGTTGAGTAGAAAAAATCATATCCGCGCCACTCCGAAAGCATTGGGATGCAGCGTACGGTTCTGAGCCTCGAAAATCGTTTCGAGGGCAAAGCCGAGCACCTTGCGCGTGTCCCGTGGATCAATCACGCCATTGTCGAGGACGCGGCCAGAGGTGAAGAAAGCGCTTTCCTGTGCTTCGAAAATATCTCTGATCCGCTGGTTTTGCTTGGCAATAGCTTCTTCGTCTGGCTCCACACCTTTGCGCTGCGCTTGGACCTTTGCGACGTGGCTCATCGTGTTGGCCGCCGAAGCACCCGCCATCACGCCGGTTTTCGCATTGGGCCATGAAAATAGAAAATCGGGTTCAAAGGCGACGCCGCTCATCCCGTAATTGCCTGCACCAAAGCTGGCACCGATATAGAGCGACAATTTCGGCACGCGCACATTGGACACGGCCTGGATCATCTTGCTGCCCAGCTTGATCATGCCCTTATGTTCGGACTCGGTACCGACAATATAGCCGGTGGTGTTGTTCAGGAATATGATCGGCAGTTCAGACTGGTCGCAAAGCTGGAAGAAATGTGTCGCCTTGGCCGCGGCTTCGGGATCGAACGGACCGTTATTGCCGATTAAGCCGACCGCATGGCCCATGATGCTCGCCTGCATGCAGACGGTGCCGGGGCCATAGCGGCTTTTGAATTCCTCAAAGTCGGAACCATCAACAATCCGCGCCGCTACTTCCCGGACATCATAGGGGATGGTATAATCGGTCGGTACAATGCCCGCGATTTCGTCAATGTCGTAAATGGGTTCTTCGTAATCATTCTGCCGGATGGGCGTAGTATTTTTGTTCCAGTCAATCCGTCCCATTGTGTCGCGTGCTATCGCAATACCATGGGCATCATCATCCGCGAGATATTCGACGCTGCCAGTGGTGGTCGCATGCATTTCGGTACCGCCCAGTTCGCGGTCATCAGCTACTTCGCCGGTCGCCGCATGAACCAAAGCCGCGCCGCCAAGCGCTGCCATGCCATTGTCGCGCACACCAATCACATAGTCCGACATACCCGGCATATAGGCGCCGCCTGCGGTGGAGGGGCCATGCAAGACCACCATGGTGGGAATGCCTGCCGCGCTCAGCCAAGCGAGGTTGCGGAACAGCATCCCGCCATGGGCCCAAAGCTCGACTTTATATTCCATCAGGTTCGCGCCTGCGCTTTCGACCAGGTGGATGAAGGGTAGCTTCAATTCCTGCGCCATTTTTTGCGCGCCCTTGGACGCGTCCCAGCCGCCCGTGGTGGCCGCTCCGGCTCTTATGCCGCTATCATCGACCCAGATCATGCAGCGCACGCCTTTAACAAAGCCGATGCCAAGGATCACGCTGCCGCCCGGGATACTGGTATCGGGATTGTCGTCCTCGACCAGATAATTGGCCATGTTGTAGAGCCGCAAAAACGGCATACCGGGGTCGAGCAGTCGCGTCAGCCGCTCATGCGGGGTCAGCTGCCCGCGTTTTTCAAAAGTCGGGCGGCGTTTTTCCGACGCTTCAACGGCCCGCTTCTCGAGACTGCGCAGATGGTCGATCAGCGTCAGCATATCCTTGCGATTTTGGGCAAAGCTGTCGGAGCTGGTGGATATTTTCGATTTAAACTGGGGCATAGTCAAAGCGCCTCTGCAAGAGATTGCGGTATGGAAACGGGAGTGGCGAGCAGGATCTGGGCATAGCTTTTACCCTGCGGATCATTGCGCATTGATGCAACCCCGCCGCCGCCGAGAATGTCATGGAGTAGGAAGTTGATCGCGCCCGTGCCGGGCATATAGAAACGCTCGACACTGGTTGGATCATCCGGTTGCGCAAGGAAATGGGCAAAGCGCTCCCGCACGGTGTCTTCGCCGAGCGCGGCCCAAATCCATGGCGCAAAGACCTTATCGCGGGGCAAGATGCCGATATTGGATTTATCGCCTTTGTCCCCCGATCGACCCCAAGCAAGTTGAATCAACGGTACTTCCACCATCGATTCATCAGTGCTGGGAAGGCTGGGCGTGTCGGGGCGCTGGATTGATGTTGCGTCAAAACCTGTTCCAGTCGCTTCTGAAAATTCCCGCGCGTCATCCCCGACCGTCACGGAAACCGAAACTTCTGATTTTGGCACGCGCAAAGAAAACAACCGCACCACCGGAGAGGGCTTGGGCCTCCCACCGGCAAACAGCGCCAGTCCCGGCGGCGTAGCCAGTCCCATGCCAGTCGCTTCCTTGAGCATCAGCATGGTTGCTTTGGGATCGCGATGTTTGACGCCAATTTTCAGAACGACTTCGCGTGTGCCAGTCTCCCCGGCAAAGGCTCCATAATGACTGTCATCGCCCAAAGTCTCGATCAGCACATCATCAAAATCGCCGGCATTGGAGGCGCGCAATTTGGCGCGCGCGCGTTTGAGGGCATTGGCGGCAAAGCTTTCCGCCTTGCGCTTAGCGTCCATTCCGATGAAGAAAAATGGTGCGACCAGCTTCCAGCCATCCGAATAGGTGGCGCAGGTCTTATATGTATCGGGTGCCGCGTGGCCGAGGGCACCAGAAACCGATACGCGGTCCTCGCCGATCTGTTCCAATGCCACGCCGCTAAAATCACAGACAACGTCCGGCAGCATATAGGCTTGCGGATCACCAATTTCATAAAGCATCTGCTCGCCGATTGTGCCGACATTGACGATGCCCCCGGTGCCATCCGGCTTGGTTGCAATGAAGCTGCCATCCGCCGCGATTTCGGCAATCGGATAGCCGGCATTGTCCATGCTGTCGGCTATGCTTTCCCAGTCGGTGAAATTGCCGCCTGTCGCTTGCGGCCCGCATTCCAATATATGACCGGCCAGGCTAGCGCCGGAAAGCTGGTTGAGATCACCCGCGTTCCAGCCAAATTCATGGATACAGGCACCCAATGTGACCGCGCTGTCAACGCAGCGGCCGGTAATCACGATATCCGCGCCCTGATCAAGCGCGGCCGCTATCGGGAAAGCGCCAAGATAGGCATTGATGCTGGCAATATTTTCCGGGTCTGGGAAAGCCTCGCCTGAGAACATTTCCCGGCGATCGGCAAAATCAGCTGCATGGGATGTCAGGTCATCGCCGGTTATGACAGCGACTTTCAGGTCGAGCCCGGCCTCGGCAATCACGGCGCGTACGGCCGCTGCACAAGCGATGGGATTGGTCCCGCCGGCGTTAGAGATCAGCTTGATGCCCTGTTGTGCGATGGCGCCAATATGCGGCTTGATCACCGCAGAGACGAAATCAACCGCATAGCCCAGGTCGGGATTTTTGCTGCGCGCCCGCGCCATGATCGACATGGTAATTTCGGCAAGATAGTCGAAAACAATATAGTCCAGCTTTTGCTCATTTTGTCCGGCCTGCAGAAATTGCGGCACCGCCATATCGGACTCGCCCCAAAAGCCACTGGCCCCGCCTATGCGAATGATTTTGTCAGCCGTCATATACTGGTCTCTCCTGAAACCAGCTTGGGTCAAGTGGCCCGACTTATCAACCCGTTATTCAGCCATGCCCGGTACGAAAAAACCTTATCGTGCTCCTGCGCAGGCAGGAGCCCATCTCCTAACGTTGAGTCAAAGCCCAACATCAGAAGGAGGCGATAAATCGCATATCACGCTGCACCTTTGCCAACCGCTCAAGATGGTAGAATGGGAGATGGGCCCCCGCCTGCGCGGGGGCACACTAGTCTTTAAATCTGTCGGTCAGCTTCAGGCCGCTTTGTAAAAGCTCTCACCGGCATCCGCTTTTTCACGGAAGCTCATGGGCGGTTTGAACCGCTCGCCATATTTCTGGGCCATATTGTCGGATGTGCGAACAAAATTGTCGACACCGATCGTATCGATATGGCTCATCGGGCCGCCGGTCCATGGCGCAAAGCCCCAACCGAAAATGGCGCCGAGATCAGCAGATTGCGGATCGGAGACAACGCCTTCGTCGAAGCACTGCGCCGTGGCAATCAGCTGGATGTACATCAACCGCTGTTTGACTTCCTCGACCGTTGGCTGGTCTTCGGCGAGCGGGAAATGCTCTTTCAGACCCGGCCACAATTTCTTGGAACCATCATCGGCATATTCATAAAAGCCGCCACCAAAGCGCCGACCGCGACGGTCGATTTTCTTGACCATCAGCTCCATAAGGTCCTCTGTCCCGCTTGGAACATAGGCGTCGCCCATTTCTTCCTTGGTTGACGTCATGATGTCATAGCCAAGTTGCAACGTGGTTTCGTCAACAATGGCCAGCGGACCAATGGGCATGCCCATGGACACAGCGGCATTTTCGATCAGCGCCGGGTTCACGCCTTCGGCGACCATCATGGTTGCTTCATTGGCATAAGGCGGGAAGACACGGTTGGTATAGAAACCACGCACATCTTTCACGACAATCGGTGTCTTGCGAATGCGCGCGTTGTAATCGAGCGCCACAGCCAAGGCCTTGTCGCCGGTTTCTGCACCGGGGATGATTTCCAGCAATGGCATTTTCTCAACCGGTGAGAAAAAGTGCATGCCGATAAACTGATCGGGACGCTCGCTGTTTTTCGCGAGACCCGTAATCGGCAGAGTTGAGGTATTGGATGCGAAGACCACATCCTTGCCAATCACTGCTTCGGTCTTCTTGATCACATCGGCTTTCACGTCAGGGCGTTCAAACACCGCTTCGATGATCAGGTCGACATCTTTCAGATCGTCATAATTATCGGTCGGTGTAATCCGCGCCATGAAAGCATCGGCTTTTTCCTGTGTCATCTTGCCGCGCTTCACGCCTTTGTCGACAATCTTCTGGCTATAGTCGATCGCCTTTTGCGCTTCTTCCATATTGCGGTCGAGGACGATGACATTCATGCCCCCCTTGGCCGTCACATGGGTGATGCCAGAGCCCATCAGGCCAGCGCCGAGGACGCCAACTGTCTTGAGTTCGGTTGGCGGAACGCCTTCGGGACGCATCGCGCCTTTGTCAGCCGCCTGTTTGTTGACGAACAAAGTGCGGATCATGTTCTTGGCTTGCGGGCCGGAGAGCAGCTTGGTGAAATATTTGCTTTCCACTTTCAACGCGGTGTCGATTGGCAGCATCGAACCTTCATAGAGGCAAGACAGGATCGCCTTGACCGCTTCGTAATTGCCCTTGCTCTGTTTCAGCGCCATCGCGGACGAACCGAGGTAAAGCGGCACTGCGCGCGGGTCCATCGAACCGGCACCGCCGGGGAATTTCCAGCCCTTTTTGTCCCATGGGGCAGAGGCTTTCGGATTGGCTTTCACCCACTCTTTGGCCTTAGCGACAACGTCTTCGGCAGGAACGACTTCATCGACAATCTTCTGCGCAAGAGCGGCTTGCGGATTCATGGGCTGACCCATCATGATCGCCATGCCAGCGGCTTGCAGGCCAGCGAGACGCGGCAGGCGCTGGGTTCCGCCGCCACCGGGCAGCAGGCCAACTTGAACTTCAGGAAGGCCGAGTTGCAGTTTCGGATGATCGGCACAGACGCGGTAATGGCAGGCTAGAGCCAGTTCCAGACCACCGCCCAGAGCCAGACCGTTAATGGCGCAGGCAACCGGCTTCGCATGGGCCTTGCCTTTCAACAGGTCTTTCGCGCTGTTGCCGCCGGTTTCCATCTTGCGCAAGATGGCGTTCAATCCCCAGGCTTGCTCAAACGCCTCTTTCATCGTTTCCGCCTTGGAAGAGCCAAGCATGTTGAGGTCGGCCCCGGCGAGGAAACCGGATTTCTTGCCTGATGTTATCACTGCGCCTTTGATTTCGTCATTGGCAATTAGTTCATCAACGAATTTCGGGAAGTCGGCCATCAGGCCTTCGTTCCAGACGTTCATCGACTGGCCGGGAAGGTCGATGGTGACAAGGGCAATGCCGTCGCTGTCAATGTCGACGGTGAGAGTTTCGTAAGTCATGAATTTTGTCCTGCTAAATTTGGGATTGGGGCGGTTGAGGCTGTTGCAGCGCTCTAGTTCACCCGCTCAATGATAGTGGCGATGCCCATGCCACCGCCGATGCAAAGCGTCGCCAACGCGGTCTGCTTGTTCGAGCGTTCCAGCTCGTCCAGCACCGTGCCGAGGATCATCGCGCCAGTTGCACCCAGAGGATGGCCCATGGCAATCGCGCCGCCATTGACGTTCATGTCGCTATGATCGACATTCATGGCATCCATGAAGCGCAGGACCACGGCGGCAAATGCCTCGTTCAATTCCCACACGTCAATGTCGCTGGCTTCCATGCCCGCGCGCTTGAGCGCCTTTTGGGCTGCAAATTCAGGACCGGTGAGCATGATCGTTGGCTCTGACCCAATCGCCGCCATGGAGACGATGCGGGCACGCGGTTTCAGACCGTATTTTGAGGCAGCTTCATCATTGCCGATCAGCACCGCTGCAGCACCATCAACAATACCAGAGCTATTACCGGCATGATGGACATGGTTCATTTTCTCAATGTCAGGATGTTTCAAAATCGCGACATCGTTAAAGCCGGGCATTTGCTCGCCCATCATCTGGAAGGCGGGGTTTAGAGCGCCCAAAGACTGCATATCTGTTTCCGGACGCATGAGTTCGTCATGGTCGAGAACGGTTTCGCCAATGACATCCTTGATAGCGAGGATAGATTTGGCAAAACGTTTTTCTTCCCAGCTTTTTGCTGCGCGCTTTTGGCTTTCCACGGCATAGGCATCGACATCATCGCGGCTATAGCCATATTTCGTAGCGATCAAATCAGCAGAAATGCCCTGCGGCACAAAATATTCCTGAAAGACCAGAGTCGGGTCAGCCATGCCGCCGAGACCGTCGCTGCCCATCGGAATGCGGCTCATGGACTCAACGCCGCCGCCAATCGCGAGGTCGGCTTCACCGGATTTGATTTTGCCCGCAGCGATATTCACGGCTTCCAGACCGGAACCGCAGAAGCGGTTGACCTGAATGGCCGAGGTGGTGTCGGCATAACCGGCTTTGAGGGCTGCCATACGGCTGATGACCGCACCTTGCTCGCCAACGGGTGAGACGCACCCATAAGCAATATCTTCGACTTCATGGCCATCGAGCTCGTTGCGGTCATTGACCGAGCCCAGCACCTGAGCGGCGAGATCGAGAGCGGTGATTTCATGCAGGCTGCCGTCGCTGCGGCCTTTGCCACGCGGGCTGCGCACAGCATCATAAATATAGGCTTCGGTCATGCGATATTCCTTGTTTTGATTAAGTCTGAACGATTAAGTGCATAGTTAATGTTGCGCTGCAGCACAGTCAAGCAGTTTACGTAAACGTCAATCGTGAAAGATAGGCGACTCGCCTTGTCCTTCTTGTGCTTCCGCTATAGCCTATTCGAGAATGCTTTGATATTTCTGGCTGAAGACATCCCGCCCAACAATATAGCGCATGATCTCACTGCTGCCGGCATAGATCCGGCTCATCCGCGCATCGGTGAAGATTCGGCTAATCTCATATTCCTTCATATAGCCCGCGCCGCCATGCAGTTGCAGCCCGAGATCGGCCATTTCCCATTCGATTTCACTGCCCAGCATCTTGCCTTTGGCCGCGATATTGGCGTTGAGGCCGCCCTGATTATGCACTTCGACACAATGATCCACATAGACCTGCAGCATATCAATTTTGGAATCCATTTCGGCCATTTTAAACTGGGTATTCTGCATGTCGGACAGTTTTTTGCCGAATACATCGCGCTCCATCACAAATTCACGCGTGACATCAAAGGCGCGGCGGGCTGAGGCGGCATAGCCGACCATCGCAATCAGCCGTTCTTCGGCCAGACCTTCCATCAGATGGATAAAGCCTTTGCCCGGCGTGCCGAGCTGGTTTTCTTTGGGGATCTTGACGTTGTTGAAAAACAGCTCGGCAGTATCTTGCGCATGCAGTCCAATTTTTTCCAGATTTTGACCGCGTTCAAAACCTTCCATACCGCGCTCGACGATCAGCAACACCATCGCATGCTTGTCATCCACGCCCGCCATTTTTGCAGCGACAATGACCACGTCCGCGTTGATGCCATTGGAAATATAGGTTTTGGAGCCGTTCAGCACCCAATGATCGCCCATATCGGTGGCCGTGGATTTCATGCCCGAAAGATCGCTACCTGCGCCAGGCTCGGTCATGGCGACCGCCAAGATGGTTTCACCGCTGACACATTTGGGCAGGAATCGCTCACGCTGTTCCTCATTGCCGATATTTTTGAAATAGGGACCAACCAGACGGCTATGCAGCGTGTTATACCATTCCGCGCAGCCCGCCCGGGTGGTTTCCTCAATAATGATCTGCTCATAGCGGAAATCATTATCGCCCATCCCGCCATATTTTTCATCCGGCCAGACCATTAGGAAACCTTGGTCACCTGCTTTCTTGAAAATCTCGCGGTCGACAATCCCGGCCTCGCGAAATTCATCCATGCGTGGCGCCACGTCATCGGCCAGAAAGCGGCGATAGGCGTCGCGGAACATATGCTGTTCTTCGGTAAATTTACGCATGGGAGAAATCCTTCAATATTGGCAGTTCAACGGCATTTTTGCTTTACGGCGCGATAACGAATCGACTTTAACCGGTCAATTAAAACATCTAACAGGCGAAAGCCGCAACCTGTTCTTTTTGTCATGCGCTTCGATCGTTGTTGATCGTTGCAATTGTTTGAAAAGGCTTGTTAAGAGTGGCCATGGCGAAAAATGACGATAAACCCTTCATATTGGGCCTTGGCGGCACAACCAACCCGCATAGCTCGACCGAACAGGCCTTGGCTATTGCGCTGAAGACGGCGTCGGATGCGGGCGCGGAAACCGAATTATTCGGATCGGCCAAGCTATGCGCCTTGCCGCATTACCGGTCCGACCCTGCAGGATTAAACGAAACCGGAAAATTGTTGGTCGAAGCGGTTCGCCGTGCTGATGGCATTATCCTGGCGAGCCCCGGCTATCATGGCACCATCTCTGGTTTGGTCAAAAACGCAGTCGATTATATTGAAGAAACATCGGGCGACGCGCGCGTCTACCTCGATGGTTTGCCGGTCGGACTGATTGTCACGGCCTATGGATGGCAGGCGACAGGTTCCACATTGGCAGCGATGCGCTCAATCGTTCACGCGCTGCGGGGTTGGCCAACCCCGCTAGGCGTCGGCATTAATGCCTCGGGCGGTATTTTTAAAAATGGTGTTTGTGCAGATGAAGGGGTGAACGAACAATTGCACCTCGTGGCGCAGCAGGTCATGCAGGGTTCCCATCGTCGGTAGCTTTTGGTTCGGCAGCTATTCCGGCGGCAGATTGCCGTAAAAATCCCGATACCAACTGACAAAGCGCTTGAGCCCGTCTTCCAGCATGACTTTCGGTTCATAACCGGTCAGCGCATGCAATTTCGACACATCGGCATAGGTGGCGGTGACGTCTCCGGGCTGCATCGGGCGCATGACTTTCTCGGCTTCCATGCCCAGCGCCTGCTCCAGGGCCTCGATCATTTCCATCAGACCGACCGGCCGGCTGTCACCGATGTTTAATATCCGATGTTCGCTCGGAGCTGGCGGATTATCAAGCGCCCCCAATATGCCATCCACAATATCGTCAATATAGGTGAAGTCGCGCGCCATCTTGCCTTGGCCGTAAACTTCGATAGCTTCGCTAGCGAGAATCTTTTTGGTAAAACCAAAATAGGCCATGTCCGGTCGGCCCCACGGGCCATAGACGGTGAAAAACCGCAGACCGGTTTGCGGAAAGCCATAAAGCTTTGCATAGGATGCGCTCATCAATTCGCCGGAGCGTTTGGTGGCGGCATAAAGCGATACCGGGTCAACCGCTGGTTCTTCCTCGGTAAAACCCTCACCGCCCATGGGCTTGTCACCATAGACAGAACTGGACGATGCATAAACAAGATGCTCGAAATCCGGTGCATGGCGGCTCGCTTCAAGCAGGCTTAAATGGCCTTCCAGATTGGACTTTTGATAGGCAAATGGATTTTCAATACTATAGCGCACACCGGCCTGGGCGGCGAGATGGATGATGCGCTTCACGCCATTTTCTTGAACCAGTTTGCTTACGCCATCGGCATCGGAGACATCCAGTTCGGCAAATTCAAACCCTTCCAATGACCGTAAATTTGCAAGGCGCGCGGCTTTCAGGCGGGGATCATAATAATCATTCAGATTATCGATGCCGATGACGCGCTCTCCGCGCTCGACAAGCTGATGAGATACGGCGTGGCCGATGAAACCTGCAGCCCCGGTAACCAATATGGTGCCTGAATAGATATTTTCATCATCCATTTGGTTCATTCCTCTGTCGTGGGATATCATGGCTTAGTGCGGTAACAGTAAAAAGCGAAGATTTCCAATCACCTGATTTCGGTTCAGCCTATTTTTCGGTCAAATTCCGAAACATAATCATCAATGCGTTGGAGGGATTGCTCGATGGCGTCTTCGCCGAGAAATGATCCACGGAAACTATTCTTCGCCAATTTTACAATATGGTCTTTATCTAGGTTCAAAGCCGTTGCCGTCGCCTCATAATTATCATTGAGATAGCCCCCGAAGTAAGAGGGATCATCTGAATTCATGGTTGCGCAAAGGCCAAGATCGAGCATTTTCTTAAGGGGATGATCTTCCAGCCTGTCGATCACACAGAGAGAAAGATTGGACAAAGGACAGACGGTAAGCGCCATTTGATTATCGCGCAGTCTTTCGATCAATCCGTCATCTTCAAGCGACCGGTTGCCATGATCCATCCGGTCTATTTTGAGCAGATCAAGCGCTTCCCATATATATTCCGGCGGCCCTTCTTCTCCTGCATGAGCAACGGTTTTAAGGCCCAGCGTCTTTGCTTTGGCAAAGACTTTAGAAAATTTGGACGGCGGGTGACCCAGTTCCGATGAATCAAGGCCAACGCCGGCTATTCTATCGAGATAAGGCATGGCGTCTTCGAGCGTGGCAAAAGCCTCTTCTTCACTCAGGTGGCGAAGGAAACACATGATCAACTGCGATGTTATACCCAGCTGCGATCCGGCATCATCCATTGCTCGCAATATGCCATCAATGGCGGTTGAAAAGGCGATTCCGCGTCCGGTATGTCCTTGGGGATCAAAAAATATCTCTGCGTGAATGGCATTGTCGGCATGGATCCGCTTAAAATAGGCCATGGTCAGGTCATAGAAATCCTGCTCGGTGCGCAGGACATTCATCCCCTGATAATAGATATCCAAAAAGTCTTGCAGGTTGGAAAAAGCATAAGCTTTGCGCACCTCATCCGCCGAGGCAAACGGAATATCAACCGCGTTGCGCTGCGCTAACGCAAACATCATTTCTGGCTCCAGGGACCCTTCAATATGCAGATGCAGTTCCGCTTTCGGGATACCGGCAATAAAGGCCTGACGCTGCTGGGGGGAGGCAAAAGACATATCTAACTCTTTATCATAATGGGATTGGGAATATCTTCTTCACCAAAGATAATCGCCGCATCCGTCTTGTTGTTGAAAATTTCCTCTTTGGTCAAACCATCCAGTTCGTGCGGAAAGATCAGCCAGTCTTCGGTTTCGTGAATGAAGAAGTCCGGTCTTAACTCTGTCTGATTGCGCGAGGGTTTGCTGTACACGGTGGCGACGCGCACATCTTTTGGCATATTGTGACGGCACCGATCGCTCAATTCCTTTAGAAAGGCTTCGATACTCCGGCCGCTGTCAAACACATCATCGACGATCAGCAAGCTATCGTCGGGATTAAGTGTGTCGACCAGATAGCCCAGCGCAAATACCCGCACCGAGCGCTCCTGCCGATCAATGCCGGAATAAGAGGATGTTCTGATGGCGATATGGTCGGTCGAAACGCCGTGAAATTCCAAAATCTCCTGCACCGCAATGCCAACCGGTGCGCCGCCCCTCCAAATGCCGACAATATGCGTGGGAGAAAAATCACTTTTTAGGATTTGCATACCAAGCCGAAACGAGTCCGACAGCAAGGCGTCTGCTGAGATGTAGGTCTTCACTATAGGTTTTTCTGAAGTCATGATGATCACTATCTCCGGCGGCCGATGGAAATGTCGGTGTGCATAAAGTCCTAGGATATTATGGCATTAGCATTATGCAGGAAGATAAGTAGCCGCTGTTGCATACATGTTAAACCCATATTTCCCGGAGAGCCAAAAATGACTTTAATCGTCCACCATCTCAACAATTCACGGTCTCAGCGGATATTATGGCTGCTTGAGGAAATCGGGATCCCTTATGAAATTCGTCATCATCAACGCGATTCGGTGACCAATCAGGCACCGCCAAGCCTCACGGCCCTGCATCCTCTCGGCAAGTCACCAATGATTGAAGATGACGGACGCATGATCATCGAATCCGGTGCTATTGTAGAACATATTTGCGCGCATCATGGCGGTAGCCAATATGTACCGGAGCGCGGTACGGACGATTATATTCGTCATCTCGAACTCATGCATTTCGCCGAAGGGTCCGCAATGACTCCGATTCTGTTGAACCTCTATGTTGGCCGGTTGGAAGAAGCGGGCGCCCCGTTATTGCCGCGGATCAACGAACAGCTCACCAGCCATTTTGATTTTATGGAAAGCGAACTTTCGTCTTCTGGCCATTTTATCGGTGATAGCCTCAGCGCAGCGGACTTCATGCTCAGCTTCCCGGCTGAAGTAGCGATTGCCCAAGGCCGTGCGGACACGCATCCGAAATTGGCCAAATTTGTGCAATGGTTGCAATCCCGCCCAGCCTATCAAAGAGGTCTTGAAAAAGGCGGCGTCTATAATTTCGCGCCCGCACAAAATAGCTGAAAAAGTCGGCCACCTTAATATCATAGGCAACTGTTTCTGGGCGGCTGCGGGCGGGATATTAAAACTGCAATAAACCTGTCATCCCTCCGTCACGGACAACGCATATTTTTGGAACATGTGATCCCTAGGGCTCCTTCAAACGATGGAGCCCTAATCATATGCCTGTATCAAAAAATACCCGCCGCCTTGCGATTTTCTCCGCGCTGCTCTCCACAGCAGTAATTTCAACAACAGCTTGGGCAGGCACTATTGTCGGCACGGTAAGTGATCCAAGCGAAACCCGTGGGCTGCCATCAGCGCAGGTGCGGATCATCGAGTTGGACCGGGTTATCACAACTGGCCGTGATGGGAGCTATCGGTTTCCCAGTGTTCCAGCGGGAACCTATACATTGGAAACGCGCTATGTCGGTGCAGATACGGTGCAGACCAGTATCACTGTTTCAGAAACCGGCCTTACCTTGGCTGATATTGTCCTACGGTCTGGCAGTAAAAACGAGATATTGGTTATCGGGCAAGGTGCCAACCAGGCGAGTGCTTTGTCGCGCAAACGTGAAGCGGATGGTGTGTCATCGATCCTGACGCGGGATGCTGTTGGCCAGTTCCCGGATCAGAATGTCGCCGAATCTCTTCGCCGTTTACCTGGGATCAATATCCTCAATGATCAGGGGGAGGGCCGGTTCGTGTCCGTGCGCGGGCTTGATCCCAGTTTGAACAGTTCGTCGCTAAATGGCGTCCGCATTCCCTCTCCCGAGAGCGATGTGCGCTCGGTTGCGCTAGACGTTATCTCCAGTGACCTGATCGAATCGATTGAAGTCAAGAAATCGCTGACGCCGGATATGGATGGCGATACGATTGGTGCCTCGATCGAGATTAATACGGTTAGCGCCTTTGACCGCAAAAAGGATTTGCTTACCGCGAGAATCGAAGGCAGCTATAACGATTATTCCGGCCAAGTGACGCCCAAAGCCAGCATCGATTTCTCGACCCGGCTGACCGATGATATCGGTATAGCGGGTGGTTTTTCCTATTATAAGCGCGAATTCGAGACCGATAATATCGAAGCCGACGGCTGGGATATTAATGACGATGGCGTGGCTTATGCTGAGGAAGTACAATATCGCGACTATGATGTAGAGCGCGAGCGGATCAGCGCCTCTCTGTCGCTCGATTTTCGCGCCAGCGACAGCACGGAATTATATGTCCGTGGAGTTTACAGTCAATTTGACGATCAGGAATTTCGTGGTCGCACCACGTTTAAAGTCGAAGATGCTTTCCTCGCCGGCGGTGATGCAAACAGCGCGCTTTTTCAGGATACAAACCCGGGTTTCATACCGGATGAACCGGGTGACGAAGACGACAGCGAGATCGAGATTGAGCGTGATATGAAGGATCGGTTCGAGAGCCAGAAAATACGATCTATCGTTCTCGGCGGAGAAACGGATACCGGGCCGTGGAATTTCAAATATTCGGGCAGCTGGTCCAAGTCGAGCGAGCGGGAGGATAGTTCAGTCGATCCAACCACTTTCTCCTCGACTTTCGGAAGCGGCGACGGCGTGAGTGTGCTGTTTGACTATAGCGATGATCGCACCCCATTTTTCAGCTATCCGACGGGAGCGGTGCTGGCGAATGACCCCAGTTCATACCTATTGGAAGATGTAGAACTGACCATATTGTCAGATTCGCAGGATGAAGAATTTGCCGCCCGCTTCGACGCGTCCCGCCTGTTCGCAATGGGCAATGGCGATTTTACCGTTCAGGCGGGTTTTAAGGGCCGCTGGCGCGAAAAAAGCTTTAATGGCGACGTTGAATTTTACGAAGACGGGACGGGGAGCTATGCACTGGATGATGTGCTCGGTTCCGCAACTTACCGGATCATCGATATCAACCCCTATCCAAGCCTGCGTGGGCCCACCGAATATTTCCGCGCCAATTTCGGTGATTTCGAGCTGCAGGAACTGGACAGCCAGTTTGATTCTGCTGTGTCGGATTATGTTAATCAGGAAGATATTTATGCGGGCTATTTGCTCGGCCGCTGGGACAGCGAAAAGTTACGTGTTATCGGCGGCATTCGGTTTGAACGGACCGAGAATATTATCTCTGCCAATACTGTGACCCTGGTTGAAGCGGGCGGGGTGTTTGAAGGGGTAGATGTTACAGACGATACCGTCTTTGTGTCTCCAAACGGTTTTACCCGCAGCTATGACGACTGGCTGCCGAGTCTTAATATCCGGTTTGAACCGCAGCGTAATCTGGTGCTGCGGGCTGCTGGTTATCGCAGTGTTGTACGGCCTAATCTGGCGGACTTGGCCCCACGTTTTTCCGTCGAACAAAATGATGAAAACGAGCGGGAAGGCGAATTTGGCAATCCCGATCTGCAGCCCTATGAAGCGTGGAATTTTGATGCCTCTGCAGAATATTATTTCAGTTCGAACGGTGCGATAACGGCGAATGTCTTTTACAAAGATATCAAGAACTTCATTGTCGATAGCGTAGAGAATGATGGTACGCGTTTTGGAATTGCTTTTGATGAGGCCGTCATCCCGATTAATGGGCCTAGCGCAGAAATTTTCGGTTTCGAATTTGGCTTTGCGCAGGCCTTCACCTTTTTGCCAGATCCGCTGGACGGCCTGCTGATCAATTTCAACTATACGTTTACCGATGCCAGTGGAACGGTGCCTACGGATGGCGATGTCAATGATCTGCGAAACATCCCGTTGCCGAGCAGCTCCAAGCATACGTTTAACGCCGTGCTGGGTTATGAAAAAGGGCCGTTCGACTTCCGATTGGCTGGAACCTACCGGGATCGTTATCTCGATGAACTGGGTGCAGAATCCGGCGAGGATCGCTATGTGGATAACCATTTCCAGCTGGATGCGAGCGTGAAGTTAAAGGTTACCAAGAATATCCGGCTGTTTGGCGAATGGATCAACATCAATAACGCGAAATATTTCGCCTATCAGAATTTCGATACGCGCAAGCGGCTGCTGCAATATGAAGAATATGGGTCAACGTTTAAATTTGGCGCGAAGGTGAATTTCTGATGCGTGATTTTGATAAAATCTTGTTGGCGGGAACCTGTTTGCTCGCAGCGGCATGTACCGATCAGAGCGCTTCTAGTGCTATGGATACAGAATTGATCGCGGTGCCTGCCGTCGCTGAAACCGATAGTGTCGGGACCGTCGGCGATGATGCAGCGGATGATCCGGCGATCTGGCGGAACCCCCAAGATCCCTCGCAAAGTCTGGTGATCGGAACCGATAAAAAAGCTGGCCTCCATATCTATGACCTCAAGGGTCAGCAAAAAGCGTTCCTCGCCGCGGAAGCGGTGAATAATGTGGATATCAGAACCGTCTCTTCGACTTCTGGCGAAGTGATATTGGTCGGCGCGAGTGATCGCAGCGATCGTGAGAAGCCCCGCCTCGCGCTTTACACGCTGGACAGCGAGAACATAAAGCTGAACCCTTTGGCGAATATTCCGGTCGGAACCGGAGAGGCTTATGGGTTCTGCTTTGGCATGTTGGGTGCGGATGACCTGCGTGCTTTCATCGTGACCAAAGAAGGTACAATCATTGATATGTCTGTCACACTCTCGAACAGTGCGCCGTCGGTTGAAGTCAATCGTACCTTCAAATTGCAAACACAGCCCGAAGGTTGTGTCGTCGATGACCGTACAGGTGTGCTTTATGTCGGTGAAGAAAATGTCGGCATCTGGTCTTTTGATCTGGGGCAGGAGAGCCCTGAGCCCGTTCAATTTGCGGTCCTGAAAGCGGGGGAACTGACAGCTGACGTTGAAGGACTGGCACTGGCTCCAGAAGGCGCGAGTGGCGGCTATCTGCTGGCATCGAGCCAAGGCGATAACAGCTTCGCGATATATGATCTGGAAACGCGCGCGTTTCGTGCCCGTTTCGCGGTCGAGGACGGAGCGATTGATACGACGTTCGATACCGACGGGATAGAGCTGATAGTTGGCGATTTCGGGCCGGACTATCCTGGCGGTCTTTTCGTCGCGCAAGATGGCGACAATGGAGACGGGACCCAGAATTTCAAATTTCTGTCCTGGGACGCGATCCGCAGATCTTTGGATCTCTGATCTACGGATACTATAGAAAACTGCGATTCAGAGATTAAAAACCCGGCGAGCATTGCCAAAAAGGAAGGCGTCCTGCTGCTCTGGCGTAAAGTCTAGCTGGTCCAGGCCGTGCAAGCATTGTGCAGGAGACAACATCGGCCAATTTGTTCCAAACATGACGCGCTTGGAGCCGAGACTTTTCATAAAACCGACAAAGTCCGAAGGAAGGCGATGCACGGCATAGGCGGATGTATCGACGTGGAAATTGGGGAATTTGATCGTCAAGGAAATCAGCTCGTCAATCCATGGAAATCCAACATGGCCGCCCACGACAACCAGTTCTGGAAAATCGAGAAGCACATCTTCCAGATAGGGGATTGGTCGCCCTGTTTCGGATCGCAGCAACGGGCCGGTATGACCGATTTGCGTGCAAAACGGCACGCCAAGATCAACGCAGGCGGCATAGATGGGATAATAGCGGCGATCATTTGGCGGTAGATCCCAAAGCCAGGGAACCACACGAACGCCGACAAATTTTTCTCCATCCACCCATTGGCGGATATCCCGGACCGCTTGCATAGGGTTGGTAAGGTCCACCGTCGCAATCCCACGGAACCGGTCTGGTGCGCTGTCGATCTGATCGCTCACTTCCTCATTGCTGATCATTGATCCTTGCGGACCATGCCAGGCTGAGAGCAGGGAAATATCCACGCCAGCCGCATCCATCGCGCGCAGAGTCGATTCAGTTGTGGGAATCAAGGGTTCATCGGACTGGTTCGTCCATCGCAGCAAAGTCTCGAGCCAAGGGGCCTTTGCCATGCGCGCTGTGGTCATTTGTGACCAAACATCTATCGCGCCCATTTTAATCTCCTCTTGCAAATAAACTACATATATGTAGTAATAAGGTGATGATATTGTCAATATCGAAAGGAAACGGATGTCGGCGTCAGAGCATCGTCTCTATTTTTTGCTGCAACGGGTTGCGCATCGTCTGAAAAAGCGAGCCGACGGGGCGCTGAAAGACTCGGCTGGCCTGACAACGGCGCAAGCGGCTGCTCTGTCGATCATTGCCAAAGACGGGCCGGTCACACAGCGCTTTGTGGCCGACAAACTGTCGCAGCGGGAAAGTGCCGTCATGACGATGGCGAGCCGGTTGCTGGCTGCTGACTATATCAGCCGAGAGAGGTCTGTGTCGGATGGCAGGGCCTGGGAACTCACCATAAGCATGAAAGGAAGGGAGGCGCTGAGCAAAATAAAGGCTCCCTTTGGCGAGATAAACGATCTGCTCGATAAAAATATCGATGCTGAGGACGCTGAACGACTAGCCGCAAGCCTCAAGAAGATACTTGCTGCTTTGGATGAATAAGGAAACGGATCGAAAGAGATAAATTATGCCAAGCCGAAAAAGAGTTGAGCAATTTATTCACACCGTGGTGCATGGTGATCATGCCGAGGCCATAAAAGATTTTTATCATGCAGACGCAACGATGCAGGAAAATCGCGAACCACCACGGCGCGGTCGTGATAGCCTGATAGCACATGAAAAAAAGGCAATGGGTCGTTTGCGGGAGATGAAGACGCATCCGCCCGAAACAGTGCTTGTCGATGGCGATAATGTGATGATCTTATGGACATTTGATGCAACGGATAAGCAAGGTGTAACGCGCAGACTCAATGAAATTTCCCATCAGGTCTGGTCGGCCGATGGCATTATCAAAGAGCGGTTTGTCTATGATAGCGCGACCGCTTGGCAGGTTGTTGAACCAGATTGATTATAAAAGATAATCGCAACCTATATCTTTTCAGAGCAATCGCCTAACGTCCCGCCAAACAGCTTGAACAGGACATCCTATCTATGAATCTTAAAGACAAAATTATCGTTATTACAGGCGGCGCAAGTGGCATTGGCGCTGCCATGGCGCGACGCTTTGCCGCGGCAGGCGCAAAGCATGTTGTCTGCGCCGATCGGGATTTAGCCGGGGCGCAGTCCGTAGCGGACGATATTGGTGGAACGGCCATTCAAACCGATGTGTCTTTGGAGGCAGATATTTCATCGCTTATCGAGACGGTGGAAAAGGACATCGGCCCTATCGATCTGTTTGTCTCTAACGCCGGTATCATCATGGAAGGCGGCGTTGAAGTTGCGGATGACGGCTGGCAGAAAATCTGGGACATCAATGTCCTCGCCCATATTCGCGCGGCCCGTATTTTGGTTCCGAAAATGCTCGCGCGGGGCGGCGGATATATTTTGAGCACGGCCTCTGCGGCTGGCCTGCTGACGCAAATCGGTTCGGCTCCCTATTCGGTTACCAAACATGCAGCTGTGAGTTTCGCTGAGTGGCTCGCAATCACCCATGGCGATGAGGGGCTGAAAGTCTCGGTGCTCTGTCCGCAAGGCGTGGCAACGGCGATGACCGCCGATATTGATACTTCCACTGTGGCGAAAGACGGTATGCTGACCGCTGAAGCGGTTGCGCAGATCACGCTGGATGCGATTGAAGAAGAACGTTTCCTGATAATGCCGCACCCGCAAGTGGCTGATTATATCAAGCAAAAGGGTAGCGATCCCGAGCGTTGGATCACCGGCATGCAGCGCTGGCAAGCAATGTTGAACGAACAAGCCTCCTAACACTAATGGCCTGACAAAATGGAGCATTGGGCAGAGGTCCCTGTGCGATTAGCTTCCTCCACAAATATAAAGGAGGATTCGAAATGGCATTGGTATCAGTGGTCGGCGCAACCGGGCGTCAAGGATTGGCACAAATCAGGCAATTGGGGGCGACTGGCCATAGGGTCCGCGCGCTATCACGTAGCGAAACGCCTGATTTGGGCGGTAGCAATGTTGCCGATGAGGCGCGCATTTTCGATCTCTATGACGAAGAAACCTGGGTCCCGGCCTTTGAAGGCTCGGACGCCGTTTTTTATACGCATCCTTTGCAAGCGCGTGAGGATCGGGCCACTTTGACGGGGCGCGTCGCGGCTGCGGTACAAAAAGCAGGCGGGAAACGGTTTATCTGGAACACGTCGAGCTGGATCCCAGAGCGTCCGGGTGATCCGTTCACCTATGGCAATAATACTATTGCCGTAAATTCGATTTTTCGCTCTGGCGTGCCCGCAACCGTTTTTGGTTCGGTGCTGTTCATGGATAATCTGCTGACCAACTGGGCGCGGCCATTCATTGTCGACGAAAACCGCTATGTCTATCCGCACAGAGCCCATTTGGAGGCTAACTGGATCAGTCTGGATGATGTCGGTAAATGCATGGTCGCCGCCATGGAGCGCCCTGATTTCGAAGGCTCATGGTTGAATATCGGCGGGCCGCAGCGTGTCAAACCGCCGCAGGTTGCTGAAATATTGTCGAAAGTCTTTGGCCGCGAAATCAAATATGACCCCTGTACGCCGACGGAATTTGGCGACTTGCTCGTCGCTGCATTTGGTGATGATGTACCGGAAGAAAATCGCGCAACCATGTCTGCCGGCATTGCGGCCTTCTACGAATATAACAACACCGCAGAGACCAAGCCGTTTGAAGTGAACACGGACTTCATGCAGCAGCGTTTGCCAGAGGTTGAATTTGAGACGCTGGAAGAATGGGCTACGCGTCAAGATTGGTCGGACAACGCGCACAGACCCCCTGCAGGGTAAGGTAAATGACAAAACGCTTGGAAGGCAAGGTGGCGCTTGTCACCGGCGGCGCTTCTCGTCCGGGCATTGGTGCCGCCATTGCTGAGCGGTTGGCGGAAGAGAATGCGATTGTCGTACTTAGCGATATTGATCTTGCCGGGGCGGAAGAAACCGCGGCTTTGATCCGCAAAAAAGGCGGCAATGCCGTTGCAGTAAAACAAGACGTCACGTCTCAACAGGATTGGGATGACGTCATTGCCGTGATACTTGCTGAGCACGGACAACTGGATGTGCTGGTCAACAATGCCGGTATATTGGAGGTTGCTGCTATTAACAGCGACAGAGCGGTGCCCGCCCTTCGCCGGCAATTTGACGTCAATGTCGAGGGCAGCTTTATGGGAACGCAAGCTGCTGTGGCGGCGATGCGTCAATCCGGAGGCGGTTCGATAATCAATCTGTCTTCCGTTGCCGGGCTTGTCGGTTTCCGCGGAAGCGCCAGCTACGCCGCATCGAAAGGTGCAGTAAAATTGTTCAGCAAATCAGTCGCGCTTGAAGTGGCGGCAGAAAATATTCGGGTCAACACGGTGCACCCGGGCATCATCCGAACCAATATGCAAAGCGCGGGCGCAGACACAAATTCCGATAACTACCAAGCGATAGAGGCGGCCATACCAGCAGGCAGGTTGGGCGAACCGAGAGACATTGCAAATTGTGTGTTGTTTCTGGCATCGGATGAATCTAGCTATGTGACCGGCGCGGAATTTGTCATTGATGGTGGATATACCGCGCAATAAAAATTTCTCATGGTTGAACCTTTTGGCGCTTTGCTCCGACTATAGGAGTAAAGGTCATTGGGATGTCTATGCGTTACAGCGATACCGATAGGATTTATGATCAGCTGTTGCTGACTCGGATTCAGGCTGGGGATCGGCGCGCGGGTGAACGATTGGCGGCAAGGTGGCATCCGCGCTTGATGCGGACGGCTTATCGGCTGTTGCGTGATGAGGAACAGGCTCGCTCGGCGGTGCAGGAAGCATGGGCTGGGATTTGCAAACGTTGGCGCGGCTTAAGGGATCCGTCCCGCTTTCCTGCATGGGCGTACACGATCCTGCATCGCAAATGCGCCGACCAGATAGGTAAGAATCAAAAGAAGCGGAGCCTTCATGCCGCCGCTACAGAAACTATGGAAACATCCGTAGCACCGCGTGGCGAAGACAAGGTTACAATTGATCAAGCCTTTGACGGCTTAAGCGACGATCACCGAACGGCGGCTTTGCTCTATTTTGGCGAAGGCTTGACGATAAAGGAAATTGCCGAGGTGACGGGTACGGCAATTGGCACAGCAAAATCCCGCCTGTTTCATGCGCGCCGACAACTAAAGGCAGCGCTGAATGACGAACCCAATGAAGGAGAAATATGATGACAAAATTTGATGATGAGTTGGCTGCGACATTAAGCGCTGACGATAAAGCTTTTCTAAAAGATCTGGAAGATGGTCGCGGGATGTTCGAACAATTGGGCAGCGCTTTTCAGGGACCCATGCGTTTTTGGACCTATTTAATGTTTGTCTACACACTGGCTTTCGTTGCGCTGGCATTTTTCTCTGGGTGGCAGGCGATTGAAGCAGTGGAATTGCGCGAAACCATATTATGGTCTGCAGGTTGTATAATTTCATTCATCGCCATTGGTCTGCTCAAAATGTGGTTGTTCGACCGGATGAATACGCTGACAATTCTTGGAGAGCTAAAAAAGATCGAACTGCGGCTGGCACAGCTTAGTGATGCGCGCGGCTAAACGAATCAGGCGATCATACGTTCGATAAACCAGTAGGTCGCGATGATACCTATGGCATAGGATGTTCCGGTCTTGACCGGTTGCGACCATGATTGCCGAAAGTTGCGGATCAGGGCGAGCAGGACAAGAGCAATCGCAACGATGAAAAGCTGCCCTATTTCTACGCCCAGGTTGAAGGTCAAAAGCGCCATCGGAACATCATCTTGGGGCAATCCGATTTCGGCCAAAGCACCGGCAAAACCAAAGCCGTGGAGCAGCCCGAACAGAAAGGCGACAATCCATGGAAAGCGTTCTGAGAGTCTCGGTCCAGTAAGATTGTTATCGCGCTGTGCCTTCACGATTTCAACCGCTAGAAAAACAATCGAGAGCGCGATAATCGCCTCTACCGGTTGCGAAGGCAGGGACAAATAACCCAGCGTAGAACCGATTAACGTGACGCTATGC
The DNA here is from genome assembly GCA_947489315.1 of uncultured Sphingomonadaceae bacterium. Classification (GTDB taxonomy): domain Bacteria; phylum Pseudomonadota; class Alphaproteobacteria; order Sphingomonadales; family Sphingomonadaceae; genus Parasphingorhabdus. The sequence goes on from CANLCX010000004.1 coordinate 93,182, forward strand.
GCGATGGTAAAAGCGGTAACGGTTTTCGCGATCAGCCAACCCCCTTTGAGGAGCAGGACCAGCGCCAGCACGAATAGCAGGTGGTCAAATCCCATCACAATATGTTCGAAACCGATAATTGTATAGGTCCATGCCACATTGGCGATGGCGTCCTTTTGGGCGATGGTGGCGACGGGCGCATCTGGGGTTAGACGCAGCGTCTGGGTTTCGTCATCAAGCGGCGCAATTCTAACGAGGGCGTCAGTTGTGGAGAGTTCCAGTCCCTTGAGGCCGATGGATTGACCAGCGATGGAGCCAGTGCATTTCAGCACCTTGCTGGTCAAAATATTCGATGCCGCAAAGCGCCGTTGGGTTTCACCGACAGCACTGCACACCTCCGGTATTATGACGTCCCCCGAACGGCCCAATCTAGACTGTGCAGAGGCCTTCCAGAGCAAGCTCCACTCGCTTGGCGACACCTGGTTCAGTTCTACATAAGCGGGGCGCAGCTCGTCGGCATGGGCCTCGGTTCCCCCGAATAGCAAACCGATAAAACAGGCAATGGCGAGGACGCAGCCCTTCATTTTCGACCAGTGACTTTAATGTCATATTGGGAGCGATATTTATCGAAGGCTGCTTCTTCCAAGCTAGCCGTTTGTGCTGCGCGCCAATCGTTGGTTACGGCCTGCCGCACGTCATCCAGCGCAGGTGATTTTCCGGGTGTTTTGGACGTGACTTTAACGAGATGCTGTCCAAAGCCGGACGGTATGGGGCCTTGCCACTGACCAACCGCGAGACCGTTTAACCCAGCGCCAAATTTTTCCCCAAACTGGCGTGTGATTTCGAAGGCATCGGCTTGTGTTAATTTGATCGGTAGCGAAATGGCTTGCCTGATCGTGTCCGGTTCAACCGTCCCCTGATTCAGCCCGTCCAGGGTTGCTGGGACGGTCTGTTCAGCATTCCGGCCGAGATAAATTTGCTCCAGATTATAGAGTGACGACAGCGCATATTTGTCCGGATGATCATCCAGCCATTTTTGTAACAGGGCATCGGAAGGATTGTCTTGTGCGCCTTCCTGATTGTCGAGGAAGCGCATTTTCGTAAACAGGCGACGGCGGATTAGCGGGTCATTGCGATCGAGGCCGAGACGCAAAGCTTCACGATAGTAGATTTCCTCTTTGACTTCTTGGTCGATCAGGTTGTCCAGCTCGTCTTGCGTGGGCGCTCGACGGAAATTTTGCACCCAACCGGCCTGTAACCGCGCGACATCGGTCTCGCTTATGGAGATGGTATAATCTGCCGGATCGCGATTGGTGCCGGTGGCCCAGAAAAAGGCGAACACCAATAATGCCCCGCCCAGAAAATGGACTAACGGTTCTTTCAGCAGTTTCATCTCCCCGTGATACTCCTGATTAGCCGCGCAGGTTGAGCACCCATGGGGTCAGCTTGTCGTGGAGGCTGGCGTGTACCAGATCGGCGAAGAGTAGGCTCGCTCTTGCTGGATTTTGATAACATCGTCCGGCAGCGTGAGGCCGAATTTCAACGCATCATAAACCGGCCATGTCGGTGTTGGTATCTCTAAGACACGGACATAGTAAAACGCATTTTGTTTCGCATCGAAATCCGGGTCCTGCCACCATGTGACCAGTTCCGGCGCACCGATATTATTTTCCCAAGTGCCTTTGGCGAGATCGACAGTATTGCCCACCGCGGCCAGTTTTCCGTCAGCGCCAACTTTGCGGTTATCGGGACTGCTCCAGCTGACATTATAGATTTTCTCTTGAGATTTCCCGCTGGCATCAACCCAACCTTTGACAACTTGAATCCGATCGAGATTGGCGCTCTCAGGATCCATCAGAGCAGAGACGAGGAAGGTCGGTGCCTTGCCATCGCCCCCTGTCAGATCGCCGCCCATCGGGACGCCCTTGCTATAGCCGGTCTTTACGAGATCGCTGGTATCACCCTCGGCAAAATCAAACCCGCCAAAGAAACGGACCTGCATACGTGGCCCGGTGGTCGCATAAACTTCGCGGCGCATCATCGCATCGAAAATCGCTTCGCGCGTGTTGCTGGTCGCCCAAACCGCAGCATAGCCGCTGGACAGATAATTCCAACCAAAGCGGCCTTTGCGCGTGCCCAGATTTTGCGGCGCCATTGCGCGATCTTTATTGTTAATCTCGTTGCCGCTATGCTTGCCGTAGAAATTATTCTCGTCAGCCGTGGCCAGCGATGTGTGGCTGTCGGTTGAACCGATCATGCCGAACTTAAAGGGATTAGCGCCCATTTTTTGTGTGAATTCCAAACCGCGCTTCAAGGCTTCCCGAACATAGCTACCACCATAGCTTTCAGGCGGCATATCCTTGCTGCAGCTTAGATTGCATTTATCCCAGCCGGCATCACCATAGTTGGCAAATTCATCATTAGGCGAGAGAAAGGGGTGGCTTTCGCTGTCGCCTTTAATTTGCGTGACTTCGACAATCGGCTCCCGCAGTGCGCGCGTTTTAATGTAAGCCTCGTCAATGGGACTGCCGTCGAGCTTGTTCATCGCAAACATGCGGCCATTGGACACATTGCTGTTATGCGGAATGGCGAGTATTTTGCCGCCCGTATCCTTTTCATAGGCACCCATATAAGCCCAGAGCTGTTCGGGATCACCAGCGTCAAAACTGGCAAAAGGGAGCACCGTGCTGGTCTTGTCAGACCCATCGCGGAACATCACGACCCGGTGCAAATTATCTCCGCCGGGCATCGGCGTATATTCAAAGCCATGAAAGGCGGTAAATTTACCCGGCTCATTATATTCGTCCAGGGTCTCGCCATGTTCAGTCCACAGGGACTTGATCCGATCTGCCGATTCTTCCGGATCGAAAAGACCTTCAGGCAATGTTCCGGTCGCTGCGCCATCAATCAGCTCGGAAGTGACGCGTAATGAGCCTTCGTCACTTTCGTGCATCATGTCATGCCAGCGGAGCAAAAATTTATTGCCCAAGAGCGCAATGCGCGGGGCTTCATAAAGCGCCTTGGTCGCGCCCACCGCGTCGCTATGATCCGCGATCACCAGAAAATCCAGAGGACGGGAGAGCTTCGCTTTCGCGCCCTTGCTTGCGGTTACTTCTTCCCCTTTGGCGAAGCGTAACGCCGCTTCGGCATCAAGCCGGGTACCAAAACCGAATGCATCAATGCTGTTATCGGTGTGCAGGTGGGTGTCGCCCCAGAAAACCTGTTCGGGATATTCGGTGTTGGTGACATTGGCATCGGAGCCACTTGATCCACCGTCTTTGCTACATCCTGAAACGGCCAAAGCTGCTGAGCAGACCGCGAGTAAAAGTGCTTTGCGCATCATATTTTCCCTCATCCTATGAGGAGAAAACTATCGGTGTTCCGGGCTTGGCGCAAGGGCTTCATGAATAGCAATGCCGACAGACGGATTCCGTAACGGCATGTCTAAGATGAAGCGGTAGTGTCTGAGCTATTGGGGTCAAAATAGGGACGATCGCCTGCAATTGTGGCGCGTTCCATGACGCGACGAGCCGGAAAATAATCGGACGCAGCAAAATGCTGTGATGCCCGGTTATCCCAAAAGGCGATGGCGCCGGCCGTCCATTTGAAGCGGCATTGGATCTCCGGATTGGACGCCGTGCCATAGAGTTTTTTGAGCAGCGCTTTGCTCTCTTCTGCACTCATGCCGACAATATGGCTGGTGAAGGCGCTGTTGACATACAGGCTTTGTAATCCGGTTTCGGGATGGGTGCGCACCACCGGGTGTTCCTGTAGCGGATATTGATCGTGCAGTTCTTCGGGTTTTTTGTTCAGGCGTTTGGCAAATACTCTGGCAATATCGTGAATTGCCGTCAGGCCAGTGATTTGTTCGCGGATATCCTGCGGCAATTTTTCGTAAGCAAGGTTCATATTGGCAAATAAGGTATCCCCGCCAACAGATGGAATTTCGAGGGCACTAAGCACCGACCCCAGCGATGGTTCGGGGCGCCAGGTGACATCGCTATGCCACATATTTTCCTGGCCCTTGCTCTTTTCGCCATGCGCAATCCGCAATATCTCCGGATAGGGTTGGTCCTTTGGCGTGGCGGGATGGATTTCCAGTGGCCCGAATCTTTTGGCAAAATTCAGCAGCTGTTCGCGATCGAGATGTTGATCGCGAAAGAAAATGACTTTGTGGTCGAGCAAAGCCTGTCGGATATCCGAGATAATATCGTCCGCGAGCTGTGCCGATAAATCAATGCCAGAAAGTTCAGCGCCGATTGCCGGGGTCAGTTGATGGATATCGAAAGCGCTTTCGATATCCGATGCTTGTGCTGCGGTTGCCATGCCAACTCCTTAATAGTGTGAGTTATGCGTAGCATGATTAGTTGTGAAATCGCTACCGTCAGATCATATAGGTCAAAATAGCTTCCAAGCGCTGCAGCGCCCTTGTTAGTGATCAATATAAAGAATTCCGCAGGAGAGCAGTTGATGAGCGACATGATTCACCCCGATGGCCGGGCCACAGGAAACACCCATTGCGATTCTGATGATTATCAACGCCTTTACGCTGAGAGCATCTCCGACCCCGATGGATTTTGGTCTCAGCAGTCTGAGCGTCTGGAGTGGACGCAGGCGCCGAGTAGCATTGCGAACTGGTCCTATGATCCGGTATCGATCAAGTGGTTTGAAGATGGCGTGCTTAATATATGTCACAATGCGGTTGATAGGCATGTGGCTGCTGGCCGGGGCGATGTCACGGCTTTGATCTTCGAGCCCGATGATCCGAACGGGACGGTGCGCGCGCTAAGCTATGCCGACCTGCTGGCCGAGGTTACCCGCATGGCAGGCGCACTCAAGAAGCTCGGCGTCCAGAAGGGCGACCGGGTTACCATTTACATGCCGATGATTGTCGAGGGCGCGGTGGCGATGCTCGCCTGCGCGCGGATCGGTGCGATCCACTCTGTGGTGTTTGGCGGCTTCTCTCCAGAAGCGCTGGCCGGACGGATCGAAGACTGCAAGAGCCGCTTCGTGGTCTGCGCGGATGCAGGCCTGCGCGGCGGCAAGGGCGTGCCGCTCAAGAGCAATGTCGATGCAGCGCTCGCAAAAGACGGCGCGGATGTCGATGCGGTGTTGGTCGTCAACCACACAGGCAGCGATATCGCGATGACCGAAGGACGCGATCACTGGTATCACGAGATCACCGCCGATGTGCCAGCAGACTGCCCGTGCGAACCGATGAATGCGGAAGACCCGCTGTTCATTCTCTATACGTCCGGTTCGACCGGCAAGCCCAAGGGCGTGCTCCATACCACCGGCGGCTATGCCGTCTGGGTGGCGACCACCTTTCATTATGTGTTCGACTATAAGCCGGGCGAAGTCTTCTGGTGCTCGGCCGATATCGGCTGGGTCACCGGCCATAGCTACATAGTTTACGGTCCTCTTATAAATGGCGCGACCGAAGTCATGTTCGAAGGCGTGCCCAACTATCCCGACCATGGCCGTTTCTGGGAAGTGGTGGCCAAGCATAAGGTCAATATTTTTTATACGGCCCCTACTGCCATTAGAGCCTTGATGCGTGAGGGCGATGCACCGGTCAAAGCGCATGACCGTTCGTCCCTTCGCCTGCTCGGTACGGTGGGTGAACCGATTAACCCGGAAGCGTGGCGCTGGTATTACGATGTGGTCGGCGAAGGCGCATCACCGATAGTCGATACCTGGTGGCAGACCGAGACCGGCGGGATCATGATTACGACCTTGCCCGGCGCCCACGGCATGAAGCCGGGCAGTGCCGGTAAACCCTTCTTTGGTATCCAGCCGCAGCTGGTCGACAATGACGGCACCGTGCTCGACGGCGCGGCCGATGGCAACTTGTGCATCACCGCCAGCTGGCCGGGTCAGGCGCGCAGTGTCTACGGTGACCATGAGCGCTTCATCCAGACCTATTTCAGCACGTACAAGGGCAAATATTTTACCGGCGACGGCTGCCGCCGGGACGGTGATGACTATTACTGGATTACCGGCCGGGTCGATGATGTGATCAATGTCTCTGGTCACCGCATGGGGACAGCGGAGGTCGAAAGCGCGCTGGTCTCCCACCCGCTGGTCGCAGAAGCGGCCGTGGTGGGCTATCCCCATGACATCAAGGGCCAAGGCATTTACTGCTATGTCACACTGAATGCCGGGGTGGAGCCATCTGACGCCTTGACCGCAGACCTGAGAAACCATGTCCGCACCGAGATCGGACCCATTGCTACCCCCGATCATCTTCACTTCACGCCCGGCCTCCCCAAAACCCGCTCCGGCAAGATCATGCGCCGCATATTGCGCAAGATCGCCGAGAATGAATATGCCAATCTCGGTGATACCTCCACGCTGGCTGACCCCTCTCTCGTGGACGGGCTCATCAATGGCAGAATGAATATATAAGCTTTCAAGACTTTGTAATAAAATTACGCAGCTTGTTTACGACGCGAAAATGACCTGATACCAACAGGATAATCATAAAGGGAATCGCAATGACCAAATATGTCCTCCTCGCCACCACTGCTTTGCTTGCGGCTTGCTCCTCCACCAGCGGAGAGGTCGTTAGCGCCAGCGCGAATTCATCGGCAACGCAAGCCGAGACGGCCGAAGTTGATAGCGATATTAACGCCCGCCTCTCCGCATTTTTCGATGATTATGATCAAATAGAATTAGCCAACTCACCGCTTTCAAAATCCTTCCGCGGTGTCAGGGATGCGGATTACGGGAAACTGGACGATCCCAGCGATGTGGCGGAGGTTGAGCAATATGAGCGGGGCCAGGAGGCGCTGGTGGTGATGGAAGCAGAGTTTGACGAAAGCCAGCTCAACGACGCCAGCAAACTCAGCTATCGTTTATTCCAAGCGCGCGCTGAGCGGTCCAAAAACGCATTTCCGTTTCGCCGGAACAGCTATATTTTCGATCAGATGAATGGCGCACAGAGCCAGATTCCGGCTTTCATGATCAACATTCACCGGGTGACCAACAAAGCGGATGCCGAAGCCTATGTCAGCCGGCTCAACGCGTCGGGGCCATTTTTTGAATCACTGGTCGCGCAATCCGCCGAGCGCGCAAATGATGGCATTATCGTCCCGGACTGGGTTTTTCCCTATGTGATTAATGACACCAAAAATGTAATCAGCGGCGCGCCATTTGAAGAGGGCGAAGATTCGCCCATTTATGCGGATCTGAAAAAGAAAGTGAATGCGCTTTCCATTCCAGATGCTGAGAAAGCCGATTTGATTGCGCGGGGACGCACTGCTTTGACCGGCAGTCTTGCCCCGGCTTATAAAAAGCTGATTGCCGAAATGGAGCGGCAGCAGAAAATGGCTGTCGACGGCGACGGTGTGTGGCGTTTCAAGGACGGCGCGGCTTATTATGCCGAGCGGCTGAAAAATTACACGACCACTGACCTGACGGCTGACGAAATCCATCAAATTGGACTTGAAAATGTCGCGCGTATTCACGGCGAAATGCGCAAAATCATGGCGCAGGTTGGATTTGAGGGCAGTTTGCAGGACTTTTTCGTCCATCTCAGGACCAGCGATCAATATTTCCACACCAGCCGGGCAGACTATCTCGCCGAGGCGAATATGAAGCTGGCAGCAATGGAAAAAGAGCTACCGAAATTCTTTAATACACTGCCCAAGGCACCATTTGTGATCAAACCGGTAGAAGCTTTTCGCGAAAAATCCGCCGGTAAGGCCTTTTATCAGCGGCCTGCACCCGATGGATCTCGGCCCGGCACTTATTATGTCAATCTCTATGACTTGAAGGGCATGTCAAAGACCGAGTTGGAGGCTTTGGCCTATCATGAAGCTCTACCGGGGCACCATTTGCAGCTAGCGATTCAGACCGAACTGGGCGATTTGCCTGCGTTCCGCAAATTTGGCGGGGTCACAGCTTATTCGGAAGGTTGGGGTCTTTATACCGAGGAACTCGGCAAAGATATGGGCTTTTACACTGATCCTTATTCGGATTTCGGACGGCTTGGCATGGAGTTGTGGCGTGCCTGCCGACTCGTCGTCGACACCGGTATCCATGACAAACGCTGGAGCCGCGAAAAGGCGATCAAATATTTGACCGACAATACGCCCAATCCGGATAGCGATATTCGCAAGGCGATCGAGCGTTACATTGTCTATCCCGGGCAAGCGACGGCCTATATGATTGGCAAACTCAAAATCATGGAATTACGGGCAAAATCGCAAAAAGAACTGGGTGATAAATTTACAATGGGTGATTTCCATGACGTTATTTTGCGTAGCGGCCCGGTTCCGTTGAACATCATGGAAGAACGGGTCGACAACTGGATTGCCGCATCACGCTGATCCGCGATGCGCACAGTTATTTGGCCGTAACTGTCAATAATAGCAGAAAAAAGTGTCTTTTTTGTCCAATTAGTAAAGGGCGCTATTGGTGCATGGAACATGAGCGACCAAAGGAAACTCAGCCGCATTAATAGTGCTGCGGAGACTTCTTTTCCTCATTGGCCTGGCTATTTTATTAGCCAGGCCAGTTTTTTTTCCTATTTTTTCAGCTATAACCATGCAACCAATGGAATTCCGGTTTGCCCCCGAACCGGATAAAAGGGGTTCGCTTTGGTTAGTTTGAGATATTTTGCGCCTGCAGAAGATGTTCGGGATTTGGTCTCCGTCTACTATCTGTTTGAAGTTGAGCATCCTAGATTTTCGGATAATGAACGCGCCGCAATCGCGCAGCTACGCTTTCTTTTGGACGGCACGGCTGATCTAAGCTTTGCCGATGGAAAAACCTATCCGGCCAAAGATGCCATGCTGGTTGGACCGTCTACAGGCTCTATGCATTTTGATGTGAAAGGGCCTTTTCGCATGTTTGGCGTCGGCCTGTTGCCAGCGGGTTGGGCAGCACTCACGAAGAAATCAGCAGCCGATTTTGCGGACAAAGCCGTGCCGGCCAATAAGATTTTCACCGATGAGATTGACAAAAGCCTGGAATTATTGCGCGGCTGCGACGATGCGGACGGGATGACAGCTTGGGCCGACCGGATTTTCCGGGATTTGCGGCACCGGGTCAAGCCAGAGGTAGAGCAGTTCACGAAAATGGTCGATGAATGGCTGTCATCTGAGCCTTCTCCGCCGGTCAGTGCGCTGATGGAGCGATCGGACCAAAGTTCCCGCCAAGTGCTCCGGACTGTCAACAAACTCTATGGCATGGCACCTAAATATCTCGCCCGCAAATATCGCGCGCTCAGGGCTGCGCGGGCCTATGCCGAACATAATGAAGACGAGTTACTGGCACTGGAAGATGCCTTCTACGATCAATCTCATATGATTCGGGAGATCAAATTTTTCGCCGGCACGACTCCTACCAAATTGCGCGTCGCAGAAGGTGAAACAGCGAGTTTGATTGACCAGCGCGGCCTACTGAAAGGGCATATTCCGCCGCTTACTTCTGATACATGAAAATTTTGATTTTTGGATCTTGTCAAAAAAATGAGGCGCGGGGGCATTGCGAACAAGTTTATCAGCGACGGCGCCGTATCTATTTCCAGTGATAGCAGGCTTTTTGCCGCTGATTTTGCTGGTGATCGTTACACTCACATCTGAGATCAACGTAGACCAGCTGACGCGCGATCCTAACGCTTATGCTGGAGTTCACCCAATTACCGGAGCGCTGTCGACGTTAGGACTGTTCCTTTGGGCGGCGGCGGCGACTATGTGGATGCTATGTGCCGTCCTGCATAAATTGCAGAACCAAAGCCGGAAAATGCACTATGCTGCTGTCTCTGCCGCGCTTTCTGCCTACATGTTATTCGACGACGCCTTTCAGTTCCACGAGACAATCGGGCCATATAATTTTCATATACCGGAACGGCTGATCATGGCTATTTTGGCAGTTATTATCCTCCTATATTTGGCAGGATATCGCGAGAGGATAATGGCCAATAGCGGTTTCATATTTCTTCTATCACTAGCTTTCTTAGGCGGCTCTGCAATCATTGATACCGTCGGATTTATAGCGCGAATGATGCCCAAAGATGTCATGTATTGGGTAGAGGATGGCATGAAATGGTTTGGAATTTGCTACTGGTGTGCCTTCGCCTTTTTGCATTTCCGAGCAGAGGCGGTGAGCATCTTGTCTGTGAACAAGGTTAGGTAATAATGACGTCGCTTTTCAACATATAAACTCGACCCATGTGGCGAAGAGCGGATTTTTTGCCGTTCACCTCAGGAACATGATGATTTATAAGATATCAAAAGCGCTTGGAGTTGCAATCTTCCCTAAATGCGACTAAATAAGTCTTATTTAGAGAATCACACGATTTTTGAGAGATTTTATGCGGCTTTCCAGCCTTGCCGACTATGCTGTTGTCCTTATGTCCGCTGCTTCGCGGCACTGCGGTGCTGCGCTTTTGGCAGAGGGAAAGCTCAACGCATCGACATTGGCGCTGGAAACGGGTGTGCCGCTACCGACCACACAAAAACTGGTCAGCCGCCTATCCGCCGCCGGATTGATCGAGTCGACCCGCGGCATCGGTGGCGGGATTCGGTTGGCGCGTCCCCCGGCATCGATCAGCCTTGCGGATATCGTTGAGGCAGTTGAAGGGCCGCTCGCTATTACCACGTGCACAATCGATGGTAATCATGATTGTGCACTGGAAGACAGCTGTACGGTCAAGCCGCATTGGGGCGTGATTAACCAGACAATCCGCAAAGCATTGAACGACGTAAGCCTTGCCAGCCTCGCAGAAGCGCCGGCTGCACAGAAAATCAAATCTATGGAACACACGTTATGAGTGAAGCAGTGAAAACAGATGTTCAGGAACAGGACGAGCGGACTGCGATGAATGCAGAAGCCCAGGCCGCGGTCGATAATGCCAGCAGCTATGAATTTGGCTGGTCGTCCGACATTGAACAGGATTTTGCACCCAAAGGCCTGAACGAAGATACGGTGCGTTTCATTTCCGACAAAAAGGGCGAGCCGCAGTGGATGCTGGACTGGCGCCTCAAGGCCTTTCGCATGTGGGAAACGATGGAAAGCCCCGATTGGGCAAAGCTTGAGATCCCGATGATCGATTATCAGGATGCCTATTATTATGCCGAGCCCAAGGCGAAGCCAAAGCTGAACAGTCTCGACGAGGTCGACCCGGAAATTTTGCGGGTTTATGAAAAGCTTGGCATTCCGATCGAGGAGCAAAAGGTGCTCGCTGGCGTGGAAGGCGCGCGCAAGGTAGCCGTGGATGCGGTGTTTGACAGCGTGTCAGTGGCGACAACCTTCCGCGAGGAACTGGAAGAAGCGGGCGTGATTTTCCGTTCGATCTCCGAAGCGATCAAGGAATATCCCGATCTCGTTCGCAAATATCTCGGCAAGGTCGTGCCGATGAAGGACAATTATTTCGCGACGCTCAATTGCGCCGTGTTCAGCGACGGGACTTTTGTTTATATTCCCAAGGGCGTCAAATGCCCCATGGAACTGAGCACCTATTTCCGGATTAATGCGGAGAACACAGGCCAGTTTGAACGCACCCTGATCATTGCGGAAGAAGGCAGCTATGTCAGCTATCTTGAAGGCTGCACCGCGCCGATGCGCGATGAGAATCAGCTCCATGCGGCGGTGGTCGAACTGGTTGCGATGGATGATGCCGAGATTAAATATAGCACCGTCCAGAACTGGTATCCCGGTGACGAGAACGGCAAGGGCGGCATCTATAATTTCGTGACCAAACGCGGCCTGTGTCAGGGTAAAAACAGCAAAATCAGCTGGACTCAGGTCGAGACGGGCAGTGCGGTAACATGGAAATATCCAAGCTGTGTTCTCAATGGCGAGAATAGCGTCGGTGAGTTTTACTCGGTGGCGCTGACCAATAATTATCAGCAGGCCGATACCGGCACCAAGATGATCCACAACGGCAAGAACACCCGTTCGACGATTATTTCCAAAGGTGTCAGCGCAGGTAATAGCGACAATACCTATCGCGGCCTGGTCCGCGTGGGTGCGAACGCGGAAAATGTCCGCAATTTCACGCAATGTGACAGCTTGCTGCTCGGCGACAAAAGCGGCGCGCATACCGTGCCCTATATCGAGGTGAAAAATCCGACCGCACAGATTGAGCATGAAGCCACGACGTCAAAAATTTCCGACGACCAGATGTTTTACGCCCAGCAACGCGGGCTGGACGAAGAAGAGGCGGTGTCCCTGATCGTCAACGGCTTTGCCAAGGATGTTTTGAAGCAGCTGCCGATGGAATTTGCGGTGGAAGCACAGAAATTGCTGGCGATATCGCTTGAGGGGAGTGTGGGGTAATGAAGCATTTACCAAGCGCTCTGCTGGCGTCCGGATTGTTACTGGGTTGTGCGGATGCTGGCGTGGCAGCTGACAAACCAAGAGCGGCTGTGACTCTCGTTGCGGAACTAGCGTCCCCCTATCTGGATTGCACGGCCAAGCTCGATCGTCCGGAAAATGCCTATATCCCAGTACGGGGGCCTAAGATGGACTGGGAAGGCGCGCGAAAGAAGTTGGCTGAGGAAAGCGGTCAACGCGATACGCCGTGCGGTCTGTATGCAACCCACGCGCGGATCGTCGATCGACTTGCGTCAGATTATTCGAATATGACGAAGACAGATCTGGAATATTACGTGTTTCAAACCATGGACCAGCTGAGAACATTGAACCGCAGCATCTATCTTTGGAAAGATGGCGCGCCTGGCCTTCCCATGGTGGCACCGCCGCCCAGAGTACAAACGCCAATTCAACCGATCACATCAAGAGACCTAAAAAATGCTAAAAATTGAAAACCTCCACGCCAACGTAGGCGATACAGAAATCCTCAAAGGTCTTTCGCTCGAACTGAACGCGGGTGAAATCCATGCGATCATGGGGCCCAATGGCGCCGGTAAATCGACACTGTCATATGCATTGGGCGGCCGCCCCGGCTATGAAATCACGTCCGGAAGTGTGAACTTTGACGGGCAGGATTTGCTCGCGCTCGATCCGCATGAACGGGCAGCGGCGGGTATCTTCCTCGGCTTTCAATATCCGGTCGAAATTCCCGGTGTGTCCAATCTCCAATTCTTGCGCGAAAGCCTCAACAGCCAGCGCAAGTCGCGCGGGGAAGAGCCTTTATCTGGCGCAGAATTTATCAAGCTGGCCAAGGAAAAAGCGGGCTTGCTGAAAATGGACATGGATATGCTCAAACGCGCGGTCAATGTCGGGTTTTCCGGCGGCGAGAAAAAGCGCAACGAGATGGTGCAAATGGGGATTATCGATCCCAAACTGGCGATCCTTGACGAGACCGATAGCGGCCTCGACATCGACGCGCTCCGCGTTGTTGGTTCCGGGATTAATGCGATTATGCGCAAACCTGACAAGGCGGTTCTGCTGATCACCCACTATCAACGCCTGCTCGAATTGGTCAAACCGGACTTTGTCCATGTGTTGGCGGGTGGCCGGATCGTCAAAACTGGTGGCCCCGAACTGGCGCTGCAACTGGAAGAAGAAGGTTATGAGGCGGTGGCCGCATGAGTGCATTGCTTCCCCTCCCAACCAAGCGCGATGAAGCATGGCGCTATGCGGACTTGAAGGCGCTTGAGGCTGTTTGGCCCAAGCTTGACGGGCCGGAAAAGATCGCGGTTGCCGCTGGTGAATCGGCGTCTCGCCAAATTTCTGTGCTGCCGATAATCGACGGCGTCGGCATAGTCGATCTTGATGTCACCATTGGAGACGGCGCGAATTTCGCATTGCATGTGTTGGCTGTTGCCGCCGACTATGGCCGCATTCAGGTCAAGGTCACGCTCGGCAAAGGCGCGCATTTTGAACTGGGTGGCGCGATATTGGGTTCGGGCACACAGACGTTGGAGATTGTGACCGAGACGATTCATGCGGAGCCGAATGCGACATCCAATCAGGTTGTGCGCTCGGTACTGGCAGGCAAAGCCACTGGCAGCTTCCTCGGTAAAATCAATGTCGCGCGCGATGCGCAGAAAACCGATGCAGCGCAGTCGGTCAAGGCGATGCTACTCGACCGCACCGCGACCGCCAATGCCAAGCCGGAGCTGGAAATTTTCGCTGACGATGTGAAATGTGCCCATGGCGCAACCGTGGGCGAACTCGACAAACAGGCGCTTTTCTATATGGCCTCGCGCGGCTTGCCGCCGGAATTGGCGCAGAAATTGATGCTGCAGGCATTTATCGCCGATGCTTTCGTCAGCATGGACGATGACGCGGCGCGCGAAGCGATTGAGAGTAAGGCGCTTGAGGCTTTGGAGCATTTGTCGTGAATAAAATGTCCGCCATCAAGACAAGCCACCGCGCCGACTTTCCCGGCATAGCCGAGGACTGGCATTATCTCGATACCGCTGCGACCGCGCAAAAGGCGAAGCCGGTGCTGGATGCGATTGCTCGTGCCTATGGCCCCGATTATGCGACTGTCCATCGCGGCGTGTATGAACGCTCCGCCAATATGACGCTGGCCTTCGAAGCCGCCCGCAAACGGGTTGCTGGTTTCTTGGGCGCTACGAGCGAGAATGAAATCGTCTTCACTAGCGGGGCTACCGACAGTATCAATCTGGTCGCGGAAAGCTGGGGCAATGCGAATGTCGGTAAAGACGACCGTATCATGCTGTCGCAGCTGGAGCATCACAGCAATATCGTACCGTGGCAAATGCTCGCCGAACGGGTTGGCGCGCATATCGATGTCGCGCCCTTGACCGACGATGGTCAGATTGATCTCGACTGGATTGAAGCCAATCTGTCCGAACAGCACAAGCTGGTGGCGTTGGCGCATGTATCCAATGTGCTGGGGTCTTTGCTCGACGCAAAACGCACGGCAACTATCGCCCATAAAGTCGGCGCGAAACTGTTGCTGGACGGCTGTCAGGCGGCGCCGAGATTGCCAGTGGATGTGCAAGATCTCGGCTGTGATTTCTATGTCTTTTCCGGCCACAAAATTTATGGCCCGACGGGCATCGGCGCGCTGTGGGCGCCTTATGACATTCTTGACGCCATGCCCCCATGGAAGGGCGGCGGGTCAATGATTGACCGGGTTAGTTTTGACGGCACAACCTATGCACCCGCGCCGGGCCGCTTTGAAGCGGGCACGCCGCATATTGCCGGGGTCGTCGGTCTGGACGCCGCGATCCAATATGTTGAAGCTATTGGTTTGGACGTGATCTCCGCCCATGAAAACACAACGTTGGCTATGGCGCGCGAAGCCTTGTCCGGCATCAACAGTGTGCGGGTATTTGGCCCCGATCAGAGCATGGGCATATTAAGTTTTGCGGTTGGCGACGTGCATCCGCACGATGTCGCCACTATATTAGATGAAAGCGGGGTTGCGATCCGCGCCGGTCATCATTGCGCGCAGCCGCTGATGGACTATCTGGGCGTGCCAGCAACGGCGCGGGCCAGCTTTGGAATTTATAGCGATGCAGAAGATGTCGCGGCCTTGGTAAAAGGCATTGAACGGGTAAGAAAGATTTTCGGGTAGGAAAAAGAGATGAGTGAAGAACGCAAAATAGTGGTCGAAGAAGTCGACAGAGTCGAGAAACCCCCTTTGGCGAAAGTCGAAGATGCGGTTGAAGATACGGCCCCGGAAAAGCCTGCGCCGGTCATGGCTCCCTCGCCCTATGAGGCCGAGAGCGATGTCAGCAAGTTAAACCGCAAGCGCGATTATCTCGAAGGTTTTCTGGCGCAACAACCGACCGAAACACCGGCGGGTGAAGCGGGTGGCGATCTTTATGAAGCCGTCGTTGATACCTTGAAGTCGATTTATGACCCTGAGATTCCAGTGAATATCTATGACCTTGGCCTGATCTACGGTGTTGAAATTACGCCGGATAATCATGCGATCGTGACCATGACTTTGACCACCCCACATTGTCCGGTAGCTGAATCCATGCCCGGCGAAATAGAAATGCAGGTCGGCAGCGTCCCTGGCGTTGGCCATAGCGAAGTGAATCTCGTTTGGGACCCACCATGGGACCCGCAGAAAATGAGCGACGAAGCGAAGCTCGAGCTGGGGATGCTATGACGGCAACCTTTACTCTATCAGCGACTATCGTCCGGGCGGATTACGCCAATGCCGATCATGCTGCTGCGATTGTTCAGATGCTGCGCGTCTATGCGATGGACCCGATGGGTGGCGGCGAAGATTTGTCGCCGCAGGTGCAGGCTGATTTGGTTCCGGGACTGGCGGCGACACCGGCTGCATCCTCTATATTGGCCTATGTCGGTGATGAGGTTGCGGGTCTGGCCAATTTGATGACCACATTTTCGTCCTTTGGCGGGAAACCGCTGATCAATATCCATGATATCGTGGTATCCAAAGAGCATCGCGGACTGGGTATCGGACGCAAGCTATTCGCAGAGATTGAATCGATAGCGCGCGATATCGGCGCCTGCAAGGTGACCCTGGAAGTGCTTGAGGGCAATGAAACTGCACGCGGGCTTTATGCTTCTCTGGGCTATGGCGATTATCAACTGGACCCGAAAATGGGCAAAGCATTGTTCTGGCAAAAGAGGCTTGAGACATGACCGAAGTAAAAACCAAAACGCGCGAAATTCCCGCAGCGATCATCCTGACGCCGGCGGCGGAACAGCGTATTGCCGACCTGATGGCCAAGGCGCCAGAAGATGTGATCGGGGTGAAACTATCCACCCCGCGCAGAGGCTGTTCCGGCCTCGCTTACTCGGTCGATTATGTCACCGAGGAAGTGAAATTTGACGAAAAAATCGTAACCCCCGGCGGCGTATTCTATGTCGATGGGCCCAGCGTACTCTATCTGATCGGGTCCACCATGGATTGGCAGGAAGATGATTTCACCGCAGGCTTTGTGTTCACCAATCCCAATAGCAAAGGCGATTGCGGGTGCGGGGAATCCTTCACCGTCTGATGGCCAGGACTATTGTTCTGGAAACAGAAATCCCTGCTACCATTGAAAAAGTCTGGCAGGAAGTGCGGACGTCCCGGCTTTTGCACTATATCACGCGCGGTTTTGTGCGTTTTGTCCCGACCAAAGCGAAGCCGTTTCCCGAGATCTGGGTGGAGGGCGAATATAGAGCCTGGCTGCTGCTATTTGGCTTCATTCCCATTGGTTGGCAGATAATCGCCATTGAAGATCAGCCGGCCGAAGGCGAGGTTCGTCGTATCCGCGATAATGGCCGCGGCATGATGATCCGCACTTGGGATCACATGATAGAAATCAAGCCAAGCGGCATGCAAACGCACTATGCCGACCGGATAACCGTTGATGCAGGAATTTTGACACCGCTAGTGGCGATATTTGCAAAGGCATTCTATGCGCATCGCCAAAAACGCTGGGTCCGGCTAGCCGAAAATGGGTTCGATTATGACCGATGACCTGCGGCTTTGTGTGAGCCGCTAAAAATCCACCTCGCTTGGATAATCCGTATAAAAATCATTATCCACAGGGAAGTTCGTGAAGGACATTCCAATAGTGTGGTCAAGCGCCTCGACATGGTGCCACCAGCCGACGGGCGGGAACACAGCCTCGCCCGGGCCGATATCGCATTGCCATAGCTTTGGCGCCGCCTCGCCCAGTGCGCGGATGTCATCCGGTGAGGCCCATTCACTAAAGCAGTGCAGGTGGTTGCGCATATGGGCTGTGTCATAGGCGGCGACCATGGTGACACGCTTGCGCCCCGAAATTTGCAGCAGCAGGTTATTGGTCAGGTCGTGGTGAAAAGGCGTTATCGTGCCCCTTGGCCCCATCCAGAAAAAACCGTCATTCCCGCCGCTCGATTGGAGCAGCGAAATATCGCCTACATCCTCCCATAGTGGCGCCAGCGCCTGTTTGTTTACCGTGTCATTATAGGCGGTGATGTAGAAGTCATTGCTGCTGTCGGTCTGGCGGAGCAGGGCGACAAATTCGCTGAACGGCACGTGGCGCTTGTGGTTGTCTTTGGCCATTTCATAATCATCGCTCGATTGCCGCTGACCTTGCAGCTCAACCACCGCATTACCGATTTTCTCTGCCAGATAATCGAGCGTCCAGCGTTGCATTGCCGGCCAGTGGTCAACCAGCCCGGTCAGTTTCACCGGCAGATTGCGATTATGATAGTCGCGGAAAAACACATCCGGTTCGATTGTCTGGACGACCGGAATTTCCGCTCCGTCGCCAGCGTCAGCCCGATGCAGGCGGCGATAATTGTCCAGCGTCCAATGGCTTTTTTGCAGCCGGTTGCTTACCCGCTTGCCCGCGTTGAAAAGCGGGTCCTTCATCGCCCGCCCGGTCTCATAGGCCGCGGCTTTTTCGCTATAGCCAGCGGCGATGAAGCGGGCGGGAAGGTCATTGACAGGACATCCGTCCAGAATGGCTTGCGCGAGGAGATCGCGCTTGTCGGTTTTGGTTTTGGGGGAAGCTGT
This sequence comes from uncultured Sphingomonadaceae bacterium, assembly GCA_947489315.1. Classification (GTDB taxonomy): domain Bacteria; phylum Pseudomonadota; class Alphaproteobacteria; order Sphingomonadales; family Sphingomonadaceae; genus Parasphingorhabdus. The sequence continues at coordinate 111,528 of CANLCX010000004.1, forward strand.
CATGAAAGCGTCATATCAGCGGGACGTTGCAAAAAAAAGACGCTCGAATGGTATTCGACAGAACTTACGCGGCTTTCGGAAGCTCACAGTTTAAATGATGATATCTAACGCGACGAAGGCCAATGCCAGGAAGGCTCGTCGTTATTATGGACGACGGTCTCTCCCAGTTCTTTCTCCAGCAGCACTTGGGCTATGCTGGGTTGGTCTGTCAGGGCGTTTACAAGCGCGTCGGAATGAGAAACCACAATCATTTGTGTGGATTGCGCCGCATGGGCAATCAGCCTCGCCAACGGTTCTATCAACTCGGGATGCAAGCTTGTTTCGGGTTCATTTAAAACCATTAGCTGAGGTGGTCGCGGGGACAAGAGCGCCGCAACCAATAGAAGATATCGTAAAGTGCCGTCAGACAGTTCGTGCGCCGCCAGCGGTCGTAGCAACCCCGGTTGCTCCATTTCCAAAATGAAACCTGAAGAGTCTACGGCCACCCCGATAGACGCCCCTGCAAATGCGTCAGCGATCGCCGAATCGAGCTGTGCATGGCCACCGATTTCGCGGATTGTCTGTATGGCGGCTGCCAAGTCATGACCGTCAGAGCTGAGGACAGGGGTGTATGTGCCGATTTGAGCGCGACGAGCTGGCGCTGTTCTGTCCGTTCGGAAATGGTCGTAGAAACGCCAGTCCCGCATTTGTTCTCGCGCAATCAAGAGCTCAGGGGCTTGCACAGGATCGCTGCAATGAGTCATCATACTATCAAAGGTTGCGAGCTGCGTAGATACTTGATTCCAGCAGTCTTCCCGGTCCCGTGTTGTGACACCCGGACCGTTGCGTTTGGCGATCATATTTGCGGGTCGGCAAACTTCTCCCATCCACAGATGTTCGGATTTAATCTCGGGGTCCTGCGAAAAAAAGGACGGGCCGACTGAGGCCAACCCCAGATCAATAGCATAGCTATAATCATCCGCGCCAAAGCCAAGCTTTAGGGATATCGCCTTTTTGCGTATGGTTCCTTGCACCGGCTGTGCGCCCGTCTTCATGGCCCGCGAAAAAGATTCCGGACCAGCCCATAGGGTCGATGTTAAGCCGCCTTCTGAGGCAAGGCTTTGAACGATCCGGCCCTGCGCACAATCGGCAAGTAACCGCAATGCGCGATAGAGGCTGGATTTCCCGGTCCCATTCCCGCCGCTGATGATAGTAAGGTTGGTAAGCGAGACTGTTATGTTCCGCAGAGACCGATATCCGGAAATGGCGAGTGAGTTAATCATAAAACCACCTTGGCAATTGGGGGGGGATTCAAGAACGACCGGTAGACCAATTGTTTTCATAACAAAAAACCCCGGCGCTTTCACGCCGGGGTCTGAAACTGTCAAATGGGATAAATATATCCCATTTATCGAAGAAGGGCTTAAACCTTCTCGGTCAACTCCGGCACGGCGTTAAACAAATCCGCAACCAGTCCGATATCGGCCACCTGAAAAATCGGTGCGTCTTCGTCTTTGTTGATCGCGACAATGACCTTGGAGTCTTTCATGCCTGCGAGATGCTGGATCGCACCGGAAATGCCGATGGCGATATAGACTTCTGGCGCAACGATCTTGCCGGTTTGACCGACCTGATAATCGTTCGGGACATAGCCCGCATCAACCGCAGCGCGGGAAGCACCGATGCCGGCGCCGAGTTTATCGGCCAGCGGGGTGATGACTTCTTCGAATTTCTCGGAACTACCCAAGGCACGGCCGCCGGATACGATAATCTTGGCGGAGGTCAGTTCGGGACGCTCGGACTTGGCGATTTCTTCGCTGACGAAGCTGGACAGGCCGGATTCGCCTGCGCCGGTAACGCCTTCGATTGTGCCAGAGCCGCCTTCGGTGGCTGCCTTGTCAAAAGCCGTACCGCGCACGGTGATGACTTTCTTGGCATCCGATGATTTGACGGTCGCAATCGCGTTGCCGGCGTAAATCGGCCGGGTGAACGTGTCTTCGCTTTCAACCGAGAGAATGTCAGAAATCTGCATGACATCGAGCAAAGCAGCAACGCGTGGTGCAATGTTTTTGCCGGTGGTGGTGGCAGGTGCGAGGAAAGCATCATGGCTGTCCATCAGGCTAGCGACCAATGGCGCCACATTTTCAGCGAGCTGATTGGCTAGCGCTGCGTCATCAGCGACATGTACGGTGGCAACGCCGGCGACCTTTGCGGCTTGCTCACCAACGCTGGCACAGCCAGAGCCGACAACCAATGCGTGGACTTCGCCCAATTGTGATGCAGCGGTGACAACGGCGAGCGTCGCGTCTTTCATGTTCGTGTTGTCATGTTCTACGAGTACAAGAGTTTTCATCAGATCGCTCCTACAGCTTTAAGTTTCGCGACCAGCGCATCCACATCTTCAACCTTTTCACCGGCCTGACGGACAGGCGGCTCGGTGACATTGGTGGTGGTGAGGCGCGGAGAAATGTCGACGCCATAATCAGCCGGTGTTTTCTCATCCATCGGCTTTTTCTTGGCCTTCATGATGTTCGGCAGCGACGCATAGCGTGGCTCGTTGAGGCGCAGGTCGGTGGTGACCACAGCAGGCAGGTTCAATTTAACCGTCTGCAAGCCGCCATCAATTTCACGCTTCACTTCGATGCTGTCGCCGTCAATCGCAACCGTGTTAGCAAATGTACCCTGACCCCAGCCGAGCAAGGCTGCGAGCATCTGGCCGGTTTGATTGCTGTCATCGTCAATCGCCTGCTTGCCGCAGATGACGAGCTTTGGAGCTTCTTCTTCAACGATTTTGGCGAGGATTTTGGCAACGCCCAATGGCTCGACTTCATCGTCGGTCATCACCAGGATCGCGCGGTCTGCGCCCATGGCGAGAGCGGTACGCAATGTTTCCTGTGCCTTTTGCGGGCCAACCGAAACAGCGATAATTTCTTCTGCCTTGCCGGCTTCTTTGAGTCGAATCGCTTCTTCGACAGAAATTTCATCAAAGGGGTTCATCGACATTTTGACATTGGCGAGATCGACGCCGCTGCCGTCGGATTTAACCCGCGGTTTTACGTTATAGTCTATGACCCGTTTGACGGGCACCAGGATTTTCATTGCTGTTTCCTTCTTTATATTTCTGCAAACGCCTTAGCTTACGTTCACGTAAACGTCAAATATCGATGTTGCGGCGCAGCATGCGCGTTTTCAAGAACCACGCATAGCTGTCCTTTGTGACCTATGCCGCAGTTCAGGCGGCGTCTTTCACCTGTGCGACAATTTTCCTCGCGGCATCGCCAAGGTCATCGGCAGAAACGATCGGCAGACCGCTATTTGCCAATATTTCCTTACCCTTGGCCACATTCGTGCCTTCGAGCCGGACGACCAGGGGAACCGACAGATCCACTTCTTTGGCTGCGGTAACAATGCCTTCAGCGATAATGTCGCATTTCATGATGCCGCCAAAAATATTGACCAAAATGCCTTCGACAGCCGGGTCCGCCAGGATGATCTTGAACGCAGCGGTGACTTTTTCTGTCGTCGCGCCGCCGCCTACATCAAGGAAGTTGGCAGGGAATGCGCCGTTGAGCTTGATAATGTCCATCGTCGCCATCGCGAGACCAGCACCATTGACCATGCAGCCGATGCTGCCGTCCAATTTAATATAGGCAAGGTCATATTTGGACGCTTCGACTTCTGCCGGGTCTTCCTCGGTCTCGTCGCGCAATTTCACCAGATTGGGGTGACGCATCAACGCATTGCCATCAAAGCTCATTTTCGTGTCGAGCACGAGCAGCTGCGCGTCTTTGGTTTCCACGAGCGGGTTAATCTCCAGCATCTCGCAGTCCATGTCGGTAAACGCGGTATAAAGCTGTTTGCCGAGTTTCTGGGCCTGCTTGTTGAGATCACCGGAAAGGCCAAGAGCAAAAGCCATCGACCGGCCATGATGCGGCATAAAGCCCTGCGCGGGATCAATCGTGATCGTCTTGATTTTTTCAGGCGTGTTATGCGCGACGTCTTCAATGTCCATGCCGCCTTCGGTAGAGACGATCATCGCGATACGGCCGCTCGCGCGGTCGACCAGCATGGAGAGATAATATTCTTCCTCAATATCCACGCCATCGGTGACATAGAGCCGGTTGACCTGCTTGCCTTCGTCGCCCGTCTGAATGGTGACGAGTGTGTTGCCGAGCATTTCCGTGGCATTGTCGCGCACCGCGTCGACCGATTTGGAGAGGCGCACGCCGCCGCTGGCATCCGGGCCGAGTTCCTTGAACTTGCCTTTGCCGCGTCCGCCGGCATGAATTTGCGCTTTGACCACATAGAGCGGTCCGGGCAGTTTTTCAGCTGCTGCAACGGCTTCTTCGACGGTCAGGGCCGCGTGGCCTGCTGGAATGCCGATGCCATATTTGGCGAGTTCTTCTTTGGCCTGATATTCATGGATGTTCATGGGACGGTGCAGCGCCTTTCTTATATATTCGGTTATCGAGTCTTGTGCAGGGCTAAAGCATAGTCTGATAGGGATTTCCAGCCCTTCGGCCCGGATCGGTCACGATTCCTGCTGATGATTTTGACAGGCGCTTCACTTTAGCGCGCAAACGACGCCGGAAGAGGTCGCAACGCCGAGGATTTCGGGGTCTTGCAGCGCCTTGGTCCGTTTCACAAATTCATTGACGCTAATATCGCCGGGATCGCGTTTTCTGAGTTTGCCGAGACCATTTAGCTTGTCGATTTGCGCGTAGGATAGGCGGTCAACCATGCGGTCGGCCATGCAGCTTGCTATCGGCTTGGACAGGCCCGCGCTCATCAATCCGTTGCGCACCCGCGTTTCGGGTGTCGCGCAAGCGGCCAGACTGGCGATCAGAGCCAATCCAGCCACAAGAGATATTCGGGTCATTTTTTTGTTTTCGCCAGCTCTATCGCCTCCAAAACTACGCGCTTGGCTTCTTCGGCATCGCCCCATTTGCCGACGCGAACCCATTTTTCGGGTTCCAGGTCTTTGTAATGGGTGAAGAAATGCTCAATCTGTTGCATGACGATTTCAGGAAGGTCGCCACCTTCGCCAATCGCGCGATAATAAGGGAAGGTCGCATCAATCGGGACGCAGAGCAGCTTTTCATCGCCGCCATGTTCGTCTTCGAGGTTAAGGACTGCAATCGGACGGCAACGTACAACACAGCCTGGCATAAATGGTGAGCGCGCTACGACTAGCGCGTCCAACGGATCGCCATCGGGTGACAAGGTATGCGGAACAAAGCCATAATTGGCCGGATAGCGCATCGGCGTATGCAGGATACGGTCGACGAACAGGGCTCCGGATGCCTTGTCAAATTCATATTTTACCGGTTCGCCGCCAACGGGGACTTCGATAATGATGTTGAGGCTTTCCGGCGGGTTATCGCCGATAGGGATTTTGGTGATGTCCATAGGGTATTTGTCCTATTATCTGGTTTTTGGCTTTAAAAGCCGGTCAATGCCCCCTTCAGCTTGGCTACCCTCTCCAACGGTTTCGTCCGCGATTATCTTTTCGAGGTGCGGATAGCGAAGCCCGCCTGAATAATCGACCATAAAATTGCTATATTGATCGTCATTTTTCGCAAAAATCTCGATTTTATTGGGCTGTCCGCGATTTTCCTCAATCGCTTGGGTCAACATTTCGGCGCTATAGGCCTTGCCATTGACGGCCGTGATGGTGAGACCGGTTTTAAGGCCTGCCTTAAATGCAGGGCCGTCCCACATAACCGCTTTGACCACGCCTTTGTCACTCATTACCATGCCAATACTATGGCTGAGATCCAGCTGTTTGCGGCGTTTGTCGTTGGCGCTGATGAAGTCGCTTTGGGTTGCATTGTAGACGAGCTTATAGCCGCCGAGAGTCAGGCCATTTTTAGGTGCTGTTGCCGTCGGTTGGTAAACCCGTTCCTCAATGAAGGCAGCCCAATCATATGGCTGCACCGTGTTGAGCGCCTCGATTACGTCGGATAGCTCGTAGGTGACGACGCCATAGTCGCCATTTTTGCCTTTGAAGAAGGTCCGGGCAAAATTTTCGAGCGATTTTTTATCATCTGATTCGCGGCGGATAATGCCGTCAGCTTCCAGCCAGATGAGCAGGCCTTCATTATAATAGTCTTCCTGACGCTGCCAGCTGCTCCATGGTTTGGGACGGCGCGCGGCAATGATCGGGTCATGGGTTGTGTCGATCAAGGCTCGCCACTGGCGCCCCACACGCCGGTCCATACCTGCTGCGATCGCGGCAAAAGCATCCAGCGTATCCTGTTTGGAATATAGCCCGGATCGCGCGCCGAGGACATAGCCCCAAAATTGGCTCTGCCCTTCATAGACCCATAGTAAATTATCACGCATCGGTTCGCGAAAATCCGGCGTCCACATGCCGGCTGGCCGGCGATATTTGCCGTTCCAACTATGGACAATTTCATGCGGCAAAAGATTGCGGCGACCGGGCCCGTCATTCCATTTGGTAAAATATTCCCGGTTCACACCATTTTCCGAAGAGCGATGATGTTCCAGACCAATGCCGCCCATTTCCTCAGTCAGCGCGAGCAGGAAATCATAGCGATCATAGGGATGGCTGCCAAATAGCGCCTCGGACTCGCGGACCAATTTACTGTGTTTGGCGATGTGCGCTTTTTTGGGTTTGAGATATTTTGCATCATCGGCCACAATATTCAGGTGTACGCGGCGACTCAGCCGGTGAGTCTGGAAATGCTTTCCGGCAAAGACCGGGCTGTCGACAAGCGTATCATAGTCGGTTTTTTGGTAGACTACGCGGTTTAGATCATCCGTTTTGGGTTGCCGCGCCTTTGGTCGCATCGCGCTGGCCGCTCGCCAACCGGGAGGATAAATAGCAGTCGCCTCTACCGGTATCTGCCGGACATAATAGCCAGCCGGATAGAGTGAAACCTGATGCCAGCGCAGGTTCAGCATGGATGGCGCCATGACAATGCGGCCCTGATTGCTGGTGGTAGCAGACGTGAATTGGAATCGCGCTTCAATTTCGCTGACCCCGGGCGGAATATCGACGTGAAATGCGTAGACATCGAGATCATCGCGGACCCAGCCCAAATCCGTCTTATCCGCTAATATCCGCAACCCCGCGAGCTTCTCAATTTCGCCTCGGGGAGCATGATTGCCGGGCAACCACTCGGGATATAGCAAGGTGAGTCGCGTGGCTCCGGTGACCGGTATAAATTGTCTTACCTTGAATACGCCCTGTTCGTTATCGCGGGCATCGACCTCTAGCCGCATGGTACCGGGATATTTTATGTCCTGCGCTTTGGGAATCGTATCTTCCGCCGTGACATAAGTCGGTTTGCTCAGATTATCCGGCATAGCGGCTGAGACGGCGGTGGCAGGGGAAACGAAAGACAGGGCCGAAATCAGGCCCAAAAAGGCAACCAGACGCATACTAACTTTATCCCCTGTAACTTGGCTTAAAGGCTGAATGACGCTTTTTAGCAGCGGCGTCCAGAGGGCGGGCAAGAAAACATTCTACTTTGGTGATAGAAATTACCCCACTTTCTCTTTTGCGCAGCACCGGCTAAAGCGCCCTCAAGACAAAAGGGACATGATGGCAAAAATACAAACGCCGCAGGCTGTTCGCGGCACGCAGGATATATTTGGTGAAGATCAGGAGCGTTTCCAGCATGTTGTGGAAACCTTTGAGCGCGTGCGTCGGCTTTACGGGTTTAAGGGCGTGCAGATGCCTGTGTTTGAGCCAACCGCTGTTTTTGCGCGGTCATTGGGTGAAACCACCGATGTCGTGTCCAAGGAAATGTATAGTTTTGAGGATCGCGGCGGCGACAGCCTGACCCTGCGGCCCGAATTTACAGCCGGTATCTCGCGCGCTTACTTGACCAATGGCTGGCAGCAACATGTGCCGTTGAAGCTTTCAACCCATGGGCCTTTATTCCGCTATGAACGCCCGCAAAAAGGCCGCTATCGCCAATTTCATCAGCTCGATGCCGAGATTATCGGAGTGAGCGAAGCTGCCGCGGATGTGGAATTGCTCTGTTTTGCCGATCAGTTGTTGAAAGAATTGGGCATATCGGATGGCGTTACTTTGCAGCTCAATACGCTGGGCGATGCCGAAAGCCGCGATGCATGGCGCGATGCGCTGGTCGAGCATTTTCAGGCACACAAGGCGGATCTGTCCAAAGATAGCCAGGACCGGCTGGAGCGCAATCCGTTACGGATATTGGATAGCAAAGAGCGGCAGGATCGCCCGATTGCCGATAGCGCGCCGGACATCGACGCCTATTTGTCAACCGAAGCGAAAGAGTTTTTCACGCAAGTGACAGAAGGCCTTGATGCCTGCGGTGTCAGTTGGACGCGCAATAGTCGTTTGGTGCGCGGGTTAGATTATTATCGTCATACCGCGTTTGAATTTGTGACCGACCGGTTGGGTGCACAAGGCACCGTGCTGGCCGGCGGGCGTTATGATGGGTTGATCGAATCTCTGGGCGGACCAGTCACGCCGGCTGTCGGTTGGGCTGCAGGTATAGAGCGGTTGGGCATGTTGCTTGCCGATGTTCCCGCTAAGCCTATGGAACTAGCGATCTTGCCGATGGGCGAGACCGCTTCCGCTAAGGCGCTTGCCGTCGCAAGTGAACTGCGCGGATCGCAATTCTCGGCAGAAATTTTCGGCAGCGGTAAATTTAAAAAACGCATGGCCCGCGCCAATCAGGTCGGCGCGCTGGCCGCCATTATCATTGGCGAAGATGAAATGGCGTCTGGCAAAGTGCAGTTTAAAAATCTGGCCACAGGCGAGCAAACCGAATTGGATGTGGCCGCCGTAATAGAAAAAATGTGGGACCTCAGGTTTTCTGAAGACCTCGATAGTTTTGACGCAGACCTGACAGATTTGGAGCAAGAAGTTGCCCAATTGGGAGAGGCGGATTGACCACCATATCCCCCCAGCGCATCGCACAAATCGAAGCGCGCTTTGCCGAGCTGCAGGCGATGATGGCCTCTGGCAATCTCGACGGCGATAAATTTGTCGAGACGTCCAAGGAATATGCCGAGATCGAACCGGTGGCCAATGCCGCCGCCGAGGTAAAGCGTCTGCGCGACGAACAAGCTGGGCTCGATGAAATGCTCGCCGGCGATGATGCCGAAATGAAGGCCATGGCGGCTGACGAAGTCGATGACGTCAAGAAAGCGTTGGAAAAGGCGCAACATGCGCTGGCGCTGCAATTGCTGCCTAAGGATGCGGCGGATGAGCGTCCGGCCATGCTGGAAATTCGCGCGGGTACAGGTGGTGACGAAGCGGCGCTGTTCGCGGGTGACCTCTACCGCATGTATAGCCGCTTTGCCGACGAACAGGGCTGGAAGATCGAACTGATCTCCGCCAACGCTTCGGAAGTCGGCGGGTTTAAGGAAGTGGTTGCCAATATCAACGGCAAGGGGGTGTTCGCCAAATTGAAATTTGAGTCCGGTGTGCACCGGGTGCAGCGCGTGCCCGAGACAGAATCCGGAGGGCGTATTCATACCTCTGCGGCGACGGTCGCGGTTTTGCCGGAACCGGAAGAAGTCGATATCGATATCCGCACCGAAGACCTGCGCATCGATACCTATCGGGCAAGCGGCGCGGGTGGTCAGCATGTCAACAAGACCGACAGCGCGATTCGTATCACCCATTTGCCCACCGGGCTGGTCGTGCAATGTCAGGACGGCAAATCACAGCATAAGAACAAGGCGCAGGCGATGAAAGTTCTCGCCGCACGGTTATACGAACAAGAGCGCGCAGCGGTGGCGAGTGAAGAGGCCGATGCGCGCAAGGCGATGGTCGGCTCTGGTGATCGCTCCGAACGCATTCGCACCTATAATTATCCGCAAGGCCGGGTGACCGACCACCGGATCAACCTAACCCTGCACAAATTGCCCGAAATCGTCGAAGGCGGTGCGCTGGGTGAAATGGTCGATGCCCTGATCGCCGAAGATGAAGCCAGCCGCCTCGCCAATCTGGATGGGTGATAAACCTAAACAAACCCCTCCCCTTCAGGGGAGGGGCAAGGGGTGGGGGCTATCAAAGGAGCGCCTAGCGATTCTTCAAGACCGTGCGAAAGAAATGCGTTCCAATCCCACCGAGCCTGAAAAGCGGCTGTGGCGAAAAATATCAAATTCGCAGTTGGACGGGTTCAAGTTCCGGAGACAAGCGGTTATCAGCCACTATATTGCCGATTTCTTATGCCCAAAAAAAGCGCTAATTTTGGAAATAGACGGTGATACGCATCAAGCTGATCAAGATGCGAAGCGAGACGCCGAATTGAAGCAACTTGGCTATCTGACACTCCGGTTCACCAACGAAGATGTGATGCATAATATCGAGGGTGTACTGCAGGCTGTTTTGGATCAATTATATGGATCCGATCCGCGCTGGCAGGATGCCCCCCACCCCAACCCCTCCCCTGAAGGGGAGGGGCTTAATATGGTATTGCGAGAAGCCACCACTGCATTGCAATCCGTTAGTGAAACGCCGCGGCTGGATGCGGAATTGCTGATGGCCCATGCTTTGGAGATCAGTCGTCAGGACTTGCTGTTGAATCTGCCGAAGCTCGATGTCCCGGAAGGGTTTGCGGCCTTTCTGGAGCGTCGAAAGGCCCATGAACCAGTCGCGTATATTATTGGTGAACGGGAATTTTGGAGTCTGCCGTTTCAGGTATCTGCCGATGTCCTCATTCCAAGGCCAGACAGTGAAATATTGATCGAAACTGCCGTGCAAATCGGTACCGCCTATGCTGCCGAAGCGATTCTCGACCTCGGTACCGGTAGCGGCGCGCTATTGCTCGCGGCGCTGTCCGAATTTCCCGAGGCCCGGGGCGTCGGGATGGATGCCAGTGCCTCTGCCCTTGCCATGGCCCATAATAATGCTGATCGGTTGGGGCTTAGTGATCGTACAAGCTTCCTGTTGCAAGACTGGACGACGGCGGATTGGACGCAATCTTTGGGTGGTCCCTTTGACCTCATTCTCGCGAATCCGCCTTATGTGTCCACCAAGGCCATATTATCCCGCGAAGTGGCCGATTATGAACCGCATCAAGCGCTGTTTGCCGGAACCGAGGGCATGGACGATTATCATATCATCATTCCGGCTCTGGATAGCCTGCTGTCCGCCAAGGGCACAGCACTACTCGAAATTGGCTTCGATCAGGCTGGACCGGTATCCAAACTGGCCGAAAAACATAGCTATGTGGCTCAATGCAAACAGGATTTGGGCGGCAATGACCGCCTTCTTATTCTGCGCCGGAAACAGGACTGATCGAATTTGCTTGGTTTTGGCTTATGAAGGCGCTAAGGATGTTTCAGGCCCAGATGATTTCTGGCAATACCCCTAAAATCGCTGGCCTACCCCCATATAGATAATATTGCTGATGTCCGGTGATACTTTATCTTTTTTGGGTTGCTGTGGATCATTTCGGCCGCAGCAGGGGCACCGTCTTGAGGCGGTATTTTAACAGAAAGACCGAGTTTATTAACGGTATAAGGACACCCAGAATTTGATGAATAATCGCCAGCCCGGCCGTCGTCGTGGCCGCAACACCAGTAATAATAATAACCGCAACCAGAATAATCGCGGCGGTGGCGGCGTTGATCGCGATAACCGGATCGACAATCGCGCGCGCGGCAATGCGGCGCAGATGCTGGAAAAATACAAAAAAATGGCACAGGACGCACAGGTTAATGACGACCGCGTCAATGCGGAATATTATCTGCAATTTGCCGACCATTATTTCCGGGTCAATGCCGATACCGTGGCGCGCCGTGAAGAGCAGCGCCTCGCCCGCGAAGAACAGCAACGCGGCCAAAATACGGATCGCAACAATAATGACCGCAATGACAATCGCGGCGATAATCGTAGCGACAATCGCAATGATAATCGTGAAGATGGCGGCGAAAAGGAAGAGGGCGAGCGTCAGGATCGCAGCCCACGTGGACGCCAGCCACGCGACCGCGCCCCTAAACCGGATGCAGTAAGAGAAGAAACGGCTGCACCGGCACCTCAGTCAGATGACAATGCAGACGCACCGGTCGAGAAAAAACCTGTTCGTGCGCGCCGTCCTCGTAAACCAGCAGCCGAGGTTGCTGAAACCAATGGCGAATCAAATGGTCTGGATGCCAGCGCTTTACCGCCGGCAATCTCGATCAGTTCAAGTGATGACGAGCCAGTTGAGGCCGCAAAGAAACCTGTACGCAAGCGCCGCACGGTAAAAGCCAAAGCGACGGAAGAAGGCGACGCGGCCTAAGTCTTGGGTTGCTCGCTGAGAGCATCCTTTAGCCAATCTGGTAGATCAAAGCCGATGATATCGTCGACCCGGCGATGTTCGATGGATAGTCCGAGATCGGGATAGGCGACGCGTTGCCGCTTTTCGTCGGCTTGATCGATCGGAACAACGACCAGGCGGCGATTGACTTTCTGCCGGTAATTCATCCGCGCGGTATTTTCCTGACCAACATAACAACCCTTGGTGAAACTGACGCCGTTCAGTTCGGTGGCATTGCATTCCAGCCACAAGGTTTTATCGCTGCCCAATTCGGCCTGGCCTTCGGTCACGCCTAGCGAGAGCCGGTGTGCTCGATAGGCTGCATCGGCGCTTTCGCCATTCTGGCTGCTATCTAACCAGCGATAGCCCAGCGCGGATAGTCGGGGATCGGCGGATTTCTCGCTCGCATCGAGAGCCCAATGCACGGTTTGGCTTTCATCGATTTCAATACCGATCTTCCGGCGCAGGCGATAGATTTTCAAGCGCTTGGCCAAGGCTTCGACATGATCCTTCTCACAATCGATCAGGATATCATCACCATCGGCCCATAGGAAAAAGTCGAACAGAACTTTTCCCTGCGCTGCCAGCAGAGCCGCCCATTGTGGCGCGCCTGGCTGTACGACCTGCATATCCTGTGTCACCAATCCTTGCAGGAAATCGCGACAATCTTCATTGGCATCAGTTGCAGAAATGCGGATCACCGCGCGCTGAATAAGTCTGGTTTCGGTCATAAGGATTAGGTAGGGATGCTCAGCGCCAAAAGAAAGCCCGAACCATGAATCAATCGCTCGACCAGATCACGATAAGACAGCCAGATGACTGGCATGTGCACCTGCGTGATAGCGATATGTTGCAGTCGGTGGCGGCTTATACCGCTCGGCAATTTGCCCGGGCGATTGTCATGCCCAATCTTTCCCCGCCGGTGACAGACACAGCGAGCGCGCAGGCTTATCGGGAGCGTATTTTGAAGGCTGCGTCTGGCCATGCGGGCTTCACGCCGTTGATGACCTGTTATCTTACGGATGGTGCCGATGCCGTTGACATCGAGTGGGGGTTTGCCAGTGGTGTTTTCACCGCCGCCAAACTCTATCCCGCCAACGCCACCACCAACAGCGCACAGGGCGTGACCGATGTTGCCAATATCATGCCGGTGCTGGAACTCATGCAGAAGATGGGCATGCCGCTGTTAATCCATGGCGAGGTCACCGATGCCGATGTCGATGTGTTTGACCGTGAAGCCGTGTTTATCGAACGGACCCTGTCGAAAGTCGTCGAACAATTGCCCGACCTGAAAGTGGTATTCGAACATATCACGACGGCCGACGCGGTAGATTTCGTGAACGCGGCTGGCCCCAATGTCGGCGCGACGATCACGCCGCAGCATCTCCATATCAATCGAAACGCCATGTTTCAGGGCGGGATTCGGCCCCATGCTTATTGCTTGCCCGTTGCCAAGCGGGAACACCATCGGCTGGCGCTGCGCAAGGCCGCGACGTCGGGGTCAACGAAATATTTCCTCGGCACCGACAGCGCGCCGCATGAAATCCATGCCAAGGAATCCGCCTGCGGCTGTGCCGGGATATTTAACGCGCCTTACGCGTTGGAAAGCTATGCGACCGTGTTTGACGAAGAGGGTGCGCTCGACAAGCTGGAAGGCTTTGCCTCGGAGCATGGCCCGAAATTTTATGGCCTACCGCTCAATGAAGGGACGGTGACTTTGCAGCGGTCGAAAACCATCGTGCCGGAGACCATAGAGGCGGGCGGCGCGACAATTGTACCGTTCCACGCTGGACAGGAACTGGGTTGGCAGATCGTCGGATAGGACGGATTAGGCCGCCGCTTTTTTCTTCGCCGAGCTCCCAAATATAGCATCGGCAGAGAATAGCGCGAGGCTGCTCCAGATCAGTATGAAGCATATCAAATGCGATGTCGTCAGCGGTTCGCGATAGAGAAACACACCGATCAGAAACTGCAACGTCGGCGCCAGATATTGAAATAGGCCGATGGTGCTCAGCTTCATTGTCTTCACCGCTGCGGCAAAGAGCGTCAGGGGCGCTGCGGTAACCGCTGCACCGCCGAGCAAGAGCATATTGATCGATAGCTCATCGCCAAAATGGGTTGTTGTAGTCGGCGGCATATTGCCGAAGCTGATCCAGCCGATAAACAGCAGGAATGGAATGAACAAAAAGCTGGTTTCAATCGTCAGCCCGACGACGGGGCCGACCACGGCGACTTTGCGGACCAGACCATAAAAGCTCCAAGAACCAGCCAGCGCGAGGCTGATCCACAAGGTCTGCCATGCCTCGACGGCCAATATCGACACACCGACGGCCGCAATCCCAACGGCAATCCACTGATTACGGCTGAGCTTTTCCTTGAGGAAAATCTTGGCGAGAAAAACACTGAGCAGCGGGCTGATAAAATAGCCCAGGCTGGCGGCGAGAATGTGATCACTCTGCACAGCCCAGACGTAAATCAGCCAGTTTGCCGCGATTAAGAGAGAACTGCCCAATAGCGCGTTGCGCACTTTCGGTTCGGCCCAAGACGCGCGCAGCCCTGAAAGGTTTTTGCGAAAATAGAGGATGACCAGCAACAAAGGTACGGACCAAATGACGCGATGTGCCACCACTTCAAGCGGCGCAACACTTTGCAAAAGCTTGAAATAAATCGGCATGATGCCCCAAAAGAGACAGGCGAGCAGTGCTTGCATAAGCCCCAACCGACTAGCCGATGTCTGATTTATCATATGTCGGCGACTAGGCCCCGGCCGATGGAGTGGCAATATAAATTAGTTTGGGCCGCTGATAAATAAGCTGTCCTACATCGCGTGAGATTGATATCTTGCACGCGATGGTTTTTAAAGCTGTTCGGCAGCGAAAACCATCCGCGGAACCGGCGTGCTCATTTTCAGGCGATTCTGTGTATAAACTGTATAAACTCGTTCATCTGCCGACGGGGCGATCAGATAATCCCGCCGCCGATCCAGAGACGGAAAGCACAGATGCCCATGACGATCAGGCAGAAATACATGCCGCTGCTGCGCGAAGAGATCAGACCGAAGAGGGCACCGACGCCAGCAATGGGCAGGATCAGCCAGTTGGTCCAGCCGAGTAGCGGAACCAGTCCGACAAAAGCGAGAATAAGGGCGATGCCGCCGATGAGGATAGAAATTACATTAGCCATAACTGTATTATAGGTATAGTGCACCGGTTTTGCAAGTGTTTCTATATGGATAGGCGCATGATATTAGGGATGCTTATGGGAGGAAGATCATGGATATTAAGGACATCAAGATTGAAACCGAGCGGTTAATCCTACGCCCGCCCAATAGCGATGATTTTGCCGCTTGGGCTGCATTTCAGGCCGATGCAGAAACGATGATCTATTTGGGCGGTGTCAAAGGTCGTGCAGAGAGCTGGCGGGACTTATGCGCCATGGTCGGCGCGTGGCATGTCCGCGGCTATGCGATGTTCTCGCTCATCCTCAAAGATAACAATCAATGGATTGGCCGCATCGGGCCTTGGTATCCCGATAGCTGGCCGGGGACCGAAGTGGGTTGGGGTGTCGCGCCCGAATATGCTGGTAAGGGCTACGCGCTGGAAGCGGCAGTGGCGAGCATGAACTATGCCGTCGATACGCTCGGCTGGAGCGACATTTGCCATACGATTGATCCGGAAAATCTTGCGTCGATCAAATTGGCCGAGCGGGTTGGTTCGACCAATCGCGGGCCTACGCAATTGCCCGAACCCTATCAGGATGCGCGGGTTGACGATTGGGGGCAATCGCGCGAACAGTGGTTGGAGAATAGAAAGCAGTTTCAATAAGCCCACCACAAGATGGGCGCATAAGGGAGAGCATGAATATGGCTGAGGAACGATATCTGGACCCGACACGGGCGCATTTTGATGCCTTCAAGGCGCTGCCACGGGATGTTCCGATCAACATGCTCAACTTGCTGCAATTTCATGGAACAGCCCAATATCCAGACGGCCATCCGAGTGCGGCTCACGGCTGGAGCGGCGCGCGTGCTTATGAGGAATATGGCAAAACCAGCGGGCCGATTTTCAAACGGGTTGGCGGCACCATCATTTGGCGCGGCAAGATGGAAGCCATGGTGATCGGACCGGATGACAAGCAATGGGACAGCTCGTTCATCGCGCGTTATCCCAATAGCGGTGCGTTTCTGGAAATGGTCACCGACCCCGAATATCAAAAGGCGGTGGTCAATCGGCAGGCGGCTGTTTTGACCTCCAGACTCATTCGATTCGGGGAATTGGATGGACCGGATGGCTTTGGTTGAGAATCCCATTATGGGACAGGTGGTTAACAAGAGATTGGCGGTTTAACCACGTTTCCTAACAGAAAATTAACGCTTTTTGGTGCAATTATCCGTGCATATTCAGGAGCATATTGCATGACACATCTATCCCGTTCCCTCTTGCTGGCAGCTTCGGCATTCACCTTGCCGCTGACCCTGGCCGCGTGCGGCAGCAACGAAGGTAATGAAGCGGAATTGGCGGAGCTGGATGATAATCTGACCGCTGATCCCGCGATGAAAGATGCGCTGGAAGATCAGATTTTGGTTGATCCTAATCTGACGGATCAGGCCAATGCCAATGCGATCCGTGGTGCCAATGGCGCGATTGATGGCAAAGTGCCACCAGAAGGCGGCAAGGCTTATGCTACCGCTCAGCTCAAAGGCAAGATGCTGAGCGCACCGAAACCGCGCAACATGACATCGGATGATGAATGCACCAGCTGCGCCGGATCCGAAGGCGTCACCCTGGGCGCGAAAGCCAATGCACAGAGCGCGCAGCGCGGCAAAGGCACATGTGATCAGAAGCTCAGCTATGACATGGGCTGGGCCAACCGCATGCCACCGGAATTCCCGGTCTATCCCAAAGCGAACGTCAAGGAAGCGGCCGGCGTTGAAGGCGGTCTTTGCGATATCCGCGTGGTCAGCTTCTCAACCGCAAGCCCGATGAAAAATGTCGTGGACTATTATTACACCCAGGCCAAACGCGGCGGTTACAGCGCAGAATATCTGCTGCGCGGCAGCGAGCACGTGCTCGGCGGAACCCGCGGCAATGATGATGGCGCTTATGTGATTACGCTTAACAACCGCTCCGGCGGCGGCACAGTGGTAGATATTGTGGCCAGCAACGGGCGCTAAAGAACACAGAGATTACCGACGCCAGATTTTCGCATTTCACATATCTGGCTGAAGAAGGGGTGGCTCATGCCGCCCCTTTTTGCGTCTACCCTATTCGCGATAACTGCCGCCGCCATCAATCGTAATATCGTTCGCGGTGGTAAAGCTGGCCCCTTCGCTGGATAGCCAGATCATGGCATTGGCGACTTCCTCTGCCTTACCCACCCGATTGATCGGATGGTTGGAATTAAAGGCCACCACCGCTTCTTCATGGGTGCCGGGAAATGCGGCCAGATAGCGTTGGTACATAGGGGTATCGATAGCGCCCGGATGAACGGTGTTGACCCGGACTTTATTCCCCTGCGCCGCGCAATGCAGGGCCAATGATTTGCTCAAAGCTGTGACAGCGCCCTTGCTTGCAGAATAAGCAGCCATGGCTGATCCGGGACGCATCGCTAGCATGGAACCGACATTGACTATCGATCCGTCTTCATCGCTTTCCACAATAGCGGGTAAGGCTGCGCGGCATCCGTAAAATGTGCCATTCAGATTAATATCGATGGTTCGGCTCCAACTGTCGAGATCGACATCATCGACCGCACCGGGCTCTGAAATTCCGGCAATATTGAACAGCGTCGTTATTTTGCCAAACCTGTCTTGCGTTGCCTTTACCGCGGCATGCCATTGGTCAAGATTGCGGACATCCAGTGCGATGGCGGCTGCGCGGTCGCCCAAAGCAGCGGCATGAGCCTGTGCTTTTTCGAGCTGGATATCGCCCAGCATGACAGAGCCACCCTCTTCGACAAAACGTTGTCCGGCTGTGCCGCCAATGCCTTCGGCACCACCGGAAATAAGCGCAACTTTTCCGTCCATCATACCCATAATATCAGCCCCTTTACCTGTTATCAGCGTTTGTCAAAAGTAAGCGGCAGATTTGCGAGGCCCCGTAGCATCATATTGGGCGGATAGGTCAGTTCCGCGCCTTCTTTGATGCGGATATTATCGATCCGCTTGGCAAATTCCTGGAAAGACACCGTCATTTCCTTGCGCGACAGCATATTGCCAACGCACATGTGGATGCCCTTGCCGAACGCCAGATGGGTGCGCGCATTTTTGCGGTCCACCTGAAATTCATTAGGGTTCTCAAACTGTTTAGGATCGCGATTGGCGGCATGATAGCGCATCATCACCATCGCGCCTTTGGGCAGCATGACGCCGCCCAGTTCCGCGTCCCGGTGCATTACGCGCCAGATACCGGAAGAGCCGCTCGACATCCGCAATACTTCTTCGACCGCATTGGGGATTAGCGACGGATCATCCTGAATCTTCTTATACTGGTCCGGGTTACTTGCGAATAGACGCAAGCCTTCCCCTAAAGCCGCGGTCGTTGTTTCATTACCTGCGACCATTAGCTGCTGAACGATCGAAAGCGATTCCGCATCATCGAGCGGGCGTTCACCATCCACTTGAGCATTGACCAGATCGGAGAGGATATCGTCTTTCGCTTCTTTGCGACGCGCGTCCATATTGGCTTTGAGGGCGTGCTGATAATCCACCACTTCCCGTTCTGTTTCCAGCTGCCGTTCGCGGGTCATCATGCCCGACAACCGATCAACAAAAGCATTGGTCCAGCGCTTGATCGTGCTGGCATCGGCCACGTCTAGCCCCAGCTGTACGGCGATGGTGCGCACGGGCATCGGAATGGCATATTCCTCCATGAATTCGCATTCGCCATTGTCGATAAAGCCATCGATCAGTTCGGTGGACATTGCCCTTATGCTATCTTCCAGCTTGTTCACCTTGGGCATCGAGAAAGCAAGATTGACCAGCTTGCGAAAGCGGGTGTGCACCGGCTGGTCAGCCGTCAGCAAAGTATTGACCTGCGGCCACCCTTCGGACTGAATAGCCTGAATTTCCTCATCATTTGCCAATTCTTCATCCGATTTCCCACCGGATAGCAACGCTGTAAAATTATTGGAAAAGTCATCGAGCCGGCCAACGGCTTCCGAAATCAGGTTATAGTCCAACACGATATAGGCGCCGCTGGCTTCATCAAGAAAGACAGGGTTTTCTGCCCGCTTTTCTTCATAAAAGTCGAATGGATCCACCAATATATCTGGCTGGAACAGGGATTTTGAGACCGCTTCGTTCATGTCATTATTCCTATTGGGGGTTAATCAAAGGCGGGCGTTGGTACGCCTTCTGCATTATAAACCGGACCCTCTGCATCGACGCGATATTTTGCGCTGACAGCATTGGTCAGGCCGAAACTACCGATATGGGCGAGCATGCTCGCATAATGGACGTCTTTGAAATGCTGCCCAAGGGCTTCTTCGTCCGTCCATTCCTCGAATACTTCGATGCGGGCCGGATTATTCATGTCCGCAGCCCAGCTATAGCACAGGCAGCCTTCCTGGCTCAGCGCGCCGTCAATATAGGGCTGCGCTTTTTTCAGGCATTCTTCGCGTGTTGCAGGGTCCACATCAATATGTGCCGCGATTACAATTTTAGCCATTTCTCAAATTCCCTTAAAGCTTATTTCCGCCCAATTGAGCGACGACATTGAATATGCGTTTTTTGTACAGCCACTGACCGTCAATTTTGACAAACTCGTCGTCATAGCGTCCGCCGGCAATGCGCGGCTCGCCTTTTTCGACCAGGATTTCGTGGGTTTGGTAACGGCCCGTGGCGGTGTCGCCCGTGACTTCCAAGCTGCCCGGTATGCCGAGAAAGCTGACGGCATCAAACTGGCTCATTGCGCCGTTCCACAGGTTGACGATATTCTCGCGTCCCACCACTTCAGTGCCCATGAGCGACCAGACGGCATCTTCTGTCCACAAAGCCCCCCAATCATCGGGGTCTGTCCGCAAAACGGCATCGCAATAGCTGTCGTGTAATTCCCGGATTGCCAGCCGGTCTTCTATTGGTCCTGAAAACATGGACTCATCCTCTCCTTATTATGAGAGAGACTACACGGTAAAAGTGTCCGACATGCAAGCTGCCATAAATGCTAGGTAATCGGATCTAATCGCCGCTGATGCGTTCAATATCGGCACCAACCGCAGCGAGTTTTTCTTCCAACCGTTCATATCCGCGATCGAGATGATAGATGCGTTGCAACTGGGTTTCGCCCTCCGCCGCTAAGGCTGCGATAACTAGGCTCATCGACGCCCGCAGGTCAGTAGCCATGACGGGCGCACCGGTCATTTTGGTGACGCCGCGTACGACAGCAGTGCGGCCTTTGGTCTCGATATCCGCGCCCATTCGGTTGAGTTCGGGCACGTGCATGTAGCGGTTTTCAAAGATGGTTTCGGTCAAGACACTGGCACCATCCGCCATGCAGAGCATCGCCATGAGCTGCGCCTGCATATCGGTGGCAAGGCCGGGATAAGGGGCGGTTTCCAGCGTCAAGGGTTTCAGCGTTCCGTTGGCCGCTACTTTGATTCCCTTGTTATAGGGTTCGATGTGCAGGCCTGCTTCAGTGAGCGCGGCAAGAGTCGCTTCCATTTCATCCGCGTTGGCACCGACCAGATCGACTTCTCCTCCGGTAATGCCAACCGCACAGGCATAGCTGCCTGCTTCAATCCGGTCGGCCATAACCCGGTAGGTGCAGCCGTGCAGGCGCGCCACGCCATGAATGATCAGGTCTGACGAGCCAATGCCTTCAATCTCTGCGCCCATAGCTACCAGCATATTGCACAGGTCGATAATCTCTGGTTCCCGTGCCGCATTTCTGAGGCGACTTTCGCCATTGGCCAGCACAGCTGCCATCAATGCATTTTCGGTGGCACCAACGGAGACGACAGGAAAGGTAAATTCACCGCCCGGCAGGCCGCCATCGGGTTGGCGGGCGGTCACATAACCGCTGGTGGTTTCAATCACGGCGCCAAGTGCTTCAATCGCTTTGAGATGCAAATCAATCGGCCGGTTGCCAATCGCACAGCCACCGGGCAGCGACACGCGGCATTCACCAGCCCGCGCCAGCAATGGGCCGAGCACCAGGATGGAAGCGCGCATCTTGCGAACAATGTCATAGGGCGCTTCGGTCGAGGTAATCTTCCCGGCTTTCAGCGTCATCACTCGCCCAAAATCTTCGGGTCGCGCGCCTTCAATGGTGGTCGACACGCCAAGCTGATTGAGCAAATGGCCGAAACTATCAACATCGGCGAGCCGCGGCAGGTTGCGCAACGTCACCGGTTCTTCCGTGAGCAGCGCGCAAGGTAAGAGCGTTAAAGCGCTGTTTTTAGCGCCAGAAATCGGAATAGGGCCAGACAGCATTTTGCCGCCGCGAATTGATATAATATCCATCGCGATGGTTTAGCGAAAATGTGCATCCGCGCAAGTGAGAGCAACTATCAAAGCGCTAAAGTTACAAAAGCGGTCGCTTAATGGTCGAACCCGGGATTGGTGCGCGCCAGTTTGCGCATCAGGCCTGGCCAGACCAGATTGTCACCCAGGCCTGGCATGAAGGCGGGCGCGGTTTGCTGATGCACGCGGTGGCCCATATCTTCTGGCTCCTCGTGCAAATGCTCAGCTCCGCCGACAGCTTGCGCCAGGATTTGGGTCTTGCAGGCATTTTCAAGGAAATACATGCGCAAGAAGGCGAGTGCACAATTTTTACCCAGAGTCAGTGTGCCGTGATTGCGCAAGATCAAGAGGTTCTTCTCCCCAACATCGGCAATCAAGCGATCGCGCTCGTCAAGGTCCAGCGCAATGCCTTCATAATCGTGATAGGCCAGATCATCATGCACCTGCATGGAAAATTGCGTGTAGCGGCGCAGGCCTTCTTTTTGAACCGAGACGGCAATACCATAAGGTGTATGGACATGGATCACGCATCCGGCATCTTCGCGGGCGCTGTGCACCGCGCTGTGGATGGTGAATCCGGCGGGGTTGATGAAATAGGGCGTATCCTGTTTGATATTGCCTTCCAGGTCGATCTTGACCAGCGAACTCGCAGTCATCTCGTCAAACATCACACCATAAGGATTGATTAGGAAACGTTCTTCACCATCCTCATCAGGCAGACGGGCGGAGATGTGGGTGAAGACGAGGTCGGTCCACGCGTGCATGGCACAAAGCCGATAGGTTGCCGCGAGATCACAGCGCAATTTCCATTCTGCATCGGAGACTTTGCCTTCGAGTCGATCAATTGTCGTGGGGTCGGGAATGTTGAACCCGGCATCAACCTGCATTGCGCTGCTGGTGTCTTTCACTGCGGTGGCCATCACTATCTCTCCTGGTAGAATCATTTCGAACTGTTGCAGGTATATTGGCATAGTCTGGGTCGCATAGGACAGCTTTTTTTGCTTTGGTATGGGCTTTTCCGAGCGGTAATCCTGTCAACGCCGTGCAAAATTTGATAAGCATGATGGTGAAATCCCTCCCCGGAAAAGGCCAGCCATGCCCGAGCAAAGTGAGACTGACCCCGACTTACCCTGTTCCATTGTCACAAAGCTGCGGTCTGGCATGCAGGTTTGCCTGCGCCCGCTCCATCCGTCTGATCAGGACCGGATTGAGCGCGGAATCATGGAATTGTCGGACCGCTCGCGCTATTTGCGTTTCTTTTCCAGTTTCAAAACCGTCCCGCCATCGGTGGTCGAGCGATTATCAGCGGTGGACGGCGTCAATCATATCGCGTGGGGTGTGGTCAATCTGGATGCGGAGGACCATCCGGCGATTGCTGCGGCCCATGCGATCCGGGATAGCGACGATCCAGCCAAGGGCGAGTTTGCGATTGCGGTGCTTGACGATTATCATGGCAAAGGCGTGTCCCGCGCTTTGATCTCAGCCTTGTTCGCCAATTGCCGCGAGCAGGGTTTAAAGATGTTGGATATCGCAGTGATGCGCGAAAACAGAAAGGCCGTGCGCCTGATTGCGGCACTGGGTGCTGAGATGATAAAGGGCGAGGGAGCAGTCGCCTATTACCGGCTTGATCTGGAAAGCGCATTGGCTGCGCTGCGCGAGATGGCAAAGCCGACGGGGCTCCGCGATATATTTACCGCTTTTGATATTTAAACCATATACCGATCAACGATAGACTATATCTATCAATAGCCATTATTCTTGACGATATGCTGACGCGCATGGCTATTGCTGACGTTTGTTTCCATTCGGACGGGGATCGGGCTTTATGGCAAATGACGGCGGACAGACTGGGGCGCAAAGCCTGAATACGGGAATTTTTGGTTGGATTGAACGGACTGGCAATAAACTCCCTGATCCGGTTTTTCTGTTCTTCTATCTGATCCTGTTTGTTGTCGCCTTGTCGGTTGTGGCCGATCTGCTGGGCTGGTCGGCGGTGCATCCAATAGCCATCGATCCTGATACAGGCGAACGCACGGTCATTGCCGCGACCAGTTTGTTTTCCGCCGACAATATCCGGCGGCTTTGGGTAGAGATGCCCAAGACTTTCACCCATTTTCACCCGCTGGGCTATGTGCTGGTGGTGATGCTAGGCGCCGGTGTGGCAGAACGGTCGGGTCTGTTCGGTACGGCGATGCGTGCCGGTGTACGCAATGCGCCGACATTCTTGCTGACGCCGATTGTCGCGCTGGTGGCGATGCTCGGCAATCTTGCGGCGGACGCGGCCTATGTGGTTTTAATCCCGCTAGCGGCTATTATTTTTGCGGCTGCTGGCCGGCATCCGATTGCGGGCATTGCGGCGGCCTTTGCTGGCGTATCAGGTGGTTTTTCCGCTAATCTTTTCCCCGGTCAGCTTGATGCGTTGTTGTTTGGGATTACCCAGGCAGCTGCCGAAACCGTGTTCGTTGGTTGGGAGGCCAATATAGCGGGCAACTGGTATTTTATCTTTGTTATGACCTTCGTTTTTCTACCGGTCATCTGGTATGTTACCGACCGGATCATTGAACCGCGGCTGGGGACTTACAGTGGTTCTATCAACCCCAGCGCTAATGTTTCTGATACCGCCGAATCCGTAGACGACACTCAGGATCGCCCGCTCGATGGTGGAGAGAAACGCGGTCTGCGTTATGCCGGTCTCGCGACGCTGGGCGTCATCGCCTTATGGCTACTGATGACCTTTGGTCCCGGGACCGCGCTCATCGACGAAACCGCTTCGGCGGAGGCGCAGTTCACGCCTTTTTACCAGTCGCTCGTCGCGGGCTTCTTCCTGCTCTTCCTGCTCGCGGGCTGGGCTTACGGCAAAGGCGTCGGCAATATCAAAACCCATCGTGACCTGGTCAAGATGATGAGTGATAGCATGGCGGATATGGCCTATTTCCTGGTCCTCGCCTTTATGGTGGCCCATTTTGTTGCGATGTTCGGCTGGTCTAATCTGGGTCTGATCACTGCTGTTCATGGCGCGGAATTCCTCCAGAGCCTCGATATGCCAGCGCCAATATTATTAGCATTGGTGGTCATATTCGTCGCGGTAATGAATCTGTTTGTCGGCTCGGCCAGCGCGAAATGGGCGCTGCTTGCGCCGATACTGGTGCCGATGCTGATGCTTATCGGGGTCAGCGCGGAAACCACCACGGCGGCTTATCGTGTGGGCGACAGCGCGACCAATATCATCACGCCGCTGATGGTCTATTTCCCGCTCATTCTGATCTTCTGCCAACGCTGGAACAAGGATTTCGGGATCGGCAATCTCACGGCGATGATGTTACCCTATGCCTTGTGGTTGCTTGGCGCAGGTCTCGCCTTGATCATGCTCTGGGTGGCGTTTGAAATACCATTGGGGCCTTCCTCGCCAGTATTCGCGCCGCCGCCTTCAGGGGGTACCTAGATCGAGCCCGGTTTCGTCTCTGTCGCCGAACAAATGCTTATCAAACCAGCGGATATTATGCTTCATCGCGGCAAGGCGCTCCTTGGGCCGCGAGATTACATGTCCGGTATTGCCATAGATGACCAGTTCTGTGGTCACACCGGCGTCCTTTAACCCACGGTAGAGCTGCATACCGTTGGCAAAAGGCACGCGGCCATCGTCGCTGCCATGCTGAATCAGGGTCGGCGTGACAGCATTTTTTATCGATCCCATCGCACCGGTTGCGGCATAGATTTCCGGATCGTCCCAAGGCGTTGCTCTGAGATAGGCGAGCGGACTGGTCGGTTGATCGCTCAGCGCATAATAGGTCGCATAGTCTGTGATTCCGGCGCCAACGGAAAAGGCCTTGTAGCGTTTTGTTCGGGTGGCGAGGCTGGCCGTGACAGTGCCGCCCGCGCTCCAACCCATAGCGCCCAGCTTTTCGGGATCGGCAATGCCTGTTTCGATCAGGTGATCGATACCGGATTCAACATCTATCGTGTAACCGATGCCCATCGAGCGGACATTGGCCGCCATCAATTCATCGGTATAGCTGCCTGACCCCCGGTAATTGGGTTCAAAAATCGCGGCGCCTTTGCGCAGCCAATATTCGGTCGGGTAAACCTCATCCGGCATCCGCCTTGGTCTCGAAGTGGCAGACGGGCCGCCATGGGCGATAACAAGTACAGGCATCGGCCCGTTCAGTCGGTTTTCTGGTGCTGGAAGCGTGAGCACGCCCTCCAGCTCCAGCCCGTCTGGCGTCGTCCACTGGACCAAACGGACTTCGGTGTCCGGCCAGTCGGCAATGGCCCGGCTGAATTGAGTCAGGCGCTTTTCTCCAGCATGCCCTGTCGCTGCTACCTTGCGTGTATAAATCTCCTTGGCGCGCTCCCCGTCCACCGCACCAAAAGCAATGGTCTGGCCATCGGCGCTGACAGAATATCCTTCAATCCGGCCGCGACCGGCGGTTAGATTGGTAACGGCCCGCGATCCCATATCCATCCGGTAGACGTGGCTCTCAACGCCATAGTGCGACAGGAAAAATATAGAATTCCCGCGCCAACCAATGATGCTAGCATCATTGTAACTGTCGGCCTTATTGGTGATCTGCTCAATCTCTCCCCCCTGAATCGGAGTCAGACCCAACCAATATTGGCGGGTATAGTAATAAGGTGGCTCGCCCATGTGGAAGGTCACGGTTTTGCCATCCGGGGAGATTTTGGGGTCGAGGTCCATGCCGGGTCGGCGGACAATCGGACGCTGTTTGGCGGTGGCGATATTGACGGCGGAAATATCCTGCGTGCCAAGATCATAGGGCGATCCACTTTTTGCATGATCGAAAAGGACTTCCTTGCCATCCGGCGTGAAAGTGAAGCTGCCGCCAAAGAAGCTGCCGATGGTAAAGGCTGTGCCACCGGTAAGCCGTCGTAACGGCGCTTCGATGTCGGCATGTTCGGCGCGTTTGGCAATGGGAGCCTTGGCATTTTGGGCTTTGGTCAGGTCGAGCAGCCAAAGATGGCTGCGACCGGAATAGTCGTCGGCAAAAGAGAAACTACCATAAATCTTCTCCACTTGCGCCTTAGACTTTGCCGGACGTTCGCTGAGCTTCAGCGCCATATAGCGACCATCTGGAGACCAGATATAGGAATCAATCCCGCCCGGCAGAGCGGTGATCTGGCGGACATTGCTGCCGTCGCGGTTCATCAGGAAAATCTGGGTGCCGATATCGGTATTGGCCTGATAGGAAATCAGCTTGCCATCAGGAGACCAGGCAATATCGCCGGATGATCCTTTGGGATTGTTGGTCAGCTGAAAGGTCTTGCCATTTTCCGTGAGATGGATTTCGCGATCAAAGCGGTTTTTCTCCCAGTCCGCTGTCCGGATCGTGAAGGCTACTGCCTTGCCGTCTGGCGATATGGATGGCGCTCCCGGGGTTTCAATGGATACGATGCATTCCAGCACGCCATCGCTGCAGCGGTTCTTGGTAGCGGACGGTGAAACGGTTTTGTCAGCAGCATGGGCTGGCATGGCCGCTGTGCACATCAAGAAAATGGCGCAGAACAGGGAAAGGGAACGTTTCATTATGAGGGCCTTCTGAAGGATGGAGGAATTATCCAAAAAGAAACTGAGGAACATCGAAGATGAGGTGACAGTGATCTAGCAACGATTTTCTGCTTATTCTCGCTTTTTATCGTTATCACTTCGGCGTAAATATGCGTAAGAAGTGGAAAATATGACGAATAACGCAACCATCACGATATCTGATCTGGATGATTTTGATCGGCGGATTCTGAAGATTGTCCAAAGCGACAATCAGCGCACGCATGCCGATATAGGTGAAGCGGTGGGTTTGTCAGCGTCCGCGGTAAGGCGGCGGCTGAAACTGCTGCGAGATACGGGTTTCATTGAAAAAGACGTGGCGGTACTGCGCAGCGGTGAAATCGGCGTGCGCTTGATCGTCCTTGTTTCCTTTCAGAATGAAAGCATCGAAGCCTTTGATGCCTTTGACGAACAGATTCGCGTCACGCCCGAGATTCTGCAGGGCTATCATATTTCAGGCCCCGTCGACTATTGCCTGATGGTGCAGGGCCCCAGTCTGGAATGGTATGAGGATTGGGGCAAACAGACCTTTATGAGCAACCCCGCCATCAGGCGCTATGATAGCCATGTCATCTGGTCTTGCAAGAAATTTGAGACCGCTATCCCGCTTTAGGAAAAGCCGGAGCCTTTCCGCAAGCGGGTGAACGGTTTCAGCCGCGCAGCAATCCCAAAGCGGCATAAGCCTTATCAACTGTCGGCTGTGCCAAAGCCTGCGCGCGCTCAGCGCCATCCCGCAAAATCTCATCAATCGCGCTTTCATCTTGGCGCAGCTCTTCATAGCGATCGCGGATCGGGGAGAGTTTGGAAACAGCGAGGTCGGCCAATGCCGGCTTGAAAGCCCCAAAGCCTTGTCCGGCATGCTGATCTAGCACCGCTTGCGGCGTGCTGTCTTCCAATGCGGCATAAATACCAACCAGATTGGTTGCCTCTGCACGGCCTTCCAGATCTTCCAATTTGCCGGGCAATGGCTCGGCATCTGTACGCGCCTTTTTGATCTTCTTGGCAATGGTATCGTCATCATCTGTCATATTGATCCGGCTTAAATCTGACGGATCCGATTTCGACATTTTTGCTGCACCATCACGCAGCGACATGATTCGCGCGGCGGTTTCACCGATATACGGTTCGGGCAGGTTGAAAACCTCGCTGCCGGTATCGCTGTTAAACTTGGTCGCGATATCGCGGGCGAGTTCGAGATGCTGTTTCTGGTCCTCGCCAACCGGTACATGAGTGGCTTGATAGATCAGCACGTCAGCGGCCTGCAGCACCGGATAACCATAGAGCCCCAGTGACGAGCGCTGTTTATGCTTGCCGGATTTCTCCTTGAACTGCGTCATCCGGTCGAGCCAGCCCATTGGCGTGTTACAGATTAGCAACCAAGCGAGCTCGGCATGTTGTGGCACACGCGCCTGATTGAACAGGATGGACTTTTGCGTATCAACTCCGGCAGCGACCAGAGCGGCCACCATGTTCCGGCAATTGGCGGACAATTCTGCTGGATCATTGGGGACCGTTATGGCGTGCAGATCGGCAAGGAAGAACAGGCATTCCGATTCTTTCTGCAGCTTCACCCAGTTTTTGATCGCGCCCAGATAATTGCCGAGATGGAGATTACCCGTGGGCTGAATGCCCGAAACTGTACGCATGATCTATGGTCCTTCTTTTCCCGCCTGTTCGGCTGCTTTTTTCTTGGTCAGCAACGCGATTTTCTCGCGATCAACTGCGCCTGTTATAAGAGCCAGCACCGCATAGACCAGCCCTCCAGCGCTGCATAGGGCCGTGATCGACCCGATCCGTTCCCAGATATTGCCGTTATATAATCCCTCGCCAATGGGCGCGGCGTAAATAAGCACAGCGGCCATGCCAATGGCCGATATGGTGATGCGCCCGATCCTGAACAACAACGATAGCTCGAGGCGGAAATGTCCGCGCCGATGGAGCATTGTGTAGAGCATCGCGCAATTGCACCATGCGGCTATCGCCCCGGCCAATGCCAATCCGAAAATCCCATAGAGCGGAATCAGGATGAGATTGAGCGTGATATTGATGAGCAGCGATATGCCTGCGGTATAGACCGGCGTTTTGGTATCCTTGCGGGCGAAGAAGCTCGGGATAAGCACTTTGACCAGCACATAGGCGGGCAAGCCGACGACGAGGGCTGCGACCACCTTTGCCGTGGTTTGTCCGGCTTCAACGGTAAAATTGCCGCCAACATAAAAGGCGGTAACCAAAGGTCCGGCCGCAAAAAATAACGCAATCGCAGCGGGAATGGTGAGCAACATGCCCAGTTCAATCGCATTGCTCTGAATGCGTTGCGCGCCGCCAAGATCATCTTTGGCAATGAACCGGGAGAGCGCGGGCAGGATCGCCGTGCCAAGCGCAATGCCGATAATGCCGAGCGGAAGCTGATTGAGCCGATCGGCAAAAGCCATAAAGGCAAAGCTGCCCTCTGGCAGGCGGCCGAGGAAGAACAGATCGATAAAGCGGCTTATCTGATAGATGCCGGCCCCGAACACAGCAGGCAGGATCAGCACACCCAGCTCCCGGACATCTGGCGTGAATTTGGGTTTTTTAACAGCGAAGGAAAAACCGGCTTTGCGGACCCAGTAATAGAGCCAGAGCATTTGCAGCAAGCCGGCCACAGCAACGCCAGTGGCCAGAAAATAGGCTGTTTCGCGCGGGTCCTCGCCGCCGTTAACTGCAAGAGCAATAAGCAGCCCGCTGATCATACAGATATTCAACAATATCGGCGCTGCCGCCGCAGCCGCAAAGCGGCTGACGCTATTCAGGATCGCGGCAAATAATGTCGTCACGCTGATCAGCGCCAAATAGGGAAAGGTGATCCGGGCGAGAGAGAAAGTGAAGCTGTTCGTCCGGCCGCCCTCTCCAAAATCGTCAAACAGCCAAATAATGCCGGGCATGGCCAGCATCATGATGGCTGAAAAGATGAGCAGGATCGGAACGAAAACCGAGAGCACATCAATAGCAAAATTTTGCGCGGCGTTGCGGCCCTCATCTTCCTCCATCTTGCGATTGAACAGCGGCACGAAGGCGGCCGAGAACGCCCCCTCGGCAAATAGCCGGCGGAAAATATTGGGTAGCTGGAAAGCGAGCTGCCACGCGTCAGCGGCTGCGCCTGCACCAAGGATGCGGGCCAGCATGATGTCGCGGACAAATCCGAATATGCGGCTGACCATGGTCAGGCCCGCTATGGTTCCGGTGGATTTTAGCAGGTTCACAGACGCGCCCTGTGGCAAGTCCGCAGCATAGTCATGCCCTTGAAGGCGTTATGCTCAGGCGTTGCCAACCGGTTGTTCTCCGGATTGCATCGCGGCCTGTTGCTCACGCTGCTGCATGTAGAGCGCAGTGAAATCAATTGGCTCGAGCATCAGCGGCTGGAAACCGGCATCGCGCACGGCGTCAGAAATAATGGCGCGGGCATAAGGAAACAACAAACGCGGCGCTTCTGCGAACAAAAACGGATGGGCCTGCTCGTCCGTGACATTGCGCAGGCCAAACAAACCGCAATATAGCAGCTCTACTTGGAACGCGATGCCTTGGTCCGCTTTGGCAACAACGTCGATCTTCAACTCGACTTCATTCACTTCGTCAGACACTGGTTTTGAACCAATATTGAACTGCACATCAATCTGCGGCTGGGTTTCCCATTGATAGACATCTGGTGCATTCGGGTTTTCGACCGACAAATCTTTCACATATTGTGAGATAACACCGATTTGCGGTTGCGTGTCCGCGCCATTGGCTGCCGCATCGGGAGTTGTCACATTACCATTTTCTTCAGCCATTTGGCTCATCCTTTCGGGAAATTAGATATATAAAGATGGGAATGTATGACCATGCCCCGTTTGCAGCGCGCCTAGCAGGGGATCGGGGGGAGGGCAATGCCCGAAATATGTCCGCGCTTGGGGCGGATAAGTGCTTCACATCAGTAATATTCCGTAAGGCCATATTCACAAACTTAGGGCTAAACTGGGCGGAATTCGCTTCCCATAGCGGATAATAGCCCGTGAAAGACGCGCCAAAGAAGAGAAAGCCATTTGAAACTGGCGCAGTTCCTGCCTATGTAGGGGGAATTGAGATATTGGAGATATCGTGACTATAGAGATTGTTCTGCTAGCTATGGTAGCTGCCTTTTTGGGCCTGCGCCTCTATTCCGTTTTGGGAAAACGCACCGGTCATGAGCAGGAGCATACCCCCCGAAACGTAGAGAATGGCTTGGATAAGCGTCCTCAGGACCGGCCAGCGCTGGACGAGAACCGCGATGGTCCGATCCCGGATATTGTTCCGGCTTCTTCTGCGCCAGCACCGCAACCAACAATGATTTATGATGCGGCTGCCGAATCGGGCATGCGCGCGATCATGGGTGCGGATCGTAATTTTGATGCCGGACGTTTCGTGGAAGGCGCAAAAGCTGCCTATGGCATGATTTTGGAAGCTTTTTGGGCGGGCGACCGCGAACAGCTGAAAGAGCTGTGCGATGACGATGTCTACGAAAGCTTTGTGTCTGCAATCGAAGCGCGTGAGAAAAATGGCGAAATCCTCGAAAACCGGCTGGTTCGGATCGAGGAAGCGCGGATTTCCGCAGCGGACTATGATCGCCGGATGGCGCGGATTACGGTGCGCTTTGATGCGGATATCGCCGCTGTTGTGAAAGACAAGGACGGCAAACTCATCGGCGGATCGCTGACGGATGCGGTTGATACGCATGATGTCTGGACCTTCATGCGCGATCTTTCCAGTGCCGATCCGAACTGGATTCTCGACGAGACCGATGAAGCCTAAGTCCTTCGCAGGGTACAGCATCAATATCATGAAAATCGGGGGATTGGTGAGCGCCATGACGCTCGTGAGCGCTTGCTCGCTGTCGATTATTCCAGAAGGAGCGGCACGCGGCGCTCCTGCTGAAGACGGGGAATGGGTGCAGGGCGATGTGGAAGCACGGCCAACCAATCCAGCGACCCGCGCTCCTCCCAGAAAGGCGCCTGTTCAACAAACGGCAGGGACGTTTGATGCAGTGGCGCCTGACCAGATTACCCCCATATCCGAAGATGAGACTCGGGCCACGGGTGCCGGTGTGGCCTTGGGCCCCGATATTGCGTCGCTCAATCTGCAGCGCGGCAAAGCCACCGCTGCGTTGCAATCTTTTCGTACCAGCTGTTCATCGTTGGTCCGTCGTACTGACAATAGCGGCCTGACCGAAGGCGAAGACTGGCGGCAATCCTGCGATGCCGCCAAAGGCTGGCAGGATAATGACGCGCGCCGTTTCTTCGAAAGCTATTTTGAAGCGGTGCAAGTGGGCGATGGCAAAGCCTTCGCCACCGGTTATTTTGAACCACAGATTCAAGGATCCCGCGTTCGCAGCAATGGCAGTCAGGTGCCGATTTACAAACGCCCATCCAATTTGCTCGATGTCGATCTCGGCCAGTTTTCCGACGAGCTAAAAGACAAGCGCATCCGCGGTAAGGTCGATGGGACAAAATTGGTGCCGTTTGAAGAGCGGGCGCAAATTGACGATGGCGCGCTGCAGGGCAAAGGCCTCGAAATCGCTTGGGCGTCGGATTATATCGAATTTTTCTTCCTGCAAATTCAAGGCTCTGGCCGTGTTGCGATGCCGGACGGCTCGGTCATGCGGATTGGTTATGACGGTCAAAATGGCCGCGGCTACACCGGTATCGGCCGAGTGATGCGCGAACGTGGACTGCTCGCCGACGGCAAGACCAATATGCAGGGCATTGTCGAATGGCTGCGCGCGAACCCGGAAGAGGGGCGCAAGATCATGCGCGAGAATAAGAGCTATATCTTCTTTCGCGAGTTGACCGGTCCCGGGCCATTGGGCGCCATGGGTCATCCCGTGGTCGGGCGCACTTCGGTGGCAACGGATCGCCAATTTGTGCCGCTAGGCGCTCCAGTTTTCCTGGATATGGAACATAATATTGCTGACGGCCTCTGGGTTGCGCAGGATACGGGCGGCGCGATCAAGGGCGCGAACCGGTTTGATACCTTCTGGGGTGCTGGTGAAGAAGCCGCGCAGATTGCAGGCGGCATGTCATCGCGCGGACAAGCGTTGATCTTTCTGCCCAAAGGCAGTGTGGCTAAGCTGCTTGAAAGCCGGCAAGGCAGCTAGGTCGCATGTCCGACCGGCCCCTTACCGCCGGTGAAAAGGCGCTATGGCAAAAAGTCATCGAGACGGTAAAACCGCTCGATCAGGCGCGGGTAAGCCGCGTTAAAGCATTGCCGGTGGCCAAAAAACTCCCCGCAGTTCGAGGACCAATTACAGCGGAAAGTTTCGGCGGTGTTTCGGCTAAGGGGATCCCGCTCAGAGACCAAGTTGCGATATCTGAAAAAGCAGGTCTTGATGGCCATTGGGATCGTCGCCTGAACAAAGGCGTTGTCCAGCCCGATGTGACCATTGACCTCCACGGTTATACTTTGTCCTCTGCCCACGGCCGGCTGGATAGCGCGCTGGAATTGAGCATCGCGGCCGGTCATCGGGCGATCCTGCTCATCACCGGAAAGGCGCGGAGCGATGAGGAGCGGCGGCGTGAAGGGGGTCGTGGAGCGATCCGGGCGGCCATTTCCGATTGGTTGGCCGCATCCCGTCATGCTTCGCATATTGCGGCCGTCAGACGCGCGCATCCGCGTCACGGCGGGGCTGGGGCGCTGTATATTATTATGCGGCGAAGGCGATAATATGCACATCAAGTGCGGCGCACAAAACCTCTAAGCCAGTGCTCGTTCCACAACCAATGCGTATATCTGCGCTAGTTGATCCAAATCATCGACCGCCACGGCTTCATCCAGTTTGTGCATTGTCGCATTACAAAGCCCAAATTCCACCACCGGCACAATTTTTGAGAGGAATCGCGCGTCCGATGTGCCACCGGTTGTCGACAGCTCCGGTTCCACGCCAGTCACTTCGGTAACTGCAGCCGCGATCAATCCGGATAACTCTCCCGGCGGTGTCAGAAACGGCTCACCGGAAATAATCGGATTAAGCTCTCCGCCATTACGCTCGACAATGTCCCGGACCAGCGCGCTCAGGCTATCGCCCGAATGCTGGTCATTAAAGCGAATAGACAGGCGTCCCTCGGCTTTGGCCGGGATCACATTATGCGCCGGATTACCCACGCTCAGGTCGGTAAATTCGATGTTGCTCGGCTGGAACCAGTCGGTGCCTTCATCCAGCTGGATTGCGTCAATTTCGCTCAGAATTTTACCGAGCTTGGTAATCGGATTATCGGCAAGATGGGGATAGGCGACATGGCCTTGCATGCCGTTGACGGTGATCCACATATTGACCGACCCGCGTCGACCAATTTTCATCATGTCACCGAGCTGGTTGACTGATGTCGGTTCTCCCACCAGACAAAGATCAGGCGTAATCCCACGCTCCGCCATCAAGTCCATCAGCGCGACGGTCCCAAAGCGCGCCGGGCCTTCTTCATCACCGGTGATGATCAAGCTGATCGTGCCGAGGTCACTCGGTAGACGGTGCAAGGCGCTCACAAAAGCGGCAATGCTGCCCTTCATATCGACCGCGCCGCGTCCGTGGAGCAAATCACCCTTCACTTCAGGAACAAATGGATCGCTATTCCATCCTTCACCGGGAGGCACCACGTCGAGATGCCCGGCAAAAGCAAAATGGCGGGATCCCTTGGCACCCTTACGGATGGCGAAAAGATTCTCGACCGCTCCACCTAGGCCTTCGTCCTCCGGTCGGTCACCCGCGATGAAGCGTGATACCTCAAAACCCAGCGGTTCCAGCATCGCTTCCATGGCGTCAAACACACGGCCGGTTGCGGGGGTAATGCTTGGGCAAGCGATCAGGCGCTTGGCCAGTTTAAGGGCGCTATTGTCGCTCATGTTAGCGTTCAGCCTTGTGCTGCTTCTGGTGTGTCAAAATGTTCGATCACCCATGGCTCTTCTTCGGCGGCCTCCATCCATTGGACGATCCAGTCATGGCCGAGCATGGTTTCCATATAGGCCGCAGCAAAGCCGGGAACCTGAAAGCCATAGGTCTGAAAGCGCGAGATTATCGGAGCATACATGATATCGACGGCGCCAAATGTTCCGAACAGAAATGGTCCGCCGCGTCCAAAGCGTGCCCGTGCCTGGGCCCATAGCTGCATGATGCGGGCCGCGTCCTGTAACACTTCCGGGCTGAATGTGACGCCTTCATAGCGCTTGCGTGTATTCATCGGGCATTGCTTGCGCAGCGCCATGAAGCCGCTGTGCATTTCGGCTGCCATCGACCGGGCCATACCGCGGGCGGTTTCATCCTTGGGCCAGAACCGGTCACGATGGGTTTTGTCGGCCAGCCAGTCGATAATCGCCAGACTGTCCCAGATCACGCTTTCGCCGTCCCACAGGATAGGGACCTTGCCGCCCGATGGCGCAAAATTTTCGCTTTCCCGAACATCATCCCAGTCCTCGCCATAGAGCGGCACGGTCAGCTCTTCGAAAGACAGGCCGGATTGTTTGCAGGCGAGCCATCCACGCATGGACCAGCTAGAATAGGCTTTGTTTCCGATTATCAGTTTCATAAACACATACCTAACCGACTCGTCATTCCAGTGAAAGCCGGAATCTCATATCGTGATATTCGCGTTTATGATGGGGAAGTTACAGCAGATTATATCTGGACAGCGTCGAGCACTGCCATGCGCAGCTCATCTATGCCCTGTTTTTTCTCTGAAGAGGTAATGATCAGTTCCGGATGGGCAGCGGGATGTTTTTTTGCCGCAGCCATGACCTTTTCTTTCGTCGCTTCCAGCTCTGTGGTTTTCACCTTGTCGGCCTTGGTCATCACGATCCGATAGCTGACCGCTGCCTTGTCGAGCATCTCCAACACGTCTTCATCGGTATTTTTTATCCCGTGACGGCTGTCGATCAGAACGAACGTGCGCTTTAGCACTTGCCGACCGCGCAGATAGTCATTGATCAAATAACGCCATTTCTGGACGACTTTTGGCGGGGCTTTGGCAAAGCCATAGCCAGGCATATCGCAAATCCGAAAAATCAACGGATCGCCAATATCAAAGAAATTCAATTCCTGCGTCCGTCCCGGCGTGTTGGATGTCCGCGCGAGGCTATTGCGGCCTGTCAACGCATTGATGAGCGAAGACTTGCCAACGTTAGATCGGCCCGCAAAGGCAATTTCCGGGACTGTCGGGTCCGGCAGAAACTGCAGCTGCGGCGCTGATTTCAGGAAATTAATTGGTCCTGAGAAAATTTTAGGGTGCAATGGTGTCATAATATCAATCCGTCATCCTGAACTTGATTCAGGATCTAACTTGTCGGTCGTGACATCGCCTCTGGATCCTGAATCAAGTTCAGGATGACGAACCCAGAGCTTTTATCCGCCTAATTGCTTTCAGCCGCTTTCTCTTCGGCGGCCTTCTTGGCTTTTTCCTCAGCATCCTTCGCCATTTGCTCCTTCAGCTGTGGATGGCGCGAATAGAGCCATTTTTGCTGGGCGATAGTGAGGACGTTGGACACTGTCCAGTAGAGTTGCAGGCCTGCTGCAAACGGCGCCATGATGAACACCAAGATCCACGGCATTAGACCGAAAATCTTTTGCTGCATCGGGTCCATTTGCTGGGGGTTCAGCTTGAACTGATAATGCATGGTGATGCCCATCAGGATCGGCAAGATACCAACCGCGAGGAAGCTTGGCGGATCAAATGGGATCAGGCCAAATAGGTTGACCGGCGTCATCGGGTCGGGCGCGGATAGATCCTTGATCCACAATGCAAAGGGTTGATGCCGCATCTCAATCGAGAGCATCAGCACTTTATAGAGGGCAAAGAAGATCGGGATTTGCAGGAAGATCGGCAGGCAACCGGCGAGTGGATTGACCTTCTCGTCCTTATACAGCTTCATGATTTCCTGCTGCTGCTTCTGTTTGTCGTCCTTAAACTTCTCCTGAATCTTCTTCATTTTCGGCTGGACAGCCCGCATTTGGGCCATTGAACCGAATTGTTTTTGCGCAATCGGGAACATGATCCCACGCACGACAAAGGTCATCAAGATAATCGCGACGCCAAAATTACCGGAAAATTTGAACAGCCAGTCGAGCAGATAGAAAAGGGGTTTTTCAAACCAGTAGAACCAACCCCAATCCACCGCACGGTCAAGCAGGGTGATATCATATTGCTCTTTATAGGTATCGAGCAACGCGGTTTCCTTGGCACCGG
This sequence comes from uncultured Sphingomonadaceae bacterium, assembly GCA_947489315.1. Taxonomy (GTDB): domain Bacteria; phylum Pseudomonadota; class Alphaproteobacteria; order Sphingomonadales; family Sphingomonadaceae; genus Parasphingorhabdus. The sequence continues at coordinate 149,007 of CANLCX010000004.1, forward strand.
CAAACAGCCGTGTAGTGGTCTTGAGTATTTTACCGGGCGCAATGACCTGCGCATTTTCGCGGGCTATTTGCGCTTGGTAAATGTTGCCGCTGCCAGCGCGAAACTTGGCTTCGACTTTCGCCGCGCCGACGGGGACCAGAGCGCCGAGCCAATATTTGTCGGTAAAGCCGACCCAGCCCTTGGTCGCATCAGCAGCAATGCCGCTTGCGCCCGCTTCATCAACATCTTCATAGTTGGTGTCGAAATTGGCGACGCCATCAAAGACGCCCATTGGGCCGATATGGATAGTCCAGCTATCCGCTTCTCCAGGCGGGACATTGTTGAGATCGCGCACCCGGCTGATAATGCCAAAGGGATTGAGCGCAATCGTATTTTCGCCGCGATTGGTGACGCTTTGTTCGGCCGTAATCAGGTAATTTTCATCAACCGAAAACGTGATCGCATAAGTCTGCCCAGTTTCATTGGCCCAGCTTAATGTGACTGGCGTTTCGGGTGTTAGCTTGCCTTGGTCCGCGCTCCAGACCGTGCTGTCATCCGGCACAGCCACGCCATCGCCAGCCCATCCGAAGCGGCTGAAATAGGCGTCTTTGGTGCCAGTTGGCGAGAATAGGCGCACCGGCGGGCTGTCTTTCGACAGCTCTGTTGTATGATCGGTTAGAGTCAGGTCATCAAACCGCGCGCCTTGCAGGTTGATCGAGCCTTTAAGGCGCGGTGTTTCGATCGCAACGCGTGGGTTCTCAGCGAGAACAACGGGCAGCTTGCGGATGGTACCAGCGGCAGCCGCGGCGCCAATATTGGTAGAGCCGGGGGTGGTCGAAACAGCCGGGGTTGAGCCATCGGCCTGTGGGACACCAGCTGAACCAGCAGCTACTTGCTCTGATTGCTCAACCGCTTCATTCTTGTTCACCATGTCAGGGAAAAATGTTTCCATCAGAATTGGCCAGCCAAACAGGATGATACCGGTTAGCAAGACCGCCATGATGATATTACGTTTGTCGCCCACTATTTTTCCTAAACTCTGGTCTTAAAGATTGATTTACACCAAGTAAGACTGGTGCTTGCCTTATTCAATTGGCCCTATTCAATACTGGGTTCAAGGAACCGGGTCATAACCAGAGCCCCCCCAAGGATGACAGCGCAATAGCCGTTTCGCGCCCAGCCAGCTACCCTTAATTGCACCGTGCTTTTCTATCGCTTCTATTGCATAAGCGGAACAGGTTGGACTGTACCGGCAGGTTGGCGATAATATGCGCGATGGACCCCATTGCCAGCAGCGTACACAGAAGATGAAAACCGCTTTGAGCATTGTTTTTAAAGCTTTTTCGCGAGATGTTTTAGCGCTTTTTCAACATCTGATTGCATCACCGCGAAATCTCGTTCTTGAGCTTCCTTACGGCCGATCATGATATGATCTGCGCCCTCTATTCCATATTCCGGGAGCAATTCAGCCAGCAGCGCACGAAAACGGCGCTTCATCCGGTTGCGGGCCACCGCATTTCCGATCTTCTTGGTCACCGTGATTCCATAGCGGATGGTGTCGGGAGCAACCGTATGGTCTTCCCGGCGTTTATGGGCGAGCAGAACGAAACTCGGCGTCACGAATCGCTTGCCGCGATTCGCCGCAAGGAAATCTGGACGCTTGCGAATCACCTGGATATCGCGAACGGTTTCTTGATTGTCGATAAGTCGAGGCTGCGGATTGGTCACCGCATCACCCTATTTTCTGCCGGAGCAGATGCCTTAGGCAGAGAGCTTCTTGCGGCCACGGTTACGGCGGGCAGCCAATACTTTGCGGCCTCCGACGGTCGCTTTGCGGGCGCGGAAACCATGGCGCCGTTTGCGGACCAGGCAGCTCGGTTGAAATGTGCGCTTCATCGCGTTTATCCTACGTATAAAATTTCGATAAAAAAGGCCGCCAAAAGCTGCGGCCACCTCGTTGTCGCTGCGGATAAGTGTGCAGCGGCGGAAAGTCAAGCGTTAGCCCAAGGGTTGAAGCAAAAAAATCAGCTTTCCTACTTGGTCTTCACCTTACCAAATATCGGCAGTTTAAAATTGTCGGGCAGCTTATTGTGCCGCTTTCTGCGCATTGCCCAGTCCGTCCACTGGCCATATTGCGGAAAACGTCGCTTGAAATCGACATAGCGCTTTTTCCCCCAACGCGAATTTTGTAACACCAACGCGAGTCCCAAGGGGAACATGATGATGAAACCAGGGCCGGGAATAGCGCCAACAATGGGCGACAACAGCATCAAGGCAAAGCCAAGGACCGAGAGCGCGAATCGCGATCCCGATGTATAGCGCCACCGTTTTTTGGCCAGTTTGTCGTCCATATCCACTTTCATGCTCTCTATGTGATGCATCGCAGCATGACCCGCAAGCCGCACTGTCGAAGAAATCACGCTGCTGGTCGATTATCCTGTTATTTGATGGATATAGCATGAATGGGCATCAGGTGAGAGTCGACCTGTGCAGGATGAGATGTTGGAATCGGGTGGACTAGTGTAATAGCGCAAAGCGCGCGAGATCGTTGCGTGACAATGTAAGCTGCTCAGCAAAAGGAACGCTATTGGTCAGCGCGTAAAAAGCCTGCGCCTTGTCGGCAGGGATGCCCATTTCCGCATAATAGTTGAGATATTCGGCATGAACCGGATCATGTGGCGGGTAATCATTGGCCTCCCGCCCGTCTTCATCCATCCAGCTATGGACTACAAATTCAGCGCCCTTGTCTGCTGTATGGCGTACGCCAGCGAGGAATAATTCGACTGCACCGGAGCGCACAGAGCCGCGCGATGGCACATGGGTACTGATGCCAGCACGGCGAATCTGCCGGGCGAGATTGAGATTAGCTTCCTCATCCACCGAGCCATCGCAATCGATCATTTCGATCGTCTTGATCCCGGGATATTGTTGCAGCATCTGCCGAAAAAGTGCCGGGGATTGGCTGTCGACCGTGCCTGACATTTCCACGCTGTCTGCGGAAATTACACGAAATGGGCCATAGACAGCTTGCGCCGGAGCAGATGACCAAGGGGACGATAGGCCCGTTTCTGGTTCAACAATGCTATATTCGAATGTCTCGACTGTCTCGGTGACAGTATAGCTGCCATCTGATGCATGCGCCGGGTTGGACGGTGATAGAAAGAGAGCGAAAGCGGCAAAGATGGTCACCCACAGGCCAAGGCTAATGCCTGGTGCCTGGGCCTCGATTTGGCCGGGTTCTCTGCGAACCTGTTCTGGGCAGGTTTCTATGTTCAACATGCTTTCCATGGCGCTGCTTTTGCCAAACAGCGCTTGCTAAACAGTAGCAACGGTTGGTTTGCAGAAAGTTAACTATAAAATTCCCCGGATATCCGCCATCGCGTGCGTATATTGACCGTTCCGGCCACACGGCGCATCGCGCTCGACTCTTGTGAGTCGCTTCGTCACTGTTGCGAATAGGAACCGAGAATAGGGCGTATGAGATGGTAGCACTGGTTTCCACCGTGGCCTATTTGGGTCTCGAAGCACGCGGGGTGGAGGTGCAATGCCAGGTTGCGCCAGGCCTTCCGGCTTTCAACGTCGTCGGTTTGCCTGACAAAGCGGTGGCGGAAAGCCGTGAACGCGTGCGTGCGGCAATAGCGGCGATGGGATTGTCACTGCCGCCCAAGCGAATCACGATCAATCTGTCGCCAGCCGACTTGCCGAAAGAAGGCTCGCATTATGATCTGCCGATTGCGTTGGCGCTGCTGGGCGCGATGGGCATTATCGATGCGGAGACTTTGGCGAGTTATGTGGTTGTCGGGGAATTGTCGCTGGATGGGCGGTTGGCCGCAACGCCGGGTGTCTTGCTGGCCGCGCTTCATGCGTCGAGCGAAAATCTCGGGCTGATTTGTCCGGCTTTGCAAGGGCCGGAAGCGGCCTGGGCTGGTGATGTTGAAATATTGGCACCACCTGATTTGCTGGCGCTGCTCAATCATTTCAAAGGGCAGTCTATTCTGGCGTCGCCAAAGGCAGGCGCGGCACCGGAGCCGGACCATGGCCCCGATCTGAAGGACGTGAAGGGCCAGGAAACCGCCAAACGCGCCTTGGAAATAGCGGCCGCGGGCGGACATAACCTGTTGATGAACGGCCCGCCGGGATCGGGCAAATCGCTGCTCGCATCCTGTCTGCCGGGCATCTTGCCGCCCTTGGCGCCAGCCGAGGCCTTGGAAGTGTCCATGGTCGCCAGTGTGGCGGGTACATTAGAAGGTGGTCAGATGAGCCGCGAACGGCCCTTTCGTGCGCCCCACCACAGCGCCTCGATGGCCGCTTTGGTGGGGGGCGGTCTGAAAGTGCGTCCCGGCGAAGTCAGCCTCGCGCATCTGGGCGTATTGTTTCTCGACGAACTACCGGAATTTCAGCGTGCGGTGCTCGATTCGCTGCGCCAACCGCTCGAAACCGGAGAAGTCAGTGTGGCGCGTGCTAATGCCCATGTCACTTTTCCGGCGCGGGTTCAGATGGTGGCGGCGATGAATCCCTGTCGTTGCGGGCATCTCGGCGATGCGGCGCTAGCTTGTTCGCGTGCGCCCAAATGCGCCGCCGACTATCAGGCAAAAGTCTCCGGTCCGTTGCTCGACCGGATTGATCTGCATATCGAGGTAGAGGCTCTGTCCGCTGCTGATCTCACCATGCCGCCGTCAGCCGAAGGCTCAGACGTTGTTGCAGCGCGAGTGGCTAAGGCGCGTGGTTTGCAGAGCCAACGCTATGCTGATCTCGATGCTCGTACAAATACCGAAATTGATGGCGATACACTGGAGAAATTTGCCACGCCCGATGAAGCCGGACGGAAGTTATTGGCCCAAGCCGCCGACGCCATGCGGCTGTCCGCCCGCGGCTATACCCGTGTGCTGCGCGTATCCCGCACGATTGCCGATCTGGCAGGAGTGGAGCAAATCGGGCGGATACATATAGCAGAAGCCCTCAGCTATCGCCGCCAGGCTCCGCGTAATTAGGCCTGATGGTTGGGAAAGGTGCTTTCCTACAGCAGCCAGCTTCTGATAAACTATGTCTGGCTCTTTCTCAGCTTTGAATATGATTTGCGCTGCTTCTGCGCGCCATCGGGCGATGGCCGAAAATGTCAAATCCTTCAGCGTGAGAGGGTGTGATTTGTGTGAACTTTGACGGGAATTAGGCGTCATTGGGTGTGAGCAGTTGGCATTTTTTGGTTTTTCGTCAGGGGGTGTTTTGTAATGCGATAAGGTTAAGCCCGGTTCCACAAAAGGGCGTGTGATTTGTGTGAACTTTGGCCGAGAGCATGATCACTCTTCACCTTGAAATGAAACAGTGTGGCCTTTGACCAAAGATCCGCCTCAACCCACCAAGGCGGCAATATCAATCGGGCGACCATTACGCCGCAATTCCACGGTGACATTGAGATCATCCTGCCCTGACCGACCAACTGGCGCGCCTTGCACCACCCTGTCACCGACTTCGGCGCTGGTGGTGGCCAAATTGGTAATCAAGCTGGTCCAGGCGTCATCATGCTCGATGATCAGGATATTGCCATAGCCGCGATAGCGCCCCGAAAAAGCGATCCGGCCGGCTGCTGGAGCGACAATCTGAGCGCCCGGTTCTACCGCTATGGTCAGGCCGCGAGAACGATAGCCGCTATCTGATATTTCGCCCAATCCCGTCACTATATCCCCTATGACCGGCAGCCGGTAGGCATTGGCGACATTGCTTTTGCGCGCTGGGTTGGCAATGGGGCCGTCACCCTTTTGATTGGGTCGCAACAATGGTCCATCGAGCCGGGACAGGGCTTCGCGGACGGTGCCGCTTTCCTGAATCTGATCCATTAGATCCAATATATCGCGTGCCTCTTCGCCCAAGGCCAAAGCGCGGTCTTGTTCCAGACCGGCATCATCGGAAAATTGCTGGGCTTCGACCCGTTCATTGGCTTCTAGGCCAGCCAGTTGTCTACGCCGTTGATCCAAGCGTTGCTGGCTTTCATTTAAGGAGGCAATGGCCCGTGCCGACTGGGCCCGTAGCTTTTCGCCCTGCTCAACCTCGCGGCGCAAACTGGCGGTGCGCTGCTCGATTTCGGGAACCACAGTCGACATGATTGAGCGGATATAGATGAGTTCGTTGAGTGACCGTGGTTCAACCAAGGCTAGCGCTGTGGGCTTTCGCGTCATCATTTGTAAAGCGGCTGTCAGGCGTACCACAGGCCCTTGTTTTTCGGCAAGACGCGCGCGCTGGCGCTCTTGTAACCGTTCGACAATCGCGATGCGGGACCGCGCTGCCCGGATATCGGCCTCAGCGGCCTGAATGCGCGCTGCCAGAGAGGCGGCCTCGCTGTTGATCCGATCCGCTTCATTGGTCGCGGCCTCCGCCTGACGGCGCAAAGCGTCGCTGCGTTGCCGGGCTTTATCAGACTGTTCGCGAGCAGAAACCAGTGCGCGCTGTTCCTCGCTCAGGGAAGGTCCGCGGGTTTGTGCTGGCAGGGCCGCTGCGCAAAAGGCGCCTATGGTAGCTAGGCCGACTAGGATGAAAAACCCGCGCAACATCTCCTAACCCTCCCGATGATAGGGGTGGTTGGCGATGATCGCCGTTGCCCGGAATAATTGCTCGGCGAGCATGGCGCGGGCCATCAGATGCGGCCAAGTTGCTTTGCCGAAAGAAAAGAAATGGTCGGCACTGCTGCGCTCTTCGGTGGTCAGGCCATCAGCAGCCCCGATCAGGAAGCGCGCTTCGCGCACGCCATTGTCGCGCCAGCCGTTCAAGACGTTGGCAAAGGCTTTACTGGTCCAGTTTTCGCCCGTTTCATCGAGGGCAATGATTTTTGTCTGATCAGCGATTTTTGGCGTTTTACCACCTTGCTCCGGCAATTCGCTTAGCTTTACGTCCCAGTTGATCCGTTTGACATAACGCTCGACCAGCTCCTGTTCAGGACTGCGGCCGATTTTCCCGCGGGCGACGATATGGAGCCTCATGTTTGAAAGAACCGCCGGATTTAGGCTTCTGCTGCTTCAGCTTCGGGTGCATCTTCTTCGCCAACCGTCCACATGCGCTCGAGATTATAGAAGCTGCGCACTTCGGGGCGGAAGAGATGGATGATCACATCACCGGCATCGATCAAAACCCAATCGGCATTGGCCAGACCTTCAATTCGTGCCTCACCGCCGGCTTGTTTGACGCGCTCGGCCAGTTTTTGCGCCATTGACGCAACTTGCCGAGTCGAACGCCCTTCAGCGACGACCATATGATCGGCAATATTGCTTTTGCCCTCTAGCGGAATGGAGACAATATCTTGCGCCTGATCATCGTCGAGCGATTTCATCACTAGCGCATAAAGAGCATCTGATTCGGCTTTACCTTCCTTGGAAGTAGCGGATTTCAGAGCTTTTCTTTTCGGTTTCGTCAATTCAAATCCAATCAATCAGTCTGGCAAACCATCTTGCGCGTCACAGCGTCGCGAACGCAGCGATGAGCATATTGTTTGTGCCAATGGGGCCGGGCCATCCGGATCGCGGTGGCCGAGCGTGGGTCGGGACGATAGCGCAAGAATGTCAGCGCTGGCGTACTCCAATTAGTCCAGTTCATACGCTGGTTCGCAGGCCGGACGGAGCGCTGGAACCATGCCATTGCGGGTGCCGCAAAAGCATCATCATCATAGCCGGGCCGCGCTATAACTGCAATCGGCAATAATCGGGCGATTTTTCGCCAGTCTTTCCAGCGATGAAATTGCGCCAAATTGTCCGCTCCCATGATCCAGACAAACTGCCGCTTCGGATAGCGTCGGACCAGGGCCAGCAGCGTATCATAGGTATATCGGGTGCTCAGTGTCTGTTCAATGGCGGTCGGCCTTATCGCACTGCGCCGCGCCATTTCTTTAGCCGATGCCAGCCGCGCGGCAAGCGGTGCCATATCCTTGGCCCCCTCTTTTAGGGGATTGCCCGGCGATACTAGCCACCACAGCTCGTCGAGCGCCAATTCCTCCATAGCAAACAAACTAATCGAGCGATGCGCGCCATGGGCAGGGTTGAACGAACCACCCAGAAGACCGGTTGTTTTCATGAAAGTGCGGGCCAAGCTTTCCAAGTGCCCGCCCCATAAAAAAGTCCATAAATCATTACAATCAGCGAGCTCCAGATGGCGAAATTATTGATCTTCTCGGGAACGAATAATAGCATGGGAAGCAATACTAACCCGCGTGCCAAATAGACTGCGCTTATGACGACCAAACCGGTTCGTAACAGCGGTGGTTTCCATAGCAGCCGGGCTCCGGCAAAGGCGAACCAGGCCCAAATAGCGAGAATAGATGCGATTCCGATCGTTATGAGGGTTGGATAAAGCGATCCCTTTTCAGCCATATTGGCCATGTCTTCGCCGGCCCCGAAAAATCGATACCAATCCGGACCTCCAATGATAACGCCAATATGGAGGAGGCTGGCAAGCAGGCTCAATATGCCACCGATAACGAGCAGCTTCTGGCCGAGGTCGAGAGAAGCGAACATTAAGGTCGAACCTGCCCGGTGCCGCGCACCACCCATTTGTAAGTGGTCAATCCTTCGAGCGCGACAGGGCCGCGCGCATGGAGGCGACCGGTGGAAATGCCAATTTCTGCGCCCAAGCCAAATTCACCGCCATCGGCAAATTGGCTAGAGGCATTCCACATCACAATCGCGCTATCGGCGCGCTGGATAAACTGATTGGCCACCGCTTCATCTTCGGTTACCACGACATCTGTATGATGGGAGCCATGGTCCGTGATATGGGCCAGCGCCTCGTCCACGCCGCCGACCATCCGCACTGAGACAATCGGCGCGAGATACTCAGTGTCCCAATCCTCGACTTCGGCAGACACCGTACGTGGATCCAGTTCCATGATCGCATCATCGCCCCGCACTTCACAGCCTGCATCAATCAAAGCCCGCAGCATGGGTCCAGGTGCTGGATAATCCTGATCGATCAGCAATGTTTCCATCGCCCCGCAAACCCCGGTGCGCCGCATCTTGGCATTCACCGCAATGGCAATGGCTTTGTCCTGGTCGGCTGCTTTGCCGATATAGGTGTGACAAATGCCGTCGAGATGCGCGAGGACCGGTACGCGGGCTTCTTCCTGAACCCGTGCCACGAGGGACTTTCCGCCACGCGGAATGATAATGTCGATCAAGCCAGTCGCTTTGAGCATGGCGCCGACAGCTGCGCGATCCGTCGTCTGGACCAATTGAATCGCATCTTCGGGCAGGCCAGCAGATGCAACCCCGGCAACCATGGCTTTATGGATGGCCCGATTGCTTTCAATCGCTTCTGATCCGCCGCGCAGGATGACGGCATTGCCAGACCGCAGCCCCAAAGCCGCGGCATCTGCCGTCACATTGGGTCGGCTTTCATAGATGATGCCAATGACGCCAAGAGGTACCCGCACGCGTTCCATGATCAAGCCATTGGGACGCTCATTCCGGTCAATTACTGCGCCAACAGGATCCGGCAGGGTTGCCACTTGTTCGACCGCCGACGCAATGGCGTCAAGTCGTTCTTTGTCGATCATCAATCGATCGAGCATGGCGTCACTCAGACCATTTGCGCGGCCTTTGTCCATATCCTCTGCATTCGCAGCGAGAATCGCGGTTTCGCTAACGCGCAATACTGAGGCCGCAGCCGTCAAAGCCTGGGCCTTTTGTTCACTCGTCGCGCTAGACAATGCCGTGAAAGCAGCACGTGCACGCTGGCCCATATCGGTCATTAGCTGTTGATGATCATCCATGGGTATCTGCTAGCATGGCTATTGCATTCATATAAGCAAAAACCGGAGTCGATTTGACGTCAAAATAAACAGTCCAGAAAGTGACAAATCGCACAAACGAATCGAAAAAAGCGATTACTGTCGGTTAATTTTACATTAATTTGGCAGCTCACCGCATCCCTGTTTCGACTCGTCACGACTCGCGTCAACAGGATTCGCTCCGTTAATCACCCTCTGCTAGCTCGGCTTCGGGGATTAGTAAGAGTAATCGGGTCATGCAAAAACAAAATACCAAGGAAGGGCTTTTCGCCCGATTGGATCATACGTTCACAGATCGCGAATTTTTTATGCGCGCTAACGGACAGGTTCGATTCCTTACCATTTCAGGAAAAATACAAAAAAGAGTCGCGATAATTGTCAGCGCGATTATTGGCCTTTGGCTGGTGATCACATTGGCCATGACGGTCAATCAGCTGACCGTGACGAGCGAACGTATGGCGCTGGCGGAAAAAGAAGCCGCAGTAAACAGCAGCCAGAGCCGGGTTGCCGAATATAAAAAATCAATCGATGGCGTCGCAAAAGACCTGATCCAGCGTCAGGATGCGATGGAGCAGATAACACAGCAGTTTATTGGCGAAGAAACGGGCGCGGAATTAGAGAGCCTGACCGAGACCGAGAAGAAGTTGTCGGAAAATACTAAAAAAATTAGCGCAGCCTTCCCGGAAGCCGCCGAACTCGCTCGGCTCGAAGCCCGTCAGATTGCTTTTGCACATAGACTGACGCGCGCTGCGATGAAACGTACCGCCCGCGCCGAAGACGCGATTCGCAAATTTGGGCTTAACCCCGCAACACTCTCGACATCATCTAATGAGGGTGTTGGTGGTCCCTATATTCCGTTTTTTGCCGAGGGCGAGAAAGAGCTTCACCCTACGCTGGAGCGTTTAAACAACGCCTTGCTGCGGATGGATCAGCTCGAACGCACGTTGCTCACCATACCTTCGGCCATGCCGGCGGATATCACCATGATGTCGAGCGGCTATGGCTATCGCCGCGATCCCTTTACTGGCGGCGGCGCTATGCATAGCGGGATTGATTTTAAAGGCCCGCATGGCCAACCTATATTGGCTGCGGCGAGTGGCGCAATCACCCATGCAGGATGGAAATCCGGCTATGGCAAAACAGTGGAAATTACGCACGGCAATGGTCTGATGACGCGTTATGCGCATCTTTCCAAAATTCATGTCACCACTGGTCAAAAAGTGAAACAGGGATTACAAGTGGGGGCTATGGGAAGCACCGGACGTTCAACAGGCACGCATCTTCATTTTGAAGTGCGACTAAACGGCACAGCGGTAAACCCCCGACCATTTTTGGAGGCGAATACAGATGTTCTCAAAGTCCAAGCCGTCGCAAGACAGCGAGCAAACGCACCAAAGAAGCGTGCAGAAAAGTCAGGCTCCAGCCGTGGCTAGAACCAGTGCAAGCAACGGATCCAGCTTCTCCATTATTGGCGATGGCATTGTGATTACCGGCAATATCGAGGCGAAGGTCGACCTTCACATAGACGGCGAAGTGATTGGCGACATCAGGTGCCTGTCGCTGGTGCAAGGGCCATCCAGTAAAATTCAGGGCGCTATCACCGCCCAGAATGCCAGCTTGTCTGGCTCGGTTGAGGGCTCAATTGAAGCCGGCGATCTGGTGATCAGCTCCAGCGCCCGTATTGGCGGCGATGTTTCTTATGAAAATGTCACGATTGAGCAAGGCGGTCATGTGGACGGCAAGTTCAAGCATAAGAGTGCGAAATCACCGAATCTGGCCAAAACTACCGTTGATATGGCTGCAAAAGCGCCGCCACTGGAACTGACTTCTGGTGACAAGGCCGCTTAAAAAAGTCTCTTGAACGAGACTTTTCCAGCGAATTTTACCAAGAGTATAAGGCCCTTTTGGGGATTTCTTACGCTCATTCGGTTACTATTAAATATCCGCGGGCTGGAAACCGAAAAATTCCCTATGGCTCCTTCCAGTCATACCAAAGAAAGCCATTCATCGTCATAGTTGGTTAAGGTGCTTGGCATCATAGCTGTTTCGCGCCTATATTCGCGGCATATTGAGATTCACAGGATTCCGATTATGAAAAAGCCTTTCTTGCAAGCTACCGCTCTGGTGTTGACCGTTGCGCTCCTGCCCGCAACCACCTCTGCCATTTCTGCCGTTGATGCGAATACTTATCGCGAGATGGAACAGTTTATGAGCGTATTTGATCGCGTGCGGACGGATTATGTCGATCAGGTGGATGATGCGGACCTGATCAAGGGCGCGATTAACGGCATGCTTGGCAGCCTAGATCCCCATAGTAGTTTCTTGGACGCCCGCGATTTTGAAAATCTGCGGACGCAGACAGACGGCAATTATGGCGGCCTTGGCCTTTCAGTCACCATGGAAGATGGCGCAGTAAAAGTTATCGCCCCGTTCAAGGATACACCGGCGGACAAAGCAGGCGTGAAAGCGGGCGATTATATCACCCATATCAACGGCTCGCTAATCTATGGTGGATCACTTGATGAGGCCGTCGAAGAAATGCGCGGCAAGCCTGGCTCGCCGATTGCGTTGACGATCGTGCGCCCGGGCCGCGACAAGCCTTTTGATGTGTCGATGAACCGGGCGATTATTGATCTCAAACCGGTGACCTGGGAAGTGAAAGATAAGGTCGGTGTGATCAGCATTACCAGTTTCTCGAACGATACCGGTGCCGATGTGAAGGCAGCGATCGTCGGGATAGACAAGTCGCTGGGCAAAAAGCCGCTGGGCTATATTCTCGACATGCGCTCCAATCCCGGTGGTTTGCTCGACGAAGCCGTGAACGTTTCTGACGTATTCCTTTCCCGCGGCGAAATTGTCTCGCAGCGCGGCCGCGGCAAATCGGATATCGAGCGGTATTTCGCGAAAACTGGTGATGCGGCCAATGGCCTGCCGGTCATTGTTCTGATCGATGCCGGCTCCGCGTCCGCTTCGGAGATTGTGGCAGGCGCATTGCAGGACCATCATCGTGGTCTGGTCATGGGCGAACGCACTTTTGGTAAGGGATCGGTACAGACATTGCTGCCCCTATCTAACACCTCTGCTTTGCGTCTGACGACCGCACGCTATTATACGCCGTCTGGAAAATCGGTGCAGGAAGGCGGAATCGAACCGGATATCATGGTACCGCAGCTGTCTGATCCCGATTACAAGACCCGTCCACGGTTCCGCGAATCCGATCTGCGCAAGCATCTCATCAACGAAGTGAAACTCGAAGATGATGTGCTGGAAGAAGACGCCAAGGACGATCCGCGTTTCACCGAAACGGCTGAAGATCTTAAAGAAAAGGGCATTGAGGATTTTCAATTGCACTATGCTTTGCAGACCATTGGGCGTTTGGGACCTGATGGTTTGAAAGTTGCGATGAATAAGGCGGCGGCGAAGAAATCAGCGAAACCGGCAACCGCTAAAAACTAGGACGCCGGATATGGCCCTTTCCCGTGCGGCCTTGTGGCTGTCTTTGATCATACCCTCAGCCTTGCTCGGCGGGGCCTTGATCAGCGAACATGTCTTTGGCCTTTATCCGTGCGAAATGTGCATGTGGCAGCGTTGGCCGCATTTGGCTGCGATCGTTTTAGCGCTGTTGGCGATTGTCTTGCGCAATCAGAAATTGTCGCAATTTCTCATTCTAGATGCAGCATTGGCGATTCTCATCAGCGGCTTGATTGGTGGCTTTCACGCTGGGGTTGAATATGGTTGGTGGGAAGGGATCACTTCCTGTGCGACCACGGTTGCGGCGGGTGGTGACATGCTGGATTCCATCATGAATGCACCGCTGGTGCGCTGTGATGTCGCGCCATGGTCGCTGTTTGGTATTTCGCTGGCAGGATTTAATTTCCTCTTGTCTGTCGGCGGCGCAATCCTCATCTTTGTTTTGATGGCAAAGGGCCGAAAGGATGCAAGCAATGGCTGAAGAGACATTGGGAAAAGCAAAAGCGGATATCGCTTCGATGATCCGGGTCAATCAGGCTGGCGAATATGGCGCCGCGCAAATCTATAAGGGCCAGCTTGCCGTTATGGGCGATGATGCACCCGACAGCAGTGCCATTCACCATATGGCGGAACAGGAACAGCGGCATCTTGATGCGTTTGATCGGATGATTGTGGAACGTAATGTCCGGCCAACGGTGTTGCAGCCCTTTTGGCAAGTGGCGGGCTATGCGCTGGGCGCGGGAACCGCGATCATGGGACCGCGTGCCGCAATGGCCTGCACCGCTGCGGTCGAAACCGAAATTGACCTGCATTATCAGGAACAGATGGAACAGCTCGAATCGGAAAATGACCCCGAACTGCTCAGTAAGATTGCGGAGTTTCGTGAAGAGGAATTGGAGCATAAACAGACTGCGATTGAATCTGGCGCGGAAGAGGTGCTGGGCTATCCGGTGCTGAGTGCAGCCATCCGGCTGGGGTGCAAAGTCGCGATAGGGCTTTCCAAACGAATTTGACTGGATTATTGCTCTTCAGCGCGGGTTCATTCAGTCGCTGGCAAAGGATGACTATGACAAAGACAGTATTTTTCTCCGCCCCTCTGCTGCTCGCAGGGGCCCTGTTGGCATCGCCTGCAGTGGCACAGGATCAGGCCGGTGACCGGGTCAATCAGCTCGTAATTTATGGTGACGATCCCTGTCCGCAAAGCACGGATGGTGAAATTGTCGTCTGCGCGCGCAAAGATGAATCGGAACGCTATCGGATCCCAGAGACGTTGCGCGATAATCCCAATGATGCAAAAAATGAGGCTTGGTCAGAGCGCGTCCGTTCCTATGAATATGTCGGCAAAAGCGGCACACAAAGCTGTTCGCCCTCTGGCGCTGGTGGCTTCACCGGTTGCACGCAGAGATTGCTCACACAGGCCTATGCCGAAAAAGCGCAGGATGACACGGTCAACTGGGGTCGATTGATTGAGGAAGAACGCCAGAAACGGCTGGCGCGGATTGATGGAGAAGCCGAAGCCGTGGAAGAACGCCTGCGCGAAATTGAAGCGCAGCGCGAAGCCCGTGAAGCCGGTGCCGCGGAAGCGCGTGCGCGGTTGGAAGCACAGGATGCCGAAGCTTTGGAAGCCTCAAATGTTGAGACTCGGGCAGGCAATGATTTGGCAGTGCCGCCGGGAGCAGACGAAACACCACCACCGGTTCCCACGGATGATGAATAACCTATAGCGCTCCGCATCAAGTGCGGAGCCCAACCAGCCTAGTTTTTCTTTCCTTCAATCCAACGGTTCACTTGCGCCTCCAATATATCGAGCGGCACCGCGCCTTGGCCTAGCACCACGTCGTGAAATTCGCGTAGATCAAATTTCGCGCCCAATGTTTCTGTCGCTTTTCTGCGTAATTCGCGGATTTTCAGTTCGCCCATTTTATAGGCCAGCGCCTGTCCGGGCCAGCTGATATAGCGGTTCACTTCGGCCTCGATATTGGCGGGGCTAAGGGCTGTATTGTCGGTCATGAAGTCAATTGCCCGCTGTTTGCTCCAGCCTTTGCTATGGATGCCGGTATCGACCACCAGCCGCGTGGCGCGCCACATTTCATAGGATAGCCTCCCCATATCCTTGGCCGGCGTGTCATATAGACCCATTTCAATGCCGAGACGCTCGGAATAAAGGCCCCAGCCTTCGACAAAGGCGGTGAAAAACGCACCGTGCTTCCGGAAGTCCGGCATGTCGAGTTCCTGCTGCAAGGCGATCTGCATATGGTGACCGGGCACCGCCTCGTGGACGCTCAGAGCAGGGATTTCCCAGAACGGCCGTTGGTCCAGTTTCGATGTGTTGACATAATAGAAACCGGCAATGCCGACATCGGGCGATCCTGGATTATAATAAGCGGTGGTCGTGCCTTCTGCCGTTTCCGCTGGTATCTTCTTGATGCCATAGGGCAGGCGCGCAAGCTTGCCGATGATCGAGGGCATTTTGCCGTCAATAATCTTGGTCACCCGTGCGACTTTTTCCATCAGCTCTTCGGGGGTTTTGGCATAATATTTTGGGTTGGTACGCAGATCCTCGATAAAGGCTTCGCGGGTTTCAAACCCGGCCTGTTTGGAAACCTCCACCATCTCTGCGCGAATGCGCGCGACTTCGGACAGGCCGATATTGTGAATCTCGTCCGCCGACTTTTCGGTAGTTGTCATTTGACGGATGCGGAAATCATAATATTTGTCGCCGCCGGGCTGGGCAGACACGTCGGGTGCCTTGGCGCATTTGGGTGCATATTGTCCAGTATACCAATCAAGATGCTCTTTCAGCGCTGGGTTGATGTTCGTACTTATCGCCTCGGCCGCGCTGGCAGCAAGACTATCAAAAGCCGCCTGATCAATGCCGTCCGGCTTGGTGCGTTTGAACGGTTCGAAGAAGCGCGAATCCCTTGGGTCTTCCTTGATCAATCCGGAAATGCTGGTCTCATAGCCAACCATTGAAACGCAGGGCTGCACATAGCCGCCTTGCAGCGCCTGATTGGCAACGGCTATCGACTGCCGGTGAACCATCCCGTATTTTGTCAGGCGATTGACATAAGTCTGATAGTCCTGTGCGTTGCGGAATGGCAGATTGTTTTGCATGCTCGCAAAATTCTGGTGCCAGCCACCGCGGTTGGTGAAGTTGATGGTACGTTGGCCATAAGTGCTGGCCTCAACCTGTTCCGCGAGACTGCGGTGGAGGATACCGTAATTGGTTTTATCATCTTCCGAGAGACTATTCTGATCGATCTTGTCGAGTTGAACTAACCAAGCCTTAGCTTTCTCGACCCGCTTGTCCTCTGCCTCAAGACTATTGTCGCTAACGCGGCCATCTGGATCATCGACGCCCAGCGATGAAGCAAATTCAGGATATTGTTTCAGGCTATAGGTCCAAAAATCATCGATAATCTGATGCAGTTCGGCTGACTTTTGCGGTGTATTTTGCGCCGCCGCTGGCATGCTGAGAGCCAGCGCCGATATTGAAACCAATGTTGTGAAATGTGCCCGTAGCATGCCGATCTCCCTGAAAAATATCACTTGATACTATCGTGAATATTCGACGCCCACTGTCAAGCACCATTCTGGCAGAATGCTGCTAAATAAGCCTTTCACGCAGCGCCATGGCCATGCGCATCGGAATATCATTAATCTTGAGCGGTGCCATTGGCGACCCACCGGCAATGCCGACGCTGACGGTCGCCAGATCAAGGGGATGGTCCAGCGGCGATTGTCCCACATCGACGGTTTGAATCTTGCGGATCGGCAATATCGTAAGCTTGCGCCGCCACCAGCCCGCTCGTACGAACAGCTGTTCATCGGTCAGCGCATATTGGTGATGGCGCCAGTTCAAGACACACACGGCAATGATCGGCACCGCGAGCAATATCAGCGCATAAAAACCAGGATGGACAAAGCGGCCAAGGCCGATGCTCACGGTGCCCAATATGATCATCAAAATAATCGCATCACGCCACCAAAGCGCCGGATCGACCCTATGAAAGTCGAGATCGGGCGGGACATTGGCGATATCTGTCTCAGCCAATATAGGATCGACTTCGTCCATTTGCGCGCAGGGAGCGGCGCTATGGTCGCTCTCGCCGCTGCCATCGCTGGCGAGCGACTGGAATTTGAGATGGTACCAGCCAAAACGCTGGCGGATCGGTCCGGTTCTCAAGATCGCCGCCTGTACTCGGTGGATCGGCATGACCATGTCGGTCAGCGTAAACAAACCGCGCCGCCGCCGGAAGCCCGGTTGGCCGGTATCGACGCGGTGAAGGCGAAAGCCATATTCGCGAATGAAGGTGCGGATGATACCGCTACCGAGGCCAACCGCAATCAGCGAGACCAGCGCGCCAATGGCTCCGGCAATTTGCGCCGAGAAGCTGAGGCCGTTCACGACATCCTGCTGCGACAACTGTTCCGCCCAATACCATGGATTGAAAAAATCGTCCGGCAGCAGGAAATCAAGGTTTTGGGCAATGGCGGCTAAAATGGCGAGCAGAACGAAGGAAAAGTTGAACAGGCCGGCGATGAATATCCGCCGGTTGTCCATAGCAAAGAGCGGTGGGCGTTCCTCAATTTCGGTGGCAGGGGCTGCTGTTTCCACACCATCCTCTGCAATTGCAGAAATGCCGGATTTATAGTCGCGCACCATGTCCCGCAGCGCCGCGGCATCAGTCAGTGCCAGTGCGTCCAGCTTGCCATCTTCGCCAGCCGATGCCCCGGTTTCCAGTTTTACTGTGGCGAGGCCCAATATGCGGCTGACCAGCTTTTGTTCCAGACTGACGTCCTGAATCCGGTCAAATGGAATAGAGCGATTATTGCGGCTCAGTAGGCCGCTTTTGATGCGGATTTCCTTGGGACCAACATGATAGGTAAAGCGCGACCAGATCAGCGCGGTTATCCCGATGATAAACGCCATCAAAGTCAGGGCTGCCAGTCCGGCGTAAACGATATTCTGATCGAACACGCTGAAATAAAGCACGCCCATGGCGATTAGATTCTGACCCATAGCGGCAACCGATTTCAGGATGATGCTAAGCGGATGCAGCCGGCGGAAGGACGCGTTGTCCTCCGCTTCTGGCAATATCGGTTCTGCTGTTGTTACGGGCGCGTCATTCATATCATGTCTTGACGGATATGACCCTTGATCGTGTCGCGCATCGCTTCGGCATCCGGGGTGCTGAGGCCCGGTAGGGTGACAATGCTGTTATGTGTCCCCGCCGTATGGACGATCAGGGTCGATAGCCCAAATATCCGTTGAAAAGGACCCTGCGCGACATCGATATGCTGGATGCGGTTAAACGGCACGATCGTGTCGGTCCGCCACATAAACCCGCGCAAGACGCGCAACTGTTCATCCCCCATATCATAGCCCCAACGACGATAGATGCGGCCGGGGAGGAAGGTAAAAAGAAACAGTCCAATGGCCGCAACCGGTCCAATGATGGATCCCAACGCCAGCGGCAATTCATTGCGGATAGCGAATTCGACGGCGATCCCCGCGATGATCAAAATGGCTGCGAAGATTCCGGCATTTAGGCGGATAAGCGATTTTTGCGGCGGATGGAGCGGTGTCAGACCCTGATTATAGGTCTGCGCCTTGTCTTGCTCCATTTCTGCGAGGGGGTCGATGGCGATATCGTTCATCATTTCACTATGCCTAAGCTGTGTTATTTAGGCAAGACAGATAGGGATTGTGCCGTATCAACCGCGCGGCTGGGCGGTATAAAACCTAACGCGCCAACGCCGCTTCCGCTTCTTCGGTCAGCGTCTTGATAATATCAGCGACGCTTTCCTCCGCCTTGACCATGCCGACCGATTGCCCGGCCATGACGGAACCATTTTCGACATCGCCATCAATCACTGCCTTGCGCAGTGCCCCGGCCCAGAAATGTTCGATCTGCAATTGCGCTTCGCCCATTTCTATCTCGCCAGAATCGAGCAGCTTGGCAACTTCAATCTGTTTGCGGGTAAATTCCTCTGTGCCTTTGTTTTTCAGCGCACGCACTGGAATGACGGGTAGCCGCGGATCGACCTGAACGCTCGTGATCGCATCGCGAGCATTGCCGCGAATAAAGGCCTTCTTGAAGTTTTCATGCGCGATGGATTCATGCGCACAGACAAAACGGGTGCCCAGCTGCACCCCGCTTGCGCCCATTTCGAGATAGCTGGCAATGGCTTCGCCGCGCGCGATCCCGCCTGCTACGAATACCGGTAATTGATCGGCAATTTCCGGAAGGATTTCTTGTGCGAGCACAGAGGTTGAAACTGGCCCGATATGGCCGCCTGCTTCCATGCCCTCAATAACAATGGCATCAACGCCGGAGCGGATGAATTTCTTGGCCAATGCCATGGCGGGCGCGAAGCAAATCACCTTGGCCCCGATTTCCTTGATCGCTTCCAAGCTGCCTTTTGGCGGTAGGCCGCCAGCGAGCACAACATGGGTTATGTTATGATTGCCGCATACTTCGATCAGCTTCATCAAATCAGGATGCATGGTGATCAGGTTGACGCCAAAAGGCTTGGTCGCAAGCTTTTTGGTCTCGGCAATTTCGGTGTCGAGCAATTCCGGTGTCATTGCGCCGCAAGCTATAACGCCAAAGCCGCCCGCGTTGGAAATGGCGCTGACCAGATTGCGCTCGGAAACCCAGCTCATGGCGCCGCACATGATCGCGGTTTCGCTGCCAAGCAGATCGGTGCCGCGTTTCATGAGAGTCGAAAGTTTGGACTGAGTCATAAGTTAAGCTGCATCCTCTGCATCCAGGCCATAAGCGGTGTGAAGCACCCGCAGCGCCAGTTCGGTATAATCTTCCTCGATCAGCACGCTGACCTTGATTTCTGACGTCGTGATCGCCTGAATATTGACGCCGCGATCGGCCAGCGATTTAAACATGGTCGAGGCCACGCCGGCATGGCTTTTCATACCGACACCGACGACAGAGATTTTCGCTACATTTGTATCGGAAATCAGCCGGTTATATCCGATGCTCTCTTGGGCCTTTTCGAGTACCTGCATGGTCCGGTCGAGATCGCTGGTAGGGGCTGTGAAGGTCACATCGGTCTCGCCTTTTTCACGGCCGACGTTCTGAATGATCATATCGACATTAATCGCGGCCTCGGCCAGCGGCTCAAATATGTTCGCAACCGCACCCGGTTTATCAGGCACGCGGGTCAGGGTGATTTTGGATTCATTTTTATCATGGGCAATGCCGGTGATTAGCTGACGCTCCATATCCTCTTTCTCCATTTCGCTTTCGCTGACGATCATCGTTCCGGGCAGGTCATCGGCGGTATAATTAACGCCTTCCTCAGTGAACGAGGAGAGCACCTGAATTTTAACATTTTCCTTCATCGCTAGACCGACCGAGCGTGTCTGCAGCACCTTCGCGCCGACGCTTGCCAATTCTAGCATTTCTTCAAAGGTGACCGTTTTCAACTTGCGCGCCTTTGTCACTATGCGCGGGTCAGTGGTATAAACGCCGTCCACATCGGTATAAATATCGCAGCGATCGGCTTTGACAGCTGCCGCAATGGCCACCGCGCTGGTATCGGATCCACCGCGGCCTAGCGTGGTGATCCGGCCATCCTGGCTAATGCCTTGAAAGCCCGGGATAATAGCGATCTCTCCGCTTTTCATAGAGGCGGTCAGGGCATCGGCATCAATGGCCTCAATCCGCGCCTTGCTATGTGCCTCAATGGTGCGGATCGGCATTTGCCAGCCCAGCCAGCTGCGTGCTTTGGCGCCAAGTGATTGCAAGGCAATGGCGAGTAAGCCCGATGTGACTTGTTCGCCGCTTGCGACCACGACATCATATTCCGCGGCATCATAAAGCGAGCTTGCTTCGCGGCAGAAATTCACCAACCGGTCGGTGTCGCCAGCCATCGCTGAAACGACGACCGCGACTTCATGTCCGGCATCGGCCTGTTGCTTGACGATCTGCGCGACGCGGCGGATGCGTTCAATTCCCGCCATCGACGTGCCGCCAAATTTCATCACTATCCGTGCCATGATGCTAGTTATCTGTCTTTCTGTTGAAAAAGGGTCTGAACGAGACGCGTTGGCTGTGATAAAGAGGGGTTATGACAAACGCAAGCACCAGCATAGCCACAAGTTCTAGCCCAGTTTCAGGCGCAACCAAAAGCACGATAAACCCTGAAGAAGCCGCTCATTTCGGCGCTTTGGCGGCGGAATGGTGGGACCCGAACGGATCGTCCGCCATGCTCCACCGGCTCAATCCGGTGCGGCTGGGTTATATACGGGATGCGATCAACCAGCATTTCGGTGTGGATGCCGCCAATTTGCGACCGCTCGCGGGCAAGCGGGCGCTTGATGTCGGTTGCGGGGCCGGACTGGTTTGTGAACCGTTGGCCCGTATGGGTGCGAAAGTGACTGGGCTGGATGCCGCACCGGAAAACATAGCGGCAGCGGCGGCGCATGCCGAACCCCAACGGTTGGATATTGATTATCGCAACATTGGGATTGAGACGTTCGGAGAGAGCAGATTCGACTTGGTAACCTCACTTGAAGTGATTGAACATGTTGATGATCCTGATGGTTTCGTAACCGGATTAGCCAATGCGCTGGCCGATGACGGCTTGATGATCCTCTCCACCCCCAATCGCACCACTATGTCGAAACTCATGTTGGTTGATCTGGCTGAAATGACGGGCCGTATTCCCAAAGGTACGCATCATCATGATCAGTTTTTCACACCCATTGAGCTAGAAAAGCTGTTGGGTGAGGCGGGTTTGAAGGTAATCGATACCACCGGCATATCCTATAGCCCATCGCACGGTTTTTCCCTGTCCGACAATCTGGCGCTAAATTATCTGATGACTGTGGTGCTTAGATGACTACGAAGATCCGGCCCTTTGTCGCAACCGATGCAGACGCTTGCCTGGCCTTGTTTGACAGCAATGTACCGCGTTATTTTGATTCAAGCGAACGGTCGGGTTTTGCCGATTTTCTGGAGCAACCGGATGGACATTATTTTGTCATCGAGCAGGATTCGGAAGTTTGCGGCTGCGGCGGTTTTGTGAAAGCAGAGCGCGGACAAGCGCGCTTCACCTGGGGCATGGTCGACAATGCGCGTCATGGCGCCGGGCTCGGCCGGATGCTGGCTGAATATCGCCTGCAGGCAATCGAAGCATCAGGAGAATTTCAGGAAGCGGAGCTTTCCACGACCCCGCAAATAGCGCCCTTCTTCGCAAAATTTGGTTTTGAGACTGTGGGTATCGAGAAGGACGGCTTTGCACCCAATATGGACAAGGTCCAGATGGTCAAAAATATGTTGACGGCGCAGCCGGAAAGCTAGTTTGGCCGCTGCGGTTTATTGGCTGTCTGGCAGGCTATATTCAATCGTATAGCTATGCTTCCCGTCGGTCATCTGAATGTCCATGGTTCCGCTAATGCCGCTCAATTCATCGGTGCCGCTGTCCGGAACAATGATGATCGACAGGTCCTGACCATCTTTGGTCATTGTGCCGCGATGGGTGACGATGAAGCTTCCTTTTCTGCCGCTGAGCGAACCCTCTATGGTTTCCAGAGCGACGTAAACGCGTGCGCCGTTGGCCTCATTGCCGCCAGCCATCATCTGGCCAGTGCTGGTTCCTATAAGGTCGCCGGTGAAGGTCTTGTTCAGAGCCATGCGAGCCGGGCTTTCGCCTTCGCCGGATACGGGTTTCACATCAACTTCGAAAGCGCCGCTACCTTGTTGCATTTTCATTTCCTCCGCTATCGCCGGACCAGCTATCATCAGAGGTGCGGTCACCGCATAGACAAAAGGGCTGCTCGTCATCAAAAGTCGACTTTCTCATAATGGGCGGGGGGCGTGATGACTTCCATGCGTTCCGACAATAAGGGCCGGAAAGAGGGCCGCGATTTGAACATGGCATACCAGGCCTTGGTCTGCTCATGGCCGGTCCAGTCGATCCCGCCGAGATAATCCGCGACGGAAATTTGTGCCGCAGCCGTCAGGTCTGCAAGGCTCATAGTTGCGCCGGCGAGCCAGCTGCGATGGTCAATCAGATAGTCGATATAGTCGAGATGAACGTTGGCGCGTCGCATCGCTTCGCGCAGCATCTTGGCATCGGGCGGAGCACGATGGACAATGCGTTTTTGCATGCGTTCGTACAGCATCGGTGCAGTGACATCGCCGTAAAATTGTTCGTCAAACCAAGCCGTCAGTCTGCGAATTTCTGCCCGGTTGGTTGCCGTGCCATTGATCATCGGCGTCTTTTCGACAGTCTCTTCAATATATTCGCAAATCGCATTGCTATCGACCAGGACCGTTCCGCGTTCCGCGTGCCGCATGACCGGTGTTCGCCCTGCCGGGTTCATGTCCAGAAATTCGTCCCGCTGCAGCCATGGCGATTCGCGGACCAGCTCATAGCCGACCGACTTTTCACCCATTAGCAGGCGGACTTTGCGCGAAAACGGACAAAGAGGAAATTGGAATAACTGCCACATGTTGTTGCTGTTAATCGGGAATGGGTTGCGGGGGAAGGGGGTTGATGCCGGAAAACGATAATAGACGGCCAGGCTTCATATTACTTGCGAATGGCAGGGCCTATTCCAGCTCGCCCATTCGGCGTTTCATTTTTTCGCCCATGGCCTTGAGCTGCGGCAGCATCGCGCCAAATTCGCTCGCCATGATACCCATCATCGCGGTGCCTTTGCGCATGTTGTTCTCCATATCCGCGTTGAAATTGGGATTATCGCGTGCGGCCATATCGCCCAAAGTGGCGTCGGGATCGATGCGGGAAAATGTTTCCTCATCATCCATGCCTTCAGGCACGGCTTTCTCCACCGCAGCCGCAAATTGGCCGATTGGTAGGTCCATCATCGCGGTCATAAACCCTGACATCATGGCAACCATGCCGTCTTGAAAAGCGGGATCATTGAGTTTCTCAATCATCTCGGATTCCGGCGGCTGATCTTGCGCGAAAGCTGGTGCAGCGAGGCTCAGCGATACTGCCAAAAGGGGAAGAGCAAGAAAATGTCGCATGTAGAGCCTCCTAGATAATTGTCGTTAGACTCTGTCTAGCAGGCTGCATCTGAGGCAAAGCTGAACCCGCAGGGGTTTTGGCAGCAAGGACTGTAAACAGTTGTAACGCCGCTAAAGGCTAAGCCATTCAGCCTGGTTTATAGATCGCCAATCGGTTGCCTGAAGGATCCAGACATTCAAAACGTTGCCCGCCGGGATAGGCAAAAATCTCTTTGACGATTGCACCATCCGCGGCTTTCACCTGCGCGAGAGCTGCTTCTAAATCATCTGTTTC
Organism: uncultured Sphingomonadaceae bacterium; assembly: GCA_947489315.1. Lineage (GTDB taxonomy): Bacteria > Pseudomonadota > Alphaproteobacteria > Sphingomonadales > Sphingomonadaceae > Parasphingorhabdus. Next base: position 173,518 of record CANLCX010000004.1, read on the forward strand.
AAAGGTTGGCATGGGGGCGGGCGGTTCTTCGCCGGCGGCGATGCCAATTTGCACTGGCCCGCCTTCGACTGTGGCATAGTCTGGCCCATAGTCGGTAAAGGCAAAGCCGAAGGCCTTTTCGTAAAAGGCTTTGCTGGCACCGAGATCTTTGGCTTTCATTTCCATATAATTGGGGGTGATTTTAGGCATGGTTTTCGCTCCTGATAATGGGGAGGCAGATTTTGGCGTGCAGGATATCAGGCCGGTAAGCCCAAGCAGGCCAAACACCTGAATCACGTCGCGCCGGTCAGCCATGGTGTGATCATAGTTTGTGTTGAGATCAAAACAAGAACATTTTCAACTGGTCAAGAGCTCAGGTAAATTGTGGTGCATCACTTCGTCGTTCCAGCGACAACACATCTCGCCATTGGCCGGTCAATGGGCCGAACGTCATTTTCCCGATACGCTCCCGGCGGCCTAATATCTTGAAGCCAGCTGTTTCGTGCAATTTTAAACTCGCGACGTTTTCCGGAAAGATGCCTGCGGTCAGTGTCCAGATGCCAGCTTCCTCCGAAGCGGCGATGATAGCTTGCAATAGTTTTCGTCCAACCCCCAAACCGCTAAAGCTGGTTCCAACATAGACACTTTCTTCGGCCACTCCGGCATAGACGCAGCGGGAAGAGGTCGGGCTGAGCGCCGCCCATCCGGCAAGCTCATCGTCCGCAAAAGCGCCCAGACGCGGTACTTTCAAATGAGATTGATCCCATTCATCCCAACTGGGAGCATGTTGCTGGAACGTGGCATGACCCGTATCCATGCCTTGCTGATAGATGCCTAAAATGGCGGAGGCATCGATTTCCGTGAGGTTTCGAATGACGATATCTGCAGCTGCCACGATGGCCATATATTTACTCCGCTGCTTGAATGGCCTCGCTGTCCGACAACGAATGATCCAACCGGTTCACCATCTCTTTGGGGCAAACCTGCCAAAAACATTCCCGCCAGCGATCCCAGTCGCGCAAGATCGTTTCCGACCAGTTGCTGTCGGTGGTCCGATGATGCGCTTCGATCAGGGATTTGAGATGCTCCTCCCAATAGCCACTGTCCAGCCGCTGCCAGATGATGCTTTCGGGATTGGCATGTTTCTCAAAATTCCGCTCGAGGTCGAGGATGAAGGCCATGCCGCCTGTCATGCCCGCGCCAAAATTATTGCCCACTGCGCCGAGAATGACCGCATTGCCGCCGGTCATATATTCGCAGCCATTCGCACCGCAACCTTCTACGACCACGTCAGCCCCTGAATTACGGACCGCAAACCGTTCGCCCGCTTGGCCTGCTGCGTATAACTGACCCGCTGTCGCGCCATAGAGCACGGTGTTGCCGATAATCGTATTGGCCTTGCTGTCGAGCGGCGAGCTGACCATCGGACGCACGACAATTTTGCCGCCGGACAGGCCCTTGCCGACATAGTCATTGGCATCGCCAAAGACTTCCAGCGTAATCCCCTGACACAGGAAGGCACCGAGCGATTGGCCGGCACTGCCGCGCAGGCGCACATGGACATGATCTTCGTTGAGCGTGCTCATGCCATATTTGGCGGTGACCTCTGCCGAGAAACGGGTGCCAACTGCGCGGTGCGTGTTGCGCACCGTATAGGTGAGCTGCATTTTCTCGCGCCGCTCAAATACTGGTTGCGCGTCTGCAATCATTTGCGCGTCGAGACTGTCAGGCACTTCATTGCGATGGGTTGGCAGGTTGAACGTGCGCTCGGTATCGGGGGCGTCGACCTTGGCGAGGATCGGGTTGAGGTCGAGATCATCAAGATGCTCGGCCCCGCGACTAACCTGCCGCAACAATTCTGTGCGCCCGATAACCTCTTCCAAGGTCCGGTAGCCGAGACGCGCGAGAATCTCGCGCACTTCTTCGGCCATATAGGTCATCAGGTTGATGACTTTTTCCGGCGTGCCAGTGAACTTTTCGCGCAGTTTTTCGTCCTGCACACAAACGCCAACGGGGCAGGTGTTGCTGTGGCATTGCCGGACCATGATGCAGCCCATGGCGACAAGGCTAAGCGTGCCGAGACCAAATTCTTCCGCGCCCAATATGGCCGCGATCACAATATCCCGGCCAGTTTTCAAGCCGCCATCGGTACGCAGTTTCACACGGTGGCGCAGGCCATTGAGGGTCAGCACCTGATTGGCTTCGGTGAGCCCCATTTCCCATGGCGTACCAGCGAATTTAATCGACGTCTGCGGCGATGCACCGGTCCCGCCGGTATTACCGGAAATCAGGATGACATCGGCATGCGCCTTGGCGACGCCCGCGGCAATCGTGCCGATACCGGCCGCGGAAACCAGCTTCACACAGACCCTTGCCCGTGGATTGATCTGTTTGAGATCATAAATGAGCTGCGCGAGATCCTCGATCGAATAGATATCGTGATGCGGCGGCGGGCTGATCAAGGTGACACCCGGTGTTGAATGGCGCAGTTTTGCGATAAATTCGGTAACTTTAAAGCCAGGCAATTGCCCGCCTTCGCCGGGCTTCGCGCCTTGGGCAACCTTGATCTCGACCTCTTCACAGGCGCCGAGATATTCCGCTGTCACGCCAAAGCGCCCAGAGGCCACCTGTTTAATCGGGCTGGATGCATTGTCGCCATTCTCGAAAGGCGTGTAGCGGCGTTTCTCTTCTCCGCCTTCACCGGATACGGATTTCGCGCCGATGCGGTTCATAGCAATGGCGAGTGTTTCATGGGCTTCAGGGCTAAGCGCGCCGAGCGACATGCCCGGTGTGTTGAAGCGTTTGCGGATTTCAGTAATCGCCTCGACTTCGTCGATCGGAATGGGTTCTGGCGCGTAGTTAAATTCCATCAGGTCGCGCAGATAGATCGGCTCCAGTTCGCGGACCCCTTGCGAAAATTGCAGGTAGGAGGAATAGCTATCATGGGCGACCGCGCTTTGCAGCAAGTGCATGAGATGCGCGCCATAAGCATGCGCTTCCCCGCCATCGCGCTGTTTGTAGAAACCGCCCACGGGCAAACGGACAACGGCCGGTTCAAAGGCAGCTTCATGTTTATCCTGCGCGTTGATGAACAGCGACGCATAGCCTTCGCCGGATATTTTGGTCGGCATGCCGGGGAACAGATCGTTGCACAATGCGCGCGATAGACCCACGGCTTCAAAATTATAGCCGCCACGATAGCTGGAGATCACTGCGATGCCCATTTTGGACATGATCTTTAGCAGGCCTTCGTCGACCGCTTTCTTGTGGCGCGCTATGCATTCGTCGAGGGAGAGTCCGTCGAATAACCCGCGCGCGTGGCGGTCTTCGACCGCTGCTTCGGACAGATAGGCGTTGACCGTGGTCGCTCCGACGCCAATCAGCACCGCATAGCAATGGGTGTCGAGACATTCAGCCGCCCGAACGTTGACTGAGGCATAAGCGCGCAGCCCTTTGCGCACCAAATGGGTGTGCACGGCGGCGGTTGCGATAATCATGCTGATTGCCATATGATCTTCGTCAATATTTTCGTCGGTCAAAAAGACTTCTGTCTTACCCTGTCGTACGGCTTGCTCTGCTTCATCGCGGATCCGGGCAATGGCATCGCGCAATTCAATCGCGCCGCCGGTGTTGGACATGGTGCAGTCAATTTCGGAAACCGCATCGCCAAAGCTGGCCTTTAGTCGCTCCCAAGCACCACAGCTGAGCACCGGGCTATCGAGCACTAGAACGTTTTCATTTTGGCTGTCTTTTTCCAATATGTTGGCAAGATTGGAAAAGCGCGTGCGCAGGCTCATCACATGGCGTTCGCGCAGACTATCAATCGGCGGGTTGGTCACTTGGCTGAAATTCTGGCGGAAAAAATGGCTGATCTGGCGTGGCTTTAAGCTGATCACTGCCAGTGGCGTGTCATCGCCCATGGAGCCAATGGCTTCCTTGGCATCCTCGACCATTGGCGCGAGGATTACTTCCATATCTTCCAATGTATGGCCGGCGGCGGTTTGTCGGCGGATCAACTCTTCCTTGGTGAAATTCATCCCGGCATCGGCAGGAGCCGTTGGCAGGTCATCCATCGTCTGGAAGCCTTTGACCCGCTCGGGATAAGGTTCTTCAGATGCGATTTTATCTTTGATCGCCTTGTCGGTGAAAACGAGACCTTCTTGCAAATCAACCGCGATCATCTGGCCCGGCCCAAGCCGCCCTTTTTCGATAATCTGGCTTTCGGGGACGACCACCATCCCGGTTTCCGACCCGATGATCAGCAGATTGTCAGACGTTTTACTGTAGCGCAGGGGCCGCAACGCATTGCGGTCTACGCCTGCCACAGCCCAGCGGCCGTCGGTCATAGCAAGGGCAGCGGGGCCATCCCATGGCTCCATCACGCTCGCCATATATTCATACATGGCTTTATGGGCTGGATCCATTTCGGCTTCGTTTTGCCAGGCCTCGGGTACGAGCATGAGCTTTGCCGTCGGCGCATCGCGACCGGAGCGGCAAATTGTTTCAAACACCGCGTCCAGCGCAGCGGTATCTGAGGCACCGGCGGGGATCACGGGTTTAATATCTTCGGAATGATCACCAAAGGCGAGGCTCGCCATCTTGATCTCGTGGCTCTTCATCCAGTTTTTGTTACCGCGGATCGTGTTGACCTCGCCATTATGCGCGAGCGTCCGAAACGGCTGAGCCAGCCACCATTGCGGGAAGGTATTGGTCGAATAGCGTTGGTGGAAAATCGCGACGCGGCTTTCAAATCGCTCGTCGGTCAAATCCGGATAGAAGACCGAAAGGGATTCTGCGAGGAACAGGCCTTTATAGATGATCGAGCGGCAGGACAGGCTGCAGATATAAAAGTCCTGAATCTGCGCTGCGATAACCTTTTTCTCAATCCGCCGGCGGATGAGATAAAGGTTTTTTTCAAATTCCGCGATGCTCTGACGATCGGGCAGCGGTCCTGCGATCATGATTTGCTCAATTTCCGGCCGGGTATTTTGCGCCTTGACGCCGATGACAGACACATTGACCGGAACCTGACGCCAGCCATAAATTTTATAACCGGCTTCGATGATTTCCGCTTCGACAATGGTCCGGCAGGTTTCCTGCGCGCTCAAATCCGTGCGTGGCAGAAAGATCATGCCCACAGCGAGCCGGTTTGGCAGAACCTTATGACCGCTATCGGCAATCGCATCGTCAAAGAAGCGCGCTGGCAAATCTACATGTAAACCTGCCCCATCGCCGGTCATTCCATCCGCATCGACCGCGCCGCGATGCCAAACCGCTTTGAGCGCATCAATAGCCGACGACACAACCCGCCGCGAAGGTTTGCCATCGGTCGCCGCGACCAGTCCAACGCCGCAGGCATCGGATTCAAATTCAGGTCGGTACATGCCGGTTTCGGCAAGGCGCTTATGTTCGGGCGTGGGATAATAGTGGGTCATCATATTTTCATTTCAGTAAGTGGAAGCAGCTATTGAGGGCGCTGCTGTTTATTGGTCTTTCGCCATTGTCGCTTTGGCATTGGACTGCGCTTTTTCGAGCGCTTCGTAATATTTCTCAAACGCCGTGTCAGAATCGGTGCTGAGTTGATTGACCCGTTCCCGGTCTTCTTTTGACCAGTTGTCGGGATTTTCCCAATCGATTTCGTCGTCCGAATTTTCAACGTCTTCCATCACCTCCTCGACCGAAGCGAAAGGATTGTTGGCATCGGTTATTTCCACAGACGGCAGATGGGCGGTGGCTTTCTCGACTTTCTTCATGATGTCGGGCATGGCCTGCATCAATTCGGGCACCATGCTCATCATCGATTGCATCATTTCCGGATCGACAAAGACCATCATATAGTCGCGCGCAAAGGCGCTGCCGGTATCGGTGGCGAAAAAATCGTTCATTTCAGTCAGCTGGGCCACAGTGAATTTGCGCGCATAAATATTGGTTAGCGCTGTGCGGACGGCGGGCTCCATAGTGATCATCAGATCGACCATCTCGTCCATGATAACCTTGGTCGAAATTTGCGTCCGCTCTGCGTAATGCGGATCCATCTCTGTTGCCATTTCGGCCAACGTCTTTTCGCCCATGCCATCCGGCATATCGCCTCTGGCAACGCCACCGGCACCGGCAAGATCACCCATGCGCATATTGCCCATGCTTTTCATCATCTGGTCCATCATCTGGTCCATCGTGCCCTTCATCATCCGCTCATAGGTGCCAAGCGGGAAGAGATAGTCGACGGCGCTTTGGGCTGCATCAAGGCGTGCTGGCGCAATGGGTGCGGCTTCGGCTTCAACTGCCTCTGTGGCAACGTCTGCATCTTGAGCCACGGCAGGAGAACTCAAAGCCAAAGCCATTGAACTTACAGTGGTTGCAAAGAATTTTTTCATCTAAAACTCCGAAAATAAGGATGTTCAGGCGGCTTGTTTTGCTGCCTTTGCTTTTTCGCGCAAAAATTTGTGCATATGCTCGGTCACATCGCGACCATCACGGATGCCCCATACCACAAGGCTGGCGCCGCGGACAATATCACCAGCGGCAAAAACACCGTCGAGATTGGTCATCATGCTCTTATGATCAACTCGCAAAGTGCCCCAGCGTGTTACGCTAAGATCTGGGGAATCAAACAGGCTGGGCAGCTCTTCGGCATCAAAGCCCAAAGCCTTGATCACCAGATCGGCCTCTAGCGTAAATTCGCTATCAGGCTGCACCTCTGGTGCGCGGCGGCCGCTGGCATCGGGCGCGCCCAAGCGCATCTTCGTTGCCTTGACGGCGGTGACATGTTCGGTGCCTTCAACCGCTTTGGGAGCAGACAGCCAAACGAATTCAACGCCCTCTTCCTCAGCATTTTTCACTTCATTCTGCGAGCCCGGCATATTCGCGCGATCACGGCGATAGAGGCATTTTACCGATTTGGCACCTTGCCGCACCGAGGTACGGACACAATCCATGGCGGTATCGCCGCCGCCAATCACGACGACATTCTTGCCCTCAGCGTTGAAGCGGCCATTGTCGAAATCAGGCACATCATCGCCAAAACTTTTGCGGTTGGACGCGGTAAGGAATGCGAGTGCTTCCTCGACACCGGGTGCGCCGACGCCCGGCATTTTAATCTCGCGTGCCTTATAGACACCGGTAGCGATCAGGATCGCATCATGTTTGATGCGCAGCTCTTCTAGAGTAGCATTTTTACCGACTTCAAAATTCTCGTGGAAATGGATGCCACCGTCTTTCAATCGCTGCACGCGCCGCATGATTACGTCTTTTTCGAGCTTGAAGCCGGGAATGCCATAGGTTAGCAATCCGCCAGCGCGATCATGACGGTCGTATATATGCACATCATAGCCAGCCACACGCAGATATTCTCCGGCGGTCAGCCCTGCAGGGCCGGCACCAATAATACCAACCGATTGTCCGCGGGATTTGCCAGCAACCAGCGGCTCGACCCAACCTTCTTCCCAAGCCGTGTCGGTAATATATTTTTCAACCGCGCCAATGGTCACCGCGCCATGGCCAGAAAATTCGATCACGCAATTGCCTTCACACAAACGGTCCTGCGGACAGATACGTCCACAAATTTCTGGCATGGTCGATGTCAGGTTCGACATTTCATAGGCTTCGCGCACGCGTCCTTCGGCCGTCAGGCGCAACCAATCGGGGATATGATTGTGCAGCGGGCAGTGGGTCGAGCAATAAGGCACCCCGCATTGCGAACAACGGGCGGCTTGTTCTGCTGCCTTTGCGGGCGCGTAACGGTCGGCAATTTCCTGAAAATCCTCGGCGCGCAGTGTTGGTTCACGCTTGTCCGGATAAGTTTGCCCGGTATTGACAAATTTCAACATGTCTAATTTTTTCGTGCCTTTTGGCATGCAGATCGCTCGTTTCTTGTGTTTTTCGATTAGGATGACCCTGCCCTTCTGAGCGGGCGTTGGGCTCGCGATAGTCGAAACATAGGCTAGAGTCACGCAAAAACAGGAATATATGACAGTTATGCTTACCTATATAACATAAAAGCAGGGTTTTGCATCATCATCTTTGGTCGTGATCATGATTAAAGTATCAGATCGGACCTAAATTCACGGACGACAAATCGGGATCGCGCTTATATAGGTACATCTCCATCAGTTGTTCCGGGTCCCATCATGACATTTATTCAAATGCTGCTCCTCGCCGTCGTGCAAGGCGTCACCGAATTTTTGCCAATTTCCTCCTCCGGCCACCTGATATTGCTTCCCGTTTTCACGGGCTATGCCGATCAAGGGCCGATGATTGATATCGCGGTCCATGTCGGATCGCTGCTCGCTATCATCACCTATTTTTTCAAGGACGTCATTTCTTTGGGCAAGGGCGGCTTTGCTACGATCGGTATTGGCAAAGCGGATGCGGAACGTCGCCTGCTCTGGTGGATCATCATCGGCACAATCCCCGCTGTTATTGTTGGCTTGTTCCTGAAAACCGGCGGCTATCTCGAAGGATTTCGCAGCACCACATTGGTCGGTATCAACCTGATCATCTATGGTGTGCTTCTTGGGATTGCTGATCGAGTTGGCCAGCAGGTTAAATCTTTCGAGGACATGACACTCAAAGACGGGATAATCGTTGGCCTGGCCCAAGCGCTGGCATTGATCCCTGGAACAAGCCGCTCCGGCGTAACGATGACGGCCGCGCGTTTCCTCGGCTATAGCCGGGTGGAATCGGCACGTTTCTCGTTTTTGCTATCGATACCGGCCGTTGCTGGCGCGGGCATCTTGATTGTACCGGACCTTATGGGCGCAAGCAGCGATTTGCTCAAAGAAGCTCTGATCACGGGCGCTCTGACCTTTGTCGCGGCCTTTGCCACGATGACGTTCCTGATGCAGTTCCTGCGCAAGGCATCGATGATGATATTTGTGGTATACCGCGTCGCAATGGGCGCTGCGCTGCTGATCTTTTTTTAACGGAGGAAAGTACTAACCAACCTTAGCGCGCGCGCCAAAGCGGCCATGGGTGGTATATTTTTCCATCCACCCGCGGGCGACACTTGCCAGCGATGTTGGCGTAACGCCAAATGCTTCCAGCCCTGCTTGACCTTCTGCGACCACATTATCCTTCTGTAGCATCTTATATTGATCGGAGGTAATTGGCGCGCCCGGCAAAAAGCCGGTGCAGGTCGCCATAAGCTTTGCAGCAAAATTGGGAATTTCAATAAAGCCGCGATCGCGTTTCGTCATTTTTGCAATCCGGCGGTTCAGGTTGCCCATTGAGATGACTTCTGGTCCGCCTAGCTCAAAAACCCGTCCGGCATATTGCGCTGGATTTTCCAGTGCCGCTGCCACGGTCTGCGCTACATCACCGACAAATACCGGTTGGAATTTGGTGTCACTGCCGATTATTGGCACGATCGGCAGCATCGTTATCATTGCGGCAAAGCGATTGATAAACTGGTCTTCGCGGCCAAACACGATAGAAGGTCGCAGGATGATGGCGCTTGGAAACGCGCCGAGTACCGCTTCTTCAGCCTCGCCCTTGCTGCGTCCGTAATTTGATGGTGATCCGGTATCTGCGCCGATGGCCGACATTTGCACAAGTGTCGCGCATCCGGCTTCGGCTGATGCTTCGGCAACATTGCGTGCACCGGTGACATGCACAGTGTCGAAATCGCCGTCCAATATGCCGACCAAGTTGATGACCGCGTCACACCCATGCACAGCGCGCGCCACGCTGTCTTTTTTGGTCACATCGGCGCTAGCAAACTGGGTCTGGCCCAAATTACCAAGCGGTTTGATATGCATCGCGTTTTTCGGATTACGCTCGGCAATCCGCACCCGGGCACCGCGCGACAAAAGCTGCTGCGATATATAGCGACCCAAAAAGCCGCCACCGCCAAAAATGCAAACCAATTGTCCGTCGAGCGTCATAGTCCAATGTCCATTTCTTAACCGCGAGTTGCAAGATATTCTCTCGCCGCGCTATTGCCCGACCGGCAAGCCGCGCGCAATATCCGAATCCACTTTATTGCCAACCAGATGATAGCATATATTCGGCATCAGTGCGCTCTTGGACATCAGATCACCGATTCAGGCATTAATATTCAAAAGGCTGTGGCGGTTCGGATCCTCTTGCGCACCCAATATTATCAAATATTTTACGCGTCGTCTCGCTATTCAGCGGGGACCATGATCTTTTCTGTTGCAACGCCTTTTTGTCCCGTCCGCCAAAGCAGTAAACTGACTATCACCAAAACAATCAAGCTGATGGACACAGGCAAGCCAGCATAGCTTATTACGGCTTCTTGATAGCGTGCGAAATAGATAGTGAGCGTGCTGGCGAGCAGTATAGCATTCGCCAACAGCAACCGCGATTTGATCTCCATGCGGCCAACGCGCCCACCATATGCAATTGTGGAAACAAGCGATAACCAAAACACGGCGACAAGCCCCGATGCTGGAACAACGTCGAATAGCGCGACCAGCAATGTTAGAGCCAATGCTGCCGGTGTACCCCAGATGATGGCGGTCCAGGCTCCTTCCAGGCTTGGGGCTGGATTGCCTTTCTCGTGACGCTTGATGAAATAGATTTTTAGCCCGGAAGCCACGATGACGCAAAGGCCGGTACCAAAGAGCAGATATGCCAGTTTGACCGGCAGTCCGCCCCAATTTCCGAAGTGCACGTTATAGACCGAGCCGATTATTTGCTGCCCGAGGGTGCCGTCCGAAATGCCCACATTCCCGGTATAGCTGCCCTTCGCGTCATATGTATAATAATCACCAAAGATCAATCGATCGTTATGTTCGGCCACTATCTGTGAATTTTGCCCGGCGGTTCCCGGGTCGTGCATTATGTAATATGTTGGATCGAGTGCAGGATATGTTTTTTCAATATGTTCAATAGGGATCGCAATCGGTGCGATATTTGCGGGCGCAGCATTGGCCTTTGGTTCACTGCCGAATATGGGTGCAAAAACTTCTTGCGTATCGCCGTCAAATCCAGCCGCCGCGATGACGAAGGCGAGAACGCTCGCAACGCCCAATATCGAACCGGTTAGCGCGTTGGAAAGATGGAAAGGCATTGTCCAAACGCTCAGCCTGTTGTGAAGATCAACGGTTGTCAGTCGCCCTGCGCCGCGGCGGAAAGTAAAGGCGTCGCGGAAAATACGCGGATGCGCTAGCACTCCGGACATGGAAAGACCGATTAGCATGATACCTAAGGCGCCGACGATCGTTAGGCCCAAAGTCTGTGGCATATGTAGATAGTAATGTAGATCGAGCAAAAACTGTGTCCAAGGAAATGCTTCCTCGGCCACAATTTCACCATTCTCATCGGCAAAAAAGGCTTTGGTGTCTGTCGTGATCACGGTTCTAGGCAAGTCGGGGCGTGGGAAGGTTATATACAGATGGGTTGTAGGCGTTTCCTCACTATTGAAGACGGAATAGGCCGCGCGCTCAGCCGCCTCTGCGCCGATAGTTTGCATTTCCGGCGCATTGGGTTGCTCCCACCGCTGAAGCTCATGATTAAACACAGACAAAGTGCCGGTTACCGCCAAAATATATATTAATCCGCCAAAAATAATGGCGAGCAAGCTATGAGCCTCCAACGACCGCATGACGCGTAATGCTGATTTTTTTGGCTCGGCCTTATCCTTCATGATCTCCACCTTAACTTGTGAGGGCCAGAGCTGCAGCGGGACCAATTGCCAAGCCCAATATTATCAACGATTTCCGCAACATCATCCGCTGTGAACCAAGATAAACTGCCAAACTCGCCCACAGGATTGAGAATAGGAAAGCGATCAGCGTCAAATTGGCGCTATGTTCCATCCCCAGCCAGCGCAACAGCATGAAAGAAGCGGCCGATAGGAAAACGGCAGCCAAACCCGTTATAAGAAACAGCAATATTCCATTATAAACCCGCTGCAGCCAAAGGCTTAATCTGGCTTGCGGATGTTCGGTCGCCGGTTCACGCACCGGGCGTTTCGCTTTTCTCGTCCGTTTCGGCGTTTGTAACGCGGTCATCAAAACCGCTAATCCCCCGACAAGCACAACAACTATTATACCCAATGCCGCCCCTTTGTCGGCGCCACTAGTATGTGACCATGCGACGATCGACAAGAGGACCAGCAGCCCACCGCCAAGGACATCAAGCCCGCTATTAAAACGCTTTTTCCAAGCTTTATGGAGCAGGAATATCCCGCCGACAGCAGCCGCGATGCCAATAAGCTGCCAAAGGGTTACCGTATCCATGATCAGAATTTATATCCGACCCGAACAACAGCTGTTCGTTCTTCACCTACAAAACAGTCGCCGCGCGCTAGGCAGGTGGCAAAATATTTCTCGTTTGTGATATTGCGGACGTTGAACGTGACATCCCAGCCTTCTGTCTCATAGCCCAGCAAAAAATCGCCGAGGATGTTGCCGTCCGTCACAACCCGAACGGGGCCAACGGCGCCAGTTCCATTACTTTCATTGTCGCCAACATAGCGCAGACCGAAGCCGGCTTTAAAACCTTCCAAAGCACCTGCGACAGGCTGATATTGCACCCATGCTGATGCCTGTTCTTCCGGGATTGAGGCAAAGGGAACGCCGTCCGCTGTTTCTGTATCCAAAATGCTACCGTTCAATTCGAGATACCAGTCGCCCAGTGTCGTCTGTGCTTGCATTTCAAAGCCTTTGACCGCGCCAACACCTTCTTGCTGGCTATCCGGTTGATTGATCAGCGAGGATGGATTGGGCAGATTGGATTCTTCAATATCGAAATAGGCAAATGTTATATAGGTTTGCGTTCCGGGCGGTTGATATTTTACGCCTACTTCCCATTGCTTTCCCTCCCTTGGTTTGAGTGGGTCAGCGGTTAGACCGTCGGTTCCAATTACTGGCTCAAACGATTCTGCAAAGCTGACATAGGGAGAAATGCCGCCATCAAATGCATAAAGCGCGCCCACGCTGAATGATAGGGCGTCATCCTTTTGAATGCTGCTTTCGCTCTCGGTTTTGCTGTCGTCGTAACGCAAGCCAAAATTAAGTTTGAGATCACCGATGGACATCTGGTTGTTGAGATAGAGACCATAATCGTCGGTTTTCGTATCACCGACATCAAAGAAACTAGCATCGTCGAACAACGCGGGCGGAACATTTCCATAAACGGGGTTATAGATATTGATGGCACCAAAGCTGCGCGTTGCAGGATCGCTCAGGAAAATCACCTCGTTGCCGGTTTTCACATTTTGATAGGCAACACCGCCGAATAGTTCATGTTCAATCGGTCCGGTATTAAACGCCCAGCGGGCACGCAGATCAAAGGCGGCCTGTTTGGAAAAGGCATTGCTGCGAAAAAATGTCCGCCCACCATCGCCGTTTGCGTCCACGCGAGGAGGACCCACCGCGCCGAGAAAATCAATATAGGATTGTCGGTAATCGACATCCGCATCTTTATATCGGAAAATGCCATCAATCGAAAAATTGCCGGTAAAGCTATGGCTGGCGAGCAGGCTTACTAAAGTAGAGTTGGTATCATAGCGGTTAAAACCCGGATCACCGAGATAAGTATCGAGCTCCACCTTATCACCCGAACTATTTACGCAGACAGCAGCCGGTGTAATGGTAACGTCACCGCTCGCGCAGCCAGTGCCGGTTAGCGGCAAAAATTGCTGGGCCGTATCGCTGTCACGATCGACATATTCGAGCATTGCTGTCAGGCGGGTTTGGCCATCATCATAGGTTATCGATGGCATCGCGATGATGGCATCGTCTTGGACAAAATTAATCTGCGTGTCTGATTCCCGGTATAGCCCAACAAATCGCACGAAGAGATTATCGGCCACCTGTGCATTCAGGTCGGTCGCGGTCTGGTAGCGGTCAAATGTACCGACATCAAAGACGACTTCGCTTTGCTTATCAGGGCCGGCCAGTTTGGAAACTGCGTTCACAATGCCGCCAGGTGTGCCCTTGCCATAGAGAACTGACGCAGGCCCTTTAAGAATCTCGACCTGCTCCAGAACATAAACGTCGGAGCGGGTGTTGTTGTAAAAACCAAACAGAACTTGCTGGCCATCGCGATATTCGGCGGCATCAAAGCCGCGAACCTGCGGAAAATCTCCGCGCGTCGCAAAACCAAATGTGTCCCCGATCACACCAGGAACATAATTCAGAACATCATCAAGGGTCAGAGCGCCTTTATCGCGAAACTGTTCCTCCGTTTCGATTGTGACTGAACGTGCTGTCTCCACTATAGGTGTGGCAGATTTTAAAGCGCCAAAGTCTGATAGCTGACCCGTTACGATGATTACATCCTCATCATCAGATGCGTCATTACGATCGCCAGTGATATTCTGTGCATAGGCTGCCGAAGACATTGCCAAAGCCGATGTTATCAGGAGAAGTCTTTTTACCATGTCGGTCCCTCTGTTCCAATTCGTAGAGCGCATAAGTGGCCGATATAAATATGTAAATAAGAATCATTATCATTAGCATTAAGGCTATGATTTAGGAGGGAAAGTATTTTGAGTTGGCACGAGCCAGCATGAATCGGCGGTCGCGAAGTTCGCGGTTGGCACCGGGGTTTTGCTCTAATCGATGCGCAATCGACAAACATGTTAATCGAGCGTGAGTAGGAATGCGACCAGATTGCCCAGCAAATCCGTGCAGCCGATAAGTCGCCCGATATCTAAGTCTGGATTTTGGGTGTTTGGTTTAGTACGGACTATTCAAAGACGAAATATCGGTAAGTAATTTCTAGATTTATTACAATTAATAATTATTCTATTAAATATTATTATTAAATAAATAGAAAAATTCTCATCATCCTGATTCTGATACATGCTGCCGGGGGCAATCCTCGGCAACACAAGAATTTACATTATCCTTGAAAGTCCGGGATTTTTGGGGTTGCAGCGCCCTGCGCATCTCTGTTAACCGTAAATCCTAACAAATCGGTCTGGGGCATTGGCTATTTGTTTTGTTTCAAGCTGTTATGGCGCAATAACAATACAAGACCAACGTATCTGTTCGGAGAGTTAGATGGCCAAGCAACCCAGGAATTCGCAGTCTCATTTTATTGCGCTTGAGCCGCGAATGATGTTTGATGGTGCTGCGGTTATGACTGCAGCGGCGACTTTAACATCGGTTGACGCGCTAGAAAATGGATCGTCGCTCTCTCATCTTTTTTCCGCCGACAATAATGGCCTGACCGGTGACGGCGTTCCGAATATTGGCCTCGTACCGCCGACTACAGTAGATCCAAATATCATGAATGGTAGCACCGACCTAGTGACGGTAGAAATCACTCCTGAGAGTGGAGAAGAGGCGTTTTCCAGTGGTTTAGTTTCCGATTTTAATAGCAGTGATATCGTTGAAGCGCGGCCAATCAATTCAATAGATGGAGAGGCCATATCAGATGACGTAGAGGCCTTTTCTATGGTCATTGCTGAGCCTGCATCATCGCTGTCCATTGCGGAGACAGTGCTTACCGTTCCTGTAAATAATGATCCGATCCTTTTGCCGGTTGATCCTGTCGATCAGCCTTCAAATATTTCAGAGAATATTACTGTAAAAGAGCAGATTATTTCAAAAGAAACCGTTTCTGGCAGTTCAGTTGGTAACGCGACGATTGCTGATGGCGCCAAGGATAGCGGAGCGATCAACGATAATATTGCGCATCAGGATGCCTTGCAGCCGGACCTTATTTCCTATGACATCAGGGAACCCGGCGTCCGGCCTGCCGATTTCCGGGACTATTTCATTATCGATGATAATGATTCCCGTTCTGCGATAGCGCTGGCGTGGCGTGACTATCAGTCGACCCTGGCGGATGATGTGCTGGTCCAGCAGGACTCAGCGGTAGCCAGTCAGGATTATATTTTCATCGACACCAACGTCGAAAATTATCAAGAGCTAGCCGAGACCTGGGCGGACAAGGGCGTCATTGTCTTGATTGACGGTAATAGCGATGGGGTCGACCAGATCATGACCGCGCTGGCCGGTGTAGATAATATTGGCGCGATCCATCTGGTTAGCCATGGTGATGAGGGCGTGTTCTGGCTTGGTACGACACAGATTGATAGCGCTTCGGTATCTGGCGCTCTGGCATCGTCGCTGGCGTCTATTGGTGCAAAGCTCTCTGCCGATGGTGACATATTAATTTATGGCTGCGATGTCGGTGCGGATGAAGCCGGTCAACAGTTGATGAATGCGCTGGCGGCGGCAACCGGCGCGGATATTGCGGCTTCGATAGACGATACCGGCAGCATATTGCGCGGTGGTGACTGGACGCTGGAAAACCGGCTGGGCAGTGTTGAGGCGGCTTCGCTGGTCGCGCGTGATTGGGACGGCTTGCTCGCGACAACTTCGATTTCGATACAGTCTGGTAATCCTGATGTTGTAAACGGAAACGGTGTTCCGGTTAGCAGTGGTACGCGCGTTGGCGAAAATGCAACTGCGACATGGACCAATGCCGGCACGTTTAACGGGCAGCAATTCAGCCTTCGCGCCACGATTGTTTCTATCAGCGCCAATGACAACATAACTTTTAGCACTTCTGGCGATGACCCTGGCTTCTTGTTGCGGGCGTTTGGCACACCTACTACGGCTACGGCCGAAGTTCGCTGGGATATTTTCTACACCAATAGCGGTGCGCCGATTAATATTGATGTCTCTTTCACGGTTGCTGATATTGATGGCACTAGCGGCGATCCAAGAAGCCGCGAATGGGTGACTGTCGATACGGATACCTTGTCCTCTTTTCAAAATGCCGGTCCATCTGACATTGAATTCGACACCAGCATTCCAGGCGAAGTCACCGCTTCCGGTACCCAGGACGAAGGGGGCGACCCCAGCTCCGCAGCGCGGTTTAACTGGCTGGATACCAGCAGCTTCACCATCACCTATAATCTCAATCCTTTTGCTGCCAGTGCGGCCGGTTTCAGCCATGATGGCGATCTGGATTTTAATCTCGGTACGGGTGGTACGACAGTTTCCATACCGCGGCTGGATCTCGACCGTAATGACAGTACGGCCAGCGGCTCCGCCTATAAAGGCACTTATGTTGAAAATGCTGCGGGAACGGGAATTGTTGACCGGGATGTCCGAATTACCAATCCTGACGGCCAGGTGCAAAGCGCTATTGTAACGCTCACAAATGCCCAGGCGGGCGACCGTCTGCTAGTCAATGGATCAGCGGCAGCATCAGGCACGGTCAATGGGATCAGCTACACCCGGACAGATAGCGGCGTCGAGTTGACCGGTGCGGCAAATGCCAATGCCTATCGCAATGCACTGCGCGCGATCACCTTCGAAAATACCACCGAGCGGCCATCTGAGATCGATCGCAATATCAATATCAGCTTCGCCAACGGGGCGCTAAGCTCCAATGTCGCGACCTCGACCATCAGCGTCGTTGAGATTAATGACCCACCGACGGCAGTCAATGATGCGACTCAAACTACCAATGAAAGCACAGCGATTAACAATATCGATGTGCTGGCGAATGATTTTGATGGGGATGGCGATACACTGTCTGTCGTTTCGGCAAGTGCGGCCAATGGCACGGTGGTGATCAATGGCGATGGCACATTAAACTACACGCCGAATAACGGGTTTTCTGGGACCGATACGGTCACCTATATGATCAGCGATGGTCGTGGCGGCACTGCGACCGCGACGTTTGATGTGACAGTAGCAGCGGTGAATGATCCGCCGGTGCCGGTAGGCAGTCTGCCTCCGCAGAGTAATATCGACGCCGCGCAGGGTATTTTCGTTGGAACGTCACAGGGGTTTAGCGATCCGGACAATGGTTTTGGTGAGCTCAGCTACTCGGCCACCGGCTTGCCACCTGGCCTGTCGATCAACGCGAATACCGGTGCGATTACCGGTACGATAGACAATAGCGCCAGCCAGGGTGGTTCCGGCGGCGTCTATAATATCGTTGTGACAGCGACGGACCCGGATGGTGAGGCAGCAACGCAGAGCTTTGCCTGGACGATCACCAACCCGCCGCCGCAAGCCAATAATGATGGCGGCTCGACTAATGAAGATACGCCGATTACAGTCAATGTGCTGGCCAATGACCAGGACCCTGATGGTGATGATCTGACCGTGATTTCCGCAAGCGCGCCCAATGGTACGGTGGTGATCAATGCGGATGGCACGCTGACCTATACTCCCAACGCAAATTTCAATGGCAATGATGTCATCACCTATACCATCAGCGATGGTGAGGGCGGAACGGATACTGCGGTCTATACGTTGTTTGTTAACGCGGTGAATGACGGGCCAGAGGCGGTCGGTTCGTTACCGCCGCAGACTAATGTCGATGCCGATGGCGGTGTGAGCGTGGCGACGGCGAGCGGCTTTAGTGATATTGATGGTCCGGCGATAGGTTACAGCGCCGCAGGACTACCTCCGGGGCTTTCGATCAATTTCAACACCGGTGAAATTACCGGCACGATTGACAATAGCGCGAGCCAAG
Source organism: uncultured Sphingomonadaceae bacterium (assembly GCA_947489315.1). Classification (GTDB taxonomy): domain Bacteria; phylum Pseudomonadota; class Alphaproteobacteria; order Sphingomonadales; family Sphingomonadaceae; genus Parasphingorhabdus. The sequence goes on from CANLCX010000004.1 coordinate 191,917, forward strand.
GCGGCACCAATGGCGTCTATACCGTTACCATAACGGCCACTGATTTTCAGGGCACGCCTGCTACCCAGAGTTTTGCCTGGACCGTGACCAATCCCGGGCCGACTGCGGCTAATGACACCGCGTCGACCGATGAAGACACAGCGGTTACCGTCAATGTTCTGGCCAATGATAATGATCCGGATGGCGATGACCTGAATGTTACTGCGGCCAGTGCTGTAAACGGCACCGTGGTGGTCAATCCCGATGGGACGATTACCTATACGCCCAATACCGGGTTTAATGGCACCGACACGATCACCTATACGATTAGTGACGGCGAAGGCGGCACAGCGACTGCGACAGTTGATGTCACGATTGCAGCCGTCAATGATGCGCCGACGCCGGTGGGTAGCTTGCCGCCGCAGACCAATGTGGATGCGGATACAGGGATCAGCATCGCGACCGCTGGCGGCTTTACCGACAGCGATGATGCGACATTGGATTATACAGTGTCCGGCTTGCCAGCGGGCCTTAGCATTGATGCAAATACCGGCGAGATTACCGGAACGATTGATCGCTCCGCCAGTCAAGGCGGCTCTAACGGCGTTTATACCGTGACTGTTACGGCGACTGATGCCGGTGGGCTTAGCACGACACAGACTTTTAGCTGGACGGTGACCAACCCGGGACCGGTTGCGGTCGATGATACGGCCAGCACCAATGAAGACACGCCGGTCCTTATTGATGTATTACCAAATGACAGCGACCCGGACGGAGATCCAATTACATTGATCGCTGCGGCTGCGACGGTTGGGCAAGCCACTGTGGTTGGCAATCAGGTCAATTATGTTCCTCCGGCAAATTTCAACGGCACCGCGACCATCACTTATACAATTAGTGATGGCGAAGGCGGCACGGCAACAGCGACTATTACGGTTACGGTCACGCCCGAGAATGATGCGCCAGTAGGCACAGCACTGCCGCCGCAGGATACCGAAGACGGAGCAGTGATTTCCGTTCCGGTTGCGGCTAATTTTACCGATGTCGATGGCGATACGCTGACCTTTGCGGCAGCGGACTTGCCACCCGGTCTGTCGATTGATCCGGATAGCGGTGTCATTTCCGGCACCATCGACAATAGCGCCAGCCAGACGGGTGGCGGTGTCTATACCGCGACCATCACCGTTTCTGACGGCAATGGTGGCACGACCACACAGACCATAACCTTCAATGTCACCAATCCCGGTCCAACAGCTGTCGATGACAGCGCGTCCACCGATGAAGATGTGCCGGTAACGATTTCACCTTTGGCCAATGACAGCGATCCTGATGGCGATGATCTGACGATAACCGCGGCCGATGCCGTGAACGGCAGCGTAACTGTCAATCCCGATGGTACGGTGACTTACACGCCTAATCCCGGTTTTAACGGTACCGATACAATCACTTATGAGATTTCGGATGGTGAGGGCGGAACTTCCATAGCCGAAATTACGGTTACGGTCGCAGACGTTAATGACACTCCAACGGTCAGTGGCAGCATCGGTGACCAGACCAATCTCGATAGTCAGGTAATCAACTTGCCGGTCGCTGGCGCGTTTACTGATCCCGATGGGGACGCGTTGTCTTATACCGCCACTGGTCTGCCTGCAGGCCTAACCATCGATCCGGCCACTGGTGTTATCTCTGGCACGATTGACCGCAGCGCTAGCCAGGTAAATGGCGGCGTGTATGCGATTACCGTGACCGCTGATGATGGTCGTGGCGGCACGGTGTCCACGACTTTCGAATGGACAGTCACCAATCCAGCGCCTGTGGCGAGCAATGACAGCGTAACCACCGATGAGGATACGGACGTCAATATTGCGGTGCTGACCAATGATGCCGATGCTGACGGCGATCCGCTCACGATCACCGAGGCCGAGGCTGGTAACGGCACCGTTACGATCAATCCTGATGGTACGCTGGCTTATTCGCCCAACGCCAATTTCAATGGTGAAGATACGATCATCTATACGATCAGCGATGGCGAGGGCGGTTTCTCTACCGCGACCGTCACGGTCACCGTCACGCCAGTCAATGATGGGCCAACCACGGTTGGTCTTGCCAACCAAAATGGCGAAGATGGTGCAGATGTATCTATCCCGACAGCGCAGGGTTTTGATGATATTGATGGCGATGACCTGACCTTCACGGCGTCTGGCCTGCCGCCGACGCTGTTCATCGATCCGGATACCGGATTGATTACCGGGACGCTGGATTCCGATAGCTCGGTCAACGGGCCCTTTGTTGTGACCGTGACGGCGACCGATCCATCGGGCGAATCCGTGTCCACCACCTTTGTCTATTCAATACAGAATATCCCGCCGATTGCGGTGAATGATGTGGCCACTACACCGGAAGATACGCCGGTTACGGTCGCGGTGCTCACCAATGATAGCGATCCCGATGGCGATACGCTGTTCATCACGGCAGCAAGCACGCCGGACGGAACGGTTGTCGTCAATCCGGATGGGACGCTGACCTTTACTCCAGCGGAAAATTTCAACGGGCAGGCGGTTGTTAGCTATACCATCTCGGATGGTCAGGGCGGTACCGCCACGGCGACGCTGACGGTCGATGTGGTTGCGGTCAATGACGCACCGGAATCATTGCCGATCCCGGATGTCACCAATGAAGACAACCAATCGGTTTCCGTCGACACGGGCAGCTTCTTTAGTGATCTGGATGGCGATACGCTGACCTTTGGTGTCACTGGTTTACCCGATGGTCTTAGCATCGACCCGGCCACTGGCATTATCAGCGGAACGATTGACCGTGATGCCAGCCAGCCTAATGGCGGCGTCTATTCGGTCACCGTGACCGGTACCGACCCCGACGGCCTGACCACAAGCCAGACCTTTACCTGGACCGTGACCAACCCAGCCCCGACGGCTGTCAATGACACGGCCACCACCGATGAAGACACGTCAGTCGACATAAATGTTCTTGCCAATGACACTGATCCGGATGGCGATCCGCTGACCGTGACCATGGCTACTGCGCTGAACGGTACCGTGACTATCGCTCCTGACGGCACACTGACCTATGTGCCGGATGCCAACTTTAATGGCAGCGATACGATTACCTATGTGATTAGCGATGGCAATGGCGGGACGTCGACCGCTGCGGTGGATGTGACCGTCAATGCGGTAAACGATCCGCCGGTTGCCGTCGATGATGTTGCGACCACGAATGAAGATACGCCGGTCACGATCGGTGTGCTCGGCAATGATACCGACATCGACGGCGATCCACTGACGGTGACAGCCGCCACATCGCCTGATGGTACAGTCGTGATCAATCCCGATGGTACGATCACTTTCACGCCAAACCCGAATTTCAACGGCCCTACCACGATCAGCTATACGATCAGCGATGGCAATGGCGGAACCTCCACCGCGACCGTTTCGGTCACTGTCGACGCCGTGAATGATCCACCGGTTGCCAATATGGACAGCGCGACCACGGATGAGGATACGCCGGTTGATATCGCGGTCCTGACCAATGATACCGATGTGGACGGCGACCCCCTAAACGTGACGGCGGCCGATGCGCCCAATGGCACGGTGACGATTAATCCCGACGGCACAGTGACTTATGTCCCTGATCCTGACTTTAATGGTGTCGATACCATCACCTATACGATCAGCGATGGTCAGGGCGGATTCTCCACCTCTACCGTTGAAGTGACCGTGACGGCGGTCAATGATGCCCCTGTTACAACACCGATAGCACCACAAAATGACAATGATGCGGATGTGATCAATGTTTCGGTCGCCAGCAATTTCACCGATGTCGATGGCGACACCTTAATCTTCACCGCAATGGGATTGCCGCTCGGTCTGTCGATTGATGACGCTGGCAATATTACCGGCACAATTGATCCTGACGCTTCACAAGGCGGCCCCGGTTCGGATGGTATCTACAGCGTCACGGTAACCGCTGATGATGGCAATGGCGGTACCGTGAGCCAGACGTTCGTCTGGGAAGTGAACAACCCGGCGCCAGTGGCGACAGATGACGTTGCTACGACCGATGAAGACACGCCGGTTATCATTCCGGTTTTAGCCAACGATAATGATCCCGATGGCGATGCGCTTAGCGTGACATCGGCCACTGCTTCCAATGGCCTGGTCACGATCAATCCAGACGGCACGATTACCTATACGCCCAATCCAGATTTCAACGGCACCGACACAATCACCTACACGATCAGTGACGGCAATGGTGGCACCTCGACCGCGACGGTTGAAGTAACTGTCGCGCCCGTCAATGACGCGCCCGTCGCGTCTAGCCCGCTGCCAAATGTCACAGGCGTTGATGGCGAGATGCCTTCAATCCCGACCGCTGGCAATTTCAGCGATGTTGATGGCGATATATTGACCTTTACGGCAGCTGGCCTTCCCGCCGGCCTTTCGATTGATCCGGACACAGGACTGATCAGCGGCACGATTGATAACCAAGCTAGCCAGGTGAATGGCGGCGTCTATACAGTTACAGTCACGGCTGATGACGGCAATGGCGGTACGGTGGATTCCACCTTTACCTATACCGTCACTAACCCTGCACCGACGGCGACCAATGATAGCGCGACCACCGATGAGGACACGCCAGTCGTCATCGATGTGCTCGCCAATGATAATGATCCCGATGGTGATGATCTGACCGTTACTGTAGCGAGTGCACCAAACGGCACGGTGGTGATCAATGCAGACAGCACGATCACCTACACACCCAACCAGGATTTCAACGGCACCGATACGATCACATATACGATTAGTGACGGCAATGGCGGCACGTCCACCGCGACCGTCGACGTCACGGTCGCGCCGGTCAATGACGCCCCCGAAGTTGATATCCCGATTGCCGATCTCAGCAACGAAGATGCAGATGTGATCTCTGTAGATATCAGTGATAAGTTTAGCGACCTTGATGGTGACACACTCACCTTCACCGCTGTCGGCCTGCCTGCTGGTCTGTCGATCGACGCCAATGGCCTGATCACCGGCACCATCGATAATCAGGCGAGCCAGGTGAATGGCGGCGTTTATACGATCACAATCAGCGCCGATGATGGCAATGGCGGAACTGTTGATGGTACCTTTACGTGGATTGTAACCAACCCGGCACCGACGGCTGTGAACGACACCGCTACTACCGACGAAGATACCCCGAGCGCCCCGATTGCCGTGCTCGCCAATGACAATGATCCTGATGGCGACACCTTGACGGTTACCAGCGCAACGGCCCCTAACGGCACAGTAGTTATCAATCCCGATGGCACCTTGGTTTATACGCCCGCAGCGAATTTCAATGGTATCGATACGATTACTTATTCGATCAGTGATGGCAATGGCGGCACATCTACGGCAACCGTTGAAGTCACCGTTGTCGCGGTCAATGATGCACCGACGGCTGATCCACCGCTGAACAACCAGACCAATGATGATGCGGATGTGATCTCAGTCGATGTTAGCGGTAGTTTCGAAGATCTCGATGGTGATATGCTGACCTTTACGGCAGCTGGCCTGCCCGCAGGCTTGTCGATCGACATCAATGGCTTGATCACCGGAACAATTGATCCAGATGCCAGCCAGCTCAATGGCGGTGTCTATACGGTCACGGTTACCGCCGATGATGGTAATGGCGGTACGGTAGACTCGATCTTTACCTGGACGGTGAATAACCCTCCACCGGTTGCAGACAATGATACGGCAACCACCGCTGAAGATACTTCGGTCAACATTCCCGTGCTGACCAACGATAGTGATCCCGATGGTGATACGCTGACGGTGATTTCCGCCGACAGTGCCAATGGCGTGGTTGTCATCGAAGCCGATGGGACAATAACCTATCAGCCGGATCCGAACTTCACCGGCACCGATACAATTGTCTACACGATCAGCGACGGCAATGGCGGCACCGCAACAGCGACGGTTGAAGTGACCGTGACAGCGGTGAACGATGCGCCGGAAACGGTTGGCTTGCCGGACTTGTTTGATTTGAATAACGAGGATATCGTTGTCCCGCTGGGATTGGCATTCAACGATGTCGATGATGCTACCTTGATATATGATGTTATGGGACTGCCCGGCGGCCTGGTCTTTGATGTTGGCACGGGCGAGATCACTGGGACAATCGACGCAAACGCTTCGACGGCTGTCACCGACGGTGAATATACCGTCACCGTCACGGCCACCGACGCGGCGGGGCTTTTTGTCAGCACGACCTTTACCTGGACAATCGGCGGCCTGCCGCCGACCGCGATCAACGATAATTATGTCGGCACAGAGGACACGCTGATCAATCTTGATGTCCTGTCCAATGACACCGATCCCGACGGCGATCCGATGACTCCCATCGAGATCGTTTCGGCGGTAGCAACCAACGGCACAGCGGTCATATTGCCGGACGGCACCATCGACTTTACACCCGACCCCGATTTTAACGGCACGGCGACCGTCACCTATACGATTCAGGATATTAATGGCGAATTTGCTACCGCTGTAGCCACTATTGTTATTGATCCAGTCAATGATGCGCCGGATGGCACTATCCTGCCCAATCGCGATAGCGAAGACGGTGATGTCGTCAGTGCCGACTTCGGACCGTTGTTCAGCGATCCCGAAGGCGGCCTACTGACATTCACTGCCGCGAACCTGCCCGATGGTCTGTCCATCGACATGACAACCGGCGAGATTACCGGCACCATTGATCCCGACGCCAGTCAGGTGAATGGCGGCGTTTATCAGGTGGAAGTAACCGCGATCGATGATGGCGGGCTGGAAACCACGCAGAGCTTTATCTGGACGATAACCAATCCCGGACCGACAGCCAATACCGACACGGCTTCGACCACCGAAGACACGCCAACTGCGCCGATTGATGTTCTGACCAATGACAATGATCCGGACGGCGATGACCTGACGGTCACGGCAGCGAGTGCGCCCAACGGCACCGTGGTGATCAATCCGGATGGAACGCTAACCTATACGCCGGATGCCAATTTCAATGGCATCGATACGATCACGTATCAGATTAGCGATGGCCAGGGTGGCAGCTCTACGTCCACCGTGACCGTAACTGTCGGCGCCGAAAATGATGATCCAACAGTGACGCCGCTGGCGGCACTGGGCAACGCGGATGCCGATGTTATCGGGATTGATGTCAGCGGGAGTTTTGACGATCTCGACGGTGATACACTGACCTTCACGCAAACGGGTCTGCCCCCGGGCCTCACCATTGATCCGGCTGGTAATATTACCGGTACGATTGATCCTTCTGCTTCGCAGGGCGGCCCAAATGGTGATGGCATTTATAGCGTGACTATCACTGCCGATGATGGCTTTGGCGGAACGGTGTCCAGCACCTTTAGCTGGACCGTCACCAACCCGCCGCCGGTTGCCGTCAATGATGGCCCGATTGCGGTGACCGAAGACACGCCGCTGGATATCAATGTTCTGGGCAATGATACGGATCCCGATGGCGATACGCTGACCGTGACTTTGGCTACAGCGGGCAATGGCGAAGTGACGATTAATCCAGATGGCACAATCAACTATGTGCCGGACCCTGATTATAACGGCCCCGATACGATCACCTATACGATTAGCGACGGCAATGGCGGCACCTCTACAGCGACGTTTGAAATCAACGTTGGCGAGGTCAATGACGCACCCGTGGCTAGTCCGATCACCCCGCGCAACGATGTTGATGGGGCTATGGTTTCCGTGCCTGTGGCCGCCAACTTCTCAGACGTGGATGGCGATACGCTTACCTTTACAGCAGCTGGACTGCCGCTTGGGCTCACCATCGACTCTAATACCGGTGTTATCTCTGGCACAATTGACAGCGATGCCAGTCAGCCAGCTGGCGGTGTCTATACGGTTGTTGTAACAGCTGATGACGGTAGAGGCGGCACAGTGGATCAGAGCTTTACCTGGACGATCACTAATCCGCCGCCGGTAGCTGTGAACGACACCGCATCGACGTCCGAAGACCTTCCGGTCAATATCCCGGTTCTTGGCAATGACAGCGATCCGGATGGCGATATGCTGACCGTTACCACTGCCAGCGCGGCCAACGGCAGTGTCGTGATCCAGCCGGATGGTACAATTGATTACACCCCTAATCAGGATTTCAACGGCACCGACACAATCACTTATACGATCAGTGATGGTAACGGCGGCACGGCTACCGCAACGGTGACGGTCACGGTTGGCGCGGTCAACGATCCACCTGTTGCGGTTGATGATGCGACTGTGACCGATGAGGAAACACCGGTCACGGTTCCAGTGCTGGCCAACGACAGCGATGTGGACGGCGATCCGCTAACGGTCACCACGGCCAGTGCGCCAAACGGCACGGTCGTGATCAACCCCGACGGCACCGTAACCTATACGCCGGATCCCGATTTCAACGGCACGGATACAATCACCTATGTGATCAGCGACGGTCAAGGCGGCACAGCGACAGCAACAGTTGCTGTGACAGTCAATCCGGTCAACGACGCGCCAGTCGCTGTCGATGATGTTGCAACCACACCAGAAGATACACCGGTCACGCTTAACGTGCTCGGCAACGACACTGATGTAGATGGCGATCCTCTGACGGTCACAGGAGCAACCTCGCCTGATGGTCAGGTAACGATCAACCCTGATGGCACGGTGACGTTTACACCTGATCCGAATTTCAATGGCACGACCACCGTCACTTATACGATTAGCGACGGCAATGGCGGTACTGCGACCGCAACGGTCACACTGACGGTTGACCCGGTCAACGATGCACCAGTGGCTACACCAGATGTTGGCCAGACCGATGAAGACACACCGGTAACCGTCTCTGTCCTCGACAATGATACGGACGCTGATGGTGATCCGTTGACCGTTACAGCGGCGACTGCGCCCAATGGCACGGTGGTTATCAATCCGGATGGCACCGTAACTTACACGCCGGACCCGAATTTCAACGGTACCGACACAATCACCTACACCGTCTCTGACGGCAATGGTGGTTTCGCGACAACGACCGCGACGATCACTGTCAATCCGGTGAACGACGTGCCGGTGGCCGTGAATGACAATGTCGCGACGCCGGAAGATGCACCGGTGACAATCCCAGTACTCGGCAACGACACGGATGCGGACGGCGATCCATTGACGGTTACCGAAGCGACCTCGCCTAATGGCACGGTGGTAATCAATCCTGATGGCACGATTACCTTCACGCCCGATCCGGATTTCAACGGCCCGACCACGATTACTTATACGGTCAGCGATGGTAACGGCGGGACGTCCACCGCAACCGTCACGGTCGATGTGACCCCGGTCAATGATGCACCAGTAGTTACGCCCGCTGTCGCAGAGACGCCGGAAGACACGCCAGTCACCCTGTCACCGCTCGACAATGCGACGGATGTTGACGGCGATCCGCTGGTCATCTCCAGCGCGACATCGCCTAATGGCACGGTGACGATCAATCCGGATGGTACGATCACCTATACGCCCGATCCTAATTTCAACGGCACGGACGTGATCACTTATCAGGTTAGCGACGGCAATGGCGGTTTCACTACCGCAACAATCACCGTGACCGTTGCCCCGGTAAATGATCCACCAGTTGCGGCCAATGACATTGCCGACACCGACGAAGAACGCCCGCTCATCATTCCAGTGCTGGCCAATGATGTCGATCTCGATGGTGATCCACTAACGGTTACCAACGCGACAGCGGCCAATGGCACGATAGTCATCAATCCCGATGGCACGATCACTTACACGCCAAATGTCGACTTTTTCGGCACCGATACGATCACCTATACGATCAGCGATGGCAATGGTGGTACCTCCACTGCGACCGTCGCCGTTACCGTCCGTAACGTCAATGAAGTGCCGGTCGACGGCAATGAAGAAGTCTTCGGCATTGGTGGTGCAGAAACGATTATCGATGTCCTTGCCAATGGTAGTGACCCGGATGGCGATCCTCTGAGCGTGTTCACCGCCAAGGTCGATATCGGCACGGTAGTGATCAATCCTGACGGTACGATTTCCCATTTTGCCGACCCTGAATTCCAGGGAGTTGCGACCATCACCTATATTGTCAGCGATGGACAGGGCGGATTTGTGGAATCCACCGCGACCGTCATAGTTACCCAGGCCAATGCCAATGTGAATGACCTGCTCGGCAATCCGGGTATCGGATATCCGGACAGCGAGCGTCTCAATACTACGCTGGACCCGATAACCGAATTTATCACCACGCCGCTGATCATCGACGATACAGTCAACAGCTTCCAGTCGCTGAACAACACGCCGGATCTGAATGGAAACCGGCCGCTATTGACGGCAGTGAACGGATTGCGTTCGCTAAACGGCATGGGTGAGCTGGACGTGGATGGCAGCCCGATTGGCGAAGTCGTTGATCAGCTCGATCAAATTCGTGACCTGCGCTTTGGGGCAGACCGCCTGTTCGATCCGCGCTTTGGCGATTTCCTTGTCGAAGGCCTGACTGGATTTTCTGTCCGTCAGCTTTCCACCGGTAGCGATCAGGTGATGATTGAATCGGTTGTCCGCGACCGCGTCATCTATATGGAAGTCCGCGATATCGGCGCAGAAAGCGATCCGCGCATGGTGGAATATCAACTGCGCACCCGCGATGGCAGTCCGCTGCCAAGCTGGATCCGCATGGATGCGCGCGGTCTTGCGATTATCGAACGTCCAGTGGACGCGGAAACCGTTCGCTTGATCGTACGCGCGATCCGCGCTGATGGCCAAGTCACTGAAATACCTGTTATTGTTCAAGGGGCAACAGGTGAAATCCAGATTGATGAGAAGACGAAGCTTTCTCAGAACATAAGTGGTGCTGCGCCTCTGGGCAGCGCCATGGCGATGGCAGATGCCAGTGCCGCAGATGAAACCGCGCAGCTGCTCGCTGCGTTCAAAGCCTAGATGGGGATACAGACTATGTATAAGAAACTTGCTCTGAGTTGTTCGGCAATGGCCTTATTGGCCGGTTGTGCGGTCAACCCCAAGCCGCTTACGCCATCGCAGATTGATACCACGGCGCGCGAAAATATCGCTGCGGTTGATGTGGATCAGGAACCGGTTACGGCCCCGGTCAATCTGTACGAAGCCATGGCCCGGGCACTCAAATATAATCTCGATTATAAGGTCGAGCTGATGGAAGAAGCGCTCAAAACCAGAGAACTCAATCTGTCGCGCTATGACATGTTGCCGCAGCTGGTTGCGAACGCAGGATATGCTGGGCGGAATAATTTCTCCGGCGCCAGCTCGCTGTCCTTGATCACGCGCCGTCAATCGCTCGAACCCTCGACCTCTTCCGAGCGGGATATTTTCACGGGCGATCTGTCGCTTAGTTGGGATGTGCTCGACTTCGGCCTGTCCTATGTCCGGTCCCAGCAAAAGGCCGATGAATTTCTGATCTCGCAGGAACGTCGCCGCAAGGTGGCTAACAGGATTATCGAAGATGTCCGCACCTCCTATTGGCGCGCAGTCAGCGCGGAGCGCTTGCTAACCAAACTCAAAGAGCTGGAAGGCAATGTGAGCACTACGCTCGATAATAGCGAACGGCTGTCCGAGCGCCGCCTGTCTGCGCCGCTTACCGCACTGACCTATCAGCGGGAGCTGGTTCAGATTCAGGCGGAAATCCGCAAATTGCAGCGCGAACTGGTTGTCGCCAAGGCACAGCTCGCGGCCTTGATGAACTTGCGTCCCGGCACCAAATTTTCGCTGGTCTTGCCCGATCGCACCCAAAATTTGCCAGCCGTCCAATATTCCGGTGAGGATATGATGATGACGGCGCTGAAAAACCGCGCTGAACTGCGTGAAGTCAGCTATCGCCAGCGGATTAACAGCAAGGAATTGGATGCCGCCTTGCTTTCAGCTCTACCTAGTTTCCGCGGCATATTGGGCGTGAACGTCGATTCCAACGACTTCCTGTTCAACAATAACTGGTTCCAATATGGCGCGCAGGCGAGCTGGAATGTGCTCAACCTGTTCAAAATGGGCCCCAAGAAAAAAGCGGTTCGCGCGCAGGACGATCTGCTCCGCCAACGCGAACTGGCGCTGACCATGGCGGTGATGACACAGGTTCACGTGTCGCGGGCACGCTTTGGTCATTTGCAGGAAGAGCTGCAAACCGCCGAGCATCAGCACCGGGTGCAGGACAAGATCCTCTATCAGATCCGCGCCGGTCACAAAGCCGGTGCGATGAGCCAGCAAACCTTGTTGCGCGAGGAAATGAACACACTGGTTGCAGAGGTTAAATATGATATAGCTTATGCCGAAGCGCAAAATGCCTATGCCAATCTGTTTGCATCGATGGGCATAGATGATTTCGCGCCCGATCTGACAGGCCGCGAGGATGTCAGCACGTTGACCAGCTCCTTGGCAAATCTGTGGCAAGAACGCGAAGCGGCCATGACGCTGGATAAATAGCCAAATAACTAGAAAGTACATCACATGAGTGAAGCACCCGAGGACGACGCCTCGGACACCGGGGAAAAATCAATGAAACCGTGGCTTTGGGGCGGCGGTATCGCTATTGCTGCGGCAATCGGTGTGGGTTTGGCGACCGGCGGCGATGGTCCCAATTGGTCGAGCAATGAAGCGGCATTAAGTGCGACGGAAGAAAAAGCGGAAGAGACCGCCGAGGCTGAAGTCAAAAAATCCGCACCTAAGCCCGATCCGGATGTCCGCGGTGTTATTAAGCCTAAGCAAGAATCGACTATCGCATCCAGAATGACCGCCCGGATCACGTCTATGCCATTCGGCAAGGGGCGCAGTTTCCGCAAAGGCGCTTTGCTCGCGAAATTTGACTGTTCGGCAATCCGCGCAGAGCTGAAAGCCGCTCAAGCCGCGTCCAATGCCTATAATGTCACTTACAAAACCAATGTCGAGCTCGACCAATATGAGGCGATCGGCAAAAATGAAGTGGCGGTGGCAAAAGCCAATTTGGGTAAAGCCAATGCGGAAGCCAATGCCATTCAAGCCAACCTGACGGATTGCGCTGTCTATGCTCCGTTTTCTGGAACGGTCGTCGAAGAAATTGCCCATAACGGGGAAATAGCCGCGAGCGGTCAGCCGCTGCTGCGGATTCAGAGCGGCGGTGATCTCGAAGTTGAATTGATCGTACCGAGCAACTGGCTGACATGGCTGCGCCCCGGCGCGGATTTCACCTTCAAGATAGACGAAACCGGCGCGGATGTGACAGGTCAGATTACGCGGCTTGGCGCTTCGGTTGATCCGGTGAGCAAGACAATTCGGGTCACCGGTAGTGTCGATAAAACCGAAAGCCTTATTCTGCCCGGCATGAGCGGGACCGGCGTGTTTGTGAAGCCGAACGCAAAGGTGGCCGCGAATGCTTCCACAGCGAAATCGCCGAAAAAGGCATTGGAACAAACAGTAGAGGAATAGAGCAACGTGCTCCGCACTTGATGCGGAGCGCAGGGTAGACGGGCGTGACAGCCATCCTAGGCTCCGCATCAAGTGCGGAGTACAAAACTGGAAACGGGACGAGCAGAAAATGACAACAGCAGCAAAAGCCGATGGCCGTCAGCCCTCCTGATTCCCAAGGCGCACCCATCGCGATATTGCCTGTAGCCTCGGGAGCAGCGCCGCTGTCGGGCGATGCCAATATGCTCGCAAGTCTGCTGCAATTTGAGGCCGAAGTGCGTCGCCAACCCGGTGTGGCCGAACTCCATTATCATGTCGCCAATGAAATGCGCCGTATCCTGCCTTATGAGCAGATGTTTATCGCACGTCAGCCGCGTATTGGCGATGACTATCACATTGTCTGCGCCTCCAGCATATCATCGGTAGACCGCAACGCGCCGCTGATTCAGGCGATTGAAAAGCTGATTGCGAAGCTCGCCGGAACAGATGGTCTGGATCGGCCCCATGATTTTACTCTTGGCGCGATGAGCGATGATCCGGCGCTTGCGGAATATCCCTATAGCGAGTGCCGCTGGCAACCGCTGCTCGACAGTGAGGACAAGCTTTTCGCAGGACTTTTGGTGATGCGGGAGGTCCCATTTCGCGAAGGCGAGAATTTTCGGCTGACGCGCATATCCGAAACTGTTTCACATAGTTGGCGGGCACTGACCGGAGACAAGCCGGTGAAACGGCTCGGTCGTTTTGGCCGCAAGGAGAAAATTGGTGTCGCGGTTGCGCTTTTGGTGATTGCACTCTTCCCGGTCCGCATGACCGCGCTGGCCCCGGTGGAAGTGGTGGCGGCCCGTCCGTTCATGGTCGCAGCGCCTTTTTCCGGCGTGATATCGCGCATTCATGTGGCACCCAATGCGGCGGTGGAGGAAGGCGCGTTGCTCGTCTCCTTTGATGATGTGAAGCTGTCGAACGAGCTCAAACTCACGCAGGAAAAACTGGCGGTGGCCAAGGCGCGGGTGGATCGCTCGACCAGTACCGCTTTTGGCGAAGATGACGAAACCCGCGAGATTGCGACCCTGCGTGCGGAATATGAACTGGCGCAGGCGGACTATAATTTTGCCAGTGATGTGATGGGGCTTTCCCAGATCAAGGCCCCGCGTGCGGGCATGGCGATTTACAGCGATCGCCGCGATTGGGAAGGGCGTGCGGTCAATGTCGGCGATCCGATCCTGCAGGTTGCCGATCCCGGTAAAATCGCTCTGCGCATTGATTTGCCGGCAGCCGAACAAATGGCGCTGGATCGCGGATCGCGCGTGAAAGTCTGGCTCGATGCGCAGCCGCTGTGGGCGATTGAGGGCAAGGTAGAATATGCCAGCTATCAGGCGCGGCAGACCGCCGAAGGCATATTGGCGTTTGCGGTGACGGCTCAACCGACCTCTGACAGCCCACGTATTGGGTCACGCGGCACGGCCAAGCTTTATGGCGAATGGGTGCCGCTCGCCTATTCATTGCTCAAACGTCCGATAGCGAGCTTCAGACAAACGATCGGGCTATGACCGCCACGGTATCAGACGGGCCTGCCGAACCGGACCGGCCTCTCCTACCGCCACTCCGCCAAGAGCTGCGGATTGAACCGGGCGCTTCGCTCGTGACAGGCGCGCCGAGCTGGACATTGTTTGATCCGGTCCGGCATTTGTTCTTTCAACTGGGCAGAATCGAATATCGCATCCTCTCCCGCTGGGCCTCGGGCGATCTGGCCAAGGTCAATGAAGATCTCGTCAGCGAAGGACTGGAAGAAGAAGAAATCAACGACGCTTTTGGCCGTGTGGTGGAATTTTCGCTGTCCAACAGCCTGACCGTAACGCCGATGGGCGACACCGTGGCCAGCTTCACGGAACAGCGGAAAACCGCCAAAAAAATGTGGTGGAAATGGATGTTGGATAATTATCTTTTCATCCGCATCCCGATCGTCAAACCGGCCGCTTTCCTTGAGCGGACCATCGATAAAGTCGCGCCGCTCTGGTCCTATCCAGCCTTGACCTTCTTCGCCTTACTGGCGCTCACCGGCTTGTTTTTGGTCGCCCGTCAGTGGGATAGCTTCCTCGCCTCGTTCCTCTACTTCTTTAGCTGGCAAGGCTTGATCGCTTATGGCCTCGGCCTTTTTGCGATCAAGATACTCCACGAATTGGGTCACGCCTATACCGCGACCCGTTTCGGTTGCCGTATACCGAGCATGGGGGTCAGCTTTCTGGTTATGATGCCGGTCCTTTATACCGACACATCTGGCGCGTGGCGGCTGACCTCGCGCAAGCAGCGGCTGATGATCGATTGTGCCGGGGTCACAGTCGAGTTGATGATCGCAGGTCTCGCGACCATGGCCTGGGTGCTGTTGCCCGATGGAATGCTCCGCAGCGTCGCCTTCATCCTCGCCACGACCAGCTGGGTGATGAGTCTGGCGATCAACCTCAATCCGTTCATGCGTTTCGATGGCTATTATGTGCTGTCGGATTGGCTCGGCGTTCCCAACCTGCAACCGCGCGCCTTTGCATTAGGCCGCTGGCGGCTGCGTGAGATATTGTTCGCTTTGGGTGACGAAGCGCCGGAACAGGTGCCCGATAGATTGCGGCGGGGGATGATCGTCTATGCGTGGTTGACCTGGATCTACCGACTGTTCTTGTTCATCGGTATCGCGCTGTTGGTCTATACGCTCTTCTTCAAACTCCTTGGCGTCATTCTGTTTGTGGTTGAGATTGCTGTGTTTATCGCCCGCCCTGTCGTAGCCGAGTTCAAAGTGTGGGCGAGCATGAAAGGGCGGATATTAGCAACATCAAGGACCCGCTTGCTGTTGATCGGAACCGGCATCGCTTTGCTGCTCTGCGTCTTACCGCTCGACCGAAATATCAGCGCCCCGGCTGTATTGACGCCGATTGGTGCGTCTCCGATTGTGGCTGGTGATCCGGGCAAGGTCGAAAAAATCTTTGTCGAAAATGGTCAGCGTGTGACGGCGGGGACACCGTTGTTGCAACTGTCCGCACCGGAACTGGAACAGTCTATTGCAGCAGCCAAGGTCCGAATTGCCAATCTGCAACTGCAATTTGGGCGAGGCGCAGCCGATAATATTGATTTGTCCAACCGCATGGTGCTGGAGCGGCAACTCAAACAGGAACAGGATCAATTGGCCGGACTGGAATTGCGCAGCGAGCGGCTCATCTTGCGCGCGCCGATATCCGGGATCGTGACGGACCTGCCGCCCGATATTCACAGCGGTCGCTGGCTCGGCGGCGCGGAGACGATCGCTTTTGTCGTAACATCGGATGACTATGATATTCAGGCCTATGTGAGTGAAGAGGATATCTGGCGGATCGCGAAAGACGCGCGTGGACGTTTCGTGCCTGATGATCCGGTGCAACCGTCTCGAGCCGCCAAGCTGGTCGCAAAATCAACCAATGCGGTCGAGCGGTTGGATCAACCTATATTGGCATCCGTCAATGGCGGTCCGATCGCCTCAGATAAAGACGAGAATATCCTGCGCCCTCGCAGCGCTCTATATCGGGTTCGGCTTATCGCTTCCAAAAAAGTCTATAAGGATGGTGCGGCATTGCAAGTGACCCCGGGCAGTGTAGAGATTTCAGCGACAGGACGATCCGTTGCCGGCGGTCTGCTCGACAAGATGACTCGCCTGTTCCGCAGCGAAGCCTCTTTAAGCAACTAGATTGATCCCAAGCTTAACGGATTCGCTTCTTTAACCAATCTCACTTATGGTCCTCTAAACAAGACTCGTTAGAGGGGGATGATCATGGAACAATTGGGTGCGCTTGATGCGATGTTTGCCTATACGGAGACACGCAACACACCGATGCATATCGGACAGCTGCTAATATATGATCCATCAACAGCGCCCGGCGGTAAAGTCGGCTTCAAGGACATATTAAACTATGTCGAAGGCCGGTTGGACGGCGCTCGGATATTCCGCCAGAAACTGGTGCGTGTGCCACTGGATCTCGATCATCCCTATTGGATTGAGGATGAGAATTTCGATCTTGAATATCATGTCCGTCACATTGCGCTGCCGCAACCCGGTGACTGGCGTCAGCTATGTATTCAGGCGGCACGGATTTATGCTCGGCCCTTGGACATGGATCGCCCGCTTTGGGAATTTACCGTTATTGAAGGGCTTGAGAATGTCGAGGGCATTCCCCAGGGTAGTTTTGCCGTGCTGCACAAATTTCATCACGCTGCAATGGATGGCCAATCGGGACTGCAGATGACTTTGGCGTTGCATGATCTGGATGCAAAAATGAAACCGCGAGAATGGGACCATAAATGGCGGCCGGAACCCAAGCCTAAAGACCTCAATTTGCTGATGCGGGCGCAGGTCAATAACATTGCCAATCCGGTGCGCGGTTTGCAAACGCTGGGCAAACTGCTTCCGGTCCCGAAGCGGATGTTTGATTTCGCAAAAGAGAATAAACAGCAAAAAGACGCAGCAACCGGTGTTCCCAAGACCCGCTTTGGCGAAAGGCTAACCCCGCATCGTGTATTCGATGGCAAGATATTCCCGCTGGCCGATATCAAGACCATCCGTACCGCCTTCCCCGGTGTCACGGTGAATGATGTGATGCTGACCGTGGTTGGTGGAACGATGCGTGCCTATCTGGAGAGCAAAGGCGAGTTGCCGGACATCACACTGAAGGCAGGCGCGCCGATTTCGGTTCGCAATGACAATGGCGAAGCGGCTGGTGGAAATCAGGTGTCGATGATGACTGTTGGTCTAGGCACCCATATTGCGGACGCCGCAAAACGGCTTGAATTTGTCGCGAAGGAAACCAATCGTTCCAAGGAAATGGTAGAAGCCGTCGGCGCGCGGACCTTGATGGAATTAAGCGGGGCTATGCCCGCTGGCCTCACCGCTGCCGCGACGAAGCTCGCGGCGCGCATGGGGCTGGGCCAGACCGTCGCACCGCAGATGAACACGGTCGTGACCAATGTACCGGGGCCGCCGGTCTCGATGTATTTTGCGGGCGCCGAACTGAAACGCAGCTTTGGCATGGGACTACCGACCGACGGGATGGGCGTTTTCCATATCGTCACCAGCTATCACGGAGACGTCATGCTGACGATCACAGCGTGCCGTGAAATGCTACCTGATCCGGCGACGTATGTCGATTTCGCCGAGAAAAGCATGAAGGCACTGATGGTCGCGGCGAAGAAAGCGAGCGCGGCGGCGGCGAAAAAGACGAGCGCCAAAAAACCCGCTGCGAAAAAACCTAAAAAGCGCCTGACGGGTTCTGCCGCTACGGCAGGCAAGGGTCGCAGGAAAACCGCCAAATAATCAGCTCGTGAATCTACGCTCCTTGGCTTGACTCGCTTGACTTGATTGCGCATCCATCGGCGCAATTAATTCATCCCAATGAAAAGCGAGAGGCGAAAACCCCATGAGCACAGTAGAATTTAATGATCGCGTAGCCATTGTCACCGGTGCCGGTGCAGGGCTCGGCAAACAGCATGCTATGGAATTGGCACGGCGTGGCGTAAAAGTTGTCGTCAATGATTTTGGCGGCGCGCGTGATGGTACCGGCGGTTCCGCTACCGTGGCTGAACAAGTGGTAGCAGAGATCGAAGCTGAAGGTGGCGAAGCGATGGCCGCGGGTTGCAGCGTCACCGACATGCCTGCGGTGGAGAAAATGGTCGCCGATGCCATCGCCAAATGGGGCCATGTCGATATTCTCGTCAACAATGCCGGCGTGCTGCGCGATAAGAGCTTCCACAAAATGTCCATGGAAGACTTTCAGTTTGTGATGGATGTCCACCTGACCGGCAGTGCCAACTGTACCAAGGCTCTGTGGGATCATATGCGCGAGCGCCAATATGGCCGGATCGTGATGACGACGTCATCAACAGGCCTGTACGGCAATTTTGGTCAGGTCAATTATGGCGCTGCGAAACTAGCGCTGGTCGGCATGATGAACAGCCTGCATCAGGAAGGCGCAGGCAAGGGCATTCACACCAACTGTATCTCTCCGGTCGCGGCCACCCGCATGACCGAAGACATTATGCCGGAAGAGGCTTTGAAAGCATTGGTGCCCGAAGCTGTTACACCTGCTGTGGTCTATTTGTGCAGTGATGGCGCGCCATCCAAGACCATCCTGACGGCTGGTGCTGGCGGCTATGCAGCTGCAAAAATTCTCGAAACCGAAGGCATCTGGCTGCCGGTTGAAAAACGCAGCGCGGAATCCATTGCCGAGAATATCGACCAGATTCTCGACGAATCCGGTATGCAGGAATATGCCAATGGCGGCGGACAGGGCGGCAAATTTTTCCGCCGGATGCAGGAAGTCATGAAGGGCTAAAAGACCCCCAAATAGGAGAAGAAATATGCCAGTAATTAATGCAAGCGAACTCGACAGTTGGAAAGGCAAAGAAGTGGGCGTGTCCGAATGGTTTGAAGCCAGTCAGGACCGGATCAACAAATTTGCCGATTGCACCGAAGATCACCAGTTCATCCATATTGACGAAGAGAAAGCCAAAGACACACCTTTTGGCGGCACCATCGCCCATGGCCTGCTGACACTTTCTTTGATGCCAGCCATGTCCTATGGCTGCACTCTGGGCCTCGAAGGCGCGGTGATGGGCATCAACTATGGCTATGACAAGGTCCGCTTCCTCAACCCCGTCCGCGCCGGCTCCAAAGTCCGCGCGCGCCATGTGCTGGTGGATGCGGTGGAAAAGCAGCCGGGCCGCTGGCTGATGACCTATGATGTCACGGTGGAAATTGACGGCATCGAAACGCCTGCACTGATTGCGCGGTCGCTGGCGATGATTGTGGTTGGATAGGCTGAAACCATAGCGAAATTAGGAGGGCTCCGGATTGGTTCCGGGGCCCTTTTTGTTTCTGATGTTGAACTTTGCGTTGCACGCAAAAGTCGCCATTGAAGAACCAAAAGTAGATCCGAACGATTATAAAAGTATAATAATTCCAATAAATGCGGAATTGAATATATTCCGCATCATTCAGAAATTGTCCCGCAACTATTGAATCTTGGACGTTTTTTGATCTTTGAAAGATTATGCTATAGCATGTAGCGATAACTTTGGTGGGGAATTTAAAAGATGAAGAAATTTTCAGCATTGTCAAAAGGCATTGTAAACAAGGCAGTCATATTGGTTGTCGTTGGTGCTTTGTCCAGCACGGCGGGCGCAACACAGTTGAATGTGACCAATGAAGCTGACAAATCTACCGAAGAATTAGCTGAAACTGAGAAAATTACAGACAGACGTCATCCGGAATTTGTGAGATGTCGCACTGAATCCATTATTGGTAAACTTGCGAGCAAGCGCAAGGTCTGTATGACGAACAAACAATGGGTCGATGCTAGAAAAAGTGGCAATAGACTCGCAAACGATATGATCGGCTCAATTCAGACGATGAGTGGCGGGGGCAGTTTTACAGATGGAAAGTAAGATGATTCTTTGCTCGCGAACGACTGCTCTTACCTTTTGTCCACGGGAAATATGACCGCTGGCAGGATGAAGCAACCAGAGCCCCTTCAAGGCGTCCCGGCAATCCTGATACACTGCCCCGTCACCCATTCCGACGCGGGCGCGCACAGGTAAAGCGTTAGCGCCCCAATATCCTGCGGCGTCCCCAATCGGCCAGCGGGCAGGCCCAGCGTATCTTCAAATCCCACAAAATCCTCGTCCGTCATACTCAGCGCTTTTTTCACCGTCTCGGTCGGGACAAAGCCGGGCAGGATGGCGTTGACGCGAGTCTTGGGGCCCAGTTCATGGGCGAGCGTTTTGGTCAGCATCAGCACGCCGGCCTTGGCCGCGCTATAATGGCCGCTGCCGGGGAAGGGGTCTTGTCCGGCCATGGAGCTGGTGTTGACGATCCGGCTGCCTTCGCCAAAATGCTTGCAGGCGGCGCGGACGCCGTGAAAGACCGAGGTCAGGTTGACCGCCAACGTCTTGTCCCATTCCGCTTCGTCGAGTTCCGTCAGGGGCGCGGAGACCAGCGAACCGCCAGCATTATTGACCCAGATATCGAGCCGGCCAAATTCATCAACCGCGCGCTGCGCCAGCGCGTCCATATCCTCGGCGCTGGTGACATCGGTGACTTGGGCAATGGCCCGCCCGCTGCTGTTGCTCGCGTTAATCGCGTCGGCGACCGACTCAATTTCGGCGATGCTGCGTGAGGCGCACACCACGTTGCAACCGGCATCGGCCAGCGTCTTGGCCATGCCTTCGCCAATGCCGCGTCCGGCGCCGGTGATGACGGCCACTTCGCCGGTGAGATCGAAAAGAGCATTGGTCATGAAGGTTCCTTTATGGGATTATTCGGCGGCTTCGAGCGCTTCTTGTTTCGCCCGTACGCGGATCGGAATGCTGCTCATCAGCGGAATGCCGGTGCGCTTGTCAAAGTCGCGGTCGTTGAAAGACAGTCTGCCGGTATTGCCGCCAGCGCCGAGGGGATCCTCTTTCTCATCCGGATTGGTGCCCCAGCTATGGGGGAGCGACACACAGCCCGGCTTGACCGTCTTGTCCGCCTTGGCCACGCAGCTGATGAAAGCGCGCGCGGATTCCACCTCCACCGGTTGATCTTCGATCAAACCGAGGGCCGCCATATCTTCCGGATTTATGAAAGCAGGATGGTGCGGCACGCGTTTGCGCTGCACCGGATCTTCATGCCAGTTGCTGTTGTGAATCTCGGTCATCCGCCGGCCAATCATCCGCATCGGGAAGGCAGTTTCTTCGACCGGTTGACCAAGGCGCTCGGCATAGCCTGCTAGCTCTTCCATCATCGCGGCGTTGCCGACCGACAGCTTGCCTTCCCAGTCGGCGGGCTTGGGTTGGACCATCAAGGCTTGCGCGTCGACAATCTTGCCCTTTTGTGCTTCGGGATCAGCATAGATATCGGCGACGGGAACGGGAGAGCCATTAAGCGCGGCACTCCACGCTGTGATCGGATCAGGCGTCTCGCCCGGTTCGAACGTCGTGGCCTTTTCCTCTCGCTCCTCAAGATGCGACACCAAGGCGAAGCTTTTGATCTTGAGCGGCTTGTCCATTTCACTGGCGAGCGTGTGGAGAAATTCATATTCCTCGCACAGGTCTGATCCTTCCGGCGATTCCATGATTGGCAGGCTCGCTTGCGCATAGTTATTTTCAAAACCCCAGCCGGCACCAAAGCCACCATAAAGTTCTGGAGCTGCGGTGTTGCCGTGGACTTCATAGTGGAGTTTGGGTGAGATGACATAGTCGGCCAGCTCTGCCGTCTTGGACATACGCGGGTCGAGACAGACGAGCAGGTCTAGCGCCTTCATCGCCTCGAATGTTTTAAGCTGATCCGGCCAAGCGAGCATCGGATTGCCGCCAAGGCAGATCAGCGCCTTCACCTGCTTATCACCCGGCGTGAGGATTTCATCAGGTAGCGCGGCGGTCGGCATGCCCGAAATGCTCTGTTCGAGATCGCGGCTATGCAGCTTGCGACCAAAGCCCCAGGCATCCATCGGCCCGGGAGAAGCGGCAACCGGCGGGGCAGGTTTCATAAACACGCCGCTGCGGCGATTAATATCACCTTCGCGCAGCCAGTGCCCCATGATCGATGTCAGCGACAAGTTGAGATATTCGGTGATATTGCCGCCACCCGCCATATTGGGGCCAGTGCCGACGCTGATGCTGCCTTTTTTCCAGCTGCCATACATGCGCGCGGCCTGCACGATTTCCTCTGCCGTCACATCGGCGCGCTGGGCGGCGAGAGCCGGGTCGAATGGGGCGACCGCCTTTTTCAGGGCGTCGAAACCATCGACATCGTTGGCGACGAATTGCTCGTCATAAAGTTTTTCTTCAATCACCACCTTGGCAATGGCGCCAAGGATCACCGGGTCTTCGCCGGGGCGGCATTGCAGGTGCAAATCGGCCTGGCGTGCGCTGTCAGTCTTGCGCGGATCGATAACGATCAGCTGCATCCCGCGCTTCTTGGCATCATGCAGTTTCTTGGCCGGGTTCATGCCCAGTCCGCCGTTCATTGACACGACCGGATTGGTGCCGACCAGCATCAGGCCATCCCAGTCGCCGACCCGCGGGGCCCCTGCCAACCATGGACCCACCAGCGCACGGGCAATGCCCTTGCCGGGCTGATCAATGGTGACGCTGTCATAGACTGAGGTCGAACCAATGGCCTCCATCAGTGCCAGCATGAAAGCATGGCCATTGAGATTATTATAGCCGAAGGTTCCGACATAGGATGCCACACTATCGGGGCCATGTTCGGCGACAATCGATTCTATCCGTTCGGCAATTTCTTTGGCGGCAGTGCGCCAGCTGACGGCTTCTTTCTGACCGTGCTTCATACCCTTATAGCTAGTCAGCAGGCGGGTATCGAAACTGTGATAATTGGCGAGTTGGCGCCCCTTGATGCAGCTATAGCCTTCGAACTCGGGATTATTCTTGTCGCCGTGGGTTTTGACCGGAACGCCGTCCTCAAAATCGACAATTAATCCGCAATGGGCGTGACACGCGCGGCACATAACATGTTTCTGTTCGATAGCCATTTCTCTCTCCGCTGTAGGTAACCGGCCATTGCTTTTTGGAATTTAATCGTTCAATTAACCAGCTATTGATTTTAAGGATATCGCAGGGCAGCAGGCTCTGCCACTGACCCTATTGATAAGAGACGTTTTTTAGGAGCGACATCATGGCCGACAAACCCAGCGCAGCCGAGTTAAAGGAATTTGGCGACGCCGCCGATGCATGGTTCAAGGAAAATACCGTTCGCGATCCCGGCTTCATGCTGCCGCTGACTTTCATGGAAGTGTCGACGGACCAGCAGTTTGATTTCCTGCGCGATTGGCAGCGCAAAGTGTACGAAGCAGGATTTCTCGGGGCCAGCTGGCCAAAGGAATATGGCGGCGGCGGCATGCACAGCGAATATCAGCGTGTGGCCACCCGGGCGATGAAAAAATACGACGCGCCGATTATGATCAACGCGATTGGCAACGGTTGGGCCGGGCCGCTGATCCTCGATCTCGGGTCGGAAGAGCAGAAGCAGACCTATATTAAGGGCATGCTCACGGCCGAAGATATCTGGTGTCAGGGCTTTTCCGAGCCGGAGCATGGCAGTGATCTGGGCAATGCGCAGCTGAAAGCGGTGAAAGAGGGCGATGAATATGTCCTCAACGGATCGAAAATCTGGACCTCGCTGGGCGACCGCGCAAAATATATGATCCTGCTGGCGCGGACCGATTTTGAAGCGGAGAATAAATATAAGGGGCTTAGCTTCTTCCTTAATCCGATGAAGATTGACGGGATCAGCACGAGCCGGATCAAGAAGCTGACCGGCGAATATGGCTTTGTGCAGACTTTCTTTAGCGACGCGCGCATTTCCGCCGATTGCCTCTTTGGTGGCGAGGGCAATGGCTGGTCGATGGCGATGAAGACGCTGGAATATGAGCGTGGCGCCAAGGTTAAACCGGTCGGTGGCTATTTCGTCAAGGAGCTGGACGTGATGCAGATTGTCGAGCTGGCGAAAAATTCGATGCGCAACGGCAAACCGCTGCTTGATGATCCGGTGATGCGCGACAAGATGACACAATATATGATCGATATTCAGGCGCTTAATCTCAACAATACCCGGCGCCGGATGCCGCAATTAATGCAGGACAAGCCGATGGGCTTGCCGCTGATGAACAAGCTGGCGCGGACCGAATTGATCCGGGAGTTGACCGAATTTTCGCTGGGCTTTCAGGGGACCAAGGCGGGCTATTATGTCGGCGATGAAAATGCCGTGGATGACGGCTATTGGCACCGCAGCTATCTCAACAGCTTCTCCGCGACCATCGGTGGCGGCACGTCCGAAATCCAGCGCAACATCGTCGCCGAGCATGCGCTTGGCCTCCCCAAAACGCGATAGGTCAGGATCGAAAAATGGATAATCTAGGCAATATCGGCACGACCGAAGAGCAAATTGAATTGATGGATGTCGCCACCAACTTCTGCCGCGACAAGTCACCTATGGACAAGGTTCGGGCGCTGATCGACGACGATCTGGGCTATGATCCAGACGTTTGGAAAGAGATTGGCGAGCTCGGCTGGCTGGCTATCGCTATCCCGGAGAAACACGAGGGTGTAGGCCTGTCCATGGCCGAAGTGGTCCCGATTGCCGAGCAAATGGGGCGCAACCTTATGAGCACGCCCTTTGGCACCACGACATTGGCCGCACAGGCGCTGCTCGCGGGCGGCAGCGAGGCCCAGCAGGCGGAGTGGTTGCCCAGGATAGCTGCCGGTTGCGCGGCAACTTTGGCGCTTTCCGAAGATAGCGGCGATTGGGATCTCGCCAATATCACTTGTTCTGGCAAGCTGGATGGCGACAGCATCGTCCTGTCTGGCAAGAAGCAGCTGGTCCGATGGGCGGACAGTGCAGAACTGATCATCGCTTCGGTAAAGGTCGATGGCAATGTTCGCTTTGCCCTGATCGAACGGAGCGCGATCGGTGAGGGCACATTGCGGCGGGAGTCGATAATCGACGAAACCGCACGCAGTTTTGAACTGACACTGGATGACGTGGCGATCCCGGCAGATGCCCTGTTTGATGCTAGCCGGACACGTGAAACGATCGAAAAGATAGAACTTGCCGCAGGTTTGATCCAGGCTGCCGAAATGTGTGGCGGGTCGCAGGCGGTGATTGACTATACGCTGGAATATCTCAAAACCCGCAAGCAGTTCGACAAGATTATCGGCAGCTTTCAAGCGCTCAAACATCCCACCGTCGACAATTATGTCGAATATGAAAAAGCCCGGACGCACCTATATAGCGCGGCCTATAGTTGGGGCGAGCAAGGCCGCGGTGAAGTGGCTGTCCGTATGGCAGCGGCACAGGCGCATAGCAGTTATAGCCGGGCGGCCGATCGCTCAATTCAATTTCACGGTGGATTTGGTTTTACCCATGATTGCGATGCACAGCTGCACCGGCGCAAGGCCATATTTGATGGCGCGCTTATTGGTGACGCTGCCTACCAACGGTCGAAATTGGCCAGCTTGCTATTTGATTAGGATTTAAAGGAGAGATCAACATGTCAGAAGTGCTCACAGATATTCAGGACGGTTTCATCATCGTCACCATCAACCGGCCCGAAGCCAAGAACGCGATGACCAAGGCAGCCGCCGAAGGCATTCACGCAGCGATGGAGCAGCTTGATAATGATAACAGCCTCAACGCCGGCATCATCACGGGCGCAGGCGGAACCTTCTGCTCCGGTATGGATCTGAAAGGTTTCCTGCGCGGTGAAACACCGTCTGTGAAAGGCTATGGCTTTGGCGGCATTACCGAAAAGGGCCCGGAAAAACCCATTATCGCAGCTGTCGAAGGCTACGCATTGGCGGGCGGACTGGAACTCGCTTTGGCCTGTGATCTGTGTGTTGCGAACAGCAAAGCGAAATTCGGTATTCCGGAAGTGAAGCGCTCGCTTGTC
Source organism: uncultured Sphingomonadaceae bacterium (assembly GCA_947489315.1). Lineage (GTDB taxonomy): Bacteria > Pseudomonadota > Alphaproteobacteria > Sphingomonadales > Sphingomonadaceae > Parasphingorhabdus. The sequence continues at coordinate 218,807 of CANLCX010000004.1, forward strand.
GCGGCAGCGGGCGGCGTGATCAAGCTGCAGCAGGTTGTTGGTAAACGCATCGCCATGGAAATGGCACTCACGGGCGATTTCATGGATGCCCAGCGCGCCTATGATGTCGGCTTTGTCAATCGCTTGACCGATGGCCCGGCGCTGGACGCGGCGATTGAACTGGCCGCCACGGTCGCGGCCAATGGTCCTCTGGCGCTAAAAGCGACCAAGAAAATCATTAACGAAAGCTATGATTGGACCAGCGAAGAAGCGTGGAAGAAGCAGGCAGAAATTACCGGCCCCGTGTTTATGTCCAAGGACGCGCAAGAAGGATCGCTGGCCTTTGCCCAGAAACGCAAACCTGATTGGAAAGGTGAATAGTCATGGCTGATATCGAGCGGATCAATCCTGATACGTTGCCGGATGCCGGCGCGATGGGCTATTCGCAAGTCACGACTTGTACTCCAGGGAAGATGATCTTTATTTCTGGGCAGGTGGCCTGGACACCAGGTGGCGATCCGGCGCCGGATAACTTGGCCGAACAGGCGCGGATGGCGAGTAGCAATCTCGGCAAGGCGTTAGCATCGGCCGGCGCTGGACCGGAAAATATCGTTTCTGCACGCGCTTTCATCGTTGACTATACGGAAGAAAAGGGCGCGGAAGCTTTCCCGGAGATACTCGCGTTTCTTGGCGAAAATCAGGTGGCTTTCACCTTGATCGGTTGCGCGGCGCTGGCGTCGCCCGATCTAATGATTGAAATCGAGGCAATTGCGGTTGTCTGATTCTATTGCGACGGGCAGCTCAGATATTGTCGAACTTTGGGCTGATCAGCATGATTTGCCATCCTGGTTTACTGCGGCACTGGACGTCCCGCGTGAGGAGGCCAGTGTTGAGGTCAGCGGACAAAAAGTCCATTATTTCCGCTGGGGGAAACGCAGCAATCCGCCGTTGCTCCTGACCCACGGTTTTCTGGCGCATGCGCGCTGCTTTGCTTTTATCGCCCCGTTTCTTGCCGAGCAATATGACATTATCGTCTATGATCTTGCCGGCATGGGCGAAAGCGAAATTGGCGCAGTATTTGAAGGCGCGCAGCGTGCCGAAGATATGGTCGCACTTGCTGATGCGCTAGATCTGTTTTCCGGCCCGGTGAAGCCGAAAATCATCGCGCACAGCTTCGGCTCCGGCGTAGCGCTTACCGCTATGGAACTGGCAGGCGATCGATTTGGCGGTCTGATCATCTGCGATTTGATGATCATGCGGCCGGAAAAGTTGGCAGCCCATTTCAAGGGCGGTGGAGGACCTCCGGGGTCCGGCAAGTCGGACCGGCCAACCAATGTCTATCCCGACTATGAGACGGCGCGCGGACGTTTTGTCCTGGCCCCGCCACAGGAAGTGCAAACGCCTTTTCTGCTCGACTATATGGCCTATCACAGCATGCGCCAGGCCGAGGGTGGCTGGACGTGGAAGTTCAATCCCAAAGTTTTTCATCGCAGTGAAAATGATCAAGCCAAATGGATGCAGGCACCGCAGCGGATTGCCGATTTGCCCCACCAGCTAGCAATTATCTATGGCGAAAATAGCAAATTGTTCGATGGCGATAGTGCGGCCTATTTGCGCGAATTGGGTGGAAGCCATATTCCGATGATTGCAGTCCCCAAGGCAGAGCACCATTTGATGCTCGACCAGCCACTTGCATTTGTCACTGCGCTGCGCTCTGTTCTGGCGATATGGGATAACCCGTAAGTCAGAAAGAGGTCCGATCGTGAGCAGCAATTCCAAAGGTCGTATCGTTTCGGTGGTTCAGGCCGGATCCGATCCGTTTGATACGCCGACTACATTGATGAAATTTGCCGATCTCCTGTCGAAAGCGAAGACAGCGAAAAGCGATCTCGCCGTGTTTCCGGAAGCCTTTATCGGCGGCTATCCAAAGGGTGTGGATTTTGGCGTTCGGGTGGGATCCCGAAACGATGCGGGGCGGGAATTGTTCCGGCTCTATTCGGACAATGCAATCGCATTGGATTCCCCGGAATTTGAAACGCTCAGTGAGGCGATCGCGGCCAATGATCTGGCGGCGGTTGTTGGCGTGATCGAGCGAAAAGGCGCGACGCTTTATTGTTCGACTTTCAGTTTTGAGCGCGACGGTTCGCTGCTGGGCGTCCACCGCAAGCTGGTTCCCACCGCGATGGAGCGACTGATCTGGGGACAGGGTGACGGCAGTGACCTGCCGGTAATGGACAGCAGCGTTGGGCGATTGGTGAGCGCGATCTGCTGGGAAAACTACATGCCGCTGCTACGCAGCTATTATTATGACGCGCAGCCTGATTTCTATTGTGTCTCTACCGTAGATGATCGCCCGGTCTGGCTGCCGACCATGCAGACCATCGCACTGGAAAGCCGCGCCTTTGTTCTTTCTGCCTGCCAATATTTGGAACGCGGGATGATCGGGTTAGGCGTAGAGCAATTTGATGCGACCCAAGGCAATGATCCCGATGTGGTTTTGATCAATGGCGGCAGCTGCATTGTCGCGCCGTCAGGCGCGCTACTGGCTGGGCCAATATTTGGCGAAGAGACTTTGCTAACCGCTGAAATCGATTTGGACGACCGGACGCGCGGTAAGTTCGATATGGATGTAGCAGGTCATTATGCACGGCCCGATGTGTTTGAACTGAAAGCAAATATTGCCGCGCAGAAAAATGTCCGGACGGATTAAAGGGCAAGGAATCGTCTGACTCGTCCAGATATGCTAATATTGGTTTCTCAACAATGTTATGAATTGGGAGGATCAAATGGGAGATCAAGCGCACCCGGATATTGTCACCGAGGAAAATTGGCAGGCCGCCATTGAAAAGCTCCGCGTGAAAGAAAAGGAACTGACCAAAGCGCAGGACGCGATTAACGCGATGCGACGGCAATTGCCGATGGTGAAAGTGGAGAAAGACTACGCGTTCAAGAGCGAAGATGGCACGGTCAGCTTGCTGGATCTGTTTGATGATCGAAAACAGCTCATTGTCTATCATTTCATGTTTGCACCAGATGCCGAGGCCGGTTGCCCTGGTTGCTCATGGGTGACGGACGCCATGTCCCATCCGGCCCACCTGCATGCACGGGATACATCTATTGTGCTTATATCGCGTGCACCGTTGGAAAAGCTTATGCGATATAAGCAGAGAATGGGTTGGGATCTGCCGTGGGTTTCATCCTTCGGCAGCGATTTCAACTATGACTTCAACGCCACGAACGAGGAAGGAGAGAATCACGTCGCCAGTGTTTTTCTGCGCGAAGGGGATAATATTTACCGCACCTATTATACGGATCAGCGCGGTGTCGAACATTTGGGCAGTCATTGGACTTGGCTCGATCTCACACCTTATGGCCGTCAGGAACCTTGGGAAGTCGTACCCGAAGGCTGGCCGAAGGGAGAGATGTATTGGGACAAGCGGCATGATGAATATGGCGAATAAGCCAGTCGTAAGACTGGCTCAAGGATCCACCAAGAGTCGCTTTTGACCCAGTCGTAACAAATAGAGCCCCGGAACGGTGGCAACGCAGAATATGACCATGATCGCAACAATATATCCCGATGCGTCACCCGCACTATCAGTTATTGCGGGACCGAAGAAATTATCTAGATCGCCCATCGCATTGATGAAGCTGTGGATCGCAATTGTTGGCCAGATAGATTGCGTATAGACGGTGATACCAGCAAAGCCGATGCCCAAAAGGGTCGCATAAATCACTTGCGGCACAACATCACCGACAGGTGCGTTTTGCAAGTTTGATAAATGGGCGATGCCAAAGATAAGCGCTTGGGCCACTGCCGCCAGAAAGACCACGTTCTTGCGCTCTTGCCAACAGCGATAAAGAAAATAGAAACAGAATCCCCGCAACAATATTTCTTCAAACAGCCCGGTGGAAAGGCTGTTGTAAATCCATCCGGTCACCCGAACAGCATCGAAGGTAAGCGCATTCCAGTCGACAGATAATAGGTTGATCAGTCCTATTAATGCCATTGGCACCACAGCGAACGGCCAGTTTCGCGGCCAATTGCGGATAGGGTTATTCAGCCCAGTTGCGCCAAATAGCTCAAACCGTCTCAACAATGCGATGACAGCGATACAGAGCATTATTTGCATAGTGCTGCGGACCATATCTTCCGCAAAACGGGACGAAAGTGGGTAAAGACCAGCGAGTTTGAACAGCAATATGCTGCCACCCACAAGAATGATCGGTAACAGCAAGGGATAGCGTTGCGGTTGAAGGGCATCGGAAACGATTTTCATTTTAACAAGCTATCGCCCGAGCACTTATCGCTATTTGATAATTCGACCAATAGCGTCTGTGATTCGATCAGCCCCAACCTGAATTTAACCGCTTGAACGCCTTTCAATCGTTGCTCACGATCCCGGCTATTTACCTTTGCTCTTTGCTGATTTCTTGAGCGCGGCCATGCGTTCTTCAATCTCTGAGTCGCGTTGCAGCTTATCAATCTCGGCCGCATTCTTGGCAAATGCGCTATCGACGCTACTACCTTCAACTTCCGCTACCAGCCCCATGGACCGGTCAAAAGTCCGTTGTGCATTTTCAACTTTGCGTTCGATGGACCGTTCAAAATCGGCCTTTTCTGTCCCGCCTAATTGTGTTTCGCGGATAGCCTTTTCAAATTCGACAAGCTCTTGATTCATCTCGTCACTACGGGCTTTAAGCGCCGTCAGGGATTCCCCGAGCCGTTCTGCTTCTTTTTTGGAACTGACCTTGATGTCTTCAAATCGTTTCGATTGTGCTTCCAGGTCCATTTGCCGTGAAAGGGCACCTTCTGCCAAATCGTCGCGGCCTTTCGATATGGTGAAAACAGCTTTTTCGCCCCATAGTTTGGCGTTCTTCAACGTGGATTGCTGTTGGCTAGCGGCTTGCACTTTTCGGTCGGTAGCGTCGTCAATCTCTCGCTGAACCTTATCAATGGCATGATCTACTTCGCGGATAGCCTGGCGCATCAGGCTAGTTCCTGAAGCACGTTCGACTTTATCCAAGGTCTCTTCAATGCCTACCGAAACCACCCGCTTGGCACGCATGTAAAAAGCTTCTGCCATCACTACCCCCTAACACTGGAAAATTACGCTACAATCTTTAAAGTAAAAGATAGCCAGAAATTCGCTAAAAAACCAATAATGATTGGATAAACAGTATTTTTGTCCGAATCAGTCAAAACTGGCAGATTGAGATGTTTTAGTTCTTCAAAGGTTCATCAGTCCTGCCAAGCTGATTGCCAGATGAACAACTCTGTTTCCTGACGACAATTTGATACAATAAACTCCAAATCCGACAAATCTCTGCGACAGCCATTCGTCATAACTGTTGCTGACGCCGCAGTTGGCGCCGCGTAGAAGAGGAGTTTATGATGAAAAAGATTCTGATGATATTGGCTGCATCAACAATGGTCATATCGCCCATGGTAACCGCACAGGCTGAGGCCGCGACCCATAAGACGGTCAAGAAAACGACGACTAACAAGCACGGAAAACACGTTGTTACAAAAACGACAACGGTGAAAAATAATGCGGTGCGGAAAGTTGCCAAGACACGCCATGTCGTGAGTCAGAAACGCTGGACCAAGGGGCAGCGTTTTGATCGCCGCCATGCCGTAAATTACCGGGTTATAAGCAATCCGCGCGCCTACCGTTTATCAAATGCACCGCGCGGTTACCGCTGGGTTCGGTCTGGAAATGATGCCATATTGGTTGGGATAACCAGCGGCATTATCGGAGCGGTGATCGGCAATGCGATATTGCGTTAATCGCAGATATGATCAGAAACAAGCGGAAGCCCCTGAGCGTGATCCCGGGGGCTTCACGCGTTCTTGATCGTGAGGCCGCCATCGACTGGAATGATCGCACCGGTGAGAAAGCTTGCCGCCGGTAGCACGCAGGACAGGGTCATGTGCGCAACTTCTTCCGGGATGGCATAGCGGCGTAGCGCTACACGGCGTTTGGCATAGATGGTTTTATGCTCTTCGGAAATCGCGTCAGTGATACCGGTGCGGATCGGGCCGGGGCAGATGCAATTGACGGTGATGCCGTCACGGCCGAGATCAACCGCCAGGCCTTTTGTTAGGCCGATCACGCCATGTTTGGCGGCAACATAAGGACTGTTGCCCGGCGATGCCCCCAATCCCTCGGTTGACGCGATATTGACTATCCGGGGATGCTCGGCTTCCTTGAGATGGGGCAGTGCGGCGCGGATCATCCGCTGGTGCGCCGCCAGCATGACAGCAAGGGTCGGTTCCCAGCTATCCTCATAGCTTTCCAGAGCAACATCCGCAGGAATGGCAAAGCCGGCATTGTTGACGAGTATATCTATACCACCAAAGGCTTGCGCGATATCGGTAACCACCGCCTTGATGATGTCAGGATTGCTGACATCCAGCGACCAAGCCTCTGCGGAGCCGCTATAACCGGCTGCCGCTATTTCCTTGACAACGGCGTCGCACCGCCCCTGATCGAGATCAGTTACGGCTACAATCGCGCCTTCAGACGCGAACAGATGCGCCGTGGCACGGCCCATACCGCTTGCCGCACCGGTTACAATGGCTTTTTTGCCAGCAATGGAGCGGCTTAGCGGTTGATAGGGTTCCATGGTCAGGCGGCTTGGAAGCCTTTGAGGCGACCGTTGATGATCTCGTCTGCATCTTTCATGATGCCGTCGATCAATTCCTTACAGGTCGGAATATCATTGATCAGGCCTGCAACCATGCCGCAACTCCATGCGCCAATATCCATGTCGCCTTCCAGCATGATTTTGGGGTAGACGCCGGCCACTTGCTCGATGACATCGGTAAATTGCAGATCGGCGCCTTTTTCTTTTTCGATTTCCAGCAGCTTTTCGACCGCGGGGTTGTTCAGCACGCGCTCGGTATTGCGCAGCGGACGCATTACAAGGCGCGTGTCCAATTCGCTGGCGGCAACAATCGCGTCTTTGACATTTTGGTGTACCGGCGCTTCTTTTGTTGCGATGAAGCGCGTGCCCATGTTCATGCCTTCTGCACCCATGGCGAGCGATGCGACGAGCGAACGGGCATCGGCCTGTCCGCCGGAGCTGACGAACGGAATGTCCAATTCATCGGCGGCGCGGGGCAGCAGGATCATGTTGGGAATATCATCTTCGCCGGGATGGCCGCCGCATTCGAAACCATCAACAGAAACCGCATCACAGCCAATGGATTGCGCTTTGAGAGCATGGCGAACGGCGGTGCATTTATGAATGACCTTGATGCCGGCATCATGAAGCGCAGGCAGCACTTGCACAGGATTGTTTCCAGCGGTCTCAACGACTTTAACGCCGCCTTCGATAATCGCCTTGACCATGCCTTCATAGTCGGGGGAATTGACCACCGGCAGGAAGGTCAGGTTCACACCAAAAGGTTTGTCGGTCATGTCGTTGCACTTGGCAATTTCATTGGCCAAAGCTTCGGCGGAAGGCTGAGTAAGCGCGGTAATAATCCCCAAGCCGCCCGCATTGGAAACCGCTGCTGCGAGTTCCGCAAATCCCACATAGTGCATTCCGCCTTGAATGATCGGATGTTCGATGCCGAAAAGCTCTGTGATGCGTGTTTTCATGCGATTGGTCCTCTTGCGTTGGAATGATTGGAGACGATATGAGCCGTCCCTAGAATCGGTTTAATCGGTTAGTTAACTAGCAATCCAGGCGCCGGTTGTCACGCCCTTCCAAATCTGGTCCGGTGACGTTACGGCAAGCTCAGCGCCCAGTGTTTTGGACCAATGATGCTCGTTACCCAGCGCATCGCGCCAGGCCCATAGGCGGCGAGTAAAATGGTGCAGATCATATTCCTGCGTATAGCCCATCGCGCCATGTACCTGATGGAACGGCACGGTGACAGCCTCTACGCTATGACCGATCTGGACCTTGGCGACCACCGCCTCATGCCATGCTTTTTCCGGATCATCGGCGTTGCGAGCGAGCGCGCTGGCAGCCTGCGTTGCGGCCATGGTCGCCGCGGCGCTTTCCGATGCGGCTACGGCCAGTTGATGCTGGATCGCCTGAAATTTGGAAAGAGGGCGACCAAATTGCTCGCGGTCGGAGACGTAAGCGATCGACATGTTGAGTGCCGCCTCGATCGCGGACGCCATTTGCACGGCCCGGACGGTCAGGATCAGCGCCTCCACGGCCCGGCGGGATAAGTTGGTTGCAGCGCGGGAGACCGGTGTAGCGCCAGAGAAATCCAAGCGAACATCGCCATCTGGTGACAGCGCTTGCATGTCCCCTGCCGGTACATCAGCGCTTTTGTAGAGGGCAATCTCGCTTTTGCCTGCATCATAGACCGCCACATGATCGGCTGTGCTTGCGAATGGAACGCTGGCTGTCTTGCCCTCCAAAAGGGCGAAAGTGGATGCCCCTTCGGGAATCGCAATCCCAGCCCGATCGAGCAGCCAGTTGGCAACCAATGTCTCGGCAAAGGGAACCGGGGATGCGGCCTCTGCCGAAACCCAGATCGCGCCGAATACTTCATCATAGTCAGCGCCAAACCCGCCATTATCTTCGCTGACCCAAGCTAGCGGCAGTCCATTTTCAGACAGCGCGTCCCATAGGGCCTGCGGATAGGTCCCTGCCGCCGCCTCATGCGGCACTGCTCGTCCGCATAGGTCGGTATAGATTTTTGCTGCCGTTTCAGCGACCATGCCTTCTGTGTTTATCATCAGCGTAGCCCCAACTGGCGTGCGGTAATCCCGCGCATGACTTCGGTTGTGCCACCACGCAGCGTATTGGGCGGTGACCGTAATATCCCGATGTTGAGAATACGCCGCATTTCATTGCTCCACTCTTCCTCCGGCAGATCGTTAAGCAAGGCCCGCACTTGCAGGGTCAGGTCATTTTCCAAACGATTGCCAAGATCCTTAACCAGAGCGGCCTCGGTTTCTGGCGATACACCTTGATGGAGCAAATTGGCGATGCCCCAGGACATGCCGCGCAAAGTGCGCAGACTGGCGATCAGCTTGCCGAGACGCGCATGGGAATCGGAGTCGAGTTTACCTTGCAATTGGTACAGCGATGTTTCCAGAGTGATGTAGCTGGACAGAAACCGTTCTGGCCCGGAGCGTTCCATGGCGAGTTCACCGGTCACCTGTTTCCAGCCGCCGCCTTCTTCGCCGAGCAAGCAGTCATCGGGCACGATTACGTCCTCAAAATAGACCTCGTTAAAATGGGCGTCGCCGGACAGATCGGTAATCGGTTTGATCGTCACACCGGGCAGGCTGAGATCAATCATGATTTGCGAAAGACCAACATGTCGGTTGCGGCCATCGGCGGGCGAGGTGCGCAAGATGGCGACCATATAATGGGAAATATGCGCTCCGGACGACCAGATTTTCTGACCGTTAATCTTCCATCCGGAATCAACCTTTTCCGCCTTGGTTTTGACATTGGCGAGATCCGAACCGGCACCGGGTTCCGAAAGGCCAATGGCGAAATAGCATTCCCCCGCAGCTATGCGCGGCAGGATATCCAGTTTCTGTTCTTCCGTGCCATGTTCGATGAGCATCGGCGCATGTTGGCGATCCGCGATCCAATGGGCGCCGACCGGCGCGCCCGCGCGCAAGGTTTCCTCGGTCACGATATAGCGTTCAAGAGCGGTCTTATCATGGCCGCCATATTGGCTCGACCAGGTCAGCCCAATCCAGCCGCGTTTACCCATTTTCTTCGAAAATTCCGGGTCAGAAGATGCCATCCAACATTCCGGTTCTGGCTGAAAATTGCCAGCCTCTCGCTCTTCTTTCAGAAAGGCCTGCAGCTCAGAGCGCAGTTCTTCAAGCGCCGGATCAGGCTGGACAACAGGGAAATTGAAACGCTGCATCTAAAAATGCCTCAGGGTTAAGATTCAGGGTGTTACGATGTTAAATTGCGGATCCACCGGATCAAGCGCGCCAAACATCGCAGCCATCAGGCCAACATTGCCTAGCACCCGCATGTTGCCGGATACAATAAGGTCCCGCGGCGTTACTTCCCGCATCAGAACCCGGGTAAAATCGGCGCGGCTGACGGTTATTTGTGCAATCGAACGGTCATGGGTTCCGGCACGCGGGAACATGACACTTTTGCCGAGATCCACGCTGACCGCTTCACCGCGATCGGGGAAGGTGAACTGAATGATACCGCCAACATTGCTCATTCGCGCCGGATTAAACCGTGCGGCCAGCGCGTCGAACAGGTCGACCGCGGGAATGCTATTCAGCACCTTCGCATTGTTGGTGGCGATCGATTCGCCTTTATCATTGCCTTCGCGCAATTCCTTGGCGCCCGACAAATAGATGTTCCGCCACGTCCCGGCCTCGGCTTGAAAGCCCAATTGTTCATAAGTGGAGGCGAGCCATTTCTTGGCCGCTTCATTGGTTGGATCGGCAAAGACAATATGGTTGAAGACGGTTGCGGCCCAGCGATAATCGCCGGCGGCAAAGGCGCGTTCACCGACGGACAACGCTTTAGGAGCACCGCCCATGGCCGCAACATATTTGCGTGATGCTTCGACCGGTGGCAGTTCATGATAATGAGCCGGAACCCCATCCCACCAGCCAAAATAGCGCTGGTAAACGGCCTTACTATTGTGATTAAGCGTGCCATAATAATCGCGGACACCGAAATCAGTCGCGGCAAAATCGGGTTCACCGATATTCTCGGCAATTTCGTGCATCGTCGCGCCCTGGTTGGCTTGCCGCAAAGTTTGATCATGAACGTAGCGATAAAGACCGCGCTGGTTCTTTAGGCTCGCTTGCACATTCTCGCTGCCCCATGTTGGCCAATGATGGCTAGCGAGCATCACATCTGATTTCTCGCCATATTTTGCAAGCATCGCATCAATCACCTTGCTCCATTTCAGCGTGTCCCGCACCAGCGCGCCGCGCGGCGTCAGGACATTGTGGAAATTACGGGTGACGACTTCGGCAGTATGCAGGGCTTTAAACTCGGGCAGGTAGAAGACCAGTTCTGCCGGTGCCTCTGTCTCGCCCGCATCCATGAATTCAAACGTGATTCCATCAATTTCGAGTGTTTCACCGTCCTTGCTGATCGTTTTGGTTGGCGGCAGCAGCGCCAGATCGCCTTTCGACAGATATTGGCCCAGGCCGGTGCCGACATGACCGGCAGGACCGGCGGGCAAATTGGTGCCGAATTGAAATTGCACCCGGCGATTCATGGTGGTCCCGGCAAGGACATTCTCGCCAATGGATTCGCGCAGGAAGGCATGGGGTGCGATAATCTGCACCTTGCCATATTGTAGTTCCTGCGGAGAGATAACTCCGCTCACACCGCCGAAATGATCGCCGTGGCTATGGGTGAAGATGACGGCTTGAACCGGACGTGTGCCTAGTGTTTCATTGGCCAGCGCTAAGGCTGCTTTGGCAGGCGCCGGTGTGGTCAAGGGGTCAATGACGATCCAACCGGTTTTGCCAGCGATAAGCGTCATTTGCGCCAGATCATAGCCGCGTAGTTGGTAAATGCCTTCCTGTACCTTGAACAGTCCGTGGATGCTGTTGAGCTTGCCTTGGCGCCAGAGCGACGGGTTGACGGTATCGGGAGCCACGTCTTTGACAAAATCAAATTGGCCGGTTTCCCAGGCAACCGATCCGTCTTCATTCAGGATCTGAGCACCTTCAATCTTGGCCAGAAAGCCGCGATTGGCATTGTCGAAATCGGTCTGATCGGCAATTGGCAAACGTGCCGCGACTCTGGCATTGGCCGCTTTGGTGGATGCTGTAGCAACACCTTCCGGTGGGGCGTTGGTTTGCGGCTCATCAGCGGCTATCAACAAGGGGGCAGCTGCGAGCAGGGCTGTCGTTAGATATCCGGTTTTCGTCATGATCACTGCCCCTTGAACACTGGTTTGCGTTTCTCAAGAATCGCATCAATCGCTTCCTGATGATCGTCTAGCTGTTGCAAAACGCCCTGGAACAAGGCGGCCTGATCGAGATTTTCTTTCAGCGTCACGCTCTGCGCGGTGCGAACCAGTTCTTTGGTCTTGCGGATGGCTAGCGGAGGCAAGGCCACCACTTGCTCCGCCAGTTCATAAGCGCGTTTGAGCAAGGCGTCATTGGCGACAACCTCTGACACCAGACCATAATCCAGCGCCTTGTGGGCATCTATAAACTCACCGGTAAAGAGCATCTGGTTCGCACGCGCCTGACCGATGATGCGGGGCAGCAGCCATGCGCCGCCATCACCAGGAATTATCCCGACACGCAGAAAACTCTCGGCAAATATGGCGTCTTCGCCCGCAATGCGAATGTCACACATAGTGGTCAGGTCATTGCCCGCACCGATCGCATGGCCGTTAACCGCCGCGATAACCGGAACTGAAATCTCGGCCATGGTCAGCGGGATGCGTTGAATGCCGGTCTTGTACCATTCTTCAATTTGCAGCGGCGTCATATTCTGCTCGGCGGTCATTGCCTTTATTTCGTGCAAATTGCCGCCAGAGGAAAAGCTCTTGCCATTGGCGGCGAGCACGACGCAGCTGACGCCCTTATCAGCATCAGCTTTTTTCATTGCAGCCACCAGCGCCGAGCAAAGATCGGTCGACAACGCATTGCGCGTCTCCGGCTTGTTCAATGTAATGGTGACCACGCGGTCCTGCTTGTCATAAAGAACGACGTCGCTCATAATTTTCCCACCTGCTTATTTGGTCTGAATCACTCTATTGTTCCGCTCATCCATTGCAGGCCCGTCCCGCTTCTGCAAGAGAGGGATCGGATGGAACCGATAAGCTATTGTTATGAAACCCCGCCGAAACTCTGATCACAATTGTCATGAAACCGGCTTCACGCTGGTGGAACTCATGATTGTATTAGTGATTTTGGGCCTGATGGCCTCAATCGTTGTGCTTTCCTTTCCCGACGGCAGCAATGATCTGGAACAGGATGCGCAAAAATTTGCAGCCCGCACGGCGGCGCTGCGCGACAATGCCATATTGCAATCCCGCCCGATGGCCGTGCAGGTTACACCGTCCGGATATAGTTTTCTCGAGCGGCGCAAAGGCGCCTGGTCGGTGATGGAGGACAAACCGTTTCGCTCCACCAACTGGTCTAACGGGGTTACCGCAGAAGTTGGTGAAACGGGCCCCTTGCTGATCAGTTTTGAAAGCACCGGATTACCCAGCGACCGCGCCGAGGTGCGCTTGGGTTATAAGGATTTTGCCCGCAACATCGTGATCGCGCCGATGGGTGATGTGCAATTGGCGGGCGGGCAGGAAGCGCCATGAAGCGCTTTCGTATAATTTCCGGCGAACGCGGTTTCACGTTGATCGAAATGCTGGTGGCTTTGTCGGTGTTCAGTATCGCCGCGCTCGCTCTCATCCGGCTGCAAGGTTACACGACGCGCAATGCCGCAGAACTGGAATTACGGGTCGTGGCCCAATCTGTGGTTCGCAACCGGGCGGTGGAAATATTAACAGACCCGCGCCCGCCAAGCCTAGGTGAAAGCAGCGGCGAAGAGGAAAATAGCGGCCTCAGCTGGACATGGACGCAAAGCGCGAAACTGACCGAAGAAGGCACATTTGTGCAGGTTGATATTACGGCCCAGGAAAAGATCACCGGCGCGCCGGCTGCGCTGACGATATTGCGGCCTGCGGGTATATTGCTGGATGCGCCAGAACCGGCATCAGCGCCGGAGAATGAGCGCTAACGAAACACGACCGTCCGGTTGCCGTTGAGCAATATCCGGTGCTCGCCGGCCCATTTCACGGCCTTGGCGAGAACCTGCGCCTCGATATCGCGGCCGATGCGGATCATTTCCTCAACACTCGCCCGGTGATCGACACGTTCCACCGCTTGTTCGATAATCGGACCCTCGTCGAGGTGCGCACTGACAAAATGCGCCGTCGCCCCAATGAGTTTAACGCCCCGCTCATGCGCACGATGATAGGGTTTTGCGCCCTTGAAACCGGGCAGGAAGCTGTGATGGATGTTGATGCAGCGTCCAGCAAGCTTGGCGCTCAGGTCATCGGATAATATCTGCATATAGCGCGCGAGGACCAGATAATCAGCCTGTGCCTGATCCATGATATCCAATATCGCCTGTTCCTGCTCTGCGCGATTGTTATTGGTCACGGGGAGATGGTGGAATGCCACATCATGCCATTCCGTTAAATCGCGCAGGCTGTCATGGTTGCTGACAACACCGATAATATTGACCGGTAATCCGCCGGTTTTCCAGCGGTGCAGCAAGTCGTTGAGGCAATGGCTGCCTTTTGAAACCGCGATCACAATATTGGGTTTTGCCGCACCGCTGACTAATGTCCAGTCCAGCGCATAGCGGGTGCCGACGACCGCAAACTTCTCGGTGAGCGCTTCCAGACTGGCGGGAAACCTGCCACCCGCGCCTTTAAACTCGACCCGCATGAAAAACCGTTCCAGTTCCAGATCGGCATATTGCTGGCTATCAAGAATGAAGCCGTCATGCTCCGCCAGAAAGCCGGTTACAGCGGCCACCAGGCCAACCCGATCTTCGGCGGTCAGGGTAAGAATATAGTTTTGCGTCATATGCATATCGCCTCTTCGGCTATCAATTGGCGCAAACTTGGCGGTTTGAAAAGCGGGATTTTCCCTTGTGCTGATTTCTGCAGCGATTAGAAGCCTCATCAAGACACCCGAAAGACAGGACGCGATATGAGTGAAGACGAATCATGGGATTTGGATGATTTGCCGGAAGGCGAAGATTCTCAACTCGAATGGTGGGATTTTGATGACAAGGCAGAGATGGTTGATGCCGTCGCTGGCGACATTGCATTCATCATCGAAAGCGCGCTGGATGCCCGCGGCGAAGCGTTGCTGGCTCTGCCGGTCAGCGATGACGCGATGCCAGTGCTCGAAGCGCTCGCGGAAAAGCAGATTAAGTGGAAATATGTCACGATCATCCCGACCGATGATTATCTGGTTCCGGTCGATGATCCGCGCAGCCATGTCAAAACACTGGCACAGCTATTTTTGACGCGCGGTGCCCGGGTATTGCCGATTGCGACAGAAAATGACGACTATCATCTGGCTGGAGGCGCTGCCGATGCGCGTCTGCAAGACACGAAATGGCCACCGGATTTGATCTGGCTGGGCATGAACGAAGATGGCAGCACGGCTGGTCTGGTCGAAAGCGCCGATCTCGAAGAAGCGCTGGATGGGCCCAAGGAAAAACGCGCTGTCGGGATCATGCCGGACAATGGCGACACCCCTCTGGTAACAGTGACCAAGGCCGCAATATGTGAAGCACGGACGGTATTGGTGCTGCTCAACGGCGCGGGATCGCAGATGTTTCTCGAGCAAGCTATTGCCGAAGGGGCGAGCAGCATGGCGCCCATAGGCCGCGTCTTTGCTGATTTGAGCGTGCCTGTTGATATATATGTGGAAAATTAGCGCACATTATCTGGAAAACACTCCGAAGTTGAAGAAAATCTGACGAGATATGGCCGCACGAAGTGGCATTGGGGGCTGGGTTGGCAAAGCCATAATGCTGGCAATATTCCTGTCACCTGTCGGCTTCACGGTCTGGCTGGTCTATGACCGGGTTGATGTGATGCTCTCGGCTGAGCTTCAGCCAGCACAAATCACACAATGCCAGGTTCACCGGAATGATTACGGCAATTCTTCCAAAGCGTCTTTTGCGCCTGTTGCAACAACGGTAGGCGGAATGAAAGTCGAGGGTGGATTCACGCCTTCCCGAAAAAGCTGGTGTGAATATTTTATTGGCGACGAGGTTCAGGTTTTCATTCATCCGGTGGATGAGTCGAAAAACCGCATCCACAGCTTCCTGCAATTCTATCTCGCTCCACTTGGCGGTTTGCTGTTCTCGATAGTGCTGCTCGGCGCTTTCATGCGGAAGAAAAATTAGCGCCAGTTTTATGGCACATAGTTTGGTTGATTTAATCATGCAATTAAATCACTATGCTCTCCAACCGAATCGCCATGAAACGCGGTCACCTTAAATGGAGAGAAGCAACCGATGCATCCCTATCTGCATGCTCAGGAAAATCCCGACAAGCCCGCCGTCATTATGGCCAGTACTGGTGCCGTTGAAACTTATGGCGAACTGGACAAGGCGTCCAATCGCATGGCGCAATTGTTTCGCAGCCAGGGTCTGCAAATTGGCGACACGGTGGCGGTGCTGCTCGACAATCATCCGAAATTTTTTGATTTTGCCTGGGCCGCCCAGCGCTCTGGCCTTTATTACGTCGCCATTCCCAGCCGACTGACCGCAGCCGAAGCATCATATATTTTAAGCGATAGCGGTGCATCGCTTTTGGTGAGCTCCGACACGAAGCTGGGCGTTGTTGACGAATTGTGCAAGCTCAACCCCGATGTGAAACAATATATATATGGCGTGGACGACAGCCGCGACATGGATACCACGCTAGCGGCGATGCCTGACACACCGATTGATGACGAACGCCATGGTACGGACATGCTCTATAGCTCAGGGACAACTGGCAGGCCCAAGGGTGTACGCATTCCGTTCCCCGAGAATGAGGATATTGCCGCGCCCAACGCATTGGTCGCGATATCACAAGGCGCTTTTGGCTTTACGCCAGGCTGCACCTATCTTTCACCGGCCCCGCTATATCATGCAGCGCCATTGCGTTGGTGCATGACCGTCCACAAGATGGGTGGAACAGTGATCGTCATGGAGAAATTCGATCCCGAAGAGGCGCTGGCCTTGATCGAAAAATATAAGGTCGATGTCAGCCAGTGGGTGCCAACTCATTTCAACCGGATGCTCAAACTCCCCGAAGAAGTGCGTGCGAAATATGACGTCTCGTCTTTGAAAAGCGCGGTCCATGCCGCCGCTCCTTGTCCGGTGCCGGTGAAGGAAAAGATGATCGACTGGTGGGGCCCAATAGTGATGGAATATTATGCCGGTTCCGAAGGCAATGGCTTTACCTTTATCAATGCAACCGACTGGCTGGAACATAGAGGCTCGGTGGGTAAGGCCTTGATCGGCACGGTGCGTATTTGTGACGAGGATGATAACGAAGTCGAGACGGGGCAAGAGGGCCAAATCTATTTCGAAGATGGCGCTCCCTTTAGCTATCATAACGATCCTGAGAAAACAAAGGCTGCGGTTAACAGACATGGTTGGACGTCACTCGGCGATGTCGGAAAAGTCGATGAAGATGGCTTTCTCTATCTCACCGATCGCAAGAGCTTCATGATTATTTCTGGCGGTGTGAACATCTATCCGCAGGAAATTGAAAACTTGCTCGTCACCCATCCGAAAATTACCGATGCTGCGGTTATTGGTGCACCGGATGAGGATATGGGCGAGCGTGTTGTGGCGGTGGTCCAGCCTTCCGATATGGCCAATGCCACCCCTGAATTTGCGCAGGAACTGGAGGTCTATTTGCGGCAGACATTGTCCGGCGTCAAAGTCCCGCGTCAGATCGATTTCCGCGCCGACCTGCCTCGCGAGGCTACCGGCAAGTTGTATAAACGCCTGCTTCGTGACGAATATTGGGGCAAGACCGGCAGCCGGATTGTTTAAGGATGATGATATGAGCGCAGCACCACAAGCACCTCCAGAGATTGCCGCCGCTGTAATCGATCCTGTTGCCTATGCCGAATGGGATGGCCTGCTCGACAAATTTGATGTGTTGCGCCGGGATATGCCGGTTGCGCGGATTGAAAATGGCGATCTGCATGACCCGTTCTGGCTGGTCACTGGCTATGATGATGTCATGCGGATCAGCAAGGACAATGCGACATTCCTCAATAATCCGCGCGGCGTGGTTTTTACCTTTCGCGAAGGGGAGCAACTGGTGAAAGCCGTTACCGGCGGCAGCCCACATCTGGTCAATTCGCTGGTTGCGCTCGACGCACCGATCCATCCCAAATATCGCCGGCTGACCCAGGAATGGTTCATGCCGAAAAATCTCAAGCAGCTGGAAGGGGAAATTAGCGCGCTGGCCAAGACAACCGTTGATCGGTTAGTCGAGGCAGGAACCGAGGCGGACTTTGTGCCTCTGGTATCCTCACCCTATCCCCTGCATGTGATCATGCAGATATTGGGCGTGCCGGAAGCCGATGAGCAACGCATGTTGTTCCTCACCCAGCAGATGTTCGGGGGTCAGGATGAAGACCTCAACAAAACCGGTATGGCCAATATGACCGCCGAGCAGATCACCCAGCTGGTGGTCGGCGCTGTTGCCGATTTCGAAGCCTATTTCGCGAAGCTCACCGAGGAAAAGCGCGCCAATCCCACTGACGATGTCGCCAGCGTGATTGCGAATGCTAAGGTTGACGGCGAATATCTCAGCGATCGCGATATGGCCGGTTACTATATCATTGTGGCTTCGGCTGGCCATGATACGACGTCGGCTTCGACCGCTGGTGCGATGATGGCGCTGGCGCAGGATCCGGAACAGTTTCAACGACTAAAAGCCGACCGCGATCTGCTACCCGGCATTGTCGAAGAGGCGATCCGTTGGACCTCTCCGGTGCAGCATTTCATGCGCACAGCAGCCGAAGATGTCGAGATTGGCGGCGCATCGGTGAAGAAGGGCGACTGGTTGATGATCAACTATGTCGCGGCCAATCATGATGATCGTGTCTTTGAAAACCCGCGCAAATTTGATGCGGCCCGCTCGCCCAATCGCCATCTCGCCTTTGGTGCCGGCGCGCATCAATGTCTGGGGCTCCATATGGCCCGGATGGAAATGAAGATATTGTTCAACGAACTGCTCGATAGAATCGAAACCGTCGAACTGGCAGGAGAACCCAAACGCGCCAAATCGAGTTTTGTCGGCGGGCTCAAAACCCTGCCGCTAAAATATACGCTGTCTAAATGACGGATATAGACAAAATGACAGGCGCGAACGACCTTGTATTAGGCTAGAAGATCACAAAATAGAAAAGCGACAGGCAAGAATCCAAAGGAGAGCGAAATGGTTACCCAATATAAAAATCTCATCAACGGCCAGATGGTTAGCACATCCGAGATGCTGGACGTGGTCAATCCCGCTAATGAAGAAGTAATCGGTCAAGTACCAGCTTCCGGAGAAGCCGAGTTGAATCAGGCAGTCGCAGCAGCCCGTGCGGCTTTCCCAGCGTGGAGCAAGAAGCCGATCGAAGAGCGCCGTGCCGTGGTTCAGGCCATTTCTGCGACGATCAAGGAAAATCTCGACGAGCTATTCCGCCTGCTGACCGCTGAGCAGGGCAAACCCCATGCACAGGCGCAGGGCGAAATCATGGGCGCATCGCTCATGGCTGGCGCGCAATCCACGCTCGATCTCGATGATGAAATCAACGAAGATACAGACGAGCGCCTCAGCCGTACCCGCCGGGTTCCGGTTGGCGTGGTTGGCGGTATTGTGCCGTGGAACTTCCCGGTCATGATGGCGGTTCAGAAAATCGCACCGGCGCTATTGTCCGGCTGCACGATCGTATTGAAACCATCTCCGTTTACACCGCTGGCAACATTGCGGTTGGCAGAGCTGATCAAAGACGTCGCTCCCGCTGGCGTGGTCAATATCATTACGGGTGAAGATAGCCTGGGCCCAATGATCACGGCGCATCCTGATATCGACAAGATTACTTTCACGGGCTCGACGGCTACCGGCAAAAAAATCATGGAAGGCGCTTCCAAGGATCTCAAACGGATCACGCTGGAGCTGGGCGGCAATGATGCGTCTATCGTCTTGCCTGACGCCAATGTTGAAAAAGTGGCCGAGCAGCTATTCTGGTCAAGCTTTACCAATGCTGGCCAAATTTGTGTCGCGGCGAAACGCATTTATATCCACGAAGATATTTATGACGAGTTGAGCACGGCGATTGCTGAATATGCCAAAAATGTGAAAGTCGGCGACGGCGCACAGCAGGGCACAGCGGTTGGTCCGATCCAGAACAAGAAGCAATATGACCGCGTGCTGGAACTGGTTCAGGATGCCAAGGATAATGGCTATAAATTCCTCGTCGGTGGCGATCATGATCCCGATGTTCCGGGATATTATATGCCGATCACGATCCTCGACAATCCACCGGAAGACGCACGCATCGTGGCCGAAGAGCAATTTGGTCCGGTGATGCCGCTGATGAAGTTCAGCACCGAAGAGGAAGTGATCCGGCGCGCTAATGACAGCGAATATGGTTTGGCCGGAGCGGTTTGGACTGCCGATCCCGACAAAGGCGTCGAAATTGCTGAGCAGCTGGAAACCGGCACCGTGTGGGTCAATGAATTCCTCCACCTGTCGCCATTTGCGCCCTTTGGTGGACACAAGCAGTCCGGTTTTGGCGCCGAATATGGCAAAGAAGGCTTGCTCGAATTTACCTATCCACAGGTGATCACGGTCAAGAAAGATAACGTACCTGCTTAAAATCGCAGGTTAAGACTCGAAACAGGCCGGTTATCACAATGGTGATGATCGGCCTTTTTCATTTGACGCTAGGACAGCGCAAGTTTAACCGTTCAATTAAATTTTGGATTCTCAGATAATATCAAAGGAGCAGGAAGATGGCAGAAGCCTATATTGTAGACGTAGTTCGGACCGCAGGTGGTCGTCGTGGCGGCCGGTTGGCTGGAACCCATGCGGTGGATTTGGGCGCAGCGACGCTGGATGCCATTGCGGACCGTAATGATTTTGATCCCAAGGCTATCGAAGATGTCATTACCGGCTGCGTGATGCAAGGCGGCGAACAATCGGGTGATGTTGGACGCAACAGCGTATTGGCTTCCAAGCTTCCTGACAGCATTCCTTCGGTTTCAATCGATCGGCAGTGCGGGTCTTCGCAGCAGTCCATCCAGTTCGCGGCCCAGGGCGTCATGTCTGGCACCCAGGATATGGTTTTGGCGCACGGTGTCGAAAGCATGACCCGCGTACCCATGGGATCGACCTTCAAACTGTTTAAGGATGCCGATCTTGGCACCAATAAAAGCCCTCGTCTCGACGAAGCTTATCCTGGCATCAATTTCAGCCAATTCATGGGCGCGGAAATGCTGGTGAAAAAGCATGGCTTTAATCGCGATGATCTTGATGCGTTCGCATTGGAAAGCCACAAAAAAGCTATCGCAGCGACCGAATCCGGCGCGTTTGACAATGAAATTGTCGCCGTCAAAGTCGAAACGCCAGAAGGCGACGAGATGCACAAGGTTGATGAAGGCATTCGGTTCGACGCCAGTATGGAAAGCATTGGCGGCGTAAAATTGTTGCAGGAAGGCGGCGCGATTACCGCTGCTAATGCCAGCCAGATTTGCGATGGCTCCAGCGCGGTTCTGGTCTGCTCCGAACAGGCCCTGAAAGACCATGGCCTGACCCCACGCGCGCGGATCGTGAACCTGACCGTGACGGCTGGTGACCCAGTGATCATGCTTGAAGAACCCTTGTTCGCAACGGACCGGGCTTTGCAGCGCGCTGGCATGAAGATTGATGATATCGACCTTTATGAGGTCAACGAAGCTTTTGCCCCTGTGCCGCTTGCATGGCTGAAACATACTGGCGCAGATCGGAGCAAGATTAACGTCAACGGTGGTGCCATTGCTCTGGGTCATCCGCTCGGTGCTTCGGGTACGAAATTGATGGCGACTTTGCTCAATGCAATGGAAACACGCGGGTCCAAATATGGTCTGCAAACCATGTGTGAAGGCGGCGGTCAGGCCAATGTGACCATCATCGAACGCTTGAATTAAGTTAAGAACAGAAAGAAAACTCATGGAACTCAACAACACAATGTCGGCGGTCGTTACGGGCGGTGCATCCGGACTCGGAGCTGCCACGGCCCGCCGTCTCGCGGAAAAAGGCGTTAAAGTCGCCTTGTTCGATCTGAACGAAGAAAAAGGCGAAGCGCTGGCCGCTGAGCTGGGCGGCGTTTTTTGCAAGGTTAATGTAACCGATGATGACAGCGTCGATGCTGGCTTTGCCAAGGCGCGTGCGGCCAATGGTCAAGAACGTATCCTCGTCAACTGTGCCGGTATCGGTAATGCGATCAAAACCGCAAAGCGCAGCCGCGAAGATGGCTCGATCAGCCATTTCCCAATGGATGCGTTTAACTTTGTCATCCAGGTCAATCTGGTCGGTACATTCCGCTGCATCGCAAAGTCCGCGGCCGGTATGCTGACGCTCGACCCGCTTGACGATAATGGCGAGCGCGGCGCGATGGTCAACACGGCTTCGGTTGCGGCGGAAGATGGCCAAATGGGCCAGGCCGCCTATTCTGCTTCCAAAGGCGGCGTGGTTGGCATGACGCTTCCGATTGCACGCGATTTGATGGGTGATGGCATTCGTGTGAACACAATCCTGCCCGGTATTTTCGATACGCCATTGCTCGCTGGCGCACCAGATAAGGTCCGTGATGCTCTGTCGGCATCTGTGCCGTTCCCGAAACGTCTGGGTCAGCCTGATGAATATGCCAAATTGGCGCTATGCATGATCGAAACCGGTTATTTTAACGGTGAAGATGTGCGGCTAGACGGTGCGATCCGTATGGCGCCGCGTTAGACATCACTAAGCCCCTCCCTTTTAAGGGAGGGGTCGGGGTGGGTGCGATATTGCAGATATCGCTCGCGCAGCGAATAAATTCCTCCACCCCAAACCCCTCCTCTGAAGAGGAGGGGATTAAATGAGAGGACCTCCCCATGACCTACACCCAGATCACATATGATGTTGCCGACAATGTCGCGACCATCACGATCAACCGCCCCGAAAAAATGAACGCCTTCACCAACACTATGTTGAAGGAAATGTGCGACGCGTTTGATCAGATTGATGCCGACGATGATGTTCGCGCGGTGGTGGTAACTGGGGCAGGGGAACGGGCGTTCTGCGCAGGCGCCGACCTGACACCAGAAGGCGGGGCCAAGCCGTTTGCCAGCAGCGACCCGGTGGACGATTATTCCGACCCGCGGGTCCGCGATGGTGGCGGCAAGCTGACATTGCGCATCTATCAATGCCTCAAGCCGGTAATCGCAGCGGTCAATGGCGCAGCAGTTGGTGTCGGGGCGACATTGCAACTGCCAATGGACTTTCGCCTTGCCAGCGAGACAGCCCGCTTTGGATTTGTCTTTGCCCGGCGCGGCATAGCTCCTGATGGCGCGGCAAGCTGGTTCTTGCCGCATATTGTTGGTCGTCCGCAGGCACTGGAATGGTGCATGACCGGGCGGGTATTCAATGCGCAGGAAGCACTGGATGGCGGCCTGATCCGCTCGATCCACAAGCCCGACGAGCTGCTGCCTGCCGCCTATGCATTGGCGCGGGAGATTGTCGACAATACCGCGCCGGTTTCGATTGCGCTCACCCGGCAGATGCTGTGGCAGATACCGTGCGCGGACCACCCGATGGAAGCGCACAAGATTGACAGCAGGATCATCTACAACCGCGCAAAATCAGGCGATGCAGCAGAAGGAATCGCCAGTTTTCTCGAAAAACGCGATCCGGTCTATCCGGACAAAGTGTCGGCAGATATGCCAGACACCTTCCCTTGGTGGGACGAACCTGCTTATAAGTGATCACTTGAGTAAGAGCCTGCTTGTATAGAGGCTTGCCGAGTGAGGGGAAATATGATGAGCGCTGATAAACAGGCTGACAAAAACGGGGACATGGATAGCGCAAGCGCGCGTGGAAAACTGATCGAAACGGCCAGTCTGATCATGCGCGAAGGCGATACGATTGATATATCCTTTAGCGAGCTATCCGTCCGCTCGGGCCTGAACAGCGCGTTGGTCAAATATTATTTCGGTAATAAAGACGGCCTGCTCGAAGCGATTCTCGAACGCGACATGACCAAGATTGTCGAGGATGTGGGGCTTTTAATCGCCAAGGATATGCCGCCCGAGGACAAGCTGCGCCATCATATCGGCGCGGTTATCGATACCTATTATAAATATCCCTATATCCACCGCCTGACCATGCGCCTGATCCGCGACCTGCCCCCCGAAGGCGCGCGCGATATTGCCAATAAATATCTCAAACCGCTGTCAGAAGCCTATAATATTTTTGTCGGCGATGGCATTAAAACCGGCGTGTTCCGGGACCTGGACCCCGACCTTTTCTATTCCGCCGTAACGGGTGCCGCCGACCGTTTCTTCACCGGCAAGCTGGTCTGGAAATATTGCTATGGCCGCGATGATTTCGACGAAAAAATGCGGGATGCCTATCGGGAGCAGACGGTGGAGCTGGTGATGGCCGGGATATTGGCGCGATAGGTTTTTGATCTGGCGTCTGCTAAGGGTGCAGACGCGGATATCAGTATATGCTGCGTTCAACCCCAAAAATAATCTAAAAGATGAGCAGTAATAGTTGACGTTTCTACCAGATTTAATATCTGGATAGTGTGAAAAACTTCAATAATCATATAAAAGAGGTCAGTACCTCAATATATGGGTGCGAAATAAAAGTCACAAATTGGTGGCGTATGTTTCCGCTTGAATCCAAAGCTACGCTTTTGATTGACGGTTCCGAGGTTGATGTCTCGCGCGAGTTACTAGTTTATAATCCCAACAAACCCATGTTGCGTGCCATCAACATCACAGAAAATATCCAGTCTGTTGAAGTATTCGTTATAGGTGTATTCCGTATTAAAATTGCCATTTTTGTAAATGGAGAGCCAGTCTACCAAGAAGCAATTAGTTGGGCCGATAAAATGCAGATAAAATTATTTGGATAAATTTCCACATGATCAAATTCATTGCATTATTTTACGCGTTCAGTGAACTTGATCATATCCGCTATGGGCGCAAAAGCGGACGTTGGAGATTAAAAATAATTGCCGATCGATGACTCGCTTAGGATTAATGTGCTTGGGGATATGGAAATATGAAAATTAGCCCACCAATAGCGGTCTCAATTATATTGGCCTCTGCGCTTTTGCTGCCGCCTACGCTTTCGTACATTAAGAAGACAAATCAACTCAATCAAATGCACGAAAAAACAAAGCTGGTCTACGCGGATGAAGAGCGTTTTTCGAGCAGCCCACAAAATTATGACAATTGCGGTGATATCCCGAAACAAAGCCTGTTTGTTGTTCGTGTTAGGTCGAAATCCCCAGAACCGCCTTTGGAGATGGATAACTTAATTAGCGATCTTCAAGGGGTATATGAAGCCCTTCTTCGCATAGATTATCGAGGAAAATTTTACACAAATACTACAAAATTTTGTGAATTTGCGAGTGACTTTAGAGAAATAAACACCGTTATTATCTGGACTGAGGACGTCATGAAAATGACGTTGGCATACGGGGATCATCTGGCAGGTTACTGCGGACTGAAAGAAAAGAAATACTATTATTCTCCTGTACCTCTTGACTCGGGTTACCTTGATTTGATCGGTGAGAAACAATCAAGCGGCGGCGAGCTGAAAATCGATCCTAATATGTTAGTCGAGAACTTGAAACGCCAAGCGAGAAGGTTTGGCGCCGATGGTGTGTGTTTTGATACTAGATCGGAGGCCTTGAAATGACGGACCCTGCTGCAAAAGCTGACGCAAATAGTATTCCGATTACTTTGAAGGCGGGTACTATACGAAACGCATAATAAAAATTTCATTGATCGTCTTGGGGTTACTGGCGGCCCTCGTTTTCTATCAGCTGGTTATCTCTCCGCCTGAAATCAGCCTCCTTATCGTAATTATTTGCGCCCCATTGAGTATATTATTGCTTGTTCTGATGATCGGTTTTGCAGGGTCACCATGGACCAACATCTTTCAGCTTCCCAGAGAGAGTGATGGGATTTTTTTCTTTTTCATCTATTGGACGATTATCGTCAGCCCTTGGGTGATTTTGTCAGTCTGGTTCCGAAAAACCATAAGGCAAAAGGAAGCTGGCTCGAACGAATCCGATAAATGACCCAAGCTAGTTCCGCCCCGGAATCGCATGCAACATCGTCAGAAATTTGAGCTCTGTCCCCGCCCGCCGATGTTCCGACAACGCCTGATAATCAGGATCATTATACCAAGCCGTCGCCGCTTCCGCGCTCGGAAATTTGAATAGCACCACGCGCCCTTCCGGCGGCGTGGATCCTTCAAACGTCTGGCTATTATCATCAAAGGTGATGAACTCGCCGCCATGTTTTTTCAGGATCGGGAAAAAGCCTTTTTCATAGATGCGGTATTTCGCCGCATCATGGACGGTGAAATTGGCCATCACATGGACGGGTCCGGCAACAGATGGTGTGTCTGACATATATTTTACTCCTCAATCGGCCTTTTTCGGATGGCCGATGGCTTCCCGGATCTCGTCATTATCCGCGCCCAATGTTGGCGGGTCGGCGTAGACATTGGCGGGGCTGGCGGAATAGTGGACGGGGTGCTTGATCGAGCGATATTTGCCGATCTTCTCGCCTTCGCGTTCGTTCCAGAAACCGACTTGCTGCAGATGCGGATCTTTGAGGACATCGGTCATCTGGTTATAGCGCATCGCTGGAATATTATTCTCGTCGAGCAGCTCCAGCCATTCATCCGTCGTCTTGGTCGAGGCGATTTCCTCGATCAGGGCATAGAGCGCGGTGATATTCTTGGTGCGCTCTGAATAGGTTGCAAAGCGCGGCTCGTCAAAGACGCCCGGCTTGCCGCCTAGTTCAAAGAAGGTTTCCCATTGCCCGTCGCTATAGGGGACCAGGCCGATATAGCCGTCTTTGGTCGGATAGGGCTTGCGATTGGGATTGATCGAGCGGGTATAGGCGAGCTTGCCATTGCCGGGAATGAAGGTTTCGCCCCATAGATTTTCAACCATGTTGAACCAGGTAAAGGCTTCGAACATCGGCACCTGAACAAACTGGCCTTCGCCGGTTTTTTCCTTGTGATACATGGCCGCGAGCGTGGCATTGACAGCGAATAATCCGATGGTTTTGTCGGCCACCAGCGACGGCATATAAAGCGGCCGTCCGCTGTCGCCGCGCATTTCAAACAAAGAAGCAAAACCGGACGAGCATTGGATCAAATCATCATAAGCCTGCCGGTGCGAATAGTCGCCGCCTTTGCCAAAGCCAGCGCAATGGACATAGACGATGCCGGGGTTGATTTCCTTCACGGCTTCATAGTCGAGACCCAGACGCTCCATCCCGGCGAGCCGGACATTGTGAAAAAACACATCGGCATGTTTCAGTAATGCGACGATCACCGCCTTGTCGGCCTCTTCTTTTGCATTGAGCGTGATCGATTTCTTGTTGCGGTTGAGCGAGGTAAAAATCGGCCCCAGATCACCGGTTGGACTATCGCCAGCATGGCGCATCATGTCGCCGGGAAATTTGCCGGTGTCATTTTCAATCTTGATCACATCCGCACCCATGTCGGCAAAATTCAGCGTGGCAAATGGACCAAGGACGACGGTGGACATGTCGACAATTTTCAAGCCCTTTAGTGGCCCTGTTGGTTCCACATCCCACTTTAGTTCCGGCCATCCGCTCATCTATCTGTCCTTAATTTATTAGGTGCATGAATATGTCTGTCTGTTATCAGTTTTAATCGATCGATGAACTGTTTATTTGAGGGATATACAAGCCATGACTATTTCGGACCGCCAGGCACCAGTATTGATAGGCGTGGGCGAAGCCAACGGGCAATCTCTAGGTCTGGAATGGCCCTCACCGGTTGATCTGGCATCAGCGGCAGCCAATGCTGCGCTTGCCGACAGCGGTGTAGCGAACAAGTTAAGCGCTTCGATTGACTGCCTGCTCGCCACCCGTTTGTTCCATGACAGCGGCGTACCACATCAATTTGGTTCGCCGGATAATTTGCCAGACGCGATTGCACAGGCATCAGGCCTCAATCCAGCGCAGCTAATCTATGGCGATGTCGGTGGTCAAAGCCCGCAAAAACATATGAATGATCTTGCCATCCAACTTCACGAGGGCAAAATCAAAGCCGCCATTTTATGCGGTGCGGAATCCATCGGACCGGTCAAGCGCGCCAAGAAAGCCGGGCATGAGATGGATTGGAACCAGAGTTCGGACCGCGACTTTATTGACAAACGCACTGAATTTCCTGTCCTCACCATGTATGAATTTCGCCACGGGATTATCTCCATGCCAATGGCTTATGGCTTGCTCGAAAACGCGCGCCGCAAGCGCCTGAATATGGATCGGACCAGCTATGCCAAGGACATGGCAGAGCTGTGGTCGGCCTTTTCAGAAGTGTCGCTATCTCGCGAACACGCTCAATTTGCCAAGCATTGGAGCGCTGATGAATTGCTGCAAGATGATGGCGGCAACTACCAGCTCAACGATCCCTATCGCCGCTGGATGGTGGCACAAGATGCCGTGGCCTTGGGCGGCGCGGTGATCATCACAACGGCTGGCCATGCTGCCGATCTTGGTGTGGCAGAAGACAAGATGATCTATCTCCACAGCGGCGCGGACGCCAGTATCCCGATCATCAGCCAGCAGATGGACCTGTCGCGGTCTCCCGCCGTAGAATGGGCGGTGGGCAAAGCGCTGGACCTTGCCGAGCAGCAAGCCAGCGATATCGGCCCGATTGATATCTACAGCTGTTTCCCGGTCGCGGTGTCTCTGGTGATGGAGGCGCTGAACCAGCCGGACCGGCCGCTGTCCAGCTATACGCTGACTGGCGGACTGAGTTTCTTTGGCGGACCCGGCAACAGTTACAGCACCCATGCAATTGTCGCCCTGGTACAGGCGCTGCGCAAAGATGGCAGCAAGCCCGGAATGATTTCCGCCAATGGCGGCGCGATCAACAAGGAATCGGTGGGAATTTATGCCGCGCAGCCCTTGGACGGCGGCTGGTCACCCGACCGGATAGCGACGCCCAACTATCTGCCGCCTGATAAAGGGACCAAACCCGATCATTTCGCGTCCGGCAATGGGATGATTAAAAGCTATGCCTTGCCTTATGTGAAGGGTGTTGCTGGCGCGGCGACACTTTGGTTGCAGGATGAGAATGGAATTCCATGCATTGGATTGTTGGAAAACCCTCCTGAAGACACTGATCTCATCGGCGCAGCGGTTACGATTACGTCTGATGGTAAACGCAATCATGCGGTTCTTAGATAAGTGTAAGGGGTTTGCGCTCGGCGCTTGGCGCGAACCAACGAACCGCTTTCCTACATTCCCTCGGCTATGTTATTCTAACTGCGCTCTTTCTCAGCCTTGAATATTGATCCTAAACCAGCGTTCTGCAGGCCTGAAGGGTGTGTGATTTGTGTGAACTTTGAGATGAGACCCATCCGTCAAGCAGGCCAAAAGACCCTGTGATCTGTGTGAACTTTGCCCACAGGATGGGCGGCGGATCACCTTATCGTCTGCATGTCCAGCAACTCGACCTGCGGCGTCAAATAGCAATCCCGGCGCGGCTCTTCTTTCGCTAGATCGGTGGAGAGATATTTGGCGTTGCTGTCACAAAATACCGTCGCGATGGCTTTGCGTTTTCCGTCCGTATCCGGTTCCTGCGTCAGTGCCAGACGGATTGCCGCTACCAGATTACCGCCGCTGGATATGCCAACGCCCAGACCAAATTGCCGGCTCAGTTTCTGCGCCATTAATATCGCATCGCCATCATTCACATCGATAATATCGTCAATCTGGTCGAGCTTGACGATCTCAGGAATAAATTCGTCGGACACACCCTGAATACGGTGATGGCCTATTTTATAACCGGTCGACAGAGTCGGAGATTCCACCGGTTCAACCGGGTGACAGGAAATGGTCGCGTCCATTTCTTTCAAGTAGCGCGACACGCCCATGATCGTTCCGCCGGTGCCGACACCTGCCACAAAGCCGCCCAGATCTGCGCCATCACTTTGCACCTGCCGCCAGATTTCCGGTGCGGTACCGGAACAATGGGCGTTGCAGTTATCTTCGTTGGAAAATTGCCGCGGTAGAAATGCGCCTTCGGTTTCGCCCATTTTTTCTGCCAATGCTATCGAGCCGAGAAAGCCGCCTTCTTCTTTGGAAACCAGCCGCACGTCTGCGCCGTGGCTCGCAAGAATTGCCCGGCGCTCCATGCTCATCCAGTCCGGCATGAAGATGGTAACGGGATGGTCCAATGCGGTACCGAGGGCTGCCATCGCGATGCCGGCGTTACCGCTGGTCGCTTCCGCGATACGCTGCCCCGGCTTCAACGCGCCGCTGCGGGTTGCATTTTCGAGGATGGACAGTGCCATGCGATCCTTGATGCTGCCGGAAAAATTATACATTTCCGCTTTGGCATAGACGGTGACATCTTGGGCCTCGCAGCGCGCGTTGATGCGCAGCATTGGTGTTTGACCAATAAGACCTGATAGCGCCCGAAACTTGTCTTCGCGGTTCCGGCCAACTTGATCGAGCATTATATTCCCCCTTGATTAAACGACAGGAATATCAACAGGTCGGTCAAATATCTTTGCCATAAATCTCTTTGAAATAGGAAAATATGTGATAATATTCTGGGTATGGGCAAAGAAATCAAAAATATTGATGAAAATGATCGAAATATCCTGAGGGCTTTACAGCGGGATGCAAGCCTGTCGCTGGAAAACCTGGCCGCCCAATTGAGCTTGTCGACCAATGCCTGCTGGCGGCGAATCAAGCGGATGGAAGCCGACGGCATCATCGCCCGGCGCGTGGCGATTGTGGATCCCGAAGCGGTCGGGCTACGGATGACCGTCTTTGTCGCGGTGCGGACCAGCGATCATAGTGACCAGTGGCTCGGGAAATTTGCCGCCGCTGCTTCTGCGATTGAGGAGGTTGTAGAGTTTTATCGCATGGCCGGCGAGGTCGACTATCTGCTCAAGCTGTTGGTGCGCGATGTCGCTGATTATGATCGGGTGTATAAAAAACTTATCAAGGCGGTGCCGCTGTCTGATGTCTCGGCGAGCTTTGCGATGGAGCGGATAAAATACGAGACGGCGGTGCCTGTTTGACAGGTTTAGGTTTGGCGCAACGGTGCTCCGCACTTGATGCGGAGCCCAGGTTAGACGGGCGTGACAGCTACTCTAGGCTCCGCATCAAGTGCGGAGCACAAACTCTCTAAACCGCAACGACTTCCTGCCGGATCGCACCAAATATTGAATGCCCATCCGCATCTAGCATCTGGATTTTCACCGTATCGCCAGCGCTCATGAACGGTGTTTTCGCTTCGCCATCGGCGATGGTCTCGATCATCCGGATTTCGGCGATACAGCTATAGCCAAGACCACCGTCGGCAACCGGTTTGCCGGCTCCGCCGTCAGCATCCTGATTGGAGACAGTTCCGGAACCGATAATGGTGCCAGCGCATAGGGGCCGGGTTTTCGCAGCATGGGCGACAAGCTGGGCAAGATTGAAGGTTGCATCGACACCAGCATTAGCGCGACCAAAGGGTTCCCGGTTATAATCGACTTGCAGAGGTAGGTGAATCACAGAGTCTTTCCACGCATCGCCTAGTTCGTCGGGCGTCACGCACACGGGAGAAAAGGCGCTTGGCGGCTTGGACTGGAAAAAGCCGAAACCCTTGGCGAGCTCACCGGGTATGAGGCCACGCAAGGATACATCATTGCACAGCATGATCAGCTGGATCTGATCGGCGGCATCTTCGGCGCTGACGCCCATTGGGACATCGCCGGTAATGACGGCGACTTCGCCTTCCATGTCGCAGCCCCATTTCGGATCGCCCAGCGGGATATCATCGCGGGGCCCGAGAAACGCATCGGAGCCACCCTGATACATGAGCGGGTCGCTGTAGAAGCTTTCAGGAACTTCTGCTCCGCGCGCTTTGCGGACGAGTTCAACATGGTTGATATAGGCACTGCCATCGGCCCATTGATAGGCGCGGGGCAGAGGCGAATGGGCTTCGCGTTCATGAAAACGCTCGCATGGAACGGCTTGATGTTCAACGTCGCGGGACAAGGCCTCCAGCTTCGGGGCGCAGTCTTCCCAATTGTCGAGAGCGGCTTGGAGAGTGGGGGCTATATTACTCGCTTCGCAGCAACGGGTCAGATCTTTTGAGACGACGACCAACCGGCCATCGCGTGTATCGTTTTTCAGCGTCGCGAGTTTCATAGGGTTCCCATCTTTTGTTGAAAACGGATAGTGCGCCGGAACGCATCAACAATCAACATGCGCGTTTAATGTTCGTCGCGGGCCTTCTCATGCAACCATGCGGCATGTTGCGGTGCCTTTTTGGTGCGGCTCCATTCTTCGAGCATTTCGGGCGCGACGCGGCGTAGTTCTTTCATCTCTTCGTCCGTTCCAATGTCGCAGGCAATTTCGAGCCGGTGTCCATTAGGGTCGAAGAAGTAGATGGACTTGAAGATGCCGTGATGGGTGGGCCCTAAAACCTCAAGCCCTTCCGCCTCTGCATTGGCCTTGGCGGCGAGCAGTTCATCCAGCGTGTTCACCTTAAAGGCAATATGCTGCACCCATGTCGGCGTGTTGGGATCTTTGCCCATTTCCGGCTGCTCGGGCAGTTCAAAAAAGGCGAGTATATTGCCGCCGCCGGCATTGAGGAAAATATGCATATAGGGATCATATTCACCCGTCGACGGCACTTCATTTTCCGCAAAAGCCAGGTCAAAGTCCATGCCCATGACGCGTTGATAAAATTCGGTGGTCTCCTTCGCGTCCTTGCAGCGATAGGCGACATGATGAATGCCGGAAAGATTAGGGGCTGATGTCATTCTGCAGGTTCTTCCACATTCAGCACACCGCGCGCAACCTGATCGCGTTCAATACTTTCGAACAGCGCTTTGAAATTGCCTTCGCCAAAACCGTCATCGCCTTTGCGTTGGATAAATTCAAAGAAAACCGGGCCAACCTGTGCTTCCGCAAAAATCTGCAATAACAGGCGCGGTTCGCCGCCTTCGGTTGTGCCATCGAGCAAAATGCCACGCGTTTGTAACGCCGAAACATCTTCGCCATGACCCGGCAAGCGGCCATCGAGCATTTCATAATAGGTATTGGGCGGAGCCGTCATGAAGGGCACGCCGAGTTTCTTGAGCCGGTCCCAGCAAGCAATCAGGTCATCACAGATGAGCGCGATATGCTGGATGCCCTCGCCATTAAACTCGCGCAAAAATTCTTCGATCTGACCCTTGCCGCCTTCACCCTCTTCGTTGAGCGGGATTTTGATCTTGCCGTCAGGGGCCGTCAGCGCTTTCGAGGTCAGGCCGGTATATTCGCCCTTGATATCGAAGAAGCGGATTTCGCGAAAATTGAAGAGCGTCTCGTAATAATCCGCCCAATATTTCATCCGACCACCGTAAACATTGTGCGTCAGATGATCGATTATGTGGAAGCCCGCTCCAACCGGATTGCGGTCGACACCCGGCAGATATTCAAAATCTATGTCATAGATTGAAAGAGATTCGCCGCGTTCACCGCCATCATAACGATCAACCAGATAGAGAATGGCGCCACCGATGCCGCGGATAGCAGGGATCCGCAATTCCATTGGTCCGGTCTCCACGTGAACCGGTTCTGCGCCCTTTTCAAGCAGGTGGTCATAGGCCTTGCGTGCATCCTTCACCCGGAAGGCCATGCCGCAAGCGGAAGGCCCATGCTCGCGGGCGAAATACCAGGCCGGCGATTTGGGTTCATAGTTGATGATCAGGTTAATCGCGCCCTGCCGCCACAAATGTACATCCTTGCTGCGATGCTGGGCAATCTCTGTAAATCCCATGACCGCAAATACTGGCTCGAGGATGCCACGCTCGGGCGCGCAAAATTCTACAAATTCAAAGCCATCAAGGCCAACCGGGTTTTCAAAAAGATCAGCCATAGATGCATTCCTTATAAGCGAGGGCAATATAGTTGCAAATGAAACTATAGCGGAGGCGATCGGAAAACGCAAGGGTGACGAGACGGTCAATCCTTACTTGATCCGCCGAGCGTAAGTCGCCAAATGGCAGAAATCAAAGTTAAAAAAGGGTAGCGTAGTGATCCAGAAGATCAAAACCATGATCGAGTCGGCTTGGTTCCAAAATGCGATCATGGCGGTGATTGTCATTAATGCGATTGTGATCGGGCTGGAAACCTCTGTGGATGTGATGACTGCCATTGGGCCGATTCTGGTTGCCCTTGATCAGATTGCTATCGTGATCTTCGTGATCGAAATCCTCCTCAAGCTGCTCGTTTACCGTTTTCAGTTTTTCCGCAGCGGCTGGAATATTTTCGACTTTGTGATTGTTTCCGCCGCTTTGCTGCCGCTGGGCGGGAATTTTGCGGTCCTTCGTGCTTTGCGTATCGTTCGTGCCTTTCGGCTCATTTCCGCGATGCCCAAAATGCGGCAAGTGGTTCAAGGTTTGTTGGCTGCTATTCCATCCATGGGGTCTGTCATTCTGTTACTGGGGCTCATTTTCTATGTGGCTTCGGTCATGGCAACGAAACTATTTGGCGCTTCCTTTCCGCAATGGTTCGGCTCGGTAGGTTCCTCGCTCTATTCGCTGTTCCAAATCATGACGCTGGAAAGCTGGTCCATGGGCATCGTGCGCCCGATCATGGACGTTTATCCTTGGGCCTGGGCATTTTTTGTCCCGTTTGTTCTGGTCACCTCTTTTGTCGTGCTCAATCTCTTCATCGCGATCATCGTAAACGCGATGCACGAAGAAGCCGACGAAGAGCAGAGCGCGCAAAGGGATGAGATATTGAACGAGATACGCGGATTGCGAGAGGAAGTCGTTGCGATGCGAAATGAAAAAACCACCTGATCGGTCGTCTTTTACATTGGGTGGATTTCAGGCTTCTCACGATAAAAATGGACCTGCATCTCCATCGGACCAGTTAACGCCACATGATGCAATATTTCCGGCTCGATCAATTGACGATCTCCGGCAGTCATGCGGCGGGTATCCAGAGTTTCTTCAATCACATAATTGAGACTGCCGCTGAGAATCTCCAGCACACCCCAGCTACCGGCTTTGGTGCTATGGGCTGCCTGCAGGGCTTTGGGCAGGCTGGTTTCATCAAATACGGGCGTTGAGCTATAAGGTTTGGGTTCACTCATATCGGTCACATGACCGCAAAGCGGATGAGCGCGATGGCAAGGCCAAATAGAGCGAACATGATCGGCACAACCAGCATCTGCCCATAGACGGCACCAAAGCTCATCCGGCCAGTAAAGGTATCAAACTTGCCCTGGATCCATTGGCTTTTTTGTTTCCCTCGGACAGATGCGCCCAAGCCGTTCAGGACAAAGGCCGTACCAAAATACATCACGGCATAGAGCATACTGATGGCGATCATGAACAAGGCGCGCCCGTCGTGGCCCGTGCCCAGGATTAAACCGAAAAAGAACAAGGCATAGCTCGCCGCCATGCTGCCCCAAATCACAGTGGGAATACCGAAAGTGCGGGCTTCGGGTTGAGTGGGAGTGGCAAGCACAACCATCTTATGGGGCACAGATTCGTTATAAAAATCCTCGCTCTGGACGGCCATATTATTCTCATCGAGTAACATTATTCGTCTCCTTCTTTTGCTTTATGGTGGGCAGTCCATCGCGGTGGATGGAAATGCCGGTCATCAGGCTATCGGCAATCCGCTCTGCACGTTCGGATAAGAATTGGCAGGCGGCGGCGTTAGGCATCACTTCTGGCAATGTCTCATCGAACAGAGCCAGCCAGTGATCGAAATGGGCGCGCTCAATACCTGGGATCGCTAGGTGTTTGACCATAGGGTTGCCACGAAACCGTCCCGATTCAATCGCGATGGACGCCCAAAAATCCTTCATGCGGGCAAGATGAGGCCGCCAGTTGGTGATCTTCTCGTTGAAAATGGGTCCCAGCAGATCATCGTTGCGAACCTTCTCATAAAAGCCCTCTACCAGATCGGAAATCCGCGCTTCGGTAATCCCCAATGCGGCTGCATGGGCGGCTTTGTCTTCACGGGCTGCAATCGTATGCGGGTGGGCCATGGCTCGACTCGTTTAAAGAGGTATATAATATGACTCTTATATCCGACTTGCGATTAAAAGCAATATATAATATGCATGTTTAATGAGATTGACCACCCAAACCGATTATGCGCTGCGGACATTGATGTTTCTGGCGACACAGGAAGGCAGCCAGACGATTGACGATATCGCTTCGGCTTACGGCATTTCCAAAAACCATCTGATGAAGGTTGTGCAACGCCTCGCCAGTGCCGGTTTCATCATCAGTCAGCGTGGCCGTGGCGGTGGGCTGACGCTTGCGCATGAGCCGAAGCAAATTAGCGTCGGAGCGGTTGTGCGCATGATGGAAGATACGGACCAGTTTGTGGAATGTCAGATGGGCTCCACCAATAATTGTATCATTACTCCGGTTTGCGGCCTCAAGCATGTCTTGTCTGACGCCGTGAATGTCTTTCTAGAACATCTCGACCAGTTTTCTTTGGCCGATATCACCAAGGATCAAAAAGGATTCTCCCAGATATTTGCGCTCGATGACGCTTGAATTCGTCTAATCCGCGAAGCGCTGTCCCAGTTCATACATGGCAACAGCCGCTTTGGCGGCTTCCCCGCCTTTGTCTTTCTGCCCCTTATCGGCCCGTGCCAAAGCCTGGGCTTCATTCTCGACCGTTATGATGCCGTTGCCGACTGCCGCGCCATCTAAAGTCAGCGCCATGATGCCGCGCGCGCTTTCGTTGGAGACAATTTCGAAATGATAGGTTTCTCCACGCAACACGACGCCCAAAGCGACAAAGCCGTCATAGGCACCGCTGTCAATTGCCAGCGAAATCGCACCGGGTATTTCCAGCGCTCCGGGAACGGTCAGGGATTCATGCGCATGACCTGCGGTTTCCAGCGCGGCCTTAGCGCCGTCGAGCAGCATATCATTGAGATGGTCGTAGAAACGCGCTTCGACGATCAGAAATTTAGCCATTATGCGGTCTCCAATATTTTGGCAGGTTCACCTGAAGGTATCGCCCGCTGTCCGACAATGCGCAGGCCATAGGCATCCAGTCCGACCAAATCGTGGCTGGTATTCGACAGCAGCTCCATATCGCTCACGCCCAGCTCTGTGAGAATCTGCGCGCCAACACCATAGTCGCGCAGCTGATCCATATCCGCTGGCTTCTCGCCTTTCAGGCGCCCGACCTGTCGCGAATAAAAATCGGGCATTCTTGGGCTGATGAATACAATGATACCGGAACCGGCCTCGCCGATAATCTTCATCGATTCTGCCAATGTACCGGAATGGGCACCGGTCTTGCCAAACACGTCACTGAAAATCGCAGTGGCATGCATGCGAACCAAAGTCGGACTATCCGGATCGATATGGCCCTTCTGCAGGACGATCTGCTCGGATTCCGTAGCCGTGTTGAAAAAGGTAATCGCCTTCCACTCGCCGCCCCAGCGGCTTTCGAATGTTGCTTCGGTGCGCTTCTGAGCCAGATGGTCGTTACGCAGGCGATAGGCGATCAGGTCACGAATCGTTCCGATTTTCATCCCATGATGCTGGGCAAATTCGATGAGATCATCGAGCCGCGCCATTTCGCCATCATCTTTCATGATCTCACAGATCACACCCGATGGGTTGAGCCCGGCGAGACGAGATACATCCACGGCGGCCTCGGTATGACCGGCGCGAACCAGCACGCCGCCATTGCGCGCTTGCAGTGGGAAGACATGACCGGGGGTCACAATCTCGCTTTTGCCCTTGGTGCCATCAATCGCCACCGCCACGGTGCGCGCGCGATCAGCAGCAGAGATGCCGGTTGTCACGCCTTCGCGGGCTTCGATGGAAATGGTGAAAGCCGTCTCATGGGCGGTGCGGTTATTCTGGCTCATCATGTCGAGGCCAAGTTCTTCCACCCGGTCTTTCGCCATCGCCAGACAGATTAGTCCGCGGCCATATTTCGCCATGAAGTTAATCGCATCGGGCGTCGCCATTTGCGCGGGAATGATAAGGTCGCCTTCATTTTCCCGGTCTTCGTCATCGACCAATATGTACATGCGCCCATTGCGCGCTTCGTTGATAATCTCTTCGGCAGTCGCCATCACGCCGCTGCCACCGCGCGCCAGATAGGTTTCCAGCTTGCCGAGGGTTTCGGCGGTCGGGTTCCAGTCGGGCTGTCCCAAGGCACGCAAGCTGTTCGCGTGGAGGCCGGCCGCACGGGCCAAGCCAGCGCGGGTTTCCTTACCGGAATCGATCAGTTCGATCAGTTGTTCTATCAATATCTTGCTCATGGACGGGCCCTTATCTGCTATCTATAATGCACCTCTATCACATTGAAATGTGATGAGTCCAGAGCTATATCACATCAAATGTGATAGGGCGGGGCCTGATTGCGTGAGTTTATACAGTTTATACGCAGAATCGACCAAAAATTCCGCGCCTTCATCCCCAGCGAGACGCAAACAATGTGATGACGGAGGCGTGAGCAAGCAAAGCATGATTGGAATTATCACAGGCGCTATCGTGTAGGAAAGTACTATTGGGATTGCGCTCCGCACTTGATACGGAGTCAGGGATGTCTGTCACGCCCGTCTAACCGGGGCTCCGCATCAAGTGCGGAGCACGGACGCGTGTTTCTGCAGATATGTTCATTCCGCCGGTGTCAGCGTCAGCGCATATTTCGGGCAATCGCTGCGGCACACGCCATCATGCGACCATTCCGGCGGTTTCCAGAGATAGAGCAGCTTGTCCTGCCAGCGATCGGCGCAATCCATCCGCTCCTTAAGCTGTCTGATCCCGGCAAATTGCGCGGTCAGCGGATTATTGTCATGGACCTGCTTGACGAGGCCGACGACTGGTGTTTCCTCATAACGCGCAAAGCTACCGAACAATCGATCCCACAGGATCAGCACCTGCGCATAGTTTTTATCGATATATTGCGGCTGGTTGGCATGGTGGATCATGTGATTGCGCGGCGTGGCAAACAGCTTTTCGGCTGGACCGAGATCCCCGACATAGCTGGCATGGTTCCAGATGCCCCAGATATTCTTGAGCGCGGCCACGCCCAGAAAGACAATCGGCGGCACACCCAATAAGGCCGCAACCGCATCCAGCGGTCCGCGCGGGATATTGTCCAACACGAAACCGCGGGCCGACGTGCTGTGGTTGAACTCGTTGGAGCTGTGGTGGATTGAATGAAAGGCCCAGAACAGACCAACCCGGTGGCCCAGACGATGGTCCCAATAATAGGCTAGCTCATGGACCACAAAGGCGGTGACGATGGCAAGCGCCAGATTATCGATGGTGAACAGCCGGAAATTTTCAAAAACCACGATATAGAGCGCAAATGGTAACACCAACCCGAAGACCAGCTTGATCGTGCTGCCAAGCAGATTGAGCCCGATACTGCACAGCGCATCGGCATTATCATAGCGACCGCCCTTCAACAGATGATAGAGCCGCTCGGCAAAGACCATTCCGAAATAAGCGCCCGCCATCCAATATATGCCGCTTTCGCTGCCGAGCGTTTCAATGGCTTTTTCGATCATTATGCCACTCCGTTATCCGTCTGATGCTTACAGAAAATCCCGCAATTCGCCAACAAACTGATCAAACTGGTCATGATGCAACCAGTGGCCGGCATCGTCAAATTCCTTCACCGATACATTATCACCGAAAAATTTGATCCGGCCGTCTTTCTCCGGATTGCTCGCCCAGCTGTCCGCGCCGTAATGTAGCTGTGTCGGGCAGCTGATATTCTTCCACAATTGCTGGATATCATCCTGTGACAAGTCAATGCTATCCCAATGCTGCACATAGGGGTCGAACTTCCAGCTATAGCTGCCGTCCTCGTTACGGATGACGGCATGGGTTGTCAGATGGCGGGCCTGTTCGTCGGACAGATGGCCATTGGCATCCTGCATCCGTTTCAGGGCGTCTTCAAATGTCGGATAGCGCTTCACTTGCCGTCCGGCGGCCTTGCGTTTTTCCTCGATCGAACTGCGTACACGCTGCAGCTGTCCGACTTTCTCGCGTTCGGCGAGCATTTCGGGTCCGGGCCCAAGCCCCTCAATCGCAACCAGTTTGCGAACTGTTTCGGGATAAAGGCCAGTGTAGCGTAGCGCGATATTCCCGCCCATGCTGTGCGCGACAATGGTGACGGGTGACAGGTCGAGCTGGTGGATGAGCTGCGCCAGATCGGTCACCATCGCCATGGTCGTATAATTGCCATCGGTGCTCCACTGGCTATCGCCATGACCGCGGACATCGGGGGCGATGATGTGCCAGTCGTTACGCAGTTCCTGCGCTACCCAGTCCCAATTGCGGCAATGGTCCTTACCGCCGTGCAGCAGGATCAACGGCGGCTTTTCCGCATTGCCCCAATCGGCATAATGCAGGCGAAGCCGCTGGGAGAAATAGCTGTGCGAAGCGGGGCCGACTAAATCCATGTGTGTTCCTTGGGATGTCATATGTTTGCAGGGTCTATAAACGGTTCACGCTGCATTTGTCGAAGGGTGTTTGTGCGCTTCCTCTCGAAAGCGGGCTTTGGAAAGGCCCTTTGCTGTCGGTGCACATGATAGCGTTCTGGGGCGTCGAGCTTTGCGTGACCTTACCAATTGGAAAGCCTTTGGACTGGTAAATTGAGAGTTGACCAACATTCCTAACGCGCGGCGAAACAAATAGGGATAAAGATAGAGAAATCAGGCGGTTCCCGCCAATTATCAGCATTAAGGGGATGATGTGTTGACGATCAAAAGGCTCAATTGCACTTGCTGTCCGCCAGGACATTGTTGGGCGTGCAACGCAATCACGTTGCAGACCAGCAAGGTCTCTGTGGATATGTTTGGCAATCTGCAGAGGGGGATAACAAATGTTGACCTTTGATGAGATCAGCCAATTGGATCAATGCGATAGCCCGTCCAAAATATGGAAATATGTATTGGAGATCGCTCGGAAACACGGTTTTCATTCGACTATATATGCGTGCCCGCCGCCGCATAAACAGCCAACCCATCCAGAGACCATCGTTCGCTATTCAGGAATTTCCGATGTGGAGTTTCAGAAATTCGTGATGGAAGGGTTGGTCAAACAAGGCCATCTGACGACCAATAATAGTCTTTTAAAAGTCGGAGCCTTTCGGTGGACCGATATCGAAAATTTGACGAAGCGGTCACAAGCATTTCTCGATTTGCAGGAAGATGCCACTGAAACAGAAATTGATGAGGGCTGGATATTTCCTCTGTTCGGGCCGCAATCGCGCAATGGTTTGGCATCCTATGGCAAGCCAAGCAGTCCAGAATTGATGGACAAAAAAATAGGATCGCAATTCTTTATTTTTGCGCAAATGGCACATTTGCGATTGTGTGCGTTAACGCCGGATCTCTATAAAATCGACAAACCTCTATCCAAAAGAGAAATGCAGATTATTGCTTGGGCTGCTAAGGGTAAGTCAAATTCGGAAATTGGCACCATTTTGGGATTAACGGCAAGCTCAATTGATAGCTACATGCGCAGAGCATTCGCCAAGTTAGACGTGCATGACCGGACATCGGCGTCCGTGAAAGCGATCAGCATGGATCTCGTGCGCACTTAGCAAAGCCATCGGCGCATTCAGCCTAATAGCTGCTGGATTTAACCCCGGATCAGATTTGTGGTGCGTTGGTTAGACAATTATTCAGCCAGGCTGACATTTCCTGTTTGGTTTTGTCGCTAGCCAGAAAACGAAATTTCGACGCCGTATATTGATTGCGATTTTCAAAAATTGCTTCGCGCTCCAAAAGGTAATTTATGCATCTGGTGCACAGCGCCTGAGGTCGATCTTGACGGTCGGCAATGGCTTCCAACGTCGTCGGTCGGTCGGCATTTTCGGAAACATAGATATCGAGTAAGATATCCCATATGGGATCACCCAACTCCAAGCTCTTGAAATATTCAGATCGTATTTGGTTTTGCTCAGCGATATGGGCGGCAAAGTAGATCGATGTGAGATCAGAATGTTGCTGATCAGGTTCCTTTGAAAAATTTTCATCTTCGTCAGTTATTCCCAAGATACGTTCCCTCAAAATTGACCTCAAGCACCCCATTCTGCTAAATGTAAAGCATTGTAAGCTATCCTGTCACGCCCCGAGACCACGTGGCAAAATGTTGCTATCAAAAATAATAGCCGATCAGCGCCTGAAATGGCCGCGAAAACTGCGCTTATGGGTGCAGCGGAACGCCTGCCACCGTAATCCGGTTGAGATACCGGCGATGCCCCTGATAATCATTGAGCGCATAATGCCAGGTCGAGCGATTGTCCCACATGGCGAGCATGCCCTCTTCCCATTGGAACCGGAAATGAAATTCGGGCTTTGCAATATGCGCATAGAGCGTATCGAGCAGCGCCTTGCTGTCTTCCTCTGCCATATCGACGATATTCAAAGTGAAGCCGGGATTGACATAGAGCCCCTTCGCGCCGGTTTCGGGATGTTTGAGCACGACCGGGTGAATGGCTTCCTGCCCGGCATTTTCGGCATTTTTATAGCGCTCTCCCACTTCCTCGCGATAGGCGCTGTCTTTGCCGAAAATATGGGCATTGCCGTGCCGGGCTTTCAGACCCTCCAAACGCGCCTTCATGGCATCGTCTAGCGCCTCATAGGCCGCATGCATCCCGGCGAACAAAGTATCCCCGCCGCTCGGTGGGATTTCCAGTGCATAGAGGATGGAGCCCATGGCGGGTATCACGTCATAGCTATGATCGGTATGCCAGCCACCACCGATATTCACTTGCTGATCGGGTTCTTTGAGCACTTTGGCAATTTGCGGATAACCCTCAACGGGCGTGAAAAAGCGGTTGATGTCGATATCATTCCAGCGCTCGGCAAAAGCGATATGGTCTTCCGGTGAGAGTTTTTGATCCCGGAAAAACAGCGCGCCCCGGTCGAAAAAAGCGTTTCGCAATGCGGCAAACTGGTCATCGCTCAGGGATGTGAGGTCTACATGCTCGACAATGGCGCCCACGGCTTCGCTTGCTTTGGAAATCTGCATATTTTCTCCCCCTGATTCTTATTATATAATAGGTGTATATCCTATTTTTGTGATAATGTGACAGATGAAATAGATAAGGAACAAGCCCCTCATGACCGATATGAAAATGAACCGCCGCCAGATGCTTGCCGCCGGTGCGGCCACTGGCATCGCGTTAACCGCTTCCCAATCCGTTGCCGCGGAAGACGGGCCGACCAGTCTCAAGGGTAAATCTGTGCTGATTACCGGATGTTCTTCGGGCTTTGGGTATCTCGGTGCTCTGCTCTATGCCCAGCAGGGGGCGAAGGTCTTTGCCACGATGCGCAACCTGCCGCGTCCGGAAGCGACTGCGTTGATGGATGCAGCAAAGAAAGAGAAGCTGGACCTGACGATATTGGAACTCGATGTGTTGTCGGATGCATCCGTGACCAAGGCGGTCGCAGAAGCCGAAGGGCTTAGCGGTGGCGCTCTCGATGTGGTCATCAACAATGCCGGCGTCGGCACTGGTGCGCCAGTGGAGCTTCAGG
The DNA here is from genome assembly GCA_947489315.1 of uncultured Sphingomonadaceae bacterium. GTDB lineage: Bacteria > Pseudomonadota > Alphaproteobacteria > Sphingomonadales > Sphingomonadaceae > Parasphingorhabdus. The sequence goes on from CANLCX010000004.1 coordinate 262,062, forward strand.
ATATGGAAGCGATGCAGATGTTGTTTGATACCAATGTCATGGGACCACAGCGCGTGGCGCGCGCCGCGCTTCCAGCAATGCGCGCCAAGAAATCGGGTGCCATCATGAACGTATCGTCTCAGCTTGGGCGGGTGATGATACCTGGCATGGGGCTCTATTCTTCCACGAAATTTGCGCTGGAATCGATGAGTGAGCAAATGGCTTATGAGCTGGTTCCGCACGGGGTTGATGTGACGATTGTCCAGCCGGGCGGCTTCCCGACCAAGATATGGGACAATGGTAACAAGCTGACCGCACCGATGCTGGAGCGCGCTAGTGAAGAACGGAAAGCCGCTTATCCTGAGCTGGTTGCCGGAGCGTTGCGGGACGGCGGCGGTTCGACCGATCCGATGGACGTGCCGCGCGCAATGGCTGCGGTTATGGCTATGGCACCAGGCAAACGGCCCCTGCGCCTGCCTGTGCATCCGGGTCCCAAGCCCGCATTGGGGATTAACGATGTCAGCGCCAAGACGCAGGTGGCAATGCTCGGCAATTCGCCCTTTGGCCCATGGATAAAGGATGTAAACGAGCGCAGTTGATCAGGCTTTGGCCGCAGTGCTCGTCTGTTTGACCATGAGCAGAGGTACCAGATAGATGATCAAAAAGGCCAGATTCGGGATCACGTTGGCAGCGTTGCCAGACGCGACGGACGCGCTGCTGTCGATGACAAACCATGTCAAAAAGACATAGATAGACCCGCGCCGGATCAGCGCACTGCCCTGTTCGACACCGGGCGCCGAAATGAAAAGATACATCGCGCCAAGGCCGCCAAATACGCCGCCAGCAATCGCCATGGCGAGTTTGGATTCCGGTGTCGTCAGGCCAGCAACGCCTTCGGTTCCGGATGAAGCCAGATTGAAAAAGATGTCATTCGCACCGGTGAAATCATTCACGCCGGCGAGCGCAAATATGACCGCTGTGATAATGGAAAAAACGCCAATGACCCGCATGGAACGGGCAGCTGCAGTGGGTGACATATTCTATCTCCTTTTTCGTTCGCAATCATCCAAGCCGATTGCGATAGCGAAAACAATTACCTCATGGGTAAGTGCGCTGCTTGTGCTGGGCTGGCATGATGCGATATCATAAGCGGGAGGATTGAAAGATGCAGACAGAATTTGGCAGCATATTGAAGGAATGGCGCAAGGTTCGCCGGTTCAGCCAGCTTGATCTCTCGCTGGAAGCAGAGATGTCGGCGCGGCACCTGAGTTTTCTTGAATCCGGTCGATCCAATCCCAGCCGTGCGATGGTGCTGCGCCTCTCCGAAGCGCTGCAATTGCCGCGGCCCATGGCCAATCAGGCGCTGCATGCCGCAGGTTTTGCAGCGGTTTATCCCAGCCTGCCCGAAGATGCGCCGGAACTCGCACCGGTGCATCAGGCCATTGCAACAATGCTGGATCGCCATGATCCCTATCCCGGCATAGCGGTCGACCGCCACTGGAATGTTGTCCAATCCAATAAGGGGGCGGAGATGCTGCTGGCGCTTGCCAATCCCGGCGGCGCGGTGAACATGATGGACATATTGATTAACAGTGTCGGTCTCGGCCTGCTTGAAAATTGGGATGAAGTAGCGCTGCTTTCTCTGACCAGGCTGCGGACAGAAATATTGGAGCTTGGCGGTGACGAAAAACTATCCGCGTTGATGCGGCGTCTGTCTGATCTGGATCAGGTAAAAAATGCTGATCTGGGTGCGATCAATCTGAATCAGGCTGTCATCCCGACCATATTGCGCGTGGGTGAAAATCGCCTGTCTCTCTTTTCCACTATTGCCCAGTTTGGATCTGTACAGGACACGCAGGCTGGCGAAACGCGTATTGAACTCATGTTCCCGATGAACGATGAAACGGTTCAGTTTTTTGAAAGCTAGGGTCTGTCATGTCCCCGGCGCTGGGTTTGTCGGGGAGTGGAGATTTTGAATATGAAAATGATGCGTTTTTTGGCCATGCCCCTATTGGCCCTCGCCGCTTGTGCGCCCAGCCCCGACATTGCCGAAGCATCGAATGAACAAGCCAGTAGCGCGGCACCCGAAGCCCTCGCCGAGAATAAAGTCAGCGCTGAAAATCTGGCCAAGTGGCGTAAGGATAATTCGAGCTGGTATGCGGCGGTAGAACCCTTTCAGGTGGTTGGCGAACAAGGCGCAGGCATATATTTTGTCGGAACCGAAGGCCTTGGCATGTTCTTCATTCCGACAGCGGACGGGCATATTGTTATCGACGGTGGTATGCCGGACCAAGCACCGATGGTGGCCGATGCGATCACCAAACTTGGCTATGATCCCAAGGACATAAAAATCCTGCTCAACAGCCACGCCCATCTCGATCATTCGGGCGGGCTGGCTGATCTCAAGGCGATGAGCGGCGCGCAAATGATTGCCAGCGAAGGCGATCGGTCGGCGCTCGAAGGCGGTTTCTATCTGGGATCCGAGGAAGAAGATTTTCTGTTGGCGCCGCCGGTCAAGGTTGACCGGATCATTGCCGATGGTGAAACCGTCAGCCATGGTGGCGTTACGATGACGGCCCATTTGCATCCCGGTCATTCGCGCGGTTGTACGTCCTGGACCATGGACATTGCGCAGGGCGGCAAGAGTTATGAGGTGCTGGTTTTTTGTTCTGCCACCGTTGCAGCGAACCGACTCGTTAATCCGCCGCAATATGAAGGCATAGTGGACGATTATCGCAGCACATTTGACAAAAGCCGTGACCTGAAACCGGACGTATTTCTTGCCAATCATCCCGGCTTTTTCGGAATGGCGAAAAAACGCGAAAAGCAGAAGGCGGGCGATGCTTTGGCCTTTGTCGATGATCAGGCCTTTGGCAAATTCATTACGGTCATTGAAGGCTGGTTCAAGGATGGCTTGCGGAAACAGACAGAGGCTGCAACGCCCTGATGCTAGTCAAAACGGGACTTGCAGAAAGGCCCGCTCCGCTCTTAACCTGAGGGCATCAGAGGATGGAGTGAACGAATATGGCAAGTGCAAAACAGGTTATCGAGCAATTCTGGGAAATTCAGAATGACCATGATTACACCAAATTGAGTCCCCTATTTGCCGACGAAGCCGTGTTCGAAGATCCCGCCATTGGCCGCGTTGAGGGGAAGCCTGCGATTGAAAAACTGCTCGCTGGATTGACCAAGGAACTGGCCGACAAGAAAATGCATTTCGAAGTGCTGGAAATTGCTGGCGACGAGCATGTCGCCTGGTCGCGCTGGCTGTGGAAACGGCCCGAGGGCGATATTGAAGGAGTTGGGCTGTATAAAGTCGCGGATGGCCAACTCATCTCTTATCGCGATTTTTACGCTGTGCCGGAGGGCTAGCATTCTCAATTCTTCGGCTGGATATCTTCCGGATAAGGATTGCGCGCAATCAGGCCCCAGCTACTGTTGTTCGACAGGCTTTGCCGCGCGTCTATCTCGATTAGCAATTCTTTGGTTTTGATTATGTCGGCACCGACGGCAGACGATAAGGTTTCAATATCCCGCCACTTATATTTTTCGCCGCGCAGCAACAGGATTAGCCGCTCTTTGCGTTTGTCATCCAGCCGATATTCGCGGCGCTTGGAAAGCCAATGCGTTAGGAATACCGTTGCGAGAGAGGCTATCGCGCCGACCACGGCACCGATCAAAACGGCGATTTCTGCACTAACGGTCATTCCGGGCCCTCCAAGTTTCGATCACGGATTAAGCCGCTTCAAGGCGCTTTTCATTTCTGCTTCAATGTCACCAATCAAGGTCGCCGCATCCGGGACGTTGGATATCATACCAGCAGACTCGCCGATACCAATATGGGCTCTGTTAAAATCCGCTTGGCGCACGCCGTCATCATAAGCGGCTCGACCTTCTTCCGGATCATTTTGTAACATATCAATGCGATCTTCCCATTGCCGATAGAGGTCATTTCGGACGGCCCGAAAGTCAAAAGATTCAGGCCAGTTTTTCCGCCGCAAAATATCAAAGACCGAACTGCGCGCCGTATTATCGCCATCTGTCTGGGTGGCCACAGTCTTGGCTTGTGGGTTGGCGAGAGATTCTTTTGTGGCCCAGAACCGTGATCCCATCATCGCGCCATCTGCGCCCAGCACCATCGCGGCGGCCAGGCCCCGGCCATCGGCAATGCCCCCGGCACCCAGCAAATAGGTTTCAGGCGCGTGGACCGCAAGCCAGTCTGCCGTTTCCGAGATAAAGGAAAATGTCCCGCGTCCGCGCTCTTGGGTTGCGCCATGTCCGCCCGCTTCGGTACCTTGCGCGACAATTACTTTTGCGCCTGCTTCCACCGCCAGCGGCAAATCTTTGAGCGAATGGATTTGGCAGATAAGCGACGCACCGGAATCTATGATCCGTTTGGAAAATGGCCGGGGATCACCAAAGGATAGCATGACCGCAGCAGGGCGATGATTGTCGATCAACCAATCAAGAGCATCAGCATTTTCTGCCAGCTTCCAGCTGATGAACCCGCAACCCAGACGCGTCATGGCCGCTGCATTATCTCCAATGGCGTCCACAGCCATTTGATATTCCCGGCTGGTCCATTCCAGATGACCATATCCGCCACCGACCAGTCCCAATGTCCCGGCCTGCGCGCACGCCGATGCCAGTTCACCACCGGACGCCAGTGCCATGGGGGCGAGGACCAAGGGGACTTTCAAATCGAAATGATCGGCAAAGCGGTTCATTTCTGTTCCTTCAAAAATCTATGGCCAGACCTTTAAGTTCCCAATCTCCATAGCGGGTGGGGCCGTCTTTTTCCAAAATATCGTCCGCTTTGTCGAGCGGATCGGGTTGTGGCACGGGTGGGCTTTTGGACAGATGGGCAGGGGCTTTGACATGATCAGGGCGCTCACCGGGCATTCTCGCATCCGCTTTTCTATCGTTATCGGCCATAGTTTCTATTTCCTGCACATTTGAAAAAGCCCGCCTCAGCCCCTATATTGAGGGAGAAATCACTATAATCAAGCGAGTAAAGCCATGAATTTTCTAAAGACGACTATGTTGCTGGCGGCACTGACGGCCTTGTTCATGGTCATGGGCTTCTCGCTTGGCGGACCACGCGGGGCGATATTGGCGCTGTTGGTAGCGGCGGGGATGAACCTGTTTACCTACTGGAATGCCGATAAAATCGTCCTGAAAATGCACAAAGCGGTTGAAGTTGATGCGGGCAGCCATCCGGAATTCTACACGATGGTCCAGCGACTGGCGCAGCGTGCGCAGCTACCCATGCCAAAAGTCTATATTGTCGATCAGCCGCAACCCAATGCTTTTGCCACGGGCCGTGACCCCGAAAATTCAGCCGTGGCCGCGACCACCGGGCTGCTCAATATGCTCAGCTATGACGAGATTGAAGGCGTGATGGCCCATGAACTCGGTCATGTGAAAAACCGCGATACGCTGATTATGACGATGGTCGCGACCATTGCCGGTGCAGTCTCGATGCTCGCCAATTTTGGCATGTTTTTCCGAAGCAATCGGGGTCTGGCCGGTATTTTAGCGGTGTTTATCGCGCCGTTTGCCGCGATGATCGTGCAAATGGCGATTAGCCGCACCCGTGAATATGGCGCGGATAAAGCTGCGGCCGATATTAGCGGAAAACCGCTCGCACTGGCCTCTGCGCTCCACAAGATTTCGGGGGAAGCCAAGCGCATTCCCAATCCAGTGGCGCAGCGCAATCCAGCGGCGGCTCAACTCTACATCGTACCCGCCGGCGTGAAACAGATGTTCTCAACCCATCCCGCGACCGAGGATCGGATCGCCGCACTGCAGGATATGGCCCAGGGCGGTGGATTAGGAGGCGGATCAGATGGCTGGTCGAACAATAGCGATGAAATTGGCGATATGAGCCGGATTAAAGGCAAGTCAAAAGCTAGGCGTAGCGCACTGGACCCGACCCGCGGAAACTAGCCGTAACTTGCTCTGGACTTGATCCCAAGCCTAGGGCGTCTATTGGGGAGCTTTGCGTGAGCCACTCCGGATTCCGCATCAAGTGCGGAACATGAAAATTATGAACACCCCAAGCTCTACCAAGGTCCCAGGTCTTCCTGCGAGAACGGCCGCTTTGCGCCTGCTGGACGCGGTATGCCGTCGCGGCGAAACGCTCGATCAAGCGCTGCCCGTGGCCACCGCCAAGCTAGCCAATCCTTCTGATCGCTCGCTGGCGCATAATATTGCGGCCAATGCGCTGCGCTGGATGACCGCCTTGGATGCCATGATCGACAGCGCGACCAAGAAACGCCTGCCCGATGATGCGAAGGCGCGGATGGCGCTCCGCATCGCCTTGGTGCAGGTGTTGGTGCTTGAAACGCCCCAGCATGCAGCCATCGCGACCGCTTTGCCGCTGGTCCATGGCGGGCCCCGACGACTGGTCCACGGCGTTTTTTCGACAGTCATGCGCGGGTTAGAATCTGGCGAGCTGGCTCTGCCGGAACATCCTGAAATTCCCGGCGAAACGCTGGATCGCTGGACCCATAATTGGGGCGAGGATGTGGCTATCGCAGCAGGACAGGCTTGGGCCCAATCGCCGCCGCTTGATCTCAGCTTCAAGACGGATGACGCTGGAGAGTTAGAGGGCGAAAAGCTCGCATCTAAACATCTTCGGATGCAGCCCGATAAATCCGTCACCGCATTGCCGGGCTTCGATGAGGGGGCGTTCTGGGTGCAGGATCTCGCAGCCTCCTTGCCAGCACGACTGCTCGGTGAGGGTGATGGCAAAACCGTACTCGACCTGTGTGCGGCGCCCGGCGGTAAGACAATGCAGCTCGCGGCGGCAGGCTGGAAAACACTGTCCGTCGACAATAGTGAAAAGCGGATGGAGCGTTTTAACGATAATCTGTTCCGCACGAAACTGGACGCCGAAGTCGTGATTGCTGACCTGATGAAATGGGAGCCGACCGAACCGGCTGATGCGATTCTGCTCGATGCGCCATGCAGCGCGACCGGCATTTTCCGCCGCCATCCCGATGTGCTGCATTGTATCGGATCACGCCAGATTGCCGACCGTGCGGAAGTGCAAAAAGCGCTGCTCGACCGGATTGCGCCCTGGGTCAAACCAGGCGGCGTGCTGGTCTATGCCGTCTGTTCGCTCGAACCCGAAGAGGGTGAAGAGCAAATCGAGCAATTTCTCGAAGCCCATGATGAATTTGCAATAGTTCCGGCGACAGCCGATGCGCTCCCCGACACGATCATCCCGACCGAAGATGGTTGTGTGCGAACGCTGCCCAATATGCTCACCGAAAAGGGCCATCTCGATGGCTTTTTCATCGCGAAACTGCAGCGAAAAGGCTGACATAGCAATAAAATCGAGCCTGTCCCCAATCTGTCCACAGGCCATTGGGATTGCAGCCGAATCGCGCCTTGCGGGCCAGATGTAAAAATCCTAAACGCAAGATTGCAAAGGAACCGCCATGAATAGCACTTCTCAATCCGGCCCAATTCGCATTGCCCCCTCCATCCTATCCGCTGATTTTGCGCGCTTGGGTGAAGAGGTTCGTGCGATTGATGAAGCGGGCTGTGACTGGGTGCATGTCGACGTGATGGATGGCCACTTTGTCCCGAATATTACTATCGGCCCCGCGGTGGTCAAAGCGCTGCGTCCACATAGCGACAAGCCGTTTGATGTCCATCTGATGATATCCCCGGTTGACCAGTATCTTGAGGCTTTCGCAGAGGCAGGCGCAGATATTATCTCTTTCCATCCCGAAGCTGGCGCTCATCCGCACCGCACCGTGCAAACAATCCACACGCTGGGCAAGCAGGCTGGCCTTGTATTAAATCCCGCAACGCCGCTGGATGTGCTCGATTATTTGATCGACGATCTTGACCTCATCCTGGTGATGAGCGTCAATCCCGGTTTCGGCGGGCAGAGTTTTATCGACACACAGCTGCGCAAAATCGAAGCAATCCGCAAACGGATCGATGCAACCGGCAAGGATATCCGGTTGGAAGTTGATGGCGGCATTGATTTGAATACTGCGCCCAAGGCCATCGCGGCTGGTGCTGACACTTTGGTAGCAGGTACGGCCACGTTCCGTGGTGGCCCTGAACATTATGCGTCCAATATTAGCGGCTTGAGGGGTGAATGAGCGCAGACCCTTCCAAGGCTGACGACCCCGCCAATAATCCCGGTAGCGGTGTAGATCGCTACAGCGGCGAGGAAAGTCAGGCGCCGGAAGGCCAAAGTCTGACGCTTCGTGCGGACGGCGATCGCGGGCAATCGCTCGCCGAACAAACGGCTCTCCTTTATTATCGCATGACCTGGCGGATGCCGCTCCACCGGCTGCGTCTATCGGGTAAATTGCCTTTGCGTTTGCTCGCTGTGCCGGTTGATCCGGTAGACGGCGACCGCGTGCAAGGCACAGCTGTTCGGGCCGGACATTTCCTGTTTCGCGGCCTCAAGAAAAATCTCGAAGGTATCGATTTTGCGGACCTGAAGCTGCCACCAGCCTTTGAAGATTATGTTCATCGTTTCCAGTGGCTGCGCGACCTTGATACGGCGGCGTCCCGCGATCAGGCTTTGCCCGTTGCTGAAAAGCTGATGGAAGAATGGCTGGATGCCAATGGCAAAAAGATCCGGCAACCCGCCTGGCGGCCGGATAATTGCGGCTGGCGGTTATTGATCTGGGCGAGCCATGCGCCGCTCATCCTCTCGTCCGGCGACCTGATTTATCGCTCCAAGGTGCTCAACAATATCGCCCGGACCGCCCGGCATCTCGATCGCACAGCAGATAAGGCAACATCCAGCCTTGGCCGTTTGGTCGCGTGGAGCGGCGTGGTCGCGGCGTCCTTGTTAATTCCCGAAGGCCGCGTTCGCCGCATTGTTGGTGAAGCGGGCCTGGAAAAGTCCATGGGTGAATTTTTCCACGCTGATGGCGGATCCGTTTCGCGCTCGCCGCTAAACCAGATGGATGCGGTGATCCTGTTGTCGATGCTCAAACAAGTTTATCTGGCCCGCGAAGAAGATGCGCCCGAATTTCTCGAAAATGCTCTGGCACTGGCAGTACCTCCTTTGACCGGTCTCACCCATTTTGATGGCAGCATGGGCAATTGGCAGGGCGGTGGTGCGACGTCGGCTGAACAGGTCGCGCAGGTTATCGAGGCCAGCGGTGTTCGCGCGCGTCCGCTGCGGCAAGCACGCGATTGGGGTTATCAGCGGGTGTCTTCGGGGCGTTCGGTGTTGATCCTTGATGCGGCTCCGCCCCCGATTGCGCGGATGGCCGTGGCGGGTTGTGCGTCCACCTTGGCCTTTGAATTTTCCAACGGCGACAACCGGATCATCGCCAATTGCGGTGGCGCCGGATTAGTCGGGGCGACCATTCCCGCTGGACTAGCGCGCGGATTGCGTACCACGGCCGCGCATAGCACCTTGTGTATTGATAACAGCAACAGCACGTCGATCCTGCCCGATGGCAAGCTTGGCCGGGGCGTGAACGAAGTGGAGCTGTTCCGCCGCGATGTCGAAAATGCGACCCGGCTCGAAGCAAGCCATGACGGTTATGGTCGGCGTTTCGGACTGGTGCATAAACGGCTTTTGCTGATGCGCTCCGATGGACTGGAATTGCGCGGCGAGGATATGCTGATCCCTGATGGTCGCAAACGCCGGAAGAAAAAGGATGTGGAATATGCGCTGCGTTTCCACCTCGGTCCGGATATTGAAAGCGATCTGATATCTGATGGCAAAGGCGTTTTGCTGCGTTTGAAAGACGGAAATCTATGGCAATTCCGCTCAACTAGCGGAACAATTGCCCTTGAAGATAGTGTCTGGGTGGACGGCATGGGCATACCCCATGGCGTCATGCAGATGGTGATAACGGATATAGTGGGCAGCGGCGGTGGAGCGAACGGCTGGCTGCTCAAACATATGGGATAAAAGACTATCATGACGGAAAATATTACGATCAAACGCGCCTTGCTGTCCGTGTCCGACAAAAGCGGCCTCGCTGATTTAGGCAAAGAGCTGGCGTCTATGGGCGTGGCTTTGATCTCGACTGGCGGCACAGCCAAGGCATTGCGCGATGCGGGCCTCGAAGTCGCCGATATTTCCGATGTCACCAACTTCCCTGAAATGATGGATGGCCGCGTAAAAACGCTTCATCCCAAAGTCCACGGCGGCCTGCTCGCGCGACGCGATGATGCCGGCCATGTCGCGTCGATGGAAGAACATGATATTGCCGGGATCGATCTGGTGATCGTTAATCTCTACCCGTTTGCCCAGACGGTTGCCAAAGGCGCCGCGCGCGACGAGATTATCGAGAATATCGATATTGGCGGGCCGAGCATGGTGCGCAGTGCTGCGAAGAACCATGATTTCGTAACCATCGTCACCGATCCTTCGGACTACGACACATTGCTAGCGGAACTGAAAGAAAGCGGCGGTGCAACCAGCATCGATTTCCGTAAGAAAATGGCGGCCAAAGCCTTTGCCGCCACCGCCAGCTATGACGGCATGATTGCCCAATGGTTCGGCTTTGCCGATCAACAGCAGATGTTCCCGCCGACCTTACCGCTGACGATGAGCCAGCCAACGGAATTGCGCTATGGCGAAAACCCGCACCAGATGGCGGCGCTTTATCTGCCCGATGGTCCGTCGACCAAAGGCATTGCGCAGGCCGAACAATTGCAAGGCAAGGCGCTCAGCTATAATAATTATAATGATGCCGATGCGGCGCTGGAACTGGTCAGCGAGTTTCGTGATGGCCCGCCGACAGTAGTGATTGTCAAACATGCCAATCCCTGCGGTGTCGCCAGCGGTGAAAGCATCTTGGAAGCCTATCAAGCGGCCTTGGCCTGTGACAGTGTTTCGGCCTTTGGCGGAATTATCGCGGCAAACCGCCCCTTGGACGGCGCAGCGGCGGAAGCGATGACCGGCATCTTTACCGAAGTCGTCTGCGCGCCCGATGCGGATGCCGATGCACGTGCGATTTTTGCGAAGAAGAAGAATTTGCGGTTGTTGCTAACCAGCGACCTGCCCGATCCAGCCCGACCCGGCATGGGCGTGAAGTCGATTGCCGGCGGCTATCTGCTGCAATCGCGCGATAATGGCCAGATCGGCGAGGATGATTTGAAATGCGTCACCAAACGCGAACCAAGCGCAGAGGAAATGGCCGATTGCCTGTTCGCCTGGACGGTCGCGAAGCATGTGAAGTCCAATGCGATTGTCTATGCCAAGGGCGGTTCGACCGCTGGCGTGGGTGCGGGACAAATGAACCGGCTCGAATCCGCGCGGATAGCTGCATGGAAAGCCAAGGATGCCGCGGAGAAAGCGGGCTGGAGCGAAGCGCGGACAATTGGGTCAGCGGTGGCTTCTGATGCCTTCTTCCCGTTTGCCGATGGCTTGATGGCGGCGGTTGAAGCGGGTGCGACCGCGGTGATTCAGCCGGGCGGGTCGATCCGCGATGATGAGGTTATTGCCGCGGCGGATGAAGCGGGGCTGGCGATGTTGTTCACCGGGATGCGCCATTTCCGGCATTGATTGGGACGGGTTTTATGTATGATTGAATGTCCGCCATGGGCGGAAAGGCGGACATTGACTTGTAAACTATCCAACTTCATTTATTTGGAAACGAATGAGGCTATCAAATCATAATGGCGATTTTTTTGGAATCGAGATTAGCGGATACCAATTTCCTGCCATCGTTGATGACCAATGGGATTCTAATTGGTTGATCATAAAAGGACAGGTTTCTCTCAACGGACGCAGTTGGAAATTCCAAGACCCTTGCCTGCTTACATGGGAGGTTCGTAGATTGGCTGAATGGTTGAGATTGAGAGCAACTGGCGAAACGACTAAAACCAATTTAGGTTTCGTTGAACCTAACCTTGAGATCGATTGTCCATCACATCAGGCAGTTCGGATATTTTTCGAACTGGAGGCAAGACCTGAATGGGCTCCTTGCGACGGTGCTGGCATGATGGACCTGTTTTTCGAAATGACAAATGATGCCAAACAACTCAATGTAGCGTCTGAAAATTTAGTCGCGCAACTTGCTAAGTTTCCAATCCGAGGCGAACCTATCGAAACTTACTAATGTCCGCTTTCGGGATAAAGCCGTCACTTTTGGTACTACTAAACAAGAGCGATAAATATCTTGTGCTATCTTCGGACTACTCTGGCGTAGCAGCTTGTGCGCTCTGCCCATCACCTTCGGGTGCGGCGATGATATCGCGGGTTACGCTGCCTTTATCGACCGTAAACGTACCGGCGTCACCAACGGAAGAACGAATGCCAGCATCAGAACTGCCAGCCTGACCGACAATTGAGGATTCGGTGATGCTGCGCGCCTGTGATCCGCCAAACATGGCTTCCAAAGTCTGTTGCTGGATACCGCCATCTTGTGGACGCGGCTGGCCGGGCTGGGGAGGGGTTAGAGCAAAATCGGGTGGAATCACCAAGGGCGCCTGACGCGACACCGCAAATTCGTCGGGACGGTCACGGTCAAGCAGGCCGCTTGATCCGCATGCGGACAGTCCAACCAATGAAACCAGGCTGATACCGATGATTGATTTACGCATATTCACTTCCCTCAAATTTCTTAAGCCTTAAAACCCCATTGCCCTGCAAGTGTTAGAGCCTTTGACGGGCTCTTTGCCATGGGTCAACTGTCGCCAAGCTGAATATTATTCTTCGTCCGGCTTCTCGCGTATTAACAGCGCGCGTGCAAGTAAGATTACGACACCGATCGAGATTGCCGCATCGGCCACGTTGAAAATCAAGAACGGGCGGAAACCACCGATATGTAAATCTGCAAAATCAGCGACATAGCCGAGCCGCGCCCGGTCCAATATATTGCCCATCGCGCCGCCAAGAACGAACGACAGCGCGATAATATCCCATTTGGCTTTTTCCCGCCACATCCAGATCAGCACCGCAACGCCGATCAGGCCGGTGAGCGCGACCAGCGCCCAGCGTTGAAAATCGGTCGATGCGGTCAGAAAGCCCATGGATACGCCATAATTTTCCGCCCAGGTCAGGTTGAAAAATGGCAGCAACTCGATCTGGCCTTTGGCTTTCAGGTCGAGCGGATGCATCACCATATATTTGGTGAACTGGTCAGCGATGAAGATGAGGAAGGCGACGACAAGCCCGGTGATCCGGTATTTCGATGCTGCTTCGGTCATACGTTCAAAACCCCGTCACAGCGACCACAAAGCGCGCCGTCTTCCGAAACGTCGGGAAGCAAGCGCCAGCAGCGGCCGCATTTGCTATGCTCGGTTTTGGTCACGGTAATCTCGGTCCCGTCCTTTACATCAGCAACGATGCACAATTCCGCAAATTCGCTGACGTCCATGGGAAGATCGGTCATCGGATAAGTGACTTCTGCTTCCAGACTGGAGCGGATTGTCTTTTCTCGGCGCAGGGGTTCAATCGCCTCGGTGACGTTGATCCGTGCGGTGCGGATATTTTCCCATTTTCCGGCGAGCGCATCGTCGGTCCATGTGCCGTCAACTTCTGGCCATTCCTTCAAGTGGATCGAGTCATTCTCATCCGGGAAACGGCTCTGCCAGATTTCCTCGGCGGTAAAGACCAGCACCGGCGCGATATAACGGGTCAGCGCGTGGAATAATATGTCCATCACCGTCCGATAGGCCATGCGTTTGGGATCATCCGGCGCGTCGCAATAGAGACAATCTTTACGGATATCGAAGAAGAAGGCGCTGAGATCATCCTGCGCAAAGGCGGTCAATTCGCGCATATAGGGCCCGAAGGCGAAGTCATTCACATGCTGTTTGAGCTTGGCGTCAACTTCGGCCAAACGGTGTAGCACATAGCGTTCCAGCTCCGGCATATCGGCGACAGCCACCCGCTCGCTATCCTGAAAATCATTCAAGCCACCGATCATGTAGCGGAAGGTGTTGCGCAATTTCCGATAGCTGTCGGTGACACCCTTGATAATTTCGTCGCCGATGCGGTGATCTTCGGTGAAATCAACGCTCGCGGCCCACAGGCGCAGGATATCGGCGCCATTGACGTTGATAATCTTTTGCGGGTCGAGCGTATTGCCCAGCGACTTCGACATTTTCTTGCCGTTTTTGTCGAGCGTCATGCCGTGGGTTAGCACGGCTTTATAAGGCGCGTGGCCGCGTGTGCCGCAGCTTTCGAGCAAGCTCGACTGGAACCAGCCGCGATGTTGATCGCTGCCTTCCAGATAGAGGTCGGCTGGCGTCTGATGATCGGGCCATTTGCCGCTTTCCAGCACAAAGCTATGGGTACAGCCGCTGTCAAACCAGACGTCGAGAATGTCGGTAATCACTTCATAATCGTCGAGGCTATATTTATTGCCCAAAAATTCTTGATGATCGGCGTTGAACCATGCATCCGCACCGCCGGTTTTGAAGGCGGCGATGATGCGTTCGTTGACCGCGGGATCGTTGAGATAGTCGCCGGTCTTGCGATCAACATAAAGCGCAATCGGCACGCCCCAGGCGCGCTGGCGGCTGAGCACCCAGTCGGGGCGGCCTTCGACCATGGATTCCAGACGGCGTCTGCCGCGTTCCGGTACGAAGCGCACTTTGTTGCGGATTTCGTCCAGCGCGACTTCACGCAGGGTGCCGTTGATACCCTCGGCATGGCCAATATCAAGCCCCTCCTCTTCAGGGGAGGGGTTGGGGTGGGGGAGTGTGGCACCATCATTCGGATATGCCCCACCCCCGGCCCCTCCCCTGAAGGGGAGGGGTGAATCCATCGGCACAAACCATTGCGGGGTGCAGCGATAGATGATCTTCGCTTTCGAGCGCCAGCTATGCGGATAGCTATGCTGGAAATCATCGCTGGCTGAAAGCAAGCCGCCGGCTTCCCGTAAATCTTCGCAAATCGGGCCGGTGCTGCTGACAAATTTCTTGTTAATCACCCCGCCGGCGCGTTCATCGCCGCGTGGCAGCCAGTCCCAATCTTCGCGATAGACGCCGTCCGCATCGACCGCGAATACCGGGTTGATACCATTGGCCTTGCACAGCAGGAAATCATCCTCGCCATGGTCAGGGGACATATGGACGAGGCCGGTGCCTGCTTCGGTCGTGACGAAGTGGGAGCCGTCGAGAAATGGCCGCGGTTTGGTGTAAAATTCGCTGTCCGGGAATTTGTTGGCCATCGGGTGTTTGGCGATCGCACCGGCGAGTTGGGAGCCTTTGCCTTCCCAGTAAATTTCGTTCATCTCTGGAGTTGCGAACCGACCGTGCAGTTCACCAGACTCAACCAATTGCTTGGCAACCAAATATTTTGGTCCATCGTGCTCGCCTAACAAGACATACTCAACATCCGCCCCATAGGCGAGCGCCTGATTGACCGGAATGGTCCAAGGCGTCGTCGTCCAGATCACCGCATGCGCGCCAACTAGTTCCGGCGCATTTGGCGCTTCGACAATCTCAAACGCCACATCAATCTGGGTCGATGTAATATCTTCATATTCCACCTCAGCCTCGGCCAAGGCAGTTTTCTCGACCGGCGACCACATCACCGGTTTCGCACCGCGATAAAGCTGTCCCGCTTCCGCAAATTTCAGCAGCTCTGTGACAATCGCCGCTTCGGCGTCATAATCCATCGTCAGATAGGGCTTGTCCCACTGCGCCAAAATGCCGAGGCGTTTAAATTCCTCGCGCTGCACATTGACCCAATTGTCCGCATAAGTGCGGCATTCGGCGCGGAACTCGCTGGCCGGGACT
This sequence comes from uncultured Sphingomonadaceae bacterium, assembly GCA_947489315.1. Lineage (GTDB taxonomy): Bacteria > Pseudomonadota > Alphaproteobacteria > Sphingomonadales > Sphingomonadaceae > Parasphingorhabdus. The sequence continues at coordinate 277,740 of CANLCX010000004.1, forward strand.
TCGTCCTTGTTGCGCTTTTTCTTGCGATACTGTTCCTCAATCTTCCATTCGATCGGAAGACCGTGACAATCCCACCCGGGAACGAACGGCGCGTCCTTGCCGAGCATATTCTGTGACCGAACGACAAGGTCCTTGAGCGTCTTGTTCAGGCTATGCCCGATATGGATATTGCCATTGGCATAAGGCGGGCCATCATGAAAAATGAACTTTTCCCGTCCCTCACGCGCTTTACGCAGCTTTTCATAAAGCTCGATATTCTGCCAGCGCTCCAAAATGGCCGGTTCCTTATTCGCAAGGCCGGCTTTCATCGGGAAATCGGTTTTCGGCAGGAAAACCGTATCTTTATAATCTGGTGCATTGTCAGTCATGATTGGCGGGGATTAGGCGAGGCAGAGCCGCTGCGCAAGCGGGATTTAAAGCGCATGTCTGTGTACATATCAGCTAGCGAATAAGGGCTGGCCCCACCTTGCTAATATCCTCCACCATCACATAGCCATTATAGCTGGCTGGAATGTCCGACAGCTGATCGCCATAGGTCAGACCGCGGGTGGATTCGCGGTCGTTCATCGGGCCGATAATCAGGGTGCGGGCACCGACGGCTTCCATGCGGGCCGTGGTGCGATTGGGCCATCCGGCAAAGGCCCATTGATAGTCGAGCGGCACCACCAATGTGCCGTTTTTGCAGCTATCGGGCGTGATGCCGAGCCAGCCCATCCATGCATAATCCTTGGTACAGGCTTTGACGCTGGGTTTCGACCAGGCCCAAATCCCGGGGATCAGTTCTTTCATGCGCTGCACCGGCGCTTCCGCTCCGTAAAATCCGTCGCCTTCTTTCAGCGGATCGCGGCCCGCGGCCTTGAGGATCGCGTAAAGTTGATCGGCCTCGTCCGGGTTTTTGCTTTTGAAATTGAACAGAAAGGGTTTGAATGTTTCTGACCCCAGTGCCTCTTCGACGGTAGGAATTTTGCCCACCCCCTTGCCACGCAAGGGGAATGTTTTGCCGCCATCGGAGGAATAGCCATAGCCTACGTCCAATGCTTGCAATTCGGCCAGCGTCAGGTCCCGCGTATTACCCTTGCCCTCGGTGCGACAATCGACGGTCCAGTCGTGAAACAGCACCATCTTTCCGTCTTTGGTTGGCGCGACATCCACTTCAACCATATCCGCCTGCATGCCAACGGCTGCGCGAATCGAGTGAATCGTATTCTCGAAAATCTCCAGCTCTTCTTGGCCCGGCAGCATGCGAATCGCGGTGCAATCATCCCGTCCAAGGTCGGTTGGATCATAGATATGGTGGACCCCGCGATGGGCGATCATTTTTAAGCGGCCATCGGGATCGGGCGCCCATCGGGAGCTGTTGAGCAACAGGATGATGAGGAAAAGCATCCAAAGTCCACCCAGACTCCATAACAGCTTTTTCTTCATGCAAGCAGGGCCCGGGCCTTGTCGCAGTCTTTCGCCATCTGCACCATGAGACCGTCGAGATCGTCAAATTTCGCTTCGCCGCGCAGGAAATGGTGCAGCTCGACCTCAATCACTTGCCCGTAAAGATCTTCGGCAAAATCAAAGAAATAGGGTTCGAGCAATTCTTTGGGCGGATCAAAGGTCGGGCGAATACCAAGATTCGCGGCTCCATTGACGACGCGTCCATCCGGTAAGCGGCCTTTGACGGCGTAAATGCCATATTTGGGACGCAGATAATGGTCGATATCGACGTTGGCGGTGGGATAGCCGAGCTTGCGCCCATTTTTGTCACCATGGATGACCACGCCTTCTATGGCAAAGGGGCGGGTCAGCAACGCGGTAGCGGTTTCACAGTCGCCAGCTTTCAGGGCGTCGCGGATGCGGCTGGAAGAGATAACCTCTGTTCCATCGTTGACCGGACCAACCGCCTTCGTGGAGAGACCCAGCGGCGCGCCAAACTGTTTCATCACGTCTACGTTGCCAGCGCGGCCTTTGCCGAAGGTGAAGTCTTCACCCGTCACAATGCCAGCTGCACCAAAGCGCTCGACGAGCAGTTTTTCAACAAAATCTTCCGCCGTGGTGCCGGCGAGTTCCGCGCCAAATTCAAAGACCAACATGGCATCAGCGCCAGCAGCCGTGAACAAGCGCTCACGCTGGTCAAGACTGGTCAGACGAAAGGGCGGAGCATCGGGCTGAAAATGACGCACGGGATGGGGATCAAAGGTTGCGATAATCGCGGGTCGACCCTCGGCCTTGGCCCAGTCGATCGCCGTCTGCGCCACAACCTGGTGACCTTTGTGAAAGCCATCAAAATTACCCAGCGCAATAATCGCACCGCGTAGCTCTTCCGCTATCCTGTTTTGCCCGCTTAACCGCATGATATTTCGGCTATTGGCCAGTTTCACTGGTTTGTTCAACCGCTTGTTTTGGTAAATCTTTGAGCGGGATGAGGCCTTGCTTCAAAACCCGCAGCGCATTGCCGCCCATCACGGCACGAATTTCTGCTTCTGTAAAACCGGCCTCCATTAAAGCCTGAGTGATATGGACAATACCGCTCGTGTCGAAGCGGGTGGTTGTCGCGCCGTCAAAATCACTGCCCAATGCGGCATATTCTATGCTCACAAGATCGCGAACATGTTTGACTGCCTTGGCCACAGTTTTGGGATCCGTGTCACACATCGCGCCGTCCCAATAGCCGAGACCAATGACACCACCGGTTGCTGCCACGCCCTTTATTTCTTGGTCGGTGAGGTTGCGGTTAACATCGCAAACGGCCTGCACGCCGCCATGGCTGGAGACCACCGGACGTCGAGCCATTTTCAGGATATCTGCCACTGTCTCGTGGCTCGAATGGGCAATATCAACGATCATGCCTTTATCTTCCATGTCGCGGACAATCTGTCGCCCAAAATCGGTAAGCGCGCCTTTTTCTTCGCCATGCATGGATCCGGCCAGTTCATTGTCGAAAAAATGGACCAGTCCCGCCATGCGCATGCCAGCATCATATAATTTGTCGAGATTTTCGCGTTTTCCTTCGAGTGTTTGAAGCCCTTCGGCGGAAAACATCACCCCAATCATTTTTTCGGTTTTGGAGCGGGCCAATACCAGGCCATCAACATGAGACGGTGTGCTGATCGCAACCATCGCTCCGTCGGATGCAGTAACCGCGCGGTCCAATTTGGTGGCGTGCCACAATTGCCGCTCCAGCAATGAATTCCACGTCCGGATTGGCTGCAACTGTGCGACGGCGAGCATAGTAATATTGTCTGTTTCCGCGCTGTTGCTATCGTAATTCTGCCCCTTGGGGGTTTTGGTAACGCTGGAAAATATCTGCAACCCGACATTGCCGTGCTGCATGCGTTTCAGGTCAACATGACCATAGTCGACGCTGTCGGTAATTTTGCGCTTCCATAGCAATGTATCGCTGTGGAGATCGACGATCATCAAACTGTCATGCAGCTTTTGCGCTTCTGCCGTGATTTCAGGCAGCGGCTCGCCGTCGATCATATTGGTCTGTTTTTCAAACAGGCTGGGTGCAAAAATAAAAAACCCAATGGCCAAGACAGTCATAAATGTCAGGATGGCCACCAAAATTTTCTTCATCCATCTTTCCTTTTCAGGGTCACAAAGGAGAAGCCAGGCCTTCCGTTGGCGGCATCGTGGCTTTCCCGCTCGCTTTCATGCCAAATTTCGGGATCAAAGCCATCCATATTTGTGTCACCATCGACATCGATATGCACTTCGGTGAGCGCGATGCGGTCTGCTTTGGGCAGAAAGAGCCGGTAAATCTCGGCGCCGCCAATAATCGCGATATGCGGGGCATTGGCAATTTTCAGGGCTTCCTTAACACTGCCAGCAACCTCAGCCCCTTCTGCTTCCCAATCTTTGTCGCGGGTCAGGACGATATGCCGACGACCCGGTAGCAGACCGGGTAAGCTGTCAAAAGTCTTGCGCCCCATGATCATTGGTTTGCCCTGCGTCAGCGATTTGAAATGGCGCAGGTCGGCTGGCAAGTGCCAGGGCATAGTACCGTCTTTGCCAATCACGCCATTGTCGGCGCGCGCTAGGATCAGGATGATTTCGGGATGGTTCATGAGATGCGCCTAGCTCAGATCAAACCAAGTGCAAATCAGAAAAATAATTTGGTGACATGGCCCATTTTCCGGCCCGGGCGGCTTTCGCCTTTTCCGTAGAGATGAAGGTGGTTTGCCGGGTCCGAAAGCAGCGCCTGCCACTCGTCTGCATTGCCACCGATAAGGTTTGTCATCGCGACCTTTTTAGCGGCCAGTCCGGTGTCACCCAGCGGCAATCCGCAAATGGCCCTTATGTGATTTTCAAACTGGCTGGTAATCGCGCCTTCGATCGTCCAGTGGCCGCTATTGTGAACACGCGGCGCCATTTCGTTGAACACCGGTCCGTCGGCAGTGGCGAAAAATTCGCAGGTCAGCACGCCGACATAGCCCATCGCCTCTGCCATTTTCGCGGCCAGCGCCCGGGCGGCTTGCTCCTGCCCGGCAATGTCGGACGGCGCAGGAATGATAGATTCTGCCAATATGCCATCCTCATGGATATTATGTGGCGTATCCCAATAGCAGATGGCGCCATCTTGTCCGCGCACGAGAATGACCGAAAATTCATGGGTGAAGGTCACAAAGCCCTCGGCCACGCAGGGCTGATGGGCCACGCTATCCCAATGCGCGGCGAGATCATCTCCCGGCTTGATCCGTGCTTGCCCCTTGCCGTCATAACCCATCCGGATGGTTTTCAATATGGCCGGTGCGCCTACTTCCTTTATCGCACTATCCAAAGAAGCGCGGTCAGTGACTTCAGCAAACGGGGCAGTCTTGCCGCCATGGGTGCGCGCATAATTCTTCTCCGCAATCCGGTTCTGCGCGATGTCGAGGGCAGTTACCGGCGGATATAGCGGTGCGCGATCGGCTATCGCGGTCAGCGGCGCGACGGGGACATTTTCAAATTCAAAGGTGATAACGTCGCAGGCGTCGGCAAATTTACCCAGGGCTTGGATGTCATCGTCTTGCGCGCAGGTAAATTCAGCCGCGACGTCAGCCGCAACGCTGGCTTCATCTGGCGCATAGATATGACAGCGATAACCAAGCTGTGCGGCGGCAACGGACAGCATCCGGCCCAATTGACCGCCACCTAATATGCCAATCGTCGAACCGGGAGGAAGCGGGCTCATAGCAGCCGATTATTCCGGTTGCTCTGCAACGGCATCGCTTTGTGCAGCGCGCCATGCATCGAGGCGTTCTGCCAATGCATCGTCTTCGTTGGCCAATATTGCTGCCGCTAACAAAGCTGCATTTTTTGCACCCGCGTCGCCAATCGCCAAAGTACCGACCGGTATGCCGGCGGGCATCTGGGCAATGGACAAGAGGCTGTCGACACCGTTTAGGGTTCTGGATTGGATCGGCACGCCTAAGACAGGAACGCGCGTCATGGCTGCTGCCATGCCCGGCAGATGGGCTGCACCACCCGCACCGGCGATGATCACCTTCAGATTACGGGATGCCGCTGACTTGGCATAATCATAAAGCCGGTCAGGTGTTCGGTGAGCCGAAACAATTTTGACTTCATGGGCAATATCAAGCTGTTCGAGAATGCCGGCGGTCAGCTGCATCGTGGCCCAGTCGGATTGACTGCCCATGATAATTCCAATTTTCGGCCCAATTTTCGGAGTGGCTTCTTCGGTCATGCTTGCACCTGAATAGTGTCGCGGAAGCAAAACCGTTTAGCCATGAAATGACGATCACGCAATGCGCCAGTGGCGGTAGGCGCGCTTTTCTAGCGACAGCTTTACAATAGAGGACTCATACCAATGCTTGCGGATCAATTTTGTTGACTAAGCTCCTCTTGATCAACTAAAGAACAATAAAGCGTAAATACTAGTGAACAAGAGTAAGGCGCTGGGGGTAGAAAATTGATTAGTGAAACTATTAATAGCAATGAAAGCAAGCAAAAATGTACCAATTGTGCTGCTCTTCATTCAGAAAATATGCGATTAAAAGAAGAGCTTGTTGAAATGGAGCAACGCGCCAACCATGATGTTCTAACGGGGCTTTCTAATCGCCGCCATTTTATCGAAAGCCTGGAAAAGCGGATCAAGCGGTGCCAGCGCTATGGTGATAATACGGCTTTGCTCTTTCTGGATGTTGACGATTTAAAGACGATAAATGATACCCATGGCCATGCCGCTGGGGATATTTTGCTGACCCACCTCGCCAAAATTTTGAAAGAAAATATCCGGGTCTGTGACATGGTCGCGCGGATCGGCGGCGATGAATTTGCGCTGCTACTCGATAATCTTGATGCGGATCAGGTGGAGAGGAAGATCCTTTCCTTGATCGATCGAATCAAGACCGCCAACCTGGTTCATGAAGGCCAGGATCTAAAAATTGGCGCGGCTATCGGTTATAGTTTTGTTGGCCCGACCGATACAGTAGCCGACCTTATGTCGCGAGCCGATGAAGCTATGTACCAATCCAAAAATGACGGTGTTTAAGCGCTCCGTCCCTTAGCGTTCCGACAGATAATAGCGTTCTTTTTCGTTCAGATCATCATCTAGATCATAGATAATCGGCTGGCCAGTCGGGATTTCCAGACCGGTTATTTCATCATCTGAAATACCCGACAAATGTTTGACCAGCGCGCGCAGGCTGTTGCCATGGGCGGAGATTAGAACACGCTTGCCCGACTGCAATTCCGGCGCGATGCGGGTTTTCCAATAGGGCAGCACGCGGGCGATTGTGTCTTTCAGGCTCTCGGTCGCGGGCACTTCAATTCCGGCATAGCGGGGATCAGACGTCATCTGATATTCGCTGTCAGCGGCCATCGGTGGTGGCGGCGTATCAAAGCTGCGGCGCCAGATATGGACCTGTTCATCGCCATGTTTGTCGCGGGTTTCCTGTTTGTTGAGACCGGTGAGGCCACCATAGTGACGCTCGTTCAACCGGTAATTTTTCTCCACCGGCAACCACAGCCGGTCCATTTCTTCCAGCGCCAGATTAAGTGTTTTGATGGCCCGGGTTTGTAAGCTGGTGAAACACAGGTCCGACTCAATGCCTTTTTCTTTCATCAGGCGGCCTGCTTCCCGTGCTTCTTCAATGCCTTTTTCGGTGACATCAATGTCCCACCAGCCGGTAAAGCGGTTTTCCAGATTCCATTGGGACTGGCCGTGACGAAGCAGAATCAGTTGAGGCATAAAGGGTCCTTAATCATTGGTGACGCATCCTTAGCGGCGAAGGCTTTTCCCGCCAAGCAGGATATTTGTTCATATTGGAGCCGAGAAAGATAAAGATTATACAGTTTATACACAGAATCGGTTTAAAAATTTGTCCTCTCATGGCCAAAGCCGGCGATCAAAAGGGATCCAGAAGTGGCCTTGCAAAGGAGGGGAGAATACAGTCATTGCGGGCAGCATAGAAAAAGGACTTTATGTAGGAAAGCGGTTTTCTCCATCTCCTATGCGCGCCAGAAATGGCTGTCACAATATTCGGGTCAGCGTATAAAAAGCACCAAGTCCGCCAACCAGATAGAGCGCGGGTCTCTCGACCCATTTGCGCTGATCAATCGATATCCGTCCTACCAGCCAAAGTAAGGCGAGCGCCAGCGCCACAAATATTATCTGTCCGATTTCAACGCCAAGGTTGAACAACAGCAAGGCCCATATTTCTTCGCCCTTGGGCAAGCCGATATCCGCCAGCGCGCCAGCAAAGCCGAGCCCATGGAGCAACCCAAAGCCCAGCGCGATCAGCCAGGGTTTGCGGATGGTGAGGCTGGTCTTGCCCGCCCATTTGCGGACCACTTCGACGGCGAGAAAAAATATCGACAGGGCGATGAGCAATTCTACCGGCTGGCTCGGCAGCGTGAACAGGCCCAGCGCGGTAATGGCGAGCGTGACACTATGGCCGACGGTGAAGGCGGTGATGACCCACAAAAGCTGCCTTGGCGCCGTGAGCAGCACCAGACCGAGCACGAACAGCAAATGGTCCCAGCCGAAGAGCATATGCTCTGCGCCAATCCGCAAATAGGCGCTGGCGGGGGAGCCACCCGGGTCGCCCAAGGCAAAGGACGCGCTGGCGGGCCGCAAGATATGCGTGCTGTCTTCGCCGCTTGCAGTGCGCAGGCGGACGAACACATCGGTCAGCGTGCGGTCGAGACCTTCTATGGAAACGGTGCCGCTATCGAGCCGGCAGGGCACCTGCCAGCTTTCGACAATCGCATCGCCGGATATGACTTGGCGTGTGGTCTCTGGTTGCGGACATTGGTCCGGCAGCACCGGCCGCATCTTGAGTTTGCGTCCAGACAATATCGGTTGTTTCCAGATCACGGTAACGATACCGTCCGATTGCTCGGTCAGTTCGAGGGCGGCGGGGCGAATTTCATGGGCGCTGGCTGTTATGGCGCATAGCCAAATCATGGCAGCCCAAAACACACTGAGCCGCATGAGGATCACTTGTCCGAGCCTTCAATAACCACATCATAGCCGCTGACCAGTTTTTGCAGCGCTTCCTGCTTGGCCTTGCTGCTCTGGTCTTCCTGCCAAGCGGCAGCAATCTCGGCTTTGATCGGTTCAAAACGTGCCTCGGCCGCGCCGTCGATGGTTTCGATGCGCACCAGATGCAGGCCGAAAGCCGAACCGATAGGCGGGCTCCATTGCCCCGCATTCAGCTTGAAGATAGCACTCGCAAAATCCGGCCCGAACAGCCGGGTCACTTCGCTTTCCGGCAGCGCGGCATAGCTGCGTTTCTGGATGAATGGATCGCCCAGGCTTTTCCAGTCGGTACTTGATTGTGCGGTACGCAGGATGCTCGCCGCAACGGTCTCAATCGCGCTGCCATGTTTTTCCGGGCTGAGATAGATATGAACAAAACTCCGCCGCTCGGGCGCGGCAAATTTGTCGCGATTTTGGCCAAACCAGCTCTTCAGCTCTGCATCGGAAGGATTGGCCGCCTTGCTTTCACCGCTGACCAGAAAGTCCATTTTTTGCGCCAGACGGCGTTGGATGATGGTGTCTTCATCGCCTAGGCCGAGCCGTTCCGCCTCGCGCACCAACACTTGCTGCTGCACATATTGGTCGATAATCTGCTGCTTGTCATCGCCTGTGGGCAAGCGACCAGCGGTATTGGCCCATAGCGCGCTGAGCCGATCTATCTCGGCGGCGCTGACCGTGATCGTCCGTCCTTGCTCACCCTGATAGTTTGACCAGACGTGATTGATGGCAACCAGCGCCAGCCCGAACAGAACGAAGTGGACGATCGGATCTCGAAAAATTTTCACAAACTATCCCGTCAATCAGGCCTTGGTCGGTACATACCAAATCGGTGAAGACCAGGCGCGTTCCTGTATGGTTTTTTGCAGCGCAGGGTTAGGCGGTACGCCTGCGCGCAACGCATCCCATGTCGACCAGCGGCAAACCGGATTTTCCAATACCCGGACATAATAAGAAGCGCGGTGCCCTGTCTCATGCTCTGGATCGCGCCAGAAGGTTTTGAGTTCCGGTGCGCCTTTGTCTGTCGAGATGGAGCAGTCAGACAAATTGACTTTAGCGCCATTGTCGGGACAGCGGGCTGTGGCCGGATCGACCGTCCCGCCATCGGAACAGGCCACATCAAAGACCTTTTCATTGGTCTTGCCGCCATCGGTCCAGACTTTGACAATCTGCACCCGCTGCAACGGCGCGCTCATCGCATCGCGCATGGCCCAGACGATAAAGCCGGGGGCCTCGCCTTGGCCGACCAGATCGCCGCCCATGGTGACGCCATTTTTATAAGCCTTGGAAACCATCTCGGGATCATCCAGCATGGCCGCATCAAAACCAAAGCCGCCAAAGAAGCGCAATTTTATCCGTGTACCTGTGGTCGCATAGGTTTCCTTGCGCCGCATTGCGTCAAATATCGCCTCGCGGGTATTTTCTTCGGCCCAGACCGCGGCATAGCCCGATGCGCCCCAGCGCGAGAACCAGCTCGCCGCGCGCGGATCAACAGTCACGCCTTCCCAGCTTTTCTTGCCGCCGGGTGGAATGGAGCCACGGGCTTCTGCTGTGCCGTCAACAACGCCGATTTTGGACCAGAAGAATTTTTCGTCAAACGAGCCGCCAGCAACATGGGTGTCGGTGGACCCGATCAGGCCGAATTTATAAGGATTGCTGCCGATCTTGTCTTCCAGCATCAGGCCGTTGGCGAGCGCTTCGCGGACATAGCTGCCGTTAACCTTGGATTTGATTTGCGAGGACAGCAGATATTCGTAAATCCCGAAATCTGCCCATTCGTCATTGGGGGAAAGGGATGGGTGGGTTTCAGACGTGCCCTTGACCTGGGTGATTTCGGCAATCGGCTCGTTGCGGATGCGTTGGTCGGCATAGGCCTTGGTCAGTGGCTGGCCGTTATAGGTTTCCAGCTTGAACATCTCGCCGTCCGACACGTTGCTATTATGCGGGATTGATAGCCCGTCATGTCCAGCCGCGCGTTGTTCGTCCATCCAGCTCCACAAATCTTCGGGATTAGTGGAATCCAAAGTGCCAAAGGGCATGTCAGGCGCCGAACCCCGGAAGACCACATTGCGATGGAGATTGCCGCCAGCAAAGCCGCCTTCCTTTCCCTGTGTTACCCGCGTCGCAGTATATTCATAGGCGGAGAAAGTGGTGAACTTGCCGGGTTTGTAATATTTGTCGGCCGCATCAATCGTTGCTTTCCAGACGTCACCGACAATTTTTGGATCATAGACACCTTCCATCTTACGGCCATCGCGCACGGCGCCGCCGATCAGCTGGAACGCCGCGATAATCTTGTCCGGGTCAGTGCTGAACATATCTTTGGCTATGTCGATTTTGGAAATTTCCGTGCCCTCGCTATCCATCGCGGGCAGGTGACCAAGATAGGCGGCATGATCGGTGACCGCCATAAAGTCGAGGGCCGGGCCTTCGAGTTTCAGGTCGTAGCCGGAAGGGTGGGTAATGCCTTCACCCATGCCGAATTTATACGCATCTTCCGGGGTCGCGCGGACATTGAATATATAAGCGTCAAAGCTGTTGCGGGTGTGGATGTGGAGGTCGCCAAAATAGACATTGCGATCGGGATTGGGCTGCTCGGCGGTTTCGCCCGGTGCCAATGCCACATCGCTTTGGTCAACCGTGTCGCCGCCGGAACAGCCGACCATCAGCGATCCAATTGCCGCCATGCCTAATAATTTGCGTGTCATATCTTTCCCCTCCTGTGCGCCTCATTGACTGGACGCATCCTTTTCATACCCCATTTTACACCGCCCCACCAATTGGCTTCACAGCGCTGGGAAACCCCTGTTTCTCTAATGGCACAGCGCTTTTTTATCTGCGCCATATTGGGCTTCTCCGGTTGATTTAATGGCCCAGTTAAATGACTTATGCAAGCGTAGCTGCAGCAAATAAGACCATTCCCCACCTATCCCCACCACAATGGCAACGCTGCGGTTACGATCAACTGGAGAGAATGATTATGAAGAGTATGAATCGCGTCCTCATGGCTGCCCTTTGCAGCACGGCCCCCATCGCCTCAATCACCCCCGTTTATGCGCAGGATCAAGGCGCTGAAGAAACGGCTGATGACAATATCATTATCGTGACGGCGACGCGCCGCGCGCAGGACGTTCAGGATATTCCTCTGGCGGTGACAGCGGTCAGCCCGGTGCAGCTGGAGCGGCAGGGCGTCGTCAATGTTCAGGATATCACGCAGGTCTCGCCCAGCTTCTCAACCTCCAATGCACAAGCGGCTTCGGGCACGGTTGTGCTGCAAATCAGAGGTGTGGGTACTACATCCAATAATATCGGTTTTGAAAGTGCAGTCGGCATTTTTGTCGATGGTGTCTATCAATCCCGCCCCGGCGTGGCGCTGTCCGAATTTGTCGACGTCGAGCGGGTTGAGATTCTGCGTGGTCCGCAGGGCACATTATTTGGTCGCAACACCTCGGCTGGCGCATTGACGATCACTAACGTGCGTCCCGATCTCAATGATTTTGGCGGCTTCGTGAACGCGACATATGGCAATCATGACCTGATGAGTGTGCAGGGCGCGCTTAACGTGCCGATTGTTCAGGACACTCTCGCGCTGCGTTTGACCGGTGCTTATCGGGAACGCGACGGATTTATCGATGTGGTCGATGAAACCGGCAAGATTGGTGAGTCTAACGAGATTGACCAATATCTGGTGCGCGGTCAGCTGGGTTATGAAGGCGATAGTGGTCTGAAGATACGGGTGATCGGTGACTTTCAAAAAAGCACAGCCAATTGCTGCTCTGCGATAGAATTACTGCAGTCACCCCTGGAAACATCAGGCTTGTTTGAGGCGGTTGGCCTTGGCGCGCGTGGTGGTCAGTTCCAACCCAATACCGGACAGGAAGCGGCCGATGACCGGATCGCTTCGGCCAATTTTGCGCCACGCGGTAATCTGGAACAATGGGGCGTAACCGGAGAGATTGAATTTCCGATCAGCGACAATGCCGACATTATCTATATCGGCTCCTATCGCGAGTTTGACACCAGAGAATCCTATGATTCCGATTTTACCGCGCTCGATATATTTGACGTTGATCTGGCGCGGTCCAGCATCAACACGATGACCCATGAACTCAGGGTGCAGGGCGAGGCCTTTGATGGCAAGCTGAACTGGCTGGTTGGCGGCTATTACTCGGATGAAGATATCAATCAGGACGTAAACTTCTCGTTGGGGGAGGACTATGACGCACTGGTCGGCGCGCTTTTGCAGGGTGCCTTGGGTGCCAATCCGCTGGAGCAATTATCCGGCGGGATCGATCCCTCGGTCGTGACAACGACCAACAGCTATGCCCAGAGCAGCAAAAGTTGGTCCCTGTTCACGCATAATACGTTGGAAATTGTCGATGGTTTGGAATTGACTGTCGGTCTGCGCTATTCCGACGAGAGTAAAGATGGCAGTTTTGAACAAACCGCCAATAACAATCCGCTCTGCACCAATATCCGGGCTGCATTTCAGGCTAATCCGGCTGCGGTTCCTCCAGCTGCTGTCTCGCTCGGCTGCTTTGCGTTTCTCGCACCCGCTATTGGCACGGATGCATCAGACGCCGCTATTCCCTTTGCCGTTTTGCCCAGGGAATTTAGCGGTGATTTTAACGACAGTGAACTTATCTATACTGGTAAAATTGCCTATGAGTTTGCGGCCCCGATCAATGTCTATGCCAGCTTCACCCATGGTTATAAATCTGGCGGCTTCAATCTTGATTCAACAGCCGCCGCCGGAGGTGGGGATCCACGCTTCGATTCCGAAGAGGTTGATGCTTATGAGGTGGGTTTGAAAGCAAAGTTCCTGGATAATCGGGTTACTTTGAATGTTGCCGGTTTCCATGAGGAATTTTCCAACTTTCAGATCTTGGAATTTACCGGGGCCCAGTTCCAGACATTTAACGTGCCCAAGGCCAAGACCACTGGCGTAGAAATTGAAACAGTCATTCGTCCGGATGACCATTTCACGCTGAATGCTGGTCTTACCTATACGGATGCCAGATATCCCAATGACTGTGCAGGCGATTTGACCGATCTGCAGGTGCAGAACCTATGCGGTGCTTCTCTTACCAATGCGCCGGACATTGTTGCGATTGCTGGCGCGACCTATGAAAATGATATCGGCAATAATCTCGACTTTTTCCTGAACGGCCAAATCCGGATGGAAAGCGATCGCAGGACATCGACTCAGCCGTCTAATCCTGCTGACCTAGACGACCAGACGCCACTTGCTTTCGATATTCAGGACGGCAATGCCAAAATCAACCTGCGTGCCGGTATTGGCAGCCAGGATGATGCTTGGGGTATTGAGGCGTGGGTCAACAATCTGACCAATGAAGTGACACGCGGGGTGACCTTTAATACGGTCCTTCGGTCTGGATCACGCTCCGCCTATATTCAGGAACCACGGACATTTGGTGTCACGCTGCGCGGAAAATTCTAAAACTATAATGGCTTAGGGGGCATTTCGTCAGCATGATTGGGGCCGGTTTTCCGGCCCCTTTTTTTGTGCGTCCAGCCCATTCGCACTCGCCCGATGGTGTAATAATAGCATCATATATACCACAGATTGTATTTTGATCGGCCGGTTCCACCGGAAATCCGGCCATTTTGCATTGTATCATTTTTACCACGGCCCGCGTTTTTCTGTACAGTAATGTGCATATCGCCTTGATTTAGCGATCTGATTAAACGACTTATGCTCTTGAAACCGACGTAATAAGACCATGCTCCTTCCCCAAAATTATAGGGACAAATGGTAAGCGGCGGTGATTTCAACGGGAGAGAATAGTTATGAAAAGTTTGAATCGCGTCCTCATGGCAGCATTGTGCACCAGCGCAATGACAGCCCCCGCCTACGCACAAGATGCCGGTGCCGAAGAAGTAGATGACAATGTCATCATCGTGACCGCCACCCGCCGCGCCCAAGATGTTCAAGATATTCCGCTCGCTGTGACCGCTGTTAGCCCGCAGCAGTTGGAGCAGCAAGGCGTTGTCAACGTTCAAAATATCGGCAGCGTTTCACCAAGCTTCTCGACCTCCAATGCGCAAATCGCATCCGGTTCGGTTGTTTTGCGTATTCGTGGCGTTGGTACAACTTCTAATAATATCGGCTTTGAATCCGCTGTCGGCATCTTTATCGATGGCGCTTATCAATCGCGGCCTGGTATCGCTTTGACAGAATTTGTCGATGTGGAACGTGTTGAAGTTCTTCGCGGCCCACAAGGCACGCTATTTGGCCGTAATACGTCGGCTGGTGCTTTGAACATCACCAATGTTCGCCCAGATTTGAACGAATTTGGCGGCTTCGCAAATGCGACCTATGGTAATTTTGACCTGGTTAATGTTCAGGGCGCAGTGAATCTCCCGATTGTACAAGATAGTTTGGCTCTTCGTGTGACCGGTGCCTATCGGCAGCAGGACGGGACGTTGGACGTGTTGGATCGGAACGGTGCTGATCTTGGTTCGACGAACGACGTTGATCAATTTCTTGTTCGCGCTCAACTCGGCTTCGAATCCTCCGGGGGTATCGAGGGCCGCTTGATCGCTGATTATTCGCGCAGCACATCAAGCTGCTGTGGTGCTGTCGAACTTCTTCAAGGCACTGTAGAGACGGGTGGCGGTTTCGCTGCTGTTGGTCTGGGTGCTCGTGGCGGCCAATCCACCCCGCTTTTTACCGATAACCCAACGGATCAGTCTGCTATCACTGATATTTTGGAAGACCGGGTTACAACGGCAAGCTTCCTTCCGATCGCTGAAGTAGATCAATGGGGCGTCACTGGTGAAATTAGCGTTCCACTGGGGGATACGGCTGAAGCCGTTTTCATCGGTTCTTATCGGGAGTTTGACTCCAGCGAGAATTACGATTCCGATTTTACTGGTCTGGATGTCTTTAACATTGATGATCTGTCTACTTCGATCGATACGTTTACCGCTGAGCTTCGGTTCCAGGGTGAATTATTTGATGGACGCTTAAACTGGCTTGTTGGTGGTTTCTATTCCGATGAAACCATTGATTCATCAACAACGGCATCTTTGGGCGCTGATTATGATGGTCTCGCTGGTGCGCTATTTGGTGGTGCTGCTGGACCGACGCCGCTGGCCTTGTTCAGTGGTCAAACACCCAATGGTATTTCCAATACAAATAATTTCGAACAAGATAGTGAGAGCTACTCGTTCTTTACGCATAACTCTTTCGAAATCACTGATGGTTTGGAATTCACCGCCGGTTTGCGTTATTCCAATGAAAGCAAAACCGGAGGATATTCGCAATCTGCTGTAAATAACCCGGTATGTAGTGCGATCATCAGCAATGTCGGGCTTGGCGTCGTGCCTCCAGGAGCGGCACCTGCACCGCCATTAGGTACTGCTTTGGGTAATGGCTTATTTGGTCTCGGTTGTTTTGCTTTCACAGCACCAGCTGATCTCCCAACAGCTGGCGTGATTCCTACGCCCGTTACTTTTGCCGGTACGACCTTTGATGATGATGAGCTGATTTATACATTCAAGGCTTCCTATGCTTTTGCGGATCCTATTAATATCTATGCCAGCTATACCCATGGTTATAAATCTGGCGGTATTAACTTGGATTCAACGGCCGCTATTGCTGGCGCAGATCCAACCTTCGCTTCCGAAGAAGTGGATGCCTATGAAATCGGTTTGAAAGCCAAGTTCCTTGATGGCGCTGTGACTTTGAATCTCGCTGGTTTCCATGAAGAATTTTCGAACTTCCAGGTTCTTGAATTTACCGGGGCCCAGTTTGAAACTTTCAACGTACCAACGGCATTGTCGACCGGTGTTGAAATTGAATCGGTTATTCGTCCAACCGACGGATTAACGATCAATGCTGGTTTGACGTGGACGGATGCACGTTATCCCAATGATTGTGATGATGGTAATGCTCTTGCCCCCCTTAACGTACAGGGACTTTGCGGGAATAGTCTGACCAACGCACCACAAGTTGTTGCCATCTTGGGCGCAACTTACACGCAGGACTTTTCGAACAATTTGAATTGGTTTGTTAATGGCCAAATCCGGACGGAAAGTGATCGTCGGACATCAACCCAAGCGATAATCTTGCCAAATGCTGCTGCTATTGCAGCGGCCGGAAGCATTCCAGCCGCTATTGATAACGCTTCGCTGGTTCCTTTCGATGTTCAGGATGGCAATGTTAAAATCAACCTGCGCGCCGGGATTGGTAGTCAGGACAAAACTTGGGGAATCGAAGCTTGGGTTCAAAACCTGACCAATCAAGTTACCCGCGGTGTTACGTTTAATACTGTGCTGCGCGGTACGTCTCGTTCTGCCTTCATTCAACAGCCACGGACATTTGGCTTGACCCTTCGCGGCGCATTCTAAAACGACATAAGGTTTGGGGGCATTTCGTCACCACCAAGGAGGGGCCGGTTTTTCCGGCCCCTTTTTTGTTGCCCCTGATCAATGCCGGTTGCGCGCACGCATGATCGGTGCAAAAGTCCGGCCATGAACAGCTATAGTTTTCAATCCGTACCGGTCCTGCATTTTGGAGAGGGTTGCCTGTCGATGCTGGCCGATCAAATTGCCGCCTTGGGCACATCCCGTCCACTGATCGTAACCGACAAAGGCATTGTCGGCGCTGGCCTGATTGCCCCGGTGGAGCAGGCTCTATCCGATGCGGGTTTAACCGCGCAGATATATGATGCGGTCGTCGCCGATCCACCCGAAGCGGTCGTGCAGCAAGCCATTGATATGGCGAAGGGAGCGAGGGTCGATATCGTCATTGGTCTAGGTGGTGGCAGTTCGCTTGATACGGCCAAAGTTGTAGCGGCGCTGGCGATAGATGGCGCGCAAGCGCTTTCCGAAATCTATGGTGTGGGTCAATTGGCCCGCAAAGGTCTGCCGACTATCCTGATTCCAACAACATCGGGCACGGGTTCCGAAGTCACTGCTATCTCCATTCTGACCACGGGCGAGACGACCAAGGCGGGTATTGTTTCGCCGCATCTCTTTGCCGACGCCGCGATCCTCGACCCCTCGTTGACGCTGGGATTGCCCGCTGATGTGACAGCAGCCACAGGTATTGACGCGATGGTCCACGCGATCGAGGCTTATACCGGGCGCAATGCCAAAAATCCGGTGTCGGATATGCTGGCGATCGAGGCGCTGAAATTACTGACTGGGCATATTGAGACGGCCTGTTCTGACGGCACCAATATGGTGGCACGAGAAGCCATGCTGCGCGGTTCCATGCTGGCGGGGCAGGCGTTCGCCAATTCTCCCGTTGGGGCGATCCATGCACTGGCCTATCCGCTGGGCGGGATTTATCATATCCCGCACGGTCTCTCCAACGCTCTGGTCATGCCGCATATCATGCAGTTTAATCTTGATGCCGCTGCGCCGCTTTACGCGGAACTGGCCGATGCGCTGAATGTACCAAAAACCGGCCCGAATAGCGCCGAGGCGCGAGCACAGGAATTGATCGACTATCTCGAAGCGCTCGCCGTGAAGGTCAATGCCCCCCGCCGTTTGCGGGATGTCGGGATTGCCGAAGATGCTGTGGATGAACTGGCAGAGGCAGCGATGTTGCAGACAAGGCTGCTGGTCAATAATCCCAAAGAGCTGGACCTCGCCGACGCCAAACGGATCTATGCCGATGCCTGGTAAAGAGCGGACACCGCCGCCCGTCTGGGATGATTACCGTGACGGCTCATCGATCACTACCCGCTGGAATGACAATGATCCCTATGGTCACGTTAATAATGCGGTCTATTATTTCTGGTTTGATAGTGCGGTGAACCGCTATCTGATCGAACAAGGGGCGCTCGACATCAGCAAGAGCGATGTCATTGGTCTGGTAGTCCAGACATCGTGTGAATATTTTGCTCCCATATCATTTCCCGATCTAGTCGAAGCGCGTATCCGGGTCGAGAAGCTCGGCCGGACCAGTGTCACCTATGGTGTTGGCCTGTTTCGCGGTGATGAAAAAACCGCGTCGGCGGCAGGCAGCTTCACCCATGTCTATGTGGATCGGGAGAGCAGGCGGCCAACCCCGCTGTCCGCGCCCTTGCGTTCTGCGCTGGAATTGATAACCTTTTAACTGACCAGTTAAAGGACCGAGACCATGCGCCACGCCGAGGATACTGAAGAACGCCAGCAATTTCGCGAAATGACCCGGCGTTTTACTGAAACGGAACTGCAGCCCTTCGCCAATGACTGGGATGAAGCAGGCGAAATTCCTTGGGAAATCCATGAAAAAGTCGGGGCGCTGGGCGCCTGGGGCTTTGGTGTCGCAGAGCAATATGGCGGCCTTGGTTTTGACGATATGTATATGCGCTGCATCTGGGGCGAGGAAGCCGCGCGGGCTCATAATGGCGGGACATTGGCGGCACTGGGTGGGCGCAGCATTTCCATTGGCCCGATCGAAAAAATGGCATCACAGGAGATTAAGGACCGTATTCTCAAAGATATTGTCGAAGGGCGAACAGGCTCGAGTCTGGGCGTGACCGAACCAGGCGGTGGCTCTGATGTGGCCAATATGCAAACAACCGCGCGGCAAGATGGCAATCACTGGGTGATAAACGGGTCCAAGACCTTTATCACGGGCGGTATGACATCCGACTATTTCGTTGTCGGCGCGCGCACGGGTGGAGAGGGGCTGAACGGCATTTCCCTCTTCCTGGTCGAGAAAGACATGGAAGGCTTTTCGCGGACCGCGCTCGACAAGAAAATGGGTTGGTGGGCATCGGATCAGGCGACACTCTATTTCGATGATGTCCGTGTTCCAGCCGGCAATATGCTCGGTGACGAAGGTCGCGGTTTCATTCAGATCATGCATAATTTCAACTATGAACGGCTCGGCATGGTCGCCCAATGTCTGGGCATGATGCGCGTGTTGCTGGAAGAATCCATCGCCTATGCGCAACAGCGCGAAACCTTTGGTAAGCCGCTGAGCCAGCATCAGGTGATCCGCCATAAAATCGCGGAAATGTCAGCCCGTGTTGATGCCACCGAAGCCTGGGTCAACCAGATTTGCTTTCTCACGGAAAATGGCCAGATGCCGGTCGATCAAATTTGCAAAGCCAAGTTTTTCAGCACCAAAAATCTTGAATATTGCGCGAGTGAAGCCATGCAAATCTGGGGTGGTGCCGCTTATTTGCGTGGCAATGTCGTCGAACGCTTTTATCGCGAGGTTAAAGTCATGGCGATTGGTGGCGGGTCAGAGGAAATCATGCGTGATCTCGCGGTCCGGCAAATGGGGCTTTAACACGGCTAGACTTTTTTACGCGTCGGCCCGATAGCATTTTAATGTCCGTCCGTTCCGACTCTCCACAACAAGGCGCGCCATTATTGCCGATAGGTTCAGTGCTAACCGGCCTGGCCTTTTTCTGCCTGATGGATGTCGCGATGAAGAGCCTCAGCATCTCTCTGGGCGCTTATAATGCGATATTCTGGCGGGTATTGTTGGCGCTTGTTTTGGTGAGCATGCTCTATTTCGCGCGCCGCCCCAAATTGCCCGCGATGCCCACGTTGAAAATTCATCTGCAGCGCGGGATTATTACAGTTTTCATGGCGTTTCTGTTCTTTTGGGCACTCGTCCGGGTGCCAATTGCCGAAGCCGTGGCGCTGTCGTTCATTGCGCCGATTATCGCGCTTTATCTGGCGGCGGTGTTCCTGGGCGAAACTATTCACCGCAATGCGATCTTTGCGTCTGTGCTCGGCCTCGCCGGGGTTGTCGTCATCGGTTGGGGAAAGATAAGCGGTGAATATACCAATGATGAGCTGCTCGGTTTTGGTGCGGTGTTGCTGTCCGCGCTGCTCTATGCCGCCAATCTGGTGATCCAGCGCAGTCAGGCGTTGCTGGCGGATCCCATAGAAATCAGCTTTTTTCAAAATCTTGTGGTCGGAGTCAGCTATGCGCTGGTCGCGCCGTTTTTTGCGGTCGTTCCGGACATGCAATATGCCCCGGAATTTTTGGCCGCAGCCTTATTGTCGATTATCTCCGCGCTGTTCATCGCTTGGGGCTATGCACGGGCGCAGGCGCAGGTTCTGATCAATCTGGAATATAGCGCCTTTATCTGGGCAGCAATTTTTGGATGGATATTCTTTTCGGAACCCGTCACCTTGCCGACAATATTCGGCACGGTGCTGATCGTTGCTGGTTGTATATTGGCCACCCGCCGCGGCCGTCCGGTCGCCCATGTCGAAACCACGGCTATTTGATATGGCGCTCAGGATCAAAAACCGGGATGCGCGCCGTTTGTGGCTGGATCGACAAGGGCTTTCGCGCGCGCCAACCGGACCACTCGACCTGCTGCAAATCATCAAGGATTTAGGGTTTGTCCAGCTCGACACAATCCGCAATGTCACCCGCGCCCATCATCACATCTTGTGGAGCCGCAACCAAAATTATCGCGAGCCGATGTTGAATGAGTTACTCGGTAAAGAGCGATCGGTTTTTGAGCATTTCACCCATGATGCCTCGGTCTTGCCGATGGAATTTTATCCGCTCTGGCAACGCCAATTTCGCCGCCTTGGCGCGCGGGCTGCCAAACATAAAGTCATGGATTCAGCCGACATAGCGGCGATCAAAGCGCGTATTGCGCAAGAAGGACCCTTATCGACCCATGCGTTCGACACCAAAATTGTCGGTAAGGAGGAAATGTGGGCCCGCCCGCCCCATAAGCGCGCCTTGGATCAGCTCTGGTATGCCGGTGAGTTGGCAACATCGCATCGCGAGAAATTTATCAAATATTATGACCTCGCCGAACGGGTAGTGCCTGCTGCCCATCGGGAAATGGAACATAGCGATGAACATCAAGTGGATTGGCTGTGCAAGGCTGCGCTCGATCGCTTGGGCTTCGGTACATTGGGTGAGATTCAAAGATTTTGGGCGGCAATGGATGCACCAGAGGTCAAGATATGGGCCGGTAAGGCATCGGATCATCTGGTACCGGTAGAGCTTGAAACAATAGAGGGTGACTGGGTCAGCATGGTCGCACCGGCTAATGTTGAATCACTGCTCGCCGATGCCAAATCCCCGACATCGCGGCTGCGGATATTGAGCCCCTTTGATCCGGCTGTACGGGATCGCACCCGGCTGGCGCGGCTATTCGGTTTTGATTATCGGATCGAGATTTTTGTACCCGCAGCCGAGCGGCGTTGGGGTTACTATGTCTATCCGATATTGGAGCGTGACCGGTTTGTTGGCCGCATTGAATTGAAGGCCGACCGCAAGGCGGGAATCGTGAAGGTCATTCAAATATGGCCTGAACCCGGCGTCAAATGGACCAATGATCGCGCGGAAAAACTGGACGCCGAGCTGGCCCGTCTGGCGCGGCTCATTGGTGCAGATACGGTTGCATGGCAGTGCGACCGTATAGGCCGCTAAACCGGCTCTATTTTACGACACCGCTAAAGCGCAACTCGCCAGAAGCGCGGGCATCAATTGCTTTGCCAAACATCCACCGGACATGCGTCACGTCCCGCGGCTGAGCGGCGCGGGTAATAGTTGTTGTAGCCTTCTCTTCGCTTGCCTCAACGGTGTCGACTACTGTTAGCTCAGTCAGTTTGGCGAAATTCTTACCGCCATCGACAGATACTAACGCCCACTCTTCTCTAACGCCGGTAAAGGCGACCGCCGCATGGACGGGGTTATTTACCACAAAGCCAGTCACGGCCGTGCTGCCGGTATTGCTGTAGCTGTTTATGAATATCAGCTTGTCGCCAGGGACAACCTTTACATCACTGGGTGGATATAATTTCGTGACCGTGTCTCCGGTCGGACCCGGCTCGGTGCGCTCAACGAGTATCTTGCTTTCGATTTTCACATTAGCGCGCGGATCAGCGGCCTGGATGGCGGCTTGCAGCGGAGCCGCATGTGCGGCTTCGGCAGCAGCTATACCGGCGGTTAACATACCCAAAACTAAGGCCGCTTCCGTCAATATGGTCCATTTACTCGACATGATATTATATTCCCACTCTATTTTCCGACCCGATAAGCAGGGCCGTTCACATAACCGATTAAATATGAGCGATCTTGGTTAACAACCGGTTAAAATAACCGGCGGCTGCCTCTCCTAAAGCCATGTTACGATATGCGCATTCCGGCCATTTTCGACAGATAGTCGGGTTAATTGAAACATCTATCCGAAAGCTCGGCAATTTCATTGGCTTCCGTCCATGGGACCGTCTAAAGATTCTCACATGGGCCTGAATGCGTATTGTTGCCGCCTATTGTTGTTGCGGTTTGGAATTGTCCTTGTGGCTTTATCGCTAAATGTACCTTCGCCCCTGCTTGCCCAAAATACCGATAATGCAAGTGCAGCTGATCAGTTGGATGATGCCATTGCCGATGACACGGCTGCCGAGTCAGAACCTCTGGATCCGGACCAACCGTTGACGGATTTTCCTGACTTTGGTGTCGACTGGCCGGATCTCAATACGCCACCACCCGATAATGCCGAGCAACAGGAGCCAACCGAAGAAATAGCGCGGGATCTGGAAATGGATCGCCGCCTTGCCGAAGAAGAAATTGCCGAAATAGAAGATGAAATGGTCCAGAGCGAGGCCAAGGCAGAACTGGAAGACGGTGTTGCTGCAAATTTTCAGCCCCTCGATGCGCTAGCGGAGCGCGATTATGAGACCAGCTTTACCGGTTTGCCCGAAAATCTCGATAATCGGTTCGGCGAGCGGTACCAATCCTTGTCGGCGCTAGAGGAATATAAAGGCGCGGAAGCCAATTTTGCGCAGATCAAACGGCGTGCCGAAACTGACCGCGAGCTAGTGGAACGGTTGTTACGGATCGAAGGCTATTATGATGCGATCGTCCGCAATCGCTTTTCGGCAGGAAAAGGTACTGATATCGCGGTCATCATAGCGGTGACGGCTGGTCCGCAATATCGTCTCAATGCCATCGCGCTGGATGGTGTAGAACAGGCACAAGGCGACGATCCGCAGCAGTTTCGAGAGCTATTTGGTCTGCAATCCGGTGATATTGTCAATAGCGACGCGATTGTCAGTGCGCAGTCCAGACTGGACGAAGCTATGGCGGAAAGCGGCTATGCCTTTGCCGAGTCAGAGCAACCAGCATTGGTAATAGATCATGCCGAACGTGAAGGTGATCTGGATATCGTTGTGACGCCGGGCGGGAAATATGTGTTCGGCTCGATCCTGATGGAAAATACGGACCTGTTTGGGCCTGAGCATGCGCAGCTAATTGCGCGTTTCGACAAGGGTGATCTTTACCAGCAATCCGAAGTGGAAGATCTCCGGCGCGCACTCATTTCAACCGGCTTGGTATCAACCGTAGCGCTGCAGCCGGTGGCGTCTGAAGAAGAACCCGGTGTTGTCGACCTTTCCGCCAATGTCACACCGGCGCCGCTGCGGACAATATCGGGCGCCCTCGGCTATGGTACAGGGGAAGGTCTGCGCTCGGAGGTTAGCTGGGAGCATCGCAATTTCTTTCCGCCGGAGGGGCTCATTCGATTAACTGGCGTTTTGGCGACGCAAGAACAATCGGGCAGTATCACTTATCGCCGCAATAATTTTCGCCGCCGTGACAATGTGCTGAATGGGCAGGTTGCGCTTAGCAATATCGATAACTCTGCCTTCGAAGCGCGGACATTTTCCGTCTCCGGTAGCTTGGAGCGGCAAAGCAATCTGATTTTTCAAAAGAAATGGAACTGGTCAGCGGGATTCGAACTTCTAGCATCGCAGGAACGCGATATTGATGGCGATAATCAAACAACATCGCGGGAAACCTTCTTTATCGGCGCGTTGCCCGTAACTCTGTCTTATGATGGCAGCGATGACTTGCTAGACCCGTCAACCGGGTTCCGCTTGAGCGCCCGACTATCGCCAGAGGCTTCGCTGCAGTCAGGCAGTTTCTTCTATGCCCGCAGCCAACTGGATGGCAGTGCCTATTTTTCGGTATCGGAAAAAATCGTGTTGGCCGGCCGGGCTCGATTTGGGTCGATTGTCGGTGCTGGCAGCAACCGCATCGCGCCATCGCGGCGGCTTTATTCCGGTGGCGGCGGTTCGGTTCGCGGTTTCGGTTTTCAACGGATCGGTCCGCGCGATGTGAATAATGATCCTGCGGGCGGGCGCTCTCTTGTAGAATTTTCATTGGAAGCCCGGGTTCGGTTGGATGCTTTTGGCGGCAATTTTGGGGTCGTGCCCTTTATCGATGCGGGTAATGTTTACACTGAATCGCTGCCTGATTTTACCGGGATGCGGTACGGTACTGGCCTGGGCCTGCGCTATTATAGCGATTTTGGCCCCATTCGCGTGGATGTCGGTACGCCGATTAATCCGCAACCGGGTGATTCCCGGATCGCGGTCTATGTTTCTCTTGGGCAAGCATTCTGATGGACGGCGACCGGCCTGACCCCGACATTCAACCGGTGAAGCCCCGCCGCCGGGTGCGCCGGGCATTGCTGACAATAGCGGGCAGTGTACTGCTGCTGATTTTTGTCGCGCTGGCCGCTGGTGCCTATTGGTTGGACAGCGATAGCGGTCATGAATTTATCGTCAGCGAGATTGAAGCGCTCGAACCCGATGATGGCTTGCGTATCGGCATGGGGGCTATTGACGGATCAATCTATAGCCAGATGGAGATTGTCGATCTCACGCTAGCCGATCCTAAAGGCGTATTTTTTGAGGCTGGCAGCGTCGCGGTAGACTGGAATCCATTGGCATGGATTTTCAACGAACTGAACATATCCGATGCCGTTATTTCCAAGGCGCGTTTTGAACGGTTGCCCGAACTGATCGATACACAAGAAGACAAGCCGCTCTTGCCCGATTTCGATATTTACCTGGGTGCTTTTCGTGCCGATAATCTGGCTTTGGGTGAGGCCATTGTCGGTGAAGAGCAGCGCGCGGACCTTGCAGGAGCGGCGGATATCCGATCAGGCCGGGTCATGATCAATCTTGATGCCGCGACCACCCGCAGCGGCGATAAGATTATTCTGAACTTAAACGCCGAACCGGATCGGGAGAAGCTCGACCTCAATGCGGAAATCATGGCGCCAGCGACAGGCGTTATCGCCCGCCAATTCGGCTTATCGCGCGACTATGCGATTACCCTTGGCGGCGAAGGCGATTGGGCAAAATGGAACGGCGATCTGCTGGTGAAAAGCGCAGATCAGCCGCTTGCGGAACTCACGCTCGAGGCGCGTGACGGCTTATTTGGTTATGACGGCAATGTGGAATCAGACCTTCTGCCGAGCGGCCTTGCGTCAAAACTGGCTGCGCCCCGGCTGGCGGTTAATGGTACCGCCTCTGTCGAAGACAGGTTGGTCCAACTCGATATGCTGGCACGGTCTCGGGCTGTGAACCTGACAGCCAAGGGCGGCATCGATCTCGCGCGCAATGCCCTTGATGCGCTGCGGATTGAATTTGACGTGCGCGATCCGTCGGCGCTGGCGGCAAATATGAAGGGACAGGATCTAGAACTCAAAGCGCTGCTCAACGGAAAATTTTCCGAATTGCGCTATCAATATCTGTTGACCGCGCCGCAATTGGCCATTGGTAAAACCTTGCTGACGAGTGTCCGGGCGTCGGGTGAGGGTCGTCGCGATACTGCTGGGTTTGATATTCCGGTGGAGCTGAGCGTTGCATCGCTGATCGGCAACGGGGATCTTCTCAAGCAGCTTTTGTCGGGTTTCAACGGCAAAGCTTTATTGCGATTGGAGCAAGGGCGTCTGTTTGCCGAAAACGCAGTCCTTACGACCGACAGCGTCAGAGGCACGGCCGATATTGATGCACGCCTCGCCACCGGGGACTATGCGATCACCCTGGATGCGCAAGCGCCGGGTTTCGCCCTAAAGGGGGTTGGGATTATTGACATCCTCGCGGATATGGAAATCGGACCAGGGGCTGCTGGTATATCGCTTGATGGCACGGTGACGGCAAATTTGCGGCGGTTCGATAACACCTTCCTCCGCGAACTGGGTGGCGGTCTTCCCGTGGTGAAGACCGGGCTCATTTTGGGCGCTGATCGCAAGCTGCGCTTTCCCAATTTGAATATCAAGGCGCCGAAGCTCAGTTTTGATGGCAGCGGCGTGCAACAAACCGCCACTATATTCGAATTTACCGGGCGCGGTGAGCATGACCAATATGGCGGTTTTGATCTTGATCTTAACGGCCCCTTGGAGCGCCCAAAAATAGCGGTTTTACTCGACAGCCCGCTCCCGGCGGCTGGCCTTTCCGCCGTGCAGCTCAATCTTGATCCGGCAGATAATGGCTTCGCCTTTACCGCTGCGGGTGGCTCTACGCTGGGACCATTTACGGGCAATGGTGCGATTATCGCTATTGCGGGGCAAGAGACCCGCGTCCGTGTCGACCAACTTAAGGTATCGGATACGTTAGCCACTGGGGTCATTCGTCCGACGGCGCAAGGGCTGGCGGGGAATCTGGCGATTAGTGGCGGCGGTGTGAACGGCAATGTCCTGTTTGAACCCGGGCAAAACCGCCAGCTAATCCGTGCGAACCTGACGGCCCAAAATGCCCGCTTTGATGGTGCGCCGCCGATCCTCATTCGCACCGGAGCGCTTGATGCGGATATTGTGCTGATCGAGGGGGAGTCGAATATAGATGTCACTGTGCGGGCGCAGGGGATTAGCCGCGGTGATCTGATGGTTGGCCGGGTCGCCGGCAATGCAAAATTGATCAACGGGACCGGTAACGCCACATTCTCGGTTGCTGGCACGCGGGGCAGCACTTTCAATTTTCAGGCAAAGGCAGACATCACGCCGGATCGCTATGTCATGACGGGCAATGGTCTTTTCGAAGGCCGTATCTTGCGGCTCGTCCAACCGCTTGAATTGCGCCGCGTGAGCGGCGGCTGGTCGGTTTCACCGACTACATTGCGCTATGGAGGGGGCAGCACGCGTTTTTCCGGCCAATGGGCCAGCGGAACGTCGCGGCTTGATATGACACTGTCGAGAATGCCGCTGACCCTGGCCGATATTGTGGCAGATGACTTGGGTCTGGGCGGAGAAGCTAACGGTACAGTCAAAATAACCCAGACAGGTTCGCAAATGCCAGTTGGGGAAGCAAAGCTTAATATCAAGGGCCTGACCAGATCGGGCTTGATCCTGACGTCAATCCCGATTGATCTGGGTTTGAACATCGCCATCTCCAATCGCAACGCCGCTGCGCGCGGGATTATCCAGTCGCAATCGAAAACCATCGGCCGCTTTCAGGGCCGGGTTACCGGCTTTGGTAGTGGCAATTGGAAGGATGAATTGACGCGCAGCCCTCTATTCGCTCAGGCGCGGTTTAATGGCGCGGCCGATGCCTTGTGGCGGCTTACCGGCGTGGAGACATTTGATCTTACCGGGCCGCTGAACCTCAGTGCTGATGTGCGGGGGACGCTTGCCAATCCGCAAATTAACGGACAACTGCGCACCATCAATGCCCGACTGGAAAGCGGTCTCACCGGAACCGTGATTTCCGGCATCAAGGCACAGGGTCAATTTGACGGATCGCGGTTAGTGCTGCCTGATATTACGGGTTCGACCAGAGGCGGTGGATCCATAAGCGGCAGCGGTAGCTTCAACTTCGCAGTGAGTCCGGGCGAAGGCTTAGGCATCATCCTGGATATGAATGCTCAAAATGCACGCTTAATAGCGCGGGATGATTTCGCCGCGACGGTTACCGGGCCAATCCAAATCCGCAGTTCTGCTGATGGCGGGCTGATATCCGGGGACCTGACCCTCAACCGTAGCTTCTTCCAATTCGGTAATGCCACTGAAACCGTTGCCCTGCCAAAAATCAAGGTGACCGAGATTAACCGCCGCGCCGATGAACGTCCGTCCATCGTTCGCAGCCGCCCCTGGCGCTTCGCGCTGAATGCCACAGCGCCCAATCGCCTGCAGGTCAAGGGATTGGGTCTCGACAGCGAATGGCGCGCCAATTTGAAAGTATCGGGTCCCGTCGATAATTTCGCCATGACGGGCAGCGCGAACCTTGTCCGCGGCAATTACACATTTGCTGGCCGCCGGTTTCAGCTAGAGCGCGGACGGATCCGCTTTGTGGGGAACCAGCCGCCCAATCCGATATTGGATATCGAAGCCGAGGCGAACCTGACGGGCCTCAATGCAACGATCAACGTCACCGGTCGCGGCAACAGTCCAGAAATCGCGTTTAACAGCGTACCCGCCCTGCCAGAGGATGAATTGCTATCGCGCGTCTTGTTCGGGGCATCCATATCCGATCTGTCTGCGCCAGAGGCGGTACAATTGGCCGCTGCCGTTGCTTCGCTGAATAGCGGGGGCGGGCTTGATCCGATCAACCAGCTCCGCAAAGCCGTTGGCCTCGACCGATTGCGTATCTTGCCATCCGACGTCGATAGTGGCCAGGGCACATCGGTTGCGGCCGGTAAATATATAACCCGCCGTGCCTATGTTGAACTGATCACCGACGGCAAAGGCTATAGTGCGACAACGCTGGAATTCCAGATCACCCGTTGGCTATCGATTTTGTCGAGCATCTCCACCATTGGACGGCAGAGCGTGAATGTGCAGGTGTCGAGAGATTATTGATCAACCGACGATAGGTGTCACCTAATCTAAGCCAGTTGGTCTGGATCAACCGGTTTCACAACGATCATCCTGTTTCCCGCAAAGCTTGTCAAAAAAAGACCCGGGACAATCGCTTGCCCCGGGTCTTTTTGAACCAATTTAATCCTTAGGATCAGCTTGAATAATACATGTCAAATTCAACCGGGCTTGGAGTGGTTTCCAAGCGGCTGACTTCTTCCCATTTCAGTTCCGCATAAGCGTCGATCTGGTCTTTAGAGAACACATCGCCTTTGAGCAGAAATTCATGATCGGCTTCTAGTGCTTCGAGCGCTTCACGAAGCGAACCACAAACGGTTGGTACTTCAGCCAGTTCTGCTGGTGGCAGATCATAAAGGTTTTTGTCCATCGCGTCGCCGGGGTGGATTTTATTCTCAATACCGTCGAGGCCAGCCATCAACAAGGCGGCAGCCGAGAGATACGGGTTGGCCAACGCATCGGGGAAACGGAATTCCACGCGCTTCGCTTTGTCGCCAGCACCATAAGGAATACGGCAAGAGGCAGACCGGTTGCGGCTGGAATATGCCAGCAGCACAGGGGCTTCAAAACCGGGAACCAGACGCTTGTAGCTGTTGGTCGTGGCATTGGTGAACGCGTTACACGCTTTGGCATGTTTAATGACGCCGCCAATATAATGCAGGCACATTTCCGACAGACCGGCATATTCATTACCGGCGAAAAGCGGCTTGCCGTCTTTCCAGATCGACATATGGGTGTGCATGCCAGAGCCGTTATCGTCTTTAATCGGCTTGGGCATGAAGGTCGCGGTTTTGCCATAAGCATGCGCAACTTGCTGCACGACATATTTATAAACCTGCGTGCGGTCAGCGGTTTCGGTCAGCGTGCCAAAGGTAATACCCAGCTCATGCTGCGCTGCGGCCACTTCGTGATGATGCTTGTCCATCGGCAGGCCCATTTCCATCATGGTCGCAACCATTTCGCCGCGAATGTCCATGGCGCTATCCACTGGCGCTACCGGGAAATAGCCGCCTTTGGCGCGTGGGCGATGCCCCATATTGCCAATCTCATAATCGCGGCCGGTATTGGTGGGCAGTTCGACATCGTCAATTTTAAAGCCGCTGCGGTCATAGCCATCTTCAAATTTCACATCATCAAACATGAAAAATTCTGGTTCTGGACCAACATAAACGGTGTCACCAATGCCGGTGGACTTCAGATAGGCTTCGGCCCGTACAGCGGTGGAACGCGGGTCGCGTCCGTAAAGCGAGCCATCGCCGGGCTCAACAATGTTACAGACCAAGACCATCATCGGAGTGGCTGAAAATGGATCCATGTAAACCGCATCCAGATCGGGACGCAGGATCATATCGGATTCGTTAATCGCCTTCCAACCTTCGATGGAGGAGCCATCAAACATAAAGCCTTCTTCGAGCACGTCCTCGTCAATCACCTCTGCGCACATGGACAGATGCTGCCACTTGCCGCGCGGATCGGTGAAGCGAACATCGACCCACTCAATCTCATGTTCCTTGATCATTTTCATGATATCTGCAGGTGTATTGCCCATTATTTTGTCCCTTAGTTTGTTTTGAAGTTTGAATTTATTGAAAGTCGAAAATTAAATTGCGTCGTTATCGCGTTCGCCGGTGCGTATGCGCAATGCGGACTCGACCGGGATTACAAAGATTTTACCATCGCCGATGCGACCGGTTTGCGCGGCTGTCGAAATGGCTTCGACGACCCGCTCGGCAAGATTGTCTTCGACGACAACTTCGAGTTTTACCTTTGGCAGAAAGTCGACGACATATTCCGCGCCACGATAGAGTTCGGTATGACCTTTCTGGCGGCCAAAGCCTTTTGCCTCGGTGACGGTGATGCCCGACACGCCTACTTCATGAAGCGCCTCTTTCACTTCGTCGAGTTTGAATGGCTTGATGATCGCTTCGATCTTTTTCATTTTGTTCGTCCCTGTCCCGTTACCTTATGCTCTGGCATGCGAAAGCAGCACCAAAGTCGGGCGCACTTGCCCGCTACACTTCAATTACCATGCCAGATTGGAATCAGTAAAAGAATCGCTGATAAACTGCTAAAGCCAAACGAGAACAGTTTCAATGCCGCCCAAAAAACAGGCATTTTTTGTAGACAGAGCCTAAATTTTAGGCAGTATGGGTTCGGCTCTGTTACCGCCCGATAGGAGCGGTATCTTCAGCGACATTGGCCTTGGTCCAGTTGGAACGGTCAATCACATAATGACGTAGCGCTTCAACCTGACTGGCTTTGAGCTGCTTGGAAAAGCTAACCATGCCATGTTGTTTCAACGCGCCGCCTGTGATGATCGAGGCCCATGCATCTTCGCTGGCGAGCGTGCCGGATATGCGCAGGTCAGGCGTAAAGCCGTTACCTACTGCGCTATCGCCATGACAGACCAGGCAGTTGCGGCCATAGATCGCCTTGCCTTCCGCAACTTGTTCCGGTGTTCCGGTTGGTTCCGGCGGATTCCAGACGACTTCGCTTTTCTCTGCTATGGCGGGCAGTGTGGTTTTTCCACCCAATTTCATGACGACCAGCCGTGGAATGTTCGGTACTTTTCGTGAAGCGCCGCCTGCTACCCCAGCGACCAACGGAAACGCGCCGCCTTTGCTGGTCAGAAACGCGACATATTGCTCGCCGTCCACAACATAGGTCGACGGAGCGCTCACGATTCCCGACTGCATATCGAGGCTCAAAAGCTCTTTGCCGCTATCGGCGGTATAGGCTTTGAACAGCCCGACACTGGTGCCTTGAAAGACAAGATTACCAGCGGTTGTCATCGTGCCGCCATTCCAGGCTGCTGGATGATCGACTGACCATGCGACTTTGCCCGTTTTGGGGTCAAAGGCGACCAGCTGGCCCGTCGTCGCAGCGATAGCAGCCTTATAGATGGCCGGATCATCGGGCAGCTGACCAATGGCCCAGGCGATGCCGACGTTAAAGCCTAGTCGTTCGCGCTTTTTGTCGAGATCAGATGTTGGTACGTCATAGCCCTGCGGGATTTGCTGGGCCGGTATGTAAACGAGGCCACTTTTCGGATTATAGCTCATCGGATGCCAGTTATGGGCGCCCAATGCTCCGGGGATAGCAACAAACGGCTTGCCGGTTTTATAAAAACGCGCTTCCGGGTTTTCGATTGGCCGACCGGTTTCCAGATCATAGCCCTCGGCCCAGTTGATATTGTCGACAAAAGGCTCTGCGCTCATCAACCGGCCATTGGTGCGGTCGATGACAAAGAAAAATCCGTTCTTGGGCGCATGGAAAAGGACTTTGCGTTTCTCGGTCAGTGCCGTGGTTTCGCCCTCTTTGGGAGTGACAGGCCAATCCACTTCGGCAATGATGATATGCTGGGTCGCGGTATAGTCCCAAGTCTCTGCGGGCGTCTCCTGATAATGCCAGAGATATTTTCCGGTATCGGGATTTACAGCAACGATTGAGGAAAGGAATAGATTGTCACCCTCTCCGCCAGAGCGCAGGCCATGATTCCAGGGATTGCCATTGCCAACGCCGAAATAGAGCTGGTCCAGTTCTTCATCATAGACGATGCTGTCCCAAACGGTTCCGCCGCCGCCGGATTCTCTCCAATTGCCATCACCCCAGGTTTTATTCGCGGCCTTGGCGAAAATCTCGTCGCTCGCCGCGCCGTCCGCTTTGCCTTCCGGATTGGGCACCGTGTAGAAGCGCCATTTCTGAGAACCGTCGGAAACATTATAAGCGGTCACATAGCCGCGCACGCCAAATTCTGCGCCGCCATTGCCGATGATGACCATATTTTTGACCACCCGCGGTGCGCCGGTAATCGTATAGGGTTTGCTATTGTCAGTGGTCTGCTTTTCCCAAAGCCGCGCGCCGGTATTCGCATCCAGCGCGATCAGGCGGCCATCAATGGTGCCGAAAAACAATTTGCCGCGTGAGATTGCGACGCCGCGATTGACGACATCGCAGCAGGCATCAACCGCCTTATCGCCGGGTACTTCGGGATCATAGGACCATAGTTCCTTGCCGGTTTTCGCATCATAAGCGAAGACTTTCGACCAAGCGGTGGAGATGTAAAGTTTGTCATCGACAACAATCGGCGTGGCTTCTTGGCCCCGGGCGTCGGGCAAATCCTTGAACCAGGCTATGCCCAATTCGCCGACGTTGCTCTCGTTAATCTGATCGAGGGGACTGTGCCGCTGTTCCTTGGCGTCAAAACCAATATTGCTCCAATCAGCACCATCACTGGCGGCTGATGTGCTGCTGTCATCGGTAGCTTGATTCTGGCAAGCGGCCAGCAGACATGTTGCAAAAAATAGTCCCAAACGACGCATCGTCACTTCTCCCGAGCCGACTATACCTTCATGGGTCTAGCCTGATTTAACTGACTAGCTAAATTTAGGCGCTGCGGTCAAGGCTGATGCATGTTTATGTGTAAGGTGGGCAGTCCAGGCCAGCAGGGCTTTTCGTGAATATCTCACAACCGGTTTCGGTGATTCCGATACTATGCTCAAACTGCGCCGACAGCGAACGGTCGCGGGTGACGGCAGTCCAGCCATCTTCGAGCATTTTTACGGCATATTTTCCGATATTGATCATCGGCTCGATGGTGAAGAACATACCAGGCCTTAATTCCGGGCCGGTGCCGGGGCGTCCTGCGTGAACAACTTCTGGCGCATCATGGAACATCTGTCCCAGACCATGGCCACAAAAATCGCGGACTACGCTATAGCGGTTGCCTTCGGCATGGCTCTGGATAGCATGCGCGACATCGCCCATCCGGTTGCCGGGCTTTGCTTGTTCAATGCCCAGCATCAAACATTCATA
Source organism: uncultured Sphingomonadaceae bacterium (assembly GCA_947489315.1). GTDB lineage: Bacteria > Pseudomonadota > Alphaproteobacteria > Sphingomonadales > Sphingomonadaceae > Parasphingorhabdus. The sequence continues at coordinate 311,586 of CANLCX010000004.1, forward strand.
GGTATTTTGAACCAGCCTTGCCGCTTTGACAGGTGCCTTTCCGATCAGGAACATGCGGCTGGTATCACCATGCCAGCCATCAACGATCACGGTCACATCAATATTAACAATATCGCCTTCTTTGAGTTTCTTGTCCCCTGGAATACCGTGACACACAACATGGTTGATCGAGGTGCAGCAGCTATGGGTGAAGCCGCGATAGCCCAGTGTCGCCGGAACCGCACCTTCGCGAAAAGCATGTACGCGGACCATGTCGTCGAGTGCGCCAGTGGTCACACCGGGAACCACATGCGGCACCAAGCTGTCGAGAATTTCAGCAGCCAGCCGCCCGGCTTTGCGCATGCCCTCAAAGCCTTCCGGGCCATGGAGTTTAATCGCGCCGGTTCGGCTTTGCGGGGTGGTGTCTTCTACAGTCATATAATCGGTCATAGCCCTTATATAACGGCTTTGGCTTGATTTGGCGATACCAGAAATATGCCTGCTGTTCGGTCAAAATTAACCCGAATAATCTATGAATTTATATTCGTATTTGAGCATTTCTGGGACTTTGATGCGCAACAAATTGAAACTCTTTCTGATTCTGTTTTCGCTGCTGCTGGGCGGGATGGAAGTGGTGCGTCGGGTCCAGACGCTGACCAGTCCCGATATCCAGATTCCGGGATTGGCGGCCTATGCCGTACTATTCCTGCTCTGTGTGATTAGTTCGGTAGGGGCGGGCTTTTTTGTGCGTGCCTGGCTACGATGGCTCCTCGCGATATTATTTGCTGGCGCGGCCTGGCTTGTCGATGGTTATCAGTGGGTTGTCGGTGATTTCATGGCCTATGATGGCTTTGTGACCATGACCCAAAGCGCCGGGGATCTCGGCAGTGCGTTTGATCAGCAGGCCGCGATCATGCTGATGGCGGCGGGGAAGGCGGCGTTGCTCCTGTTTGGAATAGGCCTGCGGCCGACATTGCCGATCCCATGGAGCGGGCGAATTGCCAAAATGGGTTCCATTCCCATCATAGCGCTGTTGATCCTATTGCTCTATGTCCGCGGCGGTGAGGGCGCGAGTGGATTGCCATCCTCCCATAGCGGGCTCAGCTTCAGCATTTTGCAGGGCTATGAGCTGATCCGATATCCCGATGGTGAACGAAAATCGGTGACACTAGCCAAGAACGGGGCAAAACCGCCGGGTGATATTATCCTGATCATCGATGAGAGTATTGCCGGTGCCTATCTGGATATCAATGATTCAAACGGGGTCCATTCCGGTTTAAAACGTCCGTCACCCTCGGTGCCGATTCACAATTTTGGTCTGGCAGCTTCGATTACCCATTGCAGTGTCGGGTCCAATGTGTCGCTCCGTTATGGCGGGACGCGTTCCAACTATCTTGAGATCGCGCGCTCGGGGCCGTCTATTTGGTCCTATGCGCGAACGGCAGGACTGGAGACGGTCTATATCGATGCGCAGCGTACGGGCGGCGCTTATCAGAATCAAATGAACGATACTGAACGGCAAGGGATCGATCATTGGGATCAATTTGATAAAGTAGCCATCGTGGACCGTGATCAGGCGGTTGCCGAACGGCTGACGCGCTATCTGAGCGACGGTAGGGCGCAGTTTATTCTGATCAATAAAGTCGGCGCGCATTTTCCGGTCAATGACAAATTTCCAGACAGCCACGCCCGCTATCGACCCATGTTAGAGCGTGACCAATATGCGGATGTCACGGACATGGCTGCTCCCGACGAGCTATACGGCCGCGCAGGAAACTGGGTTCTCTATCGCAATAGCTACCGGAACACATTGTCCTGGAATGTCGGTGCCTTTTTCGATCACCTGTTTGATCAGGCCACGCTCGACGGCGCGACGATCATCTATACGGCCGACCATGGCCAACATTTACATGAACAGCCGGATAGCGGAGCCGCGACCCATTGTACTCCGAACCCGGAGATAGAAGAAGGCGTCGTCCCGCTTGTGGTGATCGACGGATCCGGGAATGGAGATAGAGGTTGGGAACAGGCCGCCAAGGCTCGCCATAACGGGACCAGTCATTATCAGATATTCCCGACCCTGTTGTCCCTGATGGGATATGAGGAGGAAGCTATAAAGGCCATATATGGCCCTGATCTGCTGTCCCCCGAAGCAGATCCATTCACGTTTAATATGCGCTATAATGCGCGTTTGGGCAGCAGCCCGATCTGGAAGCATATCCCGGTGGACGACATCGCTCGACCGCCGCCATCCGACTATGGTAATGCCGCGCGCGCTGCTGCACCATAAGTGCGGGGACGGACAGATTGGTGTCCCGGTGGATGGAGTACATGCACACCATGGCTGGCAGACGCTAACATTAATGAGCTTGGGGCCATGAAATCGTTGATGATTTCCGCAACTGCTCTATATCCCATTTCATGAACAAACCCCGCATTTACACAGCCGCCTTGATCGTCATTGGCGACGAAATTCTTTCTGGCCGTACGCAGGACAAAAACATCGCGCAGATCGCCAAATGGCTGAATGTGCAAGGCATCAGACTCGGTGAGGTGCGTGTAATTGCTGATGATATGGATGCGATTGCCGAGGCGGTGAACATCCTGCGCGCGCGCAATGATTATCTCTTCACCACCGGCGGCATTGGTCCGACCCATGATGATATTACGGTCGACGCCATTTCCAAGGCGCTGGGTGTGGATGTAGTGATCCACCCGACCGCGCGGGCAATATTGGAAAAATATTATTCTGACAAAGGCGGTATCAACGAAGGTCGCTTACGTATGGCGCGCGTCCCCGATGGCGCGGAGCTGATCGAAAATCGCATGTCTGGGGCGCCGGGCATCAAGATAGACAATATATTCCTGATGGCGGGCGTGCCGCATATTACAGCTGGCATGCTCGACGCATTGACCGGGACATTGGAAGGTGGCGCACCGCTCTTGTCTGCAACGCTTGGGGCATGGGCTCCGGAGAGTGAAATTGCCGATGTCTTGAGCGCAGCTGAAAATGCACATGAAGGCTGTCAGATTGGTAGCTATCCGTTTTTCCGCAATGGCACCGTCGGCGCGAATTTTGTCGTGCGGTCGACGGATGCGGAGGATTTGGCGACCTGCACAGCGGTGTTGAAGTCCGGTCTGGAAGAAGCCGGCTACGAGGTTACTGACGGCGGTATATAGCTTTGTGCTCCGCACTTGATGCGGAGCCTAGAGTGGCTGTCACGCCCGTCTACCCTCGGCTCCGCATCAAGTGCGGAGCACCTCAGTCTGGCTACTCCCGCACGGCTTTTAGTGCCGCACCAGCCGCAAAAGGCGTAATCGCAACGAGCAACAAAGACACGGCACTGAGAAACAACAGCGCACTGCCGCTTTGATCGGCTAAGCTGCCAGCACCAAATATCAGCAACGGTATGGCGAGCGGCACGAGCAACAGTCCGCCCAAGGCCCCTGCGCCTCTGAGGCCAGCGGTTAGGGCGGCAATCATAACCGCCAATCCGGCGAGCGCTGGGGTTGCGATGGCGAGGCTGGCGAGCAATGTCACCAGGGGCGGTCCTTCGAGCCCCATTAATCCGCTGGCGAGGAACGCCGCGAATAGCAAAGGCGGCCCAAAGGCCAGCCAGTGCGAGATTAACCGCGCAAAGGCGATGAGCTCGTCGGTGATGCCGCGAACGATCAATTGATCATAAAGGCCATTGTCGAGATCAGGTTGTATCAACCGGTCGAGCGGGAGCAGAGTGGCCAGTAATGCGGCAATCCACAATATCCCGCCACCGGTCTGTAGGAGTAAATCGCGATCTGGGCCAACCGCAAAAGGGAACAGGGTCGCCGCCGACAGATAGAAGATAACGGGTAGCCAAGTCCCGCCACTTGAATAGCTTTGCCGGACATCGCGCCAGATCAAGGTCTTGAGTGCCCCGATCATAGTGGCGCCTCCAACTGTTCCAGCGCCGCTAATTCCAGTTTCAGATCAAAGGCGATCGGCAGCGCGATATGGCTAGCAGCCAAAATCATCCCGCCGCGATCCAGATGGGCTTGCAAACTCTGGCCCAACAAATCCACTGATGCGGTGTCGAGGCCATTGGCGGGCTCGTCGAGCAACCACAAATTGGCGGCGGATAAGAAGGTACGGGCTAAGCGCGCGCGCTGCCGCTGACCGGTCGAGAAATAGCGGATCGGCACTTCGGCCAAATAGCCCATGCCTGCCGCAGCGATGGCGGCTGTGCAATCATCATCCGTCTTACCGTCCAGCTGGGACCAAAATCGGAGCGCCTTTTGTAGCGGTAGATTTTCATCGAGTGCCATTCGGTCATCACATAATGCGATGGACGCGGGCGTTTGGATTCTCCCGGAAAACGGATCGAGCAATCCGGCTATCAATCGCAGCAGGCTTGATTTACCGACGCCATTGGGCCCGGTTACGAGTCCCGCCTGGCCCGGTGTCAGAGCAAAACTCAAATCGCGGAACAGCAATTTGTCGCCACGCACGCACGAAAGGGCTTCGGCACGCAGATTATCGCCCCCTTCATCCCGCATTTTGGTTGACGCCCCTCGGTTCATGGGGAAGACTTAAGCCATGAAACGGCCGCAAAGCCAAGTCAGGAGTATCGAAAAATGGTTGCACAACTAAATGATGCCGAACGCAAAGCCGCTCTCGCCGCGCTGCCGGATTGGGAATATGACGGCGAACGCGACGCTATTAGCCGCAAGTTCAAATTTGGCGATTTTACCGAAGCCTTTGCGTTTATGACCCGCGTGGCGTTGCATGCCGAAAAAGCGGATCATCATCCCGAGTGGTTTAACGTCTATAACAACGTGGATATGACGCTGACCACTCATGATGCGGGTGAGAATGGCGGATTGTCTCAGCGCGACATCGATCTGGCCAAGATGATTGAGAATATCCTCTAGTTTTTAGTCTCTGCTCCGGCAAGGACATTGCCAAGATCGGCCAGTTCAACTGACTGTTTGCGCAACCGGCCCGGCATCCAACGTGCGGCGAAGGCGAGTTGTTTGGCCATTTTGTTAACGGGCCGGTGAACCTTGCTGCCATGCACAGCTTCCCATGCTTCGGGGCCGATAATGGACACCGGACTGACGAGTACACCGCTTTCTTCGAGTCGTTCTTTGCCGGTTTGATTGGTCCCTTCAACCACATCTGAGATGATGTTGGTATCGACAAAACCTGGCATCAGCGAGCGGGATTTGATGCCATATTTATTAAATTCCAGATCATGTGATTCTGCAAGACCGCGCACTGCGAATTTTGTGGCGCTATAGACGCTGAGGTCGGCTACGCCATAAATTCCCGCCGCGGACGCCGTATAGAGTACGCAGCTGTCTGGCGTGTTTTTCAGCATTTCGAAACAGGCCCGTGTTCCGCTGATGCAGCCGGTAAAATTAATGGCGATCATCAAGTCGATATCTTCATCCGTCATCTCTTGAATCGGGCCACCTTCACCAATGCCAGCATTGTTGAACAGGACATTCATTGTGCCACCCGTAATGTCGCCAAAATCGGCAACGGCCGACTTCCAGTTGGCGCGGCTGGTGACATCAAGCTTGTGGACGGAGCTTTGACCTTCGGGAAGCAGCGCCGCAGTTTCAGCCATCCCGGCTTCGTTGATATCGGCAATACCAATGAACCAGCCTTTGCCAGAAAAATAGCGCGCGACTTCGCGGCCTAATCCCGATGCGCCGCCGGTAATGAATATTGATTTCTGTCCGCTTTGATATGCCATTTCTTGTCCTCGCCCATTTCATCTGTTGTCTTATTGACATTGATGTTTATTCGAGCGGTTTTTCGCCATCAGGTCAAGAGCGATTGGACATATCGGCTAAAGCTGGCCAATAGTGATGGCAATGAATTCAACCCCTTCCGCATCTGGTCCGGCCATCAGCCTGAAAAGCATCAGCCGTCATTATGGCGCGATCACGGCAGTCGATAATGTTTCGTTGGAAATTGCCGCAGGCGGCTTTGTCGCTCTGGTCGGGTTATCTGGGTCAGGCAAATCCACTTTGCTGAAAATGATCAACCGGCTGGTTGATCCATCGGCCGGAGAGGTTTTGATCGCCGATGAAAATGTCGAAGCCTTTGATCCGCATGTCTTGCGCCGCCGGATCGGCTATGTGTTTCAAAATATCGGTCTCTTCCCGCATATGACCATCGCGCGCAATATCGCCATCGGCTTGGAGCTGGCAGGCCAGAAAAATGGGGATAGGGACGGGCGACAAGAGCGCGTGGCCGAATTGCTCGAACTGGTCGAATTGCCGCAGGAAATGGCCAACCGGATGCCACACCAGCTGAGCGGGGGTCAACAGCAACGCGTCGGTGTGGCGAGGGCGCTGGCAACGCGACCGGGCCTGATGCTGATGGACGAACCCTTTGGCGCGTTGGATCCGGTCACCCGGGACAGCCTTGCGGGTCAATATAAGGCACTGCATGAAAAGCTGGGGCTGACGACGATCATCGTGACCCATGATATGGCCGAAGCGCTCTATCTAGCGGATCGCATATTGGTGATGGAGGATGGCCAGATCAAAGCAGATGCCACGCCAGCAGAGCTTTTGTCCGGCGGCGTGGGTGATGAAGCCGAAGCCTTGGTCGCTATCCCGCGTGCCCAGGCTGCTCATCTTATCGCACTTGGTCAAACGGATGGGCGTAAAAGCACATGACGGAGGCATGGAAGCAGGCCTTTACCCGCGTTCCTGAGTTGCTCGCGGCGCATGTGCAACTTAGCTTTTCCGCGTTATTGCTGGCTATGGCGCTGTGCCTGCCACTGGCCATCTGGGCAGCGCGGACACCAAAAGTGGCAGCGGTCATTCTCGGATTTGCCAGCCTCATCCAAACAATTCCTGCGCTGGCCTTGCTTGCGCTTTTCTATCCAGTTCTTCTGGGCCTTTCCGCATTGCTTGGCGGCGGAATATCGGCGCTCGGATTTTTGCCAGCCTTATTGGCGCTCACGCTTTACGCGCTGCTGCCCATCCTCCGCAATGCGGTCACTGGACTGACGGGTGTAGCTCCGGCAGCAAAACAGGCGGCGGATGGCTTGGGCATGACTGCCGCTCAAAAGCTGCGACTGGTCGAAGCGCCGCTTGCCGCTCCGACTATCATGGCGGGAATTCGGACGGCAGCGGTTTGGACGATTGGAGCCGCGACATTGTCTACGACAGTTGGTCAAGCCAGCCTTGGCGATCTGATCTTTGCTGGCTTGCAAACGCAAAACTGGACCTTGGTCCTTACCGGGTGTTTTGCTTCCGCAGGGCTGGCAATCATTGTCGATTTGCTGCTCGGCTTGATCGAACGGGCGATCCGGGAGCGGCGCAAGATTATAGCTTGGGGAGCCACGGCAGTGATCGGGATCGGTTTGGCAATAGCCCTATTGCCGGCACTTGGCGGGCGTGGTGATGTCGTCGTGATCGGCGCGAAGGGTTTTTCCGAACAATTTATATTGGCGCGCCTGATCGGCTCGCGGTTGGAAAAAGCCGGTTATCAGGTGCGCTATCACGACGGTCTCGGCTCAGCGGTTGTGTTTCAGGCGGTGGCTGCGGACGATATCGATATTTATGTCGATTATTCCGGCACCATCTGGACCAATCAGATGAAACGCACCGATCCGGTGCCTGCCGATGATATGGTGCGTGAAATTGCGAAGTGGAGTGCTTCCAAATATGGCGTGACGATGCTGGGCGCATTGGGATTTGAAAATACCTATGCCTTTGCAGTCCGCCCGGAAGACGCGGCAAGCAAACAGCTTAAAACGTTGGATGATCTTGCGCGCGTATCGTCGGATTTTGCTTTCGGCACGGACCTTGAATTTCTCGAACGGCCGGAATGGGCGATGGTCAAAGCCGCTTATCCGATTGAGTTTAAAGAGGCGCGCTCGTTTAATCCGACCTTCATGTACCCGGCTCTATCGAGTGGAGAAGTGGATGTGATTTCAGCCTTTTCTTCGGACGGACGGATTGCCGCCAATGGCTTTGTGGTGCTCGAAGACGGCAAAGGTGCGGTGCCGTCTTATGAAGCGATGCTGTTGGTGGCCCCGCGACGCAGCGGTGATGATAAATTTGTGAATGCCATCAAACCTTTGGTTGGCGCAATCACGGTGGAAAATATGCGAGAGGCCAATTATAAGGTTGATCGCGAAACAGACAAGCAATCCCCTAGACAGGCAGCGCGCTGGCTGGACGAGCAACTTAAAGACGGGAAAGACCAGTAAGTGACAAGACAGTTTTTTGTGATGTTTCGGCTGCGTTTTTTAGTCGCATTTTTGCCGCTATTAATGTTCGCTATGCCAGCGCAGGCACAAGTGGCAGTGACCTTCTACTCTCATGATTTTGGAAAGAATTTTCCGCACGCATTCTTTGTATTGAAAGGTAAGCTGGAAAATGGTGAGGCTGTTGACACCAGCTTTGGATTTACAGCGGTGAACGTCTCACCGGGCATTTTATGGGGGTCGGTCAAGGGCAAGGTCGAGACGCCCACAACCAAATATATCGCAAGCAGCAATCCCCATTTCACCGTCACAGTACCCGATAGCAAATATCGCGAGCTTTTGGCGGTGGTCGCTAAATGGCGCAATATGCCTCAGAAAAGCTATAGCCTCAACAAACGCAATTGCGTTCACTTTGCCGGCGAAGTGATTGCAGTTCTGGGGTACAGAATTAACAGCAAGACCAAATTCTGGAAAAAGCCAAGATCCTTCATGGAAGAAGTGATGGCTCTCAATCCAGTGTTAAAGAAATAGGCGGTCGTCCCTTCAGGACTAACGGATATTTTTCCGCACTCTATCTACATCACCATCGTATTGTAATGATGCCAGATGAAAATCGCCACTGACCCGCGATGCGGTGACCAGGGTAACGCAATCTCCCTGAGCTCTTTTTCCGATGGCCGTTTGTCATGACCCAATATGTCACCGACACCGGCCTGTATTGCCAGATCACCGGCCGGCCAGATATCGCGACGGCCCAAAGCAAAGAGCAGGTAAATTTCCGCCGACCAGCGACCAATGCCCTTAACCTGCGTGAGCAACGTAATCGCCTCTTCGTCATCTTGAGGCAGGTTACTGAGATTCAGCTCACCGGACAATATCAGTTCCGCTAGGCTGCGCGCATAGCCTTGCTTCTGCCGTGACAAGCCGCAGGCACGCAGCTCGTCAAACTCGGTTGCGATGAGCGCTTCGGCTGGGCAACCAGCGCCCAATCGTGCTTCCAGCTTGTTCCAGACTGCCGCCGCCGAGGCAACGCTGACTTGCTGACCAACAATCGTGCGCAGCAAGGTTTGATAGCCTTCGGGATTGATCCGCGGTTCGGGATAGCCAGCCGCTATGATGGCTTTTCCAAGCGCGGGTTCCACGCTGCTAATCGCGTCTAGGCTAGTCCTGATCGTCTCTTTTGATAGGCCCATTGCGGCTCTGCCTTAGGTTACTGGCCTTTTCGGGCCTTGATTCTTTTTAATCGAGCGGACATAGCGTGCCGGATTTTGAATGAAAACAGCTTAAGGGGTTTATATGCCAACCATCCACGTAACCGGTCGTACCGGAGAAGAAAAAGCCGTTACCGTTGATAGCGGTATGAATGTCATGGAAGCGATCCGCGACAATGGTTTTGACGAATTGCTAGCGTTGTGCGGTGGATGTTGTTCTTGTGCGACTTGTCATGTCCATGTCGATGCAGACTGGAAAGACAAGCTTCCGGCGATGAGTGAAGACGAAGATGATCTGCTGGAAAGCAGCGATCATCGTGATGAGTTTTCCCGGCTCAGCTGTCAGATCGAATTAAATGATGATCTTGATGGCCTGAAAGTGAAGATCGCCGACGAAGACTAAATTCTTCGACAATAGGATATAAAAAAGGGAGCGATAATTCGCTCCCTTTTTTGTGACCGTCTTAGCGCGCTATCGGGTTAGCTTCACAATTGCACGCGGGCTTTCGCCGAGGGCTCCGTCTTTGCCGACCTCCCACGTCATAGTCTTATTGGCGCCGTTGCTGACATAGCCATCGGCACTGTTGTTAGTCAAAACCTCGCCATCAGTTTCGATCACAAACGTCCCTTCTATTGGCGACATTTCAGGCATGCCTTTGCCACCCATTTCCTTCATGGCCATCGCGCCGAACAAGCCGCCAGGACCTGCCATCGCTGGGGTCAGGATTTCCAGCTCTTGCCCTTTGCGCCTGATGATTTGGACGAAAGGAAATTGCATAGTCGCGCTGGGAATGGACGGGAAAGAGAAGGTCTGATCGAACCGCCCACTAATGGCATATTCGACCTCAAACATGTCATCGCCGACATATTCGACCTTATTCCAGCCGTCATATTTGGCAAGCTGCTCAGCGAATTTCTTCAGATTTTCGTCGTCGCCAGGAATAGCGCCCCCGAACATCGATCCCATCGCCGCCTTTTGTTCGTCTTCTTTCTTCTTGCGCCGGGCATTACGGTCTTCATGCTCTTGGCGCTTGGTGGCAATTTCTTCCTTGCTGCATTCCCGGTCTTCGTAGCGATAGGGCGCGTCGGTATCATCGTCAGATGAACCATAATTTTCATAGTCCAGCAGAGTGACCTCGCCGGTCTCGTTATCAATTTTGCTCGAGCATTTCAGACTGTCTGGATCAAATGGTGTATAGCTTTGTCCACCCAGGCCTTTTTCGTCGCCAGAAAAAATCTGCATCTGGCCATTATAGAAAAATGTATATTGACCGTCTTTCTGGAGTAGCATCTTGGAATCGAATTTGCCGGGTATTAGTAAACAGCCGGATAGCAATAGTGGCACACTTAGCGTGGCCAAAAATTTGAAAAGCTCTCTCATATTCTAACTCTCCCTGTTTCTCGTATATTCCGCATAAAGAGCGATCGCAGCAGCATTAGACACGTTCAAACTTTCCATCTGCGGAGCCATTGGTAACCGCGCCAGCGCATCGCAATGACCCGCGACATTCTGCCGGAGGCCTTCGCCTTCTGCGCCCATCACTAGGGCCAATTTGCTCTGTCCCATGAGGCTGCCGAGCGTTTCGTCAGCATCACCATCCATGCCGATGCGCCAATATCCTGCTTCGGCAATTTCATCGAGCGCCCGCGCCAGATTAACGACCCGTACCCATGGTACGATTTCCAGGGCGCCAGAGGCCGATTTTGCCAGTGTACCGGATTCGGGTGGGGCATGGCGATCCTGCGTCACTATTGCCGCGGCATCAAAAGCCGCAGCCGAGCGCAAGATAGCACCAACATTATGAGGATCGGTTACTTGGTCCAGCACCAATATGGGTCGGCCCTTTTCAGCGACTTTATCGAGCAAGTCGCCCAGCCAGATTTCAGGTAACGGATCAACATCAAGAACCATCCCCTGATGCGGCGCCTCGCGCGGGATGACCCTGCCAAGATCAGAGACATCGCTATACACTACCGCTAAGTCTTCGGGCAGGTCGAGCGTTGCGAGTGCTTCGCGCGTGCCGGATATTTTCTTTACGAACCGATGCGGATTGGCCAGCGCAGCTTCTACCGCATGCCTGCCCCAGAATTTCAAACCGCCGCCGGTTTTTTTCACAGATCTATTTTTACGTGCCATAAGGCTCCTTAGCGGCTCGTCCGCAATGTCACACCCCTTTTCGGACCTTTTTCGCGGCAAATGTGCGATTTTGAAAGGGCAGGCATTGACACTGGGCTATGCTTTCGTCATTGAGCCGCATCTTGCCGAAAAACGGTCAAGATAGGCAATCAAATGGACAGGTGGCCGAGTGGTTAAAGGCAGCAGACTGTAAATCTGCCCGCGTAAGCGTACATAGGTTCGAATCCTATCCTGTCCACCATTTTGCCGAGAGAGCCGATCCGTTGGATCGGCGTCGGCAAAAACCCCCGCAGCGCCAGCAAGGGTGGCCTGACGAGGCGAAAACGTCTTCCAGCAAACGATAATGTTTCTCGTGGCCAAAACCCCGATCAAATGCGCCAGCAAACCCCACTAGCCCAAATGGAGCCCTGTGAGCGCTATCCGGTCATACAGCCACTAAACGCTTATCGCGCGTGACAAGCGTGCTAGGCTGTGGAAAGGTCTCTCATATCAAAATCAAGACATGGGAGAGCATATGAAGAGTCTATTTGACGTAAGCGGAAAAGTGGCGGTCGTTTCTGGAGGGTCCAGTGGTATTGGCGCTATGATGGCGCGCGGCCTGGTCGAGAATGGAGCCAAAGTCTATATTACCGCACGCAAAGAAGAGCGTTTGATGGCGATGGCGGAAGAGCTTTCCAAACTGGGCGAATGTATCGCCATACCTGCTGACCTATCGAACGTCGAAGGCATTGAGAGTTTTGTTGCAGCGGTTAGCGAGCGCGAAACCAAGGTCGACATATTGATCAATAATGCGGGCGCCAACTGGAGCGCTCCGATTGAGGACTTTCCCGAAAAGGGTTGGGACAAAGTGATGGATATCAACATCAAGGCGATATTCTTTGCGACCCAGAAATTTCTGCCGCTGCTCAAAGCATCAGGCAATGCAGATGATCCGGCGCGGGTTATCAATATCGCGTCGATAAATGGCATCCGGAATTCCGGCATGCCAACTTATGCCTATTCGGCGAGTAAATCCGGCGTAATCCATCTGACGGAGCATCTGGCGACGGACCTGGCATCATATCATATCAATGTGAACGCGATTGCTCCCGGATTCTTCCCGAGCAATATGACCAAGCAGATTGTTGAGAATGACGGGATGACCAAAATGGCCATTTCCCAAATCCCGCGCGGTCGGATGGGCGCGCCAGAAGATATTGCCGGCACGGCGCTCTATCTTTGCTCGAGGGCATCGTCTTGGCTGATTGGCCAGACAATCGCGCTCGATGGCGGGATGATTTCGCGGCCTTGATTGACCATGATAATAAAAAGGGCGGCTGGTTTCCCGGCCGCCCTTTCTGGAAATGGTTAGTATGCGCAATACCTAGAAACGCAGTTTCGCGGAAGCCGAGAAATAGCGACCTAATACATCATAGGTAGCGGGGTAAGTATTCGACTGCTGGACGTTACCACCCTGCTGCGTTGAAGCACCTGGTTGGAACCCTGTGTCGAAAATATTATCAACGCCTACCGCAAACGACAGGTTGTCATTCACATCATAACCCAATGTGAGATCAAAATAGCTTTTAGCGTTCAACTTCTCGAGAGCATACAACGTGTTGTCATCATCGTCTCGACTAGATCCAATATACCGCCACAAGAAAGATACAAATCCCGGACCATCTCGGAAGGTCGACCGCATGCTATGACGCCATTTTGGTGTTGGGCCAAAGGCGACTGTATCGGAACATGTTCGACCGAACCGACCCGCACATTCGTTTTCAATCGGCAAACCGACCACAGGTACATAGTCCAGTTTCAATAACCGCGACCCTTTGAAATCAAAGGTCAAGCTGCTTTCGTCCTCTCCGGTAATACTAAATCCAAGAGGAACGCGCCAATTAACGCCAACATCAATACCCTGCGTTTTTAATTCCGCTGCATTGAAGTTAAGATCGACAAAGCGTTGGAACTCACCCGTTGAGGAACGCTCGATCAATGCACAGTAGGAAGGATCGTTAAATCGCAGGCAGGCATCTACAATATTTTGCGCACCTACCGTGCCAATCGCATCGTCAATCGAGATATTGTAATAATCGACGGTGATCGAAAGGTTATCGATGAAGTCAGGAACGAAAGCAGCACCAAGGGTCCAGGTTTTTGCTTTCTCTTCTGTCAGATCCTCGTTTCCGCCCTGCAATGCGGGGAAAGATGTACTGCCGGACAGATAGGCATCCGTACCAACTACAGCTTCAGGTACCCCATTTGCTATACAAGCATCACGGAGGGCTCCACTTGCCGCTTCTGCAGTAGCGCATGGATCTATTGCACCGTCAAAACTGACGGTCTGACCGCCGAATAGTTCGTTAACATTCGGACCGCGGATTGCTTTCTGATAGTTGCCGCGGAATGTCAGGCCAGCAATCGGCTCCCAGCGTGCACCCGCAGCCCATGTGAACGCACTACCAACGGCATTCGAATAGTCAGAATAACGCGCAGCACCAGTGACTTCTAGTGTTTCGGCGAATGGTTGTCCGCTCAATAGCGGAATGTTAACCTCACCGAAAAATTCGGTTACGGAATAGTCGCCTGCGGTGGGCTGACCCGCATTAAATCCGCCGACATCACCAGATGCGAGGAACGTGTCAGGAATGAATTCAGCTTCTTCCCGGCGCCATTCTACACCCAGTGCAATGCCGATTGGCCCGGCACCAATATCGAACAGATCATTGTTGGTAACCGCAAATACGGCATTTTCCGTGACCGCTTCCAACTGATTCTGCGCTTGAATGGCGATATAATCGGCAGCTTCAGTACTGACATTATTCGGGCCGAAAATATTGATTGGTACACATCCATTGGCCCTGGCGCCGGCATCTGCACAGACTAATGTTCCGCCAGCAACAGGAGTGGCGCTTACCTCTCCTGTACTGGGATCAAGAAATCCCGTCCGAACGCCAGACAATAGTGCGGAAAGCTGGATATTGCCCTGCTGCACCTGAGAGTTTTTCGTGCGGGCATAGGAATAATAACCATCATATTCCCAATTTCCGGTAATATTACCTTTCATCCCGCCAACAATGCGGAAGGCATTACGATCATCGGAGTTGATACGGGGGCCAGTTTCCAGAAAACGCCGTCCAAATGTAGGCACCGATACGTAGCCGTCACCATCACCGTCCAGACTTTGAAGTGCTGCCTGTGCATCGGCGCTCAGGAAGGGCGAAAAGGCATGGACCTGAAGGCTCTCGCCCAGGCTGCCATCACCAAATGGTGTACTATTTCCAATTGGCGTGGGAGCCAATTGCGTATCGACCCTGTTGTTGACGAACTGAGCTTCGAGATATGGCTGAAAATTCTCATTTATCTCATATTGAGCCTTGCCGTAAACGGTGAAACGTTCTTGCGGTACCTGAAGATAATTTACCGGTCCAAAGTTATAAAGGTCGGTAGCAGAATCAAATGCAATCGGGTTGCCATTTTCGTCAAACCTAGCTGCTGATCCTGGCAAACCAACTATGTCATTGAAACCCGGTATCGAGAAACGGAAACCTGGAATAGATGATGAGCCGCCGGGAAATAAGTTTCCATTCCCATCGTCACTGAAAGATAGGGTTGTTGCATCACGATCGCCGGCAAAGATGGACTTGCGCTTATAGTAACCGGCATGCAGCACCACGTTACCGCGACCATCATCAAAATTTCCACCTATAGTACCATCGATATTCCAGCGTCCGCCGTCGCCCCGACTGCTGAGTTCATAGCTGGTATTCAGTTCCACGCCGGAAAAATCGTCTTTCATGACGAAGTTGACAACACCAGCGATGGCATCTGAGCCGTAGACCGCCGAAGCACCGCCGGTCACAACATCAACGCGCTCTATCAACGCAGCCGGGATGGTATTGAGGTCGACAGTTTGTGTTGGATCGAATGAAATGTAGCGCCGCCCATCGACCAGCACCAGCGTGCGCTCAACGCCCAAGCCCCGAAGGTCCACTGTAGCGACACCGCCGCCCGGGTTGTTTGATGTGCCGGTCGTTGACGCAATGACTTGCGGCATATCATTCAAGACTTCTTCGACATTGACAGTTTGCTGAAGCTGAAATTCTTCGGACCCTATAACCGATACAGGGCTGGCGCTGTCGAGGTCAGGGCGTGTGATACGTGATCCTGTAACGACAATAACGTCGGAGGCTTCTTCGCTTTCAGCACCTTCTTGATCCTGCGCTTTGACGCTTGTGGCAGATATGGCCATGGCAACTATTGCTGCTGATGTAAGACATTTGTGTAAGGTGTTGGTTTTATAATTCGGCCGCATTGCTGGCTCCCTTGGTTGATTTCAGCGGCAACCAAATAAGTATAAACCGTAGCTCAGCAATCAAATATGACAGTAATTTGAATATTGCTAAGTGTATGAAGATTCAGGGCAACGGTGAGTTCACGTAACTGTAAATCAATAGAATGTTACGGAAATTCAGGATGCTATTATATTGATAATAAACAGTTCTCTACTCGATGTCCGGTGAAATAATTGCCATTACATCTTTGGCATATTTTCTACCAACAGGTATTTCGTCGCCAGTGCTCAAACGCAATATACGGCCACCATTGGTATTGCGACGGATTGCTGTGATTCGCGCAACATTAATGGCTGCAGACCGGTGGACCCGCAAGAAACCGATGCTGGTGTTGCTGGCGACAAAATCTCCGATCATCTGCCGGTAAAGATAGGACGTCTGGTCGCAATAGAGCCGCACATATTCGCCTTCTGCCTTAATCCAGTCGATGCTGTCACAGTCCACCCGAACGATTTCGCCATGGCGGGGAACCCAAAGATAGTGGTCATCGTTCACGACTCGGGATCGCTCTTGACGGAGTTGATCGAGTGTTTTGCCAAGTAGCGCTAGGCGCTGTCGCGCTTCACGGTCGGCATAAGCAGAGCGAGCGCGATCAATCGCTTCGACCAAGCGTGAATAGCGCACCGGCTTGGGTATAAAATCCAATGCACCTGTTTCAAAGGCACGGACTGCAAATTGGGGATAGGCCGTTATGAAGATGACCAACGGAATATTGCCCTCTGTTTGGTTCAGAGAAGCGGACAAATGTTCGATCACATCAAATCCGTCGAGAATAGGCATTTCGATGTCGAGCAAAACGACATTCGGATTGAGCTGGCCAATAAGGTCCAGCGTTTCCTGCCCATCAGACGCCTCCCCCACGAGGGTCACATTATCCATGCGCTGCACCAGTTCGACCAGACGTGATACCGCAAGCGGCTCGTCATCGCTGATTAACAACGTGATCGGGGGCATGGCCTGAACCTGAGGGAAACTGCAATCCACGGGATGTAAGCAAATAGTTTGGACGATATTACATCTGGCTGAACAACAGCGTTTCGATCGCTGAAAAGGAGATGATTAGACCCCATAACATCGGCAAAGCGATGCTGATGACAGTGCATGATTGGAGTGAAACCTGCGAGCAGGATGAAGTGGAGGAAGGACGTCCTACCCCTCATGGCTCTGCAACTTATGCCCATGAAGGGATTATGCAACCGTTTTCACGCTTGTGAAACTGCCAAGCCGGGTCGTTCATTTGGTTCGGGATGTCGTTTATTGCTCAGTCGGCTTTTTTGTCGGTTCTTGGTGCTTGTTCGTAGAAAAGCGCGAGATATTTTACATGATTTTACGTAACCTCCGTCGTGCAGTTTAAAGGCCGACCCCCCGGCCTATTGTGTTACAGGAGTGTAAAATGGCAACCAGAGTACAGACAAGAAACCCGAAGACCGATGCCAATGCAGAAGGGTCCGCATGGCGGCCCGCATCCTCTCGCCGGTTGATTTTGGATGCTGCGCGGCAGAAGCTGCGCCAACAAAGTTTCAACGAATTTGCGATGGAGGCGGTTGCCGCGGAAGCGGGTGTTTCCCGCCGGACGGTTTATAACCAGTTCGCCAATCGCGAAGAGCTTTACTGTGCCTCTCGTCTGGAGCTTTTCGAGCAAATAGACCTAGCGATGGCGGAGATTAAGTTTGACCTTGATCAGCCGGTGAAAAAGATGCTCCATCTTTTCTGCAGGGCCGGTATCGCAATTTTGCTGTCGCCGGAAAGCTTTGAACTGAGGGCGTCACGGGCAAGAGACCGGCGGGCTTTTCGATGGATTGAAGAACAATATGAACACCGGATCGAAGAGCCACTACGGCTGAAAATCGAGCATTTTCTGCAGAGCCTGATGTTGAAGGGCGATATCGAGAATACCGATCCCGCGCCGCTGGCGGACTCGCTCTTAATGGCCATTAATGCCTGTGTAGGCGATGATGGTCAGGCGGAATCCAATTTGAAACAGCCGCCGGTTTTTACGGCCTCTGAAATCGCCGATATTTATCTCAAGCGATTACCGTTAAAAAACCAGATGCTGGCTGAGTGAGCCTTGAAGAGGCTTTTGTGCGCTAGCTAACGGATAGGCGCTATCGCCTGTGTTTACGATCTATAAGGCATGCCGTCGGTTCTGGCGACGGCATGCCCATCAAATGGCTCGACAATGGCCGCCGGTAATTTATGCCCTGCTAAATGAACCCACTGGCGGAAAATTCTGAATCGCAAACAGATGCAAGGCTCTCGCCCGAGATATCATATGTTCGATCGGTCAGTTTGGCGCGACGAAAAAAGCTCGGCCAGTTTTTTACTCCCTTGGCCTACGCGAATATCATGGCTGACTGGATCGCTTGTATCTCGCCGGAATCGGTGTTTGATCCGGCCATAGGCACCGGACTGCTCATAGACAATTGTAACAAGCGGGGCGTGGGGCGCAAGTTTAGCGGCTATGATATTGATCGCGCGCCCATGGAGGTGGCCAAAGCCCGGATGGCTGCGGCAGCCGATTGCCAAGTTGATTTCCGGGAAGGTGATTTTCTGGCGACAGACTGGGGCACCCGTTTTGATGCAATTATCGCCAATCCACCTTTTATCATGCACCGTGACCATGACCTTAACTCCAGGATTGTCGATGATATCGAACGGCGATCAGGGCAAAAGCTGAGCCGCCAATCCAATCTTTACATCTATTTCGTGATCAAGATTTGCGAACAACTGGCCCAAGGTGGACGGGCAGCGATATTGATCCCGGCCGAATGGATGGGCGCAAACTACGGGCAACCACTCAAAGCATATTTATTGCAGCGAGAGCTTCTCAGCGGATTGGTGACAATCGATCACTCGGGCCATGCGTTTGAAGATAATATGGCAACGGCATCGATTCTGCTTATCGAGAAGGCAGCAAAGCCCCATCGCACGGTGGATAGCTTTTATGTCCGGCAAGCTGCTGAACCGATTTCACTGGCGGCGCTAGAACAAGATGCAAAGGTGATCCGCCGAACATTGTCGCGGGAGGTGCTGCAATTGCACAAAAAATGGGACATGTTGCTGCGCCAACCTGTAGCGCGACACGTTGAGGGCCATATCCGGCTGGGAGAGTTGGTGACGACCAAGCGCGGTATTGCAACCGGTGCAAATCGCTATTTTTTGATGAGCCGCCAACAGGCCGAAGATCATGGGCTCGATATTGCCCGGATGACCCGTTGCGTGGGCAAGACAGCGCAGGCGGCCGACATCGTCTTTTCTCAGGCCGATTTTGAACGACTAGACGATATCGGACAGGCATGTTTTTTGTTCAACCCGCCTACCAATCTTACGCCAGCGGAAATTGCCTATATTGCGCAAGGAGAAGCGGCTGGCATTCCGCTCAAACATGGGCCTCGTACCAAGCGGATATGGTATGCAGCCGAAGCGCGGCCGGCTGCGCCTATCTGGACAAGCACTTTTGGCCGCGGCCAGATGCGCTTCATATATAATGGGGCGGGCGTTAAGGCGCTGACCTGTTTTCACAACCTTTATGCGAAGGCACTGGACCCGGTGGAGATCCGCGCGCTAGTGGCTTT
The DNA here is from genome assembly GCA_947489315.1 of uncultured Sphingomonadaceae bacterium. GTDB lineage: Bacteria > Pseudomonadota > Alphaproteobacteria > Sphingomonadales > Sphingomonadaceae > Parasphingorhabdus. Next base: position 331,038 of record CANLCX010000004.1, read on the forward strand.
GCTTAACAGTGAAGCGATGCAGGAAGCTATTAACGCCCATGTCCGCGTCTTGGCCAGCGGTCTGATGAAGCTGGAGCCGCGTGATATATTGGACATAAATATACCCGATATCCGATTGGCCCCGCGAAATATCATCGTTCGGCTTGCAGACTGGCTTGATGACATACCGTCAGATGAAGGTGAGCGTGACAAGGCTGCTTTAGAACGGCTGACAGCGTTGGTGTTCCAGTTGCCTTCAAATTAAACGGGATTCATTCCAGCTTTAAAGAAACCAACACGCCCCCTTGATTTTACAAGCGCGTCTGCGCATGGGTTTACGTAATCCATGGATCAAAAAAAGGCCCTTTATGTCCTCTGAGAAACAAGCGCGAACTGGCACCGATTCTGCGCTGCGCAATTTTCTGAAAAGTGAAGCAGCGGGCGGTATATTGCTGATGTTCGCCGCCGCTCTGGCGATGATCGTGGCGAACAGCCCTCTTTATGACATGTACCATCACTTCCTGCATGAATTGAAGGGACCGGTATTGTCGAAAAAGCTGGGTCCAATGACCCCACATTTATGGATTAATGACGGTTTGATGGCGATCTTCTTCTTGCTCGTCGGGCTTGAGATCAAACGGGAATTTGTCGACGGTCGGTTGAACACATGGGAGCGGCGACGCTTGCCGATACTGGCGGCTGCGGCCGGCATGGTGGTTCCTGCGTTGATTTACCTCGTGATCGTGCGTGATATGCCGGTGCTTTATAATGGCTGGGCGATCCCGGCGGCGACGGATATTGCTTTTGCGATCGGCGTGTTGGCGCTGCTCGGTTCGCGAGCACCGACTTCGTTGAAACTATTTCTGGTCACCGTCGCGATTGTGGATGATATGGGCGCGGTGGCGATTATTGCGCTGGTCTATACGGCTGAAATTAATGGTGCGGCCTTGCTCGCTTCGGCTGTCATTCTTGGCATTATGTATACGATGAACAAGGCGGGGGTCAGATCTTTGCTCGCCTACCTGTTTTTTGCCCTCTTGCTGTGGTTTGCGGTCTTGCTGTCTGGCGTTCACGCCACAATTGCCGGAGTTTTGGCCGCGCTGGCGATCCCAATTGTTGTTACGCCAGGGGCACCGGATGCCCAGGATTCGCCGTTGCATCGGCTGGAACATGCGATTGCACCATGGAGTGCATTTCTTATCGTACCGATATTTGGTTTTGCTAATGCCGGCGTGTCGCTGGAAGGTATCGGTATGGAACAAATTTTTGCGCCATTGCCACTGGGCATTGCGGCAGGTCTATTCCTTGGCAAGCAGGTTGGCATATTTGCCAGCGTCTGGATCGCGGTAAAGACCGGTTTCGCGCAGCGTCTGGGCGGTGCGACATGGCTGCAGGTTTATGGTGTTGCCATGCTATGCGGCATTGGCTTCACGATGAGCCTGTTCATAGGCGCGCTCGCCTTTCCCGGCGAAGCATTGTTAATCGAAGAGGCGAAAATAGGCGTACTCGGCGGTTCATTCCTGTCGGCCATTGTTGGCTTTTGCATCCTGCGCTTTGCGCCCCAACCAGCAACCGACGACGAAGAAGTCGAATCGCGGAAGGCTGAAGTTTGAGATCTATCGCTGCATCCATTATATTTGCGGTGGCCGTAACTGGATGCGCTGAACGACCAGCCCCTATCTCTGCGGCGATCGAAGAAAGCTGGGAGGCATCACAAATAGATGCAATTGCCAGTGATTATGTAAAGCTGACACTCGCGATTGGTGAAAAAGAAGCCGGCTATGTCGATGCTTATTATGGGGATCGGGAGTGGTCCGAGGCGGCCAAAACTGATCCGCGTGATATGCGCGAATTGGGTAATGCCATTGTCGACTTGATGCTGCGGCTCGATGCGCTGCCGGTCAGCGATGATGCTTTAGTGGAGGCCCGGAAACGGTTTCTATCGGCGCAGCTCGAAGCCGCTCTAACCCGGCATGCAATGATCCAGGATGAGGTTTTTCCCTTCGCGAAAGAAGCAAAAGGTCTGTTCGGGGTGACGCCAGTATTTCTGCCATTGAGCAGCTATGATGCGGCGTTGGCAAAGATCGAAAAACTGGTCCCCGGTGAAGGGGCGTTGCATGAGCGGGTCGAAGCCTATCAGACGCGCTTCACCATAAGAACCGACCGTCTAAAGCCCGTTTTTGATGCGGCGATTGCTGAATGCAAACGCCGCACCTCCGCGCACATCACTCTGCCAGCCGATGAAGATTTCAAGATGGAATTTGTCACCGGCAAGAGCTGGAGTGGTTATAATTACTACCAAGGGAATTTCCAAAGCCTGATTCAGATCAATACCGATCTGCCGATCCGCATCAGCCGCGCCGTCGATCTCGGTTGCCATGAAGGTTATCCTGGCCATCATGTTTATAACATGCTTCTCGAACAACGCTTGACCCGCGAACGTGGCTGGCAGGAATTCTCAATCTATCCGCTCTATTCGCCGCAATCGCTCATCGCCGAGGGGTCCGCCAATTATGGCATTGATCTCGCGTTTCCCGGTGAAGAGCGTTTGGCGTTTGAACGGGACGTGCTTTATCCGCTCGCGGGGCTCGATCCGTCGACAGCGGCCGATTACTTCAAGCTACAACAGGCGCTAAGCGAGTTGAAGGGCGCGCGCTTTGTCATTGCGCAGGGCTATCTCGACAAGACTATCACCCGCGATGACGCGCTGGCCCTGATCCAGAAATATCAATTGGTCAGCCGCGAAAGGGCTGAGCAATCCCTGTCGTTTAACGATCAGTATCGCAGCTATGTGATCAACTATGGGCTTGGTCAGGATATGGTGAAGGCTTGGGTTGAACGGCAAGGCGATGCTCCGGTCTGGCGCTGGAAGGCGATGGAAAAATTGCTGAGCGAACCGATGTTGCCGGACGATTTGGTGGAGTGAGTATCGATACTGAAAATTTTAGCCAGTGGGTCGTCGTTGGTTCGATTGCCGTACCCCTTATTGTTGCGGTCTTTACCGGATTATGGGCAGTTTGGGTGAGATCCCAAGAGAACAAACGAGCAGAATGGCGGCGCGTAGAAGAGTTGATTAACATCGTGCACAACGGTGCGACACAAGGTGTATGGGGTCAAAAACTAGCAGTTGATGAGCTAATGTCACTTAGGCGACCACGGAAATATTTCATTCCCATTCTCCGCGAAGCTTCCGCACATTTTCGCAGATCAGGCCCAATGGGAATTCCGGTGGCCGATCATATTGACTTAAGATTGTCAGAATGAGAGGCGCTTAACCCTCTCCCTTAGGGGGATGCTAGCCATCACCTCTATAATATGTCGTTGGAGCAAAACCCGATCCATCGCGAGATGGATCGGGTTTTGAACATGATGTTTCACTATGTTTCCTTTATCGATTGTCGAGCTGAGGCCTTACGGACACTCTGCCGAGATGTGAGATGCGATAGGGGCTGCCTTTTCGGGACATGATCAGGCGCCTGCGTTTCAGGCGTGCGAATATGTCGAGCGTGCAGTCGGACAAGATATAGCCGTCACGGGTCACGCACATCACTTCGTCTATCTTGCTGTTCTTGTTACGTTTGTGGCGGATATGTCCACCTTGAGCGAGCGCGTGAAGCACGCGCTGCTCAGCTTTAGAAATGTTCATTATATTTACTCGGAAATTAAACCATAGGGTACGCCGAACCGGCCTTTGCGCTGCGCGCACCGGTTTCGTCGTTACTGTGATTTGAAACGCTAAACGGGTTTCAAATCAGTTGGTTGTTACATTCTCTAACAAAAAAGCTCCGAGTATTGGCAAAGGCAATTGGCCTCTGCGAATCAGCAATTATTCCAGATTTGCCGGAAATTCAACATTATTTGGTAAGTTATGGCCAAATTTACACCCGCATTAACTTATCGCTAACCAATTTCGTTCACTCCGGTTTCTGAAACATGAACTGGCGCTATCGCGTGCCGCGTTTTTGAACAGGGACCGGATTTATGACTGAAGCGAATAACCCCGTAGATGTAGCCATTATCGGCGCAGGACCAGCAGGCCTCACCGCCGCATATCTGCTCAGCAAAAAAGGCTATTCGGTCAAGGTGATAGAAAAAGACCCCACCTATGTTGGCGGGATCAGCCGGACGGTCGAACATGAAGGCTTTCGCTTTGATATTGGCGGGCATCGTTTTTTCTCAAAATCCAAGGAAGTCGTGGATTTGTGGAATGAAATCCTGCCCGACGACTTTATCCAGCGTCCACGGATGAGCCGTATCTATTATGAGGGTAAATTTTACAGCTATCCGCTGCGCGCCTTTGAAGCCTTGTGGAATCTGGGCATCTGGCGTTCAACCTTGTGCATGGTCAGCTATGCCAAGGCGAAGGTTTTCCCGAACAAAAATGTGAAGAGCTTTGAAGACTGGACGGTCAATCAATTCGGCTGGAAGCTATATTCGATCTTTTTCAAAACCTATACCGAGAAAGTCTGGGGCATGCCGTGCGATGAAATGTCTGCTGATTGGGCGGCACAGCGGATTAAGGGTCTGAGCCTTTGGAGCGCAGTTGTCGATGGTCTGAAACGCTCTTTGGGCCTGAACAAGAAGCCCAATGACGGCATGGAAACCAAGACTTTGCTCGAAACCTTCCGCTATCCCCGCCTCGGCCCTGGCATGATGTGGGATGCAGCGCGCGATTTCGTACAATCTAAGGGCAATGAAGTGCTCATGGGTCACAGCCTGAAACAATTGGCGCAGGATGCCGACGGCAACTGGCGCGTGTCGGCTTCGACCGAAGATGGCGAAACCGTTATCAACGCCAAACATGTGATCAGCTCTGCGCCGATGCGCGAACTGGCCACCCGTATTCACCCGCTGCCGCAATCTCTGCCGGAAGCGCAGGACCTGAACTATCGCGACTTCTTGACGGTGGCGATCATGGTGAAATCCGAAGACCTGTTCCCCGATAACTGGATCTATATCCATGATGATCGGGTGCAAGTGGGCCGCGTACAGAATTTCCGCAGCTGGTCGCCGGAAATGGTGCCGGATGAGTCGATCGCTTGTGTTGGTCTGGAATATTTCTGCTTTGAGAATGATGGCCTGTGGTCATCGACCGATGAAGATCTGGTCGAGCTTGCCAAGAAAGAAATGGCGATCCTTGGTCTTTGCAAACCTGAACAAGTGGTTGGCGGGGCTGTAGTTCGTCAGGAAAAAGCTTATCCGGTTTACGACGACAGTTATGAAGAAAATGTCGAGACGATGCGCGACGATCTCGAAGCACGTTTCCCGACCCTGCACATGGTCGGTCGCAATGGGATGCACCGCTACAACAACCAAGATCACGCGATGATGACCGCGATGCTGACGGTGGAAAATATCGAAGCCGGTTCGCGCAAATGGAACGTTTGGAACGTCAATGAAGATGCTGAATATCACGAGGCGGGTGATGAGGGCGCAGAGACTGTGATTTCCGAAGATCGGGCAGCAGCGTTAGAAAGCATGCGTGACGTGCCGACCCGGATTGAAGGTGATGCTCCAGAAACCAAGCCTTCCAAGGCGGCGTAAGCGCAATGGAGCGCAGCGGTCAGGATAGACGGTCTACCGTCGGGACCTGGGTAGGAAATCTACCCGGTCCTCTGGCTCTGTTTAACCGTTTTTCGATCACGCGCTATCTTCTTGCCAGTATTGTAAGCCTTGCCTTTGATGTGGCTTTGTTCATGGTGCTGGTCGCCTTCGCGACCGATCCCGGTTGGTCTTCAGCGGCAGGTTACAGCGCTGGTATCGTTGTTCATTGGCTGATTTCATCGAGTTTCGTCTTTCCCGGAAAAACCAGACAGGGAGCAGCGCTACAGCTGCAACGGATCGGTTTTATCGGCACGGCCATTCTTGGTTTAGGCATTACCGTAAGCATTGTTAGTGGGCTCACCGAAATGGGAGTATTGCCTGTTCTTGCAAAAGGCGCAGCTGTGTTTGTTAGTTTCTTTGTAGTTTATCTGACTCGCAAGTTTGGAGTATTCCGGTGACCGCAATCACGATGGAAGCGCCTCGGGCTGGTTTGTCGGCGGATCTTAAAAAACTCCTCAATTGGTCTTTCGTCTGGATTGGCTTGATCAACATTCCCTTCATGGCAATGTGGTTCGTCGGGGCGCCACCGCGGCATTTCGAAATAGCGGTTGCCGGCTTTATCGGCCTGATCGTCAAGCGCATGCCACGGGTTGTCCAGTGGATAGCTTTCGCTGGCGTAACAGCTTACTCCATCTTGTCTTTCGTCGCGGGCCTTTTCAATCTCGGCATGTCGTCGCTTTTATATTCCATGCAGTTTTTTGCCGAGATCAAGCCTTCCAATTCTATAGAATATCTCATTGCTGCAGCCGTTATCATCGGCATGTTAATCACGAGCTGGTTCATGCTCAAACGAGGCACCAATTTCGTAAAGCCGCTGCATATTCTATTCGGTGGTGCGCTTATCTTCGGCTTGGCAGGCGCGGATTTTGCTATGGGGCAGGGCATGCGCGGCCATTATTTCCGTGAGGCTCCGGCAGGCGCGGCTTTTGAATCGGCTGTGGAAAAAACCGGACTAGCGGCGCGCGCTGATGGCAAACGTCATTTGATTCTGATCATGGTGGAATCGCTGGGCGTCCCCAACGACAACAAGGTCATGTCCGACAAGCTATTTGCATATTATGAGAATAGCGCGATTCAAGCGCGCTATGATGTTAGCCAAGGGACGAGCCTCTATTATAACAGCACAACGTCGGGCGAGTTTCGTGAAATGTGCGGACAGTGGGGCGATTATTATGAATTGCTCGATCCCGCCGATGCCGCGAAGTTAAACTGCTTACCAGCGATGCTCGCGCAAAAAGGCTATGCCACTCATGCGATGCATAGCTTTAAAGGCGAGTTTTTCAAACGGGCCGACTGGTATCCGAATATCGGCTTCCAAAAACGGGAATTCTGGCCGGACCTCCAGAAAAAAGGCGCGGAATGGTGCGGCGGTGTTTTTGCTGGCGCTTGTGACCGGCAGATACCTAAGCTGCTCGCAGAAAGCCTGAAGCAGGCGGATCAGCCGACCTTCCTCTATTGGTTGACCCTCAACGCGCATTTACCGGTGCCGACAGGGCTTAACTTAAATGCAGACGATTGCGGGAAAGTTTCACCGGAACTGGCTAAGGACTTCCCGATGATTTGTCGGCAATTTGCGATATTTGACGATATTGACAAGGCGTTGGTTCAAGAGATCACCGCCAGCGATTTCCCCGAGGCTGACATATTATTGGTCGGTGACCATATGCCGCCCTATTTTGATCGGCATAACCGCTCCCAATTTGACCCTGAGCGGGTTCCGTGGCTTTACCTTAAAGCCAAAGGACAGTCCGAAGTCGCGCAATGACATGGACTGACCGCTTGCGAGGCAAGCTTCCGCTTTTGCTAATTTGGCTCGCCGTTTGTGCGGTCTTGATCTTTGTATCGTTTGATCAGATCGCGTCCGGTATAGGCTGGGGACCGGATGATCAATTGCGTCAGGTGCAGCTGCGTGATTGGATGGCGGGGCAAAGCTGGTTCGATACCACGCAATATCGCCTTGCCTTACCGGATAGTCAGCCCATGCACTGGCCACGGCTGATTGAGCTGCCTCTGGCATTGGTCATTTTGATCTTGAATCCGCTTATCGGACCAGCCTCTGCTGAAATGGCGGCTTTAGTCATCGTGCCATTGGTTGCGCTGGGCATTGCGATGTGGCTGGTTGCGAAAATTGCCGAGCAGCTATTCGATCGCCAAATCGCTTTGCTATCCGCAGCCCTGACGGCAACGGCTGTGGCCGTGGTGGCGCAGTTAAGGCCGATGCGGATTGACCATCATGGCTGGCAGATCGTGCTCGCGCTGGTGGTGTTATGGACGATGTTCTGGCCGGACAAGCGCAAGGCCGGTCAAGTTATGGGGCTTTCGCTGGCGCTGTGGCTGTCGATATCGCTTGAAGGCTTGCCTTTGTCTGTCGCGTTTATTGCCTTGCTGGCGTTTCGCTGGGTCGTTTCGCTGGACGAAGGAGTAAGACTGTTTTGGACGCTGACTGGATTTTTGGTCGGCACGCTTGTCCTCTATCTGGTCAATCACGGACACATTGAAATTCTCGCCAACTATTGTGATGCGATCTCACCGGCCCATCTGATGGCCTGTGCTGCCGGAGCGATTGTCATTCTGCCGGTGATCAAATTTGCGCCGGCTTCGTGGATGCTACGCCTGATGGCTCTCGGTGTTGCTGGGGTCGCTGCGTTAGGATCAATCTATGCCAGCACCCCTCAATGTGTGGGGAGCGCTTTTGGGCAGCTGGACCCGCTGGTTCGGGACTATTGGCTGGTCAATGTCCGAGAAGGAATGCCGATCTGGACCCAGCCGTGGAAAGAGATTGTCAATCTGTTTGGCGGTTCGATCATCGTGGGGCTTGGCAGCTTGGCCTATATCTATAGGCAACGGCTGGATGCGGTGGATCGTGAGAAGCTGTTTCTTTTGACCTATGCACTGTTATGGGCCTTTGTCGTCTCCCTGCTGGTACAGCGTGCAGCAGCGGTAGCAGCCGTTTATGCTCTGCCGCTTGTCGGATGGGCGGTCCATAATGCATTTCTCCGCGCGCGCGCCATTACGCGGCCGATTGCCAGAATATTAGCAACCGTGGCGGTCGTTTTCCTGATCCTGCCAGGCCCGCTCATGCTCGGCATGGTAAACGCTGTTAGCGGAAATAATGCGCAGGCAGATGCGGAAAAAACTACAACATCAGATGCTGGCCTGGCCTGCGATTCCTCTGAATCATTGGCGGGGCTTAACGCCTTGCCGCCAACGAATATCGTCGCTCCGTTTGATTTTGGTCCAGAGATATTGGTGCAGACACCACACAGCATATTGGCGAGCAGCCATCACCGCAACGATGCCGCCATGGCAGATCAGATCCGGATTTTTACATCAGCGCCAGAAACAGCGCGTAACATTCTTGAGGCACGGCGCATTGCATATATTATAACCTGCCCTGACGAGGCGGAACTCAAAACCTATGCCAAAATGCATCCTGACGGTCTTTCGGCCATGTTGGACAAAAATCATCAACCGGACTGGCTGAAACCCGTCCCACTTCCGGACAGTAGCCTATCGCTATGGAGAGTCGTGCCGAAATAATTGACCAATGTAATTTAAGCTGTGATACATAAATTTACATGCGGGTAAGGGCAGACTAGGGAGAATGTAATGGCGGGGATAACCGGACTAGGCGGGGTTTTTCATATCGTGAAAGACCCAGCGGCCACACGGCAATGGTATAAGGATTTTCTCGGACTAGACGGTGAATATGGTCCGATGCTGAGTTGGTCGGATGAAAAGGGTGACAAACCCTATAGTCTGATCAGTCATTTCTCTGAGGACAGCGATTATCTCGCGCCTAGCGAAGCAAAATTCATGATCAATCTGCGGGTTGATGATCTGGATGCTTATGTCGCGCAGCTGCGGGACAAGGGGCTCGAAATTCTCGGTCAGGTCGATGAAGGTTACGGAAAATTTGCCTGGATTCTCGATTGTGACGGGATCAAGCTGGAATTCTGGCAACAGATGGACGCGCCCGAAGACGGCGGTTAGAGGGTAGCGGTCAAGCCGGAATAAATTTTAGCGCAAGGCCATTGATACAATGGCGTTTGCCAGTTGGCTTGGGGCCGTCATTGAAAATATGCCCAAGATGCCCGCCACAACGGCTGCAATGAACTTCGGTGCGCGGATAGCCGATTTTATAATCAGTAGTCGTACCGACGCGGCCTGTTATCGGTGCCCAGAAACTCGGCCAGCCGGTGCGGCTGTCGAATTTTGTTTTGGATGAATATAATCCCAAATTACAGCCAGCGCAGGCAAATACGCCTTGGCGGTTTTCCTTATCTAGCGGGCTAGAATAAGCGCGTTCGGTGCCTTCCTGGCGCAAAATACGATAGCGCGCTGGTCCAAGGCGCTTTTTCCATTCTTCGGGAGTGCGGGTAATCTTGAATTTCTTGCCGGTTTTAGCAACGGCACTATTTCCGAAAATACCGGTAAAGCTAGCGACGCCATAGGCACCTGCACCGATCAATCCGGTGGCAATGAGTTTACGTCTGCTAAGGCCTGTCATGTCCCGTCTTTCTTTGCTGTTCGTCTATTATTCGGTGCTTATGCAAAGATGGTTACATTGTTATGCCTGAACAAAGGCTTATCAGTATTTGGACAGCTTAACCTGCATCTTGCGGAAACCGTGAACGAAACAGGCGTGAACGCGTTTCATTTCACCGGTCAGATTGACCTGCATCCGGCGTTTAGCCATTTCTTCTAGCAAGATACGGATCTGTAACTCGGCCAGCCGGGCACCGACACAGCGGTGAATACCATAGCCAAAGGCCAGATGACGCCGCGCATTTTCGCGGTCAACGATCAACTTGTCAGCCTCGGGAAACACGTTCTCGTCGCGATTGGCCGAGATATACCACATGATCAGCTTGTCGCCCTTTTTGATCTCATGCCCGAACAGATCGGCATCATCGGTCGCGGTGCGTCGCATATGGGCTAGCGGGGTCTGCCAGCGAATGATTTCCTGTACCGCATTGGGGATCAGTTCTTCATTTTCCTGCAGTTTCTGGCGCTGATCAGGAAATTTATCGAGACCATAAGCCAGGCCGGACATGGTGTTCCGGGTGGTATCATTGCCGCCGACAATGAGCAGCACCAAATTGCCCATAAATTCCATCTGATCCATGTCTTTCATGGCTTCACTGTGGATCATCATGGAAATCAGATCGGGGGTCGGTTCAGCATTGACACGCTCGTTCCAAAGGTTCTGGAAATAGGCGCCCATTTCATAGAGAATTTTCTGACGCTGATCGTCCAATTCCGGCGCTAGCGAAAGTTCGACGTCACCGGCCCAGTCTGACCAATAGGTTAGCAAACGGCGGTCCTCCCAAGGGAAGCCAAAGAGAATGGCGAGCATGCCAGTGGTCAGCTCAATCGAAACCTTGTCGACCCAGTCAAATTCCTTGTCCCATGGCAGGCTGTCGAGAACCTCGGCTGTCCGGTGCCGGATTTCCTCTTCCATCCGTTTCATTTCGGTGGGCGTGAAAGCTGGGGCGACGGTGCGGCGCTGTCCGGTATGCTTGGGGCGGTCCATTGCGATAAACATCGGCAATTGGAAATCGGAATTATCGCGTTCCTCTGCGATTGTTATGCCACCATTATTGACATCGGACGAATAGAGTTCAGGAAGCGCCTCAACATGCTGGATCGTCTTGTGATCGCATATATTCCAATAGGGGCCATAAGCCGAATCCTCGACTTTATTGATCGGGGCATTGGCCCGCATCTCGGCAAAGGGCGCGCGCCATAAATCTTTGCTGTAAAGATCGGCGCGGCTGACATCACGCGGATTGGCATTGGCATCGGATTCCGGAGGATTGGCCTCATACCAGGCTTCCAGCGCATCCGCTGCGGTCGGGGAAGTGGTGAGGGTGGATGCGTTTAAGACGGGACTAGTGGCCATAATTCTCTCCTGCCGTTGCCTTTCTCGGCAATCGGTTGCGTTTCAAAACTCGTTTAGTCTGCCTTTATTAACAGCAATGTCAACGGGATTCCGTCAAATTACGAGAAAGCTTAGATATTTTTTACGCCAAAAATCAGCCGCGCATTCGCGCAAACAGATTTTTCTTCCGTGCACTATTGCCCGATTTCATAACGTTTCGGCGGAACAGCATCACGCTAAATCGAATGATGATCAACGTGAACATGGCTTGCCAAATCAGGGCTACCCCATGCTGCCAGATATTGTCCATTTGCGCCGCCCGCGCGATCATCGCGAAGGGAGAGCTGAACGGGAAAACTACCGCGAACCATTCAATCGGCTCGTCCAATTTGGTGATTGCAGAGAAGGCAAGGAAGAAGACCAAAAGCTGTCCCATTGTCACCGGCATGGAGAGGGTTTGAACTTCGCGGACGGTTGTCGCCATCGCGCCAATTCCCAGGAACAGCGAGCCCAGCAGTAAATAAGCCATAGAGAAATAGGCAACCATAAGTATCAAGAACAAAGGCCAACCAACCGCGGGTGCTGGAAGGTTACCGATATTTAGTCCAATGATTAATCCCCCCAGCAGTCCTAGTGATGACCAAACAGTGATCCCTACCAAAGCCATCCCCAGCATCGCAAAAAGTTTGCCGAGAAAGATCGCATCCATCGGAATGGCGGCTGCGAGAATTTCAATAATTTTATTGGTTTTCTCCTCGACTAGATTGGATAAGACCATGCCCGCCAGGATCATGGTGAGAAGAACCAGCACGGCCTGTCCGGCTTGTGCAGTGAATAATTGCCCTCGTTTGTTGGAACTGTTGGTCGCGGTCACAAAGTCGGTTTTTACTGTAACGGGATTTGATCCCGACAAGGCTGTTTCCGACAATAGGGCAATTTTCCCGTTCCATCGGTTTACATCGACCGGTGAACCGGTCAGTAGCGGCGCCTCCAGCGTTCCCGAAATAATCGCGGTCAGCGGTTTTTCTGCCGTATCAAGCTTGGCCTTGATATCAGGATCATAGGGTTCGGTATCGGGTAAGATTAACAATTGCGGCAAGGCGCTATTTCCGAGATTCTTGACTAAGACCGCTCGGGCTTCGACCAGCTTTTCCGCCTGGCTCGCTTCTAAGGCAACACCGATGACCGGTTGGTCAATATCCTGCCGAACCTGTTGACCCAATCCCCCTGCGGCTATCCCGATTATGATTGGAAAAAGCGGACCCAACAGAAAGAAGAAAAAGGATTTGGAAAATATGATCGCCGAAAAATCGCGGCGGGCGATGACGAAGGCGGCGCGGATCGTCTCTATCATGCGGCTTCTCCTTCGAGTATGGCGTCTTCTTCCATTTTCTTGGCGGCCGCTTCCCCGGCGATATGCACGAAGGCATCATGCAAGCCAGGGCGTTCGATGGACAGGGACTGGATACCGGCGTCGCCCTCAATCAGTGCGCGGAGCAATGGCTCAACGCCGCTTTCGGGCAACGTAAAGTGCCAGTTATGTCCTAGTGGTTGGCAATCGGCGGGAATCGCTGATCGCCAAGCTCCTTCAAGGTTGCGGGTTTCCAGATGCACTTGCGGGCGCAGCCGATCGCGAGCGGTGGATACCTTGCCGGTAAAAGGAATTTTGCCGTTGGCGACAATGGCGATATCTTCGCACAATCGTTCTGCATGAGCGATGACATGCGTGGAGAAAATCACCGTCACGCCTTTGTCAGCCTGTCCGCGGATGAGCCGTTCCAGCTTACCTTGGTTGAGCGCATCGAGACCAGAAAAAGGCTCGTCTAGAATGATCAGGTCGGGATCATGAACAATTGTACCCAGCAGTTGAACCGTTTGCGCCATGCCTTTGGACAATTGACGGATTTGTTTGTCGACGGCGTCGCCGAGGCCGTGATCGATCATCATCTGGCGTCCGCGTTTTCGCCCTTCGGCTAGTGGCAATCCGCGCAGTGCGCCCATGAAGCCGATGGCATCAAAGGCCTTCATTGACTGATACAGACCGCGTTCCTCGGGAAGATAGCCGACTTGATGGGCTTTACTGATAGGATCAGCGGAGCCGAGCAGGAACCGCTCGCCCTCATCGGGATCAATAATCCCCAGCAGCATCCGCAATGTGGTGGTTTTACCCGCTCCATTCGGCCCTAATATACCGAATATACTGCCTTTTTTGATTTTCAGGTCAATGCCATCGACCGCCAGCTCGCCGTCAAATCTCTTGACGATTTTATGAGCTTCAATCGCGTTTTCGGGGATGTTTACTTGTGCGCTGGAAGTCATTTACGGCTTTCCTATTGGGACGCGTTGATTGATAGTGGGCCTTTATGGCTGATGACAAGTTAAGATTGACCGAATCGCTTGAAAATAGAGCGCAGGAAGAAGGTTTCGCGGCCTTTGGGATCGCGCCTGCGGTTTTGGCTCCGGTCACGGCCAAGCGCTTACAGGACTGGCTCGCGAGCGGCCAGCATGGCGACATGATCTGGATGGAGAGCCGTGCGGAACAGCGTTCCAGTCCAACAAATCTTTGGCCTGAAGTGAAGTCGGTGGTGATGCTGGGGATGAGCTACGCACCGGCGCGCGATCCATTTGCCTTGGAACAGGTGCCCGATCATGGCCGCATCTCCGTTTATGCACAGGGTAAGGATTATCACGATGTCGTCAAAGGTGCGCTGAAGCGAACGGCCCGTTGGTTGGTGGATCAAGCCGACTGTGCCGTGAAGGTTTTTGTCGATACCGCGCCGGTGATGGAAAAGCCGCTGGCCGAAGCAGCGGGTCTCGGCTGGCAAGGCAAGCATACCAATTTGGTCAGTCAGGATCATGGCAGCTGGTTGTTTCTAGGTGCTATTTATACGACTCTGGATTTGGAATCATCGACGGGCGGCAAGGACCGCTGCGGCAGTTGCTCCGCCTGTCAGGATATCTGCCCCACCAATGCCTTTCCGGAGCCTTATCGGCTCGATGCCAAAGCCTGTATTTCCTATCTGACCATCGAGTCAAAAGGCCCAATCCCGCGTCAATATCGCAAACCGATGGGCAATCACATCTATGGCTGCGATGATTGTCTGGCTGCGTGCCCATGGAATAAATTTGCCAAGGCAGCAGCGGCGAACAAAGCTTTCCTGCCGCGCGCTGAACTGGCCGCGCCGGCACTAGCGGATTTACTGGCTATGGATGATGCTGGCTTCCGGCAGATATTCTCTGGATCGCCGATCAAGCGATCTGGTCGCAACCGGATGGTCCGCAACTGCCTGATCGCTGCGGGTAATAGCGGGGACGTCGCTTTGGTCCCGGCAGTTACTACATTGCTGGATGATGATGACGCCGTAGTGCGTGGTTCGGCAGTCTGGGCCTTGTTGCAGCTTGATCTGGGTCGATTTCAGCAGGAGAAACAGATGCGTCTCCCAAAAGAAATAGACGCGGATGTGCTGTTAGAATGGCAATCCGCCGCAGACCCTTCTGCTAGCGCACTCGCAGCGCGTTGACGCAAGATACCCGATCGACCTCGGCGCCATCGCTGCGGCGGGTGTCGATATGGGTCACGCGACCTTCGCCACCACTTTTTTCGGGGTAAAGATAGGCATCTAATACGCATGCGCCGCTGGAAAATTGCAATTTTCGTGCGGGTGGTTCAGCTACATCGGCCTGCGGGTTGCCGAATAGGCGTTTGAGCTGATTGGCGGTTTTGCCCATGACCAGCTCCAGACCCTGCACATTGCTGAGCGGTGACGCGGCGGCGGTCGGTAATGCCGGGGTTTTGACGGCACCGGTTGACACACAGGCAGCTAGGGCGGGCAGCGCGGATAGGATGATGAGCTTGCGGATCATGTCAGTTGCTTTCTTCCAGGCCAGTTTCACGTTTCATATGAACAAGATGGGTAGCCATAGCGGCTGCCAAAACAGGCGCAACAAAATTGACAAACGGGACAGCAAGCAACAGCGCAGTGGTCAGGCCGAGCCCAAAGCGGGTTGCTTTGCTGATCCGCCACAGTTCGTCCATCTGCCCCGGATCGCCAACATGGCGTGCGGCGACCATATCCTGCAAATCGCGCCCGATGAGGATCGCGTTGACAGCAAAAAAGGCAATCGGTGCACCAATGCCGGTGACCAGCAGCATGATATAGATTGGCGAAGCAAGAATATTATAGCCAATGGCCCGGCCAACCGATGCCAGTCCCATTTTCAGGCCCAGCATATAGCCCGGTGGCTTGGCCAGTTCTGCACGGTCTGGATAATGGAGCGCCTCGACGGCGTCGACAACATCGTCCGAAAATATATTGAGCACAAAAATCGCTATGACGCGAAACAGGAATATGGCGGTTAAGGCCGTGATGATGACTGCTGCGGCGGCTGCCGCAAACCCGCCATCGTCCAAAGCGGTCAACGAGAATAGCCATGCCAATAGAAAATAGGCGCCGACGCCAAAAACCGCCAACAGCAGCAACGAAATCAGAAATACCTTCAAGAGCAGAGATATAATCCGCCGGTCCGATAATTGGCCGATGGAGAGCAGAAAAGCATTGATCATCGCCAACCCATGTCACGAAATTGCGCTTCGGGTCAATTCTGCTTGAACCAATCGCGCTGAACCCTTAACGGACAGCGCTTATCCGCTCCCATATAAGGACATGTTTATGACCACCGAAGCCCGTTACGATATTGTTGCCGTTGGCAATGCCATTGTTGATGTTATCGCACAGGCGGACGATGCGTTTTTGGAAGAGGAACAACTGAATAAGGGTGCAATGACCCTGATCGACGCGGACCGCGCGACACAACTTTATCGCGATATGGGCGTAGCACGCGAAATTAGCGGTGGCTCCGGTTCCAATACATTGGCAGGCGCATCGACACTGGGCCGTCAATGCGCATTGATCGCTCAAGTCGCTGACGATCAGCTTGGCGAAGTATTCACCCATGATATCCGCGCTACAGGCATTGATTTTGATGTCCCGCCACTGGGCAAAGAGCCGCCCACCGCGCGCTGTCTGATATTGGTGACCCCAGATGCACAACGGACGATGAATACGTTTTTGGGCGCTTCTCAATTTCTGCCGCCTGCATCGGTGGATGCTGATCTGATTGCCAGCGGCGCCATCCTCTATCTCGAAGGCTATTTGTGGGATGCTGAAGAGCCAAAGGCCGCCATGGCTTTGGCGATCGATATCGCGCGCAAAAATGACCGTAAGGTCGCTTTCACCCTTTCCGATGGCTTTTGTATTGAGCGCCACAGGGATGATTTTGCGAAGCTGATCAAAGACGGCATGATCGACATATTATTCGCCAATGAAGCGGAAATTAAATCGCTATGCGAAACCGACGATTTTGATGCTGCAGTGGAGCAAACGGCCGCTCAGGTCGAAACGCTGATCGTGACCCGCAGCGAAAAAGGCGCGATTGCTGTTCAGGGCGGTAAGACTCATATTGTCGGCGCAGAGCCGGTTGAGAAAATCGTAGATACGACAGGCGCAGGCGATTTGTTCGCAGCTGGTTTCCTAAGCGGATATATCGAAGAGCGGTCTTTGGAAGACTGCCTGACAATTGGCGCGATTGCCGCAGCCGAGATTATTTCCCACTATGGCGCGCGGCCTGAGGTGGACTTGCGGGCATTGGTGAAGCAGCGCCTAGGTTAGAGCATCTCGTTTAAAACGCTCAACTCTTCATCTTGAATAATTTGCGGTCTTCGGGTCCAAAGCCCCATTTCCAGATGACCCAGGCATAGCTGCCCAATATCATCGGTATACCGACAACCAGCTCTGCCCATTCCGGCAGATAGGTTGCGAGATAGCCGATCGCGGTTGCGACTATGACAGCAAATATCAGCGACCAGCGCCAGCCGTTGACCGGCGCCTTGAGCAGCTTCGATAGAAAAATGGCTTTGACGACCGAGGCATAGGCCAGTGCGACCATCAGGGCGGCGGCCACAGCAGCGGCTTGAAATAGAGGTGGCCATCCCATGCGCATGCAAATCTGGATGAAGGCAACACTCAGTGCGGCTTGCAACAACAGCATCGACAGGGAAATCAGCAAGTTGCGGTGCCGGGCTATATAGACCAGGGCCGCTTCGCTGACCACGGCGGTTGCTGCAACAGCCTCAGCCGCTAATAGGAAAGCGAGCGCGCCGGTTCCGCCAACAAAATTGGGACCAACCAGTCCCATGACGGCCTCTCCCGGGATCGCTAGCGCTAGGGCAATACCTGCCTGTGCAGCGATAATCCAGAAGCCGACCTGGCTCACCTGATTGGCAATGGCCTTCATGTTTCCTGCTTCGAGGTTACGGGTAATAACCGGGCCTAATATGGGATCAAAGCTGGTCTTGAGCTTTTGCGGCAAGCTCGCGACCTGCTGCGCGATATAATAGATACCAACAATGGCCGGGGAAGCAAATAGACCAAGTATCGCGAGATCAAGCCTCCGCGATCCCCATTCCGCAGCATCGGCCGCGGCCAGCGGCATATTATGTCGCGCCAGTTTGGCAAGGGCAATCGGCTTGGGTCGCCAGCCCCAAGGAAGGCCATAGCTTTTGAGCAGGGGCCAAAGCGATGCGACCAAGGCCGCGACCATCGATACGACATAGGACAGAATTAATCCGTCCCGCAGCGAATAGTAGGAGAATAAGAATGCTGCGATGCTGATTGTCCATGGTTCGACTACAGCGCGAGCCCTTACAGTAGAGGCAATGTCATAACGATAGGCCAAGGCTGCTAGCGCAATATCGGCTCCGGCAATCGCAAAAATAACCAGTGGTAAAAATCGATCGAGACCGTTTATTTCGCTGTTCGGAAACATGATTTGAGGAACCAAAATCAGCAATATTGCTCCAAGCATTGAGGCAAAAAGACTGACGAGCAGTCCATCCCAAACGACATGGACATGCGGGCGTTCGGTCCGGCTGAGTTGTTCGGCAAGTCCACGTTTCAGACCGAGCGTTGCGATCTGAGCGGCAAATTCTATGATCAATATCGCATAGGCAAAACGCCCCAGAGCTTCCGCCCCGTAAATGCGCCCGGCGATGAACAAAAACGGTAGGCGCGCCGCTAGCCGCAGCAGAAATCCGAAAACATTGGTCCGACCACCTTTTGCCAAAGCAGCAAGATCTTCTTTGCCGTCTTCCTGATCCGTCACGCCAGAAGTGGCTTTGTCATCGGATCCCGCAGCCTTTTGGGGCAACGGGCCAGATGATGAGCCTGAAGATTCCGGGCTGGTCAAAAAAATGTCTCCGGCTGATAAAGCTATTCGCAAAACGGGGGGTTTAAATCGGAACGACGGCTTTACCGCACTCGATCCTGATTGTCATCTTTTGCGCTAGCGTTGCTCGGAAACCAGGGGCCGGCCCATAAGCTGCGCTACAATGGACCTGGAATCGGTTTCCCCCGCCAGCAACGCACATACCGCGTCGACAATCGGCATATCGATGCCGCGCGCCTTTGCATCCTGTTGCAAAACAGGAGCGGTTGACGCGCCCTCGGCGACTGTCGCACGGTCTGTCAGTAGCGCTTTGGCCGACTGGCCTTCGCCCAGACCCTTGCCCAAAGAAAAGTTGCGAGAGCTAGTCGACGAGCAGGTCAGGACCAGATCGCCAAGACCGCAAAGCCCCGAAAGCGTCTCCGATCTTGCGCCGCGCGCCGCGCCATAGCGAAGCATTTCAGCAAAGCCGCGGCTAATGATGGAAGCGCGCGCATTTTGGCCTAAGCCTGCGCCCTCAACAATGCCACAACCGATGGCGAGGACATTTTTCACAGCACCGCCGATTTCGGCACCGACAATATCATCAGAAAAATACGGACGAAATGTGGATTTTGCGACGAGCGGATAGAGTTTCTTCCAAGTCTCTTCCGTATCGCAGGCCAGTGTCAGCGCCGTAGGGAGTCCTTGAGCAACCTCATGCGCAAATGTCGGTCCCGAGAGAACCGCCAATCTGTTATCAGGGCGAATGTCATGAACGACTTCGCTCATCAATTGCTGCGTCGCTTCTTCAATGCCCTTGCTGCAAAGGATCAGCACTGCATTGCTGTCGGGCAAAGCCTTTAGGGTGGCGCGCAGATGCTGCGCCGGTGTTACAATCAGCAAAGCCTCGCACTGCGCGAGCGCACTCATATCCTGTGTTGCTTGAATATTTTGCCGCAGCGGATGGCTTGGCAGAAAGGCCTTGTTCTCGTGGGCATCGTTGATTTGAGCAACGACATTGGTTTCGCGGGCCCAGAGCAGCAATTCATCCTGCCCCTCGGATAGAACCTGCGCCAGCGCTGTGCCCCAGGCTCCAGCGCCGATGACGCCCATTTTGGCCGGCATATCGCTCATGCTTTCACTCCGGCCCCGCGGGCTTTTTCAGCGGTAGGGTCGAGCGGCCAGCGCGGGCGAGCGACAAAATTAAGGGGATCGGTCAAGCCAGCGGCAAATCGCTCTGCGCCTGCCCAAGCGATCATGGCTGCATTGTCCGTACACAGCCACAAAGGTGGCGCGGTAAATTCCATGCCATGATCCGCAGCCAATTGTTCCAGCATGGCGCGAATGGGGCCGTTGGCCGCCACGCCGCCGGCAACCACCAAATGGGGCACAGTTCCATGGTCGCGCAATGCTTTTTCCAACCGGTCTTTCAGGCAGTCAACCGTTGCCTGCTGAAAGGACGCGGCAATATCTTCTGGCTTGTGCTCGCCGCTTTGATGGGCTCTGACCACGGCGCTCTTCAGACCAGCAAAGGAAAAATGCGGTTCCTTTGATCCTTTGAGTGGGCGGGGCAGGGGAACTGCAGCGGCTTGGCCGGTTTTGGCGAGCGCTTCGACCTTGGGACCACCGGGATAGCCGAGGCCCAATATTTTCGCGGTCTTGTCAAAAGCTTCGCCGGCCGCGTCATCAATTGTTGTGGCGAGCCGCCGATATTGGCCAACAGCTTCCACCCTTAATATCTGGCAATGCCCGCCAGAGGCCAGCAACAGCAAATAGGGGAATTTCAGATCCGGATTGGCAAGGCGCGGGGACAGCGCGTGGCCTTCCAGGTGGTTGACCGCAACCAGCGCTTTGTCCGCGGCCATGGCGAGCGCCTTACCGGTTACTAGTCCGACCATTACCCCGCCGATCAGACCGGGGCCAGCGGTAGCGGCAACCGCATCCACTTGATCCAGCGTCATTTCGGCTTCGGCAAGCGCGGCTTCGATCAGTGGCGTGATTATCTCGGCATGGGCGCGGGCTGCAATTTCGGGAACAACGCCGCCAAATGGCGCATGCGCCTCTTCTTGTCCCGCCAATTTATGGGCCAATATCTCGCGATCCGACGTAACCAACGCCGCCGCTGTTTCATCACAGCTTGATTCAATGCCCAAAATTATACTCATATCTCTTTTACTTAAGCCATGGTGGGATTAGGACAAGAGCCATGACAGCTAATGGCGACAACAAACTGGAAATATTGGCCGGCATCGACCGTCCTTTGCGGATTGGTACACGCCAATCACCGCTCGCCATGGTGCAAGCGGAGATGGCGAGAACTGCGATATTATTGGCCTATGGCTGGCGACCCGATCAGGTGGAACTGGTGCCGATGGTCGCAAGTGGGGACAAGATACAAGACCGGGCGCTGGCTGAGGTCGGCGGCAAGGCTTTGTGGACCAAGGAGCTCGACCGCGCGCTGATCGAGGGTGATATTGATTGCGCCGTCCATAGCATGAAGGATGTCGAGACTCTGCGGCCCGATGCCTTCATTATTGCTGCTATTATGGAGCGAGCGGATATTCATGACCGGCTTGTCGGTGCCGATAGCATCGCGCTGTTACCGCGAGGCGCGGTAGTGGGCACGGCCTCTCCTCGCCGACAGGCCCAATTGCTGCGTAAGCGTCCGGATCTCGACATCCGGCTCATTCGCGGTAATGTTCAGACACGGTTGAGTAAAATCGAGCAAGGTGAATATGCCGCGACTTTATTGGCTGCGGCGGGGCTCGACCGGCTGGATATGGGAGATATTGGTAGCGAGATTTCCGAGGATGAGATGCTGCCAGCGCCTGCTCAGGGCGCGGTCGGAATTGAGACATTGACCGCTTCCGGTCACGTGCGCCGGTTGTTGCAGAAGATTTCATCGACACAAACCGTGCGTGCGGTCACGGCAGAGCGGTTGTTCCTCAAGGAACTAACCGCCGATTGTCACAGTCCCGTCGCGGCATTGGCCACGGTGGATAAGCTCAAGATCAACTTGCGCGGGGAAATATTATTGCCGGATGGAAGCGAGAGTGTTCGCGGCGCGTCGGATTTTGATATTGGTGATGTCAGGGCGCCAGCTCGCCTTGCTCAAAAATTGATCGGTCAGGCGAGTGCGGATTTGAAGGCTATATTTGGTCGATGACAATGTCGGTTATAATTTTGAGGCCGCGGGATAGCGCCGATGAAACTGCTAAACGTGCCCATGACCTTGGTCTTGCGACTGTTATCGATCCGCTCTTTGTTATCGAACCGATTGCTTGGGCCGCTCCGCCTGCCTCGGCATTTGATGCTGTGATGCTGACGAGCAGCAATGCCGTCAAACATGCCGGCCCGGAACTGCAAAAATACGTTCAATTGCCGGTTCTTGCCGTGGGAGAGGCAACCGCTGCAGCTGCACGGCAGGCAGGGTTTACCGTTGCGGTGACAGGAAATCGCGGGGCTGAAGAGCTTTTGCAATCGCTGCCCTCCGGCCAATCTCCGCATATCTTGAGACTGACGGGCAAAGATCATGTTAAATTGGTGCGGTCCAGTGGTGAGATCACGCTTTGCCGGGTTTACGAATCGCGTGCCTTGCCATTGGGCGGAAAGGCGCAAGCTGCGCTGCGACAGGGCCATATCGTGCTGCTCTATTCTGTCAGGGCCGCGAAAATATTGGTTAGCGAGATGGACCGGTTGAACATCGACCAGTCGGCTAATGCTGTTGCTGCTCTTTCAGCCAATATAGCGCAGGCTGCGGGCAATGGATGGAAAAAGGTCGATACGGCGCTGCAGCCAACGGACGATGCTTTACTGTCTTTGGCTGGACGACTATGCCATAAAACGGGGTCGTTATAGAGACGGCGGGATGGGCAAAGCCCGCAGGCAGTATCTAAGGAGCTTTCATGAGCCGGGACTATGAAAAAATAACGCCACAGAGCGGGAAAAGCAATTTGACCCGCAATGTGTTGGTATTGATGGTTGTGGCCTTTGTTGGCGGAGCCATTCTTACTGGCTGGATATTCTCGCGCTACAACCCCTTTGACAGCCAGCCTGAAACGGCTGTTGTTGCCGCTGGTTCTACAACCGGCCAGATCACAGCAACTACTGACCCTGCAACTGCACTGGCACAGCGTATTGACGCCGATGGGACGGTGTTGCCACCGGCACCAGTGAAGCCTGTGGCGACCGAAATTCCTGCACTTACGCCCGATAAAGAACGAGCATTGGCCGTCCGGGTTGCTGATCTTGAAGACCGGTTGTCGCGAATCAATGTTCAGGCACAGGCCGCGTCTGGTAATGCCGCACGGGCCGAGGGCCTACTCATCGCATTTGCTGCGCGTCGCGCGCTCGATCGCGGGTCTCCACTGGGCTATATTGAATCACAACTGCGCCTGCGCTTCGGTGATGCGCAGCCCAAAGCGGTAACTACAATTGTCAACGCATCGCGCGAGCCTGTGACGCAGGAAGAATTGGCCACGGGACTGGACGATATCGGCCCATCATTGACGAGCGGGTCATCCGGCAAGGGATTCTGGACCGATCTGAAACAGGAAATGTCCGAACTTTTTGTTGTCCGCCGCGACGGGACGCCTTCCCCCATTCCGCAACAGCGGTTGATCCGCGCGAAACGCTATGTAGAAAATGGCAATGTCGATGCTGCGATTGCAGAGATTGATAGAATGCCCGGAAGTACCAATAGCGATGAGCTGGCGGGCCAATGGATGGAAAAAGCACGCCGCTTTAATGAAGCACGACGGGCGTTGGATGTCATCGAAACAGCAGCGATATTGGAGCCGCAGCAATTGCGTACAGCCGAAGGGGAGCGGGTTGATCAACCATCGCCGCTGGCCCCGGTGACGCCGATACCCGCGCCCTGATCTTCATTCTTCTGAGAGGAATAGGTCCGCTAGCTCTTGCGGTACGCGGACAGGCCGACCGCTGGTCTGGTCAATAATCGCCCAGTTGGTTTTGGCGGACACTTTCAACTTGCCATCTGCTCCGGCGAAACTCACATTGCGCCAGAAACGCGCGCCCTTGGGTGGTTCTGAAATCCAGGTCTTGCCCGCCACAGTCTCGCCAGCAACAACATTGCCGCGGTAGTCAATTTCATGCCGGGTGACGACCCAGATATAGCGCTCGACAAATTCTTGCGGTGCAAGCGCTTGCCAATGGGCGGTAGCCAGTTCCTGAATCCAGCGCACCCACACCGCATTGTTGACGTGACCCAGCTCATCAATGTCCTCCGGTTGCGCTACAATCTCAAGGAAATATTCGCTCATTTTTCCGAATCTGTCATGCCCATCTGCCACAAGATAAACGCAAATTCCTCTGCGACTTCCTCAATCCGGTTCCAGCGACCCGACTTCCCACCATGGCCAGCACCCATATTGGTTTTGAGCAGCAGGACATTGTTGTCGGTCTTGGTCGCGCGCAGCTTGGCGGTCCATTTGGCAGGCTCCCAATAGGTCACGCGGGGATCGTTGAGACCGCCGGTGATCAGCATGGGCGGATAATTCTGCGCGCTCACCTGATCATAAGGCGAATAGCTGCGGATATATTCAAAGGCTGCTTTATCGGTAATCGGATTGCCCCATTCCGGCCATTCACCGGGCGTTAGCGGCAGGCTTTCATCCTGCATGGTGTTAAGCACATCGACAAACGGCACATGCGCCACAATCGCGCCCCATAGATCGGGATCGCTATTGACGATCGCGCCCATCAGCTCACCGCCAGCCGATCCGCCGGACGCGCTGATCCGGCCCTTGGCGGTATAGCCTTTTTTGGCCAAACCCTTGGCGACGTCGACAAAATCGTTGAACGTATTGGTGCGCTGCATCAGCTTGCCCTGCAGATACCAGTCGCGACCCAGATCATCGCCGCCGCGAATATGCGCAATTGCATAGACAAAACCGCGGTCGACCAGCGATAGCCTGGTGGCCGAAAAGCTTGGCGGGACGGCATAGCCATAAGCGCCATAGGCATAGAGATGCAGCGGTGCGCTGCCGTCCAATTTCGTACCATTTTTATAGACCAATGAAACCGGAACCATTGCGCCGTCGCGGGCTTTTATGGTCAGGCGCTCGGTGGTGTACTGGCTGGCATCATAGCCGGAAGGAATTTCCTGAACCTTGAGTGTTTCGAGCTTTTTATCGGCCAGAGTATAGTCATAAACCGTATCTGGCGTGACCATCGATTCATAACTGAGCCGAAGCTTGCTGATGTCATATTCCGGATTGTCGTCGAGCCCGGCATTATAGCTGGCTTCGGGAAAAGCGATGCGCTCTATCTTCGCCGGATCGGCATAGGAGCGGATCTCGACCTGATCGAGACCATTATCGCGGCCTTCGGTGACATAGAAATCCTTGAACGGTGTCATGTCGGTCAGATAAAATTCGTCTGATCCGGCAATTAAGGTTGTCCACTCGCCGGGTTTGTCCAGCGTCGCAGTTGCCAGGCGGAAATTCACATGATTATCATTGGTGAGGATATAGAGCTTATCATCATGTTCCTCGACCGAATATTCGCGGCCTTTTTTGCGCGATGAAATGAGCAACTGCTCCGCCGTCGGATTGTCGGTTGGCACCAGACGCACTTCGCTGGTTTCATTGTCACCGGTTGCGATGACGATGTATTTTTCCGAATGGGTGAGGCCAATGCCGACAGTAAAGCCGTCCTGATTTTCCTTGTACAGTTCGATATCATTTTTGAGATCGCTGCCGATCACGTGCATGCGGGCATTGTCGGTGCGCCAGTTTTCATTGGCCAGACCATATAGCAGGTTTTTGGAATCTGCGGACCAGACCAGGCTAGAAAGGGTGCCGGGAATGACGTCCGGCAGCATTTCGCCAGTTTCGAGATTTTTGATCCGCGCCTCAAATCGTTCAGCGCCCGTGTCATCAACGGAAAAGGCCAGTAATTTGCCATCGGGAGAAACCGACATAGCACCGAGCCGGAAATATTCCTTATCCTTTGCCAGCGCATTCTCATCGAGGATCAACTGGTCCGCACCGCCGGAAACAGATTTCCGGTAATGCTGTTTATACTGCATGCCCTCTTCAAATTTTTCCCAGTATATCCAGTCACCATCTTTTTGCGGGACCGAGCTTTCATCTTCCTTGATTCGGGCTTTCATCTCTTTGAACAGCGTGTCGGTCAGCGCCTTTTGTCCGGCCATATGCTGCTCGAACCACTTGTTCTCTTCTTTCAGATATTCAAGCACATCTTCGTCATCGACCTTGGGATAGCTTTGGTCTTTCAACCAGTGATAGGGATCGCTAATCGTATAGCCGTGGCGTTCATAGCTATGGGGTCGCTGCTCAGCGACGGGTGGTTTTTCCATTTTTTTTGTCATTGTCTCTTCTGTTTCAGATTGAGCGAAAGCCGGGATAGCAACCAGATTGGCAGCCAGTATCAGTGGTAAAAATATCTGTTTCATAACGCCTCTCATCAGGGAAATTGGTGGCGGAAATCGTCTGAAACACCTATGTGTTTGCTAAAGCGCTAATTCAAGGAGTTTCGCAACCGATGTTAATGTCCACTTATGAAGCAAGGCTTGCCGCCTTGCGCGAGCAAATGGCAAAAGATGGCCTTGATGGCTTTGTCGTACCGATTTGTGACGAGCATATGAGCGAATATGTTGGCGATTATGCACAGCGTCTGGCTTGGCTCACAGGCTTTGGCGGCTCGGCAGGTTCGGCAATTGTGCTCAAGGACAAGGCGGCGATATTCATCGATGGGCGCTACACGATTCAGGTGCGTGATCAGGTCGATGGCAACCTGTATGAATATGTCGGCACGGCTGATAAAAGCCTGATTGAATGGTTGGGTGAAAACGCACCCGAAGGCTCCTCCATCGGTTATGATGCATGGCTGCACACGCAGGATTGGGCGAAATCAGCTGAAGCGAAACTCGTGAAGAGTAAAGCCAAGCTCGTCGCCGTGAAGAGTAACCCTATTGATTCTGTATGGGAAGATCAGCCAGAACCTTCATTGGCCAAATTGGACGTCCAGCCCGACGAATTTGCTGGCAAAAGCGCAAGCGATAAACGCGCAGATATTGCCGCATGGTTGAAGAAAGAAAGTCTCGACGCGACCGTCATTGCCGCGCTCGATTCTGTTGCTTGGGCCTTTAATATTCGCGGCAAGGATATTGCCAATACGCCGGTTCCTCGCGGCTATGCGATTGTCAAAGCCGATGGCAATGCAGAATTATTTGTAGCCCCTGAAAAACTGACCGATGATGTACGCGTGCATCTGGGCAATGCCGTTGCGCTAAGGGATTACAGCGAATTTCCTGATGCGTTGGCGGAATATGACGGTCAGAAAATGGGGGTCGACCCGGAGCGTTCTGTGGCGGCGATTTTCAATCAGCTGGAAGGCGCTGGCGCCAATATCGTCAAGAAACGTGATCCTACGATACTCGCCAAAGCGATTAAAAATATAACCGAAGTCAACGGCCATAAGGCCGCACAAGCACGTGATGGCGCAGCGCTGAGCCAATTTCTCCACTGGTTCTCGCAGGAGGCGCCCAAAGGTGGCCATGATGAGCTATCCGTGGCGGCCAAGCTTGCTGAATTTCGCGGGCAGTCTGACAAATTGATGGATCTATCATTCCGGACGATTTCCGGCGCTGGTCCTAATGGGGCATTGTGTCATTATAGCGTGAACGAGGAAACCAATCGCAAGATTGAAACCGGAACACTCTATCTGGTCGACAGCGGCGGGCAATATCGTGACGGTACCACAGACGTAACGCGCACAATGGCGGTTGGTGAACCAACGGCCGAGATGATCAAACGCTATACACAGGTTTTGCAAGGCCATATCGCACTCGCAAAAGCCGTATTCCCCAAAGGGACGACCGGCGGGCAACTCGATATCTTGGCAAGGCAATATCTGTGGGCCGATGGCGTCGATTATGCGCATGGCACAGGTCACGGCGTTGGTGCCTATCTATCAGTGCATGAAGGACCACAGCGGATTGCAGCCTTTGGCGGATTTAACGAGCCGCTAGTGGCCGGCATGATCTGTTCCAATGAGCCTGGTTATTACAAGACCGACGCATTTGGTATCCGCATCGAGAATTTGATTCTGGTCGAGGAACGCGATGTGGCCGGCGCGGAGCAGGACATGCTGGGCTTTGAGACGCTGACATTCGCGCCGCTTGACCGGCGGCTGATTGATGTAGCCGTCTTATCGGACAGCCAGCGCCAGTGGGTCGATGATTATCATGCGCAGGTGCTTGATATTGTTGGGCCACAGGTAGAAGGTGACGCGCTGAATTGGCTTAAGGAACAATGTGCGCCTTTGATCTAAACGCTATTTTGTGCCCGGCACTTGTTGCGGAGCCCAGAAAAAGAAAGCGTTACAGCTAGCCCTAGGCTCGGTATCAATTGCCGAGCACCAAGTATCAACGGACAATTTTCTTCATGAAAACAGAAACTCAAAACCCTCGCGAAGGATTTCGCCTGATCACGCCGGTCCGGGTGCGCTATGCCGAGGCGGATATGCAAGGCATAGTTTTCAACGCAAACTATTTAGCCTTTGCGGATATAGGCGTGACCGAATATTTCCGTTCGTTGGTTGGTGCTGAGGGCAATGAGGATTCGCTAGGCAAGTTTATGGAGCTGTTTGGCGGCGATAATTGGGTGCGCCATGCCGAGGTCGATTTCCTCGCTCCGGCCAAGGCAGATGATCTGATCGACGTATGTCTGCGGATAACCCGATTCGGTCGAACCAGCTATTCCGCTATCGCCCATATTGTTCGGGATGATACGCTGCTGAACGTCGTTAAACTGACCTATGTTTGGTTTGACCCCGCGACGGAAGAAGTAACTCCAGTAGCGCAGAGCTTTATCGATGCCGTAACGGCGTTTGAGATTATCGAGCCAGAACGGGCTGTCGTGACCGTCTAGCTAGGCTTTAGTCCGGGCCACCACCCTGTAAATCCTTTGCCTGTGCCTTGCGTCGTCGCAGATTGGCACGCAATTGTTCGGTAAGCCGTTCGGCCTTTGCGGCCTCCTTGCGCTGTTTTTCGGACTTTGGTTGTGGCTTTGGCATGGAGAATATCTGCCAGCGAAACATGAAAATTGCAACTGCGCTTGACAAGTCCTTAACCATTTCGCCATAGGCGCGGGGCTTGGAGCAGATGGCTCCTGCAATGAAACAAGTGCTGCTGTAGCTCAGTGGTAGAGCGCGTCATTGGTAATGACGAGGCCGGGAGTTCAATTCTCCCTAGCAGCACCATTTCTTTCCCCGATATTGAGCGTCTCCAGCGACATGAACTGGTGGCCAGTTTAGTCCCTAAGTTTCCGTAACTTAGCTTGTGCTGTTTGTGTGAACTGTTGTCCAGAGACCATTTGTCGTCTGCCATATCGCTGCAAATAGCCGGATTATCTCGAGGCCCCGAAACGCTGGCACGGGATGCACTTTTGAAATTTGAGTGATTTGAGGTTTATTCGAACCCTAGAAGCGTCCGCTGTCCAGCCCAATCAAGTGGGAGGTCACCAGCGCGTAGAAGGCGTCTTCCAGTCAGATTGACAGGCTGCGATCCCCGAACAATGGCGGTGATGATATCGGGTGCCAAAAAGCTTAACCGGGCGAGGTTTCTTAAATGCCTTTGAGAGTAATCCGATATCATAGGCGATGCTACCCCATCAATCAGATAGTCTCGTGCCGCAAACGCATTTGCGATCAGCCTCAACAGCACTGGATCGGGTTCGTGCTTTGCAGGACCATTGTCCGGCGCGACAGCCAGACGCAGCTCAGATCCCTTGCTAACCAGTTTGGCATCAACAGAGATAACGATAGGATCTTGGTGTTCTTCAAGGTTCAGGTTGATCTTTACAGCCTGGGCCTCAACCTGAACTTTCGTATGGCACCTAAGAAGGAACTTTCGTTGTTCAATAGCGCTCGTGGATGAAAGTGTTTTGGCAGTTTGCCGATATTGATCAATCATGCCTTCGTTCAGCGTTTCATCTTCTGAATCCAAGATCAGACCATGCGATAGGTGGTTAGCAATGGCTTCAATAACGATCTGTTCCAGATCGCCTGCAGGCAGGTGCCACGCAGATGTCTTGTCCTCCAACGGTTTTAGGCGTGTGGAATAGTATCGATAAGTTCGCGATTGTTTCTTTGACTGGGTTGGGGACATGGGCCTGCCATCCGGATCGGTAATTATTCCCGTCAGTAGGCTGGGGTTGCGACTTCTCTTCCCCAGTGTTTTGTCTCGGCGATTGTGGGAAAAGATGGCTTGCACCTGATCAAACCGTTCCTGTGATATTATGGGATCATGTTCTCCATCATATAATTCCCCCCGATGACGGATCTTGCTAACGTAAATTGGATTTTGAAGCATTAGCGTCAAAGCGCCAGTTCTAATGTGAACGCCACCCAGAACACGTCCACTAGACATGGTTCGCTTTCGAGTGCGAAAATCTCGGGCTGCCAGATCATCCACCAGCTTGGGAACAGATTTGAGTTCGATATAGCGGTTGAAAATGTAGCGGACCGATTCCACTTCTGAACGCTCAAACAGTAATTTACGTTCTTCTACCCTGTAACCGAGCGGCACCGGTCCACCCATCCACATGCCTTTCTTCTTCGACGCTGCAACTTTGTCACGGATGCGCTCTCCAGTAACTTCACGTTCGAATTGGGCGAAGGACAAAGCACATTTAGAGTTAGTCGTCCCATACTGTTTGTTGTGTTGAAAGACTGCGTAACACTGACAAAGCTGGCCTCGTTCTCATCCAATATCTCGACAATCTTGGCAAAGTCAGCGAGGCTGCGGGTTAAGCGATCGACCTTGTACACAACTATGATGTCAACCTGTCCGGCTTTCACATCATCTAGCAGCTGGACGAGGGCAGGGCGCTTCATACTTCCGCCTGACCAACCTCCATCATCATAAAGCTCGGGAACTGCTTCCCAGCCTTCAATGGCTTGGCTCAATATATAGGCTGCACATGCTTCGCGCTGCGCATCGAGACTATTGAAATCTTGCTCCAGACCGTCTTCAGTGGATTTGCGGGTGTAGATAGCACAGCGCTTGCGTTTGGCGCGCTCAACCATTGGCGAATACCTTCGGCTTATATCCACTTCGTTTTTTCAATCCGAAGAAGCGAGGACCCGACCAATGCGCGCCGGTTATCTCGCGGGCAATGTGACTGAGGCTTGCATAGTGACGGCCTTCAAACTCAAAGCCATCATCACACACGAGCACATGATAGCTTTTGCTGTTCCATGATCTGACGAGCCTTGTCCCAGTCTTGAGTGATATCGCATGCATGTGACCAGCTTTACCGGTTTGTTCGACGCGCTTGCGAAGCTGCCCAATCTCTCGCTTTGTGGCGCTCGTCAGGCTGCCATGCATGCGCTCCTGTAATCGGTTGGCGATCCCGCGCCGAAGCAGGTCCGGCCCTATATCAGGCGCGGGTGACTTGAACGTATCGCGCCAGGCAGAGCGCAACTGGGCAGGGGGCATGGTCATGAGTTCCGATAACCGTTTGTCCTGGGCGGTCATGCTGCACCTTTCTCATCTTTATCGATTGGACCTTGTGTGATGCGATAAGCTGTCTCGTCATCGCCGCGTTCTTCGCGAGTGAGCACATAGTCCTTCTTGCGCAAGCCAGTCAGAAGAGCGCGGATGCTATGTTGCTGCCAGTTCGTTGCTTCGCATATCTCAGCGAGAGTGGTGCCTTTCGCTCGCGATAGCAGAGCGATGACTTTCGCGGATTTGGTTTGCGGTTTTGATTTTGGTGATGACATTTTGAGGTCCCCAGCATGGCGCTGGACGATCCAGCGCTTCCACTGACCCGAGCCGCGGATCGCTTAATGCAGCGGGCGGCCTGTCGCAGGCAATCGTCTGCGACACGAACAACAATGCTCGAACAAAAACCGAAGTCCAGTCGTTTATCTGCATATTTGAGAAAGCTGCATGTGGACTTCTTGGCAAAGTCGAGCATGGGTTGGGGCATGGTAAGCGACGACGAAATTGATCCAACCAAAGTGCGCACGGGATTGTTCGCGCTAATAACTGCGAGGCTGGAAGATGCACATGAATTTGCCGTCAAAGGGCAGTCAGCAAAAACGGACAATGATCAGATTGCTAGTTTCGTCAGTGACATCAGATCGAATTTGGACGAAATCCATATTCACCTTGATGCAATTGAACTGATCAAAAACCTGTAACATCCAATGTCCGCTTTATCCCGAAAGCGGACATCATATAGTCGACTCAAAACTATCCAAAGCTATCGATTTTCTTATCATTCGTCTGGTTGATATTTTGCAGCGTGATTTTCATTGAGCTAGTGTTTGTATGGCTGTAGCTTTGATTTTTATGACAGCGGATAGCTGGTCGGGGTCACGTTCATCAAAGGAAACCATTATGGAATTCACACAAAGTCGCACGGTCAAAATTGTTGCCATATTGCTGCTTCTGGCGGCCATTTCGCAACCGATCTATACAGCCCTTTATATAGGCGCGCCCGACTTTAACCGCCAGTTCCTGTGGGGGTTGGAAGGATTATTATTCGTGCTGCTGGCTGCATTTGCGGGTTCCGCTCTGGTCATGGCCAAACGCTACACATTGGGCTTTTCCGCGATTGCGTTCAGCGCGGTGCTCAATGTGGTACAGGTTGGCGTGGGCCTGACGCAATTCGGTCCATTTCGCGCGGCTGCAGAATCGAATGCTGACCTCAGCGATGTTGCATCTTCGGTCGTTGCGTTCTCTTTCTTCGGTTACAATGCGGCAAAAATCTTGCTGGGTTTGGCTGCGGTGGTTTTCGGCATGGCCAAGATGAGCGAAGGCAACAAAGCTCTGGGCGGCGCAGCGGTGCTGGTTGGGGCGGTGGCGTTCGTCGCCAACACCTTAGTTATGATGTTTGGCTTGCAAGGCTTTTTGCCTTCGCCTGTAGCTGGAGGTTCTGGAGTTTTAGCCACTTTACTTCTGGCTTTATGTCTGTTCAGCGTCAGCAGCGAAGACTGAACACATCACTTAGATAAATCATAATGGGTTTCTGGGCGAGTAGCCTTCACAATTCGGATACTCGCCGCGCGACCGCTTCATCCCGAAAGCGGACATTAGCTTTGACCAATTTGAACGACGAAAAGTGGGCTGGTAGCAATCATCCAAATTGCTTTATCCCGACTGTCACTTTTGGATCGATAACGGATTCATTACTCCGGAGTTGATCTCTCAATACTAACTTCAGATCGAAAAAAAATCTATTAATTCGATCCATTTGCTATACTTTCGCTGCCATGATCTCGACCAAGCTAACTACGCTGAAACATATGGGCATCATAATAGCTGTTGGAGTTCCATTGACAGTGCTTTTTCTAATGGACGAAAAACCTGATCTTCAGACCCAAGCTCGCAATTTGGTCCCCGAAGCACTTGCTCCGAGGACAATGATCATGAGACATTTTGATCAGGAAAGTGGCGCAGCTTTGTTTAGTATTGGCGGGCAAATTCCTAAGGCCATGCAATCTTTTGAGGCTAGTCCTGGTTTTGGTTCTCGAGGTCCCATAATAAAAAAGATTGAATGGACCAGTACGGCTCCGATGCGGGTTTACAGCCAACCGAATTATCAAAATTGCTCCTGCTTTGCCTGCGTCAAAGATGCGCAGATTTGCAAGATGGCCTCTGAATGGCTCAATAAAGAAGGATCATTGTTTTATCTCGATTCCAATCCACAGGGCACTAGCTACATCCTTAATCGTGACGATCGCCAGATAATCGTCGTCTGGAATCGACGTTTATAAGTTAGAATGGGCTTCAATGTCTTCTTTTGGGGCGTTAGCTGAAGAGCAGTTATTGAATCTCTAGTGTCCGCTTTTGCGCCCAAAGCGGACACTAGCCAGTCCGTTTGATTGGCACCGATCTTATCCAAATGCAGTATGGTTATCCCGGTCCAGCTGTCTATGGTCATTGGCTTGATGCGGAGGGAAACGGAATAGTCATGGATCCTTATATCTATGTAGTAATCGTCAGCGCACTGGCGCTTTTGGCTTATTATTTCACTTTGTTGATGGCGGGCTTGGCGCGGGGAAGATTTAAGATTGAAGTGCCGTCGCATAGCGGTCCTCCGGAATATGAGCGATATGTGCGCGCCCATCACAATACGCTTGAGCATCTGGTTTTGTTTTTACCCGGATTATGGCTATTCGCTTATGTTGTCAGCCCGGTTTGGGCCGCCGCCATTGGTCTAATCTGGCCATTCATGCGCATCGGCTATGCTTTGGGATATCATAAGGCACCCGAGAAACGCTTGCGGTGGCTCTATGTGAGCATGCCGCCCATTTATATTTTCGTGCTAGGTTCGCTTATCGGCGGCGTGGTGCATGTGATCAGAGGATGAGAAACTTGCTATGACTATGGAACATGATTTGGTGATCCGGGGCGGGACGATTGCGGACGGCAGTGGCGGCGATCTGATTGACGGTGATATCGCGATTTCCGATGGAAAAATTACCGCAATTGGTGAGATTTCCGGCAGTGGCCGAGAAGAAATTGATGCCACTGATCGGATCGTAACGCCCGGTTTTATCGATGTGCACACCCATTATGACGGGCAATGTATCTGGGCGGAAGAATTGAGCCCGTCATCCTCGCATGGCGTAACGACCGCCGTAATGGGCAATTGCGGGGTCGGGTTTGCGCCTTGCCGAACTGAAGATCATGATATGCTGATCAACGTCATGGAAGGCGTTGAAGATATTCCCGGTGTCGTGATGGCGGATGGTCTGCCGTGGAATTGGGAAACATTCCCGGAATATCTGGATACCGTGGCCAAGGGCAAGCGCGATATTGATATTGCCGCCTATCTCCCCCACTCGCCGCTGAGAGTATATGCCATGGGTGCGCGCGGCGCCTCCAGAGAGCCTGCCAATGACGATGATCTGGCTTTGATGCGTAAGCTATCGAAAGAAGCGATGGAAGCGGGGGCTCTGGGCTTTGCAACCTCGCGACTTTCGATCCACAAGACAGCCGATGGCGGAAGCATCCCGACTTTCGAGGCAGACGTTGCCGAACTGGAAGCGATTTGCGGCGGTATGGCGGATGCCGGGACCGGCACGTTTCAGGTCGTCCTAGATGCCTTTGTTGGCTGGGACAAAGAATATCAGGTGATCGAACGGGTTGTTGAAGCCAGCGGCCGGCCTGCTACCTTTACCCTCGCTTCGGGAAATGATGGGCCGCCCCGGTGGCGCAAAGTGCTCGATATGATTGAGCAGACCAATGCCAGTGGCGGAAAGGCAACGGCGCAGATTATGCCGCGCCCGATTGGTTTAATCGCTGGCCTGGAACTGACAGTGCATCCCTTTGTGCTTTGCCCCAGCTGGGCAAAAATTGCTGATCTGTCGGTCGAACGGCAGGTTGCCGCCATGCGGGATCCGCAATTGCGCGAAGCGCTGATCACCGAAGATTTCGAAGAGGGCCATCCGTTTAACGCGTTGGCTCGTGATTGGAATTGGCTGTTTCCGCTGAACGATCCGCCGGACTATGCGCCACCCAAAGAAATGAGCATGGCCGGGCAAGCTGCGGCCAAAGGCTGTTCGCCACAGGAAATTGCCTATGACCGGCTTTTGGAAACCGAAGGCAAAGGCCTGTTTCTGGCGGCACTTGGTAATTATGAAAATGGCACATTGAATAGCGCGCATGAAATGCTCAGTCATCCCCATTGTATTCCCGGATTAGGTGATGGCGGCGCGCATTATGGCGCGATATGTGATGCCAGCTATTCGACCTTTCTGCTCACCCAATTTGTGCAAAACCCTGGCGAACTGCGTTTCGAACTTGCCGAAGCCGTGCATATGCTATCGCAGAAAGCAGCAAAAGCGGTCGGGTTACCGGACCGCGGCTTGTTAAAAACGGGTGCGAAAGCCGATATCAATGTGATTGATTTGCAAGGCTTGAAATTGCACTTGCCCGAGATTGTTCGTGATCTACCCGCAGGCGGTCAGCGCCTTCATCAACGCGCCACCGGCTATGATGCAACGATAGTTTCCGGTGAAGTCATCCGCAGATACGATCAATCAACCGGCGCAAGACCCGGGCAATTGATCAGGAATGCATGATATAGAGGCGATTCAAGTGGTCTCGCTTTGTGCTGGCTGTCACCGTCCAATATATCCCGAAAGCGGACACTAGCTTAGGTCGTTTTTAACGACAGCAACTGGGCCGATAGCTGACTGCCTGCTTCTGACTGTTTTGTGTGCAAGAGCGGACATTGAAAAATTCCCGTTTGGAACATGTATTCTCAACCATCAATTCTCGCGTTGATTCGTTTAGCGTTAGGTCAAATGTGAACAACCTGTTAACATCCTGTTTCGACTGAAATAATCCGGGCTTGATCGATGTCCCTATCGACCGAACATGCGGTCGCGATACTGGGGCAAACAATGAGTACTTTTGACAAAAAAATGCCTGAATTCCGTGCGACGCGCGGTTTCAGCGCGCGATTAATTGCGGTAAGTAGTGCAGCTGCTTTATGCTCCGTTCTGGTCGGTATTGGCCCCGTTCAAACTGCGTCTGCGCAGTCTCCTGCAGCAACATCTGGGCGGATTGTCACAGGCCACAGTAAGCAGTGCCTGGACGTGCCAAATGGCGATTTGGGTGAGAATATACCAATTATGCAGTTTACCTGTGATGGAACTCCCCAGCAGGCTTTCGCTGTCATCCCGGCGGGCAATGGATATTATAGTATCAAATCGGGGGTAAGCGGCAAGTGCCTAACGACAGAAAACAGACATACAGCAGACAATGTGGCTATCGTCCAGCATTCATGCGATGGCTCGGCCAGCCAGTTATTTTCTCTCGCTCCTGTAGGCAAGGATTTCTACAATATTACGGCACTCCATAGTGGCAGGTGCATCAGCGTTCCCAATGGCTCAATGGCTGATAATACGGTCCTTACGCAGGTCCAGTGCAACGGAAAACAATGGCAGATGTTCTGGTTCCAAGATCTGGTGGGTATGAATGTTCCCCAGCCAGCGGCAGTGCAACAACCGCCAATATCACAGCCACAGATTCAACGACCACCAGCGCAACAGCCACCTGCCCGCCAACCACAATGGCAGCAGCCAAAAGTGCAGCAACCAAACCCTCAACAGCAGTGGCAACAACCGCAAGTTCGTCTGCCACGGGTGCAACAACCTGGAGTCCAGCCACAGTGGCGACAACCACCAGTGCAAAATGCGCAGGCAGCAGAGATCGACGCTGGCATCGAAAGCCCCGGGAATCAGGTGTTTCTTGTCCGACAAGACCGCGGTGTCATGCAATATAACACAAACTCGGCAAACCCTGGCACCGGCCCCAATGATCTAAGTCGTACAGCCTTGGGGCCTTATATGTCCATGCTAACAGCATCGTTTAGCTATGGAGGCGTGAAATATCTTTTTCTCAGAACCGGGCAATTTGTTGGACTTGATGCCAATACTGAAAATGTTGTCCAACCTCTGAGCTATATTGACAACAATAATTGGCCGGGAATGGCTCCCCATCGGAGCAAGATAGAAGCGGCGCTTCGTTTCAAAGGAAACTCAATATTATTCTTCCTGAATAACGGGCAATATATTGAATATGATATGGCGCTTCGCAATATCGTACTTGGTCCGATCGCGATGAATGCGTTTACCCTGCCCAGTTTGCAAAATGTTGCTGGGGACATAGCCGCCGCGGCCCGCTGGGACAATAATCGCGCGGTCATATTTCTAAAGGGCGGACGGCATATGTGGTTTAATTTCCGCGGTGTGAATGCCAGTGGAGCTCCGGCTTCCAATCTTGGAAGTCAATTTGCGCAGCCTCAAGCCATGTCAGGCGGTTTTCAAGGGCCTGTCGGCCAGCCTCAATTACAACAGCCGCCGGTGCGTCAACCGCAATGGCAGCAACCGCCAATAATACAGCAGCCCCCAGTACAACAGCCAGTGGGCGTCGGCGCCCCGATCAGGAATCTCACAAATAAATTAAATTTCAGTGCGAATACACTCACATTGGCGCTAAGTCCTGACGGCCAGCTATTGGCAACTGGCGGGTGGGACAATCATCTGTCAATTTGGAATTCTAACAGTCAAACGATGAATTTAGCAGTGGCAATTCCACTTCAGGCCAAGGGCGATTTGCTTCTCGATATTGCTTTTAGTCCAAATAGTCAGCGGATCGTGTCGGGCAGCCGCCAAAGCGGCAACGCCCTGCAATCTTCCGTTAGTGTTTGGGATGTAGCGACGGGCGCGCCAGCGTTAACATTGCAAAACACATATGCAGGAACATGCGACTCAGTGGCCTATGATGCTCAAGGGTTAAGAATCGCTGCGGGCTGTCATAATCAGGCAACCAACAACGCCACTTTGCAAATCTGGGATGCTAATACTGGTGCAGCACTTAACCAGATTAATGCCGTTTCGGGACCTGTGGCGTTCAGTCCGAATGGCGCTCTCGTAACGGCCTTAAATAAGTCTACACAGCAAATAGAGATATTTGATGCGGGCAATGGGCAGTTGCTGCAAACCATAAATGTCAACACGGTGGGTGGTATCAAACAGGCGGTTTTCACCGCTGATAGTGCCCTTCTTATAACCGGCAACCTTGATGGGACAGTCAGTGTCTGGAAAGTGGCCACTGGGCAGAAACTCTCCACTTTTGCCGGACATAATAGCAGCGTCAACGATATTTCCTTTAATCAGAATATTTCACGCATCGTCAGTGCACATGAGGACGGTTTGTTGATCTTGTGGGACGGCACCACCGGCGCTGCCTTGTCTTCATTCCAGGCATCCAAAGCCCTGCGGTCTGTCGTGTTGAACGCCGATGGAAAATCGGTTGTGACTGGCGGAGACGAGAATATTGTCAGGGTTTTCGCTGATTAGTGGCTTTGAGGGCATGTAAAAACATTTCGCATTTTTGGCGGGTGAATTTCTTTGAGGAGTAGAACTATGCGCAGACTATTTGGACCAAGTGCAGCAGTGCTGGGGACGTTGGCGGTAGCATCGTCTCCCGCCCATAGTCAGTTAAGTCACCATTATGAAACCCTTCCGCCAGTTGTAGGTCCAGCAGTCGTGAAGGGGGGCAATCTGCTATGGATAAATAATAAATTCATCACGCTATACAATATCACGGCCCCCCAATATGATGACCAATGCGCAGGAAGCAACGGAACAATCGCCTGTGGTAAGGCTTCGGCAGATGCGCTCAGCAAGTTTATTGGAGGGCAGCCGCTATCCTGCAAGACGCAGATGGACCAAACCTATATATGCCGCCGTCCTGACAATCAGGACATAGCTTGGTTCATGGTATATTTCGGCTACGCCAAATCAACGCCGACTGGGGATTACAGGAAAGACATGCATACCGCTGCGATGGGTAGGCATGGATTGTGGGGGCATTTCCTTTATGATTGGAGTGTTGCTGGTCTCTGATACATGCTCCTTAAATATAATAGAGAAAGTGAAAATAATGAACAAATCTATCATAACCAGTGGCTTAATTGCTGCAGTGGCATTTACAATCAGCCCGGCATTGGCACGTGACGCCAATACAGACGACCAAGCTATCCTTGCCCAATTTCAGGAAGATGTAAGGAAAATCGAAAATAATTTGCCGTCCACGTCATATGATGTCGCCGCAGATGGTGCCAAGTGCTCCAGTGATATCGATGCTTTAGTACAAGCCTTACCCGCAACCATTGAAACCGACTATGCATGCGACATTATTGGCACAGACAAAATTGCAGTGTTTGGTGGAGCACGCCTGCGGCGGTAAGCCTCATTTTTTGCCGGCGCAAACAGACGTGTGAATTTACAATGGTCGTATAGGTAATTTGAAACCCTGCTGGAGAAATTCAGCAGGGTCATTTCGTTTGGGCACTAGTGTCCGCTGTCAGGATCTAGCGGACTCCATCGAAATGTCCGAAACTGGGGCGCTTACCCGACCGGCAACTTCCGCATTCCTAATGTCCGCTTTTGCGCCCATAGCGGACACTAGCGTTGTGACGGCTTTATCCCGAAAGCGGACACTAGGATTGCGATACTTCTCTGTATCTAATGCCAGCGATTAAATGTCCCTATCCGGTTTCTAGCTTCATCAAAAACTC
>CANLCX010000005.1 GCA_947489315.1 uncultured Sphingomonadaceae bacterium
CATATCCAACACTCCATCTTCAAATCCAAAGATTAAAGTGTTGCGTCCACCAGTTGAAATCGCAGGATATTGCGGACACTAGGTATGTAAGTTGAAATAGTCACAACCTCGCCGTACTAATGTTCTTTGGGGGAAAGCATGAGTACATAATGGATTGAAAACTATGATTGGGCTGGCATCTTTATTTTTGGTTTCAGTTGCGATCGAACCAGCGGCTCAGCAGGAACAATGTTCCTATGACCCCGAAATATTGTCGATGGACTTTGAGAAATTTGATCAAGATGAGGATAGCGGATGGCGGCAGGTGGCTCGGCAACCTGGTTGCGAAAAAGAAGCCGCCAAACTGATCAGAATCTATCGGCTCAATATGGAGCAGCGGCTTAGTGTACTGTATTTTCACGAAGGCCAAATGAAAGCTTTTGCCGAAGATTATCCAGAGGCAATTAGTGCCTTGCGTCAGTCCATGAAAAAGCAAGATGTTTTCGGCTGGAACCCATACGTTCGAGCAACCATTGCTTTTTTGCAGCGGGACATTGATCAACTTAAAAAAGAACGTGATATTCTGAAGCAAACGGTTCGACCAGATTCTTTTGAAGGGGATTGGCCTCTCAACCTTGATGTGATTGATGCACTGATTAGGTGCTTCAAGAAGCCCTATAAAGAAGCATATTCATCGAATTCTTGCTCGAAATAGATCGCAGATTTGATCAAAATGTCGTGTCCGCTTTTGCGCCCACAGCGGACACAAAGGGTCGGGGGCAAACCGAACCTTGTTCTTTCCAAAAGAGGAGTTCAAACCGGTTCGTCTTGTTGATATTGATAGCGCAGCTTTTTTGCCTATTCTTAAGCCTATGATCATCTTGAACCGCACATTGATTTTTCTATGCGTCATTTTTTTCATGGGCGCATTGCCATCCTATTCTCAAGCGAATGATGGTCCGCCCAGTGACCCAGCAAGTTCAGCAGTTATCAAGGCACATATGGCGTTTCTAGCTGATGATCTCATGGAAGGGCGTGAAGCGGGAACGGTCGGTGAAGCTCGGTCGGCCTTGTATATCGCCACTCAGTTTGAGGCTCTTGGTCTTAAGCCAGCAGGAGAAAATGGCGTTTATGTGCAGGCGGTACCGCTTCGTTCAGCGCAGTTAAATTTGTCCGATTTCGAATTTTCTGTTCAAACAGATGGACAGCTGCAGTCGTTTGAGAATGGCAGCGATGTGGCTGTATCCAGCAGCTTTGCAAGCACAGACCTGTCTGTCGCAGGAGAGATTGTTTTTGCTGGACATGGCATCACGGCGCCAGAACTGGGCATTGATGATTATGGTGGCTTGGACGTTAGTGGTAAAGTCGTCGCTGTAATCGGTGGTCCACCATCTTTTTTGCCCTCGGAGGAAGCGGCACATTTTGGTTCTTCCAGTCAAAAACGCTTAATGGCCGAGGCCCAGGGTGCTATTGGGGTAATCATCATTTGGACGCCGGCATTGGAAAAGCGCTATCCTTTTGATTTTTTGAAGACCCTTTTCAAGTCCTGGAACATGACGTGGAGTGATACGGCAGGAAAGCCAAATATCGAAGCTCCCAAAATTACGTTACGAGCATTCGTCCGGGGCGATGCAACGGAGGCTATCTTTAGCGGCGCACCGATGACGGCGGCCGAAGCAATCGCTAAAAGCGAAGTTGGACCAGTGAAGGGGTTTGTATCAAAATCCACTGTAAAACTGTCTCTACAAACCAAACATGATGATACGCGTCAGTCCCGGAACGTCGCAGCGTTGCTACCAGGATCAGATCCCGCCTTATCGGATGAAATCATCGTCTTGACCGCTCATTATGACCATGTTGGTATTTGCGCTCCTGACAAAGAGGATAAAATTTGCAATGGCGCTTTGGACAATGCCTTTGGCACCGCGCTTTTGCTGGACGTTGCCCGTGCATTGGCGGCACAAGAAACGCCACCGGCAAGATCAATCTTGTTTCTCGCGGTCGGAGCCGAAGAAAAAGGCCTGCTAGGTTCTGACTATTTCGCCGCGTTTCCGACCGTTCCGCGAAACCAGATCATTGCGAATATCAATCTGGATGGCGGGTTTCCATTTTACGACTTTAGTGATGTTATCGCCTTTGGCGCGGAACAGTCCCAAATGGGAGAACAATTGCAATCTGCTATTTCAAAAATCGGTTTAACGCTGGCTCCAGACCCCTTTCCAGAACAGGGTATTTTTACTCGGTCTGATCAATATTCTTTTGTTAAACGCGGCATACCGGCGCTTTTTCTTTACAATGGTTTTACCGATATGGACGGGCAGAATAAGGGTCAGGCCATCTGGGACTCATTTCTGGTTGAGCACTACCATGAGCCATCTGATGATCTGTCCCTGCCGATTGATTACAATGTATCCGCCAAATTTTCTCATGTGTTTCGTTTGCTCACATTGGAGGTCGCAAATGCTCCATCCCGACCATTATGGTATGATGATAGCGTTTTCGGAAAGCGCTTCGCTCCGGATGAACCAAAGGCGCAGCGGCCAAGGTGAGCATTTGACGTCCGCTTTCGGGATAAAGCCGTCACAACGCTAGGGTCCGCTACGGGCGCAAAAGCGGCACTAGCGCTGACCCAAGCAGTCCAAACGCAGCCCGCTATAAATCGGCCATGATTTTTTCAATTTCATCAAACAGGATTTCGAAAACGCTTGTTTCCTGGGGATTTAATTGCGCAATATTTTCCGTGGCCATGCGCAGATTGTCGATGTCCGCACTGGTTCCCATTGCCATATTCTGAAGCAAGGAATTGACCTTGAAAATGGCGCGGGTCACGCGGTCGGACTGCGCATAGTTGCTTCCGACGCGCGCAAGCAGAGTGTGCAAACTGTCGCGCATGCTGTGCAATGGACCGGTTAAATCAACCATTCACCTCTCCTTTTCAAAACACTCTGGCAATCGCGGCAAGATGACTGAGCGCCCGGCGCAGCCGCGTCCGGGTGACCGCCGCTGCCCTTCGCTTTTCATCCAGCGTGAGGAGCCGCTTATCACCAAATAACAGGCCGTGATAATCGCTATGCGTCGCGCGCAACATGTCTACGGTCCGCGCCAATGCGATGGCCAGTTCCGGCAATGCCTCTTGCCGTTCGATCAATGTCATTTGCTGGGCAGCGAAGCGGTGCCGGCCTTCGAAATCCTCAGCGGAAACCCGGGGCAGGCGGCGCGTGACAAGCGTCAGCCGGTTGTTAACTTGCCCATCCATGACGCGCAACCAACGCTGATTAATCCGGTCCAGCCTGTCGATATCATCGGCAAAAGCGGCCTGATCCATCTGAATCTCGATTTTGCGCAAGTCATCAACCCGCGCGGCTTCATCGATCATCTCGCCAAGCAATGACAGTGTATCTGCAACCGCGCCTTTCTGATCATCCGTCAAAACCGGAAGGGCACCGCCTTCTTGCCCGGTCAGGTTTCCCAAATCGGACGCGATGGCATCCAAATTTGCCTGTGCACCAATCAGCGTTTCGGCCAGGTCCGTGGGTTCGCGTGTGATTATGGCATCGACGGCGTCAAAATAGGCCACCAGGCCATCAATCACCGCCAGCGATGGACCAAAGTCCTGACGCGTCAGCCGCGTCAATTGAAAATCATTATCCTGCCTGTTGCCTTTGCGGCAGATTGTTTCGCCTTTTGCTGTTGCACCCTGCGCGATGAGCGGTGTGGGCAAACGGCAATTAGGATCTGAGGCTACCAGATCGATAAGCGCATTTCGGTTTTCAGCTTGCACATCCGCCATCAAAACCCGCGTCGCATCGGTGGCGGTACGCGCCGCCTCGGTCATGGTTCCGGCACGTTCCATCCGGATCGTGTTGGTGGCACAACCAGACAATATGATCGCCAACACCAACGCCATGGAAGGCCCAGAAAGTCGGTAGAGCTTCGACACAAAAATGGTCCTATTCTCAATTTGAGAGCGCTCTTATAGCATATCTGGGTTCAAACGTCCTCATATCAGCTAACTGCGATGGCTTAGAGCCCGCGATGGGCACATCAGCATTGCGGGTGATATCTATTTAGCGTTTGAGACACGGGCGAGAATGTGATGATTTGCACGTGCGACAAACAATTATCGCCAACCAGACTGCGCGCCCAGGCAATGAATTGTTGGCCGGGCTCTGATCCAAGTCTTGAGTCCGATTGCCGCCTTAACTACCACCTAACGCCTGCCACAACGCAACCCGCGCGCGCGATGCTCGGCCATTGGCAATGGCGACCTGCGTTCGGGTGGTGTTTAGAGTCCGGCGGGCGTTGAGGACATCGCGAAAATCGCTCAGCCCGTTGCGGTAGCGAATGCCGAGCAAATATTCGGCATCTTTTTCGAGCTTTTCCTGCGCCATCAGCGCGGTCACTTCGGCATCTACCGAGGCGACTTGACCATAAGCGGTCTCGGTTTCTCCCAAGGCGGTGA
This sequence comes from uncultured Sphingomonadaceae bacterium, assembly GCA_947489315.1. Taxonomy (GTDB): domain Bacteria; phylum Pseudomonadota; class Alphaproteobacteria; order Sphingomonadales; family Sphingomonadaceae; genus Parasphingorhabdus. The sequence continues at coordinate 4,442 of CANLCX010000005.1, forward strand.
AGACCGTCCCGCGATAGGAAGCAAACGCTTCGCGGGCATTGGCTTTGCTCTGGTCAATCTGCGCGCCGACCCGACCAAAATCCAACAAGGGTCCAGCAATGCCTGCGCCCAGACTGCCGACCACAGCATCATTGCTGAACAGATCGCCTAGCGCGAAGGAGAGTAGGCCGATGGCCCCAGAGAGGGTTAGCTTTGGAAAGCGCTGCGCAGCGGCAGCGGCAATGTCCGCATCGGCGGCGGCCAGTCTGGCTTCGGCAGCGGCGACATCAGGACGGGCGCGCAGCATTTCAGACGGTGCGCTCAGCGGCGGTTGCGGCGCATCGTACAGGATGGTTTCGCTCTTCAGACTGTCCAGCACCGTTGCAGTATCTTGGCCGGTCAGGGTTACCAGCGCACCGACAATAATGGCGCGTTCGCCGGGTAGCGCAGCTAATCGGGACCGAGCATCGGCGATCAGGCTTTGCGCTTGCACCGCGTCAAGCCCGGGAGATATTCCGGCTTTGGCTCGGGTGTCGGTCAGGCGCATCAGATTTTCAGCGGCCGCCAGATCTTCCTCCAGAACGGTCGCGCGGGCCTGCAAGGTGCGCCAGTCCACGACATTGGCGGCGATGGCAGATATCAGGCCAAGCCGAACCGCGGCCGCATCGGCAGTGGCGGCGTTGATCCGAATATTGGCCGCTCGCGCACTGGCGCGTAAGCCACCAAAGATATCAGCATCCCAATTGGCAGTGATATTAGCGCCATAGCTGGTCTGATTGCGGTCAATGCTAATTCCGGCTGGCAGGTTTGCCCCGATACTATCGGGGTTAATGCGTGTTCGCGTGATGCTGCTGTCAACATCCACCGAGGGCAGGCGATTGGCGTTAGCGCCCTTTGCCATCGCGCGGGCTGCATCGATCCGCGCCAGAGCAGCGGCCAATGTCGGCGCATTCTCTTCGGCGGCGTCTCGCAAGGCGCGAAAGGCGGGGTCATCGGTGGGAAGTAGATCATCCAGCGTCTGACGGTCCTGCGCAACGACATCGGATGCCAGCGCAAATGCAGTGGGAGGGACGACACTTGCCGGGTTCAGAGCGGGGTCGGGCTTGCCAGCGCCCAGCGTGGAGCATCCCGCCACCAGGAGAGATGTTGTCAAAGCAAGAGCGATCCTGATCGACTGGGTCATTTGGTTTCACTCGCCTTTTTCACGCCATTTCTGGCACCATTTTTTGCCCGGACGAAAGCATCCACTTGCTGGCCGACAAAAAAGCCTTGATCGGAAGGGATCTGATAGATGAGTTGCAAGACCCGGACATCGACCCGTTCTGTCGCGGAATTGGTCAGCGAGGTTTTGGGTGTGACCAGCGGTTCGGCCCGGACAAATTGGGCTTTGACGCGTTGATTGGCCTGTCCGCGCGGACTAACCACGGCTTCTTTGCCCATCTCGACCCGGCCAATTTCATTTTCGTCAATATCGATCCGGACATGTAGCGGCGTGGTATTGCCGATTTCCATATAGGGATCACCGCCGCCGCCTTGCGGTCCGCCGGGATTGGCATATTCGCCGGGGCGGATATTGACCGACAATATTTCCGCAGCAATCGGCGCTTTTACAGTGAGCCGTCCGAGATCGGTCGTGGCGCGGGCGCGAGCGGCCTCGGCGCTGCGAATATCGGCTTCGGCCTGTCTCAGCTGGGCTTGGGCGGTTCGGACGGCGCCGCTGCGATCAATGACTTCCTGCCGCGATACGGCGCGAGGGTCTTCGATGCCGCTGTACAGGGATGATTGCTGCCGGGCTGTCGTCAGTTGCGCCCGGGCGGTTTCACGCGCAGCGCGGGCCTGCGCAATCGCCGCGCTGGCTTCGCTGATTTGCGAGCGGATGGCGCGATCATCAACCAGAAATAGCGGCTGGCCAGCGATGACCTGGTCGCCGGGAGATACATAGACTTTGGTGATAATGCCCGCGAGGCTGGTGCCGATACTGATCACTTCGCTCGACGGTTCGACAACGCCTGCGCCGGCAACGCTGGGATCATTGCCAAAAGCGGCTGTCGCTGTGGGCGGACTAGTCGCTGGCTGTTCCTCGCTGCGATCCGGTTGGCCGCTCAGGACAATGATGATGGCCACGATGATGGCCACGACCGCCAGGATAGGCAAAATCGTGCGCACGAAACTCACTTGTTTCAGCCGGTTCAATAATGTCTCTAACACCTTGTCATCCTTTGCTTGTCTTTCCCGATCAATGATCAGGCATTTCTGTGCCATCATGGGTGATGCGACCATCTTCCATGACCAATATGCGGTCCGCCAGATCGAAAATGCGGTTGTCATGAGTGACGATGATCACCGTGCGCTCGGGTGCGAGCGCGACTTCGCGCAACAGGTCCATCACTCGCCGTCCCGATTTTGCATCCAGCGCCGCGGTGGGCTCGTCGCAAACCACCAGCCGCGGTTCGTGGACCAGCGCGCGGGCAATTGCGACGCGCTGTTGCTGGCCGCCGGATAACTGCCGGGGTAACTTGTCCGCCTGATCAGCAATATTGAGCTTGTCGAGCATTGCGCGGCCGCGCTCCACCGCTTCGTCGCGCTTCATGCCTGCCGCGACCAGCGGGACCGACGCATTTTCGGCAGCGGTCAAGGTCGGGATGAGATTATATTGCTGAAAAATGAAACCGATATTCGATAGCCGGAACCGGACCAGATCATTGTCGGACAGGCTGTAAATATCCTGCCCAAAAACCGAGACTGATCCGTCGGTCGGATAAAGTATGCCGGCAATAATCGAAATCATGGTGGTTTTGCCCGAACCGGACTCCCCAACCAGATAGGTCAACTCACCAGACCGGATTTCAGCGTCGATGCCGTGCAACACCCGGATCATCTGGCTGCCAGCGCTGAATTCCTTGACGATGCCGTTAATCGTGATCGCCGTGCGTTTCTCGCTCATCTGAACACCTCGGCCGGCTCGGTTTTCAGCACGCTGCGCAGGGCGAGCCAGCCGGTGATCAGGATCATCGTCATGACCACCAATGCGGTGAGAACAGGAATTTCCCAAGGCGTATAAAAGCCCTTGAAATCAGGTGAGTTGGCGGCACCCGAAGCGATAAAAATAGCGGCCAGCAATATCCCGATCCCATAACCGACCAGCCCGACCAGCAACGCTTGCGCGGCGACCATCATGCGGATTTTATTGTTGGTAACGCCAATGGCTTTGAGCGCGCCAAATTGCTTGATATTGTCACGAATGAACAGGCTGAAAGTCAGGCCAACAATTGCGACGCCGACAATGAAGCCGAGCGCGACAGTGATGCCGAAATTGACTGGAATGCCGGTGTTTTCGATGATGAAATCAACGCCGTCGCGGGCAAATTCTTCACGGGTCCGTGCTTTCAGCCCGGTGGCTTCGGTAATCCGCGTAGTGACTTGTTTGGCCGTCAGTCCATCGGACGCGCTGGCCAAGATGAAGGACATGCGGTTGCGCGTGCCGGGCACGAAAGCCAGCGCGTTGGAATAGCGGGTGTAGAGGATGACCTGGCTGGTGAAACTGGGGTCCACATCCACAATCCCGCGGATAACGGCGCGCCGGTCGTTCAGTTCCAGACGCACGCCGATGGGATCAAAGCCTTCGGGAAATAATTTTGCCGCGCCGACACTGTCGATGATCACGGCATCCGGTTCGTAAAGCGCCTCGCGGCTGCCCTTGATGAATTTTTTGGGTAGGCCGATCAAGGTCGCATCATCCACACCGACGACGGTTACACCTTCCAGATCCCCTTCGGGCGTCCGCACCGTAGCCCCGGATCGCAGCAACGGCGAGGCCCATTCGACACCATTGACCGAGCGGACCTTGTCCAAGGCGGTTGGCGGCATTGGCAATGCGACGTCAGGGGTCCGGCTGACCGGATCCATGACCCAGATATTGGCAGTCGGAATATTATAAACGGCGGTTGCCCCGCGTTCGATAAGATTGATGAAGATGGTCAGTTGCTGCGAAATAAGCAGCGCCGAAAACGCGACGCCGAATAGCAGGCCAAAGAATTTCTGGCGATCTCCCGTCAACATTCTGATGGCAATCCACGTCATCCTATCCAGCCTTTTGTGATTGGGGTTGAACATGGAGATAGTAAGAGACATAATGAACGTCAACGTTTTATTATACGGATGCGTTCATTAATGTCAGATAAGACTTCCGCCTCGATCAAGTCCACTGCGTCCAATAAGGCATTGGGGCGTCCGGTCGATACGGCCAAGAGTGCGATCATATTGGACGCGGCGCGCCATGAGTTTTTCAATATCGGCTTTGCCCAATCCAGCATCGAATCCATCGCCGCGCGCGCCGGTGTTTCCAAGGTGACGGTCTATAACCGGTTCAAAACCAAGGAAGCCCTGTTTGCCGCGGCGGTCGGCAATGAATGTGCTGTGATGCGCAAAGCTCTGTCTGTCGAAGCCACGGCAGGTGGCAGCATAAGGGAGCGGCTGGTTCATTTCGGCATGGAAATGGTCGCGTTCCTATGGCGCGATGAGATGGTCCGCTTTGAACGGCATCTTGCGGTCGAGGTGGAGCATAATCCGGAAATCGGGCTGCTATTCCTCGACGCCGGACCACGCCGGCTGCATCAGGCACTGTCGCATTTGCTGGACGAAGCGGTAGAGGCGGGCGAGTTGCAGATTGATGATACTGAACAGGCGGCGGAACATCTGTCCGGCATGATCAAGGGACTCGCCGATCTGGAACGCCGCTTCGGTGCCAACATCTCGCAGGCCAAAATACCGGACCCCAAAGCCAAGAAACGGGTAAACAGTGCCGTGGACCTGTTCCTCAAAAGCTACCGTAACGACTGAAAAGCTGTAACGGGGTCAATCGATATGAGCATGGGTTCTATCGTTACCATCAGGAATTTTTGTGAAATAGAGTGAGATTTATTTGGATAAACTGTCACCGTAATTGCATTCCAGTGTAGGCTGTGGCCGCAAAACAGTTGAATAAATGGGGGCAGATACGTTTTCGTAGACACTTAATCTCGTTATGTCCGCTTTAGCGATATAACGGATATTCTAACAGCACCTGCTTTTAAATTGTTGCGGGTGCGCATTTGGCTAACCCTAATGTTGAGCCTAATCGTTTGCTATCAGCAATAGTGACATCTTCAATCTTGCTGATTTCGTCATAAACCTTTTAGGGAAGGGGGCTCCTCGTATAATATCTCAATCGAACCATTGAGATAAACTGCTGGCGCAGAGTTTCTGGTGAAATTTTGATCTGATGGCGTTGCTCTAGTTTCTCTGAAGCAAATTTGGGACCAAAGTCTGGGTAATGCTCTTTCATCAGCTCGGTTATTATCGTTCGCTTAGCAGGAGATCGTTTTTTCCAAGTCTGCCTGACCGTATTTTTGGAAATTTCTAATACGTCTGTAGGTTTGAGGTTTGGAATATCCTGTCGAAGCCATAAGGCTTGTTAAGTTAATCTCTTTTACCCAAAACGATCATATCGCTTTGGCTTCATAGGATTCTTCGTCGTCAATTATCTCAATTTGAATATCATCATCCATATGGACCTCCTCGAAGAAAAGGACGGAATTACTTTCGCGCATAAGATGAGTTTCATTCCTAAATGGGAGAACCGTCTCATTTGTAACTGGGTTTCACAATAAATTAGATTGATAATATATATTATGTTAAATTAATCTTGTCTGGCGCTTGCTGGTTGTGTCGCTAACACCTATTTACTGGAATACGTCGCTTTTCTTGATCAAGGTTGATAATTTTGAACATGCAATTTCCAGAATTACACTTAAGGACCGGAATTTCAAATCATGTGGTACTTTCACAAACATTGTTTAAACGTTGTCGAAGTCACATTCAAAAATTTTGTTTAAACGAAAGTTTAGACAGGTCCGGTTTGCTTTTCCTCCGGTGTTAGTATTACATCGGGTGAAGCTATCAAAGCCTCTGCCCCCTTATCATACAAAGCTTTGTTTAGATTGACATATACACTATTAGGATAGTGTAATTATTCAGCAAGCACCCCTCCCCTAAAGATACAAAATGAGACAATAACGCTCTCGCGGCTATCAAGGCCTATCAATTAGTGAAGCTGCGACCAGCACGGTCAAGTTGGTTGCAGAACACATAGCGTTGCTGTTGGAGCAAAAGACGTCGTTTCCCACCAACCAGAATCAGTAAGACCACCTATGTGGCAATACATATTTATTGGAATAATCGAATATTTTACATCGTACGCGAAAGGTGATTTCTGGCGATGTATTCTCAAAAAACTGGCGTATTTTGCAACCAAATTTTGGTACTTGGTGAGCGGCGATCAGCTGTTTTTATTGGCTCCTTAATAGCCGCTTCCAGCCTAGCGACTACCACACCAGCATTTGCAGAAGAAAAAATATATGAAAGTGACACGATTGAAGTCAGCGTCGCCCTAGATGCCAAAATGGCCCTGGTCACACAAAAAAATGCCTGGTTCGGCGAAGATGTTGCTAATATTGGTGTAGAGACCGACAGCTGGGCAGAGTTTTCGGCCGAACCGCAATTGAAAGTTTCCTTGCCCAATATTTTCGGCGGCGAACTATATGGTGCGGTTTCTGTTGTTGGCAGCAAGACCTTTGGCGAAAGCGCGGACGGCATTGGTGCGGGCCTTGATGATCCCGGCGAAGTCACGCTGGAAAAATTCTATGCTGGTTGGAAACGCGAATTTGCCGACGGAAATTTCGTCGAACTGATCGGCGGCAATTTTAACTATCAGATTGGCACCGGTTTTCTGATTATAGATGGCGGAAATGACGGCGGTGACCGCGGCGCATTTTATCTCGGTCCGCGCTCCGCAGCCCGCAGAAGCGGTTTGATCCGCACGAAAGTGGAAGACTTGTTGGTCGAAGCTTTTTATCTGCAGAATAATCCCAGACGCGACAGCGTTGAAGGCACCCTCGCCGGGGTTAATATGGAATATGATTTCACTGACAAAATCAAACTCGGTGCAACCTATATTCGCGTTGTTGATGTAGATGGCGGACAATTAGGTTCCGTTGCAGAAGAACTCAGCACCTATGATTTCCGGGCCAGCATCGGTTTAACCGAGACATTCACATTATCAGGTGAATATGCATTCCAGCGCGGTCAAGATTTTTTCCAGGGAGAAGGTTGGTATATCCAGGCCGAAAACAGATTTAAGAGCCTTCCGCTTTCACCAACTCTGACCTATCGCTATGCGTCGGTAAGTGGCGACGATCCGGCGACCGCTGCCTATGAAAAATTTGAACCGTTGGCCTATGGTTTCACTGACTATGGCCAATGGTATCAGGGTGAGATTGTCGGCAACTGGATCTTCGACAATTCCAACCAAAATACCCATTTGATCAAATTGGCAGCTCCTGTGGCTTCAGCTGTAACCGTGACGGGTGCTTGGCTAAATATCAGTATCGATGAACCTGCGGACCTCGGCATTACCGATGATGATTTCGGCGATGAGTTCAATATCTTCGTTGATTGGGAAGTGAACGACAACCTGTTCCTGTCGGCCTCAGCTGCGCTCACTTTGCCGGGCGAAGCGGCAAAGCAGTTTACCGGAGGTAACGATAACTGGGCGCATTTCTTGCTGTTCGCCAGCTTTTCATTTTAAGGAGATTGAATATGTCCGATACAACGGATCCCGGCGAAACAAAAAAAGGTTTTCAATTTCCCACCGCATATAGCATTTTATTCGCCCTGATCGCCTTGGTTGCAGCAGCAACCTGGTTGATACCCGCTGGCCAATATGAACGAGTCCAGAATATCGAATTGGACAAAGCGGTTCCTGTCCCCGGCACCTATGCGCCGGTCGATGCCAATCCCCAGTCTATCGTCGATGTTTTTTTGGCGCCAATTGGCGGCTTTTACAATCCCGATAGCTATGAGGCGGCGGCCATTGACGTTGCCCTTTTCGTCATCGTGATCGGCGGATTTTTGGGCGTCGTAACAAAAACCGGTGCCATTGACGCCGCAATCACACGAGCGATGGAAAAACTAAAGGGTCGGGAAAATTGGATGATCCCGATATTAATGGCTTTTTTCGCAGCCGGCGGAACAACTTATGGGATGGCCGAAGAATCCTTGGCTTTCTATTCCCTGCTCATACCCGTCATGCTGGCTGCACGTTATGACTCGGTTGTCGCGGTGGCCGTGATTTTATTGGGAGCCGGTATCGGTGTTATGGGATCAACCATAAACCCGTTCGCAACCGTCATTGCGTCCAATGCCGCCGGTATTGCTTTTACGGACGGACTAATGCTGCGGTTTTTCCTTTTGCTGGCGGGTTGGTTGATCTGTGTCATCTATGTGATGCGATACGCCGCGCGTGTGAAAGCTGATCCCTCACGATCGATTAACGCTGACAGACGCGCCGACATCGAGAAACGGTTTCCCAGCGACAATACAGGCGATGACCATCTCCCCCTGACACCGACCAGGATCATTGTGTTGATCATTTTTGCATTGACCTTCGCGGTAATGATTTGGGGTGTATCGTCTCAGGAATGGTGGATGGCAAAAATGTCTGCCCTGTTCATCGCATCCTCTATTTTGATCGGACTGGTCAGCTGGATGGGCGAAGAAGGATTTATCGATTCTTTCATGGATGGCGCGCGCGATTTGCTCGGCGTGGCGTTGGTCATTGGCATCGCCCGCGGCATCGTGGTGATCATGGATGCCGGCAATATTACCGACACGATCCTCCATACCGGCGAGAACAGCTTGGCCGGTCTTTCCGGTGTCGGTTTCATCAATATGATGTTCGGGATAGAAGTGGCGCTTTCGTTTTTCGTTCCCTCATCATCAGGGCTTGCGGTGCTCACGATGCCGATCATGGCGCCCTTGGCCGATTTCTCTGAGGTCAGCCGCGACCTCGTCGTCACCGCTTATCAATCTGCCAACGGACTTGTTAATCTGATCAATCCGACATTCGCTGTGGTGATGGGTGGACTCGCTATTGGCGGAGTTCCCTATGATCGCTGGTTGAAGTTCATGTGGCCCTTATTGCTCATACTAACGCTGCTCATCATGGGAGCATTGAGCGTTGCGGTCATGATTGGCTGATGGCCCGCAATGAAAGAACTCGTCCATCCAACTTCCCCCAACCCACAGTTTAATGGAGATAGAAATGACAGGCTTTGGCGTTTATTCTGAAATTGGAAAACTTCGTAAAGTTATCACATGTCAGCCAGGCCTTGCCCACGCGCGCCTGACTCCGGCGAATGCTGCAGAACTTCTTTACGATGATGTTTTGTGGGTGCAGCAAGCGCGCACCGACCATGCTGATTTTCGTATGAAAATGCAAAACCACGATGTGTTGGTGTACGAATTCCACGATCTGCTCAAAGAAACGGTCAAAATCAAAGCGGCAAGAGACTGGATTTTGGATCGCCGGATTACCGAAAATCATGTTGGTATCGGTATGCTCAGCGAACTGCACGGTTGGCTGGCCGAAATGGCGGCAGAACAGCTCGCCATTTACCTCATCGGCGGCATCACGGTTCATGACCTTCCCTTTAAACCTGCTGGTATGTTCGGTAGCTATCTTGGTCCGGACGGTTTTGTCCTGCCCCCTCTGCCAAACACCCAATTCCCGCGCGATAATAGTTGCTGGATTGGCGGCGGTCTGACACTCAATCCCATGTATTGGCCGGCACGACGACCAGAAACATTGTTGCTGGCGGCTGTATATAAATTTCATCCCGAATTTGCTGACGGTGATTTTAAAATCTGGTGGGGTGATCCAGACGTAGATCACGGGCCCGCGACGGCGGAGGGCGGCGATGTCATGCCCTGGGGAAATGACACGGTGCTGATCGGTATGGGGGAACGGACCACGCCGCAGGCCGTCGGTCAAATCGCCAAGTCGCTATTTGCCAATGAAGCCGCGACCCGGGTGGTTGCCTGCCAAATGCCGCGATCGCGGGCGACCATGCATTTGGATACCGTATTTTCCCATTGCGACCGGGATGTCGTGACCGCTTTTGTTGACGTTTGTGATGAAATCAAATGCTACAGCCTGCGTCCGGGCGACAGCGCCGCGACAATAGATATTCGCGAAGAACCAGGTCATTTATTCGAAATCGCTGCAGAATGCCTCGGCATCAAAAAGCTCAATGTCGTTCAAACTGGCGGCGATTCCTTCCAGCAGGAACGCGAACAGTGGGACGACGGAAATAATGTCGTCGCACTGAAGCCTGGCGTTGTCATCGCTTATGATCGCAACACCTATACCAACACATTGCTCAGGAAGGCTGGCGTAGAGGTTATCACTATCGCTGGCTCTGAACTGGGGCGCGGACGCGGCGGCGGGCATTGCATGACCTGCCCGGTTTGGCGTGATCCAGTTGAATATTAGAACCTTCTTCTTCCCAGAAATATAAGGATATTGAAAAATGGCTTATAATCTCAAAGGTCGCAGCTTTCTGAAGCTGCTTGATTTTGACCAACGCGCTGTCGCTTATTTGCTCGATCTGTCCCGTGATCTGAAACGCGCAAAATATGCCGGCAGTGAACGCCCCTTGCTGACGGGAAAGAACATCTGCCTTATCTTTGAAAAAGCATCCACGCGGACAATGTGCGCGTTCGAAGTGGCAGCAATGGATCAGGGCGCCGGCGTAACCTATCTCGGTCCCAGCGGTTCTCATATTGGTCACAAGGAGTCGATGAAAGATACAGCCCGGGTGTTGGGCCGTATGTACGATGCGATTGAGTATCGCGGCTTTTCACAAGACACGGTTCGGGAGCTATCCGACTATGCTGGCGTACCGGTGTTTAATGGATTGACCGACGAATTCCATCCAACCCAGATGCTCGCTGACCTGCTGACAATGCGTGAACATGCTGGCAAGCCGCTGAGCGAAATTTCCTATGCCTTTGTTGGCGACGCGAGCAGTAATATGGGACATTCCCTGATGATTGCTGGTTGCCTCATGGGGATGGATGTCCGCCTCGCAAGTCCCAAGGCCAATTGGCCCGCCAAGGAATATGTGACAGCTGCAAAAGAACTCGCATCCCAATATGGAGCGAAACTCACAATTACCGAAGATGCAGAGGCAGCCGTGAAAGGCTGCGATTTTGTCCATACTGACGTCTGGGTGTCCATGGGAGAACCCGATGATGTCTGGGAGGAGCGGATAAAACTGTTGCAGCCTTATCAGGTCAATCAAAAGTTGATGGACGCGACCGGCAAAGCCAGCAGCAAATTTATGCACTGCCTGCCCGCATTCCACAATGCAGAAACCCAGGTCGGTCAAGAGATGCTGCGTAAATTTGGTATTTCAGAAATGGAAGTGACTGATGAGGTGTTCGAATCGGCCGCGGGCATTCAATTTGAGCAAGCAGAAAACAGGCTTCATACGATCAAGGCTATTCTTGTCGCCACATTAGGACATTGAAGATGCGTATCGTAATCGCGTTGGGCGGAAATGCTCTGCTTCGCCGCGGCCAAAATCTGACTGCCGAAAATCAACGCATCAATATGCGAACAGCAGCAGCAGCATTGGCCCCGATTGCTATGGACCACGAATTGGTCATTTCCCATGGTAACGGACCACAGGTAGGCCTGCTTGCGCTTCAAGGCGCGGCCTATAAACCAGATGAAGCTTTTCCGCTGGATATACTCGGAGCACAAACCGAAGGTATGATAGGCTATATGATCGAGCAGGAAGTGAGTAATTTTCTGCCCGCTGAAAAACCACTGGCGACCTTGCTGACGATGATCGAAGTTGATGCTCTTGATCCAGCCTTCAAGGATCCAAGCAAATTTGTCGGCCCGGTTTATGACCAAGCCAAGGCGAGCATATTAGCCGAGGAGAAAGGGTGGGCGATCAAGAAAGATGGCGACAAGTGGCGCCGCGTCGTCCCATCGCCCTTACCGAAGCGGATTTTTGATATACGTCCCATAAAATGGCTGTTGGAGCATGAAACGGTTGTCATTTGCGCTGGGGGCGGCGGGATACCGGTTCGCTATGACGAAAATGGCAAACTAGAGGGTGTAGAAGCCGTCATCGATAAAGATTTCGCCAGCGAGCTGCTCTCGCGCAATCTGGATGCCGATTTGTTTATCATGGCAACGGACGTCGACGGCGTCTATCTCAACTGGAATTCTCCGCAGCAGCAAAAAATCAGACGCACTTCCGTCACGGAAATAAGAAAGCACGACTTCCCGGCAGGGTCCATGGGCCCCAAAGTTGAAGCAGCGTGCCAATTTGTAGAACAAACCGGCAAAAAAGCGGCGATTGGCAATTTGACAGATATCCAGCATATCCTGAACGGAACCAAAGGAACCACGATTCAAGCAGACGGGGAAGCAATGCGTTTCTATCGCTAGATGAACATCATATGGGTCGCATATTCGAAGAAACATTTGTCAAAACGCAGGATAATTGATCATCGCCATTTGCGGTGTTAATCCGGACAAAAGCGTTTTTCTGCGATCAAGGCAGGCACTATTCGCTATTCAAATTTCGTTGCGCAAGTCAAAATCCATGATCGCTACTAGGTAAGAATACGTAATTTGTTTTACCGATATTCCGTGCGACGGACTTTTTGTATAAAGAAGCCCTTGAAAATTCAGGTAATTTGAGTGACCTGGTACGAATATATGAGACACTGGTTCGACCTTTAGGATCAAACGCAATGATTGGAGAGTATCCAAAACATGCCTGGAAAAATAGGTTGACGAAGCCGATCAGCCGTCCAAAAAAGCTGCTTTATTCGGGGCTGGCCGGGCTTGTTATGGCGATAGCAGTCGTGACTGCCTGGTATATACTCAATCAACAAGAAGATAGTCATGTTGACAGAGTGACTGCCTCGACTGCTTTTGGTGTCGAGGCATTGCTCCGCAAGGATATTGAGGGACGGATCGTGTCGCTATCTGGCCTTGCAAATGATTGGCAAGGATCGGCGAAGACGGACCGTACCCAATGGGAGGTGGAGAGCAAAAATATCTATGATGCTCAGCCGGGATATCGAACGATTGGATGGATTGACCCATCAATGCATGTCCGCTGGCTTACTCCCATACTCGGTAATGAAATCACTCGAGATTTCGATCTGAGGCTGAACCCACCGGCCTTTCAGGCTGCAGAGCAAGCGAAAAAAAGCGGCAAGCTGGTATTTTCAACACCGCTTGAGTCGATATTGCGTGGAAAAGGCATTGGCATTTATGTTCCGGTTTATGATCCTCGCAGCAAACAGTTTGATGGTTTGATCGGTAGCCTTTTGTTGTTCGACCCCCTTCTGAGGACTGCCCTGCCTGAAGGTTTGTTGGCGCAACATGATATCGCGATCTCTGTGAATGAACAGCGCGTCTATTCTTCGACTTCTGACCAACAGTCCACTGAGCATGAGCACGAGCAACAGCGACACTTTACGGTCGGTAACCTGGGATGGACGGTTGCATTAACGCCCAAGCAGGAATTCTTGCAACTCGTCCATTCGCGGTTCTTAACTATCATGCTGGTCGCCGGTCTGATTTTGAGCGGATTGATGGCTCTAACCGTCTATTTTGCAATGGTCTCGCTCAATCGGGTCCATCAAGTTGGTGAAGTCGCCCATCGAATGACCATACTTTTCAAAAACCTGCCGGGCATGGCTTATCGATGCCTGAATCAATCAAATTGGCAAATGGAGTTTGTCAGTGAAGGTTGCTTGCCGTTGTCGGGTTACTCGCGAAGTGATTTTGAGGACGGGCGTGTTTGTTGGAGAGATTTAATTGTTCCCCAGGACCGTGATCTGGTTTGGGAGCGGGTACAGGGCGCTGTAGCCGCTGGTGAAGCTTTTGAGCTTGAGTATCGGATATTGACAGCAAGAGCCGAGGAGCGCTGGATATGGGAGCGCGGTCGCGCTACTGATATGACGGACGATGGTATCGTCTATCTTGAAGGCTTCATGGCGGATATAACCGGCCTCAAAAGCGCTGAAATTAAATCCTTGCAGGAAAAAGGGCTTTCAGATGCGATTGTTAAAAGTGCGATTGAGGCGGTTATAACCGTGAATGCTAATGGCATAATCGAGGGATTTAATCCGGCTGCACAGAATATGTTTGGCTATGATTCTGATGAAATAATCGGTAAAAATATTGAGATACTCATTCCGGCGGAACGTCGGAAAATTTTCAGGAATAACGTAGAAAATTTTTTCAATACGGGCGAGTGGCAATCGTCAAATTCAGACGGCGTCATCTATGGATTGCGCAAAGATGGTTCCCGGTTTCCTTACGAGAAATCGATAAACGAGATTGAACATCAATCCGAACAAAAACTCGTCTTCCTGATCCGTGATATGTCGAGTCAAAAGGCGAGTGAACAAGAAGCGCGGGAACTTAGGGAAGAATTGGCGCACGCCGAACGGCTGCATACACTCGGCGAAATGGCCAGTGGTCTTGCCCATGAGCTGAATCAACCGCTCACAGCGGTATCAAATTACATGGCGGCAAGCCGTGACATGATTAATGATTCTGCATCCGATATCCCGGCTATACTTAAAGAAGCACTGAATGAGGCATCATCAGAAGCGATACGCGCCGGCAAAATTGTTCGGCGGCTTCGCGAGTTTATTTCCAAAGGAGGGGTAAATAAGCAAATTTGTTCGGTAGAAAAACTTGTTGAAGATGCTGCTACTATTGGATTGGTTGGTGCACGTGAAAAAAGTGTGGACTGGTCGATTGATATTGATCCGCAATCAAATAATGTCATGGCTGACAGCATCCAGATTCAACAGGTCATGGTGAATTTGATGCGCAACGCCATCGAGGCAATGGAAGATAGTCCGGTTAAGCATCTCACCATTTCGGCACTACCCATACCGAATGGCTATGCCGAGATTAAGATCGAAGATACAGGAGGCGGCATTGCTGAGGAGATACAGGACAAGCTGTTTAGTGCATTTTCTAGTACAAAAACTGATGGAATGGGGCTTGGCCTATCCATTTGCCGGACAATCATAGAAAGTCATGGTGGAGAAATCACTGCGGAACGCGGGTCAAATGGGGGCACGATATTTCGCTTTACCCTGCCGCAAGTTACAGAAGAAATGTGTGAAAAATAGACCCCTCTGACCGCCGCCGGAATAATGTCGCACTCACGAAAGACTCCGCAGCGTAATCCGATTGACAAACCAACTGCGCAACTGCGGAAAACCACCTAGTGGAAACTCCGTAATTACACGGCATTTCATTTCCTGTCCAACGACCCATTGAAAATCATCTACGGATCACAGGACAAATTTGATGAACTATCAATCGATGCCAGCAATCCAACCGGGTCAATTTCACGAAGAAAATGCCGGGATATACAGCGACGATACCAGTATCGGAACCCCAAGTCATTTAACCGGAGATCGAGAATCCATCGAGCGAGTGTTTGCAGCCGACACTCCCATTTGCGGCGAAGGCGAAGAACGAGAACTGGTCTTATATATTCTAAAAGGCATCGCCCGAGTGTCTCGGGCGACAATTGATGGCAACCGAAAAATCGTGGCGTTTCTTTATCCCGGGGATATGTTCACAGCTTCTGTTGATGGAGAATGCCGTTACAGCATTGACGCCCAAACAGCATGTGAGATTAGACTCTATCCTTGGACTGCGGTCACCGATTGGATAGAAAATGCCCCAGACCTGGCTGAAAAATTTATCAGTGATGCGGTAAAGAACGCCCTTTCTGCACACGAACATCTTGTTTCAATCAGCCAACGCTGTGCGACGCAACGGCTTTGTACCTTTTTGATGGAAATATATGAACGGGAAACATGCCAAGGCGACAATCCGGTCCTGAAACTGGGCATTCAACGGGACATTGCCGACTATCTTGGCCTCACCGTTGAAACCGTTTGTCGCCAGCTGACCATGCTCAAAGAGAAAGGCATTGTCAAAAGTCGAAACCGCCGAACATTGGAGGTTTTGGATGTTCACGCGCTGATGGAGCTTTCGGGCGAACCGAGATCAATGCCACATCATACCGGGTATTATTTCCCCCAATCAAATTGAGCCGCATCAATTTTTATCGCCACAGCGGTCACTATAAAAATTCCACTGATAACCAGCGTAGAAAATGAAAGGGCGGCTAAAAATGCCCGTCGTAGCCAAAAGATCCCAATTACGGTCAATTGGTGTCAGCAGACACTTTCGGGCCTTGTGGGTTGTCCTTTTGTGCTGTTTCTTCTCGACAGTAACTCTCTCCATTTCAGCATCCGCCCAAACATTGGAAGACAGTCTTGCGCGGGTCCACGAAACCAACCCTGAGTTAATGGCCGCGCGTGAATCGGTAAAAGAAGCGCAAGAGTCTGTTGCTATCGCTCGTGGAGAGGGTTTGCTGCATGCTGAAGCTAACGGCACGGCAGGTATCATCAATACCGATATCGGGGGAGTAGACACAGACGATACAAGTGAAGCCTATTCCGTAGGGGTTCGCGTCAGCAAAGCATTATATACCGGCGGCCGCATCAATGCTGCGATCAGCGCAGCCAATTCTGTCACTGACGCGACAATCGCCCAAATGCAGGCAAAGGAGCAGGTGATATTTCTGGAGGCCGTTACAGCCTATATGAATGTCATCCGTGATCAGCCAATATTGGAACTTAAAAGTCGAAATCTATCGATACTGAAGAAGCGCTTATCCCAGATACAGGATAGTCAAAAAGTTGGTCGTGCAACCTTAACCGACATCAAACAAGCCGAAGCACTCGTTGCCAGCGCTGAGGCTGAAAAAATACAAGCTCAGGGCAATCTTACCGCCTCTCGCTCTGAATTTGAACGTGTTATTGGAACGGTTCCCAAAACTCTAATCACGCCAACTGAAGTCAATGGATTGCCAACCAGCGAGCATGAAGCAATTGGATGGGCGGAAAATCGATCCCCTATGATCATAGCGGCACAACATGCTGCCAGGGCAGCGGATTCCAATGTGAAACGCGAACGGGGTGGAAAACTTCCTGAAATAGGCTTGGAGGGTTTTGCGCTATATGGCCGATCGACAGTTTTTAACTCCGGTATCGCAAACTTGCTGACAACCGATGACGATTTTCGCGGCGTTGGTGCGGTCGTTCGTGTTCGCATACCTCTGTTTCAAGGAGGGCAAATCTCGGCAAAAACACGTCAAGCCGAAGCACGAGCCTCTCAACAGACGTTACAAATCATATCGGCTCGTCGCTCCGTTCGCGATGGTGTAATCCGGGCTTGGCAAGCGCTTGAGACCGCCGGGTCGGTCATTCGGGCCCGCGACGCCCAAATCACCGCGGCACAATTGGCGCTTGAAGGCATTATGCTGGAAAACAATGTGGGTCGGCGCACAGATCTTGATGTGCTGGATGCCGAGCAAAATCTCTTCAATGCACAAACAATGAAAATCAAGGCTGAGCGGGACCAGTTGGTTGCGAGCTATGCAGTTCTGGCTGCTGTCGGTCGCCTTACAGCAAAAGATCTGGAAGTTCAGAGTGCCGATATTTCTCGACCCTCTGCGGCAGTGGTTCCCTGAACATAATATCGGCCTGAAAGCGGGAAAATATCATGCACAAATATGCGAAAATAATTCTTGTTGTCATTGTCTTAAGTGCGGTGGCCGCGGGTGTATATTTTTGGTTTAACCGCGCGCCGGAACTTCCCGAAGGTATCGCTTTTGGAAACGGGCGCCTGGAAGCCGACGAAATCCAGATCGCTACGAAATATCCGGGGCGAGTGAAGGAAATTTTGGCCCGAGAAGGCGATATGGTCACAAAAGGGCAAGTAATTGCTCGAATGGATACTGCCGAACTGGACGCCCAGATATTGGAAGCCAATGCACAAATCCGAAGAATGCAACAGCTTTCAACACAAGCAGCAGCAGGCGTCACCCAAGTCCAAGCCGAGCTGGCGTTGTCACAAAAGGAATTCGATCGAGACTCGTTTCTATATTCTAAAGGTCACGCCCCATTGGAGATGGTCGATAAGCGAAGAGCAAAGCGGGATGCATTGGCAGCGACCGTCGAACAGAATCGCGCAGTGGTCGGATCCGCACAGAGTTCCATCATCGCTGCAAGGGCCGCACGGACACGCTTGGATACACTTGTGCGTGATGACGAACTTGCATCAACGGCATCGGGCCGCATTTTATATCGCCTTGTCGAAGAAGGCGAAGTGCTTGGTTCCGGCGGGCGCGTTGTGACTGTGCTGGATATATCCAGCACGTATATGACCATCTTCCTGCCCGCGGCGGATGCTGGCACGCTCAAAATTGGCGATGATGCTCGTATCATACTTGATGCATTGCCCGATTATGTGATTCCCTCGAAAATAAGCTTCGTATCTCCTCAAGCTCAATTTACACCTAAACAGGTTGAAACGGCGGATGAGCGGGAAAAGCTTATGTTCCGTGTAAAATTAACACTGCCAAAGACCCTACTCAAAAGCTATGTAAATCAGGTAAAAACGGGGTTGCGCGGCACAGGCTATGTTCGCAGCGATCCATCAGTCGAATGGCCTCAAAAACTGGCAGTCAAGCTCCCGGACAGAGCGCCATAGCTGATGGCTTCTCATCCTGAAAAAGAGACAACTACTAACATATTGCAGGGTTTGGAACCGGCAGTGGAAATTGCATCGCTGTTCCATCAATATGGTAAGATTGAAGCGCTGGCCGACATTTCAATACGTTTGCCTAAAGGCAAAATCGTTGGGATCATTGGCCCCGATGGCGTAGGCAAATCAACGCTTTTTGCGCTGATTGCCGGAGCAAAGAAAATCCAAACCGGAGTAATATTTGTTCTGGGACAGGATATGGCCGATGCCGGGCAACGCCGGGAAGTTTTGCCCAAAATAGCATTCATGCCTCAAGGGTTAGGCAAAAATCTGTATTCGGAATTGTCCGTCTTCGAAAATCTGGATTTTTTTGGACGGCTGTTCGGTCAAGCAAAGGCAGAGCGTCGTGCGCGGATTGATTTGTTGGTCAACAGCACCGGGCTCGCACCATTTGTCGACCGCCCTGCTGGCAAACTGTCTGGCGGGATGAAACAAAAATTGGGCCTATGTTGCGCGCTCATCCATGATCCCGATCTTTTGATCCTTGATGAACCCACTACTGGTGTCGATCCGCTGTCACGTCGTCAGTTTTGGGCGTTGATTGATCGGTTGAGAAAATCACGACCCGAAATGAGTGTACTGGTTTCAACAGCATATATGGATGAAGCCGAAGCCTTCGATCATTTAATCGCGATCGTGGATGGTAGCATATTGGCGCAAGGGTCCAGCGATGAAATAAAAGCGTCCACTCATAGCGAAACTCTAGAACAAGCTTATACCGCATTGCTGCCCGATAGCACAGAGGAACAACAGCCGGACGTAAGAGTACCGCCGTTTGACCACAAGCAGCGCGAAATTGTGATCAAGGCGGAAGGGCTAACGAAGAAATTCGGCAACTTTACCGCCGTCGATAGCGTTGATTTTGAAATTCGCAGAGGTGAGATATTCGGCTTTCTGGGCCCCAATGGGTGCGGAAAAACGACAACCATGCGGATGCTCACTGCTTTACTGGAACCAACCGAAGGCAAGTCATGGCTGCTGGGAGCACCGGCCAAGGCCGGCGCCATTGAAATGCGCAAGCGCGTTGGCTTCATGTCACAAGCATTTTCGCTCTATACCGAGCTCACGGTCCGCCAGAACCTAGTTCTGCATGGGCGTCTGTTCAATTTGTTCGAGGATCAAATTCACCAGCGGATTCAAACGCTGGTCGATCAGTTCGGGCTTTCGGAATATCAAAATGAAAATGCAGAGAAGTTACCGCTAGGTGTAAGGCAACGACTGTCACTGGCCGTAGCGATTATCCACGAACCTGAAATTCTTATTCTCGACGAACCGACCTCCGGCGTCGATCCGGCCGCTCGGGATGATTTCTGGCGACAACTGATCGATCTTTCTCGAAATTCGAACGTTACAATCTTTGTATCCACACATTTTATGAATGAGGCGGAACGCTGTGACCGCCTTTCGTTCATGGACGCCGGAAAAGTGCTTGCCACAGATTCGCCGGAGGCTCTTAAATCCTTGGTAGGAGCACAAACGCTGGAAGATGCCTTCATCGCCTTTCTGAGCAAGACCCGGAGTGACGTCGAAATTGGCGATGTATCTTTTCAAAAATCAACTGATGGTGAGACGAGTGCCGCTGTCGCAAGCATCAGAAACTTCGTGAGTCTTAAACGATTGCTCGCGGTCGCTCACAGGGAAAGCCTTGAGCTTTTAAGAGACCCCATTCGAACGACAGTTGCCTTTCTAGGGACTGCAATTCTGATGATTATCTTTGGATATGGTATTACTTTCGATGTTGAGAATTTGCGTTATGCGGCTCTGGATCATGATCAATCGCCAGAAAGCCGGACATATTTGGAAGGGTTTTCCGGATCTCGTTACTTTACCGAGCAGCCCTCCCCTCGCAGTGCGGCCGAATTGGACGAGGATTTGAAATCGGGTGATATAGCGCTGGCGTTGGAGATTCCACCAGGATTTGGCAAAGCGTTAATTGCAGGCACAAAACCCGAAATTAGCGCGCATGTGGATGGTGCGATGCCAGTCCGGGCGAATACAATTTTGGGATATGTGCAGGCCGAGCATATCAGCTATTTACAGGATATGGCCAGACGTCTGCACGGCGAATCGCCCTCCTTAATGGCTGCTGATATCGGGGAGCGTTACCGTTACAACCAGGCGTTCAAGAGCATTTATGCCATAGCGCCAGCTATTATTGCAATTTTGCTGATTTTCATTCCAGCGATCCTTATGACAGTCGGGGTCGTGCGGGAACGCGAGCTCGGCACGATCACCAATTTTTATGTGACGCCGACCAGTAAGATCGATTTTCTCTTCGGCAAGCAGCTGCCTTATATCGGCATCTCGATGATTAATTTTGTGATCCTCGTCTTGTTGGCCATTTTTCTATTCAAGGTACCGCTCAAAGGCGATTTCTTTGGGCTAACTCTATGCGCGTTGACCTATGTCACCGCCACTACTGGGATAGGCCTATTTGTTTCCACGCTAACCCGTTCACAATTGGCTGCGATAATCGGCACCGCGGTGTTGACCATGACACCGACCCTGCATTTTTCGGGACTGATTTCACCTGTATCTTCACTGGAGGGGACCAGTCGCATGATCGGCGACATTTGGCCTACGACCTATTTCCTGAAATCCAGCGTCGGAGCCTTCACCAAAGGACTTGGCTTTGCAGAGTTAATGCCATTTCTGGGCGCGATCGCGGTTTTTCTGCCGGTCGTGATGCTACCCACATATTTGCTGATGCAAAAGCAGGACCGTTAGAGTGCACCCCCTCAAGAATATTTTGCTGCTCGGCATCAAGGAATTACGCAGCGTAATGCATGATCGCGTGCTTGTCCTGTTCGTGATCTATGCCTTTACCCTTGCGATTTATTCAGGGGCCACCGGAATTTCGGGAGACGTGCACAATGCCTCTGTGGGGATTGTCGATGAGGATCAATCGATATTATCAGATCGAATCATAAACGCCTTTCAGCCGCCTGAATTTGATGATCCCGTGCAGATTTCTGCGCGCGAAATTGATCGAGCTATGGACGATGCGACCTACGGCTTTGTTCTTGTCATCCCGTCCGGGTTTGAAGCT
Source organism: uncultured Sphingomonadaceae bacterium (assembly GCA_947489315.1). Lineage (GTDB taxonomy): Bacteria > Pseudomonadota > Alphaproteobacteria > Sphingomonadales > Sphingomonadaceae > Parasphingorhabdus. Next base: position 26,032 of record CANLCX010000005.1, read on the forward strand.
GACATATTGGCGGGCCGAAAACCGGAAATGCAACTCAATATCGATGCGACACTGGTCATTCAGGCTCGGACCGGTGCCAGCTATATTCAAAATATCATATCTGATGAACTCAACCGGTTCGAGACAGGATCGGACGAGGAGCAATCCTTGCCTATGCGATTAAAAACCCGATTTGCCTTTAATCCTAACGCAAATTCTGTCTGGTTTACAGGAATGACGCTATTGATTGAGATGATAACCATATTGTCGCTTGCACTTACAGGGGCGGCTCTGATCCGAGAGCGGGAACATGGTACGATCGAACATCTCCTCGTCCTGCCTGTAACACCGTTCGAAATTGCTCTCGCTAAAGTATGGGCCAACGGACTCGTCATTTGGATCGTGTCATTCCTGTCGCTGCTATTGGTCATTCGTTATATTCTGAACATACCAATCGCTGGATCAATTGGCCTGTTCATGACCGGCACCGCTCTTTATCTTTTCTTCGGATGTGCCTTAGGTGTTTTTCTTGGAACTATAGCCCGCACAATGCCTCAATTTGCGCTGATGACAATATTGATAGTCTTGCCGATGAATTTGTTGTCTGGAGCACTAACGCCAATCGAGAGTCAACCGGATTGGCTGCAAGTCGCAACGCTTGCTCTGCCCACGCGACATTTCGTCGAATTTTCTCAAGCCATCTTATTTCGTGGTGCCGGACTGGATATTGTCTGGCCCAATTTTCTGGCCGTCTTCGTGATAGGGATTGCGTTTTTGAGTTACAGCATAGCGCGATTTCGCAAGGCTATTGCGGCATAAGATATGTGCGATCGAGCGCTTTGCTCTTTCACGATCTTCTTTGGCTGCTTAAACAAACCCAGAACTGATCATAGTGACTTGCCTCGCTGCCTAAAGTTGAAATGATCAATATGTGCCTTCATGCCTCAACGAAAATCCTCAAGCCCGTTTTTGCGCCCATAGCGGACACTACCGCCGCGTCGGCTATATCGCGAAAGTAGCAAATTTTTACATTGGGTTTCCGCTGATGGCGCATCGCGCCGCCAATGGCACCGAGCAGGGTAAGGTTAATCTATCGGCTTCTGGCTATGCCGCGCGCGTTTTTGTGTTCTTTCGAGGCATGACCGGTGTGTGCGGCAGGCCAAATTGAAACTTAAATTCCTAGAACAACGGTTGGTAACCGCACATTTCTCAATCATCTCGGTGGAGAAATCGATCCAATCTTAGTCGTTTTGTGTGACCGGAAGACGGTTTGATCGACCTCGCTAGCTTTTTGATCTGTCGTTCCCATTTCTCTGAACGTGCTTCAGCGCCTCCGTTCTTGATCGGGCCACAGGCTAGGACCCGAACCGGCTTGAACCCGCAGAACCCGAGAACCTGGCGTTTCCAGCGCTTAATCAGCGCATTGCCATATATCAAACGCAAGAAGAACGGTGGCGTATCCATTGTTGCGATAACATCAGCGGAACGACCCTGCAGGAGTTTGTCCCACCTGAGATCGTTGGCATGGTAGGCAAAAGCAAAGCCTGGCAGCAAAAGACGGTCAAGCAAGCCCTTTAGTTCGGCTGGCTCGCTGCCCCACCACATGGGGAAACTCACGACCAGGTGATCGCACGCATCCAGTCGTTCGGCTAGACTTGCGACATCTGGCTCCCATTCCGTGCGCTTTGCATATCCGAACCTGAGTACCGGCGAAAATTGCATGTCGCGCACAGCGACCTTTTCGACAACTGCCTCCGAAGGAAGCGCATTCTCATAGACCTGCAGCAAGTAAGATGAATATCGCCCGTCGTCCGGATGACCATCAAGCAAAAGTACGCGCATATGTCCCTGGTGCCCCGCAATTTATGGTTTCGAGAATACATAGTAAACGACATCTCATAGAGGGCAATCAATACCTCAAATTGAGATGATGCGAACTGGTAACTCTGACAATTGGAGTGTCCGCTTTTGCGCCCACAGCGGACGCTAGAGATGTGACAGCAATATCCCGAAAGCGGACATTAGCTCAAGTCGATCAGTCCAATTCCAATTTGCTCGCAAGATGACGCAATTCTAGCTGTCCTTCGGGTGTTGACCATCCATTCCAACCCTCGGCACCATTGGTGGAGAACTGCTCATCAATGCGTTCAAGCTCTTTTCTAATGCTTTCCAGCTTGGTACTTTTCTTCTCAGTTTCAACAAACAGCTCTAATGCCCTAGGAGAAAACTCAGAATTGCCATTCGCAGAAAGATGCGCCTTGATCATAGATGCGCAGTTGGAGTGAGTTAGGCTATCGAAATCCAATACCGTATTTCGAATGGCGCTTCTGAAACCCAACAATCTCAAAACTTCGCCGCCCAGCCGTTTTGCATTCATGAAAATTCCCACAGTCGGTGAATAATTGATGGTCGATCCTTGTATCTCGAAAATTGCCAAAACGCCAACGTCCGCTTTTGCGCCCAAAGCGGACACTAGAATTTGATCAGCCAATCGCCTTACGAGGGTCGATCATCCGCCCATTTATCTGTCTCGATTTTTTCCTCGCTGGGCAAACTTTCACAAATATGCTTGATGTGATCCGGCAAATCGCGAACGCGGCACACAGACGGAGCCGTCAACTCGGAACAAAGTTCAATTTTTTTCCGAGAATTAATTGTTTGCGACAGGAGGTTCTAGGATCATTTCACCCTGTTCTACCCGCCAACTCTTCATTTCAGAGAGAAAATTCATTCCGAGCACGTTTGAATCGCCAAATGCTTCCGCAACCACGACCGGTAATTCCAATGCCATCATTGGACCGACGCGTAACGACTGTATGGTGCCGCGCTGTGCTTCTACTGTGCCGTTGGCCGTATTCAAGTAAGTCGGAAAACCGCCTTCATTAATATCTACATTGGCCGCTTGTGCCGTTTTTAGATTGATGGCGGTCGTTGTGGCACCGCTATCAATCAAAAATCGAACCGGCGTGCCGTTCACTTCTGCATCTGCCCAATAATGGCCATCTGGTGACTGACGTATTTTCAATGTACCGCCGACGACTTGCTGATCATTGGCACCGGTCAATTCTCCGGTTACCTTGTTCCAGACGCCGACTATTTCATGCTGATAAGAAAACATAACGATGAATATCGCAAATATGGCGATCCAGCTCAATACTGACCGGACAATCTCGCCCAAGCCGATGCGACGCGAAAATAACGCGCTTGCAACCAGCACCATCGCGCCGATCGCAAAAACAAGATTGATATTCTGATCTTCCGTCACGTCTATATCTCTATCACAAGTCCGTCATAAGCGGGTTGAATATCTTTGGGTAATATTGAACAGAGCCGCTTATAGTCCATCGACTTATCCATATGCGTGAGTAAGCTTAATTCTGGCTTTACTGCGGCAATAAAATCGAGTGTCATATCCAAATGAGCATGGGTTGGATGCGGCTTTTGACGCAAGGCATCTACTACGAAAATGTCGCTACCCCTGAATGTTTTTCCCATATCATCAGTCACTTCACCGAAGTCTGTCGCATAGGAAATAGACTTTCCACTGTGCTCGAAGCGCAATCCGGCAGAGGTTATACCGCCATGAGGCATATCGACGGTTTTAACAACGATATCACCAATTTCCGTTTCTGTTTCCAGCAAGCGACCGTCGCAGATAGAGGGATAATATTCATGCCCGCTAAACGCATAGGCAAAGCGTTGCTTGAGACTTTCCAGAGCAAATGAACGCGCATAAGCTGGGATAGGTTCACGTTTCTTCTGAAAAACCTGTCGCAAGTCGTCGATACCGTGACAATGATCGGCATGATCGTGAGTCCAAATTACATGGTCAATTGCGTCAATTCCACAAGCTAGAAATTGAGCGCGCAGATCCGGCGATGTATCGACCAGGATGCGTGTTGCGGGACTTTCCACGATGATAGACACCCTGCTCCGCCGGTTTTTCGGTTCATTGGGATCGCAATCACCCCAATCATTACCGATCCGCGGTACACCTGAGGATGTACCACAACCTAAAATGATGAGCTTCATCGACAAATTTAGGGGTGCGCCTTGTTGAACAAGCGGTAGAAATTCTTAGCTGTTGTCTCGCAAAGCTCAGAATAATCCTCACCTCTTAGTTCGGCGAGAAACTTCGCGGTATCGGCTACAAAGGCCGGCTCGCCGGTTTTGCCGCGATGGGGAACGGGCGCAAGAAATGGGGCATCGGTTTCCACCAATAGGCGATCTATTGGCAGTTTCGCTGCTGTAGACTGAAGATCCTTGGCATTTTTAAAGGTGACGATACCGGAAATGGAAATATAGAGGCCTAAATTCAGCGCTTTATGGGCGAAGTCTTCGCTAGCGGTAAAGCAGTGGATGACGCCGGTATAAGCGCCCTGCTCCATTTCTTCTGCCATAATCGCAGCCGTATCATCTTCTGCATCTCGTGTGTGTACGATAATTGGTAAACCGGTTTCTCGCGCAGCGTGAATATGTGTGCGAAAGCTCTGCCTCTGGCGGTCACGGTCGCTATGGTCATAATAATAATCGAGGCCGGTTTCTCCAATGGCTACCACGCGTTCGTGTTGCGCCTCCTCGACCAGTTTCGCCAAATCAATATCGGGATGAGCATCTGCTTCATGGGGATGGATACCTATGCTCGACCAGACATCGCTTTCGCGTTCTGCGGTTGCGACAATATCGCGCCATTCGCTCTCGCGGGTCGAGATGTTGAGCATCGCCGTTACGCCGCTTTCACGCGCGCGATCAAGGACAGCGCCTTGCTCTTCAACCAGACCTTTGTAATTGAGGTGGCAGTGGCTATCGACGAGCATCTAGCCCTCCCCTTCGGCCACTGGTATTTCCAGACGCGGGAATATTCCGCTTGGTGCAGGAAGCGTCAGCCCGGTTTCGATTGCATTGTCCATGTCACAAAATGATCTATTTTCAGCGCCTTGAGATAAGAGATCTAACATTTTGTCGCAGCTTTCGGGAATGACCCAGCGCAACATAATGGCAAGCTGGCGAATGGATTCGGCCGTATAGTAAAGCACCGTATCAGCCCGGGCTGGATCGGTTTTGCGCAAGGCCCAAGGGGCTTGATCGGCAAAATATTGATTGGTCGCGCTGAGCCGTTCACGAAGAAGATCAATGGCTGCATGGATCGGATATTCTCCATTTTCCATCAGCGTGTTTATATTTGTGAAGCAAGATTTCAAATCACCGATAAGTTGCTCTTCCGCCGCGGTTTTCGGCCCGGCTGAGGGCACTTTGCCTTCACAGTTTTTGGCTATCATGGAAAGGCTGCGTTGCGCCAGATTGCCAAAATTATTAGCAAGGTCTGCATTGGTCTTTGTCACGATCATCTCGGCGGAATAGCTGCCGTCTTTTCCAAAAATAACCTCAGACAAGAGAAAATAGCGCAATTGATCAACACCGAAAGCATCGGCCAGGGCTATCGGATCCACAACATTGCCGACCGATTTCGACATTTTCTCGCCGCGATTGAGCAGGAACCCATGTCCGAATACCTGTTTGGGCAACGGTAAATTTGCGCTCATCAGAAAGGCTGGCCAATAAATGGTATGAAAACGCACAATGTCTTTGCCGATAATATGCGTAATATCGCCGCCTTCGCTCCAAAACTTAGGATAAAGGTCGGTTTGCTCAGGATAGCCCAGTCCAGTGAGATAGTTGGTCAGCGCATCGACCCAAACATACATCACATGATTGTTGCTGCCTGGGACTTTTACGCCCCAATCAAAGCTGGTTCGGGAAATAGACAGATCGTTTAAACCGCCCTCGACAAACTTGACCATCTCATTGCGGCGACTATCCGGTTTAAGAAATTCCGGACTGTCCTTGAAGAGCTTTAGCAAGGGATCCTGATATTTGGAGAGTCGGAAAAACCAGCTTTCCTCTACAGTCCATTCAACCGGAGTGCCTTGGGGAGACAGCTTTTCTTTCGCTCCCCCTTCCCCTTCGGCCTCAATCAGTTCGCTTTCGTCATAATAGGCTTCGTCGCGAACCGAGTACCAGCCCTCATATTTGTCGAGATAGAGGTCGCCCTTCGCTTCCATCGCTTGCCAAATGGCTTGACTGGCTTTGTGGTGCTCCGCTTCTGTTGTTCGAATGAACCGGTCATATGAAATATTAAGTTTATTGCACATCACAATGAATTGATTAGCCATTTCATCGGCTAATTCTTGTGGTTCAATTCCTTTTGCCGCGGCAGCTTGCGCCATTTTCAGGCCATGTTCGTCAGTGCCCGTCTGAAAACGCACCTCTCGGCCAGAAAGCCGCTGGAACCGGGCAATTGCATCGGTCGCAATGGCTTCATAAGCATGGCCGATATGGGGTGGGCCATTGGGATAGCTAATGGCCGTGGTGATATATATTGGTTTGGACATGAATTGCTTTCCCGAATCCCGGCAAAAACTACCGATTATCGCTCCTCTTTATGCGTGCCTGTCGGGTTCGGCAAGCGATCCCATCAAGCTGCCTAGGCGAAATATCACGGCCTGATTATCAAGGGCTTTTGGAATAGCCATCGACGCTAAATCGCTCGCCTCCCGCCATGTGTCAATTGCCTTGCCGGAACCGCTGAATGAGGAGTTGGTTGCGGCCGTCTTGATATGCTGCGCCATCAAGCTGGGGGCACGGGATAAAAAGGCCTGATATCGCGGCGTCGCTGCCTTCAATGATAATTTACGCGCTAAGTCGCTCTTAATTTGGTTATTCTTATCGCCAGTGCGCATAATATCATGTGCAAGACTTTCCAACTCAGCAAGACCAGCGTCGATATATTGGAGAGATTTTCCGGGAGCACCCTCCCCAGCTGCAATCAGAGCGTTGAGCTCCGTCTGCTCCAACTTGGGAGCAAGAGTCGAAAGAGCCTCCCGCATTTGATCATCATTCAGTGGATCAAAACGTAATATCTGACATCGTGATCTGATCGTCGGAAGCAAGCGTTCTGGCGTATGGCTGACCAATAGGAATACCGTGTCCTTTGGTGGTTCCTCGAGGTTTTTAAGCAATGCATTGGCGCCGCCGCGCTCGAGATCATCAATCGCGTCGATGACGACCACGCGATAACGTGAAATAGAAGCTTGGGTCGCAAACAACGGCTGCAAGCCGCGAATTTGGGCAATCGAGATATTGCGCTTCAGCTCATGTTCCTCAAGGGAATCTATACCCTCTTCCCGCGCCTTTTTATCTTCCTTGTCCGTTTTTCCGCCTCGCTGGACGAGCCTGAAGTCCGGATGAGAGCGAGCGGCTAGTAGTTTGGCGCCTTGGCTCATATCATCAAGATTAAAACCATTTTCGGGATATATATCGCCCTTATGTGAATCCAATAGAAACTGGGCTGCTTGTTTAGCAAAACCGGCTTTTCCGAGGCCTTTTGGCCCTGCTAAAATCCATGCATGATGGAGCGTTCCTTTATCAAAGGACTGGCGAAATATGCGCTGTGCTTTGTCATGGCCTAAGAATGACGTCATGCCGTCAATCTAACAGATCGGTCAGATTTTGCAGCAGGTTTGCTGTAACATCCTCTGGCGACTGTGCCGCATCAATCAGTTTGACTCGATTGGGTTCATCATCAGCATATCCGCGAAATTTGGCCATGACCGAACGATGATAATCACTGTCCCGGCCGCCAATCCTATCACTATCACCACGATCGCGGGCATCAGCGCGGCGGGCAGCGACGTCTTCCGGCAGGTCAAGGATGAACGTGCGATCAGGCATCAGGCCGCCACTGCCTACTTTATGAAGCGCCATGATATCTTCGTCGTTCAATTGACCGCTCACACTTTGATAGGCGCGGCTGCTGTCGATGAACCGATCACTGATAATCCATTCGCCCCTTTCAAGGGCGGGTTTAATCAATGATTGGCAATGTTCGGCCCGCGCTGCTGCAAATAGCAACGCTTCGGTCCGCATGTTCCATTTGTCCTCTTGGCCAGTCAACAGGAGGCTACGGATTACTTCTGCGCCTGGCGTTCCGCCTGGTTCACGGGTGAGATGGACCTTGATACCCTTGCTTTCGAGTGTGCTCGCCAAGGCTTTTGCCTGTGTGGACTTACCCGTCCCCTCTCCGCCTTCGAGACTTATGAAGCGTCCTGTCATCCTGCTATCCCAGACCAAATAGTGATTTCAACCCAGCCCAGACGCGACCAAAAAAACCGGCTTCATCTATGGCTTCCGCCGCAACCAGCGGCATGGATTGGGTGCCTGCATCGCCTGTAGAAACGATCAAGGTTGCTATCTGCTGACCTTTCTTGATGGGTGCTTTAATTGGCCCGTTGTAACGCACCTTCATCGAGAGATCGCTGTCAGAACCCTTTGGCAAAGTGGCGAAAAGATCCTTGGGAGCGACCAAATCAACCGAGGAGGAATCGCCCAACTGAACGTCTGCGCTTTCGACTTTCGCCCCTTTTTTGAACAGAGCCTTTGTCTCCCAAGCGTTAAACCCCCAATTCATGAATTTAACGGACTCGTTGCTTCGGCCGCTATAGCTGTTCAGCCCAGCCAGAACTGAAACGATTCGTCGCCCCTGCTGTTCCGCGGAGCCGGTAAAACCAAAGCCAGCTTCTTCTGTGTGGCCGGTTTTCAGGCCATCTGCTCCGGCGATCTTACCGAGTAAAGGATTGCGATTAGGCTGTGTTATCGGGTCACCACTATTTGTTTTGCCCCATGTAAACTCAGTTAACCCAAAGAATTGCTTGTAAAGCTTTGGAAAGTCGTCGGAAAGGCGCTTGCCTAGCGTGCCAAGATCCCGGGCAGTCACCATGGTTTTGCCTTCGTCAGGCCATCCGGTGCTGTTGCCAAATCGGCTATTTTTCATCCCGATGCGCTTTGCGGTCTTCGTCATTAAATCTGCGAAATTTTCTTCGGTACCGGCAATGGCTTCGGAGAGAACCACGCTGGCATCGTTTCCGGACAGCGTAATGACACCATGTAGCAAATCTTTCACTGTCGGGTTGTCATTCACGCCGAGGAACATGGTAGACCCCTGCCCTTGCCATTTTTGCCAAGTTGCGCGCTGGATAGCGACCTTTTGATCGAGTTTCAGTTTATCCTTCGAAATCTGATCAAACGCCACATAGACAGTCATCATCTTGGCCATGGATGCTGGCGGAATTTGCTTGTCGGCATTTTTCTCGAACAATATCGCGCCGGATGACAGATCAGTCATATAGGCGATAGGCGCTTCCGTTTCATATTTGGGCGCCGCGATGACAGCGGAAGAAATGGCAATAAGCGGCAGTGAAGCCCAAAAAATTTTGTTCATTAATATCCCGGTTTCAAATCAGATGTGGCGTCCTGCGCCAGACTAATTTGCGCGCAGGATTCTTGCTCCGTTATAGCCGCGCTTTTGCGCCTGCGCGAGTCCCGCTTTTGCATCAATTTCATTGGCATAGGGTCCGTAGCGAACCCTCCATATATTGCGCGTTCCATCGGAAACCACTTTAGCGCCGATTTTGCGCGCCATGGTATCTGCTCGGCTTTTACTGGAGAAAGCGGCAACCTGTACGACATATCGGCCTGATTTGGCGGCCACGTTGGCTCTGGGTGCCGTTTTGGGCGAAACAGTAGCGCGCTGTCCTGCCTGTTCGACAATGAACTTACCGTCTCTATCGCCAGAAGATACTGGCGCGCTTCCAGATGCCGGAACATAGGATGCGCCAACACCGCTGCGATTAACCTGTGGCGTGGCAACCGGCGCAGATGCTTGCTGCACAGGGGCTTTAGCCATCGGCAGTTTAGCGAGGTTTTTCCGAAGGATGGAAAGCAATGAGTCCGGAGTGTCGATACGCTGGGTCGCAGTATTACCTTTGCGAAGCTCTGCGCGTTCCTGTTCGTTGGGGTTTACTTTCCGGACCCGCACACCCGCAACGCCCTGGCGATCAATACCAAGCTGCTTGGCAGCGCCATGCGATAGATCGATCAAGCGGTCATTCGCAAAGGGACCACGGTCATTGATCCGGACGAGGATGGTTCTTCCGGTATCTAAGGCGGTAACCTCAACATAGCTCGGCAAGGGCAGCGTTTTATGCGCCGCACTTATACCATCAGGATTGAAAAGCTCGCCATTGGCGGTTGCATTCCCGGCGAGCTCTTGCCCGTACCAACTTGCATAGCCGACTTCATCATAGCTCGCGACATCTTCCGGCGTATAAGTCTTGCCACCAACCTTATAGGGGTTTCCGATCTTTATCGGAAAGTCTGCTACGCTGGCAATAGACGGCTGCGATGAAGCACGCGGTATCCGGTTATCGGCATTGTCATTGACGCCGTCAATGGTCCCGCAACTTGTCAGAAGTGCGGTAACGACGCCAACTTGAAAAAGCTTAACTGCGAATTTCATCTGCCAATAGCCCCACTGATAACGCATAAAAATTTGAACAATTATAGTCTAATATCACACGATAATTGCCGGTTAGTAAATATGCGGTCTTTCCTGGTCCATCTGGTTCAAGCAATGTTGCCAATGTTTCATTACTAAGCCGACTCCCGGTTGCCGGAGCGACACCTAGTGCCCGCCATTCTGCCATGCTCTTCCATTGGCTGTGACGCTCATGAACGCGCGGGCAACGAACCGCTTTTGTTTTATTTGCGATGGCTGTGCGGTTGAGCGATGCCGGAACCCGAACAGCGATTCCCCAAGGCTCTCCGCGCCGCCAGCCGGCATTCACAAAATAATTGGCGATCGATGCAACTGCATCATATTCGCTATTCCAGATATCGGCATAACCATCGCCGCTGCCATCCTTGGCTAGCTTGAGATAGACCGACGGCAAGAATTGCGGTTTGCCCATGGCCCCTGCCCAGCTGCCCTTCATGGCAGATTGAGGCACACCGCCGTCAATCATCTTTAGGACAGCCAAAAATTCTGCTTCAAACAAGGTGCGCCGTCTACCTTCATAAGCCAACGTCGCTAGCGCGCGAGGTATATCAAAATTGCCCGTAATCCTGCCGTAATTAGTCTCATGTCCATAAATGGCCATGATCATCGGACCTGGGACACCGGTTTCGCGTTCTACGTCAGCAAGTTTTGAAATGAGCTGACGATATTTCGCCTTTCCTCCGTTAATCCGTGCCGCATCGACATGGCGGCGCTTATAAGGTGCGAAAGGCGGGATCGCGCTATTCGGGCGACCTCCAGGCTGTGCCTGGTCTAGCTGAATTACGCGTGGATTGTAGGTAAGGCTGGGTAAAACACGATCCAAAGTTCGTTGGCTGACCCCTTGCTGCAAGGCCTTTCGCTCGACCTCTTGCATATAATTATCAAAACTTGTCGTTGATTGTGCCGTCGCACTATTGTTGCCGGGGCTCGACGGTATCGTCAGAAATGCAAGCGCGCTAAAAGCAATCGCGGTGGTGAAACGCATGAAAAACTTCCCTTCTTCAATATGTTATCGCACAAACTCAATCTCAGGGAAATCCCTAAATATCGCAGATTGTAAACCAGTTACCTGATAATCCATCGGTTGGAGAGCTATAATATGATTTTTTCAGTTGGCTCGCGTTTTTGATGTTGCAGTATTTGTTCTTGCAAAAATCATCTGCATAAAAGTCTTTGCGCTTTGAGAGGGAGGACGCTGGTACGCTCTCGGCTAGAACCGGCGATTGATGCGGATCCATACTATTGCTCTAATCTCGCTAATTTGAGCTTTCGGGATATTGAGCGGTTGTTTTTCTGGGGGTGGAGGTGCGGGAGGGATTCGAACCCTCGGGACCATTGCTGGCCCGCCAGTTTTCAAGACTGGAGCAATCGACCACTCTGCCACCGCACCTCAATATGAAGCGCGGCATTACATAGCGGGCCTAGCTGACGCAAGCCCTAATCGACGTGCTTTACCCGGTTCTTATTGTGACCGTTATGGCTTGGTCGATGCAGATATCGGAGATGACTAAAACATAGTCTGTAACGATATATCTATGAGAGGACCTTGCCCGACAGCCTTCTTATGCCATTTTGGGTACCGCGGACATCGCCACACAGCGCGTTATCTTAACTGTAAAATAGGTCGATCGCTTACTTCAGTTTAGTAAGCATTCGGATGAACCAGTACCTTTGCCGTTCCGAATAAGATTGTAACGTCGCGCCACATCCGCCAACCTTCAAGATATTCCAAGTCAGATTGCAGTCTCGCTTCAAGATCTTCCTGGCGATCGGTAGCGCCGCGAAAGCCCCTGATCTGAGCTAAGCCAGTAATCCCGGGTTTCAGAGCGTGACGCAGCCAGTAGCGCTGGTTGATCTCCCAAAAAAGCTTGTCACCAGCTAGAGAGCCCAAAGCGTGGGGCCGTGGACCGACGATACTCATTTCGCTCCGCAAGACATTTATCAGCTGTGGCAATTCATCGATACTGGTCTTGCGGATAAAATTACCGACGCGGGTTATCCGTTGATCATTTAATTGTGTGGACTGGTCCCCATTTTTATCGCCATTTTCTGACCGCATGCTGCGAAACTTATAAATGTTGAAAATGCGGTTTCCCTGCCCGACCCGTGGCTGGCGGAACAAGACCGGGCCTGGGCTATCCAGTTTGATAGCTATGGCAACAATTACCAGCAATGGAGCTAGAAAAATAAGTAACGGGACGGTAGTTGCCAGATCAAAAGCACGTTTCTTCAGCCTATTGACTAAACTTAAGGTGCCTCTGGAAACGACCAAAGTATCATTGCCATCAAAATCACCTAAGCCGATTGCGCCAAGATTATTGGCTCCGCTAACTAGCAATTCGCCTGTAACATCAGAGCCTTTGAGAAATAGCGACCAATCGGATCTTCGTTCACGTGTGCATGCAACGATAATACGATCATAGCCCTTCACTACCTCGGACAAGTGAGAGAGCATGTGAGGGTCCATAGGGTCTGGATATAGTTTTTCAGCCTGAGCATCGACACAATACATGCCCTTCTCGAATGCGATTGGTGGCACGCCATCAAGTATCAGCAATTGGTCTATGACAATCCCGCGAAGTTTCCACCAAATTACTTGGTGCACGATCAATCTGCCGACAGCTAATAAAGCTGCGCTGGCAGTAAATGCGAAAGCAAACGCCAGCCGTGAAATATCTGTGCCTGTCTGAGAGAAAAATGTGAACATCATCACAACCAACGCGGTCGCAAATAGCGCCGAAAACGGGCGGCGAACGCTTTCGGAAAGGCTTCTCAAGGAATCAATCGAGTATGAGTCTCGCGTGAAAGCGAACATGACAAAGATAGGAACTACCAGCAAAACGATATGATAGCCTTGTGGTGACAGCCATTTGTCTTCCCGCAAAAAGCTGGCCAGAAAAAAGCCCGCAACTATCGCGATCACATCGAGAAATTGCAGAAGACAATATAGACTTAGGCGAACAGATTTAAGGGGCCAACGTTCCGTTGTTCCGCTATCTAATCGCTGTCCTGAAAAAGGGTAACTCTCGTCCAACTAACGCACCATTTAATATCACATGATTGTGCAACCCGATTTTTGGATAGAGCAAAATGGACCAGAACGCCACAAACTATTGATTTGTTAACCTAAAGAGTATAACTAATTGATATTATTGATTTATTTTAAAGTAGCTGGTTCAATTGACGCTATCAGAGCGGCCAAAAGCGTGAAATCACCGACATAATGGGGAAATCGTGGCTAGTTTGCCCGCTCTATTTTCCCGATTTGGGACAGTCTTCTGAACAAAAGTACTATTTTCATAATGCTGGATTGATACTGCCATATTTGCACGATCCCTCGCTCACAAGTCTGTGCATCACGCTTGCGCATAAACGCTTTCAGCTTTGGCTATCGGCTTTAGAACGTCCCGTTTTTAGCGGTAACAAGGACCGAAGGACCTCTCACATTCCCAAGAGGTTTATGCGGAGAAATGATTTTCGAAATTATCCAAGGGCCTGGGACAGCGTCTACCATTAGACGGCTTTCTTTTGGGGGAACGTCATCAATCAACCAGAATATAAGAACTGAGAAGGCTTAACTGAAAACCGATAATCCCGCGGAAATCAAACCAACCCAGAGGAGCAAGCTGCTACCGACGATAATAGAGATACTTGAAAGTCCGCTATATTTTTCGAAGGGTTTGGCGGCAACGGAACCACTTAACTGCTCTTCAAGTTGTTGCTGCAAATGTCGTGCTGGCGACGGGACATAATTTGCGGATGCCGAATTGACAGAAGTAACTTGGCCGGCTTTCGCTGAGCTTTGCTCTTCTTCTTCAGCGATGAAAGAGTCGTCATAGCGAATTTTTCGTGCGTTCATATTAAGTCTCCGGACACAGGTCTGCGCCGGAATTGGTTTCCCAATCGTTAATGCTTGAGAAATTGTGCCCAATATTTTCGGTGACCGATCCTAAGCATACATCCACAGAGATACATAAAACCAATCGTTGCAACCGGTTTGAACCCAATTTCGTTTTAGGTTACCGCTGAATGCGCCAAAATCAACTAAAGGCACCCTACCACTTAACTTAAGGAGAAAGAACGACCGCAACCCAGCTGCGCGCCGCGTTAGCAGTGATTTTACAACAAAGTACATTTGAAATGACCGATATTGGTAAACGACATTGCAAAATCGAAAAATTTGGCTAATAAACACTTAATTATCAATGAGCCTCGTGGCTTGTTTTCTCAGGGAATTGAATTTTGTCGGAAAATCTGAACGGATTAATCGCATCTGCTAATCGCCGTCGCCGTGCTGCAATCATAATATTTGGTTCGGCCGTCGGTTTGGCGTCGCTATTTCCCTATAATGATCGCGCCATGTGGGTGCCAGAGACCGAGACCCCCTTCGTTTTCACGGCAGTCCCAGAAAAATTACCGGTTACCTATCTCACCATCGGCGGGGCAGACGCCTTGTTAAATCGATTACTAGGTTACAATAATGACAATCCAGAACGTAGGCTGAGATCACGTTTTATACCGTCTGATCCACGAGATGTTGCTCGCCAAGGCGGCGGTGGAAATAATCCGACGGCCGCTGTGCCACAATTTGGTGATTTGCCAACAGAATTGGCTGATGCTCAGACGGTTCCTGGCAGCATATTAAATCCCGGACCAGGCGGCGTTGGAACCACTCCGCGAAACACTCCTGGGAATCCAGGCGGTGTTGGCGGAGGTTCGACCGGCGGTAGCCCAGGCACGTTGAACGACCCTGATCCTGTGATTGATCCTCCCGCGAATGATCCTCCTTTTGTAGATCCCCCGGTTATCTCTCCGGTTCCTGAACCCATGACTTGGGCGATGTTTATATTTGGATTTGCGCTGATTGGCTCAGCTCTCCGTCGAGGCCGGCGAAAGATAGCAGCTATTTAGGGTTACTCGATAATCAGTTGGTTGTTTTTTATAACCACGGTTTCAAGACGCGAGATCGCATTTAGCCCGAGAAGGGAAACTTTCGGTCCGCCTTCCATCACGGCAACATCAATTTTTCCAAGCCTCTTTCCGGCAATCATTAGATTGTCGGCGTGTGACCATTTCATGGCGCTATAGCCCGCAGCAGTTCTAATATGATGGGTAGAAGAACGCTCAGACTTTAAACCAATGCGTTCAGCATCATTTGCGTTAAGAACGACGACGGATGCGCCGGTATCAATCGCGAATTTTATCGGAACATCATTGATGCTCCCATCGATGTAGAAAAGGCCGTCGGTTGCGCGGTCGACAATATGTTTATCACCAGCTCTGGCATTCGTAATTTGCGACGCGTTCATCTCCAACGACGCCGTCAAGGCAGATGCCGGTGGCGTGGCTGAAAATACAGATACTTGCAATGCAGCCAGCATAGCTCCGCACAGCGTTAGACTGCTCAATAACAAATTTATGGGCTGCAATATCATGCAGCTACAATAGCCGCACCACTATTGGAGAACCCTTCAGTAAGAGGGTAAACGGCTAATTAATCATGTCAGGAGCCGTCGATACCGTCTTTTAGGCGCTTATATTGGCGTCTTTGAAAGAGGCCAATCAAAAGAGCGCAAATACCGAACAATAAAAAAGCCCAAGCCGCTCCCCAATAGGGCCAACGCATGTCAGATGCTTTCCGGTAAAGAACATGGTGATCGGGATGGACTGTTAAGCCCGCTTTTTCGTACAGCATGACAATTTCGTCTGGCAAGCCATCTTGCCGCAATACGCCAGAGACTAAGCCGCTAGGTCCGTCCTTAGTGGGCGTTATCAAGCCTTGCTCCAAAAGATGTTCCCGTTCTGGCGCTCGACCAGGCATCTGGTTTCTTGGCAAAACGAATTCCGGCCGAAATACTTGCACAAAATATCGCGTCGATTTCCGATCGGCTATTTGGCTCACAATTGGGATGAAATATGTGCGTTGGCTGGCGAAAACCAGGTTGCGTTTTATCGTTGCCAGTTTTTGCCAATCTAGAACGCCATCAAGCTCTGCCCTGCCCTCTTTCGGTTCTGTAAATGGAATGCTTCCGACACTAATTTTTTGAACTTTACCACTGTCGCTGGGGAGAGCGATCATCAATGCTAATGTTACAATCACTGCGATTACCGACAATGCAGTAAGCACAAAGAAGCTGAGCATTGACATCCGGGCTTTTGCCAATGCGTTTTTTGCTTGCTCGGCGAGGGACAGTTCCGGCTCATCTTCGTCATCTTTTTTTCTGAGCCTGAATATTAGCCAGAAGATAAGAAGCAGTAGCAATGTCAAAATCAGAACCGGTAAAATAACGGTCAAAATTGGGAGATAGTTGCCAAACCAGGAAAACTGCCACTCGGCCAATAAGGAAACCAGCCCCCGATAAAATACCGATTGCGGCAACAGAAACAAGAAAATGAACAAAGCAAATGCAACCGCGACAGGTATAATGTTGCTGCGTATCGTCGCAAGAAATCCGGATTTTTCTTTTTCTGCCATACTACCCACCCTGAAAAGAGGGCAGATATCGATCTTGGACAGGTAAGTCTAGGGTTTTCGAGAGTTTTTACAGGAATTGAACAAAATGTTTAGGCTGCAAAACAGTCAATCAAATCACCCGTTCTTCCAACATATTCACAACCAATAACTGAACTATAATTAGCGATCCAAAATGTTAGTCCAGAATTAAAGTACCCTTATCATTATCCGCAGCAAGGGCGCTGTCATTGTTATCTGCGGCAATATCGCTTTCAACCATGATGGTAGCCTCACTTGGCGCTGCCTCAAACTTTGGCGCTATGATTGGATCCACCGCAGGTACGTAGTTAGTTTGTTCATCGGACAATGATTCATCCAGTACATATTCCATCATGGCTTCAGCTTCGCTATCTTCGTCATTAGTTTCTGATAAGTCTTCACCAACATATCGCTGTGAAAATGCTTGGCGTTTGCCCCAATAGCCAGTCCAGCGATAAAAAATATGCGAGCCGACAGTTTTGACTTTGTCGAGACTTTTTGCCCAATATGGTACGATCCAAACGGTATGATAATGTGTCGCCGTACCAACGCTTTTCTCAACCGTTCCTGATATTGCATCCGCAGCAAACTTCTGCGCTCTTTTCCAAATAGCCGGCATGGGCTTGCGAGCGAGTGATCCATCACAGGTAAAGGAAAATTGACAGCCGGTAGAGCGTTCGGAACCCTGAAAAACGACACCGCAGATGTTATTCGGATAGGCTGGATGCCGGACCCGATTTAATACGACTTGAGCCACCGCCCTTTGTCCCCTTTCTGCTTCACTTGCTGCTTCGTAATAAATTGCAGAAGTCAGGCAGTTAATTGCCGTGCTGCGCGACAGTTGCGAGGCAACAGTGGTCGGCACAATAAACGGTCTTGCCGGAACAATTTGCTCTTTTGAATCCGGCACAGCTTTATTCAGTTTTATCGCGTCTTCGGCCGTTAGGTTGAGGTTTAGTCCGTCTGCGCCGCCGGGAACAGCATCCGGCAAACCCGGCAAGCCGGAAACAGATTCCCCTGATGGCTGGTCAAGAGCAACGGATGCGACGGGTTTTGAAGCCGCGTTGTCTTGGTCGAAGATGGACGTGGATGATAGAAATAGACCAACTATCGGTATCAGGCAGAAAAGCACGATGAATAACACCAAGCTTCGCCAACGCGCTCTCCAGCTTCGTGCAGGCCTATTATTTCCTTCAGGCTTTTTGTCTACGTTTGGTAATTTCATTTATTCTAACGTTCGGCGATATACATCGCATATGATCCTTACCATTTGTGTGTAGCGGCCCACTACACCCGAATAGTCACGAAAACAAACGGAGTGTAATCAAATTACATCGTGTGAACCGCTGATACGTGTACAATCTAAATTGCATCGACGATAGCATATCAAATAAACGAATTTGTCTGAGATTGTGTCGAATTAGCACAGATCAGGCTGGGGCTTTTTTCAATTCCTGTATTTCTGGAAACTCTTCACAGAACATGATACGGCCTCAGTTTACGAAGCAGTATAGATTTCAGTATTTTATTAGTTCAAAGGTTACCCATGAACAAGAACAGCCTATGTCGCCGCCCGCTTGGCTGTCGAGATAATTACGCGATTAATGCAAATTCTATCAAGTTTTGTGGAACCAAAGGCGCTAGAGATCAATTGATATGACGAGTATAACTGCACGATTTTCCATGCCCCCGATGAATTTTTCCAGTATTTTGCTGGCTGTCGGACTGGTTGCCATCATCATACCGACAATGATGTTTGTTTCGCAAGAAAGCTGGTCACAAGAAACCGGTGCACACGGGCCCATCGTGCTATTTACAGGGCTTTGGTTGCTACGCAGGCGATGGTTGGTTGCGAAACCAGTTATGAAACCTGCTCCTACATTACCGATCTTGTTGCTTGCAGCGGTATGTTTACCACTATTTCTGTTCGCTCGGATAACGCAAATCGTCGAAATTGAGGGCTATTTAATGTATAGCCTGGTGCTGATAGCGCTTTATAGCCTTGTCGGTCGCGCAGCCATGAAATTGATGTGGTTTCCGCTATTCTACATGCTGTTCGTATTCCCGCCGCCTGATACGCTTATAGCGCTTATCACGCAGCCGCTAAAGATTCTTATCTCGCAGGCGGCTATCAGCTTCCTGCATATTGTAGGATATCCCATTGGCGGCGCGGGTGTCATGATTCAGATTGGCCAGTACCAATTGCTGGTTGCGGCTGCTTGTTCAGGGCTCAATTCTTTGGTCTCGCTTTCGGCCATCTCGCTATTTTACATTTATGTTCGGCATCAAGCAAATTGGCGCTATTCATTGCTCCTGAGTTCCATGATTATTCCGGTGGCCATTATCGCCAATTTCATTCGGGTTCTCATATTGATCTTGCTGACTTATCATTATGGAGAGGCCGCGGCTCAAGGGTTCATGCATAATTTTGCCGGTATCACGATGTTTATGATAGCTGTTCTGACAATCTTTGCGATCGACAGTGTGTTGGAGCCAATTTGGCGCCGGTTCCAGAATAGAGGAAGTGCGGCATGACCGTCGAAGCGCAGACAGAGATCAATATGACAGATGAAAAACCAGAAAAAACATCGGCGGTCAATCGCCGTCATTTAATCATGGGTGGTGCCTTTTGTCTTGCTGCTGGCTTGGCTTATGCTCGTACACCGCAAGTTATTTTTCCAGTGGTGAAAAAAGAAGATTTCGAAAAATTGATACCGGAAACCATAGGATCCTGGCAGTTTAAAACCTCCAGCGGTGTTGTTCTTCCACCACCTGACGCTCTGTCTGATCGCCTTTATGATAATCTTGTCACCCGGGTTTATTCTGCCCCCGAAGACCCATCTATCATGTTCTTGACGGCCTATAGCAACACGCAAGACGGCGTTTTGCAAGTACATCGTCCTGAAATCTGCTATCCTGCTGGCGGATATAATCTGACGGCCACTCGCCCTATCGCTATCGAAGATGGTTTGGGCGGGAACATATCAGCCAACGTCTTCACGGCCACTGGTCGTGATCGTACGGAACACGTTCTCTACTGGACCCGTATCGGGAATCAATTTCCGTTGACCTGGGCTCAGCAGCGACTAGCAGTTGTCCGCGCTAATCTGGGAGGTATTATTCCTGATGGCGTTTTGGTTAGGGCATCGCTGATAGCACCAACAATGGAAGAGGCGATGCCACATCTGTCGAAATTTGCGGCTCAGCTGAACCAGAATATGAATGAGCAGGGAAGATCTTTGCTAAGTGGGATAAAAAGCAACGTTTAGCAGGTTCTATATCCCGTCCAGTATCGGTCTATTCCTTGGGCTGCTTGAATTTATCAAATGGCTTTAGCACCATCATAATGAAGGTGATAACCGTTGCGATCACCGCGACGGCAGCAAATTGGTAACCCTCGTTGCCAAGGTAATTGGCGCCGGCACAACCAACCGATGCGACAAGATATTGCCACAGATGGTCAGGTGGATCATCCTCGACCGAACGGTCGAGAAATAATACTATCAAACCGCCAAAAATTGCGACTGTTAGCCAATCGTAAATGGTTTCCAATTCAGCCCTCCGTTGCTATGTACGTTGCTGTATATTTTTATGGGTCGTCTAACAAGCCAATGATTCGTTTTGTCTTTTTACTGGACAAAACTCGAGGAGAAGTAACCATGTTGAACACTATATCTGTCAAAAAACGCGCGTTAATGTGTCTGACCGCAGGCGCGGTAATGCTTACCGGTTGTGAAAAAACAGCCGAAGGTCAAGTGGCAGCTATTGTGAATGGTGAAGAAGTAACGCTGCAAGAAATTAATGCAGCGTTGAGCGAAGCAAATGTCCCAGAGGGCGCGGACAAAGAGGTCCTTCAACAACAAGCGCTACAGCAAATTGTTGACCGCCGCTTGCTTGCCCAAGCGGCGAAAGAAAGTGGCATAGATCAAGATCCTTCCTATCTCATCCGCCAACGCCAACTTAGCGAAGCTTTGTTGGTTCGTATGTATGCGGATAAGGCCGGAACAACGATCAAGGTCCCGGATCAGGCCGCGATCGACCGCTATACGGAATCCAACCCGTTCACTTTTGCAAATCGCACAGTTTATGCGGTTGATCAGATCATTTTTCCAGCGCCCGCCAACCTTGGTGATTTGAAACAGCTGGAAGTGGCGAACACATTGGCTGACGTTGAACGGATACTAACCGAGATGGGTATCCAATTTGCTCGCAAATCCGCTCAAATGGATTCTGTTCAAGTGCCACCAGCAATGATGGCGCAGATTGTTTCGCTATCTCCTGGCGAACCTTTTGTGATTCCAACTGGTGCGACTGTGACAGCCAATGTTATCAAGGCTCAGCAGAAAGTTCCTTTTAATGCCGAGCAAGCTGGGCCGATTGCCGTCAAAGCCATTCGCAATGAAGAAATGGCAAAGATCATGAAGCAGCGGTTGACGGAGGCGAAAGCAAAGGCTGAAATTACGTATCAGAGCGGTTTTTCTCCAGCTGAGGAGAAGGATGAGGCGGCAGAAGCGCCAGATGTCATAAAGAAAGCCGTTGAAGTACCAGCTGGCTAGGCCGTTTCTATTTTGGTGTGAGCTACGAGGCATTTATGAAAGCGACAGCTAAGCTTATCGCTATGATGATGACCAATACAAGAATGGAAGATATGCGTGCGCCCTCCGGCCATTGTAGCCTTTGCATTGAAGGACATGCTGGTCAAATTTAATCCCTCGACCTCGGAAGCGAAACATAATTAACGCGTTTGATTTCGTCTGCTGTTGCGGTAACGAAGCGTCAAATATCGGGGATTTAGCTATAATGAGATTGTTATTCGCTCTGCCGGGCTTTCATAAATATGAACGCGGTGCAGAAATTGCCCTTTTATCCGTCGCAGCAGAACTAGCAAAAACCGGTGATGACGTAACAGTTATCGGATCCGGGCAAGCCCGGCCTGATGATCCCTATAAATTCATACATGCCAGTTCAATCCGTCGCGAAAACTTTGAGAAATTCCCTTCCATTCCGCTCTTTCGCAGCGAAACAGTGTATGAAGAAGCCACATTTGCGGCAAACTTGGCCTTACGATACAAGCCATCGGATTTTGACGCAGTACTGACCTGCTCATTTCCCTTTACTAACATGGTTCTGCGCCGCCCAGTTTTGGGCGGAAAAAAGCCCTTGAACTTGTTCGTGACACAAAATGGTGAATGGCCGGCGGTTTCCAATGATGCGGAATATCGGTTCTTTTCCTGCGACGGGCTCGTCTGCACCAATCCGGACTATTACGAGACCAACAAGGATCGCTGGAATTGCGCCCTTATTCCTAATGGAATCTCGATCGATCGATTTAAATTAGGAACCGGTGACAGAGCCGCGTTAGGGTTCCCCGCTGATCGTAAAGTCATATTGATGGTCAGTGCGCTCATTCCCACAAAGCGGGTCATGGACGGTATCAGGGCTGTCGCGCCAATGGGCGATGCCCATCTTGTGGTCGCTGGCGACGGACCGATGCGTGAGGAAGTAAAAGCTTTGGCCGCAGAGCTACTACCCGACCGTTTCACCCAACTAACCGTGACACCCGATCAAATGCCGACACTTTATCAGTCGGCAGATGTGTTCTTGCACATGTCGTTGCTTGAATCCTTCGGAAATGTTTTTCCCGAAGCCATGGCTTGTGGCTTGCCGATTGTGGGTCACGATACCCCTCGCCTGCGCTGGATTGTTGGTGACGAAGAGTTTCTAGTCGATACGCAGGATATTCCGTCTGTAACGAAAGCGCTTACGAGCGCATTGGCCGCAAGAGATGCATTGCCAGCCAAGATATCAGACCGTGCGACCAGTTTTTCCTGGTCAAATATTGCTCGTCAATATCGCGAATATTTGGCGGAATTAATTGGCAATCAGACGTGAGCAGGCATTTTATCGAGTTTCTCGAAATAGGCGATTGTTTTTTCCAAACCTTCTTTCAGCTCGATGGAAGGCTCCCAACCGAGTTCTGATCTCGCTAGCTCAATATTGGGTTGACGTTGCTTTGGATCATCTTGCGGCAACGGCAGGTCGATAATTTTTGAGCCAGAATCGGTCATTTCAACGACCAGTTCAGCCAGTTCACGAATGGAAAACTCATTAGGATTGCCGATATTCACGGGCCCAGTAAATCCTTCCCGGCTACCCATTAGCTTCATCAAACCATCGACCAGATCATCGACATAGCAAAAGCTGCGAGTCTGGCTGCCATTACCGAAAATGGTTATATCTTCGCCTCTTATTGCCTGCATTATGAAGTTGGATACGACCCGGCCGTCCGAAGGGTGCATGCGAGGGCCATAGGTGTTGAAAATACGGGCCACTTTTATTTCTATAGCATGCTGCCGATGATAGTCGAAAAACAGGGTCTCAGCACAGCGCTTGCCTTCGTCATAGCAGGAGCGGATGCCAATCGGATTGACGTTACCCCAATAATCCTCGGTCTGGGGATGAACAACGGGGTCGCCATAGACTTCACTCGTTGATGCTTGCAAAATCCGGCATTTAAGACGTTTAGCTAGGCCCAGCATATTAATCGCACCATGGACGGAAACCTTGGTAGTTTGCACGGGATCATGCTGATAATGGATTGGAGAAGCCGGACAGGCGAGATTATAAATCTCGTCCACCTCGACAAAAAGCGGCAAGCAGACATCATGCCGCATGAATTCAAAACGGGGATGCTGCAGCAAATGGGCGATATTGCTCTTTGATCCGGTAAACAGGTTATCGACGCAAAGGACTTCGTGTCCCTGCTCAATCAACCGGTCGATAAGATGGGAGCCAAGGAAACCGCAGCCGCCGGTGACCAATACACGTTTCTGTAAAAAATAATCGCGGCTCATGCCAATATCTCCGGTAAAATCAATGCGCTGTTCGATACATGTGGCCACCTTAGCTAGCAATAGTGATGATATATTTAATCCGAGGCCGCTGAAATTCCATTAATTTCAAGATTTTATGTAGGGGATAATCATCGTGACGCGGCATCACAGATTTGTTACGCTAACGCGCATGTTAAACTCGTCGCCATGAAAGGCTTAACCTCGACCATGGATTTTTTCAGGACTGTTCCAGCCTTGATGGTGATATTCATAGCTGGCCCCGCAGTCGCGGAGCAAGCTGCGATGCCGGAGGGCGTTGAGCTTCCGTCAATTCCGAGCAATTTCGATGTGACGCCAGACTATGTCCCCGGGTGGGGACACGGAAGAATACCCCCAAGCGCCGCCCCTGACGTTGTCGGTGCCTTTCGCTTTATCTGTAGTGCGGGCCAACTGAGCTATGATGATCCGATCGTATATCCCGGTGAACCCGGCAAATCTCATTTGCATCAATTTTTTGGCAACACAGCTGCGGATGCGCATTCTACATATGAAAGCCTGCGCAAAACTGGAGGCAGCACGTGTAACAACCGACTAAACCGTTCTGCCTACTGGATGCCAGCGATGATGAATGGACGGGGAAAGGTTGTGAAGCCATTGTTCGTTAGCATTTATTACAAGCGTCTACCGGATACTGCAGAAAATTGTATTGCTCGAGGCGACAAATCTATAAAAAAATGTGTCGGTGTCCCGAGGGGGCTTCGCTTTATCTTCGGTCACGATATGTTGGATAAATCGGGCAAGAAAACGGGGAATGGCTATTTTAATTGTAGTGGACCGGGCGCCAAGTCTGGTAAATATCCTGATATCGTAACAGCTGCGCAGAATTGCCCGAATGGCGCCAGAATTGGTGCAGTAATTAATGCACCAAGTTGTTGGGATGGCCGTAACCTGGATAGTGATGATCATCGATCCCATGTTGCCTATACCAGCTATGGACAAGACGGCAGGCCGAGATGCCCAAAATCCCATCCTTATAAAATGCCTACATTCACGCTAGGCGCTTGGTATGAAACGGATGAC
The DNA here is from genome assembly GCA_947489315.1 of uncultured Sphingomonadaceae bacterium. Taxonomy (GTDB): domain Bacteria; phylum Pseudomonadota; class Alphaproteobacteria; order Sphingomonadales; family Sphingomonadaceae; genus Parasphingorhabdus. Next base: position 50,810 of record CANLCX010000005.1, read on the forward strand.
ACCTTGGATCGTTCAGGAATATGGGATCCGGAAAATCCAAGTTGGCATCTGTCCTCGGACTATATGCCCGGCATGAAACCGGCAAAGCCAGGCTCAACATTTCACACAGATTGGTTTGGTGCCTGGGATGATGAAGCGCTGGCGTTGTGGACGGCCCATTGTATCAACAAAATGCTTAATTGTTCCGGCGGCGAATTAGGCAATGGCCAACAGCTAAAACCGACCGAGGGCTATAACAACAAAGGGAAGCAGAGAATATTTGACCCTCCCCCCAATCCTGGTTTGCATCATCACGGACATCAGGCCGATGCGAGCGTTTCGCGTAAAAATAATGGGGATTTATGACGGTTTTTGAGAACGGGCTGTCCATTATATCCTGGCTCTTGGCGATCCCATTTATTCTTCTTTTCGCTATTTTTACATTGGAACTGTTATTCGGTCTGCTTCGCAGCCGGGATTGGAGAAACTCAGTTTCGAATGAATCCACTGCCGATCACTCAATAGCCATATTGATCCCAGCTCATAATGAGGCCTCTATTATCGTTCGAACTCTATCGTCGCTGCGCGAAAATATTCCGGTAGGAACCCGTATATTAGTTGTAGCGGATAATTGCAGTGACAATACCGCTGAATTGGCCAGGGAAGCTGGCGCGGAAGCATTTGAGCGGACCGATGAAACGCTGTGCGGCAAAGGATATGCGCTGGCTTGGGGGCGGGATATATTAGCCGCTGATCCTCCGGATTGCGTGATTGTACTGGATGCAGACTGCGCGTTGAACAACGATAGTGCAGCGAAACTGGCATTAGCGGCCATGCGCAAATCTATTCCGGTCCAAGCAACCAATCTTATTTTTAGCGTGGCCGAAGCGCCACCTGTTGTTCAAATATCAAATTTTGCCATGTTGGTGAAAAACCTCGTTCGCCAACGGGGAATGACAAGGCTCGGTGGTGCTGCGCTGCTGACCGGAACTGGCATGGCCTTTCCATGGCAGATTTTTGCAACCGCGCCGCTTGCCAGCGGCGACCTTGCGGAAGACTTGGCGCTGGGCATAGCAATTACCAAGCAAGGACATGCGCCCTATTTTCTGGAATCTGCCGGCGTCTCTAGTGAAGCGGCTGCGGAGGAAGATACTTTGGTCCAGCGGACCCGGTGGGAGCATGGGTTCCTAACCACTGCCCGGCTTCATGCGATTCCACTTATCCTCTCTGGGATAAGGCAATTTTCGCGGTCTCAGTTTTTCCTTGGACTGCACCTTATCGTGCCGCCACTGGCTTTGCTGATGGCAACGGGCATAGGCATCTTGTTTGTCCTGGCTGGTGCGGCTTTCTGGGGCAGCACGGCCCTGCCCTTTGCGTTGTTGTTGACGATAGTGATAGCCGCCATATTGCTCACCATCGGCGCTTGGTTGTTGGAAGGACGAAAGGTTTTGACCTTCGGTGCTTTGATAAGAACACCTCTTTACGTCTTGTGGAAAATCCCAGTCTATTTAAAGCTTGTGCGTGGAAGTGAAACCCAATGGATCAGAACGCGGCGGTCTGGCGAGGATGTCATTTCGGATTCAACAAACGATTGATATAGCCTTGTAGACACGAGTGGTTATAGCTTTCCTACATCATTAAATTCGTGCAAAAGGCTCCCGTTATTCGAGGGTAAAAATCGAGTGTGAGAAAGGCTTTTAGCTGGAACCGCCTTTTTCATTGTGTTGATTCAGCGTATAATCTGTATAAACTGTCAGAATTAACGCCCCCAACATGAACGGAATGATATTGCGGCTTGTTTCGCAAAATCAGCATGAAGACATATGGAACGGAGGTTTTGAACCAGTCAGCGCTTGCCTGACTTGTTATGGTCTAGAAAAATTTTGAAAATTCGGGGGCCCTCGACGAGATAACGGCGCCACAGTCGAGAAGGTTCGCTGAACAGCCTGAAAGACCATTCCAGACCCGCTTTTTGCATCCAGAGGGGGGCACGTTTTTTGGCTGATGTTATGAACTCGAGCGAGGCCCCGATACACAATCCTACGCCTTTGCACTTGCCGGATTTCCGGCATTGATGCGCTATGATCTCGCTTTGCGGTGAACCAATTGCAAACAGAATATAATTGGCCTCGGCAGTTGAAACAAAGTCGACAACATCGGTCATGGCCTGTGGCTTTTTTAGAATGCCCATAGGTGGAATATGCTGCTCATAGGTAGGTTTCGGGAAAAGCCGGGACAGATCATCCAACAAGCTTTCGTCACCGCCAATAATTGCAACTTTGTCGCCCTGCCCTAACCTGTTGTGGAACAAAGATGCTGTCAGATCGCTTCCCGGCACAACGGTCAGCTCAATACCGGCAAATCGCGCCAGAGCCCTGACAACGCGGCTGTCGCATAATGTCAAAGATGCGGCATCATATGCCTGCCGAAACGAAGCGCTTCGGGCTTCGGGTATTTCAGGATAAAGATTGACGAAATGGTCGACATTCGGTGTGACGACATAAGAGAACTTGCCCTTCTTAGCCATAAGATCGATGGCATCCAGTGCTTCGGGCAAGTTTAATGGCGCAATATCGATGCCCAAAAAGGCTATGCTTGTGTCAGGCCATGGAGGCGCACTCTTATTGGATGTTTGCTCTGTGATCTCGGGCATTATTGCAAACGCCCGAACAAACCGCGGGTTGGTGGCGCGCCGGGTGGCAAATCTATGGCATAAATGATGTTAGCAACTTTTTCACCGGCACTGGCTTCGAACTTGCATCGATCCAGACCAGCTTCTGTGCAGGTTTTCTGATATAGTCGCCAAGCTTTAATAGAAGCCGGTGTATCCCGGGCAAAAGACCGCGCTGTAGAGACCGCAAGGGTCTGATCGCCATTGTCCAAAAGAAATTGCGTATATGCGCTGAAGAGAATTGGGTCTTGCGGAAGCTGCTTGGCTGCATCACGAAATATTCGCTTCACTCCACCGTTATCGTTTTTTGCAGAATAAATTTCGATAAGGCCCAAATAGCCGGCACGCAATTTGGGGTTATCCCTGATAACGATTTGAGCATCATTAATGGCCTTCGCATATTCTTTACCCGCCAATGATTGTTTGATCTGAACCAACAAGGCATCCGCGTTGGTTTCGTCATCCTCCAAAATGACGGATGCAATTCTATAGGCCTCGTCGGTTTGTCCAATTGCGTGCAAAGATCGCGCATAGACTGCGCTGGCTTCAGGCGAAATTCGAGTAGAAACGGAAACTAATATCCGGTGTGCGTCATTTGGGTTGCCTATTGCAAGAAGGTAACGACCGATCGCGAGACGAGATTCAAGTGTTCCTTCCTTTGATAGAAATTCAATTAGATTCTCGTTGAGAGGTTCCGTTTCATACTCCAGCCACAGATTAACGATCATAGTCAGCGCTCTGTTTGCTGTGAGACCTTTGCGCAACATTTGCTCAATCAATTTTAGCGCTTCAGCATCTTCTCCCGATTTATACAGGGTGTTAGCGTAATCTAGTCTCAGCGCTATGTCCTCTGGTCTGCGAGATATTAATCTCCTGAAGGTAGCCTTCATTTCCGAGAGATTACTTGTCTCGCGGAAAAGTTCGATCAGTGTCATATCGACACCTTCAGTATAATTTTGATCTGCCGCAGAATTTTTCAGCAATTCAAGAGCTTCTCTGGTTTCGCCGGTTAATGCCAATGACCGGGCCTTTAATATTGTCCCAGCTTCATCACCTGGTCGATTAGCTAGAATGCGATCAGCAAATTCCAGAGCCTTTTTGTGCTTGCGCCTGACAAGCGCGATCAAGCCTTTGGTTAATAGCGCTTCTGGTAGCTCCGGCGAGAAGGACAACATGGTGTCAGCCGCACGTTCTGCATCGCGCAAATGGCCTGTTTGCAGCCCAAGTTGCGATACTGCTTGCAAAGCCTCGGGATTAGTGGCTTCCAACGAAAGTGCGTCAGAATAAGCCAGAAATGCATCGGTAGGTCGGCCAGAACCTAGTTCAATACGACCTTTAAGTATATGTAGCTTAGGATCATCATCTCGAGCAGCAAGGGCTTTGGTTATCGCCTTACGTGCTTCATAAAAATTGCGCTGATCGAAATATTGCTGCGCTTCAACGCCTGCTTCTGCTGCATTTTCGGCAGCAGAATTGCATCCAGCAAGCATTAGCGAAAAAAATCCGACGAAAACTACGGCTTGAATTCTCCGAATCGGCTGCATTAACAGTAAATTGTTTCGTTTCATGATAATAAAATGTCGCAGTTCAAAAAGGCGAATGTTGTGATAAACCACCAATATTCGTGGTTAAGAAGTCAGCTACTGGAATTAATCCTGTCTTTTGCAGTGGCAAGCTAAGGCTTTAGGCTTTATAGCGCAACGCTGTGAAGTGAAAATGATGGATGAGTAGTATCAATGAAGAAAATATTAATGGCTGTGATTTTTGCGCTGGTCGCAGTTACGGCTCATGCTCAGTCTGCTGCGCCAGAGACCGATGGCGCAGTCGCAGGAACTTCTAATCAGGCAGCATATCGGATTAATGCAGGGGATGACATTGAAGTCTATGTTTGGGGCGAAGAGCGTCTTCAAAGACAGATACGCATCTTGCCTGACGGAACCTTCTCTTTCCCGCTAGTCGGTAGAATAGAAGCACAAGGTAAATTGCCATATGAAATAGAGGCAGTGGTTAGCAAAGGTCTTGAGAATCAATATCGCGGCCAAGTTCCACAAGTCACTGTATCGGTAAGTGCTCCGACTGGTTTGCAATTCTCCGTTATGGGCCGGGTTAACGCCCCCGGGAGTTTTACACCAGGACGCTATGTAAATTTGTTGGAAGCGCTGAGCTTGGCTGGCGGACCTAGCCAATTTGCTGACCTTGATGGGATATCAATCGTTCGTAAAACGCCAGCAGGGCTAACAACGATCCGAGCAAGCTTGGGCGGCCTGTTCAAGCGTAGCGGTGCGGCTCAAGCTGTTTCTAAGCGCGCCATTCCGAATATCCAGACTGGTGATACGGTCATTGTACCTTAAACGAAATATCCGCGGGGGGATAAATTTTGCATAGATCAATATACTATACGAGCCAACTCAGCTTGGTGGCAGGAACAATGCTTTGTGCGGCACCAGCGATGGCAGAGACAGAATTTGTTACTGATCTCTCTATTGGTGCAGGTGCATCGACCAATCCTTATTTGGAAAATGGGCCTGTGGAATCTACCGCCAGTGCGTCGATTAGCGTTGCTCCGCGGCTCACGATCACGGAATCAACAACAACGTTCAATTTGCGCGGTTTCGCTCGGATTGAAGAATATGAAAGAGACTTCAGGAGCAACAACAGCTTCGGTGTGAATGGCAGCGTTGATCATGATCTTTCTGAACGGACGCAATTGCGTGGTCGTTTGGGATATAGCGGTAGTATCGTGGGTGTAAATGACGCCTTTTTCAATCCGCCCGATGTTATCGATGATAATTTTCTTCCGACTATAGCTGACGACATTGCTCTAAATGGTCTTAATCAGCGTCGGCATAGTTTCCAAGGGGGATTGGGTCTTTCTCATAGCTTGTCCGAACTAGATAGTGTGAGCTTTGATGTTGGAGCGACCGCAATCCGCTTCGCTGATTCATTGCTACAAGACGAATTTAATGCGTTTAACCAAAATATCGGTTACTCACGTGTTCTCTCTGACCGGACGTCGATCGGTGCTTCCCTGGGCTTAAGTCAGGTAAATTATTTGGGGCAACGGACCGGAGATTCCTCAATCATATCGCCATCGGTGAACGTTTCTCACCAAATCTCCAGAGATTTTGACATATCCGCTTCCGCTGGCGTTTCGTTCGCACGTTCGAAGAATATTCTTGGGACTACTAAGTCTACTGATTTAACGGCATCATTTAATCTCTGTCGTAGCAATGAAAATAATGACCTTTGCATTGGCGCAAGCCGTCAAACCTTGCCAACGTCTTTTGATGGTGTGCGATCTCAAACGTCTTTCAATATTTCTTATCGCCAGCAACTCAACCGCGATGACAGCATCAGTCTGAATGGCAATTATTCGCGGTCATCCAATTCCATTTTGGGGGTTTCGGACGATCTGGATTATCTTCGCACTTCCGTGACCTTTGACCATAAATTCCGTGAACGATTCACCGGATTTGTATCGTTTGGCTATTCCGATTCTTATCAGGATAATATAAATCGCAAAGCGAACACGCAGGTGAGTATTGGAATTCGGCTTACATTTGGCAATAATCGATGAATATGGACAATCTTGACGAACAAGAATCTGAGGGCGGTAATTTTCTGTCTCAGATTCCTGTCATAATATGGCAACGGAAATGGCTTTTTATAATTCCGCTTCTGCTTTGTATAGCTGCCGGAATTGCTGCCTATTTTTTACTGCCGACCGTTTACAGATCACAAGCTATATTGCTGGTACAGTCTGCACAATTGCCTGACGATGTGGCGGGTGATGGAGCAAACGATATTATTGATCGCCGTATTGCCCGGATACGTCAGCAGGTCCTTAGTCGTCCCGGCTTGATTGAGCTTATCAATAGATATGAGCTTTATAGCTCCGAACGAAGCAGCGATCCGTTATCCGAGATAGTCGAAAATATGAGAGATTCGGTTGAGATTGTTCCGATGACTGCCGAAGTCCAACGGATGAGTAATGGCCAAAGTGCGACAATTGCTTTTGCTCTGGGATATGAATATTCCGATCCAGTGAAGGCGCAAAGTGTCGCCCAAGATCTCACCGAACAGATTTTGCAACTTGATTCTAGCGTAAATTCTGAGCAGGCCAGCAGTACGGAAGAATTTCTGACTGATCAGGCTGCGGGACTAGATGCGCAGATACAAACGCTCGAAGGTCAGATCGCTACAATTAAAGCCCAAAACGGCAATGTGCTAGGCAATAGCGGTATGATGTTTGGTGGCGGTGGCGGCGGCTACGATGTTCAGATTGCGGCTTTGCAGCGGGAAAATTCTCAACTCGTTTCGCAGCGCGAAGATGCGTTAAAGTCATCGAACCGTGATCCCGTCGTGGCGGCTGCTGAACAACAACTCGCAGGTGTGAAGGCTGTCTATTCCGATAATCACCCTGATGTTGTGATAGCTCAGCAGAGATTAGCTGAGGCTAAAGCGCTCGCTGATCAGAATATCTCGAAACTGCCGGTTGATACTCTCAATCAATCAATAGCGTTTAACAATACGCAAATTGCGACCCTGCGAGCTGCCAAAGCTAGAGAAAATGCCCAAATGTCTGCGTCATTAAATGCCCAGTCGCGAGCACCACTAATCTTGCAGCAGATTGAACAGTTACAACAAAGATTAAACGGCCTAAATGAACAATATCAAGTGGTTTCAAGTCGACTTTTGGCTGCACAAGCTGGTGTAAAGGCAGAAAATGAGCAGATGGGTGAGCGGCTTTCCGTTATTGATCCGCCCGTCATTCCTGACAAGCCATCTTCACCTGATTGGTTGTTATTGTCAGGCGGCGGCCTTGGTGCCGGACTAGCTCTCGGCTTTTTGCTCGTGTTCGGAACGGAATTGTTTCTGCAACCCATTCGGGATCCAAAAACAATATCAAACGCCTTGGGAGTAGCTCCCATGGTTGTCGTTCCGACTATTAAAGAGATAAACAAAGAAAAATCTGGCCGCAGTTTCTGGCCTTTTCGGCGCCGAGAAGATCACGCTGAAGAGTTTTAAGCGACCATAATTTCTCATATTCTGGAAAATGCCCCGTGCTCAATACTACCAATAAAAATACCAAAGTGTCAGGCCCTGTTGCGATACCCCATCCATCACAATTGGACATATTTACGCCCGATGAAGCAACGTTGGAGGCCAATCACATTGTGGGATTTGACGGAAATGATATCCGTTCACGGCCTTTCAATCTGCTGCGATCACAAGTGGTAAAGACGCTAGAATCTAACGATTGGAATCTGTTCGGGACCACATCTGCGACACCAGCAGCCGGCAAGTCATTTCTGTCCATGAATTTGGCAGCTGCCCTCTCTCGTTTGTCCGATACAACAATCTATCTGTTCGACTTTGATTTGCGACGCGGATCGCTGGCCGAGGCCTTGGGTGTTGATTCCAAGGTTGGGCTCGGTGAATATCTCGCTGGTAAAACAGACGACTTGCAATCTGTTGGTCGCCGTATCGGCGAGAGCAATTTAGTTCTGTTCCCTTGCTATCGCGTCAAAGCTAATTCGGCAGAACTGCTCGCGAGCAGACGGTTTGAAGCACTGATGGATGCAATAAAAAGTCTGCCGGATGACATCATTGTGATCTGTGATCTTCCACCGGCATTTGCCAATGATGATACGATCATGATTGCTCAGTATCTCGACGCTTATATGCTTATCATCGAACAAGGTATTACGACCAAGAAACAGATGAACAATACAGTTGCATTGTTGAAGCCGACGCCCTGCCTTGGTACCGTATTAAACCGTTATGTTGGCGGATTAATTGATCCGTATGGCTATGGCTATGGCGGTTCCGAGTATAGTAAATATTATTCAGACTAAACCAGAGAGTCTAAGCACCTTCTGGGGATGTGAGCGCCGAATAAAAGTTCAACCTCATGCTAGGACTATAGTGGAATATTATCTTGACGTTACAACAACTCAACTCCCTTTGGGTCGGCAACAAACTTAGTTATCTGGAGAGGCTGTGCTTAACGTCCGCGTTGGCCGTGGGCCATGATTTTACGCTCTGGTCTTATGAGCCTGACAAGCTTGAAGGCGTGCCTGATGGCATCAAGTTGCGCGATGCTGCTGAAGTTATGCCGCGCGAGCGCCTGCTTACCTATGCAGATATCGGTTCGGTTGCATTGGGTGCCAATTTCTGGCGCTATGAACTGCTGGCCAAAGGCCTTGGCTATTGGGTCGATATGGATTTCTATTTTCTGAGACCTTTGGAATTTGCTGAAGACCATGTTTTCTGTTGGGAATATGAGGGTTGGGTTAACAATGCGGTTCTTTTGGCTCCAGAGGGATCAGCGATGGTTTCTGACCTTAACTCGATACCACAAGCTAATAAGCGACCTCCTTGGTTTGGCCCCAAAAGATCATTGGCCTTTTACTGGAAAAAATTAACGAAAGGTCCGATCGGACTGGATGAAATGCCATGGGGCACGTATTCTTCCGGTCTGGTCACTCACGTGATCCAAAAAAATAAGCTTGAACATTATGCAAAACCGCCAAGTTTTTTTTATCCGGTACGCTGGAAGGACGCACGGGATCTATATGAACCAGCTGACGTTGTAGAAGCTATGCTCGCAGACGATACGGTCGCTGTTCATATGTGGCACAGTCGTCTGGTGGGATTGTCCGATAAACCCCCTGCCCCGGGCTCTTATATTGATTTGGCATGCAAGAAGCATAACGTCGACACGTCTTACTGACGCTCCAATCAGATTATCTATTCAAGGCGCGTTTGATTTTACGGGCCATACCAATCAAATCCCGGATCAACGGTATCTTGTCAAAAAAGCGAAGCTCGGCAATGTCCGTTCGCGATGGACGCTGGTTGCCTAAGGCAGGCTCAGCAAACAGAGTGGCAATATCTGGGAAAGCACGGCGATACCAAATATAAGCTCCGTCAATAGGTGGGTGGATGCCGTCGTAGACCAGATTATTGAGAAAATCTGCAAGGTGAGCGGCCGTTTCTGGCGCAAATCCCATCATATGAGCGCCAATAATATCGCTCGTAAGAAGATTGGTGGGATCACTAGCTTCATAGCCACCATAAAATATCGACCATGGTTGCTTTGGTGCATAGGAGTTTGCTTCGGGAGTGAAATCGCAATCATCTTCGAGGATAAGTACCCGATGCCCGTTGCTGGCTGCTTCTTCCAATATTGCTAAATGGCTTTGAAAAACGCCTCGCGCACCGGGGGAACTAAACGGCCCGGCATCATCAAACTGGAAGGCCTTAAAAAAGGCAACGCGTGGATCATCGAGTAAATCCAGTCGCGCCAATTCTCCCTCCATCTCCGTACGGCGATCTGTACGATAGGGTAAATTGATAATACGGATACTGTCAAACTGGTCGAAAATCATGGCTGACGTCCCTGTGGGGATGAATGATAAGCCTCTATCGCATCGGCAAACAGCTGCGGTAAAGGAGATACCGCAACTTCGATATCAAACTCCTGCTTTATTGTTTGCTTGGCTTGTAACGCTAAATCTGCGGCTTCCTTTTGATCTGATAGGTTCCGAATAATGGCCGTTTCCAGTCCTTCCCAATCCGCTGGGTGAAAGAGTAACCCGTTCTTTCCATCTTCGATCAGTTCCGGCACGCCGGCTACTCGACTTGCAACAACCGGCACGCCTAATGCCATGGCCTCCATAAGAACGACGGGCAGGCCTTCCATGAAGCTTGGTAAGACCAGTAAATCAGATTCTGCTATCGCGATGAGTGTATCTGGCTCGGATCGCCGACCCAGTATTTTGACATGAGTTTCTAAATCCAAATGTTTTAATTCAGTCTCAATTGCAGTTTTCTCAGGACCGTCACCTAGCAATATGAGTTCAGCATTCCAACCGCTACTGCGTACACCTGCAAAGGCCTTTAACAAGCCCAGAAGCCCTTTTTCACTGGAAAGTCGCGCTACGCAGATAATCTGTTTAGGTAATCCGGACTGCTTTTCGGTGCTATGCGTCGGGATATCATCTAGGGCGATCCCGCACCGGATTGTATGGAATTTGTGCCGATGGTCTGAATGGCTGATCCGCATAGCTTGCGCACGGCCAAACCATGATACACAAGCAACAAATTGTGCTGCAGCCACTTTCTTTCCCAAAAGCAATCCTGCCGGATAGTCGGTCTCAGAGATACCATGCAGCGTCAGGCTCCAAGGTATCTGGGAAAAATCGGCGGCAAGCATTCCGACATTGGCAGCTGAGTTAGCAAAATGGTTGTGCAAATGAACGATGCCATCTTTTTTCAACTGATTTGCTAGCGTGATGCTTTCGACGAAGTGAAACAGTGACCATAGAAGCGCTCTTCCGCCCGGAACGCGATGCTGTATTGCCCGTTTTAAAGTTCTTAAGTAGCGAACAGGCCGATGCAGCAGAGCTTTAATATGAGCTGCGATATGAGTTGCCCAACCTTGCCCCAAAAGGAAATAGGTTTGCTCTTGCGCCTCGACATCCAATGGATTGTCCAGCCCCGCAACCGGCTTTCTGATACTGTAGGTTAGAATATCGAGATTAACTTTTTTCAGCTGTGCGATTTCCCGCCGAATAAAGGTGTGCGAAGGCGCAGGATATTGGCTGGTAAGATAGGCAATGGGTCCGGATATGCTTGCGGCTTCCTCCACTGTCTCGTTTTTTTTGTCCTGTTTGTTCATTTGTAAAATATAGCCCCCCCACGCTGGCCCTTTAAAGAGCGAACAATGAAACGGAATATACTCAAAGTTTCTCCGAACTTCCCAAGAATATTAGGAATAGCAAGTTTCCAGAAAAAACTATTTTTCACGTTCGATCGGATTGCCATACGCGCAATTTGTAATGAATAAATGGCCGGGAGTAGCAGCCAATATAATGGATTTAGCAGACCGGCTGTCACAACCAATAGCGACAATAACAAAGCCCAAAATAATGACCTCGCAACTTCGCGAGCATATAGTGTTTTGCCGGTTTGCCGTGTTGTCCACCAGACCTGTGCATAGCCGAAGCCGCTTCGTACAGCGCACATCCGATTGTAGAAAGGTGCATCGGGAAACCGTTCTCGCCGACGCCCGCAGACAACCGCTACTTCGGGTCGTTGGTCAAGAACGTCAGCACCTCGAGTCCTTGCCATGGCTGGGCTTCCATCGGTAGAAGCGGATTCCACATAAACGATCGGCAATCCCAAAGGAGCCAGAGAATCGATGCATTGGATCAGCCGCTCACCCTCATTGCGACCAATAGCGACTACGCCTACTCTGCCTCTCGCATGAGAGGCATTTAAAATTGTCTGATTTTCGGGTGTAGGTCCCTTTGCTTCATCCATTGATGACGCTCCCATATTCCAACCATGTGTTGAAATCGGCAACAAGCCCTAGCTGCATGAAAATAAATCGCCACACTAGAACCAGAAATATGAAAAGACCAAGTAAAACAACGTCTTGCTTCAAGAAAGAAAGACCTTCTTTCCATTGCGAGACGGATAGAGAAATATAACGAAATAGGTCCGCAACCGCGATAACACAGAGAGCAGCTATCAAACCAAAATAAGTCAAAGCCAACGGTACGGCAATCACCAGCCATATCAGTTTGGCAAGATTTGCTTGGGCGCTATGGACTGACTTTCCGATACCCAACATAAAGGATTCTCCCATGGTTGAGAGAATTGAGAACCAAGCGCCTGCCATCAATATCGGTAGCATGAACGCCGCGGCAGTATAGCGATCATCATATAATATAAGAATGACAAGATCGGAAAGTGCAACCACTATTGAGAGACCACATGCCGTCGCCAGTAACGCTTTTAGCCGCAATCCTGAAATGGCTGGACGCAGTTCTGACCGTTCTTTTGCGAATGCTGCGACTTTAGGGAATATCATCATCGCACCGACGCGTTGTACCAGCATGCCTATCATGTCGGAAAATGTCCGCGCTATCCCGTAAATACCCAAAATTGCGAACGGAATTTCTTTAGCAAAGTAGAGACGGTCAAAATTCATGGCGAGAAAAAAGACGACAGAAGAAGCAAACACCCATTTTCCAAACGAAATAATCGCTTTGACGTGCTCGCGAGCTATTTTGATTCGATGCAGGCGAAAATCAATCAAGAAAAAGCTGGTAGTTGTAGAGACAGAAGTAGCAATTATCAGAGCCGCCACCAATGCCCAAATTGTCGGGGAGTAGAGTGCCAAAGCAATGTGAACAATGGCGGAAATCACGGCTATAAAAACATCGAATAGAGCGATCGTTTTAACCGCTTGCTGTTTTTGTAAGATGAAGCGCGAGGGAGACTGGATTCCAGTCAGCAGAAATAATACTGAAATAATAGGAATGATCTCAATCAGTTCATCGCTATCATAAAATTCAGCCAAAGGCTGGGCAAGCAACAGGGCGATCACAAAAAGCAAGATGCCGCGAATGATCTGAATAGTCCAAGCCGTATTGTAAAAATCGGGTTGGTCACCTTTACGATTGCTCACGATATTCTGTCCGATACCCACATCAGACAGCAATTCGATTCCGGTACGCAGTGTATTAACGATAAGCATCACGCCAAAAAGTTGCGGCGCTAGCAAGCGAGCAAGAATAACATTTGTGAAAAGGCGTAAGCCCTGAGAAACGCCATAGGAACCGGCTACCCAAGTGATCTGGGACATCATTTGACGAGAAACCATTGTCATCTCTTTGTTCTCGTCTGTCCCATCATGATCAATGCCCTATCGCATGTCTATAAGCGATACATCACAAAAAATATTGCTTTACGGTAAAGTGCACTGACATAATATGTCGAATATATTGTTACCAACAAAAAACCCGCCAGCTTGCGCTAGCGGGTTTCTGTTTTGAAATTAATCTCGAACTAGGCGAGAGCAGGTTTTGCAGTCACTGTCTTGTGGCGACGGCGCAAAGCACCACCGACCATGCCGAAACCAAGGATCATCATGCCCCAGGTCGCTGGCTCGGGGACAGCCGCTATGTTTTCGGTAGTAAATGTTGTGTCTGGGTTGGCCAGTACATCAAAATTCAAGTTCCAGCCCATGGCATCAAAAGCGGCCAGATCTAATCCAGTGATGATGCTATTTGTGCCTCTGGAAATGGTTGGATCCATGATGCCGCGCTGTACTTCACCACCAGCAACGTCTCTCCAATGGCTTGCTTGGCGACCGTCGCCCAGGAAAGACCCTGTAGAGAAGAATGCATCGCCAAACAAATTGGTCGCACCGCCATCAATCGAGAAATATGGCGCTTCACCATCTTCTCCGCCAACGCCCCAATCGAGAACACCGAGCTGGTCGCTAAATTCGCTGTAGCGAAACAGGTCGAGCGGGCTTGCAATACGAAACGGATTCAAGTCCAAATCAGCAAATGTACCATCACCAAATGGGATATCAGGATTACCACCTACGAAATCATAGGTATCAACGCCTGATACAAAACCAAGTGCGTGACCGATTTCATGAATAGCAATTCCGATAAAATCAAATGCGCCATCGGCAATTCCATCAGTGGAATTAAAATCGAAAGCAAACTCGCTGCTAAATGTTATGGCGGCATCTGACGATCCATCATCGCCAAGCAATCCAACTGCTTTCAAATTGGCTGTATTAGCGTCAAGCACAACATTATTTGCGCTGCCGTCCGCATCAAGGGTCCGGCTCAAAGGAATTGCTACGCCGCCGCCATTGGCATTAGGCGCAGAAATCAGAGCGTTCACACCTAGGATATTGCTGCCATCATCGTTCTCAAATTGAGATGCGACCAAGTTAGGAAATACAGCTTGCGAGTCTAAATTGCTTGTACCCGTTGCACGAAGAGCATTCAAAAACTGCTCAACTTCAACACCTGCGCTAGAACTACCTGCTTGAGCCAATACGCCAGGCCGCAATGCTTGGAAGCCAACATCTATCCGAATGGTAGCGTCATTTGTTAAAATGCTTTCCCAAAACTGTGCAGCTGCCGTGAATCCTAGAAATGCCTGCGAACCGACTTCAGCACCACCATCGTTATTTAGTACGATTGTGAGTGCACTAGCTGGTGTAGTTGAGAGTGGCAGTGCAAAAAGTGCAGCGCCAGCAAGTAGTAGCTTTGCTGTTTTCATTTTTTCTTCCCCGTAATCGCGCCAGGATAGGCGTTAATTAATAGTTAATTCCAATTGTTAAGGGAGGAGTCAATCGGATTTTTCGGTTCCAGTCATTTTACATCCTACTGTCGGAATTTATTACAACTCACTGTTCGTGGTTTATTGGAACCATCCTTTCTATCTATAAATATCTTTTTATAACAGATATTTGAAGCAATATCTTGATTGATTAACAATGATAATATGAGATTTTGTGACAGGTTGTCGTCAGGATACATCTTAAAAAAAAGGAGATATCAAAATCTACTAAGTTGTTACGATGGAAACCAAACTTTCTTTACAATGTTGTAAATGCAAATTTGGTTTAATCGGTGCAAAGAAGTTCAATCTTCGATGTCAATTCTCCGAACCCAATAAAAGTAAGATGGATTTTTTTTGAGGCAATCGTTAATTGATCGAGTCTATAGGGACTGGACCCGACATTCTCGGTTAGCAGAGGAAAGTTTAGATCATGAGATTCGTTGCTTTGGCGGTGATCATCTTTTCCGTGCCGATATTTTTTATTCTGCTTCAACAGAATGCAAAATATCGCCGTTATCTCTATTTTGCGGTTGGTTTTCTGCCTTTCGTAATTTCGGCCTGGAATCTAGATGGTGCGATAATCAGCTGGGCGACGTGGCCAGGACAGACCAAAGGCGTCATCATTACTATGCTCGACGCGCTCGCATTGGCGGTTGTCATTAGAAGTCGCCGATCTCCGTTATTCTTCCCGTTTACTGCAATCATTATCGCTTATATCGGTGCTGCCGCTTTATCGATGGCTTTTTCGAACAATCCTCAAACTTCATTTTTTTATGCGTGGCAATTAGGTACCGTGCTGTTGGTATTTTGGGCAACCGCGAATATTTGCATGACCGAGGACGGCCCAAAGATGATCATTGCCGGGCTGGTATGCGGAATAACATTGCAAGCAGGTTATTCCGTCAGTCAGAAGCTTTCCGGGGTGATTCAGGCCAGCGGGACTATGGGGCACCAAAACCTTTTGGGTGTAGCCACACATTTCGCGCTCTACCCTTCCCTAGCGTTGCTCATGGCAACAAAAAAAGCAAAATTGCCTTTGTTCGGTGTGATAGCTGGTCTGGTTGTCGTCGCTTTTGGCGCTTCGCGAGCGACGATTGGACTTACAGGAATCGGCGTAATGCTTCTGATCTTCCTTTCGATGGTTCGTAAACCTTCAGCACGAAAAACCAAGGTTGCTGTCATTGGGTTAGTGGTCCTTGCTTTGGCAACCCCTGTCGCGATATCCTCACTGCAGCAACGCTTTTCTATAAGTTCTACCGAAGGCAGTAATAAAGAGCGGGAGGCTTTTAAACGAGCGGCTAGGATGATTTTTGTAGATCACCCAATGGGTATTGGCGCAAATCAATATGTCATTATTGCCAATACAGAAGGATATTCTCAAAAAGCTGGAGTCATCTGGAATAGAGGAAGTCGTTCGGCACCCGTGCATAATACCTATTTGCTAGTGGCGGCTGAGACCGGGTTTATTGGGTTATTTTGTTTTATACTTTTGATATTTGTTCCGATTGTCGCTGCCTTTAAATTCGCGTGGAGCAATCGTGGTGATCCCAAAGGTGATTTAGCAGTGGGCATCGGTGTGACGCTGATAATTTTTGCATTACACAGCTTTTACGAATGGGTGATGGTGACTTGGGTGATTCAATATTTGTTGGCCATCGCCATAGGGATATTGGCCGGCCTGATCATGCAGCGGAAAGCGAGCAAACGAGCCGCTTTAGTCGCCAAGCGCCGACAGCAAAAAGAGACTAGCGAGAGCGGAGAACCTGCCTTGACTAAGTCGACTTGATGACCAGTAACATCAAAAAGATATCATAATCGTCTCTAATCTGAATTTCGAATTAGGGCGCTATTCCTTCACAGGCCTAGTGTTCGAATTCAAATAACCGGCATAGCCTTCCGTAAAGGATGACAGAACGCCATCGGCCTCTTCTGTCGCGAATAAGATGGCTTCTTCTTCCGAGCTATCAAATTCCATCTCATCTTTCTTGATCGCGGCTATCATAGCGCTGCGTTCATCTGGGCAAGCTTCTGCAGCCGCTTTTCTAAATGCGCGGCGTGCGGTCTTCTGATCGAGATGCGTAATCGAGAAGTCGGTCAGGCAATTGGAATAGCCCACCCTGGCAGTTTCCGCATCAGCTGCACCAGCAGTGGCGGCACTTAAGAGGGCGATAGAGAGTAAGTTAAACATAGAAGCCTCCTAAAAATCTATGTGGCAATATACCATATTTCCCTCAGATGGCGCTATGAAAACGATAGAAGAATATCAATTCTGGTCGGCATCAGACTATCTTGAGGCGATAATCTAGCAATTGGTTGTAAAAACCTCTGCAGCGATCGGCAGTCTTCTGCTGGGCGCTCTTTAGGCTCGGCTGCTTATGCGTCGGTGCAGCGAAGGTTGTGGTGTCCACCACCCGGTTATACCAGTGTGAAGCCCACACCCCATCCGTATCCCGGATACCAGTTTCCCAGCTGAGCATGGCAGGATCCCAGCTGATATCCAGCGCTTTACACAGGCTTTTCAGATGCCCTTCTGGGTTTTTCAAAACATCTGCGCTATCCAGAACAATTGGGGCCGTTCCGCTCATTTGTGCCGCATGGTCACAATATCCCATCTGCCGCTCATAGCCAAGATCTTCGGGCGTAACGTCCACCCTCTTGGCGGCATAGCTCGCCACGACATGGTCCGGATCGCGGATCAGAAAAGCGTGGCGATGGTCCGGAAAGTCAGAAATTGAAACGTCATCCACCATGTGATGCGGCATATGCTTCTGATACCAGAGCGTCTTGCCACCCGGTATTGGTCCTCTCATATTTTGCGCGACAGAGGTCCAATCGGTATCCATGGAAGCGATGATAGCATCCGCCATGGGTTGCTTCATTCCGGTCTTTTTCAGGAAAGCACCGTAAAATGGCTCATCGGTGACGGCGCAATCGCGCCGACTGCCAAAACTGCGCATCATCGCAGTCGAAATGTTCCGCGGTCCCGACCACATGGCGATCCGAACGGGTTCTGACGTCATGCCGCCGTATCGCTTTCGATCAGCGTTTTATATAGGTTTTGCAAGCGCTCTACCATAGCCCCCCTGCTCTTAGTCAGGACACGCCCGTCCACTTCTATCGCTGGCACAACGCCTGCAAATGTTCCGGTGACAAAGGCTTCGTCGGCACCATAAACATCGGTCAGCGAGAAATTTTTCTCAAACACCGGAATATCATTCTCCCGGCACAATTTGATGACGTTGCTCCGTGTAATCCCGCCGAGACAATAATCACCACTGCTCGTCCAAACTTCGCCCTTACGCACGATGAAAAAATGCGTGCTATTGCAAGTCGCAACAAAGCCCTGTGGGTCCAGCATCAAGGCTTCGTCCGCCCCGGCCTGTGTCGCCTGAATACA
The DNA here is from genome assembly GCA_947489315.1 of uncultured Sphingomonadaceae bacterium. GTDB lineage: Bacteria > Pseudomonadota > Alphaproteobacteria > Sphingomonadales > Sphingomonadaceae > Parasphingorhabdus. The sequence continues at coordinate 69,022 of CANLCX010000005.1, forward strand.
GGCAGTTATGCAATTGAGCTTACTATGGGAGTTAAGTTTGGGATCCTGCACCGCCGGATCACCGCGCCTGACATGAACCGTAAAGAGGCGGATGCCATTTTCCACCGTGCTGGGCAGTGCTTCCTTATATTCAGGGATGATCACGATGGTCGCTGGAGAGATAACCACGCGCGGATCCTGATACGGCGTGGAACGAATACCACGCGTAACCATCAATCGTATATGGCAGGCCGACATGCCATTGGCCTCTATGGTCTCATAAAGGCGTGCCACCAATTGCTCGCGACTAATCCCGATATCCATCGCTATGGCTTTGGATCCTTCAAACAGGCGATCCATATGAGCATCCAGAAAGGCAATCCGGCCTTTATGGACCCGCAAACCCTCCCAGACCCCATCGCCAAGCATGAAACCGCTGTCGAATACCGACACCATGGCCTCGGCTCTGGGCGTTATTTTGCCGTTGACGTTAATTAAAATGGTCTGATTACGGGGATCCTCGACGTAATCATGGGTGCCTTTTGCCATATGTGAGTCGGTATCCCCCGTTGTTTAATTTCCGCCAGTTTCTAAAGTATCGACATTGAATCGGCTTGAAATAAAGTCGTCTATTCAGATTAGATAGATTTAATATGAATATTCTGACTGATTATTTCGGTGCGCTCGTGGTCCATAAGGGCGATTTTTAGATGTTTGTCGGTATGTAGGAAAGCGTTTTTTGAGCCTATGTGGCGTTCGGTTATGGGCCTTTGACGATTGCGCCGCCCTTCACCACCACATCGACATCTTCCAATTCGCGGACATTGGCAAGCGGATCACCGTCAACCGCGATAAAATCCGCATGATATCCAGCCTTTATCCGCCCAACCTGATCGGCTTTGCCAAGCGCATCGGCGGCATGGATGGTGGCGGCTCTTATGGCTTCCAGCGGCGTCATGCCGTAGTCGACCATGATCTTGAACTGGCCGCCCGCTATACCATGCGGCATGACGCCGGCATCGGAACTGAACACCATCTTCACGCCCGCCTGATGCGCGGCGCGGAAATTGTCGCGCTGCAGCTGGGCAATTTGCCGGTCTTTGAGAAGATTCTCCTCCAACACCCCGTTTTTCTTGCCTTCTGACTGGGTATATTCGGTGTTGAAAATATCCATTCCGAAATAGGTGCCGTTTTTGCGCGCTAGATCAATGCCCTCTTTGTCGACCAGGCTGGCATGCTCAATGGTGGTAAAACCAGCACGGATCGCTGTCTTGATTCCGGCAGCGCCATGGGCATGGGCCGCTGTTTTCAGACCCCACAGCTTCGCCTCATCGACAATCGCGCTGAGCTCTTCCAGCGACAATTGCTGCTGTCCCGGTTCTGTATTGCGCGAGAATACACCGCCCGTGGCGCAAACCTTGATAACCTCAGCGCCATATTTGCGCTGTTCCCGCACTTTTTTGCGCAATTCCGTAGCACCATCGCCGACGGCAGGCGATTTGGCCTTGAACGAAGGTGGTAAGAAAGTCTGGTCGCAATGGCCGCCCGTTGCACCAAGGGCAAAGCCCGCCGGCGTAATGCGCGGTCCAGCGATCAATCCTTCATCAATCGCCTGCTTGTATGCGATGTCCGAGTAATTGTCGGAACCTATATTGCGGACGCTGGTAAAGCCGGCCTCCAGCATAGCGCGCGCATTGGCGACACCCTGCACCGTGAAGAACTGATCGGTGAACTGCAGACTGCTATAACCGCCATAAAGCGGATTGGCATCAAGATGGACATGCATATCGATCAGGCCGGGGAGGATGGTGACATCGCCTAGTGCTACGGTTTTGGCATCTGCTGGCTCGACCGGGTCATTCTGATCAGTGACCCGGGCAATCTTGCCATCCGTGACGATGATGACCGGATTCTCGATCATTCGGCCACTGTCGACATCCAGCATCCGGTCGGCCGTATAGACGATGCTTTCAGCATTGGCAGTCGTAGAGATGGTAAGAGATAGTGCCAGTAAGCCTTTGATCGGATTCATCGATTTTCCTTTCCTTTTTGAACTCCTGCGTAGGCAGGAGTCCATCTCCCACAGCCTCATCTGAACGCAACGTTTGGAGATGGGCCCCTGCCTGCGCAGGGGCGCGACGCCCTTTTCTTCTACATATGCAAAACCCGTTCATAGGCGTCGAGCACGCTTTCATGCATCATTTCGCTCAGTGTCGGATGCGGGAAGACCGTGTTCATCAGTTCCGCTTCGGTCGTTTCCAGCGTCTTGCCGACGGTATAGCCCTGGATCAGCTCTGTGACCTCGGCCCCGATCATATGCGCGCCCAGCAATTCTCCGGTTTTCGCGTCAAATACGGTTTTTACAAAACCTTCGGTTTCGCCCAGAGCGATGGCTTTACCATTGCCGATAAACGGGAAATTACCGACTTTGACGTCATGACCCGCTTCTTTGGCCTTGGCCTCGGTCAGGCCGACGCTGGCAATCTGGGGATGGCAATAGGTACAGCCGGGGATATTGTTTACATCCATGGCATGCGGGTGGCCGCCTGCTATCGCTTCCACCGCGATGACGCCTTCATGACTGGCCTTGTGCGCCAGCCACGGTCCGCCGGTGACGTCACCAATGGCATAAATGCCTTCGACATTGGTCCGGCACATAGCGTCGGTCTTGATATGAAAGCGTTCGTCCGGTTCGATACCAAGCTCGTCCAGACCGACCGTTTCGACATTGGGCTGGATGCCGACCGCGACAATGACGTGACTGAAGTCATGGCTGGCTTTCTTGCCCTTGCTGTCCTCAATCTCCGCCTTGACGCCCTTGGCCGATGTCTCGATGCTCTTGACGCCCGCCCCGGTCATGATGGTCATGCCCTGCTTCTTCAGCGACTTTTCGAGGAATTTCGAGATTTCCACATCTTCTACCGGAACGACGCGATCCATCATCTCGACCACGGTCACGTCCGCGCCCATGTCGTTATAGAAGCTGGCAAATTCGATCCCGATCGCGCCGGAGCCGATAACCAGCAGTTTCTTGGGCATTTCCGGCGGCGTCATGGCGTGGCGATAGGTCCAGATGCGCTTGCCATCAGCTTTGGCAAAGGGCAGATCGCGGGCGCGGGCACCGGTGGCGATGATGATATTCTTGGCGGTGAGCTCTTCCTCACCCTTGTCGGTCTTGACTGCGACCTTGCCCTTTTCGACAATCTTGCCGTCGCCCATGACGACATCAATCTTGTTCTTCTTCATCAGATGCGTGACGCCCTGGTTCAGTTGTTTGGCCACTCCGCGAGAGCGTTTGACCACCGCATCGAGATCCGCACTGATTTTCTCCGCCGCCAGACCATAGTCCGCAGCATGTTTCATATTGTGAAAGATTTCGGCGGAACGCAGTAGCGCCTTGGTAGGTATGCAGCCCCAATTGAGGCAGATGCCGCCGAGATTTTCGCGCTCGACAATGGCGGTTTTCAGGCCGAGTTGCGATGCGCGGATGGCCGCGACATAGCCGCCGGGGCCAGAACCGAGGATGATGAGGTCGTAAGATTTAGTCATATTGCACCTTTTCATCCTCTCCCCCTGCGGGAGAGGAAACCAAAGCCTTGGCAACTTGTTGCTTAGGCGACGTTGGAGAGGGGGTTTTCAGCGCCGCGAGAATCGCCTCCGCTACCCCATCGGGATTGTTCAGGATATCATTATTCCAGAAACGCAGGATCTGAAAACCTTCTGCCTTCAGATAGCTATCACGTTTCTCATCATAACTATTCTCTGCATGTTGAGAGCCATCTGCTTCCACTATCAATTTTCGCGCAAAACAAACAAAATCTGCAATATAGTGGTCGATCGGAACCTGCTGTCGAAACTTATAGCCACCCAAGCGTTTGGCACGAAGGATGGCCCATAGCTTGGTTTCGGCTTCAGTGGGTTCGGAGCGCTTAGACTTAGCCCGGCGGCGTATGATTGCTTCGGGGGCTTCCGTTTCTTTGGGACAGCAGACGCCGTCCACCCCTCTCTCCAACCTCTCTCCCGCGAGGGGAGAGAGGCTACGTTCCATTTGCGTAGTCCAGTGTTGAAAGCTCAAGCCAACATCCCCAACGGGTTCTCCACCAGCTCTTTAAACACCTGCATCAACTGTGCGCCATCTGCGCCGTCAATGGCCCGGTGATCAAAGCTGCCGGTGGCGCTCATGATAGTCGCGATTTGCAGGCTGTCGTCGATGACATGGGGGCGCTTCTGCCCTGCCCCTATGGCCATGATCATCGCTTGGGGCGGGTTGATGACCGCGTCGAAATTCTTGATGCCGAACATGCCCATATTGGAGATGCTGGCGGTGCCGCCCTGATATTCGTGCATCTTGAGCTTGCCGTCCTTGGCGCGGCCAGCGAGATCTTTCATCTCGGTGGAAATGGCGCTGAGCGACTTGGTGTCGGCGCTGGTGATAATCGGCGTGATCAGGCCGCCGGGAATGCTGACCGCGACCGAGATATCGGCGCGGGCAAAGGTCTTGAGCTGATCGCCGTCAATCGAAACATTGCATTTCGATACCTGCATCAGGGAGACGGCCAGCGCCTTGATCAGCAAATCGTTGACCGACAGTTTAACGCCGCGCGGCTCCAGCGTCGCATTGAGTTCGCTGCGCAGCTTGAGTAGCTTGTCGAGCTGAATATCGACCGTGAGATAGATATGCGGAATAGTCTGTTTCGCCTCGGTCAGGCGGCGGGCAATGGTTTTGCGCATGCCGGACAATTTCTCGGGCGTATGCGGAATATCGAAATCATTGGCGGCAGGCTGTGGTGCTGGCGCGGTTTTTGGCGCGGGCGCAGCGGCTTCGCTTTTCACCGGCACGGTACCGCCTTCGGCTGCATCAATATCGGCCTTGATAATACGGCCGCCGGGGCCAGAGCCATTCAGAGCGGTCAGATCTACACCCTTCTGCTCGGCCAAACGGCGCGCCAGCGGGCTGACTTTGATTCGGCCATCATCAGATGGGGACGGCGTAACCTTTGGAGCAGGTTCTGCAGCCTTTTTCGGCGTAGGAGCCGCCTTTTCCGCGACCTTCTCAGCCTTTGGCTCCGCTTTAGGCTTCTCCGCGGAACTTTCGCCACCTTTTGAAGCCGCCGAAACATCCTCGCCCTCTTCCGCGATAATCGCAATCACATCTCCGACTTTGACATTATCGGTCCCCTCAGCAACAACGATTTTCGCAATCGTACCTTCATCCACCGCTTCAAATTCCATCGTCGCCTTGTCGGTCTCAATCTCCGCCAGCAAATCGCCGGAAACAACCTCATCTCCTTCTTTTACGAGCCATTTGGCTAGCGTCCCCTCTTCCATTGTCGGGGACAAGGCGGGCATTTGAAGGTTGATCGGCATGGAGAGAAAACCCTTATTCTATATCAGCGTTGAAGCGTTTATGCGCAAATGACAGCAAAGCGCAAGCCGTGTAAATCTTGCATATCACAGCCTTTTATCGCAAGCATGGTTTTAATAGTGAAATTTACGCAGGCGGTTGGGGATTATTGATGCGTACTTACCTAGTGGTTATCGACGAAACCGAAGAAGCGAGCATCGCACTGCGCTTTGCTTCTCGGCGCGCCATGAAGACAAACGGCGCCTTGCATATTTTGGCGTTAGTGGCGAGCGAAGGCTTTGTGGCCTGGGGCGGTGTTCAGGCCACGCTTGAGGAAGAAGCCAAAAATCGTGCCGAAGCCCTTGTTTCCAGTGCCGCCGGCAATCTGTTTGAAGAAACCGGAATCCGGCCGTCTATTACTGTAAAAGAAGGCAAAGGCCCAAAGGGCGTTCGCAAAATGATGGATGATATTGATGGTCTGGCCGCCTTGGTTCTTGGCGCGGCCGCCCATGGCGTTCCCGGCCCGCTGGTAACCCATTTCGCGGCTACAGAGGCGGGTAGCCTTCCCTGCCCAGTGATGGTTGTACCCGGATCACTGAGCAAGGAAGAGATTGATCGGCTGAGCTAACGCTTAGCCCAACTCACCGCGCGCCGGATAGTCATTAGCCAACGCATAATCGATGCCCATCATGAGTTGATCCAGCGGCGGCCGTGTGAACGGCATGCTTTGGACGCTGGCGAAATAGAGTGTTTGATCGGGACGTACGAGAAACAGCGCTGGTTCTGAGAATATCACCGGTTCCGGACTGTCCGGCCGCCCAGCAGAAATATAGAGACCCAGTTCCCGTGCTGTATCTTCGCTAAGGCCATAGCCGAGCATGAGTTCATCAATTCCCCAATCCTCTGCGGACTTCTGAGCGCGGTCTTGATCATCCATGCTGATCGCGACGGCGGTAACTCCGCGTTCCGCAAAATCGCCTAACTTTCGTTGGAGATCGCGCAATTGTCCTTTGCAGATAGGGCAATGCAATCCGCGATAGAAGAGCAGCAAAGTGAAGTTATCACCGGCCCGTTGGCTCAGTTGAAACTGGCCGCCATCAGTCATGGCTACGGTAAAGTCGGGAACGGTTTGCGTGGGTATCAGCTTCGACATCGGGGGAGTTCCTTTGTGGTTTAGATATACCCTATTCAAACCCAGCGGCGTTCTGGTTACAAACAAGAATAACTATCGGCCGCGATGCTTAATATTAGCTGGACGGCCGCGTTTCCCTTTGCGATGCGACTTGGCTTTTCCACCTGGCCCCTTGCCATTGCGGCGCGGTTCGTAGCGCCCCGTCATATGGTTAGCGCCTTCGGCCAATTCAAACAGCAGGCTTCCAGTCGCTGCATTAGCTTCTACTAGACGCAGATCCAGCTTCTGGCCGATATTATAGACGATACCGCTATCCATGCCCTCAAGCTGCTGTTTCTGCTCATCATAGTCAAACCGTTCGGCACCCAATGTGCGCACCGGAACAAGGCCGTCTCCGCCCAATTCTTCGACCGTTGCGAAAAAACCGAAATTCTGAACACCTGTAATCCGGCATTTTAGCACCTGACCAACTTGGTCGGACAAATGGGCGGAGATATAACGATCAACTGTTTCCCACTCGGCCTTCATGGCGCGGCGCTCCAGCTGACTGATTTTCTCAGATATCATGTCGAGCTTGTCGGCCATATCCTTGCTCAACCCGCTTAGTGGGGGAATATTGTCATTCTCTGGCTCAGGCTGCTCGAGTTTGCAGCCACTCACCAGCGCCCGATGGACGATCAGGTCTGCATAACGACGGATAGGACTGGTAAAATGGGCATAGCTGCCAAGAGAGAGGCCAAAGTGACCCATATTGGTCGCACCATAATAAGCCTGTGTCTGGCTGCGTAAAATTTGTTCCATGACCAGCGGTAAAATTTCTGCTTCGCCAACTTGTTCGATCAAACGGTTGAATACCGAAGGCTTGATCACCTGGCCCATGGCAAAGCTGACATCAAAGCTCTTCAGATAGTCTTTCAGCGCGATCAGTTTTTCGCGAGAAGGCGTTTCATGGACGCGGTAAATTAGCGGTGATTTCTTGGACTCGAGCATTTTTGCCGCTGCGACATTGGCCGCTATCATATAATCCTCGACTAACCGGTGCGCATCAAGCCGTTCCCGCACCGCGATTTCGGCAATCCGCCCTTGATCATCCAAAACAACCCGCTTTTCAGGCAAATCAAGGTTTAATGGTTCCCGGCCATCACGGGCCTTTACAAGCAGCTTCCAGCAAGCCCAAAGCGGCTCCAGGGCCGAGACCTTCATCGGGTGATCTAGGTCGCCATTTATCGCCGCCTGTGCATCCTCATAAGCGATATTACCGGTAAGGCGAACGATCGCGCGGGTGAAGCGCGAAGAAACAACTTTGCCCTTGGCATCGATCTTCAGATGGCACGCGAGCGCTGCGCGGTCGACATCCTGCTTGAGCGAACAGATATCAGTGGATAGCGCTTCAGGTAGCATAGGTACCACCCGGTCCGGGAAATAGACACTGTTGCCGCGCTTATAAGCTTCACGGTCGAGCTTGCTGCCGCTGCGCACATAGAAAGACACATCGGCAATCGCGATTATGGCTTTGAAACCGCCTGCATTATCTGCATCGTCATCCGGCCGGGCCCAAATGGCATCATCATGATCGCGGGCATCGGCAGGATCGATTGCGACAATCGGTAAATCGGTCAGATCTTCCCGGTCTTGCGTGCTGAGCTTTAGTTTCGCCGCCTGCTCTGCTTCTGATATGACGTCCGATGGAAATTCCAACGGAATCTCAAATTTGTGAATGGCTATAAGGCTGAAAGATTTCGGCGCAAAAGGATCGCCCAAAACCTCTTTTACCTGCGCCTTAATTTGCGTGCCGCGACCAATCGGTTCTGCGAACACCAAATTGCCGACTTCGGCTTCACCAAGATCGGAGATGGCCGTGCTGCGCCTGATTTTTCGGTCGACTGGTTTGAGCCAGAACCGATCCCGCTCATCCTTCTCGACAACACCCAGCAACATGTCACTGCTCTGGGCGATTTTCTTCATCATATAGGCGATATGCCCCTGCCCACGCTCTTCGGTGCGGGCCAATATCCGGTCACCAACAGCCAAGGCTGCACGGCGGCCCCGTTCTTTTATGCGGAGGCGCGGCGCAGGCGCGTCCGCTTCCCAGCGCTCGGGTATTCCGATCGCTTCATTACCGTCAATCTCAACAATTTTGAGAACTGTAACCTTTGGAACGCCACCCCTTTTTTGAAAGGCGCGCCCCGGTGTGCTATCGATCAGGCCTTCATCAGCCATATCTTTCAGCAAAGCCTTTAGGGCTATCTTGTCCGACCCTCGCAACTGAAAGGCTTTCGCGATTTCACGCTTGCCAGCGGGTTGGTCTGATTTTTGGATAAAGTCCAATATCTGTGCGCGTGAAGGAACCTGTTTCGGCTTATGGGCTTTATACGGTTTGGCCATTAATAGGCTTTGCCAATGAGAATCCGCTCTACCGCTGGTTTCCCAGTAAATATGCAATTGCCATCAACCGCAGCGCCTTCTTGCGGCACGTTGCGGAACGTCAGCTTTAGTTTTTTCAAACGGTCTTCGATCTGGTCGAGCTCCTCGCCTGTGGCTCTACACCACTGAACTTCAAGCCAACCGGGATATTTCTTATTCTCTTTGTAGAATTTCTGAACGTCGGAAAAGTCTGTCAGTCCGCGCGTAATATTGGAATCCAATCGCTGCTTGGCTTCACCGTGCAATTTGGTTTGGATTTCCTTCAGCAAGGCAGGAACTTGCTCGGCAAAAGCATCTTTCGCAAGAATTTGGGAATCGAGTTTGCCATTATCTTTGTAAAGTGCATCACGGCGAAGGCCAGAAACATTGCCTTCCGCGACATCGCGAGGACCAATTTCCAATATGAGCGGCGCGCCCTTTTTGATCCAGGCCCAGCGTTTATTGGATGCTTTCATTCCACTTTTATCCAGTTTGACCCGAACAGTCTCATCAAAAGCCCGCAACCCGGCAATCTGCTTGGTCAACGCGTTGCAGAAGTTTAATACTTCTTCGTCTTCCGGCTTGTCGCGCAACATCGGTATGATCACGACCTGATAAGGTGCAATTAGTGGCGGTACGCGCAGGCCGTCATCGTCGCCATGGGTCATGATCACGCCGCCGATCAGCCGCGTAGAGGTTCCCCAACTCGTGGTATAAGCAAATTGAAACTGACCCTCTTTATCCTGAAAGCGGATATTCTGAGCTTTGGAAAAGGTCTGACCGAGAAAATGGGACGTACCGGCTTGCAAGGCTTTGCCATCCTGCATCATCGCTTCGATCGAATAGGTCGCATCTGCGCCAGGGAAGCGTTCGTTCTCTGGCTTTTCGCCAGCGATAACCGGCATTGCCAGAACATCTTCCGAAAAGCTGCGGTACATTTCCAATATGTCGAGCGTCTCTTCCATCGCTTCGTCGCTTGTAGCATGGGCTGTATGCCCTTCTTGCCAAAGAAATTCACTGGTCCGCAGGAACATCCGTGTCCGCATTTCCCAGCGTACGACGTTGGCCCATTGGTTGATCATGACCGGCAAATCGCGCCAGCTTTGCACCCATTTCGAAAATGAGGTGCCAATAACTGTTTCGGAAGTTGGTCGAACGACCAATGGCTCTTCCAGCTTCGCCTCGGGATCGACCACAAGGCCATCCTTATCGTCTTTCATCAATCGATGATGGGTGACGACCGCCATTTCCTTGGCAAACCCGTCAACATGCTCGGCTTCCTTGGCAAAATAACTCAGCGGAATGAACAATGGAAAATAGCAATTTTCATGGCCCGACGCTTTGATCCGCTGGTCCATCAGAAACTGCACGCGCTCCCAGATACCATAGCCCCACGGCCGCATGACCATACAGCCGCGCACTCCGGATTCTTCTGCCAAATCAGCTTCGGCAATAAGCTGTTGATACCAGCCTGAAAAGTCAGCTTCTCTGGTTACGGATAGAGCATTTTTCTTCACGTATTGGGTTCCAGTCGGAAAGTTTTAAAATTTAGTCCCTCGACGGCAAAGTCAATCGTCGAGATTATCGATTTTCGATTGAATGTCTGCAAGTTGCTGTTTGAGTTCCATGATCTCAAGGTCTTTTGCAGAAATTTCTTCCTCTTCGGCTTCATCGTTAGAGGCAGTTTTATCGCCCAATCCCAAAGGGTTTAGCGCTTTTTCAACAACACCAGCTAAGGGGCTTGATTTCAAAGCGTTTTCAATCGCTTCCTGAAACTGCTTCTGGTTCTTAACAGCCATTTGACCCAATGGATTTTTGTTCAACGCGCCTTCCACGGCTTCTTGAAACTGTTTCTGGTTCTTGCGAAAATTGTCCATGGACGCTTCAAGATACGACGGCATCAGCGATTGCATGCTGTTGCCGTACATGGAGATAAGCTGGCGCAAGAAATTAACGGGAAGCATATTCTGCCCGCTGCTTTCCTCATCAACGATAATCTGTGTCAGCACATTATGCGTAATATCATTGCCGGTTTTGGCGTCAACTACGACAAAATCAATATCGTTACGCGTCATTTCGGCCAAGAAATCGAGCGTTATATAATTGGACGTCTGGGTATTATAGAGCCGCCGATTGGCATATTTTTTGATAGTGATCGGGCCATCCGGATCGCCCTTTTTCGTCTTCGCCATGTTATCTCCTGTGAACCATATCGCTTTATTTTTGTAATGTTACGGCGATATGCCTTCAAAATACTTAGTATTAAGTCCGCATTAGACAAAATTGTGCATCGCCGCAACCAAAGCCGCTACCGGAGTTTATTATAATGCAACTAACGCGGAATTTAGGGAGTTAGAGCATGTGCATCTGCGATATGGCAGTTGCTCAGTTTAGACCCAATAGCGGGAATAGCGATGGCCGAGACCAGTGATCAATTCATATTGGGAAAGCCCCGACTGGTTTGAAGCGATCGGCAAATCATATTCTGCGGACACCCAGTCGGATTCCGCGAGTTCAGGCGCATCGGAAATATCAATTGCGATCAGGTCCATTGATATTCGGCCGATAACCGGAAGTTTCGTCTGGCCGCTCAAAAATACACCTCTATTCGAAAATCCACGCAAATATCCATCCGCATAGCCCATCGCCAATATGGCAATGGGATGATCTCGTTCAGCGGCATATTTCGCATTATAACCCACTTTGTCGCCCGCCTTCAGTTGCCGGACTTGTAATATCTGCGTTTCGGGGAATACGACTTGCTTGATTGATCCGGAAAGTTCGGGTCGTTGTTTACCCCCATAAAGGGACAAGCCGGGCCGGGTACAGTCGAAATGATAGGCTTGCCCTAAAGCAATGCCAGCACTGTTGCTCAGGCTGCTACGTTTTCCGGAAACATATTGCAGCGCACCAACAAATTCAGCGAGCTGTTCTGCATTTTGGGGGCCATCTTCGTCTGCAGAAGCCAAATGACTCATCACAATGTCGATATTGAGATTGCCCCAATCAAATTTCGCTAAGTCCGTTACTTCAATCCCGAGACGGTTCATTCCGCTATTGATCATAATATCGCATGGACGCGAGGTGTCTTGCCAACGGAGCACTTGCTCCATGCTGTTCAAAACTGGTTTTGCAGCCGATGTTGCGGCAAAGGGCATGTCCTCGGCGCGCGCACCGTTGAGGACGGAGATACAGCTATCTCCCTCCAAATAGGAGTCTATCTCTTTAGCTTCCTGCCAGTTGGCGACATAAAAATCACGGCATCCTTTGGTTTGCAGGCGCTGGACAACTTCCACGGCGCCGAGGCCATAGGCATTCGCTTTGATAGCTGCTCCTGCACTGGCAGCGCCGCTCATTCTATCAAGTGTCTGCCAATTGGATACCAGTGCATCACCGTCAAGACGCAGCTTGACCGTTGAAGGGATTTCGAACGTCTCATTGCTCATCATGCGGCGATAGTCAGTTTAATCCGCTTCGTCGAGTGCTCCTTCCGGATCACTAGGAATGCCCCACCATGCCACAATAACACCAAAGGCAACCACGACCCAAGTATACCAGAGACCCGAATAGACATCACCCGTTCGCGCCACAATATAGCCCGCGATCAGGGGCAGGAAGCCACCAAGATACCCGGCTCCGATATGATAGGGTATCGACATAGAGCTATAGCGAATTTTTGGCGGAAACATTTCTGACAACAGTGCAGCGACGGACCCGTAAGTCAGGGCGCTAAGAGCCCCAAGAACGAGTAATATGGTCACAATACCCAATATGCGCATGGCTCCAAGCTGTTGCTCCTCAAAATCGAAACCCGATTTACTGAGTGCGCCGTGAATTCCATCTCGGCGTGCAGTCCCGTCACTGAACCAAGCCGTGTCGACTGCTATTGGTTCGGGACCCGCGAAGAGTTTCAACTCTGATGCATCCGTAACCGAATAGGCAACCCCAGAGGCCGTGAGAGTCTCCAATATCTTGCCGCAGTCGCTTTGCTCACGGTTGAACAGTTCAGCAAATGGATCGGTGCTGCAGGCCGTGCCTTCTACACGGACCGGAGTAGCCTCTGATGCCGCCGATAGCCCAGGATTGGCGAGCTGCCCCAAGCCCCAAAAGGAAGGAAAAAGTAACAGCAATGATAGGATTGCACCGACGATAATCGGTTTTTTACGCCCTACTTTATCCGACCATTTCCCGACCATCAGATAGAATGACATGGCAATCAGGCCGGCAAAAAACAGGATTAAATCCACCGTGAGGTTATCGACATTCATTGGCCCGCGCAAAAAGGACATTCCAGAGAAAAAAGCGGTGTACCAGATTGTCGTCAATATTCCGGTTATTCCAAACAATGCTACGAAAATCCGTTTTTTGTTACCCGGATAGGAAAAGCTTTCGGTAAATGGGTTTTTGGAGGTCTTACCTTCGACCTTCATAGCCTGGAACACGGGGCTTTCGTTCAGCTTCAGCCGCATCCATAGCGAAATGCCGAGCAATAAAATCGAAAGCAGGAAAGGTATCCGCCAGCCCCAATCATTAAAGTCCTCTGTCGGAATCAGGAAACGACAAGCCAGTACCACGCCGATAGACAACACAAAGCCGCCTGCGACGCTGGCTTGGATATAGCTGGTATAATAGCCGCGTTTCTCTGTCGGTGCATGTTCAGCGACATAGATAGCCGCGCCGCCATATTCTCCGCCCAGCGCCAACCCTTGCAACACCCGCAGGAAAATAACGATGGCCGGGGCCGCCAGTCCTATGGTTTCCGCGCTGGGGATCAAGCCAACACCTGCGGTCGCAATCCCCATCAACGTGACGGTAACCAGAAATGTATATTTGCGCCCCAGTCGATCGCCCAGAAAGCCGAACAAGACAGCGCCAACGGGTCTGAAACCAAAACCAATTGCAAAGGTGGCCCAAACCAAAAGAATTTCGAGCGTCTCATTACCGCTTGGGAAAAAAGTTGGGCCGATTATGTAGAATAAGGTTCCGTAGATAAAGAAATCATACCATTCGAAGATGGTTCCTGCGGATGACGCGCCGATGACGAGCCTGATTTCCTTGTCGGTTGGTTCGCGCTGCATTGCAACGCCTGCCTCACTGGCCATATGTGCCCTCCCCAAGGCGTTTTAATTATTCGAGTTCGAGTATCACTGCATCGACGGGAAGGCTATCCCCTTGTTCTGCCTCAACAGATTTAACGACGGCATTTTTCTCTGCACGCAGAATATTTTCCATTTTCATCGCTTCAACAACTGCAAGAGGCTGGCCTTCTTCGACCTTGTCGCCCTCTTTGACGTGCAGCGCCACCAGCAGTCCCGGCATCGGGCAAAGAAGATATTTGGACAGATCAGGCGGAATCTTTTCGATCATGTGCACGGCATGTTGTGCGATATGGGCAGGCAGGACCTGCACTTTGTGGGTCGCGCCATGCGTGTTGAGCGCAAAGCCATTGGCAGTTTTTGCGATTTTGACGGACAGCGGCTCTTCGCCAATACTCGCCAATATCAGGCTGTCACCTGGCGTATAGGCGACGGACAGATCCACATCCTTGTCATCCACCAAAATACCATCCTCGGACACGGAAACCTGCTGCACGCTATCGCCAATTTTGACCTCCCAATCAGCGGGAGGCTGCAAACGCTGGCCCAATTGATTGTCAATCCGGCGCGCACGATCGGCATAGGCAGTGGCCGCAAAAGCAGCGATGGCGGCAAGATTGCGGTGCAATTCTTCCGATGCCGGAGCGCCCTGAAAACCATCAGGATATTCCTCGGCAATGAAATTGGTGGTGATATTGCCATCACGGAACCGTTCGTGCTGCATTAGCGCCGACAGAAAATCGATATTGTGACCCGGGCCAATAATCTCGAACCGGTCCAGTGCATCAATCTGGCGATCAATCGCTTCGATACGGGTTTCGCCATAGGTGATAAGCTTGGCAATCATGGGGTCGTAGAAAATCGACACTTCGCCGCCTTCGGCAACACCATCGTCCACGCGTATGCCTTCCTCGGCTTCTGGCGGATTATACCGCACCAGACGGCCCGTTGAAGGCAGGAAGTTACGATAAGGATCTTCGGCATAGACGCGGTTTTCAACCGCCCAACCGGTCAGTGTAACCTCATTCTGGGTCAGCGGCAGTTTTTCGCCATAAGCAACACGGATCATCTGCTCCACCAGATCAAGGCCGGTAATATATTCCGTTACCGGATGCTCGACCTGAAGCCGGGTGTTCATTTCGAGGAAATAGAAACTCTTGTCCGCACCGACGATGAGTTCAACCGTACCGGCGCTGTGATAATCAACCGCTTTGGACAGAGCGACAGCCTGTTCACCCATTTTCTTGCGCATCTCGGGGTCAACAAAGGGCGATGGCGCTTCTTCTACAACTTTCTGATGCCGCCGCTGGATTGAACATTCCCGCTCACCAAGATAGATGACATTGCCATGCTTGTCGCCCAGCACCTGAATTTCGATATGGCGGGGTTGCTCGATAAATTTCTCGATAAACACGCGGTCGTCACCAAAGCTGGCGAGGCCCTCACGCTTGGTCGCTTCAAAGCCTTCGTGGACGTCTTTCTCGTTCCAAGCCAGACGCATGCCCTTGCCGCCGCCGCCGGCGCTGGCTTTCATCATCACAGGATAGCCGATGCCACCAGCGATTTCGACCGCGTGTTCCGTATCGTCAATTTCGCCGATATGCCCCGGAACAACGCTGACTCCAGCCTTTTCAGCCAATTTTTTGGACTCAATCTTGTCCCCCATCGCCGCGATGGCATTGGGTGGCGGGCCGATAAAGGCGATGTCATTTTCGGCCAATTGCTCGGGAAAGCTGGTCCGTTCGGAGAGAAAACCGTAACCCGGATGCACGGCTTCTGCACCCGTTTCCTTGCAGGCCGCGATAATCTTGTCGGCTATTAGGTAGGATTCAGCTGCAGGAGAAGGACCGATATGGACAGCTTCATCAGCCATCTGCACATGTGGCGCACGTGCATCGGCATCGGAATAAACCGCCACCGTCTTGATACCCATTTTCTGCGCGGTGCGAATGACCCGGCAAGCAATTTCACCGCGATTAGCGATTAGAATTTTTTTAAACATTATAGCTCCAGCAGGTCGTCACCCTGAACTTGTTTACCTTGCGGTGACCTTTGGTTCAGGGTCCATCGTGCAAATTGCAAGAATGGTCCATGTTTAGAAATAGATGCTGAAACAAGTTCAGCATGACGATGATATTTAAAATTCATGACTATTCGGCCGCTTCCATCTGAACGTCTCTCGGTTCCGCTTCCATCGGGACCAGCCCCAATTTCTCAAACATTGCCTCATCCGCATCATCACCAGCATTGCCGGTCGTCAGCAATTTGTCCCCTGTAAAGATGCTGTTCGCTCCTGCCATAAAGCAAAGCGCCTGTGTGCTTTCCGACATGGATTCTCGGCCAGCGGACAAGCGTACCATCGAGGCAGGCATTGTAATCCGCGCCACTGCGATCGTGCGGACGAATTCGATATCGTCGATTTTCGCTAGCGGCGTGTCGGCAAGCATATCGCCCAGCACGGTTCCTTTGACAGGAACCAGCGCATTTACAGGAACGCTCTCGGGATGCTTTGGAAGCGTCGCGAGCGCGTGGACAAAGCCAACCCGGTCTTCGCGGGTCTCGCCCATGCCGACAATGCCGCCAGAGCAAACATTGATGCCGCTGGTCCTCACATTTTCGAGTGTTTCGAGACGATCGCCAAAAGTCCGTGTTGTGATGACCTTTTCATAATGTTCGGGCGAAGTGTCGATATTGTGATTATAATAATCGAGCCCCGCTTCGGCCAGCATATCCGACTGTTTCTTGGTGAGCATGCCCAGCGTCATGCAGGTTTCCATACCCATTTGCCTTACGCCTTTGACCATTTCGATAATCGCCGGCATGTCGCGGTCTTTGGGATTGCGCCACGCGGCACCCATGCAAAAACGGGATGAACCACGATCTTTGGCCTGCGCCGCTGTCTGTAGCACCGAACGCACATCGAGCAATTTTTCGGCTTTTAACCCGCTTTCGGCATGAGCCGATTGATTGCAATAGCCGCAATCCTCAGGGCATCCCCCGGTTTTGATCGATAGCAATGTGGACAGTTGAACCTGACCGGGAGTGTGATGCTGCCGGTGGACTGTGGCGGCCTGGAATAGCAGTTCGTCAAAGGGAAGGTTGAACAGGTCAGCAATTTCCTCACGCGACCAGTCTTGACGGACTTCGTATCCCTGCGCAGGCAGGGATCCATCTCTTGCCGTTGCATTACGTGAAGATGTTGGGAGATGGGCACCTGCCTGCGCAGGTGCACTCGCGTTTTCGTCTAGATTCATTCAGCGGCTTCCTCTGTCTCGGGTGGCATATTATGGCCCAATAGGCGCAATATATCCGCGGCACATTCCACAATATTGCTTCCCGGTCCATAGATTCCGACAACACCCGATTTACGGAGGAATTCATAGTCTTGTGGCGGGATAACACCACCTGCAAAAACCTTGATATCGCTGCGCCCGGAGTCCCGCAGCATTTGGATCAGTTCCGGGATGAGGGTTTTGTGACCAGCGGCCAGACTGGATGCGCCTACGGCATCAACATTTTCTGACAGAGCCAGATCGCGGGTCTCGCCCGGTGTCTGGAACAAGGGTCCGGAAATCACATCAAAGCCCATGTCGGTAAAGGCACTCGAAACGACATTGGCCCCGCGATCATGGCCATCCTGTCCCATTTTGGCGACAAGGATTTTTGGCTTACGGCCGAGACGCTGCGAAACAGCATCCACACCGTCGACCACCAGCGCATATTGCGGGTCGCCTTCATAGGCTGCCCCGTAAATGCCTTTTACCGGTGTCGGCTTGGTCGCATAACGTCCGAAGGCCGCTTCCATCGCATCGGATATTTCTCCGAGAGAAGCGCGTTCACGTGCAGCATCGACCGCAAGAGCAAGCATGTTACCATCGGCCTTGGCGCCTTCGGTAATGGCTTTTAGAGCAGTCTGACATGCCTCTTCATCGCGTTCTTTGCGCATCTTGTCGAGGCGTGCAATTTGGCCCTGCCGGACTCTGGCATTGTCGATATCGAGTGTTTCGAGCTGATCCTCGTCTTCCAGAACATATTTGTTCACGCCGACAATGACATCATCGCCTTTGTCTACCCGGGCCTGCCGACCGGCAGCGGCTTCCTCGATCATGCCCTTTGGCCAGCCATCGGCCACGGCTTTGGCCATGCCGCCTTCACTTTCAACGCGCTCGATAATTTCCCAGGCCTTTTCAACCAGTTCGTCGGTCAGCGCTTCGATATAATAGCTGCCACCCAGCGGATCGACGACCTTGGTGATTCCGGCTTCTTCCTGCAAAACAATCTGCGTGTTGCGGGCAATACGGGCTGAAAAGTCAGTCGGCAGCGCAATGGCTTCATCCAGAGCATTGGTGTGGAGCGATTGGGTTCCGCCCAATGTAGCGGCCATCGCCTCGATGGTCGTCCGGATCACGTTGTTGTATGGATCCTGCTCGGTCAGCGAAACGCCGGATGTCTGGCAATGGGTGCGCAACATCTTGGAACGTTCCGATTGTGCTCCCAGATCGGTCATCACACGGTGCCACAAGGTCCGGGCTGCGCGCAATTTGGCGACTTCCATGAAGAAGTTCATCCCGATACCGAAAAAGAAACTCAGACGGCCTGCAAATGCGTCAATGTCGAGCCCCGTCGCCATAGCCTGTTTCGCATATTCCCGGCCATCCGCAATCGTGAAGGCCAGTTCCTGCACCGCCGTCGCACCGGCTTCATGCATATGATAGCCGCTGATCGAAATGCTGTTGAATTTCGGCATATGCTCGGACGTATAGGCTATAATATCCGAGATAATCCGCATCGATGGCGCAGGCGGATAGATGTAGGTGTTGCGGACCATGAATTCTTTGAGAATGTCATTCTGGATCGTGCCCGCAAGCTTGTTCTGGGAAACGCCCTGCTCTTCTGCAGCAACGATATAGAAGGCCAGACACGGAATAACCGCCCCGTTCATGGTCATCGAAACCGACATGGTATCGAGCGGAATTCCGTCGAACAGAATTTTCATATCCTCGATACTGTCAATCGCGACGCCAGCTTTACCGACATCGCCGACAACCCGAGGGTGGTCGCTGTCATAGCCGCGATGGGTCGCAAGGTCGAAAGCTACCGAGAGACCTTTCTGACCAGCAGCGAGATTACGACGATAGAAGGCATTGGACTCTTCGGCGGTAGAGAAGCCAGCATATTGACGAATGGTCCACGGGCGACCGGCGTACATGCTGGCCTTCACACCGCGCGTAAAAGGCCCAAAGCCAGGGAGACCCGGATTACCAGCATCGTCAGCCGTATATAGCGGTTTAACGGCGATGCCTTCTGGCGTTTCCCATGTCAGGTCACGCCCTTTAACCTCTTTGTCAGCGAGCGCTTTCCAGTCTTCAATCGTCGGTTTGTCAGTCATTATTCGCCCTTAAATTCGGCTTTCCGTTTCTGAAGGAAAGCTATTGCACCTTCGCGTGCATCGTTGCTGTCACCGGCCAGTCGCTGTCCCTCCGCTTCTTTCAACAAGGCTGAAGCATAGTCGCTTTCCAGCGCCGCGGCCAGATTTTGACGCATGACACCCAGCGCGACAGTTGGACCGCCGGCAAGCCGTTTGGCCAGCGCATTGGCTTCATCCATCAAGGCTGCATCGTCGACACATTTATAGACCAATCCCCAATCTGCGGCTTTTTCGCCAGGAATTTTTTCGCCGAGCATCATCATCTCGGTGGCGCGGGCCTTGCCCACCAAACGGGTAAGCATCCAGCTTGCGCCGCCATCGGGTACCAGGCCAATATTGACAAAGGCCTGCAAGAAATAGGCGGATTTACCGGCAATGGCAAAGTCACTGGCCAGCGCAATGGAACAACCCACGCCTGCGGCGGGGCCGTTGACCGCAGTGATGGTCGGAATATCCAGCTTGGCGAGTTTCAACATCAGGGGGTTATAGTGCTGATTTAGCGCCGCATAGGAGCCCTGCCCACCTGACAAAGCGCTGTCGCCGCCTTTGGCCTGCAGATCGGCACCGGCACAAAAGGCGCGCCCTTCACCGGTAATGATGACAGCGCGTGCATCCTCCAGCTTGTCCAGTGCCAGTAACAAATCATCTGCCATGTCCAGAGAACAAGCGTTCAGGCGGCTTGGCTGGTTCAGCGTGATGATTGCCACCTGATCGGCAATGTCCAGTTTGATATTCTCGAATTCCATATTTTGTCCCTTTGAGTGGCGTCAAGCCGGTTCGATGCCGGATCAACTTTATAGTATTGTCTGTGGTGGATTAGTGATCCTTAGGAGTTTCCATTATCTCGGTTAGCATCCCGCCCATATCCTTGGGATGCACAAAAAAGATAAGTGTTCCATGCGCGCCGATACGCGGTTCGCCCAGGACCCGCTTGCCCATGGCTTCGAACTCAGCCTTGGCGGCATGGATGTCAGGCACTTCGAAACAGACATGATGCTGTCCGCCCAATGGATTTTTCGCGAGGAACCCATGGATAGGACTGTCCTCGCCCAGTGGCTCTATCAATTCTATCTGGGTGCCATTGTTCGGCCCGTCTGCTGGCGTATCAACGAAGCAAACCTTCACGCCCTGCGCTGGCAGGTCAAACGGATCATGAATTTTCGTCGCGCCCATGACATCGCGCCAATGGACGATGCTGTCGGGGATGGACGGTGTGACGACACCGATATGATTAAATCTGCCAAGCTTCATATCCTAGTCCAATCCGCTCCAAATTCCTATTGCCACCAGAATAGCCGCCATGATCAATTTCCACCACTGCCCAAACTCGTATAGATCTTTATCTTCATCCTTGGAGACAATGTCATATTCGATATTCACTGTGCCCGATTGCCGGCTGCTTATCCATGACAGACAAAACATGAAGGCTGCTGCGAACAAGAAATATGGAAAAGTCTCCGCGCTTATGCTCATCGAACTTCTTCAGCAAAAAGGCTGGCAGAATGCAACAATGACAGATATTTGACCATTAATGTGCTTTTCCATGCGGAATGATCTTGTGGACCAGCGGTGCAATCACGGCGCCAATGGCAACGCCCATTATACCCGACAATATCGCAAAGTTGATTCCGCTGGCAAATAGCTGTGCTGTTTCAGGGAATAGGCCAACCAGCGGATGTGAAATAACTTCGATAAGATGCTCGGGCCCATGCCAGCCTACCGCTGCGATATTGTGCACCAGCAAGCCACCGCCAACCCATGCCATGGCCAGCGTCCCGATAATCGAGATAGTGGTCAGCAATTTCGGCATAAACGCCACCAGACCGCGCCCAAAGGAAGCGACGAATCCTTTATTTTCGGTCGCCAGATGCAGCCCGACATCATCCATTTTCACGATCAGGGCGACCGTGCCATAGACGCCCACTGTTATCACGATACCGATCAGCGCGAGAATGATCCCCTGTTGCCACCAGACTTCATCGGTAACCTCGGACAGGGCGATGGCCATAATCTCTGCCGACAGGATGAAATCGGTGCGGATTGCGCCGGAAACCATCTCATCCTCGCGGCCGGGGCCTTCGACAATCGCGGGTTTATCATGCTTGGTGGTCTCATCCACATGAAGCCATTCCAGCACCTTCTCCGCCGCTTCATAGCAGAGGAACAGACCGCCAAGGATCAAGATGATCGGGATCAGAAATGGTGCAAACTGACCAAGCAGAACGGCTGCAGGCAGCAGGAACAGAAGCTTGTTCTTGATTGATCCCTTGGCGATCTTCCAGATCATCGGCAATTCACGCGACGGACTGAACCCGGTCACATATTGCGGCGTGACAGCGGCATCATCGATGACCACACCAGCAGATTTGGTTCCTGCACGCGCAGCGGCGGCGCCAATATCATCAAGCGATGCGGCAGCGACCTTTGCAATGGCTGCGACGTCGTCGAGAAGAGCTACTAGTCCTGTTGGCATATTCTAGCCCCTACAACGGAATATTGTCATGCTTCTTCCAAGGATTCTCGAGCTGCTTGTTCCGAAGCTTCCGTAATCCCAACGCTACCCGACGCCGGGTTGAATGCGGCATGATTACTTCATCGATAAAACCCTTTTGTGCTGCGATAAACGGATTGGCGAAACGGGTTTCATATTCCGCAGTGTGCTCGGCTATTTCTTCCGGCGTCTTACCGCGGAAGATAATCTCGACTGCGCCTTTTGCGCCCATCACCGCGATTTCCGCGGTCGGCCAAGCATAGTTTAGATCACCGCGCAAATGTTTTGACGCCATGACGTCATAGGCACCGCCATAGGCTTTGCGGGTGATGATGGTAATTTTTGGCACGGTTGCCTCGGCATAGGCGAAGAGCAGCTTTGCGCCATGTTTGATAATACCATTATGCTCTTGGGACGTGCCGGGCAGGAAACCAGGAACATCCACCAAGGTGACAATCGGAATATTAAACGCATCGCAATAGCGGACAAAACGCGCCGCTTTCTTGGATGCATTGATGTCGAGGCAGCCGGCGAGCACCATGGGCTGATTCGCAACCACTCCAACCGTAGAACCTTCCATCCGGCCAAAACCGCAAATGATATTGCCCGCATGAGCTGGTTGAATTTCAAAAAACTCGCCTTCATCAACCATTTTGCGGATGACTTCGTGCATATCATAAGGCTGGTTTGCATTGGCCGGGATCAGCGTGTCGAGGCTTTCTTCCAACCGGTCCCAAGGATCAGCAGTTGGCCGCTCCGGCACTTCTTCACGGTTGCTCAGCGGCATATAATCTATGAAATCACGCGCTGCGAGCAACGCTTCAATATCATTTTCATAAGCAACATCGGCAACGCTGGTTTTGGTTGTGTGGGTTACTGCCCCACCTAATTCTTCCTGCGTCACAATCTCGTTGGTCACGGTCTTCACCACATCCGGACCAGTTACAAACATATAACTGCTATCTTTCACCATGAAGATGAAGTCCGTCATCGCTGGTGAATAGACCGCTCCGCCCGCACAGGGGCCCATGATCAGGCTAAGTTGTGGAACGACGCCGCTAGCCAGCACATTACGCTGAAACACATCGGCATAGCCGCCGAGAGATGCAACGCCTTCCTGAATACGCGCTCCGCCGCTGTCATTAATGCCAATGACTGGCGCACCAACCTTCATGGCGTTTTCGAGGACCTTGCAGATTTTTTCGGCATGGCGTTCGCTAAGCGAACCACCGAAAACCGTAAAATCCTGCGAGAAGACAAATATCAAACGACCATTGATCGTACCGGAGCCGGTTACAACGCCGTCCCCAGCAATCTTCGTCTCATCCATGCCGAAATCGACACAATTATGTTCGACATACATATCGATTTCTTCAAAAGACCCTTCGTCGAGAAGTATCTCAATCCGTTCGCGTGCGGTCAGTTTGCCCTTGGCATGCTGACTATCAATTCGTTTTTGCCCGCCGCCGAGCATGGCTTCTGCGCGCTTGGCTTCTAGTTGTGCGATAATGTCTGACATTCATCCCCCGACTGTGAATCACTAGGTACGATCAGCCCTAGTCAATGCACAGCTGGTTAGGCAATCGTCAATATCAAATTAATCGACCGATTAAGTTACTTTTGAAACGGCTCGTTCCGTAGCGTCATCCTATTTGAACAATACCAATTCCTCGGCCATGCTAGGGTGCAATGCTACCGTATCGTCAAATGCTTGCTTGGTTAGTCCTGCTTTGACAGCGATTGCGGCGGCTTGCAAAATCTCAGGTGCATCCGGTCCGATCATATGCAGGCCCAGTATCTTATCACTGGTTGCTTCAACAATCATTTTATAAAGGCTGCGCTCGGGGCGATCAGCAAAAGCATTGCGCATCGCTCGAAAATCCGACGAATAGACTTTGATATTGCCATATTGCGTCCGCGCTTCTCCTTCGGTCAAACCCACCGAAGCGATGGGTGGCTGTGAGAAAACAGCTGATGGGATGCAGCGATAATCGACCGTTTTAGGGTCGTTGTTAAACATTGTATCAGCAAACGCCTGTCCTTCACGGATGGCAACTGGGGTTAGCTGAACGCGGTCGGTGACATCGCCAACAGCATAGATGCTGTCAACATTGGTTTGGCTATATTCGTCGACCTTGATTGCGCCCTTTTCATTGGTTTCTACACCGGCATTTTCCAGACCAAGTCCTTGGATCTTCGGGCTTCGACCAGTGGCGATCAGTACGACATCGGCCTGCACTGCATCTTTACCATCCATGTAGACATCGAAACCACCATCATCGCGCTGTTCGATTTTGTCGAAGGTGCAGTTGAACTTATAACTTATGCCTTTGGCCAGAGAGATTTGCAGCAACCTATCACGCAGGCTTTCATCATAACCACGCAATATGACGTCCGAGCGATTGACGACAGTAACTTCGCTGCCCAATCCGTTAAATATGCCAGCAAATTCATTGGCAATATAACCGCCACCGGCAATGATGACTTTCTTGGGTAGTTTTTCCAGATGGAACATTTCATTCGATGTTTGCGCTAGTTCACTACCAGGAAAATCAGGTTTAACCGGCCATGCTCCCACAGCGATCAATATATATTTCGCGGTGACGGTCTTGCCACTCGAGAGCTTCACTTCATGCGGACCGACAATCTCGGCGCGCTCTAGAATGATTTCAACATCATGGTTTTTCAGTGTTTCAGTGTAAGCGTTGTTAAGCCTATCAACGTCTGACAGGATATGATCGCGCAGCTTGGTCCAATCGAACTTGGCATTTTCCCAAGTCCAACCAAAATTCTTTCCGTCTTCGAGATCTTCCGAAAAATGTGAACCGTAAACCAGCATCTTTTTGGGCACGCAGCCGCGAATGACACAGGTACCGCCAACGCGATATTCTTCGGCAACAGCGACTTTGGCGCCATAGGAAGCCGATACGCGCGCGGCTCGTGTTCCACCTGATCCTGCGCCAATGACAAACAGGTCATAATCATATTTTGACATTATAAGTTCCTTGATCACTCAGGCAGGAAATGCCCGGTTTTTTAGTATTTCGGTCGAAGGGTCCATTTGGTTACCATCGTCCGCCAAAAGCGCATTGGTCATTTCCTTACCCAGTTCTACGCCAAACTGATCGTAAGGGTTAATGCCCAAAAGCACGGCATTCGCGAAGGTACGATGCTCGTAAAAGGCTATAAGGGCCCCCAAAGTTTTGCCATCAAGATCATCCAGTAACAGCGTCACGCTCGGCCTGTCGCCCGGATAATTTCGATTAGGGTCATCGGATTTTTTGCCGGTCATTAACGCTGCACCCTGAGCAAAACAGTTTAGCAGCAAGCCGTGATGATGTTCTTCGGCCAGTAAGTGGCCCGGTTCAATTACAGCAAGAAACTCGACCGGCACCAAGTGCGTCCCTTGATGCAGCAATTGAAAAACAGCATGCTGCGCGTCGGTACCTACCCCGCCCCAAACGATCGGGCTGCTATGGCGGTCGAGCGGTTTGCCATCGGCCATTACGGACTTGCCGTTGCTCTCCATTTCGAGCTGTTGCAGATAGTCGGGCAATAGTTTCAGTCGTTCGTCATAGGCGAAGACGGCTCGCGTCTCGCAGTTCCGGACCTGACTATAATATTGGTCACAAAAGGCAGCGATCACAGGGATATTCTGGTCGAAAGATGTGTCTTTGAAATGCTGATCCATTTCCGCCGCGCCAGCGAGCAGGTCGTCAAAAACCTCCATACCGAGAGTTAGGGCGACGCTGAACCCGATGGATGACCAGAGCGAGTAGCGCCCGCCGACCGTCTCTGAGAAAGGCAATATGCGGCTTTCGTCAATGCCCCATTCCACAGCCTTCTCCGGCATCGCGGTTAAGGCTATAATTTTGCCAAACGGGTCGGATACACCCTGTTCGGTCATCCATTCGATCACGGAACGGGCATTGAGGAAGGTTTCGGCGGTGGTAAAACTTTTAGAGGCAACGACTAACAGCGTTTTATGAGCATCAAAGCGCTCCAACACAGGCTCTAGCGCAGAGCCGTCAATGTTCGAGATGGCAGCCGTTTCATATTTCTCATCGCCAATTTTTAGAGCTTCCAGCAGCAATTCCGGTCCCAAAGCCGATCCGCCAATACCGAGATGGATAATATGCTCGATATCGCCCAACACGCCTGCTTCTATCGCTTGAACCAAGCCTTGCATCCGGTTTTTGAGTAAGCGAGCATTTTCAACGCTGGTCTCGGCACCAATACCGCGTTCTGCAGTATGCTCTGCTGCGCGTTCTTCGCTGATATTGATGGCAACACCGGTCATAAGCGCTTCAATTTGGTCAGCTAGGCCTTTGTCTTCAGCCAGTTTCAGAAAGTTCTCAAGCAACCCTTTCTCCAGGTGAGTTTTTGAAAAATCGAAATAAATTCCAGATTGCTCATGACTAAATTGCGCCACCCGATCAGGGTTTTCTTCAAACAACGAGGTTAATGTCGTTGCAGGTTGGGTTTCAATCGCGTTCCAATGATCCAAAATATATTCTTTCTGTTTATTTCTAAAGACCTGCACACCCCATATTTCAGCCATAGCTCTATCTTGCGGCGCTCTTATGAACAAGGTCAAATCACAGGGGTTTGTCGAACCATACTGTCTCTTGACCGCAGGCATCAATATAAGCAAAGGGGCGCGATGAAAGATAAAACCGCTCAGCCGTCCGAAACGCGCGAATTCCTTACATTTCTAGTAAAACTAGCTCTGTTTGTCATTATTTTGCGCAGCTTTATCGTTTCGCCTTTCAATATCCCATCCGAATCCATGCAGCCTCGGTTGATGGTTGGCGATTATCTGCTGGTCGCAAAATGGCCTTATGGTTATTCCAAATATAGCATGCCGTTTAGCGTACCGATCATCCCGGGTCGGCTACTGGCCAATAAACCAGATCCTGGGGATGTTGTTGTTTTCAAGGCGCCACCAAGCGCAACCGATGATTATATCAAACGCGTGATCGGACTATCGGGCGACATCATCCAAGTGACCAACGGTGCGGTTTCCATCAACGACGTGGAAGTGGCTCGCAAGAAGGTGGATGATTACACACATCTCGTATCACCCAATAGCCCTTGCTATGCTGACTATTTCGAAACGACCAACGAAAATGGCGCTCTTATATGTCGCTACCCGCAATATGAAGAGACCTTACCCAATGGCAGGAGTTTCCGCGTATTGGATGTAACAGAGGGGTCTGTGGGCGACGATACCGAGAGCTTTGTCGTACCAGATGGTCATATGTTCCTGATGGGCGACAATCGTGATCGCAGCGCAGATAGCCGTTTCCCTGCCGTTGAAGGACAAGCCATTGGTATGGTTCCAGAGGAAAATCTGGTAGGACGAGCGCTTGTATCTGTATTCTCAACCGACGGTTCAGCGGAATGGATCAAGCCATGGACCTGGTTCAGCGCCGCGCGGTGGGATCGCATTGGAGAGAGCTTTGAATAAACCAGAATTTCTTGACTGGCTTACCGAGCTCACCGGATTAAAGCCGGGTGATGAAGCATATTATATCCGCGCCTTCACCCATGGCAGCTTTGGCGATGAAGACTATCAGCGTCTAGAATTTCTGGGTGATCGCGTCCTCGGTTTAACCATCGCATCGCAGCTTTATGAGCAGTTTCCCAATGAGCCCGAAGGGCAATTATCGCAGCGTCTGAACGGTCTAGTGTCCGGTAAAGTCTGCGGAGAGATTGCTCGGGATTTGGGTATCTCGGATTATCTGTTGCTTGGTAAGCAAGCGCGAGATGATGGGGCGCGACAGAGCGCGAAGGTTCTGGGTGACGTCATGGAGTCACTCATCGGTGCCGTTTATCTCGATCATGGCATGGACGCGGCCAAAGGTTTTATCCTCAAATATTGGGGCAATCGCATTTCGGGGATGGCGAAGGATATCCGGCATCCTAAATCTGCGCTGCAGGAATGGGCAGCCGCACATAATCGCAAAATGCCGATTTACGAGCTGGTCGAAAAAGTAGGCCCACATCATGACCTACGCTTCACAGTTAAGGCCGTTATCAACAAGGTTGGAGAAGTGGAAGCAACAGCTTCCTCCATTCAAACTGCCGAAACAACAGCCGCGAAACTCTTTCTGGAAAAATATACATGACCGAACCATCCGCGCCCCCAAAATGTGGAGTAGTGGCGCTGATCGGCGCGCCCAATGCAGGCAAATCGACATTGATCAATGCCCTTGTTGGTCAAAAGGTCGCTATTACTAGCGCTAAACCGCAAACCACACGGACACGTTTGCTGGGCATCGCGATGGAGAAAAATACACAGCTGTTGCTGGTCGATACCCCCGGCATTTTTGAACCGCACCGCCGATTGGACCGGGCAATGGTATCCGCGGCCTGGGATGGTGCAGAAGACGCGGATATCATCGTTTTTCTGGTGGACTCGCGCGCTGGCCTGGGCCCCAAGGTTACTTCGATTGTCGAACGGATTAAGCACAGGAAAGAGAAAATCATTCTTGTGCTCAACAAGGTTGATATTGCGGCGAAAGACAAATTGCTCAATCACGCGTCAAAGCTGAATGATCTCTCGGTCTTTGATGAAACCTTTTTCGTTAGCGCCAAAACCGGTGATGGGCTGGAAGAACTCAGATCCTATTTGGTGGCCGCAATGCCGGATGGCCCGTGGCATTTCCCAGAAGATCAGGTTTCCGACGCCAGCGAGCGGATTTTGGCCGCAGAAATCACGCGAGAACAGGTTTTCCGTCAGCTCCATGCCGAGCTGCCTTACGCGATAGCCATTGCGATGGAGCAATATAAGGAACGGGAAGACGGTTCTCTGGAAATCCACCAACAGATTCTGGTCGAAAAGAGCAGTCAACGGGCGATCATTCTCGGCAAAGGCGGCCATCAGATCAAGGATATAGGCGCCAAAGCGCGCGCCGAGCTATCCGAGATATTGGGTAAAACCGTTCATCTCTATCTCCACGTCAAGGTCAGCGCGAATTGGGATGAAGATAAAAGCCTCTATCAGGATATGGGGCTCGATTGGGTTAAGTAGCCACCGCGCCTTAGTTCTGCCGTCAACTGCGCAGCCTCCCAGCAAAACTTGATGTAGCGCATGATTTGTTGCACACTCGCATGATGTTTCCACGAGGAGGGAATATCATGAGCACAGGCCAACAAGCTCAGATCGCGCCAGCAGCAGTCGCAAACGATCTCACCGTCAGTGACCTTCGCACCGCCCTTGCCGCAGGTTGGGCGGATTTCAGGGCCTATCCTTTATTCGGGCTATTTTTCGCAGGCATCTATGTAATTGCTGGAATGCTTCTCTATTTCGGACTGTTTGTCCGCGGCGAAATCGCTTGGCTGGTCCCGGTCGCGGCGGGATTTCCATTGCTCGCGCCCTTTGTGGCCGTGGGTCTTTATGAAGTCAGCCGCCGCCGCGAAGCCGGCCTGCCGATGCGTTGGCGAGCGGTCCTCGGGGCGCTGCGGGGGCATGGCGACGAGCAAATATTGAGCATGGGCGTTATCCTGTTTGTTGCCTTCGCCTTCTGGCTGATGGTCGCCCACGGCATATTCGCTATCTTTCTAGCCGAATCCGGCATTGGAT
Source organism: uncultured Sphingomonadaceae bacterium (assembly GCA_947489315.1). Taxonomy (GTDB): domain Bacteria; phylum Pseudomonadota; class Alphaproteobacteria; order Sphingomonadales; family Sphingomonadaceae; genus Parasphingorhabdus. The sequence goes on from CANLCX010000005.1 coordinate 98,483, forward strand.
CAGAGTCGCTGGAACTGTTCCGCACCGGCGCGGGCATCATGATGTTGCTCGTCGGCAGTATCGTGGGCGGGCTTATGGGGCTGGCCTTTTATGCGGTCACGGTCGTCAGTCTGCCGATGCTGGTCGATCGGGAAGTTGACTTTATCACAGCGATCATCGTGAGTTTGGCAACTGTGCGGTCCAACAAAGCCGTTTTGTTAGCTTGGGCCGTCATGATTGCGATCGCGCTGTTTGTCGCCATGCTCCCGCTCTTTCTGGGGCTTCTCGTTGTGCTTCCGGTGCTTGGACATGCCACCTGGCATTTATATCGTCGTTCGGTCAGCCAGTCCGGCGCCTGATGACCTGTCGGCTTTATCCCGAAAGCAGACTCTAAACTTAGCAATGTTAAATCAGCCGCAGGTAATACAAGATCAAAACCACGACCATGAAAACCTTAGCTATCGGGTTGCGGATAAACATGATAGTCACTTCGCAGGGTCGCTGATCGGGAGACAGCGAAATGACGGAGCAAGTTAACGAAGCCAAATTGGAAGCACTGGCCGGAGCCGTAATCGGTGATATAGCCGGGGCGATGAGCCTTTTTATGGCCTATATCGGCGATCAGGCCGGGGTATATGATGTTATGGATGGCGCAGGCGCGTTGACCGTGGATGAACTCGCAGCGAAAACCGGACTCAATTCAAAATATCTATCGCAATGGTTGGGCTCAAATGCTGCGGCAGGCTATGTCACTTATCATGATGACGAAGACCGGTTTTCATTGTCGGAAGAACAAGCCCTTGTTTTTGCAAGAGAAGGTCAGCCAGCCTGTATGCAGGGGTTCTTCCAGTCCGTAGTATCGCAATATGAAACACAAGCGAAAGCAGTCGAAACTTTCAAGTCCGGCAAAGGACGGCCATGGGGCGATCATAGTGAATGTTGTTTCTGCGGCACAGATCGCTTCTTCCGCCCCGGCTATGCGGCAAACCTGATCGACAATTGGATACCTTCGCTCGGCGGGGTTGAAGAAAAACTCAAGACTGGTGCAAAGGTTGCGGATATTGCCTGCGGACATGGATCATCCACAATCCTGATGGCAGAAGCCTATCCAAATTCGACAATTGTCGGAATTGATTTTCATGGACCGTCTATCGAGGAAGCAAAAGCCAAGGCACAAAAAGCAGGCGTCAGCAACGTGGAGTTTCAGGTTGCCCGGGCTCAAGACTTTGAAGGCGATAATTTCGACTTCGCATGTATATTTGATGCACTGCATGACATGGGAGACCCGGTTGGGGCCGCGTCACATATCAAAAAAGCGCTGCGGCCGGATGGCACTTTCATGCTCGTCGAACCGCTCGCAGGAGACAGCATGAGTGAAAACCTGCATCCGCTGGGTCAAATTTTCTATGCTTTCTCAACCACGATTTGTACGCCCACTTCGGTAGCACAGGAAGTTGGCCTAGGTTTGGGTGCACAGGCCGGTCAAAGGCGGTTGACTGAAGTACTCAATCAAGCAGGTTTTTCGAATGTCAGCCGCGCAACGGAAACGCCGACCAATATGGTGCTTGAGGTAACTGGCTAACAGTCCCGCCTAGTGTCCGCTTTTGCGCCCAAAGCAGACACTAGCGTAGCACCAACCCAAGCCCCGCTCCAAAAGCCGAAGCGCCCCTACTCCGCTTTAGCCTTCGCGGGCGCCTTTTTCGCCGCAGGCTTCTTCTTCGCTGCCGGCTTTTTCTTCGCTGCAGCCTTCTTCTTCGGCGCTGCTTTCTTCTTGCGCTTCTTGGCTGGCCCTTTTGCTGCGCGGTCATCAATTAGCTGCGCGGCTTCTTCCAATGTTAGCTGATCCTTATCCACTGTTTTTGGCAGCGACGCATTGGTCGTGCCATCGGTGACATAGGGGCCGTAGCGGCCATCCATCAGCTTGATTTCTTCTTCGGTGCGTGGATGCTTGCCCATGATCTTGAGCGGCTCAGCGCCTCTGCGGCCACCTTTGCCGTTTTTCGCTGCATCGGCGAGCTTGGCAACGGCCGCGTTCATACCGATTTCAAACACTTCCATCGTGTTTTCCAGGCGTGCAGATTTGCCGTCATGGCTCAAATAAGGCCCATAGCGACCGATTAGCGCGTTAACTTCCTTGCCTGTTTCCGGATGCACACCAACTTCGCGTGGTAACGAAAGCAATTTTAGCGCCCATTCGAGACCAAAATCTTCCGCCGGCACATCTTTCGGAATGGAGGAGCGCTTGGCTTCCTTGCCCTCGCCACGCTGGACATAGGGACCAAAGCGGCCGACCATTTTGGTGACTTTTTCATCCGTATCCGGATCAACACCCAAGTCTTCTGGTCCTTCATCCGCATCCGCATTGGCGCCGCCACCTTGGGCAAAACGCCGGGTGAACTTGCATTCGGGATAGTTGGAACAAGCGACAAAGGCGCCAAAGCGGCCACCGCGAAGGGCCAGTTTGCCTTCGTTACAACGCGGACATAGGCGCGGATCGGTACCGTCTTCCTTTTCTGGGAACAGATAGGGTTCCAGGAATTTGTCCAGCTCTGCGGTTACTTCTGATGGCAGCTTCTCCATGACCTCGACCGTTTTGGGCTTGAAATCATGCCAAAAGGCTTCGAGAATTTTCTGCCATTCCGCACGGCCGCCACTGACTTCGTCCAGCTCATCCTCAAGACCGGCTGTATATTCGTAAGCGACATAGCGCTCAAAAAATCTTTCGAGAAAGCCTGTTAATAGCCGCCCGCTTTCCTCTGCAAAGAAACGATTTCCTTCAGTCCGGACATAGGCGCGATCTTTGAGCGTTTTGATGATCGAGGCATAGGTGGAAGGCCGGCCAATGCCGAGTTCTTCCATCTTCTTGACCAGGCTCGCTTCGCTGTAACGCGGCGGAGGCTGGGTGAAATGCTGATTAGCTTCGACCAATTTCTTCGCCGGGCTGTCACCTTTGGACATAGCCGGCAACAAACCGCCATTTTCGTCTTTGCTGTCGTCGCGGCCTTCTTCGTAAAGTGCCATAAAGCCGGGAAATTTCACCACCTGCCCGGTGGCGCGCAGGCCGGTTTGACCCGTGCCATCGAGCATTTCAACGGTCGTGCGCTCCAGTCGCGCGGCGGCCATCTGGCTGGCCATAGCGCGTTTCAGGATCAGACTGTAAAGCTTGGCATGATCGCCGCTGCCCATCGTGTCGCGGGTAAAGCTGGTGGGCCGGATCGCCTCATGGGCCTCCTGCGCATTTTTGGCCTTGGATTTGTAGATGCGGGGACTGTCGGGCACATAGCTGGCGTCATAGCGATCAGATATCGCCTTGCGCGCGGCGGAAATGGCGCTGCCGTCCATCTGCACGCCATCGGTACGCATGTAAGTAATACCGCCATCTTCATAAAGCTGCTGCGCGATACGCATCGTGTGGCTTGCCGAATAGCCGAGTTTACGGGCTGCTTCCTGTTGCAGGGTCGAGGTCGTAAATGGCGGTGGCGGGTTGCGGGTAAGCGGCTTCGTTTCGACCGTTTCAATCGTGAACAGGCCGTTTTCAACCGTTGTTTTGGCGGCCGTCGCTTCGGCTTCGTTGGACAGGTCCATCTTGCCAAGCTTTTTGCCCTGATGAATAGTGAGCCGTGCTTCAAAAGCCTGACCGCCCTGCTCCATCTGTGATGTGACGGACCAATATTCCTGCGGATTGAACGCTTCAATTTCGCGCTCACGCTCAACGATCAGGCGCAAAGAGACGGATTGGACACGGCCAGCGGATTTGGCACCGGGCAGTTTGCGCCACAATACAGGGGACAATGTGAAGCCCACCAGATAATCCAAGGCGCGGCGCGCACGATAGGCATCGATCAAATCGTCATCCAGCGCCCGCGGATTGGCCATGGCTTCGGTGACCGCAGATTTCGTAATCGCGTTAAAGGTTACGCGGTCGACCTTTTCAGGGAGCGCTTTCTTTTTCCGCAAAACTTCCTGCACATGCCAGCTAATCGCTTCGCCTTCCCGGTCAGGGTCGGTCGCGAGAATGAGGCGCGTGGCTTTTTTGGAGAGGTCGGTAATCGCCTTGAGCTGCTTGGTCTTATCCGCATAGGGCTGCCACAGCATGGCAAAGCCGTCGTCCGGATCAACCGAGCCATCTTTGGGCGGCAGATCGCGGATATGACCGTAAGAGGCCAGCACCTTGAAATCCGGTCCCAGATAATTTTCGATTGTTTTCGCTTTGGCGGGTGACTCAACGATTACTAGTTGCATAATTTCCGATTTTCATTTGTCTCACGTACACACGCGAGGCTGGAACACAGATTGGACGTTCGTCAAGCACTTGATAGACGAAATTGCCGTTTAGCTTAATTTTGTAGGATTTCAACTGGGCAAACTTACGCGGGCTCCCGCGTGGCGGGTTAATCGGCCTGCCAATTCCAATTCCAGCAGGATCATTTGCACGGATGCGGCAGACAAGCCGGATTGTCGGATTAGCTCGTCAACAGATACAGGCGTCATGCCCAGTAGGTTGGTGAACGCTTGTCTGGCCGCATCGTCAACCTCTTCATTTGGCGCCTCCCGTAATTTCGATTGATCATCTTGGGATTCAAGCAAGTCATAGGGTATATTCGCGCCTGCTGTCCGGTCGTCAAAATGGCGGATGAGTTCCAGTACATCATCAGGGGATTGGATCAGCGTTGCGCCTTCGCGGATCAATCCATTGCAGCCTCTTGAGCGTGGATCGAGCGGAGAGCCGGGTACGGCCATGACGTGGCGTCCGGCCTCTGCCGCCAGTCTGGCGGTGATCAGAGAGCCTGACCTGGGAGCGGCTTCAACCACGATCGTCCCTTGGGAAAGGCCGGCAATAATCCGGTTCCGATAGGGAAAATGGCGGGCTTTGGGTTCTGTGCCCGGCGGTTGCTCGGCCAATAACAGGCCATCTTGGGCTATCTGAGTCTGCAGCTTTTCGTTTTCCGGTGGATAGCAAATGTCGATCCCGCCGGCGATCACCGCAACGGCGGATTTGTTGACCGACCCCTGATGCGCTGCGGTATCGATACCTCTCGCCAGACCGGAAACAACTGATATGCCCTGGGTCATGAGGCTGTTGGCGAGATCCCTTGCGAACCGGCAAGCGGCCGCAGAGGCGTTGCGTGCGCCAACAATGGCAACCGTGGGGTGGCTGAGCAGTGATAAACTACCACGGTAGATTAAGGCTGGCGGTGCATTGCTTAGTTCTGCCAGTAAATAGGGGTAATCTGGATCGCCGAGGAACAGATATTGCGCGCCCAGCTTGCGAGTTTCGTCCATTTCCCGCTGGACGACAGCGCTATCCGACAGGCGCGGTGCTCTGCCCCCGCCTCGATCGGCCAATTCGGGGATCATCTCTAGCGCTTTGGCTGCTGAGCCATAGCGACGGATAAGCTGAACATAGCTTACCGGGCCGATATTAGCGGATCGAATCAGCCGAAGCCGATCAAAATTGTCTTCCATGCTGCGTACCGTTTAACGGATGGGGGGAATTAGGAGGCTCCGACTTTGGGCTCTTCGCCTGCCATCAGTCGTTCAACATTAGCGCGGTGTTTCCAGATTACAAGCAAAGCAAAACCAATAAACATGGGTACCCATGAATATTGGCCAACTATAACTGCCGTTATTGGGACGGAAATAGAAGCGAGCATGCCGCTAACTGATGAATATCGTAATATTAATAGGCCGGCGAGCCATGTTACTGCAAACACTATCCCCAGTATCGGGGCCAAAGCAGCAACAATACCGAGCAAAGTAGCAACCCCTTTACCACCTTTGAATTTCAGCCAAACCGGATAAAGATGCCCCAAAAACGCACCCATTCCGGCCAGCACACCAAATCCGCTGTCGAGACTCGAAGCAATAACCACCGCTGCGGCACCTTTACCAACATCAAGCAACAGCGTTAGCGCGGCTATAGCTTTGTTGCCGGTCCTCAAAACATTGGTAGCCCCAATATTGCCAGATCCGATTTCTCTAAGGTCACCACCGCCCGTTAACCGTGTTAACAGAAGGCCAAAGGGTATTGAGCCCAGCATATAGCCTAGGAAAACAGTTAAAATTGGTTCAATCCACATGGATTGCATCGTACCAAATCCCCTTTGATTTCTGGGGGCTATCTGTAAGAAAGCGTTTGGGCAAGGCTTTTGCGTTGTAAAAACAGGTAAGATCAACCAGTTGTAGGATCAGTCGAGGCAGTTGATGTCTTCAGTTAACCGTGTTTAAAGGTGCAGTGATGACAGCCGATCCAGTAAAAAAAACTGCCCCGCTATTGTTCTTCGATACCGGTATGGGGGGACTTTCGATCCTACGGGAGGCGCAGAAATTGCTGCCCACTGCGCCATTTATTTATGCAGCCGACTATGCAGGCATGCCTTATGGTATGAAAGCCGAAGAAGAGCTCTCCACTCGTATTCCTTTACTGTTGGGGCGCCTTGTCGAGCGCTACAAACCGCAAATGGTCATCATCGCATGCAATACGGCTTCTACGATCGCATTAGATGTGGTTCGATCAGTATTGGACATCCCGGTTGTCGGGACTGTACCAGCGGTAAAGCCTGCCAGCCAGATGACGAAAACCGGCGTTATCGGCCTGCTCGGCACACAGGCCACGATCCGGCAACCCTATGTCGACCGCCTAGCTGCCGAATTTGCAGCGGATAAGAAACTTCTGCGTTTTGGCGCTCCTGAACTGGTCGATGCCGCGGAAACCAAATTGCGTGGCGAGATACCTGATCTCAAAACCATAGATACAGCAGTTGCTGGTCTAACAGCACAAGAGCATGGAGATGAGATTGACACGGTTATATTGGCCTGTACCCACTTTCCTTTGGTGCAAGAAGAATTGCAAAAATCTTTTGTTAGAGACATTCAATTTATTGATGGTTCGCAAGGCATTGCCAGACGGATTGCATATCTCACGAGCAACGTAATGTGGCCAAAGTTCCCTAAAAACGGTGTTTTCGTGACGACTGGCACGCTTGATCAGTTATTTCCTTATCGGGCCACACTGCAAGAATTTGGCCTAACAAATTTGGAGGCGTTATAGCACAATGTCTTATTGCGAATGGTTCGCGCTGGAATTTCGGGAAAAAGGTCGTTAATGGCCTTTCCAAAGGGATCGCTTGGTAAGAGATTGACACAGGGAATGGTGTAAAGTGGACTACGATAAGGTTTTTTCTCAAGCGATTGATCGTCTTCATAGTGAAGGCCGCTACCGCGTTTTTATCGATATATTGCGAAACAAGGGGACCTTTCCCAACGCCCGCTGTTTCGCTCATCATAACGGACCAAAGCCGGTAACGGTCTGGTGTTCCAATGACTATCTAGCGATGGGCCAACATCCTGATGTAATCGCAGCAATGGAAGAAGCGCTGCATGATGTCGGCGCCGGTTCTGGCGGGACGCGAAATATAGGTGGTAACACCCATTATCATGTGCAGTTGGAAAGCGAACTGGCCGATTTGCATGGCAAGTCCGGCGCATTGCTTTTCACATCGGGCTATGTTTCCAACGAAGCCACATTATCTACGCTGACCAAGATATTGCCTGGTTGCATTATTTTTTCGGATGAATTGAATCATGCCTCGATGATTGCAGGTATAAAAAATAGCGGCTGCGAGAAACGTGTTTTCCGGCATAATGATCTCGAACATCTCGAAGAACTTCTCTCCGCTGCAGACCCTGATGCTCCAAAATTGATTGCTTTCGAGAGCATTTACTCGATGGATGGTGATGTGGCTCCGCTGCATGCTATTTGCGATCTTGCCGATAAATATAACGCTCTCACCTATTGCGACGAAGTGCATGCAGTAGGCATGTATGGCGAGCATGGTGGTGGTATTTCTGAGCGTGACGGTGCAGCCGATCGCATCACCATCATCGAGGGAACGTTGGCTAAGGCCGTTGGCGTCATGGGCGGGTACATTACCGCAGATCAGAAGATTATCGATGTTATAAGGTCATATGCTCCCGGCTTTATCTTTACCACCAGCCTTTCTCCGGTCCTTGTTGCAGGTGCACTGGCAAGTGTCCGACATTTAAAACAATCAAACGCCGAGCGAGATGGTCAGCAAGCCGCTGCCCAAACATTGAAAGATATGTTCTCAGACGCTGGACTGCCTGTCATGGGCTCTACAACCCATATCGTACCATTGCTCGTTGGCGACCCGATTAAAGCCAAAAAGATCAGCGATATCTTGCTGGCCGAATATGGGGTCTACGTACAACCCATCAATTATCCCACGGTTCCCCGTGGTCTGGAGCGGTTACGCTTTACTCCTGGCCCCGTTCATACCGAAGAAATGATGGCTGATCTCACCAAGGCTTTGGTTGAAATCTGGAGCCGGATGGCATTGCAATTAGCGGCCTAATCGCGTTTCGCTGGAAATTATACTAAATTCAACGTTATAGACGGGCATGACCAACGCAGCCCATTGGATAGAACCTCATCCGCACGGTATCTATATAAAACCAGCCGATGCTTGGATAGATCCTTCTCGAGCAGTATCTCGCGCATTGGTTACGCATGGACATGCTGATCATGCACGGGGGGGGCATGAAAAGGTTTGGGCCACTCCCGAAACTCTCGCCATCATGGGTTTGCGTTATGGTACCAATTCTGGATGTGCAGTGCCTTACGGAGATGGATTTGAACTTGGCGGCGTAAAAATCAGCTATCATTCTGCCGGACATGTTTTGGGTTCGGCGCAAATTTTGATGGAGTATCAAGGTGAGCGTGTTGTCGCTACGGGCGATTACAAACGCAGGACGGACCCGACCTGCGCCCCTTTTGAAGTCATATCTTGTGATATCTTCATAACCGAGGCCACGTTCGGATTACCGGTTTTTAAACATCCCGATACGGCCGATGAAATCCAGAAATTACTATCTGCAAAAGAAGCCAATTCCGATCGCTGCATTTTGGTTGGCGCTTACGCATTGGGCAAAGCGCAACGGGTCATCGGTGAACTTAGAAAGGCGGGATATGATGATCCGATCTTTCTACATGGTGCCCTAGAAAAAATGTGTCATCTTTATCAGGAGCTAGGTGTTGATCTTGGCGATATCAGACCTGTTATGGATACTGAAAAGGAAGCCATGCTTGGGCAAATTATTTTAGCGCCGCCCTCTGCGCTGAATGATCGTTGGAGCAGAAGGTTGCCTGATCCGGTCACCGCTATGGCGTCTGGCTGGATGCGCGTCAGACAACGAGCTCGCCAACGCAATGTCGAACTTCCGCTCATCATGTCTGATCATGCGGATTGGGATGAATTGACGCAAACTATCAAAGACGTCTCTCCTTCAGAAACATGGGTAACCCATGGGCGCGAAGATGCGCTTGTGCATTGGTGCGCGCTCAATCAAATGAAGGCGAGAGCTTTGGAGATGGTTGGTCGTGAAGAGGAAGATGACTGAGCGATGCGGGCCTTTTCTGATCTCCTCGATAACCTGATCTACACCCGATCCCGCAACGGCAAGTTGCGGTTGATCAGTGACTATCTGAAACAAGCGTCTGACCCTGATCGCGGATGGGTATTGGCAGCATTAACAGGGCAACTCGATTTTCCGACCGTAAAAGCTTCCGCCATGCGCAATATGGCGATGGAGCGCGTTGATGAAACGCTCTTCAAACTGAGTCGAGATTTTGTAGGCGATACAGCGGAAACAGTAGCATTGATCTGGCCTGATAATCCGAAAGGCGAGTCGACAGAAATGCCCTCAGTTGGGCAGATCGTAGACGAACTTGCCGCTGTCAGCCGGTTTGATGCGCCAAAACTATTAGCAAATTTTATGGATTGCATGGGATCGAACGAGCGCTACGCCTTGTTAAAACTTGCAACTGGCGGGATGCGTGTCGGCGTTTCAGCGCGGTTAGGTAAAACTGCTTTTGCGCTGGCGTTTGATATGGCCGTCGAGGAAATAGAGGAGGTTTGGCATGCTTTAGAGCCGCCCTATATGGAGTTATTCGCTTGGGGGGAAGGAAAAGCCGATCGTCCAGATTTAACCGGTGTGCCGTTTTTTAGACCGTTCATGCTCGCTCATCCCTTAGAAGACAAAAAGCTCGATATGACGGACTATGTTGCTGAGTGGAAATGGGACGGTATCCGCATTCAAATTGTCGGAACAGGTCAGGAAACCAAGCTTTTCAGTCGTGGTGGCGATGATATTACACCAGCTTTTCCTGATGTCGCAGACGCTTTTAAATCAATCGGTGTGGTGGATGGCGAACTGTTGGTACGCGGCGAATTTCAGGGCGGTGAAGCGGCCAGTTTCAATGCTTTGCAACAAAGGCTGGGCCGAAAAAAAGTCTCAGCGAAGATCCTGACGGAATATCCTGCATTTGTTCGTTTATATGATATTTTATTTGATGATGAAACGGACTTGCGGGAGCAAAGTTGGACCTATCGCCGCGCCAAACTGGAATCATTTGTTCCCAAATTAGACGCTGAACGCTTTGATATCTCATCGATATTAGAAGCACGTGACTTTAATCATCTGAACGAAATTCGCGATGGAGCACGTGACGCGGCCATCGAAGGCGTGATGTTAAAGCTGCGCGATAGTCCTTATATATCGGGTCGCAAAACTGGCCTCTGGTATAAGTGGAAGCGCGATCCTCTGGTTGCCGATTGCGTGATGATGTATGCCCAGCGTGGATCGGGTAAAAGGTCGTCCTTCTATTCTGATTATACTTTTGGGTGCTGGACAGAAGGTGGGGAACTTTATCCCGTCGGCAAAGCCTATTCCGGCTTTACCAATGCGGAACTAAAAATGCTCGACCGATTTGTGCGGCAAAATACGCTCAATCGCTTCGGGCCAGTTCGTGAAGTTGAAAAGACCATGGTCTTGGAAGTTGCATTTGATTCCATCCATCAAAGCAAACGGCACAAATCCGGCGTAGCCATGCGGTTTCCAAGGATTTCTAGAATCAGAACCGACAAGCCTGCTGCAGAAGCGGATCGTGTCGCAACACTAAAAAAGATGATCACCTAGCCCAAAAAAAAGACCTGCAGTACCGGAGCACTGCAGGCCGAAGGGGATCGGAGTATCCGGCTTTTAGGGCATTACGACCGTATCAATGGCATGGATCACGCCATTAGACTGGTTTACGTCAGCCATTACGACTTTTGATGTACCGCCTTTGACATCGGTCAGCATAAGTGATCCATCGCTACCCATAGAGGCTTTCAATAGGCCGCCTTGGACAGTTGGAATGGAAGCAACACCATCAGGTGCGTTCTTAATCAAGCCCATGACATCTTTGGCTTTGAAGCGGCCAGCAACAACGTGATAGGTCAGAATTGAGGTCAACGTGCTTTTATTCTCAGGCTTAACCAGTGTTTCAACTGTACCTGCTGGAAGTTTTGCGAAAGCGGAATTAAGTGGTGCGAACACAGTGAAAGGCCCGTCACTAGATAGCGTTCCGGCGAGATCAGCAGCGGTTACCGCGGCTACCAGGGTCGAAAAATCATCAGTACTGGCAGCTTTCTCAACAATATTCTGTGAGGACATTTCTGCATGATGTTTCATGGCATAGGCACTGCCGCCACTAACCAGGGCAAGGGAACCAACGAGCGCTACAGCGACCTTGGAAAAACGAATATTCTTCATGGGGGTAACTCCTAAAAATTCATATCCGAAGCTGGATATGGAAGAAGTTACGGAGTTAGATTGGCAACGGATGCAGATTGGTTCAAATAAATGTTACTTTGCCGCTGGCAACCGGTTCTCCGGTAGGTTTGGCGTGGGGTGTGTCGGATGGGGGTTCCATTGTTAGTTGCAAAGTTGCCGCGGAATTGATTAATTCGCGGTGGTCGCTGGGGACTGTCATCTCGCTGATACCGTTGCGGCCGATTTGGCCCAGGGACCGGAAAATGCCGTCTTGGCCAACAATCCATATTTCCGGGGCAGTATCAGTTTCGGGCATGCCGTTAACATCAATCCGCATTTCGGCGGTTTCAGGGTTGTAGGACACCGCAAGGACTAGTCCCTCAATATCTCCGGTAAGTTGCGCAACTGCCACGGATGGCTCCTCAGAAGGTGTCACAAAGGGCATCGGGCCGACAATCAATGCCAGTGCCAAGCATGCCGCCAGCGCGCCCGACGCAATCGCACCCAAGCGCCAGCGTTTCATCTGAACCACCGCCTCACCTGGTGATCCGGCATCCAGTCTGCTTTCAATGCCATCCCAGATGAATGCAGCTGGCTCGACTTCCTGAAACTCTTGAAACAGAGGATCAATCCGCCGGTTCCAAGCATCAACCGCTTGCGCAAATTTCAGATCGGACAATTGTTTGCGAAGCGCCAATGCCTTCTCTTCGCTGTCGAGCAGCCCGAGCACTAACTCCGCCGCAAGAGTTTCATCATCCGGAGCCTCGTCATCCTTCAATGGGCCTGTGTCATCAACCATAGTCCATACAATCCTTCAACCGTTTCAGTCCGCGGCGAACCCAGCTTTTAACAGTCCCGAGCGGCTTATTCAGTTTCTGCGCCAATTCATTATAGCTATGTCCTTCAAAGAAAGCAGTGCGGATAACATTCCGCTGCCGCGCTTCCAGACTATCCAGACATTTATTCAAAACTTTTGTGTCTTCTTGTGCTTCCAGATTTTCTAATACGCTAGGTTCATCAGATGCCATCTCCTTAATGACATCATCCGAAACCATTGTCCGATTACCGCCTGATCGCTTACGATCAATCGCGGTATTGCGGGCAATAGTCGCCAGCCACGTTATCGGGCTAGCCCGCTTTGCATCAAACCGCCCCGCGTTACGCCAGATCTTGACATAAGCATCCTGCAGCGCGTCTTCGGCCGCTTGGCGATCATTTAAGATACGAAGGCAAACCCCAAAAAGTTTCGCCGAGGTCAAATTATATATATCCTGAAAAGCCTGCCGGTCCCCACTGGCTGCCTGACCAATCAGACGGGAAAGCTGCGCACGTGTGCGATCTGTTTCAGTGGCTTGGGGCATGATCTATGCCGCAGAGGTTATGGCAATTTACTGAAGTTTCAAGCACCTATTATCGCCGCGAACCGGTCACGGTCCACATTGCCACCGGAAATCGTGACCACTGTCCGGTCCGTTACAGCGGTCTTGCCAGACAATATTGCGGCCAGAGCCACTGCCCCGCCCGGCTCCACTACGAGTCGCAATTTTTCAAATGCCACCCGCATCGCATCATGAACCTCTGCCTTAGTGACGGCCAGGCCGGTGGCATTGCGCGCCTTTAGAATATCAAAGGTCAATGGTGAAACCAGCAAGGTCTGCAAGGCATCGCATTCTGTTTCCGGCGGATCATCCTGCACCGGAACGATGCGGCCACCTTCCAGCGACCGTTTCATATCGTCCCAGCCTTCCGGCTCCACCACCGTGATTTTTGTCTCGGGGTTGACCAGAGACATGCCGGACGCGAGTCCACCACCACCGCAACAGGCAACCAGATGGTCCGGCGGCGCGCCAGCTTGCGCGATCATCTGTTCGCGAATTTCCAAACCGGTGCTGCCCTGCCCTTCTATGATCCACGGATCGTCAAAACTGGGCACAACAACGGCGCCATTTTTTCCCGCGATTTCTGCTGCCAGTTCTTCACGGGAATCGGCAAGACGGTCATAGGTTATCACCTCCGCGCCCAGCCTCTTTGTATTTTCCAGTTTCGCCAGCGGTGCATCCGCAGGCATGATGATCGTTGCCCTGACCCCGAGGCGCTGCGCCGCCCAGGCAACGCCCTGCGCATGATTACCGCTGGAAAAGGCCACCACACCGCTCTTGCGTTGCTCTTCGTCGAGATCGGTAAGACGATGCCAACCGCCGCGTATTTTGAACGCACCGATGGGCTGCAGACATTCCGCTTTGCACCAGATTGTTTTTCCATCGATGGTCAATGGCAGCAATGGCGTTTTGGGAAGAATATCCGCAACCTTGGCTGCGGCCCTTTTGACGCCCGCTGCACTTGGTTTTCGGTTCGGGGCCAAAAGTAATTGCTCTGTCATGGCGTCCTTCTATATGCGGTTAGATGATTCCTCTAGCGAAATGAGTGCACATTATGAGCAAGCTTCTGGTGATTGGTGCAGGCGGTGTCAGTTCGGTCGCCGTGCACAAGATGGCGCAGCTGATAGCCACAGAAACGGGGCCGTTTTCTAAGATCATGCTGGCCAGTCGTACGGTTTCCAAATGTGAAGCCATTGCCGAGTCCGTCAAAGCCCGCACCGGCGTCGTGATCGAAACCGCTCAAATTGACGCAGATGACGTGCCCGCCATGACCGCGTTGATCGAACAAGTACAGCCTGCCCTCGTCGTCAATCTGGCCCTGCCTTATCAGGACTTGCCGATCATGGATGCCTGTCTCGCCACAAAAACCGACTATCTCGATACAGCCAATTACGAACCGCGCGACGAAGCCAGGTTCGAATATAAGTGGCAATGGGATTATCAGGATCGCTTCAGGGACGCTGGTATCATGGCGCTGCTCGGTTCCGGCTTTGACCCCGGAGTAACTTCTATTTTTACGTCATGGCTGAAGAAACATCATTTTGACCGGATCGACACGGTCGACATTCTGGATTGCAATGGTGGTGATCATGGCCAGCATTTCGCCACCAATTTCAATCCGGAGATTAACATCCGCGAAGTGACCGCCCCGGCGCGCCATTGGGAAAATGGAGAATGGATCGAGACCCCTGCCCTGTCCCACAAACAGGAATTTGACTTCGAGGCTGTGGGTCCGAAAAACATGTATCTCATGTATCATGAGGAAATTGAATCGCTCAAAACCCATATTCCGGAGATCAAGCGCATCCGGTTCTGGATGACCTTTGGTGATGCTTATCTCACCCATCTGGAAGTGTTGCAAAATGTCGGCATGACCCGGATTGATCCGGTCATGTATGAAGGGCGCGAGATTGTTCCGCTGCAATTCCTGAAAGCCGTATTGCCCGAACCGGCGAGCCTTGGCGAGACGACCAAGGGCAACACCAATATCGGAGTCATTGCGACCGGTGAAAAAAACGGTGTCCAGAAGACACTCTATGTCAAAAATATCTGCAGCCACGAGGCCGCTTTTGAGGAAACTGGCAATCAGGGTGTCAGTTATACCACCGGCGTGCCGGCGATGATTGGATCAGCCCTGATGCTGTCCGGGCAATGGGCCGGCAAAGGCGTTTTCAATATGGAAGAATTTGATCCCGATCCGTTTATGGATATGCTCAATGAACACGGCTTGCCGTGGACGCTGGAAGAGCTTGATGGGCCACTAGAGTTTTGATCAGATGAGGCTTGGAAATACCTCCATACAAATTGTCACCGATAACATCACGACACTCTCCGTTGATGCCATAGTAAATGCCGCTAACAGTTCCTTACTAGGAGGTGGCGGAGTTGACGGGGCGATCCATCGCGCAGCGGGACCTGACTTGGTTCACGAATGCAGAATTCTGGGTGGTTGCAAAACTGGACAAGCGAAGATCACAAAGGGGTATAAACTTCCGGCAAAACACATCGTTCATACGGTTGGACCGGTTTGGCGCGGTGGCGAGAATGGCGAACCTGAGCAGCTTGCGAGTTGCTATAAAAATTCACTTGCGGTCGCCCATGTGAACGACGTTAAATCAATAGCTTTTTCAGCTATATCCACTGGAATATTTGGCTATCCTGCCGACAAAGCCGCCGAGGTTGCCGTTCTCTCTATATTGGAATTTTTAGAAGCTAACCCCAACAGTTTTATAGATATTGGCCTCGTATGTTTTGAAGACAGGATAGAACAAGCTTTTACTCTAGCGTTAAATGCGCAGGAGCGACGCCTTGGAAACTAAAGCTGGTGATCCTGGCGCATTTGCACATTTTGATTTGGCGCGAGTCCCCTCGCCTGCCTTTGTGGTGGATGAAGCGGCTATTCGCGGGAACCTTGAGATATTGGCTGATATAAAGGCGCGGTCTGGCGCGAAAGTGCTGCTTGCGCTTAAAGCTTTTTCGATGTGGTCCCTGGCGCCGCTGATCGATCAATATCTCGACGGCTTTTGTGCGTCCGGGCTTTGGGAGGCGAAGCTCGCCAGTGAGCATTTCAATGGCTCTATCAGCACTTACTCACCAGCCTATAAAGCTGACGATCTTGTCGAGATCGCTATCCTGTCCGATCATGTCACGTTCAACAATCCGGCGCAGATTGAAAGATGGAAAAGTGAAGCTGGTCTAGGTCTCGATAACTGCGACATCGGTTTAAGGTTGAACCCCGAAATCGCACTGGGCGAAACACCAAAATATGATCCTAGCCAGCGGCATAGTCGATTAGGATTTCCGATATCGCAGCTACAGGCGGACCATTTCGAAGCTATTTCCGGCATCCATTTCCACAATCTGTGTGAACAGAATTTTGATGCACTGGAACAGACATGGGCGAAAATCGAACCGCTTGTCGCGCCCTATTATGATGCGCTCAAATGGATCAATCTGGGCGGCGGTCATCATATCACCCGTGATGATTATGATCGCGAAGCGCTGGTTGAGTTTCTAACCAATCTGAAGGCCAAGTCCGGTTGCGAAATTTATCTCGAACCCGGCGAAGCGGTTGCGCTTGATGCCGGGATATTGGTAGGCGAGATACTGGATATTTTCGAGAATAGCATGCCGATTGGTATCACCGACATTTCGGCCACCTGCCATATGCCCGATGTAATCGAAGCACCTTATCGCCCCGCGATGTTGAAAGAAGCCAGTGATGGGGACGTGATCAGGCTGGGCGGGCCAAGCTGTCTGGCTGGTGATATTATAGGCGATTACCGGCTGCCGGAACTGCCGTATATCGGTCAGCGGATCGCGTTTCTCGATCAGGCCCATTATTCGATGGTCAAAACCAATACATTTAACGGCGTCCCGCTGCCCTCGATCTGGCTGTGGAATAGTGACACTGATGAACTGCGCTGCGTGAAGCAGTTTGAATGGACGGAATTTCGCGACCGTCTCAGTTAAAATTCTGGATAAATTGCTGCATCGCAATAGTAATCCGTATTTGTGCCATATTTATCGGCCATAGAGACTTTACAGATTGCAAAAGCGGGCATATAGCCGCCCTCGCTGCCCCATGGCCACTTGTGATTCCGCAAGGCAGCTCAATCGATCTTAAAATCTAGGGGGTCCCTTGAGTTGCACAATTTCCATGATGCGCAGGAGCTGACGAAGGCTCTTTGCCCCGATATTCCAGTCCTACTGAACCGTCCGCACGCTGCGCGGCGCGCGGCGCGCTATTTTGTCGAGCAATTTCCCGGCAAGTCGCTTTATGCGGTCAAGGCGAATCCATCGCCTACGCTGTTGAAGCTCTTGTTCAGCGCAGGCGTGACCCATTATGACGTTGCGTCGATTGATGAAGTGCGCCTTGTTCGCAGCGCTTTGCCTGACGCAGTGCTTTGCTTCATGCATCCGATTAAATCGGAAGCGGTTATTCGGGAAGCCTATACCGATCACGGCGTTCGAGTGTTTTCGCTCGACACCATGGAAGAACTGGAGAAGATCGAACGGGCGACTGAGAATGCGGAAGATTTAACACTTTGTGTGCGCATCAAGGTTGCGTCTGAATTTGCTCAGATCAGTCTCGCCTCCAAATTTGGTATTGAGGTAGACCAATCTACCGAACTTCTTCAACGCGCCCGTCAGGCATCCGATGAACTGGGTATTTGTTTCCATGTCGGTAGTCAGGCGATGACCCCACTGGCCTATGTCCATGCGCTGGAACGGGTTCGTACCGCCATTGTCGACGCGTCTGTTACAGTCGATATTGTCAATGTTGGTGGAGGATTTCCATCCATTTACCCAGATATGGCACCGCCATCGCTAAACCACTATTTCAGCGCGATTGATCGGACCTTCGAAGATCTGCCTATCAGCTATTCGGCTGAGCTTTGGTGTGAGCCGGGCCGGGCACTGTCGGCAGAATATAATTCACTGATCGTCAAAGTTGAACAGCGCCGCGGGAACGAGCTTTATATTAATGATGGTGCTTATGGCACTTTGTTTGATGCCGCCCATATTGGCTGGCGTTTTCCGGTGCAATTGCTTGGAAATGGCGTGAACGATGTGACTACAACCGAATATAGCTTCTATGGCCCGACCTGCGATGACATGGATCATATGGCCGGACCATTTGTCCTGCCCGAAGACGTGAAGGCTGGCGACTATATCGAGATTGGCATGCTCGGTGCATATGGATCAGCGATGCGGACCAAGTTTAACGGCTATGGTTCGATTGACGATTATGACGTGGCTGACGAACCTATGGCGAGCGTCTATGTTGGCGATAATCTCGATCGCACAGACCGTGAGAATGTGGTGTCCTTCCCAGGCGCGTAACGACTCAACTCAGTTGCATTTGACAATTTACAATATGTAACGCAGGTTCCGCTCAATATTTGGGAGGATATCATGAGCACTGCAATATTAGCACCAGCGGCTCTGCTGGTTATCTGGTCGATCGCCATGCTTTTCTGGATGGCTGGAACACGGCTTCCAACGGCCAAGAAACTGGGCATCGATATCACGGCACAGCCGGGTGGCCGCGGCCCGGATATCGATCCCAATATGCCCGACAAGGTAGCGTGGAAGTCTCACAATTATACCCATTTGATGGAACAGCCGACATTATTTTATGCGATCGTCGTCATTTTGGCGATCGCCGAAGCTGGGACGGGTATCAATTTATGGCTAGCATGGGGCTATGTGGCGCTGCGGATCATTCACAGTATCTGGCAGGCGACGGTGAATCTGGTGAATGTGCGTTTCATGCTGTTTCTGGCATCGACGCTCTGCTTGCTTATCATGGCGGTCAACGCGTTTTTCACTACAATAGTTTGATCTTTTTCGGGGGAGTTAAAAATGGAAAATAGTCCTATATTACAGCCTGTTGTTGCACTTATCTTGTGGACCATGCTGATGTGGCTGTGGATGTATGTCACGCGCATTCCGGCGATGAACAAGGCCAAAGTTGATCCCGACAAGCTCAGCCGGGAGTCGACTGCTGGAGGATTGGACGCGCTATTGCCACCGGAAGTACAGTGGAAGGCGCATAATTATAATCACCTGCTAACCGAACCAACGCTGTTCTATGCGGTATGTTTTGTTTTGGTGTTGGTTGGACAAGGCGATGGCCTCAACCTGACTATAGCATGGGCCTACGTCGGCTTGCGGGTCCTGCACAGCTTGATCCAAGCAACAATCAACAAGATCATGTATCGCTTTTTGGTGTTCGCATTGTCCAGCCTGTGTATTATCGCTTTGGCGATCCACGCAGCGATTGCAGTGTTCCACTAACCAGAAACGGTCTTTTCCATGTCTGATCTCCTGAATGTCGCAATAGTCCAAGCGGCACCAGTTCCCCTATGCATAGACAAGGGCATCGAGCAAGTGGCAGCGTTGGCCAGCAAAGCCAGTGATGAGGGTGCAAAGCTCATAGGCTTTGGCGAGACGTTTCTGGGCGGTTACCCGATCTGGCTGGATGAAGCTCCGGGCGCGGCATTGTGGGATCACCCCGGCAGCAAGGCCCTACACCGCATCTTAATGGATCAAGCGATAATCGAGAATGATCCAAGACTGGCGCCGTTGCAGGAATTGGCGGATGCGAAAAAGCTGTGCATTTCCGTCGGTGCGCATGAACGGCTCCGCTCCAGCCTTTATAATAACCAGATGATGTTTCGTCCGGATATGCCTGTGCTCAACCATCGCAAACTGGTCCCGACACATGGTGAGCGTTTAATCTGGAACCGCGGTGATGGCTCGACCATCAACGTTCATCAGGCCGATTGGGGCAGAGCCGGGAACCTGATCTGCTGGGAACATTGGATGCCGCTGGCACGAGCCGCGATGCATAATTTGCGGGAGGATGTGCATGTCGCGGCTTGGCCCACTGTACGTGAGACTTATCAGATTGCTTCGCGCCACTATGCGTTTGAAGGCGGATGTCATGTACTGGCCGCTGGCACCCTTCTCCACCGAGATGATTTACTAGACGGCCTAAAACTCATGGGTGGGAATGCAGACGCGCTAGCCTTGTTTAGAGAAATTCCCGATACGCAGCTTCAATTTGGTCAGAGTATCATTGTCGGCCCTGATGCCTCGGTTCTAGCCGAAGCAGGTGAACGAGAAACTGTCCTGACAGCCGAGATCAATCTAGATGCTGGCAAAGAAGCAAAGGCCGCGCTTGACGTAGATGGCCATTACTCCAGAGCAGATGTGTTCGATCTGACGGTGGATACGCGATCAAAAGGCGGCGTGAACTGGTCTGACAAATAAGAGGAACATGCTATTCCTTTGAGAAGCTCGAGACCAATTCCACATGGGTCGACCAAAGAAACTGTCCGACAGGCCAAAGGGAGTCCAGCTTATACCCCGCATCACAAAGCTGCTTTGCATCACGAGCAAAACTGGCCGGATTACAGCTTATGTAACAGACTTTGGGAACTTCAGATTGCGCAATTTGAGCAATCTGATCGCGAGCACCAGCACGAGGTGGGTCTAAAATTACCGCACCAAAGCGATTCAACTCTTCCGAACTAAGCGGGCGCCGAAACAGGTCGCGATGTTCGGTAAATATCTGACGACCGGATTGGTTCGCCGTCATGTTCAAAGCTCCTATCGCATCACGAGACCCTTCGGCAGCGTAGACCTTTTTATTGTCACCCAAAGCGAATGTGAAAGTACCA
The DNA here is from genome assembly GCA_947489315.1 of uncultured Sphingomonadaceae bacterium. GTDB lineage: Bacteria > Pseudomonadota > Alphaproteobacteria > Sphingomonadales > Sphingomonadaceae > Parasphingorhabdus. The sequence goes on from CANLCX010000005.1 coordinate 119,148, forward strand.
AGACCCGAAAATAGATCGGCGACCAATTTGGTATCGCCAACGGTTTCGAGCATCGCTGAAACCAGTGCAGCCTTTCCGTCACTCGTGGGTTGCAAAAAGCTGTTATGTGGCAACGCCACGGCTAACCCACCGAACGTGACGGTAATCGGGTCCGGTTCCCACTGGGTTTCCGGTCCAAAACCATTGTCGACCGATAAACGTGCGAGACCATTAGCCTTGGCAAAGTCAGTCAACGCCTCTCGCTGTTCTAGATTTTCCGGTTCATAATTTTTGATGCAAAGATCTACGCCTTGATCCGTAAGGCTCATCTCCACATTCATGTCATGCTTGCGCCGCGCGACGGACTTCAAAAAAGCTCTTAGTGGAGCAATGACAGCGAATAGTTCAGGCCGCATGATCTCACATTGCTTGAGGTCAACAATCCTATGACTACCCGCACCGCTAAAGCCGAGTTTGAAAGACTTGCCCATCATCGCGGCACGCAGGCTCGCACGGATACGGCTTTTGGGCTTCGAAATCTGCGGCGGATGCAATGTTCGGGCGCTAAGTCCCTGCCCCTCCAGCGCATAGACGACGCGATCAATCACAAATTGCGCATAGCTCTCGTCATCCAATTGTTGAAGACTGCAGCCACCGCATTCTTTAAAATGCTGGCAAGGAGGCTCCACATGATGCGGTCCCTTTGTCAGTCCTCCATCTTCATTCAGCCGATCAAGCGGTGCCGAGAAGGCTATATGGCGGCCATCGGCGGTGATGCCGTCGCCTTTGGCAGCCACTCGCAAGACTATATTGGGATCAATTTCAGTGCTCATAGGCACTCTTGTAATGCTTTCGAGATATGATCAATGAGTATCTCGGGCGAGAAACTAGGGCCGGCCAGTTTCGCGGCGCGCCCATGCAGCCATTGGCCTTGTTTTGCGGCTAGAAATTCATCTTTTTCGTTGGCGAATCGAGCAGCAATAATGCCAGCCAGAACGTCACCCGTTCCTGCAGTTGATAACCAGCTCGATGACGATTGTGTCAGCGCTACAGCTCCTGCCGGATTAGCTATCACACTGTCGCTGCCTTTATGTACAACAACCGCATCGCTATCGGCTGCCAGCTTTGCGGTTATATCGATCTTGGACCCATCACTGTCACGAGATATCGACGCGAATTCTCCACCATGAGGTGTTATAATCACAGGTGATGATCGATCTTTCAGGCGATGAGCGACTGTCTTGCTCAACAATATCAAAGCGTCAGCATCCAGTAAAACCGGCTTTTCAATGCCCAGAGTCAAATCCAATAGTTTTGCCGCGTGCGCATTACGCCCCAAACCTGGTCCGATCACGATGATACTTATTCTTTCATCGGACAATTGGGCGCGGAGCTGATCCCAGTCCTGATGGGACTCAACCACAATGCTGTGATTGGGTGACGAAAGCTCTAATCCAGAAAATATCTTCACATAACCAGCACCAGATTGCTGTGCTGCCAAAGCCGAGATCCTTGCTGCTCCATGCATATCACCAGCAACGATAGCGACCAATCCTCTGGTATATTTATGGTCGAGCTTCTTGGGAGCTTTTATCAAAGGTCGTTCAAGCAATTTTATCTGCGAAGGAGCGCGAACACCAATATCTACTCCAACCATATCGCCCATGATAGTAGAGGCTGGAGTCAAATAATGAGCCGGCTTAAAAGCCCCGAGCGCAATGGTCAGATCATATTCCGACAAAGGATTTAACATAGCGCCAGTGTCGGTTTCGATGCCGCTCGGCAAATCGACCGCGATCCGCCTCTGCGCGCCATCGAACAGCCGTTGGTGATGTTTCAATAGATCCCCGGTAACGGGCCGGGTTAATCCGGTGCCAAACAGGCAGTCAACAAACTGCATCTCTGGTGCTATTTCGTCATATGCCAGCGTCTGCCCCTGCCATAATGATTTGGCATTTTTTGCCGCATCAGTTGCTGGCTCTGCAGTAGCTGCAATCTTGACTACCGCCCCCTTCTCCAAAAGAGTTTGCGCGAGGACATATCCATCGCCGCCATTATTGCCCGGACCACAAAGCACAAGGGTCGGTAGATGAGGGCCAGTCCGCCAGATATAGTCTGCAGCTCCCGTTCCAGCTCGGTGCATCAGCTCTACAACCGATGTTCCATTTCTTATTAAATGCTGCTCAGCAGCCTGCATTGCTGCTGCTGTAAGGATATGCCCATCGTTGAGCATCGCAACCCCTAATTTCCGGCTTGTGGTGCCGGTTCATCAGCCACGACGGTTTCGGCAGTTTTCATCCGGGCCGGCATAAGATATTTATCGGAGCCAACGCTCACCAATATCTTGTCGTCTTCGACAATTTCAATTCTGGCTTTTTCTGAACCATCCGCAGCTTCTAGTCCGCGGCCATCGGTAAGCACCTTAAACCGACGAAAACCGCCATCGGGATGCCGAACAATCAGGGTCACTCCATTTTCACCAGATAGGCGTTCGCTTCGGCAGCCATTAGAGAAATTAGTGTCACCATTGATCGCGCATTCTATTCTGCCGTCATCTGCTGCCTGCGAAGCTGCGCTTTCCTCTGCTTCGGCCAAGACCCCATTGTCTGGCATTCCGCATGCGGTCACCAGCAACAAGGCTGCACAGGCACTAAATGTCCGCATAAACATGCTTTTCTGCTTTCGCTCCAGGATGAGTTATAGCCCCCTTATAGGCCGGACCTACATTCTGAGCATAGCGCCATAATGCACCTGACCCATAGTCATTCACATGCGGTTTGAAACGTGAACGACGCTCTTCTAGGGTTTTTTCGTCAACTTCGAGATCAATCACGCCGGTTTCGGCATCAATATTGATGATGTCACCCTCTTCAACCAAACCAATGGGGCCACCATCAGCCGCTTCCGGCCCAACATGACCGATACAGAAACCGCGCGTGGCCCCCGAGAAACGACCATCAGTGATAAGAGCAACCTTTTCGCCCATGCCTTGGCCGTAAAGTGCCGCCGTTGTTGCCAGCATTTCGCGCATCCCCGGGCCACCTTTGGGCCCCTCGTTGCGAATGACAACAACCGAGCCTTCTTTAATCTCGCGCTGTTCGACAGCGGCAAAGGCATCTTCTTCGCATTCGAATATCTGTGCCGGGCCGCGAAATTGGAGACGCGCCATACCAGCGACCTTCACAATCGCGCCTTCCGGAGCGAGCGATCCTTTGAGGCCGACCACGCCGCCCGTAGCGGTAATAGCATTCTTAACATCATATATGACTTTCTGGTCACTATTCCATGTAATCTCGTCAATATTTTCACCCAGAGTCTTGCCGGTAACCGTCATGCAATCACCGTTCAGAAGATCATTGTCCATCATGGTTTTCATCAGCATATACACACCGCCGGCATCATGCATGTCTCTTGCGACATATTTTCCGCCCGGTTTCAAGTCAGCTAGATAAGGCGTTGATTTGAAGGCTTCCGCCACATCAAACAGATCAAAATCGATACCCGCCTCGCTCGCCATAGCTGGCAGATGGAGGGCGGCATTGGTCGATCCGCCGGTTGCAGCCACAATACGAGCCGCGTTAACAAAGGCTTCTCTGGTACAAATGTCGCGTGGACGAAGATTCAGTTCGATCAAGTCCATGACCTGACGCCCTGCCGCGACCGCCATGGCATCGCGGGTTTCATAAGGGGCCGGCGCCATATTGCTGTTAGGTAGCGACAATCCAATAGCCTCAGCCACACAGGCCATGGTGTTGGCGGTAAACTGGCCGCCGCATGCGCCATGTCCGGGGCAAGCAACTTTTTCTAGTTCAATCAGTTCCTGCAGCGGGCAATTTCCTGCGCTATGCTGTCCCACAGCTTCAAAAACGTCGACAACTGTCACATCTTCGTCGTGGAAACGGCCTGGCAATATGGAGCCGCCATAGACGAAAATAGAAGGCACATTGAGTCGCAGCATAGCCATCATCATACCGGGCAGGCTTTTGTCACAACCCGCATAAGCAATGACCGCATCATAACAATGGCCGCGTACACTTACCTCGACCGAGTCCGCAATCACTTCACGCGAGACCAGAGATGATTTCATCCCCTGATGCCCCATGGCGATACCATCGGTCACGGTGATCGTATTGAACCGGCGCGGTGTGCCACCTCCTTCGATGACGCCTTGGCGCGCCATGTCGGCTTGCCCATCAAGCAACGTGTTGCAAGGCGCACTGTCGTTTCCAGCAGATGCAATACCAACAAATGGCTTGGCAATATCTTCTTCGGTCATGCCCATGGCATAATAATAGCTACGTTGCGGCGCACGTTCTGGGCCGACGCTGACATGACGGCTTGGCAGTTTGGATTTATCGAATGTCCGGGTCATCTAATTGTCCTAAAAAAGGCTAAGTTTGATCGCGGTTCGTCTATCCAGAATAGCAGTGGTCACGCAAGCCCTGTTCGCATTTTATCGCAAGTTCGTAACAATATTTCAGCAAAACGCCGTTGTCCGGTTTCTTCTGCAACCATATCTTGACGAATTTCAATTTCTGTATAGGCTTTTCCGATGTCTTCCGCTTGCCGCTTCATGGTCGCATGGAGGTCTTTGCCGGAATAAGGTTGCTGGTCACCAACGACCAATTCTTCTTGTTCAAGAAACTGAATTGCAAGGCGCGAGGCCGCTTCATACTCGTTATATAAAACGCCAACTTCCCATGGCCGGTCTTCCGCATTTTCGATCCGGAGCTTTGGGGTGAAGCTGTGCAGAAACAGTGTCAATATCGGATCGAGATCCCGAATAAGGCCAGCAACGCGGTCATGATAAGGGTGGAAGAAGCGATTGAGACGATCCTCTTTCTCCGCTTGAGTAATAGCATTGCCTGAAATTTCCACGCCGTCGCTTTGTTTCGGAATCACGCCGTCTTCACCGGGAAAGCGATTAAGGTCCGTCACAAGGCGGGACACTGTTCCCAAAATGCTCAGATAACCAGGTGTTTCTGACATATAACGTGCGACGTTGGCGACGCCGATATCATAAGCAATATGTTCTTCAAGAAGCGCGGGATTAATACCAAGATCAATATCAGACGGGACATGATTGGATGCATGATCCACCACAATCAGAACTCCACGTTCCTGTGGTATTCCGCATATTGTATAGGGTTCGGTCATTTCAATTCTCCCACCATAGTCCAAAAACCGGGCAATGCTTGGGCAATGCGTTTCTTGGCTGAATAAGCCTGTTGCTTTGTTTGATAAAGCCCGAAGCAAGTCGCGCCCGATCCCGACATTCTGGAAATAACCGCATCAGTTTTGTCCAGTTCGGATAACACATACCTTATGCTGGGCGCGATATTTTGTGCCGGCTTTTGCAAATCATTACGCCCGGTCACGGCCGCTTCGATCAGATCCTGACCGAGCAAGCCCCCTCGGTCGACGCCGTCCCAATTCCCAAACACAGACGCAGTCGATATTTGAACCAGCGGATTTACTAGCAAGACATGATGACCTTCCAGTGACCCATTGCCTATCTCCTCCAGATCCTGGCCAATGCCTTTCCCGCGAGATGTTTGGTTGATCACGCAAGCCGGAATATCGGCGCCCAATGGTTCTGAAAGCTTTGCGAGTTCCGACAGCGAAAGTCCTGTGTCCCAAAAACGGTTTAACAAACGCAATGTGGCCGCAGCATCAGCAGAGCCGCCGCCAATGCCCGAAGCCACTGGCAGGCGTTTCTCCAGCGCTATTTTAGCACCTGCATCAACCTCGGCATGGGATGACAGCAAAAGCGCAGCGTCCAGAATTAGATTATCGCTATTACTCAGGCCGTCGGAAAACTCTCCGTTGATTGAAAGTGTAATATCCTGCCCGGCGCTAACCGAAACAACATCCCCGCAATCCAGAAACGCAAATATAGTCTCAATTTCATGATAGCCATCTGACAAACGTCGTCGAACATGCAACGCCAGATTGATCTTTGCGCAGGCAATTTCACTATTTTCAATGGCTGGACTGTTTGCAGTCATTAGGGAGAAACGAGTTCGGCTTGCAGTCCCAGATCAATTTTAGCGGCTAAGCGCTGCATATCCTCTACATCAGCAAATAATTTCGCCGACTTCCAAGCATAGCGGGCCTCATATTTTCTGCCAACGGCCCAATAGGCATCCCCCAGATGTTCGTTAATCGTCGGATCTTGGGGCTCACCTGCGCGTGCGCGCTCCAGATAGTTGACCGCCTTATCGTGCTCGCCAATAATGTAATAGGCCCATCCCAGCGAATCTGTAATGGCTGGAGAAGAGGACCGTATCTTATGTGCTTTTCGAATAGCATCTATAGCAGCAGCCGTATTCTCCCGCCGCTCCAATTGGGCATAGCCAAGATAATTTAATATGCTCGCCGAATTGGGCTGCAGGTCGTTTGCTTTCTTCAAAGATTCCAAACCCGCAGGCCAGAGCCCTGCTTGTTCTTGCGCAGCACCCAATGATAACCAATAGTTTGCTAACAGGGGCTTGGCGAAATTGCGTTTCTCTGCCAAGTCTATAGCCTGTTCAATAATTGCAGCAGCGGACTTATGATCGCCGCTCAGTTGCAACAATTGTCCCATCAACATCTTTAACTCAGGAGCACCGGGGTCCCGAGCAATAATCTCATCTAACCTATCCTTGCCACCGGCATAATCTTTGTCGTCAACATAACTGGCAATTTCCATACTAATCGCCTGCAGCGCATAAGCACTGTCATATGGTATTTTTCGATATTCAAACCTAGCGGATATGTTGTTTTGACTATCACCATAGGCTTCGCCCAAGATAAGGTGCCCATAGTCACTATCGGGATAAGCGCGTGTGGCTGCCTGTGCACTCACTAACGCAAGAAAATAGGCCCGCTGAGCTCTCAAATCTGATGCTAATCGCTGAAAGAGAAAGCCAACACCAACTTCTGCATCAACCTTCTGTGCTAGCTTTTTGATGTTACCCGACCGGATATCCTTAAGCATTTTGGCTTCTGGACCCGTTCGTTCTCGCGACAATATCTGGATCGCCCGCTCTATATCTCTTTTGGCAAGAAAATGACGTGCGGCAATGACACGTACAGGTGCCATTCGCGCTTCGTTTTCTTCCACCAACGCATCAATCAGCTGGCTAACATCAGCATCTTTTCCACGCGCCAAGCTGTGCAATATCAATTGTTCCCGATGGTAATAGGAAGCCGTTTTACTTTTCTTGGCGATCGTCAGCTCAATCAATGGGCTTTTGCCTGCTGCCGTAGCGAGCCAAGCGTTGAATAATGGCGACAAAAAGCCAAAATTTCCTAAAGCTTCCAATTCGACAGTAGCTGTTGCGGCGGTCTTGAAATCATTCTCAGCAAAAGCGTCCGCAAAGAGCAATAGCGGCATTTCGGCGTCAATTTCGCCACGTAAGTCGAGACTGCGCACTGCTTTTAAAGCAAGATCAAAATCCCCTGCTTCAATGGCTTTCACGTAAGCTTTGCTAGCGACAAGAAGGTTGCCGGGCTGCTCTTTGAGCGTTTCTGCATAGATTGCTGCAGCGACAGCAGGTTCATAAACTGATTCCGCTAGCCGCGCCTCAACATATTGGTTGAGTCCATCAGCGCCATTGCTGCGCTTCGCATGGGCCGTTCCGCCAAGCAATGCAGCAACAAGTAGGCCAAGAGCCGATATCTTACATATTGGGGTAATTGGGGCCTCCACCGCCTTCTGGCACGACCCAGTTTATATTCTGGGTCGGGTCTTTGATATCACATGTCTTGCAATGGACACAGTTCTGCGCGTTGATTTGAAATTTCGGGTTGCCCGCATCGTCCTCTATAAACTCGTAAACACCCGCTGGGCAGTAACGCTGCGATGGCCCCGCAAAATCAGGCAGATTTATATCAACCGGTATTGAAGCATCTTTCAATTGCAGATGGACCGGTTGATCTTCTTCATGATTAGTATTGGAAAGAAACACCGATGACAGGCGATCGAAACTAATGACACCGTCAGGTTTCGGATATTCAATTGGAATACAATGTTCTGCCCGTTTCAAGCGTGTATGATCGGGATGATGCTTCATTGTGAACGGCATTTTGATTTTGAAATTCTCCGCCCACATATTGATGCCGGCGATTATGGAACCCAAGAAGTCACCATATTTTTCGGCGGCTGGAAGAACATTACGGACGACCCGCAACTCTTCACGGACCCAACTATTCTCATAGGCGGTGCCATAAGCTGCCAATTCATCACTTTGTCGATCAGCAACAATTGCTTCAAAAGCCGCTTCAGCTGCCATCATGCCGGTTTTCATGGCAGTATGTGTGCCCTTGATCCGCGGAACATTCACAAAGCCGGCAGAACAGCCGATCAACGCGCCACCGGGGAAGAATAGTTTCGGGACGGATTGGAAACCACCGTCATTAATGGCCCGAGCGCCATATGAAATGCGCTTTCCGCCTTCCAGAATCTTGCGAATTTCAGGATGCTGCTTCCACCGTTGCATTTCCTCAAACGGAGACAGATAAGGGTTTTCATAGTTGAGCCAGGTCACAAAACCCAGAGCCACTTGATTGTCAGCCTGATGATAAAGAAAGCCACCGCCATTGGCGCCAGCAGTCAGCGGCCAACCTTGACTATGAATGACACGCCCTGGGACATGTTTGTCGGGCTCAATATCCCAGAGCTCCTTGATACCAAGTCCGTAAATCTGCGGCTCACTATCTGTATCCAAAGCAAATTTATTCTTCAGAATCTTTGTCAGATGTCCACGAACACCCTCTGCAAAGAAGGTATATTTTGCATGAAGTTCCAGGCCTGGTTGATAGTCAGGCTTGTGACTGCCATCGCGGGCTACGCCCATATCGCCTGTGGCAACACCTTTCACCGATCCATCGTCATTGTAGAGAATTTCGGCAGCTGCAAAACCCGGGAAGATTTCAACACCCATATTCTCGGCACGCTCACCCAGCCAACGGCACAGATTTCCAAGAGAGCCGGTATAGGTTCCCTTATTCTGCATGAATCCCGGGAACATGATGTGCGGTAGCGCATATTTCTTTTTCTTGGTCAAAACCCAGTGCTGATTATCTGTTACCGGAACGGCTGCCATCGGGCAGTCTTCCTCACGCCAATTAGGAAGCAACTCATCGAGCGCTTTCGGGTCAACGACTGCACCCGACAATATGTGAGCGCCGATCTCAGAACCTTTTTCCAAAATGCAAACGGAAAGTTCTTTGCCCGCTTCGTCAGCCATTTGCTTGAACCGGATAGCCGCGCTAAGTCCTGCTGGGCCACCGCCAACAATGACCACGTCATAAGGCATAGATTCTCGTTCACTCATTGCATAATTCCTGTAATCGTCTGTATAAAGTTATCTTACAATCGCCCTGCCGCAAACGGCAACCCTTTGGACATAAACATGCTTGCCCGCCAATTGACCAATTCGTCAACTCATGACTCTATGCATAGATGATTTTTTCTGCATCTGCACATCCTGAGAACACGTCTGTTGAACAGATAGAAAGCCTTCGCGACTGGTGGAGCCTGGCGGGTGTTGACTTGCATTATAATGACGAGCCAGCGTCGCTATTGGTCGATACTGCTCCAGCGCATAAGCCACCAGCGCCCCAGCCAGTTCGTATTGCTGCCCCTACGGAAAGTAAGCCCGATTTTGTAAATGAAGCCCCCTCGCCTCATAATATCAGCGAAGATTTCCCAGCAAAGCATAACGATTATATCGCTTGGTTATCGAACTCAGAAAACTTGATTGAAGCGCAATGGTCGCAAAACCATGTCTTGCCATCCGGCGTCATTAAACCGGAAATCATGATCATTGTCGGAATGCCGGAACAAGGTGGGCTAGCCGAAGATTCTCTTTTTTCTTCCAAGAGTCAGGCTTTGTTGGCGAACATGCTGAAAGCAATAGGGTGCGATTCGGAAAGAACTTACCTGGCCTCGATATCTTTGGGACGCTCTTTTGATGGTCGTCTTGCGTCAGAGCATCATGATATTTTTAAAAAACGGATAATTCACCATATCGGATTGGTTCAGCCAAAGAAGATCATCATCTTTGGCGACACGCCATCCAACCTGTTTTTTAATCAAAATTTGCTGACAGCACGTAAAAATAAACAATTTGTTAACCACAAATCATCCAAAACGGACGCTATCGCGACTTTCCATCCTCGAATTTTGCTCGAAAGGCCAGAATTCAAGGCAGAAGCGTGGAAAGATTTGCAGTTGCTGACAAGGATCGAGAGTATATGAATAACGAGTTTTCCTTCAAGTTAAAGCTTGCGCTAACCGCAGCTGCCGTAGCTTTACCGATATCACCGGCCTTGGCCGAAGAGGGTGGAGCAGTATTGTTCAAAAGCTCGTCAATCGCCAAAGATATTCCGTCGCAATTGAAGCGCAGCCATTCAGAACAATATCGCGCAATCTTCAAAGCGATGAACGGCAAGCAATGGGATATTGCCCAAAACTTGCTGACCAAAGCGCCAAACGGGCCACTAAAATCTATAGCGCAGGCGGAATTTTTCCTCGATGCCAGTTCGCCTCGTGCGGAACTGGCGCCACTTCTAATATTGGTCAATGAAGCACCTCATATCCCGCAGGCCGCTCAACTTGGGCGCCTAGCAAAAAAGCGGGGCGCGCAATTGCTCCCCAACCTGCCGCAACGGCGCAGTCTGTCTTATGTCCCTGGTTTGCCAATCCGGAAGAAACCCAATTCGATAAAGTCAGATAATGCGGCGAATGCCATACGCGGTCGTATCTTGGCTTTCATCAAGAATGACAGCCCGCAATCGGCTGAAGCACTTCTTTTTGAGTCGGATAGCGTCTTGTCCCCCGAAGCAAGGACCGAACTCGAACAGCGCGTTGCATGGTCTTACTATATCGAAAATGACGACATATCCGCGCAACGCATGGCGCAAAAAGCACAGAAAGGCAGCGGCGCTTGGGTTGCGCATGCTGATTGGGTTGCTGGACTGTCTTCGTGGCGGTTGAACGACTGTAAAATAGCCAGCGCGGCCTTTGACAATGTCGGTCGACGCGCCGCAAATTCTGATTTGCAGGCTGCTGGACTTTATTGGGGGGCTCGCTCTGACATTGTTTGTGGTCAACCGCAAAAAGCGCAAGGTAAACTCCAGACAGCGGCTAAGCGCAGCGATAGTTTCTACGGCCTGCTCTCTGCACAGACTTTGGGCATGGATATCGCCAATATGAAATCCAGCGCAGGTTTTGCAAAAAATGACTGGAAGACGTTGAAACAGCATGACAATGTCAAAGCGGCAATCGCGCTGGTTGAAGTTGGCGAAGAAGGTCTTGCTGATGAAGTATTGCGGCATCAGGCCACTATCGGCAATTCAAATGATCATGCTGCATTGTTGAAATTGGCACGAGAGCTGAATTTGCCGCGCACGCAACTATGGCTGGCTCACCATGCACCGCGAGGGTTTAAACCCGATGCGCAGGCACGTTTTCCAGCCCCCAAATGGAAACCGGATGGCGGATGGCGCGTTGATCCTGCCTTAGTATACGCACACACTCTTCAGGAGTCTGCCTTTCGCAGCAAAGCCGTTAGCCCGGCCAACGCGATCGGCCTGATGCAGGTTCGTCCCGGAACAGCTGGGGATATTGCACGCGCGAATGGACGAAAGTTTGAAAAGGCTCAATTGTTCAAGCCATCTACCAATTTGGAATATGGTCAGTCCTACCTTGAATATCTCAGCGATTCATCTGTTACAGGTGGTAAACTGCCAAAGGTTGCTGCGGCTTATAACGCGGGTCCGGGATCGGTTCAGCGCTGGAATAGCGAAATTAAAGATAATGACGATCCACTGCTCTATATGGAGAGCATTCCCTATGTCGAAACCCGTGGCTATGTTTCAATCATCCTGCGTAACTACTGGATGTACGAACAACAAGCTGGCATCAAATCGGCGAGCCTAGGTACATTGTCACAAAATAAATGGCCCAGCTTTCCGAAGAAGCCGGGCAAAAACAAAACGCGCTTTACCGCGCGCTAAGTTTGAGAAAATCCGGATGAGCCGATCAAGGCCCATCCGGTAATTTCATTAATAACGATAGTGATCTGGTTTGAATGGGCCTTCTGTTCCCACACCAATGTAATCCGCTTGATCGTTCGTCAGTTTAGTGAGTTTAACGCCCAATTTCGCGAGATGCAGTTCAGCAACCTTCTCGTCGAGATGCTTCGGCAACACGTAAACGTCGTTCTTATATTGATCAGGCCGCAACCAGAGTTCGATCTGCGCCATCACCTGATTGGTGAAACTCGCTGACATCACAAAACTTGGGTGGCCAGTGGCACAACCCAGATTGACCAAGCGTCCTTGCGCAAGAATGATCAATTTCTTGCCGTCTGCAAATTCGACTTCATCAACCTGCGGTTTGATTTCTGTCCATTTCATGTTCTTCAGCGCAGCGATCTGGATTTCGCTGTCAAAGTGGCCGATGTTACATACAATCGCGCGGTCTTTCATATCCCGCATGTGGTCGACCGTGATAACGTCCTTATTACCCGTTGTGGTCACGAAGATATCAGCGCGTTTTGTCGCTTCTTCCATCGTGACGACTTCAAAGCCTTCCATAGAAGCCTGCAAAGCACAGATTGGATCGATTTCCGTTACCAAAACACGAGCACCGCCGTTGCGAAGCGATTGTGCAGAACCTTTACCAACATCGCCAAAACCAGCGACACAGGCGACTTTACCGGCCAGCATCACGTCGGTTGCGCGGCGGATGGCATCAACCAACGACTCTTTACAGCCATAGAGGTTATCAAATTTAGACTTGGTGACGCTGTCGTTTACGTTGATCGCAGGGAAAGGAAGCTTGCCCTGTTTCGCCAATTCATAAAGGCGATGAACGCCAGTCGTTGTTTCTTCTGACACACCCTTAATATTCTCAACGGTTTTGGTCAGATAGCCCGGACGTTCGGCGAGAAAGCGTGTCAGCGTAGCAACAAAGACTTCTTCTTCCTCATTGTCAGGTTTGAATAGTTCTTCACCTGCTTCAACCCGTGCGCCCCAAAGCGCAAACATGGTCGCATCGCCACCATCATCAAGAATCAGGTTGCAGGTTTCATCCTGACCCCAATCGAAGATACGCTCTACATAAGCCCAATATTCTTCCAGTGTTTCGCCCTTGATAGCGAATACGGGTGTTCCGCCAGCAGCAATTGCAGCTGCAGCATGATCTTGGGTCGAATAGATATTGCAAGAAGCCCAACGAACGGTCGCGCCGAGAGCCAAAAGTGTTTCGATCAACACGGCCGTTTGGATTGTCATATGCAACGAACCGGTAATCCGCGCGCCTTTAAGAGGCTTTTCAGCGCCAAATTCGTCGCGCAGTGCCATCAAACCAGGCATCTCGGTTTCGGCAATCTCAATTTCCTTACGACCAAAATCGGCAAGGGAGATATCCTTGATGATATAATCTTGGTTTGCTGTATCTGCTGCGGTAGCCACATTCATTCTCCTTGAAAGACGAATTGCCGCACCGGAAATCCAGTGCGACAGTTGGGCTATTCTCTAGCGATTCCCTGCTTTGGAAGCAAATATAAAGATGTCTTTATATTTGTAATATAATTATAATTTTTTGCCAGCGCTCATAAGAATACCAAAGCATCTCAATTTTTATGCACTACCAAACTGACCAGACAGCATATTTGGATCTATCCCCTGAGACTCCCAAGCCATTTCCCATTTGTCTTTCGCGCTGGTTTCATAGAGCCATTCTGGTTCACCTTGGGTGATCGACCATCCGTTCTGGGTCAGCTCATATTCCAACTGCCCTGCCCCCCAACCGGAATAACCCAGCGCAGCAATCCATTTTTTGGGCCCGCGATCTTTGGCTATCGCTCCCAATATGTCGACAGAACTGCTTAAACCCCAACGATCAGCGACCTGCAGCGTATCTGACAGGTTGAAATCGAGGCTATGGAGAATGAAGCCGCGCTGCATCTCTACCGGTCCGCCAACGAAAACATTGCGATCCTTTAAATCCTCTGGTGCGATATCAAACTGCTCCAATATACCGTGGAAGCTTATATCGGTTGATGATTCTCCAATATTGATACCCAATGCGCCATGTTCATCATGAGAACATATAGCAATGATCGAGCGAGCAAAGCGAGGGTCGGCCATACCTGGTGTGGCAAGCAAAAACTGGCCGGAAAAATATAAAGGAGCATCCATCATGCTAACATAAGCACCTAATGTCCGGCTGCACATCGTAAATTCGATAAACGGAGCATTATCATTACATTGCTTGCAATTTCATGATCCTGTCACCACAAATGCATAGGACATAAAGATATTCCAATAAAACCCGAAAAGGAACGATAGCATGATCAACAAAGGCGATAAAATTCCAGAGGTAAACCTTGTAAAAGCAACAGAAAACGGACCTGAGCAAGTCAGCTCCTCCGATTATTTTGCCGGCAAGAAAGTAGCGCTCTTCTCCGTTCCCGGCGCCTACACACCAACCTGCTCGGCCAAACATCTGCCTGGCTATGTCGAGAAAGCGGCCGACCTAAAAGCCAAAGGCGTTGATGAAATCGCCTGTACCGCAGTCAATGATGCCTTCGTTCTGGGCGCCTGGAACAAAGATTCCGGCTCCGAAGATGTCACCATGCTCGCCGATGGCAATGGCGACTTTGCCAAAGCTTGCGGTCTTGAAATGGATGGCTCCGGCTTTGGCCTGGGTACCCGTGGTCAGCGTTTCTCCATGATCATCAATGATGGCGTGGTCGAAGAGTTGAATGTGGAAGCCCCTGGCGATTTCAAAGTCAGTGCTGCAGACTACATGCTCGATCAGCTTTAAGCCTGCAAAAACAATCTAAAAACCGGCGGAGGATCAATCTTCCGCCGGTTTTTTAATGCCTACCAACCGCAGGATTTGCCTTTATTCTCTTCTTTCAACCAATCCATCAGCGGCTCGAAATAGCTGATCATCGCTGATCCATCCATTTCGCGCGTTCCGGTAAAGGCTTCCAGAGCGTCTGGCCAAGGCTTCGATGCACCGAGTTCCAGCATCGCGTTCAGCTTCGCGCCCACTTCTTTATTACCATAGAAAGAACAGCGGTGAAGCGGCCCTTCCCATCCAGCTGCATCACAGGCGGCTTTGTAGAATTGGAACTGCAAAATGCGCGCGAGGAAATAGCGCGAATAGGGCGTGTTACCCGGAATATGATATTTTGCGCCAGCATCAAAAGCCGCATCAGACCGATCCACTGGTGGCCTAATCCCTTGATATTGCTGTTTTAAACCATGCCACGCTGCGGTATAGTTATCCGGTTGAATATCGCCGGAGAAAACCTGCCAACGCCATTTGTCCACGAGCAGACCAAAAGGCAGAAACGCCACTTTGTCCATCGCCTGACGCAAGAGCAAACCGACATCCTTGTCTGCACTTGGTACTTTGTCAGCATCCAGCAGTCCGACCTGCACAAGATATTCCGGTGTGATCGACAGTGCGATCATATCGCCAATCGCTTCATGGAAACCGTCATTGGCACCATCCAAGTGCAAATAGCTCTGTTTGTTATAAGCGCGCTGATAATAGTTATGCCCAAGCTCGTGATGGATGGTGACGAAATCATCACCATTCACCTTGATGCACATCTTGATACGGATATCATCAACATTGTCGATATCCCAAGCACTGGCATGGCACACGACGTCACGGTCTGCTGGTTTGGTAAATTGCGACCTTGTGTAGAATGTGTCAGGCAGGGGTTCAAAGCCGAGGGATGAGAAAAACCCTTCTCCCGCTTTGACCATTTTCATCGCGTCATAGCCCTTGGAGGTCAGCAGCTCCGTCGTATCGAAACCGATATCACCTGCGCCTTCCGGAGCGACAACATCATAAATATTGCCCCATTCCTGTGCCCACATATTGCCCAGCAAATCAGCGCGAATGGGCCCGGTTTTGGCCTGGACCTCATCACCATATTTTTCATTCAGCTTGTCACGGGTGTAACAATGCAGCTCGTCATATAGCGGCTTCACTTGCCCCCAGAGTTTGTCCGTCAGTTTGGCGAAATCATCGGCAGGCATGTCATAGCCAGAGCGCCACATCGCGCCAACATCGGCAAAGCCCAATTCTTTCGCGCCTTCATTGGCAATCTCGACCATGCGCGCATAATCATCTTTCATCGGCCCGCCGACATTGCTGTGCCAGCTTGCCCACATTTCGGATAGTTCATCCGGGTTGCGGTTCGTGCCCATGGCGGCCTCGATATCGGAACCGTTAATTTCCTCGCCGTTCAGCGTGCCCTTTCCTTTGCCATAGGCGGAATTCAGCTTGGTCGCGATCGTGTTCAATTCCGTCGACGCGCCCTCTGTTGTCGGTGCGGGAAGCACAATGCCGCCGCGCAGCTTGTCGAGCTTGCGTGTCGTCACCGCATCCAGGCCCTGAACATCTTTATATTTCGCCGCATCAATGGCGGCTTGCACAGACATTGTCGTACCCTCGGCCCCAACTTTAGCTGCCAAAGCATCGGTATCTTCCGTGATATAAGTCGCGTTGATCCAATAAATCCGTCCCGCATCGACCGAAAAATCAAACATTTTCTTCTCGGTTTCATCGATAAACTTCTTCGCATCTTCAGCAGTTGGCGCGGACTTATCCTTCATTCCGCCTTCTTCGTGATGTTTGGCGTGGACAGGCGCGCTGACGGCAATGGCGGCCAGTGCAATGATCGAAGCGGCTGTTTTCATGATATATCCTCTGCGTATTTTTATTTGGTATGAATTGAAACTTTATTGCGGGACCGTCAAGCGCGTCTTTCCCGCCATCGCCAGATCAGGGCAGCTATCATACCGATCGTCCCGATAATCCATGTCGCTATTTTCGGTGGTCTTGCAAAAGCGGCGACGCCCGCCAGCGTGTCGCTACCCTTTTCCTGAAGAACTTGTGTAATCTGGCTGATCGTTTCGACATAGTCGAACAGCCCGAAGAGAAAATAGATTAGGACCATGAATAGGCCGAGTTTTTTGAGCGATGGCGAACGCGCCTCCTGCCAAATCAGCCGTCCGCCCAATATACCGCCGATGCTGTAGAGCCCGATAAAGACGAGGTCCGTGATCATCGACCATTTGGCATAGTTCATCTGTCCCGCCGCTGCCCAGCTTTGCTGAATAGCATCAACACGCTCGGCCGTTCCGGCGCTTTGGTGATCCAATATGCCTGTGGGGGCGATGTCGGTCATCAATGGACCTATGGTCGCGACGTTGAACAGGAATATGGCGAGACCGCCGAGCCAGAAAATCCAGAAATTGCGCCAATTCATATATTTCGGCATCGGCTTTCCCCTTATTTTATGCGTTCAGAAACCGCAGCATCCCTTGCCCCATTTCAGGCTTTGTAACGCTGCTCATATGCGTTCCCGGTACTGCCACATGATGACCGTCTGGCAACAGGTCCGCAAGCGCAACAGGATCACCGTTATCGCGATCTTCCGATCCGCATAGCACCAGTGTCGGCGTTATGATTGTTTGAATAGCATCTGGTTCCATATCGGAAAAAGTTTTGAGCAGATGCGCCGCTGCGACCGTATCAATTTTTTGGCTCTTCATGAACTGGATAGCCATCCAATGCGGGTCGCCTCTTTTCGCAGTGTCGCGAAGTTCAATCGCCTTCAGGAAGAAACCCTGACGCCGATCCCAGCCTGCCAGACCTTCCAGCCCCATACCGGCGAGTATCGCTTTTCCAGGGGTAATATTGGTAGTGAGCAGTTTTGCGGTTGTCCGTGCGCCGAGGGAGAAGCCACCAAGGTTATAATCGGACAAGTCCAAATGGTCGATCAGTGCCAATGCATCTTTGATCAGCACATCTCGCGGATAGGCGTTCGCATCATGTGGCGCTTCGCTCTGACCATGCGCGCGCAGGTCCGGCATGATCACCCGATAACCCGCTTCGGCCAGAGTTGCCGCATGACCAAATTTTATCCAATTGGTTTGCGCATTGGAGAATAGACCGTGAAGAAGGATGATGGCGTGTCCGTGACTTTTGGCCTCACCCATTTCGTGAATTTTCAGTTTTACGCCATCAAACGAGGCTAAATCCCAACTCTTTAATTCCACTCTCATTTTCCCAAATTATTGCGCCAAGCGACGACATCGTCTGGCTGCGTTTGATGCTGATCGCTTGCAGGATCAAGTGTGATCCCGGATTGTTTTTTCGAAACCCATAAATGACCGACCGGTGCGATATCCGCAGCATCGTCCAATGTGCCGACTTTCAGCGTGATGGCATCGGGAGGATTGCTCCCGCTGTGCCAAAGCCGTGTTCCGCAATTGCCGCAGAAATAGTTATATTTTCGCTTGCCGCTATGCGCGACAGTTTCAAAAACCGACGGCGTACCGGTCACGGCCAAATCGGCATAAGCAAAGGGTATCGACATAGAAAAGGCGCTCGCGCTCTGTTTCTTGCACTCGCCGCAATGACAAGCATAAGCGGCGGGGATTGGGCCGGCAAATGCATAGCGCACCGCGCCGCATTGGCAGCCGCCTTCAACTGGCCCGCTCATTCCGGTCCCACATATTTTAGCCATTCTTCACTAGACTGCGGTTGTGTTTCCAATGTCGGTACGCCCTCTGGAATAGTGATCCAGGGTTGTTTGCTTGATACCCAGAAATGTGCCGCTGGGCTCATATCCTTACTATTATCCAGCGTCCCGACCCTGATGCTAGCCAGGCCCGGCCTCTGATCCTGTGCGGCATAAATTCGGCTCATGCATTTGGCGCAGCCTGTGATCGTGCTGATCGCGCCACTAGGCTGCACAAATTTACCCTCATTCAGTTCGCCTTCGATCGTCAGATCTTTCGCCATGATACCCATATGCAGGCTAAAAGCCGTGCCGGTTCGTCGCTGACAATCGGTGCAATGGCAAGCATAAGGACGCATCCGAAAACCGGGATTGAGTTGATAACGCACTGCGCCGCACAAACATCCGCCAGTAAGAGTCGCTGTCATGACCAAATGCCCTCCTCACATGTTCGCTATCACGATCCCGCAAAGTTTACAAAAGGGACGCAATTTGAGGGTGAAATTCTGTCGAACCGAATATCATTGTCGATGAACCGTGTCGCAACGAGAAGGCTATTGTCTGCATTTTTCCAAACTAGGTTTTTTGGATAATGTAGGAAAGCAGAATATTTTAACGCTTCGCCAATCCCTTTTGCTGCATCCGCCATATGGCCAGATCAATCCGGTCCTGTCCGAAAAAGGGCTCGCCCTCGAAAACCAGCGTTGGAACGCCCCAATGGCCAGCAGTTTCTAAAGCTTTCTGGTTATCCGCGATCTCAGCGTCTAGCTGCTCAGGCTGTGCCTCTGCCTCTGCCTTGATCTCCGCCAGATCCAATCCGGCCCGGACAGCCGCCTGCTCAAGATGGTCGCCTTCATTCCAGCCTTGTACACCGCCCCAGATCAGGCGTGAGACTTCATCGGCAAATTCCAGTCCCTTCCCGCGCCGCGATGCCGCCTGCCCCATGCGGGTCAGCAGAAAGATATGCGGCTGATCATCGGCAATCTTGCGCGTAGCAATATCCTGCACGATCGGGTCAGGATTAGGCGGCGCCATGGGAATATCCATAAACTGCGCGACCCGGAAGATATCCTTGAACACATAGCCAAGCCAATTGGGATGGTTCTTCTCGAAGAAATCAGGTTCCCGTATCGCCAGCGGATAAACAAAGCGCTGATTGATTTGAAAATCATATTCCTGTGTCAACGCAACATAGCGGCGGGTCGCGAGATAGCTGTAGGGGGATCGGAACGACCAATATACGTCTGCCTGCAATGTCATAATCCACTCCCCATATTGCGCCTATTTGACGTTCTTATGGTTGGCAGGATTACGGATAGCAAGCCAAGAACAGTTTAAGGCTTTTCCTTCAACCAAGACGATTCCGCCGTCCAGAAGATGATATCCACACCCAAATAATTTGCGGCATAGTCCTGAAACTCTGCGCGGGTAAATTTCTTGTCGGTCTTGGGATTGGTATAGGTGAGTGTCGGACCTTGCACGGCCATAGCGATCAACGGCAAATCGTCCTGATATTTGTTGAAAAACGGATAGGAGTTTTTCATCTGACCGCGGCGATAGGGCACGATATCTGGACCGCCCAATCCAATGCCGTTCTTTTTCGCGAAGTCGAACATACGCTCCATATATTTGCGGTCATTATTCCACTCACATGGCCAGAAATTGACATATTGGACGACATGGGATGTTGGGAAGGCCTGTTTGGCGATCCCGAGGTTTTCTATTTCGGCATCGAAATAGGAATCGCAGGTAAAGTCCTGATTATCCGGATTGTCCTGCACCTCAATCGCTGTTTCCGGCAGATTGATCCCAAAAACCTTGCCATCATATTTCTTACCAAGTGCCATTAGAAGTTTCTGGAATCGCGCCCGTACATCAGGATCCCACTGGATAGTCACCCAGCCAGAGCCCTTTTCCTTACCTTCGCCAGCATTGTCATCCTGCCTCACAAGGCCGCCGCTATATATGGGGTCAGCCAAGACATAATCGGGAATATGGCGATGGGTTGGAAAGAAGAAGCGATCCTGTATTTGCAGGAATAGCTTTTTGCCCAATGGTTCGAGCAGCGCCAAATCGCGATCAATGCGGGAAAAATCATAGCGATCCTTTTCCGGCTCGAGCGACTTCCAGCTATGAATGACCTGTACGCCTGCAATATCGGAGCGCTTGATTAAATCGAGATGGTCAGCCGGATTATCACCGCCGAGGAATATCCAGTTTTCGGGGGCAGCTTTGTCAGAATTGGCGGCTATCGCGGGGTAGGACAAGCCGATGGCAAAGACGAAAAGGGTAGCAGCACGAATCAAAATTCGGATCATATAAAAACTCCCTCAATCACAGCGCGATTGAAGGAGTTTTATTACATTTTCAATATCGCTGCGACCAATAGAGTTGGTCGACTGGCTCAGCCCTTTTTCAGATGCTTCCGCCCCAACAACTCCGCAATCTGCACTGCGTTGAGCGCCGCGCCTTTGCGCAGGTTGTCCGACACGCACCAGATGATCAGACCGTTTTCAACCGTCGGGTCTTCGCGGACGCGGCTGACATAGGTCGCGCTGTCGCCGACGCATTCTACCGGCGTAATATAGCCTTCGTCCTCGCGCTTATCGACGAGCATGATGCCCGGCGCTTCGCGGAGAATTTCTTGCGCCTTCTTAGCGGAGATTTCATTTTCGAATTCGATATGGATCGCTTCGCTGTGCCCGACAAAAACCGGTACCCGCACGCAGGTCGCAGTGAGCTTAATCTTGGGATCGAGAATTTTCTTGGTCTCAACGACCATTTTCCACTCTTCTTTGGTTGAACCATCGTCGAGGAACACGTCAATATGCGGGATCACGTTGAACGCGATCTGCTTGGTAAATATCTCGTTTGTCTTGGGGTCGCCGACGAAAATCGCGCGCGATTGTTCGAACAGCTCATCCATACCGCCTTTGCCGGCGCCGGATACGGACTGATAGGTGGACACGACAACGCGTTTGATTGTCGCAGCATCATGGAGCGGCTTTAGCGCCACCACCATCTGCGCCGTCGAACAATTGGGGTTGGCGATGATATTGCGTTTCGTATAGCCAGCGATTGCTTCAGGGTTCACTTCAGGCACGATCAGCGGCACATCCGGGTCCATGCGGTAGAGTGAGCTGTTGTCGATCACCACGCAGCCTGCAGCAGCCGCTTTAGGCGCATATTCCTTGGTCGGACCGGAACCAGCGGCAAATAAAGCCATGTCCCAGCCTGAAAAGTCAAAATGCTCGATATTCTGAACCTTGAGCATCTTGCCGGTATCACCCAACTCGACTTCGGTACCATGGGACCGCGATGAGGCCACGGCCGCAATTTCATCAATCGGAAATTCGCGCTCGGCAAGGATGGTCAGCATTTCGCGCCCGACATTTCCGGTCGCGCCAACAACTGCAACTTTGTAACCCATGAAACTTTTCCTGTACTGAATATGAAAACAGCCGGTAATCCTTTTGGGAAAACCGGCTGTCTGGAATTGGTTATGAAGCGTTTCTTATTTCGCTTCTGCTTCCTTTGCAGCTGGCTTTTCGGCTGGTTTGGTTGTCGCTACAGCATCTTTAGGCTGGTTCAAGCGGCGTTCCGCAATACGAGCCCGTTTACCTGTACGTCCGCGCAGATAGTAGAGCTTCGCACGACGAACGATACCGCGGCGAACCACTGTAATCGATTCAATATTCGGTGAGTAAAGCGGGAACACACGCTCAACGCCTTCGCCGAAGGAAATTTTCCGTACGGTGAAGTTGGAGCCCATGCCGCGATTGGTACGTGCGATGCACACACCTTCAAAATTCTGGGTACGAACGCGCTCGCCTTCCACAACGCGCACACCAATACGCAATGTATCGCCTGCGCGAAATTCCGGTATTTCTTTAGAGGCTGCAAATGCGTCTACAGCTTCTTTCTCAAGTGTCTGGATCAGGTTCATGACCGATCTTCCTTTTTCTGTCCTCGCGCACCAGAGGGCGACTGATCCGGAGCATCCCTGTGATGCTCCCATAAATCGGGCCGCCTTAGCCGTGTATCTTCCTCTGCCCTTTGTTTCCGCCAAGCAGCTATTTTCGCATGATCCCCCGATCGCAAGACTTCAGGGATAATACGCCCTTCCCATTTCTGAGGTCGGGTAAACTGCGGATATTCCAAAAGTCCGGTTTCGAAACTCTCGTCATCTCCGCTAGAAGACGCGCCCATTACCCCGGGAAGCAGGCGAATGCAAGCGTCTAAAAGCACCAAAGCGCCCATTTCTCCGCCGGAGAGTATATAGTCGCCAATGGATACTTGTTCAATCGGTCGCGCATCGAATATCCGCTCGTCAAATCCTTCGAAACGACCGCAGAGTATGGTGACACCCGGACCAGCGGAAATATCCCGCACACGCGCCTGTGTCAGCGGTTTTCCGCGCGGTGTCATCGCTAGGATGGGGGCATCGGGTTGCTGTTCCAACGCATGATCTACCGCTGACGCCATGACGTCAGCCCGTAATACCATCCCCGCGCCGCCACCGGCTGGCGTGTCATCGACGGATTTATGCTTGTCTGTCGCGAAGTCGCGCATCTGAATAGGGTTGCAGGACCATTTGCCCTCTTCGAGCGCCCTGCCCGCCAGCGATGCGCCAAGCGGTCCCGGGAACATATCTGGGTAGAGTGTAAGGATTTGGGCGGTGAAGGTCATTTCTTGATAAACCAATGATTCCATGAGACTGACACGATCAAACAGACTACAAAACTAAACGCAGCGCCCATTAAGGTACTGAAAGACATTAACATCATACCAGGCGCATCACAGGTGTTCGGGTCAATACAGTAGTCCGACTGAATCCACCAAATTCCGTAAATCCACAATGTTATAAACAGAACTGGAATTGGTGAGCTAGCAAACATCTGAAATTTTACTGTGCCAACATCATAACCAAAACGCTTTGCAATTTCGATAATGGCAATTGTTGTAGCTGCACAGACCACCAACAATATTATAGTACCCATCATTCCGCAAACTCCGCATTCACAGTCATTTATCCTGCCGCGTTTTCTTGATCTCAAGGATCACAAAAGTCATGATCGAGATCATCAGCGCCATAGCGGCGTATATTATCACAGTTTTTAATGGGTTCTCGCCAAAGTTGCGATCCTCCGAGAAGGCCAACAATGCTATTCCCGGTGTTAGGATAAGCTGTCCCGCCAATATTGTGCTGGCCATGCGGGCAAATTGTTCATTTTTTTGGCTAAGCTTCCAACCAGCAATGGCCGGTAGTGCAACCACAACGACCATTATTGCGATAAAGAATATCGGGCCGGTCACGGTTCCACAAAATCAGACAACACAATGGCCGGATCATTGCGCATATCAATCGCGCTAACCGGCACCATGAATTTCTTGCCGCTGGCGCGCTCAATTTCGATTACATCGCCTGCGCCAAATTCGTAGATGGCGAATATTTTGCCTAGTTCTTCGCCATTGTCGGAGACGCAGCGCAGGCCAACAATATCGATGTGATAAAATTCGTCGTCATCGAGCGCGGGCAAGGCGGAGCGCGGAACGGTTAACTCGGTACCGCGAGCGGCATCTGCGCCATTGCGGTCGGTAATTTCGGCGATCCGCGCAATCGCGCCCATTTTATGGGGCTTTACCGATTTCAGCGTCAGTTTCCCGCTGTTGAAATTCTTGTGCCGCTTGAGGCTGTCCAGGCTCTCACAGAAAAGTTTGAGCCGGACCTCCCCGGTCACCCCATGCGCGCCAATGATAACGGCCAGCGACACTGGTTTATCTTCAGACATGAAGCCCCTCCTCTTCAGAGGAGGGGTTTGGGGTGGAGGAGTGGTGGGTGACACACTCGCTGCGCGAGCGATACTGGCGTATCGCACCCACCCCTGCCCCTCCCTTGAAAGGGAGGGGTTTCATCAGGTTAACCTTCAGCCTTTTCTTCATCTGCATCTTCAGATTTGGCTTCTTCTGCAGCGGGAGCCTCTTCTGCAGGTGCTTCTTCGGCTTTAACTTCTTCCGCTGGCGCTTCAGGAGCAGCTTCTTCAGCGGCCGGTGTTTCTTCTGCAGGTGTTTCTGCAACAGCTTCTTCAGCAGGAGCTTCTTCCGCAGGAGCGGCAGCCGCTTCTTTGGCAGCTTCTTCTGCAGCAGCCGCTTTTTCAGCTTTTTCTTCCAAACGCTCGGTGGCTTTTTCGCCTGGCTTGGCTTTGTTCGGGTTGTTACGCGCTTCGCGCTTCAAAACGCCGGCTGCGTCCAGAAAACGAGCAACACGGTCAGAAGGCTGTGCACCAACGCTCAACCAATGTTTCGCACGATCCAGATCCAGAATAACGCGCTTTTCGTCATCTTTCGCGAGCAGCGGGTTGTAGCTGCCGATACGCTCAATAAACTTGCCGTCCCGTGGTGCGCGGATATCCGCGATTACGATTTTATAATAAGGACGTTTCTTGGAGCCACCACGGGCCATTCTCATTGCTACTGACATAATAAACCTTTCTAAAACAATATAATAAACTAAATTTCTAAAACTATTTCTTCTTATTCAATAAATTTGCCAAATCCGGTGGCAATCCGCCGGGGGACATATCCGGCAGCCCAGGCATCCCGCCCATTCCGCCATTTTGACCGCCCATGCCCGCGCCAGCAGCGCCGCCGCCTCCGCCAAACATGGAAGCGAGCCCTTTCAGGCCGCCCATTTTCTTGATCTTCTTCATCGCCTTGGACATTTCCTGATGCATTTTCAGAAGTTTGTTGACGTCCTGCACTGTTGTGCCGGAGCCTTTTGCCACGCGCACCTTGCGTTTGGCGTTGAGCAAACCGGGACGAACCCGCTCTTGCTTGGTCATCGAACCAATAATCGCATCCATGCGAACCAGAACCTTATCGTCCATTGCGCCGCCAGCCATCGCTGCCTTGGCTTTTTTCATGCCCGGCATCATCGAAGCCAGCGCACCCAGACCACCCATTTTGGTCATCTGGCGCAATTGCGACCGCAAATCATTGAGATCAAACTGCCCTTTGGCCATTTTCTCGGCCAGCGCTTC
Source organism: uncultured Sphingomonadaceae bacterium (assembly GCA_947489315.1). GTDB lineage: Bacteria > Pseudomonadota > Alphaproteobacteria > Sphingomonadales > Sphingomonadaceae > Parasphingorhabdus. The sequence continues at coordinate 144,718 of CANLCX010000005.1, forward strand.
GGATTCTTCCTTGTCGACAGACTCTGCGGCTTTTTCTACCAGGCTAACAACGTCGCCCATGCCAAGGATACGGCCCGCGACGCGCTCTGGGTGAAATTCTTCCAGCGCGTCAATTTTCTCGCCAACACCGACAAATTTAATCGGCTTGCCAGTGACAGCCCGCATGGAAAGGGCCGCACCGCCACGGGCATCGCCGTCCATCCGGGTAAGGATCACACCGCTCAGATCAACCTGCTCGGAGAAGTTGGACGCGACATTGACGGCATCCTGACCAGTCAGAGCATCGACCACCAGCAGGGTTTCCTGCGGCTTGGAGACATCGGCAACAGCCTTCATCTCGTCCATCAATTGTTGATCGACATGCAGGCGGCCTGCGGTATCGAGCATTAGAACATCGAAACCTTGCAGCTTTGCAGCCTGCAATGCGCGTTTGGCAATTTCAACTGGCTGCTGGCCTTCGACAATCGGTAGCGTTGCGGCATTGATCTGCTCACCAAGCACGGCCAATTGTTCTTGGGCTGCTGGACGATTGACATCGAGCGAGGCCATCATGACCTTCTTATTCTCTTTGTCTTTTAGTCGTTTGGCGATCTTCGCTGTGGTTGTCGTTTTACCGGAACCCTGCAAACCGACCATCATAATGATGGCAGGCGGTGTTACTGCCAGATTAAGGCCGCTAACTTCCGCGCCCAGCATATCTGCAATGCCGTCATTGACGATCTTTACGACCTGCTGGCCCGGCGTGATCGATTTGAGTACCGACTGACCAATGGCCTGTTCGGTCACTTTCTCGACGAAATCCTTTACGACGGGCAACGCCACGTCGGCTTCGAGCAGAGCAATCCGCACTTCGCGCATTGCGCCGCGAACATCTTCTTCTTTCAGCGCGCCGCGGCCACGCAATTTGTCAAAGACGCCGCCGAGCCGGTCGCTTAACTTGTCAAACATGGCGTCTTCCTTTCCATCACAACGGCTGAAATCAGCCTAAAAACAAACCCAAAACCGGGCAACGCAAAAAACGCCGGTGGGCGAAACCTCGCTAACCGACGTGTGAGTTTTTTGAACTCGAAACTGAAATACCAACGCTATTTGCATCGGAATTGGCTGACCTTTAGTCGATCTAACATTTCCTCGCAACCCCATAAATCCCCTAAATCCAACAATCTTAACCAGAAATTGAGGATTGTTAAGCCAATAGGAACGCTAATTTTTGTGGGATAACCGTCATGGGGCAAATTATGTCGGAAGATATTAACGTAAAGTCGAACAACAAGCATGCGGTATCCGCTCGGCGTGATGTCGTAACGAGCCTCATCGTGATCTTCGCCATTCTGATGTTCGTCGGAACCGGCAGCACCGTTATCACCGAAGCAATTGCCTCGCTATCCGGCTATGGTGGCGGCAGCGACAAGATGCTCGTTTCTGCATTTCTGCTCAACATTGCGCTCATATTATTCGGCTGGCGGCGCTATCGCGATTTATCCGAAGAAGTGACCGAACGGGCAGCCGCAGAAGAGCGCGCGCATTCGCTAGCCGTAACAGACCCTCTTACGGGTTTCCTGAATCGCCGTACATTAACCGAAAAAACATCGGATATGATTGCAACGGCTCAGCGCAAGAACAAGAGCACGGCGTTCCTGATGCTCGACCTCGACAATTTCAAGACGGTAAATGACGTACACGGCCATAGCGCTGGTGACATTGTGCTAAAAGAAGTCGCTGACCGAATTTCCAGGGTCATTCCGCCAAATAATCTGTTGGCGCGACTTGGCGGTGATGAATTTGCCTGTGCGTTTATCTTTGACCCGGACCAACCCGAAATGGTTGACCGCATTGCGGACGACCTTATTGACAGTATCGCCATGCCCATTGTCGAAAACGGCAATCATCTGGTGGTAACGACATCAATAGGCCTGTCGCGTTTTGATTTTGAGTCCGAAGGCGTCGATGTTCTCATGAAGAGGGCCGACATCGCTATGTATAGCGCGAAAAAGCAAGGTCGGAACCGGTTCTGCTGGTTTGATGTTTCGATGGAGCAAGAGCTTCAGACCCGTAACACCATAGAATCCGGTATGCGCAAAGGCATTCCAGCAGGTGAATTTGTGCCCTATTATGAGCAACAGATTGATCTTGCGACCGGAAAGCTGACTGGTTTTGAGATGCTCGCTCGCTGGGAGTCACCTACGCAAGGCCTTGTCTCACCAGAAGTGTTCATTCCCATTGCAGAAGAAACCGGCATGATTGGCGACTTGTCGCTCAGCGTCATGCGCCAATGCTTTGAAGATGCAAAACTTTGGGATACAAGCCTGTCCGTTTCGGTAAACATCTCTCCAGTGCAGTTGCTAGACCCTTGGCTTGCACAGAAAATTGTTAAACTGTTGGTAGAAACCGGCTTTCCGCCAAACCGCCTGGAAATTGAGATTACGGAAAGCTCGTTGTTCGAGAATCTTAGCCTCGCCCAGTCCATTGTTGGAAGCCTGAAAAACCAAGGTATCCGCATCGCACTTGATGATTTCGGTACCGGCTATAGTTCGCTGGCTCACCTTCGCGCCCTGCCATTCGATCGGATCAAGATTGACCGCAGCTTTGTGACGTCGATTTTAGAAAATTCCGAAAGCGCTGCCATTGTAAAAGCCATTACAGGACTTGGTGAGAGCCTTGGCATGCCTATCACTGCTGAGGGCATTGAAGATAAAGCGATTGAAGACGAGCTGCGCAATATCGGGTGTTCCAAGGGTCAGGGCTGGCATTATGGTCGTCCGCTGTCCACTCAGCAGGCTCGTAAATTATTGGCTGAGCGCAATTTGCTGCCTCAGCAACCTGAAGCTGGCGTTGAAAAAGTCGCTGAAGAAAAGATAGCACCACTGGTAGAAACGCAGCGAAAAGCCGGTTAAGCTTAGGAAAATCTGGTATCAGTAGTGGCTGATCTCCAACCAGCGTTCGAAATGCTGGACTTGCTAAGCCCGCACCCCTAAATCGCCCAATATGATACGTGGGCAATTTCACAAAATGCACGGATTGGGCAATGACTTTGTCATTATCGATGCGCGTGCGCCTGATATTTCTCAAAATTTGACGATGCCGAGCGCGAAAGCGGCAGCAATTGCCAATCGACATAACGGTATTGGTTGCGATCAACTGATCATTCTAAGGCCATCCGACAAAGCCGATGTCCGCATGCAAATTTACAATGCCGATGGCGGCGAAGTGGAAGCCTGCGGCAACGCGACACGCTGTGTGGTGAAGTTGCTGGGCGACGGGACATCTATTGAAACCGATGGCGGTATGATTTCCGGTCAGGTGACGGATGAAGGTGCTATTGTTGATATGGGCAAACCCCGTTTTGAATGGGACGCCATCCCCCTTGCCTACGCTATGGATAGCCTTCATATGCCCGTAGGCTGGGAAGATTTGCAAGACCCAGCATCCGTCAATGTTGGCAATCCTCATGTGATTTTCTTTGTCGAGAATAGCGATAGCGTCGAATTGGATCGCTTGGGTCCGATGATAGAGGTTGATCCGCTTTTCCCGGCACGCGTGAATGTTAATGTCGCCCATATCAAAGATGGCCATATCCACCTCCGCGTTTGGGAGCGGGGCGTTGGCTTAACCCGCGCTTGCGGCACGGGTGCTTGCGCAACCGCTGTGGCGGCGATCAAGCGAGGATTGGTCCAGAGCCCGGTCAACGTTCATCTGCCCGGCGGCAAACTGATCCTGTCTTGGGAGGCAGGCGGTTCGATCATGATGCAAGGCCCGACAACCTATGTGTTTTCTGGTGAAGCAAACTGGGATGATTTTGGATGAGTGGTCCGGATATTGTCAGCATGGGTTGCCGCCTGAATATCGCAGAGAGTGAAGCGATCAGGCAAAGCATTGCGGCGTCAAAAGTGGACGCGGATCAACTGGTTATCGTGAATAGCTGTGCTGTGACCAATGAAGCTGTGCGCCAAACCCGTCAGGCGATCCGGCGCGTAAAGCGGGAAAACCCCGATAAGAAGGTCGTGGTTACCGGATGCGCAGCCCAAATTGATCCCGCCATGTTCGATAGCATGCCGGAAACGTCCGGGGTGGTTGGCAATTTCGACAAATATGACGCCGATAATTTCAAATTCGGGCTGGAAACCAACAAGCCCGATATCCGCGTGTCTGACATCATGCAGGTCAGAGAAACCGCGCCGCATATGGTCAGCGCCTTTGCCGAGCGTTCCCGGGCCTTTGTCGAGGTGCAAAATGGATGCGACCATCGCTGCACCTTCTGTATCATTCCCTATGGCCGCGGTAACAGCCGTTCGGTTCCCGCCGGGCAAGTGGTGGAACAAGTCCAAGCCCTCGTCGATAAAGGCTTTAACGAGGTCGTTCTGACGGGCGTTGATGTCACCAGCTATGGCCCGGATCTGCCCGGCAGTCCTAGTCTTGGGCAGCTGGTCGAACGCGTGTTGAAACATGTGCCCGATTTGAAACGATTGCGCCTGTCATCTGTCGATGGCGTTGAGATTGATGAGCGGCTGTTTGATATCCTGACCGGCGAGCAACGGATGATGCCGCATGTGCATCTGTCATTGCAGTCTGGTGATAATATGATCCTGAAACGGATGAAGCGCCGGCACAGTCGCGAGCAAGCCATAGAGTTGGTCGCGCGGCTCAAGGAAAAACGTCCCGAAATCGTGATTGGCGCTGATATTATTGCTGGCTTCCCTACGGAGACCGATGCCATGTTCGCCAATAGCATGGATATTATCGACCAGTGCGACATCATTCATGGTCATATATTCCCCTATTCGCCACGAAAAGGCACACCAGCAGCCAATATGCCGCAGGTTAATGGCTCGGTTATCAAACAGCGCGCTAAGCTACTAAGACAGAAGCTAGTCGAAAAATCGCAGGTCTGGCGCGACAATCTGGTGGGCACCCATCAAAATATCTTGTGTGAGCTGAATGGCAAAGCTGGATATGCCGAGAATTTTGCCCATATTAGTTTTGAAGAAACCATGCCAGAAGGCCAGATTGTCCCTGTTGAAGTCATCTCCTCCGATGGCCAAAAACTGATCGGAAGAAAAAAATATGAGTGAAAAACCGGGCTGGAAGGATCGCCTTTTTGGCGGATTCAGCAAAACATCAGGGAAGCTAACCGAAAACCTGACAGGGCTCGTTACCAAGGCAAAACTCGACGACGCGACGCTCGATGATATTGAAGATGCGTTGATCATGTCCGATCTCGGCCCATCAACAGCAGCCGCGATCCGTGAGAAGCTCGCTAAAGAAAGGTTTGAAAAAGGCCTTAGCGAGCATGCGGTGCGAGAAATCATCCAGTCAGAAATTGCTGGCATTTTGGAACCAGTGGCGGTGCCGCTGGAAATTGATGCCTTCCCTCGCCCACAGGTCATTCTCGTGATCGGCGTCAATGGCTCGGGCAAAACCACGACCATCGCCAAGCTGGCGCATCTGTTTCTGGAACAGGATTATGGTGTAATGCTGGCCGCCGGCGATACGTTTCGCGCAGCGGCGATTGGGCAGCTGAAAGTCTGGGCCGAACGGCTTGGTGTTCCGATCATTAGCGGCAAAGAAGGCGGCGACAGCGCCAGTATCGTCTACGAAGGCGTTAAGCAGGCCACAGCCACCGGCATTGATGTGTTAATTGTTGATACAGCGGGACGGCTGCAGAACCGCACCGAGCTTATGGATGAGCTCGACAAGATCCGGCGTGTGCTGGGACGGCTCAATCCAGAAGCGCCGCATAATGTGGTGCTGGTACTAGATGCTACGACAGGACAAAATGCTTTGTCTCAGATTGAAGTGTTTAAGGAAGTGGCAAAGGTTACCGGCTTAATCATGACCAAATTGGATGGCACAGCCCGTGGCGGCGTCCTTGTTGCAGCCGCCAAGCAATTTGAAATGCCGATCCACGCCATTGGTGTGGGAGAGACGATGGAAGATTTAAGGCCCTTTGACGCCAATGACCTGGCAGCGGCCATAGCAGGAATTGAAGAATGAGTGACGACGTCATCAATGTAGAGCCGAAAAAAGAAAATAAGGGCTTGGGCTTCGCGCTCGATTTCGGGCCGCTGTTGGTCTTTTTCCTGGTTTATAAATTCTCAAATATCATCTTTGGCACTGGTGCCTTTATGGCCGCCATCCTGATCGCCGTTATTATATCCAAATGGAAAATCGGTAAAATTTCGCCGATGCTTTGGCTCTCGGCGGTACTTGTGATCGGCTTTGGAGCGCTCACCATCTATTTCAATGATCCCCGTTTTATCCAGATCAAGCCAACGATCATCTATACCGGGTTCGCGGTGATATTGGGTGTCGGACTGCTACGCGGCAAGGCGATGCTAAAATACCTGTTGCAGGCTGCTTACGAAGGCTTGTCCGACGAAGGTTGGCTGAAGCTATCGCGTAACTGGGCTATCTTCTTTGTTGCCATGGCTGTGCTCAATGAAGCTATGCGGATGACTTTGACCTTTGATCTTTGGCTCACTCTCAAAGTCTGGGGCATCACAATCTTGTCTTTCATCTTCGCAATTGCCAATGTGCCTATGCTGATGCGGCATGGGCTGGACCTTGGACAAGACGAAGAAGCCGAAGAGGTCTCCCCCAAATAAAAACCGCGCCCCATCGGATATGGAGCGCGGCATTTAAATCTTAGGAGTAAGGCGCTTAGCCTTGGTCAGCGCGGCTTACGCCTTCGCCATCAAGGTTCTGTGCAACAAAGTCCCAATCAATCGCGCTATCAAGCAAAGCAGACACATAATCAGGACGCGCATTCTGATAATCGAGATAGTAAGCATGCTCCCAGACATCGATCGTCAGCAAAGGTTTCATGCCATGGGCGACCGGGCTGTCTGCATCATGCAGGGATGTAATTTCCAGCTTGTCGCCGTTCAGAACCAACCAAGCCCAACCGCTGGCAAAGTGACCAACTGCTTCAGCTTTGAATTTTTCTTTAAACTCTTCGACAGAGCCAAAGTCTGCTTCGATGCGGCTTTTCAGTTCAGCCGGCATCTCTTTCTTTTCAGGGCTTAGGCACAACCAGTAAAAGCTGTGGTTCCAAACCTGTGCAGCGTTGTTAAACAATCCGCCGTCAGATGCCTTGATGATCTCGGACAATTTTTTGCCCGCATGATCTGTACCGGCAATCGCATCGTTGGTTTTTGTTACATAGGCATTATGATGCTTGCCATGGTGAAAATTGAAAGTGGCTTCAGAGATCAGCTCTCCAAAAGCGGTTTTTGCATAAGGAAGCGGGGGGAGTTCAAAGGACATTAAGAATTTTCTCCATGGTTATAATGACTTTCAGATAGCGCATATGGTGACAAATGGTTCCATCGGCAACTGCCCATTAGAGCGTATCTGATAGGACCAGCGTTTTTCCGTGACAAAAAAGGCTTGAAGGCATAATATTACGACACGTTACACATTGTTTTTGGGGGAAGATAAAAATGGCGAAGCTTTTTGGTAATTTGAATTTGGTGATGTTGGTGGGCCTGTTGCTTGCCATATTGGTGATTGTTGGCATCGGGCCGCTCGGTGATCCGATTAATGGTATTTTCCGCTGGCTTCATACATTTTTCGGCGTTCTGTGGATTGGCCTGCTCTATTATTTCAACTTTGTGCAAGTCCCGCAAATGCCGAATATTCCTGACGAAGCCAAACCGGCTGTGTCCAAACATATTGCACCTAGCGCTCTGTTCTATTTCCGCTGGTCCGCCTTATTCACGGTGATTACTGGTTTGGTTGTCGCGCATTTGACCGGCTATCTGCAACAGGCTTTGCTATTGCAGGAAGGTTACTTGCTGATTGGGATTGGTATGTGGATGGCGCTAGTCATGGCGTTTAACGTCTGGTTCCTGATCTGGCCTAATCAGAAAAAGGTACTGGGCATTGTCGAAGCAGATGCCGATGCAAAGGCGTCTGCAGGTAAAATCGCGCTGATGGCGTCGCGGACCAACACCTTGTTGTCCCTGCCGATGCTCTATTGCATGGTGAATGCTAATCTGGGCGGCTAGATCTGCTGAAAAAGTGAACAGAAAGAGGGCTTTACGGCCCTCTTTTTTTGAGCACGGCTCGTTAGCGAAGCCGTCGCGCAAGCTTATGGGCAGGTCCAAAACCGATAAAGGCTGCACCGATAAACGGCATAGCGACGACCCAAAGTCGTACACCTGTTACACCCAATGGGCTCGCAATACTAATCGCGGCCGTTGCAGCCAGTCCAGCGCAAACGAAAAGCAAGCCGACAATCAATCGCCAGTGCGGAAGATCGGCTCGATCACCCTGCCCGCCGGTTCCGGCTTGCTCATATTTTGCGAAGATCATGATCAACGGCAATAGAGCGGCAATATAGAGCATGAACCAGATCGGACGCGCCAGCCACCATGATCCGCTTCCGGGCGCAACTTCCAAACCAATTCCACCGAGTAGCCAAGCGGCCACCATCACCAGAACAAAAGCCGTCAGATGCCAAAGATAGGTGGTCATGATCATGCCGTTGAGAAGGACCACGCCCGTCCAGATTTTGATATTGTCGAGCATGCGCCGAGCCGCTGGTTCCAGCGCCAAAGCAAAACCGGTTTGCGCGATGCCAAGCGCAAGCAAGGCTATGGTCGGCGGCATGCTATTGCTAACCGCTTCACCCGGCACCCCGATCATCGCAACCGGATAAGGGCCAAATCCGACCAAAAGGCCAAGTGCTAATAAACCGCCAACGCCCCAGGTCAGCGCACGCGCAGTGTCGGAAAAATAACCTTCGCTCCAAGCATATCCCAATTGGTGCACAGCGAGCCATATGAAGGCAAAGTTCACAAAATTCACATGGGGTATTTTCAAGGCAAAGGTTGCCGCGTCAATGGCTACTGCACCCGCGACCAAAGCCCAGAATGACAACATGCCAAAGCGTTTCCAAGCGGCATGGGTAAACGGAACGACGGCTCCCACCATTAAGTAGACCGCCAGAAACCAGACAGGAATCAATGCCAATTGCGTGGCAAGTTCAACAATTTTGCGATCAACGCCCATAGCGGTACCAAACAGAGCGAATAACGTCCATATCAAGAAGAGCGGTAAAACCGGATTGATGAGACGGCGCAGGCGGCCGGTAAACCAGCCAGAATAGCTTCCTTCATTCCGCTGGTTTGCCGACCATGAAAGCGCATGCGAAAAACCGCCGACGAGGAAGAAAATAGGCATGACCTGAAAACCCCAGGTCAACCACTGTGTCCACGGCAATATACCAAGCAAATGGCCGCCTTGCACCGCACCGTCTTCGATATAAGGCGCCGCCACTAACCAATGACCTATAACAACAGCGAGAATGGAAAAAGCGCGCAGAAAATCGACATAACGATTGCGTTCAGGCGGCGCTTTGAGGGCCATCTCCTCGGCCCGGGACCAAAGGGTCCGTTTCGCCGCTTTCGCTCCACGTTCACTCATATATCGCCCTCACATCCCAATATTATATTATTCAGGTAATCACCGCACAGTCCCGTTCAAGACAAGCCAAACCCATATGTTAGGGCGATAATACTAACAAAAGCTATCCCAAGAGATCATGACGCTTCAGCGAATGGCGCAACTGGTCATAGGTTAGGTTGAGCGCTTTGGCGGTTTGCCGCTGGTTATAGCGCGATTTTGCTAAAGCTGTCTCCAAAATACGCTTTTCGAACGTCTCTACCGCCTCTTTCATGTCATCTACTGCCGCAAAGGCAGGTTCGGTCGCAACAGGCGCCGGTGTCGGACTAGCCGGCACTTGCTCGGTGGCATTTTGAGGTTCAACTGGTTGAGTTTGTTGCGATGGCGTTGCTTGTGGCTTCCAAGGCGATTCAAACGGATCAAATACGATATGATCCACAGGCCGCGAAAAGTCGCTCCACTGATAGACGGCGCGTTCGATCACATTGCGCAGCTCACGGACATTGCCCGGCCACTGATGTCGCCCCAGCGCTTCGGATGCCAGTTGCCCGAAGCCGGGCCATTGCTCCCACTCCAGCTCGGCGGCCATACGCCGTCCAAAATAATCTGCCAGAACCGGTATATCACCCTCACGATAACGTAGCGGCGGCAACGTAACGACTTCGAAAGAAAGCCGATCGAGCAAGTCTGCCCGAAATGTGCCTTCATCTGCCATTTTGGGAAGATCTGCATTGGTCGCAGCAACAATCCGCACATCCACGCGCTGTGGTCGGGAGGAACCAATACGCGTAATCTCTCCATATTCTACCGCACGAAGCAGGCGTTCTTGCGCTGCGGAGGACAAAGTTCCCAGTTCGTCCAAGAACAAGGTACCGCCATCCGCTTCTTCAAACCGGCCTACCCGGTTCTTAGTAGCACCGGTAAAGGCGCCCGCTTCATGACCGAATAGCTCAGCCTCGATCAACGTCTCTGGCATGGCCGCACAGTTTAATGTGATCAAAGGCCCATCCCACCGAGGACTGAGACGATGGAGGCGTTCTGCGATCAACTCTTTACCTGTGCCCCGCTCCCCTATAACAAGTACAGGACGGTCCAAGGCGGCTGCGCGGCTGGCCTTTTCTACAGCATCAAGAAAAGCCCCCGACTCCCCGATAAATTTATTTTCACGATCCATGACCAATATATAGTGCAAATTCCTATTAAATAGCAATTAATACCATATTCATTTTTGCAGAATTATATATTATACATATATTTCAGTATCTTATAAAACTGGCACGCCTCCTGCAATGTTAGTTTCGAACCCGCAAGGGACTAGAAATCGACCAAACGGAGGACAAAATGTCAGCAACTACGAAAACAAGCAAATTCGCAAATTTGAGCAGAACCGATGTTTCTGCGATCATTTCGGTGCTGTTGTTCAGCCTGACAATTTTGATCAGCGCCGTTGGCCCTGCTGAAGCGCAAGGTCCGACCATCTCAGAAGATGGTACAGTTTCCCCATCTGTCAGCTACAAAGCGTGACAGGCGAAATGGCCGGGACCCCTTCATTCCCCCTTGCCGAAGTTCGGTCCCGGCCACCTTTCCAGATTGACGACGTAGAATTTATTGAAGACCAGCCTGAACGTTCGAACCATTCCAGGCACAACGCTAGCAACTACCGGAGTTTAACCATGGGTATTTTTTCAAGAACACGCGATATCATCGCAGCCAATGTCACAGACATGCTCGATAAGGCGGAGGATCCTTCCAAGCTGATCCGCATGATCATATTGGAAATGGAAGAAACCCTTGTTGAGGTCCGCGCTTCTGCTGCCCGCACCATTGCGGATCAAAAGGAAATGCGTCGGCATATTGATAAGCTCAACCAGCTGACCGAGGACTGGAACGAAAAAGCGCAACTGGCACTGTCGAAAGATCGCGAAGATCTCGCCAAAGCCGCACTGGTTGAAAAACGGAAGGCCTCTGACATGGCTGAGCAACTATCGGTAGAAATACAGGTTCTTGATGACGCTTTGCGCGCATCGGAAGGCGACATTGCGAAACTGCAAAAGAAATTACAGGAAGCCCGCTCTCGCCAAAGTGGTTTGATCAATCGCCTAGAAAGCGCCGAGAACCGCTATAAAATCCGCGAAATGTATAATGGCGACAAAGTCCATGATGCATTTTCGAAATTTGAATATCTCGAACGTCAGGTTGATCATGCCGAAGGCCGCGCCGATGCCCTGAATATGGGTGGCGAGCCAGAAACGCTGGAAAACCAGATCGCTGCGCTGGAAAGCAATGACAAGGTTGATGATGAATTGGAGGCCATGAAGGCTGCCATGAAGAAAGGTGACAAATAATGGAAAACATACTCGTACCTATCTTTGTGGTTGGCATGCTGTTTATCGGCCTGCCGTGGATCATCTTCCACTATGTCACCAAATGGAAGACTTCGGCCACTATTACCAATGAAGATGAGCAACTGCTCGATGAATTGCACAGCATGGCGCGCAAACTGGATGACCGCATGGAAACGATCGAACGGATCATGGCGGCCGACAATCCCAACTGGCGGCAATCGGCCCTGACAGATGTCAGCAACGATCCGAAGCCAACACTTGAGAATTTTGACAATCTTTTGAAAAAAGAAAGGCGCTAACCATGACTTCAACCCGAACGAAATTCTATCTTGATAAAAAACGGGCCAAATGGAGTGGTGTTTGTGCAGGGATATCCGATTACACCGGCATTAATGTTATGTGGGTCAGAATTGCAGCAGTGGTTGCGACGGTAACTTTCGCCTTCCCTTGGACTTTGGTCGCTTACTGGATCGCGGCAAAATCTGCTGATCCAAAACCCATTGAATTTTACGGCGACAAAGAAGAACGGGAATTCTGGCAGGGCGTCCGCCAATCCCCTCGCCGCACGGCACGCGACGTTAAATCACGGTTCCGCGAAATTGACCGCCGACTGGCTGATATGGAACTATATTATACAAGCAATAATAGCGCTCTATCCAAAGAAATTGAGCAACTGCGCTAGGTCTTAACAACATCTTCTACTGGAGAAAAAATAATGCCCGCAGAACCAGCGTTTATCATGGGTGTCATATTGGGAGTGATCGTCACTCTACTCGTACAGGCCTATGGTCGTCGCAAGGCCAAGAAATCTGACGATAATATCGAAAACAGCGTCCTGACACAGGTGAAAAGAGAGCATCAAGAAGAAATTGCTCATTTGAAAGACCGGATCGTGGTGATGGAGAGAATTGTTACCGATGAAGGGACAAGAGTTTCCAAAGAAATTGCACAACTGCGCTGATTGTTTAAAAAATAAGAGGAGAATACTATGAATTGGGGTGGACCGGGATTTGTTATCGCTATCATCGCAGTTTGCTATGCGGGATATATTATCAATAATTGGATCAGAGCGAAACATGGCTATCCGCTCGAGAATGAGTGGGGCGGAACAACTGACAAGGGCGATCCAAAAGCCGAACGCAAAATCGAACTTTTATCCCATGAAAACGAAGAACTGGTCGGTAAGATCGACCGTTTGCAGGAACGCTTGGCGGTTCTCGAGAGAATTGCGACAGATCCGGCAAAGCGGACAGCGGATGAAATAGAAGCATTGCGGGAGAAGGGTTGATGGAACCGGACAAAGCATCATTCATTCTCGAAATCCTGCCATATGCAGCGGTAATCGCCGCGGTTGGAGTTGGCGGCTGGGTGATCACGACCTGGATGCGGATCAAAAACGGATACCCGCTTGAGGGAAGTTGGGGCAACGCGCTTCATCCCAAAACAGATCAAGAAGCGGTCGAACGGGTCAAACTGTTGACACAAGAAAATGCCGAACTGCGGGCTGAGATCGGGTCCATGAAAGACCGTCTTGCCAATGTAGAGCGGATTGTGACCGATGACAGCCACCGGCTGACCAACGAAATCGAAGCGTTACGCGCACCAAAGAATTGAGGAGATTAATATGGTAGAGTATCTAGCCCTGATGATCCCCTTTGCCGGCATTGGTGTAGGCGTTTTCGCAATCTGGACCAGTCATCAGCAAAAGATGATGAAGATGCAATCCACTATCTCGGCCGAAAAAGCAGCGCAATATGCGGCCAATAATGAGAAACTGGAACAACGCGTCCGCGTGTTGGAACGGATTATTACCGACAAGGGCTTTGACTTGGCTGGCCAGATTGAAAGTCTTCGTGATCAACCTGAAATCAAGGAGCTAAACTAATGGATTGGTTAGCCTTACTTATCCCCCTAGCACCTTTCGGTCTTGGCGCTCTTTGGATATGGACCCGTCACCAAAGCAAGATGGTCGACAAACAGAAAGAGCTGATGATGCTCGGTAAAAACGCACCAGAAAGTGACGATAGCCGGCGCATGAACGAAGATATGAAATATCTGAAAGATCGCGTGGCTGTATTGGAGAAGATAGTCACCGATGAGCGCGGCGCGCGGGAACTAGACCATGAAATAGCAAAGCTGAAAGATAGCTAGACTGATTGAATTGAGAGGGAAGAAAAGAATATGAATCCATTTGAAATGGTTGTTGCCATCATCATCGTCATCACGGTTGGCAAAGTGGTCAACACCCGCGTTCAGGCCAAACATGGCATTGCGTCGGACGAAGACGGCAACCCTGTGACTTTGGTCGATCCCGACGCCGGACGCCTTCGTGATGAAGTCAAATATCTAAAAGAACGCGTCGCCGTTCTGGAAAAAATCGCCACTGATGATCGCGGCGCTCGCGACCTCGGCAACGAAATTGAAAAATTACGGGACCGCTAAGCTGGTTACCCAAAAAAGCAGGAAGAGAAGAAGGATAGCATCATGCCAGAACCCAGTTTTTACCTGATGACTGCTGCATTTACCCTGATTGGACTAACGGCGGTCTCCCTTATCGCCTTGCGCGGATGGCGCGACTGGATTGCGCTGAAGACCAAGGAATTGGACCATCAACGTGAAGAAAATCCCCCCAGTGCAACATCGCGTATTGAAGTAGCGGACCTGAAGGAACGTATTCGCAAGCTGGAAGCCATCGCCGCAGGCGTGGAACTCTAACTACACTGCCCGAAAGGGCAGGTGAAAAAGGGATGACGCGAATCCCCTGTCCTGCTAGCGGGCGGGGATGAGCAAACTAGATGATCTTGTAGAAGAATATGAATTTCTCGAAGCCGACGACCGATACCGGCTTCTGATTGATTTGGGCAAAGAGCTAAAGCCGATGCCCGATGCCCTCAAAACCGATGCCACGTTGGTGCGCGGATGCTCTGCCTCCGTATGGGTCTACCCTACAAAACTAGACGATGGTCGTCTGCATTTCCTTGCAGACAGTAATGCGGCCATCACCAAAGGCATTATCGCCTTGGTGCTAGAGACCGTGCAAGATCAAACGATCGATGCTGTATTGAAAACCAATATTGCGGAAAGACTCGCTCCATTTGATCTGAAAAACCAACTGAGCTCTAACCGGACGCAAGGCATCCCCAACATGATTGCGTTGATCAATCAAACGGCTGCGCGGTACCAAAAAGCCTAAACAGGCTTCCAGACCCGGCGTTCTTCCGCGATTTTCAGTACATCGAAAGCCGCTTGCGCCGCCTGAAACTTCTTCGCAGCTTCCGCATCGCCGGGATTGACATCGGGATGATATTCCTTTGCCATCGACCGCCATGCTTTTTTGACAGCCTCAAAATCGACATCCGGTGTCAGGTCAAATATCTCTAACGCCGTCATTTCATCACGGGATCGACTACCATCGCCAGACCCCATCCAGCTGTAATGCGCGGCTTCCTGATAGGCATTGGCATCGCGCTGCTCATCGGCTTCGCGTTTTTTTCGTTCTTCTTTGTCGAGGCCTTCGAAATAGTCCCAACCGCGATTATATTCGGCGGCATGAGTTTGACAGAAATGCCAACGCTCGGGACTATTGGGCGATTTTGGCGCCGGACAAATGCCCGCTTGATCACAGCCATGCCGATCGCACATCTGCATCTGCTCCGTCTCGCGAGAGCTTTCGTAGCTTCCCCAGCGAGGAAAACCCCAATTATCGGATCGTTTTGCTTTTGGCATATCACTCTCTAACAAAGGCCTTCCGCGAGTTCCAGCCAAATCTAAATACCAGAGGGTCTATAAGCCGGGTTCTGTCCATTCTCTTGCGAGAAATAGCCAGTCATTCATCTTGGCGATGCATTGCTGCGCCGCTCTAGCAACCAACCCGGGCTGCAGGCCGAAATAGCCATATGCCGCCCCTATTTGGTTTTGCTCCAGGTGGGGTTTACCGTGCCAAATCTGTTGCCAGATCCGCGGTGCGCTCTTACCGCACCCTTTCATTATCACGCTGCCTAAGCATTAGGCCGAAGCCGACGCGACCTACTTTCTGTTGCACTGTCCCTGAACAGGCGATCACTCCCCTGCCCGCCGGACGTTATCCGGCACCTTTAAATCGTGGAGCCCGGACTTTCCTCGCGAATATTTGCATATTCCCGCGACTGGCCGACCCTCTGGTCCGCTCTATTTAGAGATTCCGCGCTCTCTGTCGAGCATTAACGACAATAAAATCGCGCGGCTCTCACCGTCGATGACACCGTCGATGTTTTTGGGACGAAACCGTCGCTGAAAGGCAATCACGGCATCTTTCTCTGCGGTAATATCATAACCAAAACGCTCCAGCGCCAGCATGAAGCCGCCATCGGTCCAAGGCGGATCGCCCAGATTTAATGGTGGTTTCTTAAGCGCTATGCCGAGCTTTGCGAGTCTGTCCCAATCAAATAGTTCGCCCGGGTCCTGCTTTCGTGCCGGAGCAAGGTCACTGTGACCAATAACATTAGATGGAACAATATTGTGCCGTTTGACGATATCATGCGCGAGCCGCGTGACCGAATCCATCTGCTCTTCAGGGAATGGCACATAGCCCCATTCATGGCCCGGATTGACAATCTCTATGCCGATACTGGCACTATTCACATCGCCAATGCCGCGCCATTTACCGCGACCGGCATGCCAAGCGCGCTGTTCTTCCTTCACCATGCTCACGACTTGACCATCTTCGGTCACAACATAATGGGCAGAAACCTTTGCATCAGGATTGGCCAGCCAGTTAATCGCCGATGCGGCATCTTTCATACCGGTATAATGCATGACCAATATACTGACCGGCAGCTTGCGTTCGTCAAAATTGGGAGAAGGCGTCCAGATCATGTCCATGGTCATTGCCCTTCTTCCATATCAATTATCAGACAACAATGGCGCCGAGCAAAAGCTCTGTGTCAGATGCTGGCGATATTCTCAAATCACCGCCATTTGAGCACGAGAGTTCGCGCGACATCCAGGCTGCAGCGGTACGAGCGGTGAGCTCAGACTGGGGCAAAGTCCCTTCGAGAGCCGCGCGAATACCATCATCCAAAGCGATTTTCGGACCTTCGGCGCGAATAACCACTTCTACACCATTATCGCCCTGCTCTGCTCCGACGTCCAGTTTCCCGCCGCGCACCAGCGCTTCTCTCGCAATCAGGGCGAGGTTGAGTAATATCTTAATGGCCTTTTTGGGCACTGTTCCGGTTTGCACTGCCCAACCCAAAATGATCTTGCCCTGATCACCAACGAGGCTTTCAACGAGCTGTTTCGCTTCGGCAGGGTCAACTTCATCGCCGAATCCGCCTGCAGCGCCAAAGGCCAAGCGGAAATATTTCAGCTTATCCGCTGATGCCCTGGCACTGTCAGCCAATAAGTCCATGCAGCGATCCCGCATTTCTGGATCAGTTTCATCCTCAAGCAGCTCAAGCCCATTATTAATCGCTCCAACCGGGCTCAACAAATCATGACATAATTTCGAACACAGCAAGGCAGCAAGATCGACACCGGATTGAGACATGGAAATGGGCCCTTAACTTGTGAAAAATCAATTGTCCGCTGTTTGGCCGTTTGTGCTTTGGCAATCAAGGGTGATTGAATCAAACCGCCCATATATTTTACCATTTTGTAGAGCCTGCCAAGCCGCCGCATCATCGCCGTTGATGATCAACCATATCCGGCCATCGGGCGCCGCCATTTCGGCATCGGTTTTCGAAGGCGACACGCTTCCGGAAGGATGGGAATGAAAATAGCCTGCAATATTTGGCCCACCATCTCGCATCGCGCGTTCGGCGGCTATCAAATCAGCCGGATCAATCTCAAAGTGGCGAAGCGGTTGTTCCGCAACATTCTTTGTCGCCAAAAAGCCTAAAACTGTCCCATTATCGCCAAATAGCAGCCCACAGGCTTCCTTTGGCGCAGCTTGCCGGGCCAGTTGTTGCAAATCATCCAATATCGCGCTTGATAAGACCAGTGTCATGGCCCACATCTACGCCATGACAGCAGGGCAATCCATAAAATCCGGCATAGTGCCCGAAACCGACAAAAAACAACGACTCGACGCCGCTTTATCCGGCTTTCTCGAAGACTTGTCTCGCGAGCGGATTAAAAACCTGATCACGGGCGGGAATCTGTTGATCGAAGGCGTCACTTGTACCGATCCCGCATCCAAAAAATGCGCAGGCAAGACTTTTGCTTTGACCGTACCCGCTCCCATAGAAGGCCCCGCACAGGCGCAAGATATCCCGCTGGATGTCGTTTATGAGGATCATCACCTGATCGTGATCAATAAACCCGCCGGCTTGGTAGTCCATCCCGCTGCTGGCCATCCGGATGGGACATTGGTCAATGCCCTGTTGCATCACTGTAAAGGGCAGTTATCCGGGATTGGCGGCGTGACTCGGCCTGGCATCGTTCATCGAATCGATAAAGATACTTCGGGCCTGATGGTCGCGGCCAAAACAGATGAAGCGCATCAGGGTTTAAGCGCGCTATTTGCCGCTCATGATATCGACAGACGCTATCTCGCTATCTGCAATGGTCGCCCGAATCCGCATTCCGCGACGATCGAGGGCAATATCGGGCGCAGCAACGCAGATCGCAAAAAAATGGCGGTGGTCGGTGATGATAAGGGCAAGCCCGCAATGACCCATTATACGACCAAAGAAGCGCTAAATGGTGCCACTTTGGTCGAATGTACGCTGGAAACGGGACGC
Source organism: uncultured Sphingomonadaceae bacterium (assembly GCA_947489315.1). GTDB lineage: Bacteria > Pseudomonadota > Alphaproteobacteria > Sphingomonadales > Sphingomonadaceae > Parasphingorhabdus. Next base: position 163,190 of record CANLCX010000005.1, read on the forward strand.
ACCCATCAGGTACGGGTCCATATGTCCCATATCGGGTATAGTCTTATCGGCGACCCGCTTTATGGTGTTCGCAGAAAATCATTGCTTTCCGGCAGAAAAGATATTCGATTTTGCCGTCAGGCGCTACATGCTGCTAGTCTTGGATTTGTTCACCCCATAACGGGAGAAAAATTGTTATTTAACTGTAACTTTCCACCCGATATGCAGGAACTATTCAGTAAGTTGCGTGTATAGAATATAGACACTATATGGAAATAGACCAACGGGTGCTTGATGAGGCCCGGCGGCAAACCAGAGAAGGAACTAAAATGGCTAATGGAAGCAATGTTCCGGCAAAAATCCCTGCTTTAGGGGGGGATGCAAGCCTGAACCGATATCTATCGGAAGTCCGTAAATTTCCGTTATTGAAACCCGAACAAGAATATATGCTGGCAAAGCGCTATGCTGAACATAAAGATCAGGAAGCTGCTGCCCAGTTGGTAACGTCTCACCTGCGACTCGTGGCTAAAATTGCCATGGGCTTTCGCGGTTATGGCCTGCCTGTCTCGGACTTAATTTCCGAAGGCAATGTCGGCCTGATGCAGGGCGTGAAGAAATTTGAACCCGATAGAGGCTTTCGCCTGGCGACTTACGCCATGTGGTGGATCCGCGCGTCGATACAGGAATATGTATTGCGCAGCTGGAGCCTCGTCAAAATGGGCACAACCGCCGCGCAGAAGAAGCTGTTCTTCAACCTGCGCCGGATGAAAAACAATCTCGAAGCCTTTGAAGACGGCGATCTGTCACCCGAAGACGTGAACAAGATTTCAACCGACCTTGGTGTGGCCGAGCATGAAGTGGTCAACATGAACCGCCGCATGTCGATGGGTGGCGATGCCTCCTTGAACGTGCCACTGTCGGAAGACGGCGATGGCGGCCAATGGCAGGACACGTTGGAAGATGACGGCCCGCTGCATGACCAGCAGATTGCTGATGCGCAGGAAGCCGATTTCCGCCACGACATGCTGACCGAAGCAATGGGTTCGCTCAACGAACGCGAACAGCATATTCTAGCTGAACGCCGTTTGTCCGAAGACCCCAAGACGCTGGAAGACCTAAGTAAGGTCTATGAAGTCAGCCGTGAACGGATTCGTCAAATTGAGGTCCGTGCATTTGAGAAACTACAAAAGGCGATGCTTCGCATTGCCGGAGAAAAACAACTGCTTACAGCAAGTTGATTCTTCAACTTCTCAAATCTTCTAAAGATTTTAGCGCCCCGAAACAGCATTTGTTTTCGGGGCGTTTTTTCATTATCTGGTGACCATGGCAACAAAATCCCGCCGAAAAACAAAAAGCCTGCCCTCGCGTTTGATCAAGCTGCTTTTCCGGCTGGTCATCTATTTTTTGTTGATCACCATCGCTTGGGTCGGATTACTGGCCTTCGTGCCGCCGCCAATCACAGCAACGATGATCATGGACGAGAACAGTATCGCCAAGGATTGGGAGCCGCTTGAATCCATATCCCCTAATCTTGCCCGTGCCGTCATCGCCGCAGAAGACAGCAAGTTCTGCAGCCATGATGGCTTTGATCGCGAAGCAATACGATCAGCGATTAAGCGCAATGCCCAGGGTGGCCGCATCCGCGGTGGCTCAACAATATCCCAACAAACCGCGAAAAACGTCTTCCTTTGGCAAGGCGGCGGCTATTTCCGCAAAGGATTGGAGGCCTATTTCACCTTCCTGATCGAGAAAATCTGGGGCAAGAAGCGGATTATGGAAGTCTATCTCAATGTCGCGGAAACCGGCATTGGGACCTATGGAGCGCAGGCTGGTGCTCAGCGCTATTTCAAGAAAGACGCGGCGGACCTGACCAAGATTGAGGCCGCCCGCATTGCAGCAGCCCTACCTCTACCCAAGAAACGCGCTGTGACCGGTGCCAGCGGCTTTACCCGGCGCTATGGCAATACGATTGCAGCGCGTATTAATGTGGTGAAACGTGAAGGATTGGATAGTTGCGTATATAAGTAGATTATTTGATCTGAATTAGTGTCCGCTTTGGGCGCAAAAGCGGACATTAGATTTGGAAATTGCAATATTCTAGCGCCGCAAATAAACCGAGTAATTGCGGTCCCAAGGCGGATCAGAAGCCTTGTGTATTTAGGGAACAGCGACATCGTCATCGATAATCCGTTTCGGACGCACTTTGGCATAGCGGGATTGGGGTATCCAACTGCTTATCGTGCGCATTAGATGTGATGAGCCTGTGATCATCACACCGTCCTCGTCCATCGCATCGCGAATACCGATGTCACCCATCCAAATTTCGGCCAGTGCAGCCAAGCTGCTTGAAATATAGAGGTCGACGTCCTTGCCAGGGTCATCTGTGCAAAGATCGACTGTATCGGCTTGAGCGATTAACCACCACCTATTGTGCGTTTCGATATCGCTGAAGTTGACGCTGATGACGGTTTCACCATCCGGTAGTTCTTCGGTTTTAAGGGAGCGATGAAAATCCCACATGAAGCTTCCTGCATCGAGATCTTCGTCACGAATGCGTCGCCGCGCCCATCGCAGTCCCCATCGAGACATCTGGTCAATCAGCGGGGCCAATTCCCGCCCACATCGCGTAAGATGATATTCGGTGGACTTCTCACTCGCATTTGATTTCTTGATGATCATGCCGTTCGTTTCCATCTGTTTGAGACGGTTACTGAGTACGGTGGGAGAAATACGCGGCAACGCGCTCTGGAAATCCTTATAACGTGAAGCGCCCATAAAGAACTCCCTGAGAATTAGGAGAATCCATCGATCACCGATCATATCGGCGGCTTTTACAGCGGGGCATAAACTGCCGGAATTGTTCATCGGGTTTCCTCTGCACACAACGTCACTACCAACACGATAGTGCAAAATCGCCAGTTTCCAACCCTAGCTGTAGTTACTACGCAATGTGTAGTGCGATCCTACGCCTTTCGTAGTGGCTTACTACACTTGGCTAACTATCGCTAACCTTGGCTATCGGCGAATGTCATCTCATCGTCGGATAGGTTCCGACAAACTTTGGAGATAATTCATGCCACTCGTTACAATTGACGTTATCAAGGACGTGTTCACCCCCGGCCAGAAGGCCGAGATTATTGAAAATATCACGGAAACAATGGTCGCCATCGAAGGCGAAGGACTGCGCGGTGCTACCTGGGTTCGCATCAATGAGTTCGAGCAGGGCAACTGGGCGATTGGCGGACAGATGCTCGGCGCATCTGATGTGCATGCGATGGCCTCTGGTTAGTGGATCTCAAAGCCGCCGGGAACCGATGGAAAGTCCCAATGTCCGCTTTCGGGATAAAGCGGACTCTGCGATGAGCATTTGTTATTGCTAGCTTCAAAGGAGACCAGCAATGGAACAATTGAAAAATATGAAACTGCCGATCCATGGACGTTGCTTGTGTGGGAAGGTCGTTTATCAATGTTCCCAATCGCCAGTGTGGTCGGTCAATTGCCATTGTAGGTCATGTCAAAAGTTAAGCGGAGCACCATTTGTTTCCGCCTTTTCTGTTCCGGCAGAAACCTTTGCAATTGTTACAGGGGACACTATCAGTTTTTCAAGACAAGCGGAGAGCGGCCACATAGTCTCGACGTTTCACTGCTCTGAATGCGGCACCAGATTGTTTGCTCAAAGCGATGGCAATGCATCACTGATGAATATATTTGCTCCAACACTCGATGACACGTCAGGCTACGAACCTGTATCCAACGCTTATTTGTCAGAAACAGCAAATTGGATTGCTCCCGACGACAAGCTTTTCAACTTCGAAAAAATGCCTTCTTTTTGATCGCCTGATAATATCCATTTTCGGTTTATTGCGGACGAGCGAACAGCGCCAGACAACGTCTAACCACTAAGCCGAAATGCACTGAAATAGCTTAAGCCGCGTCTTCTTTCTTGGCTTTGCTATTCTTTGCAATAACCTTGATCGGGTCTTTTGTCCCGGCGACGACATCCTTGTCGATAACAATCTCGTCAACGCCTTCCAGATCAGGAAGATCGAACATGGTGTCAAGCAAGATATTCTCAACGATAGACCGCAGACCGCGCGCACCGGTTTTCCGTTCAATCGCTTTTTTACCAATAGCAATCAAAGCGTCCTCTGTGAACGTCAGAGCGACATCCTCCAGTTCAAACAATTTCGCATATTGTTTGACCAACGCATTTTTTGGTTCCTGCAAAATCGTAACCAACGCGTCGATATCAAGGTCTTCGAGCGTCGCTATAACCGGTAAACGACCAACAAATTCAGGGATCAGCCCGAATTTCAGCAAATCTTCCGGCTCGCCCTGTTGAAGCGTTTTACCAATTCTGCGTTCTTCCGGCGCGGATACATGGGCACCAAAACCAATGGATTTCGCCTCAAGACGGTCGCCAATAATCTTTTCAAGGCCAGCAAATGCGCCGCCACAGATGAATAGGATATTGGTGGTATCGACTTGCAGAAATTCCTGCTGTGGATGCTTACGGCCGCCCTGTGGTGGAACGCTGGCCGTTGTGCCTTCCATAAGCTTCAGCAACGCCTGCTGAACGCCCTCACCCGATACGTCACGGGTGATTGATGGGTTTTCTGCCTTACGGCTGATTTTATCGATCTCATCGATATAAACGATGCCACGCTGCGCCTTCTCAACATTATAGTCTGAAGATTGTAGCAGCTTGAGGATGATATTCTCAACATCTTCGCCAACATAACCGGCTTCGGTCAGTGTCGTGGCGTCAGCCATTGTAAACGGCACGTCGAAGGTTTTCGCCAAAGTCTGCGCCAAAAGCGTCTTACCGCAACCCGTAGGCCCGACCAGTAGGATATTCGACTTAGCCAGCTCAATATCACCGGATTTGGCGGCATGATTGAGGCGCTTATAGTGGTTGTGGACGGCAACCGACAAAACACGTTTTGCCCGATCTTGACCGATTACATAATCGTTCAAAACGTCACAAATTTCCTTAGGCGTAGGCACTTCACCGTCTTTTTTACCAGTAATTGCGCCTTTGGTTTCTTCGCGGATAATGTCATTGCAAAGCTCAACACATTCATCACAAATGAACACGGTTGGTCCTGCAATCAACTTGCGGACTTCATGTTGGGATTTTCCGCAGAACGAGCAATAAAGCGTGCTCTTTGAATCGGATCCCGTCAATTTCGTCATATAAAGTCCTTAAAACTAGGCTAGATACTGCAATCTAACCCTGAAAATACAAAATGCCACCGCTTTTTTTTGCGCCATCCGATGCGGCCGATAAGTGTATCAAAAGCGGCTTAATTTTCATTTAGGGTCGTGATAACGTCTTATTTATCATCTTCAGCAGGTTTTGGCCGTTTGTCATAGACTTCGTCTACAAGGCCAAAGGCTTTGGCTTCATCCGCCTCAAGGAACGTATCGCGGTCCATTGCCTTTTCGATCTCTTTGAGCGGCTTACCGGTATATTTGGCGTAAAGCTCATTCATCCGGCTGCGGATGCGAAGAATTTCTTTGGCCTGAATTTCTATATCAGATGCCATGCCCTGTGCGCCGCCAGAAGGCTGATGCACCATGATACGCGCATTGGTGGTTGCCATACGCATGCCCGGCTCGCCCGATGCGAGCAGGAAGCTACCCATGGAAGCGGCTTGGCCAACACAGACCGTCCCAACGCGAGGGCGGATATATTGCATCGTATCATGAATCGCCATGCCAGCAGTCACAACGCCGCCGGGCGAGTTAATGTAAAGATAGATATCTTTCTTTGGATTCTCCGACTCCAGAAACAGCAATTGCGCTGTAATGATCGAAGCCATATTATCTTCAACCTGACCGGTTACGAAAACGATACGCTCCCGCAGCAGCCGTGAGAAAATGTCAAAACTGCGCTCTCCGCGGTTGGATTGCTCAATAACGACAGGAACAAGGGCGTCGACGATCGGATCATGCATGGTAATTTAGCGCCTTCTGTGAAAATCAAAATATGAAAATGGGGGCGCCACCAATTGGAGTCCCCATCCGTTGAGACCTACATCGGTGTATCTTAAGCAATGTTCAAGTCGGTTAAGGATTTTTTCCAGCCCATATTGACAATCAACCTGCACTAAGCAGCCAAATTATACCCTCTAGGTGTAATATTTCTGTGAACCGGCGCGAGATTTAGCGCCCGCGCCGGACAAATCAGATTATTTTTTAGCGGCAGGCTTTTTCGCTGCGGGCTTCTTGGCAGCAGGTTTCTTAGCCGCTGGCTTTGCTGCTGCTTTTTTGGCCGGAGCCTTTTTAGCGGGCGCTTTTTCGGCAGGAGCCGCTTTTGCCGCTGGCTTCTTCGCTGCCGGCTTTTTCGCGGCAGGCTTTTTAGCAGCTGCTTTTTTTGCGGGAGCCTGTTTCTTGGCTGGCTTGGTTTCGGCCTCGTCTTCCGCCTCAATCGCAGCTTCTAGCTCGTCACGGGTTACCTTCTTGTCGGTAATATCCGCTTTGTCGAACAGGAAGTCGACGACCTTGTCTTCATACATAGGCGCACGAAGCTGGGCCGCAGCCATCTGGTCCTGTTGGATATATTCAACGAAACGCTGACGGTCCTCTTCGCGATATTGCTGAGCCGCCTGCTGGATCAGCATGGACATTTCCTGCTGGCTAACTTCGACACCATTGGCTTGGCCAATTTCGGAAAGGAGCAAACCAAGGCGAACACGGCGGACGGCGATCTCGCGATACTCATCCTTCTCGTCTTCCATTTCTTTTTTGGCTTTGGCTGGATCTTCTTCCTGCGCCGCTTCCTGTTCCAGCTGTTGCCAGATCTGGTTAAATTCCGCTTCCACCATTGTCGGCGGAACTTCGAAATCATGAGAAGCAGCCAATTGATCAAGCAATTTGCGCTTCATGTGGGTACGGGTCAGACCGTTAAGCTCTTGCTCGATCTGGCCTTTCAATAGCTCGCGGAGCTGATCAATACCTTCGAGGCCCATGGATTTTGCCATTTCATCGTCGGCCTTAGCGACTTTAGCGGTCTGGACTTCACCGATGACAACATCAAATGTCGCGTCTTTGCCCTTCAGGGTCTCAACATTATAATCTTCGGGGAAAGTCACTTTGACGAGGACTTCGTCATTTGCTTTCTTGCCTACGAGCTGATCTTCAAAACCAGGGATCAGGCGGCCAGAGCCGAGCTCAATCGCCATGCCTTCGCCTTTGCCGCCTTCAAATGGCACGCCGTCTACTTTGCCTTCAAAGTCGATCAGGCACTGATCACCAATTTTTGCTTTGTGACTCTTTGCAGCCGTTTCGAACTGCTTCTGGCTCTCAGCAAATTTCTGTAGTGATTCATCGACTGTTTTCTTGTCGGCTTCGACCTGGAGGCGTTCCAGTTTGATATCATCAACGGACGGCGTTGGAACTTCGGGAAGAATCTCAAGCTCAACTGTAACCGCGGCATCTTTGCCGGCTTCATAACCGTCAGCTAGCGTAACGCTGGGCTGCATCGCAGGACGCAGCTTGTTGTCGGCGATGGTTTTTTCAACGCTTTCCTGAACGGTGCTGCTCAGAGCATCCTGCATCAAGGCATCATTATGCATCTTGCGAACCAGATTGACTGGAACCTTGCCTTTGCGGAAACCGGGCATATTGACCTGCGGTGCCAGTTTCTTGACCTCATTATCAACGCGGGTTTCAATGTCCTTCGCGGAGATTTTGATGTCATAGGCCCGTTTCAGACCTTCGTTCAGCTTTTCAACAATCTGCATGATTACCCTTTAATGCCTTCATAATTTCTATTTCGACTTGTTTTTCGGCGTTTTGGTGCGGGCGAAGGGACTCGAACCCCCACACCCTAAGATACCAGAACCTAAATCTGGCGCGTCTACCAATTCCGCCACGCCCGCACGATTACACCGTCAAACTTTATCGAATTTTGATTGACGCGTGCGCCTAGCGGATCAATGCCCAAAGGGCAAGCCCGCTTTGCGCGTTCGCGCCGCTAATTTACCCGGCCTCACCCAGCGTCTTTTTAAGCAGTTCATTGACCACTTGCGGATTGGCCTTGCCCTGCATCGCTTTCATCGTCTGTCCGACGAAGAAACCGAACAACTTATCCTTACCGCCACGATATTGAGCGACCTTGTCTTCATTTGCCGCCATGACGTCAGCGATGACTTTCTCGATCGCGCCGGTATCGGATTCCTGTTTAAGGCCCTTTTCCTCAACGATTTTGGCGGCACCGTCGCCGGTTTCGAGCATGATCTCGAAGACCTGCTTGGCAATTTTACCGGAAATCGTACCATCTGCGATCAGGCCCAGAAGCTCAGCGGCCTGTTGTGGTGAGACAGGGCTTTTTTCGATCGACAATCCCATTCTATTGAGCGCACCAAATAGCTCGGACGTTAGCCAATTGGCTGCAGAACTCGCGATTTTTTCGGGTTCCTCGGTGGTTTCGAGCAATTCTTCGAACCAGATAGCAGTCTCATGCTCTGCGGTCAGAACAGCCGCATTATAGGCGCTTAGGCCCAATACATTTTTATAACGCGCCCGTTTTTCATCGGGAAGCTCTGGCAGGCTTGCTTTGCAATCGAAGATATAATCGTCTTCGAGTTCCAGTGGCAAGAGGTCCGGATCAGGGAAATAGCGGTAGTCATGCGCGTCTTCTTTTGACCGCATGGAACGGGTTTCATTCTTGTCCGGGTCAAATAGCCTGGTTTCCTGAACAATCTCGCCACCGCTTTCGATCACATCAACCTGACGCTGGGCTTCATATTCGATCACCTGCTGAATGAAGCGCATGGAGTTGACGTTCTTGGTCTCTGTCCGAGTGCCCAGCTTTCCACCGGGCTTGCGGACCGAAACATTGACGTCCGCGCGCATGGAGCCCTGCTCCATATTGCCGTCACAGCTACCAACATAGCGCAGAATTGATCTGAGCTTACGGACATAAGCCGCTGCTTCCTTGGGCGATGTCATATCCGGCATGGATACGATTTCCATCAAGGCGACACCGCAGCGGTTGAGATCAACATAGCTCATTGTCGGATGCTGATCATGCATCAACTTACCGGCATCTTGCTCGATATGGATACGTTCGACCCCAATGGTCTTGCCGTGCGCATCGGGATCTTTCTCGTCGAGCGAGATTTCGATTTTCCCTTCACCAACGATCGGATGATACAGCTGAGAAATCTGATAGCCCTGCGGCAAATCGGCATAGAAATAGTTTTTGCGATCAAAACGCGAATATTTGTTGATCTGCGCATTAATGGCCAAGCCGGTCCGCACGGCCTGCCGCACGCATTCCTTGTTCAACACCGGCAGCATTCCGGGCATGGCTGCGTCCACAAGACTAACCTGTGTATTCGGTTCTGCACCAAATTCTGTAGAGGCTCCGGAAAAGAGCTTCGCGTTGGTGGTGATCTGCGCATGGACCTCGAGGCCGATTACAACCTCCCATTCGCCGGTTCCGCCCTGGATACGATATGTTGATTCTGTCATGCTCACCACCACTGCTCCGGCTTCGCGACAAAGCCGGCCCGTTCTTCCAAAGCCAGACCAGCGTTAAACACACTCTGTTCGTCCAGCGCCTTACCAATGATCTGCAATCCCAAGGGAAGCCCCTGCCCATCCAATCCTGCTGGCACCGATATCGCTGGCAATCCGGCCAAGCTGCTCGGCACGGTGAACACATCATTCAAATACATAGCCAGCGGATCATCGCTTTTCTCGCCCAATCCAAAGGCTGCACTTGGTGCCGTCGGCGTCAACAGAAGGTCACAGCTCTCCCAAGCCTTGTCGAAGTCCTGCGAAATCAGCGTCCGGACCTTTTGTGCCTGCGTATAATAGGCGTCATAATAGCCTGCAGACAGCACATAAGTGCCGATCATGATCCGGCGCTTAACCTCAGGCCCAAAGCCGGCTTCGCGGGTTGCGGCATACATATCCTGCAGCCCCGCCCCATCCGGCAGATCGCGCATTCCGTAACGCACACCATCATAGCGCGCGAGATTGGAAGATGCCTCTGCAGGTGCGATAATATAATAAGCGGGCAGCGCATATTTGGTGTGCGGCAACGACACTTCGACGATTTTCGCGCCAGCATCTTTGAGCCATTCTATGCCCTTCTGCCACAAGGCATCAATTTCTGGCGGCATGTTATCGACACGATATTCCTTTGGAATACCGATACGCTTGCCAGCAAGATCGCTTTTCAGGCCAGCTTCCCATTCCGGAACCGGCAGTTCAAGCGACGTTGAATCTTTAGGATCAAAGCCCGCCATAGATTCCAGCATGATCGCACAATCGCGCACATCATGAGCCATCGGGCCTGCTTGATCGAGCGAACTGGCAAAAGCAATTGTACCCCAGCGTGAGCAACGACCGTAAGTCGGCTTGAAACCGGTAATACCCACAAATGCTGCTGGCTGACGGATAGAGCCGCCAGTATCTGTCCCCGTTGCTGCGGGACAAATACGGCCCGAAACAACCGCAGCGCTGCCGCCGGACGAACCTCCGGGCGCCAAATCCGTATTGCCGCCATCATTGCGCCGCCACGGTGAAATCACATTACCAAAAGCACTGGTTTCATTGGACGAGCCCATTGCAAACTGGTCCATGTTCAGTTTGCCAAGCATGCCAGCGCCAGCCTTGAATAAATTGGAAGACACGGTGGACTCATATTGCGGGGTGAAGCCTTCCAGAATCAGGCTACCCGCTGTTGTCGCCACGCCTTCGGTGCAGAAAAGGTCTTTCATGCCAATCGGCACACCGGCCATTTTACCGAGTGTCTTGCCCGCCGCTTTCGCTTTGTCGGTCGCTTCCGCCGCAGCCAATGCGTGATCCGGCGTTTCCACCAAAACAGCATTTAATGATTTTGCAGCGCTAACCCGCGCGATAAACGTCTCGGCCACTTCCTTGGCGGTAAAATCGCCAGATGCGATACCGCTGCGGATACCCGCTATGCCCAGTTCAAAAATTTCAGCCATTATTCAATCACCTTCGGCACAGCAAAAAAGCCATGATCGGCCACCGGTGCATTAGCGAGCACCTTGTCGCGGACATTGCCATCGCTGACCACATCGTCGCGGAGGCGCAGTTTGTTGGGGATCACCGCAGTCATCGGTTCGACCTTGGAGCAATCCACTTCGCCCAGTTGCTCGACCCATCCGAGGATGTTGTTGAGCTCTGGCACCAATGCGTCGGTTTCTGCCTCAGTTACGGCGATCCGAGACAGGCTTGCGATCTTTTTGACGGTTTCTTTATCGACTGACATGGTTCATTCTTTATCGGTTCATCTTTTTTAGGGTAATAGTGCAGAATATTGTGTACTTCGCGCCGCTAGCATTGGCGCGAGGCCGCTTCAAGTTGAATGAGCGGCTATCGACTAAATTGGAGCAAAATAATTGGCGCGTAAGTTTCTCTATTTCGTAGCAGCGATGGTCGTATTGTTCATTGCGGGGGCATTTGTCCTGAACGTCTACGGCGAAGAATTGGCCGAAATCGTGTTTGTTCCGGACACCGAATTTCAGGCGCAGGAAGTGCTGGAAGACAGCATATATGCTGATGTTTCCATGTGGTATGCACGGCCCGAGATTAAAAAAGGCAACCCGGCTCTGTGGTTGCCGCAAGGCTATGAGCCAACAGGCACTGCCCCCAAAGACGACCAGCGCGCGGCGATTTTCTTTGTTCATCCGACGTCTTTCATCGACAAAGACAAATGGAACGCACCTCTGGGCCACAAAGAAACCGAGGATCGGACGAAAATCTTCCTGCGCGGACAGGCAAGCGCCTTTAACAAGGCTGGTGATGTTTGGGCTCCGCGCTACCGCCAAGCCACTCTCGGCGCCTTTCTGACGGAAAAGAAAGAAGGGCAGCAAGCGCTGGATGCCGCCTATCAGGATGTTCTTATCGCTTTTGATTATTTCATTCGTGAAGTACCGGATAGTCGCCCAATTATTTTGGCAGGCCATAGTCAGGGCAGCCTGCATCTGACCAATTTGCTCAAAGACCGTGTTGCAGGCACGCCATTGGCCAACCGGATTGTCGCAGCCTATGTCGTTGGCTGGCCGGTGTCGGTAGAAGCCGACGTTCCTGCCTTGGGCCTCGCTATCTGTGAAGCACCCGATCAATCTAACTGCCTCCTCAGCTGGGAAAGCTTTGCCGAGCCAGCAGATTATGGGCGCATCGTCGAGGTCTATGACACAACTATCGGATTTAATGGTGAGCCACGTAAAGGCACCCAATTGCTGTGCACTAACCCGATTAATGGCGACATTAACTCCGAATCGGCTGCTGAACTAAACCTCGGCACTTTGGTACCCAATGACGAACTGAGCGATGCGACGCTGGTGGCTGGCTCTGTACCCGCTCGCTGCGATGATCGCGGATTCCTGCTGATCGGTGATCCGCCAGATCTGGGCCCGTACACATTGCCTGGCAACAACTACCACGTCTATGATTACAGCCTGTTCTGGCGTAACGTGCGCGAAGATGTGATGAAAAGGATGACCGCATTTCTCTCGCGTTAATGACAGACGACCGGACAGCTTTCCGTGCCGCCCTGCCCGATGGCGGTCGCTTGCTCGGGCTAGATGTCGGCACCAAAACGGTCGGCATGGCACTGTGCGATGCGCAGTGGATGATCGCGACGGCGGCAGAAACAATAGAGCGGCGCAAATTCTCCAAGGACCTTGAACGAATCAAGGCGGTTGTTGAGCAGCAATATGTTGCCGGCTTTGTTGTTGGCCTTCCGCTCAACCTGGATGGCAGCCAAAGCAAGCAGACTCAGGCGGCGAAATCTTTCGCCCAAAATTTGCGCCCGGTTGGCCTCCCCATATTGCTGTGGGACGAACGCTGGAGCACACAGGCGGTTACCCGCGATCTGATCGCCGCCGATGTCAGCCGGAAACGCCGCAGCGAAGTGGTCGATCAAATGGCCGCTGCCTATATCTTGCAAGGAGCAATTGACGGGCTTGCCGCCGTAGAATGATGCCTCTATAGGGCTGACTTTAATGACAATTGATCAAACAGGTTCACCTTCGGCCGCCGGACATCAGTTTCCAGCAGGGTCGGACGCTTTTCCACATCGCCATCTATTGGGTATCGCAGGATTGCAGCCATGGGAGATATTATTTCTCCTGAAAGAGGCGGAGCAATGGGTTGATCTCAACCGTCAATCTAGCAAGCATGCAGATCGACTAGATGGCTTAACCGTCATCAACGCGTTTTTCGAAAATAGCACGCGCACGTTGCTGTCATTCGAAATTGCTGGAAAACGAATGGGCGCAGATGTCGTCAATATGCACGCCGCGCAATCTAGTGTTAAAAAAGGCGAAACGCTGATCGATACCGCGGTCACACTTAACGCCATGCGCGCCGATGCCATTGTGATTCGCCATGGCAGTTCTGGCGCAGTCCAACTGATAGCAGACAAAGTCGATTGCCCTGTCTTGAATGCCGGTGACGGTAGCCATGAACATCCGACACAGGCCCTGCTAGATGCGTTGACAATACAGCGACGCAAAGGTGATATTAGCGGCCTGACCGTCACCATTTGCGGCGATGTCATGCACAGCCGAGTCGCACGCTCCAACATCTATTGTCTGACCACATTAGGCGCAAAAGTGAGAGTCTGCGCGCCGACTGCGCTTTTGCCAGTAGCGCTCGACCGTATGAATGTTGAGGCTTTTTCAAATTTCGATGAAGCCCTTGATGGCGCAGATGTAGTGATGATGCTCCGGCTGCAAAATGAACGCATGAATGGTGATTTCATTCCCAGCCCCAGAGAATTTCATCATCTTTATGGCTTGACCAGAGAACGTCTCGCTCTGGCGAAGCCTGATGCACTCGTGATGCATCCCGGTCCGATGAACCGCGGTGTAGAGATTAGCAGCGATGTCGCCGATGATGTTGAGCGGTCCGCAATCATTGAACAGGTGGAAATGGGCGTTGCTGTAAGGATGGCTTGCCTGGACATATTGACCCGACGATCACGCGGTGTGGAGGGATGGTCATGAAACAGGTTTTCACCAACGCGCAGGTCCTAGTTCCCGGAGCAACGGCACCGCAACCGCTCAACGTGACGACGGACGGTGACCGCATTATCAATGTCAGCGAAAAAGCACCCTCACCGGATCGCGACAATATTGATTGCAAGGGCGCCATATTGGCTCCCGGCATAATCGACCTTGGCGTCTTCGCGATCGACAAACCCGCTTTTCATTATGGCGGTGTTACGCGCGCAGCATTGATGCCGGATCAATCACCCGTGCTCGATCTGCCCGCCATGATCAAACATAATGCCTCAGAGGGCAAACCCGACCTGTGGTCTCATCCCCTTGCTGCTGCGACAAAAGGGCTGCTTGGAGCTGAGTTGGCGGAAATTGGCCTGATGAAGCAGGCCGGCGCTCGCGCGGTTGCGACCGGACGAAGCTGGATCGCCAATAGCGGCATCATGCTCAAGCTGCTCCATTATTGCCGGTCTCTGGATATGCCCGTGATAGTGCACAGCGAGGATAGCGGCCTTACCGCAAACGCCGTTGCAACCGCAGGCGAAACAGCCACGCGGCTAGGACTATCTAGCGCACCGGCGTCGGCAGAATCCTTATCGATCGCCCGAGATATCGCATTGGTTCGGGAAAGCGGAGCGCATGTCCATTTTCGGCAGGTGACCACAGCGCAGGGGCTGGACTTGATTCGTCAGGCAAAAGCAGAAGGATTGCCGGTCACATGCGGTATCACCCCTGCCCATCTTTTCCTGTCGGATATCGCAATTAGCGATTTTAGAACCTTTGCCAAACTGTCGCCGCCATTGCGGAGCGAAGAAGACAGACTGGCATGCCTTGAGAGCATAAGAGACAGCACGATTGATGTGATTTCTTCAGGCCATGATCCGCGCGGTCCGGAAGACAAGCGCCTGCCCTTTGCCGAAGCCGAATCGGGCATGGCCGGAGCAGAGACATTGCTCGCCCTGTCGCTGAACCTCGTTCGGGACGGTTATGTTGATCTATCTCGATTGTTTGAATTGCTGTCGACCGCGCCCGCAAAAATATTGGGTGTGGAAGCAGGTCAAATCTCAAAAGGATTTGAAGCCGATCTAATATTGATAGATATTGATGCGCCTTGGCAGGTTGATACCCGCAGGATGGCAGCAGCAGCTGGCAACACGCCGTTTGACAAGCTACCCGTTCAAGGTCGGGTACGTGCCATATATAAGGGCGGAAAAGCCCTTTAGCTTTCCCGCCCCAATGTCTTGTAATTGTATCGTTTTAGCGTGCAGCGAGTGTTCTTGTCGCTTTGGTGGCCATTTGCGTCGGACGTACTGCTTTGACGTTACGTACTATGCAGCTTCCGCCTTTCGCTTTAATGCCGGCACACATATCTTTGGCAGACACTTCATTGCCAAAGCCCATTGCGGCCAAACGATAAAGCGTTTTACCGTTCCGCTCGATAGGGGAACTTGCATATTGGAACGAGGCCAAATCCGTATTCTGTGCTGACAATATGCCCCAAGCGCGCTTCACATTTTCTGGTGAAGAAAAGACACCAAGCTGGACCAAATGCTTGTCACTGGTGATGGACCGTGCCCGCGGCGTGAATGCAATTTTCTGCATCACTGGTTTTACAGCTGAAATCGCCTGAACCGCAGCGGTTTTTGCTGGAGCGGCTTTTACAGCCGGTGCTGGCACGTCAGAAGCTTCAACGATGAAGGTCTTCTTCGGTGCTTCAGGCGCAGGTTTCGCGGCTGATGCTTTTGCGGCCGGTTTACTTGCCGGGATAGCGACCTTCGTCACCTTGACGTTGTTTTCTTTGGCCATGAAATCCACTTCGGATTCAGCAACTGGTGCAGGGCCAACAGCTGGAAGCGGTGTGTCGCGGTCAAAGCTAGCAACTTCACGGCTATAATCTTCCGCAGGACTTGCAACCGCTGGCATTGATGGAGCGGCGTTCAGCGCCAATCCAACAGGTTGGCCGGGGTCATTGGCGATTGGTTTTACGTTCAACAAAGATGCCACACGCACTTCATAAGCGCCCGGGCGCGCCATTTGTGCCCATTGCATGATGCGATTGTCGACAGTTGCTGGACTCATATCCTGCATCGCCATCAACTTCGCTTCTTTCCAGCGGCCATCCAAAGCATATGCCAGACCCAGATTTTGGCGGGTGCGGCCAGATACACTGTTCGAACGGATAGCATTTTCCAACACATTGATAGCAGCCTTGGAATCGCCGGTCAGCGCCAATGCGAGGCCATAATCGGCGGTTGGAATAAACTGACGGTTAGCTTCAACCAGCTGCTTCGCTTTATTGGCTTTGCCCTGAGCCAATTGCGACAAGCTAAGGCTCAATATGGTGCGCGCATCGTTCTTGCCCAATTCCATGGCATCAAGAAAACTGCGTTCCGCTGAATAGAAACGACCCGCAGCCATGTAAGACTGACCAAGCAATGCCCGTGTTTCAGGATCATTACCGACACCGGCAACAGAACGCTCAGCATATACGATCGCGTTCTCGACCTGACCTTTAGAAAGCGCTTTTTCAGCTTTTTTAGCGTATTTTGCACCATCTTTCACCGTAGCTGGTTTGCTCGATGAGGAAGCGACTGAACCGCCGCCAAAAGGACCACAACCGGTTAGAGTTGCAGAGATGACCATGGTCGATGCGGCCAGTTTCAGTATCATATCGCGTTTCATATCAATGCCCTCGCAATTAAATTCAATATATTCGGTTTATGCAGCGCCGCGTGACGGAATGCGCTCTGCTAAGTCTTCTAGTTCGGGGATAGTCATCAAATATTCGTCCACAGCTTTGGTTACCAACTGCTGGGCCGAAACATTCTTCACAGCCGTCGCCAACCGCAGTTTCAGGTGCCTGTCAGCGTCCAAACGTAAGGTAAACGCAGCCTTTGCTTTGCGAGTTCGCGACTTTTGTGCCGGACGAGGCGTTTTAACAGGTTGCTTGACCTCGACCGGCTTTTTGCGGCGCGGTGGCGCAACGCCAATACTCGAATTTTCAGCCATCGGTGCTACTTCGCGTGATATCGACAGCGGAACCGGAACAACGGGTTCAACATTTGCGACCGGAGCCTTTGGTTCTGGCGCAGGAGCAGGTTCTGCTTCGCGCTTCGGATGCTGACTCAATTTGGCAGCAATTTCCTCCTGCTGTTTCCGGACAGCCGGAACAGGTTCAGGAATTGCGCCTGCTAAAGGATTATAGTGATATTGATCAGCTTCTACTGGTCCGTGGTCATCGGTTGACGCGGCTTCATGATCCGGGTTGGTATCATAACCCATATCGTTCCAGCCCAGATCTTCATTTTCATGATCCTGCTCAGTCGGAAATGCCATGCCCTGACGCCGCATAGCGGGTTTTGCGCCGCCTTTGCGCGCAAGAAGAGAGGATGACAGGGATGCTAATGGTTTAGGTTCGCTCATAGTCTGTGCTCCTCCCATTAAGATCCGATGACCCGACGACCGAAATTGCTTCCGGGCCGCGGGACCCCGACATTGGCAGTTGGTGCCATGCCAGGTGATGAAAATACGGTGCGGCGGAAATTTTTCTCCAACCGGTCGGAAATATAATCCCAAAGCTGCTGGATTTCCTGAGAAGATCGTCCCTGAGGATCAACTTCCATAACGGTACGGCCGTCAATCATTGACCCGGCGAAATCTGTCCGATGGTGGACCGTGATTGGGGCAACGGTGCCATGCTGTGACAATGCAACAGCAGCTTCCGAAGTGATTTTGGCTTTCGGCGTAGCGCCGTTAACAACGAATAAAAGCGGTTTACCGGCACGCTCGCACAGATCAACAGTTGCACCCACGGCACGCAAATCATGCGGACTGGGGCGTGTTGGAATAACAATGAGTTCGGCAACCGAAATAACCGATTGGATCGCCATTGTAATGGCAGGCGGTGTATCAATCACAGCCAGCTTAAAACCTTGTTGCCGCAAAATCGCTAAATCAGCGGCCAGGCGAGATACAGTTGTTTGCGCAAAAGCAGGCAATTCTGCTTCGCGTTCGTTCCACCAATCAGCCAAAGAGCCTTGGGGATCGATATCGATCAGAACAACTGGACCGGCACCGGCCAGTTGGGCTTGTACGGCCAAATGACCCGACAAAGTTGTTTTGCCGGAGCCACCTTTTTGGGATGCCATTGCTAGAACTCGCACTCTATTCCCCTTAGTCTCATCACGGGTTAATCAGGACGTCTGAATTTCTTTCACCGCCTTCTCTGACAGAACAGGGCTAAAATAGGGTTAACAAACATGTGATGTTTTTTGCCGGCGTGAATTTCATTTTACACGGCGTTAGAATTGAGTTCGGTCGATGCGCACAAATACCGACTATAGTTACGAATAATTTGCAAATTGGCGTTAAGACGAAATTACGCATAAGATGCTTTTACCAATTTCAGCAGACTAAGGGCCTAACCATGAGACATTCAAAAATAGCACGCCATCTTTTGTTGGTATCGGCGGTTTTCGGATTCGCATCTCCCGCGCTAGCCGATGTAAAGGCGGGCGTAGATGCTTGGGGACGTGGAGATTATAAAACGGCTATCTCAGAATGGCGCGGACCTTCCGCAGCCGGAGATGCGGACGCCCAGTTTAACATGGGTCAAGCATACAAGCTTGGTCGCGGTGTCCCCGCGGATTTGGCGCAAGCGGAACGCTATTATAAAATGGCAGCCGATCAGGGACATTTGCAAGCCAGTGATAATTACGGTCTCATTCTCTTTCAGAAAAAACGGCAGCAGGAAGCTTTGCCCTATTTGCAAGCATCCGCAAATCGCGGGGAGCCGCGCGCGCAATATGTATTAGGTACAGGCCATTTTAACGGTGATTTTGTCGAAAAAGACTGGATCAAGGCCTATGCCTTGATGACACGTGCATCAGCCGCTGGCTTGCCGCAGGCGACATCCAATATGGCGCAGATGGATAAATATATCCCGCTTGACCAGCGCCGCAGCGCCATTGCCCTAGCTGGCCAAATGGAACAGAATGAGAAACGCGTGCGTACAGCACAAGCCGGTGGTTTGCGCCCCGCTCCATCAAGCGGAGCGCTTCAAACAGCGCAATTGCCTGCCTCTAAGGCTGTTATGCCAGTTCCCGCGCCAGCCCCGACGCCAAAACCAGTCGCTCCACCTGTCGTAAAGCCTGCGCCTGCAGTCGTTGCAGCACCCCCAGCGGCAAAACCTGCTCCCGCTCCAGCACCAGTCCGTACGGCAGCCTCGGGTAATTGGCGCGTTCAACTCGGTGCTTTTGGCGACCAGAACAAAGCCAAATCGCTTTGGAACAATCTGGAAAAACGGGTTCCAGCCTTGAACGGTATGCAACCTTATCTGGTCGCAGCCGGTTCCGTGACGCGTTTGCAAACCGGCCCATTCGCTACCAAAGCGCAGGCTAGCAAGATGTGCAGCACCGTCAAAGCTTCTGGCAATGACTGTATTGTGAAGTCTCGATAATATCGATTTGTCTGGCGGCTTAGCTGGTTACCCAATCGTCAGATCCAATGCCCTGTATATATAGCAGGGCGGTCAGGTCATTATATGCGATCGCCGCGTCAGCCGCAGCTGCGGCCTTTGGCTTTGCATGATAGGCAACGCCCATGCCTGCGAGTGCGATCATAGGAATATCGTTGGCACCATCACCCACAGCCATACATTGGTCGAGTATGAGTCCAGACGATTGAGCGCTATGCCTAAGCAATTCCGCCTTACGTTGCGCATCCACAACCGGACCGTCTAAATTTCCGGTCAAACGTCCATCCGCTTCTGCCAATATATTGGCCTCTGCGCTGGCAAATCCAATTGCCTTTGCCACGGGATCGGCAAATCTGGTGAAACCGCCAGACACTAAAATGGTCTTCGCGCCGCGCGCAGCCATGGTCTGAACCAGAGTTGTTGCGCCCGGCATGATTTCGACTTTTTCATTAAGACATTTATCAATCGCGGAAAGGTCCAGCCCGGCGAGAAGAGCCACCCTGCCCCGCAATGCTTCTTCAAAATCAAGCTCTCCCAGCATTGCACGCTCGGTGATCTCTGCGATCTGGTCTTTGATACCCGCATATCCCGCTAGCTCATCGATGCACTCGACTGTGATCATCGTGCTGTCCATGTCGGAGATCAGCAGCTTCTTCTCGCGATTCTCTGAGGATTGGACGATATAATCTATTTCAGCGCTATCAGGCTGCAATGCATATCGTGCCGCCGTCAGGTCACCATCAAAATAAATGTCAGCCGCTTTTTCATCGATAATTTCGCCAATGCGTTCGATCTGCCCACCAGCACTCACTAATCGATCGGTAGCAGAACTTAGCTCTCCCTTTTCCAGCTGATCTACTGCTATTAGCGTGGCAATGAGCATAAATTCTCCGAACGAAACAAAAGACGTAGCGTTGATCATTGGCCCTACGGCCAGTGGTAAATCCGCATTGGCACTGGAGCTCGCCAAAAAGCAACCCTCTGTTATCATCAATGCAGACAGTGCTCAGGTTTATGCGGATCTTCAATTATTAAGCGCCCGACCCAGCGAGATAGAAATGGAGGGCATAAGCCATCGTCTCTATGGTTACATAGACGGCGCAGAGCCATGCTCCGCAGCGCGTTGGGCCAGTGACGCCAAGGCGGAGATTGCCGCAGCCCATGAGAATGATATCTTGCCGATATTAGTGGGTGGAACCGGTCTTTATGTCCGTACGCTGCTCGATGGTATTGCTCCGATACCCAAGATCGATCCCGCCATACGCTCAGAAATTCGCGATATGGAAGTCGATGATGCTTATGAGGCTCTGCGCATAGAAGATCAGGTTTCTGCAGAGCGATTAAATGCGAGAGATTCGACCCGGATCAAGCGTGCTCTGGAAGTTGTCCGGTCGTCTGGCAAACCACTGGATCACTGGCATGCTCATATGGCGGGCGGCATCGTTGAGAACATTGTCCTGCATCCATTGGTTTTGCTGCCACCCCGGGACTGGCTTTACGAACGTTGTGATCGTCGATTCCAGATCATGCTCGATAGCGGTGCAGGTGACGAGGTTTCGCGGCTTTTGGAAAGAAAACTGCCCGCAGATTGCCCCGTTATGCGGGCAATAGGTGTCCGGGAAATAAGCGCCTGGATACAAGGGGAGAAAACACTGGAGGACGCGCAGGTAGAAGCATCGGCGGCTACTCGCCAATATGCCAAGCGCCAATATACATGGTTTCGAAATCAGTGCCCCGATGATTGGCCGCGCCACGAAGAGACTATAAATAACGATAATATCGCCAATATTGTTAGATTATTACAATAATATAGCTTGACACAATATATTAAAATATGTAGCGCCGCCCAGTTCAGGCCGGTCTTACGCATTGCCTTGCAGTGCAGCATCGCCTATCAAACGCCCGCCCTTCGCGGGTTTAACTATGATGATGGAGCTTAAAGTGGCCGAAAAAAGCGGTGCAGAAATATTGGTTCAAACCCTGCTTGATCTGGGTGTCGACACCGTATTCGGCTATCCTGGCGGTGCTGTGCTGCCAATTTACGATGCCCTTTATGATCATCCAAAGATTAAACATATTCTCGTCCGCCATGAACAGGCGGCCACTCATGCCGCTGAAGGCTATGCGCGCTCCACTGGTAAGCCCGGTGTTGTGCTTGTTACATCCGGCCCGGGCGCGACCAATGCTGTTACCGGGATTACCGATGCGCTGATGGATTCTATTCCCATGGTAGTCATCACCGGACAGGTAGCGACAAATTTGATCGGATCTGACGCTTTTCAGGAAGCCGATACGGTTGGTATTACCCGCCACTGCACCAAACATAATTATCTGGTGAAGCAGCCATCTGAGCTTGCTGGCGTTCTGACCGAAGCCTTCCATATTGCCACCCAGGGTCGTCCAGGACCAGTTGTTGTCGATATCCCCAAAAATGTTCAGGTCGCTGCCGCTGAATTTAGCTCGCATAATGGTTTAAAAAACTCCCGCTATCAGCCGCAAGTTGATGGTGACTTCAAAGCCATCAACGAAGCCGCTGAGATGATCATGCAGGCCGAGGCTCCTATTCTCTATACGGGTGGCGGCATCATCAATAGCGGTCCGAAAGCCAGTGAAACGTTAGGCCAGCTGGCGGAATTACTGGGCGCGCCGGTTACATCCACTCTCATGGGCTTGGGCGCTTTTCCGGCTTCTTCCGACCAATGGCTGGGTATGCTGGGCATGCATGGCACCTATGAGGCTAATATGGCTATGAACCGGGCAGACTTGGTCGTTTGCCTTGGAGCGCGTTTTGACGACCGGATTACGGGCCGGCTTGATGCCTTTTCGCCCAACAGCAAGAAAATTCATGTCGATATCGATCGGTCTTCGGTCAATAAAACCGTCCGCGTCGATTTGCCCGTTATAGGTGATGTGGGCCGCGTAATGGAACAACTGCTTGCTGTCTTAAAAGGCCGCAAGTTCAATGCTCCTGATTATGAAGAATGGTGGTCACGCATAAAAGGCTGGCGCGCGACCGATTGTCTTGCATTCCCGGAAAGTAAGACCGAGATCATGCCACAATTGGCCATTCGCAAGCTATGGGAAGCAACGCATGAACGCGACCCGATCATCACCACCGAGGTCGGCCAGCACCAGATGTGGGCGGCGCAGCATTTTGATTTTGAGAAACCCAATAAATGGCTGACCAGCGGCGGCCTTGGTACAATGGGCTATGGCCTGCCTGCCGCCATCGGAGCGCAACTGGGTGATCCCGATGCGCTAGTTATCGATATTGCTGGCGAAGCATCTATCCAGATGAATATTCAGGAACTGGCGACGGCCAGCCAATATCGCTTGCCCGTCAAGATTTTCATCGTCAACAATGAATATATGGGCATGGTCCGGCAATGGCAGGAACTGACCTATGAAAGCCGTTATTCAAATAGTTATAGCGATAGTTTGCCAGATTTTATTAAACTTGCCGAAAGCTATGGCTGGACCGGTATATTGATCGATGACCCGGCAGATTTAGAAGCGGGCATTGCAAAAATGATCGAAACTGATGGTCCGGTATTGGTCGATTGCCGCGTGGCTAAACTCGCCAATTGCTTCCCAATGATCCCTTCCGGTGCGGCCCATACGGACATGCTGCTAGCCCCAGAGGATGTCAAAGGCACGATGGATGATAACGCAAAGGCGCTTGTTTAATGCATATCAAGGAAGAACAAGTCGAACGCCACGTTCTCGCGGTATTAGTCGACAATGAAGCCGGTATTTTGGCACGGATCGCGGGTATGTTTACCGCGCGCGGCTATAATATCGAAAGCCTGACTGTGGCTGATATCAGTGCCGATCATGCGATTAGCCGGATCACCATTGCCACCAACGGCCCACCCCATGTGATTGAACAGATTATTGCGCAGCTCGAC
Organism: uncultured Sphingomonadaceae bacterium; assembly: GCA_947489315.1. Taxonomy (GTDB): domain Bacteria; phylum Pseudomonadota; class Alphaproteobacteria; order Sphingomonadales; family Sphingomonadaceae; genus Parasphingorhabdus. The sequence continues at coordinate 186,547 of CANLCX010000005.1, forward strand.
CGGCTGGTGCCCGTCCACAGCGTCCGTGATCTGACCGAAGCAGGCCCCCATGTGCAACGGGAATTGGCGCTAGTCAAAGTTGCTGGCAAGGGCGAGAATCGTATCGAAGCGATGCGCCTAGCCGATGTCTACCGCGCACGTGTTGTTGATGCGACCACCGAAAGTTTTGTGTTTGAGATTACCGGCGCGCCAGACAAAATTCAGACATTTGTCGGCCTAATGCGCGAAGTTGGTTTGGTTGAAGTTGGCCGGACCGGCGTTGTCGCCATTGGCCGGGGACCGGATTCGGCATGAGCGATATGCTGCTCTTCATCCCAACTGAATCATAGTGCCCCGCATCAAAAACACCACACTGACAGCTCTAATCATTTGAATATAAGGAAGAAAAATGAAAGTCTATTATGACGCAGATGCCGATCTCGGCCTTATCAAAGACAAGAAAATCGCGATTGTTGGCTATGGCAGCCAGGGCCATGCCCATGCGCAAAACCTTCGCGACAGTGGTGTCAAAGACGTAGCCATCGCGCTTCGCGCTGGTTCTGCGACCGCCAAAAAGGCCGAGGGTGCGGATTTCAAGGTACTGAGTAATGCAGACGCTGCCGCTTGGGCCGATATTGTCATGGTCCTTGCACCGGATGAGCATCAAGCCGCCATCTATGCCGCCGATTATCATGAAAATATGAAACCCGGTGCTGCCCTCGCTTTCGCCCATGGCTTGAATGTGCATTTCGGCCTGATTGAACCACGCGAAGATCTTGACGTCATCATGATCGCACCAAAAGGCCCCGGTCACACCGTGCGCAGCGAATATCAGCGCGGCGGCGGCGTTCCTTGCCTTGTCGCAATCCATGCAGACAAGAGCGGCAACGCCCATGACGTTGCGCTTGCTTATGCTTCCGGCGTTGGTGGCGGTCGTTCCGGTATTATCGAAACCAATTTCCGCGAAGAGTGCGAAACCGATCTCTTTGGTGAGCAAGCGGTATTGTGCGGCGGAATCACCCATTTGATCCAAGCCGGTTTTGAAACCCTGACTGAAGCCGGATATGCACCTGAAATGGCCTATTTCGAGTGTCTCCACGAAACCAAGCTAATCGTGGACCTGCTCTATGAAGGTGGCATTGCCAATATGCGTTATTCCATCTCCAACACGGCGGAATATGGAGATATTACAACTGGCCCACGGATCATCACCGATGAGACGAAAGCGGAAATGAAACGGGTACTGGCCGATATTCAGTCCGGTCGTTTCGTCAAAGACTTCGTACTCGACAACCGTGCCGGTCAACCGGAACTAAAAGCGGCTCGGAAACAAGCCGAAGCGCATCCGATCGAAAAAACCGGTGCCGAGCTTCGCGCCATGATGCCATGGATTGGCGCCAATCAGCTGGTCGATAAAGAAAAGAACTAAGTCTGCAGCCATCGTGGCCGCGCCTGTGTTAGCTTTTCAAAAGCTAGGCAGCGCGGTCGCGGGCTTCAGCAAAGCGCATTAACTCACTGGCCACATCGCGGTCACAGTCTTTTACGAGGTCTTTGACTGCTGACAGCAGACTGGAATCAGCATCGACATATTTTGAGGCCATTTCCCAGCTTGGAAACTGGCGACGGCCGATATAACCGCTTTTCAGCGGAATAACGGCGGAATGACGTCGGTCGTTGGATATGCGAGCAAAAGTTTGCTCCACCTTATCCTCCTCACCTTCGAGATATTGAAGAAAGCGCCGCCGGTCCTGTATCAAAAGACCGGTAATCCCATTTGCGATATTGTTTTTGCGGCCCGCTCGTAAAATGCTGGCTACGTCCGCGCGGCTGATATCGGGTTTGGGTGTGCTGATGTAGACGAGCCTGTACATGATCAACCTTATAAAAACTCAAGGAACATCAGCTTAATCGGCATCGGTTAATTTTCACCTATGCCCATATAAAAAGGCGACAGTGATATCGCTGCCGCCTCTTCGATTATCAATCAAAAATGTTTACTGGTTATCGAACGTGGCGTCCTCAGGAACGGAGGGCCATGCAGCAGTGGCTTTTTCGATGAAGCCCGGGATATCTTTCAACCACATTTCCTGAACTTGCTTGTTGAAGTTCAGGTAAAGCTTACCGTCGACCACTTTATAGTAGATCGGATCCCCTGGTGCCAAGCGGCCGCGCGACATTGCCCATGCGCAGTGACCACCAAATTGGGGAGCATATTTTCCGGGTTCGGCTTCAAATTTCTTGGCATTTTCAGCGCTTGAGAAATAATAGTCGACCTCATTATAGGTTACGCCAAATTCCTCGGAGCCTTTGACGGGTGTGCCATCGCCTTCAAAATAGCTAACGGCATCATAACCGCTGACCGCAACGCCGGCTGGGCCATCAGGATTGATAAATATCGGGCCAGTCATATCGTCGGTAACTTCAGTGAAGTCAGACATCGGCATTTCGGTACCGGGCATCATGTCGCCGGATGCAGCGCTCGTTTCGGTATCAGAAGCTTCATCACCAGAGTCTTGTCCAGAGCAGGCAATTGGCAGGGCTGTCATCAAAATAGCAGGAATTAGAATCTTTTTCATTGGCTCATTCTCTCTCAACTAAAAACTTGGGGAAGGACTTTCTAATTGAAAATCCTCCCCCAGCCAAGTCTTTGAATGATCAAGGCTATTTTAAAGCCTACTCGGGTGCGCAGGCGCCGCATGCTGCTGGCTGAGCAGCGCAAGCCCCGGCGTCAGCACTGCAACCCGCAGCACAGGACGCTGCGGCACAAGCGCCACAAGCGGCGGCACAACTAGCGGCGGCACAGGCGCCACAAGCCGCGGCACAAGCAGAGGCCGCACAAGCGCCACAAGCTGATTGCGTGGCAGGTGCAGCTGTGCATGTTGCCAAAGCAGCAGATGGTGTTGCAAGAGCCAAGCCGCCCATGACAGCAAGCATTGTAGCGATTTTGTTTTCGTTGTTCATAATATATTCCTTTAAATTTATATACTTAAGTTAAAATGGTGCGTGACGATTAGTTTGTGGGTTATCCGCCGAATTTCGCGTCATCCGGGAAGGAAGGCCATTTGATGTCTGCTTTGGTGATGAACCCAGCGACGTCGCCCAACCAGGTTTTCTGAACATTTTTGTTAAAGTTCAGGTAGAGTTTTCCATCGACCACTTTGTAGAGCGTTGGATCACCAGGAGCGAGAGAACCGCGAGACAAAGCCCATGCACAGTGGCCGCCATATTGTGGCGCAAAACTGGCTGGATTCTTCTTAAACTTTGCGGCATTTGCGGCAGTGCTGAAATGGTAATCGACGCCTTTATATTTGATCCGATGCGCGTTGCTGCCTTTGACTGGTTTACCGGCACCTGTAAAATAAGACGTGACGTCATATCCGCCAACGGCGATGTTACCGCCTTCTACACCGGTATAAGTGGGACCGGCTATCGCTGCGTCAATCGGTAAGGCGAAGCTTGCCGAACTTGCTGCCAATGCGAGTGCCAATGGCATCATAAATTTTTTCATTTTCTATTCCTTGATTAATTTGAATTGCACGTTGTTTGAGGGAAACTTAAAATCTGTTTGAGACACGTGTTTGACATGAGGTGCTCGTTGATGGTTTCGCGAGCCCCGGCAAAAAGGTTTCACCCAAAGCAAAATAAATTCACCAGCATGGTTGATTTTTGCACCGCAACAGATATTGATAACAACATGCACAGTGTCTCAAACCTAGAGCTACTACGACTTATGCGCCCTTAGGCGCACCGATGCTGCTGCGTGAAGCGGCCGCACCCGCCTAAGGGATGTTTTTTCCAAAAAATTGAAATTAACTAGCAATTTCTGCCTTGCGCGAAATGGCTTGCAGCATAAGAGTATCACCCATGCATCCTAATCCATCTCAAAAATATCGCCCCTTTGGCCAAATCGATTTGCCTGACCGCCAGTGGCCCTCCCGCATCATCGAGAAGGCACCCCGTTGGCTTTCCACCGATCTGCGCGACGGAAATCAGGCTTTGATTGATCCGATGGATGCACAAAAGAAACAACGCTTCTTCGATCTGCTCATCAAAATCGGGATCAAGGAAATAGAAGTCGGGTTCCCATCCGCCGGTGCAACCGACTTTGATTTCATCTCGGGCCTAGTCAAATCGGGCAGCATTCCCGATGACGTCATGGTGCAAGTGCTTACTCAGTCGCGCCGCGATTTGATCGAAACCAGCTTTGCCAGCCTGGAAGGGGCCAAACAGGCCATCGTTCATCTCTATAACGCAGTTTCCCCGGCATGGCGCGATGTGGTCTTTAAACTGGGCAAAGAAGGCGTGAAGGATATTGCCAAAGAAGGCGCAACGATTTTGCGCGAACAGGCGGAAAAATATCCCGATACAGATTGGCACTTCGAATATTCACCAGAAACCTTCTCCACCGCTGAAATAGAATTCAGTCTGGAAGTCTGTGAAACGGTCATGGATATTATTGAACCAACAGCTGAAAAACCGTTGATTCTAAACCTGCCGGCCACAGTCGAAGCATCTACACCCAATATCTACGCCGACCAGGTGGAGTGGATGTGCAAGCATATCAGCAAGCGAGAGCATGTCGTGATCAGCCTGCACACGCATAATGATCGCGGTTCCGGCATAGCAGCATCCGAACTTGGTCTGATGGCCGGTGCGGACCGCGTCGAAGGCTGTCTGTTCGGCAATGGTGAGCGCACGGGCAACGTCGATCTGGTGACGCTGGGTCTGAATATGTACACGCAGGGTGTTGATCCAAAACTTGATTTTTCCAACATGGATGAAATCGTCAAAACCGTGGAATATTGCAATCAACTACCTGTGCCAGAGCGTCATCCCTATGCTGGCGAGCTGGTCTTCACTGCGTTTTCCGGCTCTCATCAGGACGCAATCAAAAAAGGCTTTGCGGCGCAGGAGCAGCGCAATGACGAGCTGTGGAATGTCCCCTATCTGCCGATTGATCCCCGCGATATTGGCCGCGACTATGAAGCGGTTATCCGGGTTAACAGCCAATCGGGTAAAGGCGGAATTGCTTGGATATTGGAGCAGGATCAGGGGCTGAAGCTGCCTAAACGCCTGCAAGCCAATTTCAGCCGTACCGTGCAGGAACTGGCGGACGAGACAAGCCGGGAGCTCTCTTCCGAAGATATCTGGGGCGCGTTCCAGAAACGCTATCATCTTGATGGTGGCGGTCAATATAGCCTGATCGACTATCAGGAAAGCCAGACGGGCGGCGACCGAATATTTGTCGGCAAGGTCAAAGGACCAGACGGCGAAACGTCGGTTAGTGGCCGCGGCAACGGCCTGATATCGAGCGTGGTTGACGCCCTCGCCTCATCGCTTGGCATCACGTTGGAGATCATGGATTATCAGGAACATGCGCTGGGTTCTGGCAAGGATGCAAAGGCAGCCGCCTATGTTGAATGCAAAACCAGCGATGGACAGGAATTTTACGGCGTTGGCATCAATAGCGATGTTGCCAGAGCGTCTGTCGAAGCTCTTCTGAGTGCTGTAAACCGGATTTAGCCACGATATTAAGCAATCGATTAAAATAACAGTGGAATCCGCCTACGCTTAGGCTATGGCGGCTTATCACCTTTTTTGAATGGGGAATTTATGACTTTACCTGCATTGTTCGACAATCTTCGCCTGCCGCTTATCGGTTCGCCGCTTTTCATCGTATCAGGCCCTGAATTAGTCATCGCGCAATGTAAGGCCGGCATCGTCGGTTCCTTCCCAGCCCTGAACGCGCGGCCACAGACGCTGCTCGATGAGTGGATGCACCAGATTACCGAAGAACTGGCCGCTTGGAACCGGGATAACCCGGATAAGCCTGCTGCTCCGTTTGCCGTGAACCAAATTGTCCACAAGTCCAATGATCGCCTCGATCAGGATATGGCGACCTGTGAAAAATGGAAAGTGCCGCTGATCATTACATCATTGGGCGCTATCGAAGATCTCAATACCGCTGTTCATGGTTGGGGCGGGATCACGATGCATGATATTATCAATGATCGCTTTGCCCATAAAGCGATTGAAAAAGGCGCAGATGGCCTCATTCCGGTTGCTGCTGGCGCTGGCGGCCATGCTGGAGTTATCTCTCCCTTCGCGCTGATGCAGGAAATTCGTCAATGGTTTGATGGTCCTGTTGCCTTGTCCGGCTCTATCGGCTGTGGCGCATCGATTTTGGGTGCTCAGGCCATGGGCGCTGACTTTGGCTATATGGGCTCCGCCTTTATCGCCACCAAGGAAGCCAATGCGGACCAAGGCTATAAAGATGGCATCGTCGAAGGTCGCGCCAAGGATATCGTCTATTCTGATCTGTTTACCGGTGTCAGCGGAAACTATCTGCGCGGTTCCATTGAAAGCGCCGGTCTCGACCCTGATGATCTGCCACAAGGCGATTATAAAACCATGGACTTTGGTTCTGGTGGAAATACCGATAAAAAAGCGTGGAAAGATATCTGGGGCAGCGGCCAAGGCATTGGTGCCATCGACGAAGTGCGCTCGGTTCAGGACATGGTGGATATATTGATTTCTGAATATCAGGAAGCGCGGGACAGTTTGGCGACGCGGTTTAATTATTAAAACCGGCTTTGGAACGAGATTAGATGGCTGATCAAGTTGATGGTGTTTGTGACCCGCGTTTTGAAGCGGTCAAGCGCGCTTTCGAAACGAACTTTCGCGAGCATAATGATGTCGGTGCATCCGTAGCCATTACATTTCAAGGTGAGTTTGTTGTCGATCTGTGGGGCGGTCATCTTGACGCGGCACGAACGACACCATGGCAGCAAGACACGATTGTCAATGTTTGGTCGAGCACCAAAACGATGGCGGCAATGTCCCTGTTGCTGCTGGCTGATCGCGATGAGGTCGATCTCTATGCACCCGCTGCCAAATATTGGCCTGAGTTTTCCCAAAATGGCAAAGAAAGCGTCGAAGTTCGCCATTTCCTGAGTCATACCGCTGGTCTGTCTGGCATGGATGAACCAGTTGAGGGTGATGCGCTCTATGATTGGGACAGGATGACGAAGAGTCTGGCGCGTCAGAAACCTTGGTGGGAGCCGGGAACTCAGTCTGGCTATCATGCGATTACTCAAGGACATCTCATTGGCGAGATCGTTCGCCGTGTCACTGGTCAATCTATCGGGAATTTCTTCCGGCAGGAAATTGCTGAGCCGATGGACGCTGATTTTCACATCGGTACGCCCGCACGGCTTGATAGCCGAATCGGGAATTTGATACCGCCCGAAGCGCCTATTGCCGTTGAAAACAGCGATTCGATTGCCTCCCGGACCTTTGCCAATCCAAAAGTTGATGCAACAGAACCCCGCAAACGGAAATGGCGCGAAGCAGAAATACCGGCTGCAAACGGCCATGGTAATGCCCGGTCCATCGTTCGTGCCCAGACAGCCATGGCGAACGGAGGGTCAGCATTTGGTAAGACCATGATGTCGGAAGCAGGGACAAAACGAATTTTTGACCAACAATCTGCGGGTCTCGACCTGGTCCTGAATGTCCCGATGGTCTTTGGTATGGGTTATGGCCTGAACAATGAGCTGATGCCGTTAAGTCCAAATAAAAATACATGCTTCTGGGGCGGATATGGTGGATCCACGGTTTTGGTCGATCAGGATCAGCAACTTTGCTTTTCCTACGTCATGAACCGAATGGAATCTGGTCTCTTAGGTGATCCGCGGGGGATAGGCCTGGTTCAAGCTATGTACGCTTCTCTTCAACCGTAAGAAGCTCTTCGCCATTATTTTCGCATAGCTACCCGTGTTGCCTGCAAAAAAAACAGATAATCACTCTTTGTCTGATCGAGGCTTTATCTTTATATAAGCGCCGCCACCAAAATTTTTTGGTGGCAAAAGATTTTCGCCATCAATTTGCATGACAACCGTACCGAGAGGATCATAGCCGGCGCCTTCTTCTGGCGGATCATATATCATCACAACCTGACCATCCTTAAGGCTCCAACTTCCTCCGGAAAAAGCGTCGAGACCACCAACCATCAGAAACCAGCGAAAGCTGCCGTCTTCGAACAATTCAAGACCAGACGCCGTTTCCATCACGCCTCTGAGATTATAACGCCCCAACAACTTTGCTCGTGCTTCCACGTCTTGCTCAACCGGAGCAGTTTGCACCGTTTCTTCCAACCCTTTCGCGGGTTGCGGCCCCGCCAAAACAAGCATTGATGCTATCAAGCTACTGACCAAAAGACCCGCCATAATGCTTCCTACATCTCACCGCGTTCACGGCGGATGGCGAACCATTTTTCGACATTGGCATTATGTTCAGCCAGCGTTTTGGCAAAGACATGGCCGCCCTTGCCGTCTGCCACAAAGAACAAATAGTCACTTTTCGCAGGGTTTAGCACCGCTTCAATGGAGGCACGACCGGGATTAGCGATAGGTCCTTTGGGCAAACCCACCATCGAATAGGTATTATAGTCGTTCACAGCAGCAATTTCGGACTGGCGAATGCGGCGGCCCAGGGGCTTGCCCTTGGTGATCGGATAGATAATCGTCGGATCAGCCTGCAGCATCATATTGCGCGTGACCCGGTTGCTATAAACCGCAGCAACCGTCCGGCGCTCGCTGGCCAAGGCCGTTTCTTTCTCGACAATTGCCGCCAATATAATGGCCTCTTCCGGTGTTTTTACCACGCTGGCCGCGGTTTTCTTCGGCCATAGTTCAGCGATGGTATCGGTCATCGCTTTTTGCATCCGTGCCACCACAGCTGCGCGCGGTTCTCCGCGTTCAAAACTATAGCTGTCCGGTAATATCGAGCCTTCAGTTGGTACCGGGACCTCTCCAGTTAACAGCTTTTCGGCCATTAATTTTTCGTGGACGATGATCGACGGCGTACCTTCCGGTATCGTGATCAACCGTTGGACCGTTTTTCCGCCCTGCAATATATTCAATATCGTCGAATTGCTCGCGCCTGCTGGGATGATGAATTCGCCCGCCTTGATAGGCTCCGATCCACCAAAAACCTTAGCGCGGTTCAAAAACGCATCGGCAGATTTAATTGCGCCCTCTTCTTCAAGAGCTCTGGCCGCCATGCCGAGGCTAGATCCTGACTTGATGATAATCTGCTGCTCATTCTCAAGCGGTCCGCTGGCATTCCATCCATAGATGAAATTGCCAACTATCAGGCCAAAAATGACCGTCGCGATAGCAAGGATCAGGCAACCGAAGCGCCGCATGATAAAGCTATACCGCCTTCATGATGACGCTGGCATTGGTCCCACCAAAACCAAAGCTGTTGCTGAGCACGGCTTTGACTTCACGCTTCTTCGCAACATGTGGCACCAGATCGACACCTTCACAGCTGTCCTCTGGATCATCCAGGTTCAGCGTCGGCGGTACAATTTGATCGCGCAGCGCCAATATGCAGAAAATTGCTTCGACAGCGCCTGCCCCACCCAGCAAATGGCCGATGGCTGATTTTGTAGAACTCATCGACATTGTTTTAATGTCGTCACCAAACAAGCGGCGCACGGCGGCCAGCTCTAGAACGTCTGCCATAGTCGACGTTCCGTGCGCGTTGACATAATCAATGTCCGCAGTGGTCAAACCAGAGCGTTTCAACGCCATTTCCATCGAGCGATAAGCACCGACACCATCAGGATGCGGCGCGGTTACGTGATGCGCGTCACCGGACAGACCGTAACCAACCACTTCGGCATAGATATTGGCGCCGCGAGCTTTTGCGCGTTCATATTCTTCGAGAACCACAACACCGGCCCCCTCACCCATCACAAAACCGTCGCGGTTCTTGTCATAGGGCCGTGACGCGCCTTCTGGATTGTCATTATTAGTGGAAAGCGCCTTGGCCTGCGCAAAACCGGCAATACCAATCGGGCAAATGGTTGCCTCTGCACCGCCGGCCAACATGACATCGGCATCATCCAAGGCAATCATCCGCGCGGCATCACCAATGCTGTGTGCGCCAGTGGAACAGGCAGTAACAACTGCGTGATTTGGGCCCATCAGGCCATATTTGATTGAAACCTGGCCCGAAATCAGATTGATCAAGCGGCCATGGACAAAATGCGGACTAACCCGGCTCGGGCCGCGTTCGTGAAGAACCAGAGATTCTTTCTCGATCCCAGGCAATCCGCCAATGCCAGATCCAATGGAACAACCCACACGCAGCTTTTCTTCATCGCTCATTTCGGTCAGACCAGCATCTTCCAGTGCCTGTCCCGCGGCATCAATGCCGTATACGATGAAGGGATCAACCTGACGTTGAACCTTGTGATCCACGCGCTTGTTGGGATCAAAACCATATTCATGGTCAGCAGGCTTTACCTCACAGGCAATATGGCATTTCTGATCGGAAGCATCAAAGCGCGTAATCTTTCCAGCACCGGATTTTGAAGCTAATATGTTGCTCCAAGTCGTTTCCACATCTCCGCCAAGAGGCGTTACCAAACCCAGTCCGGTCACTACAACACGACGCATGCTATGCTCCTTATATCGGGCTTGCCTAAGCCCCAATTCAAAAGCGGCCACCGGTTCAGGAAATGTTTCCCAGGCCGGTGAGCCGCTTTGTTATTATTTAGCGATCATTGGCCCCAGAATGTCAGCCAAAATATTGACTGCATCCCAAAATCAATTAACCCTTATTTTTGTCGATGAAATCAATCGCGTCTTTGACGGTTCCGATTTTTTCGGCCGCATCGTCAGGAATTTCAACGCTGAATTCTTCTTCAAAGGCCATCACAAGCTCAACAATATCAAGGCTGTCAGCGCCCAGATCATCGATGAATGCCGCTTCTTCGGTCACTTTGTCGGCTTCAACACCAAGATGCTCAACAACAATCTTTTTTACGCGGTCTGCAGTCTCACTCATGAGAGTTCCTTCTTCGTTTTATTAATTTCTATTTTGTCCTAGTGGCATGCCGCGCCGCTTGCAAGAGGGCAAGCGCAGCTTTGTGAAACGAGCGAAACTATTGCCGTAATTCCTCGTTACGAAAATCATCCTCGATACCCCACAGGCTTCCACGCCATTCAAAGTAGTTATACGCCCACTCACGCATATTCTTGTCTTCTGGATAGCCTGCTGCGGTCAAATCCTTGTCCATTTTTCCCGACAGGAAGACATCTTCTAAAATATGTCGCCCGGTGGCGCTGACATTGTCTTTATAATATTGATCGAGAAAGGGCTTAAAATCGCCCAGACCCTGAATTCTCTCGATCAAGCCTTCTCCCAGCATCCAACCATCCATCATAGAAATCCGAAAAGCACTTCGGGTTTGTATGTCCGACCACCCATATTCAGCCTGACAGACCTTTGTGAACGCATTTGCTGATTCAAAGGCCTCTACTTCTTTGCCTTTACGCGCCATGGCAAAATAAGCCTGCGCCTGATCGGCCGAGACTTTGCTACTGATACAATCGAGATTTTCGATAGTCAGCAGTCCGTCCGTCGGCATGGCCGGTTGCGGGTTTGCGGTCATCGCCAAAAGTAACAAAGTGGAAAACATTTTACGGGCCTTAGCTGATCATCGCCATGCCGCCATTTACGTGTATCGTCTGGCCAGTGACATAGGACGCTTCATTGCTGGCCAAATAGGTTACAGCAGCGCCAATATCTTCACCCGCGCCCATTTTCCCAGCGGGAATTTTGCGGTTTATATCGTCTTTCTGCGCATCGGTCAGCGCATCTGTCATGGGAGACGCAATAAACCCTGGAGATACACAGTTTACGGTAATGCCACGCGAGGCAAGCTCCTGTGCCAAGGCTTTGGACATGCCAACCAGACCCGCTTTAGAAGCAACATAGTTGACCTGCCCCGGATTGCCGGTCGCGCCGACAACCGAAGTGATCGAAATAATCCGGCCATGGCGCGCCTTCATCATCGGACGCGCAGCCGCGCGTGCGAGACGGAAAGCGGATTCCAGATTGACGTTTAATACATCGGACCAGTCTTCGTCCGACATGCGCATCACCAGCCCGTCGCGTGTAATGCCAGCGTTGTTCACCAAAATATCTATCTTACCGAGCTTCTCTATCACCGTGGGAACCAGTTGGTTCACTTCTTCGGCATCGGAAAGGTTGCACGGCACGACGACATGTCCTTCGCCATCCAATTCCGGGATCAAATCCATCAATGTCAGCTTGCGGGTACCCGACAGCGCGATCGTCGCACCACGTTCCGCCAGAGATTTGGCAATGGCTGAACCAATACCACCCGATGCGCCGGTTACCAGCGCGGTCATTCCTGTGAGATCAAACATGTTCGTTCCTATCTATTTTTTCGGAATAAAGTTCAAACCGAAGCCAGAAAGGCTTCCATATCATCCATCGAGATCAGGCTGGTCGTTTCGACTTCCTTATTGATCCGTTTGACCATTCCGCCAAGCACCTTGCCGCCAAATTCCACAAATTGCTCTACGCCCGCCTCGGAGAGATTGAGAACGGATTCGCGCCAACGCACGGTGCCAGTGACCTGCTCCACCAGCAACTGACGGATTTCATCAACATCGTTAACAGCATTAGCGGTCACATTCGCAAAAACTGGCACCACTGGCGGCAGTATGCTTGCCTCGGCAAGCGCCTCTTCCATCGCTTCGGCAGCAGGTTGCATAAGCGAGCAATGGAAAGGTGCCGATACTGGCAGCAATATGCCGCGCTTAATCTCATGCTCTTTCACGAGCTCAATCGCCCGTTCAATAGCACCCATATGGCCGGAAATGACGACCTGTGTTGGATCATTATCGTTGGCAACGGTGCAGACTTCGCCCTGTGCTGCGGCTTTTGCCAAACTGGCGGCCTTCTTGATATCCGCGCCGAGTAAAGCGGCCATACCGCCTTCGCCCACTGGAACCGCTTTTTGCATGGATTGTCCGCGCAATTTCAGCAATTCCGCTGTGGTGGAAAGGTTCAATGCACCCGCCGCACAAAGCGCGGTATATTCGCCCAAGCTATGACCGGCGACGTAAGAACATAGGTCCGCAAGCGATTTGCCGCCTTCTTTTTCCATGACCCGCATTGTTGCAATCGCATTGGCCATAATCGCCGGTTGCGCATTTTCGGTGAGGGTCAGTTCGTCCTCTGGGCCCTCACACATTAATTTGAAGAGATTTTGTTCCAGCGCATGGTCGACTTCTTGAAAAACTTCACGGGCCGTATTGCTGGCTTCGGCCAAGGCCTTGCCCATGCCAACGGCCTGACTACCTTGTCCTGGAAAAATAAACGCCCTCATGCTTGCCCCTTATCACTTTTGTTAATCTGCTTTAGCCGCAGGTAAGAGGGAATGGCCCGGCATGCAAGTATCACGAGGTAAATCGCTAGCACTATTGCGATTGCCAAACGCCCATTGAGCAATTAGGCCAGCGTTCATGGAGAGTGCCAAATTTGAAGAGAAATTGGCTGATTTTTGCGCCAAAACCTTCCGTAGTGAGGGCAAACTTGCCAATGTTCGGCGGCTGTCGGGCGGGGCCAGTATGGAAAGCTGGGCCTTTGCCTATGACCATGAAGAATTTGTCTTGCGCCGGCTGCCAAAGGGCATAGCTCGCGACGAAGAAGGCATGCGTGGGATTTCTCTCGCGACCCAGGCCGATGTGATTGATCTGGCGGTGGCATCCGGTGTCACAGCTCCCATTGTTCGCGCGCGCCTGCTTCCCGAAAATAGCCTTGGGGAAGGCTTCATCATGGACAAAGCGGATGGCGAATCGCTGCCGCATAAAATTCTCGGCCGCCCGGAATTTGCGGAGGCCGAGAGCAAGCTAACCGAACAATGCGCTGCCGAGCTCTGGAATATCCACAATATGGCGCCCGATAGTCTTGCTGGCGCGTTGGACTATTTGTCGCCAACGCAGCTTATTGATCAACAGAGAGAGCGCTATGACGAAATAGGCGGCGCGATTCCCATCTTCGAATATGCCTTTCATTGGCTCCATAGCAACGCACCGGAAAGCGATGTTAAAAAAGTCGTTCACGGCGATTTCCGCATGGGCAATTTGATGATCACGCCAGCAGGCCTATCGGCGGTGCTGGACTGGGAACTGACCCGATTAGGCGATCCTATTCAGGATCTTGCTTATCTATGCACGCCAAGCTGGCGGTTCGGACATTATGAGAAAGTCGCTGGCGGATTTGATACGGCGGATGCTTTTTTTGCCGCCTATGCCAAATATAGCGGCGAAACAGTCGATCCGAAACGCTTTCGCTATTGGTTGATTTACTCCACACTTTGGTGGGGCGTGAGTTGTCTGCTAATGGGCGAGATATGGCGCAGCCATGGCGACCGGTCGCTCGAACGCACCGTTATTGGCCGCCGCGTCTCCGAAGTGGAAATCGATCTGGCGCTGCTCTTTGAAGAAATTTTGCCATCTGAATTGTGCACAAAGCTGGATTGGCAGCCACCCGAGCGTCCAGCGTCTCGCGGTGAAATTGGCTATGATGAATTGCTGACAGCAATCGGCGAATGGAACACCGGAACGGTTCAGCCCGATCTCAAAGGGCACGACCGGTTCCAGTCGCGAGTTGCGGGCAATGCGCTGGGTATCGCGCAGCGGCAGGCGCTCTACGGGCCCGGCTTTCAGGCAGCGTCTGAGGAACGTCTCAAGGCTATTGGATTTGACCATGGACAGCTTTGCGCTGCCCTTTCAGAAGGACGCATCAGTCTGGAACACCCCGGTCTTTGGGATCATTTCCGGCTTTCTGCGCTGGAACGCCTGACGATCGACCAACCCAAATATGCCGGCTTAGCGGTGGCACTCAACAAATGGAGACGATGATATGAGCTTTGATATTCCCCAGGAAATAGAAGATTATCTCACCGTTCTCGATGATTTTATCGAAGCCGAAATCAAACCGATTGAACGGCGCGACGATAATATCCGCTTTTTCGACCACCGCCGCGAGGACAGCCGGACCGATTGGGATAATCAGGGGTTGCCGACCAAGGAGTGGGAAGACCTGCTCGACGAAATGCGCCGCACGGCCGATGCTGCGGGCCATTTTCGCTATGCCCTGCCCAAGGAATTTGGCGGAAAGGATGGCTCCAATCTCGGCATGGCGCGGATCCGCGAGCATCTCGCGCATAAGGGCCTTGGTCTCCACAATGACTTGCAGAACGAAAATTCCATCGTCGGCAATCTTGTTCAGCCCTTGATGGTGCGTGATTTCGGAACCGACAAGCAGAAGCAGGAATGCATTCCCGCCATGCTCGCGGGCGAAATGAAATGGTGCTTTGGCCTGACCGAAGAAGATCACGGCTCTGATGCGACATGGATGGACACGACCGCTGTCGCCGAACAGCGCGATGGCGTCGACGGCTGGCTAATCAACGGGAACAAGATGTGGACCACCGGTCTGCACGTCGCGAGCCACGTTATGACCTTTGCCCGCCACCGCGGCAAGGACGGCGATGCTCAAGGCATAGGCTGTTTCATCGTACCAGTGGACGCCGAAGGTTTTGAAATTGGGGAATATATGTGGACATTCAACATGCCCACCGACCACCCGAAATGCAGCTTCACCAATGTCTGGATTCCCGCAAACCAGATATTGGGCGATCTCGACATGGGCCTCGCCGCAGCCCAGCATTTTGTGCATGAAAACCGCATCCGCCAAGCCGCATCCTCTTTGGGTGCAGCACAATATTGCATCGATCAATCGGTGAAATATGCCGGAGAACGCAAACCATTCGGCAAACCACTAGCCGTCAATCAGGCAATTCAATTTCCATTGGTAGAACTCCACACCGAAGCAGCCATGTTACGCCAGCTCATCTACAAAACCGCCTCGCAAATGGACGGCATGCCCAAGGTCGATGTCGCCAAATATCTCTCGGCACAGGTCTCCATGTGTAACTACCGCGCCAACCGCCTATGCTGCGACGCCGCCGACCGCGCGATGCAGGTCCACGGCGGCATGGGCTATTCCCGCCACAAACCCTTCGAACATATCTACCGCCATCACCGCCGGTATCGGATTACCGAAGGATCGGAAGAAATCCAGATGCGCAAAATTGGCGGGCATATGTTTAAATTTATTAAGTAAGACGTTAGGAACCGCTTTGAGCGCAAAAGCGGAGGTTGGTTTGATATGAATGTCGAAGTCCAGCGTTCGTGCAGTATACCTTTGAAGCAAACATGCATATCCGCACCCTTAAAAGATTGCTAAAAATGTCCCATTTCAGGACAACGACGCAGATCGCCCCCAAATAAATGAATATTCAGTTAACAAACTTGAAAAAATGGCGTAAGTTCACGGAATTAGTGTCTCTTTTTCAACCGTCTTGCAATTTGAGGTTGAACGATGGGTCACTGGTATGGGGTCGCAAAATAACGAAGGATGCTGCAGTCTGCAGCATTCAGGGGGATAAGAATGCTCAAATATACTTTAGGAACTCTTTGTGTAGTAGGCCTGTCGGTCGCTATGCCCGCCCATGCCGTCATTTTTGATGACACATTCATAATTCCGGACTCCGAGGTCATTCTCGATTTCAATAACACCGGGCTCGACTGGGTATATGCTGGACCAATTGCACCGAATGAATTTGGTCCCGGCAATATTCAGCCGGCAAGCTATCGTGCAGCAGAAGGATGGCGCGTTGCCTCAGTTTCAGAATGGGCGGCACGACCCGACTGGGAAGACTTTACAAGACCGGGTTTTGCAACACCTGCTGCAAACTCTTTCTTCCAAGACCATTCCGTCTATCGTTTCGCTTCAGAATATTGGAGCGATTTCACGCACGTCGATTTAAACGATTTCGCGGCGGGTAGAGTGACAGATGGTGTTAATGGCCTGGTCTCTGGCGTTCCGGAAACGATTTATGTTCGTTTTAGCAATTTTTCTGGCGCAGTCCCTGAACCGGCAACATGGGCCTTCATGATCTTTGGCTTTGGCGCCATAGGCGGTGCGATGCGACGTCAGCGTAAAGCGAATGTGAAAGTTAGCTACGCTTAAGCCAGTTTACTAGTTTACCCCAAAGCCCCGCCCGAGCAATCTGGCGGGGCTTTTTGTTTGTGCGCTAATGTCCGCTTTCGGGATATAGCGGCCATGCCAGCAATATAATTGCCGCCCAAAAAACCTCTTTCCTACATATAAC
>CANLCX010000006.1 GCA_947489315.1 uncultured Sphingomonadaceae bacterium
TTATGAAACGCCTGCCGAGCGGTTCGGGGCATGTGTTGCGTCCACCAGTTGAAATCGCAGGATATAGCGGACATTATTTAAAGCTGTGCTTGACGATTGAGCGCGCCCAGCACTTTCGTACTGGGCCCGAGCCCCGACGACCTACTTGATGACTCGCATTGGCAGGGGCAAAGATACGCGATATGACAGGCATATCGCTGCCCCTGCTCTATAAGCGGTCATCGACATAAAGAGTCTCATTTCTATTTTGGTGAAATCAGTCTCTTTTCTAAATTGGTTTAGCATTGATATAGGAATGGATAGCTCATTGATTGACCCCCTACTCGAAATCATGCGGCGTTTGCGCGATCCAAAGACGGGATGCGAATGGGATACAGTCCAAACCTTTGAAACCATCGCACCCTATACCATCGAAGAAGCTTATGAAGTTGCCGATGCAATTCAGCGCAACGATATGGCCGCATTGAAAGACGAATTGGGCGACCTTCTGTTACAGGTGGTTTTCCACAGCCAGATTGCATCTGATGAAGGTCATTTCTCATTTGATGCTGTGGTGGGTGCGGTTTGCGAAAAAATGATCCGGCGGCATCCGCATATTTTTAGCGAAGCCGAAGACACACCAGGCTGGGAACAGATAAAGGCTGAAGAGCGAGCGGAAACAGGAAATTCCAGTGCTTTAGACGGTGTGGCATTGGCCCTGCCCGCACTGCTACGCGCGCAAAAAATACAAAAACGTGCGGCACGTGTTGGTTTTGATTGGCCCGATAAGGCGCCGGTTAAAGCCAAACTGCTAGAAGAACTTGAGGAAGTAGAGCAGGCTGAAGACCAAGACCATATCCACGAGGAAATTGGCGATCTGCTCTTTTCGGCAGTTAATCTTGCGCGTCACTATGGAGTCGATGCCGAACAGGCGCTTTCCGACGCTACTCGAAAATTCTCTTTACGATTCAATAAGGTAGAAGATACTGTGTCGGGAGATATGAAAGAGATGACGATCGATGAGTTGGAAGAAGAGTGGCAAAAGGCGAAAAGAGCAACCTAAAGCGCGTGAAACCGTCCCCAGTTTCGATTGGACATTTGTACAGCTAACACCAAATCATCATTTGCTTGCTCTGATTCCAGAACGCGACCATTTTCATGCAACCACGCTAGGCGCTTCCCGTCAGACACCGATAGGGTGACTGTTTCAACGTTATGATTGCGCGACAAATTATCTGTCACCATTTCTATAAGCGCGTCGATACCTTGTCCGGTTACTGCTGATATCAGGCAGACATTGTCTGGAACATGCTCGGGTAATTTTATAGCATCGGGATCATCAGCGTTGATTAGATCAACCTTGTTCCAAGCTTCGATGATAGGAGCCCCCTCCCCGTCTTGCAGCTCTACTCCGAGTTCGAGTAGAATTTGCTCGACGTCACCAGCCTGCCCGTCGCTCGATGAATGAGAGATATCCCTTACATGGATAATCACATCTGCGGCCGTTACTTCTTCAAGTGTGGCGCGGAAAGCTGCCACCAATTGTGTAGGTAAATCAGATACGAAACCTACCGTGTCAGACATTATTGCCTTGTCGTAACCTGGCAGAGAAAATTGGCGCATCGTCGGATCAAGAGTTGCAAACAGCAAATCCTCAGCAAACACTTCTGCCCCTGTTAAACGGTTGAACAGCGTCGATTTACCGGCATTAGTATAGCCAACAAGAGCTATCACCGGCCAAGGGGCTTTCTGACGGCGCGACCGATGTAGCGTCCGGGTTTTGCGCAGATGAGAGAGATCTTTGCGTAACTTAGCCATACGATCGCGAATCATGCGGCGATCGGATTCAATCTGTGTTTCACCCGGACCACCCAAGAAGCCGAAGCCACCGCGCTGCCGCTCCAAGTGGGTCCAGCTACGGACCAGGCGGCCAGCCTGATAATCTAGATGAGCCAATTCCACTTGCAGACGCCCTTCGGCTGTCGCTGCTCTCGCGCCAAAAATCTCTAAAATAAGGCCAGTGCGGTCGATGACCTTGACCTTTAATTCTTCTTCCAAATTACGCTGCTGAATCGCACTTAAAGTGCCGTCGACTATCAAAATATTGGCCTCTTCTTGAGCCAATATAGTTTTAATCTGCCCCACTTGACCGGAACCAAATAATGTCCCAGGCTTGGGTGCACGAACGGTAAAATATCGTGAAGATGTCGTCTCCAGGCCAATCGCCAGAGCGAGGCCAACAGCTTCTTCTAACCGATATTCCAATGCGTTTTGATTCAATGCCCCTAAATCAGGATGGACAATGACAGCTAGGTCTTTGGTCCCATCCAGTTCGTTTTTTTCAAATGGAATCAATGGGAACCTTCATCTGTATTATAGTCGGCCAAATTAATCGCACCGCTAGGCTGAATAGTAGATATCGCATGCTTATAGACAAGCTGGGCCAAGCCTTCTCGCTCCAGCAATACGCAGAAAAGGTCATAAGCAGCTACTTCGCCCTGAAGCATCACACCATTGACCAAGAACATGGTCACTGGATCACTGCTGTCCCGAACGGCTGTTAGAAAGACTTCCTGCAACACGCCATTTTTAGCTTTGGCGCGTTCCATTAAATCAGCAAATGCCTGCATATCGAGGCTCTGTGATGGCATGATCGTAGAAATGGCGTGCTTGTAGACCAATTGTGACTGACCATCCCGGCGCAGCAAAACAGAGAAATTATCAAACCATGTCACAATACCTTGCAACTTCACGCCTTTGACCAGAAACATTGTGACGGGCATTTTTGATTTGCGGAGAGAGTTTAAGAAAAGGTCTTGCAAATTATTTGATTTATCGGTCATTTTTGACTTCCGCTTTTTGGCGGCGCAAAGGCCGCAGACAGGGTTCTAATTTGCGGCCTTTGGCAATTGAGGGGAACCGCATAATCGACATATATGGATTTGATGTTGAAGCTACAACAGCAATCGGACAATCCGTTATTCGACGCTCTGCTTCTTTTTAGCCGCAAGTCCCAGAATTTTAAGCTTCCGATGCAATGCAGACCGTTCCATTCCAATAAAGTTGGCCGTTTTTGATATATTTCCGGAAAATCTCCTGATCTGGACTTTGAGATATTCACGCTCGAAACTTTCGCGAGCTTCGCGCAGCGGAGACCCCATCAATGATGCGACACCTTGATCCAGATCGTCATCATTCCCCAATATTTCCGGCGGCAACATCTCTATTTCAATTTTGGTAAAATTGTCTTTCGGTGCCAATATGATCGTCCGCTCTATAACATTGCGTAATTGGCGAACATTGCCAGGCCAATCACAAGCCTGCAGCGCCGCCATCGCTTCGGTAGAGATTTCTGGCGAATTCAGCCGTTGATCGGCGGCGAAGCGAGCTGAATAATGCTCTACCAATGTGGGAATATCTTCCCGGCGTTGGTTAAGCGGTGGCAATTCGACAGGCACCACATTCAACCGGTAGAACAGATCTTCCCGAAAACGTTTTTCCTGAATCTCTTCGTCAAGATTTCGAGAGGTTGCCGATACCACACGGACATCTACTTTTACCCGTTGCGTGCCACCGAGACGGACGAAACTCTGCTCGGTCAAAACACGGAGAATTTTGCCCTGTGTATCCAATGGCATGTCAGCCACTTCATCAATGAACAACGTCCCACCATGCGCTTCTTCCAAGAGTCCTATTTTTTCGACCGCACCATTTTTCTCCGTTCCGAACAATTCTTCTTCCACACTTTCCGGAGAAAGTCGGGCAGCACTGATCGTAACAAATGGCGCGTTGGCGCGAGGGCTCCAATTGTGCATCAGGCGTCCGGCAACTTCTTTACCGACACCTGCCGGTCCAGAAATGAGCAAGCGGCTACCCGTACCAGCCACACGTTTTAGTGTCGCGCGAACAGCATTGACCGCAGCGCTATTGCCGGTGAGTTCATCAGCAAATCCGACCCGCGCCTTCAAAATCTCATTCTCGCGGCGTAAACTCTCCGTCTCGGTGGCTCTCGCCACCAAATGCATCAGATGTTCGGCTTCAAAGGGTTTTTCGATGAAATCAACAGCGCCCTGGGAAATTGCCGCCACGGCCGTATCGATATTTCCATGCCCAGAAATCACAATGACGGGTAATTTGGCGTCAATTTTCTTGATTTCGGTCAACAGCTCGAGCCCATCTAGGCGAGAACCTCTCAACCAGACATCGAGCAATACCAGAGACGGCTTGCGCTCCTTAACGGCCGCGAGCGCTGAATCACTATCGCCAGCTACTCTGGTTTCGTAACCGTCATCCTCTAAAACACCTGATATCAATTCACGAATATCGGGTTCATCATCAACAATCAGAATATCTAATGCCATATTTTTGACCTCTAAATTGGGGGTAATTTATCTGTTTGCGGACGTTTGCTATCCTCGCCTTCGGCCGCTGTTCCGATGCGCTGCTCAGGCTGATCTCTATTCGAGTTCTCATGTGAGAAACTGTCCTGCAAACGTTCCAGTTTTGTAGGATTAAGCTTTATTGTGACGCGCGTACCGCCCCCCTCCTCTCGCGAACAGGAGTCTGTAAATGCGATCGTGCCGAAATGTTCTTCGACAATTTTCTTCACGATAGCCAATCCCAGACCCGTTCCCTTGTCTCGGGTGGTCATATACGGTTCGACAATGCGTTCTCGCTCAGCGGGAAGGCCAATCCCATTATCGTCTAACTGAATTTCAATATCGTCTCCATGTCGAAGGACAGCCATACTTATTTCACCGTCCTCATAAGCAAAACCCGAACCGGCTTCTGCCTTTTGCTCAACAGCTTCGACAGCATTTTTTACGATATTTGTAAGCGCCTGCCCCAACTGCCTGCGATCGCAAACCAAGGATGTCAGCGGGTCATCCGCTTCAAATCGGAATTGGATTTTGGGGTGAGCCACTTCCTGCAAGAACATTGCTTGTTTGACGATGTCGATCAGGTTTTCTTCACGGAAAACGGGTTTTGGCATTCGCGCAAAGGAAGAAAATTCATCGACAATATTTCGCAAATCACCAACTTGCCGAACAATTGTTCCAGTCAATTGAGAAAATATCGATCCGCCTTCAACAATATTTTTTCCAAAGCGGCGTTGCAGACGTTCTGCCGCCAGTTGAATGGGAGTGAGCGGGTTCTTAATTTCATGAGCAATTCTGCGCGCAACATCCGACCAAGCGGCACGGCGCTGATCCAGAAGTCGTTGTGTAATATCTTCAAAGGTAATGACATGCCCCGACGACCCGCTAACGATTTTTACCTCTAGCGTGCGAATTTCGTTACCAGACGAAAACTGGATGATCGTATTTTCAACCCCGTCCTTAATCAGCGCCGTAAACTCAGGGGCAACTTCCGATATTTGTGACTCCAGCAGATTTTCGTTCTGCCTCGCAAGCAAAGCCTGTGCATGAGAATTAACTAGACTGATACGCCCAGATTTATCCAGACTGATAATCCCAGCTGTCACCGATTCCAGAACAGTTTCAATAAAGGCACGGCGACTGCCCAGTTGCTCATTGGCCGTTAGCAAAGCCGTCGTCTGGGTCTCCAGGCGTTCGGTCATACGATTAAACGCCCTGCCCAACGTGCCGATTTCGTCCTTCGCCACAGGTGTTGGCACGCGTGTCGCCAAGTCCCCTTCTGTGATTCGTTTCGCAGCGTGAACAAGGTCGCCAACCGGTCGTACCATGCGGTCAGCGACCGCCAACGCAATCCATAAGGCGAATCCAACAATGAAAAGTGAAACCACAAACAAAGCGATGTTAAACTGCAACTGCAGGCTGCGAGACCGTGTAAACAGGTTATCGTAATCCTCAAGTACAGACTGCGCCCGCTCCCATTGACTCAGAGCCAGCATATCTGAATCGCGAGCGGCATAGAGAAAAACGCGTGACTCCAAATCCAGCGCAGTCACTGCCTCAATCTTGTTCGACTTGGCAGTCACTACATAATTCCGCCCCTCAAGCAGCTGGCTGAGCACGTCTTCCGAAATTTTCGCATTTTGATCCCCGTCCGCAGGATTCACGGCAGCAGCGGTACGCGCGACATCATCTTGGCCATATTGAATGATCGCAGATTCGTTTAACTTTCGGGTGAGTACCTGAAAGGAGTAATTTTCTGCAAATTCAGGATGATTTATACCTTTTTCGGATAGAAAACTGCGCAAGTCACTAGCCATGGTAATAGTTTCTTCGCCGACATCCTTTCGGTTCTGATCATAATAACCACGCGCAAGACTATTGGCATTTTCGAGCATCCCGCGAGCCCGATCAGAAAACCAAAATTCGACACCATATTGAAATAGCAAAGATGCAAAAATCACCACCAGCAGCATTGGAACGCTAGCCACAAGAGAGAATAGTGCAACAAGCCGGACATGCAGACGGCCACTACTGCCCACCGCTGACTTTGCTGCCCTGCCCTTGGCCATGCGGCGTCCAAGCAAAACCAGCAATATGATCGCTGGAATTAGGTTAGCTACAAGTAAAGCTGCCGTCAGCGGAGGAGATATAAAATCGGTTCGACCAGATTGAGAACTTAAAAGGGTATAGCTTCCCGCTACCATAGCAAGGAACAAGAGTACCACGCCCCACTCGACTCTCTTCATCGCTTTATTATCTTCTGCGAGAAGCGATAATCGCCGCAACCAAGCTGGAGATCGTTTTTCTAGAGAGGGCTGCGGAGCATTCATTGTGCTCTTGATACAACAGATTCGTTGTAAAAACAGCACTAATGACGCAAAAATGTCACGCTTTAGCGCATAGAGGAATCAGTTTATCGCGATCCGGTCGGATCGATATCATATTCGGTCAGCTTTTTTCGTAATGTATTACGATTGATCCCAAGCATATTAGCCGCCTTGATTTGATTGCCATTTGCTTTGCGCAAAACCTCTTCCAGCATAGGTCTTTCGAATTTTTCTAAGGCCCTCACATACAGGGAATTTCCTTGACCCTTGTCCAGTATCAAATCACCTACGATCGACTTCACGCGATCCGAAAAATCGACCTCTGTACTGTGCCCTTGCTCGTCGCTTTGTTCGGATTGCAAAATTTGCCCTATCGCCGCTTCGGACAATTGTTCTTCCCGAGCGGTAACGACAAGCCGGTAGATCAGATTCTTCAACTCCCTGACATTTCCTCGCCAACCATGGCGGGCAAGCAACTCCATACCGTCTGTTGTCAAAGCTTTCTTGGGTAAGCCTTCAGAAACTGCAAGATTGAGGAAATGGTTGGCCAATGCAGGAACATCGCTGGCCCGGTCTCTTAGTGGCGGCAATTCTATGGGGACAACGTTGATCCGATAATAAAGATCTTCCCTAAATTTACCCTCTTCAATCAGGTTCACAAAATCCTGATTGGTCGCCGCAATAATCCGGACATCAAGCTTGATCAGTCCCTTGCCACCGACCCGGTTAATCTCGCCCGATTGCAAAGCGCGCAGCAATCTCGTCTGGGCATGCATTGGCATATCGCCAATTTCATCCAAAAAAAGCGTTCCACCCTGTGCTTGTTCAAATTTACCTGCAGCGCTGCTCACAGCGCCGGTAAATGCACCTTTCTCGTGGCCAAATAGCTCTGCCTCGATCAAATCGGTAGGAATAGCAGCCATATTAACGGCAATAAACGGTCCAGTTTTACGATGTCCCAAACTATGAATAGCTTCGGCGACCAATTCTTTGCCGGTGCCGGATTCCCCCAAAATGAGCACCGAGAGATCATTACGCAAAAGCCTGGCAATCATTCGGTAGACCTCTTGCATTGCTGGGCTGCGGCCAACCAATGGAAGACTGTCTTCTTCTAAATTTTCTGTCGATAGTCCAGCGCTGCGCGGCTTCATCGCCTGTTGCACAACTTCAACCAGTTCATCGAGATCAAAGGGTTTGGGAAAATATTCAAACGCGCCAGTTTCGGATGCGCGGACGGCTGTATTCAAAGTGTTTTGCGCCGATATAACGATGATAGGTAAATCTGGATCTCGCGCCTTAACAGCATCCAAGGTAGCGATCCCATCTTCTTCGCCCAAACCGACATCCGTGATCAACAGATCATATTTACCGCTAGCCAGCAGTGCATCGCGGTCCCCAACCGATTTGCAGCTATCAACCGCCATACCCTCGGCTTTTAAGGCAGTCGAAATAATATGGCTGACGGACGGATCGTCTTCGACCAACAATACGGTTTGCTTGACCATCGGACTATCCTTGCTCCGCTACCGGTAAAAACAGAATGAACTGGGTATTCTTTGAACCGCCCGGCCGTTCATACCTTATCCGTCCGTTCATATCGTTCATCAATTTTCTGACAAGCGCCAGACCAAGCCCCTGCCCATCGGTTTTTGTGGACACGAACGGAGAGAAGATATCCTGCTCCAGCTCCGTTGGAACACCCGGACCATTATCCTTGATAATGATTTCAACCGGTAACCGAACCATTTGATCTGTGCCGTGGACCGACAGAGCCGCACCAAAACTATAACGGGTAATGACCCTAATATTCCGATTCTCGAGGTTTTTTGTAGCGTCCACCGCATTTGACAATATGTTTGTCAAAACCTGCATCATCGCATCGGGATCGACCAAAACGTCTGGCAACGAAGGGTCAAACCGGTCCTGTATCTTAAGATCACCGTTATACGCCGTTTCGATCGATTGCCTGGCACGATCAATTAGAGAGTGCACATTTACAGGCTCTACTTTGGCCGGTTGATTGGTCGAAAGACTCTGCATTCGATCAAGCAATTTGGCGATCCGCTCAACCTCACCTTTTATCATATGCGTTAGAGATCTCTGGTCCTCTGTCAGTGACCGATCCAGTAGTTGCGCCGCCCCCTTGATCGCGGCCAGAGGGTTTTTTATTTCATGCCCCAATATATCAGGTGCACGCACTGAAAACTGATCTTGCTCGCTCGATCTTTGTTCTACAACCGGACCGTCTGTCGGAAGTGGAGCGATCGACACAATGCGCCAACGTTGATCTGCCGGTATCGTGTGAATATCAAAATTCACCAATCCAGCTTCTCGTCCCTTCAGGGTAACGGGAACACGCCGCGCAGCCACATTCGCGTCCTTGTTAACAAGAGCATTGACCAGGCGCTCATCTTGAAACTGAATTTGATCCGCAACATGCGCGCCAATCAAATGTCTAGCGCTTTGGCCAAGAAAACTCTCTGCCACTGGGTTCACTTTGGCTATTTGGTGATTCTCATCAATAATAAGCAATGCGTCTGGCAAACCAGCAAATATCTGTTCTGCCGACGGCAAATCAGTCATCAAGCCGCAGCTTTTTCAAGCCATGGCGCATAAAAGCCCTGCAACATCGTGAGAACTTTTGATGCATCACCTTCCTTATTCGCCTGATTACGGAAATCGGCAGATCCGGGCAGGCCCTTTGTATACCAGCCAATATGTTTGCGCGCGACTTTGACACCAATGTCTTCGCCATAAAGGTCGAGCATGGCACGATAATGTTCTTCCAGAACCGCATATTGTGTTTGCAAATCTGGGTCAGGCAATGTTGTGCCATGTTCAAACCAGTGCATGACCTGGCCCAACAGCCATGGCTTGCCATAAGCCCCGCGCCCGATCATCAGGCCATCCGCTCCGCTTTCTGCCAAAGCACGCTCACAATCATCAATCGTACAAATGTCTCCATTGACGATGACCGGAACCGAGACCGCATCCTTGACTTGCTTCACGAAAGTCCAATCCGCACTGCCTTTGTACATCTGGCAACGTGTCCGGCCATGAACCGTAATCATCTTCGCGCCAAGATCTTCTGCAATATGAGCGAGCTCAGGCGCATTCAGGCTGTTATGATCCCAGCCCATCCGCATTTTTACTGTCACCGGCACATTCACGGCTTTTACGGTCGCTTTGATAAGAGCCGCAGCCAACGGGAGATCTCGCATCAAGGCAGATCCCGCATCACCGTTCACGACTTTTTTGACCGGACAGCCCATGTTGATGTCGATAATCTGCGCGCCGCGGTCTTCATTGAGCTTTGCCGCCTCGGCCATCGCGTCCGGCGAACAACCAGCCAGTTGCATCGACACTGGTTCTTCAGTGGGGTCCCATGCACATTTTTGCAAAGACTGGCGCGTTTCACGGATCATCGCCTGACTGGCAATCATCTCGGTTACGTTCAAACCGGAACCGAAACGCCGCACCAACTTGCGGAACGGAAGATCGGTCACACCGGTCATAGGCGCCAGCAATACAGGGCTGTTGATCGTTATTTTATCGATCGATATAGGTTTTAATGTCATGTCTTATGCCTAAATTTTAAGCAGCCTTTATCGTCAAAGCGGCTGGCAGGCAAGAAGGGACTGGGCTAAGTCACCGGTAATGACTGATTCTGTTACGCGAACCCGCCAAAATCATGCTTTGATAGTAGCCGCTGGCCAAGGCGAACGGTCTGGTCTCGGGTTGCCCAAGCAATATGCACTTGTTCAAGGGTTACCGATGGTGCGCCACAGTGCGGCAAGCTTCCTAAACCATCCGAAAATAGCCAAACTTTGGATCGTTATCCGGGAAGGTCAGGACGAACAGCTACACAATGCGTTGGTCGGATTGAGAAGCTACGAAGTTGTTATCGGCGGAGCTACCCGTCAGGATAGTGTCCGCAACGGGTTGTCGGGCATTGCTGCAGCAGGTGGCGCAAAAAATGTCCTTATCCATGATGCTGCCCGACCATTTTTGTCACAACTAGTCATCGATAGATTGCTGGCAACCGTTGAGCAGGAGGAAGCGGCAATTCCCGTACTGCCAACGATCGACACAACCATTAATATTGTCGATGGATATGCAGCAAGCACATTAGATCGAAATGCATTATGGCGCGTGCAAACGCCCCAAACGTTTGATTATGATAAACTTGTTTACGCCCATGCCATCTGGCCTGCGGGCCACGAAGCGACCGATGATGCGCAAGTTTTCAAGGCTGCCGGATATCAAATAGCTGTCGTTGAAGGTGATGAAGCCCTAAAAAAATACACCACAGCATCCGACTTTGCTGAATCATCGGAACAAAATATGAAGCAAATACGCACCGGCATGGGTTTTGATGTCCATCAACTGGTCACAGGTGAAGAGCTTTGGCTCGGTGGTTTGAAAATCGATCATCACAAGGGGCTTTCCGGGCATAGCGATGCTGACGTCTTGTTACATGCCTTGACCGATGCCTTGCTGGGCGCCGCTGGGGCTGGCGACATTGGCGATCATTTTCCACCATCAGATCCGAAATGGCGCGGTGCATCGTCCGATAAATTTGTTGAATTCGCGGCATCGGTCATCAAACAGAAAGGTGGCAGCATTAATAATGTCGATATGACAGTGATTTGTGAGGCGCCTAAAATCAAACCACACCGGGAAGCCATGCGGCAGAATATCGCCAAAATGCTTGACCTTTCAATTGACCGGGTCAGTGTCAAGGCGACTACAACGGAAAACCTGGGCTTTACCGGTCGCGGAGAAGGCATTGCAGCCCAGGCGGTTGCAACAATATCGATGGAGTAAAAGTAATGTTTGAGAAAATTTCAGCCGCTTCGGCCATAATCGCTCTGTTGAGTGCAACATCCTCACAGGCAGCAGAAACAAAGCAATGTATCCCGGTGGAAACGGCGGAGTCATTGATAACCTATGTATTGCCGAGCGCATTAGATGCCGTCAGAACCAAATGCACGAGTAGCCTGCCCGCTACTTCCGCGTTGCTGCAAGTTGATTCAGCACAAATGCAACGATATGTCGCAGATTCCCAAAATGCATGGCCGCAAGCAAGCACAGCCATCAGATCAATGGTCGGGCAGGATTTGCCAGAGGGTTTGGAAATGGATGCGATGCGTCCCTTTGTCGACGCCATGATCCCGGCCATGCTTGCGCAGGAGATCAAGACCAAGGACTGCCCCACAATCGAAAAAGTCTATGGCTTGCTAGAACCTATGCCAACCGCAAATCTTGCCAGCCTCACCGTGATGCTCGCGCAACTGGGCAGCAATGACAAGGACGAAGGCAGGAAAGATCCTTTCAATATTTGCAAAGCACCTATCGAATAGGCTAGCGGGGCTCCATGCAAAATCTACTGCCCAAAAAGCTCGTCAATTTGGCGGAACAAGTCATTGATGCCAATCGAAAATCCGGTCGACGAATCGCTGTGGCAGAAAGCTGCACCGGTGGCCTAGTTGCAGCAGCGCTGACCGAAATAGCCGGTAGCAGCGATGTATTTGAATGCGGGTTCAACACCTATTCGAACGAGTCCAAACAAAAAATGCTGGATGTCAGTGATGACATGCTCGAGACATTTGGTGCGGTATCCATCGCTGTCGCTTGGGGCATGGCGCAAGGGGCATTAGAAAAGTCAGATTGCGATGTTGCTGTTGCCATTACCGGGGTGGCCGGACCTGGCGGTGGGACAGAGAAAAAACCGGTGGGAACAGTGGTTTTTGCTAAGGCCGAAAAAGGCAAAAGCATTGATGATGTTGTCGCCGATCGTCATGATTTTGGTGCCGACAAAAGCCGTGCGGATATCCGGCTTCAAGCGGCGCTGGTAGCGCTTGAATTATTACTTCCCGACACATCTGAATAGTTGCTGCCGTAAATATCACCGGCGCGCTCAACAAAGGCGCTGGTCATTTTGTGCAAAGCCTTGGCAAACATCTGGCCGGCAAGCTTTTCGAACATTCTGTTCTTAAAGGTGAATTCCACATAGAAATCGACGTAACTGCCGCCGCCTTCCCGCTCGCGAAAAACCCATTCGTTGTGCAGTTGTTTCAATGGCCCATCAAGATAATCGACATCAATAGTCCGTTCGGCTGCATTTTTTAGAACGCGCGATGCAAATTGCTCGCGCAATCCTTTAAAACCAACGATTACATCGGCAATCATCTCGGTATCGCTATTGGACCTGATTCGCGTTCCAACAACCCAAGGAAGAAATTCTTCATAGCGCCCGACATCCGCCACTAGTGCATACATTTGCGCGGCGCTGTGAGGCAGTTCGCGCGTTTCCCTATGCGCCGGCACGGGCTAGTTTTTCTTCACGCGCCTGACGCATTTTCGCAAAATCATCTCCTGCATGATAGCTGGAACGCGTTAGCGGGCTGGAAGCGACCAGCAAGAAGCCCTTTGCTCGAGCAATGGACGCATATGCATCGAACGCCTGTGGTTTGATAAACTCATCAACCTTCACATGTTTCGGTGTGGGTTGCAGATATTGGCCCATGGTCAGGAAGTCGATATCAGCGGATCGCATATCGTCCATCACCTGATGCACCTCAAGCCGCTGCTCACTAAGGCCAAGCATGATACCGGACTTTGTAAAGATCGAAGGATCAAGCCGCTTCACCTGTTCCAAAAGACGCAGAGACGCATAATAGCGCGCGCCTGGACGAATATTGGGATAGAGCCGCGGCACTGTCTCCAGATTGTGGTTGTACACATCTGGGCGTGCAGCGACGATCGCTTCAACCGCGGCGTCTGCCTTATTTCGGAAATCCGGGGTTAAAATCTCAATCGTCGTATTCGGAGTGGTTCGGCGCAAGGCCTCGATAACTTTCACAAACTGGCTGGCACCGCCATCGGGCAGGTCATCACGGTCCACCGAAGTGATCACAATATGTTCGAGACCAAGCTTCGCCGCAGCGTCCGCCGTGTGTTGCGGCTCCAAAGGATCGACTGGCATCGGCATACCGGTTTTGACATTACAAAAAGCGCAGGCCCGGGTGCATACATCACCCAAAATCATCACCGTGGCGTGCTTCTTCGTCCAGCATTCGCCAATATTGGGGCATGCCGCCTCTTCACAAACCGTATTCAGCTTGTGTTCCCGCATGAGCTTGCGGGTTTCTTCAAATCCCTTACCCATCGGCGCTTTCACGCGAATCCAGTCGGGTTTGCGTTGACGAACCGGCTTCCCGGATGGTGGAGCTATTTTCGTAATTTCGTTCATTTCTATCAGATAGCGATGACAGGGCCGCTTGCCAACCGCGATCAGGCTGCTAATCGGTGATAACTTCTTTTTGATAGTGAGCCGCCATGATCCTCGACACGCTGACTTCTCCTGTCATTCTTTTCTTTATCCTCGGCTTTTTCGCCGCCTGCATCCGATCCGATCTGGCCATCCCGGAAGCATTCGCCAAAGCCATGTCTATATATTTGATGGCCGCCATTGGTTTGAAAGGCGGCGTCGAAGTAGCCTCTACGGGCTTCTCTGTCGACCTCGCGGCTGCCGCCGTTTCCGGTGTTTTGCTTGGCTTCACCCTGCCGATCCTTGCTTTCATATTGCTGCGGTCTTTTGCTAAACTTGGCGCTATTGATGCAGGTGCTGTAGCGGCCCATTACGGCTCGGTCAGTGTCGTTACCTTCGTGACTGCTATTGAGCTGCTAACAGCAACAGGCTTGCGGCCCGATGGCTTCATGGTTGGCGTCATGGCGCTTATGGAAATACCCGCCATTATCACTGGCTTGCTGTTGGCCCGAGCCTATTCCAAAAGGCTGAAAGAGAGCGAAGAGGCTGACACGGAAGGTGGCTCGAACCTGATGCACGAGGTTTTGACCAACGGTTCTGTGATATTGCTGCTTGGCGCTTTTATAATCGGTTTCATTGCAGGTGCAGAAGGCTTTGCACCGATCGAGCCGCTATTCTCTGTCGGCTTTAAAGGTGTTCTCTGCCTCTTCCTGCTCGACATGGGCTTGATTGCTGCCCGCCGGTTGCTGGAAACCCGCAAGATTACCATATCTCTGGCTACACTCGCCATCGTGCTGCCAATCATCAACGGTACAATCGGCACGGTTGTCGGAACCTTGATTGGTCTCGACCCTGGTTCTGCAGCGATATTGGGGGTATTATGCGCCAGCGCGTCCTATATCGCGGTCCCGGCAGCAATGCGGCTTGCCTTGCCACAGGCCGATCCGGGCATTTATCTGGCCATGTCGCTCGGTATTACCTTTCCCTTTAACATCCTGTTCGGTATTTCTCTATTTGCCGCAATCGCAAAATTTCTGGGATAGAATATGGTCGCTACAGTCAAACGCAAACGGATCGAGATACTGGTCGACAACCCGCTCGTTCCCAAAATTGTCAACTATGTTAAAAAAGTCGATATTTCCGGCTGGAGCGTGATTAAGATTGCGTCCGGTGGTGGGCGTGATGGTCGCTGGCAGCAAGACGAAGTCAGTGGTGCTGCGGCCAAATCAATTGTTCTGCTCATTGCCAATGAAGAAAAAGCACAGCGCTTGACGGATGCGCTCGCGCCATTACTGGATAGTCATAGTTTGTTACTGACCATCGCAAATGTGGAGGTCGTTCGGGGGGATCGCTTTTAATGCCTGAATTTCATGCGCTACTAGATGGATATAAACGCTTCCGGGAAGATTCTTATCCCAAACAGCGAGCGCGTTACGATGAATTATCCAAAATTGGCCAAGCGCCGCCAATCATGGTCATTTCCTGTTGTGACAGCCGGGTTGACCCAGCGACCATCTTTGACACGGGACCGGGCCAGATGTTCGCCCTGCGCAATGTTGCCAATCTGGTGCCTCCTTATGACGATAGCGGCGGGATGCATGGCGCGTCTGCGGCGATCGAATTTGGTGTCACCGGGCTTAACGTCAAACATATTGTGGTATTGGGTCATGGCCAATGCGGTGGGATTAGCGCGGCGTTAAAAGGCGGTGAACTGGGGCTTCCTGGTCATAGTTTTATTGACGAGTGGATGTCCATCATCACCGAAGCACGCGATCAGGTCGTCACGGCGGCTCCCTCCGATCCTCAAAGGGAGCTAGAACTCGAAGCGATAAAAATCAGCCTCGAAAACCTGCGAAGCTTTCCGTTCATCGCAGAGCGCGAAGCGCGCGGCGAAATCAAGCTGCACGGCGCTTGGTATGCCATTGGCGAAGCGACCTTGTTCACCTTGGATGAAACCACCGGCGATTTTGAAGCCGTAGAATGACAGGCGCTCCCCCGCAGCCTTTTCTCAATGACATAGCGCTCACCTTAGAGGAAGCGTTGCGAATGCTGGAAGAAGGCGCAAAGGATCGCAAATCGCCCTTGCATACACCGACAGTGGCGACGGTTCGTGAAGATGGCACGCCCAGCCAAAGGATCATGGTATTGCGGGAGGCCGAGCGCGACAGTCGGATGCTTCGGTTCAACACCGACTACCGGGCTTCTAAGGTTGCTGATATTCGCGACGGCGGGCCGGTTTCTATCCTCTGCTATCATCCAGAAGCCAAGGTCCAACTGCGGCTATCCGGTTGTGGAAGGATCGAACAGGATAGCGCTGCCTGCGATGCGGCATGGAATCAAGCGACACTCTATGGAAAACGCTGTTATCTAGCCGATCCTGCACCCGGTAGTTCAGTCGCCCAGCCTACTTCCGGCCTTGACCCTGCGGTTGAGGGACGCAAGCCGGAAGGCTTTGAGGTCGCCCCTGCTCGCGATAATTTTGCGATTTTATTGGTTGATATTGAGCAGATAGAGTGGCTCTATCTTGCCCATACCGGTCACCGGCGCGCACTGTTTTCGTGGGATGCGACCGCTATGCAATGGATCGGAAAATGGCTCGTGCCATGAGACACGGCGGAACCGAGCGTTCCACCAGTTTATACAGATTATACACTGAATCGCTCCAAAATTTCTCCATCTGTTCATCTAACTGGACTTTTTCCTGTCGAATACACCAATATCAAAGAGCCGAAATCATTCTATAAAATCGCGGCAATGTAGGAAAGCCGGTTTTTCCGCTTGAAGCCTTGCCGCACCAAGTTCATCACAGCAGCGATGACAAAAACACATAATGATAATATCGCCCTGCTGATTGATGCCGACAATGCTAGTCACGCCGGGATTGACCCGGTTTTGACGGCACTGGCCGAGCTCGGAACCGTCAATATCCGCCGTGCCTATGGCAACTGGCGCAAGCAATCACTCAAGGGCTGGGTCGATATCCTGCACAAATATGGCATCGAACCGCAACAGCAATTTGATATGACCAAAGGCAAGAATGCCACGGACATGAAAATGACCATTGATGCCATGGATCTGCTGTTTCGCGGCAATATTGGCGGCTTTGGTATCATGAGCAGCGATAGCGACTTCATGCCGCTGGCCATGCGAATCCGCCAGGACGGCCTCCCCGTCTATGGCTTTGGCAGCGCCAAGACGCCGGAAGCGTTCAAACAAGCTTGCAGCCGGTTCATTGATGTTGATGCGCTGATCAAGGTGGATAAGTTAGAGCGTGGTGGACGCAAAAGTGACGTCAAGGCGGCAACAAAACCAGATGATGGCGGGGATAGCAGCGTTGTCAGTAGCAAAGTCGATGATGAACTACTCAAGCTGTTAATCGACGCCTATCAGGCCAGCAAGCGCGATGCAGAAGGCTATGCCAGCCTCTCTGAAGTCGGCAAAATTGCTGGCAATCGATCCAGCTTCGACGTCCGCAGTTACGGCTTTTCACGGCTCTCAGATATGTTCGAAGAGGTTCGGAGCTTTCAGACGAAACGCGATGATAATGGGCAGTTATTTGTGAAACGGTTGCGATAGAGCCTGTGGAAACCGGAACATTATTCTCACTCGCCCTATATTTCGTCGGGATGATCGCCATCGGGTTCTACGCGTGGCGCAAATCAACCGATAGCAGCGAAGGTTATCTTCTGGGCGGGCGTAAACTCAGCCCCGCAGTGGCGGCGCTGTCCGCCGGTGCCTCCGACATGTCGGGCTGGCTGCTGCTTGGTTTGCCCGGCGCGCTTTATGCGGCGGGACTGGTTGAAGTGTGGATCGGAATCGGGCTTTTCGTCGGCGCGCTGGTTAATTGGATCGTTGTTGCGCCCCGTCTGCGCGAACAGACCGAAAGGCTCGGCAACGCCCTCACCATCCCGGAATTTCTCGCCAATCGCTTTCCCGACAAAGCACTGGCCCTGCGAGTCACATCAGCGATCATTATCGTCCTGTTTTTCGCGGTCTATACGGCCGCTGGATTAGTGGGTGGTGGCAAGCTGTTCGAGACTAGCTTTGCTGGCCTTTTAGGACAGACAGCGATGAGCGACTATATGCTCGGCATCTGGATCACAGCAGGCGTTGTGCTGGTCTATACAATGATCGGCGGGTTTCTTGCGGTCAGCCTGACTGATTTTGTGCAAGGCTGCATCATGGTTGTTGCCTTGGTGCTGATGCCCATAGTCGTGTTGACCAATGGTGGCGGAGTCAGCTCGGTCACAACACAGCTCTCCGCGATTGATCCCAGCTATTTGAGCCTCACCGCTGGACTATCCTTTGTCGGATTTCTCTCGGCAGTCACCTGGGGCCTGGGCTATTTTGGACAGCCCCATATCATCGTACGGTTCATGGCGATCCGTTCGGTCGCGGAAGTCCCCAAAGCGCGCAATATCGGCATGAGCTGGATGGGCGTAGCATTACTAGGAGCGATCGGTGTCGGGATCACAGGTCGCGCTTATGTCGAGATGAACGGATTGGTGCTCGACGATCCCGAAACCATCTTCATTCTGCTAGCAAACACCCTGTTTCACCCGCTGATCACCGGATTCCTCCTCGCCGCTTTGCTTGCCGCGATCATGAGCACGATTAGCTCGCAATTGCTGGTCTCCTCCAGCTCGCTGACCGAGGATTTTTATCGGCTGTTCCTACGCAAACAGGCCAGCGAGCGGGAGACGGTCAATATCGGACGGCTGTTTGTGGCGCTGGTCGCATTGCTCGCGATAGTGATCGCAAGTGATCCCGATAGTCAGGTTCTAGGGCTGGTGAGCAATGCTTGGGCTGGTTTTGGTGCCGCGTTCGGACCTTTGATATTGCTATCGCTGACATGGAAAAAAATGACCGGTACGGGCGCGGTTGCTGGACTGGTAACCGGCGCAGCTGTGGTGATTGCTTGGATAGCGCTAGGCTGGAACGCCGAGTTTATGGGCGGACCCGGAATTTATGAGATTATCCCCGGGTTTCTAGCCGCGTTGGGCGCGATTGTTGGGGTTGGCAAGCTCTCAAATCGTCAGACAGTTAGTGCATAAGCACCCTGAGCTTTCCTAAATAGCTATTTCCATTTGACCAATTTTAGTCCGGTGAGCATCCCGTTAGCTTCTCTGGCATCCCGGACTTCGGTAAAGTCAGGCTTGCCCTGCAGAGCTCCCATATTGATTTTCATATCAAGCAGAGCAATTTCACCTTCCGCCACGGTGACCTTATGCGCGACGGCTGCCGATTTACTACCGCTAGACATTTGCGCTGTGACTTCATGCGCGCCCGGATCAACTTCCGCCATCAGGAAATATTTGCTGCGGATCTGGCTGTTAAACTGATCACCGATGGTGATGTTCATGCCCTGTTGCCCCGCAACAAAACCCTTACGCATCACATAAATGCGGGCTTTCCCGGTTGCAGGGATCATTTTCATGGCGTCAGCCGTTTCCGCTGGATCAGCCTTTTCGCCTGAATTATTGCGCATCAGAACCACAACCACAAAGATAGCCAGCGGGATCAACAGCCAAGCAAAACCGGAAAATTGCAAACCCAAAAACAAGCCGATGATAATAGCGCCGGCGAAAATTGCGATATTTAGTGGTGTCATTTTCATGGTCTAGGTCCCCGATTCCGATAGTTTCATTATATTCTACAGCAACTTAACGAGTCAGTTTCTTATAAGCAACACGGGTTGGCCGATCCGCTGCATCGCCAAGGCGGCGGCGCTTGTCTTCCTCATAGCTTTCGAAATTGCCTTCAAACCACTCGACATGGCTATCGCCTTCAAAAGCCAAAATATGGGTTGCGAGCCGATCAAGGAAAAAGCGGTCATGCGAGATGACCACGGCGCAACCAGCGAAGCTTTCCAGCGCATCTTCCAGCGCACGCAGCGTTTCGACGTCAAGATCATTGGTGGGCTCATCGAGCAGCAAGACGTTGCCGCCTTCTTTGAGCATTTTGGCAAGGTGGACGCGGTTGCGTTCACCGCCAGATAGCTGACCGACTTTCTTCTGTTGATCTGTACCCTTGAAGTTAAAGGCTCCGACATAGGCCCGGGTCTGCACTTCGTTTTTGCCGAAAGTGAAGAAATCATGGCCACCGGAAATTTCTTCCCAGATATTTTTCGAAGCATCCAGCGTATCACGGCTTTGATCGACATAGCCAAGTTTCACCGTTTCGCCGAGTTCAAGAGAACCGCTATCGGGCGTTTCCTGACCAGTGATGATCCGGAACAGCGTCGTCTTACCCGCGCCATTGGGGCCGATAATGCCGACAATACCACCAGGTGGCAGCGAAAATTCGAGATTTTCGAACAGCAGCTTGTCACCATAGGCTTTCGTCAGACCCTTGGCTTCGATAACCTTTGAACCCAAGCGTTCCGGCGTCTGGATCAAAATCTGCGCCTTGCCCATTTGACGGGTTTCTTGCGCGGCCACCAGATCATCAAAGGACTTTATACGCGCTTTGGATTTGGTTTGCCGTGCCTTAGGGCTCTGCCGCATCCATTGCAGTTCGCTTTCCATCGCTTTCTGGCGGCTCTTATCTTCGCGTTCTTCCTGCGCCATCCGCTTGGCTTTGGCGTCCAGCCAGTTGGAATAATTGCCTTCGAACGGGATGCCCCGTCCGCGATCAATTTCAAGCACCCAGTTTACAACATTGTCCAAGAAATAGCGGTCATGGGTGACGAGAATGACATTGCCGGCATAATCGATCAAATGCTTCTCCAACCAAGCGACGCTTTCCGCATCAAGGTGGTTGGTCGGCTCATCGAGCATTAAAATTTCCGGCTTGTCGAGCAGCAGGCGGCAGAGCGCCACACGGCGTTTCTCACCACCGGACAGATCCGTCACCGGACTGTCACCAGGAGGACAGCGCAACGCTTCCATTGCGATTTCCAGCTGGTTGTCGAGGGTCCAGCCATCTACTGCATCGATTTTTTCTTGCAGCGTACCCATTTCTTCCATCAACGCATCGAAGTCCGCATCTTCCGGCGGATCGCCCATGATGGTGGAAATTTCATTGAAACGCTCCACCAGATCAGCCACCGGACGCACACCGTCCATGACATTTTCTTTGACCGTCTTGCTCTCGTCCAGCTCTGGCTCCTGTGCAAGATAACCCACACGAATATTCTCGCCTGCCCAGGCTTCACCCTGAAATTCGTCATCCTGACCAGCCATGATTTTCATGAGCGTGGATTTACCCGCACCGTTTTTACCGATGATGGCAATTTTCGTGCCTGGAAGAAATTGCAGGTGAATATTGTCGAGAACCGGCTTTGGTGCTCCGGGGAAGGTCTTGGTCAGACCTTTCATGACATAGCTATATTGGACGGCCATCTGGCGGTATCCTTTGACTTCAATGTGGTTAGATTTGCGCATCGCCTAGCGAAATGAACGCCAACCCGCAAGAGAGCATTGGCAAACGGCGAAAGGCAAGTTAGGCAGTCGTCTATGATAAAAACCTCTTCCCTGCTCGTCGGCGCATCAGCGCTTCTTTTCTCCACAGCTGCTTTTGCGGATTCTCATGATCCAGCAGCCATCCAGACCAAAGCGCTGGAAGATAGTCTCGCCTATGAGATTACCGAAGGTCTCACCACAGAAGTCGGTCCGCGTCAGGCTGGAACCGAAGCAGAAGCGCGTGCCCGTGACTGGTCGGTTAAAAAGCTCAAAGCTCTGGGTTTCCAGAATGTCCGCAACGAACCCTTCATGATGCCGACCTGGGTACGCGGTGCTGAGACGGCGGAAGTGACGGCCCCCTACCCTCAGAAATTGCATGTGACAGCTCTGGGCAATAGCGCGAGCACTGGTGAGGCCGGGATCGAGGCTGAAGTTGCCTATTTCGATTCTCTGGCAGCCATGCAGGCCTTACCCGATGGCAGCCTCGCCGGAAAAATTGCATTTGTGACCCATGATATGCACAGGACACAGGATGGCTCAGGCTATGGCGCCTTTGGGCCCGTGCGCTGGATCGGCCCCAATGTTGCTTCAAAAAAAGGTGCGGCTGCCTATGTGATCAAGTCTATCGGCACAGATCATCACCGCAACCCGCACACCGGAAACACGAATTTCGCTGAAGGCGTCAAACCCATACCTGCCGGCGCGCTGTCGCTTCCCGACGCTGATAATCTGGAGCGGATGATCAAACTCGGCAAACCTGTAACCATGAAGTTGATCATGACACCGCAGAATATCGGCCAGCAAGAATCCGGCAACGTCATTGCGGAAGTGACTGGGCGCGATCCATCTAAGGGCATGATCGTGGTCGCTTGTCATCTCGACAGCTGGGATCTCGCAACCGGAGCATTTGACGATGCCGCAGGGTGCGGCATCGTGACCGCTGCAGCGAAACACATCATGGATCACGGCAAACCGTTGCGTACGATCAGAATCTTATGGGCCGGCGCGGAAGAAGTCGGCCTTTGGGGCGGCAAAGCTTATGCAAAAGCGCATAGCAGTAGCAACCACGCCATTGCCATGGAATCGGATTTCGGCGCGGACAATGTCTGGCGCGTTGAGTTTAAATTGCCTGATGGCGCGGAAGATGTGCAAAAACAGATTGCTCAAGCCCTCTTGCCGCTTGGCATAGGTGCCAATGGCCCTCCGGCTACCGGTGGCGCCGATATACGGGATATTATCGCCAGCAACAATCTCGCGGTGATTGACCTTCAGCAAGATGGTTCACGCTATTTCGACCTCCATCACACGCCCGATGACACTTTGGACAAGATTGATCCGAAACAAATGCGTCAGAATGTTGCGGCATGGAGCACGGTGTTATCGATTATTGCCAATAGCGAAGTCGATTTCACCATGCCGGCCAAAGAATAGCGCATGCGCGGCACCTACCCCCTATTTCTTGGCCTTATTGCCCTAAGCGCCTGTTCTGACGCGCCAATGGAAGATCAAGGCGAGGAAGAAGTGACGGCGATTGAAAAGCAGATAGAGGGTGACGCTAAGTCCCTTGAAGCGGCTGCGGATGAGGCAGTCAAAGAATTGAAATCGGAAATCGAGACAGATTTAACGGCTGATGGAATAACAACCCCGACCATATCCACCACCCAGAGCAGCCAATAAAGCAGAGCTCTACGACAGCGCAGCAGAATTCTTGATCATGGTTAAGATATGGCACTCTTCATTAACCATATCTCGCTATTCCGGTTTAGTTCCCGTCACTTATGTTACCACTATCGGATAAACACCGATGCCAGTTGCTGACACTCTTTTCAGCAATTTGTGGAGAACGAAATATGATTTACGGCGATTCATTGCATATTGATGCACAGGTTAAACAGAGCAATTCATCCAGCATTCCATGCGTGGTGACCACAATTTCTGATACGATTATCAAGATTCAGTGCGCTGCTCAGCTTAATCCGGATATCGGGCTTACACTTAAAATTCCGAGCATGAATATATTGACGGCCAATCTGCTTTGGAAAAAGCATGACGAATATGGCTGTCAGATCGACTATACTTTTCATCCCGCTGTTATCAAAAGTATGATGGAACGACTAGATCGCAAACGGCTGGTCGCACAGGCGTGCTAAGATCAGAATGACGTCGCTAGCGATCCCTGCGTCGTCTAGCCTTCCGTTCTTTACGCAACAGCAAAAAGCCAACAACGCAAATTGCGACCATAAATGCTATCAGGCCGTACCCAATTAACAGCTTAATGGGCATATTGAATCTCCACAACGCCCCGCGGAAAAGACTATATACGGAAACTATGTAACATTTTGTAAAATCAAAATGAGGCCGAATGGCCAGATAGATTTGTGCGCAATCCCCGGATTTTCTTACACATAGCCTCGCATACGCCCGATTTCTCTCGCCCTCGGTTTAAGCCGACATTCGTTTAATGATGATTTTCGAGATCATATTGCGGGAGCTAACGCAGTTTGGAATAGAGCTATTGCGAAGCCAGATCATCTTGGCTTCGCTGGGTTTTTTTCGGTCGCCAATTCTCCGGATTGGTTTCAATCCAAAAAATGGTCGGGGAGACAGGATTCGAACCTGCGACCCCCTGGTCCCAAACCAGGTGCGCTACCAGCCTGCGCCACTCCCCGACGCGCGCTTCCCCTAAGCTGTGGTTTAGGGAAAAGCAAAGAGTTTTTACGTCTTTTTTAGCCTAGCGTAAAAAGGGCGACTTGTCGCCCCGCTTCACGAAAGGTTGGTGGGCCCGGAGGGATTCGAACCCCCGACCTAGCCGTTATGAGCGGCCAGCTCTAACCAACTGAGCTACAGGCCCCAGAACAACGGCATTTCAATGAAACGCCCCTCTTCAAGGTTCGCTGCGATAGCGGAAGCATTGCTGATTTGGCAAGCAGCTAAACGAAATAATTCTTCAAGCAGCGGACGTTATAAAAACCAAAGTCCGATTCCAGGCCTATTTGCGACTCAAAGCCGCGCTTTTTCTTAGTTCATCAATGCCAATCGGGGACACGTCTCGATCCAGCAAATGTTCAATAATCTCTCGCCACCAATCATAGAAACGGTTCAGATCCTCGCTGGTCTGCACATAAGGCGTGTGACCTGGTGACAGTGATGGCGAATGAAACGAGAATACCAATAATTTAAGCTGGTCATCCAACGCAACGTCGATGGCCTCCTTGGCCTCTCGCGCAGACACACCTTCTGGAGTCAGCGGAATACGTTCGAGCATTTTTGATTTTGAGAGCACCGCCCTTAGCATTTCCGATCGATTGAATAACGGTGACAATAAATCGCCCTGCTTCCTCAAAAGACCAGAGAAAACTGTCGTTAACGGAAGCTCTAAAAGATCATGTTTTTGGTCCAGCCAAAATGGTTCGGGGCCAATATGAGCAAAATCGGGTCCTGACTCACCGCTATAGTCAAAGCGGGAACGCACGCTGCTATCGATGGAGAAACCAAGCTTCGATAAAATATCTATACTGTTAGGACCGACACCATAGCGTCCCGCCCGATAGATGGTCGGTCGCTTTCCGATTTTTTCTTCGATGACTTCGCGCAGCTTTAGGATCTTTTTTTCTTCAAGATCTTTGGGAAGGTTTCCGACAAAGCTATTATAATTATTCACTTCCTCCTCAAACGGAGGGTTGATCCAAGGGTGCATATGAACACCGATTGAAGCCCTATCGCTTTGTACAACAGATTTCAGAAAAGCTGATGCATCATCATCCTCGACAATCGAATAATCGACGAAATATACTGGTTTTATGCCATATTTTTCAACGAACGATTGAAAGCGCTCAAGCTTGCCAACAGAAACATTTGTATGTCCGCTACGCTGGAACGGCCCGTCCCAGTCAAATTCTTCTTCCGTGTCGACACTGATCAAAAACCGGCGACCAAGATCATCAGGCCATTGCATGCGGTTCTTCGTACCGAAGCTATTAGTGGCTTGTTTCAAGGTCGAAAACACAGCGGCCCCGCTCTTTCAATAAACCGAACCTGCGCCGGCTATTCGATTTCTGTTTCCCTAAGCCCAATTTCGCTAGTCGCAGCTGCAGGCAGGGTCAAGCCTATCGTATCTTCAGAAATCGTTAAAGTCCCATTGGCTGATTTTGCCAAATTACGAACGAGGCGAAGGGAGAATCCGAGACCCAAAAGCGGCGCTTCACTGCTATCTCCGTCGATTCCCTGTGAAGGATCCAGCAATTGCTCTTCAGAAATGCCCCTGATTCTCGAAGGACGGGACAGGCTGAAATAATTGACGGGAAGTCCCCCAATTTGTGTCCGTAGATCAGCATGCAATTCTTCGCCATTTTCACAGGCAATAATTGCCGCCGACAAGAGTCTCGCAAAAATGCGCTCAACCGATTCACTGTCCAAAGCGAAAGGTCGCACCGGCTCCGCTTTGTTTATATGAAGATCAACAGATTTGCTGTCCGTCAGGCTTTGCAAACGCTGGGCGAGGCGTTCCAACAACCAATCCGGCTCGGTCAATCCCGACACACTCTCCATTTGCCCAGCATCGATTTTCGCCGCGATATCGATATCCTCAAAACCGGTAAGCAAGCGTCGCGCTTCATCCGTAATACTGCGCGATAAGGAACGATATTCAAAGGACGCCGGCCCGAACAGCTGCTGCTCGATTATCTCGCTAAAGCCGATAATCGCGTTGAGCGGTGTCCGTAATTCGTGGATCAGCTGCTGCAATTGCTCACGCCGCTCTACATCCAGATCGTTATGACCGGCATCTTCGGCGGCATTGGGCCGCCGCATGACGCCGCGATAGCCTTTAAAACGGCCCGTCTCTTCGCCAAAATAAGGTATTGCCGACATCCGCCAATCTCCTGCGACAATCGCAGCACCACAAAGCCGCATTCGGGCATTTTCGAGCGGCATTCTTTGACGAAATGCGGCGGCGCCATAGGCGTCCGGTCCCGGCCCATCATCGAAAGTGGGTTCTGCAATTGTTACACCGACAATTGCGCCTTTGGGGGGGCCTTCTGCCCAAATGATGGTGCCGCTATCATCGGTTTCAAAATTAATCGCATCAATGGCTTCAACGAAATAACTCCGATGCTCCAAGTCCTGGATTGGCGTGTCCGTCGACCTTTTTTTCTGATAATCAGCAATTTTGGCTACAAGGGCACTAATTTGTGAGGCTTGTTCTGTTTCCGGTTCAAGCGTTTTTGCGATCACATCTTCGCTAACATTATCGTTGTCGTTATCGAGAACCAGTTCAGACATATCAGTATGCAATAGCTGTCGACTTAACGGTCTGAGTTCCGATCGCGTTTTGAGAGTTTCCTGTCCGCGCAAAGATAACTGGGGAATGACATCGATCCACTCTTCATCCGTTAAATCAGCAGCATTAATGGCCGCATCGCAAATCGGATCATTGTCGGCGCACAAATATACCAATAGAGGCGCCGACCGCAATCGTCCGTCCAACGCCTTCACGGCAGCAACACGGTCTTCTTCTTTAACCCGATCATGCAAATCTCGAAGCCGGGTTAGACCAGATTGAACATCATCATTCACCAGTTGCCCTGGCTTTTGCGCCATAAGATCCGCTACCTGACGCCATTGTAACGCAGCAGCAGCCCCCTCTGGGAAGGCTCCTTTCAGCACAGTTTTCAGGCGATCATCGTAGCGCAATTATTATCCCGTTTTCTAAATTTGTGAATAAGTTAACAAGTCGATAACGGTAATGTTTCAAAACCGTAACCCCTGAAAATGCCGCGTCACAATGTGGGACAAGTGTGCAGGCATTGCGCGATGTGCTAATTATATTATACCAGTACAATGATTCGCGAACGGAAGTTGCAAAAGACTATGGCTGACATAAATTTGGACGAAATTGACTTACAGATACTCGAGCGGCTTCAGAATGAAGGCCGTATTACTAATGTGGAACTGGCTCAAAGTGTAGGGTTAACCGCCCCGCCTTGCTTGCGCCGCATGCGGGCTTTGGAAGATAGCGGGATAATAACTGATTATCATGCAGCAATTGATCCTGCGAAAATGGGCTTCACGATTACTGTCTTTGCAATGGTTAGCCTGAAAAGCCAGGCAGAATCAGATCTTCAGGCATTTGAAGAGCATGTTGAACAACTGCCCGAAGTGCGCGAATGCTATATGCTCAACGGGGAGATAGACTTCATGCTAAAGGTGGTCGCCAAGGATTTGCAAGAA
The DNA here is from genome assembly GCA_947489315.1 of uncultured Sphingomonadaceae bacterium. Classification (GTDB taxonomy): domain Bacteria; phylum Pseudomonadota; class Alphaproteobacteria; order Sphingomonadales; family Sphingomonadaceae; genus Parasphingorhabdus. The sequence continues at coordinate 27,590 of CANLCX010000006.1, forward strand.
TTCCAAAAGTTTTTGACCAGCAACCTGACCTCTGCTCCCAACGTCGCTAGCGTTAAAACATCTCTTACTATTCGCTCTGCCAAGAACCTTCCGGGCGTTCCCATCCGGGAATAGCCGTTGGCATCGCACACAAAAAAGGGCGCCAGAAGCGCCCTTTTTCCAATTTCAAGATCAAACCCTTAGCTTGCAGTTGGTGCTGGCTCTGCTGGTGCAGTTGTTCCAGCGGCCTTTTGATCGATCCATAACGACCAAAAATTAGCGATACTCTTTCGCGAGCCGGTTACGCTGGAGAAAGCTTGTTTCGCTCCGCTCCAATCGCTTTGTCCGACTTGTGCAATGCCCAGCCCCATTTGGGCGCGCGCCATATCCACTCCACCTTTGCTAATTGCAGACTGATACAAAGCCGCTGCTTTGGCATAATCTCCGTAGCCGAGAAGGGCATCAGCCGTTGCCAATGCTATTTTACCATTGGCAGATTTGTTGGCATCACGTTCGGAAGCACCCAGACTTGCTTTATCCGCAGCAACCGAGCTACGGGCGGCGGCTAGTGTTTCTCTCACATAGCTACTGGATGATGGTACATCGCCTTTAGCCAATCCCTCTTCCAAAAGCGAAACAACTTCACCGGGCAATCTGCGCGGATCAGCAGCATCGGCATATTCGAAATAGTCCCGCTCGCTCTCCATGGCGTCTGCTTTACGCATCAACCGCATTAGCTCGAGATTTTCTTGGTTCGACAATTTGGGAGTTGCTGAATCGCGATAAACAGAAAGAGCCGCACGCCAGTTTTCACCGGTCGGGTAAGCTTCGACCAACTTATAGGTCCAATTTCCGGCAGCGCCGTTGACATTGTTTTTCATCGCGATGCCAGCACCACGGCGATACCAATCTTGCGGCGCCTTGGCGCCAGCGGCTTTTTCGGCCTCCAGCGCACGATCAAGCGCGGCGAGACCTTCCTGAAACTTGTTTTCCTTAAAATAAGCTTCTGCAATTAGGGCACCGACATTATTCTGACGATAACCAGCATCAAAAGCTTGTTGCAGCTTTTGCTGCGCCTCTGCGAAGCGTCCTCCCCCATATGCGAAATTACCAGAGAAAAACAGGAATGATGCCTGCTGCTCTGCTGGTGTTTTACCACTCGCTAGCGCAGCATTAATGCCGCTTTCTTGCAATCCAGTATCTTTCAAGGATGAACCCAGTTGAATAGCCAACTGCCCAGCAACAAACTGATCATCAGGAGCGAGAGTTTCAGCCAGCAGCGCCTCTACTAGCGGTTTGGCCGTGGCTGGTGTTTCGCTAGCCATAGCTTCCTGAATAGCAGCAACTTTTGGCCTAATTTCTTTGCTGATCTTGATTTCTGATTCTTTGCTCTTTTTCTTTTTTTTCTGGGCATGGGCCTCTTGAGGCACAGCCGATATAGCTAATGTTCCAGCAGCAGCCAGAGCAACAGCCATAGAAAAATGTGATAGAAAACGCATAAAATTCCTCCGAATAAAAACTTTGTTATTACCGAACCAATGTAAGGGCCCCGAATATGGTTGCACCATAAACTGTCTTGGCTTTATTACCAAGTTTCACACGCTTTTATAGGGTTAATCCGCTGAATAGATGTTGAACGGTAGCTCTCAAACCGGCGGCTGTGCGTCAGAAACATGTATATGGGTGTAAATTCCCAGAATTATGAGGTTAGTTTAAAGTGATCGCCATTATCTCCCCAGCCAAGTCATTAGACTTTGACAGCGCCCTCCCCGCTCATGAATCTACGCAAAATCGTTTTCCAGAAGAAACGGCACGCTTAGCCGGAGCCATCTCAAATCTGTCGAAAAAGAAGCTCCAGTCGATCATGCCGGTTTCCGACAATCTTATCGACCTCAACCACGGCCGCTACAGCCAGTTTTTCGATCAACCGGAACGGGCAGCTATTTTCGCTTATAATGGCGATGTCTATACCGGTTTTGAGGCACAAAGCCTGAGCAATGAGGGATTGGACTTTGCCCAGGGCCACTTGCGTATCTTATCGGGCCTATATGGTCTTTTGCGGCCACTTGATCCGATTAGGCCACATCGCCTGGAAATGGGAACCAAATGGGCCCCGCGCTATAAAAAGCTGACTGATTTCTGGAAAGACAAGATTGCAGCAGAACTCGCCACTGACTTAGATCAGGCGCGCGCGCGAGTGGTCGTGAATTTGGCCAGCAACGAATATTGGGCGGCAGTTAAACCGCATGCTGACAAACTCAATGCTCGGATTATCGAGGTCGACTTTCGCAAAAATGGCCCTGATGGCCCCAAATTCATCAGTTTTGAGGCCAAACGGGCCCGCGGCATGATGGCCCGCTATATCTGCGAAAACCATCTACAGGATGCCGAAGCACTGAAAGGCTTTGATAGCGACGGCTATCAATATGATGCTGAAACGAGCACCGAGGACAGCTTGCGCTTCGTGCGTTCATGACTCAAAAGACAGCTGTAATTGTCGGCGCGTCTGGCGGCATTGGCGGCGCCATGGCTGATGTGCTCGACCAGGAAGACGAATATGATCAGGTCATTCGCTTTTCACGCGGAAGCGATAGCCCTGTCGCACTAGACCTGACATCTGAAGATACGATCGCATCGGCAGCCGGCTGGCTCAAAGAACAGAATATCAAGCCCAGTCTGGTTTTCGTCGCCACAGGATTGCTGCACAGCGATCAGAACGGCCCAGAGAAGAGCATGCGAGAGCTCGATACCGACTGGATGCTGCAAACCTACCAGGTCAACGCCATTGGTCCTGCCCTGATTGCCAAACATTTCCTTCCGTTGATGCCCAAAGACGATGTGACCCGGTTTGCCACCCTATCGGCGCGGGTCGGCAGTATCTCCGACAATCGGCTGGGTGGCTGGTACGGTTATCGCGCTGCGAAAGCGGCACTCAACATGATGATTCGCAACCTGTCGATCGAATGGGCGCGCAAGAATAAGCGCAGCATCATTGTCGCCCTGCACCCCGGCACCGTTGATACCGGCCTCAGCAAGCCATTTCAGAGCAATGTTCCACCCGGAAAACTCTTTGATCCAGAACGCGCCGCGCTGCAATTGCTCGACGTTCTCGATGGCCTGAAACCGGTTGACAGCGGCAAGATTTTCGCTTGGGACGGCGAAGAAATCCAACCCTGAATCCCGGCACTGGTTTTTAATGTAAATTCGACCCGAAAAGCTGGCTTTTATAAGCCGCTTCCTCTAGAAGAACCGCAATCAAAAAACCTATGAAAAAGGCCCGTTTGTGAACGAACAAACCACTGCACCAGAACCGTCTGATATTGAACCGATTGATATCGTCGATGAAATGAAATCGAGCTACATGGATTATGCCATGTCGGTTATAGTCAGCCGCGCGCTGCCTGATGTTCGCGACGGTTTGAAGCCCGTCCACCGGCGGATATTATTTGCTTCCCAGGAAGGTGGCTTTGTAGCCGGACGGCCTTATCGCAAATGCGCCAAGATTGTCGGCGATGTGATGGGCAATTATCACCCCCATGGCGACAGCGCGATTTACATGGCTTTGGCCCGGATGACGCAAGACTGGTCGATGCGGGTACCGTTGATTGATGGTCAGGGTAATTTCGGTTCGATGGACCCGGATATGCCGGCCTCCATGCGCTATACAGAGGCACGGCTGAACAAGGTTGCTAACAGCCTGCTCAACGATCTCGACAAAGACACCGTTAATTTTGTCGATAATTATGACGGCAGCCGCAAGGAACCGTCAGTTCTCCCCGCTCGTTTCCCCAACCTGCTGGTCAACGGTGCCGGTGGTATCGCTGTGGGCATGGCGACCAATATTCCGCCACATAATCTTGGCGAAGTGATCACAGCCTGTCTCGCGTATATGGACAATTCGGCAATCACAGTGGATGAACTGATCGAAATCATTCCCGGTCCGGATTTCCCCACGGCTCCGCTGATATTGGGTCAATCGGGGGCGAAATCGGCCTATAAAGAGGGTCGCGGCTCGATCATGATGCGCGCGCGCCATGAGATTGAAGAAGGACGCGGCGATAAACGCTCTATTGTTCTAACCTCCATTCCTTTCCAGGTGGGCAAGTCCGGTCTTGTCGAGAAAATTGCGGAAGCGGCTAAGGACAAGCGGATTGAGGGCGTTTCTGACATTCGTGACGAATCAAGCCGTGCCGGTGTGCGCGTCGTAATCGAATTGAAACGCGACGCGACAGCTGATGTCGTGCTGAATCAACTCTGGCGCTTCACCCCTGCCCAATCCAGTTTTCCGGCCAATATGCTGGCGATTATGGGTGGGCGGCCAGAAGTCCTCAATTTGCGCGATATTATCGAAGCATTTGTTAAGTTTCGCGAAGAAGTCATTACGCGCCGGACCAAATTTGAACTAAACAAAGCCCGCGAACGCGCGCATATCTTGCTTGGTCTCGTCGTAGCAGTGACCAATATGGACGAAGTCGTACGGATCATTCGCGGATCATCGACACCCGCAGAAGCGCGCGAATCTCTGCTTGCCCGTGAATGGCCGATTGCCGAAATTGCTGGTTACATTAAACTGGTCGAAGCGATTGAAACGGACATTGAAGGCGATGTTTACAAGCTGTCTGCCATCCAAGTGAAAGCCATATTGGATCTGCGCCTGCAGAAACTGACCGCTCTTGGCCGGGAAGAAATTGGTGACGAGTTAAAAGAACTTGCGGTTGCTATTGAAGAATATCTCTCAATATTAGCGGATCGCGCCAAACTCTATGCGGTGATGCGCGAAGAGCTGGAAACGGTGCGCGACGAATTTGCGACACCGCGGGTCAGCGAAATTACCGCCGCCTGGGATGGTCTGGAAGACGAAGACCTGATGGAACGCTCTGAAATGGTCGTGACCGTGACTCACGGTGGTTATATCAAGCGGACGCCGCTTGATACGTTCCGTTCGCAGCGCCGCGGCGGCAAAGGCCGGGCCGGCATGGCGACCAAGGACGAGGACGCCATTACCGAATTATTCGTCACATCAACGCATACACCGGTCTTGTTCTTCTCCACCCATGGCAAGGTTTATCGCCTGAAAGTCTGGAAACTGCCCGAAGGCGGACCACAGACTAAGGGCCGCCCCATGGTGAACCTCTTGCCTTTGGCCGAAGGGGAAGCCATTTCAACCGTATTGCCGTTGCCAGAAGACGAAGCGGAATGGGCGAAGCTCCATGTGATGTTTGCAACCGCTAAGGGCGGTGTGCGACGGAACAGCATGGACAGCTTTACCAATGTGCCATCCAACGGCAAATTCGCGATGAAATTTGATGAAGACAGCGATGATCGCTTGATCGGTGTCGAATTGCTGACCGATAATGATGATGTCTTGCTAGCGACCAAAAACGGCAAGGCAATCCGCTTTGCCGGTGATGCTGTACGGTCATTCCAAAGCCGTACATCGACCGGTGTGCGAGGGATTGCACTAAAGGGCGATGATGAAGTTATCTCGCTGTCGGTTCTGCGCGGGTTTGACGCCTCAACCGAGGAACGCGACGCCTATCTGAAAGCCGCGCCTTGGAAAGATAACGAAAATACCTCAGAACTCTCACCAGAACGCCTGGCCGAATTTGCCGAAACCGAAGATTTCATCCTCACGGTTTGTGCCAATGGCTATGGCAAACGCTCCAGTGCCTACGAATATCGCCAATCCGGTCGCGGTGGTCAGGGCATACTCAATATCGACAATATCAAGCGCAACGGTACAGTCATTGCCAGTTTTGAAGCCAAGAATGAAGAGCAGATCATGCTCGTCACCGACCAGGCCAAGCTGATCCGCATGAAAGTCGCGGATATGCGCGTGATTGGGCGTAATAGCTCAGGGGTGAAACTATTTGATGTGTCGCCGGGTGAAACCGTTGTTGGCGCGGCCAAAATTGATGAAGAAGACGAGCCGGAAAACGAAGCAGAAGAGTTGGTCGCTGAGGAATTGGCAGCAGATGCTTCTGCAGAAACGGCCACGGAACCGGAAGCCGGGGATGATCCAGAAACATGACCTCAAGCGCGCCGGTCTTTTTGGTTAAAGACGGCGCGCTGAGCTGGCCCGAAGTCGCGCCTATGCGCGAACGAATTTATCCACCTGAAAAACTGATCAATACCCCAATGCACGGCATTGAATGGGCGCATGCGCAACGGCGTGTGCTTCTCTATGTCGATGATATATTATGCGCCGTGGCCGGGATCCATGAACGCGAAGTGCTTTGCAACGGCCAAAAACTAAGGGTTACGGGGATTGGCGGCGTCATGACTAAACCAGAATTGCAAGGCCAAGGCTATGGCAAGCAGGTCATGCTCCATCTCATGACGTTTTTGCGCAACGAGGCACGATGTGCATTTGGTCTTTTGTTCTGCGAAGATCATAATGTTGGTTTTTACAGCAAACTGGGATGGCTCCTATTTGAAGGCGATATGGTTGTCGAACAACACGGCAAGACCGGTCCGTTTTCCTTTCGGAACGTCATGGTGCTACCATTGAACGAATCCGCCAGAATATCAGGTGACATAGACTTATGCGGCCTGCCATGGTGATTTTCAGGCTTGCCTAACAACCAGAAAGATTATCTCATGTCGATCAACGTTATTCCATCAGGCCAAGCCTGCGGCGCTGCAATAACCGGTGTTGATCTGTCAAAGCCCCTCACCGATGCACAAGTGGCTGAAATTCGGGCCGCATGGCTCGAGCATCATGTCCTATCTTTTCCCGGACAGGATATTTCCGATGATGATCTAGAACGCTTCACGCTCTATTTCGGCGGATTTGGACATGATCCGTTTTTTGATCCGATTGGGGGTCGCGAGCATATTGCCGCAATCCGCCGCGACGCGAATGAAAAATCACCACTTTTTGCCGAAAATTGGCACAGTGACTGGAGTTTTCAGGAACATCCGCCCGCTGGTACGTGCCTGCGGAGTATTACGATACCCCCGACTGGCGGTGATACTCTATTCGCCAATCAACATGCAGCGCTTGACGTCATGCCGTCAGACCTGCGCGCAAAGCTGGAAGGCAAGATTGCAATTCACAGCGCGCAGCTCGCCTATGCGCCAGATGGGGCCTATGGAGAAAAGGATGAAGATCGCAGCATGGCAATCCGTCCGGACGAATCAGCGCGCGAAACGAGGCTTCATCCGCTGATTCGCGCGCATCCGGAAACGGGCAGGCTCGGGCTGTTCAGTTGCATGGGTTATATTATAGGTTTTGAAGACATGACGCAGGAAGAAGCCCTGCCCCTGCTGCAAGAACTATATGCTTGGCAGAGTAGCGATGAGTTTGTCTATCGCCATAAATGGGAACCCGGCATGCTGGTGATGTGGGATAATCGCTCGGTGCTACACTGCGCTACTGGCGGTTACGAAGGCCATGACCGGCTGCTCCATCGCACCACGATCGCGGCTTATGGGCATTAAGGGTTGGGGACGTGCATTTCTTTGCGCAATGTCCGTACAACGCCGGTCACAATCAGGAACTGTCCGACATAATAGAGTGGCCATATCGTCCAGGATGGGATGATCGATTCTTGCAAAAAGCCCATTTCAGCAAAGATAAACAGGTCAGATACAACAAATAGCAGCGCGCCGATGCCAACGCGATAGCGCGGGAAGCTGCTGGTCCACGCCATTGCCGCCATGACCGCTAGAAACAGACTGTAAATCGCCAAACCCAGCGCTTCGGTGCGCTCAAAAGGTAGTGACCAGGAAATGAACATGGTGATCGGGACCAGTAATATGGCAAAGGCTTTCTGACTGAATGCCGTCTTCTCTCGTCGATGCAGGGAATAAAGCCAGATGGCGATACAATGGCCGACGATGAAAGCCCCTGCCCCCGCCATGAGGTCAAATTCGATCAGCATATCGCCCAAAGCCCCAAAGGCCATGACGGCAGCAATGAGTTTCCCTTCGAAATTATGCGACCGACGCAGCGCGTAAACGGCAAGGAAACTAACCGCTGCGCCTTTCCAGAACATAAGATACATGCCTGGAAAATCACTATCCTTCACAAAAAAATAGCTGATCCCGAACAACAGGCTAAGCAGCAAATAGGGCCGGGACTCGATGATCGCGCGTTTCATTCCACCGGCCTATCATGCTCTCTCCCTCTCTGCCAGATTGACTTTTACTCCATCCCGCAACACAGAGACGCCATGACACAGGTACATATTATTGGCGGCGGTCTCGCCGGATCAGAAGCAGCATGGCAATTGGCGCAGGCGGGCATAAAAGTGCGCCTGTCCGAAATGCGAGGATCTGGTGAAATGACACCGGCACACCAGACGGACGGACTAGCCGAACTCGTCTGTTCAAACAGCTTCCGCTCGGATGATGCGGAGAAAAATGCGGTAGGCTTGCTTCACGCAGAAATGCGGGACCTGGGCTCGATCATCATGGGTGAAGGCGACAAACATCGTCTTCCCGCTGGATCTGCATTGGCCGTTGACCGTGATCATTTCTCCGAAGGTGTCACTAAGGCGCTGAGCGAACACCCCAATATCGAGATTGTCCGAGAGCGGATTGACCAACTGCCCCAAGAAGGTCTGACAATCGTGGCCACCGGTCCGCTCACTGCGATGACGCTAGCGGAGAGCATTGGTGCGGCAACCGGCGAAGATTCTCTCGCCTTTTTCGACGCCATTGCGCCAATTGCTTATAAAGACAGCATCAACATGGATATCGCCTGGATGCAGTCGCGCTGGGACAAAGTCGGCCCGGAAGGCGACGGCAAAGACTATATTAATTGCCCGATGGACCGCGACCAATATGAAACGTTCATTCAAGGCCTGCTCGACGGTGAGAAAACCGACTTCAAGGAATGGGAGAAAAATACCCCCTATTTCGAAGGTTGCATGCCAATTGAAGTCATGGCGTCACGTGGCCCTGAAACCCTGCGTTTTGGGCCGATGAAGCCGGTTGGCCTGACCAACGCCCATACCGGCGAGAGTGCCTATGCCGTCGTGCAACTGCGTCAGGATAATGCGCTCGGTACGTTGTGGAATATGGTCGGATTTCAGACAAAGTTGAAATATGGCGCGCAGGCCGATCTGTTGCGCTCAATCCCGGGTCTTGAAAATGCGGAATTCGCCCGGATGGGTGGGTTGCATCGCAACACCTTTATCAACGCACCCAAACTGCTCGATAAAGAAATGCGCCTGAAAAAAGCACCTCATATTCGCTTTGCTGGCCAGATCACCGGCTGCGAGGGTTATGTTGAAAGCGCAGCGGTTGGCCTGATGGTCGGGCGCATGATGGCGGCGGAAATCAAAGGCGAAGAATTTCCTTATCCACCACAAACGACCGCTTTCGGGGCCTTGCTGTCCCACATTACTGGCGGGGCTGATGCCCGGGACTATCAACCGATGAATGTCAATTTCGGTCTATTCCCGCCCTTTGAGCAGCGCATCAAAAAGAAAGAGCGGAAAGAAGCATACACCGCTCGCGCCCGCAAAGATTTTGCAGAGTGGCACCAATCATCGAAAAGTGAACCGCAAGCCGCCTAGCATTTACACCGCTGGGGAGCCGTTCGTTTGGGCCGCGTGGTGCGGAACTCGGCCCGAGTCAATTGGCCATCGCCATCTTTATCGGCCCCGGCAAATCGGTCACTGGTTGTCGCGGCCCATTCTTCAAAGGTCAGCAAGTTATTGCCGTCCTTATCAAGCGCTTTAAACGCTTTGGTGCGACTGCTCATCAATTCGAGCCGGGTAATAACCCCATCGCGATTGCGGTCATATCTATTAAACCGCCGCTCTTCCCGCGATGCTTTATAGGCTTTTGGAGGAGTTGGCGGTGCCGGACCCAATATAGGGGCACTCTCATCAGCTTCTGGCAAACCTTCTGGCTCTCTTACTTCTGGTGGAGGCGGCGCATCAGGAATCACAACCTCCTGTCCGCTGGCACCGATCCACAAGAATAATCCAGCAGTCATCAACAACATCATACTCGCGGCGCCAGCGACATATCGTTTCATGTGCCGCTTGTTCCTTTCCGCTGTTTCCTATGGTGTTAACAGCCGGTTACGCCGTGCCAGATGATTCTACTTGCAACCCTTGGCCGATAAAGATCGGCTGTTAACGACCCTTTTGTGGCATCGCTCTGCGCCAATTTACAGAAAATTGAGAGCGGTCGTCCGCTACTGTCAAAACGAACGGATGATGTTGCACCATAAAGCTTCTGGCATCTTTCAAACGCCTGCTCACGCATAGCAGGGTCGCTGCAGTGCCGCGCAAAATCCCACAAGGCCCAGCCCCGCGCGCCTTTTTTCTGTTCATCATTCAGCGTGTCACTGCGTCCGAGCGCGAACTGAAAAGCCCCTTCCCCGCGCTTGCTTGCATATTGGTCAAATTGCCGGTCATCCCACGGGAAGTCGTCCAACAAAAACGCCCACCCTTCCAAAAGGTCCAATAAAGGAGCCAGATCAGCCCCTTGCTGTTCCGCTTCATTAATCAGCGCAACTAAAGGTTCACCGCTCGGACGCTCTTCAGCCGCCTTGGTTAAAATATCCCGCCACCAGGTTAACCGCATTTGTCCAATCAAAGTTTCCGAGGTGGAACGGATAACATCTGCAAATCTCGAATCGAGTGCAAAAGCAAGAGCATAGCGAGAGCGATTCTCGCGTTTTGCATAAGCCAAGACCAACCGTCGCAACGGATCCAGTTGTAAAAATACGTCACTCATCAAGATGCCGTCGACAGTTTTATGCCGGAAATCAAGGTAAAGATCTCTTTAACCATAGGCCTTGGTCAGCCGCTAACCCTTTTCTCCGTATCAGACACGCTGAATTGAAATCCAACTGCGTGAAATAGTTACGCACAGATTATGAGGCCAGGGGCATGGTTACGAAGAACGAGATCAAATCGCAGAAGTCCTTTTTGCAAAGACTACGGTCTGACGTCGCCGGTAATACTTTGGCGATGGGTGCTGCCGCCTTATTCCCGATCATGGGCCTCGTCGGCGGCGGCGTCGATATGGGGCGTGCCTATATGGCGAAGGCGCGCTTGCAGCAGGCCTGTGATGCAGGTGCGCTTGCCGGTCGGCGTAACATGACCCAGGACACAATGACCGCTGCGGATATTGCCGAAGCCCAAAAGTTTTTTGATTTCAACTTCCCTGAGGAATCATTCGGTTCGACGAAGTTTGATGCGACGGTAACAGATAAAGACGGAACAGTAGCCTCCGTGAACAAGCTCGTTTTCAAAGATGGCGCCGATGTACGGGTGGTCGAGGGAGAAGCCCAGACAACTATCAAGACAACATTGATGAGGGTCTTTGGCTATGAAAATATGGTCATCAAAACGGACTGCAGCAGTCGTTTGGACGTCGGTAATGTTGATGTGATGATGGTTCTTGACGTTACCGGATCTATGGGTAGCAGTGTGTCTGATGGAGGCTCCAGATTGGATGCGCTTCAGGTAGCAGTGGAAGACTTTTACGGTATTTTAGGGCCGGGCGGAGGATCGTCTGGCGAACAAATCCGTTATGGTTTTGTACCCTATTCCAGCACGGTCAATGTGGGAGAGATTCTCTATGATGCCGATCCAGATTGGCTCGTCGGTGGCAACTTAAATGAGCGCGCCACTTATCAAACACGCGCAGCGGTGTTTGAAGTGGAGGATAAAACCGCTCCTGGATATTCACTGGTAGAAAATGATTTTGTCGAGAGCTTAGCACAATTGGATGGTCCGGAATGTACGGGTCGCTATGCTGAAAATCTAAATGTAGATACATATTTTGTTCCCAATCCCGACGGCAATCCATTGCTGATTTCAGAGACAAGAGACGGCAACCTTAAGACCAGGGTGACTGATACATTCAGTTACAGAAGCTGGAACGGCAGCACCAATGCACCACCAGCCAATGCGATTGGGTCATCGTTCTGGGAACGGTGCGAGCGTAATCGCAAAAGAACAACGGAAATCATACCGGTTGTGCAAGTCGATAAATGGGAGCCTGGAGCGGTCCGTATCTCGGATTGGGTTTACGGCGAGTTGACACATGATGTTTACGACTTCGTACGGTCTATCAAACCTGGCAATCCAGCGGCTCAAAACCCCACGACCGCAGCTGAGGATCTAGTGCGTTGGGGTGGCTGTATTGTCGAACGCCAATCCAATAACACAATAACAACGGCTACCAATACAATTCCATCGGATGCGTTGGATCTACAAATAGACTTGTTGCCTACGGATTTAGCTTCGAAATGGTCTCCGTTTTTGCCCGATGTAATATATAAGGGAGTAGATGACAAATTTACGGTCAGCGGAGACTCCGGAGTTTGCCCCGCTCCAGCCCGAAGATTGCAATCCTATGCGACCTATGACGATGGCTCTTCAAATGATCTTGAGAGTTACATCTCGAGCTTGCAAGATGGCGGATTCACCAATCATACTATTGGTATGATTTGGGGGGCTCGTTTGTTATCGGCGGAAGGATTATTTGCTTCAGACAACTTGTCCGCACCCAATGGCTTCAGCATTGGTCGACACGTGGTATTCATGACCGACGGATCAATGGTTATTCGGCAGAACAACTATGGTGCCTATGGATATCAGAAACTCGATGATAGTATCGCGCCAGCAGATTCCGGGGACACCGAATTAAAAGCTCGCCAAGAACATCGTTTCCAATTGATGTGTGCTGCAACCAGAGCAAAGGGCTGGACCATCTGGGTTGTACAATTTGGTGTTACCAGCGTCACGCCTAACATGTTGGCCTGCGCCAGCAGCCCCGGCAACGCGTCTGCGGCGACCGATAGAGCATCTTTGCAGGCCGCGTTCGCGAATATCGCTCAGAAAATTGGTGGATTGAGGTTGTCAAACTAATGACCATAGAAACAAAAAAAGCGCGCCTGGATCGGGATGAAAACGGCGCTACGCTCATGGAATTCGGCTTGATCGCTGGTCCATTGATAACGCTCTTGTTGGGTATCATGGATATTGGATATCAAGGTTATTTGGACACAATGTCCAAATCCATCATGCATCAAGTTGCTCGTCAGGCTTCTGTTGGTGGAAAATCTGTGGCGGATATCGAAGCAGAGATAGAAGCTGGTCTTGAGCCCCTATTATTGAAGAACGCTCGCGTTGATGTTTCGGTTAGAAGTTATTTCGATTTTACGAATATCGGGAAGCCTGAAAAATTGACGAAAGACGTAAATGGCGATGGCAATCTTGATAGCGGTGACTGTTATCTCGATGGCAATGATAACCAGGTGTTCGACGTCAATACAGGCCGAGGCGGAACTGGCGGGCCGGATGATATTGTGAACTACGAAATCACGATTGTTTCGCCCCGTATTTTCCCGCTCGCTGGACTATTCGGCGGCAGCAAAGACATGAAAAGCTACAATGCAACCGCGGTTCGGAATCAGCCTTATGGTTCACAGGTTCCAGACCCTGAATTGTGCGAGGAATAAACGTTATGACGATATTGGAAGACTCTATCCTCAAAAAATTCGTTCCTGACAACCGTACAACGCGGTTCGTCAAAAAGCTGCATGAGGACAAAAGCGGTCTTGCGTTGATCGAGTTTGCTTTTTTGGCTCCGTTCATGTTGACCGTTGGTCTAACCGGAATGGAGACAGCCAATCTGGCTGTCGGGCATTTGCAGGTTAGTCAGGTTGCGATGTTGGTTGCAGACAATGCATCGCGCGTTCGAAGCTCTATTGATGAAGCGGATATCCGGGAAATTTTTACCGGTGCCGATCTTACGGGCAGCAGTATCGATTTTTCACCTAATGCAAGGATCATCCTGTCGAACCTCGAGCATAATGGATTATCTGGCTCTGATGAAGGCCAATGGATACGCTGGCAGCGCTGCTACGGGGGCAACACAAATTATAGCTCGACCTATGGAAACGAGGGCGATGGTGAAACAGATTCTTCCCTTTCTTCCGGCATAGGCCCAGTTGGTCAAAAAATATCGGCAACTGCAGCATCAGCGGTCAATTTTGTCGAAGTCGTATACGACTATAAACCTTTGATATCTGATCGCTTTTTTGGGAATATTGTCATTAGGTACGAAAGTGCATTTGTTGCGCGCGAACGCAATGATCACTCGATGAAGAACGCTAGCAACATCCCCGCCAGCCAAACGTGGACATGTGATCGTTATGCCGTCATCACCTGATTTCCGGTTCTACCGGTAACACACCTTCTTAGCCGCTGTAATAATCCGATCGCTGTCAATCAGTGCCGCTTTTTCCAGATTGGCCGCATAAGGTAGCGGGACATCTTCGTTGGTCACACGCGCGACTGGGGCGTCGAGATCGTCGAAGCCTTCTTCCATACAAACCGCGATAATCTCGCTGGCTATGGAACAAGTGGGCCAGCCTTCCTCAGCGACCACCAATCGGTTGGTTTTCTTCAAACTGTTCAGCACCGTTGCGGTATCGAGCGGCCGCAATGTCCTTAGATCGATGACTTCGGCATCAATCCCTACCTCCGCCAGCTTATCTGCCGCTTCCAATGATAGTCCAACGCCAATAGAATAGCTCACGATCGTTACATCAGCGCCTTCACGCATGATCCGGGCTTTCCCGATGGGGAGCGTATAATCATCGATATCCGGAATTTCGAACGACCGACCATAAAGAAGCTCGTTTTCCAAGAAGACCACGGGGTCAGGACATTGGATCGCCGCCTTTAATAAGCCCTTGGCATCCGCCGCATCATAAGGCGCAATAACAATCAGGCCGGGAACACTGGCATACCAAGGTCCGTAATTCTGGCTATGCTGCGCTCCAACGCGGGATGCCGCGCCATTGGGGCCGCGAAACACGATCGGGCAACGCATTTGACCGCCAGACATATAATTGGTCTTGGCGGCAGAATTGATAATTTGATCGATGGCCTGCATCGCAAAGTTGAAAGTCATGAACTCGACAACGGGTTTTAATCCACCCATCGCGGCACCGGCGCCAATACCAGCAAAGCCATGTTCGGTAATCGGCGTATCAATGACCCGTTTTCCGCCAAATTCAGCAAGCAACCCTTGCGTAACCTTATAGGCGCCCTGATATTCCGCGACCTCTTCACCCATTACAAAGACGCGATCATCCTTGCGCATTTCTTCTGCCATCGCATCGCGCAACGCTTCGCGGACGGTGATGGTGGTCATGGCTGTACCTTCCGGAACGGAGGGATCTTCGGCACGAGACACTGGAGCCGCCGGAGCGACTTCTGCTATTTCAGGCGCCGGCTCTGGTGCTGCTTCTTTAGGAGCCGGTGCCGGCTTAACAGCGGGACTTTCATCCTCATCCTCACCTGTCATTTCGGCAATCACCGCCCCAACAGCTACATTGTCAGTGCCTTCGGCAATCAATATTTTGGAAATCACACCCTCATCGACCGCTTCAAATTCCATCGTCGCTTTGTCAGTTTCAATCTCTGCCAATATGTCACCGGAGCGAACATAATCGCCCTCTTTGACCAGCCATTTGGCAAGCGTGCCTTCTTCCATCGTTGGCGACAGCGCGGGCATTTTTAATTCGATCGCCATCAATATTGCTCCACCAACACGTCAGTATAAAGTTCAGCCGCTTCAGGTTCGGGAGATTCTTCGGCAAAATCAGCCGCCTCCATCACCGTTTTCCGGACCTTTTTATCCAGTGCTTTCAGATCTTCTTCTTTCACGCCTTGCTTCATCAACATGGCCTTCAGGCGTTCGATGGGATCAGATTTTTCGCGCACATCCTGTACCTCATCGCGGCTGCGATATTTGGCGGGATCGGACATCGAGTGGCCGCGATAGCGATAGGTTTTGAGTTCCATCAACACCGGCCCTTTGCCGGCGCGCACATATTTCAATGCTTCTTCGACCGCACCACGCACCGCCAAGACATCCATCCCGTCAACCTGCATGCCAGGAATGCGGAAACTCTCACCGCGCCGATAAAGCTGGTCTTCAGACGAGGAGCGATTGACGCTTGTTCCCATTGCATATTGGTTATTCTCAATCACGAAAATCACCGGCAGTTTCCAAAGCTCAGCCATATTAAAGCTCTCGTAAACCTGCCCCTGGTTGGATGCACCATCGCCGAAATAAGCGAGGCAGACGCCTCCATCTTCTCGATATTTATGGCCGAAGGCAAGACCGGTGCCGAGCGACACTTGCGCCCCAACGATACCATGACCACCATAAAAGCCATGGTCGACGGAGAACATATGCATCGAACCGCCCTTGCCTTTCGATATACCCGAAGCGCGACCAGTCAGTTCCGCCATGACGACGTTTGGATCAATGCCGCAGGCAAGCATATGACCATGGTCCCGATAGCCAGTAATCACGCTATCTTTGCCAGGCTCAATCGCGGATTGCAGTCCTGTGACCACAGCTTCCTGACCGATATAAAGGTGACAAAAACCGCCGATCAGGCCCAAGCCATATAGCTGTCCTGCCTTTTCCTCAAAGCGCCGAATGAGCAGCATCTGCTCGTAAAATTCCATCAATTCGGGCTTGGTGGCCTTGTAAAGCGGCGTTTTCAGCACCGCTGCTCGGCTAGCCGTCTTTGCGGGAGCCTTTTTTGGCGCAGCTTTTACTGACGCTTTGGATTTCGATGGGGCTTTCTGGGGAGTTTTTGCCACGCTTGTCATTTCCTGTATTTCAGATGTGCAATACCATAAACAGATAGGGACAAATTCCCAAGCGTAATAGGTTGGAAAACACACAAAAAACCAGATTGGTTCGATAAGTCTATTTTAGCGGAACAATAATCTCATCAGGGTGGACAAAATTTCCCTCTTTCCGAAGCAATTCGCCAACCAGATCAGGGTCAGCGCCGTTAGGATCAAGCAATCTAACGCGGTTTTTCAATGCATCGCGTTCCACTTCAAGGGCGGCGAGCTCTACCTGCCGTTCTTGCAGTGAACTACTATACTCGCCCCAAGCAAGAACACCGGTAGGCCCAAGTACTGCATAGCCAGCAATGGCGAGCAATGTCAGCAGCGCAAAACCAGGGCCCAGCGCCGCTTTGATCAATCCACCAATTTTTTCTTTCTGGGCCATATTCTCTCTTGAATCAGAATATTGATTCGCTGGCAAGCGCGTTAACACTTTTATTGTCCAAAGGCTGCAACAAGCCGCCGAAGCGACGTGCAGGTAGGCCCGTTATTGCAAAGCTAACGTCAGGAAAAAATTGATCGCCCGGCATAATGGGCCACCGTATCGAGCTCTTCCTCTATCCGGATCAGCTGATTATATTTGGCGAGCCGGTCTGACCGCGCGAGGCTACCCGTTTTAATCTGGCCGCAATTTGTGGCCACCGCCAGATCAGCAATGGTAGCATCTTCTGTTTCACCAGAACGGTGCGACATAACGGCTGTATAAGAGGCATTATGAGCCATCCGAACAGCTTCCAGCGTTTCTGACAATGTACCGATCTGATTGACCTTCACCAGCAAGCTGTTGGCAAGACCGTCTTTGATGCCCTGTGACAAGCGAGCCGGATTGGTGACGAATAGATCATCGCCAACCAGTTGCACCGTATCGCCCACAGCATCGGTCAGCAGCTTCCAACCTTCGAAATCATCTTCAGCCATGCCGTCTTCAACAGATTTGATCGGATAGTCTTTGCAAAGCTCCGCCAGATAGTCGGACATTTCTGCAGGCGACAAAATCTTGCCCTCGCCCGAAATATGATATTGGCCGTCCTTGAAAAACTCGGTCGCGGCGCAATCGAGCGCGAGCACAACTTCATCGCCAGCCTTGAAGCCAGCCTTTTCAATAGATGCCATAACGAAATCAAGCGCATCGCGCGTCGATCCCAAATTAGGTGCAAATCCGCCTTCATCACCCACTGCTGTGGCAAGACCTTTTTCAGACAAGCCGGCCTTCAACGTATGGAAAATTTCCGATCCCCAGCGCACCGCTTCTGCAATGCTTCCAGCGCCAACCGGCATGACCATGAATTCCTGAAAGTCGATCGGGTTGTCGGCATGCTCACCACCGTTGATGATATTCATCATCGGCACCGGCAGCACACGCGCTGAGACACCACCGACATAACGATAGAGCGGCAATCCGCGCGCATCAGCAGCCGCCTTAGCCGCAGCCAGACTGACGCCCAGCAAAGCATTAGCGCCCAGACGGCTCTTATTCTCAGTTCCATCCAGCGCGATCATCATCGCGTCGACTTCTTCCTGATCTTCAGCATCAATGCCCAATAACGCTTCGCTAATTTCGCCATTGACCGCTGCAATTGCTTTGAGAACGCCTTTGCCGAGATATTTGCTCTTGTCACCATCGCGCAATTCCACAGCTTCATAAGCGCCAGTGGAGGCTCCCGATGGCACCGCCGCACGCCCAAAACTGCCATCTTCCAGAAGAATATCGACCTCGACAGTAGGGTTGCCTCGGCTGTCCAAAATCTGGCGAGCGTGAATATCTAAAATAGCGGTCATTTTCGAGAAGACTCCTGCGGAAGTTTGCGTATCGCAAAGTCCTTATCGATATGATAGGCTTGTGGCAATCATCAGCTGGATCATAGATGACAGCATGAGGTAATTTACCCTTGAATCATAAGGATTAGACACCATTTGATCTAAAGGGAAAGACCGATTGGCTTCATTGTCGATCACGTTAAATTGGCAAGGGTTTTGAGGAAGGAATTTTAAACATGGCCGTCGATCAGGAAAAGAAACCAACTGCCCGCAAAACACCAGCCAAGAAACCGGCTGCAAAAAAACCGGCTGCAAAACGTGCCGCCGCAAAGAAATCGACACCCGCCAAAGGGATCAATGTTAAAAAGGCGACGAAGGCTAAACCGTCGGCCCCTTTGAAAGGTGGCGCAACACGCGCAGCGTCTTCAAAATCCGGTACTGATGCCACAGCTGATCTGAAAGATCGCGCTATCAACAAGGCTCGTTCAACGGCCAATGATGGCAAAGCCAAAGCCGGTGAAGCCATTGGTACGTTGAGCGAGATGATCGAAAATAGCGCCAAGACCATCGATGAAAATGTTGGTGAAAAATATGGCGACTATGCACGCTCAGCCGCCGATGCTGTCTCCTCCTTCGCGGAGAAGGTCAATGCGAAAGATGTTGATACAATGGTAGAAGATGCGCGTGAATTTGTGCGCAAAAAACCGGCTGTTGCCATTGGTGCAGCGGCAGTGGTTGGCCTTATGATCTCTCGCTTAATCAAGTCAGGGATGGATGATCGCAGCTAGAGCGTGTGCCGCCAATCCGGTTTGATCATGATGGGTGATAGATGTTGGACAATAAGACTGTGGTCATAGAAGATCAGCCTTCACCCGACGACAGTGATGCTGTACCAACAGATGCGCCTGCGTCTGACGGCAAGGCGATAAAATTACAGATCAGCGACCTGATTGATGATGTCCGCACACTGGCTGAAGCGGAGATTGAATATTATCGGGTGAAATTGTCCGTCAACATGGCGGCGACCAAGACCGTATTGCTTCTGTTCAGCGTCGCTATCATAGTGGGAATTACCGCCGCTGTAGCCCTGATATTGGGAATATTGTTGATATTATCGCATTATTGGGGACCAGTAGCGGCAACAGGCCTGTTGACCGGAAGCGCATTGCTTGTGACAACAGTCCTGCTGAACATGGCAATAAAACGGGCGCGCAAACTACCTCTGGATGAAAATGACCAATGACCCAAAAAAATGATGATATATTCAAGCTGCGTAATCTGGCGATCGAGAAAGAACAGGCGCGAGAAAATGTGAAGGACGATATCTCCCAAACCAAAGAACGGTTGCGCCCTGCTAACCTGATCCAGGAAGCAAAAGACAAAGCACTGGAACGCGTCCAAAAAACCGGAGAATCCGCCTTGCAGGGTGTGAAAGACAATCCCGGAAAAGTCGCCTCTATTGCGGCTGCGGCAGCCGTATTGGCGCTGCGCAAACCTGTGACCAACTATCTCGCCAATCGCAATGCCGACAATGACGGTGCTAAAAAAAATGACGCTGAGGAATGAGCCATGAGTAAACTATCCGATAATATTGAGAAAGCCCGCGCGGCTTCCCGGGAACGGCTCGAGATTGCCAAGGAAAAGGCGGGCGAAGGTACGGGCATCGCGCTGGAAAAAATGTCTGAGAGCAAACAGCGGGCCGCAACTTTACTGGGCGATGGCAAAGTGAAAGCTGCCGAAGGCGTTGCTGCGACCAAAAAAATGGCCAAGACGGCTGCGAACAAGTCGGAAGAAACGATCACCAAAAGTCCACTGGCTGTGGTGGCCGGTGGTCTGGCACTCGGCGCTTTGGTCGGCGCATTGCTTCCAAAAAGCAAAGCAGAAACCAAATATGTCGGCGGTGCGGGCAAAAAAATAAACGACACGGCCAAAAAAGCTTACGGCGCAGCGAAGGAAGCCGGACAGGAACAGATTGAAAGTCTCGGCCTCAGCAAAGACAGCGTTCAGGATCAAATCAAAGATCTGC
Organism: uncultured Sphingomonadaceae bacterium; assembly: GCA_947489315.1. Classification (GTDB taxonomy): domain Bacteria; phylum Pseudomonadota; class Alphaproteobacteria; order Sphingomonadales; family Sphingomonadaceae; genus Parasphingorhabdus. The sequence continues at coordinate 47,996 of CANLCX010000006.1, forward strand.
TTGGCAAAGCCACGGAAGCTGCTAAGAGCGCCGCCGAAGCCGCAAGCGATGCGGTGAAATCTGACAAATCAGGCAAATAATCGAAAGAACGGGGCACCTATGAGCGAGCGCAGCAAAATGCATCTGGTAATGGGCGGACGGGTCAAAGATCCGCGCGGACTGGACTATGAAAATCTAAGCCAGATTGATCTCGTCGGTGTCTATAATAGCTACGAAGAAGCCGAAGATGTCTGGCGCGCTAATGCCCAGCGTACGGTTGATGATGCCGAGATGAAATATGTCATCGTGCATTTGCACAAAATATTGGAACCAGAACTGCCCGCTGAAGATTGATTGGGACGCGCTTAGGCGTTCTTGAAACGCCAATGCAATAGGGGCCGAGTCAGGATCAGGCCGGCGACGAACCCGCCAATATGCGCGAAAATCGCGATGCCGTTGAGGCTCCCGCGTGTGGCAACACCGATCATCAACTGGATACCAATCCAAGCGAGCGTCAGCCAAGCAATCCGCACCACATGGCCCGGAAACGGCCCAACCGGCTTGACCTCATTGCGTGCAAATAACAGCGCATATGAACCCAATATCGCGGATATCGCTCCGCTAGCTCCCACTACAGGAATGACGGATTGGCCGTTAAACGCAAATTCCGCCAGCGAAGCGGCATAAGCGCCCGCCACATAAAGCACCGCCATTAATTGCGGCCCAAGCGCCTGCTCGACAAACCGTCCGCAGAACATCAACATCAACATGTTGAACGCGATGTGCATCAATCCGCCGTGCAGAAAAGCCGACGACATGGGCGTCAACCAAGCGGGAACTAATGTTCCGATTTCTTCCAGCGCGGGATATCCCTCACCCAATCGGATCGGGAAAAAGCCGCCGCGTAAGACCGCTTCGCCCTGCCATCCGGAAATCCATAACAACAGATAGATCACAACATTGACGATGATCAACCCGTTGGTCAGTTTTCCGTTCGGCAGGTTCATATCAGATCAGATAAACTCGATTTTTTCGAGCAGATAAAATTTGTCGCCCGATGGTACGGTGACTTCAATCTCTTCGCCCACGCTGCGGCCAATGAAGGCGCGCCCGATGGGACTGTTATAGCTGATCTTGCCAACTTTTGCGTCAGCCTCGGCCTGACCAACAAGCTGATATTTCACTGGCTTGTCATCTTCGTCGAGCAGAGTAAGCGTCGCGCCAAACACAGCTTTATCGCCCGACAAAGTCGTCGGATCAATTACGTGCGCACGGCTCAGCTTGTCTTCGATATCAGCGAGAGTCGCTTCGACCTGTCCCTGACGCTCTTTTGCGGCATGATATTCGGCATTTTCCGACAGATCACCATGGGCACGCGCTTCTTCAATCGCATCCACGATGAGCGGCCGCTCGTCTTTGAGCGCCTTTAGTTCGGCTTCCAACATGGCATGGCCCTCGGCCAGCATCGGTACTTTTTCTACAGCCATTTTTGGCCTTTCTTCGTCAATTCACCGCAGTTTTTAGAGCTGCAGTGTCAAAAATAGTTTCCCGGCGCCCCTCCCTGTGAAGGCTCGCCCGCAGTGTGACAGATTGTCGGGGATTAAGTCTGCGAAGTCTTATAATAAGACTGAAGCGCTCGAACTTCAAGAGTCTCGTCACGCATGGCCGCAATTGCCTCCATCGCCGCGACACTAGCCGTCGCTGTTGTATAGTAAGGAATCTTCCCGTTGAGCGCCCCTGCCCGGATGGATTTAGAGTCTTTCAGCGACTGCCACCCTTCGGTCGTGTTAAAAATCAGATCAACGTCACTGTCGATAATCCGGTCGACAATATGTGGGCGCCCCTCGGCCACTTTATTGACTTTTTCAACCTTAATGCCCTGGCCAATGAGATAATCTGCCGTCCCACTGGTCGCGATAATCTTGAAACCCAGTTTTTCGGCCAATCGCGCCGCTGGTTCAATGACCTTCTTGTCGGTCTCTTTCACCGAAACAAATAACGTCCCGCCATCCGGCAAATGGTTGTTTGCGCCCAGTTGCGCCTTGCCGAAGGCAATGGCAAAGCTTTTATCAATGCCCATAACTTCGCCAGTAGACTTCATTTCTGGCGATAATATCGGGTCAATGCCGGGGAAACGGTTAAACGGGAATACCGCCTCTTTCACAGCAATATAATCAATATGCCTATCAATCGATGGCAAGTTTTTCAGCTTCTCACCGGCCATGACCCGCGAAGCAATCTTGGCAATTGGTACGCCAATGGCCTTCGCCACAAACGGCACGGTCCGGCTTGCGCGCGGATTGACCTCGATGAGATAGACTTCGCCATCTTTCACCGCGAATTGAATGTTCATCAAGCCGCGGACTTTCAAACCAAAAGCCAAAGCCTCTGTCTGCCGTTCCATTTCCGCGATAATTTCGTCGGACAGATTATAGGGCGGGATCGTACAAGCGCTGTCGCCGCTATGGACACCGGCTTCTTCAATATGCTGGAGCACACCGCAGACAACGACTTCATCGCCGTCGCAAATGGCATCGACATCGACTTCCACCGCATCGCGGAGATATTGGTCGACCAGCACTGGACTATCGCCCGAAACCTGCACCGCCGTGTTAATATAATCTTCTAGCTGCGCCGGACCATCGACAATTTCCATCGCGCGGCCACCAAGCACAAAACTCGGCCGGATCAGCACCGGATAACCGATACGTTCCGCGATTTTCACCGCTTCCTCTTCGGTCCGCGCCATACCATTTTCCGGCTGTTTAAGGCCCAGATCGTTGACGAGTTTCGCAAAGCGCTCGCGATCTTCGGCCAGATCAATCGCATCTGGCGTTGTGCCCAATATCGGTATCCCGGCCTCTTCCAGTGCAGACGCCAGTTTCAGCGGCGTTTGCCCGCCAAATTGGACAATCACTCCGACCAATTCGCCCTTGCTCTGCTCGACATGCAATATTTCAAGCACATCCTCGGCCGTTAGCGGCTCGAAATAGAGCCGGTCCGACGTATCATAATCGGTCGATACGGTTTCGGGATTGCAATTGATCATGATCGTTTCGTAACCGGCGTCCGCCAGCGCGAAACAGGCGTGACAGCAGCAATAATCAAACTCAATGCCCTGCCCGATTCTATTCGGTCCACCGCCTAAAATCACGATTTTCCGGCGATCGGAAGGCATGGCCTCATTTTCCGGCTCGCCAAAAATCGGCGCTTCATAGGTGGAGTACATATAGGGCGTCTTGGCCTCAAACTCCGCCGCGCAGGTATCAATCCGCTTGAATACGGGCCGCACGCCCAGCTTGTGACGCAATGCGCGGACCTCAGCTTCAGTCGTTGCACCAGCCATGGCGGCAACGGCGTCATGAACCAGCCCATGACCGCCAGCAACAGCGCGCCCTGCCCCACCAGCGACATGGACAGCATCCACAGCCAGTTTCGCTAAGCGTTCGTCGGAGAAACCCATGGATTTCAGCTTGCGGAGCGCCTCTGGCCCATTGGGCAGGCCATTGTCCAAAATATCCTGCTCGGCGTCGATAATTTCGCGAATACGCGCCAAGAACCAGGGATCATATTGGGCAATGTCAAAGATTTCCGTATCGCTAAAGCCCTCGCGCATCGCCTGCGCGGCCACCAGCAACCGGTCCGGCGTGGCCCGTGCCAATTCCGCAGCAATCTCGTCTCGCGGCGCACCGATTAGCGACTGCACCCGGTTAAAACCATCCAATCCGGTTTCGAGCCCACGCAACGCTTTTTGCAGCGATTCATGGATATTCCGGCCAATGGCCATAACTTCACCAACGGATTTCATCGCCGTGGAGAGCAATGGCTCTGCACCTTTGAATTTTTCGAAAGCAAAGCGCGGGATTTTGGTAACGACATAATCGATGGTCGGTTCAAACGACGCCGGGGTCGCGCCGGTAATGTCGTTATCAATCTCATCGAGTGTATAGCCAACCGCCAGCTTGGCCGCGACTTTCGCAATCGGGAAGCCGGTTGCCTTGGATGCCAGCGCAGAACTGCGCGAAACCCGAGGGTTCATCTCGATGACAACAAGCCGCCCATCCTTCGGATTGACTGCGAACTGTACGTTGGAACCGCCTGTTTCGACTCCTATTTCTCTCAGCACCGCCAAAGAGGCATTGCGCATGATCTGATATTCTTTGTCGGTCAGCGTCAGCGCAGGCGCAACCGTGATCGAGTCGCCGGTATGCACGCCCATGGGATCGACATTTTCGATCGAACAGATGATGATGCAATTATCCGCACGATCGCGGACAACCTCCATCTCATATTCTTTCCAGCCTATCAGCGATTCGTCGATCAGCACTTCATTGGTGGGCGAAGCTTCCAGCGATGTCCGGATAAAGTGGATAAATTCTTCGCGGTTATAAGCCACGCCGCCGCCGGTGCCGCCCATGGTAAAGCTGGGCCGCATGATCGCGGGTAGACCAATGTCTTTCAATATTTCCAGCGCCTGCTCTTCGCTATGCGCAACCGCAGAGCGCGGACTTTCCAGCCCGATTTTGTCCATCGCCGCCTTGAATTTCTCGCGATCTTCGGCCTTGTCGATGGCTTCGGCGTCCGCGCCGATCATCTGAACACCATATTTTTCGAGTACGCCCATTTTATTGAGCGTCAGCGCCGTATTCAGCGCTGTCTGCCCGCCCATGGTCGGCAGCACCGCATCCGGGCGCTCCTTCTCAATGATCTTCTCGACAATTTCCGGTGTAATCGGCTCGACATAAGTCGCGTCCGCCATGTCCGGATCGGTCATGATCGTCGCCGGATTGGAGTTGACCAGGATGATCCGATAGCCCTCCTCTTTCAGCGCCTTACAGGCCTGTGTCCCCGAATAATCAAACTCGCAGGCCTGTCCGATAACAATCGGGCCAGCGCCGATGATCAGGATGGATTTTATGTCAGTTCTTTTTGGCATTAGTTTTCATTCTCAATATTCTGAACATTGACGTCGATATACTCGATGTATCGAAAGTAGAAATTCTCTTCGGGGGGACTATAGTTCTGGCCGGAGACAGTTCGCACCAAAGCTGCTCTAACATTTGGTCGATCTGTATCGATCTCCGCTGCATCATCTGTAACCAGTATTCCCGCCCATTTGCTGGCACATTTGATAACTGAAATCTCAGCTTTGTTCGTTCCAAAAAAATAATGAACTTCTGCGTCGAAAGCTTGACCGCGGTGCCAATGGATATTCTCCAATCCATAATATTTTTGGCAAGATGAGAGAACCAAATCAAAATACGTTTTCTTTGCCTGTTCATGAATGAGAAACCAGAAAAAAAGCACAATCGAGAAGACGATAACGATTCTTCGCATAACCTTAGGCTTTTTTGATTCTTCATACGCCACTCAAATCATCCACAGATTTCTGGAATAGGTAACACTGCTCCCCCATCACGCCGGATTCTCATCAGAAATCGGTCCATTTTCATTACAGGCAAAGCAACCCCAACCGTCATGGTCAATGTCATAATCCTGCTCAATTTCAAGGCATTTGCGCGTCAGCTCTCTTATTGTTTCCTGCCGTGTATCGGCGTCGATTTGTAATTCAATCTGCCACTCGCCTTCGTCATTTTCGACAAGGGCTGAGTGGAAACCGAGCTTCTTTGAATCATTTTTCAATTTGTTCAGGTTTGAAACTTCACCGACAAATTGCACATTAATCTCTCTGACCACATGCTCCAGATCGCCGCCTGCTGCCATATTTTCCAATATCTCGTCATCGGTCGCCCATTCTTGCGCCAGATATTCGGGATCAACGCTGCTCATTGCACTTCGTCCTTGCTTATTGGCGCATAGAAAAGGCTCTCCCCGCCGGATAGGCGGAGAGAGCCTATGTTTGACATATGAGTGCGCCCTATTCGGCTGCAGGCGATTCCTCGGCTGTCGGCAGTCCTTCCGACAGCATATCCCCAACCATTTCGCTGGCGCAGGCCTGCATGCTGCCCATCATGGCTTTTTCCGCGTCCGCGATATTGGCGTCCTCTGGAATATCCTTGGTCATGCAGTTGCAGAGCTTGTCCGGGTCTACGGAACCCGGGAAGCTGTCCGCTTGCTTCATACATTCCGTCATCGCCCGTTCTTTGACAGGGGTACAGGCCGCGAACAAAATCGTGGCCGAAATTACGAGAAATTTCCGCATTATGTTTTTCCTTAAAATTTGCGTAGATCTCATCACATAGAAAATGTGAAGTGAACGGCACGAACCCTGCCGGATCTCCATCGCAAGTTTTAAGGTGGTTTGTCACTATTTCGATTTTACTTTCCCGGCCAATTTTGAATTTATATGTCCACTTGGATGATTTTGGTTCACAAGTTTGAGCGTTAGAGCATTCCAACAAATTTTTGGAAGAGGTAGAAGCTGTCTTGAGGCCCGGGGCTGGCTTCGGGATGATATTGCACGCCAAAAGCTTTCTTGTTTTTCAATGCGATCCCGCAATTGCTGCCATCAAACAGGCTGGTGTGGGTTGCCTCGACCGTATCCGGGAGCGTGTCGCCATCCACCGCAAATCCGTGGTTCATGCTGGTAATCTCGACCGTACCGTCTTCATGCCGCTGCACCGGGTGATTGGCGCCGCGATGGCCCTGAAACATTTTGACGGTCGTCGCGCCCGCCGCCAGCGCCAGCATTTGGTGGCCCAGACAAATACCGAAGATCGGCACATCCTTATCCAATAGCGCCTGGATCACAGGAACCGCATATTCACCGGTTGCCGCTGGATCGCCGGGACCATTGGATAAAAATACCCCTGCCGGTTCCAGCGCCATAATATCATCCATTGAAGTTTGCGCAGGAACAACAGTGACTTTTGCGCCAGCATTCACAAGGTTTCTGAAGATGTTCCGCTTCGCACCAAAGTCGATCGCCACAACGTGAGGCCGATCCCCTTGGCCTTGCCCTTCTTCTGCTTCCAATGCTGCATATCCATGGCCAAGCCGCCAGATACTGCTATCCCAAACCTTGGTCTGGTGCCCGGTCACTTCGACCGCCAGATCCATACCTTCAAGGCCCGCCCAATCGCGCGCCTTGGCAAGCAAGTCATCAATATCAAACTGCCCATCCGAATCATGCGCAATGACCGCATTAGGCGCGCCCGCTTCCCTAATCCGCCGCGTCAAAGCCCGTGTATCAACACCTGACAGTCCTATACGGCCCTGATCCGCCATCCACTGATCAAAAGGCTTGTTGTTCCGGAAACTGCTCGGTTCGGTCACATCTTCGCGTACGATACAACCTAGAGCATGCGGGCTATCGGCTTCTACATCCTCATCATTGGTGCCGACATTGCCGATATGGGGAAAGGTGAAAGTTACAATCTGACCCGCATAGCTCGGATCGGTCATCACTTCCTGATATCCGGTCATCGCCGTATTGAAGCAGACCTCACCAACCGCAGAGCCAGTTGCGCCAAAGCCCCTACCCCAGACAACCGTGCCATCGGCCAAAACCAATATCCCTGTTGCGCCTTTGGGAGCGTCTGGGATCTTGGTATCGGCCATGGTTATTGTCCTTATAAAGGGCAGGATCGTCATCATCCTGCATTTCAAGCAAATTTCGCCGTGACTAGGTCGAGTTTTTTGACGTCGCAATCTATGAAAAAAAATAAGTTGCGGCTATGTTGGTAGCTTATTCCAAAAATATGGAGAGCGCTATGATTCGCGATGACGTGAAAGCGGCACAAATTGCGGCAATGAAGGCCGGCGACAAGGATCGCACAGCGGCCACGCGTGCCATATTGGCCAAGATCAAAGACAAGGATATCGAGCTGCGGACCAAGGACAGCACGTTGGATGACGATATCATGGTCACCGATGTCCTGCAAAAAATGGCAAAACAGCGTCGCGAATCGATTGAGATGTTCGAAAGTGGTGGCCGCGATGAACTCGCCAAAGGTGAGAAGATGGAGCTCTCCGTAATCGAAGAATTCCTGCCGGCACAGCTAAGCGAGGAAGATACAGCAGCCCTGATCGATGGCATCAAGACCGAACTGGGCGCAGAATCGATGAAGGATATGGGCCGCGTGATGGCTGAGCTCAAAGGTCGCCATGGCAGCGAGATTGATATGAGCAAAGCCAGTGGCCTAGTAAAGGCAGCGCTTAGCTGATCCAAGGCTTATGACTCTTTCCCCGCAATGGCTTGATGAACTGCGCAGCCGGACCACATTGTCCACGCTGATTGGCCGGACGGTTAAGGTGCAGAAGGCAGGACGCGAATTTAAAGCCTGTTGCCCATTTCATAACGAGAAAACACCCAGCTTTACGATCAACGACGAGAAAGGCTTCTACCATTGCTTCGGCTGCGGCGCGCATGGAGATGCCATCCGATGGATGACCGACCAGCGCGGTCTCGGCTTCATGGACGCGGTGAAGGACTTAGCGGCCGAGGCCCAGATGGAAGTCCCTGCCCCTGATCCCCGCGCAGCGCAGCGCCAAGAACAGCGCGCCACATTACATGACGTCATGGCGGCAGCGCAGGATTGGTTTGTCACGCAATTTAACGGAATCGAGGGTACGGCTGCCCGCGAATATCTTAAAAACCGGGGAATTTCGGAGAATATTATCCGAGAATTCGGTTTCGGATTTGCGCCCGATTCACGCGGACGGCTGAAAGACGCTTTGTCTGCTCAGGGTATTGATCAACTGATCGAGGCCGGTCTTCTGATTAAAGTCGATGATAAAGAGCCCTATGACCGGTTTCGGGGACGGCTGATGATCCCGATCAAAGATCCCCGTGGACGTGTTATCGCCTTTGGCGGACGGATATTAGGTGATGGCGAGCCGAAATATCTCAACTCACCGGACACGCCTCTCTTTGACAAAGGCCGAACGCTTTATAATCTCGACAAGGCGTCGCCGGCATCGCGCCAAACCGGGCGAATTCTGGTCGTAGAGGGCTATATGGATGCCATTGCTTTGGCCCAGGCAGGGTTTGAAGATGTCGTTGCACCCCTAGGTACCGCACTGACAGAACATCAGATCGAGCGTATCTGGAAAATGGTTGAAGCACCCATCCTCTGCCTTGATGGCGATAGTGCGGGACAAAAGGCAGCCATGCGGGCCGCTTTGCGCGCCCTGCCCATCCTTCGGCCGTCGCATAGCCTGAATTTCATCTCCTTGCCTGCAGGGCAAGACCCTGATGATCTCATCCGTTCCGATGGTCCGCAGGCTTTTGGCAACTTGATCGACAAACCGCAAATGCTAAGCGATAAAATCTGGCAGGTTGAGTTTGAAGCAGAACCACTCAACACACCGGAAACGAAGGCGGGTCTAAAAAAACGCCTGTCTGATCATGTCCGCGATATTGCCGATCAAGATATTGCCCAACATTATCGTCAGGACTTTCAGCAACGGTATGAAGCGGCCTTTTTCGCAAAACGAGAAAACGAACCGCGCGGCAGGCAGTTTCAACGATCAAAAGGCAATTTCAAATCCAATTTTGTCTCGTTCACTCCGATGGCGGACACAAAGTCCATTTTAATCGATGGATATGATCTGCGAATTGCCAAGGGAATTTTGGGCGGCCTTATTCGTCACCCGTCCCAGATTTCCAAGCATTTTGAAGAGTTAACGGTGCTTAAGCTGGCCGATTCGCAAATGCAGACATTGCTATCGGAGTTAATCAGTGTCGCAATGCGTAAAGAAATGCTTGATATGCAGGGCCTTCTTACCATATTGGAACAGACAGATTGTTATAATGTCGCAAAAGGGCTGTTACGGGCCGATGCGCTGAATTTCACTTTCAACCGCAAACTGCCAGATCCTGCCCCGTCGGAATTTATCGAACGGGCGCAGAATGATTTGGCAGAAGCGATTAAGGTGATAACAGCGCGACCGGGACTAGAAGCAGCTTTGGCGGAAGCAACACGGCGGGTACAAGATAATCTTGATGAAGAGAGCTATGCAGAGCAGCAACGATTGCGACAGGCAAAGCAGGAATTTCATGAACGATTGGTTGAGCTCACCCAAATTGACGACGTCGCGTAGTTATTGGGTTTAAACATTAGGTTTAGTTTTTAAAGTAGGGGCCTTAAGCATTGGCAAGTAAAGCAAAAAAAACACCGGCGACTGAAGATGCACCGCTCATTGAGATGAATGACTCGGCTGTTAAGAAGCTTCTCGCACAAGCGAAAAAACGCGGTTATCTTACTTATGACGAATTAAACGAAGCCTTGCCGCAGGATCAGATGTCCAGCGAGCAAATCGAAGACGTAATGTCATCCATCTCCGACATGGGTGTTAAGATTGTCGAAAATGACGATGAAGCGGCCGAAGAAATGGGTGGTGACGAAGTCGAATCCATCGACGGCACAGAAAAAGACAAAAAAACAACGACTGCGGTGGCTCCCAAAAAGGCAACGGGCGATCGCACCGATGATCCAGTGCGGATGTATCTGCGGGAAATGGGCGCTGTTGAGCTGCTCAGCCGCGAGGGTGAAATTGCTATTGCGAAGCGTATTGAGGCTGGCCGCGATACGATGATTTGGGGCCTATGTGAGAGCCCAACTACATTTAACGCCATTATCGAATGGTCTACTGCGCTCAATGATGGCGAGATGCAGCTGCGCGAAATACTTGACCTTGATGCTATGCTATCGAAAGATCCTGTACCGGAAAATCTCGAAGACGAAGATGACGATGACGGCGAAATCAGCGAAAAAACCGCCGGTCCTTCGTTCAAGGATGATGACGAAATAGAAGATGAACCGGAAGCCGCTGAAGGCGAAGGCGATGATGAAGATGAGTTAACCGAACGCCGCACCAAGCGTGTTGTGGAAGAAGAGGAAGAGGATAACACTCTTTCTCTGGCTCAGATGGAAGAAGCGCTGAAACCTGAAGCTCTGGAGAAATTCGCAACCATCACGTCTGTATTCAAGAAGTTTTCGAAATTGCAGAATACCCGCATGGAAGCCTTTTCGGCTGGCAATGATTTCCCAGCAGCCTCAGAGAAAAAATATCATAACCTTCGCGAAGAGCTTACCGCTTTGGTTGAAAGCGTTCAATTTCACGCCAACAAGATCGAATTTCTGGTTGATCAGCTTTATTCCTTTAACCGTCGCTTGACTGCTCTAGGCGGTCAAATGCTACGCTTAGCAGAGCGGCATAAAGTGCCACGTCGCGCATTTTTGGAAGGTTATGTCGGTCACGAATTGGACGATGGTTGGCTAGCGAGCATGGCTAAGACCGATAAGAAATGGGCGGCTTTTGCTGAAAAAGAAGTTGATTCGGTAGAACGCATTAGAGCAGAAATCTCAGATATTTCTGCGGCAACCGGGACTTCGCTCGACGAATTTCGCCGCATCGTTAACATGGTGCAAAAAGGTGAACGCGAAGCACGGATCGCCAAAAAGGAAATGGTGGAAGCCAATTTGCGCCTCGTAATTTCGATCGCAAAAAAATATACCAACCGTGGCCTGCAATTCCTGGATCTCATTCAGGAAGGTAACATTGGCTTGATGAAGGCGGTTGATAAGTTTGAATATCGCCGTGGATATAAGTTCTCGACCTATGCAACTTGGTGGATTCGTCAGGCGATCACGCGTTCAATTGCGGATCAGGCACGGACGATCCGTATTCCGGTCCATATGATCGAGACCATCAATAAACTTGTTCGCACCTCGCGTCAGTTCTTGCATGAACAAGGCCGCGAACCGACACCGGAAGAAATGGCTGAGCGCCTTTCCATGCCACTTGAAAAAGTGCGTAAGGTGATGAAAATTGCCAAAGAACCGATCAGCCTTGAAACACCTATTGGTGATGAAGAGGATTCGCATCTCGGTGATTTCATCGAAGATAAAAATGCAATCATTCCGGTCGATGCGGCCATTCAGGCGAACCTGAAAGAGACAGTTACTCGCGTATTGGCCAGCCTTACACCGCGTGAAGAGCGGGTTTTGCGGATGCGTTTTGGCATCGGTATGAATACTGATCACACGTTGGAAGAAGTGGGTCAGCAATTTAGTGTTACCCGCGAACGTATCAGGCAAATCGAAGCAAAAGCGCTGCGAAAACTGAAGCACCCAAGCCGTAGCCGTAAAATGCGTAGTTTCCTTGATCAGTAACCCAAGGTTTCTTGAGGCTTTGGCTACTATGGTTTGCACTTAACTAACACGGCGTAAACCGGACCTTTAGGATTACGCTCTATATCCAAAGTTCAACGAGGTTCGCTCGGCTTTCAACGGTCGGACGAATCACCCGGAACTCTTATGTGATGTGAGCGCAATGCCAGAAACCAGTTTTATTCCATCCGCGCGACCATCTCTGATGGACCACGCAACAGAACATGGCTCCGCGTCTTCCGCCTATGTGCAAACGATCAACAATGATTTTGCAACGCTCAGTGGCAGCGACATAGCTGATATCGCACATTTTCTATGCGTACTTCACGGTCGCCATCCCGGTGTTGTGGACCATGCAGCTACCAAGACTGCAGATGTTGTCGCACGCGAATGGCTCGTGGAAGCCATGGATGGATTTACTGCAGAACGAGCGTTTTTGACTCGACTTACCGTTGCAGCGGGCCCGATATCGGGTGTTCGAAGAGAAGACCAAAGCAACGCCACCGTTCTGGCGCAACGCAAGGCGCTCGAGATGTTATCGCAGTCCGACCGCAACGGTTGCGCGCTTGGCGCTTCTTTTGCTCTCGTTCTCGATTGGCAAGCAATTCGGCCATTGCTCGAGAAAATTGCCATCAAACTTGGCGTTGAACCGCGCGCTTTGATGTTACCATCGTGTGAAGCAACATCTATCCTCAATACGGAATTGTCACAATCAAGTGCCGTTGAGCGCGCAATTAACTTTGGCGTGGACCAGATTTTGACGCAGCATCGCGGCCTATGGCAGCTATTGGATGCCCGCAGAAATGCTCGAGTCATTGATTGATAGCGCACTCGTCGCGATCAACTCATTAACTAAATGATTAACTTGCCACAAAACCGCCTTTTCCCTATCGCTAGTCCTTTGACGTTTACGGCAAGGGAATATGGAAAATGCGTTTTGACGGTACCAAAGATTATGTAGCAACCGATGATTTAAAGGTTGCGGTCAACGCTGCCGTAACGCTGCGCCGCCCGCTTTTAGTAAAAGGCGAACCGGGTACCGGTAAAACCGTTCTGGCCTATGAAATCGCCAAGGCGACGGGTGCGCCTTTGATTGAATGGAATGTTAAATCCACAACAAAAGCCCATCAGGGTCTGTATGAATATGACGCCGTTGCGCGGCTTCGCGATGGCCAACTCGGCGATGAGCGGGTCCATGATATCTCCAATTACATTAGAAAAGGCAAATTATGGGAAGCCTTTACCTCACCCGAATTGCCGGTACTTTTGATTGATGAAATCGACAAAGCGGATATCGAATTCCCGAACGATTTGTTGCAGGAACTCGATCGGATGGAATTTCATGTTTACGAGACCAAAGAAACGATCAAAGCGGCAGAGCGCCCGATCGTAGTCATAACCTCAAACAATGAGAAAGAGCTGCCAGATGCGTTCCTGCGCCGCTGTTTTTTCCACTATATTAAATTCCCGGATCGTCAGACGATGCAGGAAATTATCAATGTTCATTTCCCTGACATTCAAGGAATTTTGGTCAAAAAAGCGATGGATATATTTTATGATGTCCGTGATGTTCCCGGCCTCAAGAAAAAACCAAGCACATCCGAATTGCTCGACTGGCTAAAACTGTTGCTTGCTGAAGACATGCCACTCGACGTCCTGCAGTCTCAGGACCCCAGCAAAGCGATCCCACCGTTGCACGGAGCATTGCTCAAGAACGAGCAGGATGTAATGCTATTTGAACGGCTCGCGTTTATGGCGAAACGCGAAGCACGCTGAGCGGAGCACCAATATGTTCTTCAACTTCATGGACGAACTCAGAGCAGCGGGAATAACCGCATCGCTAAAGGAACATCTGGTGCTTCTGGAAGCATTGGACAAAGAGGTCATCCAGCGCAGTCCTGAAGAATTCTATTATCTGTCCCGCGCAACTTTTGTTAAAGATGAAGGACTTCTGGATCGCTTTGATCAAGTTTTCTCAAAAGTCTTCAAAGGCATTGCAACCAGCTATGGTACGCAGGAAGAGGAAATTCCGCTGGACTGGTTGAAGGCTGTTGCCGAAAAATATCTAACCGAAGAAGAGATGGCAGAAGTCAAAAAACTTGGCAGCTGGGACGAGATTATGGAGACGCTCAAAGAGCGTCTCGCCGAACAGGAAAAACGCCATGAAGGTGGCAGCAAATGGATCGGTACTGGCGGCACTTCTCCCTATGGGAATAGTGGTTACAATCCCGAAGGTGTGCGCATTGGCGGCGAAGGCGGACAGAAAAAAGCGGTTAAAGTATGGGACAAGCGGGAATTCCAGAATCTTGACCACACCAAGCAGCTTGGCACCCGTAACATTAAAGTGGCTTTACGCCGCCTGCGCCGATTTGCCCGAGAAGGTTCAGCAGACGAGTTGGACATAAATAGTACGATCAATGGTACCGCAAAACAAGGATGGCTAGACATCCATATGCGTCCAGAGCGGCATAATGCGGTAAAATTGCTTTTGTTTCTTGATGTTGGCGGATCCATGGATCCATTCGTGAAGCTATGTGAAGAGCTATTCTCCGCTGCCACCACCGAGTTTAAAAATCTCGAATTTTTCTACTTTCACAACTGCTTATACGAAGGCGTCTGGAAAGATAATAGTCGGCGCTTTTCGGAGCGGACCAATACGTGGGACATTCTCCACAAATATGGCCATGATTATAAGTTGATCTTCGTCGGTGATGCATCGATGAGTCCTTATGAAATCACCCATCCCGGTGGTTCTGTTGAGCATTTTAATGAAGAAGCTGGCGTAACTTGGCTCCATCGGATGACCAACACTTATCCGGCAACCGCTTGGCTGAACCCCGTTCCAGAAAAACAATGGGGCTATTCGCAAAGCGTCAAAATCATCAAAGAATTGATGAACGATCGCATGTATCCGTTGACGCTAGAAGGATTAAGCGACGCGATGAAAGAATTGACCCGAAAGCACGGATAGCCGGAATTTAGGCCTCAACAACCAATAATGTTGTGCCTTCATATTTCTCAGCGGTAGCATCGAAGACAGCGTAAGGCTCAAACTGTCGTTCCTGAACGATGACATCTTTTAAACCCGAGAGTTTAAAAGTTCCTAGCTTTAACTCGCGTGGAGGCTGACCGTCCCGCTCCAGAGTCACTGCATCAACATGCATTTCATCATGGCGCGTGTAGAGAATATGCGGCGCAAGAATAACCTGCATCCGATTATAGGTTGCCGTTACGCATTTCTTCAATGCAACGCCTTCGAAAAATTCTTTGCTGGGTATCATTTGGACAAAATATCAAAAAAGACAAAGGACGCAAGAGCTATGTTGCGCCGCAGCATTTTAGAACTTTTATCAAAAGCGGCCGCTCTACTTCTCCGCATTGCGCAATTGTGCTAAATAAACGTCGGAGATGCTTATGCCCAAGCTGTTTTTGTTCGTCACAATGCCATTAATCGCCGCTGTAACTTCCCTTCAGGCAGCGCCGCTTGATACCTATTGCACGGATCATGTGGAAAATATTGGCCTAGAAAAAACGATCAAACCCATCATGCGTTCGCTCGGTAACGAACCACCGGCGGCCCAGATCGCTGCGGTCGAACGGCGAATCGATAATTGCTCGGTACTGGTGGTTATAAATCCGCAATTGGCTGGTGAGCCCCGTTGGACAGCACCAACTGAATCGCCGGATGCAAAAAAATATCAAACTTTCAGTGATTGAGCTTTAATAAATCAGAAAATCTTTCAGCATCTGAGCCCACATCCGTTCGCCAGGTGCGGTTATCGCTTCCAGATCATTCGCTATTGTCGATGGGCTTTCGATCCACTCACGCAATCCGGGACCGCCGTTAATAACGTCAAAAGCCAGTTTGCCTTCCTCATATTCATAAGGAAAATCCCGCCACAGCTCATAGCCGAAATGCAGTTTGTTGATTGTCTTGAGCGCCAATGCCTGAAGGCGCCAGGGACGAAATGCACTATGATCGTAAGTTGGGCCTTCGACATGAATCTGGACGCCGTTGCAGAGCATTCCGACATGTTTGTGAAAAGTTGGCTCAAACCAGCATTCCCGCAGGGTACAGCCTTTCAGCCATTGCGGAGCCTTACGCTGCATTTCAGCAATCACCGCTTTCGCATCAATGTCAGGTGCACCAAATAGTTCGAGTGGCCTGGTAGTCCCCCGCCCTTCCGACAATGTAGTGCCTTCCAACATCACTGTACCGGCATAGGCGCGCGCCATTGATAAATTGGGAGCATTGGGACTTGGATTGATCCACACACGGTCCGTTGGCCAACCAAAGCCAGGGCCTTCGGGCTGCCATCCCTGCATTTCAATTACGTGATATTCAACATCCAGATTGAAATAGCTGACAAACCAGCGTCCCATTTCACCCATGGTCAGACCATGGCGCATTGGCATAGGTGCCGCGCCAACGAAACTCTCCCAACCTTCTTCCAGCATCATGCCTTCTATCGGTCGGCCCGCTGGATTCGGGCGATCGAGCACCCATACGGTTTTGCCATGTTCGGCGGCCTCTTCCAAGATATAGCGCAGGGTCGTTATGAACGTGTATATTCGGCAACCCAAATCCTGCAAATCAATCAGGATAACGTCAAAGCTGTCCATCATTTCCTTGGTCGGTCGACGCACTTCGCCGTAAAGGCTGAATATCGGAATTCCCAAAACCGGATCATCATAATCTGGTGATTCGATCATATTATCCTGTTTGTCACCGCGCAGGCCATGTTGTGGGCCAAAGGCTGAACTCAGCTCGATGCCATCGCATTGCGCCAACGCATCCAGCGAATGGGTCAGGTTTTCCGTGACGGACGCCGGGTGCGCCAATAGTGCGATCCGTTTACCGACAAGCGGTGCGCGCAATTCTGGTTCAGCGAGAAGTCGATCAATTCCAAATTTCATAAATTACCTGCTGCCTTCAGTTGATGCGTAAAGCAATCTTTGTGATGAAAATCCGGCTTACCCGGCGGATGTGACAAAGCCCAATAGGATTTGGGCCCACCGTGTTCGGCAACTACAGCCGAAAAGGAGGCGTTCAAAGCGGCATTTCCCCATATATCCGGCAAACCAAGCGTCACTTCCATCGCTACATGAGAATCGCTCGATTCAAGAATAATATCCGGCGACTTCGGCAATTGAAGGTTACGCATACCATCGCGATAGGCGGAAAATTGGTAGGCAGCCCAACATCTCGATGGCGAGAAGTTAAACTCGCAATATCTGTTTGCGCCCACTTCCTGAAGAAACAACTCAAAACAAGTTGTTTCCCATAACTGATCGGCACGCTTGGGATCCGTCGGCTCGGGTAACTCCAGATCACGGGGCGGCACTTCCGCATCATACCGCATCCACAAGCTACCATGCGCTCGCCACTCATAGGTCAAAGAAATATCTTGAACCACAGATACAGGCGTTAGCGGATGACACCGCAGGTTCAAACGCATATTGCGACTTTACTCTGCTGCATGTAACGAACCACTCCATGACCAACTATCAATCTGCTCTCCTCCGCTTAATGAATGATCGCGGCTATATCCACCAATTAACTGATGCTGATGGATTGGATCAGCTAGCAGCTAAAACAATTGTCCCTGGTTATGTCGGTTTTGATGCAACGGCTACTTCATTGCATGTCGGCAACCTAGTGCAAATCATGCTTTTACGGCGTTTGCAGCAAGCTGGACATAAACCAATTGTCGTGATGGGCGGTGGAACCACAAAGGTCGGAGATCCGTCTGGCAAAGACGAAGTTCGCAAGCTGCTCGACGATGATGGCATAAACGCAAATATTGCATCAATAAGATCATCTTTTGAGCGGTTCTTGACCTTTGGCAATGGGCCAACCGACGCCATCATGATCAATAACGCCGATTGGTTGGATAGTTTAGAATATATCCCGTTTCTGCGTGATGTTGGTCGTCATTTCACGATCAACCGGATGCTGACATTCGATTCGGTAAAATTGCGTCTCGATAGAGAGCAGCCCCTCACCTTCCTCGAATTTAACTATATGATATTGCAAGCTTATGACTTTCTTGAGCTATCTCGTCAGCACGCCTGCCGCTTGCAGTTGGGTGGTTCGGATCAATGGGGAAATATCGTTAATGGTATCGAACTAGGTCGCCGGATCGATGGCGCACAGCTTTTCGGCCTGACCACCCCCCTGATTACAAAGGCTGATGGATCAAAAATGGGCAAGTCTGTCGACGGTGCTATTTGGTTGAATAAAGATCGCCTAAGTCCTTATGATTACTGGCAGTTCTGGCGCAATACGGATGATCGTGATGTGGGTAGATTCATGCGTTTGTTTACCGATATTGATATCGATGAGATCGCGCGATTAGAATCGCTCGAAGGCGCGGAGATTAACGAGGCCAAGAAAATCCTCGCCGATGCAGCAACGGCAATGGCTCATGGTGATGACGCAGCGAAAAATGCGGCAAGCACTGCCCAAAAGACTTTTGAGCAAGGCCAGTCGGGTGGGGACTTACCGGTCTTGGAGGTTGCCGAAGAACAAATTTCAATGCTCAACGCCTTAGTCGATATCGGTTTTTGCGCTTCCAAAGGGGAAGCCAAACGGATGATCGCCGGCGGTGGCGCACGGATTGATGACGAACCGGTCAAGGATGCTGGCGCGATGATTTCCATCGCAGATACTGATATAAAAATATCCGCTGGTAAGAAAAAACACGGCTTATTGAGGCGCGCAGCGTAAAATCTCGAGCATATTTACGCCGGTTTACCTTTTCTTCGGAAAACTAAGTTAATGAAGGGTTTCACTAACTGACGGAGCGTCTTTAATGCCAAGCCCATCCAACCCGAAAACGCCGGAAATGCGTCGTGCAACGCGTTTTCCCGTTGATTTTGAGACGATCTGCGAAACACGTAAAGATGGTGAATTTACGGTTAAACTCAGCAACATCTCCGCTCATGGGTGTCAGTTTATCCATGAGGTAGAACTGAATAAAGGTGATCGGGTTGTCGTTCGTTTGCCCGTCGCTGGCCGCATCGAAGCATTTCTAGTTTGGTCCCACAGCGGTCGGTCGGGCTTTGAATTTGAGCGCGTGATCCGAGAGCCGGATTTCGTCGCGATGCTTGATAAAATCGGACATGTAAACCCGAAATAAGACTATCCGCTGCGAAGCAGGCTAACGCCCCAGTCTCGTTCAAAAAGATATAATGCAATCCGCGCTGCCTGTCCGCGTGCACTGTCTAGCCCTCCGTCGCGATCCAACAACAGGCGCGCGTCATCGGTGGCCGCTGTGATCAGATTCGATATCTGTTCCGGCGAAGCTATCCTAAAGCCAGCATCGCCCGACTGACGGGTGCCAAGCAACTCTCCTGCGCCCCGCAACCGCAGGTCCTCTTCAGCAATTTTGAAGCCATCATTGGTTTCCCGCAACAAGGTAAGGCGCGCGCGCGCCGTTTCGCTGAGTGTATCCCCGCGCAATAGCAGGCAATTGGATTTAACATCCCCCCGGCCCACGCGCCCGCGTAACTGATGGAGTTGTGCCAATCCAAAGCGGTCGGCCGCCTCTATGATCATCAAACTCGCATTGGGCACATCAACTCCAACTTCGATCACGGTAGTGGCAACCAACAATTGGATATCGCCTTGCTGAAAACGTTCCATCACCGCGTCTTTTTCAGGGCCCTTCATGCGTCCGTGCACAAGGCCGACTTGATCTCCGAATCGCGTTTTTAAGAGCGCCGCTCTTTCTTCGGCCGCTGCGAGATCACTTTTTTCGCTTTCCTCCACCAACGGACAGACCCAATAGGCTTGACCACCAGCAGCCATATGCCGGGCAAGCCCATCAACAATCTCTGGCAAGCGGCCGTCAGAAATCACACGGGTCTCGATTGCCTGCCGACCAGGCGGCAGTTCGTCTATACGCGAAACATCCATCTCGCCATATTGACTGAGGGTCAACGTTCGCGGAATCGGCGTGGCTGTCATTGCAAGGAGATGCGGCGTATGATCCGCTTTCTGGGTCAACATCAGGCGCTGTGAAACACCAAATTTATGCTGCTCATCAATGACAGCCATGGCCAACTTGCGATACTGTACTTTTTCCTGAAAAATCGCGTGTGTGCCCACCAATATATGGATCGAGCCATCGGCAAGGCCCATTAAAGTCGACTCCCGGACCTTGCCCTTGTCCCGTCCGGTCAGAATGGCGAGGTTCACTGGCAAGCCGGTCAGCAGCTTCTGGAGGCCTTCAAAATGCTGCCGGGCCAAAATCTCCGTTGGCGCCAGAAGCGCGCCTTGATAACCCGCTTCAACAGCACTGAGCAGCGCCATCAACGCAACCAGCGTCTTTCCTGACCCCACATCGCCCTGCAACAGTCGCAGCATAGGTGATGATTGGGCTAGATCGCCTTCAATCTCTGAAATGCAACGCTTTTGCGCTCCAGTAAGCTCGAAAGGCAGGTTGATCTGATCCCGCAAATGCCCATCACCTTGAATCGACACGCCCTTTTTGCGGCGATTGCTTGCACGCACCAGCATAAACGCCAATTGATTGGCGAAAATCTCGTCATAGGCGAGCCGGTCAGATTGATTTGCTTCCTCGCGGCTATGCAGCGCAACGATATCGTTCCGCCACGCATTCCACTTTTTCGACTCCAGTAGGCTTGGTTCAATCCATTCTGGCAGTTCCGGCGCAAGGCCCACCGCTTGCTTGACCAATTGTCCCATCCGTTTGTTGCCCAGGCCGTCGGCCAGCGGATAAATCGGCTCCACCAGCGCGATATCTTTCTCTTCGGCTAATTCCAGCACATCAGGGTGCAGCATCTGCAGCTCATCCCCATAGCGTTCCAGCTTTCCGGAAATGATCTTACTCTCGCCCAGAGGCAGCAATTTCTTTGGCCAGCCTGTATTTCTGCCAAAAAATGTTAAACTGATAAAATTGCCCTGCGCATCGGTGGCCTGCACACGGAACGGGCTACGGGGGCCGCCGCTGCGATAATCTGCGGGAGTCACTTCAGCAATAATTGTTAGACCAACATCTGCCTCATCCAGCTCCTCTACGCGCTTACGCCGCATCCAGTAGCTGGGCTTATGATAGAGTAAATCTTTCACTCGAATCAGACGCAATTTCTCCAGCGGCTTGGCAAGCGCTTTGCCAACACCTTTAAGCGACTGTGTTTCGCCAAATAATGGATTGAGTATCTCGGGCCGCATGTCTATCCGCCTATATACGCAAGCAGGCCCGATATACCAGAAGGAGTCCGCACACCATTGCGTAAACAACATGTCTTGGATCAGGAGCACACATGGAACGCGACGTCAGGCTGAAACGACTGCATTTTCGCAGCTGGCATCGCGGAACACGCGAGGCTGACAATATGATTGGCGGCTTTTTCGACAAATGGGGCCAGAGTTGGTCGGATGCCGAGATCGATTGGTTCGAACAGCTGCTTGAAGAAGAAGATGTCGATATCATGGCTTGGGCCATTGGCAAGCAGCAACCCCCTGCCCCGTTTCAAACCAATCAAATGGTCGCCATGCAAAAACTCGACTATTTCGATTTCACCAAATGAACTCTCCGCAATCGAACTGAAACAGAAAATTTAAGTGTCCTATTTAGATAAATTACTTTCCTCCGACGGTGGATTGACTCTGGCTGGAGTGACAGCCGGTTATCGATCATATTGCTTGTCGGACATAGCGGTCCAATCGGGCCGTCGGACTGTGTTCATTGCAACCGATGACGCAGCCATGAGTGCCGTGGCTGAAGCCGCGCGCTATTTTCAGCCCGGATTGGAAATTATCGAGTTTCCTGCCTGGGACTGCCTGCCTTATGATCGCGCATCTCCCGCGCTTCATACGACATCAGAGCGGTTAGCAGCATTGTCACGCCTCGCACAGCCGGTCTCTGGCGGGCAATTGGTCGTGACGACGGCCAATGCCGTGACGCAGCGCGTCTTGGAACCCACCCGGATAAAGGAACTGGTTACGCGACTGGCTCCGGGCACGATTATCGAACAAGAAAAACTGGTATCCTTTCTCTATGCCAATGGCTTCGTTCGTGTTGATACAGTGGCGGATAGCGGCGAATTTGCTGCGCGTGGCGGGCTGATCGATCTTTTTCCACCAGGCGCTGATATGCCGCTTCGTATTGACCTTTTCGGTGACGAAATAGAGACTTTGCGTCAATTTGATCCCGCGGATCAAAGGACAATTGGAAAGGTTGAGGGATTCGATCTCTTACCAGTTTCAGAGGTTTTGCTCGACGAAACCAGCATTACGCGATTTCGCACGCGCTATCGGGAACTTTTCGGTGCCGTCTCAACCAGCGATCCGATCTATCAATCCATATCCGAAGGCCGGAGACTTTCCGGCATGGAGCATTGGCTGCCACTCATAGAAGAACGTTTGGTCAGCTTTTTTGATTATCTGTCAGATGACACACTGGTTGTCCGTGACGCGGCCGTGACTCCCGCGGCAGACGCCCAATTTGCTTCTATCGCGGATTATTACAAGAACCGTCAGGAAGCAGACAAAGCAAATTTGTCGAGCTACCGACCGCTAAAACCGGAGATGCTCTATCTGGAGCCATCGGAATGGCGAGCACAGCAGTCAGACAGTCCGATCCACGTCATCAGTGAATTTGACGAGCCGGAATCATCAACCGTGCTTTCCTTGTCGGTGTCATCCCCTCGCGATTTTTCTCCCGAACGCGCGCGGAACGAGAATATATATAAAGCGCTGGCGGCTCATCTTAATACGCTAACAAAAACAGGTACAACCGCCATAGTGGCGAGCTATAGCAAAGGCTCCCGCGCGCGGCTGTTCGACCTGCTGCAGGACCATGGTGTAAACGCAACAACAATATGTGATGATTGGAAATCCTGCGGTGAAGCCGGAGCATCCGTTGCACTGACCGTTTTGCCGTTGGCCTCTGGATTCCGCTCCGAAGACATCGCGCTGCTTACCGAACAGGATATTTTCGGTGACCGCTTGGTGCGTAAATCGAAACGGCGGAAAAGCGGAGACGCTTTCATCGAGGAATTGTCAGCGCTCAGCCAGGGCGACCTGGTTGTTCATCTGGAACATGGTATCGGGCTGTATGAAGGCATTATATCCATTCCGGTCGGCGAAAGCCCGCATGACTGCGTTGCGCTAAAATATGCGGGCGGCGACAAACTATTTGTTCCGGTTGAGAATATCGACGTGCTTAGCCGCTATGGCGAAGGCAGTGAAACGGTTGTTCTTGATCGATTAGGTGGTGAAGGCTGGCAAAGGCGCAAGTCGAAACTCAAAGAGCGCATCAGAGCAATTGCGCATGAGCTGTTAAGAACTGCTGCCGCGCGCGCCTTACAACCAGCGACACCAGCAAGGATTGAAGCAACCGAGATGGCAGGTTTCGTCGACCGCTTCCCTTATCAGGAAACGGACGACCAGCAGCAGGCGATTGAAGAAGTGCTTAGCGATATGGCTTCTGGGAAAGCCATGGACCGGCTCGTCTGCGGCGATGTCGGTTTTGGCAAAACGGAAGTTGCCATGCGCGCTGCCTTTGCGGCTGCCATGGCGGGCATGCAGGTAGCAATCATAGCGCCGACGACCCTGCTCGCACGCCAGCATTTCAGTAACTTTGAAGAACGTTTCCGGCCTTTTCCGGTCAATTTGGGCCGATTGTCGCGTCTTGTACCTGCTGCCGAAGCAAAGAGGACCAAAGAAGGCCTAACGGATGGCAAGATCGACATTGTTATTGGCACGCACGCCCTAATAGCCAAATCAATCGAATTTCAACGTCTTGGCTTGATCATTGTCGACGAAGAGCAAAAATTTGGTGTCACGCATAAAGAGCGACTCAAGGCGATGAAAGCAGATGTGCACGTACTGACGCTAACGGCGACGCCGATTCCGCGAACGTTGCAAATGGCGATGACGGGTTTGCGCGAGCTATCCGTGATCCAAACACCGCCCGTCGACCGCCTCGCGGTCCGCACCTATGTGATGCCATGGGATCCAATTCCACTGCGAGAAGCGTTGATGCGCGAACATTATCGCGGCGGGCAAAGTTTTATCGTCGTTCCTCGCATCGCTGACCTTCCCGAAATCCAAGAATTTCTGAAAGAATATGCGCCCGAGATTAGTTTTGTTGTTGCTCATGGCCAAATGCCTCCGGCACAGGTCGAAGAACGCATGTCAGCCTTTTATGACAAGAAATATGATGTGCTCTTGGCAACGACAATCGTTGAAAGCGGTCTTGATATTCCAAGCGCCAATACTCTGATCATTCACCGCGCCGACCGGTTTGGGCTCGCCCAACTCTATCAATTACGCGGTCGAGTCGGGCGTTCTAAGACCCGTGCCTATGCTTATATGGTGACGCCAAAAGACAGGATCATCACCGAAAAGGCTGAAAAACGGCTGAAAATCCTCGGCGACCTCGATAGTCTCGGCGCTGGATTTGAGCTAGCCAGCCACGATCTTGACATTCGCGGTGCTGGCAATCTGCTTGGCGACGAACAATCTGGCCATATCCGCGAGGTTGGTTTTGAACTTTATCAATCAATGCTGGAAGATGCCATTCTGGAAGCCAAGGCCAAAGGAGCCGGCTTGGATGCTGGACCTGAGAATTTCTCACCACAGATTACCGTAGACGCGCCGATCCTGATTCCTGAAAAATATGTGCCTGATCTATCACTCCGCATGGGCCTTTATCGCCGCATGAACGGGCTTGATACTCATCAAGATATTCAAGCCTTTGCAGCAGAAATGATTGATCGGTTCGGAGAATTGCCGGTAGAAACGGACAATTTGCTCAAGCTGATGGAAATCAAGATGAACTGCGTCAAAGCCCATATCTCCAAGATTGAAATGGGTCCACGGGGCGCCTTGGTCAGCTTTCACAAGGACAAATTCCCGAATGTCCCCGGCCTGCTCGCTTATGCCGAACGTTTGAAAGGAACGGCAAAGATCAGACCGGATAATAAGCTGTTTATCGAACGGCGCTGGCGTGATCCGCGATCCCGACTTCACGGTCTAACGCAGTTGAGCAATGGATTGTCAAAACTCGCTCAACAAAATCAAAACTAACAGGGATCACATCAGTTACTCCGCAATGCAAATATCTCAAACTCTTCCGCTGAAATTGGTCCAGATCTCAGAAAACCTTGAAAATACTGACAACCTTGCTCTGCAAGCGTTGCTAGCTGCGCTTCTGTCTCAACGCCTTCGGCAATGACCGACAGGCCCAGACTATGGCCCATCTCAATGATGGATTTGACGACCACCTGATCCTTGGTTGAGCCGCTGATATCACCAGTCAAACCACTATCAATCTTAAGATAATCGACCGGCAGATTTTTCAGATAGGATAAGCTGCTATAGCCTGTTCCAAAATCGTCAATCGCGATGCGCAGCCCCTGTTCTCTCAGCGCAGTAAGACGCTGTGCCGCGCTCCTAAGGTCACCAATTAACTCGCTTTCGGTAATTTCCAAAGTTGTTCGTGCAGTTTCAAAACCGGCATTTTCAATGCCCTGCATCATGTCTTTGACAAAATCAGCATTAGCAAGATCGCCAGCGGTGACGTTAATGGATAGGCGCAAGAAAGAAAGACTCTCTGGCCAATTCCCCGCTGTTTTGAAAGCAAGCTTATGGATATGCGAAGACAATAGCTCCATTAGACCTGCGCGTTCCGCTACCGAAAACAGCGTCGCCGCTCCTAGAAAACCCAATTTCGGATGGTTCCAGCGCGCCAAGGCTTCCGCACCTATCAACTGCCCTGTTTCCACCTTGATCTGCGGTTGGAGTGCAATGGCTATATCCCCGCGCTCTAAAGCATGGGCCAAATCTGCTTCTAATTGCTGTTCCAGCAGGATATTTTTTTCAGAGGAACCGCTTATCTTCAAAGGTAACGCGTCGGAGACCATCGCTTCTGCCAAAGCAAGTGTTGCTCGCCTTATCAATAGGGTTTCATCCTGCGATTCGCTTGCAATCGCAACCCCTGCCCGTGCGACTAATCCGATATCACGAGCTTCAACAGAAATGGGTTCAAAGACCCGGCTAAGCAATTTTTCCGCATAGCGGGCATATTTTTGGGAGGCATCAGCACAGTCACTATCCAATTCCATCACCACAACAAAATTTTGTCCATCCATTCTAGCCACTAGGCTTTGATCTGGAGAATGATCGATAGTTTCGGTAATTAGTCTTTGACCAATACGGCGCATGATTTCGTCACCGATAGTACGCCCATAGGCCGCGTTGATTGTCGCGAAATTCTTTAAACCAAACATGATCAAGCCAAGATTGTGACCGTTCGCAAGGCGGTTACTCATCCAATTCCGAGCCGCTGAGCCATTGCGCAAGCCCGATAACAAATCCCGCCCAGCCCAGCCAAGGTCCGTTTCATTGTCCATGACACGTTCCAAGCGGCCATAAATTCGCTCTCCGGAATCATACAAATGATGGATGATTTTATGACCATTTAGTGAGTGAGCAACGGCCGCCTGCGCAGCTCCAGAGCGCAACCGCTCCATCGCTCCTCGGACACGTAAGCGCTCCTCGATTGACAAACTTCTATAGATTCCTGTCGCCGGGTAGGTTTCAAAACTAATTTCAGGCAAACTTGATTCCAATTTCTCGCTTACCCAGTGTTGACTGACGGCGAGCTTTGAAAACGACCATTGTTCACCAACTTGCGTCAGTAATTTATTGAAATCATGCGTTGCTTCCGTTCCACCACGGATATTTTCAACATAGCGATAGGCAAATTTTATGGCCTGTTCGAGATTGGCATGGGGATTGGCAATATCCAAAAAATGGGTCGCGCCGGCATGATGACATTTTGCGGCAATATCGTCTTGCAAGCCCTCATCCGCTAAAGCGAGAATGGCTATTCCATGATTTTCATCCAGGCCCGCCAAATCGACAATTGCGGTCAGTCCATCGTCAACGGAATCACGCAAGTCCACAAGCGCGATTAACGCATTAGACGATAGAAACCGTCCTCGCACGCCATCCTTGCGCCGAGCAGAGCTCACCTGCCAGCCTCCAGCAGAAACTCTCGTCGCTAGCGGATCCCGGTCATGGAAAGACAATAGAAACAAGTTTTTCATACCTGCCTGCCCCGATAATGATTGCGACTTTTGAATGACTGCTAGTGTCCCCATTTCCCGATGTGCCGCGCTTTGGCAGAGTGCAACAATTTCCTATCCTTTTCCATAGCCGCTAAATCTTTATAGGCCGTTGCTTGCATCTAAACAAAACGCTAGCATTTCGGCCAGCTATAGAAATGGAATATGATGATGTTGGACGGATTTGGCCGTAAAATCGACTATCTGCGCATATCGGTTACCGACCGATGCAATTTTCGCTGCCAATATTGTATGTCAGAAACCATGACGTTCATGCCAAAGGCTGAGCTTCTAACGCTAGAAGAAATCACACTAATTGCCGAGCGTTTCATTAGTCATGGCGTCAAAAAAATTCGCCTTACCGGGGGCGAACCCTTGGTGAGACGTGATATGAGTGATGTCATCCAACGGCTTGGACGCAAGGTTAAATCTGGTGAACTAGAAGAATTGACTTTGACGACTAACGGAACATTATTGAGCGAATATGCAGACCATTTGGCCAGCAACAATGTGCGCCGCATAAATGTCAGCATGGATACGCTCGATCCCGCAGATTTTGCAGAAATAACGCGCGGCGGAAAAGTCGAGCAGGTGCTAACTGGAATTTATGCAGCCAAGCAGGCTGGTATCCAGATTAAAATCAATATGGTTGGGCTACGCGGCTTCAATCAGGATGCGCTTTTGCCAATGGCAGAATATTGCGCCAGAAACGGTCACGACCTAACGATCATCGAAACAATGCCATTGGGCGATGTTGGAGCAGATAGAAAACTGGAGCATATTCCTGCGGAGGAATTTATTGCACCGTTATTGGCTCAATATTCATCTAGCATAATTGCTCATAAAAGTGCTGGACCAGCCCGCTATATGGCCATCGAGCCATTGGGCCTCCGACTTGGTCTTATAACTCCGCTCAGTCACAACTTTTGTGATAACTGCAATCGGCTGCGCCTGACGACGGATGGCAAAATATTTATGTGTCTTGGTCATAACGCACATGTTGATTTACGTGCCGCAGTACGCAATGAAGGAATTGAGGCTGTTGATCGGTTGCTTCAGAAAGCTTTGAAGCTCAAACCGTTACGACATGATTTTAATGCGCAATTAGATGGGTCCGCAGACATATTGGAGCGTCACATGAATGTTACGGGCGGATGAGTGATATAAAATGGGCATTGATCGTGTCCCCCACCCCGCAAGCTCAGGAGGCGGGAACAAAGCTTCAATCTTTAATGGACTGGGTACCAGTTGAAGAAGCCGATCAGGCTGTTGTGTTAGGCGGCGACGGTTTCATGCTGCAAACCCTGCATCAAATGCTCAACCGGCGTAAAATCATGCCAGTCTATGGTATGAACCTGGGTACGGTTGGGTTCCTGATGAACAACTGGCACGAGGACGACTTGGTCCGCCGCATTGAAGGCGCCCGCCCGTTCAAAGTGCGGCCTCTGAAAATGGAGGTCGAAACTATTTCCGGTGCCAGCTTTGTACTGCCCGCGATCAATGAAGTTTCTCTGCTGAGGGAGACCCGACAGACAGCCAAGCTCGAAATCGAGGTCAATAACCGAATCATGCTCGAAGAACTTGTGTGTGACGGTGTTTTAATAGCCACACCGGCGGGTTCGACAGCCTATAATTTGTCCGCCAATGGGCCGATACTGCCACTCGGATCCAATCTACTGGCATTGACTCCGATTAGTCCCTTTCGTCCACGCCGCTGGAAAGGCGCTATTTTACCGGACAAAATGCCAATCAGTATCAAGGTACTAAACGCCGAAAAACGGCCTGTCAGCGCGGTTGGAGACCAACAAGAAGTACGCGATGTTGCCAAAGTGACGGTTTCCATCGACCGGAATCAAACGCTGTCTATGTTGTTTGATCCAGAACATGCGTTAGACGATCGGATTGCAATGGAACAATTTGTTGTTTGATGGCTTGCGGCAAGCAAATGACATTGTTATAGGCGCGCTTCACAAAGAAAGTCTCGGCTAACAATCGAGCCTGTTCCCCGATAGCTCAGCGGTAGAGCGTTCGACTGTTAATCGAAATGTCGTAGGTTCGAATCCTACTCGGGGAGCCATTACTTGCTCTTAAACCATTGAAAAATCAGCATCTATAGAAATAGTGGGTTTGACGTTCCCACATTCGTTCCCACAGAATGAATTAAGGCAACTGATCACGCTGTTGGATCTGGCGCTGATCCTATCATGGCTTTTACGAGAGCCGTCTGACTGATCAGGCCGTCGCCATAGAGTCCAGCGGCGTGGCCTGAGCGCCTAAACCGGCTTATGCTCGGGCAAGTTCTCTACAACCTCAACGATATTCAGTTTGCCCATTATTTACGCGGCCATATCCCGTTGATATGATTCAACAACCCACGCTTGGCGATCTTACAGCCAATCAGGTGTGTACTAACTTACGTAACGCCATTCTTGCCCACATAGCCTTGTGCCCCCTTTATCTCGAAAGTGTACTTTTGGAACCGTGCTCATCACGGCTTACGAGACTCTGTTCGCGTTGCTTAGCTTATCAAAATACAGTCTACGGGTATTCTAAAACTCAACGCAGCTTGCGCTAATAAAGAAGAGTTGTCAGAAAATTGATGGCAAGGGCAAATCCCCCAGTAAGCATGCCAATTTTGGCAGACGAACTCTGATCTGCTTCGCCCTTCCCCATAAAGCCTAGCAATATTGCCACTATTCCTAGTAACATTGCAACATAGAACAGCTCCGCAAACTTACCGAAAGCAACAGGTATAATGAGCGCGATCCAGGCAGCTATTCCAGCATATTTCGATAGATTTCCCATGTTCAATCCCCACATTTTTGAGAGTGGCCGGTTCTTGCCCGCTTCATGAGACACTCACAAAAATCTGGTTAGCGAAGAGCAGTAGAAACGCAATTCCTGCCGCTGTTAGACCGCGAACGAACCGCTTTCGTTTGCTTTCGCGCAGTTCGGATATTTTCAACAATTCGAAGGCGATTTCGTCCGTTGGGTTGCACTCTTTCGCGGCCTCAATGAGGGCTGATGCGCTGCCATATCTCTCCGGATGGAGGTAAAGCATGTGCTTTGGTCCAGCATCGTCGGCAACTTGTGCAACGGATTTTCGCGCAGGATATAACACATATCCGAAGAGCATGATCGGCAAGATAACGATCGTCCAGGCGACAATGATCGTGGCGAGGCCTGTTTCCTCTTTATGTGTCAGTAAATTCCCGATCTGACCGATCACATTCAGTGCAAAAATATAGCCCACACCAACAATTTGTGCCTTGGTATCGTAAGCGCGCACAGATATTTGAGCTTCATCTAGACTGTCTTTTAACAGCAGCAATGTGGCTGCATTGTCGTTGTTCATACGATTATCCCTTCGAACCGCCGCGCAGAACGGTCAGCGTTGCTCAACGTCTAAACTCATCTGTCATTCCCGTCCGATCAGTGGAATGCAGTGGCCACATCTCCGCGTACCCTATTGAGGTGGGAACCCGGCTAACAGAGTTCGGACATCCGTTGGAATATCCGTATCTTCGCCTTTCAGTTCCTTGCGTGACAAACGCTTTTTGGCGGCCCCATGCCACACGGGAATTCTCCGTTTTACGTCATATATATCAACGGACAACGTCCCCTCGGTGTAGTTGTTGATCACAGTGCGCTCGACGGGAAGGCTTGATGGGAATGGCCTAAAATACTGTCCACCCCATGCCCAGTTGACCCTATCACGGAAAAAGAAATCGGGATAAGTATCGACGCTGATTTTATCGCGGGCACCAACTGTATAGGACACCGCAAAATTCGCGCTGTTGATATCGGTGACATATTGATAGCCGCGCTCCGTCAAACTGGCCTTGATGGCATCTGCAATCTCTTTTTTTAATAACGGTGAGATGTCATGGTCGCCGACCGCAATCATCGGACTGCCGGAAGCCCAAGCAAAAGTTGAGTATATAGAGAAATCCTGAGCGGGATCGCTATCCACGGTGACCCTGGGCGTTGTCATGCAAGCTGCGAGTGTAAGCGAAAGGCATGCGGCAAATATAGTTCGAAAAAGAAGGTTCATTTGCAAGGCTCCTGAATATTTAAATCAATATGGTTGTCATGCTGTTAGCGCAGATCATCGAGATCGGTGATAATCTCATATACAATTACACCGCGCAGATAGGTCTCCCGGTACAGGATACCATTGCATTCATAGAGCGTCTCATCTTCGGAATAGATACCGTCACAATTATCCGGCAGGACGCCGACAAAGGCCGCCGTCGAATTCCGCACAGGATGAGTATAATACCAACCTAGTCTAGGGAACCAGAGCGGGCGCCCCCATAAGTGATGGTCGGGACGATAATAAGGTGGCCGCCAGAAAGGAGGACGCCAATTAGGCGGACGCCAATGGGGTGGTCTCCATCCAGGTGGTCGACCAGCGCCAGGCTTGTTGGGTCGGTTCGGTTTATTCCATGCCGGTGGTCTACCGTTAGGAGGCCGCCCGACACCGGGCTTGTTAGGACGATTGGGTTTGTTCCATGCTGGAGGACGGCCATTGCCCGGCATACCGGTGCTCGGTCGATTGGGCCGGTTGGGCTTATTCCACGCCGGAGGACGCCCATTGCTGGGACGATTAGCATTGGGCCGGTTTGGCCGATTGGGCCGCAGATTTGGCCGCAAGCTTGGTCTCGGTCTCGTGATAGGCGAAGGTCGCGTTTGCGGGCGAGGCCTTGGTCTTGTGATCGGTCTATTGACACTGGGCCTTGGCCGCGCGGATGGAAAGGGTCTCGGCTTGTTAAAGGCAGGTCGGGTTTGTGGACGCGGACGCGACATAGCTGGTTTTTGTGCAGGGCCACGAAAACCACCGCGCTGAGCTTCTGCGCTATCTGGTTGAAACGACAGTGTCAGGACAGCGTCAGGCGATGATAATAGCATCGCGATGGCTGCTGTTGAGGCGAGAAGAAGTTTTTTCATCGTCTTCCTCCTAATTGCCAGCTTCTATTTCGCCGCCACCGGCCTCCGCACGCAATTTGGGAAGCGTGACGCGCCTTAACGTGTCTCCAGTGTCGAAAGAAAACATGTCAGGCTGGAACTTGGGCGCTGTGTTCCAATTATGGAAAAACGCATGATATTGCGGCCAGCCTTGCTGATAAGGATCCGTGCCTACGACCATTAGCGGCACAGGGCGTTCCGGGTCGGTAGCGATCCACATCTGGCGGTCTTCTGACGATGAGCGAAACGAGAGATGGTGGGCCGGTGTGCCGCCGACCAGCGTGACGCCATGATAGGTCGCCTCGACCACATCATTCAGGAACGCATCGCCATTTTGCGCGCTGAACACTTCCCATACCGGTAAGGTAATCCCATGGTTGTCTTGAAGGTTTGTCACCAAGTCATCGAAAGGACCAGTCATGCTCAAACTCGCATAATATCCACGGTCAAGAGACGCGACGGTAAATGACTTTCCATCATAGACATATTCGCGGGTAGTATCGCCGCGTTCGCTGGTTGATCGGTAGCCTTTACCGCGTTCCAGCGCGCTGGAGCCGCTCCAAATATAGGTTTTCTTCTCGCGGCCCGCGACAACTTCATCATAAGTGACAAACCAGCCTGTTTGCAAAGCGGGCAAGCTGGAAAGAAATTTTGTTGACGCTTTGGCTATGTCCACCGCCTGGCTGTCAATTGCAGAAGCGGCTTCCTGACTGTCAGAATTTTGCGCGAAGGTAACAGATGGAAGAAGGCCAATTGTCATTGCTGATATGGCGAATGCTAGTCTTTTCATTGGATCTGTCCCTGTATTCGTTGTGTCAATTTTGGTCGAATTCTCGCAACTTGTTATTTCTATTTTTCATAGTGAAAGGAAGAATTGGAGTAAGAAAGAGTTTGCCACATCGACGAAAAACGCACCAACCAACGGAACGATGATGAAAGCCGTCGGCGAAGGTCCGTGTGATTTGGCGACGGCCGACATGTTAGCAATCGCGGTTGGTGTTGCTCCTAATCCAAAGCCTGCAAAACCAGCGCTCAACACGGCTGCAAAATAATTTCGGCCCATGACCGGGAACACCACAAAAAGAATGAACAAGACGGTGACAATCACCTGGGCAGCAAGCAATATGAAAAGAGGGCCTGCCAGGTCCGCCACTTCCCAAAGCTGCATTCCCATCAGGGACATGGCGATAAACAAGCCCAGTGAAAAATCCGATATGAGGGCCAAGGCGTTGGACCCTGAGGGCCACGCAACTTTCTTGAAAAGCATCGGAATGGTGTTTGTCATCAATATGGCGACCATCATACAGGATACGAACAACGGCAGCTTTAGACCAATTTCAGTCAGGAACTCATTGAGACCATAGCCAAAAATCATCGCGATATGGATGATCAGTATCGAGCCCATGATATTCAGATGGTTGATGCTGGTATGGTCTTCTTTGTCATATTCTATGCCGACCAAAAGCTTGGAATCATCTGCGCTTTCCAGCTTGTGCCGAGACATGAGAAAGCTGGCTATCGGGCCACCGATCAAGCTCGCGATGACTAGGCCGATCGTGGCAGCCGCCACGCCAATTTCCAGCGCATTGGTTACGCCCTGAGTCTCGGCAATTGTTGGTGCCCAGGCAATGGCGGTACCATGACCTCCAGCCAATGAGGCGGAACCAACGAGCAGTCCTACACCGCCCGGCTGACCAATGGCGAGCGCGCTGAAAAAGCCTACGGTATCCTGGATAACCAGATAAGTCAGCGTCAGCCCTAACAGCAAAAGCAGCGGCTTGCCGCCTGCCAAAAGCTGGGCAAAGCGCGCGTTGATACCGATCGCCGTAAAAAAATAGATCAGGAATACGTCACGGGTGAACAGATCATATTCGACCTCCCAACCGCCAACCAGATAAAGGGCCAAAGCCGCGAGCGATGCGAAGATGCCGCCGGTCACGGGTTCGGGAATATTATATTTCTGCAGAAAGCCGATGCGGGCCGTGATTTTGATGCCGATGAATAGTACAATAATACCGAGTGTGAGTGTCACGAAGCTGTCAAACTGGATCACGCTATCGGACAGAAATTCCATCGCTCTGCCTATTGCTCTTCGTCGTCGACATTGACCGGCGGTTCATTCCAGTCTCCGCCTAGAGCCAGACTGATTTCGACATATTGGTTCAATTGTGCCCGTTTGAGAGAAATCAAACTGCTATCTGCTCCAAACACTCGCTGCTGAACGGAAAGAACATCGATCAAATCAATCTCGCCTTCCTTATATTGCAACAATGAAAGTGCCAGCGCGTTGGAAGTTTCTTCCGCTGCATTTTCCAGAGCGGCGCGTCGTTTGCGCAAGTAAACACCGCGATCCAGCGCGGTTTCCACTTCGGTAAAGGCATTGAT
This sequence comes from uncultured Sphingomonadaceae bacterium, assembly GCA_947489315.1. Lineage (GTDB taxonomy): Bacteria > Pseudomonadota > Alphaproteobacteria > Sphingomonadales > Sphingomonadaceae > Parasphingorhabdus. The sequence goes on from CANLCX010000006.1 coordinate 82,510, forward strand.
CGCCGTATCAGCATAGGCGGCAACAGCTGCCTGGACATCGGCTTCGCTGATTTCGACTTGTGCGTCACGCGCGCCGCCGTCGAATATAGGCGCAAGCAAATTTGCACCCAATGTCCACACCACATTGGCCGGATCAAGCAGGTTGCCCAGTTCATTAGATGCGCCGCCCAAGCTACTCGAGAGCGATATGCTGGGAAGTTTTGCCGCCTCTGCCACCTTGCGGCTGTTTATCGCGGCAGCAATAGAGCGTTCGGCTGCAATTAAATCTGGACGCCGTTGGAGCAATTCTGACGGCAGGCCTGCCCCCGGAGGGTTAGGATTAAGCGGCAGCAGTTGCGGTGTTTCCAAATCCGCTCCTGGATAGCGCCCGATCAAGGCTTCCAGGGCTCGCAAAGCCTCGATCTTGCCATTTTGCGCTGCTTCTAACGTATCAATGGAACTGGACAGATCAGCCTGCGCCAGAGACACATCATAAGCCGAGGCGAAGCCGTAGCGATAGCGCAAGCGCACAATCCGCACGATTTCGGTCAGCGCATCCACGATATTTTGCGCTACCTCAATCTGCTCTTGGGATTCAATCACCACAAAATAGGATTGTGCGACAGCACCGGCCAGCGAATATTGCGAGAATATATATCCCGCTTCCGCAGATCTGGCGCTTTCAACCGCCGCCTGCTCACCGGCTTCGATCCGGTTCCAGATATCGATTTCCCAATCGATCCGAACACCGAGTGTAAGGGATGTTGAGCCGGCGCCATTTTCAAGCGGTTCACGGCGTGTCGCATCACCTGAAAGCCCAACGCTTGGCACCAACGGCGATCCCGCCTGTTTTGCTAGCGCCCATGACCGCCTGACATTGGCAGCCGCGGCGCGAAGGTTGCGGTTATTCTTTTGCGCTTCCTGGACCAGTTCAACCAGCAACGGATCATTGAAATCCGCAATCCAGCCAACATTGACATCGCCGATACGTTCTCGTGCCGATGTCCAACTTGGCGGAATAGGCGGCAGGCTTTCGGATGCAGACGAAGCAGTCTCGCTTTGCGTCGCCGGTGATACGCTTGCACAGCCTGACAATATCGCTGTGGTCGAAAGCAAAGCAGCAAACAGGCGAGGCTTTGTCAGATAGTTCATGCTTCGGCCTCCGTGCTTTCAGCCTCAGCAATTTCATCCGGCGTAATCCGGAAGAACATTACGTAGAGAACCGGAATAATCACCAAGGTCAGCACCGTGGCAAAAGTCAAACCAAAGACCAGAACGACGGCCATGGATTTGAAGAAAGCGTCAAGAAACAGTGGGATAACGCCTAATACCGTGGTCAGTGACCCCATCATGACGGGGCGCACGCGACTTGCAGCGGAGTCCAGAACCGCATCATAGCGAGGTTTGCCTTCCCTGATTTCGAGATCCATTTGATCAACCAAAACGATGGCATTTTTGATGAGCAACCCAGAGAGCGACAGCAGACCGAGAATAGCCATAAATTCCATGGCCGTGCCAGTTAGCAGCAATCCGAATACGACGCCGATGAGCGACAGTGGCACCACCAGCCAGATGATCAAGGGCTGTTTAAGAGCATTGAACAATACGACCACGACTAGCACCATCGCCAGAAAACCAAGCGGCAAAGTACTGGCAAGACTTGAATTGGCTTCACTACTATCGCCAATTTCGCCGTTCCATTTGAGCGAATAACCCTCCGGCAGCGCAATATCTTCAATCGCAGGCTGGACACGCGCGAGCAGATCTGCCGCCAGTTCGCCGGGCAAGGGATCTGATTGCGCGTTGATTGTCCACACCCGGTCGACGCGGCGCAATTTGGCATTTTGCCATTTGGTTTCAAACTCGTCGACCACTTCTAGGATCGGTACGGATTTTCCGGAAACCGGACTGGTGATCTGAATGCCGCGCATACTGGTTGCATCAAGCCGCTCGCGCTCTGGTGCGCGGGCGATGATAGGCACCAACTGGTCATCCTCACGGTAAACACCAACATTCCGACCAGAGAAATTCGTCCTAAGTGCGTTGGCGAGATCTTCACGGGAAATACCCAAACGCCTTCCGCTATCGGCATCATAGGTCGGTTCAATCACGCTGACGGGTTGCCGCCAGTCATCCTTGATCGAGATCGCACCACCGTCGGCAGCCATGATCGCTTTAGCTTTATTTGCCAATTCCCTAAGAACTATTGGATCAGGACCTGAAAACTCCGCTTCGACCTTGGAGCCGCCGCCAGGCCCCAATTGGAATTGCCAGACTTTGGCTTGTGCATCGGGATAATTGGCGTCGATATGCTTCTGCAACTTGGGAAGCAGTCCCTTGATCACATCATAGTCATCGGTTTTGATCAGGAATTGCCCATAAGCTGAACTAGGCGATTCCGGCCCATAGACCAGCATGTAGCGCAACGTACCCATGCCAACCAATGACTGCACGTCCTTGATGCCCTCTTGCTTCATCAGATATTTTTCGAGGCGTTTTACCTTGGCGTCGGTCTCTGTAATGTCGGTGCCTTCAGGCAGGTTGAAATCTACAACAATCTGCGGGCTGGTAGAAGGCGGGAAAAAGCCCGGCGTGACATAGCTGAATCCGAATACCGACAGCACGAACAGCGCCACTACAGTGATGATCGCGAGTTTCGACTTCGCCAAAACCTGCCGCATGAAATTCTTATAGGCCACAAAAAACGGATGCTCTGGTTTTTCTTCGATCGGTTCATCGCTTGGTTCAGCGAATAGGATATCGGCAAAAAGCGGCACGGCGGTGATCGCAAAAACCCAGCTGTAAAGCAGGGAAACCATCACGACCCAGAATAGGTCGCCAGTAAATTCGGCGGTGGATCCCGGGGCGAACCCAATCGGCGCAAAGGCAATGATACCGACCAAGGTTCCGCCTAGCAGCGGCCATTTTGTGCGCTTCACAATCTCCTTGGCGATATCGAGCTTTTTGCGCCCCTGCTGCGTGCCAACCAATATACCTTCTGTGACCACAATCGCGTTATCCACCAGCATACCAAGCGCAATGATGAGTGCGCCCAATGATATCCGATGCATCGGGATATTGATCAGATACATGGTCGCCAAAGTTGCCGCAATTGTGAGCACGAGCACGGATCCGATAACGACGGCTGATCTTAGCCCCATGAAGAAGAAAAGCGTGACCAAAACAATGACAAGCGCGGCAAGCACATTCAACGCGAAATCGGCGACCGCTGTTTCGACAATCTTGCCTTGATGATAAAATTCATGAACCTCGACACCAATAGGACGCAGGCTTTTGGTTTCTTCCAGCTTCGCATCAATCGCTGCCCCCATTTTGGCGACATTCGCACCGGAAATGTTGGATATACCAATGGCGATGGCGGGCTTACCGTTATAGCGGACAATGAAACTGGTCGGGTCTTGATAATCGCGCGTGACCGTCGCAACGTCTCTTAACGTCACAATCGTGCCGGAAGAGGCTGTCGAAATAACCAGATTGCCAATCGCTTCGACGGAATCAATCTGACCGGTAGGCTGGAATTTCAATCGGCGGTTACCGAGCTTTATATCACCCGCTGGCGTAACCGAGTTTTGTTGGGCTAGATCGCCATATATCTGATCAACCGACAGCCCCAAAGCATTGGCGCGTTCGCGGGAGATTTCGACATAGATTGCTTCTTGCTGCATCCCCAATGGCTGCACCTTGGCAACGTCATCAACCGAAAGCAGATCGGTGCGCAGTGACCGGATATATTTATAAAGCTCTGCAGATGTATAGCCGTCACCTGTCACCAGATAATAAAGCCCATAAACATCACCAAAATCATCATTTACAACCGATGCATCAACACCGGGTGGAAGTAGCGACTGAGCATCGTTGACCTTGTTGCGCAGCTTGGTCCAAATGAGTTGGAGATCCGCCTTTTCTCCAGAAAATTTATAGAGAATGTCAACGCTGATTTCCGAACGACCCGCTGACGAAACCGACCGAATTTCCTCCACTTCCTGAAGCTGCTGAATGGAACTTTCCAGCGCTTCGGTCACTTCATTGGCGACCTCTTCGGGCGTGGCACCCGGATAAGTGGTGACCACCTGCGCGGTCCGGATCGTGAATTCCGGATCTTCGAAGCGCGCAATATTTTGAAAGCTATACCAACCGCCAACCAAGGCAATGGCAATCACGATGAAACAAATCAGCCGGTTTTTAATCGAAAACTCTGCAAGATCCATGATGCGCGCCGCTTACGGCTTATAGGGACGAATTTTCATCCCCTCTTGCAGATAGGCAGCGCCCGCAGCGACAATCGTCTCACCGGCCTTCAAACCGCTTCTTACGGCGATCTCTTCGCCGACATCCTTATCCACCAGTATTTTACGCTTTTTAACCTTCATCGTTTTCTTGTCGACAACCCAGACAAATCGTTCCTTGCCATTGGCTTGGATCGCACCAAGCGGCACCGATATGTGCGTTGCGCCCTCCCCTTCAACCAAAGACCTGCTTCCAAAAACCGTGCCGGTCATCCCGGGCAAAACAGTCATATTAGGCGGCGGCGTGAAGGAAAATTTGACCTTGAACGTCTGCGATTGGGTATCAGCCTGGGTTGTCGCTGATCTAAACGTGCCGGGGATTTTAAGATCAGGCGCGGCGTTTAAGACGACATATTCTTCGGTCACATCTTTAGGATCATTGCCTAATGCGGCCACCACGCTGGCGGGGACGCTGACGACGGCTTCCACCCTGCCGATCGATTGCAATGTCACAACATCTGCTTGGGCCTGTATATTCTCATACCGCGTCGCATGTTTTACCGCTACCACTCCAGAGAAAGGGGCTCGCAGCACGGTGTCGCTCAGGTCTTTCTGGGCGCTGTCCAAACTGGCACGCGCCACATCCCGCTGGGCCCGCCTTTGTTCAACAACAATTCTTGCAATGGCGTCTTCTTCCAAAAGTCTGGCCGCACTCTGATATTCCGATTGTGCCGTCGCATATTGTGCGCGGGCCGAATTGACCGCATTTTGATAACGGCGCTGATCGAGACGACCGATAACGGCACCCTTGCGAACAGGTTGGCCTTCAAGCACCGGTAAACTTTCAAGCAGGCCGCCAACCTGGAAAGTAAGCTTTGATGAAGACCCGGCTTCGATGATCGCCGGGAAACTGGCATCAAATCTATCAGACGACGCCTTCACAACATGCAATTTTGCCGGGCGCACAATTTCGGCTTCTTCAACGTCCCCGCCGGAGCAGGATGATAAAATAAGACCAGCGCTTAACCCAATTACAATCTTAAAGGCGGCGATTTTTTGAGAAAATCGGATGGCTTCTTCCCTTCGGTCGGATGGCAACGACGCCAACCTATTTAGCGATTCATTTTTTCCAGCAATAGTTCATGCACTTTTGTATCGGGTTTCTCGACACATTCCGTCATCGTCAAGACAATCGCCACTTGAACGGCTTCAGGTGATATTATCGAGCTGCCTTTTTGTGCGATAGAATAGCCGTAAAGCAATGTCATTACGGAAGCCCGGTCATCTTCGTTCAATGTGACGACATCCCAACAGCTTACCTCTTTCAAGTCCACTGGAGTGGCGGGTGCCAGGCCTTCATCTTGAGCCACTGCGGACGTGCTCATCAAAGCAGTCGAAACCAGACCGAGAATGGCCGATTTAGTGAATAGTTTGTTTGTAAAATAGGTCATTAATATCCTCCGCGCACGCATGCGTCTAATTCAAGTCGATAATTACGGGCAGCCCGGTTCTGTTTTTTCTTGGCATTGCCGCGCTTGATGGCGCCAACCAGCGCGCCAATCGCTGCACCGCGCCGTACATTACGTTTCCGTTTTTTCTTGTTCTTTTCAAAGATCAAACCGCCGATACCGGAGGTCACGGCGCCTTTGGCAGCTCCTTCCAATGCGCCACCGGGAAGGTAACGATCGGGTACGCGCCCGTTATATCCTGAAAATTCGGAAGCCCGCTGCTGGCAATATCTATAGCGATCCTGTGCCGCAACCGGTTGTATGCCGGTAAGCATCAGTGCCGGCACCAGTGCAATTCCTAAATATCGATAACGCTTCATGTTATCCCCTTTCGATTTGAACTTAGAATTCAATTTTCTTGTTCGTCGAGTCGATTGCAACGAATAGGACTATCATAACAAGTGGTTACTTGCCATGCGCCCGATCGACCGCTTTGCGAATACCTTTTGCCCATTCTTTGAAAGATTGTTCCGCATCCGCCCAAGTTGACCATGGCTTTTTATTCATCAGCCGTTGTCCCTGCGCGCGGTTGACCACCACAGCATCAATACGGTTCTTGGCCGACTGGCGGAAAACCCCTTCAACGGTCACTTCACCAACACTTAATGAAAATGGCAGAACAACGTTGGACACATTCAAGGCCGCTGAAGGCGCTTTCAGATTTGCAATCGTCATGCTGATCCGCATAGTTTTCTTGCCAGGTTTTTTGACGACATTATAATCTGAAGAAATTAGTTCAGCGATCAACTCAGCGCGAAATTTACGCTGCATCTTCCGCACCTGTTCCTTGTCGAGCCCTTTGATACTGCCATCCCGATAGCTGACCCGTACCGGATCAATGATGAAGCTGTCATAATTGCCAAGATTGGGCGCACCGGTCCGCGTATAGACCAAAGTTGGCTCGGCACTTCGGTCCTGCGTCAATCCGCGCAAGCTGACCGATGGATTATAATTTTGAACGGATTTAGTGGCGGTTCCGCAGGCAGCTAAACTGACGGTGAGGAACGAAATGGCTAGGCCTTTGCAAATCTTTTTGTAGGACAACATTTCAATCCTTCCTGTTCGCTGTCTTCGTCATGTGATTGAGTCTCTTTCGCGGCTTATCTTTACATCGATGGCTTGACGCTTCTCGGTAATGGGAAGTTTTACGTAGCACTATGATTGGGTTTTTATTGTCCTGTAGGTTTAGGACACGGCTTTGGAAAAATGCATGTGGGTGCGCAGATGCCCCGCTAATCCATGTTTCTTTTTCTAGAAAGACACATAACGTAAATCGGCAGTCAGCTTGGATTTTACGACCAATGGTTGAGACTCGCTTGTTCCTTTAGACTGCGCTGAGGAATAATCTATTATAATTGCTGGAAAAACTGGTTTAGATTAGCCTCATGCATTCCACGCGATATCTTCCTGCAAAGTCGGCTGCCGAGCTTATGGCATCCTTTCACGCATGCTTGCAGCGATGCCAGTCTTTCGGCAGCCTCAATATTTTGTGTCTGCGTTATGCGAGGCGGTTTCGCTTGCAGGCCGTGGCCTATCATCATCTGCCGCAACTGGGGTCTTCGGACGGCGTAGGAGTGAATGTCATATCCGTTGGCTTTCCCAAAGAGTTGGTAGACCAGTTTGAGTCACAAAATTTAATTGGGGTCGACCCGTCTATCCGGCAGGTTATGTCTGGAACAAGGGCCTATTGGTGGCGGGAATTGGAATATGCTTCACCCCCAAGCGCCAAAGAAATGGAATATCTCGAGGCCGCCTCCGTTGCTGTCGATGAAGGGTTGATGCTTCCGGTATTCGGACCCAACGGTCGAAACGGCTATGTATCTCTTGGCTTTGGCAAAACCAGACCGGATATGGATGCTACCGATATAGCTCTGCTGCAAAGCTGCTGTCAATTTGCCCATCTGCAATATTGCGCGCTCTTGCAGGTTGAATTGCCCCGCCCAGTAAAATTATCACCAAGAGAGAAAGAGGTTTTATCCTGGGTCGCGCAGGGGAAAAGCAATGGTGTCGTTGCCGAGATACTGGATATCGCAGAAAGCACCGTGATAACGCATCTGGAACGATCTTACCGAAAGCTGGGTGTTGATAACCGCGTTACAGCGGCACTGCGCGCTCTATCCGTAGGGGAATTTAGCTACTTACCTTGAGCGCTAAAACGGGCTTCAAATATCAATGACAATCTTACAGGCGATGATTTTTTGAGAAAACCGCCTGCCTGCCCCCTGCTGTCGGATGGCAAAGCACCACAGTCGCGCCGGATCGATTATGCGGATAGCTTGCCTGATTTGAATTTCTCCGGCAACAATCAGAAAAATATATTTAGGGGCTTATGTTCACACAACTGTTAATTGGATCGACATTGATATGCCTGACGGTTGCCATCGCAGCCGGCTTTGTTGGCGCGGCGACTATTGGGCTGACACATGCCGGGAAATGGCTTGTCTCCGGTCGTAAAATACTAAAACTCATGATTTCGCTGACCGCGATGGTGCTTTGGATGCTTGTTGCGCTTAGTATCGCAGTGTGGCTCTGGGCAGGCCTGTTTTTACTTTTGGGTCAGTTCAATAATTTGGAAACATCGCTCTATTTTTCGGTCGTTTCGTTCACAACTTTGGGGTTTGGTGACATCGTGATCGGACCAGAATGGCGGCTATTGTCAGGGCTTATCGCCGCAAACGGCCTGATCTTGTTTAGCCTTACCACAGCATTTTTGATCGAGTTTATCATTAGATTGAGAGCCGCTCAGGAAAATGCGCATTAGGTTCGATTTGATTTGCCAGGACAGAGACTAGCTATGCCCAATCTCTCAAGTCGAAAGATCAAGATCGGCCTCGGCTGTTTTGGTGTAGTCCTGATAATGATCATCCTTGCAATTGGGGCCTTTTTATCTGGATTGGACGAACCGCTATCTGCGCCTGAGCCGACGAAAATCAAAACGGAAGTGCGTCTGGAAGACCAGACATCAACCATCTTCATTCCTGTCAGTGGCAACTTGCAGATTTTCGAGGACGCCTTGAACAAGGACGTGCCTTGGCGGTTGGCAAACATAAATGAGCCGCAAAAAATATGCCTCAAAACGAAATCAAAGTTGATTCCCGATATATCATGCCGCCTGGTCGGCAAGGTGGAACGCGGACGCATTCGCCTTACCGGATCGGGTCAGCATCTTAAAATTTCCATTCCCGTCAGTACACGCATTCAAGCGCAGAATATCGGCGGTATTGTCAAACGCGAGACGGCGACCGGTTCAGTAATCGTAACAATGCGTGCCAAGCTATCATTGAGCCAAAATTGGCAACCGTCCGCAAAAGTCGATGTTGATTATGACTGGGGTACAAAGATCGGCATTGATTTTCTGGACCAACGGATTGAGTTTTCATCGCGTGTTGATCCCGAAATTAGAAAAGTTGCAGCACAGATCGAGAGGCGTTTGCCGCAACTTATTCGAAACCTAAATGCGCGGAAAAAGGCGCAAGCCATTTGGGAAGAAGGCTTCACATCGGCTCGCGCCAAGTCCGATCCTGAAATCTGGGTCCGTTTTACACCCCAGCAAATTGGGTTTGCCGGATATACCGTTCGTGGCCGGCGTCTGATCGTCAATCTTGCCGCACGCGCGCAAACGGAAACGATTTTTGGCAATCGGCCAAAGGATCCCGACGTTACGCCGCTTCCCAACCTCATGAAGTCGCTGCCGCCCGAGGGAATCCGGGTCCATGTTCCTTTCCACATCCCCTATTCTGTGTTCCAAAAACCAATTGAAAAAGCATTGCAGCTTGGAGAATTTCAAACTGTTAAAATGGAGGACGGAACGGAGGTTCAGGCCCGTTTTAACGATGTTGAGGTTTTTGGTGCTGATGGCGGCAAGATTGCCATAGGGATAGGCCTTACCATCGAGGAACCCATAAGCTGGCTTGGCGATGTCGAAGGCAAAATCTGGATATTGGCAAGGCCACGACTGGACCTTGCCAACAAGATTATTGGAATTTCCAATCTGTCTGTGGTCAGTCGCACCAATAGCCGGTTGTTCAACAAACTGGTTGGGGCGGTAAGCAAAGATGAAATCGACAGGGCGTTTATCAGCAAGATCAGCTACGATTTTTCCAAAAATTATGATGAAGGCCTGCAAAAAGCCGACGAATGGCTAAAGGCAGAACCGCTTGAGGGATTTGTATTCCGTGGCCGTCTTATCAGTGCCGATCTCGAGCGCTTGCATATCATGCCCGAAGGATTGATCGTTCAAGCGCGCGCCGTGGGGGATGGAAGAATGTATTATGCTCCAGGAGAGGCCGCATCGTTGGTCGCAAAGAGACGCCAGCGCCGCATTGAAAGGGAACGGAATAGAGCGAGTGTTGAATTAAGAAAATGATGCTGCTGCGAGTTGATACGTGGCCTCAAGTTCATCATCCGTTGTAGCAAACCAATGGTCTAATGTTGAGGTCTTCTCTTTTTTACGTCCATAACCGCTGCATACTATCTTAGTTTCATTTGAGTCGAGAAATACCGCATAACGTGTCGAAAACGATATAGTGTGATCTCACTTCCCTCTTTTAAGATAAAAGGCGTATAATCTCTTGGAACAAAGCCCCAGCAGAGCGGTATTATTCACGCGATTTCCCGATGCCGGAAAGGCCAAAACGCGTCTTATTCCGGCCATTGGCGCCGATGGAGCGGCGGCCGTCCACAAGATTTTGACGGAGCGGACCGTCGCAACATTGAAATCCAGCAATTGCTCAATCGAAATTCACTATACGGGAGCAGACCAAGCCGCATTTGAACAATGGTTGGGTGATGATCTGATTTTTGTCGCGCAACCGGACGGCGATCTAACCGACCGCTTGCTGGCCGCATTACAACCTGCGCCAGTGCTATTCTTTGGTTCCGATACACCTGACCTGAAGGATCACCATGTCGAACGTGCTGTTGCGGCATTGCAGGACCATGATGTGGTTATTGGTCCAGCGGAAGATGGCGGCTATTATTGTATTGGCGTGAACGGTTCCTATCCGTTCCTGTTTGAAGATATGCCTTGGAGCACGGATCAGGTTTTACCGGAGACAATGAAGCGCGTCACCGCGCATGGTTTGACCTGCAAAACTCTGGAAACGTTGAGTGACTGCGATACGCCAGATGATCTTGCTCGGTGGCCTTGGTTGACCGCCTGAACATGGCTATGGACCAACTATGAGTAAAGTCACGATCCTGATACCCGCTTTGAATGAGGAACAGGCATTGCCGCAGACTATAGCGTGCATCCAGGCCTTTGATCCACCGGCTGATGAAGTCCGGCTGGTCGATGGCGGGAGTGAGGACGGAACCAAGCAGCTGGCTGCAGAGGGCGGCCTAACGGTCCTTTCATCACCAAAGCGCGGGCGTGGGGCACAAGTAAATTTTGGCGTTTCACAAGCCACCGGCGACATAATTTGTGTGCTGCACGCAGACTCCATTTTACCGGTGGATGCTGTGGAGGAAATCCGCAAAGCTATGGCAGATCCCAAATTGGCATTGGCCAGTTTCACGCCGCGCATTGCTGGTCCAAGTGGGACAAGATGGGGGTCGACAGCCCATAACTGGTTAAAGACTTGGTATATTCCATTGTTGATGCGGCCTTGGCTATTTTTCAAAGGCGTACGGTTATTATTCGGTGATCATGCGATGTTTTTCCGGCGAGATCAGTTTCTTGCAATTGGCGGCTGCGACGAAGATGTTATCGTGATGGAAGAAGCAGATTTGTGCATCAAATTGGCGCGATTTGGACGTACGCGGATGATTCCGCGCTGGGTCTGGACATCCGACCGACGCATAGCCGCATGGGGCCGATGGCGGGCCAATTGGATCTATGTAAAGGTTGGCATGATGTGGGCTATGGGTGCCCGCAAACGGCTTGCGGATCATTATCCCGATATTCGCTAGGTTGAAGTTCGCAGAAAGCCCAGCCTATTGGATAAAGTCACATAATCATTTGCTTTTATTTGCAGATATGTAACCAAGCGGTTTAACCGGGCGAAACAAGAAGCATGACAACAGCATCTCCATTTACAATTGCCGAAACCCGGCCGCTCGCCCGCGACAAGTTTAAAAACCCGCTGGTAACCGCGAGTGGCGAGCCTCGTGCCTCTGTAGCAATGGCAGGCCTTGAAACCTTGTGGTTCAATACGGGCACGCTTTGTAACCTTGCTTGCAAAAGCTGCTATATTGAAAGCTCTCCGACCAATGATGCGTTGGTCTATATCTCGGTCGATGAAGTGCGTTCTTATCTGGACGAGATAGCGGATAGCGAACTTCCGACACGTGAGATCGCCTTCACCGGCGGCGAGCCGTTCATGAATGGCGACATGATACCGATCCTCAATCTCTGTCTGGAGCGCGGTTTTGAAGTGCTGGTCTTATCCAACGCCATGCGACCAATGCAGCGGTTTGAGAAACAATTGCTAGCCCTGCCGCACCGCGACAAGCTAACCCTAAGAGTAAGCCTCGATCATTTCACGCAGCAAGTGCATGAGGCAGAGCGCGGTGCCAATAGCTGGGACAAAGCCATAAACGGGCTTATCTGGTTAGCTTTGAATGGTTTTCGCGTCACAATTGCCGGACGGCAATTGGAGGGTGAGAGTGAGGCCGCCGCGCGCGTGGGATATGCCAAACTTTTTGCCGCCCATAATCTTTCTATCGACGCAAAAGATCCGATGGCCTTGGTCTTGTTTCCGGAAATGGACGAAAAAGCAGACATCCCTGAAATTACAACAGCCTGCTGGGGCATCTTGGATGTGGCACCTGCGAGCATCATGTGCGCCTCGAGCCGAATGGTCGTAAAGCGCAAAGGCGAAAAAGCCCCCCGGGTCGCGGCCTGTACCCTGCTACCTTATGATCCGCAATTTGACATGGGAGCAACGCTCGCAGAGGCCTCCCAAACCGTGAAACTCAATCATCCGCATTGCGCGCGCTTTTGTGTCCTCGGCGGTGCTAGCTGTTCAGCCTAGCGCCCGCCCCGCGACATTCTTCAGCTTTGCCACCAATTCCGGATCACGCGCAGACGGATCGGTAATCAGCGCAAAATCGAGCACAGAGTCAATCGGACTGGCTTCGCGTTTGGTCGGCAAACTGCTTGCGAGATGCGTCACCAAATCACGGGCTTTGGCGGCATTGCTATGCATTTGCGCGATTATGGCCTCTACCTCCACCGGTGCCTCATTCTCCCGCCAGCAATCATAGTCGGTGACCATGCCGATCAGCGCGTAAGGCAGTTCTGCTTCACGCGCCAATTTCGCCTCTGGCATGGCGGTCATGCCAATCACATGAGCGCCCCATTGGCGATAGAGATGGCTCTCCGCGCGCGAAGAAAATTGCGGTCCTTCCATTGCGATATAGGTCCCGCCCTCGCGAACATCGGCGCCAGCCTTGCGCCCAGCCTCAGCGGCACAAGTGGACAGGCGCGAACAGACCGGGTCAGCGACCGAAACATGGGCGACCAAGCCATCGCCGAAAAAGCTCTTTTCCCGCGCGAAAGTGCGATCGATAAACTGGTCAACAATAACAAAATGCCCCGGTGGCAGGTCTTCGGCGAGCGATCCAACGGCTGAGATGGAGATAAGATCCGTCACGCCCATCTGCTTCATCGCATCAATATTAGCGCGAAAATTCAAATGGCTCGGACCAAGCCGATGTCCGCGACCATGGCGCGGCAGAAAGACACATTTGACCTCACCGATATGACCGACGAGCAGATCATCCGATGGGGCACCCCAGGGCGTATCCAGCGAAACCCATTGGGCATCCTGCAACGCGTCCAATTGATAGAGACCGGATCCGCCAATAATGCCCAATACCCATTCGCTCATAATTGCTCCTTCATTGCGATAGAAGTTATCCTTTGGGGACAAATATTGACGCTGTCCACGCAATCAAAGCTGCAATGGAAGTTTTCAAATCTACAGCAATAGCACCGTGCGCTTGTCCTTTTAGAGTTCTACTTATCTAGCCAAATTGCTGCCATAAGATGCGCATGGCTACATAGAGGATCAATATGGCGGTAAGTCGCTGAATCCATTGTTCCGGCAGCACTTTGCTGGCTAGAAAACTGCCAATTTGCCCGCCAATGAGTACAGCAATGAAAAGCGGCCAATAGGATAATATTACCGCGCCGCCTTGCTGCCATTGCGATTTCATCAGTTGTCCAATGAGACCGCTGGCCGAATTGACCAGAATGAAGACACTCGCCGTTGCCGCTATTCTGCGACTATCAACCCAATATGTTAGAAATAAAAGCGGTGCGAGAAATATACCGCCACCTATCCCTACCATTCCCGAAAGAAATCCAATCGCTCCACCCACGGTAGGCGCGAACCATAGCTGCTGTGCTCGCGTTTGTTGAGATGCTGCGTGGCGATTGCGAAAAAATGGTTCCGCCAAGAGCAAGAGACCAGCAATAGCCAATGAAAGGCCCAGTAAAATCAGAAAACTATCCCTATCAATTACCAGACGGCCGCCAGCCCACGCAGCGGGCACGGATAGTAGCAGTATCGGCCAGATCCTCGGCCAATCGATCAATCCTCGCGCGTGAAACCGCAAGGTACCGCCCATGACCACAATGATATTGCAGAGCAAAGCGATAATTGGCAGCATCCGATAATCCACATCGGCAAGCGCCAACAGAGCAATGTAGGTCGAGCCACCTCCAAAACCAACAGACGCATAAAGCGCAGCCGTCAGAAAGAAGAGCAGCGCGAGAACGACAGTGCCAAAGGCCATGTCAGGTCTCGTCCAGCGCGCGGCTCACAGGATCAATATTTACCGTGACAATGCTTATATTTACGACCCGAGCCACAAGGACAAGGAGCGTTACGGCTGACACCATCAAAATTGACGTCATCGGCAACCGCTCCACCTGATTGGCGTGGCGGCAGTGTGGAGGAGACCGTACCTAATGTGCCGCCATCAATATCATCGCTGTTATCTTCACCGGTCAGCGGATCAATATGCGTAGTCAGGAAATCCGGTAGTTCCGGCAGTTCTGGTACCTGAATTTCCTCCTGGCGATGGAACTGGCTTACCGCGATGGTCTTGGTCACACTTTCACGGATGACTTCCAACATACGTTCGAACAGGCCGAAAGCTTCTTTCTTATATTCATCGAGTGGCTTTTTCTGGGCATAGGCACGCAGGAAAACAACCTGACGTAACGCATCCAATGTTGCGAGATGCTCTTTCCAGTGATGGTCGAGCGATTCCAACAGTATTGATTTTTCAATCTGCACCCAGATTTCCGGATCAATTTGGTCCACTTTTGCCTGGAAGTCTGCATCGGCCAATTCGGCGATCCGCGTTTCAATGATTTCTGGTTCAACGGCGTCTTCCTGCAGCCACGCGTCAATATCTGGTGTGAGACCAAAAACCTCTTCAAGGCGTGTTTTGAGCGTTTCCGTCTCCCATTGCTCTGGATAGCTTCCTGGCGGACAGCTGTCGGCAACCATGGCGTTGACCGTTTCAAGGCGCATATCTTCAACAACATCGCCAACCGTCTCGGCATCCATGATTTCAGCGCGTTGCTCGTAAATTACCTTACGCTGATCATTCATCACGTCATCATATTCGACAACCTGTTTCCGCGCTTCATAATTGCGCGCTTCGACTTTTTTCTGTGCCGTTTCAATGGCTTTAGATAGCCACTTGCCGCCAATTGCTTCACCATCTTCGAGATTCTTGTTCATCATCTTGGCGAACATGGTCTCCGTGCCGAATATCCGCAGAAGGTCATCTTCGAGGCAGAGATAGAAACGGCTGAGACCGGGATCGCCCTGACGCCCGGAACGGCCGCGCAACTGGTTATCGATACGGCGGCTTTCATGCCGCTCTGTACCCAATACGAATAAGCCGCCTGCCGCGCGAACTTCCTCACGCAGTGCACGGACTTCTTCCTCGATCTTGGCAATAGCTTTTTCGCGCTCAGGGCCTTCTTCCAGATCACCCAGTTCCTGCTCGATCCGGAAATCAATATTGCCGCCAAGCTGAATATCCGTGCCACGGCCAGCCATGTTGGTGGCAATCGTCACAGCACCGGGGCTGCCAGCCTGTGCAACAATTTGTGCTTCTTGCTCATGAAAACGAGCGTTGAGCACGTTATGCGTTACGTCTTCTTTCTTGAGGAAATCGGACAGAAGTTCCGACTTTTCAATCGAAACAGTACCAACCAGAACAGGTTGGCCTTTATCACTATGCTCTTTGATTTTCTTCGCGATCGCAGCAAATTTATCGACCGTACTCTTATAGAATTCGTCATTTTCGTCGAGCCGCAGGATAGGCTTATTGGTTGGAATGGTAACGACGTTCATTTTGTAAATTTCAAAAAATTCTGCTGCTTCTGTTGCCGCTGTGCCGGTCATGCCCGACAATTTGGGATACATGCGGAAATAATTCTGAAACGTAATGGAAGCCATTGTCTGGTTTTCTGGTTCAATCTGAACGCCTTCTTTGGCTTCCACGGCCTGATGTAGCCCATTGGACCAACGCCGTCCCTCCATCATACGTCCGGTAAATTCGTCAATGATGACCACCTTGCCGTCATTGACGATATAATCCGTGTCGCGTTTGCGCATCACATTGGCCATCAAAGCCTGATTCAGATGATGCACAACCTGCGTATTCTCGTAATCATAGAGGTTGTCGCCCTCAAGCAACCCCGCCTCTTCTAACAACCGTTCCGCTTTCTCTGTCCCGTCTTCGGTCAGCGAAATACTACGGGCTTTCTCGTCCTTCTCGTAATCGTCTTCGGTAATATCCTGCACAACCTTATTCACCGAAATATAGAGATCCGACTTGTCGTCCGTCGGGCCAGAGATGATCAAAGGTGTCCGGGCTTCATCAATCAGGATGGAGTCGACTTCATCGACAATCGCGAAGTTGAAAGGCCGCTGCACCATCTGGCCACGGTCATGCTTCATATTATCGCGCAGATAATCGAAACCAAACTCGTTATTCGTACCATAGGTGATATCGGCTGCATAAGCCTCACGCCGTTGCTCTTCGCTGATATTAGGAATGATTGTGCCAAGGGTCATGCCCAGGAAGCTATAGACCTGGCTCATCCACTCACCATCGCGGCGCGCAAGATAGTCATTCACAGTGACAACATGAACGCCTTTGCCTTCGATCGCGTTGAGATAACAGGCAAGCGTGGCGACCAGCGTTTTACCTTCACCGGTCCGCATTTCAGAAATTTCGCCGCGATGAAGGACAATGCCACCCACCATCTGAACGTCATAATGGCGTTGACCCAACGTTCGTTTCGCTGCTTCCCGCACAACCGCAAAAGCCTCTGGCAAAATATCATCCAGCGTTTCACCATTGGCGACCCGTTCCCGGAAATAAGGCGTTTTAGCGGCCAGTTCTTCGTCGGTTAGGGGTTCGATTTCCGGTTCAAAAGCGTTGATTTGATCAACCACTTTCATGATAGTTTTTACGTAACGGTCGTTGGATGACCCGAAGAAGGATTTGGCAAAGCCGCCGATCATGATGATTTCCGATATTTTAAGGGATATTGGGCGTATCAAGAGCCCAGTTTGTCTGAATTTAGAGATGATTAGGGACAAATCAATATAGTGATTGTCCCGAAAGCGGCTAAGGCGCGCCTTCTTCATGCTCCAATTTATCACCAATCGTCGAAGCCGTTGGCAATACCGACCAGATCGGTTTGGTATCAAGTTCGCCGCTAACGGCAACGATAAAAGGCTGTTCGCTTAATATGAATGCCCGGGCCGCGTCATCCCAATCCGCAGATGTGGAGAGCTCAACTTCGGAAGCCGCCTCATTGCCGGCTGTTTCTGTCGCCATAGCAGCAGCCGGCGTATTAACGCCCACTGCATTGAAAAGCAGCAACATAAAACTTGCAATATAGACGTTCATCAATAAGCCTTGTCAGGAGCTAATCGCTTTAGCAAACCAATAGATAAAGGCAAGTTAAGTGTCAGAAACTATATCACCCCTTGCCCCCGCTCATATGCCAGAGCTTCCGGAAATTTCAGGTGTCACCTGCCGCATCGCCCAGGCGCGGTACAAGGAATGGGATCGTTGCGATCTTACCTATATCGAGCTGAGCGAAGGCACATCCGTCGCCGGCGTGTTAACCCAAAGCAAATGTCCGTCCACCGAAGTGGAATGGTGCCGCAAAGCCTTACCCGGTGGCAAGGCAAGAGCATTGGTCGTCAATGCTGGCAACGCAAATGCCTTTACCGGCGCACGTGGAATGGAAGCCGTTCAACGGATATTATCACTCGCCAGCGATCATCTAAATTGCACGGAAGAAGAGATATTCGTGTCCTCTACCGGTGTTATCGGCGAACCTTTGCCCAAGGACCGGGCTGAGGCTGGCTTAAGAGCTGCGTTCACCGACGTAGCTTGCAGTTGGAAAGAAGCGGCCGCCACGATCATGACGACCGATACTTTCCCCAAGATGGCGACCACAAGCGCGGTTGTCGGTGGAAAGACAGTCCATCTCAACGGCATCATCAAAGGGTCCGGCATGATCGCACCGGATATGGCGACTATGCTCGGCTATGTTTTTACCGATGTGACAGTGGATGCAGGTTTATTGCAGAAAATGCTGAACGCGGCGACGGCAAAGAGCTTCAATTGCATCACGGTCGATAGTGACACATCGACCAGCGATACTGTTTTGGCCTTCGCCACCGGTCAGAATGACGCCCCTGCCCTAAACTCGATTGACGATCCCGGCGCTGATGCGTTTCAAGCCGCTTTGGGTGATTTGTGCATGCAACTGGCGCACCTGGTCGTCCGGGATGGTGAAGGCGCCAGCAAATTTATCGAAATCGCTGTGACGGGCGCGCAAAGCGATGAAAGCGCCAAGCGTATTGCTCTGTCGGTTGCTAATTCTCCACTCGTCAAGACCGCAATTGCCGGAGAAGACGCCAATTGGGGGCGGGTCGTCATGGCGGTTGGCAAAGCCGGTGAACCCGCAGACCGCGACAAGCTGTCGATCGGATTTGGCGGGATCACGGTTGCGCGCGACGGTCTCGTGGTGCCTGATTATGATGAAGCCCCGGTCGCCGAGCATCTGAAAGGCGACGTAATTGACATCAGCGTCGATATCGGGATCGGTGATGGCAAGGCCATAGTCTGGACCTGTGACCTGACCCACGGATATATCTCGATAAACGCCGATTACAGGAGCTAGAATGACCGAAATCATATTGCATCACTACGAAAACTCCCCGTTCGGACAGGCGATGCGGCTGGCGCTGGGTTTAAAGGGCATGGACTGGAAGTCCGTCCTGCAGCCGGACATTTGCCCCAAACCGTATCTCAGCGCTCTCACCGGCGGTTATGAACGCATACCGGTGCTGCAAGTCGGATCAGAAATTTATTGCGACACGGCCGTAATCGTTGACGCGCTTGAGGCGCTTAAACCTGAGCCAAGCCTCTATCCGAAACCGTTGGGTTTTGTGGGTCGGATGATTGCTTTATGGTCGGGCGGCCAATGGTTCATGCCAGCGGTCGGCGTCGCTTTGGGCACCAATCCTGAAATTGTCAGCGATGAGTTTTGGGAAGATCGCGCCAAACGGTTCGGCATGGATCGCCGGAAATTCCTGCCGATGGTTCCCCATTTGACGGCACAATTTGAGGCCGGTGCGACCTTGGTCGCCGAAAGTCTGGCAGACGGACGGCACTTTATCAGCGGCGACACAGCCGGTCATGCGGACTTGATGCTTTATATGAACATCCGCTTCGCCAGTTTTGCTGGCAAGAAACCGTCAGACTTCGGTTCCGATGTCGCAGCCTGGTATGATCGTATTGATGGCATTGGCTATGGCAATTTCGAGGAATGGACGGGGCAGCAGGCGATCGACTACGCCAAGGCATCACAGCCAGTGAGTAGCGGTTCGGTGGATCAGGCATCCGGTTTTTCTGCCGGCGACAAGGTTGCCGTGAGAACCGAGACCCCTGATCCGGCAGCCGTTAGCGGCACATTGGTCAGCCTGAATGATCGCGAGATCATTATCAAGCGGGAGGATGAGCAAGCCGGCGCTCTACATGTGCATTTCCCGCGTCTCGGCCAAATATTGTCCCCGGCATGAACTATTCCAAACTCAATCTGTCGGTGCAGGATATCCTGAAGGAAGTGGCGAAAGAGGTGGTTCTACCGCACTATCAAAACCTTCAAGCCGCAGATATTGAGGAAAAAACGCCGGGCGATCTGGTTACGGTGGCTGACCGGCTGAGCGAAGAAATGCTCGGTGAAAAGCTGACCGCTCTGCTCCCCGATGCCGCTATTGTAGGTGAGGAAGCCAGCGCGGCTGATCCGTCGGTCATGGATCATCTGGGTGACAATCAGACATGGATTATTGATCCGATTGATGGAACCGGAAATTTTGCGGCAGGCAGGCCGCCTTTTGGAATGATTGTCGCGCTGTCGCAGGAAAACGAAACCGTTGCTGGCTGGCTCTATGATCCTTTGCAGGACCGTCTATGCTATGCAGCAAAAGGGCAAGGTGCCTTTATCAATGGTGAAAAACTCAGCGTATCAGCCGATCCGGACGGAAAACCCATCGCCGCACTAGCGACTGGCTTCATGACGTCAGAGCAACGCGACAAGCTTCTTGCCGCGGCTAACGGGCATTATGAGATTGTCGATATTCCGCGCTGTGCCGCAGAACAATATCCGCGCTTGGCTCTTGGTACGAACCATATTTCATCATTTGAACGCAGCTTGCCTTGGGATCATGCCGCTGGCATCTTGTTCCTGAATGAAGCGGGCGGGAAAGCCGCGCGCTGGAATGGTGACGCTTACCGACCTGCAGATCGCAAAACCGGATTGCTCGGGGCCTCATCACCCAAATTATGGGATGAGGCCGTCGAGCTATTAGGTGCTGTTTTCAGCGATTAAGCTGGCAAGCTTTCTTCAAGCCAAGACTTAAGTTGGCTCTTCGGCGCCGCGCCGACTTTGGTTTCTACCGGCACACCATTGTTAAACAGAATCATCGTCGGAATACCGCGTACGCCATATTTACCGGGCGCATCGGGGCTGTCATCAATGTTAAGCTTGGCAATAGTGACTTGCTCGCCCATTTCATCACTGATTTCTTCCAGCGCAGGGCCAATCATCTTACAAGGGCCGCACCATTCTGCCCAAAAATCGACAAGCACAGGGCCATCGGCTTTCAGGACATCTTGTTCGAAACTCGCGTCGGTAATTGCTTTGGTACCCATGGGGAATCTCCTTTTTTAATTTAATCATAATCTAGGCGCGCGAAGGCCATTGCTCAAGTGCTTGCCTGAAAAGGATTTTCATGGTCGCTCCAAGTCTGGCTTGTTGGTCGGTTTATGTCGTCCGATAAGATTGCTGGAAAGCTCCAGTAATGTTGGTCCCTGTGTGTAAAGCAAAGCCGCTTTAACCGGTCGGTCAGGGAAGATTTTCTCCAAAGCGGCGACATAGGCGGCCATTTGGCGCAAATAAGCGCGCGGCGCTTGCTCCGCATCTTTCGGGACAACGCGGCCGGTTTTGAAATCAACAACGGTGATCAGATCGTCGGTAACAAGCAATCGATCGACTGTTCCGGAAACGACATGCTGGTCGACCACCGCCGCAATAGGCGCTTCAGCAAAGCTATCCGGCGAGAATAACGCGGACCAATCGGGATTATCCAATACCGCCTGCACCGTATCAATAAGGGCTCGGCGTTGCGCGCCATCAGTTATCTGTTTTTGCTTTTCCAACCAGCGATCCGCGACATCCATCCGGTTTTCAGGCGGGATATCAGGCAGCCGTTCAAATAGGCTGTGGAACAGCTTTCCGCGCTCTGCCGCATCGCGCATGGTCTGGACAGGTGGTGGATTAGCGGCATCGTCAGGACCAAGATCAGATGGCGTCAACGGACGCGGTGGCCTTGCTTCTTCGGGCGCCGGCGCAAATAGCCATTCAGGCAACACCTCCGGCTTTTTTGCTTCGGTATTTTCAAGTTTCTCTGGGTGAACGACCCGACTATCGGTTGTTTCATGGCCAACATAGCATCGTTCAGCGATCCAACGGACGTCATCCGTCCATTCGGTCTCGAGCCCTGCCAGTCCTTCTTCCACCTTGGCATACCAGCTGCGCTCCGGGACTTCTCCACGCGCTTTGGGACCCAATATACCCGTAACCACAAGATGTTCCTCGGCCCGCGTCATGGCCACATACAGCAAACGCCAATGCTCTTCCATTTCTCGCGCATCTGCGATCGTTGCATAAGCATCCAGCAGTCCGACCCGTTCAGCCTTGCGGATCGAGACAATCGGATATTCCGGATCGCCCTTCGGTCTGGTGGGGTCGGGGATATCAAAACCACCGCCTTTCTTGTTGGCTGGATCAAAAGTTGCATTGGCGAGGATTACCAGCGGCGCTTGGAGGCCCTTGGCACCATGGACGGTCATCAGCCGCACTTCATTGCCGCCCTCCATCTGGTCCCGCTTTATCTCAACATCACCGCGATCGAACCAGTCGAGGAAACCCTGCAAAGTCGGAATATGATCTTGCTCGAAGGCGAGAGCCGTATTGAGCAACTCTTCCAGGGGATCCAGCGCGGCGTGGCTGAGCCGCGCCGTTAATTTCTTGCGCCCCTCCATCGATCCAGAAGCAATCATTTCCATAAATTGATAGGGCGTATTGAAATCCGCCATATTGAGCAGTTTTCGTAAAGGCTCGATATGCTCTACAATAGCATCCTGCGTCCGCAAAAATTCCCACAGGCTTTTGTCTTTGTGGCTATCTCCGCGATAACCACGCGCTAGCAAATCTTCTTGTGTCCAACCCAAAAGCGGCGAGACCAACAGCGATGCCAAGTTTAGATCGTCATTGGGCTGTAACACAAAGCGGATCGTAGAGAGCATATCCTGAACGACCAAAGGCTGGTTCAATCTTATCCGGTCAATGCCCGCAACAGGCACGTTTTCTGCGAATAGACGCGCCACGATCAGCGCACTAAGATCATCGCGCTTACTGACCAGGATCATGATATCCTTGGGCTCCAGCTGGCGACCTTTCTGGCTCAACCAAAGCGGATTATCAGGTGAGAGCCATTCTTTAACCTGAACCGCAAGCTTCTGAGCAAAAACACGTTTTTCATCACTCAGCCAATTTTCTTCTTCATCAGCATTGCTAACCGCGCCATGGGCGACAGGCTTCCACAATCTGACGCTTCCAGACCTTCCCTCATAATTGCTCTGGTGTGGAGGAATAGCCTGATCAAGCCCCAATTCTTTTTCACCAATTTGTCCGAGAACCTTGTCGACTACCTCAAGAACAGGCGGTGTCGAACGAAAGCTGCGGTCCAATGACAGATCGCTAAAGGCGCGGTCCGATGCTTCCGCCCGAGCGAAGAAATCATCACGTGCACTGACATAATTATGGGGACTTGTGCCCTGAAAGCCAAAAATTGCTTGCTTGAAGTCGCCAACCGTAAACAATGTACGGATCTTGTCAGCGCTGGCGCCCAATCCCGAGAAGAACTCGCCAGCTAGCGCCCTGACAATATCCCATTGCGCCAGATTGGTATCCTGCGCTTCGTCAACCAATATGTGATCCGTACGCTGGTCCAACTTGTAGCGAATCCATTCCGCCATATTACCTTGATTCAGCAGTTTCGCGGTCATTCGGATCATGTCGTCAAAATCGACAACACCATTAAGCTTCTTGGCGTCTTTATAGCGGTGGTAAAACGCACGACCAGCATTCAGCCCGCCTGCAAATAGGTCAGCATAGTCAAACAATGCCTTTGTTTCGATCAACTGGCGGCAATGATCGTACATGGCGATGCTCAGTTCTTCATAATGCGGCGCAACCTTTGCCAATCCCTTGGCAACAGATCTCCATTCGTCATCTGCTTTCGCCCATATCTTGTGAAGTTCCGGTAACGAGGCCGCTCGCTGCGAGATGTCAGCGGTGATCCAATTTTGCATATGGGCAATATAACCGGTTGCTGTTTTGGTACCCCAAGCTGCTAGTGCATCAATCATTTGCTGCAACGCGGTTGTATCAAACACATCATTGCCGCACTGCTGCTCCAACCAGTTTTGTGCGTCACCATCGATGGGCAGGTTCAACAAGTGCCGGACAAAAGGCAACACGGTGCTTGGCAGGCTCTCCATAGCCTCTGCTTTCGACGCACATTTCAGAAGATATTTCTCAGCTTCTTCCTCACCCATCCTTATGCTCAGCGCCTGAATCGCTTGGATGATGGCCATGCTTCCCGAAGCTTCTTCGTCAAGCAACAAGTCGCCCAAGGCTTGACGCGCCAGGATTTTTTGATCGCGCTCCTCTATCGGTTTGAACAAAGCCGGGACAGCCGCTTCTTCCGGAAAACTAGCGAGTAATGTCTGGCAAAAACTATGGATCGTCATGATCCGAAGGCCGCCGCCACGCGCATCCAACACGCGCGCGAACAAGGTCCGCGCATATTCCCGTGTTTCCGGCCCTACAGGCGCACCGATAGCGGATAGATCGGCGGCCAGCGTGGCATCATCAAGCCGAACCCAGCTTGCTAGCTGCCGATGGATACGGTCCGCCATTTCCGCGGCACCTGCTTTTGTAAAAGTCAGACATAATATATGCTCCGGATCAACATTCTCACGAAGCAAAAGCCGAAAAACGCGAGCCGTCAGAACCTGGGTCTTTCCGGTACCCGCAGACGCGCTCAACCAGATATTTTCATCTGGCTGAACCGCGTCATTTTGTTTGTCGGCAAGGGGATGCAGAACCGGATGAGGGGTGGACGCACTACTCATGGCCGCCCTCCTCCGCCGCCAAAGCGGATCGACCATACCACTCCTCCAGGCGCATCAACTGATCATAGTCCGCATAAGGGGCATATTCAGGGTGCAACTTGGCAATCATAGGCTCGTCGCCCAAAATATAGCTATTTATAGCTTTGGTGAACGCCGTCACCGCATGATCGACGACCTGATCAGTCTCGATTCTATCGGGGCTACGCGGGTTTGTTGGCGTTGAAATATAACCAAAGCTGTCCTTTCCGCCCTGTTTCGCTAGTGACCAATATTCAAACCCGCTAGCATTACCCGATAGCCCGCCAAAATCGCCCCGTTCGGCAATAGTCCCTAGCAAACCAAGCTGAAGCGAGAACCCTTCTTTCACGGCCTTGTTAGACGGCGGACCGCCTGTCTTATAATCGATGATACCAAGCCCGCCATCAGCCATCCGATCAATCCGGTCAGCCACACCAAACAGATCAACTCCGGCAATACTTACGGCCCCCTTCTGTTCCGACTTCAAAGGTACCCGCTGGTTTTCACCCTGGTGCACAACAGTTTCAGCGACCCACAACAAGCCTTCCATCAGCCGCGGCGCCCATAAAGTGCGCATCAGGGGATGGGACGAGCGTTCATTCAAAAACGTCAAAGCACGCCGCTTCAGCGCCTCGGGATCATAATCATCCTCTTTCGCCCAACGATCCAAAATGTCGTGAATGATCGAACCACGCCACGCCGGACTTGGTTCGGCATCAATCATATCAAGCGATCCGAGATCCATGATCTTTAAGGCATAAAAGGCGAAGGGATCGGCAATTAATCGATCCACATTGGTCACGGACAGCTTCACCAAACGCTGTTCCGCACTTGGCTCCGGTGCAGGTTGTTCGATCCGGATCAATTCGTCGGGTTGGTCAATGCCCCTTGCAAACTGCTGCGCAACAGGATGCTCTTTCAGATTATCCCCGCACATGGCTTTGAGCCGAAGCAGGAAACGAGAGGCGATAGCGGGGCCTGAACCATCTCTTTGAGCTCGCGTGAGAACAACATTTTGCGCGCCCATGGCTCCGACCAGATCATGCGCTGACAAACCGATTTGTCGTTCCTGCGCTGGCAATCCAAGAGATTTGCGCACCATCGGCGCGAGCCAGGGATCCGGTGTAATGGCTTGTGGCCAACTACCCTCATTAAGACCGCAGCAAATGACCAGTTCCGCCTGTTGCAGCCGCGCTTCGAGCAAGCCGTAAAGCGCGATGCGCGGATGCCTTCCATAAGGCGGACGGACGGGCATATTCGAAAGAAACGTTTCGAAATAACCGGCGATTTCTGGCGACTGAATTTTCATCGGCCCCAGTGCCGCACGATCTTCCATGTCTGACAGGAAGTCAGCTAATTGGCGCCCTGCTGGTCCAGACCATAGCTGTCCGTTGGTGAGTCGATCAGCTAACTGCCGAATTTCGGCCAGCATAGCGGTCCAATTCATCGCGCCGCTTAACGCCTCTGCCGCCGATTCAAAAATACCGCGCGTTTCTTGCCACCAAGGACTAAGCTCTTCTCGCAAGGCCTTGGTTCTAAGATTTTCGCCATCGAACAAACTATCGAGACCCGGCAAGCCCGGCGCTGTTCGAGGGCCGCGCATGAGCAGATCGAGTTTGCGTACCTGGACCAGCCATTCCAATCGTCCCTCACCGGCCATAACCAAGGGATGTTTTAACAATGCGAGAAATTCGGCGGGTGGAAATCCATCGGTTACCGCCGACAAGAGCGCGAGGAAAAATACGCCCTCCGGTTTTTTCGACAATGGTTGGCCTGCTGTATCGTCAGCCGTAATCGTCCAGCGTTCCAGATGCGCGGATATGCGACCAGCCAACGCACGGTCTGGTGTAACAATCGCAACGCGGCGTTCCGGTGTTTCCAGCGCTTCCCGGGCCAGTAGAGCAACAATCTGGGCTTCTTCGGCGCTATTGCGTGCTTCCACCATCTGCACACCCGCTAAGCTGCGCTCATTCGCGTCCAATGACTGCCAACGCGAGGTCAGTTTGGGAATCGCGAACGCATTGCTAAGCGCCCTACTCCGCTTCGCCGCCGCGCCGCTGGTTCCCGTCCGCGGCCAGCGCAATATTTCTCCGCGCGCGATAGACATCCGTTCGAGCAATAATTTCATATGGTATTGCGGATGTGTTTCCTGTGCACGTTGAACGCGGCCAGTGGCTTCATCCGGAGCAAATGGACCCAGCATATCCCATTCTTCATCCTCCATCACCATGTCCAGATCAGGCAGCACAACCATTCCCTTGGGCAGAAACGCTATCGCGCGCAAAAAACGGGCAATAGCGGGAGCGGAAGTCGTAATACCCGCGGCAACGACAAAATGATTGGGAGGCTTGGCTTTCCATGCTTTTACGCTCTGATCGAACAAGCCGTTCCGGCGGGCTGCTTCGTCGACTAGCCCCATATCGGCCAGTTTTTCTTGCCATTTCTCCGCAATAACCCGGAAAAAAGCCAATGATTGCTGCCAATGGCCGGAAAGCTCCGGTTCCACATCAATGTCGAATAGCTGCTTCAGCGCAATTTCTTCGACAGTCAACTGATCCAGTGTTCGCGCAAATTCACGGGCTAAGCGCAGCGCTTCCTTGGACAATATTGCATTGCCCATCGCCGCGCTTTCAACTTCAATCAGCCGTGCTATCATTAACAGACGATCAAGCGGATCAATCGAAGGCGGTACATCCAGTGCCAGTACGCCGCTGTCCAGCGCCACGCCGATGGATTCATCTAACTCCAGATCACCGATCACCGCCATTTGTGGGAGCAGTAAACCGTTTTCGCTCAACCTGACAAAAGCATCATGAACCGCACGGCGGGCACGGTTATTAGGCAATATGATCAGCCCTCGGGCTAAGGCCAAGGGATCTTGAGCAAAGCGATCAATCAAACCTTGCGCCAGCGCATCTGCAAAGCCACCATGCGCGGCGATGTTGTAAATTGCGGGCGCTGACCGCTTGGTCATGCCGGACTATACACGGGTGAGTGCCGCCTCGGTTGGTGCAATCGCTTCTGGGGAGCCAACCTCAAACCAGTCACCCTCATGCACCAGACCAAAGAGCCGTCCTTCTTCTATTGCCCGGCTCCATAAAATATTGGTCGAAAATGGCCCCTCCGGCGCATCACGGAGCAGGCGTTTGGAGAGAAGCTGGATGCCGGTATAGATGAAGGGTGCTTGGCGATCCGGCAACCGCCGCGAAACCCGGCCATGGTCATCAAGCTTAAAATCGCCGGCCCCTTTATAATTATGGGCTGATGTTTGGGGAACCAAAAGCAAAAGCGCATCCATTTCCGCATCGTCCCAACGTTCTTCCAATCGCTGGAGACTATTGGTTGGCCCATCGGTCCAGAGATTGTCGCTGTTGATGGAAAAAAACCGATCCTCATCGATAAGTGGCTCGGCCTGCACCATCCCGCCACCGGTTTCCATCAATTGCGCGCGTTCGTCCGAAATTCTGATATCAAAGGGATAATTGATTGATTTAAGGTGCGCTTCCAAAGCGTCCGGCAAATAGTGCACGTTGGCGACGACTTTCATCACGCCTGCTTCCCACAGCTTGTCGAGACAATGATCGATCATCGCTTTACCGGCCACTTTGACCAGCGGCTTAGGGCGGGTTGCTGTTAAGGGACGCATACGCTTGCCGAGGCCAGCTGCCATGACCATTGCGGTTTCGACTTTACTCATGTCTGTCCCGGCACAATGGGTTTACTCCGAACGTCGGCTGGAAGGTTTTGATCGAACCATTTTGTTACAGGATCAAGAACTGGATGGGCCAAATCCTTTTCCAACAAACGCCACATACGCGGTAAGAAATCCAGATAACGCGCTTTCCCATCGCGGACGCACAGCCGCGTAAAGATGCCGATGATCTTCGTATTCCGCTGCGCACCCAAAATAGCATAATGGCTGCGAAATTGAACGGCTTCGTCTGACGATCGGCCATCCAGATAATATTGCAACATAATCTCTTCCAAATCATCCGAAACGTCGCGGCGGGCATCCTGCAACATCGACACGAGATCATAGGCCGCGTGGCCGGCAAGAGCATCCTGAAAATCGAGAAGCCCCAAACGGTCATCATCCAGCAGCATGATATTTTCGGCATGATAATCGCGAAGCACGGTTACGG
The DNA here is from genome assembly GCA_947489315.1 of uncultured Sphingomonadaceae bacterium. Lineage (GTDB taxonomy): Bacteria > Pseudomonadota > Alphaproteobacteria > Sphingomonadales > Sphingomonadaceae > Parasphingorhabdus. The sequence continues at coordinate 111,166 of CANLCX010000006.1, forward strand.
GCGACGTTTGTGAAGCGAGAACCGGCTGCAAAACGGTTTGCCATGCCTCAACAAAACCGGCTTGATCGACGTCCAGTGACTGCGCCGGACAATACCATTCGGGCAGCAGGTTCACTTCCCTGAGATATTGCGCCCAATCATAATGCGGCAAATCGGCGGCCGGTTTTTGATGCAGTGCCTTTATCAGATCAATCGTCTGCCGATAAATCGCCTCCTCATCTTCCGGGTGATGGTCGAGATGTTCCCGCATCCGGTGATCACCAAAATCTTCGAGCAAGACCAAGCCATGATCCAGATCTTCACCAAAAATTTCAGGCGCTGCAAAATCCTGCGCCTTGAGATGGCGCGCGATATGGATAAACGGACGTGGATCTTCATGCGGTGGCGGCGCGTCCATTAAAATCGCCTTACGATCCCCAGCAATAACGCGAAAATAGCGGCGAAAAGACGCATCGCCTGCTACAGGCAAAATCTCCGCGCCGGTCCAGCCGTGCTCATTCAAAAAATCCTGCGCCGCTGCGGGCGGTGTCATATTATTGGCCATCTGTCTTTCCAAGCGGGGCCAGCCGTCCAAGTCAACTGGCGAGTATTATCATTTTGTATTTCTAGGGTAATTTGCAGTCCATCGGCCCAGAAATTCTCCGGCATGCGATCCGGCCATTCGGCAATGATAGCGCCATCCATGAGGATATCATCCAGACCCAATTCCTGAATCTCGCTTGGATCTTCGATACGATAGAAATCCACATGAGCGATTGGCAGCCGAACTTCCGGCGGTTCATATTGTTGTACGATAGCAAAGGTTGGGCTCGGCACATCATCTTCAAATCCCAAGCCGCGTAATAGCCCTCGCGCTAAGGTGGTTTTTCCTGCACCCAATGTCCCAGTCAATGCGATTTTATCACCCGGCAGCAAGGCATCGGCAAGCTTTCTACCCAATGCCATAGTCGCTAGCTCACCGTCTAAGATCAACAGACATCCTCCCTATTGCCGAGGAAGATGAATGGTGACCAATGTTCCCTGACCCGGTTCTGAGGTCAGTGTCAGTTCGCCGCCGTGCGCCAACAATAATTGCCGAGCAAGTGGAAGACCAAGACCGCCAACATTTTCGCCCGTCTTCTTGCGAGACCGAGCAAAACTGTCGAACGCCTTGGATTGCTGACCCGCGCTCATGCCCGGACCATTGTCAGAAATGTGGATGACGGCCTGCTTCACATTGCCGCTGCCATTGATCAACAGGCGTCCACTTTCGTCGGTATAGCGGATACTATTATCTACAATCTGGGCAATAGCCTGAGACAGTCGCTTCCTGTCCGCCAAGGCAGACCCCAGCGTATCATCAAGCTGCAATTCCAATTCAATATGCTTTGCCTTGGCATCGTCAGCAAATTGCGCCGCGACATCCTCAACCAGCTTGTTGAGATTCACCTTCTCCTTGGCAATCGGCAAGGCCCCAGCTTCACTCTGACTAAGGTCGAGAACATTGTCGATCTGCATACCCAGACGCTTGACCGATTGGAGGATAGCTCGAGCATATTCGTGGCCCTGCTCTGTCAGAGGCCCAGCCACTTCATTGTCCAGCAATTCGGCAAAGCCGCCGATGGATGTCAGTGGTGTGCGGAATTCATAGCTCATATTGGACAAGAACGAGGCTTTAATGGAATCCGCTTCCACCAGCGCTTCATTACGTTCACGCAATGCCAGTTCGATCTTCCGGCTGTCCGATATGTCCAGCATAGTGAATAATGCATTGCCATCGGGCAGCGGTATGGCCGCAAATTCAAATCGGCGACCATCAGCAAAGGACATTTGACCGCTTTGCTGTTCCCGTTCAGACGTCGCAGCACGAACCATCGCGCGAACTTCCGAAATCCGGGCTGGCTGTTTCAACTGCACCGCCATTTTCTGCATCAGGCTATCGACCCTAGGATGTTTGCCCAGTTCCTCTTCAGTTAGGTTCCAAATACTGGCAAACTGATGGTTCCAGATGTTGAGTTTCCCGTCCGCCGCAAAAACCGCGATAGATTCGAACAAATTATCGAAAGTAGCCGTACGCACGCGCAGCAACGTGTCCCGCGCGCTCGCTAATTGGACCTGTTCAGTACGATCCTCGATAATCATCAACAGGCCGCCATCGGGTGTGGGGTTGGCAATAACTCTTAAATGCGTGCCGTCTGCCAGCAGCCAGTTTTCCTCGATCGAGCCCGTCGATTTGAACCATGCTGTGCGCTCCTCCCGCCATTCGGGAAAATCGCGTACTTCGGGAATGCGGTTCATCTCGCGCATCCGGTCAAGCACGCGAGGAAATTCGGGGCGCTCTGCTATCCATTGCTGGCGCATGGAAAAGATACGCTGGAACGGAAGATTACAGAATTGCAATGACTTGTCGGGATCAAACTGCACCACGGCGGCCGAAATCTTATCGAGCATATCCCGCTGGGATTCATTGAACCGCCGCTGTTCTTTACGCGAATCGATCAATTCCTGAATATCGATAGCGTAGCCCGCTATGCCTGATTTTCCGAGCGGCACATCAACCACCTGCGTGGTTCGCCGCTGGCCACCTATGGTAGTCGCGACCACGCGTTCATGGGGTTCGCCCTTTTCTTTGGCCTGCGCCGCGGCGTCTTTTGGACTGATACCATTTATGGTCTCTATCAGTTCAATACCTTCTTCAACCACCTGAGCGCCATCATCAGCGTCTACCGCCCTTACATAAGCACTGTTCACCAAAGTCAGTTTTAAGTCGCGGGAGCGATGCCACATCGGCATCGGTGCAGCCTCAATCAATGCCGAAAGCGCATCAAATGCAGCATGGGCCTCTTCATTTTCGGCGCGCAGTTCTTCAATCTGGGTCTGACTATCGGTCGCATCAAATATCCATAAAAGGGCGCTGCCATTGGGCGCAATTTTCTGATCAGCCAATCCGCCGCGGATCAACAATGCTTTGTCCGATCCAGCGATCTTGATCGCCCGGGTAAAGCTGCCCCCTGACTTTTGCGCAAGGTTCACATCCTGCGTCAGCCCTTCGAGATCCGCTCGGCTCATCCCCGCATCATTGCTATGGAGTTCCGAAATATGGGCTGGCAGGTAATCAAAGCCCAGCCAATGCATCAATCTCTGTGACGCCTCGAGCTTACCATCTGACCGGACCAGCAGCGGGAGCGCCGGAGATGTTTCAAGCAATCGTCCTAGACGGCCCGATTGCCGCATCGTCGCCGCTGCCTGTTTCTTCATAGCCAGACCGGTCCACACCGCCCACGCAGACACAGCCAGCCAGGCGGCGAGAATCAGGCCCAATATGACAGCGGTTAAGTCCGGAACGTTTGACATTAATACAAGCGATTAGACGGTTAGAGCACCCGGGAAAACCCCCTATTCTTTATGGCTTATAAAAGTCGGATAATATGGGTTATAAAGCAGCTGAAAAACCATCGGAGAAAACCCATGCCAATAGACGAAAGCCGGACGTTTAAACCGATTAACATCGCCCTTTTGACGGTGTCCGATACCCGTTCTCTAAAAGAAGACACATCCGGTGATATTCTGGCAGAGCGCATTGCTAACAAAGGCCACACTCTGATCTACCGCAGCTTGATCCGCGATGATAAATCCAAGATTATCGCGCAATTGCACCAGTGGATTGATGAGGAAACCGTCGATGTCATTATTACTACCGGCGGCACTGGCCTGACCGGGCGCGACATTACACCGGAAGCGCTTGATGCGGTGAAGGATAAGGATATCCCGGGCTTTGGCGAATTGTTCCGTCGGCTAAGCTACGACAAAATTGGGACGTCCACTGTCCAATCGCGAGCCTGCGCTGTGGTGTCGAGGGGTACATATATTTTCGCGCTACCGGGCTCCAACGGTGCGGTCAAAGATGGATGGGATGGCATTTTGGATACCCAACTCGATAGTCGCCATCGCCCCTGCAATTTTGTTGAGTTAATACCGAGGTTGCTCGAGAAATAGAAGTTTGTTCTTTATTTGTTCTCATGCTATATCACCTATATGGAACAGGACAATAAACCAGCCCTGCCCGCTCAAAAAGGGCGCGGCGCGGTTACCAACAATGAAAGCCACCGATTTAACTTGCCCAGCCGTGAAGCCGATGGCGATTGGCTAGATGACCGCGAGGCGCTGGGGGACGCGCCATCTAAGCTGCGCACCCAAGTTACGATCGAAGCACCAAAGTCTATATTAAGCTTCAACAAATCCCCGGATATCCCGTTTGACCGTTCGATAAACGCTTATCGCGGATGTGAACATGGCTGCGTTTATTGTTATGCGCGCCCTACCCATGCCTATCACGACCTGTCGCCGGGCCTCGATTTCGAAACAAAGCTGTTTGCTAAACCCAACGCGGCGCAATTGCTCAGGGAGACGCTGGCTAAGCCGACATATCGACCTGCTCCCATTGCCATTGGAACAAATACCGATCCTTATCAACCGATTGAAAAACCTTATCGGATTACCCGCGCGATATTGGAAGTGATGCTGGAAACCAAACATCCGGTAGGGATCACCACCAAATCAGACAGAGTGATTGATGATAGCGAGATTTTAGCCGCGCTGGCTGCGCTCGGTCTGACCGCCGTTGCCATTTCAATCACTACCCTCGACCCCCGCACCGCAAGACTGCTCGAGCCACGGGCACCCTCGCCGGCCAAAAGACTATCGGCCATTAGCCATTTGCGCGCCCTCCATATTCCCGTGCACGTCAACATAGCACCTGTCATTCCAGCCATTACCGATCACGAAATCGAAGCCATTGTCGCGGCCGCAGCAGATCACGGTGCGCAAAGCATTTCCGTCATTCCGGTGCGCCTGCCCCATGAGGTTGCACCCTTGTTTGAACAATGGCTCGAAGCCCATTTCCCGGATCGCAAGCAAAAAGTGATGGCCATCATAGCATCGTTGCGCGGCGGCAAGAAAAATGACCCGGACTTCCATAGCCGGATGAAAGGGAAAGGCCCTTGGGCAGAGTTGCTCCACCATCGCGTCGCCATTGCAGCGCGCAAAAGCGGTCTGGGGAAAGCAAAATTAGCGCTGAGAACAGATTTGTTCCAGCGGCCTATAGTCAAAGGCAGTCAGATGGAGCTGTTTTAAGACTTCCCACACAAACGAGCTAATCCTTTCCTTTGGCACTTGCCAAGGTTACATTCGGTCATGACTGAAAAAAAGAACGTCACCTACGCAAGCTATCTTGCGCTCGACACTCTTCTCTCCGCGCAACATCCGCAGTCGGATCTGGATGATGAGATGCTGTTCGTCATCATCCATCAAACAAAAGAACTCTGGCTGAAACAGATTATTCGCGAATTGAAACTGGCCATAACGCAAATTTCCAATGACGCCTTGGTGCCAGCTTATAAGGCGCTGGCCCGGGTCAGCCGCATACAGGCGGTCATGACGTTGAGCTGGGACGTACTGTCCACCATGACGCCAAGCGATTATAGCCGGTTCCGCCATGTCTTGGGAGCAAGTTCCGGCTTTCAGTCCGATCAGTTTCGAACCGTTGAATATCTACTGGGCCTGAAAGACAAAGCCTTTCTCAAATATCAGGATGACCGCCCTGAAGCACAGGCAGCCATGCAAGCGGCGTTAGACGGTCCAAGCCTTTGGGACCATGCCATTGCGGCCCTCGCCCGCGCCGGCTTTGCCATTTCGTCCGACCTGCTCGAACGCGATTTCAGCCAATCCCATGTCTCATCCCCCGAAGTCGAGGCGGCGTTCCTCGAAGTCTATCGCGATACCGAACGCTATTGGGAGCTCTATCAACTGGCGGAGAAACTGGTCGATCTTGATGACGCCATGGCAACCTGGCGGCACAAGCATGTTTTGACGGTGGAACGGATCATCGGCGGCAAAATGGGAACCGGCGGAACGGCTGGCGTATCCTATCTGCAATCCACCCTGCCCAAGCGCGCATTTCCAGAACTCTGGTCGCTGCGCACGGCTTTATGAATTGGAAGCCGCTCTTTTCAAAAGCTTTCGCTGCTAATCCTGAGCGGTTGCATTTTGCGGCGCATAGCCATCATCTTTGGCCAGACGCGGCTTATGAGGGCCATATGGCGGCTTGCGATGATGCGATGGCGCTGGCCGATCACAAATGGGAAAAGATAATGGGTCCGGTCTGGACGGAGGCACAAGGCTATATTGCCGCCGAACTCAACCTATACGATCCCCAGACCATTGCCTTTGCGCCCAATACCCATGATTTTCTGATCCGTATCATCTCCGCTATCCCTACCCGACCGGTTCGCGTGTTAACGACGGATGGCGAGTTTCATAGCTTCCGTCGGCAGATGGACCGTTGGGCAGAAGATGGCGAAGTGATTGTCGAGGCCGTATCGGCTGACACACTCCTTGAGAAAGCGGTGGCCGGTAATCATGATCTCATTTTCGCCAGCCAAGCGCTGTTTAACTCCGGAACGATTTTAAACGGGATCGACCAACTGGCAAAGCTGGCGCGGCCGGAAGGACCATGGGTCGTGATCGATGGTTATCACGGGTTTATGGCACTGGATACCGATCTGTCCGCCGTTGCTAATAATATCTTCTATATGGCCGGAGGCTATAAATATGCGATGGCCGGAGAAGGTGTTTGTTTCCTGCACGCACCGCCTGGATATGCACCCCGCCCTCCCGTAACCGGCTGGTACGCCGCTTTTGACGATCTGGCGCTACCGCCGGGGGAAATCGGCTATGCTCCTGATGGACGGAGGTTTCTGGGTAGCACCTTTGACCCCTCGGGCCTTTATCGGTTCAATGCCGTGCAGGCGATGTTGGCTGATGCGGGGCTATCCACCAGCATTATTTCCAAACATGTTCTGGCATTGCAAAGCCGTTTTATCGATCAAGACCCGCTCCCGGACATGGATTTGCTGAACCCGCTCAAGGGCACCCCCCATGCTCGATATCTGGCTTATAAAGGCGAGAAGGCACCGTTGCTGCATGCGGCCCTGACGGACCACAATATAGTCACCGATGTTCGAGGCGATGTTCTTCGCATCGGTTTTGCGATCTATCATGACACAAGCGATGTTGATCATTTGATTGGGTTGATACGGAAGGTTCGGTAAAATTTGTACTCGCGGCCGCTTTGGGCGCAAAAGCGGACGTTAATATTCGTCAAAATATCGCTTTGGTCAAAAAACTGAGCCATGCCCGAGCGTTTTTCGTTGCATTTTTGGGAGTGACTTTGCGCATTTCTCCGTCAAGCAGACTCTTCTGCGCGATGCTTCCAACCAGCCATTAATATTATAGAAATCAGATATAAAGTTGACGGAAAAAGACCAAAAGCAAGCATGATGCCTTGGATGGCCATATCGCTCTGCGGAAGTCCGGTTGCCGCTTTGGAAGAGTCGAAGCCGACCGCAGAGAGGGTTATTCCGATCAGCAAGGTTCCTCCCAAAGCAAAGCCAACCTTGTCCGCTGCCACCCAGAGGGATGAGAATATGCCATTTTTCTCCTCCGCTTCCAGATCCGCCACCATAGAGAAACCCAGCATAGTCCACCCTGAATTTCCTACGCCGGCGAGGAAGGCCCAAATACATATTAATTCAAACGGAGCGGTGGGCCATCCGATCCAGAGCAGGGTTGCAGCGATATGCAAGGCTGAAGCGGCTATATAGGCTTTTCGTTTACCCACATGCTTGGCTATCGCAACCCAAACCGGTTGAGACAGAATGATACCCAAAACTATGGCAAACATGATGATACCAATGATAGATAGAGCATCGGCGCGCTGCATATTGTAGGTTATGAAATATAATATTGCTGCATAGTTCATCCCGCCGCCAGTCAGTTGAAGGATGTTGGCAATGAATAATTTGGAAAAGCGTTGATCTTTGATAGCAGAAAAAATTGCTGCCGTAGACAGTCTGTTCAGTTCATGCGGCTCCATCATATCCGAAGATGATTCAACCGCAACCTGTGCGGTGCTCGCATTGGCAACCTTATATGTGCCGAGATAAGCAATCAGCAAGGAACCGGAACAAATAATCGAAAGCACCACAGCCATTTCGATATAGGCTGGTCCTCCTCCCCCACGCTGCGCCACAAAAGCGGGCGCGGCTCCGGCCGCTATGAGCAGCCCCAATCCGGTAAACGCCAAACGCCAAGCCATTAATTTTGTCCGCTCTTGAGGCGTTCGGGTCAAAGACGCGACCAGTGCAAGATAGGGCACTGAAAAACTGGAATAGATCGACATGTACAGAGAAAATATAAACGCGACATAGATAAGCTTCATCTGCCATGCGATATCCGGAACGCTAAACAGCAATATCAACGGTATCGGTGCTAGAAATGCTCCGGTTAACAGCCAGCGCGACATCGGAAATTTGGCTTTGAGCCTGCTCGACACGGAGCCCATAACGATATCACTACCAATGCCCACGAGAAGTTTTGGAAAGAAAATCGCAATACCTGCAAATACGGGTTCTATGCCCTCGACATTTGTCAGAAAAAACAGAAGCAATAGAGACGGCACATCCCTAAATATTTGACCAGCTATCTGCCCCAAGCCGTAACTTGCTTGCTTCCCAACGCCAAGCGGTCGATCCATAGGTTTTCCAATCATTCTAAAGGCAGAATAAATATCCCGGAAACAGCCAATCGACCGTTTTGCGATATTAGAATAATTGCATTGCGAGAATGTGGATCGTGAAACGCTTGCAAACTCAAGGGTATCTGCTGTGCGGTTATTCAGAATGATATGGGTGCGGGTAACAATAGTTGTTCGGTCCGTTTTCAGGAGCCAATGTTTAAGGCCGCCTCCGAAATCAGCAAGCATCCGATATTACCAAAAAAACGAGCTTGCCGATTAACACGAATGTTCGCTTTCGGGATAAAGCGGTCACAAGGCTAGTGTCCGCTTTGGGCGCAAAAGCGGACACTAGATTTGAGAGCGTTTTAATCACAGCAAAAATACTGTGCATGATACATGTCTGATTTTGCCTGACAAATGACAGAGTTTGCGTTTACAACGTGTCATTAATTCATGTTCTAATTGAAGGAATGTCTTCGATGCAAAAAAATCTGTTTTCCATGCAAGATAAAGTCTGCGTTATAACTGGGGGGTCCAGGGGTTTGGGGAAAGCTATGGCACGAGCCTTTCTGCACGCAGGGGCCAAAAGGGTGTATGTTACGGCACGCAAAGCGGAGGAATGTGAACAGACCGCTGAAGAACTGTCTGATCTGGGGGAGAACGGCGAATGTGTTGCCCTTCCCGGCGACATGGGTAGCGGAAATGGAATTATAGGATTCGTAAAGGCGTTAGGTGAACGGGAAGACCATATTGATGTGCTCGTGAACAACGCTGGCACTGGCTGGATGGCATCGGTGGAAGAGTTTCCCGAAATAGGCTGGGACAAGGTTATGGACCTTAATGTGAAGACGCCATTCTTTCTCACGCAACAGCTTTTGCCGTTACTGAAAGCAAATGCAGTGCCAGAGAGCAGAGCGTCCGTCATAAATATTGGATCGGTAGCCGGAATTATGGGCAGTGCCGGAAGCGGCGTCAGCTATGGTACGTCAAAAGCCGCCATCCACCAACTTACTCGCAATCTTGCTAGCCTCCTCGCCGATGATAACATCCGGGTGAATGCCATTGCGCCCGGTCGTTTTCATTCAAAAATGACAAGTCTGGTGGAGCAGGATAAAGAGCAATATGGGCAAGAAATTGAAATGATACCGTTGCACCGTTGGGGGCATGATGAGGATATCATGGGCCCGGCACTTTTGCTGGCGAGCAATGCCGGGGCGTATATGACGGGTGAAATCATCACCGTCGATGGCGGGATATTGCTGAGATAGAAAAACTGAGGGTTACGATGATCATTGGATCATTCACTTTGGTCCGCAGCGATTGTCTGAATCGCAAGCTGAAGCGCTAGTGTAAAAGCTGATCCAAAATTCTGGAAAATCGCCACAAAAAAGGTGAGCGAGTTTCCTCGCCCACCTTATGTGATCCATGGAGAGATATGGATCAGAATTTGAAGCGGACAGTCCCGCCATATGTTCTAGGCTGATTTGGAAAAGCCGATACTGTTCCAGCTTGTGCCACGCCATCAAACACTGTGACCAGGAAACGATCGTTCAGCAGGTTTCTACCCCATAGGCTAAGCTCCAGGCCATTGGTCAGGCGAAGCGACAATCCACCATTGACCAGATTCTGTTCGCGTTTGAAAAGCTGCTGCGCAGTCGGACCAAAAGTTGGCAAGCCGTTATTGATGCTCACATTGCTTTCATGGCTATAGTCGATACGACCGATAAGCTGGGTACCGCTGCCAAATTCATGCGTGTAGGTCGCTGAGGTTGAAATGGAGATCGGCGCGATACCTTGGACATCTTGACCAGTTAAATCGCCAAGCGCTGAGCCTGGGAAGCTATCATATACCGCATCAAGATATGTAAGAGCAAAAGTGAATACCAGAGGGTCTGCCGGTTGAATCCGTGCATCAAACTCAACACCTTTAGTCGATTGTTCGCCTGCATTGGCTAAGGAAAAGCCAGTACCAGTAAAGGTATTGCTCTGAAATCCTTTCAATGTTTGGTCAAACAACGCAAGATTGACAGCCAAGCCGTCAAATTGAGCCTTTATACCAATTTCATAAACTTCCGCCTCTTCAGGGGCCGCAAAACGGGTGCCTGAGTTCAGATTTGGAACGGCAAGGCCAGCATCCAATATGGGCGAGGATGGCGCCAAAAGAGTGCTTCGGAATGGACCGCCTGGAGTGAAGTCGGCTGCGAAAGGACGCGAGTTGCGTGACAAGTTGAAAGACGATGCCTTGAAACCAGTCGAGTAGCTGAAATAAGCGTTGATATTATCGTTGATTTCATATGCTGCACGCAATGTGTAGGAGAAGTCACTATCGTTGGTTCGCCCGTTCTCAACTGCATTTGGGAAATTCAGGAAAGGCGGTTGAAATTGCAGCCCACTAAGACCGAGCAGTGGATTGACGGCCGGATTTTGTGCGGCGGCCGCGATTGCATCGAAGATGGGTGCCGTTGCCGGAGCAGCAGCAAAAGTGGCAATCGCAGCAGGGTCAGAGGCATTAGCGCCCAGGAATGGAACAAGCTGACCAACGATAACGGCATCTACCAAATTGACCTGCGCTAGTTCATCGAAGGTTTCAATCTGGATCGCTGCGGATTTTTTATCCTTGGTGTAGTTAAACCCGGCCGTCAGCGTCAGTCGATCAGTAACCTCAAAATCCACGGTTCCAAAAACCGAATATGCCTCGTTGTCCAACGTGAAGAATTCGCGATTGAGGATACCTTCGTTGAGCGAGCTGCCCGGCGTTATACCAAGTGCAGCTTCTGCGCCGCCTAGAGCACCGCCGGTAAGCAAGTTAAAGAAATCCCTGGATTGTGGACCAAGGAACAACTCGGCGTCGACCTCGATATCTTCATTGAAATAATAGCCGCCAAGCAGAAAATTCAGAGGGCCATCAAAATCGGATGCGACTCTAAGTTCCTGTGTAATGGTATCAATTTTAGTGTCGCTATTTGAGCTTGCGACATCTGCAGTTGTGTAATCAATATCGCCCTGGATGAAGGCTTCCCCATTTCGGTAGGCCGAAATAGATGTAATCGTGATTGGCCCTGTTGTCCAGTCCGCCTGCATGGAGAAACCGTAATTGTCGATTTCATTCACAGGAACTTGGTTCAGAAAGCTATCCGATGTAAAAGGGTCGCCAACAGCGAGAGCGCCGCCAACGCCAAAGATGGCTGGAACTGTTGGCCCACCCACTACATTGGTTGTGAGGCAGCAATCCTCATCAATACTGGAATAGTCACCGATCAGCCGAACTGTGAAATCTGGTGAAGGTTCAAACAATAGCTGTCCGCGTAGGTTCCAGCGATTGCGTTCACTGACGTCCGTATCCAGATTGGCGATTGTGGCATAACCGTCGCGTTTATTGTAACCACCGTCAATGGAGAAGGCCAGTTTTTCAGTTATTGGACCGGTCACGTCGCCCTTAAGGACTATCGCGTTGAAATTTCCATAGCTGGCTTCAACGGACCCACCAAATTCAAATTGTGGTTCACGGGTAACAATAGAGATGACGCCGGCAGATGCGTTTTTACCGAATAATGTAGACTGCGGGCCGCGAAGAACCTCAACGCGCGCTACATTTGCAAGATCACCAATTTGGGCACCGGAACGGGAACGATATACACCATCAATAAAGACACCAACAGAGGGTTCAATGCCCGGATTGTTCGCGCCATTACCAAAGCCACGGATGATAAAGTTCGTGGCCGCAGCATTTTGAAATTGGCTGACACGCAGTGAAGGTGCAACTGTCTGAAGGTCTAGCAGATCGCGAATTTGGGCCTGCTCAATTGTTTCGGCAGACGTAACAGATACCGAAAGGGGAAGTTCTTGCAGGGTTGTTTCCCGTTTAGTGGCGGTAACGATAATAAGACTATTATCTGCTCCCGCGTTTTCGGTAGCGTCTTGCGCGGCTGCAACGCCAGCAAAGCCGCAGAGACCCAGTGTGCTTCCCCCTGCCATCAGGATTACACGCGTTAAAGTTTTTGAATATTTGTACATATTACCCTCCCATAAACCACGTCAGTTTTTTTAACTGAACTTATCGTTTAATTATGAAGGATATTATACGGAAAAATGTCAAAAGCAATACATCTAATAGACCATCGGTGCATTTGAGTGATTGTGAGCCGCATGAAATCAGCAAGGCAGCTCTTCGAGAGCTATGTATCTCCTCTCCGTAATGTCCGCTTTCGGGATAAAGCCGACATCTCGAGTGAGCGTAAAAGAGATGGATGCTCGCCTGCGGCTCGAAGCATCGACGCTGCCATTTAGCCTATGTTATAAATCGCTGTTTCATTACTCCTCGATAACGATACGCACGATTGCTTTTCAGATAGATTTAAGGCAATTGTAACAGCGAACCAACTAGGAGATTATCAATGTTTTTGCATGATATCGGGATAATTCCTGTTGGAGATAAAACACAAACACCCAATTCAAGCGGTCCCAAAATCACGAATCTAACGCGGCGCGGTTTTGTTGTTGGATCGAGTCTCTTTGTGGTTGGCGTGGCACTGGCCGGTTGTTCCCGCTACGAAGAGCCGAAGATCGATCCCGATAGTCTCGATTTGCCAGCGGCGGGCCCCAGCCCTTTGACCAACGTGAAGGGCGGCGATGCCACGCCCGCTTTGTGGATCGCGATCGAAGAGGATGGAACGGTCAAGATTACCTGCCATCGCTCTGAAATGGGCCAACAGGTCTGGACCTCCATGGCTCAGATTGTTGCCGACGAACTGGAAGCCGATTGGGACAATGTAGAGATTGTGCAAGCCATTGGCCATGAACGCTATGGCGACCAGAATACCGATGGATCACGATCCGTCCGCTATAATTTCCATCGCTTGCGGCTAGCTGGCGCAGCGATGAAGCAAATGTTGGTTGAAGCAGCCGCTATCTATTGGAAGATGGATCCATCCGAATGCGAAGCGACGCTTGGCAAAGTGGGTAACAGCCAGAATAGCGACACTCTGTCTTATGGCAATCTGGCAAAGATAGCCGCAAAGCTGCAAGTTCCGGAAGAAGCCAAGGTTACGCTAAAAGACCCGAAAGACTGGCGCTATATCAACAAGGAAATCGCTTCTCTTACAGTGCCCAAAATTACGCGCGGCGAAGGCACTTTCGGCATTGATGTGGATATTCCCGATATGGTTTACGCCGTCATTGCAAGGCCACCACAGCTATTTGGCAAAACGGGAGCCGTGCGCGATGAAAAGGCGCTGGCCGTTCCCGGGGTGATGCGAACCGTAAAATTACCCGATGCAAGCCCGCCGGCACTTTTCAAGGCCTTGGGCGGCGTGGCCGTCATTGGATCTGACACTTGGGCGGCCATTCAGGGTCGCAATGCTTTGGAGATTAATTGGGTCGACGGACCTAATGCCGGTTATGATTCAGAGACTTTTGCCGAACAGATGATCCAAACGGCCAAACGGTCTGGGACAGTTAGAAGAAAGCGCGGAGACGTTGCCGCCGGGCTATCAAACGCCAGTAAACGCGTCGAAGCCGAATATTATGCGCCCCACTTGTCGCAATCACCAATGGAACCACCGGCGGCCACAGCGCGATGGGATGGTGACAAGCTTGAATGTTGGGCCTGTGTGCAAGATCCCCAAGCAACCCGGCAAGCGCTATCGGATTTGTTGGAGATTGATAAGGAAAATATTACGGTCAATGCGACTTGGCTCGGCGGTGCTTTTGGGCGCAAGTCTAAGCCCGATTTCGTGGTCGAAGCCGCGCTGATCGCAAAGGAAGTCGATCGCCCGGTCAAGGTTACATGGACCCGCGAAGATGAGGTCCGCCACGGCTATTACCATTCGGTGAGCGCACAGCGGCTCGAAGCGGGACTGGATGAAGATGGCAAATGTACATCTTATCTCCACCGCACGGTCTTTCCGCCAATAGCGTCTACATTCTCGCCCGGAATGGATGTTCCAACGGATGGTGAAATGGGATTAGGTGCGACCGATGTGCCGTTCAACATGCCGAACCTGCAGGTAGAATCGGGTAACGCCAAAGGCCATTTGCGGATCGGATGGCTGCGTTCGGTATCCAATATCTATCATGCCTTTGCAGTTCAGAGTTTTGCTGCAGAACTGGCCCATGTCGCTGGCCGGGATCAGAAAGATTATTTGCTGGAGCTTATCGGTGACGCTCGCACTCTCGACCCCGGTACCGAAGGGGCAACCTATCCCAATTATGACGCGTCCATTGAAGAATATCCGATAGAAACAGCGCGGCTTTCCAATGTTGTCAATATCGCTTCAGAAATGGCCAAATGGGGTCGGACAATGCCTTCGGGTCATGGATTAGGCATCGCCGTCCACCGATCCTTCCTCTCCTACATCGCAACAGTCGTGGAAGTCGCCGTCAGTCCCGAAGGGGCGCTGACCATCCCTGGCATCTGGCTGGCCGTCGATGCGGGAACCGTGATCAATCCACGCCATACGCGGGCGCAAATGGAGGGCGGGACGATATACGGTCTGTCCAATGCCCTATTCGGTGAAATAACTGCGAAAAATGGCGCCGTTGTGCAGGATAACTTCCCATCCTGGCGGGCATTGCGCATGGGCGAAGCGCCGCGCGCTTTTGAGGTGCAGATCGTCAAGTCAAATAGCGCTCCTGCTGGCGTTGGTGAGCCCGCCACGCCGCCTGCTGCCCCGGCGCTGGCGAATGCGATATTCAATGCTACGGGTCACCGGATCCGAAAGCTGCCGATTATCGGAGCATCGGGAAGCCGCTTATCTTTGCCCGCTAAAGAAACCGCTTAAATCAGGAACAGGTCATGGCCACAACGCTCAACATTAACGGAAAAGACGAAACAGTCGAGGCAGCGGCCGGCACTCCGCTGCTCTGGGTGTTACGCGATCACCTGAAAATGACGGGAACCAAATTTGGTTGCGGGATTGCGCAATGCGGCGCTTGTACTGTCCATGTTGACGATACACCGACCCGTGCCTGTATTACCCCACATGATTCCCTGGCAGGTTCAAAGATCACGACCATCGAGGGTGTGGCCGGCGGTGCAGCAGATGCCATCCGTTCAACCTGGATCAAGAATGATGTGCCGCAATGTGGCTATTGCCAGTCCGGTCAAATCATGGCGGCAACCGCCTTATTGGAAGAAAATTCCAATCCGAGTGATGATGATATTGACGCCGCAATGAGTGGCAATATTTGCCGCTGCGCAACCTATATGAGCATTCGCCGGGCCATCAAGGAAGCTGCCAAAGAGCTATAGTTCGCGTTTATACTGGTTTAGCGAGAGGTTTAGTCCAGCGCCTACGGATAGCGCAAAAACCTCTTTCCTACACAATATCGCTTATGCCATATCTGATAATGGCTCTTTGACATTATAATCCTGACCTTGCCGATTTTCAGCAAGAAAAGCGCGATTTTTTAAGGTCGATTCTGTGTATAAACTGTATAATCTTTATGAAACAGACCTCGAATATGAACGAATCAACATGTGAAAGGTTCAAGCTGACCATCGGCAATCCCATTGTCAGCGCGCTCATCTACCGATAATGGATGCTCTAAAGTCAGGCCTCGGCAAGGCTCTTTAGCTTATAGTCCTTATATTCATCGCGCAGCGCCCGTTTGAGGATTTTGCCGGTCGCCGTATGTGGCAACTCATCGATGAATTTGACTTCATCCGGCAGCCACCATTTCGCGACCTTGTCACCCAGATAGGTGATGACATCTTCTTGCGTCACCTGCGCGTCCGGTTTCTTGACGACCAATAGCAAAGGCCGCTCATCCCATTTGGGGTGATAGACGCCCACAGCCGCCGCTTCGGCAACACCAGGACACCCAACCGCGGCATTTTCCAGTTCGATGGAGCTAATCCACTCGCCGCCTGACTTGATAACGTCCTTGGCCCGATCGGTAATCTGCATGGTGCCATCAGGATGGAGCACTGCGACATCGCCGGTATCAAACCAGAGATCCTCTTCGACAGCATCTTCGTCGGCCCGGAAATAGCGCTGAATGATCCAGGGCCCGCGAATTTCCAGAGTTCCGCTCGACTCGCCATCGCGCGGCAGAACTTTGCCCTCGTCATCAACCACACGCAATTCCACACCGAAGGGCGGGCGACCTTGCTTGCAAATGACGTCGACCTGCTCATCAAAATTCAGATCATCCCAATTGGCGGGCAGCGATCCGGCAGTGCCGATGGGCGAGGTTTCGGTCATGCCCCAGGCATGGGCCACCCGCATGCCGTTCTTCATCAGCCGCTCGATCATCGACCGTGGGCAGGCAGAACCACCAATGGTAATAACCTGCAGATCGCCGTAATCGCCGCCATTCGCATCCATGTCAGCAAACATGGAAAGCCAGACCGTTGGCACGCCCGCACTATGGGTAACGCCTTCTTCGCGGATCAGTTTCCACAGGACTGGCGCTTCATTGCTGGCCGAGAAGACCATTTTCGCGCCAACAGCCGCGCAAGCAAAGGGCAACCCCCAGGCATTGGCGTGGAACATCGGCACGACCGGCAACATCACGGAACGGGTCGCAAGGTCCATAATGTCCGGCTGCACTTCGGTTAGCGCGTGGAGGACGTTGGAACGATGTTCATAAAGAACACCTTTGGGATTGCCGGTGGTGCCGCTGGTGTAGCAGAGGCCGCAAGGATCATTCTCGTCCACATCGACCCAGTCAAAATTGCCGTCTTCGGCATCAACCAATTCACGGAATGTCGGATAGTCGCCCTTCTCTCCGTCAAACTGGATATAATGTTCGACCGTTTTAAGCTGCGGCTTAAGCATTTCAATAATCGGCGTAAACATCTTGTCGAACAACAAAATCCGGTCTTCGGCATGGTTGAGGATGTAAACCAACTGCTCTTCAAACAGGCGCGGGTTCACGGTGTGGAGAATGCCGCCGATACCGGCAGAACCATACCAACTGATGAGATGGTGAGCGTGATTCATCGCAATAGTCGCGATCCGGTCGCCCTTTTTCATACCAAGCCGTTGCAGCGCCTGTGAGAATTTGCGCGCTTCCTGGCCAATTTCGCCCCAATTGGTGCGCGTTAACGAGCCATCGGCCCAATAGCTGACAATCTCTCGCGTGGTATGTTCCCGCGCTGCGTGGTCAATCAAATTGGTAATTTTGAGCGCACTACCCTGCATAGCTCCAGCCATTAATCTCTCCATTTATTGTTTGGCTGTTTTTCGACTGAAACAGCTCAGCTTACAAGCCTTAAATTGGGTCTGCGGTGGCGGACGGGCCGTGAGCCAGTGGCAGGGCCCAGGCGGATATTATCAAGCCCTGCTATATGGCTGAGCGTCTCGGCCACTTGCGCATCGAGCTGAAAAGAACGACCGAGACAAACATGTGCAACTTCGCCGTCAAAGCTAGGCACAGTGACGATCAGTTCACTCTTGCCACCGGCGAGCGGCGCTAAGAAATTCTTTAGCTCCTGGAGCCCGTCTTGATTGAGAACGTCCAGCTCCATCCGGGTGCGGGTCGTTTTCTCAAGGCCATCCATGGATTGCGCCCGCCGAATAGCGACACGCGGGCTTTCGTCGTCGGAACGTTGGTCGAGCTCTACATTCAGCAAAGCACAGCTGCCTTCCTTGGCCATCTCTGCCAACAGCTCGCATTGATCTTCTTCAAAACAACTGCCCGAAAACTGTCCACTGCTGTCTGAAAGGTCCGCCAGCACAAACCGATTGCCGCGCTTACTTTCTCGCCAACGCACCCCTTCGACCAGAGCCGCCATGACCGCTGGCTTGCGCTGCCCTTCCGCTATGGGTCCCTCTTCGCACAAGGCCGCATAAGTCATAGCGCCATGAGACGATGTGACAGCCTGAAATTGCGTGACAGGATGGGAAGCGAAGTAAAAACCATAAGCGTCGCGTTCGCGCAACATGATCTCGCTGAGGTTCCAATTGCTATTCGCTGGCAAGCGGATGGCCTGCATGTCACCGGAGCCGCCTTCCCCGAAAAGGCCGCCCTGCCCGCTCGTTCTTGCTTCTGCGGCGCTATTTGCTACAGACAGCAACATATCCGCTCCTTCATAAACGGCAGCGCGGTTAGGTTCCATTTCATCAAATGCACCCGCAGCAGAAAGGCTTTCAATCTGCCTTTTGTTCATACCAGAGGGATCAACACGATTCGCGAAATCATCCATCGACTGGAAGGGTCCGCTCTCGGCACGTTCGGCAACCAGTGCCTGCATAGCTTTCTCGCCCACATTTTTCAGTCCTGCCAGAGCATAGCGCACCGCAAGCAAAGCGCCTTCCTGCTCTTCGACCGCAAAAGATGGCCGGCTTTTGTTGATGGATGGCGGCAGTATCGTCACACCGAGCCGCTTCATGTCATCGACAAAGATACTGAGCTTGTCGCTTTGATGCATATCGAAGCACATAGATGCTGCATAAAACTCATGCGGATAATGCGCTTTGAGCCAGGCCGTCTGATAGGCCAGCAAGGCATAAGCCGCCGCGTGGCTCTTGTTAAATCCATAGCCGGCAAATTTATCGATCAGATCAAATAGTTCATTCGCCTGTGGGCCCTCAACACCATTTTTGGCGGCGCCTTCGACAAAGATACTGCGCTGCGTATCCATTTCCGATTGGATCTTCTTACCCATAGCACGACGCAACATGTCGGCTTCGCCGAGAGAATAGCCCGCTATAATCTGGGCTGCCTGCATCACCTGTTCCTGATAGACAATGATCCCGTAAGTCTCTTTCAGGATGTCTTCGAGCAAGGGATGAGGATAGGCCAGTTCAGCCCGCCCGTTCTTACGATCACCAAACAAGGGAATGTTGTCCATCGGACCTGGTCGATAAAGCGAGACTAGCGCAATAATATCCCCAAAGTTAGTCGGTTTCACCGCCGCCAGCGTCCGGCGCATCCCTTCGGATTCTAACTGGAATACGCCAACCGTGTCGCCGCGTTGCAGCAATTCGAACACCTTGGGATCATCCCAGGCGAGTGCGTCGAGATCCACTTCGATATTGCGTTCAGCAAGTAGTTGCACTGCCTTCTTCAATACGGAAAGTGTCTTCAGACCCAAAAAGTCGAATTTCACCAGACCGGCTTGCTCAACAAATTTCATATCAAATTGGGTGACTGGCAAGTCCGAGCGCGGATCGCGATACAGCGGCACCAACTGGTCCAGCGGTCTATCGCCAATAACCACGCCAGCAGCATGAGTGGAGCTATGGCGCGGCAAGCCTTCCAGTTTCATTGCGAGGTCAAACAGACGCTTCACGTCAGCCTGCTTATAATCCTGCGCTAACTCAGAAATACCATTGAGGGCCCGTTTCAAATCCCATGGGTCCGTCGGATGATTGGGCACCAATTTGGTCAGTCGATCCACTTGGCCATAGGGCATTTGCAAGACGCGGCCAACATCACGCAGAACGGCTCGGGCTTTCAGCTTACCGAATGTAATGATCTGAGCGACCTGCCCTGTGCCGTATTTCTCCTGCACATAGCGGATAACCTCACCGCGGCGGGTTTCGCAGAAATCGATATCGAAATCAGGCATCGACACACGTTCCGGGTTCAGGAAGCGCTCGAAAAGCAAGCCCAACTTGATCGGGTCGAGATCGGTAATTGTCAGCGCCCATGCCACAACCGAACCAGCGCCGGAGCCGCGTCCCGGTCCCACTGGTATATCTTGATCCTTTGCCCATTTGATAAAGTCGGCAACGATCAGGAAATAACCAGGGAAACCCATATTGACGATCACGTTGATCTCAAAATCAAGCCGGTCAAAATATTCTTGACGCTCCGCTCCTTCAACACCGCCGACATGGGCAAGACGTTCTTCGAGCCCGGCGGTCGCGTCGCGGCGCAACTGTTCGACTTCACCGGCTAAATCGCCCGCCAAGCTTGGCAAGATGGGATCACGGCGCGGCGGTGAATAGGCACAGCGCTTTGCTATCACCAATGTGTTTTCGAGGGCTTCCGGCAAGTCAGAGAATAGATCCTCCATGACCATGGCGCTCTTAATCCAAAGATGTGGTGACGGTTTGTCACGGTCATCATTCTCGACATAAGCCGACCCCGCAATGCAGGTCATCGCGTCGTGCGCTTCGTGAAAGTCGGGTTCAGCAAAACAACTTGGGTTTGTCGCTACGAGAGGAATATTACGATCCATAGCCAGTGAAATCAGACCGGCCTCAGCTGCACTTTCAACTGGGTCATCCCGGCGAGAAAGCTCGATATAAAGTCGATCGGGAAAATATTGCTGAAGCCGCGACAAATAAGCCTCTGCTTCCGATTGCTGCTCTTCTGCGAGCAACCGGGTTACGGCACCCTCACCACCGCCGGTTAGTGCTAAGAGACCGGTACTGTGATGCTCGAGCATTTCCAGCGGTATATGAGCATCCAGATCCGCTGGGCGGTCTAGATGAGATGCCGATACTAGCCGACAGAGATTTTGATATCCGTCCTCGTCTTGCGCATATAGCGCGATCCAGTCGAGCGTTGGCTTATCACTCCCGATGTTACCTGGTCTCGCAACTCTCAGAAAACAGCCCGTTATTGGTTGAACGCCATTGGCACGGCATCCGTCATCAAATGCCATCGAAGCAAATAGGCCGATACGGTCTGTTAGCGCTATCGCAGGAAATCCACGTTCTTTGGCGACAGCCCCGATCGCCTTCGGCTCCATTGCGCCGTCCAAAATCGTGTAGGCTGAAAAAGAACGCAGATGGACGAAGGGAATCTGTGACATATTCAAACCCTAGCGCGATCGAAAAGATTTGACCACGACCAGATCAAATCAACGCAACCTATCGACCGGTTTTCCACAACTAGTTGAGAATTTTGCTAAAGCAGCGCTTCGATCTCGCTCTTTAGCTGTTCTGGTTTCACAGCCGGTCCGTGTCGAGCAACTACATTTCCGTCGCGATCGACGAGAAATTTAGTGAAATTCCATTTGATTCGCGATCCCAACAAACCGGATTTTTCCGACTTCAGGTGTTTCCACAATGGATCAGCATCATTACCGTTAACGTCAATTTTTCCCATCAACGGAAAGCTGACGTCATAGTTTAGCGTACAGAAATTTTTGATTTCTTCCGCATCACCAGGCTCTTGATTACCAAATTGATTGCATGGAAAGGCTAATATTTCCAAGCCTTTGTCTGCATATTCTTTATGAAGTTTTTCAAGCCCCTCATATTGTGGCGTGAACCCGCATTTTGATGCGGTGTTTACGATAAGCAGTACCTTACCCTTATATTTGGAAAGGTCCGACAGCGAACCGTCCGCTTGTTTAATTTCAAATTCCGTAATTTGCATAGATGCGCCCCGTTCTTTGCAAGTTCATTCCCCCGTGGATTTCTTCCAAATCGATATTCGCTCGCTAAATGTCAAAGCCAATCTGGTTTCATTTTGAAAACACTAGCTTAATATTCCGTCATGAAGCCTCACAACGCGATCCATCTTGGCCGCTAGCCGTTCATTGTGCGTTGCGATCAATGCGGCACTGCCTTCTTCTCGCACCAAAGACATGAGTTCAGCAAGCACAATATCCGCAGTCGTTTCGTCAAGATTACCGGTGGGTTCGTCTGCCAGCACCAGTTTTGGTGCATTTGCAAGCGCTCTGGCAACAGCAACGCGTTGTTGCTCGCCCCCCGACAATTTGCTTGGTTTATGATCCAAACGCTCACCGAGCCCCAAACTGCGGAGCAAGGATTCCGCCCTCTCTTCAGCATCTGCTTGCGATGTCCCAGCAATGAGCTGCGGCATAACAACATTCTCTTCTGCCGAAAAATCAGGTAGCAAATGGTGGAATTGATAGACAAACCCCAGCAACTCCCGGCGAATTCGGGTATGCCCACTCGCCGACATTTGCGCTGTCTCTTCACCAGCCAGCTTAATGGACCCGTCAAAACCACCCTCAAGAAGCCCGACCGCCTGCAACAAAGTCGACTTGCCTGAACCAGACGGCCCAAGCAATGCTACAATTTCGTTGGATCGAATGTCTAAATCGACGCCCTTTAATACGTCAATCTGCACGCCGCCCTGACTAAAGCTCCGCTTTACGTTACGCAGTTCTACGACTTTATTTGGAATATCATTCATAACGGAGCACCTGCACTGGATCAGTGCTTGCGGCTTTAAAGGCCGGATATAGGGTCGCTAGAAAGCTGAAGAGGAGCGCAAGCATTGCTATTCCGAACACCTCCATCGGATCTGTTCTGGCTGGTAATTCAGTTAAGAACCTTATCGAAGGATCCCAAAGGTTTTGGCCGGTAATCATCTGCACGAAGTTGATCACGTTCTGCCTGAAATAAATCGCGATCAAACCTAACAATATCCCTGCAGCGATCCCCAATGCTCCAATTGATGTCCCGACGGTAACGAATATTCTCGTCAATGAAGCTCGCGAGGCCCCCATAGTTCGTAATATTGCAATATCTCGAGTTTTGGCTCGCACCAGCATGATCAGTGACGAAAGAATGTTGAAAACCGCAACCAATATAATGATCGACAATATTACGAACATCACGACCCGTTCAACCTGAAGCGTCTCAAACAGAGAAGCATTCATAGTCTTCCAATCGGTGATCTCTGCACGCCCATCTATTTTCGGATATAGCGGCGCGATTATTTGATTCACATTTTGCGCATCATTTGTCTGTATCTCAATCATTCCGATCTGATCGCCTAACAGCATCAATGTCTGAGCATCCTCCATCGGCATGATTACGAAGGCCTTATCGTAATCATAAACCCCTACTTCAAACACAGCTGCGACCTCGTAGGATATTTCGCGAGGGACTGTTCCAAAGGGTGTAGAACGGCCTTGTGGGTTCATTAGAGTTATCCGGCTTCCGAGCTGGGCGCCAAGCGTTTGTGCAAGCCTACTGCCAATAGCGACGCGGCCGCTATCAGGTTCTAGTGCGGCCAGATCTCCGGCAACGGTTTTTCCGTCTAGCGTATTATTGGTCATTATATCTTGAGTAAGCATGCCGCGAACCAATACGGCCTCTACTCGGCCATTATATATGCCCGCCAAAGGCATCTCAATTAAAGGCGATGCAGACACTACTCCTTCGGTGTTTCGTGTCTCTTCCAGCAAATCGCGCCAATCAGGCAGCCGCCCACCATAGCCTTGAATCACCGCATGACCGTTTAAACCGACGATCTTGTCGAATAATTCAGCTCGAAAGCCATTCATTACGCTCATCACAACGATAAGAGCGGCAACACCCAACATCACCGCAACCAAACTGATGCTGGCCACTAGAAAAATAAATCCCTCCCCCTTGCCGGGTAGAAGATAGCGTTTGGCAATGACCCATTCATAACGGGATAGAAGCATAGGAGTTTGATCTTCCTGAAAAACTATTGTGGCTTTACGGTTGCGGAGCGGCGCAGGCAAGAGTGATGCTGGCTAAAATGCTGTTGCTATTATGACACAAGCCTGAACCAATATTGCATATTTATGAAAATTCGCATGACAATAGCGGACATCACGATCAGAGATAGTGACAGAATCAATTACCGCTTAATGGTCATGGTTCAGGGATCCTTTCTGGTTCCGTCGGATGTTGGGGGACAAACGGCGTTGAATAAGACAGGAAAACAGGGGGACGATATTATCGTCACCATTTTCGCCCGGAGTCAGAAATGGCTCCGGGCGTTTTTGTTTGCGAGTCAGTTTCTAGACTGCAAGCCCTCTTGAAATCCCATAATCTGATAATATCTTTGTTAGGCGAGATGCCATTTTGGATTTTGCAATACAGAACCGGACGCCATTTTGGGTCCAACATTTTAATTGCTCAAATGAGGATAAAGATATGAACCGTTTTGATTTCACTCCCTATCGCCGCTCAACTGTTGGCTTTGATCGGCTTTTTGACTTGCTCGAGAACAACGCTCGGGCTCAGCAATCAGAAAATTACCCCCCGTTTAATATCGAGCGCAGCGGTGAAGACCATTATCGGATCACACTTGCCGTCGCTGGCTTCAAAGATGATGAAATTGAAATCACCGCGCAACAAAATCTGCTGCTGGTGGCCGGTAACAAAGGCACAGACGAGAATGAAGGAAAGCAATTTCTACATATGGGAATCGCAAATCGCAATTTTGAGCGTCGCTTCGAACTTGCCGATTTCGTCCGCGTCGACAACGCAGTTTTAGCTGATGGCTTGCTCATCGTCGATTTGGTGCGTGAGATCCCAGATGCGATGAAACCCCAAAAAATCGCCATCAACACCGGTGAAAATGTAACCAAAATTGATCACAAACCGAAAAAATCAAAGGAAAAGGCTGCTTAAGCCCCGACTTAGAAATTAATGAAAAGGCAGCCAATTAACCTTGGCTGCCTTTTTTGATTCTGAGTTTACAGAGCAAAAAAATGGGGCAGCCGGATGAGGATCCGACTGCCCCTGACACCCGCGTGGTGTCACTCTTGACGAAATTAGCCCGGGTCGCAAATGGCCAACTTCATTCAAGAATCTGCATTGGCAATGTTGGAAAGAGTAGCGTGATTCAATATCCGCACTTTCCCACTTTCAACTGAAACTATGCCATCTTCTGACCAGGTTGAAAGTTGCCGATTAATATGTTCGCGCGACATCCCGGCAAAATTGCCAAGCTCGCTTTGACTTAAATCCAGTTTTAAACGCCCCTCTTCTGCGCCGACCACTGACAATCTCAATAGGTAGCGCGCTAGCCGAGGCCCTGATGTATAGGCCCGGTCTCCCTCTATCATGGTATTGGCCGTCCGAATGCGGTTTGCCATGACCTTAAGGAGCCGTAATGCCATATTTTTGTGCTTTTTCAAAATTTCTTCAAAAGCAGCGCGTGTAATCGTTAATGCTGTGGTTGGTTCAATCGCTGTCACACTGGCCGTTCTCTCACCACCGTCAAGCAACGCAATCTCACCCAAAACCTGACCAGGCTCGGCATAATCCAAGACGATTTCATGGCCATTGCTGGCGATCATGCTGGTCCGCGCATTGCCCGATAATAATATCAGTAATGAGTTTCCAGGATCGCCCTGCATGATCAATTCATCCCCTTTTTCATATTGCACGAAATGCCCGCGCAATATCAAATCTGCCAACTCGGCTTCGTCACAATCAGCAAACAAACTATGCTCTGCCAATATGCTTGCAAGTTCTTCGGCTTTCACTTTGTTCGCCCCATCCCAAATCGCTTGCATCTGTTAACCGGTTGATAACCAGTTCTCATTGCTTGGATGTGACAATAGTCACTTGGTGTAAAAAGGATTGGATAAATTAGACAAGTCGACTTTGTTTTACCGCAGCAGCGATAAAAGAAGCGAAAAGGGGGTGTGGATCAAAGGGTTTGCTCTTTAGTTCCGGATGATATTGCACACCGACAAACCAGCTATGATCGGGCCGTTCGACAATCTCAGGAAGCTCACCATCTGGCGACATTCCAGAGAATATCAGCCCTGTTTGTTCAAGTTGTTCCACATAACCCTTATTGACTTCATAACGATGACGATGCCGCTCGCTTATCACATCAGAGCCATAGATTTCGCTGACCTTAGAGCCTTGCTGCAATCGAGCTTCATAAGCGCCAAGGCGCATAGTTCCGCCCATATCGCCGCCTGATTCGCGTTTTTGCAAACCTTCTTCGGTCATCCATTCGGTAATCAACCCGACAATAGGTTCCGCGGTTTCTCCAAATTCGGTTGTCGAGGCTGCATCAATGCCCGCCTGATTACGCGCCGCCTCGACACAAGCCATTTGCATGCCCAGACAAATACCGAAAAACGGGACATTATGTTCCCGTGCGAATCGCACCGAACCGATTTTACCTTCGCTACCGCGCTCACCAAAACCACCTGGTACGAGAATCGCGTGTAACGGTTCCAGATTAGCGGCCAGATCGCTGTCGTCCTCAAACAACTCAGCATCAAGCCAGCGTACCTGCACTTTTACCCGATTCGCGAGGCCGCCATGGAAAAGTGCTTCTTGAAGAGATTTATAAGCATCCTGCAGGCCAACATATTTACCCACGACCCCAACGATCACTTCTCCTTCGGGGTTTTGAATCCGCTCCATCACGTCGTTCCAGCGCGTCAGATCCGGATCCGGCGCGTTTATGATACCGAACGCATTTAAGACTTCGCGATCGAGTCCCTCTTCATGATATTGCAGCGGCACATTATAGATACTGCTAGCGTCAAGCGCAGGGATCACCGCTTCTTTGCGAACGTTACAGAATTGCGCTATTTTTGCGCGTTCACCGTCCGGCAATTCATGTTCGCAGCGGCAAAGCAAGATATCGGGCTGAATGCCTAGAGAGGTCAGTTCTCGAACGCTATGCTGCGTTGGCTTGGTCTTGAGCTCACCGGCTGCCGCAATATAGGGTACCAACGTCACATGAACGGAGATAGCATTGGCGCGGCCAACTTTGTTGCGTAGCTGCCGAATCGCTTCGATAAATGGCAGACTTTCAATATCACCGACCGTGCCGCCAATTTCGCACAGCACGAAGTCGATCCCGTCGAGCTTATCCTGCGCAAATTCCTGAATCGCGTCGGTCACATGGGGAATCACCTGCACGGTTGCACCGAGATAATCTCCGCGGCGTTCCTTGGTGATGATCGACTGATAGATTCGCCCAGAGGTCACATTGTCCGACTGTAGCGAGGGAACACCGGTAAACCGTTCATAATGGCCCAGGTCCAGATCGGTCTCTGCGCCATCGTCCGTCACATAGACTTCACCATGCTGATAAGGCGACATCGTGCCCGGATCGACGTTCAGATAGGGGTCTAACTTACGGATTCGCACCGAATATCCGCGTGCTTGAAGAAGCGCGCCGAGGCTCGCTGCCATGAGACCTTTGCCAAGTGAGGAGACCACACCGCCGGTAATAAAAATATATCGCGCCATGGGAGGAGAGGCTTAAGGCGTGTCCGACCGAATTGGCAAGCGTGCGAATCCGAAAAAGCGATATTTATTTTCAAACGGTACTAAATTTTACGCGCCAAGGCGCACGACAATCAAATAATCAATTATTGATCAAGAGGAACTGCGCCATCGGCAGGCGCTTCCTCACTCGCCCCATCCGCCTGTGCGGCAGCAGCAGCGAGAGGGTCATCGCCAATTAAAGGCACAGCATCCGTTGGTTCCGCAGGCGCCGCCGGGATGCTGGTATCGCGCTCTAACGTCTGATCAATTGTCGAGGGCTGACCTTCCGAAGCTGCCAAAAAGGCCAGAGAAATCGACAAAGCGACAAACAAAACAGCCAATACGGTGGTTGTCCGGGTCAGCAAATCGGCTGCACCACGCGCGGACATCATGCCGGATGGACTACCGCCAACACCCAACCCGCCGCCTTCGGACCGCTGCATCAATATAACGCCAACAAGGGCGGCTGCGACAATCGCCTGAACAACGGTGAGAAATAGAAACATGGCTAGGTCCGAACGTAATGGTTTAACTGTGAGCAGCGCACATAGCGATTGGGCGGCGCGAGTTCAAGCGGTGAAACATTTGGCTGATCGGTTGTAATCGACGGCTCCATGAAACGCCCCTGCCCTAACTATTCTGCTGCCATTTGCTGCAGAGCCCATTCTGCCGGGCAATAGCTTTCCGCAGATTGGTCTTTAAAGTTCACACAAATCACACTGCCCTAACCCCGTTGGATCATGGTCAGATATTGTTTCAAAGTTCACACATATCACAGGCCTATGACACCACCTGATCACCGACGGATATTGCTCCAAAGTTCACACAATTCTCACTCTCCCAATAACTTCATAAGCCATTATTTAATATATATATTATTTTCCAAGCCAAGTTCTAACACGATTGATTGTCCCGAATGAAACAAGGAGAGTTATCTATACTGATGAAGGGCGATGTAGGAAAGCCATAAACCCTTCAGCAACGCTGCATTATGGTGACGCGAGATTCCACGACTGCAAGCGTTATTTGTCGACCCATTTTGTCACAGCATCAAAAGCCATATCCGGCTTTTGATATAACAACAGATGCGCTGTATCTGCGATCACATCGACATTATAATCGTCCCTGCTTGCTGCAAAAGCCTGCATCACGTCTGGCGTATAATGCAAATTATGCTGCCCAACCAGATTGTGAACCGGGCATAGCCGATCATCAATCAGATATTGCCAGTCGCTGCTGGCCAGAGCCAGCTCGTTGGTAAAGCCGTCATAACCCTGCCTTGTGGTCTTCTGGAAGGCCTGTCGAAACTGGGTGCGAATATCTTCGCGTTCTATGGTCCGCTGATCATGGTCGTTATCCCCTAGAAAAGCGTGGAGATATTCATGGTCATAGCCGGAATCCACCTTGGCCAGCGCGCCATGGACGACAAATCGGCCGATCTTGGGGAAATGGCGCATGAGATATAGCCGAAGCCGTTCTGCCCGGTCCACTTTCGCAAGATGTGGCCCCGGCTCCATCGGCACTATGCCGTTAATATTGACCACGCCCGTTATCCGATCAGGCAGATATTTGGCGACAGCATAAGCGAACATAGCGCCGGTGATATGGCCGATAACGGAGCAGGATTTGATGCCCAGTTCATCCAGCAAGGCCTGTATGTCTTTCGCATATTGAGCAAAGCTATCGCGCCCCATGGCGCCGTCTATTCCGCTATTGGCCAGGCCGGGACGCCAAACCATGACGAGGCGCAGCCCATGACGAGCGAGCGCAAGATGCATATCCTCAGTCACGGTCATTCCGCCCAATAAGGCGGGAAAGAAGAGCACAGGCCGACCGCTCGTCGCGCCCACCAATTCATAATCGAGCACCCGATTATCCGGGCGCAGCAAAACATGATGTTCCACACGGCCATCAGTTTCAGCCGATGCACTTTTATCCGCCCCCTGCCCTTTGACATTAAATTTCGAAAAGCCGGAATAAAGACAGGCTAATTCGGTCTGCGACCGCAGATTTAGCTTTGCCAAAAGCGTCTTGGTTTGATGCCGGACGGTGCCAATGGATCGACCGCGCTTGGCCGCCAGATCACTCAAAGAAAGTCCTGTCACTATCGCTTTGGTAATTTCCAACTCTACCGGTGTCAGGTTTAGCAATGTCTGAAATTGCTCTCCAATATCGGGAAACCAACTGATATGAATGACCGAGATATGGCCAATGGCGTCGCCGTCGGAATTGTGAACTTTGGTCAAGGCGACCTTGACCATCTCGTCCCCATCGACGCTTTCCATGCCGAAAATGCTGATGACCTTGTTCAGTTCAAACGCATCGAGCGATTGCAGATTGGACAATAGGGCTTTGAAATGACCGCGCTCGAACAAGCTCTCGTCGGGACGCTTACCCTTAGTCAACGCGAACATATCTGCCGCCGCGACATTGGTGTAAGCAATTCGGCCATCGGTATCGATTAACGCTGAAGGACGGCTATCCGCATCAATCATCTTCATCGAATATTTAGCGCTATCCGAGGGGCGCCCCTGCATATCCATCAGGGATTGGGCATTTTCAAAATGCGCCACTAGCGGTTCAAAAGCCGACCGGATGGTATCGTCATCCAATTCCGCTCCATTGGTCGTGGCGGCACTGTCCTGCGCCTTTTCGAAGGCTTCATCCAGTCGCGTGCCCAAGAGATCAAACATCTCCCGATAGCGATAGGGACCAATGGCCAGCGAATAAGCCAGCTTCACAATATCTTCGTCACGTCCGACGATGTCCCGACCCACTGAAATCTTGCTCCTCGCTTGATCACATATCCTCATGGAACAAGCATTTTCTGTGGCTGCTGATAACGTGTCTTTTCGGACAGGCAATTGCTAAAATGTAAACGCAATAGGCCAGTCCTGCGACCTATTGTGACCTGGATCACAGGGCCTATCCCAAATCATCTGTGCGTTTATCCCATATGGTATATTCTGTTGCGTTCGACTTCCGGCCATTTGCTCCCTCAACAACAAGGGAGATTACCAATGACATTCAGAAATACTATGTACCTGCTTGCTGGCGTTGCCGTTCTATCGACCGGCCACATGGCAGAAGCGCGCGATCCATTTGGCGGTTTGAAAAGTGCCGTGAAAAAAGTGAAGAAGAAAAAGAAGAAGGTCGACGATGCCGTTGAGGTTGTTGATCAGGTAACCGGCACGTCATCGAGCGGCTTCGCCAACCGGGGTAGCACCAGCAACAGCCCGCGCACGGCCAAGCGAACACCCACAAGAACCGATTATAAAATGGGTATGCCGTCAGCCAACCTGACATCACAGACCAAATGCACAGGCCTTGCATTGTCGCAAGTGACCATCGGTAATCTTGGAGAATATACGTTCCAACAGGGTTTCAGCAAAGAAAAGCGCACCGGCTTTATCAACCGCAAGCCCGGCAGGCTGAGCAAAAGCTGCATCATTACCCCTGGCCTACAATCGGGTGAAATAGTCTATTTCGAAGTCAATCGCGCCCAATATAAGGCACTGGACAAAGGCAATGACTTTGTATGGCAATGCGTGCGTTCTGATAATCCGGGCGCCGGCGTCACCGACTATTGGACATGGAATAGCGATCAATATCTCGGTGATTCCCACATGAAGCTGCATTGCGGCAATGACCAGGGCGAGACCAATTGCGCGACCGGCAGCAATTCATCGCGCGCCTCTTCCTATTCCGCCGATATGAAAAAACGCGGCAAATATGGCATCAGTTTTCTGGCGCGGACCACTGGCAAATATCGCGGGCCGACGGAAAAACTTTACTGCCAATATTATAACAAGCGCACCGGCCAAAGCCTCGTTGGGTTCGAATATATGAGCGCATCGGGTCGTTAGACTACAGAATCCACCATCAATATAAGGAAATATCTATGAAAATATTGACCATGATCGCGGCGTGCGCGCTCGCTACATCCGGCCTTTATGCCCCCATTGCTTTTGCACAATCCAGCAGCTCAAGCGTTTCAAAAGACGGCAGCTGTCCCAGCGGCTTCAAAGCATCGGGCAGCAGCTGCAAGTCCAGTTCTGGCAAAGTCGCGATTACCAAAATAGGTTCTTGCCCAACCGGCTTCAAAGGTTCGAGCAATTACTGCGTCGGTGACAAAGGCGATTATGCCGAAGTCAAAAGCGGAAGCTGCCCCGGCGGACTAAAAGCATCTGGGAAATATTGCGTAAAATAAGACGCGTTTGGCGATTCCGCGCTGATAATGGCGCGGGATCGCTTCACTTATAAACGGCGCGCCTATCGCTGAAATCGCGGACGCGTTTGCGCCATGCCCGATAGCTGCCGGTTTTCAGATTGGAGCGCATGATCGCTTTGACCTGATCTGGGCTGACCCCATGTAATGTGCGAATCGTTTCAAAGGGCACATGGTCACTCAGCGCCATTTCAATAATTTCGCTGACAATGTCTTCCGGCAGCTTCGGTGCTTTGGCCATCAGGCCGCAGCAGCTGCTTCTATGATCGGCCCAAATTTCTCTGCCGTCAGACTGGCCCCGCCAACAAGGCCGCCGTCAACATTAGGTACGGCGAGTAATTCTGCAGCGTTACCGCCATTCATCGATCCGCCATAGAGAATACGCACAGCATCTGCGCCTTCGCCCATGAGCTTGCCGAGCTTGTTACGAATGGCCGCATGCATTTCTTCAACATCCGAGGCTTCAGGAACCCGGCCCGTGCCAATGGCCCATACAGGTTCATAAGCGATCGTCAGCCATGATGAATCAGCCTTGTCCGGAAAGGATCCTTCTAATTGGCCGCAAACCACATGAACAGCTTTCCCAGCATCGCGTTCTTCCTCGGTTTCGCCCACACAAATAATCGCGCCCAGTCCAGCGGCGTGGACCGCCTCTGCCTTGGCTTTGATTTCTGCATCGGTTTCATGTTGGTCGGCGCGGCGTTCGCTATGACCCAAAATCGAGAAGCTAGCCCCCGCCTGCTTGATCATCGCAGCGGAGACACAGCCGGTATGCGCCCCTTTTTCATTGAAATGGCAATCTTGTGCGCCAATTGCGAAAGCCGAGTTGTGAGATGCAGCAGAGGCGATTAATGTAACCGGCGGGCAGATCGCGGCATCTACAGACGGATGAGCCGCCGCAATAGATGCAATTTCGCTAATATCCGACAATTCGGATTGCAAACCATTCATCTTCCAATTGCCGACAATATATTTGCGATTTGCCATATTCACTCCGCCCCTTGTTAATGCAGCCTACTCGCTAACAAATTCCGGCAGCCCTGCCAAACAGGTTTAAGTAGAACAGCTTTTAATTTGCCTGATCCCCTTTTGCTTGAACGAGAAACGCAAGCCGCCTAAAGCATCAGAAAATCTATTTGTCCTAACAGAATTGCAATATTCTTATGATTACATTTTTCCGCAATATCTTTTCGTCGAAAATCGGCCTGTTCTTGACGATGTGTTTCGTCGCTCTGATCGCATTTGCTTTTGCTTCGGCGGATGTCACCGGTTCCGGCGCCTTTGGCGGTGTCACTGGATCGGGGACTGCGGCACAGGTCGGTGATTCAAAATTGACCACATCTGAGCTAAGCCAGTCGGTTAATAATGCCTTTCGCGCCGAACAGCGGGAGAATACCGGACTGGACCTCAAATCCTTTGTTGAGGGCGGCGGATTTGACGGTATTTTGGACCGGCTAATCAATAGCTTTTCGATTTCCGCATTCGGCAATAAATATGGCATGACGGCGGGCAAGCGACTGGTCGACAGTGAGATTGCGGACATACCGTCCTTCCAGGGTGCTGATGGACAATTTAGCGAAGAAAATTTCCGCCGTGCTCTGCAACAACAAGGGATTAAGGAACAACAGCTGCGCGATGACTTCACCCGTAATTTGCTGGCGGATCAGTTGCTTCCGGTTGCAGGGTTTGGTGCATCGGTTCCACAAAAGCTGGTGGCGCCCTATGCCTCCCTGCTTTTGGAAGCGCGCGAAGGCCAGGTTGCGATTATTCCATCCGCCGCTTTCATTGAAAATATGACACCAGCAGATGCTGCCTTGTCCGCATTTTATAGCAAAAATAGCTCTCGCTATACGATACCGGAGCGTCGCACGATCAGCTATTCAATCTTCTCAAAAGACCGTTTTAATGACAAGATTCAGCCGACTGAGAAGGAAATTCAGGGCCAGTATAATCTCGACAAGGCGAAATATGCCGCGAGCGAAACGCGGAACATTGATCAAGTCATATTGCCTACCCAGGCCGCTGCAAAGGCGCTTGCGGACAAAATATCAGGTGGTGATACGATTGGAGCAGCAGCGCAATCTGTTGGCCTTTCGGTCGCTGAAGTCGGATCGGTCAACAAGTCTGCACTGGCGGGTACGGCCTCTCAAGCTGTCGCTGACGCAGTGTTCTCCGCGGCATCAGGCGGCGTTTCTGCACCAGCGCAAAGTGCGCTCGGTTGGCATATTGCCAAAATTAATGATGTCACAAAAGTCCCTGCCCAGACACTAGAGCAGGTTCGTGCGCAAATTGTTGCCGAGCTCAGCCGCGAGAAAATTGATGTGGCAATGGCTGAACTTACCGTGACAATGGAAGATGAGTTTGCCAGTGGGTCAACCTTGACCGATGTGGCAACGGCGGAAGGGCTCAAAATTGAATCCACGCCGGCTTTATTGGCCAACGGTCAAAACCCGGAAGATCAGAATTATCGCCCGATACCCGAAATGCAGCGGATTCTTCCCGTCGCATTCTCACTAGAAGAAGATTCAGATCCACAAGTGGTAGAGATTATCCCGGGCCAGCAATATGCTATCCTAAACGTGACGAATATTACCGAAGCCGCGCCACCGCCATTAAATGCGATCAAACCCGTTGTAACCCGGGATTATATGCTGGATGAAGGTTCCAAAAAAGCGAAGGTCGTTGCGGACCAAATTGCGAAACAGGTAGGCAGCGGTGCCACGCTCTCGAAAGCCATTGCCGATGCTAAGGTTAAATTGCCGAATATCGAAAATATCAAAACGACCCGCGCTGATCTCGCGAGACAGAGCCAACAGGGACAGGTTCCACCACCGCTAACATTGATGTTCAGCATGGCCGAAGGTACCGCAAAGACACTTAAGGCGCAGCAAAATCAAGGGTGGTTCGTGGTGAACCTCAATAAGATAGACCGCGGCGATGCATCCCAACGCGCAGATTTACTCAACGCCACGCGGGCACAGTTTAAACAGGTGTTTGGCAATGAATATACCGAACAATTCATCAACGCGATGAAAGCCGATGTCGGTGTTGAGAGAAATGAAGATGCTCTCTCCGCACTGAAGAACCAGCTGATGGGCCGCAATTAGATGGCTCCTTTTCGCCTGTCTTTCGACTGATGCCAAAAAGCTTTGGCATTGAAGCTGCACAGAAAGCCTTAGCAAGAGGCAAGCCCGCGCTGGTCTGGCGCAAGCAGGTTGCGGATACCGAAACGCCAGTATCTGCTGCGCTGAAACTGATGGAGGCCGAGCGGGGTGATTTCCTGCTCGAATCTGTCGAAGGAGGCGAAACCCGCGGGCGGCACAGTCTGATCGGCCTCGCTCCTGACCTCGTGTTTCGCGCGGATGGTGAGCAGGCATCGATCAACCCGCATTGGTTGACCGATCGCGAAGCCTTTGAGCCGGAACAAGCCGGCAGTCTCCATGCTTTGCGCACATTGGTCAAACGCTGCCAGATGGATGTTCCAGACGGCCTACCTCGAGCACTGGCCTGCCTTGTCGGTTATTTTGGTTATGAGACAATCGGATTGGTCGAAAAACTGCCAAGAGCCACGCAGTCCGAGTTGGACTTGCCCGACATGCTGTTTGTGCGGCCCACTGTCATTGTAATTTTTGATCGGTTGGCGGATGAGCTGTTTCTTGTGGCTCCCGTCTGGCCAGAAACAGCTGGCGATGCGGATAGCAAGATCGCCAGTGCCGAAGAACGGCTGGATGAAGTGGAACGGCAGATTGTTGCACCGGTGCCGGTTTTGGCTACTGAAATCCCTGATCTCAATCCGGACGATTTGACTTTTGAGCCGAAACTGAAGCCAGAGCGATATGAAGATATGGTGCTCAGCGCCAAAGATTATATTGAAGCGGGCGACATATTTCAGGTGGTTTTGGCGCAGCGGTTCACAGCATCCTTCGCGTTACCGCCGGTCGAACTTTATCGCGCCTTGCGCCGGATAAACCCCTCACCTTTCCTGTTTTTCCTTGATCTTCCTGGCTTTGCCCTGATCGGCTCTAGCCCGGAAATATTGGTACGCGCTCGTGATGGTGAAGTCACTATTCGCCCGATTGCCGGAACCCGCCCACGCGGAGCCAATGCCGCTGAAGACAAAGCCAATCGCGATAGCCTGCTCGCCGATCCCAAGGAACGGGCGGAACATTTGATGCTGCTAGATCTTGGCCGCAACGATATCGGTCGGGTCAGCGCAGCCCATAGCGTTGAGGTAACTGACAGCTATACAGTCGAGTTTTACAGCCATGTCATGCATATCGTTTCCAACGTCGTCGGCGAACTCGCTCCAGACAAAGACGCGCTAGACGCTCTGTTCGCAGGCTTCCCCGCCGGAACGGTTAGCGGCGCACCCAAAGTTCGTGCCTGTGAGATCATAGCCGAGCTGGAGCCAGAAACCCGTGGTGCCTATGCTGGCGGCGTCGGTTATTTCTCTCCCGATGGCAGCATGGACAGTTGCATCGTCCTGCGGACCGGTATTGTCAAAGACGGCATGCTGCATGTCCAGGCGGGCGCAGGCATCGTCGCAGACAGCGACCCCACCTATGAACTGCGCGAATGTGAAGCAAAGTCGGGCGCTTTACTGGCGGCGGCAAAAGAAGCCGTGCGGCGTGCACAGGATGTAGGCTTTGGCCAGTAGCGCCTCATAAGAGCCACTGGTTCGGCACCACCGCAAATCAACACTGAAGTTTGAGAATATGTATCAGATGGCGAGCTGCCTGAATTGCTCCCGCACTGTCGCAAACATACCATCCATCGCATTTGCAATAGCTGGGTCCGTATCCGACAATGTGCCTCCGCTAACCGGCGGTTCCGGAGCATATTCAGCTTGCAGACGCAGCGCTTCGGCATATTTTTCACCGCGCAAAGCGGCGACAATGGAAAGGCCGAAATCAATGCCTGCCGAAATGCCAGCGCCGGTGATCAGATTACCGTCCACTACTACGCGCTCGTCAACAGCAATTGCGCCAAAATCCGGCAGTACTGCATGTGCTGCCCAGTGGGATGTGGCACGCTTGCCTTTTAGCAGTCCGGCCTTGCCCAATATCATCGAACCGGTGCAGACACTGGTGATGTAGCGCGCTGTCTTGGCTTGTTTGGCTATCCATTGCATCGACCGCTCATCAGCCATGACACCTGCCGTTCCAATGGTTCCGCCGGGGACAAACATAATGTCGAGCGGGCCATCAATATCCTCCAGCTTCGCCGTTGGAGCGATTGCCAGCTGCAAGTCAGAGGCCACCGGATCCAGATTATTCTGGGTCGTCACCAGATCAACCTTTGCCCCCATCATGCAAGCGAAGAAAAAATGCGGACCGACCAGATCCAGTGCTGTAAAACCCGGATAAAGCAGCATGGCAATCTTTTCATCGCCGTGCATCTTGATACCATCGATACCCATCAGCTCGATATGTGCCAATTCGGATTCTTTCCGCGCTGCAGCAAGGGCGGGTGATATTTCGCCGGCTGCGATTTGCGCCGCGGCACGCTCCAGCGCGAGAAAAGGCGCGGCGAACAAAGCCGAACCGGCACCAAGAAGAAGGGAACGTCTGTCTAATGTCATGGGATATCTCCAAAAGTATCTGCCAAGTGCATGAGGGGTGCGTCAGGTTAAAAATCAAAGCCGAGAGTGACGAATGCGGAACGGGGATTGCCTGGCCGAACCACGGATTGGGCCAGATATTGGTAAGGCATGAAATATTGCTCATCCAAGATATTGTCGATCCGCAAACCTATACGTGCCGGACCAATATCGTAGCTCGCCTGCGCATCGAAAAGGATATAGCTATCGCTGCGCATGCTATTGGGCAGAGTGAGTTCTGCGCTGCTGGCAGCGGTTAACCCGGCACCAACGGCCAAGCCTTCAAGTACACCTTCCGTGAAGCGATAACGCGCTGCAAATCGCCCGGCATGTTTGGGAACGCGCGGCAGCTCATCTCCGGTTGGAATGACCGTATCAAAGCTTACCCGCGCATGGGTATAGGCATAGGTCGCGAGCAACGACCAATTGCTATTCGGTTCCCAAATCAGATCTAGCTCAATCCCCTCGCTGCGCTGCTCACCAGTTTGGATTGACGAGAAAAAGGTCCCCGGATCCGGGGTCGGCACGTTGGTTCGTTTCGAATCAAACCATGCCAATGTTCCGCTCAGGCCAATATCGCTAAGCCCAAGTTTGACGCCCGCTTCGTAATTGCGCGCCCGTTCCGGTTTGGGAACGTCGTCAGGATTATTGAAAAAGACCGACAGGCGCGATCCTTCTGCATAGCCAGCAAAGATCGCTAATCCGTCGGTAATATCAAAGAGTGCACCGATGCGTGGATCCCATTCCCGATAAGTCTCACGATTGCCGTTACCGCCCAACAGTTCACGCAACGTCAGCTCCGAATATCTAATGCTCGCCAATAGGTGCAGACGGTCGAATAAGGATAGCTGATCCTGCGCATAAATAGCCGTCGTTCGATACTCATTGTTCAAAAAATTTGTCAGTGTCGGAATTTCTCCAAAATCAAGATCGCCATTTGGATCAGCAAAATCCAAAACCCCGAGCGGAATTAGATTGAAGCCCGAAGCCGCAGCGTAATTGGTGGCGTCATATTGCGCACCGATCAACAATGTGTGATGGATTGCGCCCGTGTCAAAAACCGCCGTGAAACTGCCATCCAGAGTCCATTCATCGACCGAAACGGGTAACTGCGCACTGATTATCGGAAACTCACTACCGGTGCCTGGAAACAAAGAAGTCAGTGTCGTTGTGGCAAATTCCTGGAAATCATTTTCATAGCGGCGCGCGCGGAAATCCAATGTCAGACTGTCAGTAATTGGCTGCGATAGAGAAAAATCAGCACTGAGATTTTCGACGATGGTCGGCGGCGCATTAGTCGCACCGGAAAAGCGAAACGGGTCAATGCCGGAGATATCTACCACTGATGCAGGGAGGCCGACATATTCCAGCTGTTCTATCCGGCTATGGGTAAAGCGTGCGATGATCTCGGTATCTGTCGGCAACACAGCGCGGACAGATACGTTCACATAGAAGCGCTCGATATCAACAACATCAATAGCATCGCCAGCGTCTTGATATTCTGCAATCAAGCGAACCGACAGATTATCGTCCAGCTGCATATTCGCATCGCCGCCAATTTGTAGCGTATCAAAGCTCCCTGCGCGGCCGCGGACCGAAAATTTTGTCCCGGGTTCTGCGGTTTTGCTAACAATATTAATCAATCCACCAACCGGCGCTCCGGTGCCGCCTCCAAACAGCGCGGAGCTTGCGCCTTTGGCCACCTCGATACGCTCAACCGCAATCAGACTAGCCGGATCGGCGACAGCGGTATCGGCGTAGCCTATCAAACCGTCCGTAAAGAGCTCCGCTTCGAAGCCGCGAACAATCGGATTGGCGAGCACCAATTCAGAAGACAAGGATGGAATAACCCCTGAAATATTGCGCAACGCTTCGTCGAGCGTATTGAGCTCCTGTTCTTTGATCAATGTGTCGGTCAGGACCTGTATCGACTGTGGCACTTCCATCAGAGGAACGGTTGTGCGGGTTACACTGGCAACATCAATTGCATAAGCTTCACGGCGTGCTGTTACGATTATACTATTGGATGGTGTCCAAGATTGTGCCTTTGGTGGTTGATCCTCTGAATTTTCCATGGTCTGGGCAGCCACGGGGGCTGTGCCAAATGCAGCCGCGCATAACAGCGCCGACCGCATCAAAGAGCGATTTTCCATTTTTTATTGCTTTCCAATTTGAGCCAATTTTGACGCGCCGTTCAGGCGTGCCGATTGTGATTCAAACGGAAACGGGCGGTCCGCGGAGCGGTGGCCGCAAACGCGGCAAACGCGCGGATAGTATAGCGGTCTGTACCACTAGCCCCGCAAGCATAATAAAGCCGATCGCCAGAGCCAGTTGAACGGGATCAATGGTCGTCATTGTGGATTGAGAGACGCTGCTGGAAGAGCAAGCCTCTGAATTCATATTCGACCCGCTATCATGGTCATTGGCGTCGGTGTTCATCGGTATGTCGATGGTTCGCTCTACATCCCCAACGCCGTTGCATATCTTGACCGTAATTGTCTGGCTATCTGCGCTGATCATATATCCATTCGGGGTTAACGCTTTCATCGCCAGCGCAAACATGAACAACGAACCAAACCAGATGCTATGGGTTTGCAAAAGAAGACGGATCAGCTTCATGTTGGCGCGTTACTGTTGTTTACTCGTAATTACAAGATGTCGGATGGGATTCGGGATTTTTTGCCACAATGCTAACGTCCCCTATGGGCGCAAAAGCGAACGTTAGAATGATCCGTGCAAGGGCTCTTGCATTTCTTGTGGTGTTCTTTTTCATCATAATCCTTTCAATTGGCGAAAACCTCGCCTTGAACAGCAGCGCTTGTGCAAGTCTTGCAGCGGCTGGGGCGCAATCGCCATGTCCCTTGTTACCAAACGACTGAACGCCTATGCTGATTTTACATGGGGCCACAAAGTGGCTTAACGGGGTACAAGCTGGTGGCATCACATACTGTTTTCCTGAGTTACTCTCGGAAAGATCAAAAAGACGCGCTTTTGATTGTCGACGCTCTGGAGCAGGCGGGGTTTTCCGTTTGGTGGGATGGCTTGCTTGAAGGCGGTGAACGATTTGCCAATACAACCGAAGCAGAGCTGACCGGCGCTCAGGCTGTCGTGGTTTTGTGGTCAAAGACTTCGATCACATCCCACTGGGTTCATGATGAAGCCACGCGCGGGCGCGATAGCGGAAGACTTGTTCCGATCTCTCTGGATGGCAGCGATCCGCCACTGGGCTTTGGGCAGTTTCAGTGCATCGATCTATCGCGTTCCAAGTCCAAGCGCAACAACCCCGAAATACAAAAAATCCTGAAGGCAGTTGCCGCCCTTCACGAAGGCGAAAATCAACCAGATGAACCGCTCCTATCGGCATCCCCACGGATAGGGCGGAGAAATGTAATGTTGGGCGGCGGTGCGGTTGCATTGCTGGCTGGAGGTTTGTCAGTTTGGCAGAGCGGCATTTTGAGCTCTGGTGATGCAGCCACACCCAGTAGCATTGCAGTATTGCCCTTCGCCAATCTGAGCGGTGATCCTGAACAAGCCTATTTTTCGGATGGTCTGACCTCCGAAATTCGCGCCCAATTGTCCCGCAATCCGTTGCTGCAAATTGTCGGTCAAACATCGTCCAATAATTTTCGCGACCATCAAGTTGATGCAAAAACCATCGCGCAGCAACTGGGTGTGTCCTTTTTGCTTGATGGCAATGTGCAAAAGGCGGCAGGCCAATTCAAAATCGCGACCGACCTGATTGATGGACGCACTGGCTTGAGCCAATGGACTGAAACCGTTGAGCGGCCAATTGCCGACATATTCAAGGTCCAGTCAGAAATAGCCGCCGCTGTCGCGGCTGCTCTTTCGGTCGCGCTAGGCAGTGATGCCGATGCCGATCAAGCGAGGCAAACGGGCGGCACAGAAAATATCGCGGCCTTTGATGCCTTCCTTAGAGGTCAGGATCTGTTCGAGCTTCATATAGATGAAACGAGCGAACGCGCAGCTCTGGCAAAATTTGACGAGGCGATTGGCATCGATCCGGAATATGCTGCGCCGCGTGCTGCACGAGCCAGAGTATTGGCTGTCATCGCCAATCAATATGCAAACAGCATCGAGCGTGTGAAGCTATATGACGAGGCGGTGGCGGAGGCGACACGCGCAACCGAAATCGCACCTGAATTTGCCGCTGGATATAATGCCTTGGGATATGGCCTGTTCTATGGGCGTTTGGATGTAAAAGGCGCGCGTATGCCATATGAAAAGGCCTATTCCCTGGCCAAAAGCGACGTTGATGTATTTAGCCGATATGCCATCTATTGCGCGCGAACCGGTCGTTTTGAAGAAGCGTATCGCGTCATCGAACAGACCTCAAAACTTGACCCGCTCAACGCCACGATATTTCGGTCAATGGGCGGCATAAAATATGCCGGCAAGCGATATGATGAAGCCATTCA
Source organism: uncultured Sphingomonadaceae bacterium (assembly GCA_947489315.1). GTDB lineage: Bacteria > Pseudomonadota > Alphaproteobacteria > Sphingomonadales > Sphingomonadaceae > Parasphingorhabdus. The sequence goes on from CANLCX010000006.1 coordinate 152,867, forward strand.
ATCGGCCAGACGTGCATTGGAAATCAATCCCCAGAGAAACAGCGTGCACGGCGATATCGGCGATTCCTATCTCATGCTTGGCGATCTGGCCAAAGCACGAGAAGAATATGAGCTGGAACCCAATAGTCTGATCGCGTTTACCGGAAAAGCGATACTGGATCACCGAGAAGGGAACCTGGATGGGGCCCAATTGAATTTTGAAAATCTGATTACCGCCCACGGTGACAACGGACTGTACCAGCAAGCCGAAGTTCTGGCGCAATGGGGCAAGGTTGACGAGGCTTTTCAAACATTGGCCGAGGCAAAAAAACTTGGTGACTCAGGCTTGATCTATTTGCTCAACGATCCCTTTCTCGACCCGCTGCGGGATGATCCAAGATTTAATGACTTGCTATTACAGCTTGGGTTTATATGATTTGCGCATAAATTATAGGGGGATGGAAAATGCGTAAGATTTTAGCAATCGGAACAATTACAGCTCTATCGCTGAGCATTACGGCTTGTGGCACGTCTGCTGACGATGCAACGGTAGAAGAGGTCGTTGCAGATGATGCCATGGCGGCTGACGAGGAAGGCGCAGAGGCTTCTGATGATCAAGGCGGGTCGAATGATCAGGGACCGAGTGATCAAGGTTCCAACGACCAGGGCTCCAACGACCAGGGTTCCAATGATCAGGGCTCCAATGATCAGGGTTCCAACGACCAATAACGCAAGATAAACTCAGATTCAAAAGGGCTCGTAAATCGGGCCCTTTTTATGGCCTAACGATGCGTCACGACATCCCCTTTCAGTTGGCTAATGCGTCGTTTTGCTGTGTTTATCCAGTTGGTATATTGAGCCAGATCGACAAATAAAGAGGGGTTTTGCTTGCCGTTCTCAATGTCGCCGCACCCGATGCCCCAGACGATTATGCCCACCTGAACTTTCTTCCGGCCGTGCCATCGTATCACCGGACCGCCGCTGTCGTTGGTGCAGCTGAAGGCAGTTTTGCGTTTCTCAGATGTCTTCGGGGTTTCTGCGCATAGTTTTTTGACCACTACATTGCGATAGCCCTTGCGTCCCCGACATTCTGATGATCCCAATATCGCTAGCTCTGCAATTCTGAGCTTTGCCTCATTGACTTGCCGACTGCCATCTTCCGCCACCAGCCGGTCATTGCCTCTTACACCTCTTTTGATGACACCAGTATATCCCCAGCCCAGTATCTGTACCCGATCACCCGCGCCGGTTGAGCGGAATCCACTGACATTACCCGTCAGCAAAATGGGTTTTTGCGGTATTCTTCTCGATTTGGGCGTGATCCGCACAAGCGCAATGTCATCCTTGGGATTGCCGGGTCTATATCCCGCATGGACGACGACCGACACGATCCTGTATTTTTCTCCGCCGCGTTCCAGATTCTGGGTTCCGACCAGCACTTCACGCACTTTCAGAACTTTTTTGCCCGCTGTCGGTCCCTTCGCTACGCAGTGGGCCGCGGTCAGGACAATATTCTGGGCGATCAACGTACCACCACAGCGATGATAGCGCTGAAACGGCTTTTGTTTCCAAAGAAGCTTGCCCTTCGATCCTAATTTTTTGTCGGCCGCGATCTGGGACGCTGTATAGGTCTGATTGGAGTAAATTTGAACTTGCCACGGCGCAAATCCATCGCCCGCAATTTCTCCGCCACCCACTGCCTCAACAGGCGGCCGAGAACCGGAATATCTGCTTCGGGTTATGCTCCAGCCCGAATCCGTGCCCACACGAATGACTTTCGGAAGAGTCGGATCATAGATGCCTGTGATCGTTCCGCATAAGATTTTCTCCAACAGGCTCGAACAGGCATTGGGATCAATTTTCCCTGTCCTGGCTGATGCAAAAAACTCAGGGTTTATCGGATCGTTCGAGGATATCGTCAGAAATTCGTGGCGGCCCGGGGCCTCGAAACTGAAACCCTTTTCCCCATAATCCACATAGACACTTTGACCGGGTTTAATCGGATCGTCGCTAGCAGTCTCAAAAACCCATTGCAGCTCATTGTCAGGCTTGATCATAAGCACATAGACAAATTGTGGCTTTGCGTTGCCTTCAAGAACCTCTACCTTCAGCGAAAGAGGAAATTCGGTCAGCAGGCTTAAGAAGCGTTCCGGTTTAGGGTTTTCACTGCTCGGTTTATAGCGAATGTCAAGAGTGGCTCCATTCCTGAATGCCGGCATATTCTCTATACTTAACAATGCTTTCCGTCTCATGATTTTCCGCACTTCGGCGTCAAGATCTGTGGCGAAACTTCCATCATCCAGCCGCCCGACAAAAATGGGCGTGCGGGTGTCCCGCTGGTCCGTATAGGGCCCCTGATCCCATTTCCGATAGGTCTCGCTCGCAGCGTAAAATTCCATGTCGATAAGATAGAAATTTTCTGGCGATTCAGGATCTGCGCTAACCTCATACTCGCTCGGCCAGCCAACCCGGACATGTGGGTTTTTTCGCAATATTCTTTCGATCTCTGGAGCGTTTTTACCCAGTTCTTCACGCAACCCAATTGTAATCTTCCCCGCGGTGAGGTTCGGATTTTCTGTTGGAACTATAATCGCTGTAGCTGGTGATACCCAGAACATGGCGAGCAGCAGGGCGCAAAAGCCTGCCAGCAAAAAGGTTTTCAACCGGCTGTCTGTTTCTTCGCAGATTGTGCCTGTTTGCATTCCCATATCACGCCCCCTATCCAAACCAATGGATGTTGCGCGACCCCATCCTGATCAATCGGTATCATATATTGCAACAAGTTGTAAAATAATAAGAAATCGATGCTGAACGCGCTGGGTGTTCGATCAAACCGGGACAGTGATATTTTTCCCGCCAAATACGGCCTGCCAATTTTCAATTTCTGATGTGACCACTTCGTCGGCGGCATGAACCAGCGCGGTTACGCGCCCATAGTCCAACGCGCTATCGGGGGCCTCCAAAAGCAAACTGGCGCGATTATGGATGGCATTGAGTTTCTCTGCTGTAACTTCCGAAATAGCGGCAAATCTCTCAAAATCGCCAAAATATCTTATGCCAGCCACTGCAGCACCAAAAGTGGGAAACAACACGCCCAGAACAGTAAAAGTCTTGGAAAGTTTTAGCACAATCGCACTGTCAACAAGGTCGAACGCCGAGGCGCCCTTTAACAACAAATAGATCGCTACCGACAGCACCGCCAGGCCGAACAGGAATTCGGACAGCCGATCGAGATTATGGTGCACGGCCTTGAGACGCTTTGATTTGTCAGAATGATAATCGCGCTGCTGAACCACATGACATTCCAAAAGCGCCGCTAGTGTCGATCGCAAATAGGGTGCCGTGATCCTGGCCTTGGGCAGTCCGATAGACCGCAATGATTGGCGGACATACCATTCAGGCCAGGATGTTTCCGTCCCTTGAAGCCATTGCCCCGGTGCGCGCGCTGCACCGAGTATTAGTAGGAGAGGGCTATGCCGAAAATATTCAGCGACACGGCGGGTTTCAAACCAGCGACCATGCCAGCGATATTTCTGCCCGCGGAAGGTTATGATCACAATCCCCAGCAGCAACAAGAATTCGAACAGTGCAAATATCCATTTCTGTTCGGGAGAAACCAGTGGAAGATAGAGAACCCCGCCGACAATCGCGAAAGCAGACAAGATGAAGTTAAAGATCATGCCGCCACGATAGTGATCCGACAGACGCGACGAGATCCCATCTGCCCAGGCAAAATTTTGCATCGCCATGCTGTCTATTTTTGCCGGTAGTTCCGGATCAGAAAAGGGAAGGCTTTTCGTCACGTTCAACAATTCTGCACCACTGCCGCTCGCAATTTCATCCGGTTTCTCATAGCGCTGAACCAGCTTTCGAAATGGCCTTCCACCACCATCGAACATCGCCTCCACGCGCCGAAAGGCGTGGGTCAGGCGGGCGCTCTTATCGTGCCACTTTTCATCCAGAAAAGCTGGCAGGCCGCCTTTGGGAGTATCTCCTGGAGCGAGTATGTTGGTTACGATTTGTACCAGCGTTGTGTTTCGATCTCGCGCATTGCTGCGCTGGGAATGAGCGGCCAGAGATTCTGAGCTGTACAGGATTTGCCAGTCTTCCGGACTTTGCGGGTCAACCCAGATCACCGGCGAACCAAGATCCAGCGCCTTGGCAACGGTATAGCCTGTCCCGCCAATATTGGCTGTACTTTCCCCATCCCATACCGCGATAATAAGATCGGATTGTTCGATGAGTATCTGTCCAGCCAAGGCGGCGCGGCGAGCGCTCTCCTGTTCAAAGGCCTGTGCTTTGGCAAAATCATTCGGAGCATCCAGTTTTGCCAAGAACAGCGCGCTTATCTTTTCATCCTGATCTGCAAGTTCGAACATATGTGCCTGTTCCGAAATTGCCCTAATTTCTTCCGCACGCTGATTGGTAGCCGGGTCCTTTGCCCGACCGTCCGCTAGCAATGTCCTTGCGTCATTGGCATTTTCAGGCAGCGCATTGATCGCGAGATTCAGGTTTTTGCCAAACGGCAGCGGATTGATGACCTCCCAATCCCGTTTAATGGCCAGATGCGCAGCAACTTGATCAGTCCCGTCGACCAACAGCGTATGAAGTCTTGTCGGTGCAAGGGCTTCGGGACCAAATGGCAAGGACGTTTTTTTGCTCGCTTTTGTTATCATGTCCAAAATATCAGCCATTACGGCCTCAATCTTTGCGTGATTGGCGGCATAGCCACGATGCGCCTGACGATGGCCGGTCACGCCAACACTCACGCGAACTTGAGGGGGATCTGGTGGTGCAACACCGCTCATGACCCGGTATCACCCGATCGCATCTGGCGACCGCTTACTCTCCTTGGGGGGACCATATGCGTTCCATTGTAAGATAAGTAAAAGACGCGCTCCAAGCGATCAGAAGCAGCCCGGTTAAAGCTTCTATTCCGGCGACAAGCCGCATCGAACCTTCTGGAGTGATATCTCCAATGCCGAGCGTAGTATATGATGCTATCGAAAAATAAAGATAGTCTGCTGCGGTTGAACTGTGCGCACCGTTCAGGCTTCCCAGTCCCGTTAAAGCCATTATCCAAAAGGCAATCGCGAACAAGACGATTTCGACCAAGTGGGTTACAAAGATCAACGTCATAATGGTCAAAATGGGGTAGCGGATATTGTTCTGCAATTGCGGAATTTCTCGTGACGCTTTGCGTAAAACCTTAAAGTGCAGATAAAGGCACATGGCGATCAATAAGGCCGAAACGACAAGAGGAACAATGAGTTCGTTCATGATAACGGCATTGATTCATATGGTGTTTTTGTCAAGCGTGCTGAAAGCGGAGCGATTTGATCTGAGTATCTTTAGGAGGCAGGCGGGCCCTAATCATGATGTCGATACTACAGGCCTCTAATGTCCGCTTTCGGGTGCGATTTCAACTGGTGGACGCAACACTTTAATCTTTGGATTTGAAGATGGAGTGTTGGATATGAAGCAGAGACGAC
>CANLCX010000007.1 GCA_947489315.1 uncultured Sphingomonadaceae bacterium
GTTATATGTAGGAAAGAGGTTTTTTGGGCGGCAATTATATTGCTGGCATGGCCGCTATATCCCGAAAGCGGACATTACAGTACCATCTGTGTTTGGGTCACAAGCGCCACAAGTTTGCCGTCTTCTCGGGTTATTTTCGTCTGCCAGATTGATAGACGGCGTCCGATGTTAATCGGTGTGGTTTCGGCGGTAACAATAGATCCTTCAGCCGCTGCGCGGAGAAAGTTCGTTTTGCTCTCTATTGTCGTGGTGCCTTTTGCGCCTTCGGGCAGCGCCAAATATGCACCAATCGCACCTAGGGCGTCGGCGAACGCCATAATCGCGCCGCCATGTATGATGCCCCCCGATGTGCAGAGATCAGGACGAACCAATAACGTTCCGGTTACGCGTTCTTTTGTTGCTGCAACGATTTCGATACCCATCAATCTGGAAAACGGCATAGTGTTGGCTGGATTTGTCATCAGAAAGCTCCATCCGCAAATAATAGTATCAGAGATGCAGCCGCTCCGGCGCCATCTATATAGTAAAGTCCCTTGATGGTTGGCGTCAGAGTCTCATCCTGCGGCGACACCATCAGGGCACCAAGGCGCCCGGCAATCAAACCTCCGAAGATAATGAGGGCGACAACCAAAGCCGCCTCCGGATTGAGTGCCCCGATAAGCGCAGCAAACTGGCTCAACGCTGCAGCAATAAAGAAGCCGCCATATTGTGCTTTTATCTCTACTTGGCCGGACCAGCCAACGGTCTCGAGTGACAGAGAGCGCGCAAAACCAACGGGATTACGAAAACTGCTGATACCGGTGTAGAGAAAGAACAGTCCGAATATCGCCAATATGATGTTTGTCGTGATGCCTATCATTCCAGGCCACGCCAAAACTGTTCTATGTGGCCGTTGAAAACACTCGGATGTTCTTCTGGGTGGAAGAGCATTGAACCTTCCAGTTCAATAACATCTTGAGCGAGCGGGAGTGCATCGTGGAGCCAGTGCGCCCACTCAATCGGAAAAAAGGGATCGGCATTTCCCCAAATAATGCATGCTGGAATCTGAAGTTGACGCAATTTTTCTTCTATCTCAACAAGCTGCAAATGATCCTGCATGCCGACATAGCGATTAAAGGCTGCTTTGCGCTCTGGTGAGCTCACAATAGGAGCAACATGGGCCTGAACGGCTTCCGGCGTTGGGAAAGTGGGATCGTTGTAAAGAAGCGGCGCTGTCGTTTTATGAAACTGTTCGATATTGTTAAGGAAGCCTCCGATTTGATCGGCGAATTTCCCATCCTGGGCTGCTTGCCGGATTTCATTGAGAGTTGTCGGCGGCCAATTATTATGAACATCGCAGTTGGAAAATGCCATGGAGCGAACCCGGTCTGGCGCGCTGATCGCCATGATTTGTCCGACAGCGCCGCCGCTATCATTGAGGACGAGATCGAAACGTCCCACGCCCATTTCGTCCAGCACAGAAAGTATCATTTTCGCTTGTTCCCTGAAGCTGACATCGGCATCGGGAAGGGCTTCTGTATATCCATGCGCCATAAGATCGACCGCAATGCATCGACACTGGCCTTGGAACGCCTGAAGTTGATGCCGCCAAAAATAGGCACTCTGGCCAACGCCGTGGATGAATACAGCCGGAAATCCAGATCCAACATCGACCAATGTCGTCGAACCAAATGAAGTTGTGATGCGTTTCCGCGCTTGGGCGGAAAAATCTACTTCGGTCGTCATGGCTTGTCTCCCTATCTGGCACTTCAATTACATAATATAATTATGTTATGTTATGTCAATAGACATAATCAGATTATGCTGACAGATGAATTGCGATACCAACCTGATTGAGGGATAAATGGCAGAGAAAATAAGCCGCAGTGAAGCAACGCAAGGGCGCATCATTGCTGTTGCGCGCGATATTTTTGCGCGTGAGGGATTTGCCGGAGCCTCGCTTGCCGAAATCGTCAAGAAAGCCAGCGTCACTACCGGAGCGATTTATCATCACTATGGCGACAAGCGGGGTCTGTTTAAGGCTGTAGCCGAATCTCTGGAACAGGAGATTCTGGATGAGGTTGGAAAAGTGCCACCGAAGAGCGATCCTTGGGAGGCGTTCGAGTCCGGCATTTCTGCAACGCTGGAGATTTGTGCCCGCCCCGATATTCAAAGAATAATATTCCAGGAAGCGCCAGCTGTGGTTGGCCTTGCTGAGTGGCGCGAGATTGAAGTCCAATATGCCTTTGGTGTCATGCGCGCTGCCATCGGCGAGCTATCTGCAACCGGTGTGATCAAAGAGCCTGACGCGGATATCACAGCACAAATTATTTTGGGTGCAATCATTCAAGCGGCCCATGCAGTCGCGACCGCAAATGACCACGAGACAGCGCTTGCGCGCGCTCAAGTGACGGTGAAACGCATGATCCGGGCTTTACGAATCAGCTGAAAACGTGGTGGCAGCATTACCCCGAAAGCGGGCGCCAGGTTGTAACCTCTATCTCATTGTGGGCGCTCAGCAAATATCACAATTGCTTCCGACATATAGCCAATAAAAACCGTGCTTGTCTGAGGTGACAGTACCATGGCTACAGGGCTTGGGCATGCGCCTGAAATTCAGTTGGTAAAATTCCCTAGTAATCGGCGATGTTGACAAACGCGCAAAATATCGAATATGAAGTATCCACTGGATACATAAAAACTGACTGAAAATAGGAAAGAAAAATCATGCCCTCACATGAAGTGAAAACACGTCTTGGAACATCGCGGCGCAAGGTCCTTGGCGCGTCGATGCTTGGTGCCGGAACAATGCTCGCAGGCTTTGGAGCGACTGCCGCTGGCGCGAGTCTAAAATCGAAAGGGAACATCCTGTTGGACAGAGTCCCCAGCCTGCCCAAAGGACTGATCGACGCGGTTAACTTCCCGCTGATTGAAGCCATCCAGGGTCGGCGGTCGCGACGCTTTGCGCGCGGTGCGTCAATTTCCGATGGGCCGCTGGCTTATACCTCCAAGCATAGGCCCGAGCCATTGTCGGAGCTTGAGCAAATGCTGCTACTCACAACTGTCGCTGGTAATACCGGTTGGTCCAACCTCATTCCGCATAATCCCAACTATTTGCCGAACATACCCAATTATGCCGGAGCAGCGGGAGGGCGAACATTTCCCTCCTGTGCTGGTTTCCAGATCACGGAATTTTTCTACACCGACGACAATGGCGTCTACTTTCTTCCCACCCGCGACATGCCGGCGACGACCGCGACAAACGCCAAAGGAGAGACGGACCTCAAGGCTTATCTGGACGTCCATAAATCACGGATCGTCAAGATTGCGGATGGACGCCTGAAAACGCCTCCTCAACCGCAGCACATGGAAATGCACAATGAATGGTGCGCAAACGTGCCGGGTAGCACGATGATTTTTCCGGTGGCCGATCTGGCACAGCATATCATCATGGCACTGTGTTATTTTGTTCAGGGCGGTGTGTGCATCTATGATGATGTGAACAATCACCCTATTCCGGGTCTTGAAAAATTCAAGCATCTCGTTGACTTGGAGAACCCCTACCCGCTGACCTACGTCGAACAGGTTAGTGCGACAGAAGTCACAGTGGAATTGTCCTGTTCCTGTTATGCAGGAGCGCTAATGCTGCAGGCCATGGGTTTGGGCGGCTGGATGTATGATGGCCTCAATCCGTTTAGCGTTCTTGGCGCGAGCGGCGACCCCGAAGTGCCTGGTCTGGGATTCCGCTTCGACATGATACCGGATCAATCTTTGCCGCATGTCACCGGACTGGAAGGAATACTTGAAGGTCATTGCCAGCCTCATTTCAAGAATATGCGCGCGGCTGTTGAGTCTGTTGTCAAACGTAAGTTCGGCAACGGCGGTCCGTTTAACGCCAAAACAGAAGGCCCCTATAAAGAAACTGATGCAGTGCGCCGCAGCGCTGCGCCGATAAATGACGAGTTTATCGACTGTGTGGCGACGATGGCGCAATATGTTCAGGACACGTTCGGCCGGTTCCCGGCGAAAGTCCCGGCGATCCTGACCCTGATGTACCTGCAGGCCCATAAGCTCGATACCGGCTTCTATGACACATATTTCACGCCGGGAGCCTATCTGAAAACCCACGCGGATCACCAGAAAAACTGGAGCTAAATCTGACGCAGGCCGTCAGTTTCAAGGCGGCCTGCGCCGATCGTACGTTTACAAGGAATGTTGCAATGATACGCAAAAGTCTAATGCTACTCTATGCTCTGAGCGCCTATATTTTGGCGACTGTTACGCTTCTCTATGTCATGGGATTTCTTGCCGATATCGGCGTGCCCAAAGGGATTAGCGATGGCGCGGTCGGCGCTCTATGGCCCTCTATTTTGATCAATGCGGGGTTGATCGGGGCCTTCGGGCTACACCATTCGATTACCGCCCGCACGTCCTTCAAACGCTGGTGGACAAAGATAGTTCCCGCTCCGATTGAACGAGCGACCTATCTCTATATGACCGCTATCATGACGGCATTGCTGGTGTTGTTCTGGCACCCTATCCCGATCACGATATGGCATGTTAAATCCGGTCTCGCAGTTGGCCTGATCTATGCGGCCTATATCGGGATATGGACGATGATGTCAGCGGCAACATTTCACTTCGGCCATTTCGGATTTTTCGGCCTCGCCCAAGCTTGGCAAAACTTTCGCGAAACCCCTTCGAAACCATCCAGTATGACCGCGCGCTATCTTTACGCGCTTGTTCGTCACCCGATCAGCCTCGGCTGGATGACCGCACCATTGATGATGCCGCATTTCACCGTGGGACATCTTGTATTCGCAGGGGCCACTTTTGCTTACATCATGCTGGCGACACCATTTGAAGAAGCGGATTTGATCAACGAAATTGGAGAGCCCTATCGCGACTATCGTGATCGCGTGCCGACTTTTGTGCCATATACCAAAGCGCGGCGTGACCAAGCTGTTCTGGAGCGCAAAGCCTGACCGCATTTACAGTTCGCTCAGTCTGACGTGCAGCCAATTATTGGGGAGGTTCCTTGCGAGTGGACCAAAGGGGTTGAGGCGCTTCATCTGGCTCAGGACCGAGACCAGCGACCGCCAGCAATTCCCTGATGAAGTCTTCGTCCGGCCGTGTTTTCAGTACACTCGCGCTGTGCAGGCCGATGCCGCCATGAACAAGCATCCAATAGCGCATCACGGCTCTGCGCTTATCGTCGTCGCTGCCTTGCTCGGGCGCGAGCACCGCGATTGATGTAGCGATCATCGCATCTGCACCGGCACGTAAAGTCGGGATGTTTTCAAACTGCGCATAGCTGCGGTTCATCATGATTGTATAGAGATTGCGGTGGTCCAGCGCGAAAGTCGCATAGGTTCGCACAAAATCCGACGCATCTTTGGTTTTGTGGAGAAGGCTGGCAAGCTCGTGATAGCCAACCGCAGCAACCGCCGACAGCAATGAGTCCTTGTCGGCAAAATGATTGTAAATTGCACGATGCGCAACCCCAATCTCTTTTGCCAGCGACCGCATGCTAATCGTATCGGCCCCGTCCTCATCAATACGTTTGCGCGCGAGGTCGAGCACTGTCTGACGCAGGTCACCATGATGATAATTTTCGCGCGCCTTTTTGGTCATGTCGTCGCCTTCGACACATGCCAGTCGACCTGCATCGTCGCGACCTCAACCTCGGCTTCATCGCGCATGGAAACCTCCACTGCGAACTGCACTCTACCAGATTTTTCCAGCTCGCCCAGCAGACCTTCCGCGGGCTGGGACAGCTTTGCAAAAGCGCGAATTGGTCCCTTCGCAACCTTCAGATATTGGACAGAAGCATTTGCGGCCACAGATCGCACTGCCATTAAAACCGATATAAAACCCCCCGCCATTGCCGCGCCGGAGGCCGCTTCGCCGAGCGTAAACAGCGCGCCGGCATGCTGGCTACCGATATGGTTGAGCGTAACATCCTGAGCAGGCAACAAAGCTTCGCCTATGCCGTTTTCTATCGAAATGAGTTCAACGCCCGTATGGCTGGCAAATGGAACAGTTTGAGAAATGCGTTCCCGTATCATATCATATGGTGTCATAGCGGCCCTTTATATATCCGATGGATATATTTATCGCCATCTGTTCTCAAATTGTCAATCGGATACTCCGTTTTATCAGGCTTGCTGATAGGTCCGCTTTTTGCGCCCATAGCAGAGACACTCGCTTGCAAATAATTATGGCGTCTGATTGTGTAGAGAAATGAGAAAAGACAGTGTCTTATCCGTTATGCTTTCGAAGCATAGGATGAACCACAGGCGAGCTCCCATGTTGGATTTCACCCATAACCTTAAATCCGTGACGTTCATAAAATGCGATATTGCGCGGGTTTGATGAATCAAGATAAGCAGATAATCCGGCTTCGTCACAGTGCGCCAGCGCCTTCTTCATGAGTCTCGAGCCGAGGCCGTGACCAGCAACGGCTGGATCAACGCCGATTAGTGGCAAATACCAACAGGGCTCTTCATGAGGATGGTATCGCCCCATTTCGCCGAATACTTTGGCAATATCTTCATAGAGTTCATGCGCAACAACTTTGCGCAGTGCAGCCGTCATCCTGTCGTTGTCGGGTTCGACGCCGGGAGGCAGCCAAAGCGCAACCGCTTTTGCGCTGCCGTTAATATATGCAGTCTTGGCTGCAAATGAACTGCTAGCAAAAGCCTCAAAAACTTCCGGCATTGTGACAAGATAGTCAGCCGCATCAGGAACCATCCAACGCATCATCGGGTCAGCGGCGAAACTAAGCACGACCGAATGCATTGCTCGTTCCCGATCTTCTTCGCCTGCACAAACAATCTCAAAGCTGATCATAATGACTTACCTCGCTGCCTAACGCCGAAATGATCAGTATGTACCTTGGTGCCTCAAAGCAAATCCCAATGTCCGCTTTATCCCGAAAGCGGACACTAGAGATTCGACAGCAAGTGGAAGCCGTCTTTCGAGATTTAGGCACGCTGAGACTGTAATTTCGTAATTCTCGTAACTTACAGTCCACTTTCTAAATAATCGACAAAGGCATAAGACAAAGTCCCTGTATTGCCCGATGGCGATACGTAGCCATAGGATTCCGGATCAGTAACATCTCGGTTTCGATATCTTCGTTCCGTGTCGTATTTTCCCAAATTGGTATATTCTATGCGACCCACCCATACGGCCCGTTTCTGCCAAATCATCAATGTGGCACGATAAGGCTTACCGTTTCTGTTAGGTTCTACGCGACTATACACAGAAAAATTGGGAATTTCATCGGGTATCGTTTCTGTGCCGTCCGCAAGCGTATGACTCCGGCCTGGGCGGATCAGAAATGGAAGTTTTCTACCATATTCAAAAAAACCCGGTTGATTATATCTAAGTGGCTTTCCTCGATCCTCCGGACCTGGGTCGATAATCGGATGGCCCATTAAACCGAGATTCATTTCTGTATCACGAGGAAGGTTTGGATGACGGTATCGACCAGCTTGCCTTATCTGCGTGTTTGCATTGACCACAAACTTTCCGCGCGTTTCTACATGCATTTTTCCATCTGCCGGAAATTCTGTGGCAGCAATTTCCTTCACAAAATCGGGAACGGCGGCCCATTGCTCTTTTGCCTCTTTGGCATCGTCTATGGCCTGCTTGGCGCGTACTCTCTCTATTTTTTCCTCATCGGTAGCGGCTTTGGATTTCGATAGATCGCTTTTTGGGACTGCATCCCCTTCGCATCCCATCAATGATAGCGTTAAACCGATTCCAATGGCTGCCAGTTTCTTCATACCGCTAACTCCCAAGGCTTTTGGAACAAATCAAAGCGGCTTACCTTACAGATATTGAGTATTCTCTAATGTCCGCTTTTGCGCCCATAGCGGACACTAGCCTTATGACCGCAATATCCCGAAAGCGGACACTAGCGTCGAGCCGGTTCTAGCAGGCTGGAAGTAGGTATCTGCGACAAGGTTCTGCGGACAGTCGCGGCGGCTAGGTTCTCCCCCTAGGGAAATGCTCAACTTCCGGGGGTAGTTTAATCCAATGATGCATAGATTGTTCCCACACGGAACGTACGGGCGACTGAAAATGGGGTTCAGCGATAGTGCCTACAGCTATACCAATCAAATTGGGGTGTTTCTCAGTCTTGGCATAGACCGTAGAACCGCAACTTGAGCAAAAATATGTTTCAAACACACCGCCGGTTGCTGTTGGTCGTTCAAAACGCTTGGCATCTCCCAAAATCGTAAGTTGATCGCCTGGGTAGTAAGCAAGCACACCAAAAGGTGATCCGCTTCGGCGCTGGCAATCGATGCAGTGACATACGACAACTGCTGGAGTAGTGCGGGGCAATTCAACTGTAAGTTGGCCGCACTGGCATTCCGCATTCATTCCAGTCTCCTAAAATCTCGCACTGTAATTTAGCCAGAAATTGATCAAACTCAATGCAGAAGACTAAATACCCAGTGCCCACTTTTGTGGCCATAACTGGCATTCGAGCAAATGCTATCTGGCTGTCATCATGTACCGCCGCGTTCCGATAAGAAGTACAAAGAGGACGCATGCCCCTCCTACGGCTGCGGGAAAAAGGACAGTGGTCCAAGAGTAATTCTCCAAGGCGGCGATCACAAACGCGTTCCTGAAAACTGCTATTGCGAAAAATGTAGCGTTCTCTTCATGAGGATGCTCGAATGACTTTCGAACGGACGGCCCAAAACCCAACAAATCAACAATCGTGAGAACAATAACTGCCGACAATGCCGTTGAAGTAAAGAACCAGAGCGGCAGCGCGCTTAGTGCAAGCGCCAGAAACAACCAATCCAACGGGACGATTGATGTATCAGGCGATCTTGCCAGCGCAAGAAATGCAACTCCAAATGTCAGCAAACCCGATATGCCAATTGGCCATGCGCCTATGCCAGCACCATCTGTAAGTTGGGCGACGCAGACCACAACAGTTCCTGCTCCCCAGATGAACCATGAAAAAACATGTGGGCGCGTTTCCTGCCGCCAGGTCGAAAGCATGTAGGGAACGAAAGCACCGAACGTGAGCACAAGTGCCAGCGCACCAAATGCTTCTTTGAAGAATAAATCGTCAATCATGCTTTTGAATATGCCGTTCGGAATACTAAAGCCATCACAAGTTCAGTGATGCGTGAAATCTAATGTCTGCTTTTGCGCCCAGAACGGACGCGACCCCTGATCCACTATAGTGTATAGTAAAGCCATGCGCGGTATCTGTTATCATGTAGCAACGACACTTGACGGGTTTATCGCTCGTCTAGACGGATCAATTGACGGCTTTCCTCCCGATGGAGACCATGTTGATGACTATAATGCAACATTGGCCGAGTATGATACTGTTATCATGGGCCGACGCACCTATGAATTTGGCTTTGAATTTGGTCTGGAACCCGGCGCGCGCGCGTATGAAAACATGGAGCATTGGATATTCTCGAAGACCTTAGAAATGCAGACATCAAATGGTGTGCATATTGTCCGTGGTGACTGGCTTGAAAAAATTGATGAGCTGAAGAAAGCAGACGGTCCGGACATCTATCTGTGCGGCGGCTCCATCTTTGCTGGCTGGTTATTAACCGAAAAACGGATTGATCGATTGAAGCTGAAGGTCAACCCGATCGTCTTTGGAAGCGGGCTATCTTTGTTCGCATCGCAAGGACCAACACTCAATCACTTTGATCTGATCGGCGTCAAAAAATACAACAGTGGAGTGCTACTGCTCGAATATCAGAAGTCGAAAGCAGTTTGAAACAATGTCCGCTTTTGCGCCCATAGCGGGCACTAACGTTGTGACCGCCATATCCCGAAAGCGGACATTGAGGTGGTGTTCACTATCAAAATCAATCACTGTATGTTCAAGCCAACTCTCGGCAGGCGACGGTAGAACAATAGATTTACTCGCTTTATTGAAGTTCCGCAAACTCATCAATTATCGGGGCATACGCGCTCATCTTAGGTTGGGATTCGAAGCTGTGCTTTGCCGGAATGGTGACCCATGATAGTTTCTCGGTTGTCCAAACCTCAATATATGGCTCAAACCAGTCGGTATCATCAAGCATCATCGCCCGGACGCTGGTAAAACCTATATCAGGTCGCGGTTGGGTAAAAATCCAATTCTTGCACCAATCACAATGATAGTAACGGGATTGTGGCTTGTGGAGACCGCCAATGATTGGTTTTCCCTTGGTTATCTCAAAACCATTCGACGGCACTGCTACAGTTAACGAAAAAGCACTTGCAGTCATTTGTTGGCAACCTTTGCAGTGGCATGCCAACGTCAGCATTGGGTTTTGAGTAATCTCAAATCGTATTTTTCCACAAAGGCAGCTGCCGTTCAAAGGAAAGTTCCATCTCGAATCCATCACCTAGATCTCCGTTGTTTAGTCAAAAAAGCACATGCATGAATTTGGAAAGCGGGTTCGTTTTTCCGATAATGCTTCATACTTCAGCCGGCGAATATTTTTGCCGCCGCTAATCGTGCTTCATGGCTCAAATTTTGACCCAGCCGATGCACCAGTTCACGAAAAAACGGGCCATTTTTTTGGCCGAACTCTTCGTTATCCATGGCAATCTGTACCTCATTCGCGATAGTCAGTTCACAGAAATCTTTAAGCTCCTGACCTTCGAGCAATCCCGTTTGGTCCTCGAAGCGATCGCGGAATTTGACTGAATGGGAACCATCAAGACAAGGCCAAACGATTGTTCGATCACAGGCGCAGTATGTATAGACGATCTTCTCAGCGCGCTCCCCGATGATGTTTGCGATCCTTGTTCGTTGACTTGTGTCAACCATCGCAGAATCAAATCCCGCCGTTCCATAAGCAGCGTGATATAGTCCTGCATCTTTCAATTCATCGCTTGCCGCCCAATCGGACAAAAGATCGCGTGTTTTATTCAAATGGTCTTCCAGGCTGCCGGATAAATGTTTGAAATCTCCTGCGCCAAGTTTAGACAATGCCACAAACTTCATATTGTTACTCATAATCAGCTCCGGGCGGTTTTAGAATAGTTTCGAGGTGAACATGAATTCCAAGGAAAATATAAAACTTTTCATCATCAATATTGGCTCCAGCCTTATCGTGATCGACCAAGTTCCGATCGAAATCAGATCGACGACAGACCATATTGATCAAATATGGTCCGAAACATTTTGATGAGGGCTTCAGGGCGATCCTCGCCGGTAACGCTGTCTTCCCGTTCCTCGAACATGCCAACTATTTTTAGATCTATATAGCCGTGCATCATCGACCAAAGGCCGATGGCCACCGTATCTGTATCAATATTGCGTCCGGCGGTTAGATTGTCGATCTCATTGCAGATAAAATCATATACAGCATCTTCGCGGATGCGCATCTCATCACATTCATGGTCAACGACATCATTCCGCCATAGCAATGCGTAACGGTTGGGATGTTCAGCACCATATTCGAAAAACGCCTTAACAACGCTTTCAATCCGCATAGCGGGATCATTTGACACGCCTTCGAGCCGTTTTGATATGCTGGCCTGGATATCGTCGAATAGCGTTATTGCCAGGCCAGTTAGCAAGGCGCGGCGATCCTTGAAATGATTGACTGGCGCAGCGTGAGATACTCCAGCTTTGCGCGCGACAGCTCTTATTCCGACACCGGTATCACCTTGCGTATCCAGAATCTCTAATGCGGCATCCAGCAGTGCGCGCTTCAGGTCACCATGATGAAATCGCTTTGCTTTAACCATACCACTATATTGGCGGTGTCAATATCAAAGTCAATTGCTCAAAATAATAAAAGTATTTTTGCAGACACTGCGCTATAAATAAAAATTGACACCGTCAATATCTATTTATATATGGACAGTGTCAATATCATTGGAGTGACTTGTTGATGTATAGATTCGCTGCAATTGTGGTTACCCTGAGTGCCTTGGTATCGGGGCTTATTATCCCCATTTTGGAACTCAACGAAACCCATCTTCTTAATCCCGCTTGGCCGGCCCATGCCCGTCTTCATGAAGCCTGGCAGCTGTTGACCAATTCTGCATTGTCTACGCTCGCTGTCTTCCTCATTTGGTCAGGTCGTGCTCCGCATTTGGCGATTATTCTATCATTGATCATCAGCATCCCTTTTCTGTTGGCCTTCGCTACAGCATCAACTTATGGCGGCTCGATGCTCCACTCTGACGGCACACAGATGGCGGTTGGAGGTATGAATCTTGCGGTGCTTATAGCTGTGGTTCTGTCTACTTTGCTGTTGTTAAGCTTAGTACGCCTTCCTTCCAAAAAACAAAAAAACTAGGATAGTTTCTATGCCTTTGAATATTCATGGATCACCGCTTTCACCCTTCACCAGGAAGGTCACAATCGCCGCCTTGGAAATGGAGCTAGATTTTGAAAGTCATGACCTCAATCCATACACATCTGCTGAAAAGCTTGCGGTGTTAAATCCGCTAAAACGGATTCCGGTTATCGAACATGATGACTACACTCTTGCTGATAGTTCAGCGATATGTGGCTATTTTCAAGCGCGGTTCCCCAGCTCTCCTTCTCTTCTTCCCGATAAACCAGAGGATCTTGGTAAAGCACTCTGGATTGAGGAATATGCGGATACGGCCTTGTTCGACGTTATCAGCGAGGGCGTGTTTAGACCGATTTTTGTCTATCCGCTTTTGGGGAAAGCACAGGATTTAGACACAGTCCGAGATACTGTTGTCAACAAGCTTCCCGAGCCCTTAGCATATTTAAATGCCCAACTGTACGGCAACACCTGGTTTGCTGGTGATCATATGTCGATCGCAGATATCGCGGTTTATGCTCAGCTTGTTAACCTTGAGCATGCTCAGCAGTTGCCAAAGCCTGAAGATCATCCTGCCTTGATGGCGCACTATCGTCATATGCAAAGCAGCCCTTTCGAGGCAAACCTCTTGAAGTCTGAACAGGCCTATCTTGAACAGGCGCTAAAACAACTGGACCCATAGAAACAATCGGGAACCAAACCAATGAAACTGATCAAAACTTCGCGTCTTTTCGCAACCAAAACTGATGTTACAATGGATTAACTTCAGCTATTTTCGTTTTTCGATATTAGGTTAACACTATGAGTTTAGACGGAAATCCAGATCTGGTGGACAATTGGTTATCTTCTCCTCCAAAAAACCCATGGGAACTTTTTACGCAATGGACCTCCGAAGCGAAACGCGTTGGTGTTACAGAACCTAATGGACTGACTCTTGCGACGGTAGATTTGCAGGGGATGCCTAGCACCAGAGTGGTTCTTTTAAAAGAAACCAACGGAGCTGTTGAGTTCGCGTCAAGTGGAAACAGCAAAAAATGCCGGGACATCGCGAATAACGCGGCGGTATCTGGTACTCTTTGGTGGAGGGAAACTATCCAACAGATTCATGTTCGGGGAATAGCGACTCCTCCGTCAAACGAAAGGTCTGATGAGGTTTTTAATGCGAGAGAGCGGAGCGCTCAAGCAATTGCTAGTATCGGGCGGCAGAGCCAAGAGACTTCTCGCGAACAGCTTATCAAAATCTATAATCAGACGCAGAAACTAGTCTTATGTTCGGCCCCCATCTCTCGACCAAATTTATGGTCCATGTACAAAATCAAAGTCGATAACTTCGAATTCTGGCAAGGCAGGAAAGATCGATTTCATGAGCGTCTTGAATACCGAAGAGATGAAAGAACCAAGCAATGGAAACAATCTTGGCTGATTCCCTAACTTTTAGCATTGTCTTAGTTCACTCAATCAAACTCTAGTCGTCGAAATGGAGGTTTCAATTATGATGACGGAAGAACGCCTTCGCAAGCTTTATGGCCAACCAAACCCGAGAGCAGCCCAAAAAGTAATTCAGTCGCTGGATAGGCACTGCCGAGAGTTCATCGCAAACTCAACTTTCCTGATTTTAGCAACAACTGATGGCGAAAGTCTTGATGTGTCGCCCAAGGGCGATCCCGCTGGCTTTGTGATGGTTCAGGATGACAAGCATCTCTTGTTGCCAGACCGGCCGGGTAACAACAGGCTTGATGGAATGATCAACCTTCTGAAAAACCCTCGTGTGGCGCTCATTTTTATGATTCCGGCCGTGAATGAAACTCTTCGCGTAAATGGCAGTGCGAATATTCTAATTGATGCCGAAATATTGAATGACTTTGCGGTAAAGGGCAGGAGCCCGAAAACAGTATTGAGAATTTCAGTGGATGAAATTTTCAGCCATTGCGGAAAGGCACCGATGAGAGCTGGATTGTGGAAACCGGAAACATGGCCACAAGAGCGACCAGTTGCGACACTGAATGAAATCGTCAGGGATCATGCGGAGATGGACGTTGGACCGGTTGACCAAAATACTGTCGATAAGCTCTATCGAAAATCTCTATATTAGTTGAAATCTATTGCCGGCTTTTGCGCCCACTGCGGGCACAAGCGTTGTGACTGCAATATCTCAAAACAGACGCATAAATGTTTACATTTTGCTGATTATTGGAAGACAATCCTAACCACCTTGATCTTTGGAAAACGAATATTCTTATTGGGATAAACATCAACGACTTTGGAAGCGGGCAATGAGCTCAATTGAAATCTATTGGATATTGGCGATATTGATTACCATCGGTGTGGCGACATTCTGCATGATCAAAACCAAAACATACAAAACTGCCACAATTTTCGCGATATGTAGCTTTCTTGTTCCTTTTGCCTGGGTAGGAAATGACTGTATCAAAACAGTTGAATATGAAGCGTGTAATGGCGGAATAACCTGGATGCCAGTTTATCTCACGGTGTCCATTGTAATTGGGTGCCTGTTTTATCTATTTTGGACGCTACTGGACTTCAGTATCCGATTGCTCATAAATCTAGTCAAACGTTGAAAAAATTTTCACCGATTGAACGAATATAAACTTACGTAGGCCAATCCTCCATTGGTATGATGACAAAGCTCTTTCGCTGCGGATGAAATTTCTCACTCCGCATGCTCTGATGTTCGTAGCCAATTCCTTGCTTCTTTAACGCTTTAAACACATCATTGACCCACACACCGCCTTCTTGAGAGGGAATCTGCATGGTCCGTCCATCTCTGAGATGGATGAAAAACTCACGTTTGCTGGTGCGCGATTTGGTCCCACCGGACTTTACCAGCACAAATTGTAGGAGTTCGATTTCGTCAAGCTTTATGCGAAAGGATTGAAACAACTCTTGTACCGGCGATTGCCAGATGAGTTCGTCACTATTGATTTCGACCCGCCATTTGCCGCGCGCTCTGGAATATATCAACATATCACGGAAAGTTGCGATGCCAACTGCCGCGCCAATTAATAGAAACAGCCCAATCACAATCCATGCAAAAAAGTCATCGATAAACCAGCCCGCGACAACCAACGCCCCGCAGACAATGATAACCATCATAAGGTAAGCTAGTTTCAGCCACATTGAAGTAATGGCTGACTTTTCAAATATAATTGGCATTTGGAGCTCCATATCGGAAAATTTATAAGTGGCTGGAGTTAATATCGAATTAGGTTCTTTGGTTCACATCAATGCCTCAAGCTTGCTTTTTTGAGCTCAAGCAAACGCATTTCACTTAGAGATCAAGCAGGTCACCAAAGTTTAGTATCATTCTCACTTGATCTCTTCCACCAAGCTGTTCAGCTTATGGCTGCTGCCGGTCAATCGAGCAGCTTTCCTATTTTCGACTCGCCATTTATCAACGGTATTCATGCGCTGATCATTACCTGCTCCTTCTTCACCGTTGGACGGTAAGCGATAATGCATGGGTATAATTGAATCGGCCTTGAGCACTGCTTTCATGCTATCAATCCGCTCAAACTTTTCTGGATTGGTTAGAATAGTATCGACCGGTACAATGCTTGATAGCTCGGCATCGGTCCGTTCGGGGGTATCACCCAGGTGCAATATCTTTTTACCAGCAATTTTTATGATCCATATTGTGTTGAAGGCATCACCACCGCTTTTTCTAATAGTTTCGGCATCGGCATGCCGGATCGCGATCCCGCGCACCTCTATGTTGCCAACTTGGAAACTGCCTGGATCACGATCTATCGGGTATGTAGATGAAGAACGATTTTTGTATTGCATGAATTTGATCGGGAATCACAACTCATTCGCAGTCACTGCTTGTTTCTCGGCTTTCAGTATCAAGAACAAACCAGGCAATGTTGAAATTATGAAGATAAGCGGAAGTGCGACAATGTAGGTGCCAGGATCCGGCGCTTCTCTTGAATAACCTTCTACAAAAAACGGGTTGATGTCACCCGCGGCATTGATCACGCTGTGAAGACCGATTGCGGGCCAAAGGCTTTTGGAAAATACAACTATGCCAGCGAATCCAATGCCAAGAAGCGTAGCATATATAACCTGTGCGTAGACATCAATTGCCGGAGAGTTTTGCAGATTTACCAGATGGGCGAAGCCAAAAATTAGTGCCTGTGCAATCGCGGCCTTCAAAAGACCGTGTTTCTTATGCTGCCATGCCCGATACAAATAGGCAAAACAGAACCCTCTGAGCAACAGCTCTTCAAATAACCCAGTGGAGAAGTTGTTGAATGTCCAGCCAGCAAAACTAGCGATATCAAATGCTGTTTTGCTCCATTCCACGGACAATAAGTTGATCACACCTAACAAAGCCGTCGGAAGGGTCGCGACCCACCAATATTTGGTCCACTCTTTAATTGGTGTTTGAATGTTGATTTTAGGCAGAAGTCCAGTTCGAATGATCAGAAATACTGCCGCAATTGAAAGAAGCGTTTGTACCGTGCTCAATTTCATCTCGTTAGCGAAGGAACTGCCTAAGTAGAGCAAGCCAGACAATCTGAGTATCAGGATACATAGGAGGACGACACCCAGCACAACAACAATTGGATAGGATGTTATCAATAATTTTTTGTTATTCATAATCTGGGTTCAATCTCGAATAATTTTTAAATAGATTTACAGGATGCGCGTCAGAGTTTGTCGGCATTTTGCAAATCGGCATTTTTGCTCGATCAATTGCTGAGTCAGCTTAGCGATATTGAAAGCATTCGATATTTTTGAGGCTTGGTTCCACTATCATTCCACTACTATCCTTGCGATTAAAGTGGTGGTCTAATCAGCGCGGATTAAACTTTATAGAATGATTGTGCGCTAGAAGCTTCCCGCCTTCAGTACATCTTGCCATTTCTTGGGTGTAAGCCCGAAGGTTTTTTTGAAGTGGCGAGTTAGGTGGCTTTGATCCGAAAAGGAGCAAGCGATGGCTGTTTCAACGATGGCATTGCCCTCGGCAAGCATGCATCGTGCCTTTTCAAGTCGACGCATAATCAGATATCGATAAGGGCTCGTACCAAGTAATGCGCGAAAATCTCTAGATAACTCCCACCTATTATGGTTTGAGATTTGTTCTAACTGATCCATGGTAATCTGCTCGTCCAGATGCGCATCAATATAGGATTTTGCAATCTCAGTCGCGCGGTAATTATAGCTGCCTTTGGTTTCCCGCTGATCACTAATCGCTTCCAAACTCCATGCAACTTCATACATAATGTCGTCGAGGTTAAGGGGATCTAGAGTATCATCATATCCCTCAAGTAATCGTACAACAGCGTTGAACAAGCGTCGATCTGTCGACATGCCCTCCGCAATGAATGGCAAGGTTTTCCCACCTAACGCGGCTTGAATTGTCGCCGGTTCCACATATGCAGATCGATATCGGAAACCATGCTCTGTTCCAGCGCGGCCGTCATGTGTTTCATCGGGATGCAATATAACTATCCCGCCGGGCAGAGAATGGCGATCCTCGCCTCGATATCGAAAGCTCTGCACGCCTTCAATAGTCATACCGATAACAAATTTGTCGTGGCGATGTGGGGAGTACGCCAAGCCAGAGAAAAAAGCTTCGATGCGATTTGCATCACCATTTGAATGATGCATCCAATCTCGATGGGTATTGTGAGGCAACGAGAAATCTTCCTGTTCAGCTGTGTGTGATCATAGCTATTTGGTACAATCGCTCAATACATAACCCGAGTGCATATATTGGTAAAGCCGCAGATTTAAAGGCAAACCCAATGTCCGCTTTTGCGCCCATAGCGGACATTAGAGTTCGACACTTTCCGCAAGAGCCAAGGCATCCTCAACTTCAACGCCGAGATATTTGACCGTGCTATCGATCTTTGAATGGCCAAGAAGTAGTTGAACCGCTCTCAGATTCCCGGTCTTCCGATATATTAGGGTTGCCTTTGTTCGCCTTAAGGAATGAGTGGCGTAAGCTGATCGTGGAAGATTTATTGATCCAAACCAGTTCGCCGCAATTCTGGAATATTGCCTTGTTGAAAGATGATTTGATCGATCCATACGAGAGGGAAACAGCCAATCATATGGAGATAAATTGGATTGAGCACACCAAAGCTTAAGCACGTTTCGTGTTTGTTTGGTAATTTCAAACTGAACAGCATTTCCGGTTTTGCGTTGAATGATCTTGGCTCGGTTTTGGAACTCATCGCCAGTTCGAACATCGCTAACTTTCAAACCGACAAGATCACATCCTCGTAGCTTGCTATCAATCGCTAAATTGAACAGAGCCAGATCGCGTTTTCGATCTGCCAGTTCCAATCGAACTCTGATGGCCCACACTTCCTGCTGTTTGAGCGGCGTCTTTTGTCCGATCAGCTTCCCCTTGTTCCATGGATATAGTTTTTGAATGTCATAAGTTTGATTTTGCATTTTGATCTCCTTATCGAGAAGGTCAAAGACTGCAGAACGCTAACAATTGATTTTTTTGGACTGGATTTCTAGCGTCCGCTATGGGCGCAAAAGCGGACATAGAAAACTGACCGATGAGGAACGGCTAAATCGTAGTCGATCTTTATCTGTCAATGTATCTCGCAATCGATCAATATCTAAACTCACCGCCAATTTCCTAAGCTAAGTACATTACCGGACTGGATAATCTGTAAGCCATAACTTATTTTCCAGCCTTTCGAAGCGGCGATTGATCCCGGCCAATTGTTCGATAACTGTTTCAGTGCAGACTAGCATTGCAACAACTCCTTGTTGAAAAGTCAGAAGGAAAGCCGTCATGACAATCAAGCATGGATTTCTGTTCAAGATCATTTTGGCGATCGCATTTGTCATTCTGGTTATGTTTGTAACAACCCGTGGCGCATCGCAAATCACAACCCAAACTGGAGAAGCCGTCAACGCCGAAGCCAGCTTTCTTGATATGGCCTTTTTTGCCGGTGATGAGGTAAGGATTAAAGCCAGCTCAGACGATGATATATTCGCAGCGGGCGGCAGTATTCAGGTCGATACAACAACCGCAGATCATCTAGTTCTGGCCGGCGGTGAGATCAATATCAAGGATATCAAGGTCGATGATGTCATTATGGCAGGTGGAGATTTGAACCTCAGAAGCGGTTCAACGACAGATGATGTGCTGGCTTCTGGCGGTACGGTTACGCTTCATCCCAAATTTCAGATTGCCGGCTCTGCCGTTGTTTCCGGGGGTGAAGTCATTATCAATGCACCGATCCAGAAAGAGCTTAGAGTTGCGGCCAATCGGATTGTTCTGAACTCGGCTGTCGGTGGCAATGTCAAGCTCATGGGCGATAGCATCACAGTTGGTCCAAAGGCACGATTGGGTGGCAATCTGCAGTATCGCGGCGAAAATATTCAGATCTCACCCAGTGCGGTCGTTACAGGAACCCGGAGCATTTTGCCCGCGGAAGAGCATGATGACTTTGAACGCTGGGGCAAGGGTAGCGCTGCATTTTTCGCTGTATTTGCAATAGCTGCGATGCTTGGGATCATGCTGCTGGTGGTGGTCATTGCGCTGATATTGCCCGGATTGATGAACAAGGCATCGCTTTTGATCAAGCAAAGACCATTGCTATCCTTAGGCGTGGGATTTTTAGCGATGTTCGTCTTGCCTTTTGCGCTGTTTTTGCTTTTTGCAACTATTGTCGGCGCGCCGTTGGCCCTGTTGATCGCCGTGATGCTATTGGCTTTCACGCCGATCGGAATTGCTGCGTCTGCCTATTTTATCGGTATGCAGGGCCGTCAGATCATCAAGAAGCCATCGGATGACGCGCCGCCCCCGACCATAGGCGCTCGACTAATCTGGCCTGCGATCGCCATCGCCTTGATCTTGCTGCTGGGAATGATTCCTTATGCCGGTGGATTAATCTGGTTGCTGATACTCATGTTCGGGATGGGAGCAATCCTGGTGCAAGGCGGATTGGCCTTGGCGCGAGACAGTCAATAGAACGACCAGTGACGTTTGAACTGGAATATGGAGGCACAGCTTTGCGGTCTCGGCGAAATACTAATGTCTGCTTTCGGGATATTGCGGCCACAGAGCTAATGTCCGCTATGGGCGCAAAAGCGGACATTAGAAATGTTCCAATTTCTTAGGAACTCGTTGGTACTGTCCGTCGGGTTGTATTTTCCGGCTTCATGCACTCCAAAATTTTACAGGCATAGCTGTAGAGTATGTTTTTTTCGGACCAGTTTTGCTATCCGGTAGATCGAGTATGGGAAGCTTCACATATTCCCATTTGAGCGAATCGATCTCTCCCTTTCGCGCTCCTGTGAATATTACAAGCCGCAAAGCTGCAGCTATTTCTGGCAATGAGTCATCAAGACTTTTGAGCAGGCGGCCCAGTCTCAGAAATTCTGCCCTCGTCAGCGGTCGATCGCGCTGCTTGGACTTCAACCGCTTGATGCCTTTGGCCGGATTCGATCCTTCTTCTCGGTAACCAAGGGCTTCAGCATACCCAAGGATACCTGATAATATGACGACTCTTTTGTTCACACCGGTTTCTGTTTTTCCGTGCGAATCTCTCCACTTTAGTATGTCACCGCGTGTCAAGTTAGCAACTGATCGATTGCCAAATGCAGGCAACAGATGATTTCGAATAATGCCAAAGGCGCTTTTTTCGGTACTCTCTTTCCAGTCAAAAGGCCGATCAGATAAATAGGCATCTACCAGATGGGAAAAGGTGATTCGTGTTTTAGTTTTTTTGCTTTTTGGAGTGATGGAATGCATGCGGTGAGCGGCTTCACCGAGCACTTGTTTTGCCCTTTTCCTGGCCTCTTTGGGTCCCATCGGCTTATACTTTTTTATAGGATCAAAAGCGGTACCAATTTTGGTGCGAGTATAGCCCTTCCCTCTACGATAACGAACAATCCACGTCATTCTGCCTGTTTCAGATGTCCGTAATCCGAAGCCAATCAATGAAGAATCCCAATAAAAATAGTCTTCTAAAGGTAGATTGCGACGCAAGAAGTCGCCGTTCAGCTTCTCCTTCTTCTTAGTAATATGTATAGGTAGTTGTGTGCTTAGGCCAAAATCTGCTCTGGTATCTACATCGACATCCGGAACAGAATGGCCATTCCGGGTCACCGAATAGGAGGCCCTTTTTGCATGACTGTTTACAATGATTTCAGATGGTTGATATTTGTTTAATGCGCTATGCGTGCGTAAGGTGAACCATCACAGCATAGTTCGCAAGATATTAGGCGTAAAATCTAGTGATAATTGAGGTTGCATGCAAATTGTAAGACAGCTTGGTCCGCTCCGCGAAGCTTTGGGGGTCATCCGCAAAACCAAACGTAAATTGGGCTTGGTGCCGACTATGGGCGCGCTTCATGCGGGGCATATGCATTTGGTTGAGACAGCAATGGCGCAGTGCGATGGTGTGGTTGCTTCGATTTTTGTTAATCCGACACAATTTGGTGAAGGAGAAGATCTGGATGCCTATCCGCGACAGGAAACGGCTGATGCTGCGCTTTTGGAGGGGGCTGGTGTCGACCTGGTCTGGACGCCGACCGTTGATCAGGTCTATCCAGATGGCTTTGCCACCAATGTCAGCGTGACCGGAGTCAGTGCCGGCCTATGCGGTGGATCGCGGCCAGGCCATTTTGATGGGGTTGCTACGGTCGTGGCCAAATTGTTCAATCAGATACGGCCTGATGCCGCCTTTTTTGGGGAAAAGGATTATCAGCAACTAGCGGTTATCCGGCGGATGGCGCGCGATCTTGATTTTACGCATGATATTGTTGGCGTCCCGACTGTTCGTGATGCGGATGGCCTCGCGCTGTCCTCGCGCAACGCTTATTTGACGCCGGAACAGCGCGGCCAGGCGGTGGCCTTGCCCGACACCATGCGCGATGCCGCCAAATCAATCGCAAAGGGTGGTGATATTGCTTCTATTTTGGACGAAGCGCAGGCAAAATTGCTTGCGTCGGGATTTCACAATGTTGATTATTTTGAGCTGCGAAATGCCGAAACACTTGAAAATATGACGGTTTTTGCGAAGCCAGCCCGTTTGTTGGCGGCAGCGCATATTGGTAGCACCCGATTGATTGATAATATCGCTGTAGCTTAGGCTGCAGGCGGGATGTGTTAACCTTGCAAAAACATGTAAAATGTCGGTTTTTTGACGTTTTGAAGGCCTGTCCGGCAAGTTTTTGCCGCCCCTGTTAACCATTCTTTTAAGAAATTGCTGCGAAAGTCCATCTGTCGCCGAATGTGGCGCAACAGGAACAGGGACTTGAAGACTATGGGCAACAGCATGAAAAGCGCAGCCTTTTTGATTGAAAGCCGGCTCGCAGAAGCGGCACAAGGCAGTAGCAATGCTTATTTTGATCTCGGCGTGATTTACTCGACCGGTTCAGAAGGTGTGGACGTCGATCTGATCGAAGCTCACAAATGGTTTAATCTGGCATCTTTATCCGGCCATGACGAAAGCAAGGTCTGCCGCGCAGAGATTTCGTTGGAAATGACCGCTCGTGAAATTGCCGAAGCACAGCGAGAAGCACGTAACTGGCTGCAGGAAACATCGCGCCGCGCAGCCTAAAAGCCTAACCGGGTTTCTTAAACGGCCCCATCTCGGCCAGAAATTCTATATCGGCGGCTACCGCTCGCCGCTCGCGGTCCAGATAGTCGGCTATGGCTGACCGGAACCCTGGATCGACAATATAATGGGCAGACCATGTTGGCACAGGCTGATAGCCACGCGCCAGTTTGTGGCTGCCCTGCGCGCCCGCTTCAACATATTTCAGGCCGCGCGCAATGGCCGCATCAATTGCCTGATAATAGCAAATCTCGAAATGCAGAAACGGCACGTCGTGGGTACAACCCCAATAACGGCCGTATAAAGCCTCCTCCCCGATGACGTTAAGCGCTCCGGCAATCGGTATGCCGTCTTGGAGTGCTAAAATGAGCAATAGCTTCTCGCCCATTTTCTGATGCAAAAGATCAAATGCGGCTCGAGTCAGATAAGGTGTCCCCCATTTGCGGGCGCCTGTATCTTGATAAAATTCCCAAAAATAATCCCAATATTCTTCGGTAATGTCATCACCGGAAACATGGATTATTTCCGTGGCTTCCTGGGCTTTGCGGCGTTCTTTTTTAATCGCTTTGCGCTTGCGGGACGACAAGGCGGCCAGAAATTCGTCAAAATCGGCATAATTATCATTTCGCCAATGAAATTGGCTGTCAGAGCGGATCATCCATCCGGCATCCCGAAAAAAATCGAGCTGGTTTTCGGTAACAAAAGTCGCGTGCACGGATGATATGCCATTATTAGCCGCTAGCTGTTCCGCAGCGCGCAATAGCGGAACCGCCATTGCTTGATCGTCCAATAATAGGCGTGGGCCCGGTACGGGTGAGAAAGGGGAAGCAATCTGGATTTTGGGATAATATTGCCCGCCCGCATTTTCAAAGGCATGGGCCCATTGCTGGTCGAAAATATATTCGCCCTGGCTGTGCGATTTCAGGTAGCTGGGCAGGCAGGCAGCAATTTTACCGGCTTCATCTTCAATGATGATCGGTAACGACTTCCACCCAGTCCCCGGCCCCACGCTGCCCGATTCTTCCATCGCAGAGAGAAAAGCGTGCGATACGAAAGGATTGGCAGTTCCAGCGCAGGCATCCCACTCATCCGCGGGCAAGCTCGCAATATCGTCCGCTACCCGGGCGATAATGCCGACTGGATTGTTAGAAGGTGATGGGGGAGATTCAGACATGTGCTTGGATGCTATCAGGTCTGTGGCATCTCATAAACCGGTTCATCGGCATGAGTTGCTGCAATTTTTTCCTGACTTGCCGTGCGGACGGTCCAAGTGACGACTGGCAATCCTCTCGCGCGGTTCGATGCGGCGAAACTCGAAGGAAAATCGCGGACATCATAAGCTAGAAAATCAGGCTTTGCCGTCCACAAGCTTTGATGCCTTGTGATCCGCCCCTTGAGGTTTTTACCGCCCTCTTCGGTCACGACCAATCCGCGCACAATATGAGATGCATTTTTGCGAAACCAAGCGGATACAAGAGGGTTGAAGGACATGACAGCCGCTTTGCCGGTATAGCCTTCCAATGCCCGGCGTACGGAGAGGCACAGGGGCCCCACCCGCATATCGTTGGATTTAATCTCAATTAATATAGGCACCTGCCCAGCTATTTGCGTCAATATTGCGCGCAGCCGGGGGATTTTCCCATGACCGTCGTTCAGATCTATCTGGTCAATGTCGCTAGCGGGCAAATTGGCGAGCTTGCCCTTTTGTGCCGTCAGCCGATCTAGGTCAAAATCATGAAAAACAAAAGCGGTGCCGTCGTCCGCGGCCTGCACATCACATTCGATGCCATGACCCAATTTTATCGCCGCATCAAAGGCGGCAGGGCTATTTTCTAATACACCATTTCCGTGCAATCCGCGATGCGCATAGGGTTGACCTTTCAGGAACGCGACCCGCGCCGGTTCGGGTGCCGGTGCTAGCAGCGCATCAAGCGGACTTGATAGCGACAATAGCGTCCACCTCTACCGCGACGCCGAGCGGAAGCGAAGCGACGCCAACCGCGGCACGGGCATGTTGTCCCGCGGCTCCGAAAATAACTTCCATCATATCGGAGCAGCCATTGGCGACTTTTGGATGGTCAGTATAATCCGCTGTACTGTTTACGAAAACGCCGAGCTTAACGATGCGGTCAACGCGGTCGAGCGAACCCAAGGCGAGCTTTATCTGTGCTGCAATCATCAGGGCACAGGCTTTGGCGGCTTGTTGGCCTTCTTCCAGCGTCATGCCATCGCCAAGTCTGCCAGTAATCAGCTTCCCATCAGCCATGGAGACTTGTCCACTGATATGCAGCAGGCCGTTTATTTCGACGGCGGGAACATAGGATGCGACCGGGGCCGCCGCTTTGGGAAGCTCTATGCCTTTGTCGTTCAGTGCTTTTTCAATATTATTTGTCATAGCATTGAATCAATCATGTCTTGGCAAACTGGTCAAGTTCTTCTGGTGGTAAATCGATGGCCGGAGCGGGTTTTCCCGTCTCAAATTTGTCAGTGATCCAGCCCAGCGCATCGGACCACAGGTCAATCCGGTCGTGCGCCGCGGGGTTGGTCTTGATATGTTTGGTAAGGATTGGCTCGCCGACCATATGCAGGCGCCAGACGTCAGGTGCATGTTTGGCGACACTGCCATGCTGATAACCTAGATCGTCAACAAAAACAGTGACGCTAGGATTGTGATCAGCGACGATTTTCGCCAGCGGTTCGCCTTTTCCGCCCTGATTACAATAGACGGGAAAATCAATGCCGACGGCACGCAATTGCTCCGCACGCGCTTCGCGGCGGTCGTCGAGCAGGTTGGTGAGGATCACGACATTAGCGGTTTCCGCGAGCTTGTTGATTGCTTCTACCGCGCCATCAATAGCGCCTTGTCGGTGCATTTCGCCGTTAAAAAATTCCTTGAGCATCGGCCAGACATCTTCGCGGGGTACCAATGTGCCGTCATGCTTGTGGCGCAGCGCGTCAACAAAATCCCCTGATTCCAGATCAAAATGGATATGCTTGTCAACGTCGAGCCATTCACGGAACGGTACAACCATATGCAGCAATACTTCGTCGCAGTCGCTTATCAGAAGCGGCTTTTGGCTCATGTAAAATCTCCGGGATTGTTCAGATATTGGGCGGCCGCGGCCAGCTTTTCGGGAGAAACGCCGATTGATTCTGCGCAAGCAACCAGATCGGGCTCATGATTGGCAAGGAAACCCAAGAGTGAGGAGAGCATCGCCGGATCTTCCAAACCCGACCGTAATTCTCTGGGGTCCAGCCCGGTCAAGGCCAACAGTCGTTGGGCGCGATCTTCGTCTTGCAAAACCCAGCCGAGAGCCTGCAGCGCCAAAATTTCCGTTTCTGCCGAGATATTGCTGTTTGTTTCCATTTGGGCTTTCGCCTAAAGGGTTAACTGGGCGTTTGGAAGGGGCAACTTATATAGTGGCAAAAAGAGTTTTAGTGGTTGAGGATAACGAACTGAACCTGAAACTGTTCTGCGATTTGCTGCGCGCGCATGGCTTTGTTGTCGAACCGGTAAAAGATGGCCGCGAAGTGCTAGAAAAGGCGCGCAGTTTCGTGCCCAATCTCGTGATCATGGATATTCAGTTACCCCACATCAGCGGGTTAGAGCTGATCGAACAGATCAAAAAAGATGTTCAGCTTAAAATCATTCCGATCATGGCGGTTACGGCCTATGCCGGTAAGGGCGATGAAGATCGGATTTTGAGCGCGGGTGCGGAGGCTTATGTTTCTAAGCCCATATCGGTGGCGAAATTTATCGAATCGGTACAAAGCGTTTTGCAACGCTAATACCGTCTCAGATTTTCAAATTTTCGGCAAAAAGCGGTTTACTTGATTTTCGCTTCTTTGAACTCAACATGCTTGCGCACGACTGGATCATATTTACGCTGCACCATTTTTTCGGTGAGATTACGCGGGTTTTTACGGGTTACGTAGAAAAAGCCGGTATCCGCGGTGCTGACGAGTTTGATTTTTACATTGGCTGGTTTCGCCATGGCGCATTCCTTAAAAAGCAATTTTCTGAAAAAGCGAACTGCCAAAAAAACCGGCGCGATCCGCTGCAATTGAGCGCGCTAATGCTGAAAGCAGCGGCGATTGTCAAGAAAAAGCGGCCATATGCCTTGGCCGAAACTGTCGGGCCATCATTTACTGCCCTTTAACCATATCTTTGCATGGTAGTTCGGTAAATGAGGCAATCCTATGGACCATGATCAAAATCTACTCGTTCAGGCCGAAATGCTGGCCTTGCTGGAGGGCATGCCGTCTTCCTTGGTGGAAAAACATCCCGTGCAATTCCTGATGCATCTTGATCAGGTGCGACAAAAGGCGGCACAGCACCATCTAACGGCTCTGCATGATCTAAGCTGCGCTTGTGAGTCGGCGCTGCAACAAGCGCTACAAAGCGGCGCGGGTGTGGTTGTAGCCAACTCTTATCTTGCCGCCATGCAGGAGGCCTTGAAGTGCGGGCCGATAAGCGGCGCTATGTCTGAGGCTCTGATGGCCAATGTGTCACTGCGGCTGGGTGGACAGCCTTAGCGGCCGACCTTGTGGATGCATTCTTCACCTCACTATTTGCGCTGCTCTTAGCGGAAATTGGCGATCGGCCGCAGATATTATGCGCTGCCCTTGCCATTCGCTATGGCCGTATTGCGCCGGTAATCTGGGGTTTGGGACTGGCAACTTTGCTAAATTGCCTGTTATCCGCACTGGGCGGGTCGGTGGTACACGGGTGGATTAGCGAGGATCCGTTACGGCTCTTTTATGCGCTTTCGTTGCTTTTTGCAGGGATTGGTATGGTAGCCTGGCGGCGACCGGTGGATTTGCTTGAAAAATGGACATTGGGCCCATTTTGGACTGCGTTTCTGGGTCTTTTCATCCTACAATTTGGAGATAAGGGGCAGTTTATCTTGGCGGCAACAGCAGCGCGGACGGATGCCTGGGCATTTGCCGCTGCTGGCGGATGGATCGGTGTAATGCTGGCCTGCGTTCCTGCCTTAATATTACAAGAAAAGTTGGCGCAGATATTACCGATCAAGCCGATCCGCTACTCTGGCGGTGTCATATTTCTGGTCGTTGGAGCAGCGCTCGCGCTGAGCGCTTGGGGAATTGTCTAAAATCATATAATCGATTACTAGATATATTTTATATCGATAAAACCGATTAGTCAGAGCCATGTTTTGCGTTGGCTTTGTCCAAGCCCGCTTCTTATATCTTTCTCATGACGCACAAAGCGATGGAGATTGATATGACAACTGGTGATAATGCGAGAAAAGCCCTGGCAGATTCGTTAAATGCTGTTTTGGCTGATAGTTTCGCCCTTTATTTCAAAACTAAGAACTTCCATTGGCATGTTTCCGGCCCACATTTCCGGGACTATCATTTGATGTTCGATGAACAGGCTACGCAGATTTTGATGACGACCGATGTGATTGCCGAGCGTGTTCGCAAAAATGGCCAACGCACCCTGACATCAATCGGTGATATATCCAAACGCCAGAATATCAACGACAACAATGCCGATAAAGTATCTGCCGATGATATGCTCAACGAGCTACGTCAGGATAATCTGGCGCTGGTAGCAAATTTGCGGGCGGCTAAAGAGCTAGCTGGCGAGGCGGGAGATAATGCGACAGATGGCATTATCGACGATTGGACCGATCAGGCTGAACAACGGGCCTGGTTTCTGCTCGAAAGCGCGCAGAACGCCTGACTTGCAAGCGCGCAGTTAAAAAAGGGTCGGTGGATATCAGGTCTACCGGCCCTTCTAATATTTGCAGGGTCAATGGACAAAAAAATAGCGGACCTTAGCCCGCTAAATTTTATCATGTCAGCTATTGGTTATTTGGAAACCAGATTAACTGCTGCGGTTTTGCCGCGGCGATCAACTTCCAGTTCAAATTCCAGTTTGTCGCCTTCTTCCAGACCAGTCATGCCCGCGCGCTCAACGGCGGAGATATGGACAAACGCATCCGGCTCGCCGTCATCACGTTGGATAAAGCCAAAGCCTTTCATGCTGTTGAAGAATTTGACGGTGCCGGTTGCCTTCTCGCCGGTTAGCTCCCGTTGTGGAGGCGCGCCGCGTTCTTCGCGAGCAGCAGGCGCGGCCACTTCGATCAAATCGCCTTCAATCTGAATATCAGATGCCGACACTTTGCCGCCGCGATCAACCAAAGAAAATCGCAAGCCTTGACCTTCTGCTAGACCTTTAAGGCCGGCACGCTCGACTTGGCTAATGTGCACAAACACATCTTCGCCGCCAGCATCTTGAACAATGAAGCCAAAGCCTTTGTCGGCGTTGAAGAATTTTACCTTGCCGGTACTTTCGCCAACGACCTGATCCGGCATTCCGCCGCCTTGGCTGCCGCCTCCAGCGCGCGATCCGCCGCCGCTATAGCCTGTATCTGGTCGTGTGTATCTTTCTACTGGTGGAGCATCACCTTGATATCCATCAAAATTCTCATCACCAAAGCTGTCACGCTTGTCCCGGCCTCTGCCACGCCGGTTTCTATCAAAACCCATTCTTGAATCGTCTTTCACTTCGTCCGATAAATCAAATCAAATGTCGTAGCGGACGATGGCACGATCATTTTCCTACGCGAATCCCGATATTGCGCAACATAACTATATAGAAAAACCAAGGCTTATGCGAATAAAAATCCACACAAGGTTAATTTCTGCTCAATCTAGTTCATGCGCGGACGCTATATTTAGAAAAGCCAAGTCTTAGGATCGGCAATCGGCTCCTGTTTCTGGGCTTTTAAAAGAGCAAGAACGGAGCGCACCAGAACCCAGACGGCCAACGCGATAAGTATCGGTATGCCAATCAGGACGAACGATAGAATAATGCCGATTACGCTGCCTATGAGGCCGATCACAAAAGTCATAATATGAAACTGCAAATGGCTTTCTTCCCAAGTTCCAGCGACTTCGTCTTTCCATATAAAGGCAAGAATGACACCGACTATACCAGTGATTCCAACAAAGAAGCTCGCTATGTAAAGCAACGAAATAATCGTAGCTTTGTTCATATCAAAGCCACTTGAAACTGGTTGTGGTGGTTGGTCTGTCATCTTAATCTTCCCCTTTATCCCTGCGCATCAATCGTAATGTGAACGGTAATCTTATTCTTGCTGTTTGGCAGATGCTGCGGCAGATACTATACCCAATGGAAGCTAATTTTGAAATATTTTCGAATCCAGTGCTATGGGCAGCCCTTTTTGGGCTAATCCTGAAGCTGGCCTTTGACTGGTTTGGTGTGCAATTGCCCAAGGGATTTATTTTTGCATGCGGTTCAGTTCAGAAAAAGGCCGCTGCCATAGTGATTCAACCAAGCCTCATCCAGAAAAGCGAGACGTAATGGCCGTATTTTTCCACGAAGAAGATTTGCCCGAGGGCGTATTAGGTGCCGGAGCGGTTGCCGTTGATACCGAAACCATGGGGTTGCAAACATTGCGCGACCGGCTTTGTCTATTGCAGATATCGGATGGCAACGGAGATGAGCATCTCGTCCGCTTTAATCCCGGTAGCGACTATTCTGCGCCCAATTTGAAGCAGATATTGGCCGACCCGACCCGGACGAAATTATATCATTTTGCGCGTTTCGATCTCGCGGCAATAGAGCATTATATGGGCGTGATGGCCGAGCCGGTCTTCTGTACGAAAATAGCATCCCGACTAATCCGCACCTATACCGACCGCCATGGTCTGAAAGAGCTTGTCCGCGAACTACTGGGTCAGGATATCTCCAAGCAACAACAGTCGAGCGATTGGGGCGGGCCCGTGCTTAGCGAACCACAGCGTGAGTATGCGGCATCGGATGTTCGTTTCCTCCACCGCCTAAAAGATGAACTCGAGATCAGGTTGGAAAGGGAAGGGCGCACGGCAATGGCGCAGGCCTGTTTTGACTTCTTACCCCATCGCGCGCGCCTTGATATCGCCGGTTGGCCGGAAACAGATATATTTGCTCATGCTTAAAATTCTATAGAATTCAGTCTCCGTACATTCTAACCGGTGCCCTAAATATAGGTAGAGATGACCGTCACAACCGAACATATCAAAACCAAACGTCAACAGTTTGCGTCACCCGGCGGCAGCCATGATCGCAATATCCGATTGTTGCGGGTATTATTGCCATTGGGTGTGGGCGCTTTAGGGGCATTATTGGCGTTGGCGCCTTTTACCATGAGCGGAGAACTAAGCTTTGTTCTTGATAAGAACAGCGTCGATGTTGCTAAGGAACGCATGCGGGTGACCGAAGCCCTCTACCGCGGTGAAGATAGTCAGGGCCGCCCATTTTCGATCAAGGCAGGTTCGGCAGTCCAGAAAAGTTCGCGTGAAGCTGTGGTCCAGTTGAAAGACCTCTCAGCGCGTATATTGTTGAGTGACGGACCAGCGCAGATCCGTGCTGGTGAAGGCCGCTATGATATGGACCGCGAGGATGTCAAAGTACCCGGCGCAGTGCAGCTGGAAAGCGCTGGCGGCTATCGGCTGACGACGAATAATGTGACGGTGGATTTGAAGGATCGCACATTGAAAAGTGACGCACCGGTCAAAGGACGTACGAATATCGGGACGTTTCGGGCAGATAGCCTGAAAGCGGATATGTCGGAACGTACGGTGACTCTGGATGGCAACGCGAAGTTGCGTATCGTGCAAAACGGATTAAGAGGTCGATAGATGATGAAACGATCTTTTCTTGCAGCCTCCACTGGGGTGCTGATCGCCGCAGCGGTGGCCTTTACATTTGCAGGGCCAGCACCTGCGCAGGTTTTTGGCGGCCATAACAGCAATGCCCCGGTGAATTTCGATGCCGGTCGAATCGAGGTACAGGACCGCGCTGACCGCGTTGTGCTGTCGGGCGCTGTGCGGGTCGAGCAATCCGGGCTTGTTTTAAACTCTGCGCGGATGACGGTAGCCTATCGTAATACGGGCGGGATTGAAGTGGATCGGATCGATGCATCGGGTGGTGTGACCATCCGCAAGGGCAGTGATACGGCCACTGGCAATGTTGCGATATATGACTTGAACCGGCGTCTTATCACGTTGGTGGGCAATGTTACATTGACGCAAGGG
Source organism: uncultured Sphingomonadaceae bacterium (assembly GCA_947489315.1). GTDB lineage: Bacteria > Pseudomonadota > Alphaproteobacteria > Sphingomonadales > Sphingomonadaceae > Parasphingorhabdus. Next base: position 31,907 of record CANLCX010000007.1, read on the forward strand.
ACCAATCGATTATCCGGCGGACGCGTAATTATTGATCTCACGTCAGGTCGGTCGACGATTGACGGTCGCTCGGCGGGCGGATCGGCTCCTGGAACCCAAAACTCCAACGGTCGTGTTTCAGGCACTTTCACCGTCCCGCAGCGCACAGAGTAATTCCAAATCAATCCATATGCGGTTAATTTTTGGATTAGCTTGCCGAGCGGACAAGCTGTTTACATGCGTAAGTCAAACGCATAATTGCGCCAAAAAGAACCATTTTCGATCAATCATGCATAAAGCTTGCCAATTTCGAGTAAATTGGGCCATGTTGTTAACCATTGCACAATCTTATCGGGTACAAATAGGGCCATAGTTAAAGGACCGAGATGAACGAAACGACCACATTTGAAACGGCTGTGATGACCGATCAGGTCTCAGCCATGGCGAGTGATGCCATGGAACATGGCCTCGCAGTCGTGTCTATCGCGAAAAGTTATGACAAGCGCGCGGTATTGTCGGATGTATCACTGTCCGTCGGTCGCGGGGAAGTGGTCGGTCTCTTAGGACCCAATGGTGCCGGTAAGACGACATGCTTCTATTCTGTGATGGGATTGGTGCGTCCCGATGCTGGCCGGATCATGCTGGACGGTGAAGATATTACCCCTCTTCCTATGTATCGTCGGGCGATTTTGGGCCTCGGTTATTTGCCTCAGGAAACATCGATTTTTCGCGGGATGACGGTGGAACAAAATATTCTCGCTGTTCTTGAGATGGTTGAGAATGACAAGGCAGTTCGTGCTGAAACGCTTGATCGATTGCTCGACGAATTTGGGCTCACAAAATTACGTAGCTCTCCAGCCATGGCTCTTTCCGGTGGTGAACGGCGCCGTTGTGAAATTGCGCGCGCATTGGCGGCTGACCCATCCATAATATTGCTTGATGAGCCTTTTGCTGGGATTGATCCTATCTCCATCTCCGATATTCGTGACCTTGTTGTCCAATTGAAGAACCGCGGTATTGGCGTCCTGATTACCGACCATAATGTTCGCGAAACGCTGGATATTGTTGACCGCGCCTGCATCATTTATGACGGTCAGGTCTTGTTTGCCGGCAGCCCAGAAGCGCTCGTTAAAGACGAAAATGTCCGGCGGCTGTATCTGGGCGAGGGCTTTGCGCTGTGAGTAGGCATCATATGTTTAGGAAACGGCCAGAATAATGGCTTTGGGTCCCCGTCTTGACTTGAGACAAAGCCAATCGCTGGTGATGACGCCGCAATTGCAGCAGGCGATCAAGCTGCTGGCTTTATCCAATCTCGAACTTGAAACCTATATTGCCGAAGAAATTGAGAAGAACCCCTTGCTCGACACCGGCGATCTCAACGTTGAACCGAAAGGTGATGACGGTGGTGAAAATGGCGCTGACCTTCCCCCGGAACCCGGGTCACAAGGCAGCGATGAGATACTATCTTCTGGTCCGGCTGAGGCTGAATCTACACTCGATATGACGGGAGATGCGGACCAGTTTTCGAATAACAGCTTGAGTGAAAGCGATGGCGCATTGGACGGCGGCCTGGGCTTAAATGGGGCTGCTGGGTCGAGCAGCGGTGCTGTCGGCGGCGAGGCGCCTGACTTTGAGAATATGCTGGTCGCAGAGACAACGCTGGCCGAACATCTGATGGAACAAGCAGGCGCAATATTGTCGGGCTCCGATTTGTTGATCGCTCAGCATCTTATCGATCAGATTGATGAGGCCGGTTATTTGCAGGCTGATTTGCTGGAATTTGCCCATCGGCTGGGCGTGCAGCTCGATGATGTGAAACGCATATTGGTTGAGGTGCAGAGTCTTGAACCGGTTGGCATTGGCGCAAGGGATTTGGCCGAATGTCTCGCGCTTCAGGCAAAGGAGGCTGATCGCTATGACCCCGCCATGGCGCGGCTGATAGACAATCTTGACCTGCTCGCTAAGGGCGCTTTGCCGCAACTTAAGCGGATGTGCGGTGTCGATGATGAAGATCTGATGGACATGATATCAGAGATTCGGGCCTATGACCCCAAACCGGGTTGCAAGATAGGCGGGGGCGATGTGCAGGCGGTTGTGCCGGATATTTTCATCGCGGAGCGGGCCGGGAAATGGCTGATTGAAATTAATAGCGCAACCTTGCCCAAGGTGCTCGTCAACCGGACCTATTATACAGAACTCAAAGACGGCGCGCAGGATAAGGCATCGAAAGAATGGCTCAATGACTGCATGGCTGACGCGAGTTGGTTGGTGAAAGCGCTTGATCAGCGGCAGCGCACGATCATTAAAGTTACCACCGAAATTGTGAAGCAGCAGGAAAATTTCTTTCGCGAAGGGGTCGAGCATCTGCGCCCGCTGACGCTCAAAAATGTGGCCGACAAGATCGAGATGCATGAATCGACCGTGAGCCGGGTGACGTCCAACAAATATCTCTCTTGTTCTCGCGGTACATTTGAGCTCAAATATTTCTTCACCAGTGGCATCCAGTCTTCCACCGGCGGCGAAGCGGCTTCTGCAGAAGCGGTGAAGAGCCATATCAAGTCGCTCATCGATAATGAGGATCCGAAGAAGATCCTGTCGGACGACAAGCTGGTCGCTTTGCTCAAGGACAAGGGCTTCGATATTGCCCGGCGGACGGTGGCCAAATATCGCGAAGCGCTGGGGCTTGGTAGTTCGGTGCAACGCCGCCGGCAAAAAGCGCTTGAGGGCAAGGCAGCCTAGGTCGTTTCAATCTCCTTCCGTAACACCACAAATTCCAGTTCCTGCGTTTTCGGCAGACCATAGCGCGGATCATCGAGCGGGAACGGGCGGCGTTCGCCCGTTTGAGCATATCCCCGCCGTTCATAATAGGCGATCAGATCGGCACGCTGGCGGATGACGGTCATCTCAATCGCCTGAGCTTGCCAGTTTTCGGCAACATAACGTTCCGAAGCGTCGAGCAATTTTTTGCCCAGCCCACCCGCTTGGCGGTCAGGGTCAACCGTCAGCAGGCCGAGATAAGCGACTCTCTCTTTGACGCGCATCAATTGCACACAACCGGCAATATCTTGACCATCTATGGCGAGCAAGATGACCTGATTTGCGTCCGCCAGTATTTCCTGCAGCGCTTCCAGATCGGTTCTCTGCCCGCCCAGCAGATCCGCTTCATGAGTCCACCCGCGCTTTGCGCTATCGCCGCGATAGGCACTTTCGACCAACTTGTGCAGGGCTGCAATATCCTGCTGGGTCGATGCCCGCTTAATCATGTCTTGCCCCGTCACTATTTAACTCCCGTCCGCCAGACGGACACCTTCGGCCTCGATCTGGTCGTTGTCAATTAACGCCCCGGTGACAATGACCCGCTTTTCCACTTCATCAATTGGCGTGCGTAACAATTCGAGGCGATAGCGCCGACCATCATCGGATTGCAGCACGAATCCGGTGCCATCGCGGACCAGCAGCCCGGCATATTCGCTGTCGTTCGGCACGTCTTTCATCAGGCTGCCGCTAGCAATGCCTCGCTCAATTCCCACAACCGTTCGGCATCGTCATCGTCGCAAGCATGCGGCGCAACACAGGCAAAGGGTGGCGAATTTTCGTCCATCAACTGGGCAACATCGCAATCCTCGCAATAGAGGCCATGCTTGTCGTTCAGCAGCGGTGACGTCGCGGCCCATAGGCTGGTGGTGCAACCTTGCGCCGGGGTTTTGAAACCCGCCTTGGCCAGTTCCGATGGTTCGCCATCTTTGTCGAGCCAGCCCAATTCGATCTGCTCCTCCACCGGCAAATGGCGTTGCAGCGGCGTGAAAATGCCGCCCGGGTGCACCGAAAAAGCGCGCCCGCCAAAGCCTGCCATCCGCCGGCTGAGCGCGTTGGCGAACAGGGCATTGGCGCTTTTGGACTGCGCATAGGAGGTCCACTTGTTATACTCGCTCTTTTCGAACTGGATATCGTCCCACAAAATGCCATTGCGTTTATGGGCGATCGAAGACAGCGCGACGACGCGCGGCGCTTCGGCTTTTTCGAGCAGGGGCATCAAGCCTTTGGTCAGGGCGAAATGGCCCATGTGATTCACGCCAAACTGGCTTTCCCAACCGGGACCGACACGCTCCAGCGGCGTGGCCATGATGCCGGCATTGTTGATCAGCAGATCCAGCTGGCTGAGGCTGTCACACATGGCATCGGCAAATTTGCGCACCGAAGCAATGTCGGACAAATCCATGGTCGCAGAAGACACATCGCCCTCGACGCCCGACAGATTGTTCGCCGCCTTGGCTTCATCGCGCACCGGCACCACGACCTTTGCACCCTTGACCGCCAGCGCGCGGGTCGTCTCCAGACCAATGCCGGAATAGCCGCCGGTGACAATTGCGGTCTTGCCGGTCAGGTCAATGTCAGCCAGCACGTCCTGCGGTTCGCTCTTGGGTGGAAAGCCGGAGCCAAGCGGTTTCTGATCTGCTGCTGCCATATGGTGCTCCTTCTCTTGTGCTCCTGCGTAGGCAGGAGCCTATCTCCTGCGCGTAAAGATATTAACGACCTGAGATGGACCGCGAAGCGAGTCACACGCCTCGCTTCGCCCTTCGCAGGGGAACAGCACCGTAAAGTCCTTTTATGCCTTCAACCCCACTATCTCTGACACCGGCATATAATCATAGCCCAAATCTTCGGCCACCGCGCGATAGGTGACATGGCCGTTCCACACGTTCAGCCCCTCGGCGAGATGGATATCATCACGGAGCGCGGCTTCCCAGCCCTTGTTCGCAATGGCCAGCGCATGGGGCAGGGTGACATTGTTGAGCGCATAGGTGGATGTCCGCGACACCGCGCCGGGCATGTTTGCCACGCAATAATGCACGACGTCATCGACCACATAGGTCGGGTCTTCATGGGTCGTCGCCTTGGATGTTTCAAAACAGCCGCCCTGGTCAATGGCCACATCGCAGAGCACGGAACCGGGCCGCATGGTCGAGAGCATGTCGCGGGTCACTAGCTTTGGCGCTTCCGCACCGGGGATCAGCACCGCGCCGATGACCAAATCAGCGTCGGCGACACATTCGGCCAGATTGGCTTTGTTCGAGAATCGCGTTTTCGCCCGCGATTCAAAATGGGTGCCGACGGATTCCAGTACATCCGGGTTGCGGTCCAATATGGTCACATCTGCGCCCAGACCCGCGGCCATTTGCGCGGCGTTAAAGCCAACAACGCCGCCACCGATGATGGTCACCTTACCCGGCGATACGCCGGGGACGCCGCCCAGCAATATGCCGCGGCCACCATGGGCTTTTTCAAGCGCGGTTGCGCCGGCCTGTATCGACATGCGTCCCGCGACCTGACTCATCGGTTTGAGCAATGGCAGGCCACCGGTGCCGGTGACGGTTTCATAAGCAATACAAATGGCTTTGGATTTGACGAGATCGGCGGTCTGCTCCGGATCGGGCGCGAGGTGAAGATAGGTGAACAATATCTGCCCTTCGCGCAGCATCGCGCGCTCGGCCGGCTGGGGTTCCTTGACCTTCACGACCATGTCGCATTTTTCGAAGATGTCAGCCGCAGTGGCACATATAGTCGCACCCGCTATTTCATATTCGGCATCATCCGCACCAATGCCCAGACCGGCGCCGGTTTCGACCAGCACATCATGACCATGAGCGGACAATTCCCGCACCGATTCCGGCGTCAGTCCAACACGATATTCATGGTTTTTCACTTCTTTCGGGGTACCGACACGCATGGGGAGGCTCCTGTTTTTGCCGAGTCTTATCCGCGTCCAATATCAGTAAAATGTGACATGCGCGAGTGGCTTGCGTAATATTATTACATCACTCCGCAACTTTTCTTATCGGCACGGGAACGGTGCAGATATTGCCATAGCCGCCATGGGCTTCAATATATTGCAGCAAGGACGGGCTGTAACTCGCGAGATATTCATAGCGCGGCTGCTCGGCGACGGGCAGTTCACTGGCCAGCCGGATGGATGTTATCGGGATGTGCTGCGACTTATCAGCATAAAATCCGCCTGCTGCTGTGCCAAGCGGCAGATTGGTGACATGCTCCAGGCCATCTATGACCCGCCCGACCATGCCAAAGGTCATATCAAGACTGCGCGCGGCTTCGCCCGTGATGATCGAGATTTCCGCGCCGGTGCCGGCATCGGGCGGATCATAATGGGCCGGCGATAATGACCCGCGGCAAGTGATCGGAAAGGCTTTGCCGTCCTTGGTGCCAATGGGCCAGCCCGCGCCAAAGCCCACTTTCGCGCCATAACTTTCATATATCGTCTTCATCAGCGGCCGGATGTCCGTGCCCTGATATTCATTGCTATACGCAACGGCCGCATCCAGAGCGGCTTGGTCCGTAGCGCGCTTTGCCCCGAGCGCCGCGTTGAAATAGTCGCTTTCCGGCACCGTCTCGAGATTCTTCGGGATCTTTTTATTGTCGGGGTTTCCACCAAATTGAGTGACGAAATCTTTGGAGACGCGATAGATTTTCGTACCATCCCACCAGCGCTGGGCGGCAAATTTGCGGACATTGCGCACATGCGCGCCGGATAGCTCGGTCGGGATTAGCTGAATCACTGTTAGGCGCTTATTGCCCTCGGCATCATCGGGCAGGGTGAGGATGATCAGGTCGTTGACCGGAATCGGCAACCAATGGTCGGCGGGCGCAGTGGCCAGCACCTCTTGCGGCGTCGGCGCGGGTTGCTCGATGGCGGGATCATCTTGATCTTGCGCTATGGCGGGGCCAATCGGCAACAAGAAAGCCATAATAACAGCCGTGCTCCTGCGAAAGCAGGAGCCTAGGGTGTTGGTCGACCAGATTGCAGTGGCCACTCCGGATTGCGGCTTGCAGGGCAATGCAAAATTATCAGGATTACGCATTAGGGTCACACAGGGTCACACCCCCCAAAGCGGAAAAATCTTTGCGCCCGAAACTGGCAGAAAAACTGAGGTTGAGGGCATATGGAGCGAGGAGGCAGGACGATATTTTCATGGCCAAATCCTAGCCGATTTGACCCGATGTAGGAAAGGGGAAAATCACTTGGTCTGTGCTCCTGCGCAGGCAGGAGTCCATCTCCCGCCGTTGCGGCTAATCGAGAGCGTCCGAGATGGGCCCCTGCCTGCGCAGGGGCACCAGGCCTTTAGATAATATCTTTATTCTCCCGCCTTCACCCGCCGCACCGGCACCGGTATATTGCAAATATCCGCGCCGCCTGCCGGTTTGATAAAAAACGGATCGCGGCGATTGGCGCGGGCATCGGCATAGCTTGCGAAGGTTTTGCTGGCGGTGTCGAAATATTCAAACTGGGGACGCTCCGCTTCGGCAAGATCATTGCCTAGCCGGATCGACTGGATCGGCACGCGTTTCTTGGGATCGGCATAAAAACCCAACTGTCCCTTGCCGCGCGGCAGGCTGGAGAGATGGTCTATGCCTTCAACGATGCGCCCGACCACGGCGATATTGCGATCGAGATGGCGCGGCGCATGGCCGATCACCGTATAGAGTTCTGCGCCGCTGCCAGTATTGGGAGAGAGATTGCGGCCTACGCCGACTGCACCGTAGCAGTGGACCGGCCACAATACAGCCTCCTCTCCGTCTCCGCTTTCTGCCATCGGCCAACTATCAAGAAATTGTGCATATTCCGAATAGGGATCTCTTTCTTCCCATTTTTTGTAATTTGGATCAGCAGCGCGCTTTTCATCTTCCAACGCACTTAGAGCCATTGCTTCGGCTGCGTCTGCAGCTGCTTCTGCAGCATCGCCCGCGCTCCCGGATACGAATTTCGCGTCTAGATATTGCTCGACCGGAACGACATACTCACTCTCCGGCACTTCCACCAAATCGTCTGGCAAAGCCTTCTGCTCTGTCTCCCCCGATTCCGGATTGTCGTAACCGGCATCGCCCCATTGCACGACATAATTATCCTGCACCCGGTTGATGCTGGTGCCATCCCAGAATTTCGCGGCGGCGAGTTTGCGGATATTGCCGATCCAGCCTTGCGAGAAAGGCGGGGGCATCAGCTGGATAACCACGCGGCGCGGCTCACCCTTTGCATCGGGCGCCAGATCCATGACCAGCAGATCGCTGGCGGATATGGCTTGCCAGTCGCTCGCGGGCGCCGCATCCACTATCGCATTGGGGCTGGGATATTCCTTTTTGGGAAGCTCTTGCGCCGAAAGGGAAGAAGCCGACATCAGGGCGGCCATGAAGACGATGGGCGATGCGATCAGTGGAAATTTTGTCATATACCCACCCTAACCCCAACCAAGCTCTTGCGAAAGAGCGTTTCGCGCACTAGGGGAAGCGACGCTGTCAGAGTTTCGACCAATCAAATGATTCTGATGAGCATTGCGGAGTCGTGGCAGAGTGGTCGATCGCGCACGCTTGGAAAGCGTGTATAGGGCAACCTATCGAGGGTTCGAATCCCTCCGACTCCGCCATTTTTATAACGCGATCAATCGCTTTGCGATCATCTCCGATTGCAGCATCCTCACCGGGCGGCGCGCGGTCGTGCCCACGAACCCTCGGGCGGGTTCGATCTGTGACAAGATGTACAATATAAACTGGGAAACTGGTGCGGTCGAGAAGACTCGAACTTCCACGGGATATTAATCCCACAGCGACCTCAACGCTGCGCGTCTACCAATTCCGCCACGACCGCACTGTCATTCGAACCGGGCCATAAACCCTTGGTAGGCGCGTGCCTGTAGCAAAGGGTGGATAGGCCCGCAACAGATATTGTTGTTGCCGGTCCTATGGGCTTGCGGCGTTAGGGCTGCACTGAAAATTGTCCCTTTCTCATACAGTTTCACTCGCTTCGTCCGTTTTATAGGGGAAGAGGACGGAAAATGGGCGCGTTAACCTTTTATTTACCTTGTCAGGGACCGGTTTTGCGGGCTTTCTTAAGTTTATGCGCAATATCTTGCTCTCCTTGACGATGATGATCCTGATGCTAGCGGGCGCTCCGGCAGCTGCGCAACAAGCATCCCAATCCGGTGCTAAAGCGCAAGTCACGGCCTCGGCGCGAATCATCCGCGGGGAATCCATACGCTTTGGTGCGTCGACACAGCAGGTTGCTGCTAAACAGGGATTAAACGGGAAAGGCGGCCATGTTTTTTCACTGGCCCGCACACGCGGCGAGATCATTCTCGACGGCCAGTCGCATGTCTCAGTTACTGAGTTTCATTGACCCGAACCATTTAGCTGCTGCTATTCGCGCGTCACATCCGCCCAGCCGACTTCCAGCTGGCTGGCAGCGCGTGGCACGTCCAGCTTGGCTTCGTTGAAATTGATCTTTGCGCCGGGAGCAAGCGATTTGGCCGGGGCCTTCATTTTCCAGCTATAGACAATCCGGCCGCTGGCATCGCGCAATATGACGAGCATGGAGGGCACCGATTGTTCGGTATCGGATGGATTGATGATGGTACCGCTGGCGGCGAAATATTCCGTACCATCCTGAAGCGTCCGGCGGTCCTGCTTCTTGCTGAGCTCGATCAGCAACGGCGTATCGTCCACTGAGGCCATTTGATAGTTTTCAAACCAGTTTTCCGGACCAAATGCGTAAAGCAAACCGCCGCCAATGATGACGAGGCTCGCAAAGGCAAGGGCTGCGATGGTCCATAATTTTGCCGGGTTACGGCGCGGCTTAAACGGGGGTTCGTGGGCAAAACTGCTCGTTTCCGAAACAAATGGCGGAGTCACAGGGGCCGTTGGCGGGGCAGTAGGTGCGGCGGATGATGCGGTTGCGGTTTCCGGTTGGCCAGATCGACCAGGCGATGTTGGTTCACCCACGGGTGCTGCTCCGGGCAAGGGCGGCTGGGTCGGTGGGGGTGTTTGGACGGGTTCCGGGGGCGGTGCAGCCTCCTGGAACCAATTATGACGGCATGACGCGCAGCGCACCGACCGGCCGGTTGGGCCAATCGCACTGTCGGGCACGAGATAACGTGTCTTGCAAGCCGGGCAATTCAATATCATGACGTCCTTCTAAACACGGCAATCCATGAAACTGCAAGTCTGGGTTGCATGCTTTTGAGACAAGTGCCTTTTTTTCCGCGTCTTAAGGCCGGTTTGATCCGCTGCGCAGCACGCAGCAGTTGATTTCAGGGGAGGTAACGTCCTATTGAAGCAAGGAAATATACAGCGTTCCAACCCGATCAAATGATTTGAAAAATCCCGATGAATGAAATTGTTCAATTTGAAAATGTTGGCCTGCGCTATGGGGCAGGCGTGGAAACGTTGTCGGACCTCAGTTTCACCCTCTATCCAGGCAGTTTCTATTTCCTGACCGGAGCGTCCGGTGCAGGCAAAACATCGCTTCTCAAACTGCTCTACCTTGCGCAGCGGCCGAGCCGCGGCCTGATCCGGCTCTTTGGCGAAGATGCCGTGACCATGTCGCGGGAACGGCTACCAGGATTCCGGCGGCGCATCGGTGTGGTGTTTCAGGATTTCCGGCTGGTTCCGCATCTGTCCGCTTTTGATAATATCGCCCTGCCGCTGCGGGTTTCCGGGGTGAAAGAGAAAGATCTCACCACGCCCGTCGCTGAAATGCTCGATTGGGTCGGCTTGGGTGACCGCGCAGAGGCCCGTCCAGCGACTTTGTCGGGCGGAGAGCAACAGCGGGTTGCGATTGCCCGGGCGGTGATTGGCCGGCCTGAAATATTGGTGGCCGATGAGCCGACCGGCAATGTCGATCCCGAAATGGCCGTGCGGCTTCTCCAGCTGTTTGAGGCATTGAACACATTGGGCACGACTATCGTGGTCGCCACCCATGACATTCACCTGCTCAGCAAAGTACCGGGCGCGCAAATGATGAAGCTGGAAAAAGGCGGACTTTCCGATCCAACCGGTTCCTTGCGCAATCCCCCCTTGCCGCGTGACAGAGCCTAGATAGGCCTGATGCTCAGCCTTTTCGTCATTCCCGGCCATGACCGCCGCCTGATCCCCGAAGGACGACTGTCCGGGCCGATGCCCTGGGTCATAGCGATCATGATCTTCCTGATGGTGCTGGCAACCGCAACCGGCTTGGCCTTTGCCGAAGCGGGGCGGAATGTTTCCGATCAGCTTTCCAGCCGCGCAACGGTACAGATTATCCAAGCCAATCCCGATCTGAAAGCGCAGCAAGCCAATGACGCGGCGGCACGCCTTCGTGGCATGGCGCTGATTGAGGAAGTCCGCGTCTTACCATCCGAAGAGATTGAAGAACTGATCGCGCCATGGCTCGGTCAGACCGCAGGCATTCAGGACAGACCGGAAGGGGGCAGTCTGCTGGAAGATATTCCGCTGCCCGCGCTGATTGATCTGAAATTGGTGCGTCCAGCCGGTAAAAAAGAACTGGAAGCGCTGCGAGCAGCGATCAAGCCTTTGGCCGAAGGCGCCCGTGTCGAACCCAGTAGCGGCCTGATCGCCCCGGTGATTTCGCTGGTGCAATCGCTCCAATGGATTGCTTTTGGTCTGGTGGCCTTGCTCGCTATGGCGACCGCCGCGGCCGTGATTATATCCGCCCGGGCGGCGCTCAACACGCATAAGGAAACCATTGGCGTCATTCATTTGCTGGGCGGAACCGACCGGCAGATTAGCCGCCTGTTTCAGCGGCGCATCGCGCTTGATGCGCTGCTCGGCGGGCTATTGGGATTGGTCTGCGGCACGGCGATCATCCTGTTGCTGGGCATGCAGCTTTCGGCCCTTGGTTCCGGACTGGTGCAATCGCTGGGCCTGTCTTGGTATAGCTGGTTGATTATCGGCGCCGTTCCGATATTGGGAATGACCCTGGCCATGGTGACTGCGCGGATGACGGTCATGGGCGCGTTAAGAAAAATATTGTAGTCACATCATATGATCCTTCGTTTCCTTTGTTTTCTGCTGCTGTTCTGGATGATCGGGTTCGTCTGGTTTGCGGTGGATTTACCGCGTCCAGCGGGAGATGATGTGCGTACGGATTCGATTGTCGTGCTCACTGGCGGCCCCAAGCGGATTGAACATGCTTTGCAGATGCTCGAAGCGAAGAAATCCGAGCATTTGCTGATATCGGGCGTAGACCGTGACGTGAAACCACGGGAACTGGCGGTTGAATATGATCGTCCGGACGATCTGTTCGACTGTTGCATCGATCTGGGGTTCCAGGCGGTGGACACCCGATCCAATGCGCTGGAAACAGCACGTTGGACGGCCCGGCGGAAAGACACATCGCTGCGGCTGGTAACATCGGACTGGCATATGCGGCGGGCGAAGCTAGAGCTGGAGCGTGCTGTGCCAAGTGATATCAAGATCATCGCTGACGCGGTTCCGAGCGCGCCTTCCCTTGGCACCTTGTTCAAGGAATATAATAAATATCTGATGCGGCGTCTTGCGGCATTGGCGGGGGTTTAGGCATGTTGGCAAAAATCCGGTCGATCATCTTCATTCCGCTATTCTACGGCGGATCAACACCGATCATCATCATGTCGTTTATCGTTGCGGTATTTTCGGAATCCGGCACCCACTATATGGCGCAGCTATGGAGCCGCTATCACTATTTCTGTGCGCGTTTCATTCTCGGTATCCGTGCCGAGATAAAGGGCGAAATCCGCAACGAACCGCTGCTTTATGTCTTTAAACATGAAAGCATGTTTGAGACGATTGACCTGCTGCGTATATTCGACAAGCCGGTGGTGATTGCCAAGAAAGAGTTGCTCGTCATTCCGCTCTGGGGCTGGATCGCCAAAAAGCACGGGCTTTTGGGTATCGACCGCAATGGCGGCGGCGCGGCCATGCGTCAGATTATCAAACAAGCCAGAAAGGCGGTTGCCGAAGGCCGCCCGATCGTCATTTTTGCCGAAGGCAGCCGCGCCCATCATGGTGAGCGACCGGAATTGCAAACTGGATTTGCCGGGATTTACAAACTGATGGGCCTGCCGCTGGTGCCGGTGGCGCTCAACAGTGGCATTGTCTCCCCGCGCGACACATTTGTCCAGAAAAGCGGTGTGATTACCTACGCCGTGCAGGACGAGATTGAACCGGGCCTCGACCGCGATGACATTCGCGACCGGGTGCATGCGGCGATTAATGTGCTGAACGATTGAGGGCTGTGTTGCGGGGCGTCCGCTATGGGCGCAAAAGCGGACACTAGGTTTCTATATGATTGCCAGCTAACCCCACCGATTTCATTGTTGGCTGTTCTTTCTGCTTGGTATAATGATTAGCAAGCCAGTCGGTTATTTGAGGAACAGAAATCCGCTCCTGAAGTTTGATCCCGATTTCAGTGCCTTTTTGCCACCTGACCGTGCCAGCTAGATCGCCCAATTCCGGAACCAAGAGAGTCAGTCGGTTTCCTATCTGACACTGATAAAGGGTATTGATGCGCATTCCGGCTGGTGAAATATCACAGATTTCGGCTTTCACTACTGCTGAACCGATCCTCAAAATTATAGATCGCGTCATACGAACACGGGGTAGTCGCGCGGGTTGACATTTATTGTGGATCGTCAAATTTTCTAGCAGTTCAGTGACATTGATATCGCTGCAGAATTGCACGCCTACCAACGCACCTTTACGCCAACGGACGTTGCCAAGTAGCTCCAGGTCATCGGTAAAAGCGACCGTTGTAGTGTGGCCTAGTTCAAAGCTGGGATGTATCTCAATCATGACACCGCTACTTGAGATGTTTTTTATGAAACCCCATCCCTCTGCTACACCAGATTCGATTTTTGCTAAGCGGAATATGGTGATCTGACGATCCGCCTTACGCCGGTCCGGTCTGACTATTTCATTGCTGTGATCGAAGTTTTGAATCATTGTATTTATAACGGTCACGGGTTTGTTATCTTAAGCTATTATCTCAAGTAATTGCGGGACGGACTAATAAGTGCGTCCAGAGCTGTCATTCAAAGGGAATACGGGCAAGGTGTCGCGCATAGAATTGTAGCTGATTGTTAGCGGCAGCTTTCGGGATAGAGCGGACATAGCTTAAGTCGGGCAGATAGCTTCTATCTTGCCCCTATTCATGACTCCGGCCAAAGTCGGGAGCAGCATCATCCTGACCCTCTTCGATGATCCGGCGGCGGATGGCGCGGGTTTTGGTGAACAGGTCGAATAGCTCGTCGCCCTTGTCCCAGCGGATGGCGCGTTGCAGGGCCGTCAGGTCTTCTGAGAAACGCTGCAGCATTTCCAGCACTGCATCCTTGTTGGACATGAATACGTCGCGCCACATGGTGGGGTCGGAAGCGGCGATACGGGTGAAGTCGCGAAAACCACCGGCAGAATATTTGATCACTTCGCTGCGGGTGACGTCTTCGAGGTCTGATGCGGTGCCGACAATCGTGTAGGCGATGAGATGCGGCAGATGGCTGGTTACGGCGAGGACCAGATCATGGTGCTTGGCGTCCATAATCTCGATATTCGCACCCAGCTTTTCCCAAAAGGCGCGCACGCGCTCGATATCGCCTTCTTGTGCGTCATCTGGCGGCGTTAATATGCACCAGCGGTCGTTGAACAGCGTCGCAAAGCCAGCATCTGGGCCGCTATGTTCGGTGCCAGCAACCGGATGGGCCGGAATGATCCGCGCGCCCGGCAGGGCGGTTTGCAGCGAGGCAATGACATTGCCTTTGGACGATCCAACATCGCTGATAACGGCATCTTTTGGCAGGTCTTCTGCCATGTCCGCGGCAATTGCCGCCATGGCGCCAACCGGCACACACAGCATCACAAGATCGGCATCAATGACCGCAGCGCCTGCGCTATCGGCGACGTCATCGCAAAATCCGAGTTCCTGCACACGCGCGCGAACGGCGGGGTCTGCATCATAGCCGGTGATGCGGGCCGACGGCATGTTGGCCTTCACGCCATGGGCAATGGACGAGCCGATCAGGCCAAGGCCGATAATCGTAATATTCGCAAAAGGCAGCATCAGTCGGCGGCTTCCAATATGGCGCGCAGGGCGTCCATGAAACCGCGATTTTCTTCCTCTGTGCCGATCGTGATGCGCAGCGCATGGCCCAACCCCTGTGCTGGCAGTCTGCGGACCACATAGCCGGTATCAACCAGTTTCCGGTCCGCCGTTTCCGCGCTCACTGCCCCGTCAAACAGCACCAGGATGAAATTGGCGGCGGAAGGAATGGCGCGCAGGCCGTGATTGGACAGGGCCGCTATCTCGCCCATCATCCATTCGCGCCATTTGGCATTATGCTCCCGGCTGTGGATGACAAATTGCTGATCTGCCAAAGCCGCAATAGCGGCTGCTTGTCCGGCGCTGGTCACATTAAACGGTCCGCGAATCCGGTTAAGCGTATCGATAAGATGCGGCTGTCCATAGGCCCAGCCAATGCGTTCCGCAGCGAGGCCATAAATTTTTGAGAAAGTCCGCGTGATCAGGACATTGCCATGCTGGCGCGCCAGTTCAAAACTGGCCGTGCCGTCATTGCCCAAATATTCGCCATAGGCCTGGTCCAGCACCAGCACGACATCGTCCGGCAGGCCAGCATGCAGGCGTTCGATCTCGCTGTCAGATGTGATCGTGCCGGTCGGATTATTGGGATTGGCGAGATAGATAACGCGGGTTTTGGGCGTCACCAGCGCCAACAGTCCGTCCACGTCCGTGCCATAATCATCGTCCGGGGCCATCACAACTTCTGCGCCAACTTTGCGTGTGGCAATTTCGTAAACCATGAAGCCGTAATTGACGTGGATAATCTCGTCACCAACACCGGCATAGCCCGCGGCGACCAGATTCAGCAGCTCATCGGACCCGGTTCCGCAGACGATCCGATCCGCTTCCAACCCATAAGTGTCCGCCAGAGCAGCACGCAGGGCATGGCTGGCCGGATCGGGATAGCGCGCGACATGGCCTGCCTGCGCGGCCAGCGCTGCACTGGCATCGGCGCTACAACCCAGCGGATTTTCATTGGCGGAGAGTTTGACGAGCACACGCCCATCATCGGCTTTCGCCTTGCCGGGTGTATAGGCGTGAATCGCCGAGATATAGGATTTGGGCTCTGGTTTGGTCATCGTCCGGCCTTACCCGCGCGATCGGGAACGATCAACAACAGTGTTCATAGCGGCCGCTCTAAGCACCTATAAACGCTTGCTAGTCTGCGCCTGCCTGATAATGCTACGCCGATGAATGAGGATGATCGGTTCGGCTTGAACAGGCATGTTCGCCTGATGGGACCGCTGCCACTGGACAGCGGAGCTTCGCTTACGCCTGTGGAACTGGCTTATGAGACCTATGGCACCCTCAATACCAATGCCAGCAATGCGATCCTGATCTGCCATGCGCTGACCATGGATCAATATGTTGCGTCAAAACATCCCCTGACTGGCAAGGGCGGTTGGTGGACAGATATGGTCGGTCCGGGCAAGCCAATTGATACCGACCGGCATTTTGTCATTTGCGCCAATGTGATTGGCAGTTGCATGGGATCCTCGGGCCCGGCGACGATCAATCCGGCGACGGAAAAGCCCTGGGGCATGGACTTTCCGGTGCTGACCATCGCGGATATGGTGCGGGCGCAGGCGCTGCTGCTGGACCATCTGGGCATCGCGTGCCTTCATGCCGTCATCGGCGGGTCCATGGGCGGAATGCAGGCGATAAGCTGGACTACGCTTTATCCCGAGCGGGTGAAGTCAGCCGTAATCATCGCCTCTGCCGCGCGGCATTCGGCACAGAATATTGCATTCCACGAAGTCGGGCGTCAGGCGATCATGGCCGATCCACGCTGGCGGGGCGGGGCTTATTATGCCGATGATGATCCGCCGAGCAGCGGCCTCGCCGTGGCGCGCATGGCCGCGCATATCACCTATTTGTCCGAAGAAGGACTGACCGAAAAATTCGGGCGGCGTTTGCAGGACAGGGAGTCCAAGACTTTTGGTTTCGATGCCGATTTTCAGGTGGAAAGCTATTTGCGCCATCAGGGGATCAGCTTTGTCGACCGTTTCGATGCAAACAGCTATCTCTATATCACCCGGGCGATGGACTATTTCGATCTGGCCGAAGCCCATGGCGGCACTTTGGCCCATGCATTCAAAGGATCCAAGACGCGTTTCTGTCTGATCAGTTTTGATACTGACTGGCTTTACCCAACCAGTGAATCGCGGACCATCGTGCATGCCTTGAATGCCGCAGGCGCAGCGGCGAGCTTTGTCGAACTGTCCAGTGCCTTTGGTCATGACAGCTTCCTGCTCAAGAACCCCGAAATGAACCGGATTGTCGACGGATTTTTAAAGGCGGGAGAAAGCGTATGACCAAACTCCGCCCCGATCTTCAGATTATCGCTGATAACATCACTCCGAATGCCCGTGTCCTCGACATTGGCTGTGGTGATGGCGCGCTGATGATGGCTTTGCGCGATCTGAAACAGGTTGATGCGCGCGGGCTGGAAATTAATCCCGGCAATGTCGCCAGTGCCGTGAGCAAAGGTCTGTCGGTGGTGCAGGGCGATGCCGATACGGACCTGTCCGCTTACCCGGACGGTAGTTTCGACTATGCGGTACTCAGCCAGACGCTGCAGACGACCCACCGCCCCGACGTGATTCTTGATGAGCTGCTGCGCATCGGCAAACAGGCCTTTGTCAGCTTCCCTAATTTTGCTCATTGGCGGGTGCGCATGTCATTGCTCTTCGGCGGCCGCATGCCGGTAACACGGCTTTTGCCGCAAACTTGGTATGACACACCGAATATCCACCATGTCACGATTGACGATTTTCGTGCATTGGTGCGCGATGGCAAGTTGAAGCAAGAGGGGCAATGGTTCCTTAGCGGGGACAAGCGGACCAGCCGGGCCGCCGCCAATCTGCTCGCAGAACATGCGGTGTTTTTGCTGCGTAAGTGAGTCATACAGCGATAGGCTATCGTGAAACGGTGAGGACCAATTATGGCATATGACTATGACCTATTCGCTGTTACCAAAACGAACCGGCTGGCCGAGGTCGTTATATCCAATCCTCCCATCAATTTGATCACCCAAAAGCTTTTTGGGGAATGGATGGCATTGGCCGAAGAGTTGGAGGCTGATCCTGATCTGACCGTTATCCTCTTCAAAAGCGCCGACCCAGAATTTTTCTTGGCGCATTTTGATGTGGAATTGATCCTGTCTTTTCCGGTCGATGGCCCAGCCGAAAGAAGCTCTGATCCCAATCCGTTCCACGTGATGTGCCAGCGCTTTCGCACTATGGACAAAGTGACTATTGCTCAAGTGGAAGGACGCGTGGGCGGCGGCGGGAACGAGATTATCTCCAATATGGACATGCGTTTCGGCGTCCGGGGAAAAACGACGATTAATCAGATGGAAGTACCGCTGGGGATTTTGCCAGGCGGAACGGGCACGCAGAATCTCCCCACCATAATCGGATACGGACGGGCGATGGAAGTGATATTGGGTGCCGAAGATCTCGACGCCGAAGCAGCGGAACGCTGGGGCTATTTGAACCGGATTTATGCCGCCGATGAAATAGATGGCAAAGTTCGCGCATTGGCGGAGCGTATCGCCAGCTTCCCGGTTGAGGCGGTCCAGTTTGCTAAACAATCGATCAATAACGCTGCCGGTCCGTTGGAAGAGGGTCTCGCCGAAGAATCGTTTCTGTTCCAACAGCTTATCCGCACGCCAGAGGCACGATCAAAAATGCAGAAATTTCTTGATACTGGTGGCCAGACAAGGGACGGTGAGTTGCAGCTCAACAGCTTGGTCGATCAATTAAAAGGTCCGTAGTTTAAACAACGCGACCCTGTTAGAATATTACATAGCAACCGCGAGCTTTAGGAGCGAAATTTGGATTGGGCTACTTATTGGGATATCGCAAAACCCTATGCAGGGCTGGCGATATTAATTGCCTTATTCACCGCTTTTGTTGGTGAGCGCCGCCCGCCAGCGGTGACGGCCGTCGTGGCTGCCGGCTTTATGCTCGCGACCGGATTGCTCAGCAGCGATAATATGCTGGCCGTCTTTTCCAACCCGGCCCCGCTGACCATTGGCGCGATGTTCATATTATCCGGCGCGCTGGTGCGTACGGGGGTGATTGAGGCGCTAGCGGGTTTCGCTGCACGCAAGGCGGAAAAACGGCCGTTCATTGCAATTGGCGGATTTCTGGGCGGCACCTTTGCCTCTTCGGCCTTTGTCAACAACACACCGGTGGTCATCATCCTGATCCCGATCATGCGTAAAATTGCCAAGGTATCGGGCATTGCGGCGAGCAAGCTGCTCATCCCGCTTTCCTATATCTCGATATTGGGTGGCAGCCTGACCCTGCTCGGCACATCGACCAATTTGCTGGTGGACGGTGTGGCACAGGAAAACGGGCAAGCCGCCTTTGGCCTGTTTGAAATAACCCAGGTCGGTCTGGTAGCAGCCGTGACCGGCATTATCATGATCGCGATATTGGGTCCGTTATTTTTGCCCAAACGCGACAGCGAAAGTCTCGCTGATCAGACACCGGCATCTCAATATCTGACGGACATAAGGATTGATGAGGAAAGCGATTTCGTCGGGAAGAAGATTTCCGATATCGGCGCGTTCACCCCATCAGGTGTGGAGATATTGGGCCGCCGGGTCGGTCAGGATATCGACCGTTTCGAATTTTCCGATCATATCGTGCTGGGCGGAGAGACACTGGTCGCATCGGTGACGCAGGAAGAGCTGCTATCCCTCGCAGAAATTGACGGAATTTTATTGGGCTATGCTGGCGTCAAGCAACCAACCATACCTCTGGCGGACGATCATACAAGGCTGGTCGAACTGGTGATCGGGCCGTCTCATCGGTCGGTCGGAAAAACCTTGCCCAACCTGCCCTTTTTGTCTCGTGTTCCCGCCCGCGTGCTGGGCCTATCGCGCCCGGGCCATATTGCCGGACCAACGCTGTCCAACGCGCGGATCAGACATGGCGACAGCCTGTTAGTGCAGACCGATGATCTGTCCGTCGGCACATTGCAGGAAAATGTCGACCTGGTGCATCTGGAAGAGCCAGAGGCCCGCGCCTATCGCCGCCGCCGGGCGCCTGTGGCGGTCCTCACACTCGCGATTATCATCATTGCAGCAGCCCTGGGCGTGATGCCGATTGCCGCGCTGGCGATGCTGGGTGTCGCAGCCGTGTTGCTGACCAAATGTATCGACAGCGAAGAGGCATGGGGCGCGATAGACGGTAATGTGCTGGTGCTGATCTTTGCGATGCTGGCCGTGGGTAAGGGATTGGAAAATGCAGGCACGGTACAGCTGATTATCGACACGTTGCTGCCGCTGCTCAACATGCTGTCGCCCTTATGGTTGATTATCGTGATCTATTCGCTGACCTCCATGCTCACCGAAACAGCGACCAATAATGCCGTGGCTGTCATTATGACGCCGCTGGTGATCGGCATTGCCGAACAAACCGGCGTGGATGTTCGCAGCCTGCTGGTTGCCGTGATGTTTGGCGCATCGGCCAGCTTCGCAACGCCGGTGGGCTATCAAACCAATACATTGGTCTATACGGCGGGCAATTACCGCTTTTCGGATTTTGTCCGGATTGGCTTGCCGCTCAACATTGGCGTGGGCTTAGCGGCCTGTATGGCGATCTATTATATCTTCTAGTTACGGCTCGAATTTTAGTCCGTATAGCCCGCCAATTTGCCGTTGATGACATAGTCCAATATCTCGACAATCTGCGCTGGCGTCTCTGCGACTGCCAAGGCAGCGGCATCCACTTCCTTGAGTGGGTGGACGATATCAGGGCCGTGATTGATGATCAGCGGCTTGCCCAATGCGGCGGCATAGCCTGCATCAAAAGCGGCATTCCATTGCTTATATTTGTCGCCAAAGCGGACAACGACAATGTCTGCCTTTTTCAACAGCGTGGACGTGCGAATGGCATTGACTTGAGCGCCCTTGCGGTCATGCCAGAATTTCTTTTCCTCGCTGCCCAATATGGTCACGCCGCAATCATCGGAAGCGGGATGATCGGTCACTGGCCCGGAGAAACGCACGGGAAGACCTTTCTCGGCAGCGCCTTCGGCAATTTCTTCGCGCCAATTGGTGTGGATTTCACCTGACAGATAGACTGACCAAATATCCGGCATAGTATTTTCCTCTATCGTTCCCGCGTCGCGCTAAACTTAATCTCAGGATTGCGCTCTTCCTGATAATTCACATCCCAGCCCGATTTGGCGAGGAAAACCAGATTATCGTCGCGATCCTTGGCGAGGCTGGTCTGGTTGATATTGGCAAAAGTGCTGAGTATTTCATCGTCGCCGCTGATCCAGCGCGCCGTTTCAAAAGGAGCTGGCTCAAGGCCGGCCTCGACCTTATATTCTGCCGATAAGCGGCTGACTAAAACTTCGAGCTGCAATTGTCCGACTACGCCGATAATCCAATTGGCACCGATTTCGGGATAGAAGACCTGCACCACGCCTTCTTCCGACAAGTCGTCGAGTGCCTTGCGCAGTTTCTTGGTCTGTGTCGGGTCTTTCAGGATCACGCGGCGCAATATTTCCGGCGCAAAATTAGGCAAGCCGATAATCCGCACTTGATTTTTTTCCGACAAAGTATCTCCCACACGCAGTGTCCCGTGATTGGGGATGCCGATAATATCGCCAGGTTCGGCGGTATCGGCAATTTCACGATCCTGCGCGAAAAATAATATCGGCGAGTGGATGGCGATCGGCTTGCCTAGCCCCGAAGGCGTCAGTTTCATGCCGCGTTTAAACTCGCCGGAGCAGAGCCGCATGAACGCGATGCGATCGCGATGCTGTGGATCCATATTCGCCTGAATCTTGAAAATGAAACCGGTGACATCCTTGCTGTCGGGTTCAATCGGCGCGGGTTCCGCAGGCTGCGGCCGCGGGCTGGGGGCATAGTCGGCAATGGCATCGATCAGCTCTTCGACACCAAATTGCTTCAGCGCGGATCCGAAATAGACGGGCGTAAGATCGCCATTTTGATATGCCTCAAGGTCAAAGCTGCTATAGCCGCCTTGCGCCAATTCCGCCTCGCTGGTCAGCCGTTCCAATGCTTCATCGCTCAGCACATCGGCGAGCCCTGGATCATTCAATCCGTCAAATTGCCGCGATACACCGTCATATTGCTTGCTGTCACCGTCGGGCTGGTGCAGCTGGTTGCGATAGAGGTCATAAATGCCTTCAAACTGTCCGCCCATGCCGGTTGGCCAGCTCATCGGACAGACGTCGAGGGCCAATTTATCCGCCACTTCGTCGAGCAATTCAAATGGATCGCGGCCTTCGCGGTCAACCTTGTTGACAAAGGTGATGATCGGCACGCTACGCATCCGGCAAACTTCGAACAGTTTCAGCGTCTGCGCCTCAATCCCGCTCGCCGCATCAATCACCATGATTGCGCTGTCGACGGCGGTCAGGGTGCGATAGGTATCTTCGGAAAAATCCTCATGGCCCGGTGTATCGAGCAGGTTGAAGGTAATGCCGTTGCGTTCAAAGGTCATCACCGAGCTGGTCACGGAAATCCCGCGCTGCTGCTCGATCTTCATCCAGTCCGATCGCGCGCGCCGGTTATCGCCACGCGCCTTGACCTCGCCGGCCAAGTGAATAGCGCCGCCTTTCAGCAGCAGCTTCTCGGTGAGTGTCGTCTTACCCGCATCGGGGTGAGAGATAATCGCAAATGTGCGGCGTGGGTTGGTTTGGGTCATATTCTAACCCCTCAACTCCGCACCCAGTTTACCAGCACTCGCTACAACTTTATCCGAAACGGCCTTCAAATCTTCCTCGGTTAGCGTCGCCTCCACCGGCTGTAGGGTAATTTCCACCGCCAGCGATTTTTTGCCTTCGCCGACACTCGGACCTTCGAACAGGTCGAAAAGCCGCGCACCGGTTATCAGTTTCTTGTCTGCGCCTTTGACCGCGCGCACCAAATCACCTGCTGGCAAATCAGCATCGACGATGAACGCAAAGTCGCGTGTGAGAGACTGCAATGTCGGTGGTGCAAACGCCTCGCGCATATGGCCTTTGGCTTTTTTCACCGGGATCGCGTCGAGAAATATCTCGGCGGCAACCGCAGCGCCTTTTAGGCCCATTGCCTTGGTCACCGTGGGATGGAGCACACCATAAGCGGCCAATATCTTCTTTGGCCCAAGTCGCAAGGTGCCCGACTGGCCGGGATGATAATGATCGCCCGCTTCGGCGAAATCCATCAGCTTGTCGGTCGGCGCGCCGGCGGCTTCCAATATGGCAAGCACTTCGGCCTTGGCATCATACGCATCATATTTGGTCGCGGAACCAGCTTGCCAGCTGCGCGCGCGATTTTCGCCCGACAGCACGAGACCAATGGTTGGGTGTTCACTGCTTTCCAGATAGCGGCGACCTACTTCGAACAGACGAATGGACGACGCCCCGCGATCAGCGTTACGTTGGGCTGCGGCGATCAGGCCGGGCAATAGCGATGGCCGCATGACTTTCAGGTCTTCGCTAATCGGATTGGCCAGCGACCAATAACCACCGCCAAAAGGCGCGGCTTCCTTGTCGGAGATAAAGCTCCAAGTCACAGTTTCGTTCAATCCGCGTGCAGCGGCAGCGCGCCGGGCTTTGCGTTCGGCCAGCTGCTCCGGTGATGCGGTAGGTTTGGCAACTCCGGCTTTGCGCGGCAGCGGCGTGGAAGGTATCGCGTCCAGCCCTTCGATCCGAATGACTTCTTCGACCAGATCCTGCCAACCCGCGACGTCACGACGCCACGTTGGGGGTGTGACATCCCACAAGGAAGCATGACCTT
Source organism: uncultured Sphingomonadaceae bacterium (assembly GCA_947489315.1). GTDB lineage: Bacteria > Pseudomonadota > Alphaproteobacteria > Sphingomonadales > Sphingomonadaceae > Parasphingorhabdus. Next base: position 55,552 of record CANLCX010000007.1, read on the forward strand.
TATCTGTATTCCCGCGCAGGCGGGAATCCATCTCCACCGCCTCGCCAGCCCCGGCTTCGGGAGATAGGCTCCCGCCTGCGCGGGAGCACAGCGTCACTTGAAAGCCCAGCGCTTCCAGCGTCTCTTTCTGTTTTTCCGGCGCGACATCGATGCCGCCCAACGCGGCACATTGCTTGGGATCATAGCTGATCGTGGGCATGTCTGTTGGTGGTGTTCCGGCGCGGGTTATGTCGCTGGCATTGCCGCCACACAGATCGAGCACCAAAGCGGTCGCGATATCAATGCCATCGTCCAGAAAGGCCGGATCGACGCCGCGCTCAAACCGTTGGCGGGCATCGCTTGTCAGCATCAGCTTTTGGCCGGTTTTCGCGATGGAAGCGGGATCGAAATAGGCGCATTCGATCAACACTTCGGTTGTTGTTTCTTCCGATCCGGTGTCCGCACCGCCCATGATGCCGCCAATATCATGCGCGCCATTATCGTCAGCGATGACGGTCATGGTCTCGTCGAGCGTGTACTCTTTGTCGTTGAGGGCGGTGAGCTTCTCACCCGCTTTGGCTTTGCGTGCAACCAGACCGCCCTTAAGCTTCGCCACATCATAAACGTGTAAAGGCCGCCCGTGGTCGAGCATCACGTAATTGGTGATATCCACCAGCGCGTTAATCGGTTTCTGGCCAGCTGATTTGAGCCGTGCCTGCATCCAGTCCGGCGAGGTGCCGTTGGACAGGCCGCTAACCGTACAGCCGTAAAAAGCAGGACAGCCTTCGCTATCATCGGTCCGCACATCCGGGCCGGCGCCGCTGCGTGCAACCGGATCGATGCTCAAGGCTTTGAGCGTACCGATACCGGTGGCCGCCAGATCGCGGGCAATGCCGCGCACGCCCATGCAATCCTGACGATTGGGGGTAATCGCGACATCCATGACCGGATCATCGAGCTGCGCGTAATCGGCGTAGCTTGTCCCAACCGCTGCTGCGGCATCGGCGGGCAGTTCAATGATACCATCATGATCGTCACCCAGCTCCAGCTCACGCGCGCTGCACATCATGCCGAAACTTTCGACATCGCGAATTTTGGCGGGCTTCAGCGTGAAATCACTGCCCGGAATATAGGTGCCGGGAGGGCCAAAGACGCCGACCATATCCTTACGCGCATTGGGCGCGCCGCACACGACTTGCCATGGCTCATTTGAACCATCGTCAACCTTCAGCAATTGCAATTTATCCGCATTGGGATGCGGACCGGCTTCGATAACCTTGGCCACACGAAAGGGCTTGAGCGCATCAGCGGGATTTTCCAGTCCCTCCAGCTCCAGACCAATATCGGTCAGCTTATCGGTAATTTCGGTGAGGCTTGCATCCGTATCGAGATGGGCTTTGAGCCAGCTTAGGGAAAATTTCATGCGCCGACTCCTCCGCTCAATGTGGGTACGTCAAGCGCGTCAAAGCCGTAATGCTCTGTCCAGCGCAAATCGCCGTCAAAGAAAGCGCGCAGATCATCCATGCCATATTTGAGCATCGCCAGCCGGTCGATACCGCAGCCAAAGGCAAAGCCCTGCCAGACATCGGGATCAAGCCCGCAATTGCGAATGACATTGGGGTGGACCATGCCGGAGCCGAGAATTTCCATCCAGCCGCCATTGTCGCCGCGCGGATCACCGCCAATGATACGGCGGCCTTTTTCGACGGAAAAACCGACATCGACCTCGGCACTGGGTTCGGTGAACGGGAAATAGCTCGGGCGCAGGCGCAGTTCGATATCGTCGCGCTCGAAAAAGGCGCGAACAAAGGTTTCAAGCGTCCATTTGAGGTGCCCCATATGGATGCCTTTGTCGATCACCAGGCCTTCGACCTGATGGAACATCGGCGTGTGGGTCGCGTCGCTATCGCTGCGATAAGTGCGCCCCGGTGCGATGATGTAAATCGGTTCGCCAGCACCATCTGTCTGTTTCGCAACATCCATCATCGTGCGAATTTGCACGGGTGAGGTGTGGGTGCGCAGCAATTTGGGTAGCTCCCTCTCCCCTTCAGGGGAGAGGGCTGGGGAGTGGGGGCTACCGGATGGTTTTTCATGCCCCCCTCCCTTCGCCGCTTCGCGGCTCTTCCCTCCCCCCTGAAGGGGAGAGGGAGGAAAATAGAAAGTATCATGCATCGCGCGCGCCGGATGGGTTTCCGGAATGTTCAGCGCGGAGAAATTATGCCAGTCATCTTCAATTTCAGGTCCCGTTGCGACGGAGAATCCGAGGTCGGCGAATATTTCCGCTAGTTCGTCCATGACTTGCGAAACCGGATGAATGCTGCCCTTTGGCGTGCTCGGCGGGGGTAGAGTCATATCGATTTTTTCGGTGACGAGGCGTGAGTTTAGGGCTTCGCTTTCCATGGCTTCTTTGCGCGCAGCAATCGCATCGGCAACCGTCTGACGGGTACCATTGATTTTCGGACCCTCGGTCTGGCGTTCTTCCGGCGTCATTTTGCCGAGTGTTTTGAGCAGCAGTGAAATCTCGCCCTTTTTGCCAAGCGCGGCGACGCGGATGGCTTCCAAAGCGTCACCATCGCTGGCGGCTTCTATCTCACCGAGATATTTTTCTTTAATTGCTTCGATGTCACTCATGACTTTACCCTATTTTCCCTGCTGACCGTCTAAAGCAGGCTGCGGTGAAAAACCCAATAAAAAAGCGCCGCGAGATTGCTCCCCGGCGCTTTTTGAAATTTATGGAAATACTTAAGCTTTCGCTAGAGCATCCTGCGCCTGTTTGATGATGCCGCTAAACATAGCAGGTTCATTCATCGCCAGATCAGCCATGACTTTACGGTCGAGTTCAATGCCGGCAAGCTTGGTGCCGTGAATGAATGTGCCGTATGTCATGCCTTCTGCGCGGACAGCAGCGTTGATACGCTGGATCCAGATAGCGCGGAAAGCACGCTTTTTAACTTTACGATCGCGATATGCATATTGACCGGCTTTTTCGACAGCCTGTCTTGCTACACGAATGGTGTTCTTGCGGCGGCCATAATAGCCCTTCGCCTGAACCAATAATCTTTTGTGTTTTGCGCGGGTGGTTACACCCCGTTTTACGCGTGCCATAATCTATATCCTTGAATTTTGTGAAGCGATGGAAACCCCGGTGCTATTAAAGCCCGTAAGGTGCCCATTTCTTGATTGTTTTCGCATCTGCGTCAGCACAGTTTTTGGTGCCGCGGTTTTGCCGGATATATTTGCTGTTATGGCTCATCAAACGGTGGCGTTTGCCAGCTACGCCATGCGTAACCTTGCCGGTCGCAGTGATTTTGAAGCGTTTCTTCACACCACTTTTGGTCTTCAACTTGGGCATTTTGGTCTCCTTTAGAAGTTACCGTTACGGACACATGTGGCAGCCCAACACTGGCCAGTGCATCACATCGGAAGGGCGGCAATAGCTAGATTCGCCTGAAATGCAAGATATATTGCAAAATCAGCGGTGCTTTTTGGCGCTTCAAGCTAGGCAGCGTTGCTATTGTCCGACCCATTGGGATCGATCGGCCGGTCCATGGCTTGCAATGGTCGACCTAAGGCCTTGGTCCGCTCACTCGCTCCGATCCCGAAAATCGGGTGCGGTTGCGCCATATATTGTCTCGGCGTTAGTCCCATGAAGCGCTTAAAGTCGCGATTAAAATGCGCCTGATCATAATAGTTGAGATCCACACATTCGCTCCAGCTTTGCGAAGGGTTCATCAAGGCCTGACCCAATGTGCGGACAAAACGCTGTCGACGCAGCAATAATTTGGGAAGAAAGCCAAATACGCGATTCGAAAAGCGGCTGAGCTGTTTTGTATCCATATCCAGCCGTTCACATAGCGCCCCGACGCTATCGATTTGCGGATCGGTCAGCGCGAGATGGGCCGCCTCGATCCGGTCATCTTCGGCATCGGATGGTTCAAGCGCCTCCAGGAGCATATGATTGAACGTATCGATCATCTCGGCTTCGGTCTCTAAATTCCGGATAGCGTCCCAGATTTCGGCAAAGAGATCAAATTTATGCGCGGTTTCGACATCAATCACTTTATTGGCCCAGCGCGATGCCGGCTGACCAACAAATTTGTGCCAACCCAGCGGCAGCAGCCCGAAAGCAGCGATTTTTGCTGATTTGCAAGAAATGGGTGCGGCCAAACTGGTCGGCCCCGTCATGGCTGCTAGCGGTGATGGCTGCGGTTTATGATCGGGAACCTTCATATCCACGCTGCCACGATATATGAAACGGATGCTCGCCCATTGCGGTAACAGCATGTCCGATATCTCGGACCCATCCGGGCTCTCAATCTCGGTAAAATAATAGGTCGTCAGATAGCGCTGCAGCGGCGGTGGCGGCAGGACAAACCGCGTTTTGCTGACAGGCTCTAATGGTTGCATGCAATGGCCTCTAGCACATCATCGACGCGCGCCTGATCCCCAATAGCCAAAACATGACCGTCGGATTCGGCGTGAAGTGGTTCGCCGTTCCAGTCACACATCATTCCGCCCGCTCCGTCGATAATTGGCGCCAGGGCCGCATAATCATGCAGCATCAGGCCCGCTTCGCAGACGACGTCGACATGACCGCTCGCGACCAGACCATAATTATAGCAATCGCCGCCATAGATAATCTTGCGCGGCGCGACTTTGCTGGCGAGGCCCATGAAATGCTCGGCATCATGCTCATCAAATTGATGCGGGGTGGTCGTGGCGAGTACGGCGTCTTTCAATTCGCGGCAACGTGCCGACTGGGCCGGCGTTCCGTTAAAAGTGGTGGGTCGTCCGACCACCCCTATCCAGCGTTCCCGGGCAATCGGCTGGTCAATAATCCCAAGCACCGGCCAACCATCTTGCATCAGCGCAATCAGCGTCCCGAAAATTGGTCGTCCGGCGATAAAGCTGGTCGTGCCATCTATGGGATCCAGCACCCATTGACGCGCAGCGCCTTCGTTGATGGTGCCATATTCTTCACCGATAATGCCGTCTTCCGGACATTCGGTTTCGATAATCTTGCGCATCGCAGCTTCGGCGGCGCGGTCGGCTTCGGTTACGGGCGTAGAATCGCTTTTTGATTCCTGATCAAATTTTGCGCGGAAAAGCGGGCGTATCGCTTCTCCGGCAGCTTCGGCGAGTTTTTCAGCGAGTGCTATATCTTTAGGGGTCATGTATCCCTAATTGACAGCAAAAGGGCCCCTTGGCCAGTGCCACTCTGCGGAAAAGAGGCGAGTCAGCTGGTCTCTGGTCCAGCAGGCCGCCAAGCCCAGAGGTAAAGGATCAATCCGGTAATGATAAACATCGCGCACCCGGATAACATCCAGGCATTGGCATACCATTGGTCGCCCCAAGAGAAATCGCCTGCCATGATCTTTTTCCAACCATTAAAATGCTGCATGGCAGCCACCACTAGACCCAATATTGCCAGCGCGGATGATATCCAACGGTTCAGCCAATGCTGCGGGTTGGCCAAAAGAAGTAGGCCGAGCAGGCCAATAACCGTGCGCTGGGCGCGGCAATAGGGACATACGTAAACCAAATCTGCTAATTCCGTGAACCATGCGAAAGCAGAAATGAATATGGCTAGGATGGCGATATGGACGCGATATTTCATCAAAACTTCTAAACTCGGCAAAATACCCCCAATTTTAGAAAAGCGAAATCATTTTAGTCCCACAGGCTCGAAACGCTGGTTTCATCAGCAATCCGTTTGATTGCTTCACCCAATAGCGGCGCTATGGTCAGATGCCGAATTTTGTCCGAATCTTTGACCGCGTCTGTTGCACCGATAGAATCGGTGATGACGAGCTCTTTCAGTCCGCTGTCATTAATCCGCGCCACCGCTCCGCCTGATAATACGCCGTGCGATATATAAGCCACCACTTCGGTAGCACCCTTTGCCTTCAACGCATCAGCTGCATTGCAGAGGGTTCCGCCGCTATCGACAATGTCATCGATCAATATACAAAAACGCCCAGAGACGTCGCCGATGATGTTCATGACTTCGGACTCGCCGGCGCGTTCGCGGCGTTTATCGACAATAGCTAGCGGTGCGTTATCCAGCCGCTTGGCGAGCGCACGGGCGCGGACCACGCCGCCAACATCGGGTGACACGACCATCAGCTCATGGCCGGCAAAACGCGCTTGAATATCGGCCGACATAACCGGTGCGCCGTAAAGATTGTCGGTCGGAATATCGAAAAAGCCCTGAATCTGGCCGGCATGCAGATCGATCGACAGCACCCGGTCGGCGCCCGCTTCGGTAATCAGATTCGCGACCAGCTTTGCGGAGATAGGCGTTCTCGGACCCGGTTTCCGATCCTGCCGCGCATAGCCGAAATAGGGGATAACGGCGGTGATGCGCTTTGCTGAGGCCCGGCGCAGGGCGTCGATGCCGATTAGCAATTCCATCAAATTGTCATTGGCCGGAAAGCTGGTCGATTGCATGATGAAGACATCTTCACCGCGCACATTTTCATGGATTTCGATGAAAATCTCATCATCTGCGAAGCGTTTGACGCTGGCATCGGTGAGTTTGATATCCAGATAATCGGCTACGGACTGCGCGAGCGACAAATTGCTGTTGCCGGACATGAGTTTCATTGCGTGGCTACCCCTTGAGCAGGTCAGCCATTGCATCAGAATCGCGGACCCTATGTGAATGATTCGCGACCCTGTTAGACAGGTGAACCGCAAATCAAAAGCGCCTTTTGGTCAAATCCAGCCCATTTGTTTCAGCTTTGTGACATAGGCGCGGGAAACCGGCACTTCCAGCCCGCCAGATAGCGACAGGCGCAGGTTCCGTCCGTCGCGCTTTGACGTTAGAATCGCATCGCGCGCGACCCACCAGCTGCGATGGACCTGCATCCCCTCCATCGGTTCCATTTCCTTGATCGCATCGCTGAGCCGAAGCAACAGCATTTCATCGCGTTCCGCGCTGTGCACGCGGACATAGTGATCTTCGACGCCAAGCGCGGTAATCGGGCTGGAAAAACCTGGGGAAAGCCGATCGTGCAATTTGGCCCTGACCGGCTTTTTGCTTTCGGTTTCAGTGCTACCCATCTTCTCGGATGCCGGTTTTTCTGGCGGCTGTTCCATATTCTTGTCTTGCTGCGCTGATTTTACCAACCGTTCTTCGGGTCCGAACAGCATCCTCATGAACAGGAAAATGCCGAAACCGATGGCCGCGCATTGCAGATAGAGCAATATGAAGCGATCGCCGAGAAATTCCGGATCAAACCGCATGCCCGAAATGGCGAAACCGATGAGAAAGGTCAGCGGCAGAGCCGCAACAGCAGTTGCCAATAGTTCGGCAGCCCAAACCGGAATTCCGACAGTTTCCCTGAGCCAGCCCGCGCTGATGGATACTGGCCGGAAAATCGCATAGCCGATGATGATAAAGCCAACCCAGTAGGCAAGGCGCAGGGCGGCCGGCATGGCATAAGTGCCAAATGGCCCCAGCAAACCGAAAACGAGCCCGATAAGCGCCATGACCAGCAATTCGACGGCAATCCATTTGACGGACAATTTTATTTCGCCGCTGCTCATATTTGCCCTCAATTCTTCAACGCGCTGACCCATTGGCGCTTCGTGAATGGGCCAATTGCCCGTTTTCTGGGCGCTTCACGAATAAGCGACAACCAGTCACGTAAGCAAGCTGGAATTGCGTTTTCGGATGATCAATCTGGTTTGCAACCAAATGAACCAATGGGGAAAATCATGACGAAGCCGAAAGAAGGCGTGCAATCTGAGATGCAAAAGAACAGTGGATATAATATCCAGAATATCATTCTGCTGGGCGGCGCAACTCTATTGGCTACCCTGGTTCTGATGGCACTGTCTTCCCTTTATGGCGGCTTTGCCTACAGCGCCGATGTAGAGATTGCGCAAAAGCGCCCGATAAGCCTGCCGGTCATCATTCACCTGGCCACCGTAATCCCGTCCATCCCGCTCGGCGCCTATATCCTGTGGCGTAAAAAAGGCGACCGGCTCCATAAGCATATGGGGCGCATCTGGGGGATGTTGATGGTGACCACCGCTATTGTGAGCTTCTGGATCGGCCGTCCTGGACAAGGCATTGGCGGAACCGGACTCAGCTTCATCCATATCTTTTCCGTGTTGACCTTGGTGTCGATTCCCTACGGTATCTGGCAGATCCGGCGTGGCAATGTTGTCGAACATTACCGCGCGATGCAGGGGCCCTATATTGGCCTGATCATCGCCGGCCTGTTTGCCTTCATTCCTGGTCGGGCCATGGGGTCGCTAGTTTTCGGATAAATCATTTGCCCCGCGCAGCGCGGGTTTCTATCAGGGCGCAATGACAGCACAGCTCACCATTACCCTGGCCCAAATGACTCAAGCGGTTGGCGATTTGCGCGGCAATGCCGATGCGATGATCGCCGTATATCAGTCAAAGCCGGATAGCGACCTGGTCGTGTTTCCCGAGCTGCAGCTCATTGGCTATCCGCCCGAGGATCTGGTGCTGAAACCGGCGGTCGTGGAGCGCGCCGAAACGGAATTGCAGCGATTGGCAGACGCGACGCAGGATAGCGCGCCAGCCATGTTGGTAGGATCAATTTTCCGAGAGAATGGCAATCTCTATAATGGCATCGCTCTGCTCGAAGGCGGTGAGATCAAAGAGGTGCGATACAAGGTTGAGCTTCCCAATTACGGCACATTTGATGAAAAACGCCTGTTCGCTTCTGGCCCGCTGCCTGACCCTATCGACTTTCGCGGCTGCAAAATCGGTTTGCCCATTTGCGAAGATGTCTGGTTCCCGACCGTCTGCGAACATCTCAAAGCGCAGGGCGCGGAAATGCTGATTTCCGTCCATGGCAGTCCCTATGAAATCGAGAAAGATGATCGCCGTCTGGGCCAAGTGGCGACTCAGCGGGTGCGGGAAACCGGCCTGCCGCTGCTGTTCCTCAACCGCATTGGCGGCCAGGACGAAGTGGTGTTTGATGGCGCGAGTTTCGTCTTGAATGGCGACACCAGCGTGATGCATCAGCTTCCGGACTGGGATGAAGCGATTGTCGATACCCACTGGTCGAACGAGGATCAGGGTTGGACCTGCCAGCAAGGCGAGATCCACAAGCTCGATGATCATCCCGCCGATATATATAACGCGATGATAGTTGGCTTACGCGACTATGTGAATGCCAACCGCTTTCCTGGCGTCATCCTTGGCTTGTCCGGCGGTATCGATAGTGCGCTGTCTGCGGCCGTGGCGGTTGATGCTCTGGGTGCGGACCGGGTCTGGTGTGTGATGATGCCATCGCGCTTCACGTCACAAGAGAGTTTGGACGATGCGGCCGGCTGCGCAGCAATGCTCGGCACGCGGCTCGACACCATTTCAATTGTTCCGGCAATCCAAGGCTTTGACGCGATGCTCGAAGACAGTTTTGCCGATGAAGAGGTCGATATCACCGAAGAGAATATCCAGTCGCGTATCCGCGGCGTGACGCTGATGGCGATGAGCAACAAATTTGGCCATATGCTGCTAACCACCGGCAACAAGAGCGAGATGAGTGTCGGCTATGCGACCATATATGGCGATATGGCCGGCGGCTATTCCGTGCTGAAAGATGCCTATAAGCTGACATGTTTCAAACTGTCGGAATGGCGTAATCGTAACAAACCGTCGCTCGGCATGGGTCCTGATGGACCCGTTATGCCAGACACGGTCATCACGAAACCGCCAACAGCTGAATTGCGCGAAGACCAGAAGGACAGCGATAGCCTGCCTGAATATGAAATTCTCGATCCCTTACTTCATGGTCTAGTAGAAGAAGAACTATCGGTAACCGATCTGGTAGAACGCGGCTTTGATCGCGAAACGGTGATAAGAATCGAGAAACTACTCTATATAGCCGAATATAAACGGCGTCAGGCCCCTCCCGGCGTGAAACTGGGCACCAGAAATTTTGGCCGAGACCGGCGCTATCCCATTACCAATGCATTTAGGACAATATGACCATAAAGACCCGCTTCGCGCCCTCTCCAACGGGCCATCTTCATGTCGGCAATATCCGTACCGCGCTCCATAACTGGATGTTTGCCAAGAAAAACGGCGGAGAATTCCTGCTGCGGCTCGATGATACCGACAAGGAGCGCTCCAAGGAGGAATATGTCACCGCCATTCGCGCCGATCTCGCATGGCTGGGCATCCATCCCGATAGCGAAGAGCGGCAGTCGGCGCGTTTCGATCGTTACGAAGAGCGGTTTGAGGAACTGAAGGCGTCGGGCCGGGTCTATCCCGCTTATGAAACCGCGCAGGAGCTGGATCTGAAGCGTAAGGTGCAGCTTGGTCGCGGAAAACCGCCAACCTATGACCGCGGCGCGCTTGACCTGACCGATGCAGAAATAGCGGCCTTTGAAGCGGAAGGCCGCAAGGCGCATTGGCGCTTCAAGCTAGATCATGAGATACCGATTATATGGACGGACCTCATCCGTGGCGACCAGAATTTTGATCCGGCTTTGCTCTCTGATCCGGTCATTCGGCGTGAAGACGGCAGCTGGCTCTATATGCTGCCTTCCACCATTGATGATATGGATATGGGCATCACCCATGTCGTGCGCGGTGAAGACCATGTGGCCAATACCGCTGTCCAGATTCAGATGTTTCAGGCCTTTGGCGCGAGCACACCTGAATTTGCGCATGAAGCGCTGTTGATCGGTACCGAGGGCAAGCTTTCGAAGCGGCTGGGCTCATTAGGTGTTGGCGGTTTTCGAGAACGCCATATCGAACCGCAATCTATCGTTGCCCTACTCGCACGGATCGGCACCAGCGATCCGGTGGAACCGATTGCTGACGTTATGATGCTAGTGGAAGGCTTTGATTTTTCACGCTTTGGGCGCGCGCCAGCACGTTTTGACGATGAAGAGCTGGCACAGCTGAATCAGAAGATCGTGCATCTGTTGGCCTATGCCGAAGTAGAGGACCGCCTGCCAAGCGCGATGTCCGCCGAGGCATGGGGCGTCATTCGCCCCAACCTGCATGATATGGGTGAGGTAGATCGCTGGTGGCAGGTGGTAACCGGTCCTGTGGCCGCTGCCGAACTGGCCGCTGAAGATACCGACTTTCTGGGGCAAGCACGCGCGACATTAGAAAGCCTGCCATGGACAGAGACGATTTGGAAAGACTGGACAGGCGCGCTCAAGGAAAGCACGGGCCGTAAGGGCAAGCCCTTGTTCATGCCGTTGCGGCAGGCCCTGACCGGTCTTGAACATGGCCCGGATATGGGCGCGTTGCTGCCCCTTATCGGCCGGGAATCAGCGCTTGAACGTCTGAAAAACGCCTCTTCATAAGGCGTTATTTTGGTCCGGATAGCATGTCCGAAATCTCATACCCTTGATTTATATATGTTATAGTATATCATTACACATGACGGTGCGGATATATAGCGCCACATAATGGGGCAACTGCACTGTCATCCGAGGAGACGGATGAAAGGACAGACTTATGAGCTTCACTTCAACTTACGCACAAAAACCACCTAATTATAAAGGGATCGGCCTGACCGTTGGCTTTCACGCTCTGGTTTTTGCCGGTATCATGGCAATGCCAGGTATAGATTTGCCGGACAAACTGCCGACCATCATGGAAACTTACGATGTGATCGTGAAGCCGGAGCCGGTGGAAGCCATCCCAGAGCCGAAAAAGGTGGAGTTAGAAACGCCAACGAAGGCGCAAGATGCGGTGAAAGTAACACCGGTCGTCAATCCGCCGGTATTTAATGACGCGCCGGTAAATAGATTTGCTGACATCGATAATGGCATTGATTTTAGTGGGTTAGGGGATCGAATAGAGGCTCCTATCGCGCCTGTTGAAGCCATTCCAGACCCGGTCATTGCGGGTGCCAAGCTCAATACCCGCTTTAGCAAACAGTTTCAGCCGCCCTACCCCTCTGGTCTGCTGCGCATGGGCGAGGAGGGTATGGTTACGGTTCGCGTTCTGGTGGGAACAGACGGTCGCGCCAAACAGATTGAGCTGATTGACAGCCCGCATGACGGCTTCTGGACCGCGACCAAGCGGCACGCATTAAAGAAATGGCGTTTTGAACCTGCCACAAAAGATGGCGCGCCTTTTGAAAGCTGGATGACCCTAAAAGTCCGCTTTCAGATTAACAGCTGACCTAAAAAGCGCAAAGACCAGCCCTGCTGCGGACATAATCTGCTGCTTCGGGGCTGGTCATAACCGCATTTGCTCCCTATTTAACGATCATGAAAATGTTAAAAGATGTTTCCGTCGGTGGCGGACTGAAAGATTTGTTCACCCTTTTGCGGCGGAATCCCAAAGAACAAGCGCTTCCCCTTTCTCTGGCTTTTGCTTGCTCTGGCTTCATCTTTTTTCTGTTCATCATCGACCCGAAGGTCAATACGGATGTCTATGTCCCGCAAGAAGTTGTCTATGTTGAAAATTGGTCATTGGAGCGCGCGGATGAAGACATATTGGCCGACCGCTGGTATGTCCAATGCCTGAAAGACAAGCGCGATGCTAAACGGCGCGAAGCCATGAAATCCTTAGGCCGCATGTCCGGCATGGATGTCGACGAAATTGAGCGTCAAGCGAAAGCGGACAGACTGGCGCGCGGCGATATCGAGGTGGAGCGGCCAGCCGACGTCACATGCTGAACAGCAATAAAGATGCCCGCTTTATGGCGGCTGCGATAGCTTTATCCGAACGCGGCCGTGGCCGAACCGGTGATAATCCGAATGTCGGTTGCATCATCGTCAAAAATAATATGATTATCGGCCGCGGCTGGACTCAGCCGGGTGGCCGCCCTCACGCAGAAGCCATGGCTTTGGCGCAAGCTGGCAAGGCTGCCAAGGGCGCTGATATGTATGTGACAATGGAACCATGTGCCCATCAAAGTAAACGAGGTCCAACCTGTGCCGATCTGGTCAAGGAAGCAGCGCCAGCGCGCGTGATTGTTGCGACACTGGACGTTGATGAACGGACCCGGCGCCAAGGGATTGATAAGCTTGGTGAAGCAGGCATTTCCGTATCGGTCGGTGTTCTCGAACAGCAGGCGCATCGAGCGATGGCGGGGTTTTTCACCCGCATGGAAAAGGGGCGGCCGCATGTCACGTTAAAGCTCGCCATGTCACTGGATGGCTGTATCGCGATGGCGGACGGCACCAGCAAATGGATTACAGGCGCCCCCGCCCGCGCCCATGCGCATCTTGAACGGGCGCGCTGTGACGCGATTTTGGTTGGTGCAGGCACGGTGGCCGCTGATAGCCCTGGACTTGATGTCCGCCTGACCGGTCTGGAAGACCGCTCACCGAACCCTGTGGTCCTCGGTAAAGCTGAGGTTACGGAGCATTGGACTGAAATTTCCCAACCCGAAGCCATTGCAGGGCTAGACAAGACAAATTGGCTGTTGGTCGAAGGAGGGGCAGCAACAGCAGCATCTTTCCTGAAGGCTGGCCTGGTTGATCGCTTGCTACTCTACCGGGCTCCCATCATTATTGGTGGCGGCTTGCCGGGCATTGCTGATATAGGTCTTGGCAGTCTTGACGTCGCGCATGGTCAGTGGAACCGGCAGGATCGGCGCGATCTCGGTCAGGATGTGCTTGAGATATACGAACGCGCAGCCTAAGTTCCCTAGCCTAGCTATTGAACCCAATCTTCATAAAGGCTTCCCATGTTTACAGGCATAGTTTCCGATATCGGTACGATCACTAAGGTGGAAGAGCGGGGCGACCTGCGGTTGGTCATATCCTGCCATTATGACATGGGTGGCGTTGATATTGGCGCATCGATCGCCTGTTCCGGTGCCTGTCTGACAGTTGTTGATAAAGGATCCGACTGGTTTGCCATTGATATTTCCGCCGAAAGCATATCAAAAACCGCGAAATCTATGTGGGTGGAGGGGCGCAAGCTCAACCTTGAACGCGCGCTGAAAGTCGGCGACGAATTGGGCGGCCATATTGTCACCGGCCATGTTGATGCGGTGGGTGAGGTTGTGTCGATTGAAACCGAAGGGGATTCGCATCCCATTCGTATCCACGCACCCAAGGAAATTGCAGCCTATCTCGCCCCAAAGGGCTCAATCACAGTGGATGGCATATCTCTAACCGTCAATACGGTGGACGATCAGGCGGATGGCAGCACGATTTTCGGACTGAATATCATTCCGCATACAGCCAGCGTTACGACCTTTGCCGACCTGAAAGCCGGCGATCAGGTCAATCTAGAGATTGATATATTGGCACGCTATCTGTCCCGAATGGAAAAATTGCGCGCCGTTACGGCTTAAACCTGACCTAAAATGGCAACCATCTCTGCTTCTTGCTGAACTTCATATAGCCAACATTCGCGCCTAAGCGGAGTCCGGCACCCAGTCGGACCGGGATCAGCACTTTGTCGCCGCTACGCAAATAGCTCACATGAAAACCGCCAACAAAATAGGCCGCGCCCTCTCCCGCAGGGAAGCGCTGATACAAATCTTCGGTGTCATAGAGATTGTAGACGAGCACAAAGCTATTCGCTGCATTACCGCCGACATCAAAACCGATGGATGGGCCGGTCCAGTAAACCGGTTTTTCGCCTTCAATCTTGTGATATAATTTGCCAGAACCATAGCGCAGTCCCACGACAAACGCGCCAGAGGCTTCCCGGCCCGCAATATAGGCATTGGGACGTCCCTGCTTCTTCAAAATATCTTCGATCACTCCGGCAAGGCCTTTGGCACCTTTGCCAAACACGCCTTCTGCAGCGCCGATTAGATCATCATCCTGAAAAGTTGTCGCATCGTCGACATTGGCAACCACAGTGCCATTCTCATCAACAGCATTTTGGTCATAGCCATTCTCGTTCACGGGATCATCATAGCTCGTGCCATTGTCGACGTCGCCGGGCTGGACGAGATCGCTGTCTATGTCGCTGTTCACCGACGTATCTTGCTCGGGTGCAGGCGCTTCGAAATTCCCGTCATAGTCTGGATTGTTGAGATCAGCGTCAATCGCATCATTGGGATCAATCGTCTGGACCTGCGCAAAAGCAGGAGACATGGTTGGCGAACAAGCCAACGCAGCGACGGCGAATAGGCTAAGCAGCTTTTTGCCGCCAAGCAGTCTCATACCGAGAGTCTCACGGGTAAATTTTTTCACAGACATTTCCTTTGGACACGACTTAAACATGGGTAAAATCCTTCCCATACCAGCCGGGATCGACAATGGCGTTTCGCGATGACTAGGCAATGAACGGACGATGACCCGAGTCGAATTTGCGACCTGTTGAGTGTTTTTGCGGATTTGCGGCAAGAATTGATGGGTGATCGATCCTTCAAGTCCCCATTTCAGGCGGCATTTTGGTTGACGATGCATGATCAAAGCACAGCTGGCCACTTTACCCATTGCAGCCAATGCAATGGGCCGTTATAGCGCTGAAACTTGGCCAAGCCAGTCATGAGGACACGTGGGTGAGCGGCTGAAACCACCTCCCTGCTAAGGAGGCAAGGGCCTCACGGTCCTTCGAGGGTTCGAATCCCTCCGTGTCCTCCATTTATATTATCCCAGAAAATCTCATATAGTCCCTAAGGCAATGATTTTGCTTGGCTTTTCGGCTTGTGCGACTTTCATGCGTTCTTATAATGTTCCACAGAAGCCCACAATAAGTGTGGGGTAAATTGTGGGGTAAGTCGGGATGATTGAAAATGAAAAAACTGACGGTAACAAAAATTCGCAACCTGAAAGAGCCAGGTAATTATGGTGACGGCGATGGGCTGACATTGATTCTAACAGGTCCAATGAAGGGCCGTTGGAGGCTGCGGGCAAATATTAATGGACGAAGACGGGATATCGGTCTCGGTTCACTTGGTCTTGTATCATTGGCAGAAGCTCGTGAAGCCGCCTGTTTAATCCGTAAAGACATCCACAACGGTCTTGATCCGATTGCTGAGCGCAAAAAAGCGAAGCTAGTAATTCCAACATTTAGAGATGCAACAAAACAGGTTTATGCGGAATACAGTGTTGCGTGGAAAAGTGGCAAGCACCAAAAGCAATGGATGATGACGCTCGAAAAGCATGTTTTTCCCAAAATTGGAAATCGGCTAGTCAATGATATTGAAGGACCGGTTATACGGGATGTACTGGCTCCGATATGGCTGACAAAACCAGAAACAGCGCGAAGGGTAAAACAGCGGATCGGAGTTGTCCTCGACTGGGCCTATGCCAATGGTTTGCGTGCTTCTGAAGCACCTCTCCGTTCGGTAGGGCGCGGTTTGCCCAAACAACCCAAGAAGGATAACCATTTTGCTGCAATGCCTTATGAGGACGTACCTGAGTTCCTAAAATATTTACGCACCAAGGATAATGTGAGCCGTCTGGCACTAGAGTTCCTGATTCTGACGGCAACCCGTTCCGGCGAAGTGCGCGGCGCAACGATGGATGAGATCGACAGCAGCAATCTCCTATGGACAATTCCGGCCGAACGCATGAAAATGGGTAAAGCACATACAATCCCGCTGACAACAAGCGCACTGCATGTTCTGGAACGCGTTCGGCCCTATTTCGCTCCGGTCAGTAATCTGATTTTTCCAGGGAAAAATGTGAAACGACCGCTGTCCGATATGACTTTGATTAAGGTGCTGAGAGTTGCGGAACTGCCATATACTGTACATGGATTTCGTTCCTCGTTTCATGACTGAGTTGCCGAACAAACCAGTTATTCTGGGGAGATTGCTGAAGCGGCACTCGCCCATAGTATTGCGAACAAGGTAGAAGCAGCGTATCGCCGCACCGACTATCTCGAAAAGCGGCGGCCACTGATGCAGGACTGGGAGCGATTTTGCATCGCTGGTTGAAATTCGTTGCCATAGTGCCCCTTTTGGGAACTTAAAGCTGTTTTGTGCTCGTGTGAATTAGTTTTACCTATTGTAGTTTTTTAGCTGGTAAGGCGCAGCTGACTGGCCGCTTGCAGATTATCGGCTGGTCTGGCGAAATGCCGCGTGTATCGTGAACAACTTTGTCCGCCCGCTCGTCCAATGGAATGGATTTGGACATATCATGATTGGTGAGCGTGATCATCACCGGACAGGTTTCCAGAGCCTCGTCAATATCGATCAACTCCGCGCCAGCCCCTTCAAACGCGGCGGGTAACTCGTTGGCATAGGACTCTACAATCTTAATCCGTCCGCCATATCGCCAGCTTTTGAAGCAGCCGCAACATTCGTAGTAGCATCCATCACGTAGCTGGTATCCGGCACATGATTATCGCAAAAAGGCGTCGGAACCGCGATAACAAAAACGTCGCCGGTCTCAACCTGCAGCGAGGCCCGCAAAGTACCGCGCGAAACCACACCTTGTACCAGGCCATCGAGATCCACTTCTTCGATGTGGATTTGCCATTGTTGATCGTGTCAACGACATGAGCGGTCACATCCACGCCAAGACCCACTATGGTCCAATCTCCTGCATCGAGGCAAAGATTGAATCACCATCAAAATCAAAAAATCCACCGACTTTTTATAATACAATCGTTCGTAAGCTCTCAATTAACATTTGGACGGATCAGCGTCTGCTTTCAGACAGTGTGATCGCGAATGGGAACGGCCAGAAATAGCGCGGAAGAAAAATTCTCTTTGAAATTATCAAACTATGCTCCTGACAGTCTTCCTGCGCTATACTACCCCCTCACCGCATCTCAGTCTTTCTGCCCTTGCAAGCCAGATCAACATGATCAACTCTGTCTCAACAAAGCACCAGATAGCTTAAAGATGGAGTCCATTCCAATGATCGATAAAAGAGATAGAATTGTTCGCCTCAAAACCGTGCTGGACAGAACCGGCCTCAGCCGCTCGACGGTCTATCGCAAAATCAGAGACGGCACTTTTCCGCGTCCAATCCCAATCAGCATAAATGGTGCAGGCTGGCGCGAGTCTGAAATCAACCGGTGGATTGCAAATCCTCCTGCTTATCGTGCTGAGAAAAACGCAATGGGGTAGGATTTACCTTTGCCACCTCGGATACGGTGATATGCTCTATCAAATCAGCCAGTTTTGAAAGCGCATAAGTCTTTTCATTCCAATAGAAATAACGATCATACAGACATCGGGAATGGAACGGCCAAGGACAAAATCGGCATCCACTTGCTATATTGAGATAACATAAATCCTCATAACGAGGGCCCTGCTCGACCGCGGCCAATGGTCCAACTGATCCCGCCACCCCGCATGATCCCAGATTTCTGTTTGCCAATATACTTATCCAGCGAGGCCTCCAAGGCACCAACGTAAACTCTAGCGAGTTTTCAACCATCGCAAACTTACCGCTCACCAAATCAACGCGCTGCTTCAGATAGCCTTCAACATGTTCTCCGTTCTGTGTTTCCCGAAAAGCCAACTGGTTCTCTTCTGAAAGCTGACTTGCAATCCTAAACAACTCCCGACGCCGCAAGTTCGCGATCATATCTTTGCATAGACCACAGAACCATCCTGTTCTTTGGCTAGGTCTTGTTCTAACAACCACCGATGACGGGCGTTGAGCGCTGACCGAACTTTCTCACCAAAACCAGCGTCACGAACATCAGGAGGCATTTTCGATACCAGCTCCTTGTCCAACCAGATAGTAGCGTTCGCCTTGGTAAGGCGATCAAGTGCTACGGGTGATAATGTTTCGATCGTCGCCGGCTTATCTCGCACCTGCCGGGAATCATATTCAGCTACCCTATCGAGATGATCCGTCGCATAGCTTCGAGACGCCGTATATGAGTTTCCGCAAATTTTTCCGATGCATTTGGATCGAAACACAGGTGCGCATCTATGTCGTAATATCCATTATTCTGGACCGCGACATCGATAATAGTTTGATCTACTTTCCGGACACCGGATCGCCTGGGCGTCATCTTTATGATGGAATCCTTGGGGATGGCTTAATGTCCCTCCTCTTTGCCGATATCGACATAATGGTTCTGCCCATCAATGGCATCGACGACCACGCAATGCTGATCATTCACCTCATCCGAAAACCCCCGCTTCACGATGCGCCCAATAATGGGATCGGTCAGCGGTGTCTCTGCATCATGAATGGTCTGATTGACCCTAGCACGTTTTAGATTCTGTGCCGTAAGGTCTCGCTGCAGCGTTCGGATGATATCGCCCCACTCACCCATTTCACGCAGCGTATCTTCAAGCCCATCAACAAGCTGCCATCGTCCCTTTCCGATTGGCTCAGCCAGACCCAATGAATTGAGCTCTTGGAGCCGTGCGGCACGCAAGGATTGCTGAAAGGGATCACGGTTAGTTGCAGCAACAATCCGATCCCGATCCATATCGCGGATCAATCTGCGACCAATAGCGGTCAGCTACTCTTCGCTAATGTCATGTCGCACGTGTTCTTCGATTTCCAAATCACTGCGCGGGCCCGGATCAAGCGTCACGATCTCAGACAAGCGTTCGCGCATGCCGTTAGACAGGTAATCCCTGGCAATGACCAAATCCTTGCTCCGGTCGTCAACGCCGCGCAGCACAATATGGGCGTGCGGATGTCCGGTGTTAAAATGATCTACTGCGACCCAATCAAGCTTGGTGTTCAGGTTCCTTTCCATCTGCGCCATAAACCGCTGTATGAGCGGTTTGAGATCATCATATCGCGCGCCGTCTTCGGCCGACACAATGAACCGGAACTGATGGCGATCTTCCTGCCCACGCTGCTAAAACTCATTGCCGTCGGCATGATCGCTTTCGGTAGCATAAAGCTTGCCCGGTTCGCCTTCACGGGTGACGCCGTCACGCTCAATATAGCGCAGATGCGCCTGCGCCGCCGCTTGTCCCTTGCCCGTTACATAGCGCGATTTGATAATGATTCGCCGCGACCGCGTCCTGGAATGGCGATCGCGAGAACCAAGCACCCTGCTAATAGCCGCACCGCGTCCAATGCGTGCGCCGGTAAATCGGGACTTGCCGCCAGATCGCTTGATATCGCCCGCCAAGGCCGAGGATGCCAGTACCTTATGTAGAAAGCGCCTGGCCTTCTTGCCGCCTTTGCTGCGGCTGCGCCCAAGCCTAGGTTTGAACTCGTCGTCGCTCATGCAGGGCGCCTCAATTTTAAGGTATATAGGTACCGCAGAAGACAGCGAGATAGTGCAAAGGCCTGGAAAAACTGGAGTTCTCGCCAAATAATCTCCCTAATTGGCAACGATGAAGCGGGAGTCTCTCTGAAAAAGGATTTGCAGACAATGACATAGCTCGCATCGCGAGACAGTACTTTTATCTTGCCTTCCCCATTTTTTGTTCTCCTGCCTTGCAATCTCACATCCCTATAGTCGGGCCAGAACCTTCCAATATGCATCGGAGCTAGTGATCCTCCCGGCCACTTGCACGCCGGATTGCAAACAGGCTGTGTAGCTGTTCATCTTGATTAAAAGAAGATCAAATTTTACACCCGATTGAATCTTATAGAACAGCTCAACCCGCTGTTTGCAGGCCGCCTACGATGCACGTGGAAACACAGAAGAAGACACCCCAGCAACCGCGCGAACATAGGACATGGTTTCAGAAGGCAAGCCCCTTCGGCCTTGCATAAGCCTTATAGCGCCCGGGTCCGGCATTATAGGCTGCGCACAAACCGGGATACCCAAAGCGGTCAAACATGGCCCGCAAGTGGGCTGTTCGGACCAATATGTTGGCGCGCGGATCATCGCGATTATCACCTAATCTATGCGCTTTTGTAAGTTGCAACCAGATTGCGGACATGACTTGCATCAGGCCCATCGCACCGGCATGCGAGCGTGTGGGACGTTCGTTTAGCATCATTTGCCCCGCACTTTCGGGGTACATAGCCGGTTTGATCCAGCTTTGTGGAATACCAAAACGCAGCGATGCTTCAGCAATAAAAGGCTGCCACCGTGCAACGGATTCTGCCTTCGCTGGTGATGGAGAAATAAGCAATACAGTGCCAATGATCACACTCACGAGGCGCAAAGGAGCACCGCCTTCTGGCAACGCGCATGTTGTGCAGTCGGTTTCCACCAAGCAAATGCAGGCAGCAGAATTGATCAGCGAGCTCAGAACACCAATACAGCTCGCAAAACTATCATTGCCGCTTCCCTTTTCAAACCAACTCATGAAAATCGCAGAAAAGAAATCTATCAAGGAAAAAGCCGCACCGAGGTCTCGGGCGCAAACCACCAACAGGTTTGCGCTCAAGGGATCGGAAACCCACGGCTTTATCAACGCCGTGCAAGTCTATCCTTTTGCCCGAGGCACCGTCTACAAACTCTATGCGGCTCCAGAACGGGTCAGCGATATTGCCCTGCAGCCGGGCGAGATACTTACGTCTGTGGCCTCTGGCGACACGGTGCGCTGGATTGTTGGCGATACTACTAGTGGGTCGGGAACAGAGCGTCGGACACACACATTGGTAAAACCATCAGCACCCGGCCTGACCACTAATCTGGTCACTACAACTGACCGGCGCGTATATTATCTGTAACTGAAATCAACCTAAAAACAGCAATGGTCGCGCGCTCATGGACTTATCCGCAAGATAAATTGCTGGCGATCAAACGCGTACGGGATGCTGCCGATATGGGGTGCCCGTTGCTAGGGTTCTTGATATTCAAAACCTGTATTTTTTGAATATGTGATCACCGGCGACAATCCGTCTTGGCGACCCATCCGTGTGTTTGACAATGGCCGCCAGGTGTTTATCGCATTCCCCCAAAGCATCGCTGTCCGCGGAGCCCCACCGTTGTTTGTGCGCGACCCCAAGGGCGAAACGCAGCTGGTCAATTGCCGGATCGAACGCCGAGCAACCTCACAATTGCGATACTACCTGAGTTACATGATGCCCTTATCGATTATGCGGCCATCTATGCCGAAACCTATGGCCAGGCTGATCCGGTCGGCAACATCCTCGCCGCGCATGGTCGTGCAAAGCTTCCAGCTGATGATGTAGCGACTGAAGTCATCGAGGACGGTGGGAAGATAATACCACCCCCAACCATTGATCTTGAGATAGGTAAAGTCCGTCTGCCATAGCTGATTGGGTGCGGTCGTCTTGTCCTTAAACTCGCTGGCCGCTTTCATCACGATAAAGGCCTAGCTGGCAATCAGGTCATGGGCCTTCAGTAGCTGGTAAACGCCAGCCTCTGATACGAAGTAACCCTTGGTATTGGTGAACATCACCGCCAGTTCGCGTAGGCTGAGATCAGTGCGCTTCACCGCCATGTCAATTATCTGGCCCTGCACATCACCCGGGATCCGGTACCACGGGCTAGCATGATGTGAGTGCGCGGCTCGTCACATTGGCATCAGCTGGATCAACTGATCTATATTCCATGCTGCTATTGTAGCAATCAATCTTCCAGAGTATCCTCTGGACCAATAATAAATCTAATCAGAATCAGTGTTCAATGACAGGAAAAGCCAGTGCTCTGGAAGTTAATTGCAAATCCGTCATCTAATCGCTACTGATGCCCAGCAATCATGTAAATAGATATTTTACGGATTGTTATTTCACAAACCTCGCGTTGGCAGTAGCTATTGTAAAATGATCAGAGTCCCGAAAAATAGGCTGAATCGTATTTTCACCGATCTAGCAGCACCGAACTCGCGTTTCTTGGCCTTTGTCGTTTTCATGGTGCTGGTGTTTTTCACCGGTGGTAGTTCGCGTGATGATGTACAGTCTCTTGTCATTTTGCGGCCAATGGCAATTTTGTTTGGCGCATATGCGCTGACATGCAGGTCCCCTGACCACTGGAAAGGTCGCCTTTTCCCGCTATCTATCGCTTTTGCGCTACTGGTGCTCATGATCTTACAGTTAATTCCTCTGCCACCTTCTGCTTGGACAGAACTTCCTGGGCGTAAAATATTCGCTGAGATAGCAGATCTAGCAGGTATTCCGCAGCCTTGGCGGCCAATGACGCTTTCACCGTCGCGGACGCTGAACAGTTTATCTTCTCTCGCGGTTCCGATCACAGCTATGATGCTATACTTAAATCTTGACCAGCGGCGCGGGAAACAGGTGATAAGTATCATCATTGTATTGACGGCCATCAGTGCTCTATGGGCCATACTTCAACTTGCTGGGTCACCGCGGGGGCCTCTATATCTTTACAATGTTACAAACTCTGGAGAGGCTGTCGGGCTTTTTGCAAACCGCAATCATCAGGCGGTTCTGCTGGCTGCAACGATCGTAATGCTCGGATGGTATGCGGTTTCGAATTCCCCAGCTGTGCGTTTCGCAGCATTGAAATTCTATGGCAGTATTGCGATGATTTTTGTTTTTGTTCCTCTCATTTTTATCACAGGCTCCCGTGCGGGCCTGTTACTTATGGTCCCTGCGTTGATGGCGGCAATGACGCTCTTCTACTTTGGACAATATATGGTCGAAAATCCATCGAATGTAAAAAAGCGCCAGAAGAAAAAGTACTTCGGCCTATCTTCGCGGCAACTTTTCGTGACCACAACTATGGTAGTGGTGATATTAATGGGAGTTCTATCGATATATTTTTCGCGCTCTTTAGCGTTTGATCGTCTCTTTGGCGACGGAGAAATTAGCGAACTGCGTGCTCAGGTTTTGCCAACGTTAATCCAGATGCTAGCTAATTATTCCCCATGGGGGACTGGGTTTGGTTCCTTTGAGCATGTTTACAAAATACATGAACCACAGGAGCTACTTAAACCGACTTATCTAAATCAGGCACATAACGATTGGCTCCAGTACCCCATAGAGGGAGGGGCGGTGGCGATAGTGATCGGCGTTGCTTCAATGACATGGGCCACTTGGCAATTGATAAAGCTCGCACAAAAATGGAGTATATCGCACTACACAAAATATATCGCTCTAATGACCGTTACTGTTATGTTGATTTTTCTGGCTGGGAGTGTAGGCGACTATCCATTGCGTTCGCCTTCTTTAATAACAATATTTGCTCTAATGGCTTGTATTTTCAATGACGCCGTGAGGGCCGTTCAGCGAAGAGAAAAGAACGCATAGCAATAGAAGATTTTCTAGACGGCTCAGACTCCGTGTCAGAGGTTTACGTCTCAAACTCAATCGGCTACCGCAGGCCAATATTAATGGAAAACTTTCGAAGATGATGAAGCGTTTATTTTGTCTAATTCCGCTCCTTATGTTATCTGGATGTGCTGGGCAGGCCATATTGGGTAGCTCCGCCGATGTAACAGTGGTTTCCAGCGAAGGGCTGCCCGAACCGACACGTGTTGATCTTATGAGTTCCAATCGGCCATATCTCATTGGACCTTTCGATAAACTGAAAATTGACGTTTTTGGCATTGGAGCCCTCAGCAAGGAAGTACAGATCGATGCCAGCGGACGATTGTCATTTCCGCTGATAGGTGTTGTAGAGGCGTCCGGCCTGACCCCTGGTGAACTGGGCGACGAACTTGAAAAGCGTCTACAAGGTCGCTATGTTCGTGACCCGCAAGTTACGGTCAATCTCGAAGAAACTGTTAGCCAAGTTATAACGGTTGATGGGCAGGTAGACAAACCAGGACTTTACCCAGTGATAGGGCGTATGACTTTAATGCGCGCTGTGGCTACCGCAGGCGGTACAGCAGAATTTGCTAAGCTAAATGACGTCGTAATTTTTCGCGAAGTAGATGGCGAACAGCTTGCAGGCCTCTATAATCTCAAAGCCATTCGCCGAGGCAATTATTCGGATCCAGAAGTCTTTGCCAATGATGTCATTGTCGTTGGCGACTCTCAAGCTCGTCGCCTGTTCCGCGATCTTATTCAGGCCTCTCCGCTTATAACAACTCCGCTGATCATATTGTTTAGACAATAATGGATGAAATTAGAAACCAACCCATGAATAATCCAATATCCGCGGTGATCGATAGCGATCCATACGATGAGCTCGATCATGAGACTCCCATCCTGATTCAATATTGGCAGGCGATTCTGCGCCATAAAATTGCGATTGCAATTATTGTTGCGGTTTGCATCGCCTTAGGAATCATCGCGACATTGCTGATGACCCCTTATTATACGTCGACATCGACGGTCGAGATTAATCGGGAGCAGGATAAGGTTACAAACGTGGAAGGCTTGCGAACTGCCGATAGCGGAGGCCAGAATCTTGAATTTTATCAGACACAATATTCGTTGCTTGAATCACGATCATTGGCTGAGCGAGTTGTTCGCGCACAAAACCTAGCGGCTAAAGATGAATTTTTCGATACGTTTAATGTGGACCCGGATAGCGAAGGACTATTGACGCAAAAGGCGGACGTTCAGTCTGCGGCCCAACGTAATGAGCGCCTGAAAATTGCTACTGAAATACTTCAGGATCACATCAGTATTTCTCCCATTCGAGGCTCGAGTCTTGTGGACATAAGTTTTTCCAGCCCCAGTCCGTCATTATCTGCTCAGATTGCCAATGCTTGGGTTGAGCAGTTTATTGCCTCCAATCTTGATCGCCGGTTTAACTCAACCGCAGACGCCAGACGCTTCCTAGAAGAACAGTTGGCCGATTTGAAGCAAAAGCTGGAAGACTCCGAACGAAATTTGTCCGCTTATGCCGACAACAAAGAAATCATAACGCTTTCATCAGAGCAAAACTCCGACGGTAGGACTGTTTCCCAGAAGACGCTGGCGTCCACTAATCTGGAGGCTTTGAACAATGCTTTGGCGGTAGCCATTGCCGAGCGTATTGCCGCAGAAAGCGAAGCAAGCCAAAGATCGGGAAATAGAAACTCTCTAACCAACAACGCCCTGAATGCCATTCGCGAAGAGCGTGCTAAGGTGCAAGCCGAGTATGCGAAGTTGTTGGTTTTGTTTGAGCCTGAATATCCTTCTGCAAAGGCTTTACAGTCTCAGATATCAGCGCTCGATAAGAGCATTGCCGCAGAAGAAACCCGTTCGCGGATGGGCACCTCGGCGCGTTATCGGGAAGCTTTGGAAAAGGAGCAGCAACTTCAGTCGCAAGTGAACCGTCTCAAGCGACAATTCAGCGGAGAGCGGAGAGATTCCATCCAATATAATATTTTCCAACGCGAAGTAGACACTAACCGTCAACTTTATGACGGGCTTTTACAGCGCTACAAAGAAATCGGTGTCGCCGGTGTTGGGACCAATAATATATCCATTGTTGACATAGGACAGCCTCCCGAAAAGCCCTCAAGCCCTCGGCTTTTGCTTAATATCGCATTGGCGATTTTTGGTGGGCTCGGTTTGGCCGCCGCATATGTTTTTGTGATGGAGCAAATCGATCAGACCATCAATGATCCTGGCGATCTGAAGTCTAAACTAGGTATCGCCCCACTTGGTTCAATTCCAGACCTCGAAAAAGAAGATGTTCTTGCTAGCCTCAAGGATAAGAAATCTGTGGCATGGGAAGCTTACCTGTCTATCCGCACGAGCCTTGCGTTTTTGACTGACCATGGCGTTCCGCGATCTTTCCTTCTCACAAGTACTCGACCGAACGAGGGTAAAAGTACGTCCGCACTCGCTCTAGCAGCAGTTCTGGCTAGTACCAAAAAACGAATATTATTGATTGATGGCGATATGCGCAATCCTTCTCTACACCAGATGTTAGGGACCAAAAACACCAATGGCCTTAGCAATTATCTCGCCGGAAATGATGACCTGAGCAAGCTCATTCATGAAGACAGCGACTATGGCTTTGATGCAATGTCCGCTGGCCCTATTCCTCCCAATGCCGCGGAACTTCTTAGTAGCACAAGGATGCAAGAATTGGTTACGAGGCTGACAGAGAATTACGACACAGTGATCATTGATGCGCCCCCAGTACTTGGCCTTGCCGACATTCCATTGCTTGCGGACTCGGTTGAGGGTGTTATTTATACGATCGAGGCTGGTGGAGTGAAGTTGCGTGGTATCCAGTCGGCAATCGGACGCGTGCGCAGTGCTCATGCTCATATCTTCGGCGGCATTGTAACCAAAGTTCACGCGCAGCATTCTGGCTCCGGTTATGGTTATTCGTATCAATATAGTTATGGGAACCAAGCAGAAGAGCAAGTTTAAGAGCCGTCTAGGGATCATGCCATGCTGAAAAGTATTATGATATGGATTGTCGGCGTCGCGCTTGCTTTAGCGGCAGCCCTTACAACTATGGGCGCGATTGCTAAAAATAAAGCACCAGAGCGTGCGGTAGCACTATCGCCGTTAAACGGTTTTGCTTCGCAAAATCTGGCTTCTAAAGCTGTGATCGCGTTGGTTGTTGCTAATGATGGTCAATTCCCGAGTCGTATTGACTCTGATACATTGAAATGGGCCAAGCAGGGCTTTCTAGCTGAGCCTGTAACACCTGAAGCTGTTGCAACGCTTGCGTTAGGCGCGGGCGAAAGTAGCAAACGTGAGTTGATGCACAAAGCCTTTGCATTAACTCGCCGGGAACAGTTAGTAACGGGATGGATGATCGCGGATAGCGGGGCGCAGGATGATGTCGCGCAGATATTACATTATTACGACACAATGCTCCGAACGAGTGCGCAGTCGGCGTCGGTTGTAATCCCTATCATGGTTGGTGGGCTTTCCAGCGAGAGATTTATAGCCCCTTATGCTGATCTGCTTTCTAAATACCCGCCTTGGGCTAGTCAGTTTTGGGCAAACCTCGCTGTTACTCCTGGATCAATTGTAAATGGAGCAGCTTTACGCAAACGCGTCTATCGTGATACGGAAAATAGAGAGGTATACAAGGATGCTAATCTAATCCGCGCCTTGGCTCAAAATTACCATTTCGAAGCGGCGGAAAAGTTATATGCTTTGTTGGTCGACGAGGTTTCCGCCAGCGCGATCATTCGCAATGGTTCGTTTGAGCGTGAATCACAATATGCGCCGCTCGACTGGCTTCTGGCTTCTACTGGTGAATATGGGGCTAGTATCGGACAAGGCTCCTTACAGCTTAGTGGGATTCAGAATTCGGGGGGTATATTTGCAAGGCAGTTGGTCAAATTGCCTCCCGCCATCATGCAAATCGAGATAAAGGCAACTGATAGAATTCCTACCGATGTTGAACTCTCAATTGGACTGACATGCGCGGAAAAAATTGATGATGTTCCAAAAGCGATTAGAATTCAGCTCGCAGAACAAGCCACTCTTCGAAAAATTAGTAACAAAGAATCAAATTGTAACTATTATTGGCTTGATGTAATCGGTCGGGCGTCAGATAGCTCAGGTTTTGATTTAGGTTTAGAATCTCTATCATTGCGCCGCAATTAAAACGGCGACGGATGAGTTAGTTCAGACTTGACAGACTCATGACTGTTTCCGGCTCTCTAAGCGTTTGAATCTTTTACGTTATCTCGGGACAAGATATTCTATAGAGATAATGTGCAATTGAAGGCAGAAACACAGCATCCCTATTGTATCCATTATAACACCGCTTCATAATTCCGAAGAATTTGTCGAAGAGACAATTTCTTCTGTCTTGCGCCAAACATTTAAGAGATGGGAATTGATTGTCATCGATGATCATTCCACTGACCGCAGCCACGACATTGTATCGACAATGGCGAAAGCAGATAGCCGTATAAAACTGATTAGACAAAAGTCAGGTCGACATGGTGCCGCGCACGCTAGGAATTTAGCGATCGAACTGGCGAATGGGAGATATATTGCATTTTTGGACAGCGATGATATCTGGCACTCTGAAAAGTTGCGAAAGCAGATCGACTATATGGAAAGGGCTAACGCCAATTTCTCATATACGGATTACGGCATCATCAATGCCTCGGGAAAGTCATCCGGTAGATTGATTAAATGCCCTAAGGAAATCAACGAGAAAGACCTTCTGACGAGCTGCCCAATCGGATGTCTGACAGTGGTTTACAATCAGGAAGTGACGGGGAAAATCAGCATTCCCAATTTACAAAGAGCAAATGACTATGCTCTGTGGCTGGAAATATTTAAAAAAATCGACCTTGGTTATGGTATCCCAGAGGCGCTTGCAGATTACCGGATATCCAATCAGTCACTGTCGTCGAAAAAATTTCAGAAGCTATTTTGGTTATTTAAATCATATCAACTAGTATTAGACAAAGGTGTATTGCAATCATTATACTTAACGTTTCGTTTTGTGACTGTGAATATATGGAGATCT
This sequence comes from uncultured Sphingomonadaceae bacterium, assembly GCA_947489315.1. Classification (GTDB taxonomy): domain Bacteria; phylum Pseudomonadota; class Alphaproteobacteria; order Sphingomonadales; family Sphingomonadaceae; genus Parasphingorhabdus. The sequence goes on from CANLCX010000007.1 coordinate 84,569, forward strand.
AGATTATTTATAAAAGTTAGCTAACAAATAACTGAGAGACTCCCTTTTATAATCAAGAAATTTCTTGCTCTCAATATGCTGTGTTGTATGATTTTCAGCATGAGTAACTTTTATGGCAGGCGCATAAATACAAGACAAATCTGACGCTATGAGTTGCTCGGCGAGGTATAATTCTTCACCAAATAAAAAAGCTGGATAGCTCAGGCCCTTCATGCGCCTAATGAAGCGAGTCGAGAAAATCATAAAACTTCCGTGCGGGGCATAGATCTCAGAATTAGCTGTCACCGAGGGTGGTGATTTAAAAAAGCCTCTCTTGGCCGCCAACATTGCATATAAGCTAGCAATATAACGATATCGGTAAACTGCATGAAGAAAATAAAGCTTCTTCTTGCTCGGTCGATTGACTTCAAAAGGGTTTTGGTCTTTTTTACTTTTCAAAGAGGTGATTTGGGGGGCGAGCATCCCGAAATGCTCATCGTCAAAAGACAAAATACGGCAGATGGAATGATCAATTTCTATGTCAGGGTTTGACAATACAACCCATTTTGGAAGCCCGCTAGTTTTACTATACTCCTGTAAGGCAAAATCACCCCCATTTAAGTAGCCCAAGTTTCGTGGAGCTTTAAATAACGAAACCTCACGATCATTTAGTTGTTGATTCAATAATTCAAAATTATGCGATGCATTGCAACACACTATAATATCTATTCTTATAGACAATTCCATTTCTATAATTCTGTCAATAAACTTTATTATCTCATCATCACAGTAATAATTTACTAATATAATGGCCATATCACAATGATTATTTATTGTATTTAATACCATCAATCAATCCCTTCAAAGCAAATTTCATAGTCAAAAACCGTTTATGGTAAAAAATGACTATGATTGCGGATAGTTTTAATAAAATAAAAGTTCTTTCTAACGCCCACTTCGGATTATTTTTGCAATAACCCTGAATTAAAATGGCTGCATTTCGGAATCGATAGTAAATTCTTGTTGTGCTGTATTCCTGCAAACTAATTTTACGCCCCATGATTGATCTGACCGCTGCTTGTCCAAATTCATGATCGATGCTGGCGTTATGATTGACTGGGATTTCAAATCCCGCTTGCTTCAGTCTAAGGCACATGTCGAAGTCTACCAGGTCGATAAACAAGTCCTCTCGAAACCAACCAACGTTCTCAATGGCATCGATGTTGGTGCAGGTTCCTGATGTAATTACCATCCCTGTAACATTGACATTTTTTGACGTTGTTGCCCTTTCTGAAGCAGAGCTTCTCTCGCAAATAGCGGAGCCAACCATACCCAAAGTGCTGCGCTCATTGTGCTGCAAAATATATTCTCTCATCGACGCAGAGTAATTTCTACAAGGAGTGCTGTCTTGATCTATGGTTACGACCCATTTGTAATGATCTGATTTTGCTTTCTGTACCCCAACGTTCAGGGCGTGTGCTATCCCAGTGTTGCGACCAAGAAATATCTTCTCGACCCGTGCATCGGTGATTTGCTTCAAATAGAATAAGGTTTCGGGTGACGAACCATTATCGACCAGATATATCACGGACAATTGTTTCAGCCATAATCCCACGTTTTCGATGATGTCTTCATCTGGGTGGAACGTGACAATAACGCCAGCAAATTTTTGAATTTTATTCGCCATTATCTCTAACTAAAACCCCTTTGCGCACTGTTAAAGTGAGATGATTCCGTCTTGTAGGTATCGGCTAAAGGACCACGCGGCCGCACACAAAAAGACTATTTGTGGAATATGATCCAACCTTCGCTCCCGGATGTGACCTGCGTAAAATATCAATGTTATGCTTAAATATTCTTTTAGCCGAGATGAGAAAACGGGTTGATTGTAAAATAGCATAGCGGCCATTATCCCGCAGCAAATTAGAATGAAATATAAATAGGAATAGTCATCATGTATGTGCCATTTGTAGATAAATCCATAAATGATGATCGTATATGACGCCAAATTTACCGCTGAAAATAAATTTAGCTTCTCGACATAATCCGCACGTGACAAATAAGATTCTGTCAACGGATTCAATATGATGGATATATCAAAAGCCACGTCTATAATTTCGTTTTGAAGTATCAACACTATGATGAACAGAGGTATGATTGAACGCTTCAGGATAGAATTTTTGCTGCTCAGGAAGAATAAAATGCAGGGAAGCGCGATTAGAGTAGATGAGTGAAAGCTGATCGATATAAGATATGTTATCGCCCCTACTAACAGCTTCCTTTCAGCGAACTTATGGAATGCGTAGAATGAAAAGGCGACAGCAAGGGATACCCGGATTTGGGTATATTCATGGATCGGATAAAACATTAAAAGATAGCACAAAAAGCCAATCAGCACTTGATTTGTGTACCGAGCGATAAGAAAAAATTTAATGGAAATTGATATAAATGTAGAAACAAAAATAAAATTATTAAAGCTTAATCCAAGCACATTATTCATGAACCAGTTATAGTAAAGAAAACCAATTTCAAAGCGCGTTTCGAGATAAGTTATATCCCCCTTGGTGCTACTGTAAAACTCTAGATAATTGTAAAAGTCACGATCAATACCCAGATATTTTTGTCCTGTTAGGTAAGCTACTGCAAAGGAAACAACGAGAATGAAAATCCATTGATAGCGTCCAATGCTTTGGGCCAATTGACTCGCATTCATATGGAGTTGCGGTTTGGGAAGTATATTGGTGCGCGATATCATATTCTATCTTTCAGCTTCGCTATGCTTATAAAGCAATTTAAGCATAGACTGCGCGACGATTGGCCATGAAAAAGATTCAATATCCTTTGAAGCAGTGGCGACTTTGTCTATATGGTCGTTGCCGCGACTTAACTCTAAAATAGCATCTGATATACTATCCGGAGACTGATTTGCTACGATCCAGCTATTGCGATAGTCAGCAGGTATATATCCCGTCGTCACAACTGCTACCCCGCATGCCATAGCTTCCATTACAGGGTAATGTGGCGCCCCTTTTTGTGTGGTACAGGGGGCTAGAAGAACATCAAGAGATCGGTAGTAATCTGCTAGTTCATGGTCGTTTCTTGGAATAATGACTGAACAGTCCTGGTGAGACCAGTGTTCCGGAAGGTTTCCGTAAGCCACTTTCAATTTAAGCCTGCCATCTAGCTGATTGGCTTTCGCAAAACCTTCAAGGGCGTAAATTGTACCTTTGGATGGTTCACTGCGCCCTATGGTTCCTACAATAATCTGATCTGCAGATCGCAGATCTTTCGGGCGATCTTTGGTACGGTAGATATTGAAATCCAAACCAGGCGGAACCACTCCAACCGAACGGACTCCCTTATAGTCAACATAGATGCCGCTGTTCACTATTGTAATAAAAGGCAATTTATATGAAAGCTTAGCAACCAACCAAGAGAGCCATTTTTTCTCTAGCTGGTAATATTCTGGCTCATAAGCTTGAATATAATAGAAAAGGGCAGCTTTCCTTGGGCGAGCCAGCCAAATCGGCCACGGAGTAAAGGACTGGTTGGCAAGAATCACATCATAATTCTCACCTATTTTCTTCACTCCAGAATATAAACTGAGCAAATTGTCCAACGCGCTGATGGAGCGAGCACTGCTCTCAGCATAATATTCAGAAACATCGCCTGATCGATTTGAAGTTACAATAGCTGCATCTGTCGGGAAATACGGTGGTGGGCTGGTTTCGGGAACGAGGAAATTAACATTGTGACCCAATTTTGTCCATTCGCTCGCGAGGTTTGAAAGTACCCGATATCCGCCCGCTTTCCCAAAGCCCAGTATTGGAATCAAAATGTTCATGCTTCATCTCGTGAATTGCAGATTTTCATTTGAACAGAGCATCGCGTTTGCGGTTGGTCGCTACCGTTAGGACGAACACCATTATCCAATATATCCCGTAGTTGCAGGCATAGGCCATTGCAACTCCCTTGAATCCATAAATCGATGTAAACACGAGAACTAATATATAAAAAAGACCGGAAGCGCATATCTCCGTAACAATATATGTTTTTGTGAGCCCCTTGCCGATCATCAAAAAGGCGATGAGCCAAGCGCCGACCTTTAGAAAGTCACCAAATAGCTGCCAAGCGAACAATTGGTTCATCGGAAGGAAACTGTCGTCGAAAAGTAGGGGGATGATAAAGTCGCGGCTGAGGTATATTATAAACGAGATTACGATAACCACTGGCAGAACCATAATATGTACATATTTCAGTTCTTTGGCTAGTTCTGGCCAGTTTCGGATTTCAGCAATTCTCGGCAAATAATATAGGGACAAGGTCGTTGTAGCCAAAAGTAGATACATTGTACTGATGCGCCATGTTGCATCCCAATACCCTGCATAGATTAGTCCGTAGTTTGAAATCAGATGATTGCGCACTAAAATCAAACTGGTAGGAACTACGATTGCCGTCGTTACAGCCATTAACGCAAAGCGCCCCAACCTTTGGAGTTCAACGGGATCGACTGCTCCAAACATGTTTTTTTGATGAAACCAATGTGTCCGCTGGATTTGGAAAGCAGTGACAAAAAAAATCGCTGCTTGATTGACACTTAGAGCGATTAGAGCACCAATCAGACCGAACCACCAAGACAATCCTCCGATCAGAACTAAGCCAATAAGCGATCCTGATATGTTGCTGATCACATAACGCCGGACTTCTTTCATACCGTTGAGAACAGCAAGCAGGAATGCGTTTAAACTGATGAAGACCAGGCTAATAGCCAACCATATGAAAACCGATCGGTATTCAGCATTTTTTAAAACTAGAAGAGCTAACTGTCCGCTGAATATGATAATTGAGACGGCTGCGAGGCATGATGTCCCGATTACCAGAGTTCCGGCGGTTTTCCAGATGCGATAACGGCGCTCCATATCATCAAAATGCTCTGCTGTATGTTTGGTAACACCTGTATTCACAGCACCTGTTGCAAATGTCACAACGATAGAAACGGTATTCTGAAATTGCCCAATCAGGGCATATCCTCCGGGTCCGACGAAAACCGCTAGTATTTTGTTGATCAAGAGAGATGATAGCAGTTTGATTGACACAGCTGCGGCATTCCACAAGCTGGTGCGCACTAGGCTCACTTCACACCAAGTTGCATGTTATGCGCAAGACCGGACTGCATCGATCACTTGATCTACCTGGCTGGCGCTCATTGTTGGTCCGATCGGAAGGCTTAAAACATCTCTGTGGATGACTTCGCTTATCGGGAAACTTCCGCTTGCGTAACCCATCTCGGCGTAAGCGAGTTGCATGTGTGGTGGAATTGGATAGTGGATCATTGATCCCACACCTTTGCCCGCAAGCTTTTTTATTAGATTATCGCGATTTTCGTGCCTGATAACAAATAGGTGCCAAGCAGGCTCGGCCCACGCAGGCACTGTCGGTAAAGCCACAGGCAGTCCAGACATTTGCTCTAAATAGATACTAGCGATATCACGTCGCCGCGCTGTGTCGGCTTCCAGTTGTTCCAGTTTCACACGGAGGAAAGCGGCCTGTAATTCATCCAAACGAGAATTATAGCCAATTTCCATGTTATGATATTTTTTTTGTGATCCATAGTTACGCAAAACAGTTATCCGTTCTGCCAATTCGGCGCGATTGGTCGTAATTGCACCTCCATCACCAATGGCGCCAAGGTTTTTTCCAGGATAAAAACTCCACGCAACAACGTCTCCGTGCGCACCAATTTTTTTCCCGTTACAGCTCGCACCATGAGCCTGTGCGGCGTCTTCGATGACGTAAAGGCTATGCTTTCTGGCAATCGGCAATATGGCGCCCAAATCCGCAGCTTGGCCATATAAATGTACAGGCATAATTGCGCGCGTACTTGGTGTGATTGCCTTTTCGATCAGCGCCGGATCAATATTATATGTTTCTATAATCGGCTCGACGGGAATGCACCGGGCACCAACATGAGTGACGGCTAGCCAAGTGGCGATATAGGTATTGGACGGTACGATAACTTCATCACCAGGCCCAATATCCAGTGCTCGCAACGCAAGCGAGAGAGCTTCCAGCCCATTAGCAACGCCGACACAATGATCGGCTTCACAATAGGCAGCATACTCAGATTGAAACCGTTCCACTTCTTGTCCGAGGACATACCAGCCAGAATCAAGCACACGCTCCATAGCGGCTACTAAATCAGTGCGTTGCTTCATTTGTATAGACTTTAGATCAAGAAACGGAATCATGATTCTGGGAATTCCCGTTGCCAGGCAGCTGCGACTTCATCGGGGTACCCCCGATGGAAATGTCGCCGCCAAGGATATGCCGAGCGATCAGAATCCCGAAATTTGATCTTGGATGTACTGCCAACAATCTTGCCAGGATTTCCAACACAAATCATATCATTGGGCACGTCTTCTCGAACTAGGGTCTGCGCACCGACAAGGGCACCTTCACCTATAGAAATTCCTGGAAGAATTACACTCATTGTAGCTATTGCGGCATAACGCTTGACCGTACAGCCGACTTGATACTCGCTTGGCGGATGAGGGTCATTGGTCAACACGACATATGGGAAAATCCAAACATAGTCCTCAATGGAGGATTGATGCCCGATATGAACGTTGCTGTGCAATTTTGTGTAGTCACCAATAGTGCAATGTCCCTGAATATCAGACAGCGTACCGATTTGCAGGCCATTTTTTGCCATAGTGGCTTCGCGTACTGTAACGCGATGTCCGGTCACTAAGTCATCACCAAATGTCGAACCGGTGTAAAAAATACTATGTGATCGAATGTTTGCATTGGCTCCGATAATCAGTGGACTATCATCATCAGGTCTATTGGAGTAGCCTAAGTGGCAATGGGAACCGATTTTACTGTTATCCCCCACGTGGGTGTTTCCTTCAATGACGGTATATGCGCCAACTGATACTCCGGTCCCCAGCTCAACGTTTTTGCCAATTAATGCAGTATCGTGAATATTCACCTTCACCCTCCTTAAGTGACTAGCGATAGAAAACCATCGTAAGACCTTATGTAGTCGCCAGTATCGTAGTGCTCGCTCGCGAAAACTAACAAGGTTCCACCATTAACATATTTGTGCTGAATGCCCCACACGAGTTCAGGAATCAGCAAGCCCTTATTCGGTCGATCCAGAATAGTAAGGGATTTAGCATGTCCGTTATCTGTTATAACCTCGCACGAGCCTGAAACACATATTAAAAACTGCTTACACTGCAAATGAGCGTGTTCTCCCCTTACTTCATCTGTAGGTACTTCATTGACAATAAAATAACGCAAGGGGGCAAAGGGGATATCACTCTGAAACTCGCCCGCAGTTAACTTACCACGGGTATCTGTATGCATCGGAAAACTATACTCAAATGCACCACTATCCAAGGCCACGATGCTAAGACCATTTTCTGAGCCAAAGGGGTTTTCAGTTGTCATTTTTGCTTCGGCCCGTCCGAAAGATAGCTTCCATTCAGGACCGATTGCCACCAATGTTCGTTGTCTAGATACCATTGTAGTGTATCTTCAAAACCCCGTTTAAAGCTGAATGATGGTTTATAACCTAATTCCATTCTCGCTTTGCTTTCGTTGATGGCGTAGCGCTTATCGTGACCGAGTCTATCGTTCACATAGGTTTTCAGACTGTCGCTGGGTAAGCCGTTTGCCGCCGGGGCGTCAGGAAATCTCTCAGCGAGGCTTTGATCCTTCGAAAATGCTGCGTCAACGGTAGAGCAAATCGCATCAATCACTGCCATATTGGGGAGCTCTTCGCCGCCACCGATAGCATAAGTTTCGCCGTTGCGACCGTTCTTAATAACGCTAGAGATACCAGTGCAATGATCTTCCACATGCAGCCAGTCACGAACGTTCATTCCATCGCCATAGATCGGTAAAGGCGCGCCAGTGAGGCAGTTGATCAGAAACAAAGGTATGAGTTTCTCGGGAAATTGATACGGGCCATAGTTATTGGAGCAATTACTCGTTGTGACATTCATTCCAAATGTATGGTGATATGCTCGGACGAGATGATCACTCGCAGCCTTGGAGGCAGAATAGGGGGAATTAGGCGCATAAGCAGTCTTTTCGTCAAATGCTGGGTCATCGGCGCCCAAACTACCGTAGACTTCGTCGGTCGACACATGATGAAAGCGATGGGGAAGGGGCTCGTCTCGACCATCAATCCAGCAGACTTTAGCAGCTTTCAAAAGGCTATATGTCCCAATAACATTAGTTTCGATGAACGCATCTGGGCCATCGATAGAGCGATCCACATGACTTTCTGCTGCAAAATGGGCTATTATTTCAATTCGATGATCGTTAATTAACTGTATCACCAGATCGGTATCACAGATGTCAGCGACAACAATATCAATATTCTGAATATTATCCAAATTCGAACGATTGCCAGCATAGGTCAACGCATCAAGGATGATAATATTATCATCCTGGTTATTTTGGCGCCAGTGACGAACAAAATTTGCGCCGATAAAACCTGCGCCGCCGGTAACCAGAAGATTAGTCATTTTCCTTAATCTCCGCGATAGTATTTCTCAATGATTCCCGCCAATGGGATATCGAGCGGCCCAATAGCTTACGTGTTATCTGTTTGTCCAGAACACTATTTTTCGGCCGTTGAGCAGGTGTAGGATAGTCGCTGGCGGGTATGGGACTGACGGCTGTTGATCGTTTGAGTATACCCACTGCCAACCCTTCCTCACGAATGGCGATCGCGAAGTCGAACCAGCTAGCAACCCCCTCATTAGTAAAATGATGAATACCAGTGGCATCTTGTTGGACGAGGCAAACAATAGCGTTTGCAATTTCCAGCGCGGAAGTTGGCGATCCGATCTGATTGTCGACGATATTGAGTTGATCACGTTCTGCCATCAAACGGAGCATGTTGAGTAGAAAATTTGAACCATGGGAAGCATATACCCATGACGTCCGCAATATAAGCGCTTCCGGCAGAGCATTTCTAACGCGTTCTTCTCCAAGTAACTTACTTCGACCATATGCGTTCAGAGGTCCGGTTGGATCATCCGGGAGGTAGGGAGCATTCTTTTTACCATCAAAAACAAAATCTGTTGATATTTGTACAAAGTTTCTACTGTCGGCCGCGCATTGTTCTGCCATCCAGCCTGGAGCGGCTCCGTTAATGATCGATACAACACTCTCCTCGCTTTCGGCTTTGTCGACGTTGGTATAGGCGGCCGCGTTAACTATAACATCGGCTTTAGATCGCGAAATCATAGTCTTGATCGCTTCTTTATCGCGCAAATCACACTGTTCGTGACTTAGAGAAATGACGTTCTTGTGCTGATTTGCGCTGATATTTGACAACGCATTGCCGACTTGTCCATTTTTTCCGAAAATTAGCATTGTTACGGATATGTTTCTGCATCTTTCAAGAGCGGCGCATTGCGATCTTTTTCTGACAGCAGAATATCTTGAGGATCGTCTAGCGGCCAATCTATTGCGATATCTGGATCTGACCACAAAACTGCCCGCTCGTCATCGCGGGAAAAGAAATCGGTACATTTATACAGAAATTCCGAGTCTTCTTCCAGCGCCAAGAAGGCATGGCCGAAGCCTTCAGGTATCCAGAGCATTTTTTTGTTCTCGGCCGACAATACACAGTGAGTATGTCTACCAAATCGTGGTGATGATTTTCGCAAATCCACAGCAACGTCGAATACCGATCCAGCGGCAACGCGAACCAGTTTGCCTTGTCCTTTGCCTATTTGATAGTGGATACCTCGTAACACCCCTTTATCTGACTTGCTATGGTTATCCTGGACAAAATCGACATCAATACCGTGCGCTGCAAAACTCTGCCGATTCCAGCTTTCCAGAAAAAAGCCTCGATCATCACCGAATACAAGCGGTTCAACAATTTTCACTTCCGGTAGGTTCGTCGCCGTTATTTTCATGGACGCGCGCTCTTGTTGACTAGGTCCATGAGATATCTGCCATATCCACTTTTTTCCATCGGTTCGGCTAAAGAAATTAATTGCTGGTCATCAATATATCCCAGATTCCAAGCTATCTCTTCCGGGCAGCATATCTTGTACCCCTGCCGCTTTTCCAAAACATGTGTGAACTGAGCTGCCTCCAACAATGATTCATGGGTTCCGGTATCAAGCCAAGCAAAGCCACGACCCATTATTTCTACATTAAGAGCGCTTTGTTCCATATAAAGTCGATTTACATCTGTGATTTCCAGTTCGCCGCGCGCCGACGGTTTTATCGAATGAGCAAAGTCTACTACTCTATTATCGTAAAAATAGAGCCCGGTTACAGCGTAGTTGGATCTCGGTTTGTCGGGTTTTTCTTCTATCGTTATTGCCCGGCCGTTTTCATCAAACTCTACCACGCCGTAACGCTCCGGATCATTTACATGATATCCGAATACGGTCGCACCGGTTGATCTTTGATTTGCGTTGGCCAGAAGCTCTGGCAGGCCATGACCATAATAGAGATTATCTCCTAGGATCAATGCGCTCTCATTTCCGTCGATAAAGTCTGCACCGATATGGAATGCCTGAGCCAAACCGGCTGGCTCAGGTTGAACGGCATAGGATAGTTTTATTCCCCAATCAGAGCCATCTCCCAACAACGTTTGAAACGCAGCCTGCTCATGAGGGGTTGTAATAATGAGTATTTCTTTGATGCTCGCCATCATGAGTGTGGATAGCGGATAGTAGATCATCGGTTTGTCATAGACCGGCATGAGTTGTTTGCTGAGCGCTTTGGTCGAAGGATATAACCTCGTGCCGGAGCCACCCGCTAAAATAATACCCTTCCGCATTGTTGCTCCTATATAAATATGTATGAAGTTATCTCTCTCAGCCAAGGCTGAATACAAGACGCTATGACCACATTCTATGGTAACGGCAACGACTTATTTCACAGAATTTGACCGTTAAAGCAACAGAACAAATGGTGGATGTTTCGCGGGGGTGGGTTTGGATAAATCGCTTACGGTTTGTCGACAGCATAAGCCTCTGAGTGCCTTGCGGTTCGTTCCGGGAATATATACCTCTATGTTCAGACTATAGAAAAGCAAGCTGACTAGATATTGACTACATCACTAATTGGCAAAAAGAGACAGAAGATGACATTTCGTGACGAAAAAAAAGCCCGACAAATGTCTTTCAATATCACTAGGCGGACCGCCGCACTAGCGTGTGTTTCGTTAATAGGAAGTACAAAATTATACGCGAATATTCCAGCCCTTGATCAAGCAAAATCAAATATTGCTCGTCTACCAGATTTTCGGAACACAACAGATATCGATGATGCGGATACGCTCAACCGGATCATTTCCATGGGATACAGAAAGATACATCTACCGCGCGGCGGTGGCTCCCTTAGCAATGGAGAATATGTTGGATCGGGCGTCGTTCTGGTTGATAATCTAGAGCTTTTTGGTGACGGAATACGGTGCACAGTTTGGAATCAAGCCGTTGCGGGCCAAGATAATCCCCATGACATGGAGTTGAACGGCGTTTTTTTTGCCGAAGGCCGAGGTGTACAAAGCCCGGTCAAAAATATCTGGGTTCATGATCTTTCTGTTTCGGGTTTAAGTGTTCGACGCGGCTTTTCCGAACATTCGCATCTTTTCAGACTTGCCGGAGTAGCAGATGTGAAGTTGCAGCACATTGTTTTTCGTAATTTTCAGGGCGATGCGGTGTACCTCGGATCCCAGGCGGTAAAGCACCGTGTTGGGCTCTACGATAATGACGTACGACACAATAATAACGTGAACATATCCTTTTGTAGCTTTGTCAGCGAAAATTATGAAAACAGAAATGGTGTTTCAATTATTGACTGCGATGGTTTCGATATTTCGCACAACGACTTTAGGAATTTTTGTAAGTCCACTATGCCCGGAGCGATCGATCTGGAGCCAAATCCAGGCGATATTAAGTCGGTTATCCGCAATGGAAAAATTAGCTGGAACAGATTTAAAGGCATAGGTGGGGGCGTAGGCGTTATCGGCGCACATATTCCCTCGGACTGCCCTATGCCACGCGATATTATGATCAACGATAACATCTTTTCTGATCGCAAAACTCCTGGATTTGAGTTTTATCTTAATCCAATGCGGGATACGCCTCCGGGTGTTGACTATAATATAAACATGAAAAACAATAGAGGCCAAAACGGCAGCAGTGTTTACCATATTGCAGGCGGGACATTTCATGCTTCTGGTAACAGGTGGGCCGACTACACCGAGGGTTCTCTTATTGGTGGAAAATTTCAATTTCGTAACGTTTCTATCGCGGATGTCTTCGAGCGCTGTGGTACAAGAGGCGGAAACGGAATGTTTGTAAACTCTGGTTCCGGACTTAGACTGGCATCGACATTTATTGATTGTGGGACGGGCCGGCCGGGCGCGGCCAATGCGGTCAATTTTCATTCAGGGGCAACTGAAAATATTAATCTGAAAGGGCTATTGATTTCGTCTCCAAACAGCAAAACGTTGATCGCTATTCAAAAAGAGGCAGGGCACAAGTTTAAATATATGAGCAATAGGCTAGATAACGCGAATTTGGGTGGGTTGCCGCATTTTTTTGCGGCACCCGATGTTTGACGATCAGCTTGGCATGTCAGTTCCGTCAAACAGCCGGCGCCCTTTCTGCTGACAAGCTATTTTACTTTGTCCCCTTGCCCAGCTCCGGTAAGCGTTTTAAATATAATTGAAATATCCAGCAAAATGCTCCTTTTTGAGATATATTCTGCGTCACTGCGAGAGAGTTGATCCGGTATACTCATATCCAGATTTCTAATTTGCGACAGACCGGTGATGCCGGGCAATATGTCTAATACTCCAAGCCGCTCTCTAATCTCGATCAATTCGTGTTGACTTGGCAGACTGGGTCTGGGGCCAACTAGCGAAATTTCGCCTCGCAGAAGATTTACAATCTGTGGCAGTTCGTCGATTTTTGTTCGTCTCAAAAACCTTCCAGCACGCGTGATCGATGATCGATCAATATCATGAGTTCCTGCTTGAGCGGTTCCGACCGTCATGGTGCGAAATTTGTAACAGATGAACTCTCGCTTTTGAACGCCGAGTCGTTTTTGGGCAAAAAGCACCGGGCCTTTCGAATCCAATTTTATTATTGCGAATACTGCAATGAATAGCCACCATAAGAAGAGGAGAACAAAAATAGAAAAAAGAAAATCAATGGTGCGCTTAAAAATCCGGTAAAAAATATTATTTCCTACATCGTCGCGCACTACAATATCGCCGCTTTCTCCATTGTTCACTGCAGCTTCAATTGCAGCTATCACACGCTCTATGTCGACAATTGGTTTGAGTGACGCAAGGAAGGCCAAGACTGTCGCTTGCATGAATTTAGGTAAAGCCGAGACGAACCTAAGTTTTCCTGCCATTTTATCCGAATAAACCGCCGGTATGCGAATGTTGACCAGCCTCAATTTTGACTGATTGCTCAACCACTGCTCTGCGTGCTTTTTGGAACTTGCATATGTGTTGGGTATCAATGAATGAACGTCATCCACATTGTCAGATTGAAAACTCGCCAGATTGACGAATTGAGATATTCCTGCGCGTTTCGATGAATTATAAACATCTTTTAGTAGGTCGACATTGGCTTTCTTAAATGACACCTCATCGTCGCTACTATCATTATTTTTGACAGCAAGGTGAACACAGCTATCAAAATTATCAGATCGACATGGAAAATTTCCATAGTCTGTTGCAGGAACTTTTGGAAACATTCGATTTAGTCGATCAGAATCTCGGCCAATCAACAAAAGTGTGTGTCCGTTTCCAATCAGAAAGGGCACCAATCTTTGGCCGATTGAACCCGATGCACCTGTGACGACAATTTTCATATATTGGCCTATAGAAGAACGCAATTGACTTGGTAAATAAGAAAGGCCCTCTTGGAAGCTGCGGATTTCTAGAAAGTGGTAATAATATTATACCTTTCCCACTATAAATTTAACAGACTTGAAATCGCCAATCTATTCAGCTCGCTTTGATCTAAACCCGTCACATGGCTATTGGTATCAGCAAATTGCTTTGAGGCAGGACTCTCGGGTTGATTCAAGAGACGGGTTATTATCATTGCCATAACTACTACCAAACAGTACCGCTTACTTGGCCAGCCTGCATTGCGCCGTGCAGCTGCAATCCGCTTAGAGCCACATTCATCGTCTGTATCAACGGCGCCAAGCAATAGTATTCTCCGTCCGCTTCTGTTCCTGATTCGTGTCAAGCTCGAACTGCGGTTTTTAGATTCTTTCAATCGCTGTGTCTGGCTGAGCTTCACGCTGCCATACTAAATCATAAGTCTACTCACTATCGCACTCTGTTAGCATATGGCCTATTTGTCCCATTCTTGTGCTAGTAGTAACTCTAAACTCCAAACCATCCAACAGTCTCTTCTAGTTTGTGCATCTTGATCCACACAATTACGTCCCTTCAAGTCAATTCTAATATTGGAAATAGATCATTTCTAGTGGAGTAGATCTGGATATCCGCTAGAGCGTCTATGCTATGTGTGGCCCAAACTGTGGGTTGACGATTTACTGATGCAAAATAATCACAATTATCCCAACCCCCTACCAAAAACCCCTTGCACACTCCGTGTCCACCTTCCTATAAATTCCGATTCGAGCCAATGCTAAACGCGAAAAATGCTCGCGCTTTACGAATCTGGAACCGAGTTTCACAGAGGTCGACAGAAAATATTATTTGGATCACAACTTTCTAGCTTGGAAGTTAGTCACGATCAAATATTCTATATCGGTATGAGAGGAGTTAAACGGGGAAATTGGCGTCTGGTGTTAACAGGCGATACCAACTGATCTGTTGCTTGTCGGAGAGAAAATCTCTCCCGTGAACGGCTTTTGACGCCCGACCAATATCACAAGGATGGCGGGCCGATTATATTAGCTTGGTGGATATGCATCCAATTCAGCCAATGCCAACATTTGACAACAGCAGCTTAGTAAAATTGACCCAAGCGCCGATACAAACGCTCATCTTCGGCAGTTATGGAAATATTAGGCAAGAATCGATACTCAATCGGCTATGCGAAACAATCCACCATCAAAGCCCAAAGTTGTGACGATTTTTGGCACAAGGCCCGAGGCTATAAAGCTCTTCCCTGTAATCCGGGCGCTATCAAAACGCGCTGGACTAGAAACAATCAGCTGTGTGACCGCGCAACACCGGGAAATGCTCGATCAGGTATTGGACATCGCCGATATCGAACCGGACTATGATCTGGATCTTATGCGCGCAGACCAGAGCCTTGATGAACTCACGGGCCGTCTATTAATGGGCATTGGTCAAACCTTGGATGACATCCAACCGCAACGGGTGGTTGTACAAGGTGATACCGCCACTGCCATGTGCGGGGCGCTTGCCGCTTATTATCGGAAAATCCCGGTAAGCCATGTTGAGGCGGGTTTGCGAAGCTATAATATTTATCACCCCTGGCCGGAAGAAGTGAACCGCAAAATCATTGGCACCATAGCCGATCAGCATTTTGCGCCGACAGAAACTTCGGCTGCGGCGCTGCTCAAGGAGAACGTTCCGAATGAGCAAATCACTGTAACCGGCAACACGGTCATCGATGCTTTGCTGACTACAACAGCAAAAAACCAGAATGACAAATTCATAAATGTCGATTTACAGGGCCTTTTCGACAATTTCTCTGATAAAAGAATAATCGGTATCACCAGCCATCGGCGGGAGAATTTCGGCGATGGTTTAACCAATATTGCGTCCGCTCTTCGTACCATCGCCGAAAGGGATGACGTTGCGTTGATTTTCCCTGTGCATCTTAACCCCAACGTACGGGCGATTATGAACGACGCTCTTGGCGGCCTAGACAATGTTGCGATGATTGAACCGCTGGATTATCCGAATTTCGTAGCGTTGCTGAACAGCGCTACCATAATGCTTACCGATAGCGGGGGTGTGCAAGAGGAAGCCCCCGCGCTTGGGAAGCCGGTGCTGGTAATGCGTGATACCACGGAGCGCCCCGAAGGCGTTGAGGCGGGCACCGCTAAATTGGTTGGCACCGACCAAAATTTGATCGTTAAAGAAACCAACAGACTGTTGGATGATGAAGATTATTATGATTCTATGGCAAAAGCCCATAATCCTTTTGGTGATGGCCACGCTAGCGAGCGCATTGCAGAGATTATCGAACAGAGTCTAACGTCCTGAATATTGGCCCAAAAGCCTATTTGTTCCGCTTTCTATTACCGAAATCTTTACGATGTTCTATTATCGTCATTCCTGAAATTTTGCGTCTCTGTTGGCGCGATCAGGAGATTTTATCACGATGCTTTCCGACGAAAAACCTTCCGTTTGCGTTTTGGGTCTTGGCTATATTGGCCTGCCGACAGCGGCTGTCATTGCGCGGTCCGGATGCTCGGTTCTCGGCATCGATGTTACGGCCCATGTTGTCGACACGATTAACAGCGGCAAAATTCACATCGAGGAAGTCGATCTTGATGGCCTGGTTCAGGGCGTCGTGTCACGCGGTACCCTGCGAGCCTCCTTGCAGGTCGAGTCAGCAGACGTTTTCGTAATTGCGGTACCAACGCCTTTTGGTGACAATCACGTGCCCGATACCAGCTATGTTATGGAAGCAGCGACGAATGTCGCTGCCGCTTTGAAAGCCGGTGATACCATAATCCTGGAATCGACCTCTCCCGTCGGAACAACGGAGAAAATGCGTGATTTGATTTCCCAATTGCGCCCCGATCTTAAAATACCGGGATTGACCAACGATATCCCAGATGTCGCCATTGCCTATTGCCCCGAGCGGGTTTTGCCCGGCAAGATTCTTGAGGAGCTGACCAATAATGACCGCTGTTTAGGTGGCATTACGCCGCGTTGCGCCCGCAAAGCATTGGGCTTTTATCGCCGCTTTGTCAGAGGCGAATGCGTCACCACAACCGCGCGTGCAGCTGAGATGACGAAACTGGTCGAGAATAGCTATCGCGATGTCAATATTGCCTTTGCCAATGAGCTTTCGATCGTTGCAGACGAAATGGACCTTGATGTGTGGGAGGTTATCCGCCTTGCCAATCGGCATCCGCGAGTCAACATATTGCAACCAGGTCCCGGCGTTGGCGGACATTGCATTGCGGTTGATCCTTGGTTCATTATCCACGGTGCTCCCAATCATACACCGCTCATTCGCATCGCCCGCGAAGTGAATGATGGAAAAACCGGCCATGTGTTGGAACAGGCGTCGTTGATGATTGACGAATTGCCCGGAGTGTCCATCGCTTGTTTCGGGCTGGCGTTTAAAGCCAATATCGATGATTTCCGTGAAAGCCCTGCCCTCAAGATCGCCGCCAAACTGGCGCGGCGCTATGGCGGGCGCATCAAGATAGTGGAGCCCTATGCTAGCGAACTGCCTGCCGCGTTTGACGGAACCGGCGCAGAGCTGATCGACATTGACCACGCTTTAGAGAATTGTCCGGTGATGATCACATTAACGGATCACGATATGTTCAAATCTATTCCGCTAGACGAACGTGCTGGCAAAGTCGTTTATGACACCCGCGGAATTTGGCCAGATCAGCCGGACAATAGACAGGCAGTCACCGACCTTAGCATTGCCAGCTGACAGGTTTCTGCCTTTAGAGGCCGGGCCTATGCAAAGAACCGCATTTCTGCCGCCTGGCGGCTAAAAGGTCCTAAATCTCATCCACCAATTCCGCCAACGTCGCTAGGCATTCGCGCGCCAGTAATTTGCAGCGTTCCGGTGACCAGCCCTGTTCGCTATCCGGTAGATCGCGATTATCTTTGAACGGCATTTCCAATGTCATCGCTATGGCGCCAAAGCGTTCGGCGACTTGGTTGGTGGACATGGAGAGGTTGGCCTTGCCTTTGGCAGCGGTGGGGTAGCCGAGTTTGGTTTGGAAATCGGGCGTGCGGGCTGCCAGCCGATCGCGATAGGCGTTATATTTGCGGCCCATTTCGTCGGTCCAGCTGGGGATGCCTTCAAACCCTGCGATAAACGCCGCCGGAATGGCCTCATCGCCGTGCACATCCATGGCAAAATCGACGCCGCTTTCATCCATAGCACCCCGAACGCACAAGACTTCCGGGCTTTTCTCGGGGCTGGGTTCATGCCATTCGCGGTTGAGGTTGGTGCCTGTATTATTGGTTCGTAAATGACCTGCGAACGAACCATCCGGGTTCATATTGGGTACAATATGAAATTGGCATTGTTGCAATAAAGCGCGGGCATGCGGGTCGGTCGGATCGGCAAGCATTTCCAGCGCGCCCTCCATCCACCACTCGGCCATGCTCTCACCTGGATGCTGGCGGGCGTAGAGCCAGACTTGTTTCTCGCCATCCCCCATCGAAAGGCAATCAATCGGCTGCCCTCCCAATGAATGGCCCAAAGTACGGCATGTGACGCCTTCTACGGATGCCACCTCGGCAATCAAATCATGATGACGGTCCATGCTATAAGGCGCGAAATAGGCGAACCAGATGATATTGCTGGTGGCAGTATAGCTTATGGAAAGCGTGCCTTTATCCTCATCATAGCTGCTGTCGGCGCGACCCCAATATTCGCGGTCTTCGCTGACACAGGCCTTATATCCGGGCCATCCTTGCGGATAGGCGGAATCTTTCAGGCCATTGATATTCAATTCGAGCGTATCTCCGATTTCGCATGTGACGCGAAAGTGGAACCACTGGCGAAACTCGCTGTCTTTGTCCTTGCGGATGGATAGCTCGGCTGTGGTGCCGGCAATCTCGTGGACGTTGATGTTGCCGCTATCAAAAGCGGCGGTGATCTGGATATTTTTGGTGCTCATGGCACTCTGATAGTGGTTCCTGACTCTCCGGGGAAGTCCCTGAATAACGCTTCAGCCAATTTAGCAGCTGCCAGACCGGGTTGGGATGCTGGTGAGCCGTCTTTGGCCTCTACCGATGAACGGCCTTCCCAGACGGTCTCGCCATCTGCGCGGCGGGCGATGCGAACAGATAATTCGGTTGCTATTTTGTCCTTGGGTTTTCCGCTCAGATTAATACCGATTCCCACACCAAGCCCGGATCCATAGCTGCCGGTGCTACCGCCAACACCAACCGATACCGGAGAACGGCCACCGCCAGCGGATAGTCGGCTTTGCTCGACAGAGACGCGGGCGACATATTCACCATTGGCGGCATCGGTCCCGGGATCGGAAAATCCAACGCGCTGCAATTCTCGCCGGACCGCTGCTTCATATGTGCCTTGCTCTAATGCTCGGCCCTCGGTCACATCGGAAGTCGAGACAATAGCTACGGTTCCGGGCGTTATCTGGCCGTTCGGTGCATTGTGAAAGCGGGTGACATCCACCGGCGGCGTTGTCGCGACACAGGCGGTCATCGACAAGGATAAGGCTGCGATCCCAAAAAGCTTTTGTAGTGACATAATTTCCAACTCCCGACCAACTGTGCGCTATCTTAGCTCAAATTCTAATATACAGGCGTAAATAATTGCATCCGTATGGCTCTATGGTTAACCGAATGAGGACTTTTCCCCGATATGACGTCTAACTTATCGGATTTTTGAGGAGACATTATGTCGGATCGCTTCACAATATTGGTCACAGGCGGGGCAGGCTATATTGGCAGCCATGCGGTTTTGGCGCTGAAAGATGCCGGCTGGCCGGTTGCTGTGATCGACAATCTTGTGACCGGGTTCCGCTGGGCTGTGCCAGATGATGTACCCTTTTATGAGGGCAATGTCGCGGACAGTGCGCTGATAGCGAAAATTGTCGAAGAACAGAATATTGGCGGGATCATGCATTTTGCCGGATCGGTGGTTGTTCCGGAATCGGTTGAAAACCCGCTCAAATATTATGACAATAACAGCGCCAAAAGCCGCAGCCTGATCGAATCAGCCGTCACCAATGGCGTGCAGCATTTTATTTTCTCCTCCACGGCTGCAACCTATGGCATTCCGGAGGAAAGCCCGGTGAAAGAAGACACGCCGCAGGTGCCGATCAATCCTTATGGCATGTCCAAATTGATGACCGAACATATGTTGCGCGATGTGGCGGCCGCTCATGATATGAATTTCTGCGCGTTGCGCTATTTTAACGTGGCTGGCGCGGACCCAGCGGGACGAACCGGGCAATCGACCGCTGGCGCGACGCATCTGATCAAAGTCGCAGTGGAAGCGGCGTTGGGCAAGCGCGACAGCGTTGCTGTGTTTGGCACTGACTATGACACCGCTGATGGTACAGGCGTGCGCGACTATATCCATGTTTCCGACCTCGCCGCCGCCCATGTGCTGGCGCTTGAGGCTTTAATCGCTGACCCTGACCAGAATCACTTGCTCAACTGTGGTTATGGCCGGGGGTTTTCGGTGCTTGAGGTACTCGATGCCGTGGATCGGGTTACGAATCTGAAAATTTCCCGCAAGTTGGAAGGCCGCCGAGCAGGCGACCCCGATTCGCTGATTTCGGACAATAGTGCGATCATGAAACGCTTCCCATGGCAGCCCCAATATGCCGATTTGGATAAAATTGTTACCCATGCACTGGCTTGGGAGCGTAAATTGGGTGAAATTCGCGGGGAATGAGCCCCTCGATGCTTGACTTTGGCGGATCACAACCCTAATCGCTCCATCTGCATACGGCTCAGGCTGTTTCAAGAAATTCAAAATATTAAGGCGTGGTACCAAAATGAAAGTCCGCAACTCTTTGAAGTCGCTCAAAAACCGTCATCGGGACTGCCGCGTGATCCGTCGTCGTGGCCGCACCTATGTGATCAACAAAACGAATCGTCGGTTTAAGGCGCGCCAAGGCTAAATTCGTCTCGTGGCAGAAATGACTGCCATTTCTAAAATTGACACGGTCATTTTCGATGTAGGCAATGTTCTATATCGTTGGGATTTGCGCTGCCTTTTTGAAAAACTCATTGACGATCCGCAGGAACTGGATTGGTTTCTGCTCAACGTCGTCACGCCTGAATGGCATTTTCAGCATGACGCCGGACGTCCGCTGGCCGATATGCTGCCGGAACGGATCGCACAATTTCCAAAATATGAAGCACATATAAACGCTTATGCTGCTCGGTTTAATGAGACTATTCCTGGGCCAGTGGAAGGATCGCTGGCACTGGTAGAGCAACTCGCAGCCAATGGCGTTTCGCTTTTTGGGATCACTAATTTCGGCTCGGAACTCTGGCAAAGATTCCGACCGACCACTGCGATATTCGATCTGTTTTCCGACATTGTCGTTTCCGGCGATGAGAAATTGGTGAAACCGGATGCCGCGATATACCAGCTGGCGCTCGACCGTTTTGATGTTGCTGCCGACCAATGCTTCTTCATCGATGACCGGCTAGAAAATATCGAAGGAGCTGAGGCCCAGGGCATCAAAGGGCATCATTTTCGGGATTCGGTGACGCTGGAGCGGGAGCTTAAAGCGCTCTCATTGTTATAGCCTGTCATTTCAGCAAATGACGAGACAAGGATCGGGCGCTGCTGGCACACCTATTTCCCCAACGCTAATTCCCATCATATTGTTCGGTTACCATTCTCCTTCAAAATACTCGTTGCGCCGCAAAGCGTGATCCGGCAAGTTTAACGCCGATAACGATTTCTAAGACTGTTACAGCTCACTTAAGAACGATGAAGCTGGACAAAAGAGGGGAAATAAAATGCTTCGTCATATTGCTGCGAGCCTAGTATTTATCGCCGCCACCCTTGTTGCGCCGCAATTCGTACACGCAAAGTCGAAACCATCTCAAATTGCCGCAATGCCGATGCCGGAGTTGACAATCTATCATCTTGAGGGGCGGCGTTCAGAACGGATCGTTTGGCTCATGGAAGAATTAGGCCTTCCGTATAAGCTTGAATATGTTCGCGGCAGCTTGGGCGCTTCAATGGCTAAAGTGCGCGCTCTGGGCCACGAAATGCCAATGGTACCAACGGTGGTACTTGATGACCAGATTTTGGTGGAATCAGGCGCTATCATTGAAACCATCCTGACCCGCTACGCGCCCGGTAAGTTGGTTCCGGCGCGTGACAGCAAATATTACGCGGAACATCTTATGTGGATGCATTATGCGGAAGGTTCTCTCGCGGCCCGCTTATTCAGCGACTATCGAGCATGGAGGACCACTCCACCGACTGTTAGATCCAGATTTGTCGATAGCGAGGCCGTGGTTCAGTTTTCAGAGAATTATCTGGCGAAAAATCCATGGTTTGGTGGGCCCGAATTTTCTGCGGCTGACATTATGATGGTATTCCCGCTCAACGTGGCGACCGGGCTAAACCTTGTCGACAAAGAAAAATTCCCAAATATCGCCGCATGGAAGCTGAAAATCCAAGCCCGTCCGGCCTATAAGAGAATGTTAGCGGCGGCCCGCCCAGATGGCATGATTGGAAACTTGCCGCCTGTCAGTCAACGCCCGCCATCGGAACGCAAATAGGGGCGCTCCCGTCCGATGTTGCTGCGGTTAACTCCGCTTCAATTCATTCCCGCTCAAGCGGACAACATGTAGCAAGTTCGTCGATCCCGGTGTCCCAAAGGGCACCCCAGCGCAGACGATCAGTCGTGACCCTGCTTCGCCCAGTTTGTGGCGCAGCGCCATGCGTTTGGCTTTGGCGATCATCTCTTCAAAATTGCTGACGTCGCGGGTGACGACGGCATGGGCACCCCAAAGCAAGCCGACCCGCCGCGCGGTGCGGCGATCTGGGGTTAGGACCAACAACGGGACGGAAGGACGTTCGCGGGCCATGCGGCGTGCGGTCGATCCAGACTTGGTGAAACAGACAATCGCGGATGTTTTAACCGTCCGGGCAATATTATAGCTGGCCGCGGCCAAGGCATCGGCAGTCGTCTCATCCGGCACGGTTTCGGTGAAATGCACGCGCTCCGCATAGGACGCGTCGCTCTCCACCTGCATCGCGATCCGGTCCATCATGTTTGCCGCTTCGATCGGCCAATCGCCCACCGCTGATTCCGCAGACAGCATGATCGCGTCGGCACCGTCATAGATGGCGGTCGCGACATCGGACACTTCGGCGCGTGTCGGTGTCGGTGAGGTGATCATGGATTCGAGCATCTGGGTGGCCACAACAACCGGTCGGCCTAGCCGGCGAGCGGCTGCGACAATTTTTTTCTGCAGCGGCGGCACTTGTTCGGGCAGCAATTCTACACCCAGATCGCCGCGCGCGACCATAACGGCGTCGGACAGTTCCAATATTTCTTCGAGCCGATCGATGGCCGCCGGTTTTTCTATTTTTGCGAGCAATGCTGCCTTGCCGCCAATGAGTGTGCGGGCTTCGGCGACATCTTCGGGTCGCTGCACGAAACTCAGCGCGATCCAATCGACATCTTGGCCCAGGGCAAAGGTCAGATCCTTGCGATCCTTGTCGGTGAGGGAGCTGACCGGCAGTACGACTTCGGGAACGTTCACGCCCTTGCGATCCGAAATCAGTCCGCCGACAATAACCTTGGTCTCGACGCTCTTGCCATCGGTTTTGGTCACTTCCAGGCGGATTTTTCCGTCATCGAGTAGCAAGCTATGGCCGGGCTGTAGCGTTTCGACAATTTCGCGATGCGGCAAATTAACGCGCTTGGCATCGCCTTTTGTCTTTTGCAGATCGAGGGTAAATTTCGCTCCGGTTTTCAATGTGACCGGCGCTTTGGCAAATGTACCGATACGTAATTTGGGTCCCTGCAAGTCCGCGAGGATTGTTATTGGCCGGCCAACCTTCTTTTCCAGTGCGCGAATAGACTTTACATTTTCGGCATGTGCCTTGTGCTCGCCGTGGCTCATGTTCATGCGAAAGGCATCGACGCCAGCCTTGTACATTTTCTCGATCATGGCCGGACTACCGCTGGCCGGCCCAAGGGTTGCGAGCACCTTTACTTTACGGTCGCGGGAGAACATATGCGATGCCATCGAAAATTCCTGTATTGGCGCGTTGAATTGACGCGTGTTGGCGTCGAATCATGACAGGAAAAAAACAAAAAGCAACGGAAGCATGAACTATGACGGACCAAATTTCTGATGCAGCAGCTGCGGCGGCCTTTCGCCGCTTGGTTACCCATTTGCAGCACCGCCATGACGCGGAAAATATTGACCTGATGGGGCTCTCCGGTTTCTGCCGCAACTGTCTTGCCGACTGGGTGCTTGAAGCCACCAATGAAGCGGGCGGCAATATGACCAAGGAAGAAGCGCGTCAGGCGATCCACGGCATGCCGTCATCGGAATGGAAGAAAAACTACCAGACCGAAGCGACGCCGGAAAAGTTGCAGCGCATGAAGGAAAGCGTAGCCAAGAACGCAGCAGCCGATTAAAGACAGCATCCGAATCCAAAAATAGTATTTCTAGGGAATTGAAGAATGAGCGAAGGCAATGTTGCCGCAGATCAGCTGCGTCTATTTATCGAACGTATCGAGCGGCTGGAAGAAGAGAAAAAAGGCATCGCTGACGATATTCGCGATGTCTATTCCGAAGCAAAATCAACCGGCTTTGACGCCAAAATCATGCGCCAGATCGTGCGCCTGCGCAAAATGGAAGCCCATGACCGTCAGGAAATGGAAGCGATCCTCGACACGTATAAGTCAGCCCTTGGTCTCGCTTGATCAATCGGCTAATATCCGTCCTTTAACGGCGGGAGAGCAAACATGATTGTCACCACAACACCCAGTATCGAAGGGCGCGCGATACGCGATTATCGCGGCATCGTTATCGGCGAGGTGATTGTCGGCGCCAATCTTTTCCGTGATCTGTTTGCCAGCATCACCGATATTGTGGGCGGCCGGTCAGGCAAATATGAAAATGTCCTGAAACGCGCCCGGGACGAAGCGCTTGCGGAAATGGAAGCCGAGGCCGCGAAAGTTGGGGCCAATGCCGTGGTTAGCGTTGACCTCGACTATGAAGTCGTGGGTGACAAAGGATCGATGTTGATGGTATCGGCATCGGGAACCGCAGTTGTTACAGGCTAGAGGACATCCGGCCGCGTCAGCAGGATGTAAACTAGCCCGCTAGTTGCGATCAGATTATAGGCCATGTGCATGGCAATATTGGCCCACCAGCCATAACGGATTCTGGCGTAACCCCAGATCAGTCCGCCAACTATTTGTGGCAACACAAAGGGCAGCAGCGCGGCTGGATTATCGCCAGCATAGTTGAATACATGCACGGAGCCAAAGAGCAGCGCCTGGATCCAGAAGATCAAAGGGAAAATCCGGACATACCAGTTCGGCACCGGCCTTTTCCACAATGCGATCACACCGATCAGAACGGCACCGGCGATCAGAGCGAGCAGAATCGCTGTGCCCATGGAAGCGGGGCCGGCCCACCCCAATTGCTCATAGCTATATGTCAACGCCATCCACAGAACGAGGCCGGAAAAGGGTATCAGGAGCCGCGGTGAACCGCTGAGCCACGATCGGAACATCAACTCTTCAAAAATCGGCCCGACGACCACGACGATGAGCAAGAGCTGCCAGACCGGGCGCTTGAACAGATCAGACATGCTGCTCGACATAGAGATGTCGAAGGCTAGCATGATGGGGAAAAGAACGACGGCGATGGTCGCAACGATCATGCAATTAACCGCGAAAAGCCAAATCAGATCCGTTGGCTTTCCGGTTCTGTTCCACCCGTTACCCTCCAATTTTGGCGTGCGCAGGAATGCGAGCAGTTCTTGCGCTGTCATTGTCAGACGACTGATTGACCATCCAATGGTTGAGTTGGGTTCGAACATGCGGCAAAGAGCCTCAACTAGAAAATCTTTAGATACGGACGAATCATATGGCAGGCCATAGTAAATTTAATAACATCAAGCATCGCAAGGGTGCGCAGGATAAAAAACGCTCGGCAGCGTTCTCAAAGCTCAGCCGCGAGATTACCGTGGCGGCAAAATCGGGCATGCCTGATCCGGACATGAACCCGCGCCTGCGGCTTGCGATTAACAATGCCAAAGCGGTATCCATGCCAAAAGATGGCATCCAACGGGCGATCGACAAAGCCTCGGCCAATGAAGGCGATGATTATAACGAGGTTCGCTATGAGGGCTTTGGCCCCGGCGGTGTATCGCTGATTATCGAAACTCTGACTGATAATACCAATCGTACCTTTACCAATGTCCGTACGATCATGTCGCGCAATGGCGGTAATGTCGGCGAGTCCGGTTCCGTCAGCCATGGCTTTGACCGGGTCGGCTATGTCCAATATTCTGCCGAAGCGGGCAGCGAGGACAAAGTTCTGGAAGCCGCGATGGAAGCAGGCGCAGAAGATATTTCTTCCGATGAAGACGGCCATGAAATCTGGACCGCGATGGAAGATCTCCATGAAGTTGCCGGCGCATTGGAAAAATCGCTGGGCGAAGCGAAAAGCGTCAAACTCGCTTGGCGTCCCTCGGTGCAGGTTGAAGTGAATCTGGAGCAGGCGGAAACATTGCTTACACTCATCGATTTGCTGGAAGATGATGACGATGTTCAGACCATCTGGGGCAATTATGATGTGCCCGACGAGATCATGGAAAAACTGAACGCTGAGTGATTATGAAGCCATGATTATCTTGGGCCTCGACCCCGGCCTTGGCACGACCGGCTGGGGCGTGATTAGCTCCGAAGGCAACCGGCTGTCGCATATTGCCAATGGGCATATAAAGACCGATCCAAAAATGCAGCTGGCGAGCCGGTTGTTGAAGATTGATCTCGAACTGACCGACCTGATGCTGGAATATAAACCGGATGCGGCGGCGGTTGAGGAAGTGTTCGTCAACTCCAACCCGCAAAGCACTTTGAAACTGGGACAGGCGCGCGGCGTTGTGCTGCTCGGCGCATCGCGCTCGGGGCTCGAGGTCGGCGAATATGCCGCGCGGGCGGTCAAGAAATCGGTGGTTGGTGTCGGCAAAGCGGACAAGGAGCAGGTGCAGGCAATGCTCAAAATCCTGTTGCCGGGCCTGAAGCTGGCTGGCCATGATGCCGCCGACGCGCTGGCCGTGGCTATCACCCATGCGCATCATCGCGGGCGTTGAGAGCAAAAAGAACAAAACAAAAACTCGACAGATTCGCTGGTCACGCTAAAACACTATCATGATTGCAAAACTCACCGGCATTATCGACGAAATCGGCACGGATAATATCGTGCTGGATGTGCAGGGCGTCGGCTATCTGGTCTTTGCCTCGTCGCGCACCATCACCGCCATTGGTGGCGTTGGCGATGGGGCGACCATCTATACCGAAATGCAGGTTTCTGAGACCGACATGCGCCTGATGGGCTTTGCTTCGGGGTCAGAGCGCGACTGGTTCCGGCTGCTGATCTCGGTACAGGGAGTCGGCGGCAAAGTGGCCTTGGCGATATTGTCAGCACTGGAAACGGCAGAAATTTCCCGCGCCGTCGCCACCGGCGACAAAGCAATGGTCGCGCGCGCCAATGGCGTGGGGCCGAAATTGGCACTGCGGATTGTCAATGAATTGAAAGACAAGGTCGGCGGCATTGCGACCGATCCGATTGCAGGTGCTGGTGGGGCGATTCATGCGCCCTCGAACAACAGCGCCGATGCGGTGAGTGCTTTGCAGAATCTGGGCTTCAAACCAGCCGAGGCCAGTGCGGCTGTGGCAGCGGCCGATGCCGAGGCGGGTGAGGGGGTGACATTGGATGCGCTGGTGCGGCTGGCGCTGAAGAAGGCGGCGAAGTGATAGAATTGCCACCTTATGATCAAGCAAAATGGCTTATGACTACTGGTTATGTAGCACTCGTACTATTTATCTTTGCCATGATGTTCAGTTTGTTTGAATCTTCTATTCCGTTTGGGATTTTGGTGGCTATTTGGTTCACTTTGATCATGTTTCAGTTCGTGATTATCTGCCCAGAATGTGGCAAATCACCGATGGTTAAACCCTCGATAACGAAAGCGCGACTAGGCCCATTTCCACTATTTGGATGGTCAAGAATTTGGCCAGAAAAGCACTGCTCAGAATGCGGACATAATTTGACGGCTAGAGTGTCAGAATGAGTGACACTATTTTCCATTCCGAAACCGCTCGTCACCCTGAACTTGTTTCAGGGTCCATTTCTCGGATTTCGCAAGCGCTGTTACGGCCGGTGTTGAAAAAGGCGGAACGGTGAAGTTTGCATTGCTCTTCTTGACTGGCTGTTTGGTTTCATCGCAAGCGCACGCCTGTGCCGCCGAACCCGTGCCAGATGCAATGATATATAAAACAAAACCTTCAAATATTCTGGCAGGCTCGACCGTGATAAAAGTGAAAGTGTTGGAAAGGCCACTTCAGTCATATCGAGTGCGCGTTCGTATATTGGAGGGACCCGCTGAGTTGAAGCAAAAGAAAATTTGGATCAGTCCCGATAATTTCTCATCTTGCACCACTATTGGCCGGGACGAGGGATATTTGGCGCTCAAGAAAAGCTCAAGTGGACAAGCCCAAGATTCCTATTTTGGGGAGGTGTTCGAAAGAAGTTGGATGGACTGGGTTCTCGATTTATTGGGAGCAGATCCTTATTACTTTTCCAGCAGCAGAGCTGTTCCTTTTGACGAAATGATTGCTGCCGAATGACCGATCCTGACCGCCTCTCCTCACCCGAACGCAAAGTCGAAGATATCGACGCCGCGTTGCGTCCGAAAACGCTCAACGAATTTATCGGGCAGGAAGCAGCGCGGGGCAATTTACGCGTGTTTATCGAGGCCGCCAAAAGCCGTAGCGAGGCGCTCGACCATGTGCTGTTCTTTGGCCCGCCGGGGCTGGGCAAGACTACGCTGGCGCAGATCATTGCGCGCGAGCTGGGCGTCGGCTTTCGCGCGACATCCGGTCCCGTCATTGCCAAATCCGGGGACCTCGCCGCGCTGCTGACGAACCTTGAGGAAGGCGATGTCCTTTTCATCGACGAAATTCACCGGCTCAATCCGGTGGTCGAGGAAGTGCTCTATCCGGCGATGGAAGACCGCGCGCTCGACCTGATTATCGGTGAAGGCCCCTCGGCGCGCAGCGTGCGGATTGACTTGCCGCAATTCACTCTCATCGGCGCAACCACGCGGCAGGGGCTTTTGACCACGCCGTTGCGGGATCGGTTCGGTATCCCGGTGCGGCTCAATTTCTACAGCGTCGAAGAACTGGAAAAAGTCGTCCACCGCGCGGCCAAATTGCTGGACCTTGGTATCGCGCCCGATGGCGCCACCGAAGTCGCGCGGCGCGCGCGCGGAACCCCGCGTATCGCTGGCCGCCTGCTCCGCCGGGTGCGCGATTTCGCAAATGTGGCGGGCACGGCCATGGTGGATCAGAAAACCGCCGACGCCTCGCTGACCCGGCTGGAGGTGGACAGCATAGGCCTTGACGCCATGGATCGCCGCTATCTTCATATGATCGCGGATATTTACAAGGGCGGGCCGGTTGGTGTGGAAACGCTCGCCGCTGGTCTGTCGGAACCGCGCGATACAATTGAGGAAGTGATTGAGCCCTATCTCATCCAACTCGGGCTAGTGGCACGAACGGCACGCGGTCGCGCACTCAATGATCGCGGCTGGCAACATCTCGGGCTGAAACCACCTGCTGGTAAAGAGGTGGACGGGCAGCTGTTTGATTGATCCAATCCTCTCCCTCAAGGTGAGAGGATTTTAGGCCGCTCCAATCTGCTCCGCCGAAGCCCATGTCGCGTGCGTCCCGCTGCAAATGCGGTGGGGCAATATGATCGTGCAGACCGGGCCAGCGGATATATTCTGGGCATCGACGATGATACACTCGCTGCGGTCCTGCTTCATATCGGTGATGAAGCTGATCAGATAGCCGTCATCTTCCGCGCTCTGGTTTTTGCGCGGAACGAAGGGCGCTTCAGATCCAAAGCGTTGTTCGCCAAAGGGCAAATGCTCGGCTGTGCCTGCTTCCAGATCATGTTTGACCATGCCGTTGAACAGGAACCATCCGGGTTCGCCGGTCACGCTATAGATATAGCGGTGTTTCTCGCCGGCAATGCGCGGGTTGATCATACCAAACTCAACTGGATATTCGTCGAACAAGGTTTCCTCGCGCGTTTCGCCCGTGGCAAGGTTGAAGCGCCAGCGGTGAAGCTCTGGCTGGAAGCTGTGCAGGTCGATGCTCGCTCCCATGCTTTCAAAACCGGCGGGAAAATCTTTGAGCGGTTCGGGCACCGGTTGGTTCTGGAAATAACCATCCATGATCAGCTCATCGCCTTCTTCATAGGCATTGAGAAAGTGCAGGACAAAAGTCGGCGCGGCTTTGAACCAGCGGATATCGTCCGGCTGGCCCAAGCGCGGGACCACGGCAAAGCGCGAGGGCATGTCGGGGTGATATTGCGGTACATGGAAATTTTGCGGCAATAGTTCTTCGCGCCAGAATAGAGGAAAATCATTCAGGATCGAATAGTTTTTCGAAAAGGCCATGTCATGGGGCAGGCGCGGTCCAGGCAGTTCGACAGGAATGAAATGCTTTAGCTGGTTGTCTGCCCCGACCACGCCATAATGCATGTAAGGCGCGTTTTTGGAATAGTTGAAGAACAGCAATTCACCGGTCGCTTCATCGGTTTTGGCATGAGCGGAAATACCCTCGTCCGGGACCCAGCTTTCGGTGCCGATCGTGGCGCCGGTTGTCGGATCAATCCGATATCCTTCGCCACATTGCCAAAAGGTCGACAATATCTGTCCGGCATGGACAACAACATCTGTCGACGTGCTGTCTTTCACGCCGCCATGCGCCCCCCAACCGGGGCGTTTGGAATCGGCTGGATTGCCCATGATCCCGGCCCATAGCGGCCCGCCTGCTTTGGCTTCGGCTTCGAACCCCTCCGTGCGGACAAAGCGGTTGCGATAGGTCGCTTTGCCGCCCGAAATCCGCATCATGTGCAGCATCGCATCGCCGTCAAAGGGATGATAGCGCCCGATGCTGTCATGCACGGGATTTTCGGTATTGCGGATGTAAATGCCGTCTATGTCACCGGGGATGGTGCCAATGACTTCCATGTCATCGGCATCATATTCGTCAAAATTAGGCGTCCATGCGCCATTGCGATAGGGGTGATCATTCTCCCCCAGCGTTGCGGCGACATGGTTTACCAATTTCGACATGGCTTCAGTCTCTCAGCAGTTCGTTAATTCCGGTTTTGGAGCGTGTTTGCGCATCGACCGTCTTAACGATCACCGCGCAATAGAGCGATGGTCCGGGGACGCCATCGATATTGGCCTTGGGCGGCGTTGAACCGGGAACGACAACAGCAAAAGGCGGCACTTCACCGATATAGATTTTGCCGGTTACGCGGTCGATAATCTTCGTCGAAGCGCCGAGATAGACGCCCATGGAGAGCACTGCGCCCTCACCCACACGAACGCCTTCGGCCACTTCGCTGCGCGCGCCGATAAACGCGCCGTCTTCAATGATAACAGGTCCCGCTTGCAAGGGTTCGAGTACGCCGCCAATGCCAGCGCCGCCTGAAATATGGACGTTTTTGCCAATTTGCGCACAACTGCCAACGGTGGCCCAGGTATCGATCATCGCGCCTTCATCAACGAAAGCGCCAATATTGACGAAGCTGGGCATCAACACGGCGTTGCGGCCGATATGGGAACCATGGCGAACGACCGCGCCGGGGACCGCCCGGAAACCAGCTTCGCGGAAACGGTTTTCGCCCCAGTCAGCAAATTTGCTGGGCACCTTGTCCCAATAATTTGCGCCGCCGGGGCCTTCGATCACTTGATTGTCGTTGAGGCGGAAGGAGAGCAGCACCGCCTTTTTCAGCCATTGGTTGACGACCCATTTGTCGCCTTGCTTTTCCGCGACACGCGCCGAGCCATTGTCGAGGCTGGCTAGCGCGGCGTTGACCGCATCGCGCTCCGGGCCTTGGGTGGTAATGCTCAGTGATTCGCGTTTTTCCCAGGCGCTTTCAATAGCGTTCATCAGTTCTGTTGTCATAGCGGTGTTTCTTCCCTGTTCCGTTAGAGGCTGGTGACCCAGCTTTCCAAATCTGCAATTTCGTGATCGATATAGTCCGGTGCATGGTCGCGCGCACCCCATTCCGAACCGGTATTGACCCAGATGGTCGTCATGCCCAAATCTTTCGCCGGACGCAAATTGCGCGCCATGTCTTCGACAAATAAAGAGCGTGTCGGATCAATGCCGGTGGTGTTGATGAGACTGTCATAAGCGGCTTTTTCGGGCTTGGGGATCAAGTCGGTCGCGACGACATCATGGATTTGGTCAAATAATCCGCCAAGGCCGCGATTGTCCAGCACCCGCTCCGCATAGGGTCGGTCGCCATTGGTGAAGACCAGCTTCTCGCCGGGCAAGGCCGCGATGGCCTTGTGCAGACCAGGGGCATGGGACAGGCGGCTCATGTCGATATCATGGACATAATCCAGAAAATCGGTTGGGTCCGTGCCGTGATGATGCATCAATCCGGCGAGCGTCGTGCCATGATCATGGAAATAGCTTTTCTGCACCTTGCGGGCTTCGACCGGATCACAGTCCAGCGCCCGTTCGATATATTCGCCCATCTTGATGTCGATCAGCGAGAATAAATCGCACTCGGCGGGATAGAGCACGTTATCCAGATCAAATATCCAGTGATCGACATGAGAAAATTCCGATGGCATGGTCGAAGCGCCTAATCACTCCGCCGCGTTCGGGCAAGTATTGATCGCTGTTAAGCTGTCGGTAAGCGCGCCGTACTATACATATGCGTGTAATCGGGGAAGTGCGTAAAGATGACAAAATATCGGTTTGGTCGCGGCTATTATTTGGGAACAGCATTGTTGCCGCTGGTCCTGCTTTCGGCATGTGGCGGCGGTGGTTCTCGCCCTGCCCCGACCCCCACACCAACTGTCCCCACGCCTACACCAACTCCCACGCCCGCGCCGACTCCAACCCCTACGCCGACTCCCACGCCAATATCTTTTGATACGGCGGAATTTCGGCGCTCCGATGGCCTACAACAGCATGGCGCCATTGCGGCCTATAATGCCGGTGCGACGGGCGACGGGATCATAGTCGGCGTGATTGACAGCGGTATTAATCCCAATAGCGCCGAATTTGTGGGTCGGATTCATCCGGATAGTCAGGATTTTGCGGGCAATCGTGGCATCGGCGATGAAGGCGGTCATGGCTCGGCGGTAACGTCGGTGGCTGCGGCGGGCAAAAATGACATTGCGGTTCACGGCGTCGCCTTTGACAGTGACATATTGGTCCTGCGTACCGATAGTCCGGGAAGCTGCGCGATGGATGATCCCGATGACCCGGATGATGACGGGTGCAGCCACAATAGCGGGGCGATTTCCTCGGCGATTAATCAGGCGCGGGTCAGCGGCGCCAAGGTGGTCAATATTTCCTTGGGTGGCCCCGATATTTCCAACTCGGTGCGTAATGCGATTGCCAATGCAGCCGCCGCAGGCGTGGTGGTTGTGGTGTCTGCGGGCAATGACGGCGCAGCGACGCCAGACGGTTTCGCGGCTGGCATAGCCGATAGCGGCAACGGTCATGTCATCATCGCCGGTTCCGTCGGAGCCAGCGAAAATATTTCCTCGTTCAGCAATCGTGCCGGCGCGCAGTCTGCCAATTTCTTGACCGCATTGGGCGAGCGGGTGCAGGCGGATGATAATGCCGGCACCGCTTTCTTATGGAGCGGCACATCCTTTTCCGCGCCGCAGATTTCCGGAGCCGTTGCTTTGCTGGCGCAGGCATTCCCCAATTTGACCGGTGCGCAGATTGTCGACCTGCTGCTAACCAGTGCGCGGGATGCCGGTGACGCCGGAACCGATGCCATCTATGGTCGCGGTGTGCTGGACATTGCCGCTGCCTTTCAACCGCAGGGTCAGTCCTCGCTTGCGGGCGGCCAGGTTGCAGTTGATCTGACGGCATCCGGTGGTCAAACCTCAGCGGCGATGGGTGATGCCGCGTTGCAGGGGCAGAATGTCGGTGCCGTGATATTGGATGGCTTTGACCGCGCTTTTGCGCTCAACTTGGCGCATGATCTGAAAGTCGCGGTGCCGGAATATAAGCTGACTGGCGCGCTGAGCGGTGACCGCCGTAATATGACCGCGTCCAGCGCTGGTGTCCAGATTGCCGTCAATATCGGCCGCTCGTCTGCCGGAGTAATTGACCGCGATAATCTGACCCTGTCGGACAGCAATGCCCGCAAGGCGCGGATGTTAGCGGCTTCGGTGATGACGCAAGTCTCGCCAAAGATGAAGGTAGCGTTCGGTTTTAGGCGCAATGCCAGCGGACTGGTCGCGCAGATGCAAGGTGCCCGTACACCCGCCTTTCTGGTCGCGCCAACACCGACCAGCGAACGCGGTTTTACCGGACAAGTGAAAAGCGCGCTGGCCGTGCGCCGTGAAATTTCCGGCTTTGGGCTGACCGCGAGCGCGGAAAGCGGAGCCGCGCAATTGGATAGCGACGAGAGCAGACTCGATGATCTGACTGGCGTGGATCGCGAACGGTATCGATTCAGCGGTCTCGGCCTTGCCCTGGATCGCGAGATCGGCGCGGCGTCCTTCAGCATCGCCGCGAATTGGCTGAGCGAAGGGAATACGATATTGGGTTCGCTGTTTGTCGATACAATCGGTGCGCGCGGCGCGCAGAGCTGGTTTGTCGATGGCCGCGCCGCTTATGACATGGGCAATGGCTGGCGTGCCGGTGCCAGTTGGCGTCAGGGCTGGACGCAGGCGGAAAGCGCCAGTCTGGTGACGGGCGGAACGTTGCGGACAAGCAGCTTCTCTGCCGATATTAGCAAGGCTGGATTGTTCAGCGGTTCGGATCAGATCGCCTTCCGCTTTGCGCAGCCGCTGCGGGTGTCATCCGGCGGGCTCAATCTCAATCTGCCTGTCGGTTATAGCTATGAAACCCTGCAAACCGAATTTGGTCAGCGAACGCTCAATCTCGCCCCGCAAGGCCGCGAGCTGGTCAGCGAACTGGCTTATGCGACGCCCTTATGGGGTGGGTATCTCAATACCAACCTTTTCTGGCGGCAGGAGCCGGGGCATTTTGAAGCCCTCAACGATGATTTCGGCGGCGCGGTGCGGTTTCAGCTGAAGTTCTGAGGGGATTCTTTTTTGGACCTCAGGCGCCGGGCGGCGAAATCCGTCGCCTTGGCTACGCGCCATAAGGCGCGGCGGCCGGTCGGCCTTGCCTCGCTACGCTCGGATGATGATCACAGACGTTGCATAAAAGGTCGCGCTGATCCGACGCATCGCGTCGGCAAGCGCGACTGCGCGCCTGAGCTTATGCGAGGAAAGCCAAGCGGGCGGATGCCCGCGCCCGGCGCCCGAGGTCAAATAAATTAAGCCCGCGCGCCCGTTTCCTCAACACCGGTACTATTATGACGCAGCGCCTTTAGCACGGTATCAACAATACCGTCGGCATCCAGCCCGGCTTCGGCATATTGGACATCCGGTTTATTCTGGTCCTGAAACACATCCGGCAAGCGCATGGTGCGAATTTTCAGGCCCGCATCGGTAAGGCCTGTATCGGATGCCAGCGTCAACACATGTGCACCGAGACCGCCAACAGATGCTTCTTCAACGGTGACCGCAACCTCATGGGTGGTCAGCAATTTGCGGATCAGATCTTCATCCAGCGGCTTGGCAAAACGTAAATCTGCGACGGTGGTGCTGAGGCCCTTGGCGTCGAGACGGTCTGCGGCTTTGAGCGCTTCAGTCAAGCGCGCGCCGAGCGAAAGGATCGCAACTTTGCTGCCTTCGCGCACGATCCGGCCCTTGCCGATTTCGAGCTTTTCGAGTTTTTCAGGGATAGCGACGCCGGTGCCATTGCCGCGCGGATAGCGGAAGGCGATGGGGCCGTCGTCATATTCCGCAGCTGTATAGGTCATATGAGCCAACTCTGCCTCATCGGCGGCAGCCATCACCACCATATTGGGCAGGGTCGCGAGATAGGTAACATCGAACGATCCGGCATGGGTGCTGCCATCCGCGCCGACCAGTCCGGCCCGGTCAATCGCAAAGCGTACCGGCAGATTCTGGATCGCCACATCATGAACAACTTGGTCATAGGCGCGTTGCAGGAAGGTGGAATAGATCGCGGCAAAGGGGCGCATCCCTTGCGCGGCCAGACCAGCGGCGAAGGTCACGCCATGTTGTTCGGCAATACCAACGTCAAAGGCGCGGTCGGGGTGCGCTTTGGCAAATTTGTCGACACCGGTGCCGGTAGGCATGGCAGCGGTAATCGCGCAAATGCGAGGGTCAGTATCGGCCAGCTTCGCCAGTGTTTCGCCAAAGACATTCTGATAGGCAGGCGGTCCGCCACCGGGGCCTTTGTCTTGTTTTCCGGACACTACATCAAATTTGGCGACGCCATGATATTTGTCAGCGGCTTCTTCGGCAAATTTATAGCCTTTGCCTTTTTCGGTGACGCAGTGGATGAGCACAGGTCCTTCGGCATTGTCGCGGACATTTTCCAACACCGGGATTAGCTGATCCATATTATGGCCATCAATCGGACCGACATAATAAAAGCCGAGCTCCTCAAACAGCGTGCCGCCCATCGCCATGCCGCGGGCATATTCCTCTGCTCTGGCAGTGGCTTTGTGCACACGGCGGGAGAGTTTTGCGGTCACTTTGCTGGCAAATTTGCGGATGCCGAGATATTCGCTGGAAGATACCAGCCGGGCGAGATAGCCCGATAGTCCGCCAACCGGCGGCGCGATCGACATATCATTATCATTGAGAATGACGACCAGTCGGTTGCCTGCGGCCTGCGCGTTGTTCATCGCCTCATAGGCCATGCCCGCGCTCATCGCGCCATCGCCAATGACGGCAATACCGCGGCCTGGCTTGTTCTGCATCTTGTTAGCCACGGCAAAGCCCAAAGCGGCGCTGATCGAGGTAGAACTATGCGCTGCGCCAAAGGGGTCATATTCGCTTTCACTGCGCTTGGTGAAGCCGGATAGTCCGTCGGCCTGACGCAACGTACGGATACGGTCGCGGCGGCCAGTGATAATCTTGTGCGGATAGCATTGATGGCCGACATCCCAGATCAGGCGATCTTCGGGCGTGTTAAAGACATAATGGATGGCAGCGGTCAGTTCTACCACGCCTAGTCCCGCGCCCAAATGGCCGCCGGTTACGGAAACAGTGTCGATAACCTCGGCGCGCAATTCATCGGCAAATTGCCGCAATTGCTCCGGTTTCAATTTTCGCAGATCCGCTGGAAATGATACTGTATCCAGAAGCGGTGTTTTTGGACCTGGCATATTTACTCCCTGTTTCGTCCCATCTTTAGCGATATTGGCCGCTAATGTCGAACATTCAGCAGAAACGCCATGAATATTTGCTGACGAGCTGGTTTGATCCGCAAAAAAGCGGCTTTAGCTACATTTCTGGCAGACGCCGCGCACTTCTATGACCGGGCGGATTGAGCTAAACCCTTGTTCTTGCGCTACATCCCGTACCTTTGATGACAAGGCATCATCGTCGATATGGGTCGCCTCTCCGCACGTATCACATACCAGGAAGATGCAATCATGTTCACAGCCGGGATGGCTGTTGGCGAGATAGGCATTGGCGCTTTCCACGCGCATGGCGAGGTTTTTGGCGACGAAAAGGTCGAGAATCCGGTACACGCTGTTCGGTGCGACGCGTTTGCCGCGCGCGGTCGAGACCAGTTCGGCTATGTCATAAGCTGAGGCAGGGCGCGAAAAGCCCGACAGCGCTTCAAAAATCGCGGCGCGTGTATCGGTCCATTTTTCCCCGGATGCTTCGAGATTATGGCGTGCCGCATCCGCGAGAGACTCGCCGTGATGCTCGTGATGATCATGTTTTCCCATGTTTATGATTTAGGGATTTTTGGCGATGGGGGCAAGAGGAGGGGATTCTTTGTTTAACCTCAAGCGCCGGGCGGCGACATCCGTCGCCTTGGCTACGCGCCATAAGGCGCGGCGGCCGGTCGGCCTTGCCTCGCTGCGCTCGGTTTGATGATATCCCTCAAGGTCGCGCCGAACCGAGCGCAGCGAGGCAAGCGCGACCGCGCGCCCGAGCTTATGCGAGGATAGCCAAGCGGGCGGATGCCCGCGCCCGGCGCCTGAGGTCAAATAAACTAATAAACTAATGCGTTGCGCGGTAATTCAGGTCGTGCCCCAGCGCGAGTATCCCAACACCAACCATAGTGAACAATATTTCCGTTCCGCCATGATCGCCTTGATGGCCGATGGTAATCGCACCCGCCATGATACCAAGCCCAAGCCCGCCAATCGCCGCTGGCATGACATAGCCATGATCCATTACGCCGCGGCCCAGTGTGAACAGGCCCAGTGCAATGGCCACACCAATACCGATTTCATGAACAATCGGGTCCAGCAGCGCGCCCGCTGCAGATGACAAGAGCGCCACAAACACCATGGTCGAAATGCAATGGACCAGACACAGGCCAGAGACGAGCACCGCGATGCGGTCCCATAATCCGTCCTTGGCCAGCAGGCCGTCTTTGTTCCAAAGATTTGATGTCGTAAACACGACTCGTCGTTCCATTCGTTCAAGTGAGCGTTCGAGATATAGGCTGCGTTGTGTTAAGATACAACATATCATTTCGGTCTGGAGCGAAGAATCTTTGCGATGAGCGATGCCCGTTTCCCACGATCACTCTATTCCCGATTGTCGTGCCCTTCCCCACCTGCACCAATTCCCGTAGTCCGCCGCGTTCCGCAGCCCTTGTCTTCGGGCCAAAAAAGCATCACATAGCCCCCATGACGAGCTCGACCATTTCCGCCACAACACCCGACCAGGACGCCACCCGCTCCCGGCCAATAGCGGTAGCCAACTGGTTGTTATCGGTCGCTTTTCTGGTGTTCTTGATGGTCATCGTTGGCGGTATCACGCGGCTGACCGAATCAGGCCTCTCGATCACCGAGTGGAAACCGATTATGGGCGCTATTCCGCCGCTCAGCGATGCGGACTGGTTGTCCGAGTTTGAAAAATACAAACAGATCCCGGAATATATTGAGATTACCGGCCCGGCAGGCATGACGCTTGCGAACTTTAAGTTTATCTATTTCTGGGAATGGATTCACCGGCTTTTGGGTCGGGTGATCGGTTTGGCCTTTGCCTTGCCCTTTCTCTATTTTGCCGTGAAACGGGCCATCCCAAAGGGCTATGGCTTGCGTTTGACTGGCCTGTTGTTTCTCGGCGGCTTGCAGGGTTTCATCGGCTGGTGGATGGTGAGTTCCGGGCTATCAGAGCTTACCGATGTAAGCCATTTCCGGCTTGCGACCCATTTGTTGCTCGCGCTGTTTATATTGGCCTGTCTGGTCTGGACTGCACTTGATCTGCGGCGTCTGGCTGTCGGCGCGGTGACGCCCGCTCGGATGACCGGCTTTGGTTTGATCGTGGCGCTGGTGCTATTCCTGCAGCTCTTGTTCGGCGCCTATGTCGCAGGCCTCAATGCGGGTTATGTCTCCAACACATGGCCGCTAATGAATGATAGCCTTGTGCCGGAAGGCATTGATTTCACCTTTGGCGCATGGGCGGCGGTGAATAATGATCCTTATCTCACTCACTTCATCCATCGCTGGTGGGCGTGGGTGACAGTCGGTGTGTTGATTGTGCTGGCCCGCAAGGTCCGCGGTCAATCGCGCATGGCATCCGTTGCAATCCACAGCGCCTTTGGCATTCAGATATTGCTCGGCATTGCCACCGTGATGACCGGAATGGACATTGTTCTGGCGGTATTGCATCAGGCGGTCGGGGCGCTGGTTGTGGCCGCGACGGCGTGGGGTATTCATGTCCTGGGCCGCGGAAACCCTGCTTCTATAAAAGCATGACCGACCAGCCCGTTCTTATTTACTCCGTGTTTGGATCCAGCACAGAAGCAAAGCGGGTCGCCAAGACTCTGATCGAAGAAAAACTAATCGCCTGCGCCAATCATTTCGCGCCAGCGGTTTCGCAATATGTCTGGGAAGGTGAGCTTTGCGAAGAGCAGGAATATCCGGTCCTATTAAAAACCGTGGAATCCCTAACCAAACCAGCGATGGCGCGCTTGAAAGCGCTCCACAGCTATGACACGCCGGCCATCTTAAGCTGGTCCGCAGACGACAGTGATCCCGCCTATGCAAAATGGCTCTCCGGACAGATTACCGAATAGATATGGTATCATTATACCCGCTAGCAAAGCCGCAGTTTCGCTTGACTTGAAGCGAAAACAGGACCAATAGCGCCTCATCCGGCCGGGCATCAGCTCGGCTTTTATCATTTTGATTCGTCGCTCTCCACAACGGAGGGCTCCAAAGGGAGTTCAGCCCATGAAGGCTATCACCAAACAGACGCAGTCGGTTAAACCCGCAGACGTCGAAAAGAAATGGCATATTGTTGATGCCGAAGACCTTGTTGTCGGCCGCGTTGCCTCCATCATTGCCAACATCCTGCGCGGCAAGCACAAGCCAAGCTACACCCCGCATGTTGATTGCGGCGATCACGTCATCGTGATCAATGCGGGCAAGGTGAAGTTCACCGGTAACAAGCTGAAGAACAAAATCTATTACAAGCACACCGGCTATCCCGGCGGTTTGAAAGAGCGCACAGCCGAAAAAGTCCTTGAAGGTCAATTTCCTGAGCGTGTTTTGGAAAAAGCGGTTGAACGCATGATTCCAAAAGGCCCGCTCGGCTTTGCGCAGATGCGTGCTTTGCACCTCTTTAATGGCACCGAGCATCCTTATGCTGGCCAAGACCCACAGCCGCTTGATGTGGCTTCCATGAATCGTAAGAATAAGGTGAGCACAAAATGACACCAGATAACAAAGACGGCGTAAAAACCGATCTCGCTGATCTTAAAGAACTTGCTGGCGACGTTGTTGTTGACGCGCCTGCTGCTGAAGGCGAAGGCGACGGTGAAGAAGCTGTTGAGATCATTGTCTCAACCATGCCACTGCGTGAGCAGATTTTGGATAAACAGGGCCGTGCCTATGCAACTGGTCGTCGTAAAGACGCCGTAGCCCGTGTTTGGATCAAGCCCGGCAAAGGTAAGATCACAGTCAATGGCCGCGATCAGGAAACCTATTTCGCCCGCCCAACGCTGCGTCTCGTTCTCAATCAGGTTTTTGCGATCACCGATCGTGAAGGTCAATATGATGTCAACGTTACGGTCAAAGGCGGCGGACTATCTGGCCAGGCTGGCGCTGTGAAACATGGTATTTCACAGGCTCTGACCAAATATGAACCAGCGCTGCGCGCCACGGTCAAAGCGGCAGGCTTCCTGACCCGCGATAGCCGTAAGGTCGAGCGTAAGAAATATGGTAAGGCGAAAGCGCGTAAGAGCTTCCAGTTCTCGAAACGCTAAACCAACCATTATACAAGTTACGAAAGAGGCGGCCTGCGGGTCGCCTTTTTTATTGGGGCGATGGGTGGATTACCGTTCCACTCGACCCACTGCTCCGGCTCAATCGACGCGATTGCCTTACAAAGGCCGCTATCAATCCCTATATGGAAACTACGTCGTTGCGATATGTCCATTGCAACACTGTCTGACGGTGTCTCTTCACAATCAAAAATTCCTTTGATTGGCTTTCCTGAGACAGGAGAAGCATAAGCTGTGCCCGGGTTCTCGACAGACCGCAGCATAAGCGATGCAAAAGACCGGCAATAACGCGCATCTATCCTCGTGCATTTGAATCCCAAGCGGTTCCGGCGGCTAATACCGACCGTCATTTGCCTGTTTCGACCATTAACTGAAGGAACACCATCATGGCTAAATCACAGAGAAAATCAAAGCGCGAAGTGCGCAAGCCGAAAGCTGAAAAAGTAAAGACCAACGCGTCAAACCCATCGGCAAAGAGCGGCGTTGTTAAGGGCCTTGAACATATGAAAACCGGACGCGGAAAGTAAGCGAGGATGCGCGTAAAAGCTGAAGTTTGCCGGGCGCAAGAAGCCCGCCAGCTTGATCTGGCCGCCAATGATCCCCTGGAAAGTCGCCGCAAAATTGCGGCGGCAGCGGCCAAGGCATGGGGCTTGGAAGCCATTCAGGCAGAAAAACGCGAGGCCGGTCATATCGACCCGATCGACAGGCTCGATGCCGAAATAACCACCGAATTTGCCGATGAAGCAAATGCGGAAAAGGACCAATATGCCGATTAGATTACAAATTGCTTATGGGCTGATCGCCTTGTTGGTCACCGCCGCCGGCATCGGCATCTATTATTACCGAAAGCGGCAGCGAGACAAGCACGGTGGCTGGTAATCTGGGCCATTAAGCGCGATAATTTGATGGTATTAACCGCCTTGAATGGTCTTGGCGGTTTCCTCAATGCTTCCAACAACAAGCAGCGGTGATCCTCCGACCATACCGACATTGGTCTGACCGTTTTCACCGGTCCTTAGCCATGCGATATTTTCCACAACCACCATATAGTCGCCGCCGCGTGATTCCAGTAAAACGAATTTCATCTTGGTGTCTCCTGACACCTTTGGCGTTACGACATGAAACTCTTTTTTGCATTAACACCCCGGGGGGTAATTGCGGGGTGGTCCCCGATAGAATTGAAAAGATTGCTTTCAGGATAAAGCAGTCACAACGCTAATGTCCGCTATGGGCGCAAAAGGGGATACTAAATTGTAACAGAATCAAAGTTTGCATAGCGGATCATTGCTTAACAAAATGGCCGATGCTAACGTCCTTCTTAAATATAGGGGCAAACGAAACAAATGAAGATTCTGCGTATTACTGTGCTCGCTGGAATAGTGATTTCAATAACATCTTGTGGAGGCGACAGCAGCAGTTCATCACCGCCAGTATCATTGCCAACTTCTCCGGCTCCAACTCCACCGCCAACTCCAACTCCTCCGCCGACACCTCGTCCCACCGTTACCGCAGTAAGCGGTTTCGAAACTCTCACCGAGTTTCGATTCTATGCAAATGGATTTAATCCAAATAGCGCCGATGGCGTCTTTACTGCCCTCAGCGACCGTCGTGGTCGCTATCCAGGCGTTGCGCCCCGTTTAGTAGGAGCATTTTTCGGTACTATCAGAGATGACTATGCTGAATTGGACAAACAAGCCTCTGGGTTAGACACCGCCGGATCGCTTGTTTTTCAATACCGCGCACCAACGAATTCGTTGGTAGTGTCCCCGATTTCTACGTTGTTGGCGGAATCCAATACCGAAAGCAAGCTTGAGACCCAACTTGGTATTCGAAACAGCTTATTTGGCCTTTCGCAAGACCGCGACCTTACAAGTTTCATTCCTACTGACGAGCTATCGTCCACGGATGGGATCACCAAGGCCGATGCAGAGCGCTTGATAGCCCATCATATTCGCATCTCCGCGGTTGCTGCCGCAGCGTACTATATCCAAGTCCCCACTGTTCAAGCGGCCATCCAAAGCCCTTCAAGCTTCTATGCTACCGATTATGATGTTTTCAGGGACTATCTAGAATCAGCTCCCGAAGAGTTTATTTACACAAATTCGGAAATGTCGAAATTGTTGCAATCGGCCATTCGTTCTAAGCCTAATAGTTCTCCGCCTTCCGAACAAACCATTTCTGCCGCGGCACATTTGGTCAACGCCTATGCGGCAGCGATCGGCGTCCGTATAGCAAATCGAGGAGTTGCGGCCCGTTTCAAGCTTGGAATTTGGGGTTATCTAGTCCCTGAGTTGCTGGAATTACTTAATCGAAACGATGACGCGGCAGCCAACGCAGCGCTGTCGGTTACAACACAGGCTATTCTAGACCGCACTGCCCGATTTTCAGAACAAATTCCAGTTGATGCAGAGGCTAATTTCTTTCCGTTACCCGATTTTTATAGAATTCCGAGGGGCGGGCAATATATTGTTCCTGCAAGCGATGTTGGATCGAATGGAAATGGGCCGTTTAATGACAATGATGTCCATGTTTCACCCAGGCCAAACAGTGCTTCGCATTTTTTTGGCAGACTTTCGTCTTTGACAGGCATCAGTGTTCCAACTGCAACGGCAGGAGAAATCAATGCTGTGCTCAATGCGGACGGAACAGTTACAATCACGCCCAACGCCAATTTTACTGGCGTAACCTACTTTGATTATACGGTAGAGCATGACCGTGGTGATGAGGGTGTTGGCCGTGTATATGTTACAGTCAGTTAGTGACGGGTATCTGGTCGATAGATTTATCGTACGCGCCAAATGTCCGCTTCCGGGATGTTGCAGACATAGTCAATGCGACCTTTAATTGAGTCGTCGACATGTCCGAGCAATATGAAGTTAACATATGGCTATGTTGTTCCAAACTAGCACTTTCACAATCAAGTTAATCGTAAGTTTTTGTCACTGATGCTTTTATTCAAACTTCATTTAGGCTAGCAATCCCTGCGGGGCGGTGGTTTTTAAAACTTTGTCTCAAATTGAAAATTGGGTTCTCTAAGAGGGATAGGCATGTGAAAAAGAAACACATCTATCGCAAGAGCAATTAGCGGGAATTACCAGAGTCA
Source organism: uncultured Sphingomonadaceae bacterium (assembly GCA_947489315.1). Classification (GTDB taxonomy): domain Bacteria; phylum Pseudomonadota; class Alphaproteobacteria; order Sphingomonadales; family Sphingomonadaceae; genus Parasphingorhabdus. Next base: position 128,961 of record CANLCX010000007.1, read on the forward strand.
CGGCAAACGCCGAGACATCCGTTAAACAGGGGTGCAAAAGCAAGTGGCCGATAGCAGAGCGCATCATATTGTATTCGCCAATGAAAAAGGCGGAACCGGAAAATCCACCACTGCGGTGCATGTCGCCGTTGCGCTTGCTTATCAAGGGCATAAGGTTGCCGTCATTGATCTCGATCCGCGCCAACGGACACTCTATCGTTATCTGGAAAACCGCCAAGCGACCATGGGCCGGCTCAACATTGAAGTTCCCATACCCTTTTTCGGGGTTTTCGAGGATGACAATCTCGCTAGGCTCGAGCAGCTTATTGAGCGCATGGGCCACGGTGTCGATTATCTACTCTATGATACGCCGGGTCGCGACGACAAATTTGCGCGCTTTGTCGCTACCCGCGCCAATACGCTCGTCACGCCTATTAACGACAGCTTTGTCGATTTTGACCTGATCGGACAAGTCGATCCGGAAACCTTTAAAGTCCGCAAACTCAGCTTTTACGCCGAACTCATTTGGGAAGCGCGCAAAGCCCGCGCCAAGGCGGATGGCACAACGATCGACTGGGTGGTGCTGCGCAATCGGACCCAACATGTCGAGGCGCATAATATGCAGCGCGTTATCTCCGCGCTTACCGAGTTATCACAACGCGTCGGCTTTCGGGTCATTCCAGGACTGAGCGAACGGGTCATTTACCGCGAACTGTTCCCGGCGGGACTGACCATGCTCGACAAACAGCATCTCGGGCGCCTCGCCACCAGCCATATTGCCGCTCGCCAGGAATTGCGTGAATTGATCAAACATCTAGCGCTGCCACAACCAGAGGGCGAACGACCGAGCTTTGGCAAACCCCAATTGGTCGCCTGACCTATGACTTTCATGCTGGTACTCAGCGCTGCCGTTATCGCCGCCTTGTTCCTGTCTGGCCGTGCCAAGACCATGACCGCCAATGACTGGATGGCCGTTGCGATAGCCCTGCTCGGCATTAATATGTTGCGCGGTGGAAACTGGGCCATGGGAGGCGGGCTTGTCATCGCAGCGGCAGCGTGGCGCGGTTCAAAGTTTTTGGGTGCTCTTAAATTCGGTAAGCCCGACGAGCGTCAACCCCGTAACTTCGAACTCGACCGGGCGCGTTCTCTTCTCGGTGTCGCAGACGGAGCGGGGCGGGCGGCGATTAACGCCGCATGGCGCGAACGCCTGGCCGAACATCACCCCGACCGCGGTGGTGACGAGGATTTAGCACGTCAGATTAATCGGGCCCGCGATATTTTACTGGAGGAGCTGGAGACCATCAATCACCGCTAAACTGCCCGTCCGGTGCGATACGGAAGCCATGCGGGGGCTAGCTTTTGCACGACGGCCTTTATATTATCGGGCTCTCGCCCTATCCCGCCATCAGATCCACTTCCCCAAAGGAAAAATAGTCCATGACCGCACGCACATCCCATCAGTTCGATCCATCCAGCCTGCGGGAATATGATATTCGCGGGATCATCGGAGAAACGCTGGGCAATGATGATGCCTATGCCATTGGGCGCGGCTTTGGAACGCTGATCGCGCGGGCAGGGGGAACGGCGGTCGCAACAGGCTATGATGGCCGGACCAGCTCGCCGATGCTGGAAGACGCGCTGATCGAGGGACTTAACGATGCCGGGGTTAATGCGGTTTCAATTGGCATGGGGCCAACCCCGATGCTTTACTATGCCGAATGCGTGCTAGAACAGGTGCAAGGCGGCATCGAGATAACCGGCAGCCATAATCCCGCCGATTATAACGGCTTCAAAATGGTATTTCAGGGGCGTCCGTTTTTCGGAGCGGATATCCAGAAGCTCGGCGCGATGGCGGCGAGCGGCGACTGGGATGCGCCAGCCGATGACGCGGTTGGAAGCATCGAACGTATTGATATAATTGAAGAGTATGTCGCACGATTGACCAAGAATTTTACCGGAAGTGCGATGAAAATCGGCTGGGACGCCGGCAATGGCGCGGCCGGGCCGGTCATCGAAAAGCTCACCGCCAACCTGCCCGGCGAGCATCATCTTCTCTACACAGATGTAGATGGCAGTTTTCCTAATCATCATCCTGATCCTACGGAAGAGAAGAATCTCGCCGATCTCAAAGCGCTTGTCGCGGAGAAAAGCCTCGATTTCGGCGTAGCTTTTGATGGCGACGGCGACCGCATCGGTGCGATTGATGGCGAAGGCCGCGTAATCTGGGGTGATCAACTGCTGCAAATCTACGCCGAAGACGTTCTCAATTCTGAGCCTGGTTCAACGATTATCGCGGACGTAAAGGCGTCCCAAGCGCTTTATGACCGGATCGCCGAACTTGGCGGCAAGCCGCTCATGTGGAAGACCGGACACAGCCTGATTAAGTCCAAAATGAAGGAAGTTTCCTCTCCGCTTGCCGGAGAAATGAGCGGTCATGTATTCTTCAAACATGATTATTACGGTTTTGACGATGCTCCTTATGCCGCCATTCGCTTGATTCAGGCGGCAACCAATATTGGCAAGAGCGTAACGCAGCTGCGCAGCGATATGGTCGAGATGATCAACACGCCGGAAATGCGCTTTCAGGTCGATGAAAGCCGTAAATTCACCGTGATCGAGGAAATACTCGAACGGCTTGCAGCCAGTGGTGCCGACGTCAATAATACTGATGGCGCACGGGTGAACACGGACGATGGTTGGTGGCTGCTTCGGGCATCCAATACCCAAGATGTGCTGGTCGCGCGGGCGGAAGCAAAGTCGGAAGACGGACTGGAGCGATTAATGGCACAAATTGATGAGCAGCTGGCATTATCGGGCTTGAAACGCGGGGAGACTGTTGGGCATTAATTTAGCGCAACGTCAGTATTTTTGCGCATAGCCGATATTGAAACCTCATAGTTTTTGAGTGGTATGATGAATGATCTGTTTTCCAATGATTCCGTGCTTGAGCAGACGCTTTCGCGAGATAACATAGAAAGCCTGGCGTCTAATTCTTCTTCCACCCATTTGATCGACTGCGATCTGGAAGAAGTTAATCTCGCCAATCTTGATCTCGCTGGATGGAAATTTGAACGATGTAACTTGCGCCGGGTCGACTTTTCCGGGACCAACCTCAAGGGCACAATATGGCAGTCCTGCCGCGGTGCCTTTGCGACATTTGTCGGTGCTGATTTAACCGAAGCATTGTTCCAATCGAGCGACTTTAACAATGCCGTGCTGCGCCGTTCGACTCTCGTGTCTGTATCATTCCGAAGCTGCAAGCTGACCGGTGCAGATCTGTCGGAAGCACGTGCTATGGGCGCGACTTTTGAGGAGACGCTTCTCATCAATGCCAAGCTGCCTGCCTATAGTTTCCATAAACAGACGTTGCGCAAAATCGATTTCAGCCAAGCCGACCTGCACAAATGCGATTTCCGCGCAGCCGTGTTCGAAGATTGCAGCCTGCGCGATGCGAACATGGGAGGATCACGGTTTGCAGGCGCTGATCTTCGCGGCGCAGACCTTGGCGGCCTGCGGCTAATCGATGCGGCCTTGTTTCGCGGCGCTACGATTTCCAGGGAGCAAGCCGGGCAGTTACTCAGCGAGCTTGGCCTCAACGTCCGATAGTCAGACGCTAGGAACCTTGATTATTTGGCTTGGCTGTTCGGCATTAGACACCCCAATGTCCGCTTTCGGGTGCGATTTCAACTGGTGGACGCAACACTTTAATCTTTGGATTTGAAGATGGAGTGTTGGAT
>CANLCX010000008.1 GCA_947489315.1 uncultured Sphingomonadaceae bacterium
CTCAGTTATGAAACGCCTGCCGAGCGGTTCGGGGCATGTGTTGCGTCCACCAGTTGAAATCGCAGGATATAGCGGACGCAACGCTGATGTCCGCTTTGGGCGCAAAAGCGGACACTAGCTCTGCAAGGGTGAATCTCCACTGGCTTTGTTCGACAATCCGGTTCGGATACGCCTGTTTCTCCACTGCCGCCAACCAATGATCAGTGCGACAAGCAGAATGATCGCGCAACCGGCCAGTATCCAAAGGAACATGCTCTCCAGCACCATCGCAAATGCAAGGTTATCGACATTGCCCGTCTTCCAAAACACCCATTCACTGGCAATTTCGGTTGCAAGCAATGAACTGCCCGTCTCCAGCACCACAATGCCATCGCCAGTAGCCGGATCAAAACGAACAGCCGTATTGATGGCGGGTTCATTATTCCCGTCATGGCCGATGATGAAGCCGTCCTGATTATTAGACGCGTATAGCATCACACCCAATCCCCAAACATCGGCTCCCATCGATGTGGCATGAGATGATGCCATTGCGGTTAGCGTTTCTTGTGACAACACCGATTGGGAACCACTGGGTGATTGAACTGCGACAAATCTTGCCATGTCGGCCGGTGATGTGAACAGTGAAGTCGCGCCTAGGGCGGTGTACCAGCGAAATGGCTCGGTCTTGCCGGTCGTGGTGAAATTTTCCGCGAGTCCCCATGCGATTGCCTCGCTATGGTCGAATGTTGTTCGCGTCATGCCCAGCGGTTCGAATATGCGCTGTTTCATGTGATCTGCGAATGACAGGCCTGAAACGTCCTCGACGACGAGTTGCAGCATAGTATATCCGCCGCCGGAATATTTCCACTCCGCCCCCGGTTCACCGCCGACTTTGACGATACCGCTCTTGCCTAGTGAGGCATCTTCGGCGCGGGTGAGCGACGCTTCGAGCGTCTGCACGTCCTCGGGCATATCGAATCCGTCATAGCCGAGGCTATCATCAAGACCCGCGGTATGACTAAGCAGTCGGCCGATCGTGACGCCCGAATGATCAAAATCGCTGTCGGGTAAATTCCAGCGTGTCAGATATTTCGAAACGGGTGCATCGAGCTCAACCAGACCATCCTCGACCAGCACCATCACGCCCCAAGCCGTCAGCCACTTGCCCAGTGAAGCGACCTGGTAGATCGAGTTTTCATCGACAGGTTCGCCAGATGAGACTGAGAATTGATCGACCACCTTTCCTTTTTCGATCAGAGCGAACCCTAGATTGCCGCGATGTTCGGCAGCGACTTTATCGCGAACAGGTCCAACAAAGTCTTTAGAGGCAGCCGAAGCCGTGATCGGTGTCTTCCACCATCCTTCGCTGGTGCCGATAAAGACAGTTCCCGTCCACAAGGCCATAGCCAGGACTGTGGCTAAAATAGTGATCAGAATTCTGGTCATTGGCGTTGCTCCTTTCATTTTCATATATATTTTGGGATGTGTTTTCAGACTTGGCCACTGGTGATCAGGGTTACCGCTGCAATGATGTAGAGACCGGCGGTCAATATGCTGCCGAGCGAGCGAAAATGATTGAGCCTGGCCCAAGCCCTTCCATATTCTTGCCAATAGGCATGCGCCTCAGCGGCTCGGTGATCCAAGCTGCCCAGTTTATTGTTCATCGGCACATTACCAAACATCGTCATCAGCAAGACTGACGGGACAAACACTATCGGTGCCAAAATCATCACCACTAATGCGGGACCCGAAAACACGAATATTGCATAGGCGCCGAAAGCGATTGAAAAGACCGGAATGGACATTATTCCGGCAACAAACTGGGTTTTGATGACGGTGCGATTAATCTGCTGCATCGCGTCCATTCCGCCAGCCGGGTCCGCGCGGAGCAGCCCCGACATGATGAATTCCGAAAAGGCAGAAAACACACCGCCGACCACTGCGCTCCAAAGAGCCAGAAAAAGACAGAAATATAGGGGCCATTCGTAGGTCATGGGATTGATACCTCTTGGGTTGAATTACATGGGAAACTTGCAACCATCCGGCTCAAGCTGCCGTTCTCCAGATCCCGGATGCGGCAATCTCTCTTGCATATTCGGCAAAATCCTTGGGTGGACGGCCAAGCGCGCGCGCCACGCCGTCGGTCAGATGCGCATTTCGTCCGTCGAGGATAGTCGAGAAGAGATAATCCAAAATCCAGACCACATCTTTCGGCGCGCCGGAATTGGTGATCTCTGAAATAAAAGCCTCATGCGGAATATCGATATAGTCGATCTGCCGTCCCGTGGCCTCGGACAGATCAGCAGCCACATCCGCCATGGTCATAAGCCTTGGCCCAGTGACCTCATAGATTTGCCCGCTATGACCCGCTTCAGTCAGCGCCGCAACAGCGACATCGGCGATATCATCGGCGTCGATATAGGGTTCAGGCGTGTCGCCTCCAGGCAGCGTGATCGCGCCGTCCAGCACCATGTCGATAAAAGCGCCTTCGGAGAAGTTCTGATTGAACCAGGCCGCCCTGATGACTGTCCATTCAAGCCCTGATTCCTCGACTATGCGCTCACAGGCTTGCGCTTCCGGTTCCCCGCGACCCGACAAGAGCACAAGCCGCTTGATACCCGCCTGTTTGGCCTGGCTGATGAAAGCCTGGATTGCATCGGTCGCACCGGGCATGGCCAGATCCGGCACATAGGTGATATAGGCGGCGGTCACATCTTTGAGGCAGGCCTCCCAGCCCGTTTCATTGCCCCAATCGAACGGTGGATGGGCTGAACGGGATCCGATCCGGACAGCATGGCCATTCTGTTGCAAGCGTTCAGCAACGCGTCGGCCTGTTTTCCCCGTACCGCCCAAAATGAGGGTGAGGTTTTTCTGATGGCGTTGGACGTGCATTGACTTGCTCCTTGTTTGATTTGTGCAAGTCGATGCATAAGGTGGGAGCGATTTTGACTCTTGCCCCATGATGCCAGTCTTTTGACAGTTCGCGCCAAAATGTCAGTTGGCAGCCACTCTTAAACGATAGGAGCGCGGCGTCTGCCCGGCCCACCGCTTGAAGGCCCGTGTGAATCCGCTTTGTTCAGCGAAGCCGGTCAAAAATGCAATCTCCGCAAGGCTGTACTCCGTATCGCGAAGCAGCTGCTGGGCGAGCTCCTGTCTGGCCAGATCAACGAGCTTCTGAAAGGACTGCCCTCGATCGGATAGCCGTCTCTGCAGTGTTCGAGCGCTCATACCCAGCTTTGACGCGATGAGTGAAAGCGTCGGTACGCCTTCGCTGAGCAGTTGCGCCACCGCAAGCCGAACACGTTTCTCCAGGCTGTTCTCGTCTGCGAGCTTTGCAAGTTCTTGCTCTAGATGGTGGTCAAAGAACTTCGCGATAGTTTCGTCGCCCAATCTGTTAGGAGCGGCCAGACTCTCTTCGCTAACCAGCAGAGCGTCGCGACCCGATTCAAAATGTACCGAACATCCAAAATGGGCGGCGTATACCGAAGGATCACCTCTCGGGCTGTGTTTAAAGAAGACCGCTTGCGGGATGAAGGGAGCTGTGCCGACTTCCTGACTGATAGCGACAACCGCTGAAAGACTTGCCTCATTAGAGAGCAGCATACCAAGATTACCATCGCCAGCTTTCTGAAGATTGTAAAACACACCCTCAGGGCCCTGTTCAAGCGAGTAGGCCTCAGCATTGCCTAATACCCGGCCATAGCGCTCTGATCTGATGTAAGACCCGTACAGGTTGGGCGCGGATTTCCATGCCAATCCGAAAGCCCCAAACTCGTCACTGCGCATGGCCGCGCCGACGCGCAAGGGCAATTCAAGGCCGCTCGGGTCCCTTTCAACCAATGCGGCAAAGAATTCATAATAGTGGGTTGACGATACCATCTGAGCGGGATCGATCGGACCATCGGGCGCCAACCCCAATCCTTCAACCAAATCTCGTGTCTCGACTCCATCGCTTGCCTGCCCGACGACCTTGTAAACATATAGCGACGTAATCTGGCTCATAGGGCCGACTATATAATATCTTTCCAGTTCGCGGGAAGCACAATCTCGAACAGAAAAGGCCCATCAATGCGATCCGCTAATGTCCGCTATATCCTGCGATTTCAACTGGTGGACGCAACACATGCCCCGAACCGCTCGGCAGGCGTTTCATAAC
>CANLCX010000009.1 GCA_947489315.1 uncultured Sphingomonadaceae bacterium
TGCGATTTCAACTGGTGGACGCAACACTTTAATCTTTGGATTTGAAGATGGAGTGTTGGATATGAAGCAGAGACGACGGATATATTTTAGCGATGCGCAGAAGCAGGAGATATGGGATCGCTGGCAGCGCGGGGAATCGATGAGTTCGATTGGTCGGGGTTTTGATCGGGGTTCATCTTCGATCTATCCGTTACTGTCTCGCACTGGCGGCATTCGCCCACCGGTGCGCAGGCGGTCGAGATTGGCGCTTACTCTTGCTGAGCGCGAAGAGATTTCAAGAGGCCTGACTGCCTGTCTGTCGATGCGATCCATAGCTCGGCGGCTTGAGCGTTCACCCTCGACCATCAGCCGTGAGGTCAAACGCAATGGCGGGTCCAGTCACTACCGGGCTGCCAGTTCTGATCAATCGGCATGGGATCGTTCAAGGCGGCCCAAGCTATGCAAGCTCGCTTGCAATTCCTCTTTGTGCCAAACAGTAGCAGGCAAGCTACAGCGCCACTGGTCACCAGAACAGATCGCTGGCTGGCTCAAGCTAGAATATCCAGGAGAAGAGCATAATCAGGTGTCACACGAAACGATCTACAAAAGCCTGTATGTTGCAGGCACGCGGTGTCTTGAAGAAAGAGCTGCTCTCTCATCTGAGAGCCAAACGCACGATCCGGCGTTCCCGCCATGCCAGCTTGAAGCGGGACGGTCTGGGCCAGATCAAGGATGCCGTGTCGATCAGTGAGCGACCTGCGTGCGTGGAAGACCGTGCCGTACCGGGCCACTGGGAAGGTGATCTGATCGCTGGATCAAACGGTAGCTATATTGCAACACTGGTGGAGCGCCACACCCGTTACGTGATGCTGGCAAAGGTGGCAAACAAGGATACAAGCAGCGTCGTCTCCGCGCTCATCAAACAAGCTCACAAATTACCGCGTGAACTCTATAAATCCCTGACATGGGACAGGGGCAAGGAACTTGCCGATCACAAACGCTTCAAGCTAGCGACCAATGCAGATGTTTACTTCTGTGATCCGCACAGTCCATGGCAGCCCGGCTCCAATGAAAATACCAACAGACTGCTGCGGCAATACTTCCCAAAAGGCACCGATCTATCGGTTCATAGTCAGGCCAAACTTAATGCGGTAGCAAGGGAACTTAACGAGCGTCCCAGAAAGACCCTCAGTTATGAAACGCCTGCCGAGCGGTTCGGGGCATGTGTTGCGTCCACCAGTTGAAATCGCAGGATATAGCGGAC
>CANLCX010000010.1 GCA_947489315.1 uncultured Sphingomonadaceae bacterium
GCCAAGGCTTCGAGGAACGTCACCTGCTTGTCCGGCGACCAGCCATCATGGCGCTCCTTGGGGTGCGCTAAATCAGCCGTATCAGGGATGTCGGTGAACTGTTCATGTGTTGGGTGTTCGGTCATCTGCATTTCCTTTGTTGAGGGAGAAAATGCAAATATAACCTATTTGGTTATATGTAGGAAAGAGGTTTTTTGGGCGGCAATTATATTGCTGGCATGGCCGCTATATCCCGAAAGCGGACATTA
>CANLCX010000011.1 GCA_947489315.1 uncultured Sphingomonadaceae bacterium
CTCGATAAGGGGCTTAATGGCTGGAGCGAGGCGGTTTGGCATCAGGGAGAGGAAGTGGGAACACGGGAACGCTGGAGTGCGCCGCTGTTTTTGGCGGCGCTGTCGCGGCTCGACAAGATGGCGGACGGTCTGGACATGAAAGGCCATCCGGCGCGCGCAGCGGCAGAGCATTTTGATGCGCTGCTCGACGGCATTGGACAGGGCAGCGATTGTGCGGAGCTGGTCGAAGAGATTGATG